>NZ_CP091139.2 GCF_021582895.2 Microbacterium elymi
CCCGCAACACCCTGGATTTCAGGGGGTTGCGGGGATCGTGGTTTCTGAGGGTTTGAAGGAGAAGTTCTTCGAGGTCTTCGACAGCGTGGGTAATACGTCGCTCGCAGCGGGCATGGTGGGTGTGAACCGACATACCGCGGCGGGGTGGGTGCGGAAGGCAGGGCGACGGGCGTCGGGTGTCGGCGGCCGCCCGCCGCACCCGGGGCGGGCGGAGTATGAGCGGCTTCGGCGTGACGGCGTCACACGCCGGGATGCTGCTCAACGGGTCGGTGTCCACCTGCGCACAGCGAGAGACTGGGACCACGGCGTCCGTAGGTCGAACAATGCGCGAATCTATCCCGATGGGCGCCGGATCGACTACAACACCGGTGTGACCTCTCTTGTCGTTCCGGGCCAGTCGCCGTCGCTCGCGGTTGTCGAAGCGGTGTTGCATCCGCGGTTCCTCACGATCACCGAACGTGAGCAGATCGCTGATCTGCACCGTCACGGCGCCTCGTTGCGGGCGATCGGGCGGCAGCTGGGCCGGCCCGCGTCGACGATCAAACGCGAGATCGACGCGCACGGCACGGGTGGTGCGTATCGGCCACATGCGGCGCACCGTACATGGGCGGGTAGCCGGGCCCGCCCGAAGCCGTCGAAACTCGCGCAGCACGGTCGGCTGCGCGACTATGTTGCGGGGAAGCTGCAATTGCAGTGGTCGCCGGAGCAGATCCGCAACTCTCTGATCAAGGAGTTCCCCGACGACGAGGGCATGCGGGTGAGCACGGAGACGATCTACCAGGCGATCTACGTCCAAGCCCGTGGTGGGCTACGCCGCGAGGTCGCGGACGCGTTGCGCACCAGACGCACCCGAAGGAAACCGCATAAGCGGCCGGATCAGCGCACGTCCCGGTTCGTGGACGAGATGGTGATGATCTCGGACCGACCGGCGGAGATCGATGACCGGGCCGTGCCCGGGCATTGGGAGGGCGATCTGATCGTCGGCACCCGGTCGGAGTCCGCGATCGTGACGCTCGTGGAACGCACCACCCGGTATGTGATGCTCGGGCACCTGCCCGGCGGACACACCGCAGAAGAGGTCCGTGATGTCCTGGTCCCGTTGATCGGCACCCTGCCGGAGCACCTGCGCGGATCGTTGACATGGGATCAGGGCTCGAGATGGCCGCACACAAGCAGTTCAGCGTCGCGACCGGGGTCCCGGTCTACTTCTGCGACCCGCACTCGCCCTGGCAGCGCGGTTCGAATGAGAACACCAACGGACGCCTGCGCCAGTACTTCCCCAAAGGCACCGATCTATCGGTATTCGGTCCCGAGGACCTCGAGAACGTCGCACACCGGCTCAACAGCCGACCACGCAAAACGCTCGACTGGGATACCCCAGCCGAGCGTTTGCGTGATCTACTGACAACCAGCTAAGTCATCAGGTGTTGCGAGGACCCCTGGAATCTGCCTCGGACGGCGGGGCCTTTCCTTTCGAGTCCCCGAGCCTCGCGGTCTAAACTTGTCCGGGACCCGCCGCCCGGCGGGGTCGGGGAGGCGACGATGGCGATTCTGCCCACGATCTCGGAGCCCCGAGACCTGGATGCGCTCAGCCCGGCGCAGCTCACCCAGCTGGCCGCCGAGATCCGCGCGTTCCTGATCGAGAACGTAGCCCGCACCGGCGGGCATCTGGGTCCGAACCTGGGCGTGGTCGAACTCACGATCGCGCTGCACCGCGTCTTCGACTCGCCGAACGACCCGATCGTGTTCGACACCGGGCACCAGTCGTACGTGCACAAGCTGCTCACCGGCCGGCAGGACTTCTCCGCCCTGCGTGCCCGCGGCGGCATCGCCGGCTACCCGCAGCGCACCGAGAGCCCGCACGACGTGGTCGAGTCCTCGCACGCGTCCAGCTCGCTCAGCTGGGCCGACGGCATCTCGCGCGCCTTCGCCCGCACCGGCCGGCGCGACCGGCACGTGGTCGCCGTCGTGGGCGACGGCGCCCTCACCGGCGGGATGACCTGGGAGGCGCTGAACAACATCTCGGACGACAACGATCGCAACCTGGTCATCGTCGTCAACGACAACGGACGCTCCTACGCGCCCACCATCGGCGGCATGGCCCGCTACCTGAACCGGATCCGCACGGCGCAGACGTACCGGCAGCTCGACGAGCGCTCCCAGCACCTGTTCCACCGGTTCGGGCCGGCCGGTCGGGCCATGCATCGTGGGCTTGCGCGGCGGCACCCGCGGGTTCCTGTCCCGCTTCACCGGAAACCAGGCGCTGTACTCGAACCTCGACATCAAGTACCTCGGGCCGGTGGACGGGCACGACATCCCCGCCCTGGTGGAGACTCTGCGCCTGGCCAAGCAGTACGGAGCACCGGTGATCGTGCACACGATCACCGAGAAGGGCCGCGGCTACGGCCCGGCACTGCACGACGAGGCGGACCAGTTCCATGCGGTCGGCCGGATCGATCCGCGCACCGGTGAGGCGCTCGGCGGAGCCGCCGCCACGAGCTGGACCGATGCGTTCGCCAGCGAGCTCGTCGGCATCGGTGCCGAGCGGAACGACGTGGTCGCGGTCACCGCCGCGATGCTCCGCCCGACGGGTCTGCTGCCGTTCGCCCAGCGATTCCCCGATCGCGTGCACGACGTGGGGATCGCCGAGCAGCACGCCGTCGCGTCGGCCGCGGGTCTCGCGTACGGGGGCCTGCATCCGGTCGTCGCGATGTACGCCACGTTCGTCGGGCGCGCGTTCGATCAGATGCTGATGGACGTCGGCCTGCACCGCGCGGGAGTGACGTTCGTGCTGGACCGGGCGGGCGTGACCGGTCCGGACGGTCCCAGTCACCACGGCATCTGGGACCTCGCCTCACTGCAGATCGTGCCGGGGATCCGGATCGCAGCACCCCGGGACGCCGCCCGGCTTGCGCGAGGAGCTGCGCGAGGCCGTGGCCGTCGGCGACGCCCCGACGGTCCTGCGGTTCCCGAAGGGATCGGTGGCCGCAGACCTTCCAGCCCTGGAGCGGCTGGAGGACGGCGTCGACGTGCTGTCGCGCGGCGAGACCTCGGACGTGCTGCTGATCGGCATCGGACCGATGGCCCATCTGGCGATGGATGTCGCCGACAGGCTCCGGGCGCAGGGCATCGGCGCCACCGTCATCGACCCCCGCTGGGCGATCCCCGTCCCGCCGTCGGTCGCGCAGCTGGCGGCATCCCACCGCCTGGTGATCACGATCGAGGACGGCATCCGCGTCGGCGGCATCGGCACGCGCGTGCGGCAGGTGCTCCGCGAGGCCGGGGTGGACACGGCGGTGGATGAGCTGGGGCTGCCGGACGAGTTCATCCCGCACGCGTCGCGGGAGCAGATCCTGGCCGATGCGGGGCTGACGGCGGCCAAGATCGCGCAGGACGTCGTGGCGCAGGTGCTCGGCACGCGCATCCCGATCGCGCGGCCGCCGCTTCTCGACGACGCCGCGGCCGTGGACTGGGCGCGGGTGCCGCGCAGCGGCGACTGACGCGCGGGCGGGCACTTCTGCGGCTGTCAGCGGATCAGCGCCGTGCCCGCCGCACGGCCCGCCACCACCCGAAGACGACGGATGCCGCGCAGATCGCCATGGTGACGCCGACGAACCACCAGGCGCCCAGGAGGTCGATGAACGAGGCACCGGACGCGACGACGAACACCGCGCAGGCGGCGAGGCCGATCGCGGCGCCGAACGTCGCATAGATCGCAGCGTGGATGCGCAGATCGGCGATCGATTCCAATCGGCGCGCCAGGACCGCGACCACGGGGAGGAGGAGCAGGGCAGCGAGGCCCGCCACCACTCCGCCGATCGCGGCGGCGACGGGGAGCGCGATCACGAGCAGGCTCGTCTGTCCGAACGTCCCCCATCCGGGTCGCGGTCCGGCAATGAGGTCTCCGACGATGGTGGCCATGGCGACGGCGAAGAGCATGAGGGTGACGAACGCCAGCCACGCCACCCACGCGCCGTGCCAGAGCTCGCGGCGCGTGAACGCCATCGGGCGCTCTGAGGCGCGGACCCCTGCACTCATCCCGGTCTCGATCCCCGCGTCACGGCCTTGATCCTAGCGTCACGGCCTTCGATACGGTGGAGTCATGCGCTCTCGCTCGCCGGTGCCCGGCATCTTCATCGGTATCGGCGGCGTCGTGCTGGCAGCCTGGATCGCGTTCGGGCGCGCGCTGTTCGGCATCGCCGGAGAGCTCACGCTCGTGTACGCGCTGACCCTCGGAGTGATCTACGCCGTGCTGCAGGTGTTCCTCGGACGGTCAGTGGCGCGCACCGCGCAAGCGGGGACACCGGCTGCGCGGGGCGACACTGGGCACGCTGTTCGCCTCGTGGGGCTTGCGCGGTGCTCCTGGGCCTGATGATCCCCGATGTCACGCCGGACGGCCTGCAGACGATCCTCACCGGGGCGGCCGAGCCCGGACGCGGCATCGCCATCGGGTTCGCGAACCCGCTCGGCGTGATCATGCTCGTTCTCGCGGTCATCGCGCTGGTGCTGGCCACCGGCGACGCGAAGGGACGCGCGGACGCGCCGCGCGTCGAAGAGGACGAGTACTGACCAGCCCCCTCACAGGCCGCGGATGACCGGGTGGTGGAAGGTGTCACCGGTCACGCGCTGGGACGCGCCTTCGCGGTCGAGGTAGACCGACGCGCCGCCGTCGATGAACGGCCAGCCGGCGCCGAGGATGAGACACAGGTCGATGTCCTCGACCTCGGGCACCACGCCCTCGTCGAGCATCAGCCGGACCTCGTGCGCGAGCCCGTCCTGCACGCGGCGCAGGATCTTGTCTTCGGATGCCGGAGTCTGGCCGACGGCGCCCTTGAGCACCTTCTGGGCAGGCCTTGCTCCAGCCGGTGACCCGCCCGGACTTGTCCTTCTCCACGACCTCGGCAGCTCGGCCAGCTGGTGGAAGTTCTCGGAGGCGAAGAACCGCTCCGGGAAGGCGTGCGCCATGGTGTCCTGGACGTGCGCGGCGACCTTCCACCCGACCAGGTCGATGAGCTGGAACGGCGTCATGGGCAGCCCCAGGGGCCCGAACGCCTTCTCCACGGTCAGCAGCGGCGTCCCCTCGTAGACGGCGCGGGCCGCCTCGCCCATCACCTTCGCCAGCAGACGGTTGACCACGAATCCGGGCGCGTCGGCGGTGAGCACCGCGTTCTTGCCCAGTCCGCGCGCCACCACGAATGCCGTCGAGAGCGCGGCATCCGTCGTCGAGTCGGTCTTCACGACCTCGATCAGCGGCATCACCGCCACCGGGTTGAAGAAGTGGAAGCCGACCAGCCGCTCGGGGTGGGCCAGCTTCGATCCGATCTCGGCGACGGACAGCGACGAGGTGTTCGTGGCCAGGATCGCGTCCTCGGCGATGATCTGCTCGATCTCGCCGAACACCTGCTGCTCGACGCCGACCTCTTCGAACACGGCCTCGATCACGAAGTCGCAGTCGGCGTACTCGCTCTTGTCGGTCGTGCCGTGGACGAGGCCGCGCAGCTTGTTCGCGGTGTCGGAGTCGATCCGGCCCTTCGCCGCCAGCTTGTCGATCTCGTCGTTGATGTAGGCGAGGCCCTTGTCCACGCGCGCCTGGTCCAGGTCGGTGATCAGCACCGGCACCTGCAGCTTGCGCACGAACAGCAGCGCGAACTGGCTGGCCATCAGGCCGGCGCCGATGACGCCGACCTTGGTGACCTTGCGCGCGAGCTCCTTGTCGGGGGCGCCCACGGGACGCTTGGCGCGCTTCTGCACGAGGTCGAAGGCATACATGGATGCCGCGAACTGGTCGCCGGTCACCAGCTCGGCGAGCGCCTCGTCCTCACGGGCGAACCCCTCCGCCCTGTCCTTGGGCGAGGTGCCGCTGCGGGCCTTCTCGAGCAGTTCGAGGGCGACATAGGGGGAGCGGGGCATCGTGCCGATGCGGCTCTCCAGCATGCCCCGGGCCATCTTGATCGCGACCGGCCACTTCACCGACCGCTCGATGCGCCCCGGCTCGTTCTTGCGCTCGACCTTGATCGTGCCGTTGAGCACTCCGTCGGCCCACCGCAGCGAGTCCTCGAGGAAGTTGGCGGGCGGGAAGATGGCGTCGAAGATGCCGTATTCGAAGGCCCGCTGCGGCTTCAGCATCCGGTTCTGCTTGAGCGGGTTCGAGATGACGACCTCGAGGGCGTTCTCGATGCCGATGAGGTTCGGCAGCAGGTACGAGCCGCCCCAGCCGGGGATGATGCCGAGGAAGACCTCGGGCAGGGCGATCGCGGCGGCCGAGGAGTCGACCGTGCGGTAGGCGGAGTTCAGGGCGATCTCCAGTCCACCGCCCAGCGCGAGGCCGTTCACGAACGCGAAGGCGGGCACGCCCAGCTCGCCGAGCATCGCGAACACCTGGTGCCCGCGCTTGCGCGATGAGCTTCGCGTTGGCCTTCGATCCGACCTTGGAGATGTCGGACAGGTCGGCGCCGGCGGCCATGATGTATTGCTTGCCGGTGATGCCGACGGCCTGGATCTCGCCCGCCGCGGCACGCCGCTGAGCCCGGTGAGCGTCGTGTGCGAGCTCGGTCAGGGTGCCCGGCCCCACGGTGTTGGGCCGGCGGTGATCGCGGCCGTTGTCCAGCGTGATCAGGGCGAGCGTGCCGCCCGAGGGCAGGCGCACGTCCTGCACGGGGGAGTGCGTGATGACCTCGTCGACGGCGAAGGCGTCCAGCGGGGTGAAGTCGATGGCGGCGTACTGCTCGGAGACAGGATTCGTCATGTCGGTCACTTCTTCTTCTTGCCGTCGTAGTTCGGGTTCTCCCAGATGACCGAGCCGCCCTGGCCCAGGCCCACGCACATCGCGGTCAGGCCGTAGCGCACGTCCGGACGCTCGGCGAATTGGGCCGCGAGTTGGATCATCAGTCGCACGCCGCTGGCGGCGAGGGGATGCCCGAGGGCGATCGCGCCGCCCCACTGGTTCACGCGCGGGTCGTCGTCGGCGATGCCGAAGTGGTCCAGCAGCGAGATGACCTGGATCGCGAACGCCTCGTTCAGCTCGAACAGGCCGATGTCACCGATCGACAGCCCCGCCTTGCGCAGCGCCTTCTCGGTCGAGGGGATCGGACCGATGCCCATGATCTCGGGGGCGACGCCGGCGAACGCGAACGAGACCATCCGCATCTTCGGCGCCAGCGAGAACTCCTTGACCGCGGACCCGCCGGCCAGCAGCGACATGGTCGCCCCGTCGGTCAGCGGCGACGACGTGCCGGCCGTGACGCGGCCGTGCGGCCGGAACGGCGTCTTCAGTCCGGCGAGGTCCTCCATCGTGGTGCCGGGCCGTCGGCCCTCGTCCTCGGTGGCCAGACCCCAGGCGCCGGAGGCGTCCCTGGTGGCCACGCTGACCAGGTCGGGCTGGAACCGGCCGGCGTCGTATGCGGCCTGTGCCTTGTGCTGGCTGAGCATGCCGAACCGGTCGGCGCGCTCCTTGGTCAGGTGCGGGAACCGGTCGTGGATGCGCTCGGCCGTCACGCCCATGTTCAGCGCGGCCGGGTCGACGAGCTTCTCGGCGACGAAGCGCGGGTTCGGATCGGCGTTGGCGCCGATCGGGTGGTGGCCCATGTGCTCCACCCCGCCGGCGAGGGCGAAGTCGTACATGCCGGTGCCGATGGACGCGGACATCAGCGCGACGCTGGTCATCGCCCCCGCGCACATGCGGTCGATCGCAAGGCCCGGCACCGACTGCGGGAGCCCGGCCAGGAGTCCGACCGTGCGGCCCAGGGTCAGTCCCTGGTCGCCGGTCTGGCTGGTCGCGGCCACGGCGACGTCGTCGATCCGATCCGCCGGGACGCCGGGGTTGCGCTCCATCACGCCGATGGTCGCCTTCACGGCCAGGTCATCGGCGCGGGTGTTCCAGTACATGCCTTTCTCGCCCGCGCGCCCGAACGGGGTGCGCATGCCATCGACGAAGAAGACGTCCGAGAGCTCGGCCACTCTGCCTCCAAAAGTAGGGAATGGCCTCAGCCTAAGCGGCGCATGAGGGCGGTCGGAATCGGGTGTGCCGAACCTACGAAGCGGCCTCGGAGGGGTCCTCGGCCACTTGCACGGATGCGACAAAGGCATCCGCGATGATCTGTGCCGTCTGTCCAATCTGCCACGGGCGCGCGCCCAGCTCGGCGAGGGTGGCGGAGATGGCGTCGAGCGTGGGCGACTCGGGCGGCTGCCAGGCGAGGCGGCGCAAGCAGTTCGGGGGTGAGGAGGTTCTCGGTCGGCATGTGCAGCTCTTCGGCCCGAGCCTCGACGGCGGGGCGCGCCGCCTTCAGACGCCGGTCGGCGGCCGGGTTGCGATCGTGCCAGGCGCGCACCGGCGGAAGCCCATCACCGTGCACGCGCTCCAACGGAAGGTCGGTCGCGGCGCGCCCGCGCACGATGGCGTCCCACCAGCGATCCAGCTGCGTACGGCTGGCGCGTCCGGTGAACTCCTTCAACGCCGCCAGCTCGCCCTTGCTGCCCGGGTCCGCACGGACCGCGGCCACGAGAGCGCGATCCGGGACGAGCCGGCCGGGCGAGACATCCTGCCCGCGCGCATATTCCTCGCGGGTCGTCCACAGCTCCCGGGCGATCGCGAACGCGCGGCGCCCGCGGACGGTGTGCAGTCCGCTCAGGCGCCGCCAGGGATCCTCGCGCGGAGGCTTGGGCAGTCGGACCAGCTCGGCGGCGAACTCCTGGGCCGCGAACTCCTCTTTGTCCTGGTCGGCCAGCTCGGCGGCCAGCGCATCGCGGACGTCGATCAGATGCAGCACGTCCAGCGCGGCGTACTCGAGCCACGGCTGGGGGAGCGGCCGGGTGGACCAGTCCGCGGCGGAATGCTCCTTGGCCAGCTCGATGCCGAGGGTGTCGGCGACGACGGCGCCGAGCCCGACGTGGTCGTGGCCGAGCAGGCGGGCGGCCAGTTCGGTGTCGAAGATGACCGGGGGCAGCAGGTCCAGCTCGCGCAGCGACGGAAGATCCTGGCTGGCCGCATGCAGGACCCACTCCTCGTGTCCGATCGCCGCCTGCAGCGGCGTGAAGTCGCCGATCGCGGGCGGGTCGAACAGGAACACGCCGGCACCGCGGCGGAACACCTGGATCAGATAGGCGCGCTGCGAGTACCGATAGCCGGATGCCCGCTCCACGTCGACCGCGATCGGCCCGGTCCCCGCGGCCAGCGCATCCGCCGCCTGCCGCAGCGCGTCGCCGTCGCTGAGCACGTCGTAGTCAGTCACGCATCGTCCTCCGCGCTGTGAACACCTCGATCCCTTCCGACCCCGGCGGGAGGCCTGCGAGCATGCAGACAAGTTCCGCCCAGGCCTGCACATGCCCCGACATGTCGCCCTCCGGAGACCAGGAGGCCCGCAGCTCGATCTGCGAGCCGTCGCCCTCCGCCGCCAGCGAGCCGAAGCCGCGCGACAGGGTCTTGGTCGCCGTGCCCGCCACCGCGTGGTGTCCGGCGTGGCGCGATGCGAGCGCATCCACCAGCCAGGACCAGGCGACGTCGGCCAGGAGCGGATCGCTCCCGATCTCGGGCTCCAGCGGAGCCTGTGCGAAAGTCACGATACGCCATGGACCCTGCCAGGCGTCCGGCTCGTCCGCATCGTGCAGCAGCACGAACCGGCCGGTGCCGTACAGCGATTCGCCGTCCTCGCCGGGGCGCACGTCCGCGGCCAGGGCGAACGCGTCCGGAGCCAGGCCGGTCGGTGCCGGGATCTCGCGAACCACCAGGTCGGAGCGGAACGTCGCCTCCCGCAGCTGCGCGGTGGCGCGCGGGAACGGCGTCGATTCTCGGGGGTGTGCCACGGCGACAGACTAGAGTGAAGGCTCGATGATGCCCTCCAGGCGCGCCGCACGCAGCGGCGCCTCACCCCTCCTCCGCTCCGGACTGCGCGCAAGCCGCAGCGCCTCGCTGCCCGGGCTGGGCGTGACCCTCGCCGCCTGGGGACTGCTGTCGATCCGGATGGCGCGCAAGGTGGTGACGCCGAGCGCGCGCGTCCCGGACACCACGATCGTCGGGTTGGACGTGCCGTCGCAGACGATCACCCTGCGCCGCACGGCCGACACCGAGCTGCCCGGTCAGTACGGCCTGTTCACGTCCGGGACCGAGTCGTACGTCAAGGTGGGCACGGTGCTCAGCGCCGACTCGTCGACCGTGAAGCGCAAGCTGCTGACCGAGATCGGGTCGGAGTCGCGACTGGCCGCCGAGGCGGCGTTCAGCGGCTGGTATTTCGACGCGCCCGAGGCAGGTCGAGCTGCCGTTCCGCGCCGAGCTGGTCGGCTCGCCGCTCGGTCCGTGCCCGGCGTGGCTGTTCCCGGGCGCCGAGGATGCCGACACCTGGGTCATCCAGATCCACGGACGCGGCACGCGGCGGCAGGAGTGCCTGCGTGCGGTGCCCGTGCTGAACGCGCTCGGCTTCCCGGTGCTGGTCGTCTCCTACCGCAACGACGGCGACGCTCCCCGCAGCCGCGACGGCCGCTACGGGCTGGGCGCGACGGAATGGCGCGATGTGGATGCCGCGGTCGGCTTCGCGCTGCGCCGAGGCGCGCAGCGGGTGATCCTGATGGGCTGGTCGATGGGCGGTGCTATCGCCCTGCAGCTCGAGCTCGGCTCGGTGCATCGTGACGCGATCGCCGGGATCATCCTGGAATCGCCGGTGGTGGACTGGCGCGCCGTGCTGAGCTACCAGGCCCAGCTGCTCGCTGCCCGAGCCGGTGTCGGACCTGGCGATGGGAGCGCTGCAGTCCGAGTGGGCCACGGGGCTGACCGGCACGCGGGCGATCTCGCTGGATCGGCTGGACATCGTGGCCCGGGCCGCCGAGCTGCGGCATCCG
The DNA here is from genome assembly GCF_021582895.2 of Microbacterium elymi. GTDB lineage: Bacteria > Actinomycetota > Actinomycetes > Actinomycetales > Microbacteriaceae > Microbacterium > Microbacterium humicola. Next base: position 10,828 of record NZ_CP091139.2, read on the forward strand.
ATCCTCATCCTGCACAGTGACGACGACGGATTCGTGCCGTCCGGGGCGTCGCACCGGCTGGCCGCCGCCCGCCCGGACCTCGTCCGGCTGGAGAGCTTCCAGGTCGCGCGGCACACCAAGCTGTGGAATTACGACCCGCAGCGATGGAGCGACACGATCCGCACGTGGCTGGCCGACATGGGGCTGTCGGCCGTCGCCGGATCGCGCTAGCCGGCGATCGCCGTGAGCGCCCGCACCTGACGCTGCGCACGCACCAGCATCCCGGTCATCCCGGCCAGGCGCAGCGGCGAGACCGCGCGGGTCAGACCGAGGCTCTGCGGGTAGTCGCCCGGGATCGCCAGGACCTCCGCGGCCGACAGCCCGGTGATCCCCTGGACGAGGATGCTGGCGAACCCGCGCGTGGTGGGAGCCTCCGGCGGTGCCGTGGCGTGCATCGCGACCGTGCGGTCCGCATCCACCTCGAGGGCGATGAACACCGGAGACTGGCATTCGCTCACGCGCTCGTACAGCTCCGGATGGTCCTGGTAGCGCTCGGGGACGGCCGGCAGCTCGTGCGAGAACTCCAGGAGCAGCTGGAGGCGCTCCGACTCCTCGAGTTCGAGGAATTCGTCGCGGATCTCGGCGAGCGTGTCGGGAAGCTGTGGCTGGGTCATCCCCGCCATTCTCCCACGCCGGTCAGCGGGCGGCCGGCGCGGACCCGGGTTCGGCGCCGGAGGCCACGGGCACCCGGACCAGCGAGCCCCACTCGGTCCACGAGCCGTCGTAGTTGCGCACGTCCGGGAAGCCGAGCAGGTGCTGGAGCACGAACCAGGTGTGGCTGGAGCGCTCCCCGATCCGGCAGTAGGCGATGATCGGGTCGGCGTCCTTCAGGCCCAGCTCTTCGCGGTACACGGCCTCGAGCTCGGCCCGCGGCTTGAAGGTGCCGTCGTCGGCGACCGCCCGCTTCCACGGCACGCTGCGTGCGGTGGGGATGTGGCCGGCGCGCAGGGCGCCCTCCTCGGGATAGTCGGGGGCGCTGGTGCGCTCGCCCGCGTACTCCTCGGGGAGCGCACGTCGATCAGCGGGTTGCCGAAGTGCGCCAGGACGTCTTCGCGGAAGGCGCGCAGCGTGCTGTCGTCGCGTTCCACGATCGGATACTCGACGGGCTCGCGCACCGTGCGCTCGGTGGTGATCGGGCGCCCCTGCGAGATCCACAGGTCGCGGCCGCCGTCCAGCAGCCGCACGTCCTCGTGGCCGAACAGCGAGAACACCCACAGGGCGTACGCGGCCCACCAGTTGTTCTTGTCGCCGTAGATGATCACGGTGTCATCGCGCGCGATCCCCTTGCGCGAGAGCAGGCGGGCGAAGCCCTCGCCGTCGAGGTAGTCCCGCACCACCGGGTCGTTCAGCTCGGTGTGCCAGTCCACCTTCACCGCGCCCGGAATGTGGCCGGTCTCATACAGGAGCACATCCTCGTCGGATTCCACGACCACCAGGCCCGGTTCACCCAGCCGCTCCTGGAGCCAGTCGGCGGTCACCAGGCGCGCCGGATCGGCGTACTCGGCGAACTTGGCGGATGACGTGTCGAGCGCAACGGGCACGGGAGTCTCCTCAGATCAGGCGATGTGGTGGTGACGGCGTAGGGTGGATGCCGTCTGATTCGACATTAGCCGCCTGTTCGGGCGTCGTCCCCGTTCTTTCACACTCCGTCATGTTCGGCCGCCTTCGGACATGCCCGCCCCGCAGGAGCCGCCGCCCGTGACCACCGGAATCGTGCATCTCACCGACCGTCTGCCGCAGGTGACGGGACCCGAGATGGTCGCAGCCCTCGTTCCGCCGCCGCAGTTCCGCGAGGCCACCTTCGACTCGTACCGCCCCGACCCGGCATACCCGTCCCAGCTGGAGGCGAAGGAGAAGCTGGCCGCGTTCAGCAATCCGACGGCGGCCGCCGGCAAGGGCGGACTGTTCCGTCGCGCGAAGAAGGCCCCGCCGACCAAGCCCGGCGTGTATCTGGACGGCGGGTTCGGCGTCGGCAAGACGCACCTGCTGGCGAGCCGTGTACCACGCGATGCCCGCGGCGCGGAAATACTTCGGCTCGTTCATCGAGTACACGGCCCTGGTCGGGGCCCTGGGGTATCAGAAGACCGTGGACCTGTTCCGGGGTTCGGCAGCTTGCCGTGCATCGACGAGTTCGAGCTGGACGACCCGGGCGACACGATGGTGATGACCCGCCTGCTCGGCGAGCTCGTCGCCACGGGCACGCGGCTGGCCGCGACATCCAACACGCCCCCGAATGCCCTCGGCGAGGGACGCTTCGCCGCGCAGGACTTCCTGCGCGAGATCCAGGCCATGGCCGATGCGTTCGAGACCATCCGGATCGACGGCACCGACTACCGGCAGCGGGCCGTGGACGGCGCGGCCGTCGTGCTGGGCGAGACGGACTACGAGCGGACGATCGCGGATGCCGCGGCATCCGGGGTCGTGTCGGACGACGCGTTCACGGGGCTGGTCGCGCATCTCGCACGGGTGCACCCGTCGCGGTACATCCGGCTCATCGACGGCGTCGACGAGATCGGACTGCGCGACGTCGTGCAAGCTGGACGACCAGTCCGAGGCGCTGCGGCTGGTCGCCTTCATCGACCGCGCGTACGACGCGCAGATCCCGATCCGCGCCAGCGGGCATGCGCTCAGCGACGCGTTCAGTGCAGAGATGCTGGCCGGCGGCTATCGGAAGAAGTATCTTCGGGCCGTCTCGCGGCTGATCGCGCTGACGGCGTCCTGACCGCCGAAACCTGATGTTCACATTCGGCCGGGTGCTGTAACACCCGCGAAACGAACCGCGGCGCCGGCGGAAACGTGCCGGCCCCAGACTGTCCGGCATGGACAGCGGAAACCTCTCGTGGTACATCGTGGCGACGGCCCTTGTACTGCTCATGACGCCGGGCGTGGCGTTCTTCTACGGCGGACTGGTGCGGGCCAAGAGCGTCGTCAGCATGATGATGATGAGCTTCGGGGCGATGGGCCTGGTCGCCGTGCTGTGGATCCTCTACGGGTTCAGCATGCAGAACGTGTCCACCGGGTGGGTCGGCTTCATCGGCAACCCGTTCGCCGACTTCGGGCTGGCCGACCTCGCGTCCGGAGCGAGTTCGAACGTCGACCTGGTGGGCGTGGCGTTCGGCGCGACGTTCGCCATCATCACGGTCGCCCTGATCTCGGGCGCGATCGCCGATCGCGCGAAGTTCGGGTCGTGGATGCTGTTCGTCCTGCTGTTCGTCACGCTCGACTACTTCCTGGTCGCGGGGTGGGTGTGGAACCCGTCCGGGTGGATCGCCTCGCTGGGCACCCACCTCGGGCTGAGCACCAACGTCATCGACTATGCGGGCGGCACGGCGGTGCACATCAACGCCGGCGCAGCGGCCCTGGCGCTGGCGCTCGTGCTGGGCAAGCGCGTCGGGTTCAGCAAGCAGATGAACCGGCCGCACAACGTGCCGCTCGTGCTGCTGGGCGCGGCGCTGCTGTGGTTCGGCTGGTTCGGCTTCAACGGCGGCGCCGCCGCCGCCGGTGACGGCATCGCCGCCGCCGGGTCGCCGATCGGCCTCATCACGATCAACACGCTCGGCGCGACCGCCGCGGCGATCCTCGGGTGGCTGCTGATCGAGCGGATCACCGGGCGCAAGCCGACGTCGGTGGGGGCCGCATCCGGCGCCGTGGCCGGGCTGGTGGCGATCACGCCGGCCTGTGCGAACCTCACCCCCGGCTGGTCTCTGGTTCTCGGGCTGCTGGCCGGCGTGGTGTGCGCCAAGGCGGTCGAGCTGAAGTACCTGCTGCGGATCGACGATTCGCTCGACGTCGTGGGCGTCCACCTGGTCGGCGGCCTGCTGGGCACCATCTACCTCGGCTTCTTCGCGACCGGCACCGGCCTGTTCACCGGCGGCAACGCCGACCAGCTGATCGTGCAGGTGATCGCCGCGCTGTCGGTGATGGTCTTCTCCTTCGGCATCTCGTGGCTGATCGGCTGGGCCATCCAGAAGACGATGGGTTTCCGCATCCGCAGCGAAGACGAGCTGGCCGGGGTGGACACCGTGGTGCACGGCGAGAGCGGCTACGAGTTCCCCGACGAGGGGATCAGCACCGGACCGGTCCCGGTGCAGGCCCCGACCCGGGAGCCGGAGAAGGTTCTCAGCTGACACCGACGGATAGGGTGGCCGGATGAGCGCTGCCCCCGGCATCCTGCCCCGCCTGCTCGGACTGCTGCGCCCGTCCGCGCGCTCCACCGCTCGACGCCGTCCCAGCCCTCGGGGGTCGGACGGCGTCGAGCCGTCTCCGGGAGGCGCGGGACCCGCGGCCACCGTCGAGATCGCACCGCCGGGACGCGACGGGGTGCGCATCACCTATGCGCCGGCGACGGACGGCGACCCCGACGCGGGCGAGATCGTCTGGACGTGGGTGCCCTATCAGGAGCGGGACGGGCGGGGAAAGGACCGACCCGTGCTGGTGATCGGACGGCACGACGCCGACAGCGTCTATGCCGTGAAGCTGACCAGCAGATCGCACGACGGCGACCGCGACTTCCTGTCGATCGGCTCGGGTCCCTGGGACGTGCAGGGGCGAGAGTCGTGGGTGGACATCGATCAGGTCTACCTCGTCCACCACGACGGGATGCGCCGCGAGGCGGCCGCGCTGGACGGCGCGCGGTTCGCGCGAGTCGCCGCGGTGCTCGCATCAGCGCTATGGGTGGGTCGTGGCGGTCTGAGATCGGATGCAGAGTGCTCGGGATCCTGGAGCCTCCGGCCTGTGAACACGGTGTTGGCTATATCGGCGATCTAGTCGCCCTTCCCTGATATACCATCGGTATATGGACTCGGGTAAAGAGCGTCTGATGGCAGCGGCGCGTTCGCTGCTCGTTGAGCATCCGCGTCGCGAGCCGAGCACTCGGGAGCTGTATGAGGCGGCCGGTGTGGCGGCGCCCACGCTGTACCACCACTTCGGAGACAAGGACGGTCTGCTGCAGGCTGTCATTGAGGAGGCCTTCGCCGCCTACCTGGAGCGCAAGCGCGCCGTCCCTCGCTCCGGCGATCTGCTGGTCGATTTCGCGGCGGGCTGGGAGATGCATGTCGGCTTCGGCGTGGAGAACCCGGTGCTGTACGCGCTCATGCATGACCGCGAGGAGGGTCGCAGTGCCACTCGTACGGCGCAGATCGCCGAGGAGCAGCTGCGCCTCGGCTTGGAGACGCTCGCCGAGGCGGGACTGCTCCGCATGGACGTGGACGAGGCGGTCGCGATGACGATGGCGATGGCGATCGGATGCGTCACCCAGCTCAATCGCCGTGGCGGAACCGCCACCGGGCCACTGGCGCGCTCGATGTGCACGGCCTTGATGGCCGAGCTCACCGGCCACTGTTCAGAGCCCGCTGACGCCGGCCAGGCCGCCCGATTGGTGCTTGCCAGGCTCAGCTCCGCCTCGGAGCTGTTCACCTCGGCCGAGGAAGCCCTGCTGCGGCAGTGGTTGCGCACCCTGACCGAACACTCTTCTCCAATGCGGAACGCTCGAGAGGAAGGACGAGACGAATGAACAGTTCGACCACCGAGGATGTCGCAGCCACGCACCTGTTGGGAGGCCGAGATCGTGTGCCGCGCCTCGGGTACGGCGCCATGCGGCTGGCCGGTCCCGGGGTGATCGGGTTGCCCGACGACGTCACCGGTGCGATCGAGATCCTGCGACAAGCCGTGGAGAAAGGGGTGCGGTTCTTCGACACCGCCAACGCCTACGGTCCTCGCACGGTCAATCAGCTCATCGGACGTGCGCTGAGCCCGTTCGCTGACGACGTCGTCATCGGGAACAAGGTCGGTGCGTGGCGCGGCCCCGCCGGCGAATGGCTGACCGAAAGCCGGCCAGAGACCGTGCGAACCCAGGTCGAAGACGCTCTGCTCGATATGCGCACCGAGTCCAGTGCGCTCACCTACCTCCGCCTCTGGGGCGACAGCCAGGCCCCGGCGAACACGCCGGCCGAGGAAGTGCCGCTGGAGGAATCGCTCGGCGCCCTCATCGAGCTGCGCGAGGAGGGCAAGATCCGCCATATCGGACTGTCCGGCGCCTCTCCCGAGATGCTGGAGCGCGCACAGCAGATGACGACGATCGCCGCAGTGCAGAATCGCTTCAACCTGATCGACCGAAGCGGCATCGAGGTTCTGACAGCCTGCGAACGCGACGGCATCGCATTCGTGCCCTACTTTCCCCTCGCCTCCGGTGCGCTCGGCGAACCTGACGCACTCACGCAGCCGGCTCGGCGACTGGACGTCCGCCCATCCACGGTCGCTCTGGCCTGGCTGCTTCGGCGTTCACCGGTGATCATCCCGATCCCCGGCACCAGATCGTCGGAGCATCTGGCCGACAACGTCCGCGCGGCCGAGATCGCGCCACATCTCACCGATGAAGAGATCCGGGTGCTGACCGCAGTCGACGACGAAGGCTCCGCGACACTGAACACGATGTCGAGGCAGATGGTCGACGCCCTGACACGTCGTCGCGCGTCCGTCTGAGCCGGCAGCGGCGAGGATGCTCAACCCGCTGATGTCGCGGTGTGAACATCCGATATTCGGTGGGCGATGCCGGACTCGAACCGACGACCTCTTCCGTGTGAAGGAAGCGCGCTACCAGCTGCGCCAATCGCCCATGACCCGTGGGGCCGAGTACCGATGTTACCCGATCTGTGAGCCCGCTTCGAACCGCCCGCACGGAACACGCGCGGGCGCCCGGTGGTTTGGTGCAGCCGCCGGAATCAGCTAGAGTTTTCCATGCGCCGGAGAGATCCGGAGCAATGCGGATGTAGCGCAGTGGTAGCGCATCACCTTGCCAAGGTGAGGGTCGCGAGTTCGAATCTCGTCATCCGCTCGAGTGCGGGGGTCTTTCCCGGAAGACCACGCCGTGGTGTTCGAACCCCATGGTTTTGATCCACACGGTGGCGTGGCCGAGAGGCTAGGCACCGGCCTGCAAAGCCGTTTACACGGGTTCGAATCCCGTCGCCACCTCCACTCCCGGTTCCGGCCGGACAAGTGAACAGCCCGTTGTGGGCGCGATTGGCGCAAGCGGTAGCGCGCTTCCCTGACACGGAAGAGGTCACTGGTTCGATCCCAGTATCGCGCACGAGGAAAACCCGCGGAATCCCGCGGGTTTTCTGCGTCACGAATCGTCCCACTCCCGGGTCGGCGTGACGAGCCCGGTCTCGTAGGCGAAGACCACCGCGTGAATGCGATCGGGCAGCCCGAGCTTGGCCAGCACCCGGGCGACGTGCGTCTTCACGGTCGTCTCGGCGATGAACAGGCGAGCGCCGATCTCGGCGTTGCCCAGACCCCTGCCGACGAGCCGGAGGACGTCGAGCTCGCGCGCGGTGAGCGCTCGCACGGAATCGGCCGTACCGCCCGGCGGAGGTCGGCGAGCATATTCGGCAATGAGACGCGCGGTCACGGCGGGAGCCAGCAGCACGTCGCCGCGTGCCACCGAGCGCACCGCGTGGACCAGGTCGGCGCGCCCGACGTCCTTCAGGAGAAAGCCGCTGGCGCCGGCCCGGATCGCATCGTAGACGTACTCGTCGAGATCGAAGGTGGTCAGGATCAGCACCCGCGACCGTTGCCCGCTGGCCACGATCTGGCGGGTGGCCTCGATGCCATCGAGCACCGGCATCCGCACGTCCATGAGGATGACGTCCGGCGCGTGTGCGCGTACCCCCTCGACGGCCTCGCGTCCGTCGACGGCGACCGCGACGACGTCGAGGTCGTCCTCGGCTTCGAGCATCGTCGCGAGTCCATCGCGCACCAGCACCTGGTCGTCGGCCACGAGAACCCGGATCACAGCACCTCCAACGGCAGCCGTGCCGCGACGACGAACTCGCCTGGCCGATCGGTGCGGATCTCGACGGTGCCCCCGAATGCGGCGGCACGTTCGCGCATGCCGGCGATGCCGTGGCCGGCCACCGGCGGCGCGGCGCCGGCGCACCGGTTGCTCACGGTCAGGGCGAGTGCGTGGGGTGGTGCGCACCCGGACGGCGGCATCGGGCCCCGAGCCGTGGGCCAAGGCGTTCGTGAGCGCCTGCTGCACGATCCGATAGGCCGCCAGATCCACTCCCGCCGGAATCGACACCTCCGGGCCGTCGCGATCCAGGCGCACCACCAGCCCCGCCTCACCGATTTCGCGGACGAGGTCACCGAGGTCTCCGAGCCCGCGCTGCGGCGACCTCGACGAATCGCCGTCACTGCTGCGCAGCACGCCCAGCAGTCCGCGCAAGCTTGCGCAGGGCCTCGGTGCCGGTCCGCTCGATCGCCTGCACCGCACGGCGGGCGGTCGTGGCATCCTTCCCGAGCGCTGCATCCGCGGCACCGGCCTGCACCACCATCACGCTGACGCCGTGGGCGATGACGTCGTGGAGTTCGCGGGCTATCCGCAGACGCTCGGCGTCCACCGCGGCCGCCGCGCGCTCCTCACGAGAGGCGTCCAATTCGGCGTAGGCGACCTCGAGCTCGTGCAGCACGCGGCGGTGGCGCTTCATCGCCCAGCCCGCGACGACCGGCAGCACCATCAGGACCGACTCCCACACCACGTCCGCGGGCGTGTGCGGTGTGGTCGTCACGATGGATGCCACCACGGCCACGACCGTGATCATCGCGACCGGCGCCGGAGCCCAGGCCGCGCAGCGATAGCAGACGACGATGGATGCCACGACCAGCGCTATCTGATCGTCGGGCACCATCCCCGCCCCGGCCGCGACGGCGATCGCCGCGCACAGCATCGCCGTGGCCGGCAGCGGCATCGTCCGCGCCCCGAGCACGGCAAGGCCGAGCAGCACCGCGACGGCGACAGCCGGGACGCTCACGCCGCCGGTGGCAGCCTGCAGCAGGGCAGCGAGGCAGAGAGCGCCGGCCAGGACGATCTCGGCCATCGTCGGTCGCGGTTCGTCGGCGATGAACGCCGCGCGCCATCTCATGCCCTGACGATACTGCGGCCCGGGGCGCGGCCCATCGTCGCTGCGGACGACACGGATCCTCTGTGTGGAGGACCCCGGGTCGGGGAGGTCCCACCGGTGCGACGACCTGCGGCATCCAGACCGGCGATGCGCGGGTGCCCGGCGGATTTCTACGCTCAACGGGTTCGGTTCATCAGACAACGTTGGGAGAACATCGTGACCACCCTCATCTGGCCGACTCAGGTGGCGGCCCCGCAGGCCGGCATCGGGCAGCGTACGCGCTCGGCCGCCGGCATCCTCTGCGCCATCGGCTACTTCTGCTCGTCGTTCATCGAAAGCGTCGTCAGCACCGTGGACGGCGATGCGAGCCCCTCCGCCCAACTCGCGCACATCCAGGCGAACCTGCCGGGCATCCGCACGCAGGTGCTGTTCGAATTCCTCACGCCGCTGTTCCTTCTGGGCCTCGCGTTCGCGCTGATCAGCGCCCTGCGGCATCGGGGCGTCTGGCTGGCCTCGCTCGGCGCGATGCTGGCCGCGATCGGGGCGGTCGCGGGTGCGGGAGGCGCTGCGGTGCACCTGGTGTGCCTCACGCTCATCACGACCGGGGCACCGGACGCGGCGGCGACCTCGATCCTGTCGGCGCAACTGCCGGATGCGCTGTTCTTCGGCCTGTTCGCGACCCCCTCGCACTGCTGGTCTTCGCGGCGGCGGCGTGGCGTGCCCGGGTGACCAGCTGGATCCCGTTCGCGATGGTGGCGGTGTACACCGCGCTGGACCTCGCGGGTCTGTTGCCCGAGGTCGTGCCCCTCGTGGTCGGGCTGGTCGCATTTCTGATGATCCTCTGGCCGCTCGTTCGCGACCGTCACGCATGACACCAGAGAACCCCCGGTTCGGCGAGGGTCTCCGGCCTCACAGCGCAACCTCCGGCGATGAGAGTCCTCTCACAGGGCGCGTATCCTCAGCCTCCGTTCATAACGGCTTCGTAACGTTGAGGAGATGTCAGCAACGTCACGACTGTCCGCACTCGACGGGTTGCGCGGGATCGCAGCGCTCGTCGTGGTGGTCCACCACAGCCTCCTGGTGTCGCCGCTGCTGGCATCCGGCTACTACGGCGGATCGGTCGGGGACGCCCCCTGGCGCATCGCGCTGGTGTACTCGCCGCTGCACCTGGTCTGGGCCGGCGCCGAGGCGGTCGTGGTCTTCTTCGTCCTCTCCGGGTTCGTCCTGGCCCGGGCGGTCCGGTCGCGCTCGTTCGACTGGTTCTCGTACTTCCCGTCGCGCGTGCTCCGGCTCTGGCTGCCGGTCATCGGCGCCGTCGCGTTCTGCTACTTCGTCCTGATGCTCCCGCACGACGGAGCGACCTCCAGCCCGTGGCTGGACCGGGTCCCCGGCTACTCGCCCTCGGACATCCTGCGCGACCTGACGCTGGTCGGCGGGACCTCCGGCGTCGTCTCGCCCCTGTGGACGCTGCGGTGGGAGGTCATCTTCTCGCTGCCTGCCGGTGGCCGCATACGCCGTGCGGCTCATCCCGGCCTGGATGCTGGGACTCGCGTGCATCGTGCTGTCAGCGGTCGGCGCCAGCCAGGACGTGGCCGCGCTGCAGTACCTGCCGATCTTCGGAGTCGGGGTCGCGATCGAGGGCGAATGGGATCGGATCGGCCGGGCAGTGGATCGCCTGACCCGCCGTGCGGGGCGCTGGTCTGGTCGATCGTGCTGGTCGTCGCCGGGCTCCTCCTCAGCATGCACTGGCTCGCTGCTCGGCCCCCTCGGCCACGGCCCGGCCGTCACCCTCTCGCAGGCGCCGATCGTGATCGGAGCCGCGATCCTGGTCATCGCCGCCGTGCACTGCACGACGCTGCGGCGGGTGCTCACCTGGCGGCCGATCGCCTGGCTCGGCGGCATCTCGTTCAGTCTGTACCTGATCCACGAGCCGATCGTCATCCTGATGGCCAACATCACGGACGCATCCCGCTGGACGCTGCTGACCGCCGTCCCGCTCGCGCTCGTGGTCGCCTGGGTCTTCTGGCTGATCATCGAGCGCCCGGCGCACCACATCTCCCGCGCGGTGCGCGCGCGGGCCGCCTGGCGGCCGGACGCGGGGCCGCGCCAGGATGCCGCGGTCACGGATCGCCCGGTCGAGCCGGCCGCGCCCCCCACGCACGGCGAGCGCGAACTCACGCACAGCGGGCGGCCGTCGCAGTAGGCTCGCGTGCATGGCCCACCTCGTGCTCACCGTCGTCGGAGACGACCGTGCCGGACTGGTGACGGCGCTGGCGGATCTGGTCGCTCGCGCACGGCGGGAACTGGGAGCGCAGCGAACTCGCCGAGCTCGCGGGGGCATTCGCGGGGATCGTGCTGATCGAGGTGGCCGACGACCGCAGCGATGACCTGACGGCCGCGCTGCGCGAACTCAGTGGGCTGCTGACGATCACGCCGTACCGCGCAGTCGAACCCGCAGAGGCGGCGCCGGGCGACAAGGTGACGTTCACCGTGCTCGGCAACGACCGACCGGGGATCGTCCGCGACATCACCGGGGCGCTCGTCGGCGGCGGACTGACCATCGACCGGTTCACCAGCCGCACCGTGGCTGCGCCCATGGCCGGGGGCGAGCTCTTCGAGGCGACCGTGACCGTCCGCGCCGCCGGCGGCGCCGAGCTGGCGGCCGCCGTGGCCGAACTCGAGCGCCTCGCCGGTGAGATCCAGGTCGATCTGACCCTCGCCTGAGCGAGCGGGCGGTCGTCGATAGAATCGGGTGGTGACCACCACCGACGGCTTCGCCCTGTTTCCCGACCGCTCCGTCGTCGCCCTGCGCATCAACGGCGACCTGAAGGATCTGGCCACCACCGTCCAGACGACGGATGTCGTCGAGCCGGTCACGATCGACAGCGCGGACGGGCTCGACATCCTCCGCCACTCCGCCGCGCACGTCCTCGCCCAGGCGGTCCAGCGGATCAGGCCGCAGACCGACCTCGGCATCGGCCCGCCGATCGCCGACGGCTTCTACTACGACTTCGGCACCGAGACGCCGTTCACCCCCGAGGACCTGAAGGCCATCGAGAAGGAGATGCAGCGCATCATCCGCGAGAACCAGCGGTTCGTGCGCCGGGTCGTCAGCGAGCAGGAGGCACGCACGGAGCTGGCCGATGAGCCGTTCAAACTCGAGCTGATCGGGCTGAAGGGTCCCGGAGCGGCCAAGACCGAGGGCGCGAGCGTCGAGGTCGGCGAAGGCGAGCTCACCATCTACGACAACGTGAATCGCGACGGCGAGACCGTGTGGAAGGACCTGTGCCGCGGCCCGCATCTGCCCGGCACCCGTCTGATCGGCAACGGATGGGCGCTCTCGCGCGTCGCCGGCGCCTATTGGCGGGGCAGTGAGAAGAACCCGGAGCTCGAGCGCATCTACGGCACCGCCTGGCCGACGAAGGACGAGCTGCGCGCCTACCAGCAGCGCCTCGAGGAGGCGGCCAAGCGCGACCACCGGCGTCTGGGCCGGGAACTGGACCTCTTCTCGTTCCCCGACGAGATCGGATCCGGTCTGTCAGTGTGGCATCCGCGCGGCGGCATCATCCGGCAGGAGATGGAGCAGCGACGCGCTGCGTCGTCACCGCGAGGCCGGCTACAGCTACGTCTACACCCCGCACATCACCAAGAAGGACCTCTTCCTCGAGTCGAACCACCTCGTCACCTACAAGGAGGGCATGTTCCCGCCCATCCGGCTGGACGAGGAGCGCGACGAGAACGGCGAGATCACCAAGCAGGGCATCGACTACTACCTCAAGCCGATGAACTGCCCGATGCACATCCTGGTGTACCGGGAGCGGGCGCGCAGCGATCGCGACCTGCCGATGCGGCTCTACGAGAACGGCACCGTCTACCGGTACGAGCTGTCCGGCGCCCTGCACGGCCTGACCCGGGTGCGCGGCTTCACGCAGGATGACTCGCACCTGTTCGTCACCTTCGATCAGCTCGAGGACGAGGCGTCCAGCGTCCTGGAATTCGTGCTGTCGATGCTGCGCGACTTCGGCCTGACCGAGTTCGAGCTCGAACTGTCGATGCGCGACGACGAGAAGTCGAAGTGGATCGGCGACGAGGAGCACTGGGCGGTGGCCACCGACGCGCTGCGGCGGGTGGCACAGGCATCCGGTCTCGAACTGACCGAGGTGGCCGGCGAGGCCGCCTTCTACGGCCCGAAGATCGACCTGAAGACGAAGGATGCGCTCGGCCGCACCTGGCAGCTGTCCACCGTGGAGCTCGACTTCAACCTGCCCGAGCGCTTCGAGCTGGAGTACACCGGTCCCGACGGATCCAAACACCGGCCGGTCATGATCCACCGCGCCCTGTTCGGGTCGATCGAGCGGTTCTTCGCGATCCTGCTCGAGCACTACGCCGGGGCGTTCCCGGTGTGGCTGTCGCCGGTGCAGGTGGTCGGCATCCCGGTCGCCGAGGAGTACGGCGACTACCTCGAGGACATCATCACGCGGCTCAAGGTCGAAGGGGTGCGGGCCGAGGCCGACCACAGCGATGACCGGATGCAGAAGAAGATCCGCACCCACACCACGCAGAAGGTGCCGATCCAGCTGATCGCCGGCGAACAGGACCGCGCCGCCGGTGCCGTCTCGTTCCGGTTCCGCGACGGCACCCAGCGCAACGGCGTTCCGGTCGACGAGGCGGTGCGGCTGATCCGTGCGGCGGTGGAGCACAAGACGCTGGTCAACACGGCCGAGGATCTCGCGTGACCCACGACGAGTCTGCGGACGTCCCCGGCCTGGTCGCCGCCAGCGAGCTGCCCGGGGTGCCGGACGAGTTCCAGCGCCTGTGGACGCCGCACCGCATGGCCTACATCCAGGCCGGTGCCGACGCCATGCGCGAGGCGTGCCCGTTCTGCTCGGCGCCGGGCAAGTCGGACGAGGACGGCCTCATCGTGCACCGCGGACGCAGCGCCTACGTGCTGCTGAACCTCTTCCCGTACAACTCCGGCCACCTGCTGGTGTGCCCGTATCGGCACGTGGCCACGTACGATCAGGCCACTCCCGAGGAGGTCGGCGAGATCGCCGCGCTCACTCAGCGTGGGATGCAGGTGCTGCGCGGTGTGTCGCGCTGCGACGGATTCAACATCGGGATGAATCAGGGGCGGGTGGCCGGCGCCGGGGTCGACGAGCACCTGCACCAGCACATCGTCCCGCGCTGGGACACCGACGCCAACTTCTTCCCCATCATCGCGAAGACGAAGGCGCTGCCGAGCCTGCCGGGGCAGGTGCGGCAGGCCGTCGCCGACGCGTGGCGGGAGTGAGCGCCCGGTTCAGCGCAGCGGGTGACGTCCTCGCGGTGGGCGATGTGCTCGGGCCGCGGTGCGGACGCCGCATAGGGCTCGGCGAGCGCGTTGTCGACGCTGTTGAAGACCAGGAAGATGTTCGACCGCGGGAACGGCGTGATGTTGTTGCCCGATCCGTGCATGATGTTCGCATCGAACCACAGCGCCGAGCCGGCCGGACCGGTGAACTGGTCGATCCCGTACCGCTCGGCCAGTCGGGTGATGTCCTCCTCCGTGGGCACTCCCACCTCCTGCGCCTGCAGTGAGGACCGGTGGTTGTCCTCCGGGGTCTCGCCGACGCAGGAGATGAACGTGCGGTGCGAGCCCGGCATCACCATCAGGCCGCCGTTGAACGGATAGTTGTCGGTGAGCGCGATCGAGCAGCTCACGGCGCGGGGGATCGGCATCCCGTCCTCGGCGTGCCAGGTCTCGAAGTCCGAGTGCCAGTAGAAGCCGGTGCCCCCGAATCCGGGCATGTAGTTGATCCGCGTCTGGTGCAGATAGACATCCCCGCCCAGCAGCTGGCGGGCGCGATCGAGCAGGCGCGGGTCGCGCGTCAGATCGCGCAGGGCCTCGCTCAGCGCGGGCACCGCGAAGATCGAGCGTACCGCACCGGTCGCCCGCTCCCGCACGACGCGGGGGTCGGCGGCCAGCGACGGGTCCGTCGACAGCCGCTGCAGCTCGGCCGAGTAGCGCTCGACCTCTCCGGCGGTGATGAAGTCCTCCAGCACGGTGAATCCGCGGGACTCGTGCGCGCGGAGCTCTTCCGCGGTGAACGGGCCGGAATCGGCGTCGCCCCACACCGTCGGCTGGTCGCGCTCGATCGGCTCCCGAGCCTGGGTCAGGCGGGTCGGGTACAGATCCTGTTCGATGGTGGCAGTGGTCATCGTGTGTCCTTCCTCTTTCGTGCGGTCAGGCGGTGGCTTCGGTCAGCAGCGGGTAGACGCCGTTCTCGTCGTGCACCTCGCGACCGGTCACCGGCGGGTTGAACACGCACACGGTGCGGATGTCGGTGCGCGGTCGCACCCGGTGCCGGTCGTGGTCGTTGAGCAGGTAGAGCGAGCCCGGTCCGAGCTGGTGCACCTCTCCGGTGGCCAGGTCTTCGATCTCGCCCTCGCCGGAGACGATGAAGACGGCCTCGATGTGGTTCTGATAGCAGAACTCCGATTCCGTTCCGGCGTACAGCGTCGTCTCGTGGACGGAGAATCCGACCCCCTCACGCGCGAGGACGATGCGCTTGCTGCGCCAGTTCTCGGTGCGGATGTCGGCATCGGTGTCGGTGATCTCGGCGATGGTGCGAACGAGCATGGGTTCCTCTCCTGCGGGTGTGTGGGTGTCAGCGGGCGGTCACGACGTCGGCGACGGCCGCGTCGATGATGTCCAGGCCGTGGTCGAGGTCGTCGTCGGCGATCGTGAGCGCCGGCAGCGCTTGACCACCTGGCCTTCGGGACCGGACGTCTCCATCAGCAGGCCCTCGGCGAACGCCGCGCGGCAGATCGCGTCGGCGGTCGAGCCGTCGGGCGTCTGCAGGCCCCGGGCCAGTCCCCGTCCCTTCGCGACCAGCGTCTCGGCGCCATGACGCGAGACGAGGGCGTTGAACCGGCTCTCCACCCGGGCGCCCTTGCGGACCGTGGACTGCGCCAGGGCGTCATCCTGCCAGTACTCCCGGATGGCGGCGGCTCCGGTGGCGAAGGCGGGCGCGATGCCGCGGAAGGTGCCGTTGTGCTCGCCGGGCTCCCAGACGTCCAGGTCGGGGCGGATGAGGGTCAGCGCCATCGGCAGCCCGGAGCCGCTGATCGACTTGGACAGGCAGACGATGTCGGGGGTGATGCCGGCCTCTTCGAAGCTGAAGAATCCGCCGGTGCGTCCGCAGCCCATCTGCACGTCGTCGACGATCAGCAGGATCTCGTGCTCGGCGCACAGCGCGGCCAGGCCGCGCAGCCACTCGGCGCGGGCGGCGTTCATGCCGCCCTCGCCCTGCACGGTCTCCACGATCACGGCGGCCGGGGTGTTCAGACCGCTGCCGCTGTCGGTCAGGAGCCGCTCGAAGTAGAAGAAGTCGGGGTAATCCCGGTCGAAGTAGTCGTCGTACGGCATGGGAGTGGCGTGCACGAGCGGAATGCCGGCACCGCCCCGCTTGAGCGAGTTGCCGGTGACCGAGAGGGCCCCCAGCGTCATTCCGTGGAAGGCGTTGGTGAAGTTCACGATCGACTCCCGCCCGGTGACCTTCCGTGCCAGCTTCAGCGCCGCCTCGACCGCGTTCGCCCCGCCGGGACCGGGGAAGACGACACGGTAATCGAGATCGCGCGGGCGCAGGATCGTGGAGTCGAAGGCCTGCAGGAACTCGCGTCGCGCCGTGGTGAACATGTCCAGCGAGTGGATGATGCGGTCGCTGCCGATGTAGTCGAGCAGCACCTGGGTGAGCAGCGGATTGTTGTGGCCGTAGTTGAGCGCGCCCGCCCCGGAGAAGAAGTCGAGGTACTCGTTGCCGGCCTCGTCGTAGAGATGGCTGCCGACCGCCCGGTCGAAGACGACGGGCCAGGACCGCGAGTAGCTGCGGACCTCGGATTCGAGCGCGGTGAACACGTCGGTGCTGGAGTCGGTGATGGGCATGGCAGTCCTCCTCAGGTGTGGCCGGGTCGATCGCTCGCCGGGACGAGCGGTCCGATCCGGTGCAGTCGTTCGGGATGGTGCAGGTCGGGGAAGTGCCCCGCGTCCAGCAGCGGCGTCGTCTCGTGCGACGTCCGGCGTGTCCGCGCGAGGCGCTGGAACAGACGCTGGGATGCGGAGTTGTCGTCGGTGATCGTGGTCTCGAGGAACCGCACGGGAGGTGATCCGTCCGGTGCGGAATCGACGAGGTCATCCAGCAGGCGGCCGGCCAGGCCGCGGCCGCGCTGGTCTTCGTCCACGGCGATCTGCCAGACGAACAGGCACTGCGCGTCGTCCGGCCGGCGATACCCCAGGACGTACCCGACGACACGATCCTCGACGAGTGCGACGCGGCAGGTCGCGGCGAAGTCGCGGGCGAACAGCAGGTACATGTACGACGAGTTCAGATCGAGCTCACCGGAGTCCGCGGCGACGCGCCACATCCCCGCACCGTGCACCAGGGCAGGGGAGGCGATCCGAACCCCGGTCGGATCCGGGGAACGGGCATGGCCTGCGTCGATGGGATACGTCATGCGTCCACGACGCTAACGCGCCGCCAGAGACTGGCCAAGCCGCGGCGTGTCAGGTTGCGAGGGCCCACCGGGGGTTGTCATCATCGCGCGCACGCACCACGCGCACGCGCGTTGAACAGGGAGTGCGGCTCAGCGAACCCGGGTCACTTCGAACTGCATCCGGGGGTGCGCGTAGGACTCCTGCGCCTCCACGAGCTTGGAGCTCGCGCTGCCCGGAGCCGTGGGTCAGGGTCAGAAGGTCGAAGACACTCGAGGTGGTCCGGGCCAGGGCGTCGGCGGCATCGCCGGTCGCGCGGAAGTGCGCGCTGAACAGTGCCGCGGTGACGTCTCCCGAGCCGTTCGCCTTGATCGGGATGTGCGGGGTCTGCACGATCCAGGCACCGTCGTCGGTGACCGCCAGCATCTCGATCGTGCCCTCCGGCCGCTCCGGCCGCTCGACGCTGGTGACGAGCACTGTGCGCGGCCCCATCTGCCGCGCCCTGTCGGCGGAGGCGAGCGTGGACTCCAGGTCCCCGGGTTCGGTCTCGGTGAGAAAGCCCAGCTCGAACTGGTTCGGCGTGATCAGGTCCGCGGCCGGGACCACCCGCTCGCGCAGCAGGATCGGGATGGCGGGTGCGACGAAGCATCCCGACTTCGCATTGCCCATCACCGGATCGCACGCGTAAACCGCTGCCGGGTTCGCGGCCTTCACCCGGGCCACCGCATCCAGGATCACATCGGCGATGCCCTCGCCGCCCTGATAGCCGGAAAGCACCACGTCGATCTCGCCGAGCACGCCGCGCTCCTCGATGCCCGTGATGACCTCGCGCACGTCGTCCGGGCTGATCATCGGCCCGCGCCAGGCCCCGTAGCCGGTGTGGTTGGAGAAGTTCACGGTGTACACCGGCAGCACTTCGACGCCGATGCGCTGCAGGGGGAAGACGGCGGCCGAGTTGCCGACGTGACCGTAGGCGACCGCGGACTGGATGGAGAGGATCTTCACCGATCGATCATCGCACGACCCACGGCACGGACCGCATCGACGGACGCGGCCACGTCGTCGGCCAGCCGGACGGCTCCGGCGTCGTCCAGATCGTGCACCGTCAGGCGCAGATGGCGGGAGGCCGCGTCGTCCGCGAGCTGGAACTCGGCACCCGGACGTGCCAGCCATCCGCGGCGCATGAGCTGCTCGGCCACGCCGCGCGCCTCGACCGGCAGCGCCACCCAGAGGTTGAGCCCGTCACCGGCGGTGCACGGCACCCCGCGTGCGGTGAGCGCGTGCGCGAACGCGGCATTGCGTGCGGCGTAGTGGGCGGCGGCGGCCCGGATCCGCTCGAGCACGCCTGGATCGGTCATCTGCGCGACGGTGAGCCGCTCGAGCAGATGGCTCACCCACGTCGTGCCTGGACTGAGCCGCTGGGCGAGACGCTCCGCCGTGTCGGGATCGGATGCTGCGACGGCCAGGCACATGTCGGGTCCGAGGAACTTCGACACCGAGCGCACGAGAGCCCACCGGCGATGGTCCGGTCCGATCAGCGAGTGGTACGGCTTGCGTCGAGAGCATGGAGAAGTGGTCGTCCTCGATCACCAGGACGTAGGGGTGGTCGGCCAGGATCGCCCGCAGCGCGGCGGCGCGGCGCGCGGTCAGGCCGGCGCCCGTGGGATTCTGGGCGCGGGGGTGCACACCACCGCCCGCACGCCGGCGGCCAGGGCGGATCGAGCCCGGCCACCGTCATCCCCTCGCCGTCCACCGGCACCGGCACCGGCCGGTAGCCGCCCAGCCGCACCGTGTTCAGGCTGGCCAGGAAGCACGGGTCCTCGAGGGCGACGGCGTCGTCGCGGGTCATCGCCTGCGCCAGCAGCCGGTCGACGGCGTCGGCGGCCCCGCTGGTGATGGTCAGTCGCACCGGCAGCGCGGGATCGATCGCCTCGGACATCCACGCGGTCGCCCAGCGCGCGAGCTCGGGGTCGATGACCGGCTCGCCGTACAGCACCGGCCGGCCGGCCAGACCCGCCAGGGCGGAGGAGATGTCGGGGATGCGCTCGGGATCGGGATTGCCTGTGCCGATGTCGCGCAGCACGCTGCCGGCGGCGAAGCCCTCCTGGGCGACCGCGGTCACCGCGGCGATGCGGGTGCCGCCCCGCCCGAGCGTCTGCACCAGACCGGCCTGCGAGAGCTGTCCGTACGCGGCCGCCACGGTGTTGCGATGCACGCCGAGACGATCGGCGAGCACGCGGACCGGCGGCAGCGGGTCGCCGGCCCGCAGCGCGCCGACCTCGTGCAGTCCGCGCACGCTGTCGGCGATGTCGGCGGCCGTCCGGCCGGTGATCGTGCTGTCCATGGCACCCCCGCAGTCGACTGTACGCGGACGTGGTACTTTTTGGCATATGCCAATGGATGGCATTGGCACGACGACGAAGGGGAAATCATGGCAGACGACTCTCGCACCGCGGGGACCGGCCGGGTCAAGCGGGGGCTTGCCGAGATGCTCAAGGGCGGTGTGATCATGGACGTGGTCACGGTCGACCAGGCGAAGATCGCCGAGGATGCCGGCGCCGTGGCCGTGATGGCCCTCGAGCGGGTGCCCGCCGACATCCGCGCAGAAGGCGGCGTGTCCCGGATGAGCGACCCCGACATGATCGACGGCATCATCGAGGCCGTCTCCATCCCGGTGATGGCCAAGGCGCGCATCGGGCACTTCGTCGAGGCGCAGGTGCTGCAGGAGCTCGGCGTGGACTACATCGACGAGTCCGAGGTGCTCTCGCCGGCCGACTATGCCAACCACATCGACAAGTGGGGCTTCACCGTGCCGTTCGTCTGCGGGGCCACCAACCTGGGCGAGGCGCTGCGCCGCATCAACGAGGGGGCGGCGATGATCCGCTCCAAGGGCGAGGCCGGGACCGGGGACGTGTCCGAGGCCACCAAGCACATCCGCAAGATCTCCGGCGAGATCAACGTGCTCCGCTCGATGACCAAGGACGAGCTCTACGTCGCCGCCAAGGAGCTGCAGGCGCCGTACGACCTGGTGGCCGAGGTGGCCGAGACCGGCGCGCTGCCGGTCGTGCTGTTCGTCGCCGGGGGAGTGGCCACGCCCGCCGACGCCGCGATGATGATGCAAGCTGGGCGCGGATGGCGTGTTCGTCGGCTCGGGGATCTTCAAGTCCGGCGACCCGGCCGCCCGCGCGGCGGCGATCGTGAAGGCGACCACGTTCTACGACGATGCGTCGGTGATCGCCGAGGTCTCGCGCGGCCTGGGCGAGGCCATGGTCGGCATCAACGTGTCCGACCTGCCGGCGCCGCACCGCCTCGCCGAGCGCGGCTGGTGACCTGGAGGCCGCGCGTCGGCGTCCTCGCCCTGCAGGGGGATGTGCGCGAGCACGTCCGGATCCTGGCCGGGCTGGGCGCCGACGCGGTGCTCGTGCGGCGCCCGTCCGAGCTGGCCGAGATGCAGGGCCTCGTCATCCCGGGGGGCGAGTCCAGCGTGATGGACAAGCTGGCGCGCACGTTCGGCCTGGCCGGCCCGATCCGCGCGGCGATCGCCGACGGCCTGCCGGTGTACGGCACCTGCGCCGGACTGATCCTGCTCGCGGACCGGATCACCGACGGCATCCGGGGTCAGCAGACGTTCGGAGGTCTGGATGTCACGGTGCGTCGCAATGCGTTCGGCGGCCAGGTCGAGTCGTTCGAGACCGACCTGGACGTGCCGGCGGTCGGCGCACCGCCGGTGCACGCGGTCTTCATCCGCGCACCCCAGGTCGAGCAGGTGGGGCCGGGGGTCGAGACCCTGGCGGCGCTGGCGGACGGCACGGTGGTCGCGGTGCGGGCGGGCGGGCTGATCGGCACCTCGTTCCATCCCGAGATGAACGGCGAGACCCGGTTCCACGCCCTGCTGCTGGATGAGGTCCGTGTCCGAGCGGCTGCCTAGATTGGCGCCTATGGCGAGCGTGGAACCGGATGTCACCCGCTGGGCGGCGCTGCTGCGCGGCGTGAACGTGGGCGGGATCACGATCCGGAACGCCGAGCTCTCCGAGCTGTTCGCGGGCCTGGGTGCGCGCGCCGTGCGCACCGTGCTCGCCAGCGGCAACGTCTGCTTCGAGGCGGATGCCGCGGCCGACCGGGCGCACCTGAAGGTGCGCATCGAGCAGGCGCTGCGCGACCGCTTCGGCTACGACGCGTGGATCGTCCTGGTCACCGCCGAGGAGCTGCGGGCCACCGTCGACGCCTTCCCGTTCGACGACGCGGATGCCGCGCGCCAGCCGTACGTCGTGTTCTGCCCGGACGACGCCGTGCGTGCCGAACTGCTTCAGGCCGCGGCATCCGCGGACGGCGACGCCGACCCGGTGCGTGCCGGCGAGGGCGTCGTCTATTGGAGCCCGCGGGTGGGCACCACGCTGACGGCGCCGTTCGGTCGGATCCTCGGCCGTGCGCGGTACCGGTCATGGACCACGACCCGCAATCTGCGGACCCTGCAGAAGATGATCCGCTGAGATTCCGTACACTGGAAGGCATGTCCGGCCACTCCAAGTGGGCGACGACCAAGCACAAGAAAGCCGTCATCGACGCGCGACGTGCCAAGTCCTTCGCCAAACTCATCAAGAACATCGAAGTCGCGGCCAAGATCGGGGGCGCCGACCTCGCCGGAAACCCGACGCTGTACGACGCCGTCCAGAAGGCGAAGAAGACGTCGGTGCCCAACGACAACATCGACCGCGCCATCAAGCGCGGCGCGGGCGTCGGCGGCGAATCGGTCGACTACCAGACGATCATGTACGAGGGCTACGCGCCCAGCGGTGTGGCGCTGCTGATCGAGTGCCTCACCGACAACCGGAACCGTGCGGCGGCCGAGGTGCGCACGGCGCTGACCCGCAACGGCGGGACGCTGGCCGATCCCGGCAGCGTGTCGTACAACTTCACGCGCAAGGGCGTCATCGTCGTCTCCGGCGAGGGCACCACCGAGGACGACGTGATGATGGCGGCGCTGGAGGCGGGCGCCGAAGAGGTCGAAGCGCACCCGTCCGGGTTCGAGGTCCTCACCGAGGCCTCCGACCTGGTCACGGTGCGCGCATCGCTGCAGGAGGCGGGGCTGGACTACGAGTCCGCCGACGTCGAGTTCGTGCCGTCGCTGAAGGTCGAGGTCGACGCCGACACGGCCCGCAAGGTCTTCCGGCTGATCGATGCGCTCGAGGACAGCGACGACGTGCAGAACGTGTACAGCAACTTCGATCTGTCGGCGGCGGTGCAGGCCGAGCTCGAGCAGGACGACTGAGCCGACCGGCGGCGAAGGCGCGCGTCGGTGCCCGGCGCACGCCCTGGTCGCTCCTAGGCTGGGCAGATGGGCGGCCGACGACTTCGGGTGCTGGGCATCGACCCCGGCCTGACCCGGTGCGGTGTCGGC
The DNA here is from genome assembly GCF_021582895.2 of Microbacterium elymi. Taxonomy (GTDB): domain Bacteria; phylum Actinomycetota; class Actinomycetes; order Actinomycetales; family Microbacteriaceae; genus Microbacterium; species Microbacterium humicola. The sequence continues at coordinate 33,632 of NZ_CP091139.2, forward strand.
GTCGTCGACGTCGCGCCGGATCGCTCGGCGCGACTCGTGCACGTGGGCGTGGTGCGCTCGGCGGCCGATGCCCGGATCGAGAAGCGGCTCAAGCTGATCGCCGCCGGCATCCGCGCGGTGCTGGAGGAGTACGACCCGGATGTGGTCGCGGTGGAGCGGGTGTTCGCCCAGAACAACCGCAACACGGTGATGGGCACCGCGCAGGCCAGCGGCATCGCGCTGCTGCTGGCGGCCGAGCACGGCATCCCGGCCGACACGCACACCCCGACCGAGGTGAAGGCCGCCATCACCGGGTACGGCGGAGCCGACAAGCGGCAGGTGCAGACGATGGTGGCCCGCATCCTGCGCCTGGACGCGCTGCCCACCCCGCGGACGCCGCCGACGCGCTCGCGCTCGCCCTGTGCCACGCCTGGCGCGGCGGCACGCCGGAGCCGTCCGCGACCGGGGGCGCGCTCACCCCGCGCAAGCGGGCCTGGGCCGACGCGGAACGGCTCGCCCGACGGTGACGCGCGTGTCGGTCGAACAAACGTCCGAACCCTCACGTAGGCTGGTGTCATGATCTCATCGCTGCACGGCACGGTCCTGCACGCCGGGACCGACCTCGTCGAGGTGAGCGTCGGCGGTGTCGGGTTCACGGTCGCCGTGACGCCCGACGTGGCCCGCACGGCGCGCGTGGGGGACCAGCTCCTGCTCGCACACGGCCCTGATCGTCCGCGAGGACGCGCTGTCGCTGTACGGATTCGCCGGTCGCGCGGAATGCGCGCTGTTCGGGTGCTGCTCGGGGTGACCGGCGTCGGGCCGAAGTCCGCGCTGGGCGTCCTGGCGGCGATGTCGGTCGACCAGATCGCCCAGGCGGTCGCGGACGACGACGACGCGCCCTTCCGCCGCGTCTCCGGCATCGGCCCGAAGACCGCCAAGCTGATCGTCGTCCAGCTCACCGGCAAGCTCGCCCCGCCGGCCCCGTCGGGCACGCCCGCCGCCGGGTCCCGGGCGACGGCGGACCAGGTGGTGGCGGCGCTGCTGGGGCTGGGCTGGTCCGAGCGCGTGGCCATCGAGGCGGTCGAGTCGGTGATGGCGGATGCCGCGGCCGGCGACCGCTCGACGGTTCCGGCGCTGCTCCGGCTCGCCCTGGCGCACCTCGGACCGGCACGGGCGGAGGGCGCTCGTGGCTGAGCTGGACCCCGAGGCGATCGACGAGACCGAGCTGGCGATCGAGGGCGCGCTGCGCCCGAGTCGCTGGCCGAATTCGTCGGGCAGCAGAAGGTCCGCGGGCAGGCTCGAGCGCTGCTGGACGCCGCGCGCATCCAGCAGCGTCCCGCCGACCACATCCTGCTGGCCGGCCCGCCCGGCCTGGGCAAGACGACCCTGGCGATGATCGTGGCCCACGAGAGCGGCCGCGCCCTGCGCATGTCCAGCGGCCCGGCCATCCAGCACGCCGGCGACCTGGCCGCGCTGCTGTCGAGCCTCACCCCGGGCGAGGTCCTGTTCATCGACGAGGTGCACCGGATGGCGCGCTCGGCCGAAGAGATGCTGTATCTGGCGATGGAGGACTTCCGGATCGACATCATGGTCGGCAAGGGCGCCGGTGCCACCAGCATCCCGCTCGATCTCTCGCCGTTCACCCTCGTCGGCGCGACCACCCGGTCCGCGACGCTGCCGAACCCCCTGCGCGACCGGTTCGGGTTCACCGCCCACCTGGAGTACTACGAGCCCGAAGAACTCGAGCAGGTGATCGGCCGCTCCGCGCGGATGCTGGACATCCCGCTGCCGCAGGAGGCGCGCTCCGAGATCGCCCGGCGGTCGCGGGGGACGCCCGGATCGCCAACCAGCGCTGCGGCGCGTGCGCGACTACGTCGTCGTGCACGGACCTCGCACAGGCTCGGTGGACCTCGCCACCGTGGACGCGGCGCTCGAGCTGTACGACGTCGACGCGATCGGCCTGGACCGCCTGGACCGCGCCGTCCTGGACGTGCTCATCCGGCGCTTCCGCGGGGGACCGGTGGGGCTGAACACACTCGCCGTCACGGTCGGCGAAGAGGCCGAGACGATCGAATCGGTGGTCGAGCCCTACCTCGTCCGGATCGGCTTCATGGGGCGCACACCCCGCGGCCGGGTCGCGACGCCGGAGGCATACCGGCACCTGGGGATCCCGCATCCGGACGGGGCGCTCACCCTTGATGACCTATAATCGCTGAAGGCTTTCCCCCGATCCCCTTCAGGCAGCGCCGCCGCGGCGCGCCTCATCCGAAAGGTGCCACCTGCTTCATGGCTAATTTCTTCTCGCAGTACGGCCTGATCATCCTGCTGGTGGTCCTCCTGGTCTTCATGTTCTGGAGCTCGCGCCGCCGCATGGCCAAGCAGAAGGCCGAACAGGAATCGAAGGCGCGGCAGACCGTGCCGGGCGCCGAGGTGCTCCTGCAGGGCGGCCTGTACGGCACCATCGTCTCGTACGACCCGGAGAACCTCGATCAGCCCGCGGTGGTCGAGATCGCTCCCGGCGTGGACATCAAGGTGCACAGCCAGTCGATCCTGCGCGTCGTCAGCCCGACCGACGAGATCGTCCCGGAGTACGAGGACACCGTCCCCGACAACGCGGCGGACGCCGGCGCCCCGCGCATCGAATCCGCCGACGAGACGGCCGCCCGGCTGAAGTCCCAGGATGACGACAAGAAGGACTCGCCCGAGGCCTGATCTTCGGCCGCTCTGCAAGAAAGCTGACCCTCTGTGGCCTCCTCATCTCCCGTTCGGCATGCCTGGCGTGCGCTGCTGGGACTCGTCATCGTCATCGGCGTGCTCGCCGGCATCAACGCCCTCGGCGTCTACGTCTTCAAGCAGGCGTCGTGGGTGCCCGAGCTCGCGCTGGACCTGCAGGGCGGCACGCAGATGATTCTGCAGGCCAAGACGCCCGACGGCACCGCGCCGACCGCCGATCAGATGAAGCAGGCCTCGACGATCATCCGCCAGCGGGTGGATGCCTCGGGTGTCGGCGAGTCCGACATCACCACGCAGGCCGGCAACCAGATCGTCGTCCAGATCCCCGGCCCGGCCGACGATGAGACCCGGGCGCGCATCGAGGCCTCGGCGCAGATCGGCTGCGCGCCGTGCTCTACACCGGTGCACCGTCGACGTCGTTCGTCGGCGAGGACGGCAAGCAGACCCCGTACCCCACGCCCGCGCCCACGCTCCAGGCCACCCCCACCGCGTCGCCGAGCAACGGCAGCGACCCCAGCTGGATCACGCCGAAGCTCCAGGCCCAGTTCCTCGCCTACGACTGCAACGACAAGAGCAACGACCCGGCCGACGCCCCGAAGGACGAGCCGCTGATCACGTGCGACACCGACGGGACGGCGAAGTACATCCTCGGTCCGGTCGAGCTGGACGGCTCGTCGATCACGACCGCCTCTTACGGCATGAGCTCGCAGAGCGGCCAGTGGGAGGTGCAAGCTGAAGTTCGACGCGACCGGCACCAAGACGTTCGCCGAGGTCAGCCAGCGGCTGTACGCGCTGAAGGCGGAGAACCAGGCGCCGCGCGATCAGTTCGCGTTCGTCCTGGACGGCAAGGTGATCTCGGCGCCGCAGATGAACGCCGTGATCACCGACGGCAGTCCATCGATCTCCGGATCGTTCACCGAGCAGACGGCGAAGGTGCTGGCCGATCAGCTCAAGTACGGCGCGCTGCCGCTGAGCTTCACGGTCGTCAGCTCCGACACCATCTCGGCGACCCTCGGCTCGGCAAGCTGCAGATCGGCCTGATCGCCGGACTCATCGGTCTCGCGCTCGTCGCGGTGTACTCCCTGATCAGCTACCGGGCGCTGGGCTTCGTGATCATCGCCTCGCTGGCCGTGATGGCGGTGATCACCTGGTTCATGCTGTGCATCCTCGCGTGGCGGATGGGATTCCGCCTGTCGCTGGCAGGTGTGGCCGGTCTGATCGTGACCATCGGATTCACCGCCGACTCGTTCATCGTGTATTTCGAGCGAATACGCGACGAGCTGCGCGACGGCAAATCGATCACGGGCGCCGTCGAGGACGGCTGGGGGCGCGCCAAGCGGACGATCTACATCGCCAAGGCCGTCAACATCCTGGCCGCGGTCGTGCTGTACATCCTGGCCGATGCCACGGTGAAGGGCTTCGCGTTCACGCTCGGCCTGACCACGGCCATCGACATCCTGATCTTCATCCTGTTCACGCACCCGGTGATGCAGCTGGTGGCCCGCACCCGCTTCTTCGGCGAGGGACACCGGCTGTCGGGGATGGACCCCGCCGCACTGGGCGCGGTGTACCGCGGGCGGGCGCAGTTCCTCGCCCCCGCGGTCGAGACCAAGGGCTCGGCGGCCCGGCGCACCGGTCGCTCCCGCGGCGAAGCCGAGCGGCGCCAGACCATCGCCGAGCGCAAGGCCGCCGCCGAGGCGGCAGGCCAGATCCGGGCAGCACCTCCGGGAGCAGTACCGACTCGTCGAAGAAGGGGGCTGATCGCTGATGGGCGCCATGAGCCGGTTCGGCAACAACCTCTATTCGGGCAAGGTCTCCTTCCCGTTCGTCGCACGCCGTCGCGTGTGGTTCATCATCGCCGCGCTGCTGGTGCTCGGCGCCGTCCTGGTGCCGCTGTTCCGTCCGGTGCAGTTCTCGATCGAGTTCACCGGCGGGTCGCAGTTCACCGTCAGCGGTGTATCCCAGCCGGATCAGGAGACCGCCACCGCCGCGGTCACCTCGGTCGTCCCGGACGCCACCACCAAGGTGACCACCGTCGGTTCCGACGGTGTGCGGGTCCAGACCGACCAGATGAGCCCGGCCCAGACGCAGCAGGTGCGCGACGCCCTCGCAGCGGCATACCAGGTGGACGTCAACGAGGTCACGACCTCGTTCATCGGCCCCAGCTGGGGCGCCGACGTCACCCGGCAGTCCCTGTGGGGCCTGGCGATCTTCCTCGCCCTCACGTTCCTGATCCTGGCGCTGTACTTCCGCACGTGGAAGATGTCGGCGGCCGCGATCATCGGCCTGGTCGACGTGCTGGTCATCACGATCGGCATCTACGCCCTCGCCGGGTTCGAGATCTCGCCGGCGGCGGTGATCGGCTTCCTCACGATCCTGGCGTACGCGCTGTATGACACCACGGTGGTCTTCGACAAGATCCGGGAGAATACGCACGAGGACGGCGAACACGCGAATCGCACGTTCTCGGAATCGGTCAACCTCGCGGTGAACCAGACGCTGGTGCGATCGATCAACACCACGGTGGTGGCGATCCTGCCTGTCGGGGCGATCCTGTTCATCGGCGCGTTCTGGCTGGGCGCGCAGACGCTCAGCGACATCTCGCTGTCGATCTTCGTGGGGATCATCGTGGCCGCGTACTCCACGCTGTTCGTGGCCTCGCCGCTGTACTCGCTGTTCCGCGAGAACGAGCCCGCGCTGAAGGCGCACGATGCCAAGGTGCGCAAGGCGCGCGCCCAGGCGGCCGTCGCCGCCTGAGCCGGTCGTCCGGCGTCCGCTCCGGGGGCCTCGGCGTAGGATTGTCGAAGCGATGCGGAGGGGGTGACACGTGGCCGAAGCCGTCCCCGCGGGGCAGAGTTCGTCATTGCGCCGCCTCGTGCCGCGGATCTTCTCCCGCAGCCAGCGGCGCGACGACGTGGAACAGCTGATTCGCACCGTCCGCACCCACCACCCCAAGGGTGATCTGTCGATCATCGAGCGCGCGTACTCGACGGCGGAGTCCGCGCACACCGGGCAGAAGCGGCAGAGCGGCGAGCCGTACATCACCCACCCGCTGGCGGTGGCCCAGATCCTCGCCGACCTCGGACTGGGGCCGCGCGCGGTCGCGGCCGCTCTGCTGCACGACACGGTCGAGGACACCGACTACGGTCTGGACCGGCTGACGATGGAGTTCGGCGACGAGGTCGCCATGCTCGTGGACGGGGTCACCAAGCTCGACAAGGTGAAGTACGGCGAGAGCGCCCAGTCCGAGACCGTCCGCAAGATGATCGTGGCCATGTCCCGCGACATCCGGGTGCTGCTGATCAAACTCGCCGACCGTCTGCACAACGCCCGCACCTGGGGCTTCGTGCCGCCGGAGAAGGCGAAGAAGAAGGCGACCGAGACCCTCGAGATCTACGCGCCGCTCGCGCATCGACTCGGCATCCAGGCGATCAAGGCCGAGCTGGAGGACTTGTCCTTCGCCGGTGCTCCAGCCCAAGCTCTACGCCGAGATCGACAGCCTGGTCAGCAGCGCACCCCCAGCGCGAGCAGTACGTGCAGAGCGTCATCCATGACGTGGAGACCGATCTGCGCGAGCTGAAGATCCGCGGCCAGCTGGCCGGACGGCCCGAGGCTGTACTCGGTGTACCAGAAGATGGTCATCCGCGGTCGCGAGTTCGACGACATCTACGACCTCATCGGCATCCGCGTGCTCGTGAACACGGTACGCGACTGCTACGCCGTGCTGGGCGCGATCCACGCACGCTGGACCCGCTGCCGGGCCGCTTCAAGGACTACATCGCCACCCCGAAGTTCAACCTGTACCAGTCGCTGCACACCACGGTGATCGGACCCGGCGGACGGACGGTGGAGATCCAGATCCGCACGCACGAGATGCACCAGCAGGCTGAGTACGGCGTCGCCGCGCACTGGAAGTACAAGGAGCGGGTCAACAGCGGCAAATCCGACGGGCGTGCCGTGGACGCCGACATGGCGTGGCTCGCGCACATCTCGGACTGGCAGGCCGAGACGGCCGACCCCGGAGAGTTCCTCGAGTCGCTGCGGTTCGAGATCGGCGCCAAGGAGGTGTACGTGTTCACGCCGAAGGGGCGGGTGATCGGCCTTCCCGCCGGCGCCACCCCGGTCGACTTCGCGTATGCCGTGCACACCGAGGTCGGCCACCGCACCATGGGCGCGAAGGTCAACGGCCGCCTGGTGCCTCTGGAGTCGAGAGCTGCACTCCGGCGACGTCGTCGAGGTGTTCACCTCGAAGAACCCGGACGCCGGACCCAGCCAGGACTGGCTCAGCTTCGTGAAGAGCACCCGGGCCCGCAGCAAGATCCGCGGCTGGTTCACCAAGGAGCGCCGCGAAGAGGCGATCGAGCAGGGCAAGGAGGCCATCGCCCGGGCGATGCGCAAGCAGAACATGCCGCTCGAGCGTCTGATGAGCCAGGACTCGTTCGCCGAGGTCGCCCGGCAGGCTTGCGCTACGAGGATGTCTCGGCGCTGTACGCCGCCGTGGGCGAAGGGCATGTGTCCACGCAGTCCGTGCTCGAGAAGGTCACCGCGCTGGTGACCGTGAACGAGACCGTGACCGGTCCGATCGACCTGCCCCCGCACGGCGGCAAGCCGCGGTCGAGGCGGGCGGCAGCGATTCCGGGATCCTCGTGCGCGGCGCGCCGGACATCCTGGTCAAGCTCGCCAAGTGCTGCACGCCGGTGCCCGGCGACAAGATCGTGGGCTTCGTCACACGGGCAGCGGGGTCTCGGTGCACCGGGCCGACTGCACGAACGTGAAGGCGCTGATGGCCTCTCCGGAGCGTCTGATCGACGTCGAGTGGGCGCCGACCACCAAGAGCGTGTTCCTGGTGCAGATCCAGGTCGAGGCGCTGGATCGCTCCGGGCTGCTCAGCGACGTCACCCGCGTGCTCAGCGAGCATCACGTGAACATCCTGTCGGCGACGGTCTCCACCAGCGATGTGCGGCTGGCGATCAGCCGGTTCGTGTTCGAGATGGGTGACACCGTGCACCTGGATCGCGTGCTGAACGCCGTGCGCCGGATCGACGCGGTCTACGACGTCTACCGGGTGACCTCCGGCTGACCGGTACCGGTCAGCCGGCGCAAGCGCATGGGCGCGCCGCGTGTGCGGCACCGGTCCCGCCGCCGCGAGCCACCCCAGCGCCGCATCCGGGTCGGCGATCCCCGCCCGCACCATCGCCCGCGCCGCGCGCACCGCGTCGGCGTCCGGGTCGCGGGCGAGATCGGCCAGGGTCCGGGTCGGGGTGGTCACCCACGCCCCGCCGGTGCGCATGAGGTCGTCCGCCGGCAGCCGCCGATCGTGGTAGCGGAGCCGATGGTCGATCACGTGATGCAGACGCTGCGGCACGGCGCGCTGCACGCGATGCCGGCCGGGCGGCATCGCCAGCGCCCCGTGGACCCACGCGGCGCTCAGATGCACGGCGGCCAGGGTGTCACCCAGCAGGGCGGCAGCGAGCCGGCCCGCAGCGCCACCGTCTCCACGGCGTCGGCGGGCATGTATCCGTCGCCGAGCTCGACCAGGTGCCCGTCCAGGCACGCCGCGCTCAGCTCGGCCTGCGACAGCCGCTCACCGACGAAGTAGAGGTACGGCGAACCCATACCGGCAGTGTGCCGCGTCGGCGCGGCCGCGCGCACCGCCGGCTCGGGATCTGTGGAGAACTCGCTCTCAGCCGCCGACCGCGCGCAGCCACGCCCTGCGGGCCTCGAGGGCCTCAGCCGCCGCGGCGATCGCACGGGCGTCGCCGGCGGTCTCGGCATCGGCAAGCTCCTGCTCGAGCTTGGCGATGGCGTCGGTGAGCTGACGGGTCATGTCATTGGCGCGGGCCTTCGTCTCCGGCTTGTTCCGCTTCCAGTCCGCGTCCTCGCGCGTGCGCACGCTCTGCTCGATCTTGCGCAAGCTCGTCATCCAGCGCACGCTCGCGGTCGCGCGGGAAGACGCGGCCGATCTCGTCCCAGCGACGCTGGATCCCGGTGAGCGCGGTGCGGGCCTTGGTCAGGTCGCGCTCGTCCACGATCGGCGCGGCCTCTTCGGCAGCGCGCGCTTGGCGTCGATCTTCTCCTTGGATGCCTCGACCTCGGCGCTCTCCCGCTCGGCGCGCGCGCCGTACAGCGCGTCGCCGGCGGCCTTGAACCGCGCCCAGAGCGCGTCGTCGGCCTTCTTGCCGGCCCGGCCGGCGGCCTTCCACGAGTCGAGCAGGTCGCGGTAGGCGCCGATCCCGTCCTCGCCCTTCGGAGCGAGCGCCTCGGCGCGTTCGATCAGCGTCGTCTTGTAGGCACGGGCCGACTTGTGCACCTCGTCCAGCTCGGAGTAGAACTCGCGACGCTGCTTGTCGATCGTCGCGCGTGCGGCCCGGAACCGCTTCCACAGGCGCTGGCCGGCCGACTTCGGCAGGCGCGGGCCGTCCTTCTGCTGGGTCTGCCACTGCTCGAACAGGTCGCTCAGCTCGGCGGTCGTCTGCTTCCACTGCACTGTCTGCGGGTCCCGTGCGGCCAGCTGCTCCACCCGCTCGACCAGGGCCGTGCGCTCGGCGATCGCGGCGTCCACCGCCTCGCGGGCGGCCGCGTTCTCCACGGCGGCGGCCTGCTCCAGATCGAGAAGCAGCGCGTCCAGCCGGCGTCGGAGCGCCTCCAGGTCGCCCACGGCCGCGGCATCCACGGTCTTGGCGCGGACCGCGGTCGCGGTGGCGCGCAGATCGGCGGCGGATGCGCCGCCCCCGCGGTGGCGTGCCTCCAGCAGGACGACCTCGCCGGCCAGATCCGCGAACTTCCGCTCGAAATAGGCCAGGGCCTCGGCTGGGGTGCCGTCCGGGTATTCGCCCACGACGCGCCACTGATCGCCCTCGCGGACGGACACCACTCCGGCCTCGTCGACCCGACCCCACGGCTCGTCCGCGCTGCCGGCGGCAGGGGCGGCGGCGGCGGGCGCCGTCGGCACGGGCGGCGCGCCCACCGGCGGTGCCGGGACGGCACGGGTGGCGGGGGGTCGAGGCCCGGGAACGGGCGGGCGGACAGGAGTGTTCTCTGCGTCGGCAGTCACGGGTTGCACCTCATCACGGCTGGCGCCGTCTGCGGGGGGATGGACGGCTTCCAAGACTAGTACGAGCGGGCCCGGTCGGTTCGCTGGTGGGTCAGTCCGACGGCGTCGGGCTGGGCGAGGGCGGGACGCTCGCCGAGGGAGCGGGACTGACGGTCGCGGTCGGCGTCGGGGTGGTCGCGGGGGCGGGCATGCCGGGTCCGGCGAGGTAGTACGCGGACTGCACGCCGATGATCGCCAGGAGCAGCACGGTGCCGGCCACGGCCCCGATGACGTTGTCGCGCACGCGTCGGCGTTCCTGCTGGGCGTTCAACTCCTGTCGCGCCCGATATGCCCGCGCCCGCTCGCGCTGGGTGCGCGCGTCCTTCTTGTTCGCCGACGCCACGCCGCCTCCTTCGCCCACCGGTCCCGGCCGTGCCCGGGCAGGCTCGATCCTACGGGCGCGGGCGCCCCGCAGACAAAGACGGGGGTCGTCCCCGGCGGATAGCCTGGGTGGGTGACCACCGTTCCAGGCCTGTTCACCGGGCAGACGCCGCTCGCGGTGCGGATGCGGCCGACCTCGCTGGACGAGGTCGCCGGGCAGCGCCATCTGCCTGCGCCCGGCTCGCCCCTGGTCACGCTGGCCGATCCGGATGCCGCGGCCACAGCATCCGCGTCCGTGATCCTGTGGGGGCCGCCCGGCACCGGCAAGACGACACTGGCCCAGGCGATCGCGCGCTCGTCGGGGCGGCGGTTCGTCGAGCTGTCGGCCGTGACCGCCGGGGTGAAGGACGTCCGCACGGTGATGCAGGAGGCGCTGAACCAGCGCGATCTGTACGGGCAGTCCACGATCCTGTTCCTGGACGAGATCCACCGGTTCACCAAGGCGCAGCAGGACGCCCTCCTGCCGGGGGTGGAGAACGGCTGGGTGGTGCTGATCGCGGCCACCACCGAGAACCCGTCGTTCTCGGTGATCTCACCGCTGCTGTCCCGGTCGCTGCTGCCTGACGCTCCAGCCGCTGAGCGACGCGGATCTCGGGGTGCTCGTGGACCGGGCGGTCTCAGACCCGCGCGGCCTGGGGGATGCGGTCTCGCTCGATCCCGACGCCCGCGCCGCGCTCATCCGGCTCTCGTCCGGCGACGCACGGCGTGCGCTCACGGCGCTGGAGGCCGCGGCATCCCTGGCCACCCCCGCCGAGGGCGAGGCCCCGGCCGTGGTCACCACCGACGCCGTCGCCCAGGCCGTCGACAAGGCCCTGCTGCGGTACGACCGGCAGGGCGACGAGCACTACGACGTGATCAGCGCGTTCATCAAGTCGATCCGCGGGTCGGACGTGGACGCCGCGATGCACTACCTCGCCCGGATGATCGAGGCGGGGGAGGACCCCCGGTTCATCGCCCGCCGACTGGTGATCTCCGCATCCGAGGACATCGGCCTGGCCGACCCGCAGGCGCTGCAGATCGCCGTGGCCGCCGCCGACGCGGTGGCCTTCATCGGGATGCCGGAGGGCCGCATCCCGCTCGCCGAGGCCACCGCGTACCTGGCCACGACGGCCAAGTCCAACGCCGCCTACCTGGCGATCGACGCCGCTATCGCGGATGTGCGCGCCGGCGGGTTCGGGCGCGTGCCGGTGCACCTGCGCGATGCGCACTACCCCGGCGCCAAGCGCCTCGGCCACGGCAAGGGGTACGTCTACCCGCACGACAGCGAGATCGGCCTCGCCGCGCAGCAGTACCTGCCCGACGAACTGCGCGGGCGCCGCTATTACGAGCCGAAGGCGCTGGGCGCCGAGCGTGATGTGCAGGCGCGGCTGGAGAAGATCCGCCGCATCCTCGGTGGGCAGTGACCGGCCGACGCCGTCTGCTAAGCTAGAGCGGCTCGAAACCGAGTTTTCGGGCATCCCCCTCCTCCTGGAACATCGCCTCGTGCGCCCCGGCGTGCACACCTGGCGGGCGGAGTCGGGCGATACGTCCGCGAGCCGTGAACGACACGGCCGCGTCATCGGAAGGAACACTTCGTGGCTACGAAGTCCCAGGACCGCCGCAAGGTCCGCCTGTCCCGCGCCCTCGGCGTCGCCCTGACCCCGAAGGCCGCGCGCTACCTCGAGAAGCGCCCCTACGGCCCCGGCGAGCACGGTCGCACCAAGCGCAAGCAGGACAGCGACTACGCCGTCCGTCTGCGCGAGAAGCAGCGTCTGCGCGAGCAGTACGGCATCCGCGAGGCGCAGCTGCGCATCCAGTTCGAAGAGGCCCGCCGCAAGGACGGCCTGACCGGTGAGAACCTGGTCGAGCAGCTCGAGCAGCGCCTGGACGCGCTCGTGGTGCGCGCCGGCTTCGCCCGCACCATGGCACAGGCCCGCCAGTTCGTCGTGCACCGTCACATCATGGTCGACGGCCAGCTCGTGGACCGCCCCTCGTTCCGGGTCAAGCCCGGCCAGCTGATCCACGTCAAGCAGCGCAGCGAGGGCACCGAGCCGTTCCAGGTGGCCGCCGCCGGTGGCAACGCCGAGGTGCTGCCCCGGTTCCGCCCTACCTCGAGGTCGACCTCGACAAGCTGCAGGCCCGCCTCGTGCGTCGCCCGAAGCGCGCCGAGGTGCCCGTGGTGTGCGAAGTGCAAGCTCGTGGTCGAGTACTACGCGGCCCGCTGATCCGGCCTCACCCGGCCGCGCAGCGGCCGGGCACGGAGGGCGTCGGGACATCCCGGCGCCCTCCTGGCTTTTCCCCTACGATGGGGATGCCGCCGCCGCGGCATGGAAGGGAAGACATGAAGAAGCTCCTGTGGTTCCTGTTCGGCATCGCCGGCGGATTCGTGCTGGCGCACTACGTGAACAAGGACCCGCGCGGCCATGAGGTGCTCGCCGAGGTCGACGCCCGCATCTCCGAGTTCACCGACCGGATCGGCGACGCCTACCGCGAGCAGGAGTCCCGGCTGACCGCAGCGGTCAGCGAGGCGAAGGATGCCGCCGCCGACATGGCGGCGGCGGTCAAAGACGCCGCGGTCGACGCGACCGCCGCGGTCAAGGACGCCGCTGAGGCCGCCGCCGAGGCGTCCCGCCCGGACGCCTGACCCCCCGCCCCGCTCGCATGGCCCTGGGGACCGTTCCGGCCCCGTTCCCCGCCGACCTCTGGGAAGACATCAATGAAGACCGCTGAGATCGCCCAGCGTTACCTCGACTACTTCGAGAAGAACGACCACGTCATCGTGCCGTCCGCGTCGCTGGTCAGCGACGACCCGTCGATCATGTTCACGATCGCCGGGATGGTGCCGTTTATCCCGTACCTGAGTGGTCTGGTCCCCGCGCCGTTCTCGCGCGTCGCCGACGTGCAGAAGTGCATCCGCACGCTCGACATCGAAGAGGTCGGGCACACCGCCCGGCACGGCACGTTCTTCCAGATGCTGGGCAACTGGTCGTTCGGCGACTACTTCAAGGAAGAGGCGATCGGCTACGCGTGGGAGCTGCTCACCTCGTCCGAGGCGGACGGCGGTCTCGGCTTCGCAGAGCGCGACCTGTGGGTGACCGTCTACGAGGACGACGACGACGCGGCCCGGCTGTGGCAGTCGGTGGCGGGGCTGCCCGCCTCGCGCATCCAGCGGCTGGGCAAAGAGGACAACTACTGGCACACCGGCCAGCCCGGCCCGGGCGGTCCCTGCTCGGAGATCTACTTCGACCGCGGCCCGGCGTACGGGCGGGACGGCGGCCCGGCGGTCGACGACGACCGGTTCACCGAGATCTGGAACCTGGTGTTCATGCAGGAGCGGATCACCAACGTCCGCTCCAAGACCGAGTTCGACGTGGTCGGCCCGCTGCCGCGCAAGAACATCGACACCGGCATGGGGCTGGAGCGCGTCGCCTTCATGAAGCAGGGCGTGCAGAACATGTACGAGATCGATCAGGTCCGGCCGGTGCTGGATCGCGCGGTCGAGCTGTCCGGTCGCCGGTACGGAGCCGACGACGGCGACGACATCCGGTTCCGCGTGATCGCCGACCACGTGCGCTCCTCGCTGATGCTCCTCTCGGACGGCGTCACGCCCTCCAACGAGGGCCGCGGATACATCCTGCGGCGCTTGATGCGCCGCACGGTGCGCGCCATGCGCCTGCTGGGCGTGGACGAGCCGACCTTCCCGGTGCTGTTCGCGGCATCCCGTGACGCGATGAAGTCCGCCTACCCGGTCGTGGAGACCGACTGGGAGCGGATGTCGCAGTACGCCGTCGCCGAGGAGGAGACGTTCCTGCGCACGCTCGCGGCCGGCTCGACGATCCTGGATCTGGCGATCGACGAGACGAAGAAGGCCCACGCCGAGGCCATCAGCGGCCCCGAGGCCTTCCTGCTGCACGACACCTACGGCTTCCCGATCGACCTGACCCTCGAGGTCGCCCAGGAAGCGGGCCTCACGGTGGACCGCGCCGCCTTCGACGCCCTGATGCAGGAGCAGAAGACGCGGGCGAAGGCCGACGCCCGCTCGCGCAAGCGGGCGCTGGCCGACCAGAGCGTGTACCGCGAGTTCCGTGCGCACGGCGAGACCGGCTTCACCGGCTACACCGAGCTGGAGACCGAGTCCCGCGTGCTCGGCATCCTCGTCGACGGCCTGCCGGTCGATCGGGCCACACAGGGCCAGCTCGCCGAGGTGATCCTCGCCGAGACCGCGCTGTACGCCGAATCGGGCGGGCAGGTGGCTGACAAGGGCATGATCGTGGGGCCCGGCTACGAGCTCGAGGTGCTCGACGTGCAGCGTCCCGTGCCCGGGCTGGTCAGTCACACCGTCGAGGTCACGCAGGGCGAGGTCGGAGTCGACCAGCCCGCGACGAGCGTGGTGGATGCCGAGAACCGCCGGGCGGCGGCGCAGGCGCACTCCGCCACCCACCTCGTGCACGCCGCGCTCCGCGACACGCTGGGTCGCACCGCGACGCAGGCCGGGTCGCTCAACCGGGCCGGCTACCTGCGGTTCGACTTCTCCTGGGGCTCGTCGCTGTCGACCGACACGAAGAGCGAGATCGAGGAGATCGCCAACAACGCCGTGCGAGAGAACCTGCAGGTGACCACCCGAGTGCTCCCGCTGGCCGAGGCCAAGGAACTGGGCGCGATGGCGCTGTTCGGCGAGAAGTACGGCAGCACGGTGCGCATGGTCGACATCGGCGGCCCGTGGTCGCGCGAGCTGTGCGCGGGGACCCACGTGGCGTCGTCCGCCGAGGTGGGCCTGATCAGTCTCGTCGGCGAGTCCTCGGTCGGAGCCTCCAATCGCCGTGTCGAGGCGCTGGTGGGTCGGGACGCGTTCCGCGAGCTGGCGGCCGAGCGCGCCCTCGTCGCACAGCTGACGTCGTCGCTGAAGACGCCGCGTGACCAGCTGCCCGCTCGGATCGCCGACCTCAGCGCGCAAGCTGAAGGCGGCAGAGAAGAAGATCGCTGCGTTCGAGGCGCGCGCCCTGGCCGACCGCGTCCCCGAGCTGGCCGCGCAGGCATCGACCACGGGCCGGTTCCGGGTCGTGGGCGAGTCGGTGGGTGCGGTCGCGTCGGCCGACGACGTCCGGTCGCTGGCACTGCAGGTGCGGGACCGGCTCGGCGCCGACGCCGCCGTGGTCGCGCTGGCCGGCGTGGCCGGCGGCCGGCCGGTGGTCATCGTCGCGACGAACGAGGCCGCGCGCGACGCCGGCGCCCGCGCCGGCGTCCTGGCCAAGTCCGCGGCATCCGTCCTCGGCGGAGGCGGTGGCGGCCGCGACGACGTGGCCCAGGGCGGCGGCACGGACGCCGCGGCCCTGCCGGCGGCGCTGGCGGCGGTGCGCTCCGGCCTGGAGAGGGTGTGATCGACTTCCGACGCGGGGTGCGGCTGGCCGTCGACGTGGGCAGGGCCCGGGTCGGGGTGGCGCGGTGCGATCCGGACGGCATGCTGGCCGTTCCGGTGGAAACCGTGCCGCGCGAGCCGGATCCGCTCCCGCGGCTGATCGCGCTGGCGACCGAGTTCGACGCCATCGAGTTCGTCGTCGGCCTGCCGCTGAACATGAACGGCCAGGACACGGCCTCGACCGCGGATGCGCGGGCCGTCGCGGCCCGGCTGGCCGCGGCATCCGCCGTGCCGGTCCGTCTCGTGGACGAGCGGCTCAGCACGGTCAGCGCACACGCCGTTCTGCGGGCATCGGGCAGAACACAGCGTTCATCTCGTAGCATTGTGGATCAAGTCGCCGCAGTCGTCTTCCTCCAACAGGCTCTCGACATCGAGAAGCGCACGGGACGACCGGCCGGTGATCGTGTCCCCCACGCAGGAGCCCGCCTGAAATGTCCGACGCCCGATCCGACGGCGATCCGTTCGCCGAGATGTACGGCCGGCTGCCCGACCCGCGCTCCGGGCGCGCGTCGGCGCCCGGCACGGGCGGGACGCCGCTGTCACGGCGCGAGGCACGCGAAGCGGCGGCACGTGAGGCGGCTGCACGCGAAGCGGCTGCACGCGAAGCGACGGCGCGGCAGGACGCCCCGGCCGCCGACGAGGGCCGGGAGAACCCGGATGTCGCGCCCGGGCCCGTCCGTCGGGGCAATCCCGATCCAGGCGTGCAGACGAGCGGAACGACGGCGGACCGGCCCGAGCTGGCCGATCTGTTCGCCGGCTCGGCGAGCACCGAGGCGCTCGGGACGGTCCCGAAGAAGAAGTCGAAGCGACAGAAGCGCCGCGGCCGGTGGATCGGGTTCGCGGTCGTCCTCGTGGTGCTGGTCGGCATCGGCGGCGCCGGCTGGTACGTGTGGGACACGTATCAGGACAACATCCGCTCGATCATGGGATGGGAAGAGCCCAAGGACTACGAGGCGGGACAGGCCGACGGCGAGGCGCTGGTGACCATCGTCAGCGGTGACAACGGCAGCTCCATCTCGCGGACGCTCGCCTCGGCCGGGGTGACGAAGACCCCCGAGGCGTTCTACAGCATGCTCATCAGCACCGGGCAGAGCCCGACCTTCTACCCGGGCGTGTACAAGCTGCAGAAGAAGATGACCTCCGCCGCCGCGCTGAAGACCCTCGAGGATCCCGCTTCGAAGCTGGAGAACTCGGCGCTGATCCGCGAGGGCGTCACCGAGGAGACGATCCTGAAGAACCTGTCCGAGACGCTGAAGATCCCGCTGGAGGACTTCCGGGCCGCGACCAAGGATCCCTCGAAGTACGGGGTGAAGGCCGACAGTCTCGAGGGCTGGCTGTTCCCCGCCATGTACACGTTCGATCCGGGCGCCACCGCGACCGACGTGATCAAGACCATGGTGGCGCGCACCGTGCGATCGCTGAACGACGCCGGGGTCCCCGACAGCGACCGGCAGCGGATCCTCACCATCGCCTCCATCATCCAGCGGGAGGCGCGCTCGTCCGACGACTTCTACAAGGTGTCGCGGGTGATCGAGAACCGCCTCAGGCCGAACAACCAGGAGACGTTCGGCAAGCTGCAGATGGACTCCACCGCGCAGTACGGCTACGGCGAGATGCACGACGGCACCGCCAGCTCGAGCCAGGCGGCGCTGGACGACGACAACCCGTGGAACACCTACGTGCACACCGGGCTGCCGGTCGGCCCCATCTCCAGCCCGGGCGACACCGCGATCGACGCGGCGATGCACCCCGCCGACGGTCCGTGGATGTACTTCGTCACGGTGAACCTCGACACCGGTGAGACCGTCTTCAGCGCGACCTACGCCGAGCAGCAGAAGGCGATCGGCCAGATGCAGACATGGTGCAGGGCCCACCCGGACTCGGGATGCTGAGCGAGGCGGACCGGCTCGAGGTCTGGGGCGACCCGATCGCACACAGCCTGTCGCCGGCGCTCGCACACGGCTGCCTACGCCGCGCTCGGACGGGACTGGTCCTACGGGCGACGCCGCGTGGACGCGACATCCTTCGCCGGCGAGTTCGCCGGACTCGACCGACGCTGGCGCGGCCTGTCGCTGACGATGCCGCTGAAGGCCGCGGCCTTCGCCGCGGCCCGCGCACGCGACCGCGCGGCGACCCTGTCCGGCGCGGTGAACACGCTGCGCTCGCCCCCGACGGGCCCCGCGGATTCAACACGGATGTCGGAGGCATCGTCGCCGAGCTGTCCGGGCAGGACCTTGCCGACATCGGCCGGGCGCGGATCGTCGGCGCCGGGGCCACCGCCACCTCGGCCCTGCTCGCGCTGGCCGAGCTCGGCGTGCGCGACGTGGATGTCGCCGCCCGCCGCCCGTCCGCGGCGGCGCCGCTGGAGGCACTGGGCGCGCACCTCGGCGTGCGGGTGCTGGTGCACGGGCTGGACGGGCCGGGCGCGCCGGTCCCGCTGACGTTCGCCACCCTTCCGGGCGGCGCGGCGCTGGACGAGGCCGCCGCGGACGCGCTGGCGAGCGGGGGCGGCGTCCTGTACGACGTGGTGTACGGGCACTGGCCGACCGCCCTCGCGCAGGCATGGGAGCGGCGCGGTCAGCGTGCCGTGCCGGGCCTGGGCATGCTCATCGGGCAGGCGCTGCTGCAGGTGCGGATCTTCGCCTCCGGCGAGCCGACCGAGCCGCTGCCGGACGAGGCCGCGGTGCTGACGGCCATGCGGACGGCCGTCATCGACGTCTGAGCGCGCCCGCCGGCATGGGAGACTGGGGGAATGCTCCGCGTGCTCACGGCCGGCGAATCGCACGGCCCCGAACTGGTCGCCCTGATGGAGGGACTGCCCGCCGGCGTCCCCGTCTCGCGGGCGGCCATCCAGGCCGACCTCGCGCGCCGCAAGCTCGGGTACGGGCGCGGCTCGCGGATGAAGTTCGAAGAGGATGAGCTGACCATCTCGACCGGGGTGCGCTTCGGCCTGAGCCTGGGCAGCCCGATCGCGCTGCGCATCGGCAACACCGAGTGGCCGAAGTGGACCGAGGTGATGAGCGCCGAGCCGGTGGAGCTGACCGACCGCTCACGCGGTCGCGGCGCCCCCCTGACCCGCCCGCGCCCCGGACACGCCGATCTGGTCGGCATGCAGAAGTACGGCTTCGACGAGGCCCGCCCGATCCTGGAGCGCGCGAGCGCGCGGGAGACGGCGGCGCGCGTCGCCCTGGGCGCGGTGGCCCGCGCGTTCCTGGGCGAGCTGGGGATCCGGCTGGTCAGCCACACCCTGTCGATCGGGACGGTGCAGGTGCCCGAGACGGCACCGCTGCCGGTGCCCGACGATGTGGACGCCCTGGATGCCGATCCGCTGCGCTGCCGGGATGCCGCCACCAGCGCACGCATGGTGGAGGAGGTGGACGCGGCCCGCAAGGACGGCGACACCCTGGGCGGCATCGTCGAGGTCCTCGCGTACGGGCTGCCGCCCGGGCTCGGATCGCACGTGCAGTGGGACCGCCGGCTGGACGGACGCCTCGCCCAGGCGCTGATGAGCATCCAGGCGATCAAGGGCGTGGAGATCGGCGACGGCTTCCAGACCACCCGGCGACGGGGCTCGGCCGCGCACGACGAGCTGTTCGCCGAGGCGTCCGGCATCACCCGGGCCACGGACCGCGCGGGCGGCACCGAGGGCGGCATGTCCACCGGCACGGTGCTGCGCGCCCGAGCCGGGATGAAGCCGATCGCGACCGTGCCGCACTCGCTGCGCACCGTGGACGTCGCCACCGGCGACACCGCGTCGGCCCACCATCAGCGTTCCGACGTGTGCGCCGTGCCGGCGGCGGGCGTGGTCGCCGAGGCGATGGTCGCGCTCGTGCTGGCCGAGGTCGTCCTGGAGAAGTTCGGCGGCGACAGCGTGGAGGAGACCCGACGCAACGTCGAGGCGTACCTCGCGGCCATTCCGGCCACGCTGCGCACGAGCGATGTGAGCGATCCCGACCTGCTGCGGCCATGACGGCGCGCAGCGCGGTCCTGATCGGCCCGATGGGGGCCGGCAAGACCAGCATCGGGCGCAAGGCGGCCAAGCAGCTGGGCGTGCGCTTCTTCGACACCGACATCGCCGTCGCCCGCGTGCACGGCCCGATCCCCGGGATCTTCGCGACCGGCGGCGAGCAGCGCTTCCGCGACCTGGAGCGGGTCGCGGTCCGCGAAGGACTGGCCGGCGGCGGGATCGTCGCCCTCGGCGGCGGGGCGATCCTGCATCCCGACACGCGCACCGAGCTCGCGCAGCATCCCGTGGTGCTGCTGACCGTCGATCTGCGCACGGTCTCGGGCCGCATCCGCACGACATCGCGTCCGCTCGCTGCAGGGCGAGGACGCCCTCGGCCGCTGGGCGCAGGTCGCCGCCGAGCGGGCCGAGCTGTACGCGCGGCTGGCGGACGTGGCGATCGACACCTCCACCGGGCACATCCGCGACATCGTCGCGAACGTGGCCGGGTGGGTGCGCACACGATGGAGCCAAGACGATGCCGCATCGGCGGCGCAGGAGGGAACGGCATGACGGATCAGACGGTGGTCACCGTCGCGGGCGAGCTCCCGTACGACATCACGGTGGGCCGGGGGATCGTGCGGGAGCAGCTGCCGCAGGCGATCCCCGAGGCGGCGCGGAAGGTGCTCATCGTGCACCAGCCGTCGCTGGCGACCGCCGCAGGGCAGCTGCGCGAGACACTCGCCGAGGGCGGACGCGAGGTGCTGCTGGCCGAGATCCCGGATGCCGAGCCCGGCAAGCGCGTCGAGGTGGCGGCCTTCTGCTGGCAGGTCATGGGCCAGGCCGACTTCACCCGCACGGATGTCGTGATCGGGTTCGGCGGGGGAGCGGTGACCGATCTGGCCGGCTTCGTCGCGGCGACCTGGCTGCGCGGCGTCGAGGTGATCCAGCTGCCGACCACCGTCCTGGGCATGGTCGATGCCGCCATCGGCGGCAAGACCGGGATCAACACCGCCGAGGGAAAGAACCTCGTCGGCGCGTTCTGGCCGCCGCACGCGGTGATCTGCGATCTGGAAGCTGCTGGACTCGCTGCCGTCGAACGAGCGGGTCGCCGGCTTCGCCGAGGTGGTCAAAGCCGGGTTCATCCGGCATCCCGAGATCCTGGAGATCATCGAGGCCGATCCGCAGGCGGCCGTGGATCCCACGACCGAGGCCTTCCGTCGGTGCATCGAGCTGGCGATCCGGATGAAGGCCCAGGTGGTCGGCGAGGATCTGCGCGAGGCCGGGCCGCGGGAGGTGCTCAACTACGGCCACACCCTGGGCCACGCGATCGAATTCGCCGAGCGATACCAGTGGCGGCACGGAGCGGCCGTCAGCGTCGGGATGATGTACGCCGCGGAGCTCTCCCGCCTGGCCGGGCGCCTCTCGGATGCTTCGGTCGACCGGCACCGCAGCATCCTGTCCAGCCTCGGCCTGCCCACCACCTACCGGGCGGGCGCGTGGCAGAGCCTGCCGGCCACCATGCGCCGGGACAAGAAGGCGCGCGGCGCGATGCTGCGCTTCGTCGTGCTCGACGAGATCGGGCGACCGACCGTGATGCAGGCGCCGGACGAGTCTCTGCTGTTCGCCGCCTATCAGGAGATCGGCGCGTAGCACCTCGCCGGCCGCGACGCGGGCGCGCTCTATCCCGGGCTGTGTTCCTGCCCCGTCCCAGCGCAATTTCGCCCTGGTCTGGTCGTTCGGCCATGGTCTGGTCATTGCCCTCTCGCAGGCTCACCAGTTGATCCGCGGGACGGATCAACTGGTGAGTCTCGGGACAGGACATGACGGACCCGGCGAACGCGGGCCGCGCGGCGCCGGCGTTCGCGTGGCGCTGGGGAATGCCGAGCCGGGGTTGCCGAGCGATGTCGGCGGCGAGCGGCAGGATGTGCGCATGCCGCAGACGAACAGCCCCGAGACGACGTCGGGCGACGAGATCGACGTGTCCGGCTACGTGCGCCGTGCGCGGCGCCTCGCCGACCTGAGCCAGCGGGATCTCGCGCAGCTCGTCGCGGTCGGCCAGTCGACGATCGCCCGCGTGGAGAGCCTGCGGCGAGATCGATGTTCGCACGCTTGCGCGCATCCTCGCCGTCGCGAACCTGCGCCTCGCCGTCGTCGACCGACAGGGCGGCGAGGTGCGGCCGATGCCGGCCGACGTGCTCCGCGATCGAGCGGGCCGGCGCCGGCCCGCGCACCTCGACGTGCACGCGCGACCCGACACTCCGACCGTCAAGATGCTGCTGCACAGCGCCGACCCGGTACCGCCCGGCGGTTCATGGCACCACCTCAGGAAGGAGCGGGATCGGATACGCGCGAAGTCCGGGCGCGGCCCGACCGACGAGCAGCTGAGCGCGGGTGTCGTCCGAGCGCGGCGGCTCCGAAAGCGACGCTAGGGTGATGGCGTGAACACTGCGCGCCGCCTGCTGCTCGTGAACGGCCCGAACCTGAACCTGCTGGGCGTGCGCGAGCCGGACCTCTACGGGACGGCCACCCTCGCCGACGTCGAGCGGATCGCCACGGATGCCGCGGCCCGGCACGGCTTCGAGGTCCGCGCGGTGCAGAGCAGCCACGAAGGTGTCCTGCTCGACGCGATCCACGCGGCGCGGCAGGACTGCGCCGGCATCGTCATCAACCCCGGCGGCCTGACACACACCTCGGTCATCCTCCGCGACGCCCTGTCCGGCGTCGCGCTGCCGGTGGCCGAGGTCCACATCTCCGACGTCAACGCGCGCGAGGAGTTCCGGCGCTTCTCGTACGTGGCCGACGTCGCTGCGGTGCACGTGATCGGCGAGGGCGTTCAGGGGTACGCGACCGCGGTGGACCTGCTCGTCGACGTGATCGCCGGGCGCGCCGAAGGCTGAGGCCCGGCGCCGCGGTCAGGCCGGCTGCGGCGCGGGCACGGCGACGACCCGCCGCCCGGGCAGGGTCAGGCACACCCCGATCGCGACCACGGTGAAGCCGACCGCCCACCAGAACGCGACGTCGAACCCGCTCGCCAGCGCCGCCAGGTCGGTCGCGCCGCCGGTCGCGTTCTCCAGGATCACGGCCAGGACCGCCGTCCCGAACGCGCCGCCGACCTGCTGGGCGAGACGGGTGATGATGCTCGCGTGCGGCACCTCGCTGCGCTCCAAGCCGACGAAGGCCACCGACATCACCGGGATCATGACCGCGCCCATGCCGAACCCGCGCACCAGCAGCACGGCCATCAGCCACCAGTCGTTCGTGGCGGCGCCGGCCAACGCGAACGGGATCGTGGCGGCGCCCATCACGATGAACCCGCCGATCGAGACGGCGCGGGCCCCGATCGAGTCGGTGAGACGCCCGGCGAGCGTGCGGCTGAGCAGGGCGCCGACCCCCTGCGGGATGGGCAGCAGCGCCGCGGTCAGCGCGTCCGTGCCGCGCACGATCTGGAAGAACAGCGGCAGGAGCGAGCATCGCCCCGTAGAGCGAGGCCCCGGACAGGAAGAGCACGGCGGATGACGAGGCCACGGCGCGGCGGCGCAGGAGCCCGATGTCGACCAGGGCCGCGGCCGGGCGGCGCACCTGCGAGATCACGAAGGCGGCCGCGAAGGCGAGACCCGCCGTGACCGGGAGCCACGCGTCGGTGCGCGTGAATCCGCCGTCGCCGCTCACGTTCGACAGGCCGTAGAGGATGCCGACCAGGGCGGGGGAGACCAGGAGCAGGCCGAGCCAGTCGAGCACGGGACGGTCGCGCGGCTCGTCGGCCGGGACGAACTTCCACGCGAGCGCGAGGCCGACCAGGCAGAACGGCACGTTGACCCAGAAGATCCAGCGCCAGTCGAGGAAGTTGAGGATGAGACCGCCGATCGTCGGTCCCAGGATCGGGCCGAGCGCGGCGGGCAGGCTCACCATCGCCATCAGCCGGCCGAGGCCGGCTCCACCGGGCACCTGCTGGACGGCCAGCGTGGCCATCAGCGGCATCATGAGCCCGCCGCCGATGCCCTGCAGCACGCGGAATGCGATCAGGCTCGGGGCATCCCAGGCGAGCGAACACGCGATCGAGGCGACGAGGAAGATCGTCAGCGCGATCATCCACAGCCGCTTCCCGCCGATCCGCGCCTGCGCCCAGCCGACCACCGGAATGGCTACGCCGAGGGCGAGGAGGTAGGCGGTCGTCACCCACTGGATGGTGCTGACCGGGACGTCGAGGTCGACGGCGAGGGTCTTCAGCGCGATGCTCATGATCGTGCTGTCGAAGATGACCGCCAGGCCCCCGACCATCAGGACCAGAGCGGTCACGATGGCGCGGCGCGGGACGACCGGAGCAGATGTGTCCGACACGGGAGACTCCTTCATAAGATACGCGAGTGTATCTAGAAGGGGAGTGTACGCCGATCGGATAAGATACACAAATGGATCTTGAACAGGATGTCCCGGCCCGCCGCCGCCGGGGTGAAGAGCTCGAACAGGCCATCCTGCAGGCCGGCTGGGACCAGCTGCTGGAGGGCGGATACCCGGGGTTCACGATCGACGCGGTCGCCGAGCGGGTGCAGACGAGCCGATCGGTGATCTATCGGCGGTGGGCCGACCGGCAAGGCTGCTGGACGCGACCCTCTCGTTCGGATTGAACCAGGGCAGGCTGCCCACCCCCGACACGGGCACCCTGCGCGGCGATGTGCTGGCACTGCTGCGCACATCCAACGCCGCCCGCAGCGCGATCGCACCGCTGCTGAGCGTCTTCATGGGGTCGTACTACGCCGAGTCGGGCCGCACGTTCGCCGACGTGCGCCGCAGCGCGTTCGGTGAGCGCGCCGGGACGTCGATGGACATCGTCCTGGAGCGCGCCATCGCGCGGGGGAGGTCGACCCGGCGCGGCTGACGCCGCGGGTGCGGTCGGTGGCGTCCGATCTGTTCCGCCACGACCTGCTGATGACGGCCGCCCCGCTGTCCGACGAGGCGCTGGTGGCCATCGTGGACGAGGTCTTCCTGCCGCTCGTGCGGGCCTGAGTCCGGCACCGGCCGCTCTTCCCGTAGAATCGACTGTCGGCCGCGCGCACACGGCGCTGCGCCCGCACGTGAGAATCCCCGACGAACGGAACCCCGGCACATGGCATCCACCGCAGACATCCGCAACGGCGTGGTCCTGAACCTCGACGGACAGCTCTGGAGCGTCGTGGAGTTCCAGCACGTCAAGCCGGGCAAGGGCGGCGCGTTCGTGCGCACCAAGCTGAAGAACGTCGTCAGCGGCAAGACGAACGACAAGACCTTCAATGCGGGGTCGAAGGTCGAGATCGAGAACGTCGACCGCCGCGATTTCACGTACCTGTACGGCGACGGCGACGGGTTCGTGTTCATGGACGCCGCCGACTACGACCAGATCACCGTGCCGGCGACCGTGGTCGGCGATGCCAAGAACTTCATGCTGGAGAACCAGCAGGTCACCATCGCGCTGCACAACGGCTCGCCCCTGTACGTCGAGCTGCCGGCCTCGGTGATCCTGGAGATCACCTACACCGAGCCGGGACTGCAGGGCGACCGCTCGTCGGCCGGCACGAAGCCGGCCACGGTCGAGACCGGCTACGAGATCCAGGTGCCGCTGTTCCTGGAGACCGGCACGAAGGTCAAGGTGGACACCCGCACGGGCGACTACCTCGGCCGTGTGAACTGAACCGGCGGTCCGACCGCCGATGAGCGCACGCACCAAGGCGCGCAAGCGCGCCCTGGACATCCTGTTCCAGTCCGACGTCCGCGACGAGCCGATCGCCAGCATCCTCGCCGCCGAGGCGAAGCGCGCCGCGGGCGAACCCGCGCGCGAGGCCTCGTGGCTGTACGCGCGCGAGATCGTCGACGGCATCATCGACAACCGCGACGAGATCGACGAGCAGATCACCACCTTCGCCAAGGACTGGTCGCTGGCCCGGATGCCGGCGGTCGATCGTGCGCTGCTGCGCATCGGCTCGTGGGAGATCCTGTACAACGAGCACGTGCCCACCGCGGTCGCGATCGACGAGGCGGTGGAACTGGCCAAGGAGTTCTCCACCGAGGAGTCCGGCGCGTTCGTCCATGGAGTTCTGGCCCGGATCGCCCGCTCGTCCTGAGCCTCCGCCGGTGTCAGTGCCAGTGTCTGCGCCCCTCGCCCCCGATGACGCCGGTCGCCGCGGCCGCCCCGTGGCGCCCGGCTGGCGCGACCTGGTCGAAGCCTCCCCGGCGGCCCGGTCGCGAGGGACGGCCCTCGCGCTGGGCGTCGAGCTGCGCCAGCGGCACCCCCGCGGGCGCACGCAGTGGGCGCCGCGCCGCGTCGAGACCGCCACTGCGCGCAGCATCGCCACCGTCGGCGGCGAGCTGCTGGTCGGACTCCGGCCGCTCGAGCGCAGCACCGCGACCGGCAACTGGATCCGCGGCGAGGCGTCCTGGGACGCGATCCGCCGCGGCGGCCCCGGGTTCGACCCGGCCCACACGCGCTGGCTCGCCGAGCTCGCACAGCATCGCGCACGACACCGTCTCGCTGGGGCCGCTGGCAGACGCCTCCGACTGGCTGACGCTGGACACGATCGCTTCGTCGCTGCTCTGGCCGCACCTGGCGGCCGCCGCAGCCCTCGGCATCCCCGTGGTGCCCACCGCGAAGGGGCAGGAGGTGCGGCTGGCCGACACGGCGACGGCGGCCGTCCACATCGCGCGGGAGGGCGAGGCGCTGGTCCTGTCGCCTCGGATCACCGTCGACGGCGCGCCGGTCACGCCTGAGACCGTCCGGCCGGTCGGGAGGACGGGACTGTATGCGTACACCGTGGTCCGCTCCACGGTCGCTCTCGCCCTCGCGCCGGTCGCCCTGGACGAGCCCGTCGTCGGGCTGCTGGCCTCGCCGGCGCCGCTGATCGTGCCGGGCGACGAGGTGGACGCGTTCCTGCGCACCGGGTACCCGCGACTGGCCCGGCGCACGACGATCACGACCGACGCCGCCCTGCCGCTGCCCGAGCTCGAACCGCCCGTCCTCGAGATCGCGGTGCATTTCCGGCCGCGCGACCGCGTCGAGTACGAACTGGAATGGCGCTGCCCGGACGGCACCCGGCATCGCCCGGGGGAGGATGCCGCGGCCGACCGGGACGGCGAGGCAGAGACGGCGATCCTGGACCGGGTCGCCCAGGCGTGCGAGGCCGCGGCATCCGCCCCGCTGGCCGCGCAGGGGAGCTTCGACGGGATCGAGGCGGCCGAGTTCGCGTCCCGGCTGCTGCCCGCGCTCGAAGGACTCGACGGTGTGGTGGTGCGGACCACGGGCCGCCGTCGCGCCTACCGCGAGCTCACCGGCGATCCGCAGATCACCGTCACGACGGTGGAGAGCACCGATGCGGACTGGTTCGACCTCGGCGTGATCGTGACCATCGACGGGCGCAAGCATCCCGTTCGCTCCGCTGTTCTCGGCGCTGGCGACCCGACGGACCAAGCTGCTGTCGGACGGCGGCTACTTCTCGCTGAAGCATCCCGCGCTGGATCGTCTGCGCGAGCTGATCGACGAGTCCTCGGACCTCGCCGAATGGGAGACCGGTCCGCGGATCAGCCGGTATCAGACCACCCTCTGGGAGGACTTCGAGGACCTCGCCGACGTCGCCGAGCCCGCCGTGTCGTGGCGGACGACCGCCGAAGGGTTGCGCGACGTCGACCGGATCGAGCCGACGCCGGTGCCGCGGATGCTGCAGGCCCCGCTGCGCCCGTATCAGCGGGCCGGCTTCGACTGGCTGGCCTTCCTGTGGCGCCACCGGCTGGGCGGGATCCTCGCCGACGACATGGGCCTGGGCAAGACCGTGCAGACGCTCGCCCTTCTCGCCCACGCCCGCGAGACCGGCGAGCGCCGCCCGTTCCTGGTCGTCGCACCGACCTCGGTGCTGCCCACCTGGCGCGCCGAGGCGGCGAAGTTCGCCCCCGAGCTGACCGTGCGGCTGGTTCAGACCACAGGGCGCGTCTCGGACCCACCGGGCCGGGACGCACCCGCCGCGGACGTCGTGGTCACCTCGTACGCGCTGCTGCGCCTGGACGAGGCGGCATACGCCGGCGTGGAGTGGGCGGGGATCATCCTCGACGAGGCGCAGTTCGTGAAGAACCCGGCCACCAAACTGCACAAGGCGGTCAAGGCGCTGCGCGCCGACGCCGTCTACGCGATCACCGGCACGCCGATGGAGAACGGACTGGGCGAGCTGTGGGCGATCCTGTCGCTGACGGCGCCGGGCCTGTTCCCCTCCGCGCGCCGCTTCCGCGAGGAGTACATCGGGCCGATCGAGAAGGGCAAGGTGCCCGAGAACCAGGAGGGGGCGCCGTATCGCGCCGCACGGCTGGCACGCCTGCGGCGGCGGATCCGCCCGCTCGTGCTTGCGCCGCACGAAGGAGCTGGTCGCCGCCGAGCTTGCCCGCGACAGGAGCAGCGCTCGTGGTCGAGCTCGCTCCCGCGCACCGTGCGCTCTACGACACGACGCTCGCAGCGCGAACGGCAGAAGGTGCTGGGCCTGCTGGACGACCTGGACCGCAACCGGTTCATCGTCTTCCGCTCGCTCACCCTGCTGCGGCTGATGAGCCTGGCCCCGGCGCTGGTCGACCCGGTGCACGCCCGTCTTCCGTCGGCGAAGCTGGACGCGCTGATCGATCAGCTCGCCGAGCTGGCCTCGGAAGGGCACCGCGCGCTCGTGTTCAGCCAGTTCACGTCGTTCCTGCAGCTGGCCGCCGATCGGCTCCAGACCGCCGGCATCCGGCACGAGTACCTGGACGGCTCGACCCGCCGCCGCGGCGACGTGATCGACGCGTTCCGCTCCGGGGATGCGCCAGTGTTCCTCATCAGCCTGAAGGCCGGCGGATTCGGCCTGACCCTCACCGAGGCCGACTACGTCTTCCTGCTGGATCCCTGGTGGAACCCGGCCGCCGAGGCGCAGGCGGTGGACCGCACGCACCGGATCGGGCAGACCCGCAACGTGTTCGTGTACAAGATGATCGCGGCGGGGACGATCGAGGAGAAGGTGGTCGCCCTGCAGCGAGCGCAAGGCGCGCCTGTTCCGGTCGGTGATGGATGACGGAGACGCCTTCGCGCAGACCCTGAGCGCCGACGACATCCGCGGTCTGTTCGAATCCTGAGCAGCGAGCGCCGCGTAGACTTTCACGGCGACGACCCAGGAGGAGTGTCATGCGGATCACCGGCCTCGGCCATGCCGGCATGTTCATCGAGACAGCCGGCGGAAGCATCATCTGCGACCCGGTGCTCGGCCCCAGCTTCTACGGCTCGTGGTTCCCGTTCCCCGACAACCGCGGGCTCGAATGGGAGCGCTTCGGACAGGCCGACTTCCTGTACATCTCGCATCGGCACCGCGATCACTTCGATCCGCGGCTGCTGCAGACGTACATCCGCAAGGACATCCCGGTGCTCCTGCCGGACTACCCGACCGACGACCTCGAGGACGACATCCGCGCCCTCGGCTACACGAACATCGTCTACACGCAGGCCGGCGTGCCCCTGCGGTTCGGCGAGCTGAATCTGATGGTCACCCCGCTGCGCGCGCCCAGCGACGGCCCGATCGGCGACTCGTCGCTGTCGCTCGATGACGGCACCGCCAGCATCCTGAACCAGAACGACTCGCACCCGCTCGACCTCGAGAAGCTGCTGAGCTTCAGCAAGCCCGACGCGTACTTCACCCAGACCTCCGGAGCGATCTGGTGGCCGATGGTCTACGACCTGCCGCTTCAGGCCAAGCAGAACTTCGCGCAACTCAAGCGCGATGCGCAGAACAAGCGCGCGATGTACTACATCGACAAGGTCGACGCGGAGCATGTGTTCCCGATGGCGGGCCCGCCGATGTTCCTGCGCGACGAGCTGTTCCGCTTCAACGGCTGGGGGAGCGAGGACGACTCGATCTTCACCGACCAGGCGCAGTTCCTCGAGCACATGCGCGAGCAGCGTCCGCAGCAGAAGGGGCATCTGTTCGTCCCGGGCACCCAGGTCGACCTGGACCACGGCGATATCGCGGTCACCCAGACGCTGTACACGGATGCCGAGATCGAGCGGATCTTCTCGGACAAGTGGGGCTACCTCGCCGAGCAGCGCGCGGGACGCCAGCAGGAGCTGCGCGACGAGCAGGCCTCCCGGGCCGCCGTGCTCGCTCCGACCGAGATGCTCGCCGCGCTGAAGGAGTGGTGGGAGCCGCTGCTGCGCAAGTCCCGCACGATCCGGCTCGGCGTCGGCGGACCGGTGCGGATGACCATCGGCGAGCTGGACCTGGTGGTCGACTTCCCCCGCGCGAAGGTGCGCGAGTACGCCGGCGAGGACTGCGAGTTCTGGTACACGATCGGCGCCGACCTGGTCTCGACCAACATCCGCGATCACGAGATCGACTGGTCGAACTCGATCTTCCTGTCGATGCAGTTCAGCGCCGGTCGCAAGGGCAAGTTCAACGAGTTCATCTACACGTTCTTCAAGTGCCTCTCGGCCGACCGCATCGAATATGTGGAGAACTGGTACTCCGAGCAGACCGACACCAGCGAGGACGTGCAGCTGGGCGACTGGGTGGTGCAGCGTCGCTGCCCGCACCTGCGCGCGGACCTGTCCAAGACCGGGAAGATCGAGGACGGGGTCCTGACCTGCAGCATGCACGACTGGAAGTGGGACCTGGCCAGCGGCCGCTGCCTGACCACCCAGGGGCATCCCATCCGGTCTCGCGACGTCGAGGACGAGCTGGGCCGCGAAGCGACGGTGCCCGCCGGCTGAGCCGATAGACTCGGATCACCCGGCAACCTTTAACCCCGTCCCGTGAGGCGGAGAAGGGAGCGACGATGAGCACGCGCACCGTGCCTCCTCGCGTCGTTTTGCAGAGTGCCGACATCAGACGCGCACTGACTCGGATCTCGCACGAGATCCTGGAGTCGAACAAGGGCGCACAGGACCTCGTCATCCTCGGCATCCCCACCCGCGGCGTCACGCTCGCCGAGCGCATCGCGACCCTCGTGGGCGAGGTGGGCGGGGTGGCGGTCCCGGTGGGATCCGTGGATGTCACGATGTACCGCGACGATCTGCACCGGCATCCCACCCGCGCCCCGCAGCGCACGCAGATCCCGCCCGGGGGCCTGGACGGACGCACGGTCGTGCTCGTGGACGACGTGCTGTTCTCCGGACGCACCATCCGCGCCGCCCTGGACGCCGTCGGCGACATCGGGCGCCCCGCCGCCGTGCGCCTGGCGATCCTGGTCGACCGCGGGCACCGCGAGCTGCCCATCCGACCCGACTTCGTCGGCAAGAACCTGCCCAGCGCGCGGGACGAGCGGGTCAACGTCCGGCTCGTCGAGATCGACGGCGCCGAGGAGGTGACGATCGGATCATGAGGCATCTGCTGGACACCAAGACGCTCAGCAGGTCCGACGCGCTGCGCATCCTCGACGTCGCCGAGGACATGGCCGACACCCAGCAGCGCGAGGTCAAGAAGCTGCCGACCCTGCGCGGCAAGACCGTCGTCAACCTCTTCTTCGAGGACTCCACCCGCACCCGCATCTCGTTCGAGGCCGCCGCCAAGCGGCTCTCCGCGGACGTCATCAACTTCTCCGCGAAGGGCTCCTCGGTCTCCAAGGGCGAGTCGCTGCAGGACACCGCGCAGACCCTCCAGGCGATGGCGGCGGATGCCGTCGTGGTC
Organism: Microbacterium elymi; assembly: GCF_021582895.2. Taxonomy (GTDB): domain Bacteria; phylum Actinomycetota; class Actinomycetes; order Actinomycetales; family Microbacteriaceae; genus Microbacterium; species Microbacterium humicola. The sequence continues at coordinate 64,807 of NZ_CP091139.2, forward strand.
CGGCACGCCGGCTCGGGCGCACCGCGCACGCTGGCCACCAGCGGCTGGATCAGCGCCGGCGTGGTCAACGCCGGCGACGGGACGCACGAGCATCCCACGCAGGCGCTGCTGGATGCGTTCACCCTGCGCAAGCGCCGGCACGGCGCCGGCAGCCGGGGCCGCGACCTGGAGGGGATGCGCGTGACGATCGTCGGCGACATCCTGCACTCACGGGTCGCACGCTCGAACGTGTGGCCTGCGAACGCTGGGCGCCCAGGTGACGCTGGTGGCACCGCCCACCCTGATCCCGCAGGATGTCTCGGCCTGGCCGGTCACGGTAGGCTACGACCTCGACGAGGCCGTGGCCGCGGCCCCGGACGCGCTGATGATGCTGCGCATCCAGGGCGAGCGCATGAATGCCGCATATTTCCCCACCGAACGGGAGTATTCCCGGCGATGGGGGCTGACTCCGGAGCGCTTCGAGGCGCTGCCGGAGGGTACGATGATCATGCATCCCGGGCCCATGAACCGGGGCTTGGAGATCTGCGCGCAAGCCGCCGACTCGCCCCGCTCGACCGTGCTCGACCAGGTGACCAACGGCGTGTCGGTGCGGATGGCCGTGCTGTACCTGCTGCTGGCGGGGAGCGGGACGCGCCGCAGGACGCGCAACCGCGCACGGACGAGAAGGAGGACGCACGATGACCGAGGTCCTCCTGATCCGCGGCGCACGGATCGAGGGCGGCGAGACCGCCGACATCCTGATCGACGGTGCGCGCATCGCCGAGGTCGGCGTGGGGCTCACGCACGCCGGCGCCCGCGAGATCGACGCGGCGGGGCTGCTGGCACTGCCCGGCCTGGTCGATCTGCACACCCACCTGCGCGAACCCGGGTACGAGGCATCCGAGACGGTGCTCACCGGGTCGAGGGCGGCCGCCGCGGGCGGCTATACCGCGATCTTCGCGATGCCCAACACCTCGCCGGTCGCCGACACCGCCGGCGTGGTCGAGCAGGAGCTGGCGCTCGGCGAGGCCGCCGGCCTGGTCACGGTGCAGCCGATCGGCGCGGTCACGGTGGGGCAGAACGGCGAGCGCCTCGCCGAGCTCGGCGCCATGGCCTCGTCCCGCGCCCGGGTCCGGGTGTTCAGCGACGACGGCTTCTGCGTCGCCGACCCGCTGATCATGCGCCGGGCCCTGGAGTACGTGAAGGCGTTCGACGGCGTCATCGCCCAGCACGCCCAGGACCCGCGCCTGACCGAGGGTGCCCAGATGAACGAGGGCACCGTCTCGGCGGAACTGGGCCTTGCCGGCTGGCCGGCGGTGGCCGAGGAGTCGATCATCGCCCGCGACGTGCTGCTGGCCGAGCACGTCGGCTCGCGCCTGCACGTGTGCCATCTGTCCACCGCCGGGTCGGTGGACCTGATCCGGTGGGCGAAGAAGCGCGGCATCGCCGTGACCGCCGAGGTCACGCCGCACCACCTGCTGCTGACCGACGAGCTGGTCCGCGGCTATGACGCGCGGTACAAGGTCAACCCGCCGCTGCGCCGGGACGAGGACGTGCAGGCCGTGCGCGAGGGGCTGGCCGACGGCACGATCGACATCGTCGCCACCGACCACGCGCCGCATCCCGCCGAGGCCAAGGCGTGCGAGTGGCAGGCCGCCGCCAACGGGATGGTCGGATTGGAGTCGGCCCTGCGGGTCGTGCACAGCGCCATGGTCCAGACCGGGCTGCTGGACTGGCCGGACGTGGCCCGGGTGATGTCGCGCACGCCCGCGCGCATCGGGCGGCTCGCCGGACACGGACGGCCGATCGCGGCCGGCGAGCCGGCCGAGCTGACCCTGTACGACCCGGCCGCCGGCGGGGTCTTCACCGCATCCGACCTGCACGGGCGCAGCGACAACTCCCCGTACCTGGGACGGGAGCTGCCCGGTCGCGTCATGTGGACCGTCCACCGGGGCACCGCGACCATCGCGGACGGCATCGCGGTCGAGCCGACGGAATCGGTGCCGGCATGAGCCGCGAGGGCGCGCTGCTGATCGTGGTCGCGATCGCCATCGTCGCGATCGGGCTGATGGCGTGGGGCTGGTGGCGACGTACGCGGCGCGACGCCGCGCTGACCGCCCCGCACGACACGCTGCCCGCCGATGCGACGTTCGCCGCCTACAACGGCCTGTACGTGGCCACGACGGCGCACGACCAGCCTCTGGAACGCCTCGCGATCCGCGGGCTCGGGCTTGCGCTCGAAGGCGGTGATCCGGGTCGGCGAGGCCGGCGTCGCGCTGGAGATGCCCGGGCAGGACACCATCGCGCTGTCCGCCGCGCGCCTGGTCGATGTCGGCCGGGCCACCGTCGCCATCGACCGCGTGGTCGAACATGACGGGCTGACCCGGCTGAGCTGGCGCACCGACGCCGGCCCGGTCGTGGACAGCTATCTGAGACCGCAGGACGCCTCCGCCACGGCGCTGACCGAGGCCATCCGCCCCCTGATCACGACTCCCGAGACAGGATCCGCCGCATGACACTGAACACCGACCCCGCCGTCCTCGTCCTCGAAGACGGCACCCGCCACCGCGGCCGCGCCTACGGCGCCCGTGGCACGACACTGGGCGAGGTGGTCTTCTCCACCGGCATGACCGGGTACCAGGAGACCCTCACGGACCCGTCCTACGCCGGCCAGATCGTGCTGCAGACCGCACCGCACATCGGCAACACCGGGATGAACGACGAAGACCCCGAGTCCCGCCGAATCTGGGTCGCCGGGTACATCGTCCGCGACCCCTCCCGGGTGGTGTCCAACTGGCGCGCGACCACGTCCCTGGATGCGGCGCTGGAACAGGATGCCGTGGTCGGCATCAGCGGGGTGGACACCCGCGCGGTGACCCGCCACATCCGCTCCGCCGGCAGCATGCGCGGCGGGATCTTCTCCGGGATGCTGCGGTCCTGGACGCGCAGGAGCAGCTGCGCATCGTCCGCGAGGCCCCCGCGATGGCCGGCCAGAACCTGTCCGCCGCGGTCTCGATCACCGCCAGCGCGGTGACCGCCGCGCAGGGGGAGAAGATCGGCAACCTCGCCGTGCTCGACCTCGGGATCAAGCAGGCCACCGTCGACAACCTCGCCCGCCGCGGGTTCGAGGTGCACCTGCTCCCGCAGGACGCCACGTTCGAGGCGATCGCGGCCATCGACCCGGTCGGGGTGTTCTACTCCAACGGGCCCGGCGACCCCGCGGCATCCGATGAGCACGTCGCCCTGCTGCGCGCCGTCCTCGACGACGGTCTGCCGTTCTTCGGCATCTGCTTCGGCAACCAGCTGCTCGGCCGCGCGCTCGGCTTCGGCACCTACAAGCTGCCGTTCGGCCACCGCGGCATCAACCAGCCGGTGCTGGACCGCCAGACCGGCCGGGTGGAGATCACCGCGCACAACCACGGCTTCGCCGTCGACGTCCCCCGCGACGGGGCTGTGGACAGCCCGAACGGGTACGGCCGGGTCGAGGTCAGCCACATCGGGCTGAACGACGATGTGGTCGAGGGCCTGCGGGCCCTGGACATCCCCGCCTTCTCGGTGCAGTACCACCCCGAGGCGGCGGGCGGACCGCACGACGCCAACTATCTGTTCGACCGCTTCGCGGAGATGGTCACCGCGCACCTCGACTCGAAGAAGGACGCCCACTGATGCCCAAGCGCGACGACATCTCCTCCGTCCTGGTCATCGGCTCGGGTCCGATCGTGATCGGACAGGCCTGTGAGTTCGACTACTCCGGCACCCAGGCCTGCCGCGTGCTGCAGGCCGAGGGGGTGCGGGTGATCCTGGTCAACTCCAACCCGGCCACGATCATGACCGACCCCGACTTCGCCGACGCCACCTACATCGAGCCGATCACCCCCGAGGTGATCGAGACGATCATCGCGAAGGAGCGGCCCGACGCGATCCTGCCGACCCTGGGCGGGCAGACCGCGCTGAACGCCGCGATGGCCCTGTACGAGGCCGGCATCCTGGACAAGTACGACGTCGAGCTGATCGGCGCCCGCCCCGAAGCGATCGAGAAGGGCGAGAACCGACAGATCTTCAAGGAGCTCGTGCTGGAGTCGGGCGCGGATGTCGCCGCCTCGCGCATCTGCCACACCATGGACGAGGTGCTCGCCGGCGCGGCCGAGCTCGGCTACCCGCTCGTGGTGCGCCCGAGCTTCACCATGGGGGGCCTCGGGTCCGGGTTCGCCTACGACGAGCGCGACCTGCGCCGGATCGCCGGAGCAGGGCTGCACGACTCGCCCACGCACGAGGTGCTCCTGGAGGAGTCGATCCTCGGGTGGAAGGAGTACGAGCTCGAGCTCATGCGCGACACCGCCGACAACACGGTCGTGGTCTGCTCGATCGAGAACGTCGACCCGGTCGGCGTGCACACCGGCGACTCGATCACGGTCGCCCCGGCGCTGACCCTCACCGACCGCGAGTTCCAGAAGCTGCGCGACATCGGGATCGACATCATCCGGCGGGTGGGGGTCGACACGGGGGGCTGCAACATCCAGTTCGCCATCGACCCGGCCGACGGGCGGATCATCGTCATCGAGATGAACCCGCGCGTGTCGCGGTCCTCGGCGCTCGCGTCCAAGGCCACCGGGTTCCCGATCGCCAAGATCGCCGCGAAGCTCGCGATCGGCTACCGCCTGGACGAGATCCCCAACGACATCACCCGGGTGACGCCGGCCAGCTTCGAGCCCACGCTGGACTACGTGGTCGTGAAGGTGCCCCGGTTCAACTTCGAGAAGTTCCCGGCCGCCGACGCGACGCTGACGACCACCATGAAGTCGGTCGGCGAGGCGATGGCGATCGGCCGCAACTACACCACCGCACTGCAGAAGGCGCTGCGATCGCTGGAGAAGCGGGGCTCCAGCTTCCACTGGGGCGACGAGCCGCGGTCGGTCTCCGAACTGCTGCAGATCGCGCGGACGCCCACCGACGGCCGGATCGTGGTCGTGCAGGCAGGCGCTGCGCAAGGGCGCGACGGTGGCGGAGGCGTTCGAGGCGACGCAGATCGACCCGTGGTTCCTCGACCAGATGGTGCTGATCAACGAGGTCGCCGCGCACGTCGCGGCGGCGGACGAGCTGGATGTCCAGACCCTGCGCATCGCGAAGGACCATGGGTTCAGCGACGCGCAGATCGGCGAGCTGCGCGGCGTGTCCGAGGCCGAGGTGCGCGGCGTCCGCCACGCGCTGGACGTGCGTCCCGTCTACAAGACCGTCGACACCTGCGCGGGCGAGTTCCCGGCGCTCACGCCCTACCACTACTCCAGCTACGACACCGAGACCGAGGTGGCGCCGTCCGAGCGGACGAAGGTCGTCATCATCGGCTCCGGCCCGAACCGCATCGGGCAGGGCGTCGAGTTCGACTACTCCTGCGTGCACGCCTCGTTCGCGCTGTCGGACGCCGGCTTCGAGACGATCATGGTCAACTGCAACCCCGAGACCGTCTCGACCGACTACGACACCAGCGACCGGCTGTACTTCGAGCCGCTGACGCTGGAGGACGTGCTCGAGGTGCTGCACGCCGAGTCCCGGTCCGGGACCATCCTCGGCGTCATCTGCCAGCTCGGCGGCCAGACGCCGCTGGGGCTGGCGCAGGGCATCGAGGACGCCGGCTACACGATCCTGGGCACCAGCCCGGCCGCGATCGACCTCGCCGAGGAGCGCGGGCTGTTCAGCGGCATCCTCGACGACGCCGGGCTGGTCGCGCCGCGCCACGGCACCGCGATCGACGTCGAGGGGGCGGTCGCCGTCGCCGAGGACATCGGGTACCCGGTGCTGGTGCGCCCGAGCTTCGTGCTCGGCGGGCGCGGCATGGAGATCGTCTACGACACCCCGAGCGTGCGCGACTACTTCGTGCGCATCGGCGAGGCCGCCATCATCGGAGAAGGCAAGCCGCTGCTGGTGGACCGCTTCCTGGACGACGCGGTCGAGATCGATGTGGACGCGCTCTACGACGGCGACGAGCTGTTCATCGGCGGGATCATGGAGCACCTGGAGGAGGCCGGCATCCACTCCGGCGACTCCAGCTGCGCCCTGCCGCCGATGAGCCTGGGCCGCACCGAGATCGAACGGGTCCGGCAGGCCACGCTCGGGATCGCCGCCGGGGTCGGGGTGCGCGGTCTGCTGAACGTGCAGTTCGCCGTCAGCGCCGGCGTGCTGTATGTGATCGAGGCGAATCCGCGCGCCAGCCGCACGGTTCCCTTCGTCTCCAAGGCGCTGGGCACCCCGCTGGCCAAGGCGGCGGCCCGCATCATGGCGGGCACCTCGATCGCGGGGCTGCGCGCCGAGGGCCTGCTGCCGGCATCCGGCGACGGGTCGACCGTGCCGATCACCGCACCGGTCGCGGTCAAGGAGGCCGTGCTGCCGTTCAAGCGGTTCCGCACCGCCGAGGGCAAGACCGTCGATTCGGTGCTCGGCCCCGAGATGCGCTCGACCGGCGAGGTGATGGGTTTCGACCGCGACTTCCCGACCGCGTTCGCGAAGAGCCAGGCCGCGGCCTACGGCGGGATCCCGCGCAAGCGGGACGGTGTTCATCTCCGTCGCCGACTCGGACAAGCGGGCCGTGATCCTTCCCGCCCACCGGCTCGGCAGGCTCGGGTTCACCCTCACCGCCACCGAGGGCACCGCCGAGATCCTGCGCCGCAACGGGATCGCGGTCACCGAGGTGAACAAGTTCAGCCAGACCCAGGACACCGGCCAGCGCAATATCGTCGACCTGATCGACGAGGGCGAGATCGACATCGTCGTGAACACCCCGAGCGGCATGTCGGCGCGCGCCGACGGGTACGAGATCCGCGCCGCGGCGGTGGCCGCCGACAAGGCGCTGTTCACCACGATCGCGACCATCGGCGCCGCGGTCAGCGCGCTGGATGCGACCGGCGACGGATTCGAGGTGCGCAGCCTGCAGGAGTACGCCGCCGATCGGGCGGCGGTCCGGGCGTGACCGGATTCGGCGAGCGCACCCGGGCGGCGATCGGTCGGTTCGGGCCGCTGTGCGTGGGCATCGACCCGCACCCCTCGCTGCTGTCCGCATGGGGACGGGACCAGACCGCCGCGGGAGCGCGGGACTTCGGTCTGCGGGTGGTGGATGCCGCGGCCGGCCGGGTCGGATTCGTGAAACCGCAGGTGTCGTTCTTCGAGCGGTACGGGTCGACCGGCTTCGCCGCGCTCGAAGACGTGCTGCACGCCGGCCGCGAGGCCGGGCTGGTCGTGATCGGCGACGCGAAGCGCGGCGACATCGGCTCGACCATGGACGCCTACGCGGACGCCTGGCTCACCCCGGGTGCGCCGCTGGAGGTCGACGCCGTGACGGCGAACCCGTTCCTGGGCGTGGAGACGCTGTCCGGCGCGTTCGCCCTGGCCGAGGCGGGTGACAAGGGGGTGCTGGTGCTGGCCGCCACCAGCAATCCGGACGCGTTCGGGCCGCAGCGCTCCCGCCGCGCGGACGGGCGGACCGTCTCGGGCGGGATCGTCGCCGAGGTGTCCGCCCGCAACGCGCAGCGCACGGCCGCGGGGGAGTGGGGCGACCTCGGCTTCGTGATCGGCGCGACCGTCGACTGGGACGACGCCGGGCTGGCCGTGCCCGCGCCGCTCGCGCCGATCCTGGCACCCGGGTTCGGCCATCAGGGTGTGGCGCCCGGCGACCTGGCGGGCCGCTTCGGCTCGGCGGCGTCGGCCGTCATCGCCAGCGAGAGCCGCAGTATCCTGAGCGTCGGCCCCGACGACCTGGCCGCCCATATCCGCACGCGCGCAGAGGAGTATCTCCGTGGTTGACGCCCAGCATCCCCCCGAGGTCGACCGGCTGGCCGCCTCGCAGAAGGCGATCGCGGCGCGGCGCGCCCGGGCGAGCCTGAAGCGCGACCTGACCACCCGGGTGGTGACCGGGCAGGATGTGCTGCGCCGCGCGCAGCACGAGACGGGCGGGCCGGCGGCCACGCTGCGCGTGACCGAGTTCCTCACCGCACTGCCGGCCATCGGCGAAGGCAAGCGCGACCGGATCCTGGCCGAACTGGGCATCTCGCCGGTCAAACGGCTCGGCGGGCTGGGCGTGCGGCAGCGTCACGCGCTCGGCGACTGGCTCGGGGGCCGCTTCCCGGAGCCGACGCCGCGCATCGGCCGCAGCCGGCTGCTCGTCCTGGCTGGTCCGACCGCGGTCGGAAAGGGGACCGTGGCCGCGCAGATCCAGCAGGCCCACCCCGAGATCCTGCTGTCGGTCTCGGCCACGACGCGGCCGCCGCGGCCGGGCGAGGTCGACGGCACGCACTACTTCTTCGTCGACGACGCGGCCTTCGACCGGATGGTCGCGGACGGCGAGCTGCTCGAGCACGCCACCGTGCACAACAAGTACCGCTACGGCACCCCGCGCGCCCCGATCGAAGAGGCGCTGCGGTCCGGCCGCACCGTGCTGCTGGAGATCGATCTGCAGGGGGCGCGTCAGGTGCGCGAGGCGGAGCCGTCCGCCACGCTGGTGTTCCTGCTGCCGCCCAGCTGGGACGAGCTGGTGCACCGCCTGGTCGGCCGTGGCACCGAGGACGCCGAGGAGCGCGCACGTCGCCTGCGCACGGCGAAGGGCGAACTGGCCGCACAGGCCGAGTTCGACTACCGCGTCGTCAACGACGATGTGGCCCGCGCCGCCGCCGAAGTCGCCGCCCTCGCCCGCTGAGCGGCCGCTGCGCCGGCACCCGGACGCCACCCGGTAGACTGGGTGATGGCGTCTTCGCACACCCGTCCCTCAACCAGGAGGTCCCCATGGCCGGAACGAACCAGGGCATCATCGACCCGCCCATCGACAACCTGCTCGAGAAGGTCGACTCGAAGTACCAGCTGGTCATCTACGCATCCAAGCGGGCGCGCCAGATCAACGACTACTACTCGGATCTGCACGAGGGCAACCTGTTCGACAACGTCGGACCGCTGGTCGACTCGACCGTCGAGGACAAGGCGCTGACCATCGCGCTGCACGAGATCAACGAGGACAAGCTCCGCCTGCGCCAGGCCGAGTAGTCTGACGTCTCGGTGCCCCCGGTCCACGGAGTGTCCGCGGCCGGGGGCATACTGATGCCCGTCCGCCTTCGCACCTTTGGAGCATGATGCCGCAGCTTGCGCCTGTTCACGTCCGAGTCCGTCACCGAGGGGCATCCGGACAAGATCTGCGATCAGATCTCGGACAGCATCCTCGACGAACTGCTGGCGAAGGACCCGGGCAGCCGCGTCGCCGTCGAGACGCTCGTGACCACGGGCCTCGTGCACGTGGCCGGCGAGGTGCGCACCGAGGCGTGGGCGGATGTCCCGGGCACGGTGCGGGCGGTCGTGAACCGGATCGGCTACACCTCGAGCGAGACCGGCTTCGACGGCGACTCGTGCGGGGTGAGCGTGTCGATCGGCGAGCAGTCCAGCGACATCGCGGCCGGCGTCGACCGGGCACTGGAACACCGCGACGACGGGTCGACCGATCCCAACGACGAGCTCGGCGCCGGCGACCAGGGCATCATGTTCGGCTACGCCACCACCGAGACCCCGCAGCTCATGCCCATCACGGCCTGGACCGCGCACCGGCTGGCCGAGCGGCTCAGCGACGCGCGTCGCAGCGAGGCGCTGCCGTTCCTGCGCCCGGACGGCAAGACCCAGGTGACGGTGGGCTTCGAGGGCGACATCCCGCGCACGATCGAGACCGTGGTGCTGTCCACCCAGCATCACCCGGAGATCTCCATGGCCGCGCTGCGCGCGGCGGTACGCGCCGAGGTCATCGATCCGGTGCTCGAGGCGACCGGTCTGGACGCCTCGCACGCCGAGTTCTACATCAACCCGGCGGGGCCGTTCGTGATCGGCGGCCCCAAGGGCGACGCGGGCCTGACCGGCCGGAAGATCATCATCGACACCTACGGCGGTGCGGCACGGCACGGCGGAGGCGCGTTCAGCGGAAAGGACCCGTCCAAGGTCGACCGCTCCGGTGCGTACGCGATGCGCTGGGTCGCCAAGAACGCCGTCGCCGCGGGCTTTGCCGAACGGCTCGAGCTCGCAGGTCGCCTACGCGATCGGAAAGGCGAGCCCGGTCGGCCTCTATGTCGAGACGTTCGGCACCGGCACCCTGCCGGATGAGGACATCACACGCGCCATCCGCGAAGTGTTCGATCTGCGCCCGCGGGCCATCATCGCGCAGCTCGACCTGCTGCGTCCCATCTATGCGCAGACCGCCGCGTACGGCCACTTCGGCCGTGAGCTGCCCGACTTCACCTGGGAGCGCACCGACCGCGTCGACGAGCTGCGCCGCGCCGCCGGGATCTGACATGCCCGCGCGCCACGTCGCCCGGGTGCTCGTGGACTCGCCGCTGCCGAGCTGGACCGGCTGCTGGACTATGCGATCCCCGACGAGCTGATCGCGGATGCCGTCGTCGGGGCGCGCGTCCGCGTCCCGCTGCGCGGGGCCGGGCGGCTCGTCGAGGCCTACGTCGTCGAGCGGGGCGAAGCAGATCCGGTCGACCGCCCGCTGTCCGAGCTGGACTCGGTCCTCTCCTCGGTCGCGGTCCTGCCCGCGCGGCTCTACACCCTGGCCCGCCGGGTCGCCGACCGCGCCGCCGGCGGTGCCGTCGACATCCTCCGCCTGGCGATCCCCAAGCGCATGGTGCGCGCCGAGAAGACCTGGCTGGCCGCTCCCGCCCCGAGCGTCCCCGAGGTCGCCGCCGACGCGCTGACGCGCGCGCGGACGCTCCTCGGCGAGTTCCCCGGGCTGGGCGCGCGGCTCGACGAACGCGGCAGGGTCGCGCTGGACGCGCCGCCGCGCATCGTGCGCACACCGGCGGGGGCGGATGTCGGCGCGTGGGCGCTGCTGCTGGCCGCCGCCGCGGCCGTCGCACTGGCCGACGGGCGCAGCACGGTCCTGGTGGCCCCCGACCACCGCGACCAGGAGCAGCTGCTGGCGGCATTGGCGGCGCTGGCTCCGGCAGGAGCCGTGGTCCGCGCCGACGCCCGCCGCTCCGGGCCGGAGCGGTACGCCGGGTACCTGCGCATCCTCGCCGAGGTCCCCTGCATCGTCGTCGGCAGCAGGTCGGCCGTCTACGCACCCGTCCACGCGCTCGGGCTGATCGCCCTGTGGGACGACGGCGATCCGCTGCTGGCCGAGCCGCTGAGCCCGGGCGTGCACGCACGCGACGCGGCACTGGTGCGGCAGGAGCTCGAGCCGTGTGCGCTCCTGTTCGCCGGACACACCCGCACGACCGATGTCCAGCGACTGGTCGAGGCGGGATGGGTGCACGAGGTCCCCGCGGCGCGCCGGGCGTCGCCGAAGGTCGTGCTGTCGGCGACCCGCGAGGGCGAATCGCGGGGCGCGCGCGTGCCGTCGGCGGCGTTCGCCGCCGCACGCGAGGCGCTGACGGCCGGACCGGTGCTGGTGCAGGTCGCGCGCCCCGGGTACGCGCCGTCGCTCGTGTGCGCCGCATGCCGGCACTCGGCGCGATGCCGGCACTGCGGCGGACCGCTGCACGCACGCCGTCACGGGGCCGTCCCGGACTGCACCTGGTGCGGGCGCTCGGCCACCGGCTGGACCTGCGCATCGTGCGGCGGATCCGCCGTGCGGATGGCATCCTCGGGCACCGAGCGCACCGCCGACGAGCTGGGCCGGGCCTTCCCCGGGACCCGGGTCATCCTCGCCGACGGCGATCACCCGGTCACCGCCGTCGACGGCCGCCCCGCGCTGGTGATCGCCACCCGCGGTGCCGAGCCGATCGCCGCGGGCGGCTATCGGGCGGTCCTCCTGCTGGACGGGGACCGGATGCTGCAGACAGACGATCTGCGGATCGGCGAGTCCTGCCTGCGCTGGTGGTCGAACGCGGCCGCCCTCGCCGCTCCCGGCGCCCCCGTGCACCTGGTCGGGGTGGCCGGGCCGCTCGCGCGGGCCCTCGCGACCTGGACCCAGCCCGCCTATGCGCGGGCCGAGCTGGCCGAGCGGGCGCCGCTGCTGATGCCCCCGACGGTCCGCGTCGCGACGCTGGAGGGCACGGCGTTCGAGCTCGACGCGGCGCTGGCGGCCGTGCGGGCGGCGGTCCCGGAGCTGGCGGCGGATGCCGTCCTCGGGCCGGTCGTCGTGGAGGGCGCACAGACCCGCCGGGCGCTGCTGCGCTTCGGCTACGCCCAGGGCCGCGCGGTCGCCCATGCGCTGCGCGGCGCCGTGGTCACGGCGTCCCTGCGCAAGCCGGCGCCGGAAGAAGGGCACACCGCCCGGGCCGCGCAATACACTCAAAGTGCGCCTGGATGTGCTCGATCCCGAGCTGTGAATCCGAGAGGAGACCGATGCGCCTCGTCTTCGCCGGCACCCCCGAAGCCGCCGTTCCGTCGCTGCGACGACTCGCCGAGTCCGCGCACGAGATCGTGGCGGTGGTCACCCGTCCGGATGCCCCGCAGGGCCGCACACGGACGCTCGTGCCGTCGCCGGTGGCGGCTGCGGCCGAGGAGCTGGGACTGCCGGTGGTCAAGGTCTCCCGCCTGGATGCGGAGGCCACCGCCCGGCTGCAGGCACTGGCGCCGGAGCTCGGTGTGATCGTCGCCTACGGCGGCCTGGTGCGCGAGCCGCTGCTGTCGGCGCCGGCGCACGGATGGCTCAATCTGCACTTCTCGCTGCTTCCGCGCTGGCGGGGCGCCGCCCCTGTGCAGGCACGCGCTGATCGCCGGAGACCCGACGACGGGCGCGGCGGTGTTCCGGCTCGTGCCCGAGCTCGACGCCGGCGACGTGCTCGGCCGACTGGACTACGACATCCCGCCGGCGGCTACGGCCGCCGACGTCCTGGACGCGCTGGCGCACCGCGGCTCGTATCTGCTCGCCGAGACGGTGGATGCCGTGGCCGACAACACCGCGCAGGCGCATCCGCAGACCGGCGAGGTCACCCTGGCGCCCAAGCTCGTGCTGGAGGACGCGCGCCTGCGCTGGGACGAACCGGCCGAGGGCGTGCTGGCGCGCTGGCAGGGGACCACGCCCGAGCCCGGCGCGTTCACCACCGTCGACGGCGCCCGGCTGAAGATCCTCGCGCTGCGTCCCGCCGACCGGGACGTGCACCTGCCCCCGGGGAGGATCGCCCAGGAGGGCCGTGACATCCTCATCGGCACCGGCTCCGAGCCGGTGCTCGTCGAGCGGGTCCAGCCGGCGGGCCGGGGCGCGATGGGCGCGGCCGACTGGTGGCGCGGACTGCGGGCCGACGAGCCGGTGGCCGGCTCGTGACCGCCGCGACCGCCCGGAGCGTCGCGTACGAGGTGCTGCGGGCCGTGCACGCCGACGACGCGTACGCCAACCTGCTGTCGCCCGCCTCATCGTCCGCGCGGGGCTGAGCACGGCGGACGCGGCCCTCGCGACCGAGCTGGCCTACGGGACGCTGCGCCGACAGGGCACCTACGACGCCGTGATCGCCGCGGCATCCGATCGCCCCGTCAGCGAGATCGACCCGGCCGTGCAGGACGCGCTTGCGCCTCGGCGTGCACCAGCTGATGTCGACCCGGATCGCCTCGCACGCCGCGGTGAACGAGTCCGTGCAGCAGGTGCGCTCCAGCGGAGGACGATCCGTCGCCGGGTTCGCGAACGCCGTGCTGCGGCGGATCTCGCGGGACACGCCCGGCGAGTGGCTGGCCCGGATCGAACAGGATGCCCGATCCGACGACGAGCGGCTCTCGCTGCGCACCGCCCACCCGGTGTGGGTGATCCGGGCGATGCGGCGCGCGCTGGCCGCAGAGGGGCGCGCGGACGAGCTGGACGCGCTGCTGGATGCCGACAACCTGGCGCCGCGGGTCACGATGGTGGCGCTGCCCGGACTGGCCGAGATCCCGGCCGGGCTCGCGCGCACGCCCTCCTCGCCGTTCGGCTTCGTCCCCGGCTCGGGCGACCCCGAGCCGCTCGTCCGCACGTCCGGAGGGGTGCTGCGCGTCCAGGACGAGGGATCGCAGCTGGCCGCCCTCGCGCTGACGCGCGCCCAGCCGGTGCAGGACGGTGAGCGCTGGCTCGATCTGTGCGCCGGCCCGGGCGGCAAGACCGCCATCCTCGCCGCCGAAGCGGTCGCGCACGGCGCGCGGCTCGAGGCGAACGAGCTGGTCCCGGCGCGTGCCGGCCTCGTCCGCCGGGCGCTGGCCGGGGTGCCGGGCGAGGTCCCGGTCTCGGAGGAGGACGGGCGCACCCGCGCAGCATCCGCCCCCGGCGCGTACGACCGCATCCTGGTCGACGCGCCGTGCACCGGGCTGGGAGCGCTGCGCCGGCGACCCGAGGCGCGCTGGCGCAAGTCGCCGGCCGACCTGCCCGCGCTGACCGCGCTGCAGATCGAGCTGGTCTCGGCCGCGCTCGGCGCGCTTGCGCCCGGGGAGTGCTCGCCTACGTCACGTGCTCGCCGCACCTCGCCGAGACCACCGGGGTGCTCGCCGAGGTCCGCCGCGTCCACGACGGGACGTTCGAGGAGCTGGATGCCCGTGAGGCCGTCCGTTCCGTGGCGCGCGGGCCGATCGACCTGGCCGCCCCCGCCGACGGCTCCGGCCGCGCGCAGCTGTGGCCGCACCGACACGGCACCGACGCGATGTTCATCAGCCTGCTGCGGCGGGGCTGAGCATAATGGGAGGGTGCCCCACCAGCCGCGCATCAACCCCAGCATCCTGGCCGCCGACTTCGTGAACATGCAGGCAGACCTCGCCCGCATCGCCGGAGCCGACTTCGTGCACGTGGACGTGATGGACAACCACTTCGTGCCGAATCTGACGTTCGGCCCGCAGATGGTCCAGCGCATCCAGGACACCAGCCCCGTCCCGCTGGACGTGCACCTGATGATCGACGACCCGGACCGCTGGGCGCCCGCGTACGCCGAGCTGGGCGCGGCGTCGGTCACTTTCCACCTCGAGGCGGCGAACGAGCCCGTCGCCCTCGCTCGGCGGCTGCGGGCGATCGGGGCCCGCGCCGGCCTGGCGGTCAAGCCGATGACCCCGGTCGAGTCGCTGTTCGACATCCTCGACGATGTCGACCAGATCCTGGTGATGACCGTCGAGCCCGGGTTCGGCGGCCAGTCGTTCATGCCCGAGACGATGCCCAAGCTGCGCCGGCTGGCCGACGAGGCCCGCCGCCGCGACTCGTCGGTGTGGCTGCAGGTCGACGGCGGGATCTCGGCATCCACCATCGCCCAGGCGGCCGAGGCGGGCGCCGACACGTTCGTGGCCGGTTCCGCGGTGTTCGGCGCGGACGACCCGGAACAGGCCATAGCCGCCCTGCGGCGCACCGCCGCCGGGCACCGCCACTGAAGACCGGCGCCCCGTCACGCGGCCTGGGGGAGGGCCCGGGTTCGGTACCCTGGCATGGTGAAGACGTTCGACTCCCTGTTCGCGGAGCTCTCCGCGAAGGCGACTGACCGACCCGCCGGCTCCGGCACCGTCGCCGAGTTGGATGCCGGCATCCACGCGATCGGCAAGAAGGTGGTCGAAGAGGCCGCCGAGGTGTGGATGGCGGCCGAGTACGAGTCGACGGATGCCGCGGCCGAGGAGATCTCGCAGCTGCTCTATCACCTGCAGGTGATGATGATCGCCAAGGGGCTCACGCTTGCGGACGTGTACCGACATCTGTGATGTCCGCCACCGCCCGAACCCGCCCAGAAGGACTCCCCATGCTGCGAATCGCCGTGCCCAACAAGGGCTCGCTGGCCGAGACGGCCGCCGAGATGCTCGCCGAGGCCGGCTACACCGGCCGACGCGACCCCAAGGATCTGCACGTCATCGACCCCGAGAACGGGGTCGAATTCTTCTACCTGCGTCCCCGTGACATCGCCACCTACGTGGGCTCCGGTGCGCTGGACGTCGGGCTGACCGGCCGTGACCTGCTGCTGGACGCCCGGGCCCGGGCGCGCGAGATCGAGGCTCTCGGATTCGGCGACTCGACGTTCCGCTTCGCCGGCCCTCCCGGGCGCTTCCGGTCGGTCGCCGACCTGGACGGCGTGCGGGTGGCCACCGCCTACCCCGGCCTGGTCGACGCGTACCTCGACGAGCAGGGGGTGGCCGTCGATCTGGTGCCGCTGGACGGCGCCGTCGAGTCCGCGGTCGAGCTGGGCGTCGCGGATGCCGTGGCCGACGTGGTCTCCACCGGGACGACGCTGCGCCAGGCGGGCCTGGAGGTGTTCGGCCCGGTCATGCTGCAGTCCGAGGCGGTGCTCATCGCCGGTCCGCGCGACGCGGACGGCACCGACACGCTGCGCCGGCTTGCGCGGCGTCATGGTGGCCCGCCGCTACGTGCTCATCGACTACGACCTGCCCGCGGCCCTCGTCGACCAGGCCGTCGCCGTGGCCCCGGGCATCGAATCGCCCACCATCTCGCCGCTGCGCGACCCCGAGTGGGTCGCCGTGCGGGTGATGAGCCCGCGCAAGGGTGTCAACCAGGTCATGGATGCGCTGTACGCACTGGGCGCCCGGGCGATCCTGGTCACCGCCATCCACGCAGCGAGGCTGTGATGGGCCTGGCCTGCCGGGTGATCCCGTGCCTGGATGTCGCGGCCGGCCGCGTCGTGAAGGGCGTCAACTTCCAGAACCTGCGCGACATGGGCGACCCGGTCGAACTGGCGCGCCTGTATTTCGACCAGGGCGCGGACGAGCTGACGTTCCTGGACGTGACGGCGACGGTCGACGAGCGCGCCACCACCTACGACGTGGTGCGGCGCACCGCCGAAGAGGTGTTCATCCCGCTCACCGTGGGCGGGGAGTGCGCTCGGCCGAGGATGTCGCCCGGCTGCTGGGCGTGGGCGCCGACAAGACCGGGGTGAACTCCGCCGCGATCGCGCGGCCCGCCCTGATCGACGAGATCGCGGACCGGTTCGGGGCGCAGGTCCTCGTGCTCTCGCTGGACGTCAAGCGATCGGGTGCCGTCGAATCCGGCTTCGCGGTCACCACCCACGGCGGCCGGGTCGAGACATCCCTCGACGCACTCCGGTGGGCGGGTGAGGCGATCGAGCGGGGCGCCGGCGAGCTGCTGGTCAACTCGATCGACGCGGACGGCACCAAGACCGGGTTCGACCTCGAGCTGATCGCGCTGATGCGCGAGGTCTCGTCCGTGCCGGTGATCGCCTCGGGCGGTGCCGGCGCCGTCGAGCACTTCGCCCCCGCCGTGCACGCGGGCGCCGACGCCGTGCTGGCGGCATCCGTGTTCCATTCCGGGCAGCTGACCGTCGACGATGTGAAGACCGCTCTGGCCGCGGACGACATCCCGGTGCGCGCCGCCGGACGTGAGGAGTCGAGATGACCGAGACCGTCGAGGACCGCATCGCCCGCGTGCGGTTCACCGAGCAGGGACTGGTGGCCGCCATCATCCAGCAGTGGGACAGCGGCGAGGTCCTCATGCTGGGCTGGATGGATGCCGAGGCGCTGCGGCGCACGCTGACCGAGGGGCGCGTCACGTTCTGGTCGCGCTCGCGCCAGGAGTACTGGCGCAAGGGCGACACGTCCGGGCACATCCAGCTGGTGCGCGGTGCGCGCCTGGACTGCGACGGCGACGCCGTGCTGATCTCGGTGCAGCAGATCGGCGCCGCCTGCCACACCGGCGACCGCACATGCTTCGACGCCGACGACCTGGATCCCGTGATCGGCGGACGCCCGTGACCGCGAGAGCGCGCCTGCTCGTCGTCGTCGTCATCGTCCTGTGCGGTGCCCTCGGTGTGATCTCATCCACGCAGACGTGGCTGACCGTGGCGCTGTCCGGCGGGGCGGCCGCCGACCTGACCGTCTCGGGCGCGGCCGCGGTCCCGGTCCTGGCCCCGCTGAGCCTGGCCGTGCTGGCCCTGGGCATCGCGCTGTCGATCGCCGGCGTCGTCCTGCGGTACATCTTCGGCGCGCTGGCGGCGGTGATCGCCGTCGCACAGGGCTGGCTGGCGGCCCAGGTGGTCTTCACCCACCCCGTCTCGGCCGTGGCGCGCACCGTCACCGACGCCACCGGCATCACCGGCGAGCAGCCGGTCTCGGCGCTGGTCGCCTCGATCACCGCCAGCCCCTGGCCGGCGATCACGCTGGTCGTCTGGATCCTGCTGGCCGTCGCCGGCGTCTTCGTCCTGGTCACCGCGCGTCGCTGGCCGGTCTCGGGCCGAAAATACCGCACCGATGCCGCAAAGGCGCATGACGCCGGACCGCTGGACGCGGTGGACTCCTGGGACGAGCTGTCCCGGGGCGAGGATCCCACCGGCGGCGCGGACCCCCGCTAGACTTGCCCGAGGATGCGGGCAGCCGCATCTGCACACGAAGGAGCCCCATGAGCAACCCCATCGCCGACCCCGGCCACGGACACTCGCCGGCCGCCTGGACCGCCGTGATCATCATGCTGGTGGGGGCCGCCATCGGCACGACGGCGTTCTTCCTGGACGTCCCGTGGCTGGTCTGGAGCGCTGTGGTGCTGATGGTGATCGGCCTGATCGCCGGCTGGGTGGTGTCCAAGGCGGGCTACGGCATCAACGGTCCGAAGTACGCCCCCAAAGAGCATTGAGCATGCTCGCCGACCTGACGGCCGGCTCGGTCCAGGACGCCCGCTCGCGTGAAGTGGAGCGCCCGCTGGCGGTGCTCGAGGCCGCTGCGCTGGCACAGCGCCCGGCGGTCGACGCGCGCGCGGCGCTGGCGCCCGCCGACCGGGTGAAGATCATCGCCGAGGTCAAGCGGGCCAGTCCCTCGCGCGGCGACCTCGCCGCGATCCCCGACCCCGCGTTGCAGGCCCGCCGCTACCAGGAGGGCGGGGCCAGCGCGATCTCGGTGCTGACCGAGCAGCGCCGGTTCAAGGGCAGCCTGGCCGATCTGGAGGCCGTGCGCGCGGCGGTGTCGCTGCCTGTCGCTGCGCAAGGACTTCATCGCCACCGAGTACCAGGTGCTCGAGGCGCGCGCCGCCGGCGCCGACCTGGTGCTGCTGATCGTGGCCGCCCTCGCGCAGGATCGGCTGTCGCGCCTGCACACGCTGATCGGCGACCTCGGCATGACGGCGCTGGTCGAGACGCACTCGGCGGACGAGGTCGATCGGGCCGCCGACATCGGCGCGCAGGCGATCGGGATCAACGCCCGCGACCTGACGACCTTCCAGCTCGATCGCGACCTGTTCGGCCGGCTGGTGGAGCGCGTGCCCGCCGGCGCCGTGAAGATCGCCGAGTCGGCGGTCCAGCAGCCGGAGGATGTCGCGCGCTACCGCGCCGCCGGGGCCGACGTCGTGCTCGTCGGCGAGGCGCTGGTCACCGGCGACCCGGTGGCCACGCTGCGCGCATTCCTGGGGCACGGAGAGGAGCGGGCATGAGCAGCCTGCGCGAGATGCACGGACCGTTCTTCGGCGAGTTCGGCGGACGCTACATGCCGGAGTCGCTGATCGCGGCGATCGACGAGCTCACCGCCGAGTACGAGGCGGCGATGGCTGATCCTGGGTTCCTGGCCGAGCTCGGACGAGCCTGCTGACCACGTACGCGGGCCGGCCCAGCCCGCTGACCGAGGTGGGCCGCTTCGCCGAGCACGCCGGCGGCGGCCGCGTGTTCCTCAAGCGCGAGGACCTCAACCACACGGGCTCGCACAAGATCAACAACGTGATCGGCCAGGCGCTGCTGACCAAGCGGCTCGGCAAGACGCGGGTGATCGCCGAGACCGGTGCCGGCCAGCACGGCGTGGCCACCGCGACCGCGGCGGCCCTGTTCGGCTTCGACTGCACCATCTACATGGGCGAGGTCGACACCGAGCGGCAGGCGCTGAACGTCGCCCGGATGCGGCTGCTGGGAGCCGAGGTGATCGCGGTCACGACCGGGTCGCGCACGTTGAAAGACGCGATCAACGAGGCCTACCGCGACTGGGTCGCCAGCGTCGAGACCACCAACTACATCTTCGGCACGGCGGCTGGGCCCCACCCGTTCCCGGCCATGGTCCGGGACTTCCAGAAGATCATCGGCGAAGAGGCCCGCGCGCAGCTGCTGGAGCGGGTGGGCCGGCTTCCCGACGCGGTCGTGGCGTGCGTCGGCGGCGGGTCGAACGCGATCGGCATGTTCGACGCGTTCCTGGACGACGAGGGCGTGGCCCTGTACGGCGTGGAGGCGGCCGGCGACGGCGTCGACACCGACCGGCATGCGGCATCCATCGAACGCGGCGGCGTGGGGGTGCTGCACGGCGCGAAGACGTACGTGCTGCAGGACGAGGACGGACAGACCGTCGAGTCCCACTCGATCTCGGCCGGCCTGGACTACCCCGGGGTCGGGCCGGAGCACGCCTGGCTCGCCTCGATCGGCCGCGCCCGCTACATCCCCGCCACCGACGACGAGGCCATGCAGGCGCTGCGCCTGCTCAGCCGCACCGAGGGCATCATCCCCGCCATCGAATCCGCGCACGCCCTGGCCGGGGCGATCCGGATCGGCCGTGAACTCGGCCCCGACGCCGTGCTGGCGATCTCGCTCAGCGGCCGCGGCGACAAGGACATGGACACCGCCGCTCGCTACTTCGAGCTCTACGACGAAGGAGCAAGCCGGATGACCTCGCGTGTCGCCGCCGCCATCGACGCCGCCCAGGCGGCCGGACGCGGCGTGTTCGTCGGCTACCTGCCGGTCGGCTACCCCGACCTGCGCACGAGTATCGAGGCGGCGGTGACCCTCGCCGAGAACGGTGCCGACATCCTCGAGCTCGGCCCGCCGTACTCCGACCCGGTGATGGACGGGCCCGTGATCCAGGAGGCCGCGCAGGCCTCGCTGTCGGCCGGGTTCAAAGTGCGCGACCTGTTCCCGGCCATCCGTGAGATCACCGAGCGGACCGGCGTGCCGGTGCTGGTCATGACCTACTGGAACCTCGTGCTCCAGCACGGCGTCGACCGGTTCGCGGACGATCTGGCCGCCGCCGGCGGCGCCGGCCTGATCACGCCCGACATCACCCCGGACGCGGCGGCCGAATGGATCGCGGCCAGCGAGCGCACCGGACTGGACCGGGTCTTCCTCGCCGCGCCGACCTCGACGGACGAGCGCCTCGACCTGATCGTGCGCAACTCCACCGGCTTCATCTACACCGTCTCCACGATGGGCACCACGGGGGAGCGAGCGGAATTGGATGCCGCGGCCCGCACGCTCGTGGCGCGCCTGCGTGCCCACGGGGCCGGGCACTGCTGCGTCGGCATCGGCGTCTCCACGGCCGATCACGTCGCGGACGTGCTCGAGTACGCCGACGGCGCCATCGTGGGCACCGCCCTGGTCCGTGCGCTGCGCGACGGCGGCCTGGACGGCCTCGCGGCCACCGCGCGCGCCTTGGCCGGCGGCACCGCGCTCAGGGCCGGACGGACGAGCGCTTAGACTCGAGACCATGACGTTCGCCAGCATCCCGAGCCCCTCCGTCAGCTATTTCGACGTCGGGCCGCTGCGCATCCACTTCTACGCGCTGTGCATCATCGCGGGCATCATCGTGGCCACGCTGCTGACGAATCGCCGGCTCACCAAGCGGGGCGCGGAACCGTGGGTCGTCATCGACATCGCGCTGCTGGCCGTGCCGCTGGCGATCATCTGCGCGCGCATCTACCACGTGCTCACGCACTGGTCGTTCTACTTCGGCCCGGGTCAGAACCCCTGGAGCGCGCTGTTCATCTGGGAGGGCGGGATCGCCATCTACGGTGCCCTCATCGGCGGCGCCGTCGGGGCCTACCTCGGCTGCCGGTGGACCGGCATCCGCTTCTGGACCTTCGCCGACGCGCTGGCCCCGGGCCTGATCATCGCGCAGGCGATGGGCCGGCTGGGCAACTACTTCAACCACGAGCTGTTCGGGCTGCCCACCGACCTGCCCTGGGGCCTGCAGATCGAGGCCACGAACCCCGCGTTCCCGGCCGGTCTGCCGGCGGGCACGCTGTTCCACCCCACGTTCCTGTACGAGATGATCTGGAACCTGCTGGGTGCGGCCGTGCTGCTGTGGGCCGGTCAGCGGTTCCGGCTGCAGTGGGGGCGCCTGTTCGGCCTCTACCTGATCTGGTACAGCGCCGGTCGGATCGTGTGGGAGTCGATCCGGATCGATCCGAGCGATGTCTTCCTCGGTCTGCGCACGAACGTGTGGGCGGCGATCGTCGGCGTCGTGGTCGGTCTGGTGATCATGATCGTCCAGACGCGACGGCATCCGGGCTTCGAGCCTTCGCCGTATCGACCGGGACGGGAGTGGAAGGGCTCGGGGGCTGTACAATCGGGGAACACCCTCGACTTCGTCGATCTCAGCGCACCTGACGCCGACGAGGATTCCCCGGCCGGCGCCACGAACGCCGCGTCCGACCCCGCAGTCGCAGTGAAGTAGTCCTGCGCGCAGAATTCTCCTCTGTCTCTGGGCCGACGTCGTCCCATCCTGATCTCATGTGAGGACGACAAGTATGTCCGCGATCCCACGCGAGCACACCCCAGGGGGTGCTCTTCCGCCCCGGCAGGGAATGTACAACCCGGCATTCGAGAAGGATGCCTGCGGCCTGGCGATGGTCGCGACCCTGCGCGGCGAGCCGGGACACGACATCATCGAGCTCGCCTTGACGGCGCTGCGCAACCTCGAGCACCGCGGCGCCATCGGATCGGACGCCGGCACCGGCGACGGCGCCGGCATCCTCACCCAGATGCCGGATGCGTTCCTTCGCGCCGAGACCGACTTCGCCCTGCCGGCCGTCGGCGAGTACGCCGCCGGGATGGTCTTCCTGCCGCGCGACCGCGACGAGCGCGCCGCGCACAAGGCCGGCATCGAGCAGATCGCGCGCAGCGAGAACCTCGTCGTGCTCGGCTGGCGCGCGGTGCCCACCGACGACGCGCACCTGGGCAAGCTGGCGCTGGACGCCCGTCCCGCGTTCGAGCAGCTGTTCCTGTCCCGCCCCGCCATCGGCGGTGCACCGGCGATGTCCGGGCTCGACCTCGACCGACGCGTGTACCGCGTCCGCAAGCGCGCCCAGCATGAGCTGGGCGCGTATTTCGTCTCCCTGTCCTGCCGCACGCTCGGCTACAAGGGAATGGTCACCACCCTGCAGCTCGAGCCCTTCTACCCGGATCTGCAGGACGAGCGGTTCGCATCCGAGCTGGCCGTCGTGCACTCCCGCTACTCCACCAACACCTTCCCGTCCTGGCAGCTCGCCCAGCCGCTGCGGATGCTCGCGCACAACGGCGAGATCAACACCGTCGGCGGCAACCGCAACTGGATGCGGGCGCGCCAGTCGCAGGCTCGAGTCGGAGCTGCTCGGCGACATCGGCCCGCTGCTGCCGATCTGCACCGACGGCGCCAGTGACTCGGCATCCTTCGACGAGGTGCTCGAGCTGCTCGACGCTCACCGGCCGGAGCCTGCCGCACGCCATGCTCATGATGGTGCCCGAGGCGTACGAGGGGCGCACCGACCTGTCGCCGGACCTGCGCGCGTTCTACGAGTACCACGACCTGCAGATGGAGCCCTGGGACGGCCCCGCCGCGATGATCTTCACCGACGGCACGCTGGTGGGCGCCACACTCGACCGGAACGGACTGCGGCCCGGCCGGTGGACCCAGACCACCGACGGCCTGGTCGTGATCGGCAGCGAGACCGGCGTGCTCGAGTTCGAGCCCGAGCGCATCCAGCGCCGCGGGCGGCTCGAGCCGGGGCGCATGTTCCTGGTCGACACCGCGGCCGGTCGCATCGTCGAGGACGAGGAGATCAAGTCCGGGCTGGCGGGGCTCGACCCGTGGGGGCTGTGGCTGCGGCAGAAGCTCGCCCTGTCCGAGCTGCCCGAGCGCGAGCACATCGTGCACCCGATCGCCTCGATCACCCGCCGTCAGCGCACGTTCGGGTACACCGAGGAGGAGGTCCGCATCCTTCTCACCCCGATGGGCCAGCACGGTGCGGAGCCGATCGGCGCCATGGGCACCGACACGCCGCTGGCCGTCCTCAGCGACCGCCCGCGCCTGCTGTTCGACTACTTCACCCAGCAGTTCGCCCAGGTGACCAACCCGCCCCTGGACTCGATCCGAGAGACCGTGGTGACCAGCCTGCAGACCGGCATCGGACCGGAGCGGAACCTGCTGGCCTGGGGGCCGGACCACGCCCGGCAGATCACCATCGACTTCCCGGTGCTCGACAACGACGAGCTGGCCAAGATCCAGAACATCGAACGGTCCATGCCGGGACGCCGCGCGGTCACCATCCGCGGGCTGTACCACTTCGACGCCGGGCCCGGCACCATGCGCCGACGGCTCGCCGAGATGTGCGACGAGGTGGATGCCGCCATCGCCGCCGGTGCGGAGTTCATCATCCTGTCGGACCGCGACTCGAACAAGGACCTCGTCCCGATCCCGTCGCTGCTGATGGTCTCGGCCATCCACCATCACCTGATCCGCAACGAGAACCGGATGAAGGTGGGGCTCGTCGTAGAGGCGGGCGACGTGCGCGAGGTGCACCACGTGGCCACGCTGCTCGGCTATGGAGCATCCGCGGTGAACCCCTACCTGGCCATGGAGACGGTGGAGTACCTCGTCCGGTCCGGCGCCATCGCGGGACTCGAGGCCGAGAAGGCCGTCGCCAACGTGATCTACGCGCTGGGCAAGGGCGTGCTGAAGATCATGTCCAAGATGGGCATCTCCACGGTCTCGTCCTATGCCGGCGCACAGGTGTTCGAGGCCGTCGGGCTCAGCCACGAGGTCATCGACGGGTACTTCACCGGCACCGAGTCGAAGATCGGCGGCATCACGCTGGAGGACATCGAGGCCGAGAACCAGGTGCGGCACGACTACGCGTATCCCGAGGACGACGCCGCCCGGGCACACGAGCGCCTGTGGACCGGCGGCGAGTACCAGTGGCGTCGCAACGGCCCGCCGCACCTGTTCAACCCCGACACCGTGTTCCGCCTGCAGCACTCCACTCGCACCCGCCGCTACGACATCTTCCGCGAGTACACCCGCCTGGTGGACGATCAGGCGCACGAGCTGAAGACGCTGCGGGGATGTTCCGGCTGCGCGCGGGCAGCGCCCGCCGGTGTCGCTGGAAGAGGTCGAGCCGGTCTCGTCCATCGTCACGCGCTTCTCGACCGGCGCGATGAGCTACGGCTCGATCTCGCGCGAGGCGCACGAGACCCTCGCCATCGCGATGAACTCGATCGGCGGCAAGTCGAACACGGGCGAGGGCGGCGAGGATGTCGACCGGCTGCTGGATCCTCGGCGGCGCAGCGCCATCAAGCAGGTCGCCTCCGGGCGGTTCGGCGTGACCAGCCTGTATCTGACGCAGGCCGACGACATCCAGATCAAGCTCGCCCAGGGGGCCAAGCCGGGGAGGGCGGCCAGCTGCCGCCGGCGAAGGTCTACCCCTGGATCGCCCGCACCCGGCACGCCACAGCCGGCGTCGGCCTCATCTCGCCGCCGCCGCACCATGACATCTACTCGATCGAGGACCTCAAGCAGCTCATCTACGACCTCAAGCGGGCCAACCCGCGGGCGCGGGTGCACGTCAAGCTCGTGAGCCAGTCCGGGATCGGTGCGGTCGCCGCCGGCACCGCCAAGGCCCTGGCCGACGTCATCCTCGTCTCCGGTCACGACGGCGGCACCGGCGCGAGCCCGCTGAACTCCCTCAAGCACGCCGGCACGCCCTGGGAACTGGGCCTGGCCGAGACGCAGCAGACGCTCATGCTCAACGGCATGCGCGACCGGGTCGTCGTGCAGGCCGACGGGCAGCTGAAGACCGGGCGCGACGTCGTCATCGCGGCGCTCCTGGGCGCCGAGGAGTTCGGCTTCGCCACGGCCCCGCTGGTGGTCTCCGGGTGCGTCATGATGCGCGTCTGCCACCTGGACACGTGCCCGGTCGGCGTGGCCACCCAGAACCCGCTGCTGCGCGAACGGTTCAGCGGCAAGCCCGAGTTCGTCGTGAACTTCATGGAGTTCATCGCCGAGGAGGTGCGCGAGCACCTGGCGGCGCTGGGCTTCCGGTCGATCGAGGAGGTGATCGGCCACAGCGAGCTGCTCGACGTCGACGACGCCGTGCACCACTTCAAGACCGAGGGGCTGGACCTCAGTCCGATCCTGCACGGCCCCGCGTTCGCCGACGACGTGCCCCGACGTCACCTGCGCGACCAGCAGCACGACATCGGCGCCCACTTCGACGTGCAGTTGATCGAGCAGGCACGCGACGTGATCGCCCACGGCGGTCACATCCGCATCGCACGGCCGATCCGCAACACCGATCGCGCGGTGGGCACGATGCTCGGGCACGAGGTGACCAAGGCGCACCTGGAGAACGGGCTGCCGACGGATTCCATCGAGGTCGACCTGACCGGCTCGGCCGGGCAGTCGCTCGGCGCCTTCCTTCCCGCCGGGATCAGCCTGCGTCTGGAGGGCGATGCCAACGACTACGTGGGCAAGGGCCTGTCCGGTGGGCAGATCGTGGTCCGGCCGCCGCGCGCGGCCATCTTCGACGCCGCGCAGAACGTGATCGCCGGCAACGTGATCGGCTACGGCGCGACCAGCGGCAGCATGTTCCTGCGGGGCGTGGTCGGCGAGCGGTTCCTGGTGCGCAATTCGGGCGCGACCGCCGTCGTCGAGGGCGTCGGCGACCACGCGCTGGAGTACATGACCGGGGGCCTGGCCGTGATCCTGGGCCGGACCGGGCGCAATCTCGGCGCCGGCATGTCCGGCGGCGCCGCCTACGTCCACCGGTTGAGCGCGGACGATGTGAACCGCGAGGCGCTGGCGACCGGGGAGCTCTCGCTGTCCGAGCTGGGATCGGCGGATGCCGAGATGCTGCGCGATCTGCTCGAACGTCATCGCGCCGAGACCGGGTCGACCCTCGCCGCCGCGTTCCTGGACGACTTCGAGGACGTGGTCGGCGAGTTCGTCAAGGTGCTGCCGCGCGACTTCGCCGCGGTGCTGCAGACGCGCCGCGACGCGATGGAAGAGGGGCTCGACCCCGACGGCGACGTCGTCTGGGGACGCATTCTGGAGGTGACCCATGGCTGACCCGAAGGGATTCCTGAAGATCACCGAGCGCGAGCTGCCGCCCCGGCGCCCGGTGCCGGTGCGCATCATGGACTGGAAGGAGGTCTACCAGCCCACCGATCTGCCGATGGTGCAGCGCCAGGCCACCCGCTGCATGGACTGCGGCGTCCCGTTCTGCCACCAGGGCTGCCCGCTGGGAAACCTCATTCCCGAGTGGAACGACCTGACCCGCCGGGACGAGATGCATGCCGCCAGCGAACGGCTTGCACGCGACCAACAACTTCCCCGAGCTGACCGGGCGCCTCTGCCCGGCCCCGTGCGAGAGCGCGTGCGTCCTGGGCATCAACCAGCCCGCGGTCACGATCAAGCGGATCGAGCAGACGATCGCCGACGAGGCGTTCGCCAACGGCTGGATCGAGCCCGAGCTTCCCGGGCGGATCAGCGGCAAGACCGTGGCGGTCGTCGGATCGGGGCCGGCCGGCCTCGCCGCCGCTCAGCAGCTCACGCGCGCCGGGCACACCGTGGCCGTCTTCGAGCGGGATGACCGTATTGGCGGACTGCTGCGCTACGGCATCCCGGACTTCAAGCTCGAGAAGGAGGTGCTGGATGCCCGCCTGCGGCAGATGACCGCGGAGGGCACCAAGTTCCGTCCGGGCGTGGCGATCGGCCGGGACATCTCCTGGACCGAGCTCGGGCGCGGTACGACGCCGTCGTCATCGCGACCGGATCGACCGTGCCGCGCGAGCTGCCCCTTCCCGGGCGGGATGCCGACGGCATCCACTTCGCGATGGACTACCTCGTGCAGGCCAACCGGGTGGTCGCCGGTGACCAGGTCGCCGACCAGATCACGGCAGCAGGCAAGCACGTGATCGTGATCGGCGGCGGCGACACCGGCTCGGACTGCATCGGCACCGCCCACCGCCAGGGGGCGCGGTCGGTGACCAACCTCGCCATCGGACGGCAGCCCTCCTCCGACCGGCCCGAGCATCAGCCCTGGCCGATGTTCCCGACGGTGTTCGAGGTGCAGTCCTCCCACGAGGAGGGCGGCGAGCGCGCCTATCTCGCCTCGACCGTCGAGTTCCTCACCGACGAGTCGGGTGCGGTGCGCGCCCTGCGCGTGGCCGAGACCGAATACGTCGACGGCTCGCGCGTCCCGCGCGCGGGCACGGAGCGGGAGATTCCCGCCGACCTCGTCCTCATCTCGATGGGCTTCACCGGCCCCGAGCCCGGTGCCGCCGAAGAGCTCGAGCTGCCGCTGACCGGACGAGGCGCCCTGGACCGTGCCCAGGACTACCAGACGGCGCAGGAGGGCGTGTTCGTGGCCGGCGACGCCGGTCGCGGGCAGTCCCTGATCGTGTGGGCGATCGCCGAAGGGCGAGCCGCCGCCGCGGAGGTCGATCGCTACCTGGCCGGCGAGTCCGCGCTGCCCGTTCCCATCGGGCCCGACGAAGTCGCAATCGGTGTGCGCCCCGCGTAGGCTGGCAGGCGGCGCCATTCTTTGCCAAACCCCTTAACAAAACCCAAGCCCAACAAAACGAAACGCGGAGTACAACCCGGTATGAGACGCGCGAAGATCGTCGCTACCCTCGGCCCCGCCACGTCGTCGTATGAGATGGTCCGCGCGATCATCGACGCCGGTGTGGATGTGGCCCGCTTCAACCTCAGCCACGGCGACTACTCCGTGCACGAGAACAATTTCGCCAATGTGCGCAAGGCCGCCGAGGACGCGAAGCGCGCCGTCGCCGCGCTGGTCGACCTGCAGGGCCCGAAGATCCGGCTCGGCCGATTCGCCGACGGTCCGCACGACCTGGCCGAAGGCGATGTCTTCAAGATCACGACCGAAGACATCGTGGGGACGAAGGACATCGTCTCGACGACCTTCAAGGGCTGCCCGAGGACGCCAAGCCCGGCGACTTCCTGCTCATCGACGACGGCAAGGTCCGGGTGCAGGTCGAGTCCGTGGACGGACCGGTCGTGACCACGCGCGTCATCGTGGGCGGGCCGGTCTCGAACAACAAGGGCATCAATCTGCCCGGTGTCGCCGTGAACGTGCCGGCGCTGAGCGAGAAGGATGAGGCGGATCTGCGCTGGGGCTTGCGCACTGGAGCCGACATCATCGCACTGTCGTTCGTGCGGGATGCCGCCGACGTCACCCGCGTGCACGAGATCATGGCGGAGGAGGGCCGGCGGGTCCCCGTCATCGCGAAGATCGAGAAGCCGCAGGCGGTGGACCATCTCGAGGCCATCATCGACGCCTTCGACGGCATCATGGTCGCCCGCGGCGACCTCGGCGTCGAGCTTGCCGCTGGAGGCCGTGCCGATCGTGCAGAAGCGCGCGGTCGAGCTGTGCCGGCGGATGGCCAAGCCCGTGATCGTGGCCACCCAGATGCTCGAGACGATGATCAGCAACCCGGTGCCGACCCGCGCCGAGACCAGCGACGTCGCCAACGCCGTGCTCGACGGCGCCGACGCGGTGATGCTCTCCGGTGAGACGAGCGTGGGAGAGTACCCCGTCGTCGTCGTGCAGACGATGGCCCGGATCATCGAATCGACCGAGGAGCACGGCCTGGAGCGCATCCTGCCGCTCGGCACGAAGCCGCGCACCCAGGGTGGGGCGATCACCGCCGCCGCCCTCGAGGTCGCCGAGTTCATCGACGCGAAGTACGTGTGCATCTTCACCGAGTCCGGCGACACGGCGCGGCGCATGTCGCGGCTGCGCCCGAAGATGCCGATGATCGCCTTCACACCCGACCCGGCCATCCGCCGTCGGATGGCGCTGACCTGGGGCATCCACTCGACGCTCGTGGAGCACGTGCCGCACACCGACCGGATGTTCATCCAGGTCGATGACTACCTGCTCGGCAGGAACCTGGCCGAGGTCGGCGACAAGGTCGTGGTGATCTCCGGATCCCCTCCGGGATCATCGGCTCGACCAACGACATCCGCATCCACAAGGTCGGCGACGCCCGCGACGGCGCCGCACCGATCTACCGCGACGAGAAGTAGTCCCACGGGCGCCGGCGTGGAAGATGCCGGATGAGCACGCCGGCGGCCGTGGGCAGGCGCGTGCACTGGGTCGAGCTGCTGTTCGACCTGGTCCTGGTGACGGCCGTCGGCCAGATCGCCCGCGGGCTGCACGGCGCACCCGGTCCGGCGCAGTTCGCCGCGGCGGCCGCGCTGCTGGCCGCGGTCTGGTGGGCGTGGATCAATGCCAGTCTCACGATGAACCTCTTCGGCGCGCGGGTCACGCCGCTGATCTGGGTCTGCGTGGGCCTCGCGATGGCGGCCGTCGGGCTGATGGCGGCGGCCGCCCCGGACGCGTTCGGCGCCCGTGCGGCGGGGTTCGCGATCGGCAATGCGGCCATCCGCCTGGTGTGGATGGTGCCCTGGCTGCTCGGGCGGCGCAAAGTGCGGGTGCCGTGGTGGCGGCCGGTGGTCTACTGCGCGCTGCCGGCGGCGATCTGGCTCGCATCGATCCCGCTTCCGGCCCCGGTGCGCACCGGGCTGTGGCTGCTGGCGATCGCGGTGGAGATCGCCCTGCTGGCGCGCATCGGCGCCCGGGGTGGAACGATGGTGGACCAGCTCGACCTGGACCACATCATCGAGCGGGTGACCCTCGTCGTGGTGATCGCGTTCGGCGAGGTGCTGCTGTCGGTGATCGTCACGCTCGGCGCGCACTGGGCACCGCGCCCGCTCGTGGCCGCTGGGCTGGGATTCGCGGCCACCGTCGTGCTGGCCTGGACATTCTTCGCGCACGTCCCCGAGTCCGTCGAGCGCGGCCTGCACCGGCTGGCGCAGCAGGGGCGGATCGGCCGGCTGCGGGATGCGGTGATGTACCTGCCGTTCCTGCTGATCGCGGGGCTCGTGATGCTCTCTGCCGGAATCGGCACCGCGATCGCGGACAGCGCCGCAGTCCTCCCGCTCGGTGCGGTGATCTGTCTCGCGGCGGGTGTCAGTCTGCTGGCGCTGGCCAGCGCCGCGGAGTCCCTCCGCTACGGTGCGCCGTGGCGGGATGTCGCGCCCTGGGCGCCGCTGGGCATGGTCCTGCCCTGGGTGATGGTCGCCGTCGGCAGCTTCTGGACCGCCGTCCCCGTGCTGGTCACGCTGCTGGTGGTGGTCGTCGCCTATGCCGTGCTGGTCGCGGTGAACGCCCGGCTCGTCCGGGTGCGGCGCGCCGAACCGCGAGCACGCCGCTGATCGTCGGCCGATGCCGAGGTGAGACGTCCCTCATCCGTCCCGGAAGCGGCGCTGAACGGGTACTCTTGTAGAGGTCGACACCCGCAGCACACCGAGTCCCCAGCTCGGGTTGCGCCGTTCCCCAGACGTGCCGTGCTGCGTGGTTCTACCCGGTGGGTGTCGCGAGCCGTTGCTTTCCGGGCCTCTGCTCGCGGCACCCACTCCATGACAAGGGTCCGACTGATGGACATCCCCGGTCTCGCTCCCCAGAAGCCGGACCGGTCTCGGATGCCATCGTCCTCCCGCCCCCAGAGCGTTCGAACAGGACTCACCATAGCGGGTCGTTGTCCCCCTTTTGGGGACAACCACCGAGTCTTCAGCAAACGCTCAGCTTTCCGGGTCACCCGGGCGTCCGGCGTAGGCTCCGACGCATGCATGGATGCGTCGCGATGGGCGGTTCGGATGTCTGAGTCGTCACTGGAGGAGGTCGCGGCCGAGCTGTACGCAGGGCCGCTCGACGCCTTCGTCGCGCAGCGGAACGCGCGCGCGAAGCAGGCGGGGGAGCGGGATGTCGGGGAGCAGATCCGTGCGCTGCGGAAGCCGTCGGTCGCCGCATGGGTGGTGAACGTGTTCGCCCGCGAACGCCGCGACGAACTCGGCCAGGCGCTGCGGCTTGCGGACGAGCTTCGGGAGGCGCAGGCAGAGCTGGACGCGCCCGCTCTGGCGACGCTCGGTCGCCAGCGTCGTGCCCTCACTGCGCGGCTCGCTCAGGAAGCGGCCCAGCTGGCGACCGCACGCGGCGAACGTGTCACCGCATCCACGATCGAGGCGGTGCAGCAGACGATCGCCGCCGCGTTCTTCAACGCCGAGGCCGCGATCGCCGTCGCCTCCGGGCGATTGATCCGTGAGCTCGAGCCGTCCGCCGATGGCCCTGCAGACATCGAAGACGCCGTGGGCGGCGGACTGGGCGCGCCCTCGCCAGCCACAGCTCCACCACCTGTCGACGAGGTGAAGGCGCGACGCGAGCGTCGGGCAGCGGAACGTGCCGTGCACGACGCGGAGCAGCATGTCATCCGAGCACAGCGCGAGCTCGACAAGGCCGAGCGCGAGCTCAGCACGGCGACACGACGCCGCGAACAGCTCGGCGAGCGGGAGAGGAAGCTGAAGGCAGACCTCGTGGACGTGCAGGCCCGCCTGCAGAGCGCACGGGAGGATGTCGTGGATGCCGACGAGCAGCATGCCGCGGCGGAGCTGGCAGCCGAGAAGGCGAGTCGCGCGCTCGAAACCGCCCGCGGCGCGCTCGCGAGGCTCGAGGGAAGCAGTGGGGAGACCCAGTGAGCCCGGTGGACGCTTCGCGCCACGTCCGCCGACTCGGGAGAAGAAATCTGGTGCCGGTGGTGGGACTCGAACCCACACGCCCTTGCGGGCAACCGATTTTGAGTCGGTCGCGTCTGCCATTCCGCCACACCGGCGCACGTGGATGTGCGGCTCGCACGCCGAACACTGACGATACCGTAGGATCTTAGGGTGACTGAGCAGGAACAGAACCCCGGGTCGACATCCGCATCCGCACCCCGTCGGGTCGTGGTCGCCGAGGACGAATCGCTGATCCGGCTGGACATCGTCGAGATCCTGCGCGACAACGGCTTCGACGTGGTCGGCGAGGCCGGCGACGGTGAGACCGCCGTCCAGCTGGCGACCGAACTGCGTCCGGACCTCGTGATCATGGACGTGAAGATGCCCCAGCTGGATGGCATCTCCGCGGCCGAGAAGCTCAGCAAGGACAACATCGCCCCGGTGGTGCTGCTGACCGCGTTCAGCCAGAAGGAGCTCGTCGAGCGCGCCAGCGAGGCCGGCGCACTGGCCTACGTCGTCAAGCCGTTCACCCCGAACGACCTGCTGCCTGCGATCGAGATCGCGCTGGCGCGGCATGAGCAGATCATCACGCTCGAAGCCGAGGTCGCCGACATGGTCGAGCGGTTCGAGACACGCAAGCTCGTCGACCGCGCGAAGGGCCTGCTGAACGAGAAGATGGGCCTGACCGAGCCCGAGGCGTTCCGCTGGATCCAGAAGGCGTCGATGGATCGGCGCCTCACCATGCAGGATGTCGCGAAGGCGATCATCGAGCAGCTCGCCCCAAGAAGGCCTGAGCGCGGCCGGCTCGCGTCGACGACCGAGCCGGAGAGGCGGATGCCTCAGCCCCGCGGGGCGTCCTTGATGTGGTTCGTGATGCGCACGGTCGAGCAGCGTCGTCCCTGATCGTCGCTGACCACGATCTCGTGGACGGTGAGGCTTGCGCCCCAGGTGCACGGGCGTGCAGACGCCGGTGACCAGACCCGAGGTCGCCGAACGGGTGTGCGTGGCGTTCACGTCCACGCCGACGGCCAGCCGTCCCGGCCCGGCATGCCAGTTCGCATGCATCGACCCGAGCGACTCCGCCAGCACCACGTATGCGCCCCCGTGGAACAGTCCCACGGGCTGCGTGTTGCCCGCCACCGGCATCGAGGCGACGCACCGTTCGTCTGTGAACTCGATCCAGGTGAAGCCCATCTTGTCGGCGAGCGCGCCGTTGCCGCGCAGCCGCGCCCACTCCAGCGGATCGGCAGGTCGCGCATCCCAGGCCAGGGCGTGTGCGGCGGTGGACGAGTCGGCGGGCATGGGGCTCCTTCCGCGACGTGGTGTCCGCG
Source organism: Microbacterium elymi (assembly GCF_021582895.2). Taxonomy (GTDB): domain Bacteria; phylum Actinomycetota; class Actinomycetes; order Actinomycetales; family Microbacteriaceae; genus Microbacterium; species Microbacterium humicola. The sequence goes on from NZ_CP091139.2 coordinate 98,538, forward strand.
CCGCTGGATAGGCTGACAGGGTGACGGACACCGAAAAGCCTACCCTCCTGGTCGTCGACGGCCACTCGCTGGCCTACCGGGCTTTCTATGCGCTCCCGGTGGAGAACTTCTCCACCAAGGACGGGCAGCACACCAACGGCATCTACGGGTTCCTGTCCATGCTGGTGAACCTGATCAAGGCCGAGAACCCGACGCACATGGCAGTGGCGTTCGACACCTCGCGGGTGTCGTTCCGCACCCGCGAATACCCGGAGTACAAGGCGAATCGCTCGGAGAGCCCCGCCGAATTCCGCGGGCAGATCCCGCTGCTGCAGGAGTGCCTGGCGGCCATGAGCATCCCGGTGCTGTCCCAAGAGGACATCGAGGCCGACGACATCCTCGCCACCCTCGCCCGGCAGGGCGTCGAGTCCGGCTTCGACGTCCTGGTGTGCTCCGGCGACCGCGACAGCATCCAATTGGTCACCGATCGGGTGACGCTCCTGTATCCGAGCGTGCAGGGCGTGTCGCAGCTGAAGCGCTACGACCCGGCCGCGGTGCGGGAGCGGTACGGCGTGGAGCCCGCGCAGTACCCCGACATCGCCGCGCTGGTCGGCGAGACCAGCGACAACCTGCCCGGGGTGCCCAAGGTGGGGAGAAGACCGCGGTCAAGTGGCTGAACCAGTTCGGCTCGCTGGAGGGCATCCTCGACAACGCCGACCAGATCAAGGGCGTGGTGGGCGGCAACCTGCGCGAGCACATCGAGGACGTGCGACGCAACCGCACGCTGAACCGGCTTCTGCAGGACGTCGCGCTGCCGCTCGGGCCGGCCGATCTCGAGCGCAAGCCGATCGATGCGCAGGCCGTCCGCGACATCTTCTCCCGCCTGGAATTCCGCACGCTGCTGCCGCGGGTGTTCGAGGCCACCGGCACCGTCGAGGCCGCCGAGGATGCCGCACCCGCCGCGACCGCTCCGACCGCCGCCCAGCTGTCGGCCGACGAACTCGCCTCGTGGCTGAGCGGCGCGGCCGGCGAGGTCGGGGTGACCGTCACGATCGAGGGCGGGCTGCCGCATCGGGTCGGGTTCGCGACCGCGGATGCCGCAAGCCGAGGCCACCTGGTCGCCCGAGGTCGGCGCGGCGATCGGGGAGTGGCTCGCCTCGGATGCCGCGAAGGTCTTCGCCGACGCCAAGCCGCAGCTGAAGGCGCTGCGCCGGGCGGGGATGACGGTCGCGGGAATCGGCTACGACGTCCTGATCGCCGGGTGGCTGGCGCGGCCGAGCTTCCCGGACAAGTCGCTCGGCAACCTGGTGGAGCGCTACCTCGACGAGAAGATGCCCGAGGCCGACCCCACGCAGCTCGTTCCCGAGACCGAGGGTGCGACGCCGGGCCAGTTCAGCTGGTACGCGGTGCGCGTCGCCGAGGCGCAGCGCGCACAGCTGCCGGACGAGGTCGCCGCCGTGCTCGGCGACATCGAGCTGCCCACCCTGATCGCCTTGGCCGACATGGAGCTGGCGGGAGTGGCGGTCTCGCACGAGAAGCTCAGCGGATTCTCCGGCGAGCTCGCGATCCGGGCAGACGGCATCGCCCAGGACGCCTTCGCCGCGATCGGGCGCGAGGTCAACCTCGGCTCGCCCAAGCAGCTGCAGGAGGTCCTGTTCGAGGAACTCGGGCTGCCGAAGACGCGCAAGACGAAGACGGGCTACTCGACGGATGCCGGGGCCCTGGCGGCGCTGCAGGAATCGAGTCCGCACCCGTTCCTGGACCTGCTGCTGCAGCACCGCGAGGCGACCAAGCTCCGCCAGATCATCGAGTCGCTGGATGTGGCGATCGCCGCGGACGGCCGCGTGCACACCACCTACCTGCAGACGGGCAGCCAGACCGGACGGCTCTCGAGCACCGACCCGAACCTGCAGAACATCCCGGTGCGCACCGAGGAGAGCCGGCGCATCCGCGCCGCGTTCGAGGTCGGTGCCGACTACGAGACGCTGCTGACCGCGGACTACTCGCAGATCGAGATGCGGATCATGGCGCACCTGTCCGAGGACCCGGGGCTGATCGAGGCCTTCCGCTCGGGCGAGGACCTGCACCGCTTCGTCGGTGCCCGGGTGTTCGGCGTCGAGCCGGCAGACGTCACCCCGGCGATGCGCACGAAGGTCAAGGCGATGTCGTACGGCCTGGTCTACGGGCTCAGCGCGTTCGGTCTGTCCAAGCAGCTGCGCATCGAGCAGTCCGAGGCGAAGCAGCTGATGACCGAGTACTTCGCCCGCTTCGGCGCGGTGAGGGACTACCTGCGCGCCTCGGTCGAGAAGGCGCGCGTGGACGGGTATACCGCCACGATCTTCGGGCGCCGGCGTCCGTTCCCGGATCTCACCAGCCCCAACCGGGTGCTGCGCGAGAACGCCGAGCGCGCCGCGCTGAACGCCCCGATCCAGGGCAACGCCGCCGACATCATGAAGATCGCGCTGTTCCGCATCCACGGTGAGCTGCGCACGCAGGGGCTGGCCTCCCGCATCCTGCTGCAGATCCACGACGAACTGGTGGTCGAGGTGGCGCCGGGGGAGTGGGATGCCGCGGAGAGCATCGTCCGCGGCAGGATGGGGGATGCCGCAGACCTCTCCGTCCCGCTGGACGTGCAGATCGGTCGCGGCGCGAACTGGGACGAGGCCGCGCACTGACGGATTGCCCGGCACTCGCGGCACTCGTAGGCTCGACCCCATGACCGATTCCGAACGCACGCCCACGCCCGTCGACACGATCGCCGAGACGTGGGTGGACGACATCGCCGAGCTGTTCCCCACGATCGCGACCTACATCGGCCGCGACGAGTACAACGACCGCTATGGGGACTTGTCTCCGGACGGCGCGGACGAAGCGGCCGCCCGGGCACGCGCCCGCCTGAGCGAGCTGCGCGCCGCCGAGCCGGTCGACGCGATCGACGCGGTCACGAAGGAAGACCTGACCCGCGAGCTCGAGCTCACCCTCGAGGTGTATGAGGCGCGGGCGCACCTGCGCGATCTGAACGTGATCGCGTCGCCGGCGCAGGAGATCCGCAATGTGCTCGATCTGATGCCGACCGCCACGGTGCAGGACTGGGAGACGGTCGCCGCGCGGCTGGGTGCGCTGCCCGGCGCGATCGACGGCTACATCGAGACCCTGCGCACCGGCATTTCGGAGGGGGTCGTGCCCGCCCGCCGCCAGGTGCGCGAGGTCGCGACGCAGATCGCTCGCTACACCGCCGACGACGGCTTCTTCGCTACGTTCGCCGGAGAGGCGGCGCCCGCGGAGGGCCAGCTGCCGGCATCCCTCGCCCGCGCGCTCGCGGATGCCGCCGGCGGTGCCCGCGTCGCGTATGACAAGCTCGCCGCGTTCCTCGGCGCCGAGCTCGCCCCCGCAGCCATCGACCAGGACGGCGTCGGGCGCGAGCTGTACGCGCTGTACTCGCGTCAGTTCCTGGGCGCCACGGTCGACCTGGACGAGACCTATGAGTGGGGCTTGGAAGAGCTGGCGCGGATGGTCGCCGAGCAGGAGTCCATCGCCGCGGAGATCCTGCCCGGTGCCACGGTCGAAGAGGCCATCACGCACCTGGAGGCGGATGGGTCGCGTCGTCTGCACGGCACCGAGGCGCTGCAGGAGTGGATGCAGGCCACGGCCGACCGTGCCGTGGCCGAGCTCGGCGCCACGCATTTCGACATCCCGGAGCCGGTGCGCCGGATCGAGTGCATGATCGCGCCGACCCAGGAAGGCGGCATCTACTACACGGGACCCACGGACGATTTCTCCCGCCCCGGGCGGATGTGGTGGTCGGTGCCCGAAGGCGTCGAGGACTTCGACACCTGGCGCGAGCTGACCACGGTCTACCACGAGGGCGTGCCGGGCCATCACCTGCAGATCGCGCAGGCGGTGTACAACCGTGGCGAGCTCAACTCGTGGCGGCGGCTGCTGGCGGGCACGTCCGGCCACGCCGAGGGCTGGGCGCTGTACGCGGAGCGCCTGATGGAGCAGCTCGGCTATCTGGACGACCCGGCGGATCGGCTGGGGATGCTGGACGGTCAGCGGATGCGTGCGGCGCGGGTGGTGCTGGACATCGGGGTGCATCTCGGCAAGCCCCGACCCGCCGCCTGGGCCCACCTCGGGGACGACGGGGCGACCTGGGACGCCGGCTTCGCCCTCGAGTTCATGCGCCACAACGTGAACATGTCGGACGAGTTCGTGCAGTTCGAGGTGAATCGCTATCTCGGCTGGCCGGGGCAGGCGCCGTCTTACAAGGTGGGGCAACGGATCTGGGAGGCTGCGCGACGAGTGCCGCGTCGCTCAGGGGGACGCCTTCGACATCAAGGAGTTCCACCGGCGCGCGCTGGACATCGGCGGCGTCGGACTGGACACCCTGCGCAGCGCGCTGGTGGCGGGGATCTGATCGTCACCGACCGCGGGCGAGGAGGGCGATGACGTCGTCGTCCGAGGTCTGGGTGAAGTCGTCGTAGAACCTGCCGACCGCCCAGAAGTCGTCCATCGGGTGCGGGCAGACGTATTCGTCCACCGCATCCGGCTCCGGCGTCCATCCCGTCGGCGCGACCGGCACGGCCAGGACGATGCGGGATGCGCCGTCGCGACGCAGGGCGCGGGCGGCGGCGTTCGCGGTCGCGCCGGTGGCGATGCCGTCGTCCACGAGGAGCACGGCGCGGCCGCCGACCGTGGGCGCATCCGCGTCGAGGAGCGCGTGTCGGCGAGCGAGGCGCTCGCGCTCGCGCTTCTCGACCTGGTCGAGTTCGCGCGCGGAGGTGCGGGTCGCGCGCAGCGCCCGCTCGTCCACGATCCGCACACCGGCGGCGATCGCGCCGAGGGCGAGTTCCTCATGCCCGGGGACGCCGAGCTTGCGCACCGCGACGGCGGTCAGCGGGAGGGCGAGCTTGTCGGCCACGGCGGCGGCCACAGCGACGCCGCCGCGGGCGATCCCGGCGACGACGGCATCCTGGCTGCGCCAGGCGGCGAGCGAGCCGGCGAGCTCCCGCCCCGCGTGGGACCGATCGGCGAACAGCGCCATGACGTCACCCTACGTCGTTCAGGCGCGGTCGGGATCGGCCGTAGGCTGTGAGGGTGACATCCTCGGTGCGATTCGTGGCGATCGGCGACTCGTTCACGGAGGGGGTGGGCGACGAGCTGCCGGACGGGCGCGTGCGCGGCTGGGCGGACATCGCGGCCCAGGGCTGGGCGGATGCCGCAGGTGAGCCGATCGAGTACGCGAACCTCGCGATCCGCGGCAAGCTCATCGAGCCCATCGTCGCGGAGCAGTTGGAGCCGGCGCTGGCGCTGAAGCCCACGCACCTGTCGTTCAACGGCGGCGGCAACGACATGCTCCGCCCGCGCACGTCGATCGCGCAGGTCGCGGATCTGTTCGCGCACGTGCTGCGGCGCTGCGACGAGGAGGGCGTGACCCTTCTGGCCCTGTCGGGGGCGAACCCGTCCGGTCAGCTGCCGCTTGCGCCGCGTCATCCAGCGCCGCGGCGACCTGCTGTCGGCCGCCGTCGAGCAGCGGCTGGCGCATCGGCCGGACGTCGTCACCGCGTGGAACTGGCCCGATCACGAGCTCAGCACGCCGCCCTACTGGTCTGCGGACCGGCTTGCACATGAACGTCCGCGGCCATCACCGGGTCGCGGCGCGGGTGCTGTCGGCGGTCGGACAGAACCCGCCGGTGGACTGGTGGTCCCTCCCCGAGATCGAGGCCGAACGGCTGAAGACGGCCGCGTACTACCGCTCGCATGTGCTGCCGTGGGTGCAGCGGCGGATGACGCACACGTCCTCGGGTGACGGTCGGGCACGAAGTACCCGGACTGGGTGCCGATCGCCCCTCGCGAGGGCTGACGCGCACCGCGTGTCAGGTGACCGGCTTGGTCGATGGCCCGTGCGCGCCCGGCCGCGCTGTGGATGTTGTGGATGGACATGCTCGCCGTCACCAGCTCGAACGCGGCATCGGGGGAGGGGAGCGCCGTCATGATCGCGACGGCGCCGCGACCGCAGCCCATGTCGAGGACTCGGGACGGTGGCCGAGGCTGCTCGAGGATGTCTCGCCACACGGCGAACTTGCCGCGCAGGGTCGTGTGCCAGTACACGCCGGCACCCGCCACGAACACCACGGCCACGATCGCGACGATCGCGTTTCCCCATGCGGAGACGTTCCACCAGACGATGCCGCACACCGCGAGGACGACGTACAGCACTCCGATCGCAAGCCACAGCCAGGGAACCCAGGGGGCGTCCGTGCCGTAGGAGCCGTACGGACGGAGTCGCGACATGCCCTCAGATTACGCGCGTGGCACTCTGCGCGGGCGGGCTGGGTCCATCCCGAGCAGGACGCGGGTGCGCTTGCGCTCGTAGACGATGAAGAACGCGCCGACCAGCCACAGCGGCACCTGGGTCAGGAACGCGATGCGGAACGCCTCGAGGCTGTACGTCTCGGGCGTGCCCGCGCCCAGCAGGTCGAGCGCGGCGCCGATGAGGAAGATGGCGATCAGGCCGGCCAGGAACCCGCCGGTGTTCGTGATGCCGGTCGCGGTGCTGAGCCGGTGACTGGGATTGTGGGTGCGCGCGTGGTCGAAGGCCACCATGGACGCCGGCCCGCCCGTGCCCATGGCGATCGCCAGGAGGAACAGCAGCCACAGCGGGGCGGGGCCCGGCCACGCGATGACAGTCAGCCAGGCGATGAGCTTGCAGGGCGACGGTCGGCAAGACGAGCGCGCGGGAGCGGTGATTCGGCAGTCTGCCCGACAGCAGCCCCATCACCGGCCCGAGGATCATTCCGACGACGACGTACACCGCCGTCACGCCGGCCGCCTGTGCGGGCGAGAGGCCCTCGCCGGCGGTGAGGAACGGGATGCCCCAGAGCATGATGAACGCGGTGCCGGCGAACGGCGTGGTGAAATGCGACCAGAACGCGAGGCGCGTCCCCGGGTGGCTCCAGGTCGCGCGCACCCCGACCCGGGTGTCGACGGCGGAGGTGACGACCCGGATGGCGCCGGTGTCGGTGTTGATCGAGACATCCGCGGGCACACCCGGCGGATGATTGCGCACGATCGCCAGCAGCAGGACGGCGAACAGCACGCCCAGGCCCGCCACGGCCCCGAAGGCGATCGTCCAGGTGGTGGAATGGACGAGGGCGGCCAGCGGGATCAGCGCCAGCAGCTGCCCGGACAGTCCCACGATCCCGGTGAGCTGCACCATGATCGAGCCGCGCTGGGCGGGGAACCACGTGGCCACCACGCGCAGCACGCTCGGGAAGATCGCGGCGTCGCCCGCGCCGATCAGCATGCGCGCGCCGATCGCGATGCCGACATCGGTGGAGAACGCCATGACGAGCTGTCCCGCGGCCATCAGCACCATGCCGGTCACGATGATCGGGCGGGTGCCCACGCGGTCGAGAAGCATGCCGACCGGCAGCTGCATGAAGCCGTACACCGCCAGCTGCAGGACCGCGAACATCGACAGGGTCGAGGCATCCGCATCGAATCGATGAGCAGCATCCACGCCGACCGACGCGAGCGAGGTGCGGTTCATCACGGCGAGCACATAGGCGGCGACGGCCACGCCCCAGATCAGCCACGCGCGCCACATGGGTGCCGGGGAGAAGGGAGTGGTCACGCGATGATTCCGTTCGCAGGATGAGGCGCCTCCCAGCGTAGCCCCGGTCATGGCGCGTTCCTGCACCCGGGCGACGCGGTGAGCGCGGTCAGCCGTGGATGAGCACTTTGAGAGCGACGAGAACCGCTCCGAACGCACCCGTGATGACCGCGCCCCAGATGCGGACCCAGAAGGATGGGCTTGCGCACGACGGCCATCAGCCAGCCGACCAGCGCGAGCAGGACCACGTCCACGACCAGCGCCGCCCACACCGCGGTGCGCGGACTGAGGATTCCGAACCCGCCCAGCAGCAGGGCGGCGAGGGGGAGCACGGAGACGGCCAGCAGGCCTATCGAGTGCTGCAGCGCCCCGCGCAAGCGCGGCCGGGATCGACGGTCGGCTCCCGCCCGCCATCCGCGACACCGTTCCGGCGTAGACGTGCGCGGCGAAGAACACCACGACGGTGGTGAGCACCGTGAGCAGCGTCTCCCAGGGCTCGTCTGTGTGGCTCGAACCGACGATGATCATGCCGGTCACGAGGATGAGACCGTAGACCGCCTCTTCGGAGACGAGCACACCACCCCAACGGGTCGGCGGCCGGAGCGGCTGTTCTCTCACCCTGACAGCGTGGCACAGCCGGGACGGCGGCGGCGGGCCCGGCGAACGTCGGGTCTCAGCGGCTGTCGCGGATGTCGCGCGCGAACCCGGCGACGTTCGCCTGCAGGGCGGCGACCCGCCGCTGCCGTGCGGCCTCGCGATCGAAGCCCGGGTAGGCCAACGGGGAAGCTTGCGGACGTTCTGCGAGCACTCGAACCGCGCACACGCGAGGGTGCCGACCGTGTCGCCGTTGCGGCCGGCACGTCCGGCGCGCTTGGCGGCGAAGAACACGACGTCATTGGGCAGCGTGACATCCTCGCACCACGAGCACTGGGGACGCGTCCGCGCCCGCTGGGTGGCCTCCCGCAGCATGATGCCGACCACATCGTCGTCGACGGGCACCACGACGCAGCCCTGGGGAGCGATCTTCGGGTCACGCCAGCCGAGGAAGTCGAGGCGCTCCCAGTCCAGGTCGTCCAGGTCCGCGGGCAGGGCAAGGCCGTTGCGTTCGCGCACCGACGCGTTCACGAAGGAGCCGCGGATGTCGGCGGCGGTCAGGGCGTACATGAGAGGTCCTTCAGTCGTTCACTGATCGGGCCGGGCCGCACAGGCACGCGACATCCTGCCCGTCCTCGAGCGTAGTCGCTCGTGAAACGGCGCCGAACCGTCCGGGGGAGTGCCGGTGATCGCCCGCTGACGATCCACGGCCCGTCACCGCCCGAGGATCGTCCGCGCCGTCACCTCGGGGCGCAGGTCCAGCCGTCGCAGCACCTGCGCGTTGACGGCGACGACGATCGTGGACAGCGACATCAGGATCGCCCCCACCGACATCGGCAGCACGAATCCCACGGGGGCCAGCACGCCGGCCGCGAGAGGGACCGACAACAGGTTGTACCCGGCCGCCCACCACAGGTTCTGCTTCATCTTGCGGTAGGCGGCCCGGGACAGCTCGATCACGGAGAGCACGGAGCGGGGGTCGTCGCCGGCGAGGATGACGCCGGCAGACGCGATCGCGACATCGGTGCCGGCGCCGATCGCGAGACCGACGTCCGCCTGCGCCAGGGCCGGGGCATCGTTCACCCCGTCGCCCACCATCGCGACCTTGTGCCCTTCCTGCTGGAGCTGACGGACCGTGGCGGACTTGTCCTCGGGGCGCACGCCGGCGAAGTAGCGGTCGATTCCGAGCTCGCGGGCGACCCCCTGTGCGACGGCTTCCGCGTCGCCGGTGATCATCACGACCTGCCGGCCGAGCGCGTGCAGCGCGTCCACCGCGTCTCGAGACTCCGGACGGACCTCGTCGGCGAGCTTGAGGGCGCCGACGACGCGGTCATCTTCGAGCACGTGGAGGATGATCGCCCCGTCGGCACGCCACTGCTGGGCGGCGGGGAGCTCCTGTGCGTTCTCCTCGGTCAGCAGGTGCGGTCCGCCCACGCGGATGATGGACCCGTTCACGGAGGCGGTGACGCCCACCGCCGGCGACGATGAGAAGTCGCGACTCTGCGGAATCGTGAGGTGCTTGGCGGCGGCCGCTCGCACGATGGCCCGTGCGAGCGGATGCTCGCTGTCCGCCTCGGCGGCCGCGGCGACGGCGAGAACCCGATCCACGTCGTAGCCGTCGACCGCTGACGCTGCGGAGACGACGGGTTCGCCCTTGGTGAGGGTGCCGGTCTTGTCGAACAGCACGGTGTCCACGGTCCGCATGCTCTCCAGGGCCAGTCGGTCCTTGACCAGGACGCCGCCGCGCGCGGCACGCTCGGTCGCGATGGAGACGACCAGGGGGATGGCCAGGCCGAGCGCATGCGGGCAGGCGATGACCAGGACGGTGATGGTGCGGACGACCGCGGTGTCGGGAAGCCCGATGACGGTCCACACGACAGCCGTGATCGCGGCGGCCCCGAGCGCGAACCAGAACAGCCAGCCCGCTGCGGTGTCCGCGAGGCGCTGCGCGCGCGACGACGAGCTCTGCGCGTCGGTCACCAGGCGCTGGATTCCGGCGAGCGCCGTGTCCTGGCCGATCGCCGTGACCTCTACGCGAAGCCCTGAGTCCACCGCGACGGTGCCGGCGGTGACCGTCTCGCCCGCCGTCCGCGAGACCGTACGGGACTCGCCTGTCACCATCGATTCGTCCATCGAGGCGCGTCCCTCGATGACGCGGCCGTCGGCCGGGATGCTGCCGCCCGGCCGCACCACGACGGTGTCGCCGACGACCAGGTCGGCGGGGGAGACGGTGACGACCTGCCCATCCTCCAGTCGCTCGGCCTCGTCCGGCAGCAGTGCAGCCAGTGAATCGAGAGCCGACGTGGTCTGGGCCAGCGAACGCATCTCGATCCAGTGGCCGAGCAGCATGATCACGATCAGGAGCGCCAGCTCCCACCAGAAGTCCAGTTCGTGATGCAGGAGGCCGATGCTGGCGCCCCACGAGGCGACGAAGGCGACGGTGATCGCGAGGGCGATCAGGAGCATCATTCCCGGACGACGCGACCGGAGCTCCGCCGCTCCGCCGGCGAGGAACGGCTGGCCGCCCCACACGTACATCATGGTGCCGAGCACCGGCGAGACCCATGTCAGCCCGGGGACCTGGGGGAGGGGGTACCCGAGGATCGTCGAGAACATCCCCGACAGCGCGACCGTCGGGACGGCCAGGACCAGCATGATCCAGAACAGTCGCCGGAATTGGGCGACGTGGTCACCGTGGCCGGCATGGTCGCCGTGGTCGTCGTGATGATTTCCGTGAGCAGCGTGTTCGAGGTGTGCCGCATCTTCGTGGTCGGTCATTGGCTCGTGATGCGCGGAATGGCTGTCCATGGTCTCGATCCCTTTCGAAGCGTCGACGCGGCGTGCTGCCGTTGCGGCCTGTGGATGTCCACCACTCGCAACCATATACCCCCTAGGGGTATTCCACTCGGTGTGCGAAGCGCCTGTCAGACAGGGGGTCGAGGATGCTGTGGCGGGTCGCCGATCTGGGACGTGCCGGCATCGTCGTGAGGATAGTGAGTGATCGGGCGGCGCCCGAGCTTGAGCTCCGAGAACTCGTCGGAGGCGGACAGTTCGGGCGATGATTCGCGAGACTCCCGCCGGGCCTGCGTCAGCGCTCTCGGAGGCTCTCAATGAAGAGCGCGGTCCGGCGGTTATAGTCGGGCAGCGACGGCCTACCGAATTGCCGCATCGCGAGCCCGTTGCCCGCGTCGGCGTAGAAGAGATCCGATGTTGTGAAGTCGTTGCGGAGGGTGTGCGCGTTTTTGGCTCGCTGCAGCAACTTGTCCGTCGCTTCTGTGGCGGCCGCGGCCAGCAGCGCCAGTTGCTCGGATTGCGGGTAGGCCATGATCAGCGAATCTACTGCCGCTGGTTCGCGGTAGTGCAGGGCGCGGCGGTCGGCGATATAGGTGGCAACGCTTGCCCAGGGGTCAATTGTCTGGAGGGCGCGGTTGATGATCTTGTGCATTTCGACTCCGACCAACTCGCCGATGACGGCATCAATGAGACCGGAGCGGCCACCGAAGCGGTGGTAGATGGTGCCCTTGCTTACCCCAGCCGAGGCAGCGATCTGTTCTAGTGGGGTGTCAAGGCCCCTGCCGTGGAATGCCGAGATGGCCGCGCGTCGAATCTGCTCGACGTTGCGAGCTGCGATCCGCCCGAAGCGGTGCGTCGACATCGTGGCGAGCCAACGGAGTTGCGTTCGTCATGCAGCGAGCCTATCAACTTGACCCATGCGTCAAATTGACGGTAACGTCAAGTTGCCTGTCCTCACTAGCCCAACGAATTAGGAGAAACCGTGTCACCTTCTCTCGCTATATTCGGCGCCGGACCCGGCCTCGGCCAAGCGGTAGCCCACCGCTACGCCCGTGAAGGCTACGAAATAGTGCTCGTTGGCCGACGTCCCGAACCGCTCAAAGACCTCGCAACGAGACTCGCGAATAGCGGCGCGGTCGCGTACCCGGTGGTTGCCGACCTCGCCGACACCGAAAGCGTGCCTCGAATCGCGGCACAGATCCGCACTGCTGTTGGGCCTCTCGACGCGTTCTACTATGCGTCGCAGCCCGGCGGCCAGAACGCGGGGTTCACAGCGGCCAGCGCTCTCACCCCCGAGCCAGTGCGGAACTCGATGCCTTTGGCTGTCTACACGCTCATAGCGCTGGTGCAGGAGTTTCTCCCACATATGCTCGAGCAAGGAGAAGGAGGCATCCTCGCCGCAGTAGGGGCCGCGGCTCTGCAGGGTCGACCCGGGATGAGCGGCCCGGGGCTTGCCCTCGCGGCACAGCGCAACTACCTACAGTCTTTACAAGCCGAGGTAGCCGACCGCGGCGTCTACGTGGGCCGCCTTTACATTGCCGCCGCGATTGAGAACACGCCGTTCTACCTTCAGCGCGAGGCCGCCAAGGCTGCGGGCGCGTCGGTGCCCGATTTTCCGAACGTACACCCGGACAAACTCGCCGAGCTGCTCTGGAGCATGCACAGCACGAAAGCCCACAATGAGGCCAGCTACCCCGCGCAACCCATCGCCCCCTGAACTGGCCGACACCCCACTGGTGAAATCTCGTCCGGAGTCCGGGTGCTACCGGTCGTAAACTTCGCGGCGGTGTGCAGCCCGCACGACGCTGACCGTCAGCTCCACGTCGAACACGTCATAAATCACTCGGTAGTCACCTATGCGGATGCGCCAGGCCGTCTGCTCACCGACGAGCATTTTCGCTCCGTGCGGCCGAGGGTCATCAGTGAGGCCATCGATCGCATCGAGTACGCGATCGCGCGCTGGGCGGGGGAGCTTCTTCACCTGCCTGGCCGCGGCCGCAGTGAATTCGACGCTATAGGTCACGAAGCGAGGTCGGCACGCAACTCGTCAAGCGTGACCCGGGTGCCATCGTCGGATGTCTTGGCCTCACGGTAGGCGGCCACGTCCTGTGCCATCTCGAACTCTTCAAGTGCTTCAAGATCGGCCACGCTCACCATCACGGCGGCGAGCTTCCCATTGCGGGTGACACCGATGCGCTCGCCCGCGTACATCGTTCGTCCAAGCACATCCGAGAGCTGGCTTCGCAGCTCACGCGTCGAGACCTCGCTCGTCAAAGTGTCCATGCAGTAATGGTAGCACTTGTGTACACATGTGGGATGCACGCGATGTGTCTCGCAACTCAGGTGTCTCAGCTTCGAGCTGACATAATGGGCATTATCGGCAGTTCTTCTACCGGCCCACATCGATCAGGTTTACCCACGAATGCGAGACTGATCGAATGCAAAGGATCGGTCGACCGCGGCGGCAACTGACGCTTGTTCACTCCAGGGCAGAGCGGACATCAGTAAGCGCGAAGTCGTCACCCTTGTACAGCAGCGGAGCGTCCAGCTGCATTGCGAGCGCGTACGAGAAGCAGTCACCGAGATTGAGACGCGCAGGGTGACGCCCCTTCCCGAACTCGCGCCACGCAGCGAGCGCACCACCGGTGATGCTCGCATCGACCGTGGCCCACTCGACATCCAGGTCGTCGAAAAGCGCGCTCAGCCGCAGTACGCCGGGCGCGCCCTGCTTGGATTCCACGACCACGCCCAACTCGAACCGGGTCACCTCCGACAACATGAGACCACCGGCGTGCGAAGCGAGCGCATCGGCGTAGAGACCGGCATCCTCTTCTCCGAAGACGACCGCGACGATTGCGGACGTGTCCACGGCGATGCGCTCGGTCACGTCGGCAGCCCGACTCGTCGTAGCCCAGGATCTCGTCGGGTGTGCGGTCATCCAGCATCGGCTCGCGGCGTGCGGCGTCGATGATCGCCTGAATGCGCTTGCGCCGCTGTGACGCCGAACCCGGCTGACTGCGAACCCGCTGCAACCGCTCCTCGAAGGACTTTCGCGCGGCCTCGGTGATGCTCTCCCCCGTCTCGGCGACCAACTCGCGGATGAGCCGATCCGCCTCCGGATCCTTGATGCTCAATGCCATGCGGGCCTCCTCGCATATATAAGACTACCGCATCGTATATACACTTCGGGCCTACGGACAGTCAGACAAACCGACAGCCACAGTCACATCGGTGCCTCGAGTCCCATCCCCCACGCTTCACCCTCCGATGTACTGCGCCAGGTGCTGAGCGGTCAGCGTCGAGCCGTCGGCGACGAGGTCGGCGGGCGTTCCCTCGAAGACGATCAGGCCCCCGTCGTGGCCGGCGCCCGGACCGAGGTCGATGATCCAATCCGCGTGCGCCATGACCGCCTGATGGTGCTCGATGACGATCACGCTCTTGCCGGCATCCACGAGCCGGTCCAGGCAGCCCGAGCAGGTTCTGGACATCGGCCAGATGCAGTCCGGTGGTCGGCTCGTCGAGCACATACACGTCTCCGTCGTCGGCCATCTGGATCGCGAGCTTGACCCGCTGCCGCTCCCCTCCGGACAGCGTCGACAACGGCTGACCGAGTGTCAGGTATCCGAGTCCGACATCCGCCAGTCGATTCAGGATCGTCGCCACCGCGGGAATTTTCGCCTGTCCGGTGGTGAAGAACTCCTGCGCCTCGGACACGGCCATGTCGAGCACCTCGGTGATGTCCTTGCCCTCGAGCGTGTAGTCCAGCACCGCGGCCTGGAACCGCTTGCCGCCGCAGTCCTCACACGGCGTCTCGACGGTGTCCATGAAGCCGAGCTCGGTGACGATCACGCCTGACCCCTTGCACGACGGGCACGCGCCCTCGGAGTTCGCGCTGAACAGTGCCGGCTTGACCCCGTTCGCCTTGGCGAAGGCCTTGCGGATGGGCTCGAGCATCCCGGTGTACGTCGCCGGGTTGCTGCGCCGCGAACCCTTGATCGCGCTCTGGTCCACCGACACGACCCCGTCTCGCGGCACCACCGAGCCCTGGATCAGCGAGCTCTTTCCCGACCCGGCGACGCCGGTGATCACGGCGAGCACGCCGAGTGGGATGTCGACATCGACGTCCTGCAGGTTGTGCGCGCTCGCCCCCCGGACCGACAGCACCCCGGATCCGGCCCGCACCGACTCCTTGAGCCGCGCACGATCGTCCAGATGCCGGCCGGTGATCGTGTCGCTGGCCCGCAGACCGTCGACGGTGCCCTCGAAGCAGATCTCGCCCCCCGCGGTGCCGGCGCCCGGCCCGAGGTCGACGACGTGGTCGGCGATGGCGATCGTCTCGGGCTTGTGCTCGACGACCAGCACGGTGTTGCCCTTGTCGCGCAGCTGGAGCAGCAGGGTGTTCATCCGCTGGATGTCGTGCGGGTGCAGGCCGATCGTGGGCTCGTCGAACACATAGGTCACATCGGTCAGCGACGACCCGAGGTGGCGCAGCAGCTTGATCCGCTGTGCCTCTCCCCCGCTCAGCGTCCCGGACGGGCGGTCCAGGCTCAGATATCCGAGGCCCAGCGTCACGAACGCGTCCAGATTCGCGCCCAGCCCGGCCAGCAGCGGGCCGGCCCCCGGCCGGTCCAACGCGCGCACCCACTCGGCCAGATCCGTGACCTGCATCCGACAGGCGTCCGCGATGCTCACCCCGTCGATCTTCGACGACCGGGCCCCCTCGGTCAGGCGGGTCCCGTCGCACTCCGGGCAGACCGCGAACGTCGCCGCCCGCTCCACGAACCGGCGGATATGCGGCTGGAGCGCATCCAGATCCTTCGACAGCATCGATTTCGTGATCTTCGGGATGAGACCCTCATAGGTCATGTTGATGTTCTGGATCTTGACCTTGGTGGGCTCGCTGTACAGGAACGCATGCCGCTCCTTCTCGGTGAAGGTCGAGATCGGCCGGTCGGCCGGGTAGAACCCGGACTCGGCGAACCCCCGCACCATCCAGCCGTCGGCCGTGTATCCCGGCACCAGGATCGCGCCGTCGGCCAGTGACAGCGACTCGTCCACGACCTGACTGAGATCGATGTCCGACACCTGCCCGCGCCCCTCGCAGCGCGGGCACATTCCGCCGAGGTAGATCGCGTCGCGGACGATCTTCTTCTCGCCCTTGGCCGAGGTCATGATGCCGCTGGCCTTCTGCGTGGGGATGTTGAAAGAGAAGGCGGTCGGGCCGCCGATGTACGGCTCCCCCAGCTTCGAGAACAGGATCCGCAGCATCGTGTTGGCATCGGTCACGGTGCCTACGGTCGAGCGCGGATTGGCCCCGAGGCGCTCCTGGTCCACCACGATCGCGGTGGTCAGCCCCTCCAGCACATCGACGTCGGGGCGTGCCAGAGCCGGCATGAAACCCTGCACGAACGCGCTGTACGTCTCGTTGATCATGCGCTGCGATTCTGCGGCGATGGTGCCGAAGACCAGCGAGCTCTTCCCGGATCCGGACACGCCCGTGAACGCCGTCAGCCGGCGCTTCGGAATGTCCGCGTCGATGTTCTTGAGGTTGTTCTCCCGTGCACCGCGCACACGGATCAGGTCATGTCGGTCTGCGTCACGCATGGCGATCAGCCTAGAGGGCGCCCGCGTGTCGGGTGGGCCGCTGCCCCGCGATCGGTCTAACCTGTGAGACGCACAACTTCACAGGAATCTCTCAGAAAGGTGAGCCCAATGTCCACCGCAGAATCCTCCGCCGGCAAGACGGCCGTCAACGGCATCCGGACGGCGTTCGGTGTCGGCGGCGTCATCGCGCTGATCGTCGGAATCCTCATTCTCGTCTGGCCCGGCCACACGGCGGCGGTCATCACCGCGATCATCGCCATCTACGCCATCGCCGGCGGCCTCGTCTATGCCGGCCTCGGCATCTTCTCCAAGGCGATGGGTGGCTGGTCCCGCATCGGCCACATCATCCTCGGCATCCTGTTCATCATCGCCGGCATCATCGCATTCGCGAACCTCGGCGCCACCACCGCCTGGCTCGCGGTGTTCCTCGGCATCCTGGTCGGCATCATGTGGATCATCGAGGGCGTCGTCGCGCTGACGGCACTCGGCGGCTCGAAGTCGAAGGGCTGGTCGCTGTTCTTCGCCATCCTGAGCATCGTCGCCGGTCTCATCGTGCTGTTCTCCCCGCTGTGGAGCGCCGTGGTGCTGTGGTGGCTGTTCGGGATCTCGCTGGTGGTGCTCGGCATCATCCAGATCGTGCGCGCCTTCACGTTCAGCAGCAAGGACCTGTGACGCGACAGCGCAGACGAGAGCGGCCCCGGATGTGAATTCATCCGGGGCCGCTCTCGTCGATGCAGCTACTGCGCGCGGAACGAGCTGACGTCCCCGACCAACCGGATGTTGTCCTCCGGGATCGGATCGACGGCGGCCTGTGCGACCTCGGCGGCGAACTCGGCCACGTTGTAGAGCTTGCCCGCCTCGTCCCGACGGGACGAGATCGCCCCGGGTTGGCGCGCTCCAACAGTGTCGCGGTGATCGTGCCCTCGATCATGTCGCCCGAGACGACGACGAACTCGATGCCGCGCTCGGCCAGGGCGGGGATCCGCTCGCGCAGCGCATCCTCCCCGCGCGCTTGGACAGCGCGACCGGCTCGTATTCGGGCATCGTCGGGGTGGATCGGATGAAGTGAGCCTGGTGACTGGTCACGAACACGACCCGTGAGCCGGGCGGCATGAGCGCCGTGGCCGCATCCAGCACGCGTACCTGTGCGTCCCGATTGAGCTTGCAGGGCATAGTCCTCGGCCATCCCCGACTCCATGCCGCCGGACGCGTTCAGCACCAGCACATCCAGTCCGCCGAAGGCGTCCTTCACCTGGGCGAACATGCCCTCCACCGAGGCCTGGTCGGTCAGGTCCGCACCGACCACGAGCGCCTGCACGCCGCGCTCGCGCAGCTTGCGCAGCCAGCTTCTCGGCGCGGGGCGCCTTGTTCCGGTAGTTGACGACGACGTTCGCGCCGGCCTCAGCCAGGTAGCGCACGGTGTCGGCGCCGATACCGCGGGACGATCCGGTGACGAGCGCGGTCTTGCCGCGCAGCGCGTCGGCGGGGAGAATCTGGGACACGTTTCGACCTTACCAACCAGCCGGTATGCCGCCCGCCCCATGCTAGGTTCGGAGCACACTCGGTACGCAGAGGGAGGCGGAGTGGACATCATCACGGGGATCGAGCAGTTCGCCTGGATCGGCTGGATCGTCCTGATCGCGGTCTTCCTCGTGATCGAGATGCTGACGCTCGATTTCACCTTCCTGATGCTGGGCATCGGCGGCCTCGCCGGCCTGATCGCCGACCTCTTCGGCGCGCCGCTGTGGGCGCAGGTCGTCATCGCCGCCGTGGTGGCCGCGCTGCTGATCTTCCTGCTGCGCCCTCCCTGCTGGCATCGCCTGCGCCGCGGCGAGGACCCCACGCCCTCGAACGTGGCCGCGCTGCTCGGGATGTCGGGGCTCGTGCTGTCCACGGTCACGCGCCTGGGCGGCCTGGTCAAGCTCGACAACGGCGAGACCTGGACGGCCCGCACCGTCGATGACGCACCGGACTCGCTCGCCCCGCAGACGCACGTGCGCGTCGCCCGCATCGACGGAGCGACCGCCTACGTCCGCCCCGATCAGACCCAGGAGAATCGCGCATGACAGCAGAGCAGATCATCCCCACGGCGATCGGCTGGGTGCTGGCCGTCGCGGTCTTCATCTTCGTGGTGGTCGTCATCGTCCGGTCTATCCGGATCATTCCGCAGGCCAGCGCCGGCGTCGTGGAGAGGCTCGGCCGATATCACAAGACCCTCGAACCCGGTCTGAACCTCCTGGTGCCGTTCGTGGACCGACTGCGACCTCTCATCGACATGCGCGAGCAGGTCGTCTCCTTCCCGCCGCAGCCGGTGATCACCGAAGACAACCTGGTGGTCTCGATCGACACGGTCGTCTACTTCCAGGTCACCGATGCGCGGGCCGCCACATACGAGATCGCCAACTATCTGGGAGCGGTCGAGCAGCTCACCACGACCACCCTCCGAAACGTGGTCGGCGGTCTGAACCTGGAAGAGGCCCTCACCAGCCGTGACGAGATCAACAGCAAGCTGCGCATCGTCCTGGACGAGGCCACCGGAAAGTGGGGCATCCGGGTGTCCCGCGTCGAGCTGAAGGCCATCGACCCGCCGCTGTCCATCCAGGACTCGATGGAGAAGCAGATGCGCGCCGAGCGCGACCGGCGCGCCGTGATCCTCACCGCCGAAGGCTCCAAGCAGTCCCAGATCCTGGAAGCGGAGGGCCGGCGGCAGGCCGAGATCCTCAAGGCCGAGGGCGACAAGCAGGCGCAGGTGCTGCGGGCCGAGGGCGAGGCGAAGGCCATCGAGACGGTCTTCAACGCCATCCACGTCGGCAATCCCGATGACAAGCTCCTCGCCTACCAGTATCTGCAGACCCTGCCGAAGATCGCCGACAGTTCCTCCAGCAAGCTCTGGATCATCCCCAGCGAGTTCACCTCCGCGCTGCAGGGGCTCTCTGGGGCCTTCATCGGCAAGGGCACCGACGCCACTCCCCGGCCGCGCAGCGGCCGGTGGACGACGTCCCGCCGGTCACATTCGCTCCCAGCGCGTCCACCGTGGGACACCATGCGGCCGCCGACGTGACCGCGGACGATGTGCCGGACTTCGAGGTGCCCCCGCCCGAGACCGAACCGCCGCTCACCCCGCCCACTCCGTGACACACCCTTGGTTCGCGGGGTCGACACGGCCTCGCGTTCTCGCCCATCGCGGTCTGGTGACGGCGGCGGCCGCAGCGCACGGCGTCGCGGAGAACTCGTTCGCCGCCGTCGCCGAAGCGCATGCGGCGGGCGCGGCGTATGTGGAGTCGGACTGCCACCTCACTGCGGACGGCGTCGTCGTGCTGTTCCACGACGCCGACCTGGGCCGGGTGACCGGCGACCCCCGACCGATCGCCGACGTCGCCTCGGCCGAGCTCGAAGACCTCATGGCCGACCGGGGCGGGCTGATCACACTCGCCCAGGCCCTCGACGCCTTCCCGACGCTCCGGTTCAACTTCGATGTGAAGGCCGCACCGGCCGCCGCGCCCGCCGGCCGGATCGTCGCCCCCCACGCCGACCGCGTGCTGCTGACGAGCTTCTCGGACTCCCGTCGACGGGCCGCCCTGGCGGCCGCGCATGCGGCCGGCGGCTCGCCCGCGACGTCGGCCGGCAGCAGCACCCTGGCCCGCGTGCTGGCGGGTGCGGCAGCCCACTCGGGGCGTGTGCTGGACCGCGTCCTGCGCGGCATCGATGCGCTGCAGGTGCCGGAGCGACGCGGGGCCCTGAAGATCGTCACCCGCGGCCTGCTGGAGGCCGCGCATCGGCGGGATGTCGAAGTGCACGTGTGGACCGTGAACGATCCCGCCGACATGCGCCGGCTGCTGGACCTCGGCGTGGACGGACTGGTCACCGACCGGGCCGATCTCGCCCTGGAGATCGCGGCGGATCGCGACCGCTGAGCATCCCCTGTGAAACCCTGCCCAGGCCGCCCCGTTCGGATGATGCGCACAGGTCACAGCGTTATACCTGGGTAGCGACGAGAGGACCACACAATGGCAGACCGCAGCTTGCGCGGCATCCGACTCGGCGCCCAGAGCCTACAGAGCGAAGAGGGCGTCGTTTTCCATGAGCGCATGCAGAAGACCTACGCATGCACCGAATGCGGGCGTGACACCACGCTGACGTTCGCAAGCCGATGCCGAGGTTCCCGAGGCCTGGGAGTGCCGCACCTGCGGCGCCGAGGCCGTCCTTCGCGTCGGCGACGGCACGGTATCCGTGGATCACAGCGAGGACAAGATCCCGCGTACCCACTGGGACATGCTGCTGGAGCGACGCACGATCCCCGAGCTCGAGGAGCTGCTCGAAGAGCGTCTCGCCTTCATCCGCGCCCGCCGCGGCGCGGGAGAAGACGTCTCCAAGCTCACCGCCTGACGGACACTATGCGATGCCGGTCCCGGTGGGGCCGGCATCCTTCATGTGCGGGCGGCGTCGGTGACCGAGCAGGACGCCGATGCCCAGCGCCGCCACCGCGGCCGCGCTCCCCCACCCGAGGACGGCGTTGATCGCCGGGCCGGCCACGACCGCGGGCGTCAACCCGGTGCGCAGCGGAACGTCTTCCAGCAGCGCGCCGGCGGTGTCCTGCGGCAGCCCGGCGATCTCCGTGCCGTCCGGGGCGATCATCTGGCTGGTGCCGACGGTCGAGATGTTGACGACCGACCGCCCGGCCTCGATGGCCCGCATGCGCGCGAAGGCGAGCTTGCCGAGATTCTCGTCGGTGCCGCGGAAGTCGGCGTTGTTCGTCTGGAACATGTAGATGTCCGCCCCGCCGCGGGCGCCGTCCCAGATGACGTCGTCGTAGATCACATCGAAGCAGATGGCCAGCCCGACCCCGACGCCGTGCACGTCGAAGACCGGCGGAGCGGTGCCGGGCGTGTACTCGCGCTGGATCAGGTCGATGAGGTCTGCGGCGAAGAACCGGTAGAACGCCCGGTCGGGCACATACTCGCCGAACGGCACCGGATGCCGCTTGTCGTACACCGCGATCGGGTTGTCCTCCCCCGCCTCCCACAGCAGGGACGAGTTGAACAGGTCCTTCCCGCGCTGCGTCACGGCGCTCACGATCAGCGCCGCATCCGCCGTCGAGGCCAGATCGTCCAGCACCGCCGCCGTGGCGGCATTCGAGGTCGGGTCCGAGTCGACGCCGCCCTCCGGCCAGAGCAGCACATCCATCTTCTTGCCCAGCAGCGGCGCGGTCGCCGCCAGCTTGCGCGTTCAGCACATCCCCGGGCGCCCGCTGATCGAAGTACCCGGTCGGGCCGTTGCCCTGCACCGCGCCCACGCGCAGGCTTCCGGCCGGGGTGGTCGGGAACTGCGGAACCGCCAGGCAGCACCGCGACTACGACCACGGGCACAGCCGCGCGGATGTCGCGGAACCGACGGATCCGCACGTACTCGATCGCCGCCGCACCCAGCAGCACGACCAGGAACGACAGTCCGCTCATGCCCACCCACGACGCCAGCGGGGCGGTCGGGCCGTTGACCTGCGTGACGCCGATCCGCCCCCAGGGGAAGCCGCCGTACGGCCACGTGCCCAGCAGCTCCTCACGCATCACCCACAGGCCCGCGACCAGCGCCGGCAGCAGCGTCAACCGGGCCCCCACGGCGGGCAGCACCCGCGGCAGCCATCGGTAGGCCAGCGCGATCGGCACCGCGGCGGCCGCGGTCAGGACCGCTTCGAACAGCGACAGGGCCAGCCACGGCACGGGGCCCAGATAGCGGGCGGTGAACAGCACGTTCACGAGGAAGAAGACCGCCCCGAACGCGAACCCCACCAGCACCGCGCCCCACGCGCGCCGGCCGATCAGGGTCAGCAGGGCCAGCGGCACCGCGACGAACGACATCGGCCACCAGCTCAGCGCCGGGAAGGCGAGGGTGAGCAGGAATCCCGCCACCGCCGCGACGAACGTCGCCACGCCGAGTGGCAGGAGCGGGCGCGGCAGGGCACGGCGTTCGGGCACCGTCCCAGCCTAGGTCAGCACGGGCGTGCACCCGGTGCGGGCTCAGACCGAGGAGTACGCCACGATCCCCCGGCGCACGGCATCCAGCGCCGCCCGTGCGGTCGAGGCGAGCGGCGGTTGCGCGACCAGGCTGAGCTGGTCGAGCAGGTCGATGGTCTGCTTGGCCCAGCGCACGAAGTCTCCCGCGGCCATGTCGGCCTCGGCCAGGACGACCTCCAGCGACCGGCCGCGGGCCCAGGAATGCACGGCGGCGGCAA
Organism: Microbacterium elymi; assembly: GCF_021582895.2. Taxonomy (GTDB): domain Bacteria; phylum Actinomycetota; class Actinomycetes; order Actinomycetales; family Microbacteriaceae; genus Microbacterium; species Microbacterium humicola. Next base: position 121,349 of record NZ_CP091139.2, read on the forward strand.
GGCCCGTGGCCGGCTCGGTCGATCCGGGGAGCTCGTGGTCGTGCTCGAGGTCGTCCAGCTGCGCCCAGAGGCGCTCGGTCTCGGTCAGCGCCGTGCGGAACGCGCCGCGAGGCAGCCCGCGCTCGCCCGGCCCGGCGTCGTCGCGGCGGGGTTCGAACACCAGGCAGCTCACGAGAGCGGCCAGCCCCGCGGCATCCAGCTCGGTCCAGATGCCCGTGCGCAGCGACTCCGCCACGAGCAGGTCGCGCTCCCCGTAGATGCGACGCATCGTGGCGCCCGCCTCGGTGAGCGCGGTCGTGCCGTCATCGGCGACGCGGACGTAGTCCAACGCGGTCAGCACGTCCACCACGCGGTCGAACTGCCGTGCGACCGTCCCAGTGCGGGTCTGGATCTGCCGGCGCATCCGGTCGACCGTGCGCGAGAGCTTCCAGTACCGCTCCGCCCAGCGGGCGTGGTTCTCCCGATCGGGGCAATCGTGGCACGGATGCCGCTGCAAGCTGGGTGCGCAGGCTCTGGATCTCGCGCTGCCGCTTGCCGTCGCGCATGCGAGGCTGTCGCGTCCTTGCGGTGCAGCTTCTCCAGGTCGCTGATCCGGCGGCGGATCCCGGAGTACTCCCGGAAGTCGCCCCGGTCGCAGGTCATGGCCTTCTCGTAGCCCTCGAGGGATGTCTCGTGCTCCCGCACCTGCCGGGCCAGGCCCACCACGGACCGGTCGGCCTGGAACTGCGCGAACGAGGACTCCAGGATCTCGCGCGCCTTCGGTCGTCCGAACTGGTCGATGAGGTTGACCGCCATGTTGTAGGTGGGCCGGAAGCTCGAGTTCAGCGGATAGGTGCGGCGCGAGGCGAGCGCGGCCACGGACTGGGGGTCCATGCCCTCGGTCCACTGGATGACCGCGTGGCCCTCCACGTCGATCCCGCGGCGGCCGGCCCGCCCGGTGATCTGCGTGTACTCGCCCGAGGTGATGGCCACCCGCGCCTCGCCGTTGAACTTCTCCAGCTTCTCCAGCACCACGGTGCGCGCCGGCATGTTGATGCCGAGGGCGAGGGTCTCGGTCGCGAAGACGGCCTTGACCAGCTTGCGCTGGAACAGCTCCTCGACGACCTCCTTGAACGCCGGCAGCAGTCCCGCGTGGTGCGCCGCGATCCCCCGCTCCAGATTGTCGCGCCATTCCCAGTAGCCCAGGACGTCCAGATCCTCGTCCTCCAGCGTTCGGGTGCGCTCCTCGACCACGCGTCGGATCTCGCGGCGCTCCTCGGGGCTGGTCAGCCGCACGCCGGCTCGTCGCACCTGCGCGACCGCCGCCTCGCAGCCGACCCGGCTGAAGATGAAGAAGATCGCCGGGAGCAGGCGGTCCCGGGCCAGCAGCTCCACGACCTCCGGGCGATCCATCCGTTCGATCCGGCGCACGTTGGCCGCGCGCACCGGTCGCTGGTGACCGCGCTGCGGTCGACGGCGGGATGCCTCCATCCGGCCGCCGCTCGCGAGCGGTGCAGACCGCGCGGACGACCGGCGGTTCGCCTCGTACCGCTGTCCGGTGCTGGAACGGATGCGCATGAGCTCCTGATTCACCTGGGCGGTGGCGACGCCGGCGCGGTCGTCGAACAGCGGGAGCAGATCACCGCGGACCAGGACGTGCTGCTCGAGCGGGACGGGTCGGATCTCGGAGACGATCACGGCGGTGTCGCCGCGCACGGTGTCCAGCCAGTCGCCGAACTCCTCGGCGTTGGACACGGTCGCCGACAGGCACACCAGCTTGACGGACTGCGGGAGGTGGATGATGACCTCCTCCCACACCGCCCCGCGGAACCGGTCGGCGAGGTAGTGCACTTCGTCCATGACCACGAACCGCAGGTCGCGGAGCGCGGCCGCATCGGCGTACAGCATGTTGCGCAGCACCTCGGTGGTCATCACCACGATGCGCGCGCCCGAGTTGATGCTCACGTCCCCGGTGAGCAGCCCCACCTCGTCGGCGCCGTACGCGTCCACCAGTTCGCGGAACTTCTGGTTCGACAGCGCCTTCATCGGGGTGGTGTAGAACGCCTTGTCGCGCTCCCGGCGCATCGCCAGATGGATGGCGAACTCGCCGACGATCGTCTTGCCCGCCCCCGTGGGGGCCGCGACCAGGACGCTCTTGCCGTCCTCGAGTGCCTCGCAGCCGGCCACCTGGAACGGATCGAGGGTGAATCGCTGCGCCGCCGCGAACCGCGCTGTGGCGGGATGTCGATCGGCGTCCGTCACGCCGTCGGCTCCAGCGCAGCACGGCGCGCCTTGCGCCGGTCGAAGAGCAGCGACAGGATGGCGGCGGCGAAGTACAGCACGCACAGGATCCCGGCCAGCAGCAGCATCGAGGTCACGTCCGCGGCCGGCGTGGCGGCGGCGGCGAACACGACGATGACGATGATGGCGACGCGCCAGCCCCTCAGGATCGCGCGGCCGGACATGATGCCGGCGAGGTTCAGCGCCACCAGGAACACCGGTGTGACGAACGAGACGCCGACCACCAGCAGCAGCTTGAAGACGAAGTCGTAGTAGGTCGAATAGTCGTAGAACCGCGCGACGCCCTGGGTGTCGGGGACGAACAGCGCCATGATCTCGACCATGTGCGGCATGATCAGCCAGCCGACATACAGTCCCGCAGCGAACAGCGGAATCGCCGAGGCGACGAAGCCGACGGTGTACCGCATCTCCTTGCGGGTCAGGCCCGGCATGATGAACGCCCACAGCTGCCAGAGCCAGACGGGTGCCGACAGCAGCAGGCCGATCGAGAACGCGATCCGCATGCGCAGATCGAACCCGCTGGTCACGGTGTTGAAGTTCAGCGCGGTGTAGCTGTCGCCGTGGGTGGCGGCGATCTGCGCGATCGGCTGCGAGAGCAGGTTGATGACCGGTTCGCTGATGATGAACCCGACCACCATGCCGACGATCAGCCCGGCGGCGGCGATGAACAGCCGCTTGCGCAAGCTCGCGCAGATGCTGCGCAAGCGACATCCGCTTCTCACGGGGTGGCGCCGCCGGCTCCTCGATGTGCGGCGACCCGGTCTGCGTCACGTGCGGCTACGGTTGGGACTCGCTCGTCCCACGTGCCGGCGGCGCCTCAGCAGATGCGTCCACATGGGCTGGTGCGTCGGCCGCGGGCTCGGCCGTCCCACCGTCCTCGGTCTTCATGGCTTTCATCTCACCCTTGAACACACGCGCAGACTGCCCCACGCTCTTGGCGAGAGCGGGCAATTTGGCGGCCCCGAACAAGAGCAAGATGACAGCCAGGATCAGCAGTAGGTGCCACCCGGTGAAAATGTTGGGCATGGTGTCTCCTTATCGGTACGCCATCGATAGAGTCTAACCCGCGCCGGCGCGAGACGGTCCCGCGCCCCGGCGCGCCGGTTCAGACTCTCAGACGTCGTCCGGATACTGGGCGAGCGCCGCCCGCGCCCACTCGGCCGCGGCGGTGCGCGCCTGCTCGGGTTCGAGGATCTCCAGGTCGCCCCCGCGACCGGCGGCGAGGCGCTTCAGACTCTGGGCCGCCGCGATCCGCATGGTCGCCACCGACATCCCGTCGCGGGTCTGCACCTGCGCCTGATCGAGGTAGCCGCCCAGCAGCGGCGCCACCGCCGCGGCGAAGCGGATGCGCGTGCGGATGTCGGTCTGGGCGACCTCGAACAGCTCGGGAACCGGCTCTTCGCCGTGCGTGATCGCGATGTCGGTGAGGCTGAGGGCGCTGACACGGTCGAGATGGAAGGTCCGCATCGCCTGACGCAGATGGCACCATCCCTGCAGATACCACTGCCCGTTGGCGATGTGCACCTTGACCGGGTCGACGGTGCGGGTGGTGACCGGCGCGTCGGGCGCCTTGTACGAGAACGACACGGCGACCCCGTGCCGCAGTGCCTCGTCGACCGTCAGCCGGACCTCGTCGACCGGCTCGGGTGCGACGATCACATCGGCGGGCACGGCGGACGCGCCGGCGGCGAGCTTGGTCGAGCAGCCCGGAGATCACGCCGCTGGATCCGACGCCGGGCAGCGACTGGGCCAGCTCGAGCCCGGCCAGCAGCGCCGCGGCCTCACGTGCGGTCAGCTTCGGCGAGCCTTCCAGAGCGACCGCGTTCGTGATCACGATCCGGTCCTGCTCGTCCAGGAGGTCCCAGTCGATGTCGAACAGGTCGTTCGGCAGCTGCCAGTACCCGCCCTCGCCGGGACGGCCGATGACGGTGAGCTTCTCGACCATCTCGCGCATCTGATCCGGCGTGACGTCGAAGTCGCGCGCGGCGTCGGCCACCGAGACCTCTCCCTCGTTGATCAGGTACGGCACCAGCTGGAGCATGAGCGCGGCCCGCTCGGTGGCCAGCACCGGTCGTGTCGGGGTCACTGCCCTCCTCCATGCACCGCGAGGGCGCGCCGCAAGCCGGGCGATCACGTGGTCGCGCAGGTCGTGCGGCTCGACGACCCGCACCTCGGGGCCGTACGAGGCCAGTTCGTCCGCGAAGATGTGCACGTCCACGTACGGCACTCGGATGCCCTGCTCCGCGGCCTCCCCACGCCGGCTCAGACGCGAGCGCCGCCTCGGTGCCGGGGTTGACCTCGAGCAGGGCGCTGTTGCGGGCCGCCACCGCCCGCAGACCGGCCAGGGCCCGCTCCCCGCCCCCTGGCGCAAGCGACGGGTCGAACTCCTGCCGGGTCACCTTCACATCACCGACGATCCGTGACAGCAGGAATGTGCGGTCGGCACCGGCATCCACGTCGATGCCGAACACGTGCCAGCGCGCCTCGAACTCCACCAGCGCCAGCGGCTGGACGGTGCGTGTGCGCGGGGCGTCCTCACCGGGCTTCAAGTAGGCGAAGCCCACCGCGCGGCACTGCTCGATCGCGCGCTGGAGGGGGGCGAAGGATGCTTCGCGCAGGCTGATCCGCGGCGAGTAGCCGATGATCGGCTCATCGACGTCGATCCCCAGCGAGCGGATCTTGCGCGACCCGCTGCGCGCGTCGGCCGACAGCGAGCCCTGGCTCCATACGCCGCCGGCCAGGTTCAGGACCGCGACCTCCGCGGGTGTGAAAGTGATGTCCGCCGGCAGCGCGTACTCGGCCGTCGGCACCCGGTAACGGGCCTGTCGCAGGTCGTCCGGGTCGAGGCGGTCGCCGATGGTCTCGATCGGCACGCCCAGGCCCCGCAGGTTCTCCTTGTCGCGCTCGAACATCTTCTCCAGCGCGTCCTTGGACGCCCCGGCCTCGGCCTGCTCCCGGTAGCCGGAGACGGAGCCCAGGATGGTGTCCTTGGTCAGCCCCTGCTCGGTCGCCATCAGGGCGACGACGAGGTTCAGGAGCCGTTCCTCGGGCGCGTTGCGCTCGCCCGAGGCGGACGTCGAGGATTCGGGAGCGGTCGGCACGCCTCAATCCTAGGGGCGTGGCGACCGGCCGTGCGGCGCTACTGCTGTTGCTGCAGGTCGGCGGCCGAGCCGATGCCGAGGATGTCGATGACGACGATCTGCGTGTCCTTGGCGGCGGCGTCACCGTCGGCCTTGGGGATGATCGCCATCACCTGGGAGCCGACGGTCTGGCCCTCGACGGCCTTCTGGAACCCCTTCGACTTGGTCGACAGGGTGACGAACTGCGGCTCGCCGTCCCAGGTGTTGTCCGCGACGGACTTGTCCGTCCAGTTGACGATCGTGTAGTGCAGGCGGCACCGGCTGCTCGCCGGTGACCTTCTCGCCGTCGCCGCGCTTGAGCACCGACACCGACAACGACTGCGGAGCCGGGCTGTCGGGCACGATCACGCCGGGCCGACCGCCCGGGGCGCGGACCACGGCCGGCTTGCCCCAGCCGGAGTTGTACACGTGGGAGCCGTCGGCCGCCGACAGGAACACCTGGCGGACGTCGATCACGGCCACGACGGACTCGTCCTTGGTCAGGCCGAGGCTCTGCGCCGACGAGGGCTCCACGCCGTCCGGGGGGATCGCGATGGCGACCCGGGTGCCGGCGGTGGCGCAGTGCAGCGCCGGGCCGAACGCCGGGAACGACTGGGTCCAGCGCGACAGGGCGAACGCCGACGTCTGGTCGGCGCTGTAGGCGGTGCTCACGAGCTTCTTGCCGGTGGTCGCGCTGACCAGCGAGACATCCAGTGCCACGACCTGGGAGTCCGTGCTGATCGGGACGCTGCCGTTGCCGGCGGTCACATCGGCGAATTGAGTGGTCTTCGTGTGCAGCGGGGTGCGCACGTCCACCGTCGGGGCGGTCGATTCGGAACCGCTCACCGAGATGAGGCCCATCGTCGACGAACCCGCGTCCGTCGTCCGCGGGCACGAGGCCGCACCGGAGGACGACGCACAGCCGACGAGAGCGACGGCTGTCAGGGACAGGACGGCGAAGGCAGCGGGGAGTTTGCGCACGGGATAAGTCTAGGCGTTCGTCTCCGGCGGCCCCGACGGGTCGGCCTCGGTCGCGGCGGCCGCGCGCAGCGCGCCCTCTTCGGCCCGCTGGGCCTCGCGGACCCGCTTGCGCAGGTTCTTGTCGGTGATCTGCCGCTCCCCCACGGCGCCGGGCGTCCACAGTTCCACGTCCTCGTCGCCGTACGCCGTCTTGCGGATCGCGCGGCGGCGCACGTCCGGCGGCACGGCGCCGGGAGCGAGCCGGCGCGCCGTGAGGAGGAACCCGGTGTGGGCGACCATCCGATGGTCCGGGCGCACGGCGAGCCCCTCGACATGCCAGCCTCGGACCATGATCTCGCTCGCTTCGGGCTCGGTGAAAAGGCCCGTGCCCCTCAGGTATTCGGCGATCCGGCTGAGCTTGCGTCGCCGTGGCGACGTAGCAGAGCACCACGCCGCCCGGAGTGAGCGCCCCGGCGACGGCGTCCAGGCACTCCCAGGGCGCGAGCATGTCCAGGATGACGCGGTCGACGCTGCCCGGGGGCTGTGTGGCCGGGAGCCGGTCGGCGAGGTCGCCGAGGATCACCTCCCAGTTCGCGGGCCGCTCCCCCAGGAAGGTCGCCACGTTCGCCTGGGCGACCTCGGCGAACTCTTCGCGTCGCTCGAATGACACCAGGCTCCCGGACGCGCCGACCGCCCGCAGGCCAGAGCGAGAGGGCGCCGGAGCCGACGCCGGCTTCGACCACGCGGGCTCCGGGGAAGATGTCGGCCTGCGCGAGGATCTGCGCCGCGTCCTTCGGGTAGATGATGGCCGCTCCGCGCGGCATCGACATCACGAAGTCCCGCAGCATCGGGCGCAGGGCCAGATAGTCCGCGTCGCCGCCGGTGACGACCGATCCGTCGGGCAGCCCGACGAGGTCGTCGTGTCGGAGCACGCCACGATGCGTGTGCAGTTCGCCGCCCTCGCGCAGAGTGATCGTGTGGAGCCGGCCCTTCGGGCCGGTCAGCTGCACGCGGTCGCCGTAGCGGAACGGGCCCCGCGGCGGCGTGGCCCCGGTCACGCGACGCCCTCCCGACCTGCGTCGCGGTGCGCGGCGAACAGTCCGGCGATGTCGTCGGCGCTGCGTTCGGCCAGCGTGGGCCAGAGCGCGTGTGCGCCGACGCCGGTCAGCGAGATCATGTTCGGCACCCCGAGCGAGATCGCGCGGGAGGCGAGGGCGGAGCGCAGACCGTTGGGCGAGTCCTCGATCGCCACGGCTTCGCCCGGATCAACCCCCAGCGCCTCGCAGGCCTGCAGATACGGATCGGGATGGGGCTTGGGGCGTGTCGCGTCGTCACCGGCCACGATCACATCGAACGCGTCGAAGTCGATGAGGTCCACGACGGCCTGGGCCATCCGCCGCATCGACATCGTGACCAAGGCCGTCTTGACCCCGGCATCCCGCAGACTCTGCAGCAGCTCGCGTGCGCCCGGCCGGAACGGCACGCCGTCTCGAGCGAGGCCGCTGAGCACGTCGTCGGTGAGACGGTCCACGATGGCATCGACGTCCATCCGGACACCGTGGTCCTGGAAGATGCGGGCCGCGTCGTCCAGCCCCAGGCCGACCAGCTTCGAGCGACTGCTCGTGCGACCAGGTGCCGCCGAACGATTCGACCAGCGGAGTCTCGGCGGCCATCCAGTACGGCTCGGTGTCCACCAGCGTGCCGTCCATGTCCCACAGCACGGCGGCGGGCAGTCGTGTGGTCATCCGTCCATCGTATCCAGGCCATCCGCCCGGCGACGCACCCGTCCGGGCCCGCACGCCTATTCTGGAGGGAAGCGCCGAGCCGGAGGGAGCGCGTGTGGAGGGACTGGGTCGCCGGGTGATCGTCGCCGCGTTCGACGGCTGGAACGACGCGAGCGAGGCCGCGACGTCGGCCGCGAGCGTGCTGAAGGACAGCGTGCCGTACGAGCCGGTGTTCGCGGTGGACCCCGAGCTGTACTTCGACTACCAGTACACGCGTCCGCAGCAGGTCACCGAGCCGGACGGTCGTCGGATCCTGCGCTGGCCGGACGCCACCCTGCACCGCCCGGTGCGGCGCTCGCGCGGCACCCAGCTGTGGCTGATGACCGGGGTCGAGCCGGCCCGGGCGTGGCAGGCGTTCGTGGGCGAGTTCGTCGACGTCATGCTCCGCGAGGATGTCACCGGCTTCGTCGCGCTGGGATCGATGATGTCGGATGTGCCGCACACCCGCCCCATCTCGGTCTTCGCCGGCAGCGAGAACGAGCAGCTCCGCGACAGTCTCGGGCTGGAGCGCAGCACCTACGAGGGGCCGGTCGGCATTCTCTCGGCGCTGGCGGACGCCGCCGAGGCTGTCGGCATCCCGACGGTGGGGCTGTGGGCCAGCGTGCCGCACTACGTCGGGGGCCACACGCCGTCGCCGAAGGCATCGCTGGCGCTGTTGAATCGGCTGGAGGAGCTCGTCGGCACGCCGGTCGCGCGCGGCGACCTCGCGGCCGAAGCAGATGCATGGGAGGCGTCCATCGATGCCGCCGCGGCGGACGACGAGGAGATGACCGCGTACATCCAGCAGCTGGAGGCGACCCGCGACACCTGGGACTCGCCCGAGGCGTCGGGCGAGTCGATCGCGCGCGAGTTCGAGCGGTACCTGCGCCACGGCGGCGACGGTCCGGGCAAGCCGGGCCGGGACGACCCCCGCCGCTAGGGCTGGATCACGCCCAGGCTCAGCAGCACGATCAGCGCCGCGCCCAGCGCGACCCGGTAGACCACGAACGGCAGGAAGCTGTGCCGGGTGATCCACTTCATGAAGAACGCGATCACGGCCAGGCCCACGCCGAACGCCACAATGGTGGCGGCCGCGGTCTCGCCCATCGAGAACACCTCGTGCTCGGGCGTGCGGATCACCTTCGCCAGTTCGAACAGCCCGCTGCCGAACACCGCCGGGATGGCCAGCAGGAACGCATATCGCGCGGCCGCCTCGCGGGTGTAGCCCAGCAGGAGCCCTGCGGTGATCGTGCCGCCCGAGCGGGAGACCCCCGGGATCAGCGCCAGCGACTGCGCCAGGCCGAAGATGATGCCGTGCCCGACGGTGAGGTCATCCAGCTTGCGCCGCTGCGCGCCGATCATGTCGGCGATGCCGAGGATCACGCCGAACACGATCAGCGTGGCCGCCACGATCCACAGCGACCGCAGGGTCGTCTCGATCGCGTTCTGGAACACCAGCCCGAGGACGACGATCGGGATGGTGCCGATGATGATCAGCCAGCCCATCCGCGCATCCGGGTCATTGCGCGGGATGCGCCCGATGAGAGCGCGGAACCAGTGGCCGATGATCCGCACGATGTCGCGCCAGAAGAACACCACCACCGCCGCCTCGGTGCCGATCTGCGTGATGGCGGTGAACGCCGCGCCGGGGTCGCCCGCCTCCGGCAGGAACGCGCCGACGATGCGCAGGTGGGCGCTGGAGGAGATCGGCAGGAACTCGGTGAGTCCCTGCACAAGGCCGAGGAAGACGGCCTCGAGGAAGTGCGACATCGGCGCCTTTCGTGCGGGAGGATTCGGTGCCGAGGTCTCGGCAGGGGTGTCAGTAGGTGCGCAGCAGGTCGGTCAGCACCGCCGCGCCGAACTCGAGCGCGTCCAGCGGCACGCGCTCGTCCACCCCATGGAACATACCGGTGAAATCGAGTCCGGGCGGAAGGCGCAGCGGAGCGAAGCCGTAGCCGGTGATCCCCAGTCGGGACAGCGCCTTGTTGTCCGTGCCGCCGCCCATCAGATACGGCACCACGGGGGCGCCCGGATCGTGGGCGTCCAGCGCCGCGACCATGGCGTCGACCAGGCTCCCCGCAGCGGCGCCTCCAGTCCGACATCCCGCGTGACCGTCTCGATCTCGATGTCGGTGCCGACGATGCGGCGGATCTCGGCGAGCACCTCGTCCTCGGTCCCGGGGAGCACGCGGACGTCGATCAGCGCCTCGGCGGCATCCGGGATCACGTTGTGCTTGTATCCGGCGGCGAGGCCCGTGGGGTTGGTGGTGGTTCGCAGCGTCGAGCGCAGGAACGGCGCCGCCGCACCGGCACGGTCGGCGAGGGCGTCCGGGTCCGCGTCATGGTCGCCGGTCAGGGCCGCGAAGCGCTCCAGCATGGCCGAGGTGGCCGGCGTCAGCCGGATCGGCCACGAGGTCCGTCCGATCGCCGCAACCGCCTCGGCGAGACGGGTGACGGCGTTGTCGAGATGGTGCCCGCTGCCGTGGCCGGCCCGTCCGCGGGCGCGCAGGCGCAGCCACAGCAGCCCCTTCTCCCCACCTGGAGGAGGTAGGCGCGCTGCTCTCCCAGCTCGATCGAGTACCCGCCGACCTCGCTGATCGCCTCAGCGGCCCCGGCGAACCATTCCGGCCGGTCTCGTATGACGAGGGCCGATCCCTCGCCGCCGCCGTCCTCCTCGTCGGCGAAGAAGGTGAGGATGAGGTCGCGTTCGGGCTGCCGGCCGGCTCGCAGGAGGTTGCCGACCGCGGTGAGGATCATGGCGTCCATGTTCTTCATGTCGACCGCGCCGCGGCCCCACAGCACGCCGTCCCGGATCTCTCCGGCGAACGGGTCGACGCTCCAGTCCTCGGCGATGGCGGGGACGACGTCCAGATGGCCGTGGAGCACCAGCGCGGATCTGCTCGGATCGCGCCCGGGAACCCGCGCGTGCACGTTCGTGCGCCGATCGACCGGCTCGTACACCTCCGGGCGCAGGCCCAGCCCCTCCAGGTGCGCCACGACGTATTCGGCGGCCTCGCGCTCCCCCGGGCGCGCCCGCCACCCCAGTTCGTCGTGTCGAACCGGATCAGGTCGCGGGCGATGCGCGCCACCTCGGTGAGGGCGGCGTCCGGTCGGGTCGGCATGCGCTCCAGGCTACTCGCTGGGTGCGCGAGAACCGGGTGCGCGGGGTGCTCGGCCGGTTCTGACTCGGAGGCAGAACGTGATAATGTCGTTCCTCGGTTGCGAAACCGACTTCACCTGCGCGGGTGGCGGAATAGGTAGACGCGCTAGCTTGAGGTGCTAGTGCCCGTATAGGGCGTGGGGGTTCAAGTCCCCCTCGCGCACAGATCTCCGACACAATCGGAATCCGATTGGAAAAGGTCCCGTCAGGGGCCTTTTTCAAGTTGGCGACGAGATGCATCTGGGTGAGACGGATGCGGCGCGATAGGTTCGTGGCATGGCTTCCCGTTCCCGGCAGCAGCCGCATCCCGCCTGGCTCAGTCCGACGGCCATCCCGGTCCGCCCCGCACAGCCGTGGCAGACGGACGCCGATACCGCGACCGGCCGGATCCGCTGCTCGAGCCCGGTCCCGCGCTGACCGGCGCCTCCGACCTGCACCCGAAGGCCTTCGCCGGCGAGGTCGTGCCGTTCCGGGTCACCGCGTTCCGCGAGGGACACGATGCGATCGGCGTGCAGGTGCGCCTCTCCTCCCCCTCGGGCGACGAGTCGCTGCACCGGATGGTGGCGCTGCAGGACGGCTTCGACCGGTGGCGGACCGAGATCGCGCTGCGCGAGCAGGGCGACTGGACGTTCCGGTTCGAGGCGTTCGCCGACGAGTTCGAGACGTGGCGGCACGCCGCCGACCTGAAGATCGAGGCGGGCGTGGATGTCGCGGTCATGTGCGCCCTCGGTGCGGCGCTGTGCACCCGCGCCGCCGGGCAGCGTGACCGGCCGGTCCGCGAGCGGTCCGCACTGCGCGCCGCCGCCGCCGCTCTGGACGCTGCCGGAGACGGACCCGTGGATGCCGAGGCCGCGCTGCGCGTGGCACGCGATCCGGCGCTTGCCGAGGTCTTCGCCCGGCGTCCGCTGATGGGGCTGGTCACGATCGGCGAGAGCCTGCCGCTGCGGGTCGAGCGCACCCGCGCCGGGGTGGGCGCCTGGTACGAGTTCTTCCCGCGCTCGGAGGGTGCGGTGCGGGCAGCCGACGGAACGATCCGCACCGGCACGTTCCGCACCGCCGCCCGCCGCCTCGCCGCGGTCGCGGCAATGGGCTTCGACGTCGTCTACCTCCCGCCGATCCACCCGATCGGGCACACCAACCGCAAGGGACCGAACAACACCCTCGAGGCCGGGCCCGCCGACCCCGGTTCACCGTGGGCCATCGGGGATGCCGCAGGCGGCCACGATGCGGTGCACCCCGATCTGGGCACGCTCGCGGACTTCCGCGCGTTCGTGAAGAAGGCGGTCGCCCAGGGGCTGGAGGTCGCGCTCGACCTCGCCCTGCAGGCGTCCCCGATCACCCGTGGGTGCGCGCGCACCCGGAGTGGTTCACCACTCTGCCGGACGGCACGATCGCGTACGCCGAGAACCCCCGAAGAAGTACCAGGACATCTATCCGGTCAATTTCGACAATGACCCGGTCGGCATCCGCGCCGAGGTGCTGCGGATCGTGCGGCACTGGGTCGCCCAGGGCGTGCGCATCTTCCGAGTGGACAATCCGCACACCAAGCCCCTGCAGTTCTGGGAGTGGCTGATCCGCACGGTGACCGCCGAGAGCCCGGATGTCGTCTTCCTGGCCGAGGCGTTCACCCGGCCCGCCCCGCTGCAGGCCCTGGCCCGCGCCGGATTCCAGCAGAGCTACAGCTACTTCACCTGGCGCAACACCAAGGCCGAGCTCGAGGAGTTCCTCGTATCGATCGCCACCGACACGGCCGACTACCTGCGGCCGAACCTGTTCGTGAACACCCCCGACATCCTCACCGAGTATCTGCAGTTCGGCGGACGGCCGGCCTATCGGATCCGGGCCGCGCTCGCCGCCACTGCGGCGCCGTCGTACGGCGTCTACGCCGGGTACGAGCTGTACGAGAACGTGGCCCGGCCGGGTTCCGAAGAGAACATCGACAACGAGAAGTACGAGTACAAGATCCGCGAGTGGGACCGCGCCGAGGCATCCGGCGACTCGCTGGCACCGTACCTGCGTCGGCTGAACGAGATCCGCGCCACCCACCCCGCGCTGGGTCAGCTTGCGCAACATCACCGTGCACGACAGCGATGACGACGCCGTGCTCGTGTTCGTCAAGCATCTCGACGCCGCCTTCTCCCCCGCCGGGGTTGCCGACACGATCATCGTGGTCGCCAATGTCGACCCGCACTCGGTGCGCCAGACGATGATCCATCTGGACACCGCGGCCTTCGGCATCCGGCCCGGGGACCACTACCCGGTGCAGGACCTGATCACGGGCGCCGAGTGGACGTGGTCAGACCACAACTTCGTGCGCTTGGACGCATTCACTGAGCCGGTGCACATCGTGCACGTGAAGGGATGACGATGACCCTCACCGATGGGGAGTTGGATGCCGTCGCACACGGGGCCCACCACGCGCCGCACGACGTGCTGGGCATCCACGCCGAGACCGATGCCGCGGGTCGCGCGGTCTGGACCGTGCGCGTCCGCCGCCCGCTCGCCCAGACCGTGACCGCCGTGTTCGCGGACGGCGACCGGGTGCGGCTGGAGCATCGCCGGGCGGGCATCTGGGAAGGGGCGCGCACCGCACGCCCGCGGCCGTACGCGATCGAGGCGGCCTACCCCGACGGGACGACGCACACCGTGGACGATCCGTACCGGCATCTGCCCACATTGGGCGAACTCGACCTGCATCTGATCGGCGAGGGCCGGCACGAGCGGCTGTGGGATGTGCTGGGCGCTCACGTGCGCACCGACGGCGGGGTGGCCGGCACGGCCTTCTCGGTGTGGGCGCCGAACGCGCGGGCGGTCCGCGTGGTCGGCGACTTCAACTCGTGGGACGGCGAGGGCCACGCTCTGCGCTCGCTCGGCGGCGCCGGGGTCTGGGAGCTGTTCGTGCCCGAGGTCGGCGTCGGCACCGTGTACAAGTTCGAGATCCTCACCCAGGCCGGCGAATGGATCCTCAAGGCCGATCCGATGGCTCGTCGCGCAGAGGTGCCGCCGGCGACCGGCTCGGTCGTCACCGCAGCGGCCCACGCGTGGGAGGACGCGCAGTGGATGACGGCCCGAGCGGACCTGCGAGCCGGTGGAGCGCCCGATGTCGGTGTACGAGCTGCACGTCGGGTCGTGGCGGCCCGGCCTCGGCTATCGCGAGCTGGCCGACCAGCTGATCGGCCACGTGCAGGCGCTCGGGTTCACCCACGTCGAGTTCATGCCCCTGGCCGAGCATCCCTTCGGCGGCTCGTGGGGCTACCAGGTGAGCGGCTACTACGCCCCCACAAGCCGGTTCGGGTCGCCCGACGACCTCCGCTACCTCATCGACCGTCTGCATCAGGCCGGCATCGGCGTGATCATGGACTGGGTGCCCGGGCACTTCCCCAAGGACGACTTCGCCCTGGGCCGATTCGACGGACAGCCGGTGTACGAGCATCCCGACCCGCGGCGCGGCGAGCACCGGGACTGGGGCACCTACATCTTCGACTACGGCCGGCCGCAGGTGCGCAACTTCCTCGTCGCCAACGCCCTGTACTGGATGGAGGAGTTCCACATCGACGGACTGCGGGTGGATGCCGTCGCCTCGATGCTCTACCTGGACTACTCGCGGGAGGACGGCGAGTGGGAGCCGAACATCCACGGCGGCCGGGAGAACCTGGAGGCCATCCAGTTCCTGCAGGAGGTCAACGCCACCGCGTACCGGCTGCACCCCGGCATCGCGATGATCGCCGAGGAGTCCACGAGCTTCACCGGGGTGACCGCGCCCACCGACCGCGGCGGCCTGGGGTTCGGCTTCAAATGGAACATGGGCTGGATGAACGACTCGCTGGTCTACATCCAACGCGACCCGCTGTACCGGTCGCACCACGCCGGCGAGCTCTCGTTCTCGTTCGTGTACGCGTTCAGCGAGAACTTCGTGCTGCCGATCAGCCACGACGAGGTGGTGCACGGCAAGGGCAGCCTGCTGGGCAAGATGCCCGGCGACCACGCCCACAAGCTGGCGAACGCCCGCGCCTTCCTGGCCTACATGTGGGCGCACCCGGGCAAGCAGCTGCTGTTCATGGGGCAGGAGTTCGGCCAGCTGTCCGAGTGGTCCGAGGATCGCGGTCTGGACTGGTGGCTGCTGGACCAGCCGAGCCACCAGCAGCTGCAGGGCTTCGTGGCGACGCTGAACCGCGTCTACACCGCGCGACCCGCGCTGTGGGCCCGTGACGGCGACGGCTCCGCGTTCGCCCGCCTGGGCGCGCCGACCTGGAACCCGAATGTGCTCGCGTTCACCCGCAGCGATGGGGCGGGGCAGACGGTGGCCGTGGTGTGCAACTTCTCCGGCGCGACGATCGACGATTTCGAGCTCGAGCTGCCCGTGGCGGGAGTCTGGCACGAGATCCTGAACACGGATGCCGCAGACTACGGCGGCGCCGGGATCGGGAATCTCGGGTCGGTGCAGGCGGGCACAGGAGGCCTGGCACGCATGGCGCTGCCGCCGCTGGGCGTGCTCTGGCTGGAGCCCGAGGGCTAGAACATCAGCGAGGCGAGGGAACGGCGCGCGGTGGCCACACGGGGGTCGGCATCGCCGATCAGCGCGAACAGCTCCAGCAGCCGCTCGCGCACCGCGCTGCGCTGATCGGACGGCAGCGCTGCGAACAGCTGGAGCAGGCGGCCGAACGCGTCCTCGACGTGCCCGCCCGCGACATCCAGGTCGGCGACCGCCAGCTGCGCGTCCACGTCCTGCGGCGCGCCCGCAGCGGCCTCGCGCGCGGACGACGCGTCCAGGTCCTGCACCCGCGCCAGCAGACGGACCTGGCCGAGACCGGCCCGCGCCTGCTCGTCGCCCGGGTTCTCGGCCAGCGCCCGCTCGTACGCGCTGATCGCGCGCGCGTAGTCGCCGTCCTCGATGGCCGCGTACGCCTCGGCATGCAGCGGCGGCAGCGGCTCCTCGGCCGGTTCTTCGGATTCGGCCGGTGCCTCGCTGCCGGGCTCGACGCTGCCGGGGTCGACGGTGCCGGTCACGCCGTTCTGCGCGGCGACCTGCAGCAGCTGGTCGAACACCTCGCGCACCTGCTGCTCGGGCACCGCGCCGGTGAACAGCGGCACCGGCTGCCCGCCGATCAGGGCGACGACCATGGGGATCGACTGGGCGCGGAAGCCCTGGGCCAGCTGGGGGTTCGCGTCCACGTCCACCTTGGCCAGCACGATCCGGCCGCCGAGCTCGGTGACCACCTTCTCCAGGATGGGGCTGAGCTGCTTGCACGGCCCGCACCACTCCGCCCACAGGTCGACCACGACCGGCACCGTGCGGGACAGCTCGAGCACCTGCGGGAACGTCGCATCGGTGACATCGATCACCACCCCGCCGGTCGCCTGCGGGGCGCCGTCCGCGGCCGGCTGCGCCGGGGGCTGGGCTGCGCGGCTGCGCAGGGTCGACAGATCGACCGCGCCGCGCAGCACCGCGCCGGGGTTGGGCTCACTCATTTGCTGACCACCTTCGCACCGAGGATGTTTGACGCGTACCCGAGCAGGCGGATCTGTGCATCACCTGCACCCACACCCGGGACGTAGAAGAACAATTGATCACTGTACGTGGTCGTGAAGCCGGTCGCCGACTCCTTCACGCCGGTGAGCGCCTTGACCCGGGGGTTGTCGTCGAGCTTGATGACGGCGTCCTTGTTCGTCGGCTTCACCGTCTCGGTCTCGTCGACGTTGACCGCCACGATCGCGCCGCTTTCCAGAGTGGCCAGCGCCACCGGCTTCTGCGACCCCGTCTTCGCCGCGAAGGCCAGGCTCCCGGTCTTGGAGGCGGTCTTGTTGAAGGTGGCGACCTGCTCCTTGCGCTTGGCTTCCACACCCTTGAGGAAGACGTCGTTCTCGGTGTCGAACGCACCGGCAGACGCGCTCTTGTCGCCCTTGTCCATGACGTCGGCGTAGGCCGCGGCGATCTTGCCCGGCGCCATCACCAGGAACGACGAGTCGGGCTGGACCGCGGCCGCCCCCACGTACGCCGGGGCCACCTCGGGGAGCTTCGCCGCTTCGAGCTGTCCGCTGTACGCGAGCTTGTAGGGCGACCACGCATCCTGCTGCGCCAGCATCATCATGGTGGACGAGACCTTGTCACCGCTCTTGTGCTCGGCGATCAGCATCACCGTGCGCGGCCAGCCCTCGTACGCCTGCGGCAGCACGAGTTCGACGCCCGTGGCCGGGACGGCGGGAAGGGCCTTCTCGGTGGAGATCTTTCCGCGCAGCGTGTAATTCGTCTTCCGCTCGGCCAGGGCGGCCCCCGCGAGGCGGGTGGCCGCCAGTGTGCCGTCCTTCTTCTCGTCGGCCTTGGCGACCGTGGTCGAGACGCGCGAGAGGATTCGGTCGGCCTGGGTCGGCGTGACGGCCGGGGACTGCGCGCCCTCCGGATCGACGACCGTCTGGGTGGGCGTCGGGCTCGGCGTTCCGCCGAACTGCGGCCAGGCGTCCGCCGAGCACCCGGCGAACAGCAGCGACGACACGGCCAGGACCGGGATGATCACGAAGCCGCGGCGACGACCCGTGGCGGCCTTCTGTGCACGGCCCGCACTGATCACGCCCTTGTCCGCAGCCGATACCGAGAGGTCGATCGACTCCGTCTCGGGCAGCGGCGGAAGCGCCTTGCGGCGCGGGCCGCGCGAGCGGCGCAGGCGCCGGAGGCCGAGGATGTACAGGAACACGCCGACGGCCATCAGGATGCCGCCGCCGACGATGAGCGGTCCGGCCCAGGGCGTGGAGGTCTGCAGCGGCCAGGTGAGGGAGATCTCGGCGGGCGCGGGCTTGGTGCCGTCGGTGGCCACCAGCACGCTCATCGTGTCGGGCAGCTGCAGGTGCTGGATGAGGATGTCGTCCTGTTCGAACTCGTCCAGCCACAGATCCGATCCGGCCGGGTTGCGGTGCGCGGGTTCTGCGTCCGCGCCGGTCTGGGTCGGGGCGACCACGGCGCTGTCCACGGATCCGTCATCGCCGAGGGTGACGGCCGTGTACTCGCTGTCGGCCAGCCAGGCCTTCATGTCGTCGGTGCGGCCGTACGCGGCGAAGATCGTGCCCTCCTGCGCGGCCCGCAGCGTCTGCGACCCCGGCATCCGATTCAGCACGTGCCCGTCGATCAGGGTGTAGGCGGTGGTGCCACTGCCCTCCACCGCGGAGGTCTCGATCTTGGGTCCCTGGAAAACGGTCCGCGCAGCGATACCGGTCGCGATCATCACGGCGGCCAGCACGAACGCGGCGACAGCCCACACGAAACGCACGAATACATCCTCCCAGGGTCGACCATCGGGTCGGTCGTCCCCCAACTGATTTCGACGTTCCAGACTAGCGAATCCGACCTGTGTGCGGACCGGGAGGGTCATTGGCACGCAGACCGGTGCCGGGAAAGTATCCTGACCAGACGACCCGGTCACCGAGGAGAGGAGCACCATGAAGGTGCAGAATCCGTTCCGCGTCGCCTTCGTGGCGACGCTGGGAGTGGGCCTCGGCCTCGTGCTGATCAGCAGCATCCAGACCCTGTCGACCATCCTCCTCTACATCGGGACGGCGCTGTTCCTGTCCTTCGGGCTCGAACCGGTCGTCGCCTTCCTGGTGCGGCGCAAGCTGCCGCGCTGGGCCGCGGTGCTGGTCACGATCCTCGTGGTGCTGGCCGTGTTCGCCGGAATCGTGCTGCTGGTGGTCCCGATCATCGTCAGCCAGATCACGCAGCTGGTGGACTCGATCACGCAGATCGCGCAGAATCCGAACGCGCTGGAGGAGTTCAAGAACTGGATGGCGCACACCTTCCCGCAGCTGAAGGTGGAGGACGTCTTCGACTACGTCCAGAACTGGCTGGTCACCAATCTCGCCGACATCAGCGGGTCGATCGGGCAGGGCGTGCTGAAGGCCGGGATCGCGTTCTTCTCCGGGCTGACCGGCGCGTTCATCGTGCTGATCCTGACGATCTACTTCACGGCATCCACCCCCTCGCTGAAGGGGGCCGTGTATCAGCTGGTGCCGGCCTCGAAGCGACCGCGGTTCATCGACCTCGCCGAGCAGATCACCGACTCGGTGGGCTACTACGTGATGGGCCAGGTCACGCTCGGCGTGATCAACGGCATCCTCAGCTCGATCTTCCTGTCGATCATCCACGCCCCGTTCCCCGCGGTGCTGGCCGTCGTGGCGTTCTTCTTCTCGCTGATCCCGCTGGTGGGAACCCTCACCGGCTCGGCGATCATCGTCCTGACGTGTCTGATCCCGGGGCTCGGCTCGCCCACCACGGCGCTGATCGCCGCGATCTACTACCTCGTGTACATGCAGCTGGAGGCGTATGTCATCTCGCCGCGGATCATGAACCGGGCCGTCTCGGTCCCGGGCGCGGTCGTCGTGGTGGCGGCGCTGGCGGGCGGCTCGCTGCTGGGACTGCTCGGGGCGCTCATCGCGATCCCGGTCGCCGCCAGCATCCTGATCATCTACCGGCAGGTCGTCATCCCCCGGCAGAACGAGCGCTGAGGCAGAACGAGCGCTGAGGCCGGTCAGTCCGCCGCGGGCCCGTCCCAGACGGTGGGCAGCGGCAGTGCGGCGGGGTTGACCGCCGAGACGATCTCGGTCAGCACCCGCCGGGTCTGGTTCTCCCCCACCCAGAGGTGCCGTCCGCCGTCGACGCCGATGACCTCGGCGTGCGGGACGACCGCGAACCGACGGCGCGCCTCGTCCGGGCGCAGATAGTCGTCGAGCTCCGGCACGAGTGCGACGATGCGGCGGGGGTCGGTCGCCCACGCTGCCAGCTCGGCTTCGCTCGTGCGGTGCAGTGGCGGCGACAGCAGGATCAGGCCCTCGACCGCGTGCTGTCGGCCGTGCTCCAGCGCCACTTCCGTGCCGAACGACCACCCCACCAGCCACGGGTGCGGCAGCCCGCGCTCGGCGACCAGCGCCATCGCGGCGGCCAGGTCGAGCCCTTCCGCCTCGCCGCCGTCGAAGACGCCGTCGCTCGTCCCGCGCGGCGAGGCGGTGCCGCGCGTGTTGAAGCGCAGCACGGCCAGATCGGCGAGGGCCGGCAGCCGGGCGGCCGCCTTGCGGATGATGTGCGAGTCCATGAATCCGCCGGCTGTCGGCAGCGGGTGGAGCGTGACGAGCGTGGCGACGGGCTCGCGATCGGACGGCAGCGCCAGTTCACCGACGAGCGTCAGCCCGTCGGACGTGTGCAGCTCGACGTCCTCGCGGCGCGCCGGCAGGAGGACAGGTCCGCGGATCTCCACTCAGAACACCTTCCAGCAGTGCGTGTGCCAGTGCCGCCGGGCGGCGAGGTCCGCCGCATTCCCGAGCACGCCGTCCGCCCGCCAGGCGACGATGTGCGCGATGCCGGGCGGGATGTCGCGGGTGCAACCCGGACACGTGTACGTCTTCTGCGCCTGCGCCGCCGAGACCGGCTGCACGGTCCATTCGGCGCCGCGGCGGATCTCGGTGCGGGAGAACCCCTGGACGAAGCGGTCGAACGAGTCACCGAGCGGCGGATCGGGACGCCTTCGATGAGAGCGCGGCATCGCTGTGGCTACCACCAGCCGTGAGAGATCCAGAACGCGTAGGCGCCCTGCCATCCGCCGTAGCGCCCCTTCGCGTACCCGCTGCCCCAGCGCAGGTTGTCGACGGGGTTGTACCCGTTGCCCGGAACCTTGGTCCAGGGCAGCGCCTGGACCAGCCCGCACGCGCCCGACGAGCGGTTGGTCGCGTTGGGGTTCCAGCCGCTCTCCCGGCCGACGATGTAGTCGACGTAGCCCCAGTCGCTCTGGGCGATGCCGGCGGCCGCCATCCAGTCCGCCGGCGACCCGCCGCCGCTGTAGACCAGGCGCACCGAGGCGGCGGCCCCGACCACCCGCGGCGACGAGGCGGCGGGCGCAGGCTTGGGCTTGGGCTTCGGCTTGAGCGCCGCCGTATAGCTGTCCCGCTCGCAGCACGGCGGCATCGGCGCTGACCGCCGACGCCACCTGCACGGTCTGCGCGTCGTCGACCGTGCTCGCGTACAGGGTGACGGGGGCGGCGATCTCGGCGTTGGCCGGCGTGGACAGGGCCGCGCCCAGCGGACTGAGGGTGGCGACGGCCAGCCCGGCGACGGCGAACGCGGCGAATCCGGACATGACGCCGCGACTGCGGGACAGCCGCGTCGGTGCGGGGCGGGCGGGGCGTCTGCGCCGTGACGCCGTGCTGGTCACCGAAGCGGCCTTCAGATCACGGCGCAGGATCGCGCGGGATGCCTCGGGTATCGTCTCGTCGCCGGAAGTCACAGTGCGCCCGAGTCTACCTGCGTCGCGCGGCGGGCGCCATCTCCCGCCCCGTGCGTCGTCAGCCGACGGCGAGCATGACGTCGACGACGGCGTCCAGCACCGCATCCACCTGTGCTTCGCGGTACCCGCGCCGCTGCATCCGGAACGCGACGGTGCGCACCTGCTCGACGGTGACCGGGGTGCCCTCGGCGAGGAAGGCCGCGATCTTGTCGGCGACGATGTCGACCTCGTCGATCCGGTAGCCGAAGCCGAGACCCCGCGCGCGATCGAAGCGGTGACCGGGTCGACGGCTGAGACGATCCAGGATCTCCTGGGCGCGGGCACGGGTGCGATCGACCCACTCCCCGTCCCGGCGTGAGCCAGGACCTGTTCGCGTTCCCGTGCGGCGAAGGCATCCTCGACGCGCGCCAGCGCGGCATCCACCGCCTCGGGGCGATAGCCGCGTCGGACCATCGGGAACGACACCGAGCGCACGTCGTTGGCGGTCAGCGCCGTCGCGTCGTGGTCGTCCTCGAAGGCCGCGCGGGCGCGGGCGAGGAAGTCGTCGACCACGGTCGGCGCGTATCCCTTGGCACGGCCGGAGGTCATCGGGAACGGCGCGCGCGTCGTGGCCGATCGCGCGTCGGAGGAGCGGGTCGTCATGGTGTCACCAGGGGGGTCAGGAGCAGGTACAGGGCCAGGGCGGCGCCGGCCGAGGGAAGGATGGAGTCCAGCCGGTCCAGCACGCCGCCGTGCCCGGGCAGCCACGAGCTCATGTCCTTGATCCCCAGGTCGCGCTTGATCATCGACTCGCCGAGGTCGCCGATCGTGGCTGTGGCGAGGATGACCGGGCCGATGATCAGGCCGGTCCACCAGGGCAGGTGCGAGCATGAAGACGGCGAGGAGGACGCCGGCGACAAGGGCGGCGACCACGGCACCGCCGAATCCCTCCCAGGTCTTCTTCGGACTGATCCGCGGGGCCATCGGATGCCGGCCGAACGCGAGCCCGGTGGCGTAGGCGCCGGTGTCGGCGGCCACCGCCAGGACGATGAAGGCGAGCACCCACCATTCGCCGGCGTCCTGCCGCAGCAGGATCACGCACAGGCTGGCGCTGAACGAGACGTACAGCGGGACGAAGGTGCCCACGAGCACGTCGTCCCAGACCTCGGCGTACCCGCGACCGTCGCGCACGATCATCTGCGCGAGCAGCCGCCAGACGACGATCACCACCACGACGGCGCAGACGACGACCCAGTGCAAGCCACAGCGCGAGGAACCAGGCCGAGGCCAGCAGCGCGAGCGTGCCCAACAGCTGCGGGATGACGTCGACCCGGCGACCGGAGGCCTGCAGCGCGCGGGTGAACTCGAACACCCCGAGCGCGGCGGCGGCCAGGGCCAGCAGCAGGAACACCGGCTTCCAGATCACCAGGGACAGGACCAGGACCGCGCCGATGGCCAGTCCGATCAGGACGGCCATGATGAGGTTGCGCCCGGTGCGCTGCTTGATCCGCTCGTTCGCCTCTTCGAAGTCCGCGCGGGTGCGGGCCACCTGGCTCTCGATCTCGCTGCGCGCGGCGCGCAGGTGCGCGTGCAGCTGCGCACTGGGATCGCCGGCCAGGTCGGCGGGCTGGGCGGGCTCGGCGGCCCCATCGCCGGGGCCGACCTCATCCGGCGGCTCCGGGCGCGCCGAAGCGTCCCGGCGGCTCTGCTCGCCGCCGGGAGGCTGTTCGGACGCGTCCGTCACTGCGACCCCTCAGACTTCGAGCAGCTCGGCTTCTTTGCGCTTGAGCGCGTCATCGATCGCGTCGACATGCGTGCGGGTCAGAGCGTCCAGCTCCTTCTCCGCCCGCGCGAGGTCGTCCTCGCCGACGCCCAGGTCGGACAGGTCGTCCTTGATCTTGCGGCGGATGCCGCGGACGTGCACGCGCGCGTCCTCGCCCTTCGTGCGGACGAGCTTGACGTATTCCTTGCGGCGGTCCTCGGTGAGCTCGGCAGCGTCACCCGGACGATGTTGCCGTCGTTCGTGGGGTTGACGCCGAGGTTCGGCATGTCGCGGATCGCCTGCTCGATGGCCTTCAGCGCCGACTTGTCGTACGGCGTCACGATCAGCGACCGCGCCTCGGGGGCGTTGATCGAGGCGAGCTGCGCGAGCGGCGTGGGGGTGCCGTAGTAGTCGACCAGCACCTTCTGGAAGAGCTGGGGGTTCGCCCGGCCCGTGCGCACGGTGGCGAAGTCGTCCTTCGCCGCCTCGACGGCGTTGTCCATCCGGGTGGCAGGCATCGGCCAGCACGTCCGCGATCACGGTCTCTCCATTCGCTCAGGCGTTCCCGCCCATTCTAGTTGCCTCGTATCGGCGGACTGTCGTGCCCGGCCGCGGTCAGGCGGTGACCAGCGTGCCGATCTGCTCGCCCAGCAGAGCGCGGGTGACGTTGCCCGCCGGCTCCATCCCGAACACCCGCATGTCCATCTTGTTGTCCATGCAGAGGCTGAACGCGGTCGAGTCGACCACCTTCAGCCCGCGCTGGAGCGCCTCCAGGTAGGTGATCCGATCGATCCTCGTGGCCGAGGCATCCTTCTTCGGATCGGCCGTGTAGACCCCGTCCACGCCGTTCTTGGCGACCAGGACCTCGTCGGCGCGGATCTCCAGTGCACGCTGGGCGGCGACCGTGTCGGTGGAGAAATAGGGCAGGCCGGCGCCCGCCCCGAAGATGACGACACGCCCCTTCTGCAGGTGCCGCTCGGCGCGCAGCGGAATGTACGGCTCGGCGACCTGGGTCATCTGGATGGCGGACTGCACGCGCGTGGCGGCACCGGCCTGTTCCAGGAAGTCCTGGAGCGCCAGCGCGTTCATCACGGTGCCGAGCATGCCCATGTAATCGGCGCGCCCGCGGTCCATGCCGCGCTGGCTGAGTTCGGCGCCGCGGAAGAAGTTGCCGCCGCCGACGACGATCGAGATCTCGACCCGATCGGTGGCCGCGGCGATCTCGCGCGCGATCTGGCTGACCACATCGGGGTTCACACCCAGCGATCCGGCGCCGAACGCCTCGCCGGACAGCTTCAGCAGGACGCGACGGCGCCCGGTGGCCTCATTGATCACGTGTGTTCCTCTCGTCGCGATGACACCTTAGCGAACGGGCATGACAAGGGCCCGCATCGATGTGCGATGCGGGCCCCTGCGACGTCCTACGCGCCGACCTTGAAGCGGGCGAAGTCCGTGACGGTGATGCCGGCGTCCTTGGTGACCTGGGCGACGGACTGCTTGTTGTCCTTCGCGTAGTCCTGCTCCAGCAGGGCGACCTGCTTGAAGAACGCGTTCACGCGACCCTCGACGATCTTCGGCAGGGCGGCCTCGGGCTTGCCCTCGTTGCGGGAGATCTCGGTGACGATCTCGCGCTCCTTCTCGACGTCGGCCTCGGGCACGTCCGCCCGGCTCAGGTACGAGGGGTTGGCGAACGAGATGTGCTGGGCGATGCC
Organism: Microbacterium elymi; assembly: GCF_021582895.2. Classification (GTDB taxonomy): domain Bacteria; phylum Actinomycetota; class Actinomycetes; order Actinomycetales; family Microbacteriaceae; genus Microbacterium; species Microbacterium humicola. The sequence continues at coordinate 146,342 of NZ_CP091139.2, forward strand.
TGCGCGCGGTGGCGGCGTCGTCGCCCGTGTAGGCCACGACCACGCCGATCTGCGGGGGCAGGTCCTTGCTGGTCTTGTGCAGGTACACCTCGAACTTGTCGCCGGTGAGCGTGCGCACGCGGCGCAGTTCGATCTTCTCGCCGATGATGGCGGCGGTGTCCGAGATCAGCTGCTCGACGGTCTGGTCGCCCGCGGGGGCGGCCAGCGCATCGACGGCGGAGTTCGCGGACGCGGCAGCGGCGGCATCCGCGACCTTGTCGGCCAGGGCGATGAAGCGCTCGTTCTTCGCGACGAAGTCGGTCTCGCAGGCCAGCTCGATGAGCGTGACCTGACCGGCGCCCTCGCGGGCGACGACCAGCCCTTCGCTGGTGGAACGGTCGGCGCGCTTGGCGTTGCCCTTCGCGCCCTTCAGGCGCAGGATCTCGACGGCCTTCTCGAGGTCGCCGTCGGCCTCCTCGAGGGCCTTCTTCGTGTCGACCATGCCCGTGCCGAGCTGCTCGCGCAGCGCCTTGATGTCGGCGATGGTGAAGTTTGCCATGGGTGGCGGCTCCTTGATCTGAGGTGAGTTCGTGGGGGATGCCGCGGCGGGGCGGTCGTGGGACGGCCCCGCCGCGGCAGAAGTCGGGCGAGGACTACTTGGCTGCGGCCTCGTCGGTCGCGGCCTCGGCGGGCGCCTCGTCGACGGCGGCCTCAACGGGTGCCTCGTCGGCGGGCGCCTCAACGGGTGCCTCGTCGGCGGCCGGCTCGGCGGGTGCCTCGTCGGTCGCAGCCTCGGCGAGGTCGGCGACCTCCGCCTTCGCCTCGGCGAGGTCGGCGACCTTCTCGGTGTCTGCGGAGGACTGCTCCGGCGCGCCGGACTCCAGCAGCTCGCGCTCCCACTCGGCCAGCGGCTCGGCGGGCTCTTCCGCCGTATCGGCCGGCTGGTGGCGCTGGATCAGGCCTTCGGCGGCGGCGTCGGCGATGATGCGGGTCAGCAGGGCGACCGAGCGGATCGCGTCGTCGTTGCCCGGGATCGGGTACTGGATCTCGTCCGGGTCGGCGTTCGTGTCGAGGATGCCGATCACCGGGATCCCGAGCTTGCGGGCCTCGTCGATCGCCAGGTGCTCGCGCTTGGAGTCGACGACCCACAGCGCCGACGGCGTCTTCTGCAGGTTGCGGATGCCGCCGAGGGACTTGTGCAGCTTGTCGAGCTCGCGCTTCTTCAGCAGGAGCTCCTTCTTGGTGAAGCCGCTCTCCGAGGGGTTCTCGTAGTCGAGCTCCTCGAGCTCCTTCATGCGCTGCAGGCGCTTGCTCACGGTGCTGAAGTTGGTCAGCAGACCACCCAGCCAGCGCTGGTTCACGTACGGCTGGCCGACCCGCGTCGCCTGCTCGGCGAGCACTTCCTGGGCCTGCTTCTTCGTGCCGACGAACAGGATGGTGCCGCCGTGGGCGACCGTCTCCTTGACGAACTCGTAGGCGCGGTCGATGTAGGCCAGCGACTGCTGCAGGTCGATGATGTGGATGCCGCTGCGCTCGGTGAGGATGAAGCGCTTCACCTTCGGGTTCCACCGTCGGGTCTGGTGTCCGAAGTGGACGCCGGCATCCAGCAGCTGGCGAATCGTGACGACGGCCATGGCCGTTCTCCTGTTCTCGGCGCCGCGGCGCCGCTTTCGGTTGCTCTCTCCGGCGGATGCCGGAGAATCCTGGTGCCCGACACACTTCCCGCCCTGGTTTCAGGGACCGATGGGATGGGATGCCACATGCGGAAGCCGCACGCTGAGGACACGCGAAGTCACCTCGACACGCGAGATGCCCTCTCAGTGTATCAGGCAGCGACTCCTCCCCCGGTGCCCGCAGGGGCGGCCCGCACGCCGTTCCTCCACAGATGCGGCGTCCGCTCCCCGCGGGCGACGAGGGGCGGCCAGCATTGCTTTCGTGTCCCGCATCCCCGGATCCCTCCGCACGGCGATCGCCGCCGCCCTGGCGGTGAGCTGCGTGCTCGGCGTCCCCTCGACGGCCGCGGGGAGGGGTCTGGAAGCTGTTCGAACATTCGACGCGCAGGCCGGCGCTTCCAGCGACGGGGCGCCGGATCCGAGGGATGACTGGGTCTGGCCGCTGGCGGCGTTCCGGATCGCGAAGGCGTATGCGGCCCCGGCGCACGAGTACGGGCCGGGGCACCGCGGGATCGATCTCGCTCCGGCCGGCGGCGAGGAGGTGCGCGCCCCGGCAGGCGGCGTGGTCGCCTTCTCGGGGCGGATCGTGGACCGCGGCATCCTCACCATCGATCACGGGGACGGACTGGTCACGACTCTCGAGCCGATCGACTCGGACCTCGCGGCGGGCCAGGCCGTCGCCCGCGGCCAGGTCGTGGGCACCGTCGCCCGGGGCGGGCACGCAGCGGCGGGGACGATCCATTTCGGCGTCCGCTGGGATGGCGCCTACATCAACCCGATGCTCCTGTTCGGCACTGTCCCCCGCGCCGTGCTGCTGCCCTGCTGTTCCTGACGGCCGGTGACGCGGAGGACGCCTGTCTCAGCGCTGGGCGCGCGGATGCGCGAGGCGGTACGTGGCCAGCAGCCGCTCGCTCGAGACGTGGGTGTAGATCTGCGTGGTGCCCAGGCTCGCGTGGCCGAGCAGCTCCTGCACCGTGCGCAGGTCCGCGCCGCCGTCCAGCAGATGGGTCGCCGCCGAGTGCCGCAGCGCATGCGGACCCACGGTCTGGGCGCCGACGACCGGGCCGAGGGCGTGCGCGACCAGCTCGTAGACCGTGCGCGGGCCGATGCGACCTCCGCGCGCCCCCAGGAAGGTCGAGGCGGTGGGGGCGGTGCCACGGGCACGCAGCGTCGGTCGTCCGCGCACCAGGTATGCGTCCAGCGCCCGGGCCGCAGGCACCCCATACGGGACGACGCGCTCCTTCGCGCCCTTGCCCATCACGCGCACGGTGCGCCGCTCGTGATCGAAGTCGTCCAGGTCCAGCGCGCACAGTTCGGACACGCGGACGGTTGCGCCGTAGAGCAGCTCGATGATCGCGTGATCGCGCAATGCGATCGGGTCGCCGTCGGCGGCTGCGGCGGCCATCGCGTCCAGCAGCGCGGCCATCCCGTCGGCCGTCGCGACGTGTGGCAGCGTGCGACCGCGCTTGGGTGCGACCAGACGCACGCTCGGATCGGCCGGGGCCATCCCGGTCTCGGCGGCCCAGGCGAAGAATCCGCGGGCCGCGGCAGTGCGGCGGGCGATCGTCGATCGCGCGTCGCCGCGCCGGGTCGCCGTCCACAGCCATTCCCGCAGGTTCTCCAGTCCGACCTGCTCGAGTGGCAGGTCGCCGATCGCCGTGCGCAGATCGGCCAGGTCGGATCGGTACGCGCGCACGGTCGCCGGGGAGAGGCGCCGCACCTCGGACAGGTGCCGTGCGTATGCGTCCGCTGCCGGGTCGATCCTCACCCTCCAGCATGCCGCCCGCCGGGACGGCGACCTCGCGGCGCGCCGCACCCGCCGGTGCGCGGCGTCGCCAGCGGGGTCCTTGCACCTCCACCGCGCCGTCCAGCGCCATCAGGCCGAGCTGCATCGACACCTCGTCGGGCGCCATTCCGCAGCGTCGGGCGATGTCGGCGACATCCCGCCACACGCGGGTGCTGAGCGCGTCGCTGACCCGCGTGCGGGCACCGGTGTATCCGGCGGCCTCGCGCGCATCCGAGCCGGAAGCAGGCCCGGACAGGCCGAGCATCTCGGCGATGTCGTCGGCGGTGGTGATGCAGCGGGCGTCGAACTCGCGCAGCAGCCGGTGACATCCTGCCGACGAGCCGCTGGTGACCGGACCGGGGACCGCGCCGAGCGGGCGGCCGAGCTCTGCGGCGTGCGCGGCGGTGTTCAGGGATCCGCTGCGCCACCCGGCCTCGACGACGACCGTGGCTGTGCCCAGGGCGGCGATGAGCCGGTTGCGCTGCAGGAACCGCCAGCGAGTGGGTGCCGACCCGCAGGGCACCTCGCTGGCCACTGCGCCCTGGTCGGCGATGCGGCGCAAGCAGGTCGGCATGCCCCGCCGGATACGGCCGGTCCACTCCCCCGGCCAGCAGCGCGACCGTGGGCCCGCCGGCGGCCAGGGCCCCGCGGTGCGCGGCGCCGTCGATGCCGTATGCCGCGCCGGACACGACCGGGACGCCCCGGCCGGCCAGATCCGCGGCGAACTCGGCGGCCAGATGCTCACCGTAGCCGGTGGCGGCGCGGGCGCCGACGAGGGCGATCGCAGGACCGTGAGCGGCCTCGAGCGTGCCGAGCGCGCCGACGTCGCCGCGCACCCATAGGCAGAGCGGGGCGTGCGTGCCGAGGTCGTCGAGCGCGCGAGGCCACGCCGAGTCGTCTGGAGTGAGCAGGTGGATGCCACGGGCACGGGCCGTCTCCAGTGAGAACGCGATCTGCTCGGCGTCCAGCCGCAGCTGCCAGCGCTTGATCCCCGCCCGCAGCTCGCCGCCCGCGATCCCGGATGCATCGGCGGCCAGGCCTGCCCGCGCGCCCGCGAGCACCTCCTGCAGCGCGTCGACCGCGCCCAGTGCCCCCACCAGGATCCCGGCGACTGCGTCGCCGGGTTCGACCAGGCAGCTCCACACGGCGGTCGCGTATGCCCGCTCCCACCGATCCGGGTCGTTCGTCTCGACCGTCAGCAGCGGTGACACCGTGTGCACCGCGGTGGGGTCCCAGCTGAATCTCTTCACGTTCGGATTCCCTTCTTCAGAAACAGCGCCCGGCCGATGTCCTCCAGCTCGAGGCGGTCGCGACCGGCCAGATCCGCGACCGACCACGCCACCCGCAGCACGCGGTCGAAGCTGCGCAGGCTGAGCGAGCCGCGGTGCAGCGCGGCGTCGAGCGGCCTCCGCACCACCGGGGGCGGGGCCAGCGGCCCCTGTCGCAGCCACGTTCCATCGACCTGGGAGTTCAGGCGCCAGGGCGTCCCGCGCAGACGCCGCATCGCACGCTCACGCGCCTCGGCCACGCGCCCGCGTGCCACCGCAGTGGTCGTCTGCGCCTTCCCTCCGGTGGCCTGCGCGACCGAGACTCGTTCCATCGACGCCTCGATGTCGATGCGGTCCAGCAGGGGCCCGGACAGTCGGCCGAGATACCGACGGATCGCTGCCGGCGGACAGTCGCAGATCGCGCCGCGCACCCCGTAGTTGCCGCACGGGCACGGGTTCGTCGCGAGGATCAGCTGGAACCGCGCCGGAAAGGACGCGGTGAAGCCGGCCCGGTGGATCACGATCGACCCGGTCTCCAACGGCTGCCGCAGCGCGTCGAGGGTGCGGGCGCTGTGTTCGCCCGCCTCGTCCAGGAAGAGCACGCCTTCACTCGCTCGGGCGATCGCGCCCGGACGCACCAGCCGCGACCCGCCGCCGACCAGCGCGGCGACGCTGGCGCTGTGATGGGGTGCCTCGAACGGCGGGGTCCGGTCCAGGTGCGTCACCGGAGCACCCGCCAGCGATCTGAGCGAGGCGGCGATCAGCGCGGCCTCGTCGTCCAGCTCCGGCAGGATTCCGGGCAGACGTCGCGCCAACATCGTCTTGCCGGCTCCCGGGGGCCCGGTCATGAGCATGTGGTGGCCGCCGGCAGCCGTGACGATCAGGGCCTCGACCGCGGCATCCTGCCCGATGACATCCGCCAGATCGAGCACCGGCGCGGCGGGCGAGGGCGCGTCCGGGGCGGCGACCGGCTCGAGCGCGGGAGCGGGCTCCAACTCGGCGCCGTGCAGCACCGCGACATCCGTCAGGCTCACCGCCCCGGTGACCTCGACGCCGGACACGAGGGCGGCCTCGTCGCGATTCGCCCACGGGACCACGACCCGCCGGATGCCGGCGCGTGCGGCGGCCAGGACCGCCGGGAGGACGCCGAGAACGGGACGCAGCCGCCCGTCCAGCCCGAGCTCGCCGATGTGGGCGGTGGTCTGCACCGACCGCAGGTCCATCAGGCCCCCGGTGGCCAGGGCGGCGATCGCGATCGCCACGTCGAATCCCGAGCCCTGCTTGGGCAGGCTCGCCGGCGACAGGTTCACGGTGAGCCGGCGCTTGGGCAGGGCGAGGCCGCTGTTCTCGCTGGCGTTGCGCACGCGCTGCACGGACTCGCCGAGCGCCTTGTCGGGAAGCCCGATGATGCGGAAGTCCGGCAGCTGATGGGTCAGGTCCGCCTCGACCTCGACGAGGGTGCCCTCCAGCCCGGACAGCGCCACGGCCCACGTGCGCGTCACACCCATGGCACGTCCTCGAGGTGCTCCAGCCGTGCCGTGGCGGGATCCGCGCCGGTGATGCCGATCACGTCCAGGCGCACCTCGCGCCCGCGTGCGCGGTCCGGATGCTGAGCGCACCAGGCGTGGGCGAGCCGCCACAGGCGGGCCCGCTTGGGGGCGTCCACGGCCTCGAGCGGATCGCCGAAGCCGTCGCTTGCGCCGGGTCTTGACCTCGACGAAGACCAGGGTGTCGCCGCGGCTGGCCACGACATCCACTTCGCCGCCGGGTGCGCGCCAGTTGCGTTCGAGGACCTCGAAGCCGCGCGCCGTCAGATGGGCGGCCGCGCGGCCTTCGCCCGCCCTCCCCCGCTCGTCCTTGGCTGCCATGTAGGCATGTTCCCGCGATCGGCATCGCCCGCGCGGGCGGTTCTGCCGATCTGTGGATCGATCACGTCGGAGCCGGCATTCGCGCCCGTTGGGGAGGAGGCGAGACCCGTGCTGTTCAGATCAGAAGCTCGCCAGACCCTTGCCGATCATCGAGACGCCGATGACCAGCAGGATCGCCATGATCACGGCGTTCTCCTTCACCAGCCATCCGCGCAGCGCGTCCAAGGGACCGCGCAGCGTGTCGGCGGCGAGCAGGTAGGCGATCACCGGAACCCCGACGGTGCAGGCCGCGATGATCGTGAACACGACGATCACCACGACGATCGCTCCGCCGTTCAGAGACGCCGAGCCGATCGACATGCCGGCGCCCACCGCCATGATCAGGTTCTTCGGGTTCAGCGCCGACAGCAGGAAGCCCAGCCCCAGCGCGACCGGGAAGGTCACGGTGTCGATCGCCTGCATCCACTTCGGCAGCGCCGGCAGCGCGTCGCCCTTCGGCCGCCCGCGCCATTGCCGGAGAGCGAGCAGGAGCGCAGCGCGCCCAGCACGAGCCGGACCACGCCCAGGATCGGCTTCGAGACGCTCGGGTCGTCGGCCGGCAGGATCGACGAGAGAAGGGTGAAGACCACGACCGCGACGACGATTCCCGCCACCCAGCCGAGGAGGAATCCGACGCTGGTGACCCGCGCCTTCGGCGAGAGGAGCATGAGGATCGCGGCGATGATGGGGATCGGACTGATCGCGATGCCCAGCGCCAGCGGGAGGATCTCGCCGATGACAGCGCCCATCGACTTCCCTTCCCGGTCCGCACCGGACAGCGCCCGGCGGCAGTGGGCAGTCTCTCAGGCTTCGCGCACGCCGCCCACAAGCCATCACCCGGCGAGGGTGAGAGGGATCAGGAGTCCAGGGACAGCTCCTCGGGCAGGTGCAGGTCGCGGCGCTGCAGCTCCTCGACGTTCACGTCCTTGAACGTGAGGACGCGCACCGACTTGACGAAGCGGTCGGCGCGGTAGATGTCCCAGACCCAGACATCGGTCATCGAGATCTCGAAGTAGAAGTCGTGCTCGGTGTCGCGCCGGACCACGTTCACCTCGTTGGCGAGGTAGAACCGGCGCTCGGTCTCGATGACGTACTGGAACTGCGAGACGACGTCGCGGTACTCGCGGTACAGGGCGAGCTCGAGTTCGCGATCGTAGTCGTCGAAGTCGTCATCCATGGTGCTTCCATCCTAGGTCGGTCGGCTCCCGCCGCCGCATTCCGATCAGAACAGTGTGGGGGCGTCCGCGATCGCCCAGGACGCGCGGTGGTAGGGGCTCAGTCCGCACTCGCGGATCGCCGCGCGATGGGTCGGGCTCGCGTATCCCTTGTTGTGCTCCCACTCGTACCGCGGGTGCTCGGCGTGTAGCTGAACCATCTGCGCGTCGCGGGTCACCTTGGCGATGACGGATGCCGCGGCCGCACTGGCGCAGTCCCGGTCGGCCTTGATCCGGGGCAGGACGGTCAGTGCGCTGCCGCCCGCGGGCGAGATGTAGTCGTGGTTGCCGTCCAACAGCACGATGCCGTCCTCGGGCGCGACGCCGGCGGCGCGCAGCGCGTCGATCGCGCGGAGCGCTGCCCGTCCGAGCGCGCGGATGATGCCGACCTCGTCGATCTCGGCGGCCGACGCCCAGCCGACCGCGTCGGCGCACACCCACGATGCCGCCCGGGCCGCGACATCCGGCCGTCGCGCCTCGGCGACCAGCTTCGAGTCGCGCAGCCCCTCGGGCACCCGTCGGCGTGCGGCGCGCGCATCGATCATCACCGCGCCCACGGCGACCGGGCCGGCCAGTGCGCCGCGCCCGACCTCGTCGCACGCGATGACGAGGGGATGCTCGCGCAAGCCGGCGCTCGAAGGTGAGACGCGGCTCGACGACGGTCATGGCGACGCGCCGGCCTTCTCGGCAGCGGGGACACCGGCGAACACCGCATGATGGAAGTCGATCAGGCCGAACCGGTCGAACGGCCACGTGATCAGGAAGGCGCGGCCGACGACGTTGTCCATGGGGACGAAGCCCTTGCCCGGCTGGTCCTGGTTGTAGCGCGAGTCGCGGGACCGGTCGCGGTTGTCGCCCAGCACCCACAGCGAGCCGGCCGGGACGGTCACATCGAACGGGACCACCTCGGGCTCGGTCTCGCCCGGCTTCGAGCTTCACGTACGACGTCTCGTCGATGGGGACGCCGTTGACGGTGATGTGCCCGATCGCATCGCAGCAGGCGACATGGTCGCCGGGCAGACCGATCACACGTTTGATCAGGTGATCGTCGCTGTCCGGCGCGGACACGCCGACGAGGGAGAGCACCCAGTCCACGGCTTCGACGATCCACGGCCGGCTGTCGGCGCCGACGGTCACCGGCAGCCACCCGCCGGGGTCGCGGAACACCACGACGTCCCCTCGCTGATATCCGCCGAAGTGCGGGGTGATCTCATCGACCAGGATGCGGTCGTCGATCTGCAGTGTGTTCTCCATCGAGCCCGAGGGGATGTAGAACGAGCGGACCAGGAAGGTCTTCACCAGGAACGACACCAGCAGTGCGATCACGATGATCACGAGGATGTCGCGGAGGAAGGTGAGGGCTCCGCGTCGGCGGGAGCGGGTCTCGCCCGCCTGCACGGGAGTCGACTGCTCAGTCATTCCAGGCCCTCCACCGCTCGCACACTACAGCGTCGCACACTCTCGTCGGTGCAGACGACGACGCCCCGGGCATCTGCCTCGGGGCGTCGTGACGTCAGGGTCAGCGGTCGCGCTTCTCCTTGATCTTGGCCTTCTTGCCGCGAAGGTTGCGCAGGTAGTAGAGCTTGGCGCGGCGGACGTCACCGCGGGTGACGACCTCGATGTGGTCGATCACCGGGCTGTGCACCGGGAAGGTGCGCTCCACGCCCACCTGGAAGCTGATCTTGCGGACGGTGAAGGTCTCGCGCACGCCATCGCCGGAACGGCCGATGACCACGCCCTGGAACACCTGGATACGGCTCGCTAGCCCTCGGTGATGTTCACGTGCACCTTGACGGTGTCGCCGGCGTTGAAGTCCGGGATGTCGCTTCGGAGGGAGGCCGCATCAACGGCGTCGAGGATCTGCATGATCGTGTCTTCCTGCGGCCGCCACAGGTCGACCGCGAAGTGAATGGGATGAGAGGATCGGTGCTCGCTGCGCGTTCACGAGAAGGCGCGGATTCCCCTGAGGCAGAATCGGTGCGCGAGCACAAGCATCCATTCTGCCACGGATGCCGCGGCCCGCCAAAACGCTGTCGCGGTCGCCGTCGCGGGTCAGTGCGCGGTGCGGCCGTCCCCCGGGCTGCCCACCTCGTGCACGACGATCACCTCGTCGCACATGCGCGGCCGACCCATCGGGGCCGTGGGTCCGCCGATGTCGGCGGGGCCAGTGCCGGGGGCCATCCGGGCGAACGTGCCGCGCGCCTCGGCCCACAGCTGCGCGAGCGAGGACCAGAAGACCGCCAGGAACGCGAGGATCGCGAAGATCAGGACCGCGGCGAAGGCCACGTGGATGTAGCAGCCGTAGGCGATGACCAGGCCATGCCAGACGGTGAGGCCGAGCACATCCCACCACGACACCGCGCGGTCTCGGCGCACCGTCGGCCGCGCGCGGATCATGAACGCCAGCACGAGCTCGCCGATCAGGACAGCCGGTGCCGCGACGAAGATCACGCCGAGGAAGGCCCATCCGCCGGCGTTGAAGACGGCCCAGCCCACGATCAGCCACAGCGGCAGGACGATCGCCGCCGGGAACAGCCAGCCGAAGAACCCACGTCGCAGCCACATGCCTTGATCGTACGCCGCGTGTCTCTGCGCCGGCTGGGCGCGCGTCGGGCGGGCAGGATGCGTCACCACGGCGGCGGTCATCGGCGAGAATGGACGCAACGAGAGGAACACGATGATCGAGTTGCGCACCCCCGCCGAGATCGAGGCCATGCGGCCGGCCGGCCGCTTCGTGGCCGAGACGCTGGCGACGCTTGCGCGAGGAGACGAAGGTCGGCACCAATCTGCTGGCCATCGACGACCGCGCGCATGAGCTGATCCACAAGGCGGGAGCGCAGTCGTGCTACATCGACTACCACCCTTCGTTCGGCGCGAGCCCGTTCGGCAAGGTCATCTGCACCTCGGTCAACGACGCCGTGTTGCACGGGCTGCCCCATGACTACGACCTGCGCGACGGCGACCTTGTCTCGCTCGACTTCGCCGTCGCGATCGACGGCTGGGTCGCCGATTCGGCGATCTCATTCGTCGTGGGCACACCGCGGGCGGAGGATCTCGCTCTGATCGACACGACCGAGCGGGCATTGGATGCCGCGATCGCCGCCGCCACCGTGGGCAACCGTCTCGGCGACATCTCGGCGGCGATCGCCGCGGTCGCACACGGCGACGGCTATTCGATCAACACCGACTTCGGAGGTCACGGGGTCGGCCGGATCATGCACGGCGACCCGCATGTGCCCAACGACGGCCGGGCCGGGCGCGGCTATCCGCTGCGCGAGGGACTGGTCATCGCGATCGAGCCGTGGTTCCTGCAGACCACCGACGAGCTGATCACCGACCCGGACGGCTGGACGCTGCGCAAGCGCGGACGGCTCCCGCGGCGCACATTCCGAGCACACCATCGCGGTCACCGCCGACGGCCCGATCGTGCTGTCCGACCGGTCGTTCCTCAACGTCGCGTAGCACTCACCGGGCGCGGCGGTAGAGCCAGGTCCCCGCCACCGTCGGCAGATCGAGGATGTCGCGGCCACGAGTCTGCGCGTCGGCATCCAGAATGTCCTCGACCTCGCCCGCCATCCGGGCCCGCTCCCCGCACTTGCAGCGAGGAATGTACTGACCGTGTGCCAGCGTGCCAGGTAGTCGGCCCGTGCGATCTGCTCCCGCCACCGCACTTGCTCCCGGGCGAGGAGCGTGAATCCGGGCAGTGCTTCCGCGTCCTCGTCGCCGGGCTCATCCGGGGAGCGCTCGGGATGCGCGATCCGCCCGCAGGCCTGGTCCCATGGGCATGTCGGGTCCGGTCCGTTCCAGACCAGTCCCAGCGTCCCGGTGGGGACGAGCACGCGGGCGATCTCCGCGCACGCCGCGTCACGATCGAACCAGTGGAACGCCTGCGCGACGACGACGGCATCCACGCTCTGATCGGGCAGGGGGATGGCCTCAGCGGTGCCGAGGAGTGCCTCGACCTGCGGCAGCTTGCGCCGCAGGACCGCCAGCATCTGTTCGGACGGATCGACGGCGATGACGCGGGACGCGCGCGGGAGGAGCGCCGCGGTGAGCTTGCCGGTGCCGGCCCCGAGGTCGAGCACGGCCGCGACCGGTTCCGCGAGCAGGACATCGACGGCGGCCTCAGGGAAGCCAGGTCGATACCGGTCGTAGTCCTCGCCGGTGCTCTGGAACGATGCGGCGAGGGTGGCGGCGTCCATGTCCGAATGCTACCGGCAGGGTGTTGACTGGGGCGATGGCGAAGAGATGGATCGCGCCGCGCGCAGGCGGCATCGATGTTCTGGAACTGGTCGACGCGGAGGTGCCGGCCCCCGGCCCCGGCGAGGTGACGATCACGGTGCGGGCGGCCGGCATGAACCCCGCAGACTACAAGCATCTGGCGCGACTGGAGGAGTTCCCCGCCGGTCTGGGCTATGAGGTGTCCGGCGTGGTCGCGGCGCTCGGCCCGGATTCGGCGATCGCCACCGGCGAGCACACCACCGGGACGGAGGTGATCGCCTTCCGCGTGAGCGGCGGCTATGCCGAGGCGATCACGGTGCCCGCGGCGGATGTCTATGCGAAGCCGGCTGCCTTGAGCGACCCCGAGGCGGCGAATCTGCTGCTGGCCGGGACCACCGCCGCCGAGATGCTGCACGTGACCCGCGTGTCGGACGGTGACATCATCCTCGTGCACGCGGCATCCGGCGCGGTCGGCGTCAGCGCCATCCAGCAAGCGCGGCGCCTGGGTGCGCGTGTCATCGGCACCGCAAGTCCCCACAGCTTCGATCGCGTCCGCGAATTCGGCGCGGAACCGGTTGCCTATGGTCCCGGACTGGAGGAACGCGTGCGCACGCTCGCCCCGGATGGGGTGGACGCCGTGCTGGATGCCGCGGGCACGGATCAGGCGGTGGACTCCGCAGGCACCCTGCTCCGGCATCCGGATCGCGCCGTCACGATCGTGGCCGGTCCGCGCAGCCGCGAAGCGGGCTTCACCGCCATCGGCGGTTCGATGCCGGCGAGCAAGGCGTTCCGGGACGGCGCGCGTGCGGGGCTGATAGCGCTGGCCGCCGCCGGCGACCTCGTTGTGCCGGTGGCGCGCACCTTCCCGTTGGCCGAGGCGAAGGATGCGCTCCGGTTCCTGCAGGAGGGACATCCGGGCGGAAAGCTCGCACTCCTGCCGTGACGATCAGCATCCACCCTCGAAGCGGGTCGCACCTTCGCTCGCCGTCGCCAGCGCGATGCGCTGGCGATGATCGTCGTCAAGCATGCCGAGCGCGTCCAGGTCGGTGACCGCGTACCACCCGACATCGGTCAGTTCGCCGTCGGTCGGATGGGGCTCGCCGGAGACCCACTCGCATCGGAACGTCAGGGTGAGATAGTCGACGACGTCGCCATTGTCGTACGTCACTCGATCCATCTGGTGCACCCAGGCCAGTCGGGTGGCACGTGCCGCGATACCCGCCTCTTCGAGCACTTCGCGGACTGCGGCATCCGCGGGCTCCTCGCCCGGCTCGACGATCCCCGAAACAGGCTCCAAGCTCGCCGTTGTCAGACCGATGGCCGAGCAGGACATGATCTTCGCGGAAGACGACGGCGGTCACGCCGACGAGGGGCATCGGCAGGTGACCGATCCGCGCTCGCAGATCGACGACGAAGTCAGGGGTGGGCACTCCCCGAAGATACCGGGCGGGACCAGCCGCTCACCAGGGCGGCGGGTCGGCGTCGGTGGCGTGGGCGGTGGGTGAGATCCACCACGTGGTGCCGGTTTCGGGGTCGGTATGCGGGCGCCAGAGAGTTTCGGTCTTCACCTGGTGGTGAGACTCGCAGAGCGGCCCGGTGTTGTCGGCGCTGGTGCCGCCGCCGTGCTGCCATTCCGCCTTATGGTCGATGTCGCAGTCGCGGGCGAGGCGGCCGCAGCCGGGGAAGGTGCAGACCTTGTCGCGGATGTTCAGCCACCGTCGCAGCGCTGCGGGGACCCGGTAGGTGGAACGGTCCACGTCCAGGATCGTCCCGCTGATCGGGTGGGTGAGGATGCGCACCCACGAGGTCGCGCCGCCGGCCAGATTCTTCGCCGTCTCGAGGTCGATGGGCCCGTACCCGTCCAGGATCGCCGGCTCTTCGGCGTGCCCGAGCAGGGTCATGACCGGCACGGTGATGGCCACCGACGGGGCGGACACTGTCACTCCCACGGTGTCGTCGGTGATCCCATCCTGCAGGAGTCCGGTTGCCACGTCGGCGCGGAGTTGGGCGAGGGTGCGGGTCTCGCCGGGCTGGGCGTGCAGGTGGCGGGCGAGCCGGTCGACCCGGGCGTTCAGGGAGAGCAGCCGGCTGCCGGCCCGTAGATGCTGTACGTGGCCATCCCGTCCAGTTCGGGGCTCAGCCAGGTGGCACGGTCGCGGGCCGCTCTGCGGTGGCGGGCGTCGATGCCCTCGGGGTGGACGCGTTCGCGCAGGGCCCGGGCGTGGGTGCGGAACTTTCCGGCCGGCAGCCGGGAGGCGGCGTCGGCGGCGGCCTGGTCGAACCGCTCCCAGGCCTGCCGGTCGTCGGCGGGCAGAGACCCGGCCAGGGATGCGGCGGTGTCGGCGTTGCGTTCATCCACCCGCCCGGCGCGGAAGGCCCGCCAGGTGACCGGGCAGCGTTCCTGCAGCGTCCGGGCGGTGTCGGCCCAGGCCCGGACGGTGCGCTCGCTGACCCGGATCCGCACGGCGAGGTCGGCCACGGCGGCGCGTTCCGCGAACTCGACCCGGGACGCCCGCACCTGGGCGGCGGTCCGCTCGCGCGGATCGACCCAGTCCGGATCGGTCGTGGGATCGGGCCCGCACCACGGGTCGGGAAACGCCCTCGCGTCGGCGAGCAGCTCGCCGCACAGCGCGTATTGCTCCGCGGTCGCGATGCGCGCCTGTCGGGTCGCGGTCTCGAGCGCATCCACCCCGCGCTCGTGTGCGGCCCCGGACCGCAGCAGTCGGTCGCCCCAGTCCGCGCCGCCCTGCGCGGCGGCGTACTCGTCGTACTCGGCCAGGGCCGCCTCGGCGTCGATCAGGTCGGCGTTCATGATTCCACCGTAGCCAGAACGTCCGACACTGCACCGGGCAACACCGCGTGGCCGCGGACCGTCGTACCGGATGCTGTATCCGGGTCACCCTGTCTTTCCATACTCCCCACGATAGAACGGGGTTACGACACTGGAGAGGATAGGCGGGCCTCTTCGGCACCCGCCGTCGGCTACGACTCGAGCAGGTCGGGCCGGCGCTCGCGAGTCCGCTCGAGCTGCTGTTCGCGCCGCCAGGCGTCGACCGCGCCGTGGTTGCCGCTGAGCGGCACCGGCGGAACCGCCCGATCCCGCCACACGGCGGGCTTCGTGTAGCTCGGGTACTCCAGCAGTCCGTCTTCGTGCGATTCCTCGACCAGGCTCTCCGGATTTCCGACGACGCCGGGGATCAGCCGGCCGATGGCCTCCACCATCGCCATGACGGCGACCTCTCCCCCGTTCAGGACGTAATCGCCGAGGCTGATCAGCCGCACGTCGCCGAGCTCGGCGGCGTAGTCGAAGACCCGCTCGTCGATGCCCTCGTACCGACCGCATCCGAAGATCAGGTGCTCACGGTCGCTCAGCGCGCGCGCGGTCGCCTGGGTGAAGACCTCGCCCGCCGGCGACGGGAAGATGATGGTGGGCCGCTCGGCGTGGCCGGCGACGGCATCCAGCGACTCACCCCAGGGCTCGGGCTTCATCACCATGCCGGCGCCGCCGCCGTATGGCGTGTCGTCGACCGTCCGGTGCCGGTCGTGCGTCCAGTCGCGGAGGTCGTGCACGTCCACCTGCAGCGAGCCCGAGCTGCGAGCCCGGCCCAGCAGCGAGACCGCCAGGACATCGAAGTACGACGGGAAGATCGTGAGGATGTCGATGCGCACCCATCGAGCCTAGCCAGCGACGAGCAGGGCCGGTGTGACGGCGGCTGTCAGCCTTCGCCCGCCGGCGCGGCGGGCGGGTCATCTTCGGCCGGCAGCTCTTCGAACAGGCCGGCCGGCGGGGTCACGACGACGTGCCCGGCGACGACATCCACCTCGGGCACGATCGCCTTCACGAAGGGGACCAGCACCTCGCGATCCCCCTGCTGGACGATCAGCAGGTCCTGTGCAGGCAGGTGGTCGACCCGTGCGACGCGGCCGACGCGCGTGCCGTCGCGCAGCACCTCGAGGCCGACCAGCTGATGGTCGTACCAGGCGTCGTTCTCGACCGTCGTGTCGGCTTCGACCCACAGGATCGCCTTGACCAGCTCTTCGGCAGCGGTCCGGTCCTCGACGCCCTCGAGGAACACCACCGGGTTCGAGTTCAGCCATTTCAGCTCGCGCACGGTCACCGTCTTGCCATGCCACGGTGAGGACTCGGGAACCTGCAGGGTGAACGTGGCTCCGGGGACGAAGCGGCGGTCCGGGTCGTCGGTGTACAGCTCGAGCTTGAGCGCGCCCTTCAGCCCATGTGCCTTGACCAGACGGCCGGCGCGCAGCTGGGTGCCGACCGGCTTCGGGGCGTGCCTCTTCGCCGACTTCCCGGGCGTGTCAGCCCCTGCCGGCGGGTCCTGCCGCACCATCTCAGTCGTCCGCGACGTCGACGCGCACGCGTCGACCGTCCGCAAGAGCGGCGATGAGCGTGCGCAGTGCCTTGGCGGTGCGTCCGCCGCGCCCGATCACGCGGCCCCGGTCATCGGGGTGCACGTGCACTTCGAGCACATCACCACGGGGTGATGTGGACTCATCGATGCGCACATCGTCGGGGTGATCGACGATCGCCTTGACGATGTGGTCGAGCGCGGCGGTCAGCACGGCGATTACTCGGCGTCGGCCGCGGGGGCCTCGGGCTCGGCCGCCTCGGGGGCGGGCTCGGCCTTCTTCTCGGCCTTCGGCTTGACGACCGACTTCTTGGCGGAGTCGACCTCGAACGGAACCTTCTCGGCCTTGACCTTGACGGTCGAGACGGCGTCCTTGTCGCCCTTGTACCGACCCCAGTCGCCGGTGAGCTTGAGGAGGGCCAGCACCTGCTCGGTCGGCTGCGCGCCGACACCCAGCCAGTACTGCGCGCGCTCCGAGTCGACCTCGATCAGCGAGGGCTCCTCGGTCGGGTGGTACTTGCCGATCTCCTCGATGACCCGGCCGTCGCGCTTGGTGCGCGAGTCGGCGACGACGATGCGGTAGTACGGGGCACGGATCTTGCCGAGCCGCTTGAGACGGATCTTGACAGCCACGATTCTCCTGAATGTGTGTAGTGGTGATGAACCGGTCGCCTGGAGAGTGGGGTGCACACCCGGCGGAAGCTCGAAGGTGGAGACGCACGCCGGATAGAGGGTCGGGCGGCGCTCCAGCCTTCAATTCTGCCAGATCGGAGCGGATGCCGCGAACCGGCCGTCACCGGCGCGTCGCCGTGCTCTCCCCCGCCGAGATGGCCGCCGCCGCGGGGCTCGGGATGCGGCGCAGCGAGCGCACCCGCGACCGGGGCCCAGCACGGCGATCAGCGCCAGCAGGCTGCACGATCCCGGCGATCGGTCCGCCGAAGAAGCTCGCCGCCGCGGTGACCAGTGCCGCGACCGGCACCCACACCGGCACCGCCCGGCCGATCCGCAGGCCGACGGTGAGCACGATCGGGCCGACGGCGAACGCAACCAGGAACACGATCAGCAGCACGGTGGTGAGCAGATCGGCGTCCGAACCCGCCATCAGATGCTGCACGCCGGCGGCATCCAGTCCGGACCCGGCGATCGTTCCGAACAGCCCGAAGAACAGCGCGAGATGTCCGATGCCCACGGCCAGTCCGAGCGCGGTGAGGGCGCCGCCGATCACGGTGACCATCCGGCCGCGTGGCGCTGTGAGCCGCATGATCGCCGGCATCGCCGCCAGCCACGCGATCGGTCCGAAGACCGAGATCAGGCCGAGAGCGTTCCACGCGACCGGGAACTGCGCCGCGACGTCGGCCGGCGTCGCGGCGGGCGACGTCGGCTGCAGCATCCACTGCATGATCGTCGCGATGATCAGACTCAGCACGCCGATCGTGAGGGTCGTCGCGGCCATCCGGCGCATCCGCGTGTCGCTCGTGTGCGTGGTGTCGTCCATGTCGTGCTCCTTCGCTTCGGACGAGCCCTGATGCCCGCCGCTGAGGCCACGCTCTCGCCGAGCGGGGGCGCGCCGCGTCCGGCGTGCGGCCGATCCGCCTCGCCAGCCCGGAGGACCCCGTCCTCCTTGCGGAGGACGTGCGGCCGCGCACGCGGCCATAGAGTGGCGCCATGCAGCAGGTGCGCGCAAGCGCTGCGCCGTTTCGGGCTCGCCACGGTCGCCGGCGTGCCGGCGCCCGACGCGGCGCTGGCGGGGCTGTTCGTCGTCATCGCTGTTCTCAGCGTGCTTACCGGCAATCCCGCCGAAGGACCCCTCGCGCTGACCCTGCCGGTCGCGGTTCTCTCGGCCGGCTCGCTGGCCTGGCGAGTGCGCTCCCCGCTCGTGTGCATCGGACTTCTCATCGTGACGGGCTTCGTCCAGACGCTGCTGTCCCAGCCGCCCGGCTCGCTGTGGTCGCTGGCCGTGTACGCGATCGGCATGTACTCGCTGGCCGCGCACTGCACCGAGGGGGTCGCGGCGGTTGCCGGCGTCGTGTTCGTCGCGTCCCTGCTGATCCAGGAGCGCATCGGGAACGGCATCGACTTCCTCTTCATCGTCCTGCTGTTCGGGGGGCTGTGGCTGCTCGGTCGCGCCAGCCGGTACTGGCGGCTGCGGGTGAGCTCTGCCGAGCGTCGCCAGCAGGATGCCGCACGCCTGGCGACCGCGCAGGAGCGCGTGCGCATCGCACGGGAGCTGCATGACGTCGTGGCGCACAGTCTCAGCGTGATCGCGGTGCAGTCCGATGCCGCGCAGGCCGCGCTGGCCAAGGACCCGGCGCGGGCGGCCGCGCCGGTGGAGGCCATCGGCGCGACCGCGCGCCAGGCGCTCACCGAGATCCGGTCGCTGCTGGACGTGCTGCGTGCCGACGACGGCGCCGACGCCATCGGGGTGGCCGCGATCGCCCAGCTCGCCGAGCGCGCACGGGCCGCGGGGGTGGATGTCACCCTGGACGTGCAGGACCTGACCGCTGCGCTGCCGGCAGCGGTGGACCTGGTCGCCTACCGCACGGTGCAGGAGGGGCTGACCAACGCGCTGCACCACGCACCGGGCGCGTCGGTGCAGGTGGGTGTGCGGCGTGCGGCGTCCGTCCTGCACATCGAGGTGCGCAACGGGCCCAGCACGAAGCGACCCGCACTGTCGGCATCCACCGGGTACGGCCTGGTCGGGATCGCGGAGCGGGTGCGGACGCTGGGCGGCCGGCTGCGCACCGCGCCGACGCCGGAGGGCGGGTTCGCGCTGACGGTGGACATCCCGCTGGACGACGAGGGAGCCGACTCATGATCCGCGTGCTCATCGCCGATGACCAGCTCCTCGTGCGCACCGGCTTCCGCCTGATCCTCGACCTCGAATCCGACATGGATGTCGTCGGTGAGGCGGCCGACGGCCGGGAGTGCCTCGACGTGGCGCACGCGCGGCATCCGGACGTCGTCCTGATGGACATCCGGATGCCGGTCATGGACGGCATCGAAGCGACCCGGCGGCTGTCGGCCGAAGGCGGCGGCGCGCGCATCCTGATCCTGACCACGTTCGACGCCGACGAGTACGTCTACGACGCGCTGCGGGCGGGGGCGACCGGATTCCTGCTCAAGGACGCGCCGCGCGAGCAGCTCGTCTCGGCGATCCGACAGGTGGCCGCGGGTGACGCCCTGCTGGCGCCGACGATCACGCGGCGGCTGATCGAGCGATACGCGGGACGCCCGTCCGAGGCCTCCGCGAACCGCGCATTCGCGACGCTCACCGACCGCGAGGCCGAGGTGCTGCGGCTCGTCGCGCAGGGTCTGTCCAACGCCGAGATCGCGATGCGGCTGTACCTCGGCGAGACCACGGTCAAGACCCACGTGGCGCGGATGCTCGCCAAGCTCGGCGTCCGAGACCGGGTCCAGGCGGTGGTCCTCGCGTACGAGTCCGGCTTCGTCCGGTCCGGCGGCGATCCGGCACCCGGCCGGCCGGGTCCCCTCTGACCGGCGGGGTCAGCGCCCGCCGAGCAGCTTCTGCACCTCGGCGAGGTCGCTCTCGGTGGGAGCGCCCGTGCCGGCGGCCTTGCCCGATCCGAGCCCGAAGCCTGATCCGGTGGGGGCGGCCGGCTCCGCGGCGATCCCGGCGTTCTCGGCGGCCCGGCGGGCGGGGTTGCCCGATCGCGACCCCTTCTTCTTCTGCTGCCTGCCGCGCTTGCTGGAAGCGCCCGGCTTGCCCATCGAGCCCATGCCGGGGACGTTGGGCACGCCACCGCGGGCGACCGTCTTCATCATCTTCGCGGCCTGCTCGAACCGCTGGACGAGCTGGTTCACGTCGGTGACGGTCATCCCCGATCCGCGCGCGATGCGCAGGCGCCGCGAGCCGTTCAGCAGCTTCGTGCTCCGTCGCTCGCTCGGGGTCATCGATCGGATGATCGCCTCGGTGCGGTCGATCTCGCGCTCGTCGAAGTCGTCCAGCTGCTGCTTCATCTGGCCCATGCCCGGCAGCATGCCGAGCATCTTCTTCATCGAGCCCATCTTGCGCATCTGCTGCATCTGCTCGAGGAAGTCCTCGAGCGTGAACTGCTCGGTCGCCAGCTTGTCCGCGACCTTGCGGGCCTCCTCCTCGTCGAAGGCCTCCTGCGCCTGCTCGATCAGGGTGAGGATGTCGCCGAGGTCCAGGATGCGGCTGGCCATGCGGTCCGGGTGGAACGGCTCCAGGTCGTCCAGGCCCTCGCCCGTGGACGCGTAGATGATGGGGCGTCCGGTCATGGACGCCACCGACAGCGCGGCACCGCCCCGGGCGTCGCCGTCGAGCTTGGACAGCACGACACCGGTGAAGTCGACCCCGTCCTGGAACGCCTTGGCCGTGTTCACGGCATCCTGTCCGATCATCGCGTCGATGACGAACAGGACCTCGTCCGGCTCGGTGGCGGCACGGATGTCGGCGGCCTGCTTCATCAGCTCGGCGTCCACGCCGAGCCGGCCGGCGGTGTCGATGATGACGACGTCGTGCTGGGCCCGTCGCGCCTGCTCGACGCCGTCCCGGGCCACCCGCACCGGATCGCCGACGCCGTTGCCGGGCTGGGGTGCGTAGATGGTCGCCCCAGCCTGCTCGGCGACCACCTGCAGCTGGTTGACGGCGTTCGGCCGCTGCAGGTCGGCGGCGACCAGCAGGGGCGTGTGCCCGTCCTTCTCCAGCATCTTCGCGAGCTTGCCGGCGAACGTGGTCTTGCCCGACCCCTGGAGGCCGGCGAGCATGATCACGGTCGGCGGGTTCTTCGCGAACTGCAGCCGACGCTGCTGGCCGCCCAGGATGCCGACGAGCTCCTCGTTGACGATCTGCACGACCTGCTGGGCGGGGTTCAGAGCCCGGCTCACCTCGTCGCCGAGCGCACGCTCGCGCACGGTGGCGGTGAAGTCCTTCACCACCGACAGCGCGACGTCGGCGTCCAGCAGCGCGCGACGGATCTCGCGGACGGTGCCGTCGACGTCGGCGGGCGAGAGCTTGCCCTTGGTGCGGAGGTTCCGGAAGGTCTCGGTGAGCCGGTCGGAGAGGGTGCCGAAGGTAGCCATGATCCCCCGATTCTACGGGAGCGGATGCCGGGGCCCGGCCGTCGGCGCGGCTCCCAGCGCGATGTCGAGGGCCTCGGCGAGCACTCCGGCCAGTGCGCTGCGGCCCGGGCCGGCTTCGGCCCAGTCCCAGACCGCCGCCAGCACCGCACCGGCCACGCCCGCCGCGCGCACCTCGGCCCTCAGCGGCACGGCGCCGTCGCCGCGCATCCGGTCGGCGACCGCACGCGCGAGCCGCGCCTGCCGGATCGCCCGCTCGCGCTCCAGCTCCTCGCCCAGCCCCATCACGTCGGCGTTGGCGACGGCCAGCGCGAGGCTGTCCGGGGCGAAGTCGGCGGCGATCCCGCGCATCGCCTCGCGCACCGACACCCCGGCACGCAGGCTTTCGACCGCGGCATCCAGCCGCTCGTCGAAGGCCGCCCACAGGATGTCGCCCTTGGCCGAGAAGTAGTTGAAGAAGCTGGACCGGCTGACGCCGGCCCGGGTGGTGATGTCGGCCACGGAGGTCGCGTGATAGCCCTGCTCGAGGAACAGCTCGCAGGCGGCCTCGGCCAGCGTCTCGCGAGACGAGGCGCGCGGACGGCCGGCGCGGGCCTCGGGCGATGCGGACATGTCCCCAGGGTACGGGCGGCGCGTGCGGGTCGGCACGCGGCGACCGGAGGCGTATTGTTGGACCGCAGCCAACAACACGCATCGCAGGAGGATCCGTGCTCGACATCCTGAACGCCGGACTCGCGCCGGCCCTGGTCCCGTACCGCGACGGCTGGGCGCTGAGCGCCGCGTCCACGACGAGGTCGTCCGCGGCATCCGGCGCGACACGCTGATCGTGCTCGAGCACGAGGCGGTGTACACGGCCGGAAAGCGCACCGAGCCGCACGAGCGGCCGCAGGACGGCACGGAAGTGATCGATGTCGATCGCGGCGGAAAGATCACCTGGCACGGACCCGGGCAGCTGGTGGGCTATCCGATCGTGCGGCTGGGCGAGCCGATCGACGTGGTCGCACACGTGCGGCGACTGGAGCGGCTGCTCGATCGGGATCCTCCATCCGCTCGGCGTCGACGGATACCAGGTCGAGGGCCGCAGCGGCGTCTGGGTGCGCCGCGGCCCGTCCGAAGACAAGGTCGCCGCCATCGGCGTGCGGGTGGAGAAGGGCGTGACGATGCACGGCTTCGCGATCAACTGCGACAACGCACTCGCCGGCTTCCGCGGCATCATCCCATGCGGGATCGCCGACGCCGGGGTCACCACCGTGACCGAGGTGGTCGGGCGCGACGTCTCCCCGCCGAGATCCTCGATGCGGTCTCGGCGACGTTCGCGGCCGAATACTCCGGGGTGCTGGCATGAGCGCGGCGGTCCCGGAGGGGCGCCGGCTTGCGGCTCGAGGTGCGCAACGCGCAGACCCCGATCGAGCGCAAGCCGGAGTGGATCCGCACCACGGCGAAAATGGGTCCGCAATACACCGAGCTTGCACCAGCTGGTCAAGGACGAAGGGCTGCACACCGTCTGCCAGGAGGCCGGCTGCCGAACATCTACGAGTGCTGGGAAGATCGCGAGGCGACGTTCCTGATCGGCGGTTCGCAGTGCACGAGGCGCTGCGACTTCTGCCAGATCGACACCGGCAAGCCCGCCGACTTCGACGCGGACGAACCGCGCCGGGTCGCCGAGAGCGTGCGCCGGATGGGGCTCGATATGCGACCGTGACGTGCGTGGCCCGCGACGACCTGGATGACGGCGGCGCCTGGCTGAACGCCGAGACGGTCCGGCAGATCCACGAGGTCAACCCCGGCACCGGCGTCGAGCTCTTGGCGACCGATTTCAACGGCATCCCGGCGCTCCTGTCCGAGGTCTTCCAGGCTCGGCCCGAGGTGTTCGCGCACAACGTCGAGACCGTGCCCCGCCTGTTCAAGCGCGTGCGCCCCGCGTTCCGATACGAACGTTCCCTGGATGTCCTCACCCAGGCGCGCGACGCGGGACTGATCACGAAGTCGAACCTCATCCTCGGCATGGGCGAAGAGCCGGACGAGGTGGTCCGCGCCCTGGCCGACCTGCGCGAGGCCGGCTGCGACATCATCACCATCACCCAGTACCTGCGCCCCTCTCCTCGCCATCTGCCGGTGGCGCGGTGGGTCAAGCCCGACGAGTTCGTCGCGTTCAAGGAGGAGGCCGAGCGGATCGGGTTCCTCGGCGTGCTGGCCGGACCCCTCGTCCGCTCCTCGTATCGGGCTGGGCGCCTCTGGGCGCAGTCGATGCTCACGCAGGGCCGCGACATCCCGCCCCACCTCGCGCACATCGCCGCGGACGTGCACGCCGAGCGCGGGTTCGCCCAGGCGGTGTGATGCCGGGTCGGCTCAGTCGGCGCTGGTGACCGACTGCACGTCGCCGTTGGTGTCCAGGTTCACCAGCAGCACCTCGTCGCTGTCCGGATCCAGCGCGTACTCCATCACGGCGAACGGCTCGGACCCCCCGTGCTCGTCGGCGAGGATCGTCATGCTCATCAGCCGGAGCGAGCGGATGACGTCCACGTGCGTGTCGCCGGAGATGTCCACCAGCAGCGCCTCGAGCTCGTCGCCGAGGCTCTCCTGCTGCTGCAGGATGTACTCGATCACCTCGCTGGTGCGGTCGTCGAGCTCGGAGACCATGGCGTTGCGGGCGGCGCGGTCGACCGTCTCGATCGCGGTGATCATGGCGGCCGCCACATCCAGTGCGGCCTGCGACACGTCGTCCTCGTCCGGAGCGGTCAAGTCGACCGAGACCGCCTGGTCGCCCAGCTCGATCGTCTCGGACCAGAAGATCGAACCGTCGGGGCCGGATTCGAGAAGTCCGAAGTAGTCGTGTTCGATCGCCATGCCCTTATGAAACCAGGCGTGGCACGGATGCGGTAGTCCGTCCGCTCACTCCACCAGCGCGGCGGCGAACACGTGCGGGGTGAAACCGGTGAGATCCGCGATGCCCTCGCCCTGGCCGAGGAGCTTGACCGGGATGCCGGTGCGCTCCTGCACCGCGAGGACGAAGCCGCCCTTGGCGGAGCCGTCGAGCTTGGTCAGCACCAGACCGGTCACGCCCGCGTGCTCCAGGAAGGCCTGCGCCTGCATCACGCCGTTCTGCCCGGTCGTGGCATCCAGCACCAGCAGCACCTCGCTGATCGGGGCCTGCTTCTCGATCACGCGCCGGATCTTGGTGAGCTCGTCCATCAGGCCGCCCTTGGTGTGCAGCCGGCCGGCGGTGTCGACGATGACGATCTCGGTGCCGTGGGTCTTCGCGTACTCGATGGTCTGGAAGGCGACGGATGCCGGGTCCTGGCCCTCCCTGCGGGCGTACGATCGCCGCACCTGCACGCTCGGCCCAGGTCGCGAGCTGGTCCACCGCCGCCGCACGGAACGTGTCGGCCGCGCCCACCACCACGGAGCGGTCGTAGCGCTGCAGGAACTTCGCGAACTTGCCGATGGTGGTGGTCTTGCCCACCCCGTTCACACCCACCACCAGCACCACGGCCGGACGCTCGCTGAGGGTCAGGGTGGTGTCGAACGCGGCGAAGTGCTCCTCGAGGGTCTCCACCAGCATCCGCTTCAGATCCTGCGGGTCGGTCGTGTGGAACCGCTCCACCTTCGCGCGCAGGTCGTCGACGATCCGCTCGGTGATCTCCGGGCCGAAATCAGCCGTCAGCAGCGCCGTCTCCAGGTCGTCCCAGGTCGTCTCGTCGATCGTCGGCTTGACGAACATGCCGCGCAAGCGCGCGCCCAATGACCACTTCTCCGCCATGCGGTCCAGCCTACGGGGCGCGGGACTGCGCGCACGCGGAGGCCCTGCCGGTCAGACCGCCGCGGGCTCGCTCTCACGGGCCTTGCGGTCGCCGACCCGCTGGCCGACGACCGCCGAGACGCCGTCCTGGCGCATCGAGACGCCGTAGAGGGCGTCGGCGATCTCCATCGTCCGCTTCTGGTGGGTGATCACGATCAGCTGGCTGGAGACCCGCAGCTGTTCGAACACGCCCAGCAGCCGGCCGAGGTTCGCATCGTCCAGCGCGGCCTCGACCTCGTCGAGGATGTAGAACGGGCTCGGGCGCGCCTTGAAGATCGCCGTCAGCAGCGCCACCGCCGCCAGGGAGCGTTCCCCACCGGAGAGCGAGCGACAGGCGCTCGATCTTCTTGCCCACCGGGCGCACCGCCACTTCGATCCCGGTCGTCAGCGGGTCATCCGGGTTCGTCAGCGAGATCGAGCCGGCGCCGCCGGGGAACAGGATCGGGAAGACCTCTCCGAACGCGACCCGGGTGTCCTCGAAGGCGGCGAGGAAGATGGACTGCATCCGCTCGTCGAGTTCGTCGATGATCGCCATCAGATCGGTGCGGGTCTGGGTCAGATCACCCAGCTGCTCGGTGAGGAACTTGTGACGCTGCTCGAGCGCTTCGAACTCCTCCAGAGCCAGCGGGTTGACCCGGCCGAGCTGTGCGAGCTTGCGCTCCGCCGCCTGCAGCCGTCGTGCCTGGGTGGCACGGTCGAAGGCGGTCGGGGCATCATCTGGGTCGTCGTCGTTCGGGACCTCCTGATCCGGACCATATTCCGAAACGAGAATATCCTCCTCGAGTCCGAGTTCGGAGTGCACGCGCTCCAGCAGGCTCGTCACGTGCAGCCGCTTCTCGTGGATCTGCATCTCCAGCCCGTGCACGCTCTCGGTCAGCCCGGCAAGCCGCTCGCGCACGCCGGCGTCGTCGGCGCGCAGCTGCGCCAGCTCGGCGGTCACCGCCGTCCGCTCGCTCTCGGCCGCGGCCAGCCCCACGCGGGCCTCGCTGACCGAGCGGTCGATCGAGTCGAGCAGTGCCGGCAGCCGCTCCGCGACCCCGGCGGCCACGTCGCGCTGCGCGCGCCGGATCACGGTGCGGCGGGCGGCCTCGGCGGCGGCCGCCTTCTCGCGCTCCCGCTGCTGCTCCAGCGATCGGGCGCGGCTCTCCTCGGCACGCACCCGCTCCTTGAGCGTCTCGACCTCCAGCCGGGCACGCATCTCGGCGTCCCGCGCCGCCTCGAGCTCGTCCAGCAGTCCGTCGCGGGCCGACGCGTCGAGCATCGGGCGCGGCGCCTCCAGCGCGGCATCCAGCTGCTCCTGCGCCGAGCGGGCGGACGCCTCGGCTTCATCGACGGCGGCTTCGGCCTGGCGCAGAGTGGCCTGCAGGCGGTCGCACTCGGCGACGGCGGACTCGTGCCGGACCGTCGCCCGGTTGAGCTTCTCGGCCTGCGCGGCCAGGGCGGCGTCATGCTCCCGCAGGGTCTGCAGCGCGGCCTTCGCACGCCGACGCGCATCGTCCAGCGCCGTCACCCGCTCGGCCAGCGCCTCGCGCAGCGAGTCGGCGACGACGCGGACCTCGGCGAGGCGCTCGGCCGCGGCATCCCGTTCGGCCGCCAGCTCCAGACGGGATCGGCCCTGTCCCGAACCCGCACGCACCGTGAACGGCGTCACCACCTCGCCGTCGCCGGTGACCACCGTGATCGTCCGCCCGGCGGACCGCACGGCCGCCAGAGCCTGCTCCAGGTCGTCGGCGACGTACACCGAGGCCAGCAGCGCACGCACGCCGTCCGGCGCGGTGACCAGGTCCGCGGCGCGGACCAGTCCGGGCGGGGCCGGCTCGTCGGCGATCGCGACGGTCGCCTCCGCGATCGCGATGTCCACCACGCCCACGTCGCCGTCGCGGGCGGCGCGGGCCAGCGACAGCGCATCCTCGGCGCGGTCGACCAGCACGCCCTCGGCCAGCGGCCCCAGCGCGGCGGCGATCGCCGCCTCGTGGCCGGGGTGCACCTGCACGGATTCGAGCACCAGCCCGCGGATGCCGGGGCCGGCGTCCTCGATCAGCTCCGACGCGCCGTTGCGCACGTCCAGCGCCCGTGACAGGGCGGCGGTCTGGGCGGTCAGCGCGTCCTTCTCCCGCTCGGCGGCGTGCAGCCTCTCGCGCAGCGAGGCCGCCTCGGACTCGGCGTCCGTCGCCTCGCGCTGGCTGCGCTCATAGGCGGCGGCGTGCTCGGCGGACGCGGCATCCGTCATCGCCTCGGGGTCCAGCGCGGCCAGGGCCTGCTCGGCCTCGCCGCGGCGGGTCACGGCGGCATCCAGCGCGGCCTGCTGTCGGGTCACGGCCGTCTGCACGGCCTCCAGGGCGGATGCCGCAGCCTCGGCCGATCCGCGCAGCGCGGTGATCCGCATGTCGTGCTCCGAGACCAGGGCGCTCTGCGCGGCGATGTCGGTGTCCAGCGCATCAAGTTCGCCCCGAGCCCGCACGACCTGGACAGCGGCCGCGGCGGCGGCATCCTGCGCAGCACCGAGACCCGAGGAGATCTCGCCGATCCCGTCCCGCACCTGGTCGATCATCGCCTGCGTCACCGTCGTCTGCACGGCGTGCGCGTCGTCGTCGTCGGCCAGGAGGGTCAGGCGCTGCCCGGCGAGCGTGTACAGCCCGCGCAAGCGCTCCTGCACCTGCTCCAGCGCGAACACCACGCCACGCGCCCGGTCCACCGCCTCGGAGCGCTGATCGGCCTCGAGCTCGCCGATCCGGCTGTGCAGGCTGTCCGCGCGATCCTGCAGCACCAGGCGCTCGGAATGCCGCTCCTGCTCGTTCTGCGCCGCGGCCGCCAGCTCCGCGCGCAGCCCTACCAGCTCGTCGGCGAACAGCCGCGCCTTCGCGTCGCGCACCACCGCGGCGATCGTCGCGGCCTCGCGGGCGATCTCGGCCTGGCGTCCGAGCGGCTTGAGCTGACGGCGCAGCTCGCCGGCCAGATCGCTCAGCCGCATCAGGTTCGCCTCCATCGCCTGCAGCTTGCGGACGGTCTTCTCCTTGCGCCGGCGGTGCTTCAGGATGCCGGCGGCCTCTTCGATGAAGCCGCGTCGCTCCTCCGGAGAGGCCTGCAGGACGGTATCCAGGCGGCCCTGGCCGACGATCACGTGCATCTCGCGGCCGAGGCCGGAGTCACTCAGCAGCTCCTGGACGTCCAGCAGTCGGCAGGACTGGCCGTTGATCGCATACTCGCTCGCACCGTTGCGGAACAGCGTGCGGCTGATGGTGACCTCGGCGTAGTCGATCGGCAATGCGCCGTCGGCGTTGTCGATCGTCAACTGCACCTCGGCACGCCCGAGCGGGCCGCGAGTGGACGTGCCGGCGAAGATGACGTCCTCCATCTTGCCGCCGCGGAGGGTCTTGGCGCCCTGCTCGCCCATCACCCAGGCCAGCGCGTCGACGACATTCGACTTGCCCGAGCCGTTCGGCCCGACGATGGCGGTGACCCCGGGCTCCAGGAGGAAGGTCGTCGACGCGGCGAACGACTTGAAGCCCTTGAGCGTCACGCTCTTCAGGTGCATGGTCGCGCCTTCCCGCCCCGGTCGATCACCGGAACACGCTACCGGATGCCGAGGGTCGCACCGCCGCGACGGGCCGCGACGACGGCACTTCCGGTCGCGACACGCCCGACTTCCCTCCGATTCTGCGAATGTGCTTGACGAGGCGCCCGCCACGCCACTAGTGTCATTTCTTGCGTCTGAGCCAAGCTCGGACCCGAGCCGAAAGGAGGCCCACCGATGATGATCAACGAACCGACCGCGTTCGCGAGTGTCGCGCACAGCAGCGCATTCCCGGGGGCCGCCATCGGCGTCTTCGCGGGCACTGCCTGCTAGCGGGGTCAGAAGCGATCCGCTTCACCCGCGTCCGCGCCGTCTTCACCGACGTTCGCCCGCACGACCATCTCGTCGTGCTTCTTCCGTCGCTCTCGGCGACACTCCCCGGTGCACGCACCGGCAATCTCATTCTTCAGAGAGCTCACATCATGAACACCACGTCGTCATCGACGCGTCCCCCCGATCAGGAACGACTGCAGGATCTCGCGGACCTCACCCACGACATCCGGATCTCGGCTCCCGACCGGCTCGCACTGCGATTCAGTCTCTGGGTCCTGCCTGCGCAACGAGCGTCGTGCCCACCGCAGCGCGGAGCGGAACGCCCGCGCCGTGCGCGCACTCGCCCGCGACGGGTTCGCAGCCACTCAGCGCGAGGCCGATCTGGTCCGCGCGATCGTCAGTCAGCAGTACCGGTGACGGGGTGCGGGTCACCCGCACCCCCGCCTCACCCTCGCCCGGCACGAAGGAGACCCCCATGGCCACCACCGACGAGATCGAGCTTGCGCCCGCTCACGTTCCCGGCATCCCTCGACGACGCGGACGCCGCGGACTTCATCGCGATGGTGGACGTCCGCAATGAGGCCTACCGCGAGATGAACGGCAACGACGATGAGCGGATGACGCCCGCCGAGCGCTGCCCGTCTGCGGAGCCAGGAGTACGAGCGCACCCTCATGTGGATCGCCCTGCTGGATGGGGAGGTCGTCGGACGGGCCGCCCTGCAGCTCCCGCTCGAAGACGGCTCGCGGGTCGCGTTCACCAACATCGAGCTCTGCGGCGTGCGTGGGGCCGCGGCATCGGCAGGGCCGCGCATCGCCTGCTCGAGGACGCCGCCCGCGCGCAGGGCCGGAGCGTGCTGCAGGCCTGGAGCGACCATGCAAGCGCCGCGGGCACCGACGACGCCGCGGGCGCCGAACGTCTTGTCCCGCCCACCGGCTTCGGCTCGCTGCCGCTGGATCACACGGCCCGTTTCATGCGCGCGCACGGCTACACGCTCGAGCAGATCGAGCGCAACAGCGTGCTCGCGCTGACCAACGATGCGCGTGCACACGTGGAGAGGCTGCTCGCGGAGGCCCGGGCGGCGGCCACCGGATACCGGGTGGTGCAGTGGGCTGTGCCCACACCCGCCGAGTACGTCGACGGCTATGCCTGGATGAAGTCGCGCATGGTCACCGACGCCCCCTCGGCAGCCCTCGAGTTCGACGACGAGGTCTGGGATGCTGCACGCCTGGCCGACCACGAGCGGCCCTATCTGGAGGCGGGGCGCACGCTGCACGTGACCGCCGCGCAGCACATCGCCACGGGAGAGCTGGCCGCGTTCAACGAGCTCGTGATCGGCACCGACCGCACCGCGGCCACCAGCCAGGAGGACACCCTGGTCCTGGCGGAGCATCGCGGGCACCGGCTGGGGCTGCTCGTGAAGTGTCAGGCCCTGCACGACTGGCACCAGATCGCTCCCCGTTCGCCGCGGGTGATCACGTACAACGCGGAGGAGAACCAGCCGATGCTCGACATCAACGAGCGGATCGGCTTCGTGCCGGTCGCCTACAACGGCGCCTGGAAGAAGACGCTCAGCCGCTGAGGGCGGGCGGGCGGGGCATCCGCTGGCACCGCGCGCAGAAGTGGCTCGACCGGTTCATGAACGAGGTCCGCACGATGGGGCGGCCGCATCGGGCGCACGGCAGTCCGGTGCGGCCGTACGCGTTCAGCGAATGCGCGAAGTAGCCGGCCTCGCCGTTCACGTTCACGTACTGCGCGTCGAAGCTGGTGCCGCCCTCGCTCAGAGCCTTCTGGAGCACACCCCGGACCTCGGCCATCAGCCGGTGCACCGCGCGGGTGGAAAGCGCCTGCGCGGGGGTGGACGGGTGGATGCGGGCCGCCCACAGCGACTCGTCGGCGTAGATGTTGCCGATGCCGCTGACCACGGGCTGATCCAGCAGCACCCGCTTCACCGCGACGTCCTTGTGCGCCAGGCGCCGGCGGAACGCGGCGTCGTCGAAGGCGGGATCCAGCGGATCGCGCGCGATGTGCGCGACCTGGGTCGGCACCACTGGGCAGCGTCGCCCCAACCACCCGGCGCGCCGTCCGCGGTCGGCACGAGGGTGTCGACGGCGAGCGAGCCGAACGTGCGCTGGTCGGCGAACACGACGGCGATGTCGCCGTGGACGGGATGCCGCAGCCCGATCCGGATGCGCTCGAAGCGCTCCTGCGGGGCGTCGGCGGCGCGGAGCAGGAGCTGACCGCTCATCCCGAGGTGGCCGATCAGCACGTGGGAGGTGCCGGCCACGGGCAGCCACAGGAACTTGCCCCGGCGCACCGCCGACTCGAGCGTGGACCCGGTCAGCGCGCCCACGAAGTCAGCGTCGCCACCGGCATGCCGCGTCAGGGCGCGCGGGTCGTGCACGGTCACCCGCATGACGCGGGCGCCGCTCACGGCCGGGGCGAGGCCGCGGCGGACGACCTCGACCTCGGGCAGCTCCGGCACCGATCAGGTCCGCTCGGACAGGGCGCGCCACAGCAGCAGCGCGGCGGCCATCTCGGCGTGCTTCTTGCTCGTCCCGGTGCCGTTGCGCTGCTCGTCGCCCACCGCGACCGTGGCGGTGAAGACCCGGTCATGGTCGGGTCCAGTCGCGTCGATCCGGTAGGCGGGCGGCGGGAAACCCAGCCGCGCCGCCAGCTCCTGCAGGCTGGTCTTGGGATCCACGGCCGCGCCGTAGCGGTCCGGGTCGGCCAGCAGCGGCTCGATCAGCCGCTGCACCAGGGCGGTGGCGGCATCCTGCCCCGCGGAGATGTAGGTGGCGCCGATCACCGCTTCCATCGTGTCGGCCAGGATCGAGTCCTTGTCGCGTCCGCCGGTCTGGTCCTCGCCGCGGCCGAGCCGCAGGTAGGCGCCGAGGCCGATGCTGCGAGCGACCTCGGCCAGCGCGACGGTCGAGACGACGCTGGCGCGGCGCTTGGCGAGGGCTCCCTCTTCGAGCTCGGGATGCCGGGTGTACAGCAGGACGGTGGCGGCCTGTCCGAGGACGGAGTCGCCGAGGAACTCCAGCCGCTCATTGTGCGGCAGGTGCCCGTGCTCGTAGGCGTACGAGCGATGTGTCAAGGCGAGCGAGAGAAGCTCGGAGTCGATGTCGACCCCGAGCTTCTCCATCAGCTGGGAGGAATCTCCCGCCGGCCGCCTCATCGGACGTCGATCAGACGTCCGCGACCTTGCGGCCCTTGTACTCCAGGAACAGCTCAGTGCCCTGCGAGTCGGTGACGACCTTGGCCTGGTGCGGACGGCTGTAGACGACCTTGCCGTTCTCGACGGTCTTGACCAGCGCGGGCGCCTCGGCCTTCCACTGCGCACGACGGGAGCGCGTGTTGGAGCGGGAGACCTTCCGCTTCGGGGGGTTACCTGCCATGGCTGTTCATCCTTCGTTCTCTAGGTCTGGGATCGGGGCGCAGAATCGTCTGTTCCCTCGGCCGGCTCGGGCGCGAACTCCGCCAGGGCCGACCACCGCGGGTCGATGCTCTGAGGGGGTGCTGCGTCCGACACGTCGGCCAGACGTTCGCCCGTGACGGGGTCCAACCCCGGGCAGTCCGGCCGGCACACCGGCTGAAACGGAAGCGCCAGGACGATGCCGTCCCGGACCAGAGTTTCAAGATCCACGTGGTCGTCTTGAACCTCGAAGTCGTTCGCTTCCTCTCCAGGATACGCGAAAAGCTCCTGGAACTCGACTTCGACCGGCGCGGCGATGTCGATGAGGCAGCGCCCGCACTGCCCGGTGTACCGGGTGCGCGCGTCGCCGGTGGCCAGAATGCCTTCGTGCACGGACTCCAGCCGCACGTCCAGGCGCACGGTCTCGCCGGACTCGACGGCGACCAGACCTTCGCCCCAGCGCTCGGAGAGCACGACGTCGAAGGAGGTCTCGCGCATCTCACCGGGGTGCCGGACGATGTCGCGCACCAGGGTGCTGAACGGGCCGGGACGACGATTTCTCACCCGGCGAGTCTACCTGCCGCCGACGCGCCGGGCTCGGCGCGTCAGATCCCGCGCGAACCCGTGTCCAGGAACCGCGCGACCGCGCCGGGCACGTACGGCGCCACGTCGCCGCCCAGCCCGGCGACCTGGCGCACGAGCGAGCTGGACACCAGCGCGTGCGCGGGGTCGGGAAGCAGGAACACCGTCTCGATCTCGGCGAGATGGCGGTTCACGATCGCCATCGGCGTCTCGTAGGCGACATCCACCTGCGAGCGGATGCCCTTGACCAGCACGCCGGCGTTCACATCGGTCGCGTAGTCCACGAGCAGGCCCATGCTCCAGGACGCCACCACGATCTCGCCGACCACCCCGTCTTCGGCGATGGACTGCTCCAGCAGCGACAGCCGCTGCGCGATCGGCAGCATCGCCTGCTTGTCGGGGTTGTGCACGACCAGCACGTGCACCGTGTCGTACAGTGCGGCGGCTCGACGGATCACGTCGAGGTGGCCGAGGGTGGGCGGGTCGAACGACCCCGGGACGACGGCGATCCGGTTGCTCACGCTGCCAGCCTACCGGTCGACCTGTCCGCTTCCTGAATGCCGTGGAGGACCCGGCTCAGTTCTTGGCCAGCGCCGCACGCGCGGACGTGTCCAGACGCCGCTCGATCGCGTCGGACAGGCCGGGATGCCGCAGGCGCGGGATCCTCGTCCAGGATCGTCTCGCCCTCCTGCCGCGCGATCGCGATCAGGTCGGCGTCCTTGATCACCCGCAGCAGGCGCAGGGACGAGCGCGCGCCGGACTGCACGTCGCCCAGCACGTCGCCCTCGCCCGCAGCTTGCAGGTCGACCTCGGCCAGCTCGAATCCGTCGGCGGTCCGAGCCACCGCATCCACCCGCTGGCGGGCGGGCGTGTGCTCGGCGGCCTCGGTCACCAGCAGGCAGAGCCCCGGCACGGACCCGCGCCCCACTCGCCCGCGCGAGCTGGTCGCAGCCTCGAGACGCCGAAGCGATCGGCCTCGAGGATCACCATGGTCGAGGCATTCGGCACGTCCACCCCCACCTCGATCACAGTGGTGGCCACGAGCACGTCGATCTCGCCGTCGGCGAACGACCGCATGACGGCGTCCTTCTGGTCGGCGGGCATGCGTCCGTGCAGCGTCTGCACGCGGAGCGCGGCGAACAGCGGATGCCTGCGCCAGCAGCTGGGCGGCCTGGGCCACGCCCCATCGCATCGGCCTGGTCTCGCCGTCCGCCTCGGCGAGCTCGTCGGCGTCGTCCAGGTCCTTCCCGGCGCCGGCCTCCACGTCGATCGCGGGACAGACGACGAAGACCTGGAACCCCTTGGCCACCTCTTCGGCCACCCGCTGCCAGACCCGTGGGAACCAGGCGGGCTTCTCGGCCACCGGCGCCACGAACGTCTCGAAGCCGGCCCGCCCTTCCGGCATCGTGCGGATCGTGGACACGTCGAGGTCGCCGAACACCGTCATCGCCACGGTGCGCGGAATCGGGGTGGCCGTGAGCACGAGCGCGTGCGGGCGCTGCCCTTCGCGCGCAGCGTCTCGCGCTGCTCCACGCCGAACCGGTGCTGCTCGTCGACCACGACCAGCCCGAGGTCGGCGAAGGTCGTGCTCGCGCTCAGCAGGGCGTGCGTGCCCACGACGATGAGCGCCTGCCCGGCGGCCACCCGCAGGGCGGCGCGACGGCGCTCGGGCGCCGACAGCTGTCCGGTCAGCAGGGTGGGCATCAGCCGTGGCGCGAGCTGCGGGCCCAGCATCCGGGTGATCGAGCGCAGGTGCTGGCCGGCCAGCACCTCGGTGGGGGCGATGAGGGCGGACTGTCCGCCCGACTCGGCGACCTGCAGGCATCGCGCGCAGCGCCACGAGGGTCTTGCCGGACCCCACCTCGCCCTGCACCAGCCGATTCATCGGCCAGTCGGCGACGAGGTCGGCGGCGACCCGTTCGCCGACGGCGACCTGATCCGGCGTGCGTGCGAACGGCAGCGCCGCGTCGAAGGCGCGCAGCAGTTCGCCGGCCGGACGCGCGGTCGCCGACAGCGCGCGCACGAACTGCCGCTCGCCAGCAGGGCCGTCTGCAGGACCAGCGCCTCGTGCATGCGCAGGGTCCGACGCGCATCGTCGGCCTGGTCCTCGAAGTCGGGGCGGTGGATGCGCTCCAGCGCCTGTCGGGCGGTCAGCAGTCCCTGGCGGGCGCGCATGTCCTCCGGCAGCGGGTCGGCGATCTCGCCGAGCCCGTCGAGGATCATCACGATCATCTTGCGCAGGGCGAAGCTGGAGACCGCGGAGGTCGCCGGATAGATGGGGATGGGCTCGTTCGCCTGCGCCTCGGCCGTCATGCGCGCCATGCCGACGTCGTCGAACAGCTCGTATTCGGGGTGGGCGAACTGCTTGCCGCGTCCGTAGGTGCCGACCTTGCCGGAGAAGATGCCCTGGCGGCCGACCTGCAGCTCGTTCAGTCGCCAGCTCTGGTTGAAGAACGTCAGCTTGCACATCGCCGTGCCCGTCCGTGATGACGACCTCGAGCAGTCGGCCGCGCCGCTGGCGCATCGGCCGCTCGGAGGCGTGCTTGATCCGGGCCACGATCGTGACCTGCTCGCCGACCACCAGCGAGTCGATCGGGGTCAGCTCGCCGCGCTTGGCGTATCGGCGAGGGTAGTGAGCGAGCAGATCCGCGACGGTGTGCATGCCGAACGCGCGCTTCAGGGCGCCGGCGCTCTTGCCGCCGAGCGCGCCGTCCAGGCGCGTCTCGAGCGTGTACACCGACATGGATCCGAGTCTAGGCACCAGGGCCGACAGGGGTTCGCAGCGTCGCGGCTTTGTAGGGTGGGGAGGTGACCCGCATCATCGCCGGCCGAGCCGGCGGCATCCGACTGGACGTCCCGTCGGCCGGGACCCGGCCCACCAGCGACCGCGTGCGCGAATCGCTGTTCGGCGCGCTCGAGGCGGGCGGCGAGCTCGACGATGCGGCCGTCCTCGACCTGTACGCCGGCTCCGGCGCGCTGGGGCTGGAGGCGCTGAGCCGCGGCGCGCGCAGTGCCGACCTGGTGGAGCGCGCGGCCGGCGCCGCCCAGGTGGCGCGCGGGAACGCCGCCCGGGTGGCCGCGGCGTGCACAGGCGCCTCCGCCCGGGTTCATCGGGCGGCCGTGGCGGCGTTCCTGGCCGTTGCCCGCGGGCCCTACGACCTCGTCTTCGCCGACCCGCCCTATGCGGTGGGCGACGACGAGACCGCGGCCATGCTGGCCGCGCTCGTCCCCCACCTCGGCCCCGACGCGCTCGTCGTGCTCGAGCGGGGCGCGCGCGCCGGAGCTCCCGCTGCGACGCCGGGCCTGGAGCAGGAGCGCACCAAGCGCTACGGCGACACCGTGCTGTGGTGGCTGCGCGCGACCGGCACGCCGTGATCAGCCGCCCGCGGCATCCCAGTCGCGGTACGGGTCCCACCCGCCGCGTCCGGCGTAGGGCGCACCGGCGACGGTGACCGCGCCGGGCCCGCGGTCGGCGATCCGCCCGATCCGCCGGAATCCCTCGGGCAGCGGCATCGTGGCCGGGAACGCCGCGAGCAGCGCGTGATCCTCGCCGCCGGCCAGTGCCGCATCGGGGTCCGGGCCGAGAGCTGTCGGATCGAGGTCGACGGTCACCTGCGAGGCGTCGGCGAGCCGGGTCGCATCCAGCACGAGCCCATCGGAGACATCCATCATCGCCGTCGCGCCGGCGCGCGCCGCCGCCGGGCCGAGCAGGATCGGAGGGGACGGACGCAGCTGGGCGTCCACGGCCCGGCGCTGCTCGGGCCGCAGCGCGCCGCGGTCGACCGCGACCGGCCGCCCGTCGGCATCCCGGAACCGGTCGAACAGGATCCGCAGACCGTCCGCGGCCAGCCCCGCCTCGCCCGCCAGGGCGAGGGCGTCGCCCGGACGGGCCCCGCTGCGGCGCACCGGGCGCGCACCGTCGAGCGCCCCGAGCGCGGTCACCGCCACCGTCAGCGTGTCCGACACGGTCAGATCGCCGCCCTCGACAGCGCACCCCGGGGCCAGGGCCGCGCACGCCGCACGCAGGCCGTCCGCGAGGGCGGTGACGAACGAGAGCCGGGTGGCCTCGGGCAGGGCCAACGCCACCAGCAGCGCAGTCGGGCGGGCACCCATCGCCGCGACGTCGGCGAGGTTGACCGCCGCCGCCTTCCAGCCCAGGTCGAAGCCCGTCGACCAGGCCAAGCGGAAGTCCGGGCCGTGCACGAGCGTGTCCACGGTCGCCACGATGCGGCCGTCGGGCGCCTCCAGCACCGCCGCATCGTCACCGGGACCGACCAGCGCCGCGGACGGGCCGATGCGCGCAAGGATCGCGCCCAGGACGGCGGCCTCGCTCAGCTCGCCGACCATCGGGTCCGCCTTCGGCTCGGTCACGCCGGTCCTCCCGTCCGCTGCGGTCAGTGTCGGCCGTCCGAGCGCGACCGTCGTCCCCATTCTGCTTCACCGCGCGCTCCCCGCCGTCCTGCGGCGCTCCGGCGACCCGGGTGCGGGTTAGCCTGGAGGGGTGACCCGAACCCGACTCGGCCGCGCGGCCGCCGTCCTCGCACTGGCGCTCGCTCTGGCCGGGTGCTCCACGACGGTCTCGCTCGAGCCGGCCAAGGATGCGAACAACCCCAAGTGCGCGGCGATCATGGTCCGCCTGCCCGGCAACCTCGACGGCCAGCAGCGGGCCTGGACCGACGCCCAGTCGACGGCCGCATGGGCAGCCCGACCCGGATCATCATGACCTGCGGCGTGACCCCGCCCGGGCCGAGCACCATCAAGTGCGTCTCACTGGGCGGAGTGGACTGGCTCGTCGACGAGGCGCAGCGAGCCCGACTTCCGCATCACCAGCTACGGGCGCACGCCCGCGGTGCAGCTGTTCGTCGGCGGCGGGGACGCCTCGGTGGACCCGAATGCGGTCCTGACCCAGCTGGGCCGGCTGGTGGCGGCCCAGACGACGCAGAACGCGAAGTGCACCGCTCCGGACACCGTCAGCGGCTGAGAGCCGTGTTCAGCAGATCAGAGATCAGCTCGCGGTAGCTCATCCCGCTGGCGATCCAGCACTTCGGGAACATCGAGATCGGGGTGAAGCCCGGCATGGTGTTCAGCTCGTTGACGAAGAACTCGGTCCCGGTGAAGAAGAAGTCCACCCGCGCCAGTCCCTGCCCGCCCACGGCCTCGAAGGCCCGCCCGGCGATGCGCTGCATCTCGTCGAGCTCGCCGGGCCTCAGTTCGGCGGGACAGACGAGATCGATGCCCGGGGCATCCAGATACTTCGCCGCGAAGTCGTAGAAGTCCCGCCCGGTGATCACGACCTCGCCGGCCACGCTCACCCGGGGAAGACCGCCGTCGCGGCTCTCCAGCACGCCGCATTCCAGCTCGCGGCCGACGACGGCCTGCTCCACCAGCACCGTGTCGTCCTCGGCGAACGCCGTCGCCAGCGCGTGATCCAGCGTCTCCCAGGCGTCCACCCGCGACACGCCCACGCTCGACCCGGCACGCGCGGGCTTGACGAACACCGGCAGCCCGAGCGCCCGGATCCGCTGCTCCCACATCCGGCGGTCGCGGTCCAGCCCCGGACGGGTGACGGTCACCCACGGCACGACCGGCACCCCGGCGGCCTGCAGCACATGCTTGGTGGTGTGCTTGTCCATCCCGATGGCCGACATCAGCAGCCCCGCCCCGGCGTACGGCAGGTCCAGCAGCTCGAGGAACCCCTGGATCGTGCCGTCCTCGCCCCAGCGCCCGTGCAGGATGGGAAGCACGACGTCGACCTCCCCGAGCGAGTGCGTGCCCGAGGCATCCGTCACCTTCAGTTCGCGGCTGCGCGCCGAATCGGGCCACACGATCCGGGTGCCGTTGTCGACGACCTCGGGCAGACGGGCCGGATCGAGCGCGAACTTGTCGGGGTCGTCCTCTTCGAGCACGAAGGCCCCGTCCCGGGTGATCCCGATCGGGATGACCCGGAACCGGTCGCGGTCAATGGCCCGCAGCACTCCCGGCCGTCGCGGCGCTGATGGAATGCTCGCTGGAACGCCCGCCGAAGAGCACCGCCACCGCCGGATTGTCCATTCTCAGTCCTCTCACCCTTCGGTGTGTCGTCGTCGGTGGTCAGGTGCGGGGCGATGTCGCGCGGGTTCATCGCGCCGTCCAGCACGCGCTTGACCTGCTCCACGATGGGCATCTCCACGTGCGAGGCCCGCGCGAGCTCGGAGCACGGGCGCCACGGAGGCCAGCCCCTCCGCCGTCTGGTTCATCTGCTTGACCACGTCCTGCAGGCTGTAACCCTGGCCCAGCAGGCGCCCGGCCGTGTTGTTGCGGCTCAGCGGCGACTGGCACGTCGCGATCAGGTCGCCCAGGCCGGCCAGTCCGTGCAGGGTCTCGGGGTGGGCGCCCTGCGCCACGGCGAAGTCGGTCATCTCGACCAGTCCGCGGGTGATGATCGACGCCTTCGTGTTCTCGCCGTAGCCGACCCCGTCCACGATGCCGATGGCCACCGCGATGAGGTTCTTCAGGACGCCGCCGAACTCGGTGCCGATCACATCGGTGTTCACGAACGTGCGGAAGTACGCGTTGCGGGCGCGGCGGGCGACCGCGTCGGCGGTCTCCTGGCTGGTGGATGCCACGACCGCCGCGGTCGGCTGCTCGCGGGCGATCTCCAGGGCGAGGTTGGGGCCGGACGCGACCGCGATGCGCGCCGGGTCGCAGCCCAGCACCTGCTCGAGCACCTGGCTCATCCGCAGCCCGGTGCGCCGCTCGATCCCCTTCATCAGCGAGACGATCGGCACCTCGGTGTGCGCGACCAGGGGCGCACGGTCTTCAGGATCTCGCGCGCGGACTGGCTCGGCACGCACACGTACACCTGCTCCGCGGCGTCCAGCGACGTCGCCAGATCGGGTGTCGCCGAGATCGTGCGGGGCAGGTTGATGCCGGGCAGGTACCGGCTGTTGCGCTTGGCCTCCTGGATCTCCAGTGCCATCTCGGGCCGGCGGGCCCACATCGTCACGTGCGCGCCGCCGTCGGCGAGGATCTTCGCGAACGTGGTCCCCAGCTGCCCGAGCCGAGCACGGCGACCCGGGTGACGGCTTCGTGTCTAGGGCTCAAGTCGACCGGTCTCCTTCTGCCCGTGGGCGGCCGGATTCCAGCGTTCGGGCGGGGCGGGGATGCCGCGCAGCTGCGACAGCAGGGCGGCGATGCGATCCATCACGAGGGTCGTCGCCCGGGCGAGTGCCGCCGGCTGCGCATGCGCCTGCTGCCGGTAGGCGCTCAGGTCGACCGGGTCGCCCACGATCACCGTCACGTGCCGGCGCGGCGGCCAGAGCCGGAGCCTGCCGTAGCGCGGGAGGATCTGCTTGCGCCCCACTGCGCCATCGGGATGAGGGGGATGTCGCCGGCCAGGGCGAGCCGCACCGCGCCGCTCTTGCCGCGCATCGGCCACAGCTGCGGATCGCGGGTCAGCGTGCCCTCGGGGTACACGACCACACCGCGACCGTGCTCCACGAGCGCGCGCGAGGTCTCCAGGGTCTGCCGGGCACCGGCGGACGAGGCGGAGCGGGCGACCGGCACCATGCCGGTCGCGCGCAGCGCCGCGCCGAGGACGGGCACGCGGAACAGGCTCTCCTTGGCCATGAACCGCGGTCCGCGGCCCAGGCGCCAGATGGCGATGGCGACGATGAGCGGGTCGATCTCGCTGTGGTGGTTCACCGCGACCACGTACGCACCCTCGCGCGGGAGCTTCTCGCCGCCGATGATCTCGATCTTCGCGATCAGCCCCACGACGGGCACGACGATCGCGGCCAGGAGCCAGAACACGCTCGGGCGCGTCTTCTCGCTGGACGCGCGCAGTCGCGCCTTGCTCTCCCCCACGCTCACTCCAGGATGTCGAAGTCGGCGCCCAGGGCGGCGAGCTTGCTGAAGAACTTCTCGTATCCGCGGCTGATGATGCCGACATTGCGGACCGTGGACTCCCCGGTCGCGGTCAGGGCCGCGATGACGTGGCTGTAGCCGCCGCGCAGATCCGGGACGGTGATGTCGGCGCCGCTCAGCGGCGTCGGACCGTTTATCACCGCGGCCTGCTCGAGGTTGCGACGCGGGACCCGCCGGGGGCCGTCCTGCAGTCCGTGCGGGTGCACGACGATGTCGGCGCCCATCTTCACCAGGGCGTCGGTGAAGCCGAAGCGGTTCTCGTAGACGGTCTCATGCACGATCGACTCGCCGTGCGCCTGGGTGAGGGCGACGATCAGCGGCTCGCTGCCAGTCCGTCATGAACCCGGGGTGCACATCGGTCTCGACCGTGACCGGCCCCAGGTCGCCGCCGCGGCGGAAGAGGATGCCGTCCTCGCGGATGTCGAAGTCGCCGCCGACCTTGCGCACGACGTTCAGGAACGTCAGCATCTCGGGCTGGCGGGCTCCGCCGACGAAGATCTCACCGCCGGTGGCCAGCGCGGCGCTGGCCCAGCTCGCGGCCTCGTTGCGGTCGAAGACCGCGCGGTGGGTGTAGCCCTCCAGCCGATCGACGCCCTCGATGAGGATCACGCGGTTCGGCTCGTACGAGATGATGGCGCCCATCTTCTGCAGCACCGCGATCAGATCCATGATCTCGGGCTCGATCGCGGCGTTGCGCAGCTCGGTCGTCCCGCGCGCGCGCACGGCGGTCAGCAGCACCTGCTCGGTCGCGCCCACGCTCGGGTAGGGCAGGTGGATGTTGGCCCCGGCCAGCCCGCGCGGTGCGGACAGCCGGATGCCGCCGGGCAGCTTCTCCACGATCGCACCGAACTTGCGCAGCGCGTCCAGGTGGAAGTCGATCGGACGGTCGCCGATGCGGCAGCCGCCGAGGTCGGGGATGAACGCCTGTCCGAGCTGGTGCGGCAGCGGTCCGCAGAACAGGATCGGGATCCGCGACGCGCCGGCGTGCGCGTCGATCTCCTCCATGTGGGCGGAGGCCACGTCGGATGGATCGAGATGGATCGTGCCCTCGTCCTCGCCGTCGGTGACCCGCACGCCGTGGACCTCCAGCAGCGAGCGCACCACGGCGACGTCGCTGATGTCGGGGACGTCGTGCAGGACGCTGGGCGTCTCGCCGAGCAGGGCGGCCACCATCGCCTTGGTCACCAGGTTCTTGGCGCCCTTCACGTCGACGCGTCCCCGCAGCGGGTGGCCGCCGCGGATCGCCAGCGTCTCACCCGACCCTCCCATCCGGCCGCCGGTGGATGTCAAGCCGTTCAGGAGTGTCATGCGGTGTTGCCTCACAGTGTGGGAATCATTCGGCAGATGGCGTCGGCACCGGGAGGGTGCGCGGTCGCCAGCTCGCCCGACGCGCCTCGTAAGCGGCGATTCTGTCTTCGCTGCGGAGGGTGAGCCCGATGTCATCGAGGCCCTCCAGAAGCCGCCACCTAGTGTAATCATCGATCTCGAACGGCACCTGGATGTCGCCCAGTGTCGCCGTGCGCGCCTGCAGGTCGACCGTCATCCGGACGCCGGGCTGGGCTTCGATCGCGCGCCAGAACCGCTCGGCGTCCGCCTCGGAGATCACCCCGGTGACCAGGCCCTGCTTGCCGGCGTTGCCGCGGAAGATGTCGGCGAAACGGGGACTCAGGACCACCTGGAAGCCGTAGTCGCGCAGCGCCCAGACGGCGTGTTCGCGGCTGGATCCGGTGCCGAAGTCCGGGCCGGCCACCAGCACCGAGGCGTTCCGATACGGCTCCTGGTTGAGCACGAATCCGGGGTCCTGACGCCAGCTGGCGAACAGGGCGTCCTCGAATCCGGTCTTGGTGACGCGCTTGAGGTAGACGGCGGGGATGATCTGATCGGTGTCGACGGCCGAGCGCTTCAGCGGCGCCGCGATCCCGGTGTGCGTGGTGAACTTGTCCATCTCAGGCCTCCGCTCCGACCGTCGCGGTCTCCAGATCGCTGGGGCTGGACAGCGTGCCGCGGATCGCGGTGGTTGCCGCGACCAGCGGCGACACCAGGTGCGTGCGCCCGCCCTTGCCCTGGCGCCCCTCGAAGTTGCGGTTCGAGGTCGACGCGCAAGCGCTCGCCGGGCGCGAGCTGGTCGGGGTTCATGCCCAGGCACATCGAGCATCCGGCGAATCGCCACTCGGCGCCGAACTCCTCGACGATCTTGTCGATCCCCTCGGCTTCGGCCTCCAGTCGCACGCGCGCCGAACCCGGGACCACCATCACGCGGACGCCGTCCGCCTTGGTATGCCCCTGGATGATCGACGCGAACGCGCGCAGATCCTCGATCCGACTGTTGGTGCACGACCCCATGAACACCGCATCGACCGGCACATCCTTCAGCCGGGTGCCCGGCTGCAGGTCCATGTAGGTCAGCGCGCGTTCGGCGGCCGCCCGCTCGTTGGGGTCGGCGAACTGCTCGGGCGACGGGATGACGTCGCTCAGCGACACGCCCTGGCCGGGATTGGTGCCCCAGGTCACGAACGGCTCGAGCTCGCTCGCGTCCAGGTACACCTCGGCGTCGTACACAGCGCCCTCATCCGAGGGCAGCGTGCGCCAGTAGGCGACGGCCTCGTCCCAGTCGGCGCCCTTCGGGGCGTGCGGGCGCCCCTCCAGGTAGGCGAACGTGGTCTCGTCCGGGGCCACCATGCCGGCCCGCGCGCCGGCCTCGATCGACATGTTGCAGATCGTCATCCGGCCTTCCATCGACAGCGACCGGATGGCGCTGCCCGGTATTCCAGGACGTAGCCCTGGCCGCCGTTGGTGCCGATCTTGGCGATCACGGCGAGGATGATGTCCTTCGCGGTGACGCCCGGCTTGCAGTTCGCCCTCGACCGTGATGGCCATGGTCTTGAACGGCTTCAGGGCAGCGTCTGGGTCGCCAGGACGTGCTCGACCTCGCTGGTGCCGATCCCGAACGCCATCGCGCCGAATGCGCCGTGCGTGGAGGTGTGGCTGTCGCCGCAGACCACGGTGATGCCCGGCATGGTCAGACCCAGCTGCGGCCCGACGACGTGCACGATTCCCTGTTCCCTGTCGCCGAGCGAATGCAGCCGGACGCCGAACTCGGCGGCGTTGCGGCGCAAGCGTCTCGATCTGGGTGCGGCTGGTGATGTCTGCGATGGGCTTGTCGATGTCCAGCGTCGGGGTGTTGTGGTCTTCGGTGGCGATCGTCAGGTCGAGGCGGCGCACG
Organism: Microbacterium elymi; assembly: GCF_021582895.2. GTDB lineage: Bacteria > Actinomycetota > Actinomycetes > Actinomycetales > Microbacteriaceae > Microbacterium > Microbacterium humicola. The sequence continues at coordinate 190,590 of NZ_CP091139.2, forward strand.
CCGCGGCCTTCGGCGCGCAGACCGTCGAAGGCCTGGGGGCTGGTGACCTCGTGCACCAGGTGCAGGTCGATGTAGATGAGGTCCGGGCTTCCGTCCTCGCCGCGGACGACGACGTGGTCGTCCCACACCTTCTCGGCCAGGGTGCGCGGATGCTGGGGGACGGTGGACGCAGGGGTGCTCATGTTCTGTCGTTCTCCTCGGGGAAAGGGATCAAGCCCGCGACGAACTCCGCGACGAGGAAGGCCTGAGAACTAGGACTCGTCGCGGCCGCTAAGCAGAAGTCGAGCGATCCGCACGTGCCCAGAATACCACCGCGTCACCGGTGGTCGCCCCCGACGGGACCATCGTCGGCCGCCGGCGCCACGGCCTTCTTCTCGCGACGCGCCGAGATGAGGCTGGCCAGCGTCGCCACCGCCATGGCCACCACGATGACCAGCAGGGAGGTCACGGTGGAGATCTCCGGGGCCCAATCCACCGGCTGCCCGCCGTTGATGAACGGCAGCTCGTTCACGTGCAGGGCGTGCGCGAACAGCTTGACGCCGATGAAGGCGAGGATGAACGCGATGCCGTAGTGCAGATAGCGCAAGCCGGTCCAGGAGCCCGCCGAGCAGGAAGTACAGCTGGCGCAGACCCATCAGCGCGAAGATGTTCGCGGTGAACACGATGAACGCGTGGTGGGTGATCCCGAAGATGGCTGGAATGGAGTCGATGGCGAAGATCAGGTCGGTCACTCCGATGGCGACGAAGACCAGGATCATCGGCGTCCAGGTGCGCACGCCGCCCACGGTGGTGCGCAGCTTGGAACCGTCGTAGTGGTCGCTGATGTTGATGAACCGCCGCAGGAACCGCACGATGCCGGTCTCGGTCTCGGCGTCGCCCTCGTCCTTGCCCGGGAACGCCTGGCGCCAGGCGGTGTAGACCAGGAACAGGCCGAAGACGTAGAAGATCCAGCTGAAGTTCTCGATCAGTGCGGCGCCGAGGAGGATGAAGACGCCCCGCAGCACGAGGGCGATGATGATGCCCACCATCAGCACCTCCTGCTGGTAGCGCCGCGGCACGGCGAACTGGCTCATCAGCAGGACGAACACGAACAGGTTGTCGATGGACAGGCTGTACTCGGTGAGCCAGCCGGCGACGAACTGGCCCGCGGCATCCGAGCTGCCGGTGACGGCGAACATGATGACGGCGAAGATCAGCGCGAGGGCGACGTAGAACGCCACCCACAGCGATGCCTCCCGCATCGACGGGATGTGCGGACGCTTGAGGATGATCAGCAGGTCGGCGGCCAGGATCAGCACCAGCACGATGAGCGCGGTGACCTCGAACCAGACGGGGATCACGAAATCCATGGGGGCCCTTCGGGAGTTCGACGATGAGTCGAAAGTCTCTCCCCCGCCGACGGCGGTGCGCGTCCGGAAGCCCTCCGACGGGCTCCGTGATGACGAACGCGCGATGTACGGGATACTCCCTCTCGCTCGACCAGTCTAGCCGGATGTCGGCGCCCGCCCGGACCTCGGCCCGACGACGAACGAGCCCCTTCCAGAAGGAAGAGGCTCGTTCGGTGTTGGTGACCCCAGCGGGATTCGAACCCGCGTTACCGCCGTGAGAGGGCGAGGTACTAGGCCGCTATACGATGGGGCCGTCAGGCAACCGTTCAATTATGCCATGGCCGCGCACCCCGGCAAAATCGGCTCGGCACCGCTTGCCGGGCCCGCGCGCGGGGAGTTGACTGCAGGTATGCGAGTGACCAAGCACGAACACGCCGCCCTCCTGATCGAGGCCGAGGGCAAGGCCCTCGTCATCGATCCCGGCACCTTCACCAGCCCTCTGACCGACCTCGGACACGTCGTCGCGATCGTGCTCACCCACGAGCATCCGGACCACTGGACGCCGGAGCACCTCGACCGGATCCTCCGGGACAGTGGCGGGGTCCCGATCTATGCGCCCGCAGGGGTGGCGGCCGTCGCTGCCGGGTACGACATCACCGTGGTGGCCCCGGGCGACACCGTGTCGATCGCGCCCTTCACGCTGGAGTTCTTCGGCGGCCGGCACGCGGTGATCCACGAGACGATCCCGGTGGTCGACAACGTGGGAGTGCTGGTGGATGACCGGTTCTACTACCCCGGCGACTCCTACACCGTCCCGAAGGGGCACGAAGTCGCGCTGCTGGCGGCGCCGGTGGGCGCCCCGTGGCTGAAGATCGGCGAGGCGATGGACTTCGTCCTGGCCGTCGCGCCGCGCCGGGCCTTCGGAACGCACGATATGACCCTGTCGGTGATCGGCCGCGAGGCGGGCCGGCAGCGGCTGAAGTGGGCGGTCGAGCAGGGCGACGGCGAGTTCCTCGCGCTCGAGCCGGGCGACGCCGTCGACATCTGATCAGCTCCGGGCATCCGGGAAGTCCCCGGTCAGCCACACCCCGACGGTCTCGCCGTGGACGGACATCCGCACCCATCTCGTCGGCGTGCGCTCGGCGTCAGCGTCGGCGTCGGCGAGCATCGCCATCGGGGAGAAGTCCGCCACCGCATCCTGCCCCCGCGGCGCGCACCCCGCGGCCAGGATCGGCAGGTAGTCCCCACCCTCCGGCACCCGGTCCGCGACCACGAACATGCAGTTCCGCCCGTCCGTCGTCCGCACCGCCCAGGCGCGCATTCCCTGGAACGTCTCACTCACGGTCAGCGTCTTCGGGTCCATGTCCCAGATGTCCATCAGCGAGCGGGCCTGATCGTTCCGGTCGACGTCGGCCAGCAGCCGCGGCGACATCGTGAGCACCGCGTCGGGCCCGGAGAGTCCGCTCTGCGCCGGCAGCACCCCGGTCGCCCCGCCGGCCCACAGGCTCACCAGCACCGCGGCGACGAGCCCGATCGCGCCGAGGACCCCGCCGCGTGCGGCCGGCGACAGGCGCGCCGGCCCCGGCCCCGGCGCCTCGGATGCCGCGGCCCGCACCCGAGGTGCGGTCGGCGTCGTCCGGGAACGAGCTGCGGGCGCGGCATCCTCCCCCGCCGCGGAGAGCGGCGCCTCCTGCGCGGTGCGCCCGTCCGGGGCGAGCACACGCACGGCGCCCGCCTCGCGGGCCATGCCCTCGAGCGTGGCCAGCCGCGCCGCCGCGCGGGTGTCCGCCGCGATGTCCCCGCCCGGCGCATATGCGCGTCGCCGCAGGGCAGCCAGTTCGGCGGCGAGCGACGGGGACAGCGGGACGTCAGTGGCCATACGTCGATTCTGGCCCACACAGTCGCTTCATAGCGCCCCCTGGGCCGGCGCTGTCCCCGACCGCCTAGCGTCCTGCTCATGGCCGCCCTCTCCCCCGCCGCGCCCCTGACGCCCTCCGCACCCCGGACGTGGGCGCGCATCCGCCGGCCGACGCCCTGGGCGCAAGCGCTGGCGACGCTCGGCGTGGTCAGCGGCATCCTGACGATCTGGGGGTCGTGGGCCGGGTCGCGGTCGGACTACTACGCGGCCATCGCGGTGTCGATGAGTCAGAACTGGTCGAACTTCTTCTTCGGCGCGTTCGATCCGGCCGGCACGGTGACCCTGGACAAGATCCCGGGGTCGTACTGGATCCCGGCGCTGTTCGTGAAGGCGTTCGGCTTCTCCACCTTCACCGTCGTCCTGCCCAATGCGCTGGCGGCTGTCGCCGCGACGCTGCTGGTGGCCGTCACCGCCAAGCGGATCGCGGGGTCGGTCGGGGGTGTGGTCGCCGGAGCCGTGGTGGCCACGACGCCGATCCTCGTGGCGGTGTCGCGCTCCAATCAGCCCGAGTCGTTCTTCGTGCTCGGCCTGGCCCTGGCCGCATGGGCGGGGATGCGCGCGATCGAGGGCGCCCGGCTGCGCTGGCTCGTGCTGGCCGGCGTCTTCATCGCCGCCGCGTTCCAGTGCTACATGCTGGAGGCGTGGGCCGTGTGGCCGGCCCTCGCGGCGGCCTATCTGTGCACCCGACAGCGCTGGTGGCGTCGGGTGTGGCACCTCGCTGTCGCCGGCGCCCTCAGCGTCGCCCTGTCGGTGGCGTGGATCGCGACGGTCGCGCTGATCCCGTCCGGCAGCCGCCCGTATGTCGGCAGCACGCTGCACGACTCGCCCTGGGAGATGGTGTTCGGGTACAACGGCCTGGGCCGGTTCGGGCAGGCCACCTCGGATGCCGACGCTTACAACTCGTTCACTCCCCCGTTCTCGGGCGATGCCGGCGCGCTCCGCCTGTTCAACGACCAGCTGGCCGGTCAGATCGGCTGGCTCATCCCCACCGCGCTGGCGGCCCTGGCCCTGCTGATCGCCCTGCGCGTCCGGGCTGCGGTGTGGGTCCTGCTGGGGGTGTGGATCCTCACCTTCGCCGTGATGTTCTCCGCGGTCGCCGGGATGCACCAGTTCTACACGGCGGCCCTCGCCGTCCCGATGGGACTGGCCATCGGCGTCGCGTTCGGTCGTGCCCACCAGCGCGGGCGGCGCGGGCCGCAGATCGCGCTGGTGGCCGTCGCGGCCGGCACCGCACCGGTGATCGCCACGATCTACCGCGGCTACTCGGTGCCGGTGGCCGTCGCGCAGGCGGTCCTCGGCGGCGCCGCCGTCCTGCTGATCGCGCTCCTGACCCGCAAGCGGGGACGGATGCGGTGGATGACGGCGTCGCTGGCGCTGGTCGGGATGCTGCTGACCCCGACGGTCTGGTCGGCGGTCACGATCGCCGATCCCAGCTCGACCAATCCGGTCGCCGGGGGCGTCAGCGACATCCCCGTCACCACGTCCGCGCGTGCGCGCGGGTTCGCCGCGTTCGGCGCGCGACGCGACGGGGGACGGTTCGGGGGCGCGCTGACGGGAGGCACGGATGACGCGCGGCTGCTCTCCTTCCTGAAGCAGAACGCCGGCGACTCCCGCTATCTGCTGACGGTGTTCGGCGCGCAGGCCGCGGCCCCGCTGATCATCGCGTCCGGGGGCGCCGCGATCCTGCCGGTCGGCGGCTTCAGCGGCAACGACCCGGTGCCCACCGCGACCGCCTTCACCGCGATGGTGCAAGCCGGCGACATCCGCTATGTCCTCACCTCGGGACGCGGCGGCGGCTTCGGCGGCAGCGGCACGACCACCTCGGGTCAGATCCTGACCTGGGTAGAATCGCACTGCACGAGTGCCACGACCGAGGACGCGTCGGGGCTGTACGACTGCGCACCCGACTGAGCGCGCTCAGGCTTCGCGCACGCTGACCAGCTGCCATCCCTCGGGGACCTGCGACCGCAGCGTGGCCATGTCGGCGGCCTGGATGTCGTCGACCCCGTCCCGGCGCGCCATCTTCGCGCGCAGGATGATCAGGACGGAGGCCTTCGCCATCGTGGCCGCGGCATCCGTGAGCGCCCAGCCCGGCGGCACCTGGGCGTCCACCTGCGCCCGGGCGGCGTCGATGCCGTCGGCCTCCACAGTGATCTCGCGGACCTCGACGGGACGGATTCGGCCGAACAGCATGAGCCCAGGCTAGTACGCGTCCGGCCCGCATCCGCGCCACGGGCCGCGTCCGGCGGAATGAGAAAACCCCCGCCGGAGCGGGGGTTTCTCTGAGCGCTGGGGTACCTGGACTCGAACCAAGAATGGCGGTACCAGAAACCGCTGTGTTGCCAATTACACCATACCCCAAGGGGCTTCGACCGAAGTCGTGCCGAGGATCAAGTCTAGACGACGGTCCGGCTGCGGACAAACCGAGCGGTCACCGGGCGAGTCGCGCGACGAGCAGTCCCAGGCGGCGCAGGGTCTCGTCCTTGCCGAGCAGCTCCATCGACTCGAACAGCGGCGGCGAGACGCGTCGCCCGGTCACCGCCACCCGCAGCGGACCATAGGCCAGGCGCGGCTTCAGACCGAGCTCGTCCACGAGCGCGACCGACAGCGCCTGCTGGATCGCGGCGGCGGCGAAGTCGGCCCGCGGGATGTCCTGCACGGCGTTCACCGACGCCACCAGCACTTCCCCCGCGTTCTCGCCGAGGCCCTTCATCGCGTCGTCGGCGTACTCGACGTCGTCGGTGAAGAGGAACCCGACCAGGGCCGGCACCTCGCCCAGCAGCTGCACCCGCTCCTGCACGAGCGGGGCCACCGCGGTGATCAGCCGCTGCTGCTCCGGCGTGACGTCCTCGCCGACGAGACCGGCGGCACGCAGGTAGGGCACGATGCGCGTCGCGAAGTCGGACGGCTCCAGCATCCGGATGTGGTCGCCGTTGATCGCCTCGGCCTTCTTCTGATCGAAGCGGGCCGGGTTCGGGTTGACGTCGACGATGTCGAAGGCGGCGGTGAACTCGGCCAGCGAGAACACATCGCGGTCGGGTCCGATCGACCAGCCGAGCAGCGCCAGGTAGTTCAGCAGGCCCTCGTGGATGAAGCCCTTCTCGCGCTGCAAGAACAGGTCGGCTTGCGGATCGCGCTTGGACAGCTTCTTGTTGCCGGTCGCGCCGAGCACGAGCGGCATGTGACCGAACCGGGGCATGAAGGTGGCGATGCCGGCGGCGATGAGCGCGTCGTACAGGACCAGCTGCCGCGCCGTGGAGGGCATGATGTCCTCGCCGCGGATGACGTGCGTGATGCCCATCAGGGCGTCGTCCACCGGGTTCGTGAACGGATAGAGCGCCTTGCCGCCGGCGCGCACGATGACGAAGTCGGGGAACGACCCGGCGGGGAAGGTCACCTCGCCGCGGATCAGGTCGACGTAGGTCAGGTCCTCGTCGGGCACGCGGACGCGCCAGGCCGGTTCCCGTCCCTCGGCGCGGAACGCCGCCTTCTGCTCGTCGGTCAGCTCGCGGTCGAAGTTGTCGTAGCCGAGCTGTGCGGCTCGTCCGTTCGCCGCGTTCCGGGCATCGATCTCGGCGGCGGTCGAGTAGCTCTCGTAGACCCGCCCGGCCGCGACCAGCCGCTCCAGCACGTCGGCGTAGATCCCGGTGCGCTGCGACTGCCGGTACGGTCCGTGCGGACCGCCCTTCTCGACCCCCTCGTCCCAGTCGATGCGCAGCCAGGTCAGCGCGTCGACGAGCTGGCGATAGCTCTCCTCGCTGTCGCGGGCAGCATCCGTGTCCTCCACCCGGAAGATCAGCGTGCCGCCGGTGTGTCGCGCGTATGCCCAGTTGTAGAGCGCCGTACGCACCATGCCGACGTGCGGCAGGCCGGTCGGCGAGGGGCAGAAGCGGACGCGCACGTCGGGTCCGGCGGCGGTCGTGGTCAGGGGGTGGGGCGCGGAAGACACGCCCTCCAGCCTAGTTCGCCCGGGTGCGTCGCCCGAGCGGTGACAGACCCGCCACCACGGCGACGATCACCAGCGCGCACAGCGCGAGCCCCCCGTACCCGATCCAGGACAGCAGCACGCCGGCAAGGACCGCGCCGACCGCGCCGACCAGACTCATCAGGAAGTCGTTGCGCCCCTGCCGGCGGGTGCGACGGTCTTCGGCGGATGCCTCGGTCAGCAGCGCCGCACCGGAGACCGTGGTCGCGCTCCAGCCGAGACCGAGCAGGACCAGCGCCACCGTGACCGCCGGAGTCGAGGTCTGCCCGAGCGCCGCCGTGACCAGCGAGGCGACCAGCAGGGCCTGTCCCAGCAGGCACGGTCGGGACCCGCCCGATGCGGTCGGCGAGGATGCCGAACACCGGTGAGAGCGCATACATCCCGGCGATGTGCAGGCTGATGGTCAGGCCGATGATCTCCAGGGTCGCGCCCGCGTGGATGAGGTGGACCGGGGTCATCGCCATCACCGACACCATGACGCCGTGGGCGCCCGCGATCGCCAGCATCGCATAGCGGGCGGGCACCGGGCGGTCGGCATGGGCGACGCGGGTGCCGGCCGCCGAATGATGCGCCGTGATCCGCATCGCCAGTCGCAGCGGGTCCGGTCGCAGCGCCAGCAGGTACAGCGCGATGCCCATCGCCTGGGCGACGATCGTGAACAGGTACGGTCCGGTCAGCGTCGGCATCCCGAGCGCATCGCCGATGACCTCGCCCGGTCCCACGAGGTTCGGGCCGAGCACGGCGCCGATCGTGGTCGCCCACACGACGATGGACAGATCGCGTCCGCGCGAGCTGTCGGTGGCCAGGTCGGCCGCGGCGAAGCGCGACTGCAGATTCGCCGCCTGGCCGGCGCCGACCAGTGCGAAGCCGGCGATCAGCAGCGGGAAGCTGCGCGCGCCGGTCGCGACCACGACGAGGGCGACGCCGATGATGGCCACCAGCATCCCGGTCGCCAGTGACGGCCGCCGCCCGCCGCGACGGGCGAGGGCGGCCAGCGGCACCGCGGTGAGGGCGGTGCCCAGCGTCACCGACGCCGTCGCCCAGCCGGAGAACGCCTCGTCGCCGGAGAGATCGGCGGCCAGCACCGCGCCCAGCGACACCGTGGCGCCGAACGCGAGTCCGCCCAGGATCTGTCCGAGCGAGAGGACCCACACGGTTCGCCGCTGGATGCGGCCCAGCTGCGCGGGATCGGGCAGCACTGCGATGGATGTCGTCACGCGGCGCGGGCGGGGTTGCGCAGGATCCCGAGACCGGTGATCTCGACCTCGACGCTCTGCCCGGCGGTGAACGGCCCCACCCCGGCCGGGGTGCCGGTCAGCAGCACGTCGCCGGGCAGCAGGGTGAACGCGGCCGAGGCGTAGGCGATGATGTCGGGCACCGAGTGCACCATGTCCGAGATCGGTCCCTGCTGGCGCACCTCGCCGTCGACCCGGGTGGTGATCACGGCGTCGCCGGCCGGATCGAACTCGGTCTCGACCGCGGGACCGAGCGGGCAGAAGGTGTCGAAGCCCTTGGCCCGCGACCACTGCCCGTCGTTGCGCTGCAGATCGCGCGCGGTGACGTCGTTGGCGATGGTGTAGCCGAACACGTACTCCAGCGCCCGCTCGGCCGGAACGTTCTTGGCGATCTTGCCGATCACCACCGCCAGCTCGCCCTCGAAGTCGACCCGCTGGGACTGCGGCGGCAGCACGATCGCGTCGCCCGGCCCGATCACGGAGGTGTTCGGCTTGAGGAACAGCATGGGCGCCTCGGCGACCTCGTTGCCCAGCTCCGCCGCGTGGTCGCGGTAGTTGCGGGCGACCGCCACCACCTTGGAGCGCGGGATGACCGGCGCCAGCAGGGCGACGTCCGCCAGCGGGACCCGGTCACCGGTGGTGTCGAGTCCGGCGAACATCGGGTCGCCCGCGAGGACGACCAGGTCGGTCTCGTCGACGATGCCGTACTTGATGGAGCCCTGGTGGCTGAACCGCGCGATTCTCACCGCATCAGCCTAGTCGTGCCGCTCCCTCAGGCGTCGAGCCGCACGAGCCAGTCGTGCGTGTCCGCGCGACGTCCGTACTGGATGTCGGTGAGCTCTTCGCGCAGCGACGTGGCCAGGTCGCCGGTGGGCTGCGGGTCCACGAAGTCGTGGCCCTTCAGGGTGCCGATCGGCGCGACCACGGCGGCGGTGCCGCAGGCGAAGACCTCCACGATCTCGCCGGATGCCACGCCCTGCCGCCACTCGTCGAGCGAGACCGGCCGCTCGCTGCACCTCGTGGCCGCGATCCCGGGCCAGCTGGAGCAGGGACTCACGGGTGATGCCCTCCAGGATCGAGTCGGAGGCCGGGGTGACCAGCGTCCCGTCCTTCCGCACGAACACCACGTTCATGCCGCCGAGCTCCTCGACGTTGCGGTCCTGGTCCAGGAACACGACCTGGTCGCAGCCCTGGTCGGCCGCCTCGGCCTGGGGCAGGAGGCTCGCCGCATAGTTGCCGCCGGTCTTGGCCGCCCCGGTGCCGCCGCGGCCGGCACGTGCATAGTCCTCGCTGAGCCAGATCGAGACCGGCTTCGCGCCGCCCTTGAAGTAGGCGCCCACCGGGCTGGCGATGACGCGGAACGACACCTCGCGCGCCGGACGCACGCCCAGGAACGCCTCGGAGGCGAACATGAACGGCCGCAGGTACAGGCTCTGATCCTCGCCGCCGGGCACCCAGTCCCCGTCGACCGCGATCAGCTCGCGCAGCGACTGCACGAAGGTGTCGACCGGCAGCTCGGGCAGTGCCAGCCGCCGCGCGCTTGCGCTCGAGCCGCCGGCCGTTCTGGTCGGGCCGGAACGTGTGCACCGATCCGTCCGCGTGCCGGTAGGCCTTGATGCCCTCGAAGATCTCCTGCCCGTAATGCAGCACGGCCGCGGCCGGGTCGAGCGAGAGCGGTCCGTAGGGCTCGACCCGTGCGTCGTGCCAGCCCTCGGTGGAGGACCACGAGATGCCGACCATGTGGTCGGTGAACACGGTCCCGAACGACGGGTCGCGCAGCAGCTCCGTGCGGCGGGCCGGCGGAACGGCGGACGGGTTGCGGGTCACGGTGAAGGCCGCCGTGGCGGTGGCAGATGCTGCGGAGAGGGTCATGTCAGGTCCAAACGTCGAAGGTGGCGGCGACGCCCACGTGTCTCAGATTACGCCCGCAGCCGTGCGGCGATCGCGTCGCCGATCTGCGCCGTCGTGCGGGATGCCGCGCCCCGGCCGGCGATGTCGTCCTCGACCGCGCGCGTGACGCGGTCGGCGTCGCCGGGCAGCCCGAGGTGGTCGAGCAGGAGGGCGATGGACAGGATCGCGGCCGTGGGATCGGCCTTCTGCTGTCCGGCGATGTCCGGTGCCGAACCGTGCACGGGCTCGAACATCGACGGGAACGCGCCGTCCGGGTTGATGTTCCCGGATGCGGCCAGACCGATGCCTCCGGTGACGGCGCCGGCCAGATCGGTCAGGATGTCGCCGAAGAGGTTGTCGGTGACGATCACGTCGAAGCGACCCGGGTTCGTGACCAGGAAGATGGTCGCGGCATCGACGTGCAGGTAGTCTACGGCAACGTCCGGATGCTCCGCGGCCACGTCGTCCACGATCCGCTTCCACAGCGACCCGGCGTTGACCAGCACGTTCGTCTTGTGCACGAGGGTGAGCCGGTGCGCGCGCCGTTCGGCGAGGTCGAACGCGTAGCGCACGACGCGCTCCACGCCGTAGGCGGTGTTCACGCTCGTCTCGTTCGCGATCTCGTGCGGTGTGCCGCGGCGGATGCTGCCCCCGTTGCCCACGTACGGCCCTTCGGTGCCCTCGCGCACCACGACGAAGTCGACCGATCCGGGGTCGGCCAGCGGCCCGGCAGACCCCGGGTAGAGCCGTGCCGGGCGCAGGTTCACATAGTGGTCGAGTTCGAACCGCAGCTTCAGCAGGAGGCCCCGCTCGATGTTCGCTCCCGCCAGACGGGGATCGCCGGGTGTTCCCCCACGGCACCCAGCAGGATCGCGTCGTGCCCCTTGATCGCGGTGAGGTCCTCGTCGGTGAGCGTGTCGCCGGTCGCGAGGTAGCGGCCGGCCCCCAGCGCGAAGCGCGTCTTCTCGAATCGGATGTCGCTGCCCGCGGTCGCGGCGTCGAGCACCTTCTCCGCCTCGGCGACGACCTCCGGTCCGATCCCGTCCCCGGCGATGACCGCCAGCTTCACGACACGCGACTGTGCATGCTCCAACACGGCACTCCTCTGCGACTCACTCGACGCTGTTCTGGTTCCCACCCAGAGTAGTGGCCGCGATCACGCCGGCTGCCACGACCAGGGCCGCCCCGATCAGTGCGGCGGCCCCCACGCCCGCGTCGAACGCCGTGGCGGCGGCCTCGTGCAGCGCCGCGCCGACCGCGCCCGGCAGTCCGGACGCGGCGTGCACCGCGCCGGCGAGCGTCTCGCGGGCCGCGTCGGCCACCGCCGCCGGCACGCCGGCCGGCACGGCGAGGGTGCCCCGGTAGACGGCCGTCAGCAGCCCGCCGATCACGGACGTGCCCAGCACGGTGCCCAGCTCGTAAGCGGTCTCGGAGACCGCGCTGGCCGCACCCGCCTTGGCCGCCGGGGCGGAGGAGAGGATGAGCTCGTTCGAGACGGTCTCAGCCGCCCCCACGCCGATCCCCAGGCTGATCGAGGCCAGGATCGTCGGCCACAGTGTGTGCGGGCCGGTGGTCAGTGCGATCCCGACGTATCCCGCCGCGGAGAACACCAGCGCGGCCGGGATCACCACCCGCGGCGAGACCCGGGCCGAGATCGGGACGACGATCAGGCCCGCGGCGATCATCGCCGCCAGCGACGGCACCAGCGCGAGCCCCGACTCCAGCGGCGACAGCCCGACGATCAGCTTGCAGGTGCTGGGCGACGAAGAACAGGAACCCCACCAGCGCCACCACGCTGAGCAGGTTGACCAGCAGTGCGCCGGTGAACACCCGGCGGCGGAACAGTGCCATATCCAGCATCGGCGACGGGACGCGCAGCTGTCGGCGCACGAAGAGCACCCCGAACAGCACGCCGATCGCCAGCAGCGGCAGCACCATTCCGCCCAGGCCGACCACCGCCATCTCCTTGATCGCGTACACGATCGGCACCATCGCCCCGATCGACAGCGCGATGCTGATCGGATCGATGCGCCCGGGCGCGGGGTCGCGACTCTCCGGCACGAGCAGCGGGGCGAGCACCAGCAGCGGGATCAGCACGGGGACGGCCATCAGGAACACCGAGCCCCAGGCGAAGTGCTCCAGCAGGATGCCGCCGACGATCGGGCCGAGGGCGGCCCCGGCCGAGAACATCGCGGCCCACACCGCGATGGCCAGGCGCCGCTGGCGGCGGTCGGTGAAGACGCTGCGGATCAGCGACAGCGTGGAGGGCATCAGCATGGCGCCGAACACGGCCATCGCCGCGCGCCCGGCGATCAGCCACTCGGCTGTGGGCGCGAACGCGGTGGCCGCCGACACCAGGGCGAAGCCGGTGGCGCCGATCAGCAGCATCCGACGCCGGCCGAACCGATCCCCCAGTGTCCCCATCGTCACCAGGAGCGTGGCCAGCACCAGTGGGTAGGCGTCGATGATCCACAGCTGCTGGATGCTCGTCGGCTCGAGCTCGAGCGCGATCATCGGCAGGGCGAAGCTGAGCACGGTGTTGTCCACCGAGATGAGCAGGCACAGGCAGCATCAGGACGGCCAGGGCGGCCCAGGCGCGCCCGCCGGCGCGCGCCGGACGCGGCGCGGACCCCGCGGGGATGCGGGCGGGGTCGGGAGTGGGGCTGAGCACGGTCATGACGATCTCGTTCGGTGGCGGCAGGACGATACTGTACCGTCCAGCCGGTATACTAACAGCATCCCCGTCCCCCGCCGATACGATCGAGCCCATGAGTCGTCCGCCGCATGCCCGCGAGAGCGTCCTGGACGCGTTCGCGCAGATCCTCATGGACGACGGCGAGCGGGCGGCGACGATGGATGCCACGGCCCGCGCGGCGGGCGTCTCCAAGGGCGGCCTGCTGTACCACTTCGCCACCAAGGACGCGCTCGAGGCGGCGCTGATCGAGCGGCTCCGCGTCCTCGTCGACCAGGATGTCGAGGAGATCAGCAACGCTCCCGAGGGCGTCGTGGCCGCCTATGTGCGCACGTCGATGATGGAGGGCACCGCGCTGGATCGCGCGCTCCTGGGCGTGTCGCGGCTCGCCCAGGGCGGGAGTCCGGCCGCCGGCACCGCCCTGCACGAGATCCGGGAGCGCTGGGCGGACGCCGTACGTCCGCATGTGCGCGACGAGACGGCGCTGCGCCTGGTGCTGCTGGTCTCGGACGGCCTGTACTTCAACAATCTGCTCGACGCGACGGCATCCGGCCCGCTCGCCGACTCGTCCGAACTGGACGCGCTGGCCGCTCTCGTGCGCGACGTCACCGCGCCGGGCGACTAACACAGCCGGACCGGCGCCGCAAGGCCTGGCGCCCCGCCGCGCCGTGTCGGATGATGGAGGCCCGCCGCGGCGCGACCCATCACGCCGTGGTCAAGGACACACGGAACGGAGCGACCATGAGCATCGGACTCGGCATCGTCCTCTTCGTCATCGGAGCGATCCTCGCCTTCGCCCTGCACATCGACGTGGGGTGGGTGGACCTTCCGCTGGTCGGCTACATCCTCATGGCCGCGGGGGTCGTCGTCTTCATCGTGGGGCTCGTGTTCCTCATGCGCCGGCGGCGCACGATCGCGACCTCGCACACCTCGGTCGACCCGCGCAGCGGCGACACGGTGCGCCGCGACGAGACCTCCGCCCCGGACGACACCATCTGAGCGACGCGCACCCGGCCCTCAGACCCCGACGATCTCGATCTGGCGCAGCAGGTCGGCGCCGACGGCGTCCTGCATCTTCTCGGTGATCTCCTCGGGCACCGGGGAGTCGACGGTCAGCACCGACAGCGCCCGCCCGTGCGCGTCCGGGTGGGCGACCTGGAGACCGGCGATGTTGATGCCGGTGTCGCCGAGCAGCCGGCCGTAGATGGCGACCACCCCGGGCCGGTCGGCGTACTGCATCACGAGGTGATGCCTGCTCGATCGGGACCTCGATCTCGTAGTCGTCGATGCCGACGATCTTCGGCACCATGCGGGTGCCGGCCAGCGTCCCGGCGACGCTGAGCACGCTGCCGTCGGACAGCGAGCCGCGCAGGATCGTGATGTTCCGGTACAGCGGGCTGTCGGCCTCGACGATCAGCCGGGTCTCGATCCCACGCTGCTCGGCGAACAGCGGCGCGTTCACGTACGAGACGTTCTCGCTGACGATGTTGGTGAAGATCCCCTTCAGCGCCGCCAGCCGGTACACGCTCACGTCGTACGCCGCCAGTTCGCCGCGCACCTCGATGTCCAGGCTGGTCAGGGCGCTCTGCGACAGACCGGTGAAGAACTGCCCGAGCATCTCCACCAGCGCGATGCCGGGACGCACGAACGGGTCGATCACCCCGCCGGCGACGTTGACCGCGTCCGGGACCAGGTCGCCTTCCAGCGCCAGCTTGACCGACCGCGCCACCGAGACGCCGGCCTTCTCCTGCGCCTCGGCGGTGGAGGCACCCAGGTGCGGGGTGACGACCGTGTTGGGCAGGGCGAGCAGGCGCTGCGCCGAGCCGCCGTCGGCGGGGGGCTCGGAGGTGAACACATCCAGCGCTGCCCCCGCGATCACGCCGCCGGCCAGGGCGTCGTGCAGCGCGTCCTCGTCGATCAGCCCGCCGCGTGCGACGTTGACGATGTAGGCGGTCGGCTTCATCAGCGCCAGCTGCTCGGCGCCGATCATGCCCGTGGTCTCGGGCGTCTTGGGCATGTGCACCGTGACGAAGTCGCTCTGGCGCAAGCACCTCGTCCAGCGGCAGGGCTCGACCTGCAGCTTGCTGTGCGCGGGCGGGGGTCAGATACGGGTCGTAGCCGACGACCCGCACGCCGAAGGCGCGCAGCCGCTCGGTGATCAGGCTCCCGATCCGTCCGACGCCGACGATGCCGACCGTCTTCTCGAAGAGCTCGGCGCCGGTGTAGGCGCTGCGCTTCCACTCCCCCGGGCCAGCGAGTCGTTCGCGGCCGGGATGTGCCGGGCCAGGCTCAGCATGTGCGCGATCGTCAGCTCGGCGGCGGAGATGATGTTCGAGGTCGGGGCGTTCACGACCATGACGCCGGCGGTGGTCGCCGCCTTGATGTCCACGTTGTCCAGCCCCACGCCGGCGCGGGCGATCACCCGCAGCTTCGGCGCGGCGGCGATGGCCTCGGCATCCATCTTCGTCGCCGACCGGATCAGCACCGCCTCGGCGTCGGCGAGAGCCGGCAGCAGGGCCGCCCGATCCGCTCCGTCCACATCCCGGATCTCGAAGTCGGGCCCGAGGGCCTCGACGGTCGCGGGTGAGAGCTGTTCGGCAATGAGGACGACGGGCTTGGTCACAAGCAGACCCTTCGGCGGTGGGCCGCGCGCACAGCGCACGACGGCTTCGAGAGTGGGGATGCCGCGCCGCACGCCTTCGGGGCGAGACGCTGCCAGCCTACCGGCATCCGCCGACCGTCCCCGACCGTGTGACGCCTCAGGAGATCAGCGCGTTCGTGTTCAGCACCGAGTACGCGACCACGTTCAGCCAGAACACGGCCACCAGCGCGAGGCCGCTCAGCATGATCAGCACGACCGGGCCGGGCGCGCGCCGGAAGGCGAGCCGGAACCCGGCGACGAACACGATGACGGGGAGCACCGCCGCGAAGATCCACAGGAACCACCCCAAGGCGTTCAGCGGCACATGGATGCCCGCGAAGTACTGCACCGAGGTGATGAGGTTCCCGATCGCGTTCCACACGGCATACGCATAGAACAGCCCGAACAGGCCCACGATGGTGCCCAGCAGCCACACCGGAGTGCGACGGCCGGATGCCGGTGCCGCGGAGGTCGCGTCGGTCATCGCCCCACCATCCCGGTCATGATGAACGGCCACGGCACCAGCAGCACGGCGCCCGCGGCCAGCCACGCGAACCGCAGCCAGGTCGCGCGGGCGCGGGTGAGGGCGAAGACCGTGGCGAACCAGATGATCGGCGCCAGCACCGCCAGCCACCGGCTGCCCTGGAACATCGCGTCGGCCAGCAGCGACTGCGACGTGCCCTGCAGCCGCAGGCCGCCGATGATCCAGCCGACGACGTACAGCGCGTACACGCCGCCGAGCACGCCCAGCCCGATCAGGGTGGCGTTGCCCATCGGCGGAGCGTCGGCCTCGGCCTCGTCGGCGGCGTCCAGTGCATGCGAGACGCCGGTGGTCGCATCGGGGTCGTCGGGGGCGCCGACCGCGTCCGCTCCCCTGCCCTTGGCCTTCCACCCGGGCGGCAGCACCGGGCGCGATGACTCGTCGCCGTCCCACCGGAGAGCCTCGTCATCGTCGAGATGATCCGGACCGGTCGCCATGTGCGCCAGTCTAGGACACGCCCGCATACACGACGGGCCGGGGATCGCTCCCCCGGCCCGTCGGCGGCGATGACTCAGCGCGCGGCGGAGCCGTCCACGTAGTCCTCGTCCTGCTGCTTCCAGGCGAACAGCGCCCGCAGCTCGCGGCCGGTGGCCTCGATCGGGTGCGACTCGCCCTTCTTGCGCAAGCTCGAGGAACTCGGGGGCCCCGGCATCCTGGTCCGCGATGAACCGCTCGGCGAACGCGCCGGACTGGATGTCGCCCAGGACCGCCTGCATGTTCTCCTTCACGTGCGGGTCGATCACGCGCGGCCCGGACACGTAGTCGCCGTACTCGGCGGTGTCGGACACGCTCCAGCGCTGCTTGGCGATGCCGCCCTCCCAGATCAGGTCGACGATCAGCTTCATCTCGTGCAGCACCTCGAAGTAGGCGATCTGCGGCTGGTACCCGGCCTCGACCAGCGTCTCGAAGCCGTACTGGATCAGCTGCGACACGCCGCCGCACAGCACGGCCTGCTCGCCGAACAGGTCGGTCTCGGTCTCTTCGGTGAACGTCGTCTTGATGCCGCCGGCGCGCAGGCCGCCGATCGCCTTGGCGTACGACCAGGTGGTGTCCCAGGCATGCCCGGACGCGTCCTTCTCGACCGCGGCGATGACCGGCACGCCGCGGCCGGCCTCGTATTCGCGACGTACGGTGTGGCCGGGGCCCTTGGGCGCGACCATGACGACGTCCACGCCCTCGGGGGCCTGGATGTACCCGAAGCGGATGTTGAAGCCGTGCGCGAAGAGCAGGGTCTTGCCCTCGGTCAGGTGGTCCTTGATCGAGTCGGCGAAGATGCCGCGCTGGTGCTGGTCCGGCGCGAGGATGACGATCACGTCGGCCCAGTCGGTCGCGTCGGCGACCGTCTTGACCTCGAACCCGGCCTCCTCGGCCTTCTGGATCGACTTCGACCCCTCCTTGAGGGCGATGACGACCTGGACGCCCGAATCGCGCAGGTTCAGCGCGTGGGCGTGGCCCTGGGAGCCATAGCCGACGATCGCGACCTTCTTGCCCTGGATGATGGACAGGTCGGCGTCGGCGTCGTGGAAGATCTCGGTGCTCACTTGGTGTTTCTCCTTCGTAATGGGATGGATGTCTCAGCCGCGCAGGACGCGTTCGGTGATGCTCTTGCCGCCGCGGCCGATCGCCAGCAGCCCGGACTGGGCCAGCTCCTTGATGCCGAACGGCTCCAGCGCGTGCAGGAAGGCCTCGATCTTGCCCTGGTCGCCGGTGACCTCGACCACGAGCGCGTCGGGCGCGTAGTCGACCACCGAGGCGCGGAACAGGTTCACCACCTCGAGCACGTTCGACCGGTTCGCGTTGTCGGCGCGCACCTTGATCAGCACGTGCTCGCGCTGGACGGACGCCTGCGGCTCGAGCTCGACGATCTTGATGACGTTCACCAGCTTGTTCAGCTGCTTGGTCACCTGCTCCAGCGGCTGCTCCTCCACGTCGACCACGACGGTGATGCGGCTCAGTCCGCGCACCTCGGTGACGCCTACGGCGAGCGAGGCGATGTTGAAGCCGCGGCGGGCGAAGAGCCCGGCGACGCGGGTCAGCAGACCCGGCTTGTCCTCCACCAGGAGGCTCAGCACGTGATTGGGCATGTCGCTCCCCCTCAGTCTTCCTGGTCGAACGCCGGCGCGTGCTCGAGCGCGTATTGGATGTAGCTGTTGCTGACGCCCTGCGGCACCATCGGCCAGACCATGGCGTCGGCGCTGACGACGAAGTCGATCACCACCGGGCGGTCGTTGGTCTCCAGCGCCTTCGTGATCGCGGCATCCACGTCCTCGGGCCTCTCCACGCGGATCGCCAGCGCGCCATATGCCTCGGCCAGCTTCACGAAGTCGGGGATGCGCACGGTGCCGTGGCCCGTGTTCAGGTCGGTGTTCGAGTGGCGCCCGTCGTAGAACAGGGTCTGCCACTGGCGCACCATGCCCAGCGACGAGTTGTTGATGATCGCGACCTTGATCGGGATGTCGTTGATCGTGCAGGTGGCCAGCTCCTGATTCGTCATCTGGAAGCAGCCGTCGCCGTCGATCGCCCAGACCACGCGATCCGGCTCGGCGACCTTGGCCCCCATGGCGGCGGGGACCGAGTAGCCCATCGTGCCGGCGCCGCCCGAATTCAGCCAGGAGTTCGGCCGCTCGTACTTGATGAACTGGGCCGCCCACATCTGGTGCTGGCCGACTCCGGCCGCATACACGGCCTCGGGCCCGGTCAGCTCGCCGATCCGCTGGATCACGTGCTGGGGCGAGAGCAGCCCGTCGCTGGTCGGGGCGAACCCGAGCGGGAACTCCTCGAGCAGTCCGTCCAGGTAGGACCACCACTCCTCGATGTCCGGGCCCTCGGATGCCGCGGCCCCGCGGAAGGCGACCTCCAGATCGACCAGCACGTCCTTCAGATCGCCCACGATCGGCACGTCGGCGATGCGGATCTTCGAGATCTCCGCGGGGTCGATGTCGACGTGGACGACCTTGGCGTTCGGCGCGAACAGCGCGGCCTTGCCGGTCACGCGGTCATCGAACCGCGCGCCCAGCGCGAGGATCAGGTCGGACTCCTGCAGGGCGAGCACCGCCGGCACGGTCCCGTGCATGCCCGGCATGCCCAGGTGCTGCCGGTGCGAATCCGGGAAGGCGCCGCGTGCCATCAGCGTGGTCACGACCGGCGCGCCGGTGGACTCGGCGAGCGTGCGCAACTCGTCCGCCGCGCCGGCGCGGATCACGCCGCCGCCCACGTACAGCACGGGCTTGCGCGACTCGGCCAGCAGCCGTGCGGCGGCCTGGATCTGCTTGCCGTGCGCCTTGGTGACCGGACGATAGCCGGGCAGGTCGACCTTCGGCGGCCAGATGAACGGCGCCTCGGCCTGCTGGGCGTCCTTGGTGATGTCCACGAGCACCGGTCCGGGCCGGCCGGTCGAGGCGATCTCGTAGGCGGCGGCCAGGGCACCGGGGATGTCCTCGGCGCGCTTGACCAGGAACGAGTGCTTGGTCACCGGCATGGTGATGCCGACGATGTCGGCCTCCTGGAACGCGTCGGTGCCCATCAGGGTGCTGAACACCTGGCCGGTGATGGCCAGCATCGGCACCGAGTCCATGTAGGCGTCGGCGATGGCGGTGACCAGGTTGGTCGCGCCGGGGCCGGAGGTCGCGATGGCGACGCCCACCTTGCCCGACGCCGACGCGTACCCTTCGGCCGCGTGGCCGGCGCCCTGCTCGTGGCGGACCAGGATGTGGCGGATCTCGGACGTGTCCATCAGCGGGTCGTACACCGGGAGGATCGCTCCCCCGGGCAGGCCGAACACGTCCGTGACGCCGAGCAGTTCGAGTGAGCGCACGACGGCTTGCCGCCCCGGTGAGCACGGGGGCGGATGCGGTGCGGGCGGGCGGCCGGGGCACGGCCGCAGCAGTGTCTGCGGGCATGGTGATGATTCCTCGATTGATCGGGCTCGCAGGGGATCGAAACGGCCGTCACCCCGTGACGGCGCCCTGCGCGGCAGAGTGCACGAGCTTGGAGTACTTGGCCAGGACACCTCGGGTATAGCGCGGTTCCAGTGGCTCCCATCCCACCTTGCGGGAGCTCAACTCGGGCTCATCGACGAGTAGGTCGAGAGTGCGAGCCGCGATATCGACCCGTATCAGATCACCATCGCGCACCAGGGCCACGGGACCAGCGTCCACTGCCTCAGGTGCTATATGGCCGATGCACAGGCCGGTTGTGCCGCCGGAGAATCGACCGTCCGTCAAGAGTAGTACATCCCGGCCGAGGCCCGCGCCCTTGATGGCCGCGGTGATCGCCAGCATCTCGCGCATCCCCGGGCCGCCCTTGGGCCCTTCGTACCGGATCACGACCACGTCCCCGGGGGCGATCCGCCCGGCTTCCAGCGCGTCCATGGCCTGGCGCTCGCGCTCGAACACGCGCGCCGGTCCCTCGAACACGGCGGCGTCGAATCCGGCGGTCTTGACGACGGCGCCGTCGGGTGCGAGCGAGCCGTGCAGGATGGTCAGTCCCCCGGTGGCGTGGATGGGGTCGTCGAAGGAGTGGATGACGGTCCCGTCGACCGGGTCCGGGTTCAGTGCGCGCAGGTTCTCGGCGAGCGTCTTTCCGGTGACGGTCAGCGCGTCGCCGTGCAGCAGCCCTCGTCGAGCATGGCCTTCATGATCACGGGGATGCCGCCGTGACGGTCGACGTCGTTCATCACGAACTGTCCGTACGGCTTCATGTCGGCCACGTGCGGCACCTCGTCGCCGATCCGGTTGAAATCGTGCAGGCTCAGCTCGACCCCGGCCTCGTGGGCGATCGCCAGCAGGTGCAGCACCACGTTCGTCGAGCCGCCCAGCGCCATGGCCAGCGCGATGGCGTTCTCGAACGCCTCGATCGTGAGGATGTCGCGGGTGGTGATGCCCTGACGCAGCAGGTTCACGACCGCCTCGCCGGATCGATGGGCGAACGCGTCCCGGCGTCGGTCGGCCGACGGCGGGGCCGCCGACCCCGGCAGGCTGAGCCCCAGCGCCTCGGCGACCGAGGCCATGGTGTTCGCGGTGTACATGCCGCCGCACGCGCCCTCGCCGGGAGCGAACGAGCACTCGATCCGCTTCAGATCGGCTTCGCTCATCCGGCCGGACAGGCACGCGCCCACGCCCTCGAACGAGTCGATGATCGTGATCTCCTTCTCGGTCCCGTCGGAGAGCTTGACCCATCCCGGGGCGATCGAGCCGGCGTAGAGGAAGACGCTGGACAGATCCAGCCGCGCCGAGGCCATCAGCATCCCGGGGATGGACTTGTCGCACCCGGCCAGCAGGACGGTGCCGTCCAGCCGCTCCGCCATCACGACCGTCTCGACCGAGTCGGCGATGACCTCGCGCGAGACCAGGGAGAAGTGCATGCCCTCGTGGCCCATCGAGATGCCGTCCGACACCGAGATCGTGCCGAACTGGAGCGGGTAGCCGCCGCCGGCGTGCACCCCCTCTTTGGCGCCCTGGGCCAGCCGGTCCAGGCTCAGGTTGCACGGGGTGATCTCGTTCCAGCTGGAGGCGATCCCGATCTGCGGCTTGTCCCAGTCCTCGTCCCCCATCCCGACGCCGCGGAGCATGCCGCGGGAGGTGGTGGCTTCGATCCCGTCGGTGACGACG
This sequence comes from Microbacterium elymi, assembly GCF_021582895.2. Lineage (GTDB taxonomy): Bacteria > Actinomycetota > Actinomycetes > Actinomycetales > Microbacteriaceae > Microbacterium > Microbacterium humicola. The sequence continues at coordinate 212,429 of NZ_CP091139.2, forward strand.
CGACTGCGGGGTTTGATGTCGATCGGGTTCTCGGCGGCAGACATGGTCGCAGTCTATTCCGGGCGGGAACCGCGTCGCCGCGCGAGCTCGGACAGGAAGGCCGCGAACGCGGGGATGTCGGGCAGGCACGACCGAGGCGGCCGTGGCCTGACCGGTGCCGATGTGCACGCCCACGTCGTCGGGGCCGAGGCTGCCCAGCGCATCCTCGTCGGTGACGTCGTCGCCGGCGAACAGTGCCGTGTCGGCGCCCGTGAGCTCGCGCAGGTGGGCGACCGCGGTGTCCTTGCCCTCGTGCCGGAACGCGTACTCCACGATGTTGTGCCCGGTCCGCCGGCGCCAGTGCGGGGCACCGGCGGCCACGATCGCGTCGACGGCGTCGTTCGCGGTGCGCGCGTCGTCCGGTGCCGCCGTGCGGCTGTGCACCCCGAAGCCGAAGGTCTTCGGCTCGACGACGACCCCGGCCAGGTGGCGCACGGCCTCCTCCGCGGCCGCGCGCAGCCGGTCGCGGAGCACGATGTCCTCCGCCGATTCAGTCGGCTCGAGCAGGCCGTCGGCCGGCGTCCAGTACTCCGCCCCGTGCGAGCCGGCCAGCAGGATGGCCGCATCATCCCGATGCTCGGCGATGACGCGCAGATCCGACAGGCTGCGCCCGACACCAGGGCGACCCAGGTGTCGGCCAGAGCGACCAGTGCCTGCAGCGCCCGACGCGCCTCGGGCAGCATCCGGGCCGCCATCGGATCGTCCTCCAGCGGCGAGAGAGTGCCGTCGAAATCGAGGGCGATCAGCAGCCGGGGTGCCGCCGCCAGCCGCTCGAGCGCGTGCTCTGCGGCATCCCCGCTCATCGGTCGTTCGCCTTGCGCGCCTGGTCCAGCGCCGCGAGGAAGTCACGGGACCACGCGTTCACGTCGTGCTCGAGCACGCGTCGACGCAGCTTGCGCATCCGCCGTCCCTGCTCGGCTCGCGGCATGTCCACCGCCTGCATGATCGAGTCCTTGAGCCCCTCGATGTCGTGCGGGTTGATGCGCAGCGCGCTGCCGAGCTCGTCGGAGGCGCCGGTGAACTCGCTGAGCACGAGCACTCCGCGGTTGTCGGTGCGGGCGGCGACGTACTCCTTGGCGACCAGGTTCATCCCGTCGCGCAGCGCGGTGACCAGCATGACGTCGGCGGCCAGGAACAGGGCCACCATCTCCTCCCGCGGAAAGGTCTGGTGCAGGTAGCGGATGGCGGTGTGCCCCATGGTGTCGTAGCTGCCGGTGATCCGTCCCACGGTCCGCTCGATCTCGTCGCGCAGCTGCATGTAGGCGGCCACCCGTTCGCGGCTGGGACTGGCCACCTGCACGAGGGTGGCGCGCTCTACCGACAGGCGCCCGTCGCTGAGCAGCTCGCCGAACGCCTTCATCCGGTGGCGGATCCCCTTGGTGTAGTCGAGGCGATCCACGCCCAGCAGGATCTTCTCCGGGTTGCCCAGCTCCTCGCGGATCTGGACGGCGCGGGCCTGGATGTCGGGGCGGGCCGCCATCTCGATGTACGTGGACGAGTCGATCGAGATCGGGAAAGCCTTCGCCAGGGCGATGCGCGTCGTCCCGTCCTCCTGCGGGATCCGGATGCCGGAGGCCCGGGTCTCGTAGCGCAAGCTGGCGATGCACGGCCCGGGCGAAGTTGCTGGCGTCGGCCGTCCGCTGGAATCCGATCACGTCGGCCCCGAGCAGGCCCTCGACCACCTGGCGCCGCCACGGAAGCTGCGAGAACAGTCCGTATGCCGGAAACGGAATGTGATGGAAGTAACCGATCGTCAGGTCGGGCCGGCGCTCTCGGATCATCTGCGGCACGAGCTCGAGCTGGTAGTCCTGCACCCACACCGTCGCGTTCTGGGCGGCGACCGCCGCCGCCGCGTCGGCGAACCGGCTGTTCACGTCCACGTAGGCGTTCCACCACTCCCGCCGATAGCGGGGCGGCGAGATCACATCGTGGTAGAGGGGCCAGATGGTGTCGTTGGCGAAGCCCTCGTAGTACAGCTGGACATCCTGGGCGCTCAGCGTCACCGGCACCAGATGCATGCCGTCGAAGTCGAACTCGTCGGCCTTCAGCCCGGCCTGTCCCGGCCAGCCGACCCACGCGCCGTCCACGCGCCGCATCACCGGCTCGAGCGCCGTCACCAGGCCGCCGGGAGAGGGCCGCCAGCCGCCGGCCTCGTCGCGATCGACGGGAAGACGATTGGCGACGACGACGAGTTCGGCTTGCGTCATGTCAGCCCCTGCTTTCGGATCGCGACTGCGCTCCCAGGCTAACAGCGCCGACGCGCGTGCGCCCGGGGAAGACGCGGCGCGGATCGCGCGCTAGCGTGGAGGGATGCGCAAGTACGTCTTCGGCACAGGGATCATCGCGGCCGTGACCAGCGGCATGACGCTCGCCGAGCACTGCGTGAGCACGAGCCCTTCACCTGGCGCACCGCCCTGGCCTGGCTCAGCTGGGGGATCACCGTGGCGCTGGCGATCGGATCGATCGTGGACATCCGTCGCGCCGGCACCGGACATCTGGTGCCGCCCGACTCCCCCGTCTCAGGGCACGAGAAGAAGTATCTGAAGGAACACCTCGAGCGCTGAGCCGGGCGTCAGCGGGTGAGGATCAGCGCGTCGCCCTGACCGCCGCCGCCGCACAGGGCCACCGCGGCGGTCCCGCTGCCGCGGCGCACCAGTTCGTGCACCATGTGCACCACCAGCCGGTTGCCGCTGGCGCCGATCGGGTGGCCGATGGCGATGCCGCCGCCGTGGATGTTGACGATGTCATCCGAGAGGCCGAGCTCGCGCTGGGACCGCGCCACGACCGCGCCGAACGCCTCGTTGATCTCGACCACGTCCAGGTCGGACACCGCGATGCCCTGCTTGTCCACCGCCTTCTGGATGGCCCGGGCCGGCTGGGCGTGCAGCGAGTTGTCCGGTCCGGCGACCTGGCCGCTGGCGCCCACGACCGCCAGCACCGGCCAGCCGTTCGCGTCCGCGTGCGAGCGGGTCGTCAGCACGACCGCCGAGGCGCCGTCGGAGATCTGCGACGAGTTGCCCGCGGTGATCGACCCGCCCTCGGCGAAGGCCGGGCGCAGCGACGCCAGCGATTCCACCGTGGTCTCGGGCCGGATGCCCTCGTCCTGCGTCGCGGTCGTGGTCGCTCCGCGCCGCCCGGGGACGGTCACCTCGACGATCTCATCGGCGAAGACCCCGGCATCCCATGCGGCGGCCGCGCGCTGGTGCGAGCGGGCCGCGACCGCATCCTGCTGCGCGCGGGTGACCTCGTACTTGTCGTTCAGCCGCTCGGTCGAGGCGCCCATGCTCTCCTCGTCGTACGCGTCCGTGAGCCCGTCGTACGCCATGTGGTCGAGCACCTCGATCGTGCCGTAGGCGTAGCCTTCGCGCGACCCCATCAGCAGGTGCGGCGCGCGGGTCATCGACTCCATGCCGGCGGCCACGACCACGGTCGCATCGCCCACCCGCAGCATCCGCGCCCCGTCGATGATCGCGGTCAGCCCGGACAGGCAGACCTTGTTCACCGATCCGGCGTGCACATCCCAGCCGATGCCGGCGCCGACCGCCGCCTGCCGGGCGGGATTCTGCCCGGATCCGGCAGTCGAGCACCTGGCCGACCAGCACCGCGTCCACGGCCGTGGCCGGGATGCCGCCCTTCTGCAGCGCCCCGCGATCGCGGCGCTGCCCAGTTGCACGGCGGTCAGCGGTGCCAGCTGGCCCTTCAGACGCCCCTGCGGCGTGCGCGCCGCGGCGACGATGACGACGTCGTCCATGTTCATGCCCTCACTGTAAGGTCGGCCGAGACGGTGAGCTCCGGTTCGGTGGCGGCGATCACATCTTCCACGCTCACCCCGGGCGCGGTCTCGACCAGGACGAGGCCGGAATCGGTGACGTCGATGACGGCGAGATCGGTGATGATGCGGTCCACGACCCCTTTGCCGGTCAGGGGCAGCGAGCATTCGTCGACGATCTTGGGCGAGCCGTCCTTGGCGACGTGCTCCATCAGCACGATCAGCGTGCCGGCGCCGTGCACCAGGTCCATGGCCCCGCCGGGGCCCTTGACCATCTTGCCGGGGATCATCCAGTTGGCCAGGTCGCCGCGGCGCGACACCTGCATCGCCCCGAGGATGGCCGTGTCGATCTTGCCGCCGCGGATCATCCCGAAGCTGGTGGCCGAATCGAAGAAGGACGCACCGGGCAGGAGCGTCACGGTCTCCTTCCCGGCGTTGATCAGGTCGGGGTCGACGTCCTCCTCGGTCGGGTACGGTCCGACGCCGAGGATGCCGTTCTCGGACTGGAGCACGAGCGTGACGCCCGCGGGGACGTAGTTGGGCACGAGGGTGGGCATGCCGATTCCGAGGTTCACGTACGCGCCGTCGGGCAGCTCCGCCGCGGCGCGGGCCGCCATCTGCTGTCGGGTCAGTGCCATGTCATGCTCCTTCCGCGGGTGCGGCGACGGTGCGCCGCTCGATCCGCTTCTCGATGTCGGGTCCGACCTCCACGATGCGGTGGACGTAGATGCCGGGCAGGTGGACGGCATCGGCGTCCAGCTCACCGGGCTCGACGAGCTCTTCGACCTGCGCGATGCAGATGCGCCCGGACATCGCCGCGAGCGGGTTGAAGTTGCGCGCGGCCTTGTTGAACACGAGGTTGCCGTGCCGATCGCCGCGCGCGGCGTGCACGAGCGCATAGTCGGCGACGATGGCGTCCTCGAGCACGAACTCGCGCGCACGCCCGCCGATGGTGAACGTCCGGGTCTCCTTCACCGGGGATGCCACGGCGATGCCGCCGTGGCCGTCGTAGCGCCGCGGGAGCCCGCCCTCGGCGACCTGGGTGCCGACGCCGGTGGGCGTGTAGAAGGCGGCGATCCCGGCACCGCCGGCCCGCAGCTTCTCGGCGAGCGTGCCCTGCGGGGTGAGCTCGAGCTCGAGGTCGCCCTCCAGGAACTGCCGTTCGAACTCCTTGTTCTCACCGACGTACGACGAGGTCATCTTCCGGATGCGCCGCGCGTTCAACAGGATTCCCAGACCCCAGTCATCCACCCCGCAGTTGTTCGAGACGATCGACAGATCGCGGGTGCCCTGCGCGAGCAGCGCCTCGATCAGGGTCATCGGATTGCCGCTGAGCCCGAAGCCGCCGACGGCGATCGTCGCCGAGTCCGGGATGTCTGCCACCGCGTGCGCGGCGTCGGCCACCTGCTTGTCGATCACACGGACCTCCTTCGTCCTGCGATGCCGCCGTCGGCACCGCGCCCGCTCTCCATGTTCGTCCTCGTCCGGCGCGCGCGCATCCCCACGTTTGCGATGTGGATAGCCCGGCCTCTAGTGTTCATATCGTGGACACCCGGACGACCGTTCCCGGCGCGCAGGCCATCGCCCGCGCCGCGTCGCTGCTGCGTCTGGTGACGGCATCGGCCGCCCACGGCCTGACGGTGAGCGAGCTCGCCCGCCGCGCCGAGCTCACGCGCCCGACCACGCACCGTCTCCTCACGGCGCTGCGACGCGAGGGGCTGGTCGACCAGGACGAGCGGACCGGCATGTGGATGCCGGGGCCCGAGCTGTATCTGATGGGCAGCGTCGCCGCCGCCCGCTATGACATCACCGAGATCGGGCGGGACATCGTCCGTTCGCTGGCCGTGCGCACCGAGGAGAGCGCGTTCCTCTCGGCGCGGCGCGGTGACGAGACCGTCTGCCTGGTCAACGAGGAGGGCAGCTTCCCGATCCGCTCGTTCGTCCTGAGCGAGGGCGTGCGCTTCCCGTTGGGCGTCGCGTCGGCGGGGCTGGCGATCCTGTCGTTCCTGCCGCCCCACGATGTGGACGCGTACTTCGAGCGGCATCCCGAGCTGGCGCAACGGTGGGGCGCCGCGCACGGCGAGAAGCGGCTTGCGCCGCCGGCTGGGCGAGACCCAGGAGCGAGGCTATTCGGTCAACCCGGGCCTGATCGTCGAGGGCAGCTACGGCATCGGGGCGGCGGTGTTCTCCCGCGAGGGCGCGCCGCAGTGGGCGCTGAGCCTGACCGGGGTGCAGTTCCGGTTCGGCCCGGACCGCCTGCCCGAACTCGGCCGCACACTGCTCGCCCACGCGCACCAGCTCACCTCCCGGATCGCCTCGGCGCGGCGCTGACCGTCATCGGCCCGCGGCATCCTCGATCGCGTCGGCGATCAGCGGGGCGACCGCATCCGCGCCGGCCGGCGACATCACGACCGTGTAGTGGTTGAACTCCTCGCGCCGCGTGTGGGCCACTCCCGGATGCGCGGCCAGCACCTGCTCCAGATGTGCGGGGCTGTACAGTCCCGGCGGCTCGTTCTGCAGCCCGCGGGGCACGGTCACCAGCCGTGTCGGCGGGCCGGGTGCGGCGAGGGCGGCCGGCAGCGCGGTGCCGGTGTTCATGTCGACCGTGTCGTCCACGACCGTGCGATAGGCGGTGGCGGGCGAGAGCGACCCGCGCCCGTTGTCGACCAGATCGTAGGCCAGATACTGTTCGAGCTCCGCCGTCCAGTCCTCGGCGAACGCCGGATGCGCCCGCCAGAAGTCGAGGTACTCCGCCGTCGAGGCGAACGTCATGTCCAGCCGGGCCGCGGTCGGACCGAGGATATGTGCCACGAGCGCCTGCGGGTCCAGACCCGCCGGCACGTCCAGCGGCATTCCGCCGTCGATGAGCACGAGCTCGGCGACCCGGTCGGGGTGCAGGTGGGCGAACACCACTGCGACGAAGGCGCCCATCGAGTGCCCGACCACGACCGTGCGCGCGACGCCGAGGTGATCCAGCACCGCAGCCAGATCGGCGGCGTGGGCCGCCATCCCGGCCGGCCCCTGCACCGTGCGCTCCGGCCGCGACCGCGCAGATCGGGGGCGATCAGACGCACGCCGGGCAGCCGGTCGGCCACGAACGGCCAGGCCAGATGCGAGGCGGTCACCCCGTGCACCAGCAGAGCGGTGGGCGCGTCCGGGGCGTCGGCCTCCCAGATGCCGACGCGCAGGCATCCCCCGTCGACGGGAACGTCGATCGTGGTGCGGGTGCGGACGCTCACCGGGCGGTCCATCCGCCGTCGATGGTGTACGAGGCGCCGGTGACCATGCCGGCGGTGTCCCCGACCAGCCAGCCGACCAGGGATGCGACCTCTTCCGGCTCGACCAGCCGTTTGACGGCCGTCTCGGTGAGCATGATCTTCTCCACCACCTCGGATTCCGGGATGCCGTGGGTGCGCGCCTGGTCGGAGATCTGCTTCTGCACCAGTGCGGTGCGCACGTACGACGGGTTCACGCAGTTGCTGGTCACGCCGTGCTCGGCGCCCTCCAGCGCGGTGACCTTCGACAGCCCCTCCAGACCGTGCTTGGCGGTGACGTAGGCGACCTTGAACGGGCTGGCGCGCAGTCCGTGCGCGCTGGAGATGTTGACGATGCGCCCCCAGCCGCGCGCGTACATGCCCGGCAGCACCGCGCGGATCAGCAGGAACGGCGACTCGAGCATGAGCCGCTGGATCAGCCGGAAGGTGTCGGGGTCGAAGTCGGCGATCGGCGCCACCCGCTGGATGCCCGCGTTGTTCACGAGGATGTCGGCGTCCAGCGAGATCTCGTCCAGCGCGCGCGTGTCGGACAGGTCGACGGCCCAGGCCTCGCCGCCGATCTCGGATGCCGCGGCCTGCGCCGCTTCGGCATCGAGGTCGGCGACCACGACGTGGGCGCCCCGCGCGGCCAGTTCCCGCGCGCAGGCCAGGCCGATGCCGCCGGCGCCGCCGGTGACGATCGCGCGCCGATCCTTCAGATCGTGCTGGGTCATGGCGTGTCCCCTTCTGTCCGGGCGCTGCGGGGTGCGAGCGCGTTGTGGATGAATCGCATCATGTCCTCGAAGACGTCGTCCGGCAGCTGATCCGGTCCGTGTCCGTCGGCGTCGCGCTCCCACAGCAGGAAGCGCATGCCGATCAGCTCGCCCATGCCCATCAGCGCCCAGGCGCTGACGCCCGGGTCCAGGGCGGGATCGATGTCGCCCACCTCCTGCGCACGACGCAGGCCCTGCTCGTACCCTTCGACGATGCGGGTGTAGTGCAGCCGCAGCATCTCGGGTGAGACGAACTCGGCCTCCCGCACGATCCGGTAGAGGGCCGGGTGGGCGGCGGTGAAGCGGAAGAACCCGGCGAAGCCGGCCCGCTCCGCGTCCAGGCGGCTCCCGGCATCCGCCATGGCCTGTGCCATCGAGTGGCGCACACGCTGGTTCAGGTCGACCACCAGGTCCTCGAAGATCTTCTTCTTGCTGTCGAAGTAGAGGTAGAAGGTCCCGAGGCCGATACCGGCGCGCTCGGTGATCTTGACGATGGATGCCTCGTGGTACCCCTGCGCGGCGAACACCTCCTCCGCGGCCTCCAGCAGCCGGCGGCGGGTGGCCTCGCCGCGCTTGGTCAGCGGTCGGCCGGTGGCCGGCGAGACGTTCTCCACCGGCAGGACCTGCTCGTCGTTCATGGTCATGGGGCTCCCTCCGCCACCAGGTCGAGCGCGCGTTCGCGCAGCCGCGACCGGGCGAGCTTGTCGATCGCCGAGCGCGGCAGCGTCTCGACGATCTCGATCCGGACCGGCACCTTGAAGGCGGCCAGCCGCGCGCGGGCATGGGCGAACAGCTCATCGGGCGCGCACTGCGCGCCGTCGACCAGTTCGACGAAGGCCACGCCGCGCTCACCCCACACCCGGTCGGGCACGCCCACGACCGACGCGGCGGCCACGAGCGGATGCGTGCACAGCGCGCGCTCCACCTCGGCGGGTGCGATGTTCTCGCCGCCGGAGATGTAGATGTCCTTCAGGCGGTCGATCACGCGATAGGCGCCGTCGGCATCGCGACGCACCAGGTCGCCGCTGCGCAGCCACCCGGCCCGCAGCGCCCGGGATGTGGCCGCCTGATCACCGAGGTAGCCGGCGAACACGCTCGGGCCGTGCACCCACAGCTCTCCCGTCGCCTCGCCGTCCAGGACGAGCCCGCTCTCCACGTCTCGCAGCTTGCACGTCCACGTGCGGATAGGGCCGTCCCACGGTGCCCACGCCGCCCCCGCCGGGCGCGACGGTGAGCACGTTGGGCGCGGCCTCGGTCAATCCGTACCCCTGCAGCAGCTCGACGCCGCGTCCGGCCCAGGCGTCGAACAGGTCGGGGGCCATCATCGCGCCGCCGACCTGCGCGATCCGCAGGCTCGACAAGTCACTGGAGGCGAACCGCGGGTCGTCGGCGAGCAGCCGGTACTGGGTGGGCACGCCCATCAGGGCCGTGATCCGGCGGTCCTCGATCAGGTGCAGCACCCGATCGGGCTGGAATGAGCGCTCCAGCACGACGGTGGCGCCGGTCCACCAGGCCAGCAGCGGCTGCACGTTCCAGGCGGCGACATGGAATTGCGGCAGCATCCCGAGGACCACGTCCTGCGCCGTCAGCTGCAGCACTCCCGACAGCGCCAGGTTGTTCCAGAAGCAGTTCGCGTGGGTGAGCATCACCCCCTTGGGCATGCCCTCGCTGCCGGAGGTGAAGATCACGACCGCGACGTCGTCGTCGCGCACGTGCAGGCGTGCGGCGGGCGGGCCGAACCGCGGCAGTCGCGCGGGCGTGCGGGTCTCGACCCCGGTAACCCCGAGCATCGCGACCGGCGCGGGTCGCCGCATCCGGTCGCGTGCGTCTGCGGCCAGTCCCGCGTAGTCCTCTTCGATCAGCAGCAGGTGGGGCGCCGCCCGATCCAGCACGGGGGCCAGTTCGCCGGCGGTGAGGCGCCACGACAGCGGAATGAACGCGATGCCGGTCTGCGCGCACGCGAAGAACGCGACGACGTGGTCGATCGAGTTGCCCGAGACCGTCGCGATGCGATCGCCCGGGCGATACCCGGCATCCCGCAGCCGCTCGGCCAGTGCCGCCACGCGCTGCTGCAGTCGCCCGTACGTGATCGTCACGCCGCGGTCATCGATCGCGATCGCCGCCGGCGTCGCGTCGGCGCGGTCGTCCAGCCACCGGCCGATCGTGTGCGGCTCGTCGGCGGGCTCGAGCATCCCGTCCATCGCGGTCACGACGGCACCTGCTCATCGAGGGACGGCTCCGGCGCCCCGTCGCGCGTGACGGCCGCGGCCCGACGGCGGGCACGACGGCGCACCATGCCGTCGAGGGTGCCGGCGATCCCTCCGGGCAGGAACATGACCACGATGATGAACAGTACGCCCAGCAGGAACAGCGGCTCGGACAGCGGCACCCGCAGGCACATCCGGCAGCGACCCGATCGCCTCGGACCGGGCCAGGACCGTCAGGCGCTGGTCGAGCAGCGTGTACACGACACCGCCGACGACCGCGCCCCAGCGGAAGCCGACTCCGCCGAGCACGACCATCACCAGGATCGTGATCGTGAGGTCGGCCGAGACGGCCTGCGGCTGGGTGCCGGTCTGCAGCAGCATGTACGCCACGCCAGCCAGCGAGGCGCCCACCGCGGCGGCGGCGAAGACGATGAGCTTGGCGAGGTAGGGGCTCAGGCCCAGCACCCGCACCCGCAGCTCGTTCTCGCGCGTCGCCTCGGCCAGATGCCCCAGTCGGGAGCGGTCGATCCACAGGGCGATGAGGTAGACGATCACCACCATGCCGAGCACGACCCAGTACAGATTGCGCGTGTGGACGACCCCGACCAAGGAATCCGGCACGTGCGCGGTGGGCAGGTTCAGGCCCTCCTCGCCGCCGGTGATCTGCGCGTTGCGGCGCACGAGCAGCGACACGGCCTGGGCGAAGGCGAGGGTGACCATCGCGAACGGGATGCCGGTGACCCGCAGGCTGATCGCTCCGGTCACCACTGCGATCACCAGCCCCCCGAGGACGGCGATGAGGATCCCCGGCCACAGCGGCACCTGCGCATACTCCAGGGCGAGGCCCAGCCCGTATGCGCCGACGCCGAAGTAGAGGGCGTGGCCGAAGGAGAGGAGCCCACTCGTGCCCAGCAGCATGTTGTACGAGAGCGCGAGCGCGGCGTACACCATGCACAGCGACAGCAGCGCGAGGGTGCCGGGCGTGTAGGTGGGGCCGGGAAGCACGCCGGGGATGCTGAGGTTCAGCAGCGGCAGGATCGCCAGGACGACGACCACCACGACACCCACGAGCACCGGCCAGAGCGCGCGGAGCGGGCGCATGGAACGGGGTGCCGGGGTCATGCCGCCCTCCCCATCAGTCCGCGCGGCCGCACCAGGAGCACGACGGCCAGGAGGACCACGACGATGAAGTCGCCGGTGCCCGCGAGGTAGAAGTTGGCGAACTGCTCGAGCACGGCGACGAGCACCGACGCGATGGCAGCGCCGGGCAGCGATCCGAGGCCGCCGATGATCGTGACGATGAACGCGAAGATGAGCAGCGTCTGACCCAGCCCGGATGAGACATAGCCGGCCCAATGCGCGGCCAGGATGCCGCCGATCCCGGCGGCCGCTCCCCCGATGGCGAACACGAGCGTGAACGAGCGCCGCACATCGATGCCCAGGGCGGTGACCATCGCGCGGTTCTCCACGCCGGCCCGGATGATGATGCCGTGCCGGGTCCGGCGCAGGAACAGCACCAGCGCGGCGAGCACGACGACGGCGGTCACGATCAGCACCCAGTACACGTTCGGGATCTTCGCGCCCAGCACCGCAGTGGTGCGGCTGAGCCAGCTCGGCCCGCTGATGTAGATGGCGTCGGTCCCCCAGATGCCGTCGAACAGGGCGATCGCGGCGAACGAGAGCCCGACCGTGACCAGCACCTGCTCGATGTGCCGTTCGTACAGCGGCCGGATGAGGACGAGTTCGGTGAGCGCGGCGAAGGCGGCGCCGACGAGCGCGCCCACCAGCAGCGAGAGGAGGAACCCGCCCCACGAGCCGGCGTCGAGGCGACGGGCGACCTCCCATCCGATGAAGGCGCTGAACGAGAGGAACACGCCGTGCGCGAAGTTCAGCACGTGCATGAGACCGTAGATCAGGCTCAGTCCGGACGAGACGAGGAAGTACAGGGCGCCCAGGCCCACGCCCGTGATCAGGGCCAGGATGATGCTGCTCATGCGTCGGCCCCGTCCAGGGGAATGCCGTCCACGTGCACGCCCAGCAGGCGGCGCGTCATTCCCGGGTCGTCCAGGATGGCGGCGGCCGGCCCGGTGTGCACCACACGGCCGCCGGCGATGACCACGGCATCGCCGGCCAGACGGCGCACGACCTCGAGGTTCTGCTCGACCAGCAGGATGGGCACGGTCTTGGCCGCCTCTTCGAGGGCCTCGGCGACCTCGGCGACGATCTTGGGGGCCAGACCCTTGGTCGGCTCGTCGACGAGCAGGATGCGGTTCTCGTTCAGCAGTGCACGGGCGACCGAGACCATCTGCTGCTGGCCGCCCGAGAGCGTGCCGGCCCGCTGGGCGCGCCGCGCGACCAGGTCGGGGAACAGCGCAGCGACCAGATCTCGCCGCGGGTGGCGTCCCCGCTCGGCCAGAGCGAGGTTCTCGGCGACGGTGAGCCCGGCGAACACCTCGCGGTCTTCCGGCACGTAGCCGACCCCTCGTCCGGCGATGCGGTGGGTGAGCAGACCGTCGATGCGCTCTCCCGCCAGGCGCACCTCGCCGTGGCGCTGGATGAGCCCCATGATCGCCCGCAGCGTCGAGGTCTTGCCCACGCCGTTGCGCCCGAGCAGGGCGGTGATGCCGTGCGCGGGCACGTCGAACGTGACATCCTCGACCACCTGCTGCCCGGCGATCGAGGCCCGCAGGCCACGCACCCGGAGGATGACGTCGGCGGTCATGCCGCACTTCCGAGGTAGGCGCTCTGCACGAGCGGGTCGGCCATGATGCGCTGCGGGGTGTCGAACGCGATGACCTCGCCGAAGTACAGCACCGCGACCTTCTCCACCAGGCCCATCAGCACGTCGATGTGGTGCTCGACCATCAGCAGCGTGCAAGCCGGTCTGGCGGTGGAAGGTGCGGATGCTGTCGACCAGGCCCGGCACGTCGCCGGAGGCAACCCCGGCCATCGGCTCGTCCAGCAGCACGGTACGCGGACGGACGGCCAGCAGCACGGCGATCTCGAGCTTGCGCTTGTCGCCGTGCGAGATGTCTCCGGCCGGCGACTGCGCCTTGTGGTCCAGACCCACTGCACGCAGCGTGTCCCACGCCAGGCCGGTGGCGGCATCCGAGCGCCGCGGGAAGCGGATCAGCGAGTAGCTGCCGCCGGCGGCGGCTTGGGCCGCCAGCCGCACGTTCTCGAGCACCGTGAGCCGCGGGAACAGACTGGATGTCTGGAAGGTCCGCCCCAATCCCGCCCGCGCGCGCTGGGCGACCGACATCCGGGTGACGTCGGTGCCGTCCATCTCGATGCGGCCCGCGGTGGGGCGCACGACACCGGAGACCGCGTTGAACAGCGTCGTCTTCCCGGCGCCGTTCGGGCCGATGACGCCGACCAGCGCCCCGGAGTCGACCGCCAGGTCGACGTCCTTCAGGATGGTCGCTCCGCCAATCTGCAGGCCGAGGCCCGAGATCCGCAGGGCGGGCGGGTTGGGAGCGGTCATGCTACTTCTTCGCCTCGGCGGGGGTGACCTCGTCGGCCGGGACGGCGGCCGCCAGCTCCGGTGCGAACGAGCCGTCCTTCGCGACCAGCTTGGCCTGGTACATCTCCTGCGCAGCGCGTGGTCCGAGGCGCGCACCGTCGTCTTGCCCTTGGGGCCGTCGAAGCTGAAGCCCTCCAGCGCCTTGACCATGGCATCCACGTCGCCCTTGCCCTCCTTGACGGCGTGGACGAGCATGATGGCCGCGTTGAAGCCGTCCGGGCTGAAAAGATCCGGGGTGCCGCCGGCCTTGGTGATCATCTCGATCATCGTCTTGTTCACGTCGTTGTCGTTCGCGCCCGGGAAGTAGTAGCTGAGGAAGTTGATCTTCTCGCTGGCTTCGCCGTAGGCGCCGAACGTCGGCGAGTCGCCGAGGCCGGTGACCACCGGGATGGATTCGAGCACGCCCTGCTGCGACAGCGCCTGCCACATCGCCCCACTGGTCGCTCCCGCCCACGCCACGAACACGAGATCGGGCTTGGACTGCAGGATCTGCTGGGCGAACGGGGTGAACTCCGTCGCGTCCTCGGGCACGAGCACCGAGTTCACGGTGGCGCCCTTCGCGCCGAGGATCGCCTTCACGGCCGCTTCGTTGCCCTGGCCGAACGCGCTGTTCTGCGCGAACACGGTGATCTTCTTGCCCGAGATGTCGTCCAGGAACGTGCCCGCGGTGGCGACGTCCTGCGCGCTCTGCCGACCGGAGCGGAACGTGTACGCGTTCACGCCGGTGATCGCATCGGCGGCGGCCGGCCCCGAGATGAACAGGACCTTGTTCTGCGCGGCCTGCTCGGCCACCGCCAGAGCCACCCCCGAGGACGCGCTGCCCATCAGGATCTTCGTGCCCTTGCCGATGAGGTCCTTGGCCGCCGTGACGGCGGTGTCGGGGTCGCCCGCGTCGTCGCGGTAGTCGATGTCCAGCTTCATCCCGTCGACGGCGCCGGTGCCGTCGGTGGCATAGTCCAGGCCCGCCTTGAAGGCGTCCAGGTACTGGCTGCCGTAGCCGGCCAGCGCCCCGGTCTCGCTCGTGATCACGCCCACGCTGATGGCGCTGGGCGCGCTGCCCTTGGCGTTGCCCTCGTCCGAGACGGACGGCGCACAGGCGGCGAGTACGACCACCGCCGTTGCCGTGATCGCTCCGAGGAGCAGCCTCGTCTTCTTGATTCGCATGTGACTGCCTTTCGCCGTTGAAGGTGCATTTATGAAACCCGATTCAGGTAGTAGGAATGCTAGGGACGCAGCATCCCGCTGTCAACCTGGACCCCGGTTCGATTCGCGCGATATATATCTGGGGTATATACTTTGGGAATGCCCCGCTCCCACGACATCGCAGAGATCGTCACGGCCGCGCACACCCTGACCCGGCTTGCAGCCCTGCAGACCAAGAACGATTCGCCGGCCGCGAAGTGGCGGGCACTCAGCGTGCTGAGCACCGACGGTCCCCTGCGCCTGGGCGCCCTGGCCACCGCGTCACGAACCACCCAGCCCGGGATGACCAAGCTCGTCGGTGCGATGGAGAAGGAAGGGCTGGTGCGCCGCGACGGCGATCCGTCCGATTCGCGCGCCACCGTGATCAGCGTCACCGCGCAGGGGCGGACGGCGCTGGCCGACTGGCGGCTCGAGCTGCGTGACGCCCTGATGCCGCTGTTCGCCGATCTCGGCGACGACGAGTGGGCCACCCTGTCGCGGGCCGCCCGCATCCTCACATCCCACACCACCCTGCAAGGAGCTGCCGAATGAGTGCGAAACCCGCTACCGGATCCGTCTGGCGTCAGCCGGCCCAAGTATGGGCGGTCGCGTTCGCATGTGTGGTGGCCTTCATGGGCATCGGCCTCGTCGACCCGATCCTCCCGGCGATCGCCGAGTCGCTGAAGGCCGACGCGGTCCAGACCGAGCTGCTGTTCACGAGCTACCTGCTGGTGACCGGCGCCGCCATGCTGATCACGAGCTGGATCTCCAGCCGCATCGGCGCCAAGGCGACCCTCCTGGCCGGGCTCGGGCTGATCGTGGTGTTCGCCCTGTTCTGCGCGCTCAGCGGCAGCGTGGATGCGATCATCGGATTCCGCGCCGGGTGGGGGCTCGGCAACGCGCTGTTCATCTCCACCGCCCTGGCGACCATCGTCGGCGCCGCCAGCGGTGGCAGCGAAGCCGCGATCATCCTCTACGAGGCCGCACTCGGCATCGGCATCGCCATCGGCCCGCTCCTGGGCGGCCTGCTCGGCGAGGTGAGCTGGCGCGGACCGTTCTTCGGCGTGGTCGTGCTCATGGCCGTCGCGTTCATCGCCGTGATGCTCCTCGTGCGCTCCGGCACGTCCGAGAAGCGCGCGCCGATGCCGCTGTCGGCGCCGTTCCGCGCTCTGCGCACGCCGGCGCTGGCGATCCTGGCCATCGCGGCCCTGTTCTACAACATCGGCTTCTTCGTCCTCCTCGCCTTCTCGCCGTTCCCGCTCGGCTTCTCGGCGATGGGCATCGGCCTCACGTTCTTCGGCTGGGGCGTGGCGCTGGCCCTCACCAGCGTCTGGATCGCCCCGATCCTGCTGGACCGCTTGGGCCGCAGCGCCGTGATGCTGACGATCCTGCCGCTGCTGGCCGCCGACCTCGTGGTCGCCGGACTCCTCGTGGCCGATCCCACCGCGCTGGTGATCTGCATCATCGTGGGCGGTCTGCTGCTGGGCATCATGAACACGGTCCTCACCGAAGCCGTGATGGAGGCGACCGACCATCCGCGGGCCGTGGCATCCTCCGCCTACTCCGCGGTGCGCTTCATCGGCGGCGCCATCGCCCCGCCGATCGCCGCCCTCCTGTGGCATCAGTTCAACGCGACCGTGCCGTATCTGTTCGCGGCAGCATCCGTGCTGATCGCCACCGTCACCATCGCCCTCGGCCACAAGGTGCTCACGGGCATCGACTCGCACCCGGCCGATGCGCAGGAGGAGGGCGCCGCGGTCCTCATCGGCGACGCCGGCTGAGCCCAGACCGTCGCCGCGCCCGATACTGTCGCGAGATGACCGACTACGACGTCCTCGAAATCGGCGCGCTGGAGAAGTGGCGCGAGTTCTATGGCGGCTTTGCGCCGGCTACGTCGCGCGACGGGCGACGCGTCGTGGACGGCGGGCTGGCGATGCAGTACATCGGAATGACCGCCAACGCGTACGAGCCGGGTGAAGAGGCCGGCTACTGGCATCGACACAGCCGGATCGAGGAGCTGTACGTGTTCCTCGCCGGGCAGGGGCAGATGGGCCTGGACGACGATATCGTCGATGTCGGCCCGGGGAGCGTCGTGCGGGTGGGCCAGGGCGTGTGGCGCACCTGGCGCTGCCTGCCCGAGAGCCCAGGCGAGCTTGCGCTGGCTCTGCATCCGAGCCGGCGGCGAGGAGCTTCCGGAGCGTCCGAACGACAGCGAACGCGGGCCCGACCGGCTGATGCCCTGGTGACCGCTGTTCTTGCGGGCAGCGGACGATCAGAGGAACATGAATCCCATAGGGAGTCCCGATGGCTGAAGGTGAAGAGGTCTCGCGGGGCGCTTCCGGATCGGGCGCCGCCGTACGCATCGAGGAGCTGCCGTCGGACGAATGCTGGCGGCTGTTGGGGCAGGCATCCCTGGCGCGTCTGGCATTCGTCGATGCGGACGGCGATCCTGAGATCTATCCGGTGAACTTCCGGACCGACCGCGGAGTCATCCTCATCCGGTCGGCCGATGACGGCAAGGTCCGCTCGATCGCCGCTCATCCCCGGGTCGCCATGGAGGTGGACGGCGGCGCGTTGCGGGTGCGCTGGAGCGTCATCGTCCACGCGACCGCCGAAGTGAGCGCGACCGACGCCGCGGGCCAGCCGCCCACCCCGCCCGACGCGCTCTCGTGGTTCCCGGGCGAGAAGGCGCTCGTGATCAGGCTGATGGTGAGGTCGATCACCGGGAGGAGATTCCTCGTCCCGGCCGGTGTGCGGCTACCCGGCGCGTCCAGCGAATGAGCTGACCCGAACGGCGCGTTCCGACGAGCACGACGATGTG
Source organism: Microbacterium elymi (assembly GCF_021582895.2). Lineage (GTDB taxonomy): Bacteria > Actinomycetota > Actinomycetes > Actinomycetales > Microbacteriaceae > Microbacterium > Microbacterium humicola. Next base: position 229,997 of record NZ_CP091139.2, read on the forward strand.
GGCGGCCTCGACGCCCGTCGCGACGCTGATGCCGGATGCCCGACGCCCGCGGACACTCCGTCGGTCGCCACGCAGGCGGGGGCTACCCTGTCGACATGCGTCTGCGATCGTTCGGCTCTGGAACCGGGCAGGCTTGCGTCGGTGCTGCTGTGGCTGGTGGCGCTGGCAACCGTCGCCGTGCTGCTGATCGCGGGAGGTCGACCGGCGTTCACCGGACCGGCACCAGGGAAATCTCCGGTCGCCGCCGGACTTGGGGTGCGCCCCCTCGGATTCGAACCGAGAACCCATTGATTAAGAGTCAATTGCTCTGCCGTTGAGCTAGAGGCGCTCAGCTCGCTGCAACAGCGAACCGAGGGTCAACGATAGCATCCGAATCGACACGGTACGAAATCGAGACAGCCCCTCCGGCTATCCTGGGCGGGTGACCATTCCCTGGCCCGAACCGTCCGATCCTGCCGACGCCGCGGCGTCCCATGACGGCGACATCGAGGCGGATCTCGCGCTCGCGATCCGATTGGCCGATGCCGCGGATGCGGCGTCCATGGACCGGTTCGATGCCGCCGATCTGGATGTGCGACTGAAGGCCGACCACAGTCACGTCACCGAGGCGGATCTGGCCACCGAACGGGTCATCCGCGACATCCTGGACGCCGAGCGTCCCGACGACGGCATCCTCGGCGAGGAGTTCGGGACCGCCGGCAGCACGGCCCGGCAGTGGATCGTCGACCCGATCGACGGCACGGCGAACTATCTCAAGGGCATCCCCATGTGGGCGACCCTGATCGCACTGGCCATCGACGGAGTTCCACACGTGGGCGTGGTCAGTCAGCCGGCGATACGCCGCCGGTGGTGGGCCGCCACCGGGCTCGGCGCCTGGACCAACGGCGCCGACGACAAGCCCTGCCGGCTCGGGGTCTCGTCGGTGGCCCGGCTGGACCAGTCGAGTGTGAGCTTCCAGAGCATCGCCCAGTGGGACGACGCGGGTCGGACCGACGATCTGCTGCGGCTCTCCCGCGCCGTGTGGCGCGACCGCGGCTACGGCGACGCGTGGCCGTACATGCTGCTGGCCGAGGGCCGGCTCGAGATGGTGGCCGAGTTCGACGTCAAGGAGTACGACATCGCCGCCCACGTCCCGATCGTGCGCGAGGCCGGCGGCCGCTTCACCGACATCGACGGGGCGGATGCCATCGACAGCCGATCCGCGCTGGCGACCAACGGCATCCTCCACGAGGCCTACCTGACGCCTGCGTGGGGCGGACGGACGTTGAGCCCTCTCGACCGCGGCAGGATGCTGGGGGTCGTCCTTCTGGCCGCGACCCTCGCACTCGCCGGATGTGCCGGCTCCCCCGCCCCCGCGCCCACACCGACCGGCCCGGTGGTCAGCGGGGGAAGCCAGACACAGGATCCCTCCGCCACCGGCGCGCCGGGTCCGTCTGCCACCCCGGCCGGCCCACCGACGTGCGCAGGCATCATCCCGGCCGACACCGTCGACGCCTTCACCGAGGCGGGATGGACGTCGCGTGAAGACCCGTTCTACGTCGGCAACATCGAGCTGCCGGACGGGATCCAGTGCACGTGGGGCAACGCGAAGATCGCCAGCGACCAGGTGCAGGTCTTCGGCTGGGCGCCGTTGGACGCCGATCGGGCCCGTGCGGTGAAGGAGGAGCTCCTCGGTTCAGGGTGGAAGGAGTTCGAGGAGAACGGCGCGGTGTACCTCACGGCGACCGGCGACATGGTGATGAACCCCGACGACGACGGCTACGGCATGACCTACCGCCTCGACGACGGCCAGATCACGCTGGCCGATACGCGCCAGGGCCTGCTGCTGATCCAGTGGCCACCGGCCGGCTGACCAGGAGGCCCCGCATGGATCGCTTCGACACCATCGTGATCGGCGCGGGCGTGGCCGGACTCACCGCCGCCCGCCTGCTGTCCGGTGCGGGCCGTCGGGTCGTGGTGCTCGAAGCCCGCGCGCGTATCGGAGGCCGCGTGTGGACCGACCGCACCGACGGGCTGGTGACGGACCTCGGCGCCTCGTGGATCCACGGCACCACCGACAGCCCGGTGACGGAGGCTGCACGGGCGTTCGGGATGAGGATGCTGGAGTTCACCGTCGGCAGCTATCAGCCCGACAGCCGCCCGATCGCGTACTACTCCCCGACGGGCAGCGACTCGGCGACGCCGAGGCGCGGCGCTTCGCCGACGACATCCGGGCGGTGGATGCTGCGCTCGCGCACGCCGTGGCCGCCTCGGATGACGCCGACTCGTACCGCGACGTGACCGAGGTGGCGCTGGCCCGCCAGCCATGGGATCAGGAACGTGCGCAGCGCGTGCGGGAGTATCTCCAGCACCGCACCGAGGAGCAGTACGGGGCCTGGATCGAAGACCTCGCCGCGCACGGCCTGGACGACGACGTCCCGAACGGCGACGAGGTGATCTTCCCGGACGGCTACGACCGCCTGCCCGCACGGCTGGCGGCGGGCCTCGACATCCGCCTCGAGCACATCGTGACCCACCTGGACTGGTCCGTCGACGGCGTGACGGTCACCACCGGGCGAGGATCGTTCACCGCCGACGACGCCGTCGTGGCGGTGCCGGTCGGCGTGCTGCACTCGGGAGACCTGGTCATCGACCCGCCGCTGCCGGACCCGGTCGGCAGTGCGCTGGGACGCCTGGAGATGAACGCGTTCGAGAAGGTGGTCCTGCGGTTCCCGACGGCCTTCTGGGACAAGGATGTCTACGCCATCCGCCAGCAGGGAGCCCAGGGCGCCTGGTGGCACTCCTGGTACGACCTGACCGCCGTCGATGGCACGCCCTCGCTGCTGACGTTCGCGGCGGGTCCGGCGGCGGTCCAGACGCGCGGCTGGACCGAGGATCGGGTGGTCGCCTCGGTGCTCGCCCAGCTGCGCCGGCTGTACGGCGACCGCGTACCGCAGCCGACGCATGCGCACGTCACGTCCTGGCAGGACGACCCGTTCGCGCGCGGCGCGTACGCCTACATGCCGGTCGGCTCCCGGTTGGCCGACCACGACGATCTGGCGACGCCGATCGCCGGGGTGCTGCACCTGGCCGGCGAGGCGACCTGGGGCGACGACCCCGCGACGGTGACGGCCGCCCTGTGCTCGGGCCACCGTGCGGCGGCGAACATCCTGGGGCGGTCGATCCCGATCAGCGCGCTCTGGGCCGAGAGCTGAGGCGACAACGCGAAGCCCCTCGATCCCGATGTCTCCATGGGGTCGAGGGGCTTCCTCCGTATGACAGCGGCATCGTGGAGATGGGGGGAATCGAACCCCCGTCCATCGCTGAGTCTCCACGCCTTCTCCGGGCGCAGTCTGTGCAGGCGTTCTGCTCGGCTCCGACCTTTGTCACAGACACCTAAGTCGACGAGCCCAGCCTGGAAAGAGTCCCGCACGACGTCCAGACGCCGTCGTGCGGCAAGATCCCTAGATGACGCCAGGGTCCGTGTCGGGATCGACCACGGTCTGACGGACTATCGGGCTCGCTTACGCAGCGAGGGCGAAGTCAGTGCGCTTAGAGTTGGCACTTATTGGTTTTGCAGGGAGCGTTCACGAGATAACCCTGCATCCTCGGCCCGCTTCTCGTGGATTCACAGGCGATGTCGAAACCGATCATCCCCGTGTGCTCGCAATGAGCTGGTGCTCGCAAGGAGCGGCCGCTGTCACACTGTGGAGTTTCCAAGACCGGATGCCGCGGCATCCGAGCGTCTCAGCATACAACGTGACAGCGACATCCGACATTCCCGTCGCACCCGCGCCCCGGCCGCCTCCCGTAGGCTTCGTGCATGACCGAGGTCAGCATCACCGTCCGCGGCGAGCACGAAGTGCTGCACGCACCGGAAGAAGCCGTCGCCCACATCGCCGTGCGTGCCGAGGGAGCCGAACGCGGCGCCGTCGTCGAGCGGATCGCCGCACTGTCCGCGCCGATCCGCGACGGGCTCGCCGCGCGGAAGGATGCCGGTGGCCTGTCGGACTGGTCCAGTCAGCGCGTCGCGGTCTGGGCTGAGCGCCCCTGGAACCCCGAGGGCAGACAGCTGGCGGTCGTGCATCATGCCGCCGTGCAGATCAGCGCGACGTTCACCGACTTCACCGCACTGAGCTGGTGGGTCAGCCAGGTGGCCGAGCAGGACGGCGTGCACGTCGGCGACATCGACTGGCGACTCACCCGTGACACCGAGGCGGCGCTGGAACGAGAGGTGGCCGCGCAGGCCGTGCGCGTCGCCGTCGAACGGGCGACCGCGTACGCTCAGGCTCTCGGCCTGACCGAGGTGGTTCCCGTCCAGATCGCGGACGTCGGACTGCTCGGCCGCAGCGCCCCGGCCCCGCTGCGCGCGGCCCGCGCATCATTCTCGGCAGACGCCGCACCGCCGAGTCTGGACTTCCAGGCCGAGGACATCGTCGTCTCCGCGGCCGTCGAGGCGAGGTTCACCGCACGATGAATCCGCCCGCCGCAGTCCCGCCCGCCGCCGCTCGGCTCACCCCGCGCCCGGGGATGGCCGAGCGCCTGTCCCGCATGATCCAGCTGCCCACGGTCTCGGCCGAGCTCGAACAGCGCGGCATGGCGCCCTTCGACGCGTTCGTCGCCCTCATCGGCGAGCTGTACCCGCTCGTGCACGCGCATCTCGAGCTGAGCCGGCACACCGAGCTCGGCCTCCTCTTCCGCTGGCGGGGTCGTCGCTCCGCCGCCGACGGTCCGCTGGTGCTGATGGCGCACTACGACGTCGTGCCGGTGGACGAGTCGGACCCGTGGACGCATCCGCCGTTCGAGGGCCACGTCGAGGGCGGGTGGGTCTATGGCCGGGGCACGCTCGATGACAAGGGTCCGCTGCTGGTCATCCTGGAGGCGGTCGAGAATCTGCTGGCCGCCGGCTTCCGCCCGGCCCGTGACGTGTGCCTGTCCTTCGGCGGGAACGAGGAGACGTTCGGCGCCGCCGCCCGCGAGATCGCGGCATCCTTCCACACCGCCGGCGAACTGCCCTGGCTCGTGCTGGACGAGGGCGGCGCCGTCGTCGACGCCCCGCTGCCGTTCGTCACCGGCGACGCCGCCATGATCGGCGTCGCCGAGAAGGGCGTGCTGACCCTGCGTCTGTCCGCCCGGGGCGAGGGAGGACACGCCTCGGCCCCGCCGCCGATGACCGCGGTGCGACGCATCGGCCGGGCCGTGCAACGGCTGGATGCCGGCACGTTCCGGTCGCACGCCCCGACGGCGATCACGCGCATGCTCGGCGTGTTCGCACGCCGTGCCCGGGGCGCCGGGCGGCCGTTGTACCGGCTGCTGGCCGCGGCACCCTGGCTGGCCGCCCGGGTGTTCGCCCGGATGGGGGGCGAGACCGCGGCATTCGTGCGGACGACCGTGGCCGCCACCATGGCGGCCGGCGGCACCGCGGCGAACGTGCTGCCGTCCCAGGCGTCCGCCACGGTCAATCTGCGGATCGCGATCGGCGAGACGGTCGAGGCGACCGTGGCCCGCGTGCGGCGGCGCATCGCCGATCCGAAGGTCGAGGTGACCGTGATCGAGGGTGACGAGCCGTCCCCGGAGTCGGCCGTCGACAATGCGCAGTTCGCGGCCCTGGCCGGCGCGCTGCGCGCGTCCTATCCGGGTGCGGACGCGGTGCCGTACATCATGATGCAGGCCAGCGACTCGCGCCACTTCCACCGCTTCTCCCCCGCCGTGTACCGGTTCGCCCCGCTGCGGATGTCGGCCGCGCAGCGGGCGAGCATCCACGGTGTGGACGAGCGGGTCGAGATCGCGTCGCTGGAGGCCGGAGAGCGGTTCCATCGCGCGCTCATCGAAGCGCTAGAGTGAGCCGACCCGAATCCCGCTGCAAAGGAGCACGATGACGCAACGCGTCGCGCCCGGTCGCGTCTCGCTCGGCATGCTGATGGGCGTCGTCGGCTTCCTCGCCTTCGTCGAGTTCACCAGTGGCGTGCTGCAGGGCTACTACACGCCGATGCTCACCGACATCGCCCGCCACCTGCACATCCACGACGCCGACGTGAACTGGCTGGAAGGCACCCAGCTGATGCTGTCGGCGCTGGTGGTGCCGGCGTTCGCGAAGCTGGGCGACATGATCGGGCACCGGCGGATGCTGCTGATCTCGACCGCCGTGACCGGGGCGGCATCCCTCGTGCTGCCGTTCACCGACTCGTTCGCGGTGTTCCTGGTCGGCTGGGCGCTGATGGGGTTCTACGTCGTGTGGCTGCCGCTGGAGATCGCGCTGATCTGGTCGCGCGCCCGGCGGATGGAGGGCCGCTCCACGATCACGGCCCGGGCCGCCGGCATCCTGGTGGCGGCGCTGGAGTCCGGGGCGATCATCGGCGCCCTCGTCGGCGGTGCACTGGTGGACGCGCTTCCCCTGTGGATCGTGCTGCTGGTCCCCAGCATCCTGATCATCGTCTGCTTCTTCGTCGTGCTGTGCGGCGTGAAGGAGTCGCCGGAGCCGACGGGCGGGATCTTCGACACCGTCGGACTGGTGCTGATCTCGCTGGCCCTGATCGCGTTCACCGGCGGGCTGAGCATGCTGCGCCTGAACGGCCCGGCCGATCCTCTGTCGTGGGCGGTGGTCGCGATCGGCGTGCTGCTGGTGATCCCGTTCGCGCTGTGGGAGCTGCGCTGCGCCGACCCGCTGATCGACGTGCGGATGTTCCGGTCCCCGGCACTGGGCCCGGTGTTCCTGACGGCGGGGCTGTTCGGTGTCAGCGTGCTGGGCGCCCAGGCGCCGCTGTCGACGTTCGCCCGCACCGATCCGGGCGTCTACGGGTTCGGCCTGGGTACCAGCGGCTTCGCCACCTCGCTGATCATCGGCGTGTACCTGATCGCGATGATCGTCGGCGCCCTGACCTACCCTCTGGCCACCCGGCTGGTCGCTCCGCGCATCGTGCTGATCGTGGCCGCGGTGCTCGTCGGCGTCGGGTTCCTGCTGTTCCTGCCGCTGCACGGCACGTATCTGCAGGTCATCGTGAACATGGTGGTCGTGGGGATCGGGTCCGGTGCCCTGGTCGCCGCGCTGCCGGCCGCGGCCGCATCCGCCGCGCCGCACACGCAGACCAGCGTCGCGACCGGGCTGACCAACTCGGTGAAGACCGTGGGCGGCGCCGTCGCGTCGTGCGTGTTCGGCATCGCGCTCCTGCACGGCGCATCGGGCGCGGTCGCCGACGGCACCGCCGGTTCGTTCTCGGGCTATGTCACGGTCTGGGTGGTGTGCGGCGTGACGGCGCTGGTGGCCGCCGTGCTGCTGCTGTTCGTGCCGAAGACCGCGTTCACCGACGCCGAGACGCCTGTCGTGGATCTGGTGCCGTAGCTAGTCGCCCAGGCGATTCTTCGTGCGCATGGCCCGCTCGGCTTCGCGCTTGTCCTGCCGCTCGCGCAGCGTCTGCCGCTTGTCGAACTCGCGCTTGCCCTTGGCGACGGCGATCTCGACCTTCACCCGGCCGTCGGAGAAGTACAGTCGCAGCGGGACCAGGGTGTACCCGCCGGCCGAGACCGCGTGCGAGAGGCGCACGATCTCCTCTTCGTCGGCAGCAGCTTGCGGGTGCGCTTGGCGGCGTGGTTGGTCCAATTGCCCTGCAGGTACTGAGGGATGTTCACCGCGTCCAGGAACGCCTCGCCGCCTTCGATGTAGGCGTATCCGTCGGTGAGGGTCGCCCGGCCCTCACGCAGCGACTTCACCTCGGTGCCGGTCAGGACCAGGCCCGCCTCGTAGGTCTTCTCGATGGAGTAGTCGTGCCGCGCGCGACGGTTGGTCGCGACGACCTTCTCCCCGCGTTCGGCGGGCATGAGGGCTCCTCTGGGGTGGGGCGGATGGGTGCGCACGGATGCGGCGGCCGCCCGATCGGCGACAGCCCATCAGTCTAACGCAGCGATCCGGTCCTGCCCGCTTGCGGCATCCCTCGACCTCAGGCGCGCAGCCATCGTCGGATCGCGAAGCCGGCCGAGACCGCGGCGAGGACCACGCCGATGGCGATCATGATGGGGATCACGTAGGCGACGTCCTTCATGTCCACCCAGGTGGTGATGAAGTCCACCCGGGAGCGGAGGTAGCCGTGCACGCCGAACTGCACGCCGGCCCAGATCGCGACAGATGCCAGCACCGAGCCGATCAGGGCGGCGAACACCCCCTCCAGGATGAACGGCGTCTGGATGAATCGGTTGGAGGCGCCCACCAGACGCATGATCCGCAGCTCTCGGCGTCGCGAATAGGCGGACAGGCGGATGGTGGTGGCGATCAGCAGCACGGCCGCGATCAGCATGAGCCCGGCGATGCCGACGGCGATGTAGGTGGCCACGGTGAGCGCCGAGAACAGCGGCTCGGCAAGCTGCATCTGGTCCTGCACCACCTGCACGCCCTTCTTGCCGGCGAACGCCTCGGTGATCACCGCCGAGTTCTCGGGGTCGACGAGGTTGACGTAGAAGCTCGCGCCGAACTGGTCCGGCGAGAGGATGTCCTTGTAGTCGGCGCCGAGCAGCTCCAGGGCGTTCTTGTACGCCTGCTCTGGCGTCTCGTAGCGCACCTTGCTGATCAGCGGCTTCAGCCCCGCGCCGTTCAGCTGGTCGCGCACCGTCTGGATCTGCTTGTCGGTGGCAGCCCCGTCATCACACGTCGCCTCGCGGGCGCCGTCGATGCACATCGTGACCTGCACCTGCGCACGCCCGGTCCAGAAGTCGCGCATGGTGCCGATCTGGGCCTGCATCAGGATGGCCGCGCCGACGAACGTCAGCGACACGAATGTGACCAGCACGATCGAGATGACCATGGAGGCGTTGCGGCGCAGACCGGTCAGTGCCTCGCCGAAGATCAGACCCGCCCTCATCGCGTGGGACCCACTTCGTCGTCGCGCTCATCCAGTCCGAGCCGGTCTGCCAGGCCCAGTTCGTCCACGCCGATCCCGGCGACATCCGCCGCCTCGTCGGACGGCGCTTCGTCCTCGGCATCCTGCTCGGGTGCGGCATCCTGCTCGCGTGCCACATCCTGCTCGCGTGCCACATCCTGCTCCGGGGCCGGCACCGAGCCGCCCGCTTCGACGGTCTCGCGGTGCACCTCCAGCACCGCGGTGAGAGCCGCGACCGATGCCGCTCCGCGCTCGGGTCCGGGCGCGAGGCTGGGCAGGCTCGAGGTGTCCCCGTAGCCGCCGTGCCGCTCGTCGCGGACCATCTCGCCCTGGTGCAAGCTCGATCACGCGGCGCTTCATCTGGTCGACGAACCCGGCCTCGTGCGTGGCCATCACCACGGTCGTGCCGGTCTCGTTGATCCGCGCCAGCAGCTGCATGATGTCCACCGACGTGCCGGGGTCGAGGTTGCCGGTGGGCTCGTCGGCCAGCAGCACCTGCGGGCGGTTGACGATCGCGCGCGCGATCGCGACCCGCTGCTGCTCGCCGCCGGACAGCTCGTGCGGGAGCCGCTTGCCCTTGTCCTGCAGCCCCACCAGTGCGAGCGCCTCGGGCACCGCCTGGCGGATGAAGGCGCGCGACGAGCCGATCACCTGCAGCGCGAACGCCACATTCTGGAAGATCGTCTTGGTCGGCAGGAGCCGGAAGTCCTGGAACACCGCCCCGATGTGGCGCCGGAAGTACGGGACCTTGCGACTGGACAGCATGCGCAGGTCGCGCCCGAGGACGACGACGCGTCCTTCGCTGGGAGTCTCTTCGCGCAGGATCATGCGCAGACAGGTCGATTTGCCGGACCCCGACGGGCCGACGAGGAAGATGAACTCTCCGCGCTTGCACCTCGAAGTCGACATCCTGCAGAGCGGGTTTCGCGGTGCCGCGATACCGCTTGGTGACGTTCTCGAACCGGATCATGGCTGTGACAGCCTAAGCGGACGCATGCCGATGCGACCGAGCGACACCCCGCGTGTCAGTCCTCGGTCTTGCGCTTGCGCCACCGGATGCCGGCCGCGATGAAGCCGTCCAGGTCGCCGTCGAACACGGCCTGCGGGTTGTTCACCTCGTGGTCGGTGCGCAGATCCTTGACCATCTGGTACGGCGCCAGCACGTACGAGCGCATCTGGTCGCCCCAGCTGGCGGTGATGGTGCCGGCGAGCTCCTTCTTGGTCGCCGCCTCCTGCTCCTTCTGCAGGCAGCAGCCGTGATTGCAGGACGCGCAGCGCGGCGGCGCGGTTCTGGATCTGCGACTTCTCGTTCTGCATCGAGACCACGATCCCGGTCGGCAGGTGGGTGATGCGCACCGCCGAGTCGGTCGTGTTCACCGACTGACCGCCGGGGCCGGACGAGCGGAACACGTCCACGCGCATGTCCGCCTCGGGGATGTCGACCTCGGTCGCCTCCTCCATCAGCGGGATCACCTCGACCGCGGCGAACGAGGTCTGCCGCTTGCCGGCGGAGTTGAACGGGCTCATCCGCACGAGCCGGTGCGTGCCGGCCTCGACGCTCAGGGTGCCGAACGCATACGGCGCGTCCACCTCGAACGTGGCGGACTTGACGCCCGCCTCTTCGGCGTACGAGGTGTCCATCACGGTGACCGGGTACTTGTGGTGCTCGGCCCAGCGCAGATACATCCGCAGGAGCATCTCGGCGAAGTCCGCGGCATCCACTCCCCGGCTCCGGCGCGGATGGTGACCACCGCCGGCCTCGCGTCGTACTCGCCGTCCAGCAGGGTCTGCACTTCGAGCTGGCCGATGACCTCGCCCAGGGACGCCAGTTCGGCACGCGCCTCTGCGGCGGAGGCCTCGTCGTCCATCTCGTTGGCGAGTTCGATCAGCACCTCGAGATCGTCCAGGCGTCGCCCGATCGCGGTGATCCGGGCCAGTTCGGACTGGCGGTGGCTGAGCGCGCTCGTGACCTGCTGCGCGCGTGCCGGGTCGTCCCACAGGTCGGGAACCCCCGCATCTTCGCTCAGCCGGGCGATGTCCGACTCGAGCTTGCGGCACGTCGACCACCGCCTGGATATCGGCGAAGGTGGAGCGCAGGGCCTGGATGTCGGCAGACAGATCGAGTTCGAGCATGGCACTCCAGACTAACGTGGATGCGGTGACCGGCGATTCCCCTCCTCTGCGCGTGGGGTCGGTCCTGTGGCGCTTCGGTCCGATGATCTACGGTCCGACCCTGCTGTTCTCGCTCGGCGAGGGCGCCGTGCTGCCGCTGATCCCGGTCATCGCCTCGCAGCTGGGGGCCGGCGTCGCTCTGGCCGCCTTGGTGTCCTCCGCGCTCGTGGTGGGCAAGCTGTGCGGCAATCTCCCCGCCGGGTGGGCGGTCGCCAGGATCGGCGAACGGATGACGATGGTCATCGGCGGCTCTGCGGCGATCGCGGCCAGCGTCGCACTGCTGGCAGCGCCGAACCTCGGCACCCTCACCATCGCGGTGTTCATCCTGGGCTTCTGCGCGGCCGTGTTCGGGCTGGCCCGCCACTCGTTCATGACCACCCGCATCCCGCTGGCATTCCGCGCCCGCGCGCTGTCGCTTCTGGGCGGATCCTTCCGGCTCGGAGTGTTCATCGGTCCGTTCGTCGCCGCCGGCCTGCTCGGCGTGTTCGGCGACGAGCACTCCGCGATCTGGTTCGCGCTGGTGTGCCTGGTCGGGGTGGTGCTGCTCGTGCTGCTCGGCCCCGATCCGGAGAAGGATGCCGCGGCCGCCCTGGCACGAACCCATGCACCGTCCGATCCCCTGCTCGACGAGGACACCGGCGAGACCATCACCGGCCCCGTCCGGGTGACGCGGCCGGGGTCGCCCGGCGTGTTCCGCACCATGCGGGAGCACCGCCACTCTCTCGCGCCTCGGCGTGGCCGCCGCGGCCCTGTCGGCGACGCGGTCGGCGCGTCAGGTGGTGCTGCCGCTGTGGGGCGTGTCGATCGGGCTGGATGCGCAGACGATCGCGGTCGTGGTCGGCGTGTCGGGCGCGCTGGATTTCGCGCTGTTCTATGCGAGCGGTCAGGTGATGGACCGATTCGGCCGGCTGTGGGCCGCCCTGCCGGCGATGCTGATCATGGGCGCGGGTTTCATCGCCCTCGCCTCCACCCACGATCTGCCCGAGGCGGCCATGTGGTACGCCCTGTTCGCGGCGGCCCTGGGGGTCGGAAACGGCATGTCCAGCGGCATCCTGATGACCCTCGGCGCGGACCTGGCCCCACAGGCCGACCCGGCCGCGTTCCTCGGTTCCTGGCGCACGCTGACCGATGCCGGCGGAGCGGCGGCCCCGCTGATGGTCTCGGCCCTGACCGCCGTATGGTCGCTGTCGCTGGCAACCGGCGCCGTCGGCGCGTTCGCTCTGCTGGGCGCGGTCGGGTTCCTGCGCTGGATCCCCCGGTTCGTCCCGCACGAGCGGCAGAACTCACCGCCGCGCTGAGCGCTACTCTGTGCAGTGATGGACGAGGACGACATCCGGCCGCGTGCGACGGCCGCCCCATGATCACGGTCGACGCGCTGCGCGAGATCCCGATCTTCGCACCCCTGCCCGAATCCGCGCTGACCTACCTCGCCGGCGCCGTCGAGGACATCCGCCTCTCCCCCGGCGAGTACTTCGCGCACGAGGGCGACGAGCGGGCGCTGTTCGTCGTGATCGAGGGCGGCGCCGAGATCACCAAGGTGATCAACGGCGAGGAGCGCGTGATAGGACGCCGCCGTCCCGGTCACTTCTTCGGCGAGGTGCCGATGACCCTCAGCACGCCGTTCCCGGCGAGCGGGCGGGCCGGCGTCGCTTCCCGGGTGATCAAGCTCGACGCTGCGGTCTTCTACACGCTGGCCGCCGCCGCCCCGAGCGTGCCGGCCCGGGTCGCCGGGCTGGCGCGGGCCTATCTCGACTCGCTGCAGGAGATGGCCGCGGAGCAGCCCGCGACCCTCGTGCGCGTGGTCGGACCGCGTCGGGATGCCGGAACCCACGCACTGGTCGGCTTCCTCACCCGCAACCAGGTCGCCTTCGACCGGGTGACGCTGGACGAGCCGTCCGCCGACGGCCATCCGGTGCTCGAGACCGCCGGGACCCGGCTCGTGGACCCGCCGATGCGCGCGGTCGCCGAGCTGGTGGGGCTGGACGTCGAACCGGCGTCGGCCCGATACGACCTGGTGATCCTGGGCGCCGGCCCGGCCGGACTGACCGCCGCCGTCAACGGCGCGGCCGAGGGGTTGACCACCGTGGTGATCGAGGGACTCGCGCCCGGCGGACAGGCCGGGACATCCACCCGCATCGAGAACTACACCGGCTTCCCGTTCGGGATCTCCGGTGACGACCTGGCCAGCCGGGCCCTGAAGCAGGCCAAGCGGCTCGGCGCCGAGATCGTCGTGACCCGCACCGTGACCGCGATCGAGCCGCGGGGCGATCGCTCCCGGATCACGCTGGACGGCGGGACCGTGCTGGAGGCGTCGATGGCGGTCATCGCGACCGGTGTGGCCTGGCGCACCCTGCCGGTCGCGGGCATCGAGAGGTTCCTGGGCAGTGGCGTCTACTACGGTGCCGCCCGCAGCGACTCCTCGCTCGCCCAGGGCGCCGACGTCTGCATCGTCGGGGCGGGCAACTCCGCGGGACAGGCGGCGCTCTTCTTCTCGCGGCACGCCCGGTCGGTCACCATCCTGGTGCGCGGTCCGTCGCTGGCGACGAGCATGTCGCGGTATCTGATCGACCAGATCGTCGCCAACGACGGCATCCGGGTGGCCGTGGGCAGCCAGATCACCGGGTTCCACGGCGGCGCCGGCCTCGAGGCGATCGACGTGCACGATGCCGACACCGGCCGCACCGAGCGCCGCGACGCCGCGGTCGTGTTCGTGATGATCGGCGCGGATGCCGCGACCGGCTGGCTGCCGCCCGCGATCGCGCGCGACGCGCACGGCTTCATCGTCACCGGACCGGATGCCGCCGACACCCCGCAGTGGACGGCCCCACGCCGCCCGTTCGCCCTGGAGACGAGTGCCCCCGGCGTGTTCGCCGTCGGCGACGTGCGGTCGGGCTCGGTCAAGCGGGTCGCCGCCGGCGTCGGCGAGGGCGGGATGGCGGTGGCATTCGCGCACGCGTATCTCGCCCTGCCACGGTGAGCCGGCCGCGGTGAAGCGGCCGCCTCAGCGCAACGCGGTTCGGCTGGTCGCGGTCGCCTCGAGCAGGTAGCCGTCGGGGACGAAAATGGTCACCACCGGCGGATGCCACGTCTGGGCCACCCGCACGCGTGCCGACAGGCCGTCCGGCGTGTCGGCCGACACCAGTCGCGCGCCGGTGCCCACGTCCGCGACGAGCGCGGCTGCCTGCGCACGTACGGCGTCACCGGTCAGCGCGGCGGTGGCCGCTCCGTCGTCGGCAGTCAATGCGAACCCGTCCGCACCCGCCAGTGCCGCGGCATCCGCCAACGCATCCAGCTTCTTCTGCGACAGATACAGCGAGGTGGCGTCCACGCAGACGAGCACGGCGACCAGGGCTAGCACCGCGTACCCGATCGTCAGCAGCAGGATGCCTGCCCGCGTCCTCGGCGCTGGGCTCGTCATCGAGGCTGGGCCGGTCGTGGACGCCGGTCCTGCGCCCGCGCCGGATCACGATGCGCCCCAGAGGCGCGAGACCCGCTGCGCGGACGATGCTTCGATCGGGATGCTCGCGGCCCGATCCAGTCCGAGGATGGGCGGGACCAGCGGCAAGGCCACCCGGGTGCGCACGGTGACGGTGAGGGTCGCCCCCGCGCGCGGGCATGCGCCGCCCGCCGGAGCGCACGTCACGGCGAGGTCGACGTCGCCGGCGTCCATCCCGTATTCCGCCACGATCGATCCCAGGACCGCCTCCGCGCGTTCGCGGGCTGCGGCCTCGTCGGGTGCCGTCGCCACCGCACGGGCGATGTGCCGGGCGCCGGACTCGGCACCCAGGGACTGCTCCTGGATCGCCCCCAGTGCGATGACCAGGTACACGATCGGGACGAGCAAGAGCAGCCCGACGAGGATGAACTCGAGCGCCGCAGATCCGCGGTCCGCGAGGTCGTGGTCGGCCGGCGGACACTCAGTCGAAGCTCTCCGCGGGAGCATCCGCGCTCACCTCCAGTCCCCGGGGCGCGCCGAGCAGTCCGACCAGCGGGAGGGGCGCCCGGACCGTCACCCGCACGACGGGGGCTCCACCGAGCGTCTGCGCGGTCGCCGTGACATCGCCGGCATAGGCCGTGCCGACTGCCCGACTGATCAGCGCCCGGGTCCGTGCGGCGCCGTCGGCCAGCGTCTCGTCCGCCAGCGCCGCGCGGTACGCGCCTTCGACGGCGGCGTCATGGACGACATTGCGGACGTAGACCGCCAGTCCCAGCTCGAGCACCCCGAGGGTGAGCAGCGTCAGCAGGGCGCCGACCAGCACGAACTCGACCGGACTCGAGCCGCGGTCGTCACGGTCATGGCGGCCAGGGCGCTCACGCATCCTGCTACAGCCCCGACACCTTGTCGATCGCCTGCTCGAACAGGTCGGCCAGCGCGGGGCCGGCCAGGGCCCAGATCACCACGACCAGACCGGCCGTCATCAACGTGATCAGCACCCAGCCCGGGACGTCTCCACGGTCGTCCGAGACCTCGCCCGCCCACACTCGACGCACTCTGCCCCATGCCGACCGGCAGGCGGTCCGGCGCTTCGCGCGATCTCCTGCATGTTCTTCTCCTCACTCGTGTCACGATCTCGTCTCATCCGATGCCCAGCCGCAGCATGAAGACCCCCGGGAACACGGCGAACAGCACCGACAGCGGAAGGATCAGGAACACCAGCGGCAGGAGCATCAGGATCTCTTTGCGCCCGGCCCGCTCGATGAGTCCGCGCTTGGCGTCCTCGCGGGCGTCGACCGCCTGCGCCTGCAGCACCTGCGCCAGTGGCGCGCCGCGATCCAGCGCCGCCACGATGTGATCGATCGCGCGGGTCAGGGCCGGGATCTGCAGTCCGCGACCGAGGGCGGTCAACGACTCGGACAGCGTCGAACCGGTCCCGACGGCCAGCACCATCGTGCGCAAGCTCACCGGTGAGCTCGCCCGCCCCGACCTGGCCGACGCGGCGCAAGCGAGTCGAGGATGCCCTCACCGGCCGACAGGCACAGTGCGAGGAACTCCAGAACGGTGGGCAGCTCCTCCTCCACCCGCGCGACGCGTGCGCGTGCCGCCCGGCTCAGGATCTGGTCGCAGATCGCGGCCGCGGCGATCGCCGCGATCACCGGCACCGCGACCGCGACCGGCGTGAACCGCCCGGTCAGCACGAGCGCGACCGTGATGAGCCCTCCGACCACCAGCCCGCCCAGCAGCCAGACCAGCTGTCGCGCGCGATACGCCGCGAGACCGGCGCCGTCCGCCCGGCGCCCGGACTGGCGCAGCCGGCGGGCCACGGCATCCGTCCCGCCCAGGACGCTCGCGAGTCGGTCCTGCCGACCCCTGCCACAGCGCGGTCGGCGACGGCACCGGCGCCAGCGGTGTCAGTCCCTGCGGGTCGGCGACGTCGCGGATGTACGGCGCGATCCTTCGCTCCAGGCTCGGCGCACCCCACCGGGCGGCAGCGCGAGCAGCAGGCAGATGCCGGCCCCCAGCCCTCCGCCGAGCACGATCGCCAGGGCGGCGTTGGTGATGCCGATCATCCGAACCACCGCCGCGGCTCGGGCAGCCGGCCCAGGCGGATCATCACCCGGTAGGCGAGGAACGAGACGACCGCGCCGACCAGGATCAGCGCGATCCCCTGCGGGCTGCTGTACGCGTGCGCGCCCTCGGGCCGCATGGCCAGAAGCGCGAGGATCACCCACGGTGCGACCACGCCGAGCACCGCGGCGCCCCGGATCCAGGACTGACGCGCCTCGACTTCGGCCCGCAGTGCGGCATCCGCGCGGACGGAGGTCGCCAGGGCGCGCAGCACGGGCACCAGCTCGGTGCCGCCCACCTGGCGTGCCATGCGCAGGGTCTCCACGATGCGGTCCGCGATCGGATCGGACAGGGCCACCTTGAGCCGCGCGGCGCTGGAGTCGAAGTGCCCGGACGCCGAGACGTCGCGGGCGAAGGCGGCGAAGGCGGGCCGCAGGGCGGGAGGACCGGATGTCTGGAGCGATGCGACCGCGTCGGGCAGCGACATCCCCGCCCGCACCGACGCGATCAGCAGGTCGCAGACGTCCGGCCACAGCGCCCGGCGCAGTCGCAGGAGCCGCAGTCGACGCGCGCGCAGCCAGAGAAGGGGCGCGATCGCCCCCGCGGCCACGGCCAGCACCGCGACGATCGGCACCGGGATGAGCAGCCAGGCCACCGCGCCGGCGACCAGGGCGAGAAGTGCGGCCACGAGCACCGGCACCTTCGGCGGGACGTGGGCGTACCCGGCTTGCCTCCAGCAGGCGATCCAACGCGCCCGGTGTGCGCGGCCGCGGGGTGCGCCCGGCCGGCCACAGCCACGGCGACAGGGCGAGCAGCAGGCCCGCGGCCAGCACGGCACCCCACACGATCGTCATGCGTCTCCCCGTCGGCGCTCGGCCGGCGCGTCGTACACCGTGCGGGTCTCGATGAGGCCGTCCTCCACCCGCCCGGTCGGCGCGATGATCTGCCCGATGCGACGTCGGCCGTCCGCCTCGCGGACGCAGTGCACCACCAGATGCACCGAGGTCGCGATCGCCGGCAGCAGGAAGTCCGCGTCGATGTTGCGGCCGGCCAGCAGCGGCAAGCGCTCGAGCTTGACGAGCGCCTCGCGCGCGGAGTTCGCGTGGATCGTCGCGGCGCCCGGCACGCCCGTGTTCAGCGCGAGGACGAGGTCGAGCGCCTCGGCGTCGCGCACCTCGCCGACCACGAGCCGGTCCGGGCGCATCCGCAGCGCCTCCTTCACCAGTCGGCGCAGCGTCACCTCGCCGGATCCCTCCAGGCTCGGCTGGCGGCCCTGCAGCGCCACGATGTCGGGCGCGTCCACGGCCAGCTCGAACGTCTCCTCCACCGTCACGATGCGCTGCCCCCGCGCGCCGGCGGCGACCAGGGCGGCCAGCAGCGTGGTCTTGCCGGCATGGGTGGCACCGGAGACCAGGATGCTGCGGCCGTCGATCATCGCGGTGCGCAGCAGCTGCGCGCCCTCAGCCGTGATCGATCCGCCCTCCACCAGGCGATCCAGTTCGCGGTAGGCCGGCAGGAACTTGCGGATGTTCACCGACCAGTGGCGCCGGGTCACATCCGGTATCACCACGTGCAGGCGCGATCCGTCCGGCAGGGACGCGTCGGCGAAGGGCTGGCTGAGGTCGACCCGCCGGCCGGTGGCCTGCAGCATCCGCTCGACGAGGTCGCGCACGGCCGTGTCGGTGAGCACCAGCGGCACCCGCTGGGCCACGCCGTCGCGGGCGATGAAGATGCGGTCCGGAGCGTTGATCCACACCTCCTCGACCGTGGGATCATCCAGATACGCCTGCAGCGGGCCGAAGCCCGATACGGCCGCCAGCACGTCGCGCACGCACCCCTGCTCGTCGTCGATCGTGGCCACGCCCCGCGCCAGCGCATAGTCGTTGAACCGGCGCACCTCGGCCCACGCGATCTGCGTCGCCCGCTCCGGATCGCGCGCCGGATCGGCCTGCGCCGCCCGCAGCCGGTCGCGCACCCGTTCGGCGATGTGCTCGGCGGCGGGCGCGGCACCGTCGCCCTGCGACGCATAGGCCAGGCTCATATCAGCATCGTTGCAGGAATCGCCGAACGGCCTCGAAAGTTATCCACAGGCTGTCCGGCGGCGGAGCCGACGGTTACGGTCAGGTGAGCGGACTCACGACGTGCTTGACGAGCCTCCCCACGATTCCTTCCGGGTACCCGCGCGGAAGGTTGAACACCAGGTGGGTCGCCCCCACGGCGATGAGCCTGCTTGCGGTCGCTCGGGTCGCCCCCAGGTCGTCGTAGCCGACCGTGAGCTGCACCGAACGGCCGAGGCTCGACGGGTCGCGTCCCGCTTCTGCACAGAGCGCATCGAGTCTCGCCGAGCGCTCGGCGAACGCGTCGACCGCGTTGTGCGGCGGCCCCGGCATGTTCCAGACATCCGCCCGCTCGGCGACGAGGCGCAGCATCCGGTCGCCCCAGGCGCCCAGCAGCAGCGGAGGACGACGAGCCGGGTGCGGCTCGCTGACCGTCCCGCGCAGAGTGGTGAAGGGACCGTCGAAGTCGAACGGTCCTCCCGTCCACATCAGATCGAGGATGTCCAGTGTCTCGACGAGGCGTGCGATCCCCTCGCTCGGGCGAACGAGATCGATGCCGTAGGCGGCGTACTCCGCGACGGCGGGGTTCGCGGTGAAGCCCCCCGCACCCGCCGGCTGCACGGTGCCCCCGACACCGAGGCCCATGATCAGCCGGCCGCTGGAGATCGCATCGACCGTGCAAGCGATCTTGCCGAGATGTGCAGGATGTCGCAGCCGATTGCTCGTGACGAGCAGCCCGAGCTCCAGTCGCCGGGTCTGCGCCGCGAGGGCGCTCAGAAGCGTCCATCCCTCGAAGAGCGGGCCATCAGTCGGCGGGGCGAGCGGCATCAGATGATCCCAGAGCCAGGCGTCCGCGATCTCGGGCGCCGCGTCGGCATCACGCCACACGCGAACGACATCCTCATAGCCCACGTGCATGGGCGTGGTCTTGATTCCGAAGGTGACCATGACGAGAGTATATCGTCAGTGCGACTGATCGTCAGTGGTACTGATAGATTGGCGCCATGGTGGACAATGTGACCCCGCTCGACGAGCGGCTCGGCTATCTGCTGAAGACCGCGTACGCCCGTCTCGCGCTACGGGTGGATGCGGCTCTGGCGACGTTGGCCCTCACGGCACGCCAACTCGCCCTGCTCTCCGTCATCGCGTCCGACGAAGCGCTCTCGCAGATCGAGGTCAGTGCGCGACTGGGGGTCGACCGGACCTCGATCGTGGCGATGCTCGACGAATTGGAACGCATCGGACTCGTGGAACGGCGCCGAGACGAGCGGGACCGGCGCCGCAACACGCTGGCCCTCACCGCTTCCGGTCGAGTGCGGGTCACCGCGGCCGAGAAGGCACGCGCGGATGTCGAGGCCGACTTCCTGGCGCGACTCGACGAAGACTCGACGCGACGGCTCGTCGCCGCGCTGCAGGCCCTCGCTGCCTCCTCGGACCGTCGTGATCACGCCCGCGCCTGACCACGCAGAGGGGACCTCGTCCACAGGCTGCCCGGCGGCCGAACAGTCGGGTTATCCCCACAGCGCGCACACAGCGCGCTCAGTAGACTGAGAACCGCGCGGGAGTGGTGAAAGCGGCAGACACGCAGGATTTAGGTTCCTGTGCCTTCGGGCGTGTGGGTTCAAGTCCCACCTTCCGCACGGAGTGCCGCACTCTGCCGCTTCCGCTCCCGCTGTCCGCCCCTCTTCCGACGGGACTCCACGTGCACCCAGCAGACCTCGTCCCCTGGCTCAGCCCCGAGACGATCATCGCCGCGGCCGGGCCCTGGGCCCTCCTGGTGGTGTGCTTCATCGTCTTCGCCGAGACCGGGCTGCTGATCGGCTTCATCCTCCCCGGCGATACGCTGCTGGTCATCTCCGGACTGCTGACGAACACCAGCGACATCTTCGGCCTGAACGTCTGGGTGGTCGCGCTGCTGATCGCCGTGGCCGCCTTCGTCGGCGGCGAGGTGGGCTATCTGATCGGCAGCGAAGGGCGGCCCCGCCGTGTTCGAGCGGAAGGAGTCGGGGCTGTTCAGCCGGCAGAACGTCGACCGCACGAACGCCTTCTTCGAGCGCTACGGCGGCCTGACCGTGGTCCTGGCCCGCTTCGTCCCGGTCGTGCGCACGTTCGCACCGGTCGCAGCCGGAGTGGGGCACATGCCCTGGCGCCGCTACTCCGTCTACAACCTGATCGGCGCCGTGCTCTGGGGCTTCGGCCTGACGATGCTCGGCTACGGCATCGGCTACATCCCGTGGGTGGCCAATTTCGTCACCGAGTACATCGACCTGATCCTGCTCGGCGTCGTGGTGATCACGATCACCGTCACCGTCTGGCACTACTTCCGGGAGCGCAGCAAGGTGCGCAGGGAGCTGGCCCGGACGCAGGCGCATCCGCCGACGGATGCCCCGGATTAGCCCGCCTTCTTCTTCTTCGAGCGCGTCCGACCACCGGCATCCGCCGACCCCTCCGCCTCGTCCTTCGCGTCGTCTGATGCCTTCGAGCCGCGGCCGGCGCGCGAGCGCTCGACACTGGCCCGCAGCGCCTCCATCAGGTCGATGACCTCGCCGCCGGTCTCCTCCTCGCGCTCGCCGAACGTCTCGGCGGTGTCGATCGTCTCGCCCTTGGCCAGCTTCGCGTCGATGAGCGTGCGCAGCTCGTCCTGGTACTCGTCGGTGAACGAGGCGGGGTCGAAATCCGCCGCGAAGCTCTCCACCAGAGCCGCCGACAGCTTCAGCTCCTTGTCGGAGATCTTGACCGGCTCGTCGAGCCCACTGAACGCGGCATCCCGGATCTCATCGGCCCACCGCATGGTCTGCAGCGTCAGGACGTCGCCGCGCACCCGCAGCGCCGCCAGCCGGGTCTTCTGGCGCAGCGAGAAGCGCACGATCGCGGTGCGGTCGGTGCGCTCCAGCGTCTCGCGCAGCAGGGCGTAGGCCTTCGGCGAGTTCGAATCGGGCTCGAGGTAGTAGGGGCTCTCGAACAGCAGCGGGTCCAGCTGATCGGTCGGCACGAACTCGACGACCTCGATCTCGCGGCTGCGCTCGCTCGGCAGGGACGCCAGGTCCTCCTTGCTCAGCACGACAGTCTGCTCGCCGTCGTCGTACGCGCGGTCGATGTCGGCGTACGGCACGACCTCGCCGTCCAGCTCGCACACCCGCTGGTATCGGATGCGACCTCCGTCGGCGGCGTGCACCTGGTGCAGGCGCACGTCGTGGTCCTCGGTGGCGGCGTACACCTTGACCGGCACGTTCACCAGCCCGAACGTGAGGGAGCCCTTCCAGATCGCTCTCATGCACTCAGTACACACTGCGAACACGTACGGGGCAACGCCTTGAAGGATCGAGGATGTCGCGACGGGCGTGCGCGCGATGCCGGTCGGCGGGCAGGATGGGCAGATGGGCGACGAACAGCTGGTGCAGATCGGCGGCCGCCGCCTGCGCCTGAGCCGTCTCGACAAGGTGCTCTATCCGGCCACCGGCACCACCAAGGGCGAGGTGATCGACTACTACACGCGGATCGCGCCCCTGCTGCTGCCGCACATCACCGGGCGTCCGGTGACGCGCAAGCGGTGGCCGGAGGGCGTCGACCAGCCGCCGTTCTTCGCCAAGCACCTGGAGGCGGGAGCGCCGGAGTGGGTGCACCGGCTGCCGATCCGCCACTCGACCGGCGAGAAGGACTATCCGCTCGTCGACGACCTGCCCACGCTGGTCTACCTCGCGCAGGTCGCGAGCCTCGAGCTGCACGTGCCGCAGTGGCGGTTCGCCCCGGACGGCGGACGCGGCAATCCGGACCGCCTGGTCCTCGACCTCGACCCCGGACCGGGCACGGGCCTGGCCGAATGCGCGCAGGTCGCATTCTGGGCGCGCGCCATCCTGGCCGACATGGGGCTCGACCCGCATCCGGTCACCAGCGGCAGCAAGGGGATCCACCTGTACGCCGGACTGGACCAGCAGCAGACCAGCGACCAGGCCTCCGCCGTGGCCCGCGAGCTCGCCCGCGCGCTGGAGGCCGATCACCCCGACCTGGTGGTCAGCCGGATGGCCAAGGAGCTGCGCGCCGGGCGCGTGCTCCTGGACTGGAGCCAGAACAACGGCAGCAAGACGACGATCGCCCCGTACTCGCTGCGCGGACGGGCGCACCCCACCGTCGCCGCACCGCGCACCTGGGAGGAGCTGGCCGCCCCCGGACTCGCCCAGCTCGAGATCGCCGAGGTGCTCGAGCGCGCCGACCGGATCGGCGACCCGATGGGTGCGCTCGGGTTCCGCGCCGGCGGCCGGGCCGCGGCATCCGGCCCGCTGTCGGCCTACATCGCCAAACGCGACCCGTCCCGCACCCCCGAGCCGGTGCCCGGCAACCCGCTGGCCGCACCCACGCCGGCGGGCAGCCGCCTCGATTCGTCATCCAGGAGCATCATGCCCGGCGACTGCATTGGGATCTGCGGCTCGAGCACGACGGCGTGTTCGTGAGCTGGGCGGTGCCGCGCGGGGTGCCGCCGACCAGTGGCCGGAACAGCCTTGCCGTGATGACCGAGGACCATCCGCTGGAGTACGGCTCGTTCGAGGGCGCGATCCCGCGCGGCGAATACGGCGGCGGCAGCGTCACGATCTGGGACGACGGCCGCTACGATCCGGAGAAGTGGCGCGACGACGAGGTCATCTTCACCGCGCACGGCCGACCGGGTGGGCCGCTGGGAACCGTGCGGCTGGCGCTGATCCGCACACAGGGCGCCGGCGAGAAGTCCAGCTGGCTGCTGCATCGGACCAAGACGGATGCGGACGGCCGCGTGCAGTCCGACGGCGCTCCGGTGGCGGCCTCGGACCAGGCCGATCCGGAGCCGGCGCATCGCGCCGCCGCGGTCGCGCCGATGCTGTCCACAGCGGCCAAGCCGTCCGTGGCGCGGGCCGCCGCCGAACGCTGGGGTGCGTGGGCCGAGGTCAAGTGGGACGGCATTCGTGCGCTCGGCGTGTGGGACGGCCACGCGCTGCGCCTGTTCGCCCGCAGCGGCACCGACATCACCGCGCGCTACCCCGAGCTGACCGGACACGACGCGGGGCTGGGCGAGACATCCGCCGTCGTCGACGGCGAGGTGATAGCACTGGATGCCGCGGGACGGCCGAGTTTCACCCGGCTCCAGAGCCGGATGCACCTGACGGGGGCGCGGCAGATCGCGGCCGAGCGCGCGCACACGCCGGTGCGGTACCACATGTTCGACGTGCTCGCCGTCGGCGACGAGGACGTCGCGGCCCGGCCGCTGCGCGAGCGGCGCCGGCTTCTGGAGCGGCTGGTCCGGGAAGCGATCGACGAGATCGCGGTGCCGCCGGTGTTCGATGACGTCGACGACGCGCTTGCGACCGCCCAGCGGCTGCGGCTGGAGGGGATCGTCGTGAAGAACCCTGCCTCGCGCTACCGGCGGGGCCAGCGGTCGGACGACTGGCTGAAGGTGAAGCTCACCCGGACCCAGGAGGTCGTGATCGGGGCGATCAGGCCCGGGCGCGGGGGCCGGTCCGGGTCGATCGGATCGCTGCTCCTCGGGATCCCGGGGCCGGACGGGCTGCGGTACGCCGGGCGGGTGGGCAGCGGGTTCAGCGACTCGGTGCTCGCGCGACTGCAGGAGCTGCTCGAGCCGCTGCGCAAGCGACGAGAACCCGTTCGTCGGCGTGCCGCCGACCGATGCGCGCGACGCCCTGTGGGTGCGTCCGCAGCTGGTGGGCGAGGTGGAGTTCGCCGAGTTCAGCCCGGGCGGCATCCTGCGTCATGCCCGGTGGCGCGGCCTGCGGCCCGACAAGTCCCCCGCCGACGTGCGCCGCGAGTCCTGACCCCCGCTGTCCCCTCTCACTTCCCCGCGAAATCGTACGATCCGGCCCACTGCACATGAAACTCGGCCGAAATTGATGTGCACTCGGCCAAATCGTACGATTTCAACGAGAGGAAGGGCGGGTCAGTCGTGAGGGGCGGGCTCGTCGTGGCCGGCCGGCTCGAGCTGGAACGTCGAGTGCTCCACGTCGAAGTGAGTGGACAGGCACCCCTGCAGCTCCGACAGGATGTCGCCGGCCCGCCCGGCCCGCAGCGCATCGGCGTCGACCACGACGTGCGCGGTGAACACGGGGGCGCCGCGGGTGAGCTGCCACACGTGCACGTCGTGCACGTCGCGTACACCGGGAGTGGACAGGATGTGCTCGCGGATCGCCTGCACATGCGTGTCCTTGGGCGCCGACTCGCCCAGCACCGAGACCACCTCGCGCAGCAGCCCGACCGCGCGCGGCACGATCATCGCCGCGATCAGCAGCGAGGCGATGGCGTCGGCGGGCGCCCATCCCGTGGCGAGGATCACGACCGCGGCCACGATCACCAGCGCCGACCCGATCAGGTCGCCCATCACCTCCAGGTACGCGCCGCGCACGTTCATGCCTGCGCTTCTGCGCCGCCGACAGCAGCCACATCGCGACCGCGTTCGCGCACAGCCCGACGATGGCCACGACCAGCATCACCCCGCCCTGCACCTCGGCGGCGGCACCGTGCTCGAGCCGCAGCACCGCCGCGACCGCGACCGATGCCGACAGGACGATGAGGATGACGGCGTTGACCAGGGCGCCGAACACCTCGGCGCGCTGATAGCCGAAGGTGCGCCGGTCGTTCGCCGGCCGGGCGGCGACGATGCTGGCCACCAGAGCGATCACCAGAGCCGCAGCATCCGTGAACATGTGCGCGGCGTCCGCGAGCAGCGCGAGCGACCCCGACAGCACCGCACCGATCACCTGCACGACCATCACCACGCCGGTCAGGGCGAGCGAGATCGCCAGCAGCCGCCGGTTGTCGGCGCCGCGGATGCCGGGCGCGTGATCGTGCATAGCCCCAGGCTAGGACGATGGATGCCGCGGCCCGGCCGTTTCGGCCCTGTCGGGAATGAGTCTGCTTCTCACTGCCCGCCGCGCCGCGGGCTACAGGAGCTCGCAAGGCGGGCCGAGGGCCCGGAACGCGCGGGCGCGGTGCGAGGCGGCCGCCTTCTCGTCATCCGTCCATTCCCCGACCGTGCGCTCGACCGTCGTCGGCTGCTCGTCCGGGATGAAGATCGGGTCGTAGCCGAATCCGCCGTCGCCGCGTGCGGCCGTCGCGATCCGGCCGGGCCAGATGCCCTCCACCACGTGCTCCGCACCCGGGCAGCACGAGCGCGATCACCGAGGTGAAGTGCGCCGCGCGGTGCGGGTCGGCGATGTCCGAGATCTGGTCGAGGAGCAGCTCGAGGTTGGCCACGGCGTCCTTCTGGTGTCCGGCCCAGTACGCCGAGAAGATCCCGGGGGCGCCGCCGAGCACGTCCACGCACACCCCGGAGTCGTCGGCGAACGAGGGCAGCCCGGTGTGCGTGGCCGCGGCCCGCGCCTTGATCAGCGCGTTCTGCGCGAACGTGACGCCGTCCTCGACCGGTTCGGGACCGTCATAACCGAGCAGCTCGAAGTCGGGGCGGGATACCGCGACGATCTGCGCGAACTCGGTGACCTTGTGCGGGTTGTGCGTGGCCAGGACCGCGCGGCTCACGCCCGCTCCCCCAGCACGCCGGCTTGGACCTCGCGCAGCTGCGCGCAAGCCGTCCACGCCCAGCTCGAGCAGCCGGTCCAGCTCGCTCTTGTCGAACGGCGCGCCCTCGGCGGTGCCCTGCACCTCTACGAACAGCCCGCGCCCGGTGACCACGACGTTCATGTCGGTCTCGGCGCGCACGTCCTCGACGTACGCCAGATCGAGCATCGCCTCGCCGTCGATGATGCCGACCGACACGGCCGCGACGGAGTCGAACAGAACCGTCGCCTTCTGGCCGATGAACTTCTTCTCACGGCCCCACGCGATCGCGTCGGCGAGGGCGACATAGGCGCCGGTGATCGCCGCGGTGCGGGTGCCGCCGTCGGCCTGCAGCACGTCGCAGTCGATCACGATGGTGTTCTCGCCGAGCGCCTTGGTGTCCACCACTGCGCGCAGCGCGCGCCCGACCAGCCGGGAGATCTCGTGCGTGCGACCGCCGATCCGCCCCTTCACCGATTCGCGGTCGTTGCGGGTGTTCGTCGCTCGGGGCAGCATCGCGTATTCGGCGGTGACCCAGCCCTTCCCCTTGCCGGTGAGCCATCGCGGCACGCCGTTGGTGAACGACGCCGTGCACAGCACCTTGGTGTTCCCGAAGCTCACCAGCGCCGAGCCCTCGGCCTGCGCGCTCCAGCCCCGTTCGATCGTCACCGGGCGCAAGCTGGTCCACAGCGCGGCCATCCGCGCGAGCGTTGTCGGTCATGTGGGTCCTCTCGAGGGGTGGATGCCGCTACCGCGGCAGGTCGATGACGCCGGTCTGCACCAGCTTCACGCTTGCGCACCTCGCGGCCCATGAGTCGGTGGGCCAGACGCAGGAACTCCTGGGCGGAATCGCCGGTGGCCTCGTAGTCGTGCCGGGTGACGGCATCCGGACCGGCCAGCAGATCACGCGAGACGAGCTGGCGGTACACGTCCTTCGCGGTCTCGGTGTCGCTGGAGACCAGCGACACCTCGGCGCCCATCACATAGCTGATCGCGCCCTCCAGGAACGGGTAGTGCGTGCAGCCGAGCACGAGCGTGTCGACCCCGGCGTGCCGCAGCGGCGCCAGGTACTCCTCGGCCACGGCCAGCACCTCGGCGCTGTCGGTGACGCCCGCCTCGACGAACTCCACGAAGCGGGGGCACGCCTGGGCGAACACGGCCAGGTCCTCGTTGACGCCGAGCATGTCCTGGTAGACGCCCGAGCCGATGGTTCCGGCGGTGCCGATCACCCCGATCCGGCGGTTGCGGGTGGTCGAGATGGCGGTGCGCACGGCCGGGCCGATGACCTCGACGACCGGCACGTCGTATCGCTCGCGCGCATCGCGCAGGCATGGCCGCGGATGCCGTGTTGCAGGCGATCACCAGCATCTTCACGCCCTCGTCCACGAGCGTGTCGAGCACCTCGAGCGCGTAGCGGCGCACCTCGGCGATGGGCTTGGGCCCATAGGGCGAATGCGCAGTGTCGCCGAGGTAGCGGATGGATTCGCGCGGGCAAGGCGCCGAGACCGCGCGGGCCACGGTCATCCCGCCGACACCGGAGTCGAAGATCCCGATCGGCGCGTCATTCACAGTCATCCAGCCTACCGGTGCCCGCTAGGCTGACCGGCATGAGCGCGCGCGCCACGGCCCTTTTCACCGATCGGTACGAGCTGACCATGCTCGATGCGGCGCTGCGGGACGGCACCGCCGCGCGCCACTGCGTGTTCGAGCTGTTCAGCCGACGGCTGGCCGGCGGACGCCGGTTCGGCGTGGTCGCCGGAACGGGCCGGCTCCTCCAGCTCATCCGCGATTTCCGCTTCGGCGAGGACGAGCTGCGGTATCTGCGGGACGAGAGGGTCGTGGATGCCGCGACCGTCGCGTATCTCGAGGGCTACCGCTTCACCGGCTCGATCACCGGCTACCGCGAGGGCGAGCTGTACTTCCCCGGCTCGCCGGTGCTCACCATCGAGGGCTCGTTCGCCGAGGCGGTGGTGCTGGAGACGATCGCCCTCAGCGTGCTGAACTACGACTCGGCGGTGGCCACGGCCGCGGCGCGGATGTCGATCGCCGCCGGTGACCGTCCGCTGGCCGAGATGGGCTCCCGCCGCACCGGCGAGCATTCCGCCGTCGCCGCCGCACGGGCCGCCTACATCGCGGGGTTCGACGCGACCAGCAACCTCGAGGCCGGTCGGGTCTGGGGCATCCCGACCATGGGCACCGCCGCCCACTCGTTCACGCTGCTGCACGACAGCGAGGAGAACGCCTTCCGCTCCCAGGTCGGAGCGCTCGGGGTGGGCACCACGCTGCTGGTGGACACCTACGACATCCGCGCCGGGGTGCAGACGGCGGTGCGGGTTGCCGGCACCGGTCTGGGCGGGGTGCGCATCGACTCGGGCGACCTGCCGATCGTCGCCGCCGAGGTGCGGGCCCAGCTGGACGAGCTCGGCGCCACCGGCACCCGGATCACGGTGACCAGCGACCTCGACGAGTACGCCATCTCGACACTGGCCGCCGCGCCGGTCGACTCCTACGGGGTGGGCACCTCGCTGGTGACCGGCTCGGGGACGCCCACCGCCGGCATGGTGTACAAGCTGGTCGCCCGTCAGGCCGCGGACGGGTCGTGGGTCGCGGTCGCGAAGGCGTCCACGGACAAGGCCTCCAAGGGCGGGCGCAAGGCGGCCTACCGGCGGCTGGATGCCGGCACCGCCGTGGAGGAGCTGGTCCGGGTCGCGGACGGCTTCGAGGAGCTGGGCGAGGCGGAGGACCAGCCCGACGCCCGCGCCCTGCAGACGACCCTGGCCGATCACGGCGACCTGGACGCGGCCGCCGAGGGGCAGCCGGTGTCGAGGCGGCACGCGCGCATCACGCACGCGTGCGCGAGGAGCTGCCGATCCGCGCGCTCGCGCTCAGCCGCGCCGACCCGGCGATCCCGACCGTCTTCGTCGACGTCGCGTGAGCGTCAGCTCATCAGCGACTCGTAGATCTCCTTGCAGGTCGGGCACACCGGGAACTTCTCCGGGTCGCGACCCGGCGTCCACTTCTTCCCGCACAGGGCCCGGACCGGCTTGCCGGTGATCGCCGACTCGAGGATCTTCTCTTTCTTCACATAGTGCGAGAAGCGCTCGTGGTCGCCCGGCTCGACGTTCTCCTCGTTCAGGAGCTGCTCCAGCTCGCGATCGAGGGTCGTCACGCCCCCGGCATCGGGGTGATCGATCGGGGTGCTCATGGTGGCCCAGTCTAATCGCGTGCCGGCGGCGCGGCGCGGCCGACGCGGATCTGCGCGGCGGACCATGCCGGCACGGCTCAGCCGGCCTCGGCCGCCTCGAGCAGGCGCGAGCCCCGGCGCGAGTACGCCACCGCACCGGCGACCAGGCCCAGCAGCAGCACGGCGACGCCGGCGCCGATGCCCGACCAGAAGGCGTACTCGGCGTCCTGCGGGTCTCCGCCCGAGACGGCCCGCCATCCCCACCACACGGCCGGGGCCGAGACCACCAGCGCCCCCGCCAGCACCACCCCCTGCGCGATCGCCCCGCTCGCGGTGGACCGCTCAGGCTGGCGGAACGGGCTGTCGCCGGGCCGGGTGACCGGGTACGGGGCGACGGCCGAGGCGACGCTGGACAGTCCGAGGCCGCCGAGGAACAGGCTGGTGCAGACGCCGATCATGACCGGGAGCGTCGACCACCGCTCGTGCAGCGCGATGGCGACCGGTGCGGTCACCGCCAGCAGCGGCACGCCGATCACCAGGACCGGGACCAGGCGTCCCCACCGATCCGCCAGACCCCGCACGCCCGAGGCGATGTGCGAGCCACACGGCGGTCGAGTCGTACGCCAGGTCGTTGTGCGGCAGCCAGCCGAGGAACAGCGCCATGATCGGCACCGGGAGCAGGACGGCCATGCCCAGCGGCACGCCGACGATCAGCAGCGGGACCATCGAGAGCACGCCGGCGACGGGGATGATGAGGATGTTGACCAGGTACCGCCGGTCGCTGAGCCAGTACAGCAGGCTCCGCGCCGCGATCGCCCCGCTCGGCGTGCCGGGGGTGACCGCGAACCAGCCGAGGCCGCCGTGTCCGCGCGCCACGGCGGGGCGCTCCACGACGTGCAGCACCCGGTGGACCAACGCCGCCCAGCCGGCGGCCAGGCACAGCACCGTCGCGAGGGCGACCACGAGGCTCAGCACCGCCCCGCGGGGGTCGTCCGCCCACCGCGCGGGAACGGCCCAGGCCGCCCCGATCGGCGTGTCGCCGAGGATGTCTGCGGCCTGCACGAGCTGGACGGGGATGTGTCCGCCCCATTGCAGTGAGGCCAGGAACACGCCCACCGGGACCACGACGACCAGCAGCGCGAGCACGAACAGGCCGGTCAGCTCGCGCGAACGCCGTTCCCGCAGGAACAGCGCCGCCAGGGCCATGCAGACCCGTGCCAGCAGACTGCAGATGAGGATGCTGAGGATGACGCTGATCGTCCCGACCGGCCAGGGCACCCCCTGGCCCTGCCAGAGCAGGACGATGCAGACGCCCAGCGCGGTCACCGCCGCGATCGGCACGCTCACGAGCCCGGCCAGTCCGAGCACCGCGGCCAGCGGGCCGGCCGACATCCCGAGCACCGTGAAGCGGCGCGGGTCCAGCGGATCCGTCGCCCCGCCGATCAGCGGCGCCGCGGCGAACCCGAGCGTGAGCGCGCTGCCGGCCAGCACCGTGACGACCGTCGCGGCCTGCGTCGACGAGTCGCGCAGCGACAGCAGCCCCAGCATCCGACCGCCGTCACGGCTCCCAGCAGCAGGAGGCCGAGCACGATGCGGACGGTCCGGCGGGCGTCGGTGCGCAGCGGACCGACCAGCATCGCCAGCCTCAGTCCGAGAACGTGTGCAGCCACTCCAGGCCCTCCACGTCGCTGACGCCCCCGGCCAGCTGCACGAACCGCTGCTCCAGGGTGAGCTCGCCGCGCACCTCGTCCACCGGGCCTTCGGCCAGCACCTGCCCGCCGACGATCACGGCCACTCGCGAGCAGACGCGTTCCACCATGTCCATCCCGTGGCTGGAGAGGATGACGGTTCCGCCGTGCTCGACGTAGGCCCCGAGGATGTCCAGGATCACCGTGGACGAGACCGGGTCGACGGCCTCGAACGGCTCGTCCAGCACGAGCAGACGCGGGGAGTGGATCATGGCGCCGGCGAGCATGACCTTCTTGGTCATGCCGGCCGAGTAGTCCGAGACCGGCCGGGCCAGGGCATCGGCCAGGTCGAATGCCCGGGCGAGGTCCGCCGTGCGCGTGTGCACCACCGACGGGTCGAGTCCGCGCAGCACGCCGCAGTCGTCGAGGCAGCTGCCGGCCGGTGAGCCGGTCGAACGTGCGCAAGCCGGTCCGGGAGCACGCCGATCAGCCGCTTCACGTCCCGCGGGTGGTCGCGGGCGTCGATGCCGTTCACGCGGATCCTGCCGGCGTCCGGCCGCAGCAGGCCGGCGATCATCGAGAGCGTCGTCGTCTTGCCGGCTCCGTTCGGCCCGACCAGCCCGTAGAACGAGCCCGCCGGGACGGTCAGGTCGATGCCGCCGACCGCGAGCGTCTCGCCGAAGCGCTTGGTCAGGCCGCGGACATCCAGCGCCGTGGGAAGGATGGATGTCTCGGCCTGCGGCCGTGCGTCGACCGGCGCCTCGACAGTCGGTTCCTCGACGACGACCGGTGCGTCATCCGCCTCCTCCTGCACCGACGCCGGGACCGAGGGGGCCTCGGCGGTCAGTTCTTCGACGGCGGCCGCAAGGCTGGCCATCGGCGTGGTCGCGGTGACCTCGGGCTCCGCCGCCTCGGGCTCTGCCACCCCGGGCTCGGTGACCTCGGGCTCCGCCGCCTCGGGCTCGACCGCCTCGGGCTCCGCCGCCTCGGACTCGGCCGGCCGCTCGGCCGCGGCGTCGGGCGCAAGCGGGCAGCGGGGGCTTGGGCGGAATGACCAGATCCGGCCTCGACGGGCGCGGCTTCGGCGACGGCTTCCGGTGGGCGCCGGAGCCGGACTTCTTCCCGCTCGAGGGCCGCGACTTCGCACCGGGCGTCGACTTCCCGCCGGCCGTGGTCCTGGCTCCCGGCGTCGACTTCGCCGCGCCGCCCGCCTTCGCCCCGGCCTTCGCGGCCGCCGCAGCGGGGGTCTTCGGCGGCTTCGGGCGCGGCGGGTCGGAATCCTCGACGCGCTGCAAGCCGGACGGCGGCATCACTCGCCTTCACCCGCGGCTTCGCCGGGGAGGGACCTCGACTCGGGCGCACGGGCTCCTGACCCGACTCGTCGTCGGGCCGGGGATCCTGCGGCAGGGGCAGAGAGGCGGTCACCGGTCAAAGGTATCAAGCGGCACCTGGACGTTGGATGCTGAGAACACGCCGTGTCCTTCGTCACGAAAACACAACGTCCGCCGTGAATCCCGGGGTCGTTCATGTGCGTTCGCTACGATGTGAAGAGCACGAAGGGGTGCCGTACCGGCATCGGCCGGAATCCCAGACACGCACTTCAGGAGCTGATCTTGACTCTTCAGACCGTCATCCTCGCGGCCGGCATGGGCTCGCGGCTCGGCCGCAGTCTTCCCAAATCGCTCACCGTCCTCGGCGACGGCCGCTCCATCATGGGCAGCAGCACGACAACATCCGCGCCGTCTTCGGGCGGGAAGCCCGCATCACCACGGTGGTCGGCTACCGCGCCGAGACGATCGTCGAGGCGTTCCCGGACGCCGACTACGTGTACAACGACCGCTACGACCAGACCAACACCTCCAAGAGTCTGCTGCGCGCGCTCGCGGCGACCGGCCGCCACGGCGTGCTGTGGATGAACGGCGACGTCGTCTTCGACCCCCGCATCCTCGGCCGCGCGGTCTCGCTGATCGAGCGGGACGAGTCTTTCGTGACGGTGAACACCTCGCGGGTCAGCGACGAAGAGGTGAAGTACACGGTCACCGCCGAGGGCTTCATCAAGGAGCTGTCCAAGACCGTCAAGGGCGGGATCGGCGAAGCGGTGGGGATCAACTACATCTCCAGCCGCGACAAGAAGGCGTTCCTGCGGCAGCTGCACCGCGTCGACGACCAGGACTACTTCGAGCGCGGACTCGAGCTGGCGATCATCGAGGACGGGCTGCTCCAAGCCCCTGGACATCTCCGACCTGTACGCGGTCGAGGTTGACTTCGCCGAGGACCTCGAGCGGGCCAACCTCTACGTCTGATCTCCGGGTCTGATCCAGGCTGCCGGTGATGGCCAAGAAGGTTCACCGCATCGATTCGCTCCCGGACGGTGCACCGTGGTCGGGCGGTCTGCCGCCGGAGGGCTCACCGCAGCATCCCGCACGATCCGTGCGCTGGACCGCGTGCTGGCGATCCAGCGTCCTGCGGTGCTCGCGCACCTGCGCAGCATCCGGCTGCGGCATCCGGATGCCTCACCCGCCGACATCGTCCGCATGCTCGAGCGCCGCTATCTCGCGACCGTCGCCACCGGGGGCGCCGCGGTCGGGGCGACCGCGGTCGTTCCGGGCGTGACCACGGGGCTGACCCTCGCCCTCAGCGGCGCCGAGACGGTGGCCTTCGTCGAGGCGACGGCCCTGTTCGCCCAGTCGCTGTCCGAGGTGCACGGCATCCGCGTCGAGGACCCCGACCGCGCGCGGGCGCTCGTGCTGACGCTCATGCTGGGCACCGAGGGGGTCGATCTGGTCTCTCAGCTCGCCCGGCAGGCGACCGGCCGCGGCCCCGACCGCGGCGCGTACTGGGGGGACCTGATCACGAAATCCCTGCCGCGGGCCGCGGTCGGGCCGCTCGTGGATCGGCTGAAGACCACGTTCATCCATCGGTTCGCCGTCGCCGGCGGAGCATCGTGGGTCGGCAAGGCTCTGCCGTTCGGCGTCGGCGCCGCCGTGGGCGGCATCGGCAACGGCATCCTCGGTCGGCGCGTGATGATCGGCTCGCGTCGTGCGTTCGGCGTCCCGCCGGCCGTGCCTGCCGGCCGAGCTCGAACCGCGGCCCGGCGCCACGCGGGTGGAGCACGCCGTGGGGCGGGGCTGCGGCGTGCGGGCACCGCCGTGGCCGGGGCGACCGGGAGCGTCGTCGGCGCGACCACCACCGCCGGCAAACGGGTGAGTCGGGCGGTCATCCGTCGACCGCCGAGCGGGACGGACGGACCGGGTGCCGAGGTCGCCGACGACGACGACGACCAGTCCGCGGGTTCCATCCCCTGACGGCCGGATCGCCGGGGACGGCTTGCGCCCTTCCTCCCCAGCGGCCCGCCCGCCATCGTCGTCCACAGTTCCGGCCCGAGCGTCCGTGCCGGCACCTATCGTCGGCGGCATGCTGCATCTCATCGATCATCCGGCCCTCGCCTCCCGTCCGGTCCCCTGGATGGTGGACCGGCTGTACGACACCCACCCGGTGGTGACCAACGTCAGCGCGGAGCCGCTGGATTTCGTGCGTGTGCTGATCACCGGCGGCCGCTGTGCGCCCGGGATGACCCACTGGGGGCAGATGCTGCCCGGTGAGTCAGCCGAGTTGTGCCTGTGCGAGCACGATCTGGACCGGACACTCGTCACCCTCACCTGGTTCCAGGCGGGCGGGGGCGACGAACTCTTCTGGCATTTCCGGGCGTGACCGACCCGGTGGGACGCCGGGGCGCGGCACAATGGCGTCATGGGACTTTTCGCTCCGCGCCCCCAGGAGCCGTTCGACTGGGCGGGTCTGCCGTCCGAGCCGCTGCGGCCGCGCTCTGAATCCGAGCAGCTCGACGATCTGCCCGTCGACCCGTTCGCCATCTCCCCCGGTGTCGCCGGCAGCTCGATCACCATCGCGCTCGGCACCGAGACCGGTCAGGACGGCCCGTCGGACGAACCCGCGGCGGATGCCGACGCCGACGCGGACGACGCGGAGAACTGACACCCCGGCGAACCGGCACAGCGAACCGGCACCGGTTCCTCCCCAGGGGCCGGTAGGGCGGTCGTTGTCCACAGATTCGGCGGACACCCGGCGGTGCCGGGCCGCAGCGCTCCACGATGGTCTGCATGACCGACGCACCGAAGATCCTCAGCTCGACCACCGGCGCCGACTTCCTCGCGACCCTGCCCACACTGACCGGGTTCACGGTGAACGACAGCATCCTCATCGTGCCGTTCCACGGCAAGCGCACCATGGGCGTGATGCGGGTCGACCTGCCGCCCGACGAGGACCGACGGCGGCACGACAAGATCTCGGCGCTGGCGCTGGCGGCGCTCAGTCGGCTCTCCGGGTGCGACGGTGTCGTGTTCGCGGTGTACGCCGACCAGACGTTCCCGGTCGCCTTCGCGCGGTGGGAGGGCCTGATCTCGGCGCTGGAGCGGCGGTGCGAGGATGCGGGCTTCACGGTGAAGGACGCGTTCTGCGTTGCGGCCGACGGCTGGGCGAGCTGGTACGAGCAGGATCCCGCGTTCGACGGCCATCCGCCTGCTGAGATCGACCGCAGCCCGCTCGCCGAGCAGGCCGCCCGGGTACGCGGGGGCCGCGAGCTGCCCGCGCAGGGGCAGGCTGCCCAGCTTCCGCCCGCCGACCCGTGGCTGGCCGAAGCGCTGCCGGAGGCCGTCGACGACCTCGAGTTCGGCGGCCGGGAGCGGGACGCCTTCGGCGGATACCGGCCGGCGGCCCCGCTGGATGCGATCGCGCTGATCGAGCGGGTGCTCGCCCGTGAGCCGGAGGACGTCCCGCTCCCGGACCTGGCCCGACTGGCGGTGCTCAGCGTCACCGCCGACCGTCGCGACGAGATGACGGTCCAGATCGCGTTCGGACGCAAGGCCGGCCGCCGGCTCCGCGCCGACAGCGACCGGCTCCACGCCCTGATGCGGCGCACAGGGAAGTCGATGGACGAACTCGTCGCCGCCGAGATGCCCCACGCCCGCGGAACCGCGCTCGGGGACCTCGGCGGACTGTTCACCGGGGAGAGCAGGCGCGAACCGAGAGTGAAGCGGGTGCGCCGGGCGATCGTCCTCCTGGGACGGATCGCCGTGCACCTGACACCGGATCAGCGGCCCGACCTCCTGTGCATGCTCTCCTGGCTGCACTGGGCGCTCGGATCGGCCTCGGCCGCGGCCCACCACGCCGAGTCCGCGTTGCGGGTCGCGCCCGACCACCGGATGGCGCGGACGCTGCTCGCGATGTTCTCCTCCGGCCGGCTGCCGGAGTGGGTATACGCCCATCACGGGGTGCCCACGCCCGCCACCGACGCGTTCGCGGACGAGCTGGCCGAGGCCATGGCGCGGCCGTGACCGGGGACGTGGCATGATCGATTGGTGCAGGAGGACGCGGCAGAACATCGGGACGCCCCGGTTCCGGCTGCCGGCTCCGGCGTCTCGTTCATCATGCCGGTGCTGAACGAGGTCGACTACCTGGAGCGGGCGGTGCGCACCGTCCTGGCCCAGCAGATCGACGGCCCCAGCGAGATCGTCCTCGCCCTCGGTCCCTCCACCGACGGGACCGACGACGTCGCACGTGCGCTCGCGGCCGATGACGAGCGGATCGTGCTCGTCGGCAACCCCGGCGCCGACATCCCGAAGGGGCTGAACCTCGCCATCCGGGCGAGCCGACACCCGACCATCGTGCGGGTCGACGCGCATTCCGAGCTCTCGACCGGGTATGCGCACCGCGCTCTGGAGACCCTCGCCCGCACGCGCGCGGCGAACGTGGGCGGGGTGATGCGCGCCGACGGGCGCACCCCGTTCCAGCGGGCCGTCGCCCGGGCATACAACTCCCCCATCGGCCTCGGCGGCGCCGCCTACCACGGCGGCACCCACGCCGGCGAGGCGGAATCGGCCTACCTCGGGGTGATGCGCCGCGCCGTGCTGGACGAGGTCGGGCTCTTCGACGAGTCGATCCGGCGCGGCGAGGACTGGGAGCTGAACCTGCGGATCCGCCGCGCCGGATACCGCGTCTGGTTCGACCCGACGTTGGCGGTCACCTACTGGCCGCGGGAGAGCTGGCTGCGGCTCGCGCGTCAGTTCCGCGCGACCGGCGCCTGGCGCGGCGAGCTCGTGCGGCGATACGGCCGTCGCAACGCGGTGCGGTTCTTCGCGCCGCCGGCGCTCGTGGTCGTGATCGCCCTCGCCGTGCTCACCGGTGTGCTGCAGGCCACCGGCATCCTCTCGGCGTGGGTCGGGCTGGCGGCATCCGTCGTCTACCTTCCGGTCATCGCATACGCCGTCCTGCTCGTCGCGGTCGCCGCCGGATCCGGAGGCGGACGCGGATGGCGCGACAAGCTGTGGACGCTGGCGGTCCTGCCCACCATGCACCTGTCCTGGGGGACGGGATTCCTGGCCGGGCTGCTGGCCGGAGCCCATGGGACGGTGGACACGTCCCGGCTCGGCTCGCGCAACACTCCCCTGCCCTGAACCGGGCGGCGATCAGCGGGTGATGTAGCCCCGGTCGAGGATGCGTGCGACGACACGCTCGGCGGCGTGCCCGTCATCGCGCGCGTTGAACCGCGCCCGCCACTGCGCGTACCGTTCCGCGTAGCGCGAGGGGTCGTGCGCGGTGATCGCGTCCGCCAGCTCCTGCTGGGTGCGCACGAGCGGCCCCGGGGCGTGCGCGGCGAGGTCGAAGTAGAAGCCGCGCAAGCCGTCCCCGGTAGTGCGCGATGTCGGGCACATGGAAGAAGATCGGGCGGCCGGTCACGGAGAAGTCGAACATCACCGAGGAATAGTCGGTGATCAGCGCGTCGGCGGCCAGCATCAGCTTGCGCGGTGTCGCCGAACGAGGTCACGTCGATCACACGGGTGCCGCCGGCGTCGGTGCCCGGGATCAGCGTCCGCGAATGCCCGCGCACCAGGACCACGGCTCCCGTCTCCCGCGCCAGCGCCTCCAGGTCCAGGAAGTCGACGATGTGCGTGCGGTCGTCGCGCCACGTCGGCGCATACAGCAGGACCTTCTCTGTCGCCCCGATGCCGAGCATCGCACGCACCGCAGCGCCGTCACCGCCCACGAGCACATCGTTGCGCGGATAGCCCTCGGCCCACACCGGACGCCGGCCGAACGCGTACGCCGCGCGCAGGATCCGGCCCGCGTACGGGTTCTGCGCGAGCAGCACGTCCCAGCGACGCGCCTCGCGCACCACCGCCAGTGCGCGACGCAGGTCGAACCCCCGGCGGTGCAGCGCGAGACGCTTCAACGGCGTGCCGTGCCAGGTCTGCAGCACCCGCTGGCCGCGGCGACGCTCGAATCGCCGCCGGAGCCAGTCGTTGACCACGAGCAGCCGGGCCGATCCGCGCGCGCGCCACCACTGCGGGCTGCCCTCCACGATGGGGATCGCGCCGTCCGGCACCGGCACCGACAGGTCCGCCACGCTCCAGTACCGCGTCACCGTCGGTGCGCGCCGGGCGAGTTCGCGATCGATCGCGAGCGGGTTGTCTGCGACGTTGCGGCCGTAGAAGCTCTCGAAGAAGACGGCGTTCTCCAGCCGGTCGCTCGGCCGGTTCGCGTAGCGGCGCTCCAGGGCGGCCTGCCCCTCCCACGACCCGTACGCCGGGTCCAGCGGCGGCGTGATCCGGACGACCTCGCCGTCCAGCCGCGCGTGCAGTCCGCCCAGCGCCGTCTCGGCGACCGGTCCGGGGGGCGCGACGGCACCGATGGAGGGATCGGATGCCTCGATCTGCAGCGTGTAGTCCCCGGACGGGAAGGGGCAGCACCGGACCGCCCCAGCGTGACGCTTCGAGGGGCACGACCGCCTTCCAGGTGCGCCCCCGTCCGGTGAGCCGGCCGTCCACGCCGGCGCGGGGGCCGCTCAGCCCCACCCGCGCGGGACGCGCACCGCTGCCGGTCAGGATCAGCACAGGGGCGGGCTGCGCTTCGAACCGCGCCTCGGTCATCGTCGTCCTTCCGATCGCACCGGGCGTCGTCCGCGCGCTGCGGCGGCCAGCCGGGCGTGGACGGCCCGGTGCACACGGGCGGCACTCCCGCCGTCGGTGAAGGCGTGCACCCGAGAGCTGAGCGCCGCCGACCGGGCGGTCCGCTCCGCGCGCTCGTCCGCGTCGCCCAGGACCGCGTCCACCGCGGCGATGGCCTGTTCCCAGGTCGACGCCCAGTCATCCCCGGCCACGTCCGAGTAGGTGCCGTACATCCCCCTCCTGGCCGTATATGCGGCCAGGTCCGGGGCGAGGAAGACCACCGGCAGCGGAACGAGTGACGCGTCGAACGCGAGGGACGAGTAGTCGGTGATCAGCGCGTCCATCGCGGGAAGCAGCGGGGTGATGTCGCTGACCAGATCGCTGCCGACGGCGCGCACCCGCTCGACGTCGCCCGGCGGCCGGTAGCGCCCGGCACCCAGCGGGTGCGAGCGGATCAGCAGGACGGCATCCCGTTCGATCAGCATCCGCTCCAGCAGTCGCCACTGGGACGGCGCGGGGATCGCCGGGTCCTCGGCGCCGTCGCGCCAGGTGGGTGCGTACAGCACGAGCCGCGCCGCGCCGATCGGCCCCGCCGCCGCCTCGACCGCCGCTGTCGCGCGCGCGCGGCGCCGACCCGGGGTGCCGGCGCTGAGCACGTCCACGCGCGGCTCACCGGTCACCGGCACGCACTCGTCCGGCAGCGAGAACGCCGATTCGAGGCGCCCGCGGACCAGGTGGGATGCCGCCGGGATCAGGCCGATCCGCCGGGTGGTCCGGCGGTACATGACGCCCACCAGGCGACGCAGCAAGCCGTGCTCCCGGCATCCGCTCCAGCGCCGCCGGCACACGCACCGTCTCGGGCGAGTCGATGCCGATGCGCTTGAGCGGGATGCCGTGCCACAGCTGCACGATGAACGCCCCGCCGATCGCATACCGGTTGACGTCGCCGAACCCGTGCGTGACCACGACGACGCGTGCGCGGGCGGTGCGCCAGAACCCGCGCAGGGAGTGCTTGGGCAGTGTGGGGATGCCGTGGGCCGCGGCATCCCGCTGCTCCCGCGTGGACCCGACCAGCCATACGGTCCGATCGCCGTGGGCGACCGTCTGCTGCCACACCGCCAGTGCGCCGTCGCCGATGCCGGCGCCGCACCCGAACACCCAGTCGCCCGCCGAGCGCGGGATCAGGAGGGTGGCCAGTCGCCCCGCCGCGTACAGCGGCAAGCCGGAGGAGCTTGGCCGCGTTGCCCGCACCGAACGAGAAGGACGCCACCCCGCGAGCCTATCGCGGGGTGGCGTCCGTTCCTGATCGGTGCGTCCCTGACGCTACTTCAGCGAACCGAGCGTGACGTCGGCGGTCGCGGTGCGCCCGTCGCGGACGTAGGTGACCGTCGCCTTGCTGCCGGCGGCCGCCGCCCGCACCTGTGCGGTGAGGTCGACGGCGCTGCCCACGGGCACCTCGTTGAACGCGGTGACGACATCGCCGGCACGCAGGCCCGCCTTCTCGGCGCCGCCCCCGGAGGTGACGTCGACGATGTACGCACCGGTGATGGTGGCGCCCTGGACGGCGGAGGCGTCACGGACGCTCGCGCCGAGCAGGCCGTGGCTGGCGCTGCCGTCCTTGATGATCTCGTCCGCGACGCGGTGCGCGATGTCGGACGGGATGGAGAAGCCGACGCCGATCGAGCCGCTCTGGCTGGACGAGGATGTCGAGCCGGTCGAGGCGATCGCCACGTTGATGCCGACGAGCTTGCCCTCGCCATCCACCAGCGCACCCCCCGAGTTGCCCGGGTTGATCGGGGCGTCGGTCTGGATCACCGCGATCTTGATCGACTCGCTCGCCTGAGACTGCTGCTGCTGGCCCTGGCCGAAGTCGAAGAAGAACGGGCTGCCGCCGTTGTCTCCCCCGTTCCCGCCATCACCCGAGCCGCCCTTCGGCGCGGCGGAGGAGGCGATCTCGATCGACCGGTTCAGCGCACTCACGATGCCCGTGGTCACGGTGTTGGACAGGCCGAGCGGGGCGCCGATGGCCACCGTCTGGTCGCCGACGTTGAGCTTGCCCGAATCTCCCCAGGTCACCGGGGTGAGGTCGCTGGCGCCGGTCAGCTTGATCACGGCGAGGTCGTACACGGGATCGGTGCCGACGATCTTCGCCGTGTAGATGTGGCCGTCGGAGGTCGTGACCGAGATCGCCGCGTCGCCGCTCGCGCCATCGAGCGTGACCACGTGCGTGTTGGTCAGGACGTAGCCGTCCTTGCTCAGCACCACGCCCGAGCCGGTGCCGCCGTTGTTTCCGGAGCTCACGTTGATGGTCACGACGCTGGGGACGACCTTGGCGGCGATCCCGGTGGTGGCGTTCACGCTGTCCGGGTTGTTCACCGTCACCACCGAAGGGCCGGCGGTCGAGGAGGAATCGACCGGCGCCCACAGGTTGGCCCCGGCCCAGGATCCGCCCAGGCCGGCGGCGCCGCCGACCAGCGCGGCGGCGACCAGCAGGCCGGCGATCCGGCCCCCGGTGACCTTCTTCTTGTCGCCGTCGGGGCGTGCCGGTCCGGTCCGGGCCTGCGGCGCGGGGAAGCCGAACGCCTGGCCCGGGTAGGGCTGGGTGGCGCCCGTGTCGGTCGGCGCCGAGGCGGGGGCGGCCGGTGCGGCGGGTGCGGGCGGCTGCGGCGGAATCGACCCGCCTGCGGTCGGGTTGATGGGGGCGGCGCCGGGCCCGGCCGACGGCACGGCGGGGGCCGCGGGGATGTCCTCGGGACGGTTGTCCTGGTTCTCGCTCATGGAGTGCTCCTTTTGGCTGACAGTGAAAGCATGGCGACTGTTTCTGTGCGTTCCGTATGCCGAGAATGGGACGACTCTATGCGAGTAGCGTGGGAATCGTGCAAGAGCCTGTGACCGGAGCCTGGCGCCGCGTCGCCGCCGGCGCCGGCCTGCTCGGCGCCGACGGTCGCAGCGCCCCGACGATCTTCGCCGAGATGAGCGCACTGGCCGCCCGTACCGGCGCGGTGAACCTCGGCCAGGGCTTCCCCGACGAGGACGGACCTGAGATCGTGCTGGCCACGGCCCGCGAGGCGATCGCGAACGGTGCCAACCAGTATCCGCCCGGGCGCGGCATCCGCGAACTGCGCGAGGCGATCAGCGAACACCAGCACCGCTTCTACGGCCTCACCCCGGATCCGGAGCGGGACGTGCTGGTCACCGCAGGCGCCACCGAGGCGATCGCCGCCGCACTGCTGGCTCTGGTGGACGGTCCCGACGACGAGGTCCTGGTCCTGGAGCCCTATTACGACTCGTATGCCGCCTGCGTCGCCCTCGCGGGCGCTCGGCTGGCGACCGTGCCGCTGCGCTGGCCCGATTTCCAGCCGGACCTGGACGAGCTGCGGGCCGCCGTGACCGATCGCACACGGGTCATCCTGATGAACGACCCGCACAACCCGACCGGGACCGTGCTGTCCGCAGAGGTCCGCGACGAGGTCGTACGTCTGGCGGAGCGCCACGACGCCGTCATCGTCACCGACGAGGTGTACGAGCATCTTCGGTTCGACGGACCGCACGCGCCGATCGCCGCCCTGCCCGGTGCCTGGGAGCGGACCCTGTCGATCTCGTCCGGCGGAAAGACGTTCTCGACCACCGGGTGGAAGATCGGCTGGATCACCGGACCGGCCGCGCTCGTGGATGCGGTGCTGGCGGTCAAGCAGTTCCTCACCTACGTCAACGGCAGCCCGTTCCAGCCGGCGATCGCGGCCGGGCTCGGCTGCCGATGCGTTCTTCACCGGCATCGCCGACGACCTCCAGCACAAGCGCGATCTGCTCGGCGAGGGCTCGCGCGCGGCCGGGTTCACGGTGTCCGTGCCGGCCGGCTCGTACTTCACGGTCGCGGACGCGGCGCCGCTGGGCGCGACGGATGCCGGCATGTTCTGCCGCTCGCTGCCGGAACGGGCCGGCGTCGTGGCGATTCCGCTGACCGCTTTCGTCACGGCGGCGCACCGCGCGCAGTATGCGACGCTCGTCCGGTTCGCCGCGTGCAAGCGCGTGGAGGTCATCGAGGCGGCCGTCGCCGGTCTGCACCGGCTGTCCTGACCGGCGTCAGTCCACCGGCGTCACGCGGAAGCGACGGAGCCGCAGCGACGGGTTCACGCGCCGGACGCGGTCGATCGCCGCGGACTCGAGATGGGCGACCGCGACATCCGTCGTCGTCCCGACCGCCGCCAGCGTCACCCCCTGCGGGTCCACGATCATCGAGTGGCCGACGCCCAGCGGCGGCGGGTGGTCGGCGCCGGCGACGTAGACGGTGTTCTCGATGGCGCGCGCCTGCAGGAGCGTGCGCCAATGCTGCTCCTTCAGCGGGCCGCGCACCCACTGGGCGGGCACGAGCACCGCGTGCACGCCGGCGTCGGCCAGCGTCCGGGTCATCTCCGGGAACCGGAGGTCGTAGCAGGTCTGCAGACCGAACCGCAGCCCGTCGACCTCGAACGTCTCGGGATCGCCCATCGGACCCGGCTGGACGAAGTCCGATTCGCGCTGCCCGAACGCGTCGTACAGGTGGAGCTTGCGATACCGGGCCACGACCCCGTCCGCCCCCACCGCGACGACGGTGTTGTGCACCCGACCGGCGTCGGCGGCGCGTTCCAGGAGCCCGGCGACCAGATGCACGCCGTGCCTGCTGAGCGAGGGTGGCCAGGGCGGCGGTGAACGGGCCGTCCACGTCCTGCGCGAGGTCGGCGATGGTCTCGTCGAATGGATCGATGAACGCGCTCGAGTACTCCGGGAAGACCACGACGCCCGCCCCGCGGCCCACGGCCACCGCGGTCAGC
The DNA here is from genome assembly GCF_021582895.2 of Microbacterium elymi. GTDB lineage: Bacteria > Actinomycetota > Actinomycetes > Actinomycetales > Microbacteriaceae > Microbacterium > Microbacterium humicola. The sequence goes on from NZ_CP091139.2 coordinate 273,755, forward strand.
CGGCTGATCTCGGCGAGGTTGCCGACGCCGTCCGCCGTGGGGGCGAACTGCGCCACGGCCAGGGCGAGGGCGGCATCCGGGGATTCGGGCATGTCTCCATCCTCACCGGCTGTGCGCCGGTCGGCAACCCGCCCGTGCCCGGGCCTACGCTGAGGGGCAGGATCTGGCCGCGGGAGGATGCGATGACCGGGAAGCGTCGATGAGTGCAGCGCCCGCGGGCGGCGCGCGCGGCGAGCGGATCCTGGCCGCGCCCCCGACCGCGCACGACCAGGACGCCTACAAGGCCGCCTCGACGCTCGTGGCGAAGGGAGTGGCGGTCGTCACTGCCGTCCAGGGCCGGTGGGACCATGCGGCGACGGTGACCGATCTGCTGTCGGTGTCGTACGACCCGCCGACGATGCTCGTGAGCCTGTATGAGCTGTCGCGCATCGCCGATGCGATCGTGTCGTCGGGCCGGTTCGGCGTCAGCCTGCTCCGCGACGATCAGCGCCGCGTCGCCGACTGGCTGGGCGAGCCGGGCACCCCCTTGGTGGGCCTGCTCGACCACGTGCCGCACGTGCGCCGTGAACCGGGCGCGCCGATCCTCATCGCCGACGCGCTGGCCTGCTTCGACCTGCAGGTGACCGCCGTGCACCGAGCCGCCACCCACCTGCTCGTGGTGGGCGAGGTCCGCGCGATGACGCAGGCGACCGTGTGGGGGTGCGACCGCTCGTGCGCTGGCAGTCGACGTATCAGCGCTGACGGGTCGAGGGCGTCGCGAGTCGTCGCGCGGCCTCGACCACGAAGCGACGACGCCCGGCCCGCTCCCGTTCGTCGTCCGGTCCGGCCCCGGTGATCATCTCGGCGAGCTGCGGCACCGTCTGCCACCAGGCGGCCAGCGCGATCAGGGCGAACACGAGGTGGCCAGGGTCCAATGCGGGATCGAGCAGGCCGTCCCGCTGCGCACGGGCGAAGCGCTCCACCTTCTCGCGGTAGTGCGTGCTGCGCGCGTCCAGATCGGCGGCCGGGCCGCCCTGCAGCCCTTCCCATTGCAGGAGGCGCCCGAGCTCGGGGTGGACAGCGTGGTAGTCGAAGGTGGCGCCCGCGAACGCGCCGATGTCGTCCAGACCGACGCCGGTCAGACCCACCGCTGCGGCGAGCCGCTCCAGCTCGGTGGACAGCACGAGCTCCCAGAGCGCCCGCTTGTCGCCGAAGTAGCTGTAGAGCCGCTCCTTGTTCACCCCGGCCCGCGCGGCGATCGAGCCGACCGTGGTGCCGTCGAACCCGCGCGCGGCGAACTCGATCAGCGCCGCGTCGCGGAGTCGACGGCGCGTCCCTTCGGTGTCCCAGGCCACCTCGCCAGAATACCAACTCGAGGGTTGGAAATGGACGTGCATCGAGTTAGACTCCAACCACATCGTTGGAGTTGGAGATACCCATGGACATCATCGACCGTCTTCCCGCCGACATCCGCACACCGCAGCCGGCCCCTGTCGCTCTGGTGACCGGAGGGCAGCGGCATCGGATTCGCCGTGGCCCGCCAGCTCGCGGACCGGGGCGTGACCGTGTGGATCGGCGCCCGCGAGCCCGGCAGGGGGCGCGCTGCGGCAGCCGAACTCGGCGCGTCCGTACGCGTCGTGCCGCTGGAGGTGACGGACCCGGCATCGATCGCGGCGGCCGCGGAGCAGGTCGGCGACCTGGACATCCTCGTGAACAACGCCGGGATCAACCCCGGCGGCGAGGACATCATCGGCACCTCCGTCGCCCAGCTGCGCGCCGCCTACGAGACCAACGTCTTCGGGCTCGTCGCCGTCACGCAGGCGTTCCTTCCCGCGTTGCAGCGATCGAGGCACCCCCGCATCGTCAACGTGTCCAGCGGCACCGGGTCGCTCGCCTGGAACAGCGGACCGAATCCGCAGTTCGACTGGGAGCGGGTCCAGGGCGGCGGCCTGGCCTACCGGAGCTCGAAGACGGCGGTCAACGCCGTCACGCTCCTGACGGCGCAGACCCTCGGCGCGAGCGCCAAGGTCAACGCGCTGGCTCCGGGCCGGCGCCGCACCAACCTCGTCGCCGGCGCCGTCGGCGGCGGTGACCCGGACGAAGCCGCTGCCGGCGCGGTCCGTCTCGCGCTGCTGCCCGACGACGGCCCCACGGGCGCGCTCTGGTCGTGGGATGGGACGCGCGTCCCCTGGTGACGCCGCGAGCGTGCACGCTCCCTGGCGGCGCGCACACGACGAAGGCCCTCGCCTTCGCGAGGGCCTTCGTCATCTGTTGCGGGGGCAGGATTTGAACCTACGACCTCTGGGTTATGAGCCCAGCGAGCTACCGAACTGCTCCACCCCGCGGCACGTCATCAGCTTCAGCATGCCCGCGGGCCGGGATCGAATCCGACAGCGCCCGTCGGCGGGCGCCGGCTACTTGTCTCCGGACAGCTCGCAGCGTGTTCAGAGCGTCCGTGAGGCGTGCATCCGCCACGCCGTACGCCGTCCAGTCGCCGGCCTTCATCGCGGCGTCGCGGTCCATCATCGCCTGCTGCGCCTCGTGCAGTGCGGCCTGGAACGCGACCGAGGTGTCCGTGCCGGTACCGCCTCCGCCACCGGTCGAGCCGCCCCCGTCTCGGACGGACTCGGGTTGGGCGACGGCGTCACATTGCTGTCGCCGGTGTTGGCGCCCGAGTCGCCGCCGAACAGGGTGTCCAGCGCCTCGCCGAGGGTGTTCTCGAAGGCGACCTTGTCGCCGAAGGCGACCAGCACCTTCTGCAGCGTGGGCAGCTTCGTCTGTCCGGAGGACTGGACGAACACCGGCTGGACGTAGAGCAGACCGCCCCCGACGGGCAGCGTCAGCAGGTTGCCCGGGAGCACCTGGGACTGCCCCTGCTTGAGCAGGTTGATGAACGAGGAGACGGCCGGCTGCGCATCGAAGTTGTTCTGCACCTGGCCGGGACCGGGCACGGGAGTGTCGGCGCTGATCTCCAGCATCCGCAGCTTGCCGTAGTCGGCGTCCTTCACGCCCGCCTTGTCACCGGCGTTCGAATCGACGGCGAGATACCCCATCAGCACATTCCGCGACGAGCTCTCCGCATTCGATTCGGGGATGAAGCTGGTGAACATCGAATACTCGGCGCTGTCCTGGCCGGGCATCTTCATCGACAGGTAGTACGGCGGCTGCAGCTGCTCCTTGTCCTGCGGGTCCGGCGGGGTGACCCACTTGTTGTCGCTGCGGTAGAACGACTGCGCGTCGTTCACGTGGTACGTGCCCAGCACCGAGCGCTGCACCTTGAAGAGATCGGTCGGGTAGCGCACGTGGCTCATCAGATCGGCGCTCATCTGCGAGACCGGCTTGACCGTGGTCGGATAGACCTTCTCCCAGGTCTTCAGCACCGGATCTTCGGCATCCCACGCGTAGAGGGTCACGTGCCCGTCGTAGGCGTCGACCGTGGCCTTCACCGAGTTGCGGATGTAGTTGATGTCATCCATGGTGATCGTCGGCGTCGAGGTCGACGAATCGGTGATCGCCTTGGACAGGCTCGTCGTGTGCGAGTACGGGTAGTCGGCGCTGGTGGTGTAGCCGTCCACCACCCACACGATGTGGCCGTCCACCACGGTCGGGTACGGGTCGCCGTCCAGCGTCAGATAGGGCGCCGCCTTGTGCACCCGGGTCAGCGGATCCCGGTCGTACAGGATCTGCGATTCGGGGTTGATGCTGTCCGAGAACAGGATCTGCTCCGATTGGAACTTCAGGGCGTACACCAGCCGGTTGAACCAGGTGCCGATGTTCGGCCCGCCGTCGCCGGAGAACGTGGTCTTGACCTCGTTCGATCCCTCGTCACTGCCGGCGAGGTAGTCCAGCTCCATCGGGTCGGTGCCCTTGGCCGCGCCCACGATGGAGTACTGCGGCGAGTGCTCGCCGAAGTAGACCCGGGGCTGGTAGTTCTCGTCGGTGAGGAATCCGGTCGAGGGGATGCCGCGCTCCAGGAACACCGGCTTGCCGTCGCTGGTGCGCGCATTGCCCTTGGCCACCACGAGGCCGTAGCCGTGGGTGTAGATCTGGGTGGTGTTCTGCCATGTCGCGTTCGCGCCCAGGGCGTTCAGGTTCAGTTCGCGCACCGACATCACGGAGTCCTGGGAGGTGCCGTCCAGGTCGTAGCGGTCCACGTCCAGCGGGTTGTTGAACTGGTAGTAGGACCGGTACTGCTCGAGCTGCTGGACGGTGGGCCCGATGATCGCCGGGTCCATGATCCGGATCTGCGCGGTGGTGTCGGCATCCGCGCGCAGCTGTCCCTTGGTGGCATCGGTCTTGGCGGCGAAGTTCGTCGTCTCCATGTCGTCGATGCCGTACGCGGTCTTGGTGGCGTCGATGTTGCGCTGGTAGTACGTCTTCTCCAGCGTGAGCTGGTTCGGCTTGACGCTGACCACGTTGACGACCCACGGGTAGGCCATGCCGACCACGATCGCCGAGACGATCAGCAGCGCGGTCGCGATCAGCGGGTAGCGCCAGTGCCCGATGATCGCGGTCACGAAGAACAGCACGGCCACGATCGCGGCCACGATCGCCAGGATCACCTGCCCGGGGATGACGGCGTTGACCTCGGTGTAGCCCGGCCCGGTGATCAGGCCGTTCTCGGACACCATGGTCTTGTACCGGTCCAGCCACAGGCTGGCCGCCTGCACCAGGAGGTAGATGCCGGCCAGGACGGCGAACTGGATGCGCGCGGACTTCGAGATCCGCAGCTCCCGCTGCGCGATCCGGACCGAGCCGTACAGGTACGCCACGACGGCCGAGACGAGCAGGCAGATCAGCAGCACGGCCGAGGTGAACCCGAGCAGCGTGCTGTAGAACGGCAGCGCGAACATGTAGAACCCGGTGTCCAGGTGGAACTGCGGGTCGGTGACCGAGGTGGACACCCCGTTCAGCCACAGCGCGGTGGTCTCCCACTGGGTGGATGCCGCGAATCCGGCGAAGAACCCGAAGAAGATCGGGATCCCCCACATGGCGAGGCGCCGCAGCGGCTCGACCACCTCCTGGTAGCGGTCCAGCTGCGCGCTCAGTCGCGCGTACACCGGGCGCAGGCGGTACGCCAGCTGGATGCACAGCCAGACGGGCACCGCCATCCCCAGGAACCCGATCGCGAACATCGCCACGCGGGCCAGCCACTGCGTCGTCAGCACGCCCGAGAAGCCGAGCTGTTCGTACCAGAGCCAGTCGGTGTACAGGTTCGCGAAGATGAAGAACGCCACCACCAGGGCTGCGATGATGACGAGCGAGATGGCGATGACGCGCCGCGAACGGTGGGGCGTGGCCGGTGCGGGGGCTTCGTTGGTGGTCACCCGATCATCCTAGGCGGGACCGGGTATGCGTGAGCCGAGTGTCCCCGGACAGCCGCATCCCGGGACCCGAACGCCGTCACTTCGCGGCGCAGGTGGGCAGCGCGCCGAGATCTCCGCCGTGATCGAGCGCGTCCAGGACGGCGAGAGAGTCCTCCAGCGTCTTCACGGAGAACACGCGCAAGCCCCGACGGGACGTGACCGGCGACCTCGTCGCAGTTGGACGCGGGCGCCAGGAAGTACCGCGCCCCGGCATCCTTGGCCCCGTAGAGCTTCTGCCGGATGCCGCCGATGGGACCCACGTCGCCGTCCGCGTCGATCGTGCCCGTGCCGGCGACATCCTTCCCGCCGTTCAGATACCCCGGCGTGAGGGTGTCGATGATGCCCAGCGAGAACATCATCCCGGCCGACGGACCGCCCACGTTGTTCAGCTGGATGGTGACATCGATCGGGAAGTCGAAGTCGGTGACCAGGGTCACGCCGATGATCCACGAGGTCTTCCCGTCAGTGGTCTGCTGGGTCGGCGTGACCGACACCTGTTCGCGCCGCCCGTCCCGCTCGATCGACAGCAGGACCGCCCTGCCGGCAGCCTTGTCGATCACCGCGCGCAGCGTGTCCACGTCGGTGACCGCGGTACCGTCCGCCGCCGTGATGACGTCCCCCGTGCGCAGAGTGCCGTCGGCCGGAGCGCCGTCGATCACCGAGTAGACCGTGAGCTTGGGCGTCACCTTGTAGCCGAGATGGGTGAGCGCGGCGGCCGTGGCCTCCTTCTGCGAGTCCACCATCATCTCGGTCGACTGCTGCTCGCGCTCAGTCGAGGACTGACCGGCGGGGAACACCGCGTCCAGCGGGAGCACCGCCCGGGAGGGATCGAGCCACGCCGCCGCCAGCTCGAGCCAGGAGGGCGTCCGCTCACGATTGCCGACCGTCTCCACCGTCAGCAGGTCGAGCGTCCCGCTGGTCGGATAGGTCTTCGCACCGTCCACGGCGATCAGCGGCACCTTCTCGCCGTTCGCGGCGGCCGAGGTGCCGAGCGTGTTGAACACCGGGCCGGGCCGCTGGATGACGTATGCGGTCGGCAGGAACGTCAGCACCAGCAGCACGACCAGGGCCACGGTCAGGGACCAGATGCCGATCGCGGCGCCGCGGGGCCGCGTGCGGCGGGGCCGGGGGGTGATCGTCACGTCCTCGTCGAACAGCGCCACAGATGACCTTCCGAGTCCCGTCGTTCGCGACCGGCGTACGAGTGACGTCCATTCGGCCGGGGATCGCTGTGATCCGTGCGACTAGCGTAGAACCACACCCGGACTCCCTGCTGAAAGGCGGCTGAAGTGGCAGATGACGACCGCAGCCCGGAAGACGACTTCCAGGAGCTTGCCGGCAGCTGTTCGGCGGCGCCGGCGACGGACCGGACCCCGAGCAGCTCGAGCAGATGCGCGCCCTCGGCATCGACCCGGCGATGATGCAGAACATGATGCGCCAGCTGCAGAGTGCGTTCAGCAGCGGCACCGACGACGGCGCGATCTCGTGGGAGCCGGCCCGGCGCCAGGCCCTGCATATCGCCAATCAGAGCGATCTGGGCGTGACCACGGGTCAGCGCGGCGAGTTCGACCAGGCGTTCGCCCTGGCCACCCTGTGGCTCGGCGAGGCCACCGCCATCTCGGATCTCGCGGTGCCACCGCGGGCGATCACACGCGGCGGATGGGTGGAGGCGACCCTCCCGGTCTGGCAGGAGCTGGCCGAACCGGTCGCCACGAGCATCGCGGACGCGCTCACCGGCGCGCTGCGTACGCAGGCGCCGGAGGAGATCGCAAGCTGATCCAGGGCGCCGGGCGCGTGATGCGCACGATCGGCGGTGGCCTGTTCGCCACGCAGCTGGGGCAGGTGCTCGGGCAGCTCTCGCTGCAGGTGGTCTCGGGCGGGGATGTCGGCATCCCGGTCATGCCCGCCGGTGAAGCGGTGATCCTGCCGCAGAACTTCGCCGACTTCGGCCGAGATCTGGAAGTGCCGGAGGATCAGCTGGCGCTGTACCTGGCCACGCGCGAGCTGGCGCACGCGCGACTGTTCCGGCACGCGAAGTGGCTGCGGCTTGCAGGCGATCGCCCAGGTGGGCGAGTTCGCGCGGGGCGTGCACGTGGACACCGACGCCCTGGAGGACCTCGCCTCGCGCTTCGATCCGTCCAACCCGGAGGAGCTGCGCGACGCCCTGCAGAGCGGTGCGCGCTGCCGGCGCGCACCGACGCCCAGACGGCGGCGCTCGCGGCTGGAGAACCTGCTGGCCCTGGTCGAGGGCTGGGTGGACGTGGTGACCGCGGATGCCACCGGGCGCCTCCCCTCGGCGGCCCGGATCGCGGAGGCGGTCCGCCGCCGCCGGGCGGTGGGCGGACCGGCCGAGAAGGCGCTGGGATCCCTCGTGGGCCTCGAGCTGCGTCCGCGCCGCATGCGCGAGGCGGCGGCGATGTGGCGGGCGGTCACGGACGCGGTCGGCGTGGCGGCCCGGGACGCCCTGTGGGACTACCCGGACCTCATGCCCGAGGCATCCGACATCGACGACCCGTCGACCCTCATCTCGCGCCTGCAGGCGCGAGCCCGCGGCGAGGCGCCGCCGCGGGACGAGATGGACGACGCGCTGGACGCCCTGCTGCGCGGCGAGACGCCCCAGGCAGAAGGCGACGAGCCGGCCGGCGACGACCGGTCAGGTGACGGCGACGATGACGAGGGAGACGCCCCGGAGGACCCCCGGCCGGTCTGAACCTCACTCCGGCCCGACCCGTTCCATCGTTTCCTCCCCAGGCACGCGGAAGACGCCGATCCGCGCGGGCTCCTGTGGAAAGTCGCAACACGCCGCGATGCTGGGCGCACAATCGGGTCATGCTCGTCCTGGATCCCGCGAAGCCCCCGCTCTGGCGCACGTGTGACACGCTCCAGTTCGGGACGGATGCCGCGGCCGTCCTGAACGAGCCGGCGGCGTGGGAGCAGCGGATGGTCGCCGAACTCGCCCGTGGCATCCCCGAGGGTGCGCTGGAGCCGGTGGCCGTCGCCCTCGGCGGCACGCCCTCCGGGGCGCGGATGCTGCTGCGGCGCCTGGACGGCGCCCTGCTGCACACCCTGCCTCCCCCGACGATCACGGCGGCGGTGCAGGCGGCCGCGGGGGTGCCGGCGGCGACGGCCGGCGAGGTGGCCCGGGCGCTGGCAGCGGCCGGCGTTCAGATGACCGGGGCGGGACCGGCCACGACCGGCAGCGTCGTCGTCCTGGTCGGCGCGCACGTCACCGACCCGTGGGCGGCTGCCGCGCTCCTGCGCGATGACGTCCCGCATCTGCCGGTGGTGTTCGACGGCCGCACCGTCACGGTCGGTCCGCTCGTGCGGCCGGGCCGCACCGGGTGCCTCATGTGCGTGGAGGCCGAGCGTGCCGAGCGCGACCCGGCGTGGCCCGCACTGGCGTCGCAGCTGCTGGCGGCGCCGCTGCCGGACGTCGGGGCGGCGCTCGCGCTGGAGGCCGGACTGGTGGCGGCGCGTCTGCTCAGCGAGTCCGGCGAACCGGGGAGCTCCCGGTCTTCGATGTCGGGGCATTCCGTGACCCTGTGCGCCGATTCGCCGCGCCGGTCGTGGCACGTGCATCGACCGCAGGCAGGGTGCGGCTGCCGATCTCCTGCAGGAACCGCGACGGGACGCGCTCTGCACGACCCGATCCGCCCCGCGACCACGACACGGACAGCGTTCGCGCGGCCCGCGTGATCCCCACATAGGCCAGCCGGCGCTCCTCGTCCACCTGCTCGAAGGTGGTGGCGTACGAGATCGGCAGCAGCCCCTCCGCCACGCCGAGCAGGTGCACGTGGTCCCACTCCAGCCCCTTGGCGGCGTGCAGGGTCGCCAGGGTCACGGTGCGCATGGCCGGCTCGTGCTGGTCCTTGGCCCGTCCCATCAGCTCGTCGGTGAACGCACGCAGGGTCGTGCCGTCGGCGGCCTCCTCGGCCAGGCGGAGCAAGCGCTCGGCGCGCCTCCCATCCGTCTCGCACGGCGCCCCCGGCCGGGGGCGGATCCTCGCTCATGCCCAGCGAGCGCAGCACATCGCGGACGGCGTCGACCAGTCCCCCGTCCACCGGGGCGACCGAGGCGCCGCGCAGCGCGAGGACCGCCTGGCGCACCTCCGGCATGTCGAAGAAGCGCCGTCCGCCCATCACCGTCGCCGCGATCTGCTCATCGGCGAGTGCGCCGAGCAGCTCGGCCGACTGCGCGTGCGCCCGATACAGCACCGCGATCGTCCGCGGATCGATGCCCGACCGCACCTGCGCAGCGATCGCGGCGGCGACCCCGCGCGCCTCGGTCGCGTCATCCGGATACCCGGTCACCGTGGGGACCACCCCGGGCTCCGCGTCGCCGGGCGACGCCGGCGGGTGCAGCGTCAGCGCTCCGGGACGACCGCGCATCAGCTCGTTCGCCACGGCGAGGATGCCGGGGGCCGACCGGTAGCTGGTCTGCAGGCGGATCACGCGCGCATCCGGATGCCGCTTCTCGAAGTCGATCAGATACGAGGCGTCGGCGCCGGCGAAGGAGTAGATCGTCTGGCTCGCGTCACCGACCACGCACAGGTCGCGGCGGTCCCCCAGCCACAGCTCGAGCAGGCGATGCTCGAGCGGCGAGACGTCCTGGAACTCGTCCACGGTGAAATGCCGGTACTGCTCGCGCACCGCCACCGCCACGCGCGGCTCGGCCTCCAGCATCCCCGCGCACGCCAGCAGGACGTCTTCGAAGTCCAGCTGTCGTCGCTCGTCCTTGAGCTTCTCGTAGGCGCGCTGCAGGTCCAGCGTGCGCTCCAGGCCGAGACGGGCCACACCCTGCGGGCGGGCCGCCGCATAGCCGTCGATGGACAGCATGCCGACCTTGCGCCATTCGATCTCGGACGCGAGATCGCGCAGGGTGGCGGTGTCGGGCCGCATCCCCAGCCCATCGGCGGCGTGGGCGAGGAGGCGAACCTTGTTGTCGACGATGGCCGGGGCCGTGTCGCCGGCCACCGTCGGCCAGAAGAAGTTCAGCTTGCGCGAGCGCGGCCGCGTGGAACGTCCGGGCGGACACGCCCACCACTCCCAGCGCCCGGAGTCGCCCCCGCATCTCCCCCGCGGCCTTCGCGGTGAACGTCACCGCCATGACCCGGCTCGGAGAGTAGGCGCCGGTGTCCACGCCGTGGGCGATGCGGTGGGTGATCGCGCGGGTCTTGCCCGTGCCGGCGCCCGCCAGGACGCAGACCGGGCCGCGCAAGGCGGTCGCCGCCTCACGCTGCTGATCGTCCAGACCCTCCAGCGTCCTGTCGCTCACGAACGCTCCGCGTGCCAATCCGAGATGAGCGCGTGGGCGATCGATGAGGGGCCGGGAAGGAGGATGCCGCTGCCGCCCTGCCCTCGTTCCAGAGCCTCGCCGATCTCGGCACGGGTGAACCAGCGCACCGCGGCGATCTCGTCGCCGTCGGCGCGTGCCGCCGCGTCGTCCTGCACCCGCGCGTGGAAGCCGAGCATGAGCGAGCGCGGGTAGGGCCAGGCCTGCGAACCGCCGTAGCGGACCTCACGCAGCCGGACCCCGGCCTCTTCGCGCAAGCTCACGTGCGACAGCGCCCTCGGCGGACTCGCCGGCTTCGACGAACCCGGCGAAGCAGGAGAACCGATTCGCGTCCCACAGCGCGTTGGACCCGAGCAGCAGTCGGTCGCCGTCCTCGCTGCCGACGGCGACGATGACCGCCGGATCGGTGCGCGGGAAGTGTTCGCGACCGCAGTCCGGGCAGGTGCGCGCCCAGCCGCCGGTGCTCACCGCGGTGCGGGCGCCGCAGCTCGGGCAGAAGGGAGAATCTCGCAGCCATCGCCCCAGGCTCACCGCCGTCACCAGCGCCGCCGCATCGGCGGCATCCAGTCCGCCGCCGATCACCCGCAGCGGTGCCCACGCTCCGTCGTCGGGATCGGGCGCGTCCGCCGCCCGCGCCGCCAGCAGCAGCGGCACGCCGGCCGCGGTGCGGCCGAGGAACGCCCAGAGCGCGTCCTCCGGGACTTCCTGCACCCGTCGGTACCGCAGTCGCGTGCCGTCCTCGGCGAGGACCGCGCGATCCCCGCGGATAACGAGCACCCGCGCAGAGGGATCGCCGCGCAAGCCGGTCCAGCAGCCCGGGATCCGTCCGTTCCTCGGCGCTGCGGTCGAATCCGGGTCGGGCCAGGGCGGGAATCCGCCGGGCCGGCACTGCCGTCATCGATACCTCCGTACAGGGCGTGGCGACCTGCCCTCCGACCGGGCCGGACCTACCCTGGGGGCATGGCACGCTCCCCTCTCACTCTAGCGGCGACGGTGACGGCGGCTCTGCCGTCGGCGTCGGTCGTGGGGGTGGCTCCCCTCACCGAGCACGATGCCGGCCGCTTCGACTCCGCCGTCGCCGACCTCGCCGACGGACGGCGCGTGGTGGTGCGCATCGCCGCCGACGACGACGCCGCCCAGGAGCTGACCGCGCAGGCGCGGGCACTGGCCGCGCTGACCTCCGGGGTCCGCTCGCTCGCTGCCGTTCCGCGCGCCCGAACTGCTCGGTCAGACCGTCGTGGACTCCCGCCCGGCGGTGGTCACCGACCACCTGGCCGGCTACCGGGTGGATGCCGCGCATGTGCCCGCCGGCCGTGGGGCCGCCGTCTCGCTCGGAGCGGCGATCGCGGCCATCCACGCCCTGCCCGAGTCGGTGGCGCGCACCGCCGGCCTGCCCGCCCTCTCGCCGGAGCAGGCCCGCGGCGAGGTGTCGCGCCTGCTGGACCGGGTCACCACCAGCCACCACGGCATCCCCGTCTCGCTGCTGTCCCGATGGAGCCGGGCCCTCGCAGAGGACCGCCTGTGGCGATTCGAATCGACCCTGTCGCTCGGCGGCGTCTCGGCCGACGCGTTCCTGATCGAGGACCGCGACGGGGTGCCGACAGTGACCGGTCTGCTCCCGTGGCACGGACTGCGCGAGGGCGACCCCGCCGCGGATCTGCGCTGGCTGTCCTCGGCCCCGGACGCAGCCGGCGACATCTACGCCGCGTATCTGGCCGCCAGCGCGCGCACCCCGGACGAGTCGCTGCGGATCCGCGCACGGCTGTATGCCGAACTCGAGTTCGCGTCCTGGCGCTGCACGGTCACGACGAGGGACGCGAGGACGTCATCGCCGACGCGGTGGCGCTGCTGGCGTCCCTGGCCGACACCGTCCTGGACGACGACCTGCTCGCCGAGGATGGGATGGACGTGGACGACGCCATCGCCCTGCTGGGGCGGATGCCGGATGCCGCGGCCCCGTCGGTGGACACCTCGCTGCACACCGACGCGTTCGACGCGGACGACTCGTCCTTCTTCACCGACACCGACCTGCGCGGCTCGGCCGCGCCGGAACCGGCCGTCGACCCGGACCGGACCGCCCCGCTGGACGTCTCGGACTGGGTCGGCCCGGCCGGCGACGCCGATGCGGTCGGCGAGGCGGATCGCGCATCCGAGGCCGCGCTGCGGCGGTGGGCGGCTTCGGAATAGCACTCCGGCCGGCTCAGCCGCGCAGCACCAGCCCGTGTGCGACGTAGTAGAGCGTCACGTCGATCGAGTCCAGCGGCACACCATGCCGTTCGTGGTACGCGCGACGGTACAGCTCGAGCTCGCAGCATCCGTGATTCGCGGGCGGCCTGATCGCGCGGCGGTGCCCCGGTCTTCCAGTCCACGATCTCGATCCGATCCCCGCGGCGGTAGACCGCGTCCAGCTTGCAGATCGCCAGGTGCTCCTGCTCGTCGAGCCCGGTGAAGCGGAAGTCGATCTCGGTCTCCACCTCGATCGGCTGCAACGCCGCCCACTCCGACTGCTCGAATGCGGCCTGCAGCGTCCGCAGGTCGCTCAAGTCGGCGGGACTGAACGCGGCGTCGTCGTCGCCGCCCTCCCACAGCGCGTCATCCAGCGAGCCCGAGGCCCCGACGAGGCCGGAGCGACGCTCGACCCACGCGTGGAACAGCGTGCCCAGCCGGGTCTGCCGGAACGGGCGCTCCGGCAGCGGACGCGCCAGCGCGGACACCGTCCCCGCGTAGTCGGCGACGAAGTCCTTGTACCGGGAGGCGGGGATGCGCACCGGCGCGCTGCGGCCCGCGCCGTGCGGCGCGGCCTGCTCGGCCAGCAGCAGCGCGAGCTCGTCCTCCGGCTCCGGCCGGGGCGCCGACAGCGCCGCACGGACCTGGTCGGCCGCGGCCCGCACGCGCTCACGACGTGCGCCCAGCGGATCGATCGGCCACTGCAGCGAGCCGCCGTTCCCCCAGATACGGGTTCTCCTCCGGCATCGCGGCCGGCAGCGCGATCTGCATGGCCTCGGCGATCTCGATCAGGAACCCACTGGAGGGCCGCGGCTTGGTCGTCCCCGCCCAGGGCGCCCCGGTCAGCAGCAGATGCTCGCGCGCCCGGGTCACCGCGACATAGGCGAGGCGCCGGTCCTCGTCGATCTGACGCCGGCGGTTCGCGGCGACGAACGCCTCCAGCGCCGCCTTCAGCTCCTGCTGCGTCCCGGCGCTGCGCCAGCCGAATTCCGGGAGCCAGGACGCGTCGCCGCGGAACGCGTACGGGAGGACGCCGAATCCGAGCCAGGCCTTCGTGTCCTTGGCACCGGTGGGCAGTTCGCCGTCGACCATCCGCACAACCGCCACGGCATCCCATTCCAGTCCCTTCGAGCCGTGGATGGTCAGCAGCTGGACGACATCGTCCTCGGGCGGCTCGGTGCGGGGCGCGAACTCGTCGAGCTCCTCGGCGTGGTCCAGCCACGCCAGCAGACTCGGCAGTGACCCGGTCTCGTCCGCGGACAGGAACGCGTGCACCTCGTCGACGAACGCGCGCAGCTGGGCGGATGCGATGCGCGCGGGCCCGCGGGCCTCGTTGGCGGCCAGTTCGACGTCCAGACGCAGCTCGAGCTCGATCAGCCGGATCAGCTCGGCGATCGGCAGCGCCGCCGACCGGCGGAGGCCTTCGAACACGGCGGCGGCGTCCCGCAGGCGTGCGCGGGCCGCGACGGTGAACCCCGCGAGCCACCCGTGGTCGTCCCGTGCGCGCAGCAGGAAGTCGAGGGCGTCGATCACCGATCCCTGCTCGTCGCCGGCGGACGCCCGCGCGCGGGCGGCGATCTCGGGTTCCAGCGGCTGCAGTGCGGCGTCGTGCTGCGCGAGGCGCTGCGCGAGCTGGGCCAGCGCGCGCAGATCGCTGAGCCCGATACGCCAGCGCGGACCGGACAGCAGCCGGATCAGCGCGGAGCCCGCGCGCGGGTCGGAGATCACCCGCAGCGCGCTGACCACGTCGACCACCTCGGGGGTGGACAGCAGGCCGCCCAGGCCCAGGATCCGGTGCGGGATCCCGCGGGCGCCCAGCGCATCGCCGAAGCGGACCATGTGCTTCTTGCCGGAACAGCACAGCTCCGGTGGTGGTCAGCCCGCGCCGGCTTCGTTCTGCCCGCACCTGCTGGAACCAGCCCGCGACCCGGTCGGCCTCGGCATCCAGGTCGTCCTCCACCGCGATCCGCACCTCGCCGTCCGGGGCGCCCGGCCGGGACGCAGCTCCCACCGGGACGGAGGATGCCGCGGCCAGCGGCTTCAGGACGGCACCGGCCGCCCGCAGCACCCCGGCGCTGTTGCGCCAGCTGGTCATCAGCGCGTACGTCCCGCATCCGCCCGCAGGCGCGAACGCGGCCGCGAACCCGCCCAGGTTGCCGGCGCTCGCCCCCCGCCAGCCGTAGATCGCCTGGTGCGGATCGCCGACCGCCATCACCGCGCGGCCGGCGAACAGGGCGGCCAGCAGCTCGGTCTGCACGACCGACGTGTCCTGGTACTCGTCCAGCAGCACCACCCGGAAGCGATCGCGGATCTCGGCGGTCACGGTGGGATGGCCGTGCACCACCTCGCGCGCGCCGGCGACCTGATCGGAGAAGTCGAGCACGCCCAGCCGCCGCTTCTGCCGGTTGTACTCCCGCGCCAGATCGACCAGCACTTCCAGCCCGTCGATGTTGGCGGCGGCGGTCGCCACGTCCGCGTAGACGGTGGTGCGCCGGTCGGTCGACGGCAGATCGCGGACCGTGCGGAACCGGGCGGGGAAGGCCGCCAGATCGTCCAGGTCGACGAGGTTGTCGACGCCGTCCCGC
Source organism: Microbacterium elymi (assembly GCF_021582895.2). Lineage (GTDB taxonomy): Bacteria > Actinomycetota > Actinomycetes > Actinomycetales > Microbacteriaceae > Microbacterium > Microbacterium humicola. The sequence continues at coordinate 289,203 of NZ_CP091139.2, forward strand.
GCGATCCGCAGGGCCGCGTCGATGATCCCGCGCGGAGAGCGCTCGATCCCCTCCAGCCGCTCGTCGTCGCTGCCGAGCACCACGCGGCGCATCAGCAGCCAGGCCGCCGACTCGCTCAGCAGCGCGGCCTCGGGGTCGCGTCCGATCCGCACGGCGTGCTCGCGCACGATCCCGTCGGCGAAGCTGTTGTAGGTGGCCACGGTCGGGCGATCGCAGCGTCTCGGCGTCCTGGGCGATCGGGACGGCCTCGACCTCGGTGGCCAGTGCCTCCAGGATGTCGTGACGCGCACGGTCGCCGTCGGCGCCGGCCAGCGGCTCGAGCCGGCCTCGCGCGTGCAGCGCCGGCAGATGCGACAGCAGTCCGCGCCGCTCGAACTCCGCCAGGCGCGCCAGCCGGCGCTGGATGCGCTCGGCCAGCTCGCCGGCCGCCTTGCGCGTGAAGGTCAGGCCGAGGACCTCGTCGCGACGCGCCAGCCCGTTGGCCACGAGCCAGACCACGCGTGCGGCCATCGTCTCGGTCTTGCCGCTGCCGGCGCCGGCGACCACCAGGGCCGGTTCCAGGGCGAGGAGATCACGGCCGACTGCTCGGCGGTGGGCGGGAACTGGCCCAGCGCGGCCGCGATCACCGCGGGCGTGAGCTCCGGTGTCGTGCGCTCGTCGCTCATGACGCGCTCACCGCCCCGATCGTGTGGATGCGGCACAGGCCGTAGGAGTGCTCGTCGCGGCAGTGCTCCTCGAACGGAGCGGTGAACCGGGCGGACCGCATGACCTCGACGGCCGACCGGATGCGCGCCAGGAACGCGGTGCGGGCCTCATCGGTGAACGGCGGCTGCCACGGCTCGGCGAACTCCTTGCCCTTCGCGGTCGGCCGCAGGACGAGGAGCTTCGCCCCGCCCGCCGCACCGTGGACCCCGGCGATCGCACCGGTCTCGAACGCGAGCTGGTACGCGGCCAGCTGCGGGTTCTCCGCCACCTTGGCATCGGACTGCGGCTCGCGCTTGCCGGTCTTCAGGTCGACGATCACCACCCGGCCGTCGGCGGTCAGCTCCACCCGGTCGATGTAGCCGCTGAGCACCGCTGTGTGCTCGGCGGCATCCTCGATCGGCACCGGGATCTCGAAGTGCGGCTCGGCCTCGACCAGCCGCCCCCGGCGGCGTCGAAGCGACGCAGGTACGCGTGCAGGCGGCGCACCATGTCGCGCGCCTGGCGCCGGGTCGCGTCCTCGATCCAGCCGGCCTCGAACTCGAGCTCGCCCCAACGGCCGACCACCTGCTGCCAGAGCGCCTCCTCGTCGGCGCCGTCGGCGTGCTCGAGGGCGGCATGGATGATGGTGCCCAGCCCCGCCGTCGTGCTGCCCGGATCGCCGCCGAGGTCGCCGATCACCCAGTTCAGCTGACACGTCTCCAGCGCCTCCAGGCGGGACGGCGAGACGCGCACGTCCTCGCGGGCGAGATCGCGCAAGCCCGGTCGTGGAGGTGGGCTCGGGCACGCCGTACCACTGGTCGGGGTGGGCGCCGGCGACTCCGGCATCGGCCAGGAGCGCGAGCTGGCCGGCGGCGTGGGCGCGGCCGGCCGCGGCGCGGCTCGGGTCGGTGAGCGTGCGACGGTGGCGGGCGACGGTCCCGCGCAGCGAGAGCGGGTGCTCGGCCAGCGCGCCCGGCGGCGTGGGCGTCGGAAGGAACTCGAAGAACACGCTGGGGCCGGTGTCGTCGTCGTCCACCGCGGTCACGATCAGGCGGGATCGTGCCCGCGAGATCGCGCGCACGAACAGGCGCAGCTCGTCGTGCATCGCCGCGCGGCGACGATCCAGCGTCTCGGGCGCGCCGGCGTCGCCGGGCGCGCGTGCGATGGCGTCGGCCAGCCGCCAGGTGTCCAGCAGGCTTCCGCGCAGCCGGGTGTTCGGCCAGACGCCGTCCTGCACCCCCGCGATCACGACCGTGTCGAAGTCGGTCCCGAGGGCCCCGGCGGGGGTGAGCACGGACACGGCCTCGGTCACCGCAGAGGCCTCGAGCCGGTCCTCGGCCACGTCGCTGTCCAGGATGCCGCGCACGAACACCAGCGGGTTGTCCGCCGCGGCGTCGGCCCGCTCCTGGAACCGCTTCGCCGCCTGGAACAGGGCGACCACCGCATCCAGATCCCGGTTCGCCTGCTCGGCGAGGGGTCCGGTGCCGTCCGCGGCGCGGGCCCAGACCCGCTCGAGACCCGATGCCTGCCACGCGATCCACAGCAGCTCGTGCGCCGTGTCGCCGCGTTCCAGGCCGGCGCGCACGTCGGCCAGGGTGCGCGCGAGCCGCGCGGCCCGCCGCGCCTCGCGAGTGTCGACGACGTCGAACTCGACCGGGAACCGGCAGGCCTCGCACAGCAGCTGGGCGGCCGCCCGGTCGCCGCCGCCGCGCAGCTCGGCGTGCCGCAGGGCGGTGCGCGAGCCGACGCAGCTGCACCGGATCGAACCCGCCGATCACGCCCAGCAGCGTCTCGGCGACCAGCTCGGGGGTCCACTGGCCGGGATCGACGGCGGCCAGCTCGACCACCCGCAGCAGGTCCTGCACCGGGCGCAGCGTGCCCAGAGCCTGCCCTGGGCCGGCGGAGCGTGCCGGCACCTCGCGCGCGGACAGCTCCGACTCCAGCGCGGCCACCTGCCGGGTGTCGTGGGCGATCACCGCGCACCGCTCCCAGCCGATCCCGTCGCGCACGTGCCGTTCCCGGCAAGCCGCGCGATCACGTCGTACTCCTCGGCGGCCGAGCGCGGCAGCATCGTCTGCACCTCGTCTCCGACGGCGACGCCGCCGGGGGCCCGCCGGTGGGCGACCACCCCGCCGGCGCCGATGTGCGCGGTGACCGCACGGGCCAGATCGGTCATCGACGCGGTGCCGCGGTGCGGCGCGGCCAGCACGTGCACGCCGCGGTGCGGCGCGGCCAGCACGTGCACCTCCCGCAGCGACGCGCTCAGCCGCGCGAAGTTCTCCGGCGTCGCCCCGCGGAACGCGCCGGCCCCGACATCCGGATCGCCGAAGGCCAGCACCGCGATCCCCCGCGCCCGACAGGCCTCCAGCAGCTCGACGCCGCCCAGAGTGAGCTCCTGCGCGTCGTCGACCAGGATCACGCGGGCGCGGGTGAGCTCGGCCAGGACCGCATCTCCGGCGCTGCGCACCAGCCCGACCGCCTCGCGGACCAGGCCCGCGGCATCCCGGTGCGCGCCGCGCATGTCGGCCCGCACCTGCAGGTACTCGCGGAAGAAGGACGCCATCGCCGTCCACGACTCCCGCTCGAACCGCGCGCCGAGCCGTGCGAGTCGGTCGGGTTCGACCCCCAGCGTGATGCACTCGGCGAAGAAGGCGCGCACCTCGCTGCGGAACCCCCGGGTCGCGCGGATGTCGGCGGGCAGCCATGCGGGCCACCGCTGGGCGCCGGATGCCTCGTCCTCGGCGTCGCCGGCAAGCAGATCCTGGATCAGCTGGTCCTCGTCGCCGCCGGTCAGCAGGCGGGGCGGCTCGCCGCCGGCGTGCACCTCGGCCCCGCGCACCAGCCGGAACGCGAACGAGGTGATCGAGTGCGCGAGCGCGCCCGAGGTCGCCCCGCCGACGGCCAGTCCGAGCCGGTCGCGCAGGGCGGTCGCCGTGGTCCGGCTGGGTGTGAGGACGAGCACGTGGTCGGCGGTCAGCCCGGTGCCGTCCTGTGTGAGCGCGCGCACCCGGGCCACCAGGGTGGCGGTCTTGCCGGTGCCGGGCGCGCCGACCACGGTGCCGGATGCGTCGGCGGGCAGCGCGATCACCGCGCGCTGGGACTCATCGGGCGCGAACGGGCGGTGCGGCTCCGAAGCAGTGCGGGTCTCGGTGTCGGGGGTGCTGTCGGCCATCGTCTGGCTACGCTATCGCCCGGCGCCGACACGGTCGCGCGTCGGAAGCGCGTGGCGTCGTTCGCCCAGAGCGTGCGCCGGCGCCGGCTCGGGCCTGCGCGGCGTGTCGTAGAGTTGCCATACCCACCACCAGCCAGCAGGCCAGAGAAAGGCAGGGATCCGTGGAGATCCGCATCGGCATCGTGAACACCGGACGTGAGCTGAACTTCGAGACCGACGAGTCGGCCGACAGCGTGCGCTCGACGATCACCACCGCGCTGGAGTCCGGCGCCACCCACGTGAGCCTCGCGGACGGCAAGGGCAACACCTACATCGTGCCGACCGCGGGCCTGGCCTACGTCGAACTGGGCACCGAGGACGTGCGCCGGGTCGGGTTCGTGGCCTGATGCAGATCGTGCTCGCTCTGATCTACGGGGCGGCGATCGGGGCGCTGGCCCACTTCACCATGCCGGCGCGCGACATGCGCGGCTCGGCACTCGCGCCGATGCTCGGCGCCGTCGTCGGCGGCGCCGTCTGGACGATCCTGACCTGGGTCGGCCTGGGACTGGACAGCCCCTGGCTGTGGCTGGCGGCCCTCATCGTGCCGGCGGCGGTCGTCTACATCGCTGTGGCGGTACTCACCCGCCTGCGCCGCGCCCGCGACGAGCGCGAACGCGAGCGCCTCCGGCTCGCGTGACCCGCCGACGCATCACGCTCGGGTCGTCCCTCAGGCGGTGAGGTCGATCGCGCCCATCCGCCGGGCGTGCGCGGCCAGCAGCTCGGTGAACACCGGCTCGACCTGCTCCTGCTCGGTCTCGTCGAGCACGCCGGTGCGCAGCGCCGCCCGGGCGATGAGGATGGTGTCGCCGACCAGACGCCGTCCCCACATCGCCAGCAGGGAGCGCAGCTCGCCGTCCTCGGCGATCCCCTGCGCGAGCAGCTCGACGATCGCCTGGCGATCGTCGTCCGCCTGCAGGATCCGGGCGACGCGGGCGCCGGTCTCGCCATAGCTCTGCGACAGCGCGTCGTAGAAGTCGTCCAGCATCCCGGCGGTGATGTGCACCGACAGCATGGTCTCCTGCGGTCGGATGCCGTGGGTGGCACTGCGGAACGCGTCCAGCGGCTCGCGGAACGGCGCCATCAGCTCGGTCGGGTCCGCGTCCCGGTCCCGGATCAGCGCCACCAGCTCCTGATGCTTGGTCAGGGCCGCACCGGCCGCGCGCGACAGCGCCTCCTTGTGTCCGAGCTGCGGGGTCGCCGCGATCAGCTCGCTGAGCGTCTCGAAGTAGCCCAGCTTGCAGGTATGCGGCCTGGCCGAGGAACGTGTCGACGTCGGGCGCGAGATCCTCGAACGCCACCCGGGTGGCGTCGCCGAGGTCGCCGCGCGAGCGCAAGCCGCAGCGTGCGCACCGCCGGTCGCCGTCGCCGCTGGAACCACCCGAACACGAGATACAGCCTACGGCCCGGGGATGCGCGTCCGAGCGCGCCCGCGCGGCCGTGCACAGACCCCTCCGGTAGGATCGTGTTCATCCCGGCATCGGATCGGGATCCCGCGCCTGCAGCTGACGAGAGGGCGTGGACTTCTTCCGGCGGCCCCTCGGGCCGCCCTCACTCAGACAGGCATATACATCGTGACGACTTTCGCCGACCTCGGCGTGGATCAGGACATCATCGACGCGCTCGCCGCCCACGGCATCGCGGACTCCTTCCCGATCCAGGAGCAGACCATCCCGCTGAGCCTTCCGGGCCAGGACATCATCGGACAGGCCAAGACCGGCACCGGCAAGACGTTCGGCTTCGGCATCCCGGTCGTGCGAGCGACTCGGACTGGACCCCGCGCCGGGCGTCCAGGCCCTGATCGTCGTCCCGACCCGCGAGCTCGCGGTGCAGGTCTACGAGGACATCGACATGCTGACCGCCAACCGCGCCACCAGCGTCGTGGCGATCTACGGCGGCAAGGCCTACGAGGGCCAGATCGAGGCTTGCCGGGCCGGCGCGCAGATCGTCGTGGGCACCCCCGGGCGGCTCATCGACCTCGCCGGGCAGCGCCTGCTCGACCTGTCCCACGCCCGCGAGGTGGTGCTGGACGAGGCCGACAAGATGCTCGATCTGGGCTTCCTGCCCGACATCGAGAAGATCTTCCAGAAGGTGCCCGAGGTGCGGCACACCCAGCTGTTCTCGGCGACGATGCCCGGCCCGATCGTCGCGCTGGCCCGCCGGTTCATGTCCAACCCGATCCACATCCGGGCCTCCGACCCGGACGAGGGCCTGGCCCAGGCCAACATCCGGCACATGGTCTATCGCGCGCACTCGCTGGACAAGGACGAGGTGATCGCCCGCATCCTGCAGGCGCGCGACCGCGGCAAGACGGTCGTCTTCACCCGCACCAAGCGCGCCGCCCAGAAGCTGGTGGACGAGCTCAGCGATCGCGGGTTCAACGCCGTCGCCGTGCACGGAGACATGAGCCAGGAGGCCCGCGAACGCTCGATGGCGGCGTTCAAGGCCGGCAAGCGCGACGTGCTGATCGCCACCGAGGTGGCCGCCCGCGGCATCGACGTGGACGATGTCACCCACGTGATCAACCACACCGTGCCGGACGACGAGAAGGCCTACCTGCACCGCGTGGGCCGGACCGGCCGCGCGGGCAAGACCGGCATCGCCGTCACGTTCGTGGACTGGGAGGACCTGCACAAGTGGGCCCTGATCAACCGCGCCCTCGACTTCGGCAAGCCCGAGCCGCTGGAGACCTACTCGTCCAGCCCGCACCTGTACGAGGAGCTGGACATCCCAGCCGGCACCAAGGGACGGATCACCACCGCACCGCGCACGTCGTCGGTCAAGACCCAGCGCGGCCCCCGCCCCGAGCGGGCGGCGGATGCCGCCACCGACGGCGAAGGCGGCACCCGGCGTCGCCGCCGCCGCCGCGAGGGCGGACCCGAGCGGGTCGGCGCGAGCTTCGAGCCCGATGGACGGCAGCCGCTGCCGCCGCCGACGCGGCGCCCGCCGCGGGTGAGGGGGCCGCGGAAGGCGCCGGCACCCACGACGGCGGCGGCACCGAGCACCACGACGGCAAGCCGGCCGCGGCGCGCCGCCGTCGGCGCCGTCGTCGCTCCGGCGCGGCCACCCCGAACCCCGGCGCCTGAGCTCCCCGCCTCGTCGTCAGCCGAAGACGGGGCGCTGCCGGTCCCGCGCGCGATGATCCGCTCGACCATGTCGTCGGCCGTGGTGTGCTCGCCCGGGACGTTGGGCTTGCCCGCCCCGTGGTAGTCGCTGGAGCCGGTGATGATCAGGTCGTGCTCCTCGGCCAGCCGGCGCAGCATCCGCACGCCCGGCTCGAGGTTCTCGCGATGGCCGAGCTCGAAGCCGGCGAGCCCCGCCTCCCGCATCCGGGTGAGCAGCTGGCGGGGCAGGACGCCGGCCCGACCGGCCGGATGCGCGATGATCGGCACGCCCCCGGCATCGGCGATCAGGCCGACGGCGGTCACCGGGTCGGGGGCGAAGAGGGCGACGTAGTATTCGCCGGCGGGGCTGAGGATGCCGGAGAACGCCTCCGTGCGGTCGCGGACATGGCCCCGCGCCACCAGCGCGTCGGCGATGTGCGGCCGGCCGACGGTCGCGTCGTCCGAGGTCTGGGCGAGGATGTCGTCCCAGTCCAGGTCGTAGTCGCGGGCGATGTTGTCGGCCATCGTGCGGGCCCGCTCCCGCCGTGACCGGCGCACCCGATCCAGCATCGCCCGCAGCCGGGCGTCGTCGGGATCGATCAGGTACGCCAGGATGTGCACGCTTGCGCCAGGTGTGCTTGGCGGACATCTCCATCCCCGGGATGAACGTCATCCCCAGGGACGTCGCCGCCTGCGCGGCCTCCGCCCATCCGGCGGTGGTGTCGTGATCGGTCAGGGCCACCGTGCGCATGCCGTGCTGATGCGCGGCGCGCATCACCTCGGCCGGAGCCTGCGTGCCGTCGGAGCGGTCCGAATGCAGATGCAGATCACTCGGACCCTCGAAGACGTGCGGCGCCATCCCCCGAGAGTAGCGTGCCCCGTCCGCCGATCTCTCAGCCTGCTGGCATAGAGTCGCGTCCGTGCTTCGCCTCCTCGGAATCCTGCTGACCGTGCTGTGCGCGATCGGGGCGGCGATCCTCACCTGGCCGCAGTTCTTCCGCCTCGAGCGGGTGTTCCCGGTGGCGCAGGTCATCTCCTTCCGCGGGCTGATCACGCTCGGATTCGCCGCCCTGCTGCTGCTCATGCGCTGCTGATGCTGGCCCGCCCGCTCCGCCCGCTCGCGGCATCCCTCGCCCTCATCGCCTTGGTCGCCGGCGGCGTCAACGCCGGCATCATCGTCTCGCGCGGCACGGGCAGCGACGCCCTCCCGGCCAAGGGTGAGGGCAGCGTCCGGGTGATGACCTGGAACACCGCCGGCTCGGCGACCTCGCCGGATGAGATCGCGCGCACCGCCGTCGCGATGGAGGCCGACGTGGTGACCCTGCCGGAGACGACGATCGAGACCGGCGAGAAGGTGGCAGTGGCGATGCGCACGCTCGGGCACCGGATGTGGGCGTACCACACGCAGTACGGCGCGCACGGCTGGGACGCGAGTTCGACGACCGTGCTGATCTCCCCGATCTGGGCACCTATTCGGTGATCGAATCGTCATCCGACGGCAGCAGCAACACCTCCACGGTGCCGTCGGCGGTCGCGATGCCGGTGGACGGGTCCGGGCCGACGATCGTCGCCGCCCACGCCGTGGCGCCGCGGGAGCACTACATGGACAGCTGGAAGCACGATCTGCAGTGGATCGCCGACCAGTGCGCGTCCGCCGATGTCATCATCGCGGGCGATTTCAACGCGACGGTGGACCACATGGCGGGGCTCGGCACCGACGGCGGGACGCTCGGCCGCTGCCACGACAGCGAGGACGCGACCGGCAACGGCGGCGTGGGCACGTGGCCGACCTCGATGCCGGCGCTGGCCGGAGCCCCCATCGACCACGTGATGGCCACGGATGCCTGGACCGCCGCCGGATCGGTGGTGCTCACCTCGATGGACGGCAGCGGCAGCGACCACCGGCCTCTGGTGGTCCAGCTCGATCCCGCGCACTGACACTGCCCCTCCCCCTGCCCCTGCCCCCTGCCCGCCGTCGGCGCACGAAGCGGGTGCGATCGTGCCGTGCAGAACTCCGGAGATTCTGGGCGTGACCAACGGCACGTCCGCGGAATCTCGCGGGGTCGGTGCCGGGCAGGCCACGACCCTCCGGAGTTCTGCACGCGAATCTCGCGCGACGACCCGCCGGGCGAGGCATCCGACGACGTGAGAAACTGGAGGCATGAGCACGACAGGTGAGACCTCCGCCGAGACCGCGGCGCGCCCCTCGAGGCAGCGAGAACCGGCGCCAGCCCTTCCCCGGGGATTCCTCGACACCATCTCGACCGGCTGGGCATCGCGCCCCGAGACGCTCCCGCCGCAGCGCGCGCAGGCGGCGTACGCCGCACGTCGGCGCGAGGCGCTGTCCGCGCAGTTCCCGGGCCGGCGCCTGGTGATCCCCGCCGGGGACCTCGAAGCAGCGCAGCAACGACACCGACTACGTGTTCCGGGCGCACTCCGCGTTCGCACACCTCACCGGATGGGGTGCGGATGCCGAACCCGGCGCCGTGCTGGTGTTCGATCCGTCCGCCGACGGGCACGAGACCACCCTGTACTTCCGTGAGCGGGCCGACCGCACCACGACGGAGTTCTACGGCGACGCCTCGGTGGGCGAATTCTGGATCGGGCCGCGTCCCGCCCTGGCCGGCGTCGCCGCGGATCTGGGCGTCGCGACCGCCCACATCGATGCGTTCGCCGCGCACGACGACGATCTGGTCGTCGACGACGATGCCGCGCTGACCCGCGCGGTCTCGGAGCTTGCGCCTGGTCAAGGACGAGTACGAGCTCGCGCAGCTGCGACTGGCCGTGCAGGTCACCGCGCGCGGGTTCGACGACATCGTGCGCGAGCTGCCCGCGGTCCTGGCGCATCCGCGCGGCGAGCGCGTGGTGGAGGGCGTGTTCCACCTGCGCGCCCGCAGCGACGGCAACGGCGAGGGGTACGACACGATCGCCGCCTCCGGCCCGCACGCCTGCTACCTGCACTGGACCCGCAACGACGGCGCCGTCGCCGACGGGGACCTCATCCTGATCGACGCCGGCGCCGAGGTCGACAGCCTGTACACCGCCGACATCACCCGCACGATCCCGGTGTCCGGCACCTTCACCGACGTGCAGCGCACCGTGTACGAGACGGTGCGCGAGGCCGCCGACGCCGCGTTCGCCGCCGCCAAGCCGGGCGTGACCTTCCGCACCGTGCACGAGACCGCCCTGGCCGTGATCGCCCGGCGCACCGCCGAATGGGGCCTGCTGCCGGTCACGGCCGACGAGGCGCTGGATGCCGACACCGGCGGGCAGCACCGGCGGTACATGGTGCACGGCACCAGCCACCACCTCGGCCTGGACGTGCACGACTGTGCGCAGGCCCGTCGCGAGATGTACTACGACGGCATCCTCGAACCGGGCATGGTCTTCACCATCGAGCCGGGGCTGTACTTCCAGATCGACGATGAGACGGTGCCGGCCGAGTACCGCGGCATCGGCGTGCGGATCGAGGACGACGTGCTGGTCACCGCCGACGGAGTCGAGAACCTGTCGGCCGCCCTCCCCCGGACGGCCGACGAGATCGAGGCGTGGGTGGCGCAGGCGCGTCGCTGAGGACCGTCACCGGGCGCGCACCGCGGGGCCGGTGAAGTGGGCGGCCGGACGGATGATCTTCGGGTCCCGGGCCTGCTCGACGGCGTGCGCGGTCCACCCGATCGTGCGCGCCACCGCGAACGTCGGGGTCATCAGCTCCCGCGGGATGCCGCACAGCTCCATCACGACCGCGGCGAACAGCTCGACGTTCGCATGCAGTCCGCGCCCCGGCTTGACCTCGGCGAGCACCTGCTCGGCGATGCGCTCGTAGGCCACCGCGATCTCCACCCGGTGGCCGCCGCGCTGCACCGCCAGATCTCGCAGCGAGCCGCGCTCGCGGGTCGGCCGTGCGGTAGACGGCGTGCCCGAACCCCATGAGGCGGCGGCCGGACGCGAGCTCGGCGCGCACCCACGGTTCGATGTCGTCCACATCGTCGAACCGGTCGATCGCCTCCAGTGCACGAGCGGGGGCACCGCCGTGCAACGGCCCGGACAGCGCTCCCAGGGCGCCGGCCAGGCACGACGCGAGGTCGGCGCCGGTGGAGGCGATCACCCGCGCCGCGAACGTCGAGGCGTTGAACCCGTGGTCCATCGCCGCGATCAGATAGGCCGACAGCGCACGCTCGGCCCAGGCATCCGGTTCCCGCCCGGTCAGGTTCGCCAGATGATCGGCGACGACGCCGCGGCCGGTCGTCACCGGCGCGCTCCCCCGCCGGTGAGCCAGCGCCACGATCGTGGGCGTGACGGCCGCCAGCTCGAGAGCGGATGCCGTGCGTCCGGCCTCGTCGAGGTCGTACAGGGCGCTCATCCCCCGACGTGCGGACAGGACGGCCCAGGCCGCCTTCAGCACGGCGACAGGGTCTGCGGTCGCGCCGCGCAAGCGCAGCGACGATCTCGCGCACGTCCGCGCCGTCCCGGGCCCGGGCGATCCGCTCCGCGAACACGCGCCGCTGCGCGGGGTCGGGCAGGTCCCCGATCAGCAGCAGGTGCCATACGTCCTCGAAGGATGCCGATGCGGCGAGCCCGACCGCCGACCGGTCCCGGTACTGAAACCATCCCTCGTCGCCGTGGACGTCGCTGAGCCCGGTCTCGGCGACCACCACTCCGGCCAGCCCGCGGGGGACCTCGATCCTCCCGCTGTGGTGCATGACGGCATCCATGTCCTCGTCCTTCCGCTCTGCGATACCGTCAGTGTGTGAACATGACGCCGTTTCCGTCAATGTTGATCGGATCAACATGACCGACATGACGACGACGCCGATGCTGACCGCCGCGCAGGCGGCGGCGCGTCTGGGCGTCAAGCCGGCGACGCTGTACGCCTACGTGTCCCGCGGTCTGCTGGACCGGCGGCGCACGCCTCAGGGGTCGCGGTTCGAGGCGCTCGCGATCGAGGAGTTCGCCGCGCGCCGGACACGACGGCGGCCGCCGGACACCGTGCAGGCCGCCGGGTCTCCGCTGATGGTGCTGGACACCGATGTGGCCGTGGTGCTGGATGACGAGCTCTTCCTCCGCGGACGGGACGTGACGCGACTGGCGACCGGGTCCACGCTTGCCGACGTGGCCCGCTGGCTGTGGGACATGACCGACCCGTGGCCTCGGGTCGACGCGGCGGACGCGGCCGACATCCGCCGCGCCGTCTCGGCGCTGCCGGCCTCCGCGTCGCCGCTGGACCGCATCCGCACGGCGGTCACGGTGCTCGCCGCTACCGACCCGCTGCGCGCCGACACCTCGACCGAGCAGCTGCGCCGGGCGGCGGCACGGGTGCTCGTCCACCTCCCGTGTGCGCTGGATGCGGCGGATCCGCCGACGCTGTGGCACGCCCTGAGCGCGCGCGCCCCCTCCGCCGAGGACCGCCGTGCCCTCGAGGCCGCGCTGATCCTGGTCGTGGATCACGACCTGGCCGTGTCGACGATGGCGGCCCGCATGGCGGCGTCGGCCCGTGGGTCGGCGTACGCGATCGTCGGCGCGGCGCTGGGCGCGTTCGAGTCGCCGCTGCACGGCACCGCGAGCCGTGCGGCGCGCGCCCTCCTCGACGACGTCCGGTCCGGCGCCGATCCGGCCGACGCGATAGCGGCCGCGGTGGCGCGCACGGGTCGCGGCGTGCCGGGATTCGGACAGCGGCTGTACACAGGCACCGACGCCCGCGCCGCGGCGCTGCTGCCGCTGGTGTACGCGCTGCCGGGTGGCGCCGACCTGCGGGCGGCGGTCGCCGGGCTGTCCGAGGTCCTCGTCCGCCGTGTCGGACTCCACCCGAACGTCGACCTCGCACTGGCCGCCCTCACCATCGCGGCGGAGATGCCCCGGATGCCGGGGCGACGATCTTCGCGGTCGGGCGCACCGTGGGCTGGATCGCGCACGGCCTGGACGAGTACGCGGAACCGCCGCTGCGGCTTGCGCCCGCGCGGCCGCTACGTCGGGCCGATGCCCTGACCGCTGCCGCGTCCCGACCGGTCAGAGAGCAGCGATCCAGTCCAGTGCGCGGGCCGCGATGTCCGCGCCCACATCGGCGGCGGGGTGCTTGTGCCCGGCAACGTCGAAGCCGTGCCCGGCGCCGTCCACCCACTGCAGCTCGGCGTGCCGGCACGACGCCACCGCCTCTTCGAGCTGGGCGTGCGGATCCACGAACGGGTCGCGCGTGCCGGAGAGGAACAGCTGCGGCGCCGTGATCTGCGGCAGGTGCTCCGCCCGGGGCCTGTCCGGGCGGCCGGGCGGGTGCAAGCGGGTAGGCGAGGTAGATGAGACCCTGCGGTCGGATGCGGTCCTGCGCCGCCGCCATCGAGGCCATCCGCCCGCCGTACGAGCGCCCCGCGGCGAACAGCGGCAGCTCGGTGGGCACGGATGCCGCAACCGCCGCCCACGCCGCCACCGCGTGCGCGGCCGGGCCCGGCATCCGGCGCCCCGCCTGCGCGTACGGGAACGCGAACCGGATCGCCCGGATCCCCGCCGCGCACACCGCGTCCGCGAAGCCGACCAGGAACGGGTGATCGAGGCGCGCGCCGGCGCCGTGCGCGAGGATCAGCGTCGCCTGTGCAGCGTGCGGCTCGTGGCGCACGGTCGTGACCTGGACGTCGCCGGCCGGAAGCGGCACGGTGACGCTCCGCTCACGCGTCGCGTTCGTCATCCCCGGACTCGTCCGGACGGTCGGCCGGCGCGGACGGCTCGGCCGGAGTCTGGGCGGCATCCGGGGCGGCGTCCGGCGTCGTCCGTTCGCCGTACCGCGGCGGCTCGGGCTGCTGCCGCTCAGGCTGCGGCCGCTCGGCCTGCGGCCGCTCACTGTCCGATGACGGGCTGCTGCGGATCGAGCTGCGGCATCCGCTCGCCGTATGCCGGGGGCGGGACCCCGGTGCGCTGGCCGTAGCGCGGCGGGTCTCCCCCGGCCGCCGGGTCGGCTGCCGGCGGCGGCGTCTGCACCCCGGGACCGCTCGCCGCCTGCGGACCGAGCACCTCGCGCGCGCGATGGATGCTGGTGGCCATCACCGTGACCTCGTAATGATCCGCGATGACCTGCATCACCGATGCGAAGTCGCGGCGGCGGCGCACGATCGCGTACGCGCCGATGCTCGGCAGCATCCCCAGGGCGACGCCGACGAACAGCACGCCGACGAACGCCGAGACGGGCACGGCCGCGTTGCCCAGCACGAAGATCGCCGAGAAGAACAGGCCGAGCAGAAGGCCGTTGATCGCGCCCGAGCGCGCCGCCGTCGCGTAGCCGAGCCGCCCGGTGACACGCTCCACCGAGCGCAGTCCGCTGCCGACGATCGCGATGTCGCGGGCGGGGATATCGCCGGCGATCAGCGCCGACACCGCCTTCTGCGCACCCTCGTACGACGGGAAGCTGGCGACCGTCTCGCCGACCTCGCTGCGCCCTGCGGTACCCTCGGCATGCTCATCCCTCCATCTTGTCACGGTGCCCTTCGCATTCCCCGACCGGCCGGTGCCCGACGGCTACGCTGGAAGCGTGAGCACGCAGAGGGTTTTCGTCGCACGCCTGTCGGGCTGCACGGTCTTCGACCCCGCGGGCGACCGGGTCGGGCGGGTGCGCGACGTGGTCGTCATCTACCGCAAGGACAATCCGCCGCGGGTCGTGGGACTGGTCGTCGAGATCCCGGGGCGCCGCAACGTGTTCCTGTCGATCGGACGGGTCACCTCGATCGCCATGGGCCAGGTGATCACGACCGGCCTGATCAACGTGCGGCGGTTCCAGCAGCGCGGCGGCGAGGTACGGGTGATGGCCGAGCTGCTCGGTCGCAAGGTGTACTTCCGTGACGGCAGCGGTCACGCCGTCATCGAGGATGTCGCCATCGACCAGGACCGGCACGGCCTGTGGAACGTCAGCCAGCTGTTCCTGCGCAAGCCGAAGACCAGTGCCTCGCCGTTCGCGAAGGGACCGACGACGTTCGCGGACTGGCAGGACGTCCGCGAACAGCAGACGCCCGGCGAGGCGCAGTCGGCCGAGCAGCTGGTCGCCACCTATTCCGAGCTCAAGCCCGCCGATCTGGCGAACACCCTGCTCGACCTGCCCGATGACCGCCTGCTCGAAGTCGCTGAGGAGCTGCCGACGGCCGGCTCGCCGACGCGCTCGAGGAGATGCCCGAGGACGAGCAAGCTGCACATCCTGGACCAGCTGGGTGACGAGCGCGCCGCCGACATCCTGGACGCGATGGAGCCGGATGACGCGGCCGACGTGCTCGGTCAGCTGCCGGAGAATCGGCTGGAGAAGCTCCTGGAGCTGATGGAGCCCGAAGAGGCCGAGGACGTGCGGGCCCTCTTGAAGTACGGCCCCGACACCGCCGGCGGTCTGATGACGAGCGAGCCGATCGTGCTCCCGGCCGACGCCACCGTCGCCGAGGCGCTCGCCCTGATCCGGCGGCACGAGCTGCATCCCGCCCTGGCGGCCGCGGTGTTCATCACGCTGCCGCCGTATGAGACGCCCACGGGGCGGCTGCTGGGCACGGTGCACTTCCAGCGGATGCGCTGCGCTACCCGCCGCATGAGCGGCTGGGCGCCATCATCGACGACACGGTCGATCCGGTGCCGGTCACCGCATCCGCGGCCGAGGTGGCCCGCCTGCTGGCCAGCTACAACCTCGTCTCGGTGCCGGTGGTGGATCCGGCGCAGCGCCTGGTCGGGGCGGTGAGCGTGGACGACGTGCTGGACTATCTCCTGCCTGAGGACTGGCGCTCCCAGGCGGCCGAGGACAATCCCGAGCCGGTGCCCACGACCACCGCGAGCATTCCGAGGCGGCGCTGATGGCGCGGGCGGCCGACCGGGGGCGGCTGGACGCCCCGCGCGGGCGCACGGGAATGCGCTCGCGCCCGGCCCAGCCCTCGCGGGATCGGTTCGGTCGGTTCACCGAGTGGGTCGCGCGCGCGATGGGCACCCCCGCATTCCTGGCGATGCTCACGATCTTCTGCATCGTCTGGATCGCGTGGAACACGATGATGCCGGACGCCCTGCGGTTCGATTCGGCCGCGAACGGCTTCACCGCGCTGACGCTGATGCTCTCGCTGCAGGCCTCATACGCCGCCCCGCTGATCCTGCTCGCGCAGAACCGGCAGGACGACCGCGACCGGGTGCAGATCGAGCAGGACCGCCAGCGTGCCGAGCGCAACCTCGCCGACACGGAGTACCTCGCGCGCGAGATCGTCGCGCTGCGGATGGCGATGACCGAGCTGTCCGAAGGGGTGATGACCCGGGAGACGCTGCGGCAGGAGCTGAAGGCGCTGCTGGAACAGCTCGAGGACCGGCCGGGCGCCGCCCAGACGCCGTCATGAATCCGCTCACCGAGGCCGTGCGCGCGGCGGTCGGGGCCGTCGTCGACCCCGAGCTGCGCCGGCCGATCGCCGGGATGGACATGGTGCGCGACATCCGGGTCGACGATGCCGGGATCGCGCACGTCGGCATCTCGCTCACCGTCGTCGGCTGTCCGATGTCGGATCGCATCGCCGCGGATGTCGCGGCCGCCGCGCGGACGGTCGACGGGGTCACGGATTCCCGGGTGACCCTGACGGTGATGAGTCCGGACGAGCGGGCCGCCCTCATCCAGCGGCTGCGCGGCCGCCGCGCCGCGGGCCGGTCGCCGTTCGCTGCGGACGGACCCACCCGCGTGGTCGCGGTGACCAGCGGCAAGGGCGGGGTGGGCAAGTCGACCGTGACCGCGAACCTCGCCGTTGCGCTCGCCCGCCGGGGGCTGTCGGTGGGACTGGTCGACCTCGACGTGCACGGCTATTCCATCCCGGGTCTGATGGGTCTGGTGGACGCGGACGGGCGGGTGCCGCATCCGACCCGGATCGACGACATGATCCTGCCGCCGATCGCGCACGACGTGAAGACCATCTCGATCGGGATGTTCCTGCGCGAGGGCGACCGGCAGCAGGCGGTGGCCTGGCGCGGGCCGCTGCCGCACCGCACCGTCCAGCAGTTCCTCGCCGACGTCTACTTCGGCACCCCGGACGTCCTGCTGCTGGACATGCCCCCGGGGACCGGCGACATCGCCATCACCGTCGGCCAGCTTCTGCCCGGTGCCGGTGTGCTGGTGGTCACCACCCCTCAGCCGGCCGCCGTCGACGTCGCGGTGCGCAGCGGCCTGGTCGCCCGCCAGACCGGCCAGCACGTCATCGGCGTGGTGGAGAACATGGCACCGCTGACCCTGCCGGACGGAACCGTGCTGGACCTGTTCGGCTCCGGCGGCGGCGCGCGGGCGGCCGAGGCGCTGTCGGACGTGACCGGATCCGTCCCCCTGCTGGCATCCGTGCCGCTGAGCCCGCGCCTGCGGTCCGCCGGCGACGAGGGGCTCCCGATCGTCGCCGCCCGTCCGGACGACCCCGCCGCCCAGGCGCTGCAGGCCCTGGCGGACCGGCTCGCCGCCCTGCCTCGGCCCGGCGCGGCGACACCGGCCCGGCCGCGGCGCGGGGCGACGAACCTCGGCAGCACCGGGCGCCCGTCGCCGCAGGCGGATGACTCCTCGGCGACCGGCTCGGCACAGACCGATCGGATCCAGCCCGGTCACGCGTAGTCGTCGGGCGCGAGCACGCGGACCCCGCGGTCGTGCACGACGAACTGCGCCCGCACCCGGACCCCGGCCCGTGCGCACGCCGCACCGAGTCCGCGCGCCCACGCGCGCTCCTCGGCGCCCACCTGCGGCCCACCCGGCCGCTCCCATGAGAACACCGCCTGCGCCGCCGGGAGCTCCTCCATCAGCGCAGACACGCGCCACGCCAGCGCATCCGCGGCGGTGACGTCCCCGGATCCGGTGGCGGCGAACGTCTCCCCGGGTCGGACGGAAGATCCGCACACGGGATGATGAGGGGTGCCTGGACATCGTCCTCGTCCAGGAACATCATCCAGATCTGCCTTCTGTGGGCCTGACCCAGCAGGTGCGAGACCCGCTCGGTGAGGAGGCTGTCGTCGGTCAGCGGCGCCTCACGGTCGGCCGCGGTCTGCTTCGTCATGCCTCCAGCCTGGCGAGGCGCTCGCTGGAGGTGGTCGCTCGGAGCCGATCTGTGGACAAGTCGCGGCCCACCCCCGCCTGGGGAGGAGAGGGCGGCTCAGGTCGCCTCGGAGTCGAACGGCGGCACCGTGCCCGGGCTGAACGACTGCGGGACGATCGCCGCCGCGCGCGGCGCGATCGGCGGCACAGGCGGCTCGTCGTCCAGCAGCGCCTCCCGGATGATCCGCCGGGGGTCGTACTGCCGCGGATCGAGCGTGCGCCAGTCGACGTCGTCGCCGAGCTCGTCCTTCATCCTCGACTTGGCCGTGCCCAGCATCTCCCGACCCCGCGCCAGCGCCTGGGCGAGCATCGCCGCGTAGCGCGGCAGCCGATCGGGCCCGAGAAGCAGGCCGACGATCACGCCGATCACCACCAGCTTCTCGATCGTGAGCCCGAAGATCATGAGTTCAGATTACCCGCCGTGGCTGGCCTGCCCGCCCGCACGACTCACGTAGGCTTGCCGCGGAGGTGCGCGCCCATGAGTGAGCATGATGCGAATCAGCGGTTCGTTCAGGAGGCGACGATCGAGCCCGACCACATCACGCGTGCCCGCGCGCACGCCCTCGAGCTCGGAGTCGCCCCCATCAGCCCCGCGGTGGGAGCCCAGTGCGCCGTGATCGCCGCCTGCGCGGACGCCCGCAGCATCATCGAGATCGGCACCGGCGCCGGCGTCTCCGGCCTCTGGCTCGCTGCACGGCGCGCCCCGGGCCATCCTCACCACGATCGACAGCGAGCCCGAGCACCTGGGCGTGGCACGCCAGTCGTTCTCCGAGGCGCGGATCCCTGCCGCCCGGGCACGCTTCATCGCCGGCCGTGCCGCGGAGGTGCTGCCGCGGATGAACGAGGGCTCGTACGACGTGGTGCTGGTGGATGCCGACCCCGACGGCGTGATCGAGTACGTCGAGCACGGGCTGCGCCTGGTGCGGCCGGGCGGCACCGTGCTGGTCCCGCGCGTCCTGGCCGGCGGCGCCGTCGCCGACCCGGTGCGGCGGGATGCGGTCACGACCGCCTACCGTTCGCTGATCCACGAGACGCAGAACTCGCCGGCCGTGATCGGCGCCCTGTCGCTGTCCGGCGAGGGGCTGCTCGAGCTGACCACCGTCCGCGAGGTCGGCGGCGCGAACACGTCAGCGGCCGGTCTGAGGACCGGCCGCTGACGAAGAAGGTCGTGCGTGGACTACGCGTTCACGACACCGCCGAGCACGTCGTAGAGCTCCTTCGCTTCGGCGTCGTTCACGGAGACGACAAGACGCCCGCCGCCCTCGAGCGGCACTCGTACGATGATCAGGCGCCCCTCCTTCACGGCCTCCATCGGCCCGTCTCCGGTTCTCGGCTTCATGGCTGCCATCGCGGCTCCCTTTCGTCGTGGTCTGGCTGACAGTTTATCGTGTAGGCCCGACGACCGCGGAATCGCGCCCGGTCACGGGATCTGCCAGTACGTATTCCCCACCGCGTACATGCTGTAGACCCACCACCACTGCCCCCCGATGCAGGCCGCCAGCACGCCTGCCCGCCAGATCCCCGACCGGGGCACGGCGACCGCGCCCCACAGCGGCGACAGCGGCAGCGAGCCGGAAGACGCTGGACTGCGGGAAGAACACCGCGAGCAGGTAGACCGCGTACGAGGCCGACCACAGCCGGATCTCCGGAGAGAGCCGACGCACCCGCGCGTCGAAGACCAGGGCGGCGGCGAAGCCCAGCACGAGCAGCACCAGCACGATATAGCCGGTGATCCGCCCGAGGCCCCAGCTGTCGAACCAGAAGCCGGCGGCATCCCAGAATCCCCGGAACGGGACGAACGCGTCGACGGCGTCCACCCAGCCGCGCCGCCAGCTGAGCTCGGTGGCGAAGTAGGCATCCGGCCAGCCGGTGACCCGTCCGGCGATGACGGTCCAGGAGAGTCCCACGACCACCGCCCAGGCCCCGAGGACGAGGATGTGCACGATCTCGGCGATGCGCAGCGGCTCGCGCCGCCGCATCCGCCAGCGATGGATGCCGTGCAGTCCGAGCAGCAGCGCGAATGCGAGAACGCCGGGGCGCGTGTATCCCATCAGCGGGATGAGCAGATACAGCCAGACGTACCGGCGCTGCCGCAGGCACCACAGTGCGAGGAAGAGCCAGAGCAGGAACAGCGCCTCGGCGTACCCCACCTGGAAGATCGCCGACACCGGAGCGGCGGCGAAGAACAGGACCGCCCAGGTGGCGGCATCCACCGGCAGCCGCGGTCGCAGGCAGGGCGTACAGCACCAGGCAGGCCAGGTAGCCGGCCACCAGCGAGATGCCGATCGCCGCCACCTGCCAGCCGAGCCCGGTGCCGCCCAGCACCCGCGCCAGATACGGGTACAGCGGCATGAACGCCCACGCGTTCTGCGTCACGTCGCCGGCGGCATCCACCGGCAGCGTGGTGGGGTAGCCGTGCACCGCGATGTACCAGTACCACTGGGCGTCCCAGCCCATCAGCAGCGCGCCCACGCCGGGATCCGCGCCATAGCGCGACTGCGGCGTGGACAGCTGCGAGGCCAGCGCGAAGAGCCCCGTCGTGACCACCCGCGCCGCCAGGTACAGGATGCCCAGGCGCAGCGCGACCGGAAGGCGCCGCCAGCCGGTGCCGCGCCGGGTCAGCTCGGCTTCAGCCACGCCCGCAGGCCCCGCTCGACCGCCTCGATCTGGGCGATCGGCACGCGCTCCTCGTCGTGATGCGCCAGGTGCGGGTCGCCCGGGCCGTAGTTGACGGCCGGCACCCCGAGAGCCGAGAAGCGGGCGACGTCGGTCCAGCCGTACTTCGGGCGCGGCTGCGCGCCGACCGCGGCCAGGAACTCCTGCGCCAGCGGCGCATCCAGCCCGGGGCGGGCGCCGGGAGAGGCATCCGTCACCTCCACCTCGAACCCGGCGAACACGCTGCGCACATGCGCGACGGCCTCGTCGACGGTGCGGTTCGGCGCGAAACGGTAGTTCACCTCGACCTCGCACAGGTCGGGGATGATGTTGCCGGCGATGCCGCCGCTGATCCGCACCGCGTTCAGCCCCTCGCGGTACACGAGGCCCTCGACCTCGACGTCGCGCGGCCGGTATTCGGCCAGCCGGGCCAGCACCGGCGCGGCCATGTGCACCGCGTTCTCGCCGATCCAGGCGCGCGCGCTGTGCGCGCGGACGCCGTGGGTGCGCACGGCGACCCGCAGCGTCCCGTTGCAGCCGCCTTCCACCTCGCCGTCGGACGGCTCGCCCAGGATCGCGAAGTCCGCCTCGAACAGGTCCGGTCGCTCGCGCGACAGGCGGTTCAGTCCGTTGCGCTCGGCATCGACCTCCTCGTGGTCGTACCACATCCAGGTGATGTCGACGCGGGGAGCGCGCAGTTCGGCCGCGAGCTTGAGCTGGACGGCGACCCCGGCCTTCATGTCGACGGTGCCGCGACCCCAGATGTACGGCTCGCCGTCGATCTCGATGTCGCGCGTGGGCACGTTGCCGTTGATCGGCACGGTGTCCAGGTGCCCGGCGATCACGACCCGGCGGTCACGGCCGAGGTTCGTGCGGGCCACGATCGTGTCGCCGCAGCGCACCACCTCGAGGTGGTCCAGGCCGCTCATCGCGGCGTGCACGGCGTCGGCCAGCGTCGTCTCGTCATCCGAGACGCTCGGGATGTCGCACACGACTCGGGTCAGATCGGGGGACGTCTGGGACAGATCGAGCACCGGCATCCTCCGAGTCTAGCCAGCGCGGTCCGCACGTCCGGGCGGGGCCGCGTTCTGGTCCGCGATTCTGGTTCGCGGTGCCCGCCACGGCCACGCTAGCGTGGAGGGATGAGCGATCAACGGCGCGTCTTCGGGACGGGGCTTTCCACGTCCGCCTCCGACGGGACGGTTCTGGATGCCTGGTTCCCCGCACCGCGGGTGGGGCGCGGCGACGGCACCACGATGGCGACGCGCGCCGCCGAGCTGCGCAGCGGCGTCGGCGAGGACGCGCGCCGGGGCGTGCACACCGCGGTCGTGGAGCTGGAGATCGACCTCGATGCGCCGCCGGCATCGACCGCCGACGCCTACCTGCGCCTGCACGCGCTCTCGCACCGCCTCGCGCTGCCGAACACGGTCAACCTCGACGGCGTGTTCGCCTTCCTGCCCACCGTGGCCTGGACCACCGCCGGCCCCATGCACCCGGACGACGTCGACCGGCTGCGCGCCCCGATGCGGGCCGCCGGGATCCAGGTGCAGGGACTGGACAAGTTCCCGCGTCTGCTGGACTACGTGACACCGCCGGGGGTGCGCATCGCCGATGCCGCGCGCGTCCGCCTGGGCGCCTACCTCTCCCCCGGCACCACGGTCATGCACGAGGGATTCGTCAACTACAACGCGGGGACCCTCGGCTCCTCGATGGTCGAAGGCCGCATCTCGCAGGGGGTGGTGGTCGGCGACGGCAGCGACATCGGCGGCGGCGCCTCGATCATGGGCACGCTCTCCGGCGGCGGCACCCACCGGGTCGCGATCGGCGCACGGTGCCTGCTGGGCGCGAACGCCGGGGTCGGGATCTCGCTGGGCGATGACTGCGTGGTCGAGGCGGGGCTCTACGTCACCGGCGGCACCAAGGTCGTGCTGGCCGACGAGGCGGTCCGGGCGGACGGGTCACGCCCGACGGCGAAGGCGGCCGAGCTGTCCGGCCGGTCCGCCATGCTGTACCGCCGCAACTCGCTCACCGGCGCCGTCGAGGCGCTTGCGCCGGGCCGGCGTCGGGATCACCCTGAACGAGGCGCTGCACGCCTGACGGTCCCGACACGGGATTGCCGGTGCGGGGCGGATCGACCGGAACCGATCAGAGGCGGATGCGGACCGAGAGGCAGGTGACGCAGCCCTCGAGCTTCTCGAACTCCGTCATCGGCACCGCGACCACCTCCAGTCCGCGCGCGCGCAGCGCTCCGCCGTCCGCGGCGCCGACGCCGACATCAGCACGGTGTGCTCGTCGAGCACGACGACGGCGCTGCCCTCCGCCTCCGGGATGGGCGCGAAGTGCGGATATCGGGATGCGTCGTCGACGAGCGGCGGGTATCCGATGATCGTGCCGTCGGGCAGGGCGGTCACGCCGGTCTTCAGGTGCAGGACCTTCGTGATCGGCACCGCCACGACATCCCACCCCCGTGGCTCCAGGAGCTGCCGCAGCTGCGCGATGCCCTCGTCGTTCGTGCGCGAGGACCGGCCGACGTAGACCCTCCGTCCCACCTTGAGCACGTCCCCGCCTTCGAGCGTGCCCGGGTGGGCGATGGCGGCGACGGCCAGGTCGGATGCCGCCACGACCGCCCGCGCGGTCTCGATCTCGCCGCGACGGGAGTCGGCACCGGGCCGGGTGATGACCGCGAGGTCGTCGAAGATCACCACGACATCCTCGACGAACACGCCGTCGGGATGCTCGTCGGCGGCCGGCAGCGGTCGGACATCCCATCCGCGCGCGCGGAAGGCATCGACGTAGTGCTCCCACTGCTCACGCGCGAGATCGACATCGGCGCCGACCCGCTCGAGATGGGTCAGCTCGCCGTCCTCCAGGAGCGGCGAGGGCTGCCGGACGAGCAGGCGGGCCATCAGACCCCGGGGTAGTTGCGCTCGGGCGCGCCGACGTACAGCTTGCGGACGGCCGATCTTCGTCTGCGGGTCGTTGACGGCCTCGCGCCACTGGGCGAGCCAGCCGGGCAGACGCCCGATCGCGAACAGCACGGTGAACATGCGGGTGGGAAAGCCCATCGCCTTGTAGATCACGCCGGTGTAGAAGTCGACGTTCGGGTACAGCTTGCGCTCGACGAAGTAGTCGTCGGCCAGCGCGATCGCCTCGAGCTCCTTGGCCAGGTCCAGCAGCGGGTCCTGGATGCCGAGCTCGGCCAGGACCTCGTCCGCGGACTCCTTGACGAGCTTGGCCCGCGGATCGTAGTTCTTGTAGACGCGGTGCCCGAAGCCCATGAGCTTGACACCCTCTTCCTTGTTCTTGACCCGCTCCACGAACCGCTCCACACTCTCGCCGGAGTCGCGGATGCGGGCGAGCATCGACAGCACGGCCTCGTTCGCCCCGCCGTGCAGCGGGCCGTAGAGGGCGTTGATGCCGGCCGAGATCGCGGAGAACTGGTTCGCGCCGGTGGATCCGACCAGGCGCACCGTCGAGGTGGAGGCGTTCTGCTCGTGGTCCTCGTGCAGGATCAGGAGGCGCTCGAGGGCGCGCGAGACCACCGGGTTGACCTCGTACTCCTCGGAGAGGACCCCGAAGTTCAGCTTGAGGAAGTTGTCGACGAAGCTCAGCGAGTTGTCCGGGTACAGGAAGGCCTGCCCGATGCTCTTCTTGTGCGCGTAGGCGGCGATCACCGGGAGCTTGGCGAGCATCCGCACGATGTTCAGCTCGACGTGCTCGGAATTGTGCGGGTCGGACTGGTGCTCGTAGTAGGTGGACAGCGCCGAGACGGCGGAGGAGAGCACCGACATCGGGTGCGCGGTGTGCGGCAGCGCGGAGAAGAAGCGCTTCAGGTCCTCGTGCAGAAGGGTGTGACGACGGATCCGCTCGTCGAAGTCGGCGAGCTCGGAGGCCGAGGGCAGCTCGCCGTAGATGAGCAGCCAGGCCACCTCCAGATACGAGCTGTTCTTGGCCAGCTGCTCGATCGGATAGCCGCGGTAGCGCAGCACCCCGGCCTCGCCGTCGATGTAGGTGATCGCGGACTTGGTGGCCGCCGTGTTCACGAAGCCGTAATCCAGCGCGGTGTGCCCGGTCTGCCGGGTCAGCGTCGAGACGTCGATGCTCGGCGCGCCGTCGACGCTCTGCAGGCACGGCAGCTGCGCGGTGGTGCCCGCGATGGTGAGAGTGGCGATGTCCGGCTGGGCTCCCGCGTCGGTCACGGCGCCTCCTTACGATGTCTGTCGTCGAGGGGGATGCGTGGGCCGATCGGGGTGGGTGCCGCTCGGTCCGCGAAGCGTCGCCGGTTCGGTCGCGCAGCCGATGTGATCGCCGCGTGCGCCCGCGGATCCGCTCTTCCTACAGCCTAACCCGCCGCTTGGCCAACTGAGACATCGGCCAAAGGATCCTCGGATCGACTGGAGGTCCGCTACGAACGCAGGCGGGATGCGGCGGCGGCCACCCGCTCATCGGCCGCGGTCAGCGACAGCCGGATGTGCTGCGGGAAGTCCGCGCCGTAGAAATGCCCGGGACCGGCGAGGATGCCCAGCTCGGCGAGCCGGTCGATGCTCTCCCAGGCATCCCGTCCCTCGGTGGCCCACAGGTACAGCCCCGCCTCGCTGCCGTCGATCCGGAAGCCGGCCGCCTCGACCGCCGGCTTGAGGAGGTCGCGGCGACGCCGGTAGAGCGCCTTCTGCCCGGCCACGTGCGCGTCGTCGCCGAGAGCCGCGGCCATCGCGGCCTGCACCGGGGCCGGCACCATGAGGCCGAGGTGCTTGCGGGCGGTGACCAGCGCCTCGGTCAGCGCCCGGTCGCCGGCCACGAACGCCGCGCGGTAGCCGGCGAGGTTCGACTGCTTGCTCAGCGAGTACACCGACAGCACGCCCGCCGGCTCGGCGCCCACCACGCGCGGGTCGAGGATCGACGGGATCGGCTCGGTGTCCCACGGCCCATCCCACCCGAGCTCGGCGTAGCACTCGTCGCCGGCGATCACGGCGCCGAGCTCTCGTGCGCGCGCGACCGCGGTCTGCAGCGATCGGATGTCGCGGACGCGCCCGTCCGGGTTCCCGGGGCTGTTCAGCCAGATCAGCCGGGTGCCCACCGGCCATTCGGCCGGGTCGTCGCCGGCCAGCGGGGTCGCGCCCACGAGGCGCGCCCCCACCTCGTAGGTCGGATACGCGGCACGCGGGTGCACCACGACATCGCCCGGGCCGACCCCCAGCAGCAGCGGCAGCAGCGCCACGAGCTCCTTCGAGCCGACGGTCGGCACGATCTGCGCCGAGGTCAGACCCGGCACGCCGCGGCGCCGCGCGTACCAGTCGGCGATCGCCGCGCGCAGTGCCGGCGTGCCGACCGTCTGCGGATAGGCGTGTGCGTCGGTCGCGGCCGTCAGGGCGTCCCGGACGACGGCGGGTGTGGCATCCACCGGCGACCCGATCGACAGGTCGACGATGCCGTCCGGGTGTGCGCGGGCACGGGCGGCGTACGGCGCGATGGCATCCCAGGGATACTCGGCGAGGTCGGCGACGCCCACCGCTCAGCCGTTCTGCGGCGGCAGGGCGGCGACGATCGGGTGGTCGGAGTGGATCACGCCGACCTTGGCCGCGCCGCCGGGCGAGCCCAGGTCGTCGAAGAACTCGACGTTGACCTTGTAGTAATCCGCCCATTCCTCGGGCAGGTCGTCCTCGTAGTAGATCGCCTCGACCGGGCACACCGGCTCGCACGCGCCGCAGTCCACGCATTCATCCGGGTGGATGTACAGGGAGCGCTCGCCCTCGTAGATGCAGTCCACCGGGCACTCGTCGACACAAGCGCGGTCCTTGACATCCACGCACGGGAGGGCGATCACATACGTCACGGGGCCAGTCTAGTTGTCCGTACGCGACGAGGCGGCCCGCAGGTCGGGCCAGGCCACCACGATCGTGGCGGCCAGTCCGACGGCGATCCCCCACGCCAGGCCCAGGTTCACCCCGGCGAGCAGGTCGAGGTCGCCTCCGGGCACCACCACATCGCCGCCCGGCCCGGACCCGGAGAACACGACGGTGGCCGCCAGCGCGCCCACCCCGCCGCACAGCGCCGTCCAGCGGTCGCCGGTGAGTGCGCGCAGCGCGACGAACAGCGCGGCGATG
This sequence comes from Microbacterium elymi, assembly GCF_021582895.2. Lineage (GTDB taxonomy): Bacteria > Actinomycetota > Actinomycetes > Actinomycetales > Microbacteriaceae > Microbacterium > Microbacterium humicola. The sequence continues at coordinate 315,999 of NZ_CP091139.2, forward strand.
CCGATGACGGCCAGGATCAGCCCGACCGGGATCGGACCCAGCCGGTAGGCGTGGGCGATCGTGCCGGCGGTGCCGTAGACGGCGCCGACGACCAGGGCGAGCACCCAGGACAGCACGCGCGACAGGGTCTGATTCACCGCGCCAGTCTACGGCGGCGCGGTGATCAGCCGGCGGTGATCAGGCGACCGGGTGCAGGCGACCGGGTGATCAGGCGACTGGGTGCAGGCGACCGGGTGCAGGCGACCGGGTGCAGCGTTCACGCCGCCCAGCCCCACAGCCGCAGCAGTGCCGCGACCAGGGCTGCCGCGGCGACCACGACCAGGAACGGCGCGCGCAGCGCAGCAGGCCCGCGGCGACGGCGATCGCGGGGACGCGGGCGTCGACGACGATGTGCTGCCCGACGCCGAGGGTCTGGACGGCGACCAGGGCAGCGAGCAGCGTGACGGTCAGCAGGTCGGCGATCCGCGCGGGGCGGGGAGCCTCCATCATCCGGGCCGGCACCAGATAGCCGGCGGCCTTCAGCGCCACGCAGATGACGGCCGCCAGCAGCACGGCGTTCCACAGGGTCACGGCAGGCCCTCCCGCTCGGGCACGTCGTCCGGCTCGACCGGCGGGGCGGCGTCCCGGCCGAGCCAGTTGAACCAGCCGACGACGATCGCCACGACCGCGGCGACGAGCACCGGCATCCCCGGCAGCAGGACCGGGGTGAGCACGGTGGCCACCGCCGCGGCGGCGATGCCCACGGCGATGGCCTGGCGTGCCCGCAGGCGCGGCCACAGCAGCGCGAGGAAGGCGGCCGCAGCCGCGGCATCCAGTCCGTACGCCTTCGGGTCGCCCAGCACGTCGCCCAGGAGCGCTCCGGCGAGGGTGGTGAGGTTCCAGCCGATGTAGACGCCCAGGCCGGTGACCCAGAAGCCGAGGCGCTGCGCGCGCAGCGTGGTCTGGCCCAGTGCCATCGCGGTCGACTCGTCGATCGTGAGCTGGGCGGCCGCGGCGCGGCGGAACAGGCCGCCGCCGATCAGCGGCGCCATCCGCATGCCGTAGGCGATGTTGCGCACGCCCAGCAGCGCCGCCGATGCTACGGCGGAGGGGGCCGCGGCCAGTCCCCCGCTGCCGATCACGCCGATGAACGCGAACTGCGACCCGCCGGTGAACATCAGCAGGCTCAGCACGCACGTCTGCCAGACGTCGAAGCCGGATGCCGTGGCCAGGGCGCCGAACGAGATGCCGTACGCGCTGGTGGCGACCGCCACGCCGAGCGCGCCCGGACCGCGCGCCGCCGTGCGGCGGCCTCGTCGTCGGTCACCGCGCGCATCCTGCCCGGTCCGGTGAACGCATGTCCCCCATCATGAGCAGTTCCCCCACGCAGATCAAGCTGGCCACGAGATCGTACGATCTGGCCGAGTGCACATCAAACTTGGCCGAGTTTGATGTGGTTTCGGCCAGATCGTACGATCTCGAGAAGAACGAGGGGGTCAGGCGGTCGCGTCTTGGCGCTTCAGACGGGCCGTGGCCCGGGCGCGGTCGTGGCCGTCCAGGACGACCTTGCGGATGCGCACCTTCTCCGGCGTGACCTCGACGCACTCGTCCTCGCGGGCGAACTCCAGGCTCTCCTCCAGGGAGAGGATGCGCGGCGGCGTCATCGACTCGAACGTGTCGGCGGTGGACGAGCGCATGTTGGTGAGCTTCTTCTCCTTGGTGATGTTCACGTCCATGTCGTCGTTGCGCGAGTTCTCGCCGATCACCATGCCCTCGTACACCTCCTCGGTCGGCTTGCACGAAGAACGACATCCGCTCCTGCAGCGCGATGATCGCGAATGGGGTGACCACCCCGGTGCGGTCCGCGACGATCGACCCGTTCTGCCGGGTGACGATATGCCCGGCCCACGGCTCGTAGCCGCGCGAGATGGCGTTGGCGATGCCGGTGCCGCGGGTGGTGGTCAGGAACTCGGTGCGGAAGCCGATCAGCCCGCGCGAGGGCACGACGAACTCCATCCGCACCCATCCGGTGCCGTGGTTGGTCATCGAATCCATCCGCCCCTTGCGGGCGGCCAGCAGCTGCGTGATCGGGCCGAGGTACTCCTCCGGCGCATCGACGGTGAGGTGCTCGAACGGCTCCTGCAGCGTGCCGCGCTCGTCGCGGCGGGTGACGACCTGCGGCTTGCCGACGGTCAGCTCGAAGCCCTCGCGGCGCATGTTCTCCACCAGGATCGCCAGCGCCAGCTCGCCGCGACCCTGGACCTCCCAGGCATCCGGCCGTCCGATGTCGACGACCTTCAGCGACACGTTGCCGACCAGCTCGCGGTCCAGACGGTCCTTGACCATCCGGGCGGTGAGCTTGTGCCCCTTGACCTTTCCGGCCAGCGGCGACGTGTTCGTGCCGATCGTCATCGAGATCGCCGGGTCGTCGACGTGGATCTGCGGCAGCGGGCGCACGTCGTCGGGGTCGGCGATGGTCTCGCCGATGGTGATGTCCTCGAACCCGGCGATCGCGACGATGTCGCCGGGGCCGGCCGAGTCGGCGGGGTATCGCTCCAGCGCGCGGGTCTTCAGCAGCTCGGTGATCCGGGCGTTGGCGTGCGAGCCGTCGTGCCGCACCCAGGCCACGGTCTGGCCCTTGCGCAGCGTCCCGTTGAACACGCGCAGCAGCGCGAGGCGGCCGAGGAACGGCGAGGAGTCGAGGTTGGTCACCCACGCCTGCAGCGGCGCCTCGTCGTCGTAGCTGGGCGCCGGCACGTGCTCGAGGATCGCCTCGAACAGCGGCTCCAGATCGTCGTTGTCGGGCAGCTTCCGTTCTCGGGACGGGTGCGGGATGCCGCGCCCGCCCGCCCGGACGCGTACACGACCGGCACGTCCAGCAGCGAGTCCACGTCCAGGTCGGGCACGTCGTCCTGCAGATCGGCGGCCAGGCCCAGCAGCAGATCGTGGCTCTCCTCCTCGACCTCCGCGATGCGGGCATCGGGGCGGTCGGTCTTGTTCACCAGCAGGATGACGGGGAGCTTGGCCTCCAGCGCCTTGCGCAGCACGAAGCGGGTCTGCGGCAGTGGCCCCTCCGAGGCATCCACCAGCAGCACGACGCCGTCCACCATCGACAGACCGCGCTCCACCTCGCCGCCGAAGTCGGCGTGGCCGGGGGTGTCGATCACGTTGATGGTGACCGGCACGTCGGTGTGGATGCCGTTGTAGGTGATCGCCGTGTTCTTGGCGAGGATCGTGATGCCCTTCTCGCGCTCCAGGTCGTTGGAGTCCATCGCGCGCTCCTCGACGTGGGCGTGGTCGCCGAACGAGCCGGTCTGGCGGAGCATGGCGTCCACGAGCGTGGTCTTGCCGTGGTCGACGTGGGCGACGATCGCGACGTTGCGCAGATCTGAGCGGTGGGCGATGGACATGGCCGGTGGCACCTTTCGGTGGAAGAAGGATGATGAGGATGCGGGGTCCTGTCACGGTCCCGTTCTCACGGTGCAGCTCAGGCTCGACGCGGCGGGAACGCAGAAAGGCGCCCGCCCCGCAACCGATTCTATCGGTGCGAAGCGGACGCCCCGCTCAGCAGGCGCTCAGGCGCCCGTTCGAGGTGACTACTTGGTGAAGCCGACCTTCGTCCAGTCGTCCGTCAGGTCGGTGAACGTGCCCGGGCCGTAGTTGGCCAGGTTCTTGTCCACGACCTGCACGTTCGGGTACGGGTAGATCGGCAGCATCGGCATGTAGCTGGCGATGGTGTCGTTGATCTGGCTCGTGATCTTCAGCCGCTTCGCCGGGTCGAGCTCGGTGTTGGCCTGCGTCCACAGGTCACCCAGCTTCGGGTCCGTGACGAACGCGAAGTTCTGTCCGTCGCCGCCCGGCTTCATCTCCGGGTAGAACAGGGACTCCGAGGACGAGACCGGGAACAGCGTCCCCTGCCACCCGAAGGTCGCCATCTCGTACTTGCCCGCCATGATGTTGGTGAAGTAGTCAGCGCTGGGCACCTCGTCCAGCTTGACGTCGATGTCGATCTTCTTCAGCGAGGACTGGATCTGCTGCGCACGCAGCTCGTTCGACTTCGTGCCCTGCGGAACGATGACCGAGAGCGCGAGGTCCTTGCCGTCCTTGGTCCACTTGCCGTCGGCGTTGGTCCAGCCCGCGTCCTTCAGCAGCTTCTTGGCGGCGTCCAGGTCGTAGGCAGCTTGTCGCCGACCGTGTCCTCGTAGCCCTTCTGACCGGGCATGTAGATCCAGTTGCCGTCCGTGGTGCCCTTCACGCCGAGCGGCTCGTTCGCCGTCTTGGCGATGAGCTCACGGTCGATGGACTGGGCGATCGCCTTGCGCACGTTCGCGTCGTCCAGCGGCGCCTGCAGACCGTTGAAGGTCACCTGCGAGTAGGTCAGGCCACCCGAGCTGAGCGCCTTGGCGCCCGACTTCTTCAGGGCCGCCGTGTACGTGTCGACGTCCTGCGCCTCGACCGCGTTGATCTCGTTGTTCGCGAAGGACTGCGCCTGCGAGCCCTGGTCGATGACCGTCCAGGTGATCTTGTCGAGCTTGGGCTTGTCGCCCCACCACTTGGGGTTCGGCGTCTCGGTGTAGATCTTGGCGCTGTTGTCGATCTTGCTCATCACGAACGGGCCGCTGGAGGGCAGCGGCTTCTGCGTGTAGCCGGTGCTCCACTTGACCGGGTCGCTGGCGATGTCGGCGGGGACCGCCGGGGTCGTCAGCAGCGCCTGCCAGTCCGCGTACGGTGCGGAGAAGGTGAACGTGAACTCGTAGTCGTTGACCACGTCGAACGACGCCACCTTGTCGAAGCCGGCGGACGAGGCGATGTTGAACTTGTCGTTCTTGCCGGAAAGCGCCGCGAACGTCGCCTTGTAGTCGTTCGCGGTCAGCGGCGAGCCGTCTTCCCACACCGCCTTGTCGTTGAGCTTGACATCGACCGTCTGCGGTGACTCGCTGGTCAGCTCGATCGACGTGGCGTAGTTCGGGTCGGGCTCGACGCTGCCGTCCTTGGTCGCCTTGTAGGGCGTTCCCATCAGGGGCGACTGCATGTTCACGACCGGGACGTTCGCGCCCTGCGTGGTGCTGATGTTCCAGTTGCCCTCGTTGGTGCCGCTGGACAGGACGGCCAGGTTCAGCGTGCCGCCCTGCTGCACGTCGGACGCCGGGACCGGCGTCCAGCCGATGAGCGGAAGCTGCGGGCCTCGCTGCTGCTGGGCGGCGTCGCATTGGGCTGCGCGCACCCGGCCAGTGCAAGGCCGGCAGCACTGAGCACAGCGACAGCCGCGAGTGCTGTGGTTCTGCGGTTCATGGTGCTTCCTCTTCTTCTGTGTATCCCGCCGCTGTCGACAGGAGTCTTGGTGATCAGCCGACGACCAGGGTGTTGCGGTCCACGTGGTGGCAGGCCACCAGGTCGCCGTCGTGGTCGATCAGCTCAGGGTCCTTCGCATCGCACAGCGCGCGCTGCGGCTCGCCGAGGATCTTGTACAGCGGGCACCGCGTGCGGAAGCGGCATCCGTCGATCTGCTCGGCCGGGCTCGGCAGATCGCCGTCCAGCAGCACCCGCTCGCGGGTGCGCTCGATGGTCGGGTCCGGGATGGGGGCGGCGGACATGAGCGCCTGGGTGTACGGATGCTTCGGGTTCTCGAACACCTCGGCGATGTGCCCGTACTCCACGATCTGCCCCAGGTACATCACCGCGACCTCGTCGGCGATCTGGCGGACCACCGCCAGGTCGTGGGCGACGAAGATCAGCGACAGGCCGAGCTGGTCGCGCAGGTCCTGCAGCAGGTTGATCACGCCGGCCTGGATGGACACGTCCAACGCCGAGACCGGCTCGTCCAGCACCAGCACCTTCGGGTCGGTGGCCAGGCCCCTCGCGATGCCGATGCGCTGGCGCTGACCGCCGGAGAACTCGTGCGGGTAGCGGTCCAGCATGGTGGAGTCCAGCCCCACCAGGTCCAGCAGCTCGGCGACCCGACGGTTGCGCTTCTCGCGCGAGACGCCCTGCGCCAGCAGCGGCTCGCCCACCACGTCGGCGATCGGCAGACGCGGGTCGACGGCGGCGGCCGGGTCCTGGAACACGATCTGGATCTCGCTCGCAAGCTGGCGGCGGGTGTGCGGCGTGAGCTTGGCGATGTCCTTGCCGACGATCTGGATCGTGCCGACCTGGGGCTTGGTCAGCTCCATCAGCTCGAGGATGGTGGTGGTCTTGCCGCAAGCCGGACTCCCCCACGATCGCCAGCGTGCGGCCCGGGTCCAGCGAGAACGACACGCCGTCCACGGCGCGGACGGTGCCGACCTGGCGGCGGAAGACGCCGCCCTTCATCAGCGGAAAGTGCTTGACCAGGTCCTTGACCACCAGGACCGGCTCGGCACTCTCCGGTGCCTTCTCCCGCACGACGAGCGCCTCGGGGCGGGGGAAGATCTCGGGGCGGGTCAGCTCGCCGGACAGGATCTCGCCGGCGCGATGGCAGGCCGACAGGTGGTTGTCCGGTCCGCCGTGCTCGACCAGCGGAGGCTCGGTGGTCCGGCAGATGTCGATCGCCGCGGGGCAGCGCGCCGCGAACGGGCACCCCACCGGCAGGTTCGCCAGCGACGGCGGACGCCCTCGAGCTCGCACCAGCCGGCTGGTGCCGGCGGTGCGGATGTTGGGAACCGAGCGCAGCAGTCCGACGGTGTACGGCATGGTGGGCTCGTGGAACACCTGGTCGACGGTGCCGAACTCGACCAGCTTGCCGGCATACATCACCGCCACCCGGTCGGCGTGGCCGGCCACCACGCCCAGGTCGTGGGTGATCAGCGAGACGGCGGCGCCGGTGAGCCGCTTGGCCTCCTGCAGCACCTCGAGGATCTGCGCCTGGATGGTCACGTCCAGCGCGGTGGTCGGCTCGTCGGCGATGATCAGGCGCGGGTTGTTGGCGATCGCCATCGCGATCATGGCGCGCTGCCGCATCCCGCCGGAGTATTCGTGCGGGAACGCCAGGGCCCGACGCGACGGGTCGGGGATGCCGACGATCTTCAGCAGCTCGACGGCGCGCACCGCGGCGGCCTGCTTGCTCAGCGCGCGGTCGTGCAGGCGCAGCGCCTCGGAGATCTGATCGCCCACCGTGTAGACGGGGGTCAGCGCGGACAGCGGATCCTGGAAGACCATCGCGATCTCGCTGCCGCGGATGTGCGAGAGCTGCCGGTCGTTCATCCGCAGCAGCGACTTGCCGTTGTAGAGGATGTCGCCGGTGACCTCAGCGGTGTCCGGCAGCAGACCCATGACCGCCAGGGACGACACGGACTTGCCGGAGCCGGATTCGCCGACGATGCCCAGGAACTCGCCCTCGTCGATGGTGTAGCTGATGTCGCGCACCGCCCGCACGTCGCCGGAGCGCTGCGGGAAGGTCACCGAGAGGTTCTTGACCTCGAGCAGGTGGCGGCCGGCCGGGGCGGATGCCGCGGGCTGGGGCTGGAGCAGGGTCTCAGGCACGGTTCACCCCAGAAGTCGGGTCGATGGCGTCGCGCAGGGCGTCGCCGACGAGGCTGATGGCCAGAAGCAGCACGATCAGGGTGCCGGCCGGGAACAGGAACAGCCACGGCCGCGTCGTGGCGGCGGACTGGCCGTTGGCCAGCAGCGTGCCCAGTGAGACGTCCGGCGGCTGCACGCCGAAGCCGAAGAAGCTCAGGCTGGTCTCGGCGAGGATCATGGCCGCGATGCCGAGCGTCGCGTCGATGATCAGCAGGGACGCCACGTTCGGGATGATGTGCCGCCGCACGACCGACCAGGTGCCGAATCCCATGTAGCGGGCGCCCTTGACGAACTCGCGTTCGCGCAGCGACCGGGTCTGGTTGCGGATGACCTGGGCCATGATCATCCAGCCGGTCACGGCGAGGAAGATCATCATCACGACCCAGCTGCCGTGCGTGAACGGGTACAGCAGCACCAGGATGAAGAAGGCCGGCAGCACCAGCATCAGGTCGATCAGCCAGGCGATGACCTTGTCTCCCCATCCGCCGAGGTACCCGGCGGTGGCGCCCAGGACCGCCGCGATGATCGTGGCGGCGGGGCCGGCGATGAAGCCGATGATCAACGACTTCTGCAGGCCGGACACGATCTGCGCGTACAGGTCGTGGCCGAGGATGTCGGTGCCGAACCAGTGCAGGATCGTGGGCGGGTAGTTCATGTTGTTCACGTCCTGGTCGGTGGGCGACCACGGCGTGAGGAACTGCCCGAACAGGGCCCACAGCACGAACAGGGCGAGCACCGTCGCGCCGATCCAGAAGCGGGGGGTGTGCTCGAGCCGCCGCCAGATCACGCGTCCGCGCGAGGCGGGCTTGCTGGCCAGCTTGGTGGGTTCCGGCTCGGTCTCGGGAAGCTGCGGCATCATCGGTCTGGGCGAGCAGACCGGCTTCGGGCATCGCCATGTCAGCGCCTCACTCTCGGGTCGAGCGCCGCGTACAGGATCTCGGACAGCGTGGACGAGCACAGGATCAGGATCGCGACGAACAGCGTGGATCCGGCGACCGAGTTGATGTCGTTCTGCTGGATGGACTGGATGGTCATCTCGCCCATGCCGTGCCAGCTGAACACGATCTCGAGCATCGCCGAGCCCGCCACCAGCGTGCCGAAGCTGTAGGCGAAGAACGTCGACATCGGGATCAGCGCGATGCGCACGCCGTGGCGGACCAGCGCCGAGCCGCGCGTGCGCCCTTTGGACCGGGCGGTGCGGATGTAGTCGGCGCCGAGCACGTCCAGCATCGTGTTGCGCTGATACCGGCTGTACGAGGCGGCGCCGGCGATCGCCAGCACCAGGGTCGGGAGCGCGGCGTGCGATATCCGGTCGCCCAGCGCTCCCCAGAAATCGGCCGGGGCGTTCGCCGAGTACTGTCCGCTGAATGTGATCAGCTTGCACCCCCAGCGCCTGGTTCAGGTAGGTCGCCATGATCATGAACAGGATGGCCATGACGAACACCGGGGTGGCGAACACGATGTAGGACAGCGTGGTGACGACCTGGTCGCTGAACTTGTACTGGCGCACCGCGCCCCACACGCCCAGGATCACGCCGAGGATCGCGCCCAGGATGGCCCCGACCAGCAGCGAGCTGCAGGCTCACGCCCGCGCGGATCGCGATCTGCTGGGTGACCGGCTGGTTGGCCACGGTCAGGCCCAGGTCGCCGTGGAAGATGTTGATGAACCAGGTCCAGGTGCGCTCGATGAGCGGCACGCTCGGGTTCACGCCCCACGCGTCCAGCAGCTGGTCGATCGAGGACTGCGGCGGGCGCGGGTGCCGGTTCTCCAGCTCCCAGACCGGGTTCAGACCGGTGCTGGCCAGCATGTACGCCAGCGACGCGGCGACCGCGGTCAGGATCAGGTAGTTGAAGATCCGGCGGATGATGTAGAGAGTCACAGACGCCACCCCGCATCTGCGGCGGATGCTGTCCGGTCCGGCCACACGATGTGCACGCCGCCCGCAGGGAGTGCGGAGTTCCTGTTGATCACGTTCGTGAACGTTTCCTTGCTCGTCGAGCGCCGACTTGTGATCGACGCCGATGTCGATGCCGAAGGTTTCTCGGCGCAGGCCGCTGTTGGACCGGCGTCTACTCTAATCGACATCAGCGATTCTGCCTGACTTCACACGAATTCTTTATCGGGGTGTTAGCTGATCGGCGTTCGGGGCGTGCACACTGACGGATCACCATGGCAGCAGCGCCACCACTGCGCACCCCGCCAGCACGACCCCGACGACCACCGCCGGCACGTCCCAGCCGCGGGTCACGGGCCCATCCGACCCGGTCGCCGACTGCCACGCCGCCCGCACCGTCTGCAGTGCGCCGTCCTCTCGCAGACCCGCCCGCGCCCCCGCACGCGGGGCGAACGGGCTGCCCAGCACTCCACCGCCGATCCGTCGTCCAACGTGATGCGCAGCTGGGCCCGACGCTCGACATCCGCGACCCGAGCCCACGGGATGCGCACCCAGCGCAGCAGATTGCGCGCCGACAGTGCAGAGGCGTCCACCCGCACGCTCATCCGGATCAGGAACACCCAGGCGCACCACAGGATGAACGCGATCACTCCGCCGGCGCGCAGCGCCAGCTCGACCCGTCCGCGGATGGCGGCATCGCCCACGAAGATCACAGCCAGGCCCGCCAGGGCCCAGAACGTGATGACCGACGAGACCGCACGCAGCACGATCACACCGCCCTGCGCCAGATCCTTCGTCATGAAGGTCCTCCGCTGACGATCAGGGCCGCACCAGCCCAGACCACGAGCACGGCCAGCACGATCAGCGCGGGGACGTCCCACCCGCGGCGGACCGGGTCCTCCGGCGAGCCGACGGCTCGGCCCGCGGCATCCTCACGCACCCGCACCAGGTAGTCCCACTGCGCCTGCACCGTGGGAGGGGTCTGGTCCTGCCGCCCGGGACGGCGTCCCGGGCGGCCCTGCACGGGGCCGCCCAGCGAGCGCACGGAAGTGCCGTCGTCGAGGGCCAGCTCGACCTGCCAGCGCCACTGCATGTCGACGATGCGCGCGAAGGGCACGCGGATCACGCGCAGCATGTTCTGCACTGTGATCGCGTCGTCGTCCACCTCCAGATGCGACGCGAAGGCCGAGACGTACACGAACCACAGCGCGAGCAGCGGCCACGGCGCCAGCAGGAGCGCCTCGCCGACGTCGCTGCGCACGAGCGCGTCGCCCAGCAGGAACAGCACGATCGCCGCTGAGATGATCAGCAGCGGAACGGCCGACGCGGGCCGGAAGACCCGCCGGGCGGACGGGGAAGCGGTCAGCGCGCACCACCGCCGAGCGGGATCGCGGCGCCCGGGATCGCATCCAGCAGCCGCTGGGTGTACTCCTGGGACGCGTTCGCGAAGATCTCGTCCACGGTGCCGTGCTCGACCACCCGGCCCTTCTCCATCACGCACACCTCGTCGGCGACCACGCGCACCACGGCCAGGTCGTGCGTGATGAACAGGTAGGTGAGATGCAGCTCGTCCTGCAGCGCGGCCAGCAGGCTGCAGGATCTGGTCCTGCACCAGCACGTCCAGCGCCGAGACCGCCTCGTCCAGGACGATGATCTCGGGCTTGAGCGCGAGGGCCCGCGCCAGCGCGACCCGCTGGCGCTGGCCGCCGGACAGCTCGTTCGGGTAGCGACTGGCCAGCTCCTGCGGAAGAGCGACCTGGTCGAGCAGCTCGACCACCCGCGCCCGTCGGGACGCGCCGTCGCCGACCTTGTGGATCTCCAGCGGCTCGGAGATCGTGTTGCCGATGTTGCGCAGCGGATCCAGCGAGCCGTACGGGTCCTGGAACACCGGCTGCATGCGTCGGCGCAGCCCGAACACCTCACGGCTGCCCAGACCCGCGATGTCGATGCCGTCGATCTCGATCGCACCCGAGGTCGGGTCCTCGATCTTGAGCACCATCTTCGCGACCGTCGACTTGCCCGAACCGGATTCGCCCACCAGCGCCAGCGTCTTCCCCTTCGGGATGTCGAAGCTGACGGCATCCACCGCGCGGAACGGCACCGAGCGGAAGCCGCCGGTGCGGATCTTGTAGTCCTTGGTCAGGTCGCGCACCCGGACTGCGGGTGCGGCATCCGCGTCGCCGTGCTCGATGCCGCGGCGCTCGACCGAGGCCTGGATCCGCTGCGAGGCGATGCTGGGGGCGGCGGCCACGAGGCGCTGGGTGTACGGATGCTGCGGGTTCTCCAGGATCTCGCGACTGGGCCCGGACTCGACGATCACGCCCTGCTGCATCACGACGATCTTCTCGGCCCGCTCGGCGGCCAGGCCCAGGTCGTGCGTGATCAGCAGCACCGACGTGCCCCGCTCGCGCGTGAGGTGGGCCATGTGGTCCAGGATCACGCGCTGCACCGTGACATCCAGGGCGCTCGTCGGCTCGTCGGCGATGAGCAGCTTGGGATCGGCCGCGAGGCCGATGCTGATCAGGGCGCGCTGGCGCATGCCGCCGGAGAACTGGTGCGGATACTGGTGCAGCCGCCGGTCGGCGTCGGCGAGGCCCGCCTGCTTGAGCACCTCGATCGCGCGGGCGTTGACCTCGCGCCGGCCGTGCGCGATGCCGTTGGCGCGGATGGCCTCCTTCACCTGGAAGCCGATCGACCACACCGGGTTGAGGTTGGACATCGGGTCCTGCGGCACGTAGCCGATCTCGCGCCCGCGGACCCGCTCCATCTGCTTCTCGCTGAGGGTGGTCAGCTCGCGGCCGTCGAGCTGGATGCTGCCGCCGGTGACGTGGCCGGTGCCGGGCAGCAGGTTCACGATGGCCGAGGCGGTCGTGGACTTGCCCGACCCGGACTCCCCCACGATCGCCAGCGTCTCGCCCGGGTACAGCTCCAGGCTGATGCCGTGCAGCACCTCGCGCTCGGTCTTCTGCCCGCGGAACGCGACCTTCAGGTCGCGGATGCTCAGCAGGGGCGTGGCAACGGACTCGCTCATCGCTGTGCCCTCGCTCTCGGGTCGAGGGCGTCTCGGATGAGCTCGCCCAGCATGATGAACGCCAGCACCGTGACGGTCAGGAAGATCGACGGGTAGATCAGCGACATCGGCGCGACGCGGATGGAGGTCTGGGCCGCACTGATCTCCGTGCCCCACGAGATGACCTCATCGCCCAGGCCCACGCCGAGGAAGGCCAGCGTCGCCTCGGCCACGATCGCCGCCGCCAGGCTCAGCGTCGTCACCACCAGCAGGGGCGCGATCGCGTTCGGGATCACGTGCGAGCTGAGGGTGCCGAACTTCGACTTGCCCAGAGCCAGGGATGCCGTCACGAAGTCGGACTGCCGCACCCGCAGCACCTCGGCCCGCACGACGCGTGCCGTGGACGCCCAGGCGAACCCGCCGATCGCCAGCGACAGCGTGAACACGTTGCGGTACTGGGCGAACACGGTCATCACCACGACCGCGGCCAGGATGTAGGGGATCGAGAAGAAGATGTCGCCGACGCGGGAGAGCACCGAGTCGAGCCATCCGCCGTAGAAGCCGGCGAGGGCCCCCATGATCAGGCCGATGATCGATCCGATCAGGGTGGCCAGGATGCCCACCGACACCGACACCCGGGTGCCCCAGACGATGCGCGAGTAGATGTCGCAGCCCTGGAAGGTGTAGCCGAGCGGATGCCCGGCAGCGGGCCCCGCGTTCGAGTAGGTGAGGTCGCACGCGGTCGGGTCGGTGTGCGTGAACAGGGTCGGGACGAACGACATCAGCAGGACCACGATGACGATGGCAACCGAGATCCAGAACGTCGGGCGCCGCCGGATGTCCTGCCAGGCATCCGACCACAGGCTCGTGGGCTTGGCCGCGACCTTGACGGCGTCCACCGTGATGGTGGTGGTCTCCACCGGCGCGACGTAGTGCGTCGACGTGACTTCACTTGACATAGCGGATCCTCGGGTCCAGGCAACCCGTAGAGCAGGTCGACGACCAGGTTCACGAGCACGTACAGAATGACGAATATGGTCACGAACGAGACGATCGTCGGTCCCTCGTGCAGCAGCGTCGCGTGGAACAGCGTGTTGCCGACCCCCGGGATGTTGAACACCGCCTCGGTGACCGTCGCGCCCACCAGGAGCACGCCGAAGTTCGTCGCGGAGTTGGTGATCACCGGGATGAGCGAGTTGCGCAGCACGTGCACCGGAAGCACCCGGTTGCGCGACAGACCCTTGGAGTAGGCCGTGCGCACCCAGTCCTGGTTCAGCGTGTCCAGCACCGAGCCGCGCATGAGCCGCATGCTGGTGGCGAACAGGCTGACGCCGAGCACGATCGCCGGCAGCCAGAGGCCGTTCCAGCCGTTGTCGGCGCCGACCGTGGGTTTGAACCAGCCGAGCTTGATCGCCAGGAAGTACTGGGCGACGAAGCCGAGCACGAACACCGGGACGGACAGGAAGATCAAGCCCGCGATGAGCGCGGCGTTGTCGAACAGCTTGCCCTTGCGCAGCGCCGAGACCGTGCCGACCACGATCGAGAGGATGAACTCGATGACAATGGCCATCACCGCAAGGCGTGCGGTCACGGGCAGAGTGCGGGCGAGCACGTCGTTCACGGACTGGCCGGAGAAGGTGGTGCCCAGGTCTCCGCGGAAGATGCCGGTCAGGTAGAACCAGTACTGCACGAGGAACGGCTGGTCCAGGTGGTACTGGGCCCGCAGTTCGGCCAGCAGCGCGTCACTGGGCTGCTTGTCGCCGAACAGCGCGGCGATCGGGTCGCCGGGCATGGCGAAGACGAGGAAATAGATGAGCAGGGTCGCTCCGATGAACACCGGAATGACCTGCAGGAGGCGCCTGAGGATGTACGCGAACATGCGCCCTCCCTTCGGGTACAGGCATGCCTCTCATCGCGTCGCGGCGGCTGCCGGGCAGCGGGGTGTGCTGCCGACATCCTCTCGCGGAACTGATGCGAGTGCGAGTGGAGGATGACACGCCGCGAGGCGGTGACGCGATCGTCACCGCCTCGCGGTGTTGATCCCTCAGGCTGGGTCAGCCCTTGGTGATCTCGTAGTACAGCGGAACCGAGTTCCAGCCGAACGTGACGTTGTGCACGCCCTCGGCGTAGCCGCCGGTGACGTTCGAGTACCACAGCGGGATCGCGGGGAGGTCCTTGAGGAGGATCTCCTGCGCCTTCTGGTAGTCGGCGATGGCCGCTTTCTGGTCGCTCGAGGATGCGCCCTGCGCGAGCAGTGCGTCGAAGTCCTTGTTCGCGTAATCGGTGTCGTTCGAGCTGGCACCGGTGGAGTACAGCGGCTGCAGGAAGTTGTACATGCCGGGGTAGTCGGCCTGCCAACCGGTGCGGAACGCCGTCTTGATCTTGCGGGCGTTCACGTCGGCGCGCAGCGTGGCGAAGTCGACGTACGACTTGCCGGACGCGTCGATGCCGAGCGTGTTCTTGATCGAGTTCGACACGGCGTCGACCCACTCCTTGTGGCCGCCGTCCGCGTTGTATGCGATCTGGAAGGTGCCGCTCCACTTGGACATGCCGTCGGCCTGCGCCCACAGTTGCTTGGCCTTGTCGGCGTTGTACTTCAGGACGTCGGCGCCGGTGAGCGAGTCGGACCATCCGTTGATGACCGGCGAGGTGAAGTCGCTTGCCGGGGTGCGGGTGCTGTTGAAGATCGTCTTCGTGATCTGGTCGCGGTTGATCGCCAACGAGATGGCCTGACGGCGAAGCTCGCCCTCCTGGCCGGTGAAGTGCGCGGCGTCGCCCGGGATCGAGAACGACTGGAAGATCGCGGCCGGCTGGTTCACCGCGCGGTCACCCAGGTCGGACTCGAAGGTCGCGAACGCCGACGGCGGGATCGCGTCGATGACGTCGACGTTCCCGGCCTGCAGATCGGCGTAGGCCGAGTCCTGCGAGGCGTAGAACTTGATCGTCAGACCGCCGTTCTTCACCTGGCGTCCGCCGGTGTAGTCGTCGTTCTTGACCAGGTCGATCTGCACGTCGTGCTGCCACGCCGAGTCGCTGGCCAGCTTGTACGGGCCGTTGCCGATCGGGTGCTCGCCGAACGCCTTCATGTCGTCGAACGCCACGTCCGGCAGCGGGTAGTAGGCCGAGTAGCCCAGTCGCTGCGACCAGTCTGCGGCCACCGGCGAGTTCAGCTTGACGGTGAACGTCTGGTCGTCGACCTTCGTCAGGCCGGTCAGGTCCGAGTCCTTCTCGGCGTCGAAGCCGTCGATGTCGGCGAACCAGGAGGAGTTCAGCTGCTTGTTCGAGAACTTCGCGCCGTACTTCCAGGCGTTGATGAAGCTGTCCGCGGTCAGTTCCTGACCGTTGGTGAACTTCTCGCCCTTCTTGATCTTGATCGTCAGGTTCGACGGGTCGTCGACCGTGATCGACTCGGCCATGTCGTTGACGAGCTTGCCCTTGCCGTCGTAGTACGCCAGGCCCGCGAAGATCGAGTCGAGGATCTTGCCGCCGCCGACCTCGTTGGTGTTCGTCGGGATCAGCGGGTTCTCGGGCTCGTTGCCGTTGACCTTGATGATCGCCGACGCGTCGCCGCTGCCGCCGCTCGTCGTGCCGTTGCCGCCCGAGTTCCCGCCGCCCGAGCAGCCGCTGAGGGCGATGACGCCCGCAGTCAGCAGCGCGAGAGACGCGAGAGCGATCTTCGTGCTCTTCACGTGTCCTCCTGTGAAAGGGATTGATGTCCGCCCGCAGCCGTGCGCCACTGTGCGCACCGCTTTCTACGCGCGGCGATGACGCCCACCATAAGCACGTTGACGGCTCTGCTCCAAATATGGCCCCAAACCGTTACACACCTTTTACCGATCGTGCCTCGCATGTGACAATCTGTGGAGTGTCCGCATCCTCACCGCCCCTCGCTCCTCCGTCTCGAGCACGTATCGGGTGGGAGGTCTCACTGGTGCTGGCCTGCACCCTCGGCCAGTCGGCGGTGTACGCGCTGATCCTGCTGGTGCGTCGGCTGCTGGTCAGCGTGCCGCTGGGCGACCAGTCGACCGCGCTGAACCCGCCGCGGGCCATGCAGGCGTTCTGGGACTTGCTGTATCAGCTGCTGGACATCGGCTTCTCGCTGGCCCTCGTCGGTCTCGTGCTCTATCTGCTGTGGGATGTCGGGACCAGCCCGTTCCGGCGCATCGGGCTGGACTTCCGCCGTCCCGGCCGTGATCTCGGTGCCGGAGCGCTCATCGCGCTCGTCATCGGCGTGCCCGGGCTCGGCCTCTACGCGGTCGGGCGTGTGCTCGGCATCACCGTGCAGGTCTCGGCATCCCCTCTCGACCCCACATGGTGGACGATCCCGTTGCTGATCCTGGCGGCCGTGCGCGCGGCGCTGCAGGAGGAGGTCATCATGATCGGCTACCTGTTCACCCGGCTGCGCCAGGCCGGGTGGAACGCGTGGACGATCATCCTGGTGTCGGCGGCGATCCGCGGCTCATACCACGCGTACCAGGGGGTCGGCCCGATCGTCGGCAACTTCGTGATGGGCGTGGTCTTCGGCTGGTGCTACAAGCGCTGGGGCCGCGTGATGCCGCTCGTGGTCGCCCACACGATCCTGGATGTGGTCTCGTTCGTGGGCTACCCGCTGGCCGCCGCCCTGTGGCCCGGGGTCTTCGCCCCCGCCCCGTCACCCTCCCCGTCCCCGTCGCCGTCCCCGTCCTGATCCGGGCCGGAGTCGGGACTGCCGCCCGGGTCCGCTAGAACCGCCCGGGACGGGCCCGCGCGGGCGGGTCAGGCGAACGCCTCGACCGGAGGGCAGGCGCAGACCAGGTTGCGGTCGCCCCAGGCGTTGTCGATCCGGCGCACCGGGGGCCAGTACTTCGTGCGCACCAGCGACGGCACCGGGTAGACGGCGACCTCGCGCGGGTACGGGTGCGTCCACTCCCCTGCGACGACGGATGCCGCGGTGTGCGGCGCGTTCACGAGGGGATTGTCATCCGCGGGCCACTGCCCGGCGGCGACCGCGAGCGCCTCGGCCCGGATCGCGACCATCGCCTCGACGAACCGCTCGAGCTCGTCGATGTCCTCCGACTCGGTCGGCTCGACCATCAGCGTCCCGGCGACGGGGAACGACATCGTCGGGGCGTGGAAGCCGTAGTCGATCAGCCGCTTGGCGACGTCGTCCACGGTGATCCCGGTCTGCTCGCGCAAGCGGACGCAGATCGAGGATGCACTCGTGCGCGACCAGGCCCGACTCCCCCGTGTACAGCACCGGGAAGTGCTCGCGCAGCCGGGCGGCGAGGTAGTTGGCCGACAGGACGGCGGCGGCCGTGGCATCCCGCAGCCCCTGGGTGCCCATCATCCGCATGTACGCCCACGAGATCGGCAGGATGCCGGCCGAGCCATACGGCGCGGCCGAGACCGGCCCGCCGGTGAACCGGACTCCCCCGCGTGGTCGGCGCGCTGCGCGAGCGGGTGCGAGGGCAGGTACGGCGCCAGATGCGCCTTCGCTGCCACCGGGCCGATGCCGGGGCCGCCGCCGCCGTGCGGGATCGCGAACGTCTTGTGCAGGTTCAGGTGCGATACGTCCCCGCCCAGGTCGCCGAACCGCGAGAATCCCAGCAGCGCGTTCAGGTTCGCCCCGTCCACGTACACCTGCCCGCCGGCGTCGTGCACGGCTTGGGTGATGGCCACGACATCCTGCTCGTACACTCCGTGCGTGGACGGGTAGGTGATCATCAGCGCCGCGAGGGTGTCGGCGTGCGCGGCGATCTTCGCCCGCAGATCGTCGAGGTCGACGTTGCCGGCCTCGTCGCAGGCGACCACGACCACCTGCAGCCCGGCCAGCACCGCCGACGCCGCGTTCGTGCCGTGCGCGGACGACGGGATCAGGCAGACCGTGCGCTGCTCCTCGCCGTTGCCGCGGTGGTAGCCGCGGATCGCGAGCAGCCCGGCCAGCTCGCCCTGCGAGCCCGCGTTCGGCTCGCAGCGACACGCTGTCGTAGCCGGTCACCTCGGCCAGCCAGGTCTCCAGCTGCTCGATCATCGCCAGGTATCCGCGCACGTCCCGCTCGGGCGCGAACGGATGCACGCGCGCGAACTCGGGCCACCCGATCGCCGCCATCTCGGTGGCCGCGTTCAGCTTCATGGTGCACGAGCCGAGCGGGATCATCCCGCGGTCCAGCGCGTAGTCCCGGTCGGCCAGCTGCTTCAGGTATCGCATCATGGCGGTCTCGGAGCGGTGCGTGTGGAACACCGGATGCTGCAGGTACTCGTCCTCGCGGCGCAAGCACGACATCCACCCCGGCCAGGGGCACGGCGTCGGCCCAGTCCAGTTCGCGCTCGCCGTGCTCGTCCGCATCCGGCGCACCGAACGCCCATGCCACGGCGGCGAGGTCGGCCGCGGTCGTGGTCTCGTCCACCGAGACGCCCACCGTGGCCTCGTCGGCCCAGAACAGCTGGTATCCGCGGGAGCGCGCCCGCTCGATCACCCGCTGCGCGGTGCCGGGCACGGTCACCCGCAGCGTGTCGAAGAACGCGTCGTGGTGCACGCTCTGCCCGTAGTCGCGCAGCCGCCCGGCGAGCGCCGTGGTCTTGCGGGCGACGTCCGACGCGATCGCACGCAAGCCCGTCCGGGCCGTGGTAGACGGCGTACATCGCCGCCATCACCGCCAGCAGAACCTGGGCGGTGCAGATGTTGGAGGTCGCCTTCTCTCGCCGGATGTGCTGCTCGCGCGTCTGCAGCGCGAGTCGGTACGCCGGCTGGCCCGCGGCATCCTGCGAGACGCCCACCAGGCGTCCCGGCAGCTGCCGCTCCAGCCCCTGCCGCACCGCCATGTAGCCGGCGTGCGGGCCGCCGAAGCCCATCGGCACGCCGAAGCGCTGGGTCGTGCCGACCGCGACATCCGCGCCCAGCGAGCCCGGCGACGCGCAGCGTGAGGGCGAGCAGGTCGGCGGCGGCCACCGCCAGTCCGCCGGCCACATGGGCGGCATCGATCACGCCGGACGGATCCCACACCCGCCCGGACGCGCCCGGGTACTGCACGAGCACCCCGAACAGCTCGTCCGGCAGCGTGGCCCCGTCGGCGAGGGCCCGCTCGACCAGCTCGATGCCGACGGCGGCGGCCCGCACGCGCAGGCACGGCCTTGGTCTGGGCAGCGCGTCGGCGTCCACGACGAACACCGGGCTGGCGGCCTTCGAGGCGCGCCGGGCCAGCAGCATCCCCTCGGCGACGGCCGTGGACTCGTCGAGCATCGAGGCGTTCGCGGTGGCCAGGCCGGTCAGGTCGGTGACCATGGTCTGGAAGTTGATGAGCGCCTCCAGCCGTCCCTGCGAG
Organism: Microbacterium elymi; assembly: GCF_021582895.2. Classification (GTDB taxonomy): domain Bacteria; phylum Actinomycetota; class Actinomycetes; order Actinomycetales; family Microbacteriaceae; genus Microbacterium; species Microbacterium humicola. The sequence continues at coordinate 335,681 of NZ_CP091139.2, forward strand.
ATCTCGGGCTGGTAGGGGGTGTACGCGGTGTACCAGGACGGGTTCTCCAGCACGTTGCGCGTGATCACCGACGGGGTGAAGGTGTCGTAGTAGCCGAGGCCGATCATCGGACGGGCGGAGCGATTCTGGTCCGCCAGGGCGCGCAGTTCGGCCAGCGCCTCGGCCTCGGTGGCGGCCGGCGGGATGTCGGTGGTCGTCCGCGGCGCAGACGCCGCGGTGGAGCGGATGGATGCCGGCACCGCCGCGTCCACGAGCGCGTCCACACTCGCGAACCCGAGGGCATCCAGCATCCGCCGCTGCGCGGCGTCGTCGATGCCGATGTGGCGGCGGGCGAACTCCCCGCGCGCGTCGACGCTCACTCCTGGCCGTCCGTCAGCGCCACGTACGCGTCGCGGTCGAGGAAGTCGGGGGTGGTCGCGGCGTCGACCCGCAGCTTGATCAGCCAGCCCTGGCCGAACGGGTCGGAGTTCAGCAGCGACGGATCGTCGACGACGGCCTCGTTGGTTTCGACGACCTCGCCGCTCAGCGGCGCGAACAGCTCGCCCACCGACTTGGTGGACTCGATCTCGCCGCATACCTGGGCCCCTTCCACCGTGGCGCCGACATCCGGCAGCTCGATGAAGACGACGTCACCGAGCTTGTCGGCGGCGAAGTCGGTGATCCCGACGGTGGCGATGTCCGCGTCGAACGAGATCCACTCGTGCTCGGCGGTGTAGGAGAGTGCAGTCAGGTCGGTCATTTCTTCCTCCGGTAGAACGGCAGTGCGGTGACGGTGGCGGGAATCCGGGTTCCCCGGATGTCGATGGATAAGGCGGTGCCGACCTCGGCGTGGGAGGGCGCGACGAAGGCCATCGCAATGGGATGCCCGAGGGTGGGGCTCAGCGCGCCGCTGGTGATCTCGCCGACGCGCTCGGAGCCGGCGAACACCTCGTAGCCCGCCCGCCCGGCGCGGCGGCCGTCCGAGACCAGACCTACCAGGACCGGTGCATCGGAGGCGACGATCGCCTCCAGTGCGGCCTTGCCGACGAAGTCGTCTTTGTCTCCGGCAACGGTCCGGCCGAGACCGGCTTGCGTCGGGACGATGTTCGGTGACAGCTCGTGCCCGTACAGCGGCATGCCGGCTTCGAGTCGGAGGGTGTCACGCGCGGCCAGACCCGCCGGCTCCAGGCCCGCCGCGGTTCCGGCGGCCCGCACTGCGTCCCAGAGCGCCGGTGCGACGCCGGCGGGCGCGAGCAGTTCGAAGCCGTCCTCGCCGGTGTACCCGGTCCGTGCGATCATCAGCGGTTCGCCAGCGAAGGCTGCGTGCGTGGCCGAATAGTACGGCACGTCCTCCAGGGGGTCCTCCCAGCCGGAGATCTCCGGCACGGCCTGGAGGATCGCGCGAGCCGCGGGTCCCTGCACCGCGATCAGGCCGAAGGCATCGCTGACGTCGGCCACCTCGACCCGGAGCTGCCCACGCGGTCGGCGAGCGCGCCCGCCACCACGGCCCGGTTGCCCGCGTTGGCGATGATCAGAAACCGATCCGCGGCCAGACGGTAGACGATGACGTCGTCCAGGATGCCCCCGGACGAGGCGAGCAGCAGAGAGTACTTCGCCCGACCTTCCGCCATCGCCGACAGGCGAGCGGCCAGTGCTCTGTCGAGGTAAGCCGCGGCATCCTCGCCCACGACGGTGAACTCCGCCATATGCGAGATGTCGAACAGTCCAGCCGCCTCCCGGACCGCACGATGCTCGTCGAGGTCGGATGCGTAGCGGACCGGCATCAGCCAGCCGCCGAAGTCGGTGAAGGTCGCACCGAGGGCCTCATGCCGATCGTGCAGGGGGCTGGTGCGCGCCGGATCCGATTCGGTGGGTGTCATGTCCGTCCTTCCGCTCAACATTCGACGACGTTCACGGCGAGGCCGCCGAGCGCCGTCTCCTTGTACTTGCCTGCTCATGTCGCGTCCGGTCTCACGCATCGTGGCGATGACCTGGTCAAGCGACACCCGATGATGTCCATCGCCCCACAGAGCCATCTTCGCCGCATTGATGGCCTTCGCGGCAGCGATGGCGTTGCGTTCGATGCACGGGATCTGGACCAACCCGCCGATCGGGTCGCAGGTCAGGCCGAGATTGTGCTCCATGGCGATCTCGGCGGCGTTCTCCACTTGCTGCGGCGTACCGCCCAGCACCTCGGCCAGGCCTGCTGCGGCCATTGACGATGCCGATCCGACTTCGCCCTGGCACCCCACCTCGGCGCCGGAGATCGACGCGCGAGCCTTGTAGAGGACGCCGATGGCGGCAGCGGTCAGCAGGAACGAGACCGTGATCTGATCGCGGGTGCGGCCGGTGCCATGCGCGGCCGTGTGCGTCGCGTACCACAGCACGGCCGGGATGATCCCAGCGGCACCGTTGGTGGGAGCAGTGACCACGCGCCCGCCGGAGGCGTTCTCCTCGTTCACGGCCAGTGCCACGAAATTGACCCACTCCTGCCAGAGACCGGGGTCTATCGCGTCCGGATCCTCCGCCATGAGCCGCGCATGCCACGCGGGGGCACGACGCCGTACGCGCAGGCCGCCGGGAAGCACATCGGCCCGGCCGATGCTCGTGCGCACGCACTCGTCCATGACGTCGCGAAGATGCAGGATGCAGTCGCGGACGTCATCCTGCGAGCGCGACGCCGCCTCGTTGCCGAGCATTATCTCGGAGATCGGCGCGCCTTCGCGCTCGCAGTGGGCGAGGAGTTCGGCGGCAGTCGCGAAGGGGAACGGCACGGCCACCTCGGCACCGGCATGCACCGCCTCTCCCTCGCGCTCAATGAACCCGCCGCCCACGGAGTAATAGACCGCGGCATCCAGCATCTCATCGGCAGCGTCCCATGCCTGCAGACGTAGGGCGTTGGCATGGCCGGGCAGGACCGTGCGGGGGCTGAGCCGGATGTCGTCGGCGGAATACGGCACGTCGGTGACACCGCCCACGCGGACGCGGCGCTGCGACTCGATCGCCGCGCTCCGGCTGTCGACCTGCGTGGGCAGCACCGTTTCGGGATGCAACCCCTCCAGTCCGAGCAGCACGGCTGTCAGCGTGCCGTGGCCGCGGCCGGTGGCGGCGAGCGATCCAAACAGCTCGACGTCCAATCGCGCGACGCGTGCGACGTCGATGCGTGAGATGAAGTCGGCGGCCGCGCGCATCGGGCCGACCGTGTGCGAACTGGACGGGCCGATTCCGACGGTGAACAGGTCAAAGACCCCGACGGTCATGACGCGGCACCGAGCGGCGTGAGCCCGGGGTAGAGGGGGTGCGCGAGGGCGAGCTCACTGACCCGCCGCGCGAGCGAGGAGAGCTCGGCCCCGTCGGACGCGATCAATGTCGTGGCGATGACGTCCGCGACCTCGCGGAATGCGTGGTCGCCGAAGCCGCGTGTGGCAAGTGCCGGTGTGCCGATACGCAGGCCGCTGGTGACCATGGGCGGGCGCGGGTCGTCCGGCACGGCGTTGCGATTGACCGTGATCCCGATGCTCTCGAGCCGCGCCTCGGCGCTCTTGCCGTCCAGGGCGCAGTCGCGCAGGTCGACCAGGACCAGGTGCACGTCGGTTCCCCCGGAGACCAGCACGATGCCGGCGGCGGCGCAGTCACCGGCTGAGAGTCGTTCGGCCAGGATGCGAGCGCCTGCCAGGGTGCGCCGCTGACGATCCCGGAACTCCTCGGTGCTCGCGATCCCGAGCGCGACGGCCTTCGCCGCAATGACGTGCTCGAGTGGACCGCCCTGCTGGCCGGGGAAGACGGCGGAGTTGATCTTCTTGGCTGTCGAGGGATCGTTGCTGAGGATAAGTCCGCCCCGTGGGCCGCCGAGCGTCTTGTGCGTCGTCGTTGTGACCACATGTGCGTGCGGCACCGGCGACGGATGCAGGCCGGCGGCAACGAGCCCGGCGAAGTGGGACATGTCTACGAGCAGGAACGCTCCGACCTCGTCGGCGATCTCACGAAACGCCGCGGCGTCGATCGTGCGGGTGTGCGCCGACCACCCGGCAATGATCAGTCGCGGGCGGTGGCGCCGGGCGAGCTCTTGCACCTCGTCCATATCGACGTGGCCGTCGCGCACGTGGTACGCGGCGACCTCGTACAGTCGGCCGCTGAAGTTCAGCCGCATGCCGTGCGTGAGGTGCCCGCCGTGTGCGAGGTCCAGCCCCAGAATCGTATCGCCAGGCTGGATGAGTGCGTGCATGGCCGCGGCGTTTGCCTGGGCTCCCGAGTGCGGCTGCACATTCGCGAATGCGGCGCCGAAGAGTTCCTTGGCGCGCTCGATCGCGAGCGTCTCGACGACATCGACGACCTCGCAGCCGCCGTAGTAGCGGCGGCCCGGGTATCCCTCGGCGTACTTGTTCGTCAGAACCGAACCCTGCGCCTGCATGACAGCGACCGGCGCATGGTTCTCCGAGGCGATCATCTCGAGTCCGGCGCGTTCGCGGGCGAGTTCCCGGTCGAGAGCCTGGGCGATGACGGGATCGAGGTCAGCGAGCGACGCGGTGAGGGGGAAGTGGAGGGTTGAACATCGATGGTCATGGTGGGAACTCCTCGTTAGGGCGTCAACAGTGGTTGACATGAGTTCCTCCCCTCTGTCATCGGCCTGAGAGTTTCCGCACCGCGCGTGCGGTGCTTGCCCCGTCGGCGGGTGCGCGACGCACCGCTTTCCAGAGTGACCTGATCCGCTCGGTACGTGCGCCTGAGAGATTCCGGGGAGGGCTTGCTCCTACGGCAGCCGCGAATGCGGCATTCTCCCGAGTGGATCCAATGGTCCGTTGTTCGGTTGCCCGGCGAGCCTATGCAGACCAAGCGCGGCCTGTCAACTGTCGTTGTGTGAGAGAAGTCATACGGAGATGCCGTTACCCAATCGTGATCTTCTGCCTCTTCCGATACAATCGGACAGTGTCCATCATTGAGGACACCAACTCCACACGCATCACCATCGGCGGCCCACCTGGCCTCTGATGCCCACAAGTCGCAGGGGAGAGTTCCGCACACGCGGACGCCGAAGGGGCAAGCACCCGCCAATCTCTCAGGCAAAAAGGACCCGCGACTGGGGAACTCTGGAGAGCGGCCACCGAGATGGCCCGCCGAAGGGGAGCGCTCCGCGCGACACTCTCAGGCACAAGGACAGAGGGGAACTCAGGACGCCAGAGTCGGCGCCCTGCAACGTCCACCATCAGGAGGAGTTCCCCGTGCACTCACCGTTGACTGCGCTCGATCCCGGATCAACTGACATCCTCGCCGCTGCCGACCAGCCGATCCTGTGGCTCTGTGCGGGCGGCATCTTCGTCGTGATCGGCGTCCAGACCGTCATTTACTTCCTTGCCGTGCGCAAGGCCGCACCGGCGGTCGGGATGTCGGGTGACGACGTCAAGCGCTCATTCCGCGCCGGCGCCGTGGCCGCCATCGGACCCTCGATGGCTGTAGCCCTCATCGCCATCACCCTGATCGCGGTGTTCGGCACCCCGGGCGTCCTCACCCGGATCGGCCTGATCGGTTCCGCAGCGTTCGACGTCGCCGGCGGGCAGATCGCCGCAGGCACCCAGAACGCCACCCTGGGCGGCGACGGCTACACGCAGGCCGTGTTCGCGACGGTGCTGCTGTGCATAGCCCTGTCCGGAGCGGGGTGGATGCTGGTGACACTGATCGCCACTCCCCTGCTCAAACGCGGCTCGAACAAGCTCGAGTCCAAGAGCACGGCGGGTGCCGCGGGAGCCATGGCGATCATCCCTGCCGCGGCTCTGCTGGGCGCGTTCGGAACCTTCGGAATCCAACAGTTCCAACGCGGGCTCGCCGCGTCGATCGTCGTGATCGTGAGCGGCCTCGTGATGGTCCTCTGCCTCTGGCTGGCCAAGGCCGCACGGCAACCATGGCTGCGCGAGTGGGGACTCGGCTTCTCACTCGTGATCGGCATCTTCGTCGGCATCCTCGTCAGCAATGCGGGGATCGCATGAGCGCCATCGATCGAGCCTCAGGAGAAGCGACTGTGAACGACCCCACCTCCACTGATTCCGCCGACACCGCCACCGCAGCCTGGTCGGCATTCGACACCACGACGTCCCGTTGGGGCCGGATCACGATGATCATCGCCATGATCATCATGGTCACCGGCCCGGGCACCATCGCCGTACAGCTGGGTGTGGCTCCCAGCGCCGTGGTCACCGGGGTCCTGGCCGTGGCCGTCGCGTTCGGGTCGCTCTGGTTCATCGAGCCGCTGTCATACTTCCCCATCCTGGGTCCTGCGAGCATGTACCAGGCCTTCATGATCGGGAACATCTCGAACAAGCTTGCCGTCCGCCATCGTGGCGCAGTCGACCATCGGTGCCCGACCCGAGACCAAACGAGGACAGCTGGCAGCTGTGCTGGCCATCTGCGGCGCGGCCGCGACGCACTTGCTCAGTCTGATCATCTTCGTGGGCATCCTGGGCACTCTCGTGCTCAATGTCATTCCGGCTGACATCGTCACCTCCATCCAGACGTTCGTACTCCCGGCCGTGATGGGCGGCGTGATCGTGCAGATGGTCGCAAGCAACCCGCAGCCGCGCATCCTGGCCATCGCGATCGTCGTGGGTCTTGTGGTCCAGCTCGTACTGACTCCGCTCATCCCGATCTTCGCGTTGATCGGCATCGCGGTCTCGGTGGTCGCCACCGTCGTACTCGCCCTGGTGCTTCCGGGGCGCAAGAAGGCTGAGCCTGTGGTCGAGGACCCCGAGCTCGAGGACATGTCGTGAGCGAGGACGCAACCACACGCCGCGGCAGAAAGGATACGCAGATGACGATGGACGCGCAGACAGTGAGCTCGATCGCGACGGTCACACCGCTCGTGGAGGAGCTCGGTGACCGGTTCACCCGGCTCAGCGATGAGATCTGGGGCCACCCCGAGCTTGCGCTGGAAGAGCACCGCTCCATGGCCAAGCAGATCGAAGCCGCCGAGGAGTTCGGCGGTCGCATCACCCGCGAAGCCGGCGGCGTTCCCACCGCGTTCTCCGCCGAATGGGGGTCCGGATCCCCCGTGATCGGCTTCCTCGGCGAATACGACGCCCTCGCCTCCCTCAGCCAGGCCGCCGGCTCCACCATCCGCGAACCGGACCCGGGCAACACGACCAGTGCCGGTCACGGCTTGCGGCCACAACCTGCTCGGCGCCGGATCGCTGCTGGCAGCCGTCGCTCTCGCCCGCCACCTCGCAGCCACCGGGCAGCCGGGCACCGTGCGCTACTACGGCTGTCCCGCCGAAGAAGGAGCGGCCGGCAAGACCTTCATGGTCGCCGGCGGAGCCTTCGACGGCGTCGACGCCGCGGTGTCATGGCATCCGATGGATGCCATGACCACGACGCAGTGGAACACACTCGCGTATACGCAGGCGTATTTCCGGTTCCGCGGGGTCGCCTCGCACGCCGGAGGGATGCCACAGCACGGGCGCAGCGCGCTGGACGCGGCCGAGCTGATGAACGTCGGGGTCAACTTCCTCCGTGAGCACATGGACGATTCCGATCGCATCCACTACGCCTTCACGGATGGCGGCGGGCCCTCCGCGAACGTGGTGCAGCCGACCGCAGCGTTGTACTACATCGTCCGCTCCCGCACCGTGGTCAGTATGCGCACGCTGTACGAGCGGGTCAAGAAGGTCGCCGAGGGGGCCGCGATGATGACCGAGACCGAGGTGGAGATCGAGTTCGACGGCGCCTGCGCCGAAATGCTGCCGAACCGCGTGCTGGAGGAAGCACTGCACGCGAACGTCGTCGAGCTCGGCCCGGTGCCGTTCGATGAGGCGGATCAGGAGTACGGTCGGCTGATCGCGGAAGGGCTTCCAGACGGCGCCGCAGCAGCCGGACAGCTCAGGATCGGACAGCCCGTCGACGGTCATCCTTACTTCGACGGTATCCCCGCCCTCGTCGACCCGGACCGACGTGCCCTCATGACGGGATCGACCGACGTCAGCGATGTCAGCTGGATAGCCCCGACCGTGCAGATCACGGGCGGAACGCACGTCGTCGGCACGCCCGCCCACTCCTGGCAGTTCGTCACCCAGGCCAAGAGCCCGGCGGCGCACAAGGGCATGATCCACTCGGCGACGGCGATGGCCGCCACCGCGCTCGATCTGATCACCCACCCCGATCTGCTGCAGGCGGCCCGCGCGGAATTCGAGGGCGTCATCGCGCAGACACCGTACGACTGCCCGATCCCCGAAGGCGTCGTAGCGCCGCCGCTGCGCGCCGGATATCACCCCGCCTGAGGGCGCGCACCAAGACTCGAACAAGATGAGAGGAACAGAGATGACAACTGTGGACACTCGGAAGGCGACGTCCATCTCCGCCGTGAAGCCGCTCGTGGAGGAGTTCGGTGACCGGTTTACCCGGCTCAGCGATGAGATCTGGGACCACCCGGAACTGCGCTGGGAGGAGCATCGCTCCATGGCCAAGCAGATCGAAGCCGCCGAGGAATTCGGCGGTCGCATCACCCGCGAAGCCGGCGGCGTTCCCACCGCGTTCTCCGCCGAATGGGGGTCCGGATCCCCCGTGATCGGCTTCCTCGGCGAATACGACGCGCTGGCCTCCCTCAGCCAGGCCGCCGGCTCCACCATCCGCGAACCGGACCCGGGCAACACGACCAGTGCCGGTCACGGCTTGCGGCCACAACCTGCTCGGGTCCGGATCGCTGCTGGCCGCGGTCGCGGTCGCCCGCCACCTCGCAGGCCACCGGGCAGCCGGGCACCGTGCGCTACTACGGCTGTCCCGCCGAAGAAGGAGCGGCCGGCAAGACGTTCATGGTCGCCGGCGGAGCCTTCGAGGACGTGGATGCCGCCGTGACGAACCACCCGGGCGACACGATGTCGGCGGATCAGTGGAAGTCTCTTGCCTACACGCAGGCGTATTTCCGATTCCGCGGGGTCGCCTCGCACGCCGGCGCGGCGCCGCAGCACGGGCGCAAGCGCGCTCGACGCGGCCGAACTGATGAACGTCGGGGTCAACTTCCTCCGTGAGCACATGGACGATTCCGAGCGCATCCACTACGCCTTCACTGATGCCGGCGGCCCTTCCGCGAACGTGGTGCAGCCGACGGCCGAGCTGTACTACATCGTGCGGTCCCCCACTGTAGCTCGCATGCGCACCCTGTACGAGCGCGTCAAGAAGGTCGCCGAGGGGGCCGCGATGATGACCGAGACCGAGGTGGAGATCGAGTTCGACGGCGCCTGCGCCGAACTGCTTCCGAACCGCACGCTCGAGGAGCGGCTGTACGCGAACGTCACGGAACTGGGCGGCGTGCCATTCGATGAGGCGGATCAGGAGTACGGACGGCGGATCGCCGAAGGGCTGCCCGAGGGCGCCGAGACGCTGGCACGGCGGATGCGCGGATTGTCCGCCGACACTCCGCCGTACTTCGACGGCATCCTTCCGCTGGCCGATCCCGCCCACCGGTTCCAGATGACCGGCTCCACCGACGTCGGCGACGTGAGCTGGGTCACCCCTACCGTGCAGATCGTCGCGGGCACGGCCGCTCTGGGAACACCCGGGCATTCCTGGCAGATGGTGGCACAGGGCAAGAGCGCCGCCGCACACAAGGGCATGGTCCATGGTGCAACGGTCATGGCCGCCACGGCGCTGGATCTTCTCAGCGACCCGGACCTGCTCGCTGCGGCCCGGTCGGAGTTCGAGGAGATCATCGCGCAGACACCGTATGACCGGCCGATCCCGGAGGGTGTCATCGTCCCGCCGCTGCGCCCGGGATATCACCCTGCCTGATCACAGCATCGAGGGTCGCAGAGCGACGTGCGCTCTGCGACCCTCGATATGTTGTGAGGGTGAACGATGACCGCAAACAGGAGGATCTCCGCGCACGCAGGGCCGACAGCACCGACCGTCGCGTCCTGCGAACCCGGCAGAAGCTGGTCGATGCCTACCGTGACCTGCTTGATGAGAACGCAGCGGCGCCGGTCACCGTGAGCGCCGTCGTGCGACGTGCGGGCGTCACCCGATCCTCCTTCTACGCGCACTTCAGCGGCCTGAGCGATCTGGCCGCCGTCGCACTCACCGAGTTCAGCGAGGCGATGACCGAGCTGGCACGCATCGCGGTGCGCGAAGGCGGACACAAACGAGAGGTCAACGAACGCCTCCTCGTCAGCCTTGCGCAATTCCTCGCCGATCGCCGCGAGATCTACGGCGAACTGCTCAGCCGAAGAGACGAATACGCGCATGCCGTGACGACCGCATTGGTCGAACAATCGCTGGCCACCCTCCGGACCCGCGCACATCTGCATGCCGACCCGCAGGTGACCGCACGCTACATCGGCGGCGGTCTCGTCGCAGTCCTATCGTGGTGGCTCGAGGCCGGCCAGGACCGAACCGCCGAAGAGCTCGCCCGCGCTCTCATTGCTGTCACCCCGCCCGACTTCACGCTCTGACCCTACGCGCACGCCGGGCGTCGAGGCGGTCAGTCCACGCAGTGCCCGGACGACACCGTCGAGGTGAACGATCCGAGCCGGGCCACCACCGGGGCCAGCGCCTGGTCGGCGATCGCGTAGCCCAGGTCGCCGTCGTCCTCGCTGCGCGCGAACACCACGCCCGCGACCGTGCCGGATGCGGTCAGCAGCGGACCGCCCGAGTTGCCGGGGCGCACCTGCGCCTTCAGCGAGTACACCGGCCGGGGCTCGCTCGACTCGTCGTAGATGTCGGCGACGGGAGCGGTGCCCGCCGACAGCACCTGGGCGTCGCCCAGCGTGAACGGTCCGCCGTACGGATATCCGGCCACCACCGCACCGGCGCCGGCCGCCAGCGGCCGCGACAGCTGCGAGCGGTGTGGCGTCGAGTCCCGGCACCGCGATCACCGCGAGATCCTGCCCGGGATCGAAGTAGACGATGCGTCCCTGATGCGCGGCGTGACCGGGCAGCTGCACGACCGGCTCATCCACTCCCGCCACGACGTGCGCGTTCGTGACCACGGCGGTGGGCGAGACGGCGAAGCCCGAACCGGTCTGGCTCACCCCGCACGCGTACGCGACGCCCGTGATCCGCGCGACCGAGGCCGAGGCCGCGGCGATCTCCGGATCATCCAGCGGCACCGGCGCGGCGGGGGCGGCGGTGCCCGGGCCCAGGAGCGCGCCGACGGCGGGCAGCCCGTCGGCGGCCAGCGTCCCGCGCACGCGGGCCAGCGCCTGCTGCACCGGGGCGGGGATGAGGGCGTCGATCGTGCCGATGACCCGAGAGGATGCCACGGCCGACGAGACGACCGGGATCCCGGTCGCGATGACGCCGGTGGCCGCCAGCGACGCGACAAGTGCCGTGACCAGGACGCCGACCACCCCGCCCAGAAGCCGGTCGATCAGGCGCAGCGGGGTGCGGTCCACGCCTCGGCGGACCCACGCCCCGATCATCCCGCCGAGCGATGCGCCGATCGCCAGCAGCGCGGCCCAGGTCGCCACTTCGACCACCGTCCCCCAGATCGGGACGGCGACGAGTCGCGCGACGGCCGGCGCCGCCCAGACCGCCGCGATGCCGCCGGCCACGAGTCCGGCGAGCACGCCGATGCTCGCCACCAGGCCGCGGGCGATCCCGGTGATCAGCGCGACCACGAGGATCACGAGCAGCACGATGTCCACGACGGCCATGGGTCTCCTCTCGGTCCCGCCAGGGTATGCGGCGCGGCTGAGAAGTCGCTCGCCCCGCGGTCAGCCCCGCCGTGAGCCCCGGCTCAGCTGTGCCTGCAGCGAGGCCGGCAGGTGCGGCATGATCCGGCGTGCGGCGGAGCGGAGGATGCCGCGGGCACTGCGCCGCGGCTCGTGCCGGACGCGCACCCGGCCCGACCGGCGCACCTGCACGCGCAAGCCGCGAGCGGGTGATGCCGAACACGATCGCGTACAGCCCGGGCCGCGCCGGCAGCGCGCCGCGCACGCGCGCCCGCCCGTCCTCGACCACGAGCCGGCACTCGCCGATCGCGCGACCGCCCGTCTCGAGGCGGCCGCGGACCTCGGCCGGAGACAGCACCGTCACGTGCGGGAGGTCGAGCACGAGCTGCCCGTCCTGCACCGAGGCTGTGGTGCGCGGGTCGTCGACGATCCCGAACAGGGTCTGCCCGACATCCACGCTCAGTCCGCCGTTCTGCGCCCGATACGCCGCTGCCGGTCGACCGGCGGCGATCGCCCAGGTCCGGTCGCGCGTCTCGGTGCGGACCCGCCGCACGATCCGCATGCTCATGATCGTCGTGCGCAGGTACAGGTCCCAGGGGCCGTCGTGCAGCCGGCCGGGACCGTCGTCGGCGACGTCCCAGCGCAGGGCGAGCTGCGCGGTCGCGCGCACGGGCTCCCCATCGGAGCCGGCCTGCAGTCGCGCGCCGACGCCGTGCCCCAGCATCCAGTCGATCTTCTGCGTGCGCGAGCGCCGGTCCACGGCGTAGCCCGCCGCCTCGAGGTCGGCGGTCACGTCGGCGGTGAGCGCATGCTCGGCGGCGAACCGTGCCACCTCGGGGTCCAGCGCCAGCACCGCACGACCGTCCTGCCAGATCACCGCGGACGGCTCGGTGGTGTCGAAGCGCCAGGTCAGGTCGACCTCGAGCGCCAGGCCGCCGGCGGTCCACCGCACCGGACCGGCGACCGGGGTGCAGTCCAGCCGGGGCCAGGTGGGCATATGCCGCGCGATCAGGTCGAAACGGCCGGCACGGGCCAGCGCGATCCCGATCCGCCGCCACGGGTCCAGGTGCCGGTCCGCATCCTCGGGGACGCGGGCAGCAGCTCCGTCGCGAACGCGCGGATGCGGTCGCGCTGGGCCTCGGTGCGCTGATCCCAGCGGAACAGCGGCAGCACCCGCATCCGCAGCTGATACGCCCGGAACCGCGGCAGCAGCTCGCGGAACCGCGGCTGCTCGAGCTCTTCGTCGATCCAGCGGAACACCCGGGCCACGGCATCCAGGTACTCGTCCAGGTCGTCATGGAACGTGGCGCTCGTGGTGTCGTGCTCGGGCCGATGCCACAGATAGAACGGCGTGGACACCATCAGCGAGACCACCCGTGCGCGGGCGTGCGCGGCGATGTCGAACGCGATGTCCTCCCAGATCTGCCGCCCGCCCTCCGGGAACCGGATGCCGCTCTCCCGCAGGAACGCCGTGCGGAACATCTTGTGCGGGTTCATCGGGACCAGCGGATGCGGCTCGATCCAGTCGATCGCGTTGTCGACATCCGTCGTCACGTCGCGCATCGCCCAGCCCGGGGTGTCGCTCTTGGACTCCTTGCCGTCCACGACGTCGGCCCCGGTGCGGTCGGCGAGCGCGCCCGCGGCGCGCAGCGCATCCGGGAACAGCCGGTCGTCGTGGTCGAGGAACACGACGTAGCGTCCCTGTGCCCGGTCGATGCCCTCGTTGCGAGGCCGGGAGGGCCAGCCCGACGGCGGAGCCGGATCACCCGGTAGTTCTCGCGGTCGCGGGCGAACGCCTCCAGCCGCGCGGGCGTGTCGTCGGGCGAGCCGTCGTCGATCAGGAGCACCTCGAGCTCCTGCTGCGGCAGCGTCTGCGCGTCCAGGCTGGCCACCAACTCATCCAGGTGGGCGGTGGACCGATACGTGGGCACCACCACGGAGACTCGCTTCAGGATGCCCCCTCGATCGTCGTCTGGCCGGCGCATGCGGCCCGCGCTCAGCGTATCGGCTTCCGACGCCCCGGTTTGGCGTTCTGGTCGAACTGACTCTAAGATCGGATCCGACAGTTAAAGTCACTATGACCAGAACCGATCCCGCCGCACCCGCCCGCGTCGCCGTGTCCACGGTGATCTTCACGCTTGCGCCCACGCGAGGACGGAGCATCCCTCGCCCTGCCGCTGGTGCGCCGCACCCGCGAGCCGTTCGCGGACCGGTGGGCGCTGCCCGGCGGCTGGCTCGACTCTGCGGAGGGACTGGATGCCGCGGCGTCGCGCACGCTCGCCGAGACGACGGGCCTTGCGCCCAGCTATCTGGAGCAGCTGTACGCGTTCGGGGCGCTCGAGCGCTCCCCCACCCGGGTCGTGTCGATCGTGTACTGGGCGCTGCCGGCAGGACGAGGTGGACGCGCGCGGCGACACCCCGCACAACGTGCGCTGGTTCGACGCGGACGCGCTGCCCGAGCTCGCGTTCGACCACAACCAGATCGTGGAGTACGCCCTGTGGCGGCTGCGGAACAAGGTGGGCTACTCGCGCATCGCGCACGGCCTTCTGCCGGACGAGTTCACCCTCGCCGAGCTTGCGCGAGGTGTACGAATCCATCCTGCACCGACGCCTGGACCCGGCCAACTTCCGCCGGCAGGCCGAGGCGACCGGCACTCTCATCCCCACCGATCGCTTCCGCACCGGCAGTCACCGCCCCGCACGTCTGTACCGCTACGACGGCGACATCGAACTCGCCGAGCGCGGTCCCTTGACCACCACGCCACCCGAACCCCACCGAATCGAGGAATGATGGCGCCCACCTCGCTGACGCTGACCGAACGGCCGGATCCCGTCGACGCATCGGTCGATCACGCGATCCAGGCGATCGCGACCGGCACCTCCGCGCAGACGTCCTGCTCACCCGACCTCGCGGCCGGCCCCTGGGACTTCGACACGGTTCCCGGGTACGGGCCGGGGGCCTCGCTCGGCGACGTGATCCCCACCGGCGCGCCGCGTCAGGGCGAGCTGCCGCGGGAATACCGGGAGGCGCCGGAGGCCGAGCTGCACGAGCGCATCCGCGCGGCCAAGCGCACATTGGGCGACCGGGTCGTGGTGCTCGGCCACTTCTACCAGCGCGAAGAGGTCGTGGCCCACGCCGACTACGTCGGCGACTCGTTCCAGCTCGCCACCGCGGCCCAGGAGCACCCGGATGCCGAGGCCATCGTGTTCTGCGGGGTGCACTTCATGGCCGAGACCGCCGACCTGCTGTCCGGCCCCGACCAGGCCGTGATCCTGCCGAACCTCGCCGCCGGCTGCTCCATGGCCGACATGGCCACGATCGACGAGGTCGAGGACTGCTGGAGCAGCTCGCCGACGTCTACGGCGACCTGGACGCGCCCGATGCGGACGGCCTGGTGCCGGTGGTGCCGGTGACGTACATGAACTCGTCCGCGGCGATCAAGGGCTTCGTCGGACGGCACGGCGGCATCGTGTGCACCTCGTCCAACGCGCGCACGGTGCTGGAATGGGCGTTCGCGCGCGGACGCCGGGTGCTCTTCTTCCCCGACCAGCACCTGGGTCGCAACACCGCGAAGGCGATGGGCGTGAGCGAAGACCGGATGCCGATGTGGAACCCCCGCCGCCCGCTGGGCGGGTCGTCCGCGGACGCACTGGGCGAGGCGCGCGTGATCCTCTGGCACGGGTTCTGCTCGGTGCACCGCCGGTTCACCGTCGACCAGATCGACCGGGCGCGCGCGGAGCACCCCGGAGTCCGCGTGATCGTGCACCCGGAGTGCCCGGCGCCGGTGGTGGATGCCGCGGACGAGTCGGGGTCGACCGCCTACATCCGACGGGCGATCGAGGAGGCGGACGAGCCGACCGTGTTCGCGATCGGCACCGAGGTCAACCTGGTCCAGCGCCTGGCCGCGCAGGCATCCGCAGCACACCGTCTTCTGCCTGGACCCGGTGGTCTGCCCGTGCTCGACGATGTACCGGATCCACCCCGGCTACCTGGCGTGGGTGCTGGAGGGCCTGGTCACCGGCCAGGTCCGCAATCGGGTGCAGGTGCCGGCGTCGGTCGCCGACCCCGCCCGTCTCGCCCTGGAGCGGATGCTGGCGGCCCGGCCGCCGGCATCCTCCGGCGGGAGCGCGGAGCGCGCCTCGTGACCCATGTGGTGGTCGTCGGCAGCGGGATCGCCGGCATCACCGCCGCTCTGCACGCGGACGCGGCCGGCGCCGCGGTCACGCTGGTGACCAAGGGCGCCCTGCAGGATGCGAACACCACCGTCGCCCAGGGCGGGATCGCGGCGGTCGTCTTCCCCGAGGACAGCGTGAAGGCCCACATCCGGGACACGCTCGCGGCCGGGGCGGGACTCGGCGCACCGGCGGCGGCGCGGGTGCTCGCCGACGAGGGCGCGGCGCGCATCGACGAGCTGATCGAGGCCGGCGTCGCCTTCGACCGCACGGCCGGCGGCGACCTCGCCCGCGGACTGGAGGCGGCCCACTCGTTCCCGCGCGTCCTGCACGCCGGCGGGGATGCGACCGGCCGGGCGATCGAGGAGGCCCTGGTCGCGCGACTGCGCGCCTCGGGTGTCCGCGTGCTCGAGCATGCGTTCCTCATCGACCTCGTGACGGCCGACGGCCGGGCCACCGGCGTCGACCTGATGATCGCCGGCTGCCGCGGCATCCTTCCCGCCGACGCCGTCGTGCTGGCCACCGGCGGCGCCGGCCGTCTCTACGCGCACACGACGAATCCGGCCGTGGCCACCGGCGACGGCATCGCCGCCGCGCTGCGGGCCGGCGCCGAGGTGGCCGACCTCGAATTCGTCCAGTTCCACCCGACCGTGCTGGCCGGTCCCGCCTGCTTCCTCGTCTCCGAGGCGGTGCGCGGGGAAGGCGCGACGATCGTTGACGCGGCGGGACGGCGGTTCCTCTTCGACGCGCACCCCGACGGCGAACTGGCCCCGCGCGACGTCGTCGCACGGGCGATCGCGCGGCGCATGCGCGAACAGGACGGACGACCGGTGCTGCTGGATGCGACATCCGTCCGCGGCGCCGACACGGCGGCATTCCTCGCCGCGCGCTTCCCCACGATCGATGCCGCGGTGCGTGCGCACGGATGGGACTGGGCGCACAGCCCGATCCCGATCACCCCCGCGGCGCACTACCTGATGGGCGGCGTGGTCACCGACCTGGACGGCCGCACGAGCATCCCGGGGCTGTTCGCGGCCGGCGAGTGCGCCCGCACCGGCGTGCACGGCGCGAACCGCCTCGCCTCGAACTCCCTGCTCGAGGGCGCCGTGTTCGGCGCCCGGGCCGGGGCTGCGGCGGCATCCACCGGATGGCCCACGGTCCGCGAACCCGCGGCCGTCGTGCCCTCGGGCGCCTCGGGCGCGTCGGGCGCGTCGGGCGCGAGCGCCGACATCGCGGCGCCGCCGTTCTCCCGCGCCGCCCTGCAGGAGCTCATGTGGCGCGGCGCGGGCGTCGAACGCGACGCCCCCGGCCTCGCCCACGCCACCGCGGTGCTGTCCAGATGGGCCGCAGCGGTCCGCAACCCGCGCACGCCCGCCGATTTCGAGCACGAGAACCTGCTGACCGTCGCGCGGGCCGTCGTGGCCGCGGCATCCGTCCGTCGCACATCGGTCGGCGCGCACTTCCGGCGCGACGACCCCGCGTGCAGAACTCCGGTGATCCGGTCCGTGGCGACCCGACACGCCCCCGATTCGCCCGAATCCGGCACGCATGTCCGGAGTTCTGCACACGTCCTGCAGGAGGCCCGCTGATGCTCACCCCCGCCCAGATCGAGCGCGCGGTCGCCGCCGCGCTCGAGGAGGACGCCCCCTGGGGCGACCTGACCAGCACCGCGCTGATCCCCGAGAGCGCCACCGCCCGTGCGGCCCTCGTCGCCCGCGAGGACGGCGTGCTGGCCGGCGGGGCGGTGTTCGCCGCCGCCTTCGCCCTCACCGACCCGGGCATCGAGGTGACTGTGCAGCGGGACGACGGCGCCGTCTTCTCCCCGGCGACGTGCTGGCCACCGTCACCGGACCGGCGCGGGCCGTGCTCACCGCCGAGCGGGTGGGCCTGAACTTCGTGCAGCGCATGTCGGGCATCGCGACCCTGACCGCGCGCTACGTCGCCGAGGTCGCCGACAGCCGGACGCGCATCGTCGACACCCGCAAGACCACCCCGGGCTTGCGTGCGTTCGAGAAGCACGCCGTGCTGTGCGGCGGCGGCCACAATCACCGCTTCTCGCTGTCGGATGCCGTGATGGCCAAGGACAACCACCTGGGCGTGCTCACCGGGCAGGGACTGAGCGTGACCGAGGCGCTCCTGCTGGCCCGCACCCGGCTGCCGCACACCACCCACATCGAGGTCGAGGTCGACCGGCTCGACCAGATCGAGCCCGTGCTGGCCGCCGGCGTCGACACCATCATGCTCGACAACTTCTCGCTCGCAGACCTGCGCGAGGGCGTGGCGCAGGTGGCCGGTCGCGCGGTCGTCGAGGCCTCCGGCGGGGTGCGCCTGGAGACGGTCCGGGCCATCGCCGAGACCGGCGTCGACGTGATCTCGGTCGGCGCGCTCACGCACGGCGCGCGGGCCGTGGACCTCGGCCTGGACCTGCAGATCGAGGGCTGATGCTGTACCTGGACCATGCCGCCACCACCCCGGTCCGCCCCGAGGTGCTCGCGGCGATGACGCCGTACCTGACCGGGGTGTTCGGCAACCCGTCCAGCCATCACACCGTCGGCGAGTCCGCCGCCGAGGCGCTGGCCGATGCCCGTGCCCGGGTGGGCCGGGTGCTGGGCATGCGCGCCGGCGACGTCGTCTTCACCTCGGGCGGCACAGAGGCCGACAACCTGGCGATCAAGGGGATCGGCGTCGCGGCGGCGCTCGCCCGCGACGCCCGGCACGTGATCACGCTGCCGATCGAGCACGAGGCCGTGCTGGCCTCGACCGATCACCTCGCCCGCGTGCACGGGTTCGATGTCACGCTCGTCCCGGTGGACGCCGCCGGTCGCGCCGATCCGGCCGCGATCGCCGCGGCGATCCGCCCCGACACGGCGCTGGTCAGCGTGGGCTACGCGAACAACGAGGTCGGCACGGTGCAGGACGTCGCCGCGATCGCGGCCGCCTGCCAGGCCGCCGGCGTCCCCCTGCACGTGGACGCCGTCCAGGCGGCCGGCTGGCTGCCACTGGCCGGCATCGGCGCGGACGCCCTGGCCGTCGCCGGTCACAAGGTCGGCGCGCCGAAGGGAACGGGCGCGCTGGCCGTGCGAGCGCGCGTCCCGCTCGAACCTCTCCTGCACGGCGGCGGGCAGGAGCGCGGGCGCCGCAGCGGCACCGAGGACGTCGCCGGCGCGGTGGGCCTGGCCACCGCGCTGGAGCTCGCCGAGGAGGAACGGGCAGCGGATGCCGCGGCCCTGACGACGCTGCGGGATGCGTTCATCGCCCGGGTGCTGGCGACCGTGCCGCAGGCGCGATTGACCGGGCACCCGGTGCACCGGGTGCCCGGGACCGCCTCGTTCACGTTCGCCGGCACCAGCGGCGAGGCGATCCTGCTCGAGCTGGAGCGCCGCGGCGTGGTCACCTCCAGCGGTTCCGCGTGCGCGGCGGGGGCGGATGAGCCCTCGCATGTGCTGCTCGCGATGGGCGTGGACCGCGAGACCGCGCAGACAGCCGTGCGGTTCACGCTCCCGCACGGGCTTGCGGCACGACCTGGATGCCGTGGCCGCGGCGGTCGCGGCATCCGTCGCCGCGGTCTCGGGCTGAGCCGGCCGCTCACTCCCCCGTGGGGTCGTCCGGCGCCCGGTCGGCGCGGCGCTCGGGGTGGGCGGGCGGCACCGGCGGCGCCTCCCGCTCCTCGGTGTCCAGCACGCGGCTCGCGGCCAGCTGCGCGCGGCCAGCTTGCGCGTACAGCCCGCCGCGGGCCAAGAGCTCGCTGTGCGTCCCGGACTCGACGATGCGCCCGGCATCGACGACGTGGATGACGTCCGCGCCGATCACGGTGGACAGCCGGTGGGCGATCGACAGGGTGGTCCGCCCGCGGGATGCCGCCTCCAGCGCCTCCTGCACGACGCGCTCCGAGACCGTGTCCAGCGCGGAGGTGGCCTCGTCCAGCAGCGAGCACCGGCGGGTCTTTCAGCAGCACCCGGGCGATGGCGATGCGCTGCTTCTCGCCGCCGGAGAGACGATAGCCCCGCTCGCCGACGATCGTCTCGTATCCGTGCTCGAAGCCGGTGATGATGTGGTGGATGTTGGCGGCCCGGCACGCCTGGTAGAGCTCCTCGTCGGTCGCGTCCGGCTTCGCGTAGCGCAGGTTCTCCCGGATGGTGGCGTGGAACAGGTAGGTCTCCTGCGACACGATGCCCACGCCGTCGATGATCGATTCGTGGGTGAGCGCGCGCACATCGGCACCGGCGAACAGCACGGCGCCCGAAGACGCCTCGTACATCCGCGGGGTCAGGTACAGCACGGTGGTCTTGCCCGCCCCGGACGGACCGACGAAGGCCACGTACTGTCCCGGCTCGGCGACGAACGAGACGCCGTTCAAGGTCGCCCGGGACTCGGGCGCGGCGTCCGGGTAGCGGAACACCACGTCGCGGAACTCGACCCGGCCCACCGGACCGGGCGCGCGGTCCACCCCGATCGCGTCCGGCGCATCGGCGATCGCCGGGACGAGGTCGACGTACTCGAAGATGCGGGCGAACACCGCCGACGATGTCTGCAGGTCCAGCGCGACCCGCATCAGGCCCATCAGCGGCTGGAGCAGACGCGCCTGCACGGTCGTGAAGGCGACGACCGTGCCGGCGGTGATCAGATCCGCGCCGCCGGAGATGAGGAACCCGGCCACCAGGTAGATCACCGCCGGCACGCTGGCCATCAGCACCTGCACCAGGGCGAAGAACCCCTGCCCGCTCATCGCCCGCCGCACCTGCAGACGCACCTGGTTGCGGTTCTCCTGCGTGTACCGGGCTGACTCGGCGCGCTGGCGGTTGAACGACTTCGACAGCAGGATGCCGGAGACGCTCAGGGTCTCCTGCGTGATCGAGGTGAGCTCGGACAGCGACTCCTGCGTCTCGGCCGCGATCCGCGCCCGGACCTGACCGACCCGCCGCTGCACGACCGCCAGCACCGGCATGAGGATCACCGCGATGATCGTCAGCCGCCAGTCGATGAGGATCATCGCCACCAGCGATGCGATCACCGTCACCGCGTTGCCCAGGATGCTGGAGACGGTGTTGGTGAGCACGCCGGCCACCGCGCCCACGTCGTTCTGCGAGCCGGGACTGGATGACACCGGTCTTGGTGCGGGTGAAGAAGCCGAGCTCCATCGCCTGGAGGTGCTCGAACAGCCGGATCCTCAGGTCGCCGGTCACGTTGTTGCCCACGGTCGAGGTCAGCCACGTCTGTCCGAGGCCGAGCCCGGCCGAGACCAGGAACAGCAGGACCATGATCAGGACGAGGCGCAGCAAGCCCCAGATCGGGACCACCGCCGGCCACCGGGAACAGCGCGTCGTCGAACACGCGCTGCACGATCAGCGGCGGGATCACGGCGACGCCGGCGCCGACCACGACCAGCACGGCGGTCGCGATCAGCTTGCGCGGTGTACGGCCGGAAGAGCTCGATCACGCGTCGCCCGAGGTGGGCGATGACCGGCGCCTCGGCGTTCTGCCGGCGCTGGGCGTCGGCGTCGACGCCACGGAATCCCACTCCGCCGCCACGCCCGCCCATGCTCACGCGCTCAGCCTAGCTTCGGCCGCGGACGGTGCCGGATCGGCGGCACCCGGTCACAGACCCGCGAGCAGATTGATCACCGTGCCCAGGATCACCGCACCGAACAGGTAGCCCAGCATCGACTGGCCGATGATGATCCGACGCATCGCGTTCGTCGTCACGTTCGTGTCGGCGACCTGGTAGGTCAGTCCGACCCCGAATGCGACGTAGGCGAAGTCGGTGTACCGCGGGGGTTCGTCCTGGTTGAACAGCAGGCCGCCCTCCGGATCGGCGTAGTACACGTCGGCGAGGCGCAGGATGTAGATGGTCTGGATGAGCAGCCACGAGGCCGCGACGCTCACCAGGGCGACGCCGGCCAGGACGAACGCGAGCACGCCGCGCGCCTGGTGCGTCTGGGTCAGCACCGCCACGACCGCCCCGACGCTGGCGACGCTGCCCAGCAGCGCCGTGGCACGCCCGATGCCTGCGGCCGGGGTCCTCCGTCGTCGCGTGGGTCCGCGTCTGGGCCGGATCCATCGGCCAGACCGCGATCAGCAGCCAGCACGCGGCGGTCAGCGCTCCGGCGGCCCATCCCGACAGCAGTCCGGCGGCCAGGCCGAGGGACGGCGCCAGCGCGAAACCGGCCACGCACCCGACCGCGAGCGCGATGATTCCCCGCACCACCAACCGCGCATGCCAGGCCGGTCTCCCCATGGCGCAATGTTCGCACGCGCGACGGGAATGCCGTGTCCGACCCGGCCGTTAGTCTTGGAGTTCGCTGCACGCGCACCCTCCACCGGGCCTGCGGCGGCCGTGCCCGTCGCCGGGGCCCCCGTCGCCCCGCACAGCATCCCGTCTTCCGACTGCCGTTCCGACCGATCTGAGGAGCCACCATGGCCGCAACCGAGACCTCCCCGGTCGTGTCCGGAACGACCGGACTGACGCCGGCGCAATCCCGCGTGATCTGGCGCTGCTGGCGGCCGCGTTCGTGGCGGTGCTGAACGAGACCACGATGGGCGTGGCCATTCCGCACCTGATCCACGACCTGAGCATCACGGCGGTCGCCGCGCAGTGGCTGACCACGGCCTTCATGCTGACCATGGCGATCGTGATCCCGATCACCGGCTTCCTGCTCGAGCGGTTCACCACGCGCGCGGTGTTCGTCGCGGCGATGAGCCTGTTCTCGGCCGGGACGCTGCTGGCGCTGCTCTCGCCGGGCTTCGGGATGCTGGTGGTCGCGCGCGTCGTCCAGGCATCGGGCACGGCCATCATGATGCCGCTGCTGATGACGACCCTGATGACGGTGGTGCCCCCGGCATCCCGCGGCCGGATGATGGGACGGGTCAGCATCGTGATCGCCCTCGCCCCGGCGATCGGGCCGACGCTGTCCGGCTTCCTGCTGGACACCCTGGGCTGGCGCTGGAACTTCGGCGTCGTGCTGCCGATCGCGCTCGTCGCGCTGGCGATGGGCGCCCGGTGGATCAGCAACGTCGGCGAGACCTCGCGCGCGCCGCTGGACGTGCTCTCGATCATCCTGTCGGCGTTCGGCTTCGGCGGGCTGGTCTACGGGCTGAGCCAGGTGGGCGCCCAGGCGGCGTCCGGCGGAATGCTGATCGGCGCCCTGGTGGTGGGCGTGATCGCCCTGGCCCTGTTCCTGTGGCGCCAGCGGGTGCTGCAGCGGGTCGACGACGCGCTGCTGGATCTGCGCGTGTTCCGCTTCGGCAACTTCTCGCTGTCGATCGCCCAGACCGCGCTGCTCTCGTTCGCGTTCTTCGGCGCCATCACCGTGCTGCCGCTGTACCTGCAGTCGGTGCGCGGGCTGCCGGCGCTGGACGCCGGGCTGATCCTGCTGCCGGGCTCGCTGCTGATGGGCTTGGTCGGCCCGCTCGTCGGGCGGATCTACGACCGCTGGGGCACCCGCGTGCTGCTCGTGCCGGGCACGGTGCTGGCGGTGATCGTGCTGTGGACCTACACGACCCTGGATGCGCACACGCCGGTGTGGTTCATCGTGGTCGCCCAGACCGTGCTCTCGCTCGGCCTCGCGCTGTCGTTCACGCCGTTGTTCACCGCGTCGCTCGGGTCGCTGCCCAAGCGGCTGTACTCCCACGGAAGCGCCGTCGTGGGCACGGTGCAGCAGGTGGCGGGTGCGGCCGGCATCGCCGCGATGATCGCCGTGATGTCGGCGGTCTCGATCAGCGACGGGGCGGTCGACGAGGCGCTGACCGCCGGCGGATCGCACGGCGCGTTCCTGCTCGCGGCGATCGTGTCGATCCCGATGCTCGTGGGCGCGTTCCTGATCCGCAAGCCCGCCGACGACATCGAGGATGCTGCGGTCTGAGACGGGGCTGCTCAGCTCAGTCGCTGCAGCATCCGTCCATGCCGCAGCAGGCACCCTCCTCGACCACTGTGAGGAGGTTCCCGTCGACGGGAACGGGCTGCAGCGTGGGAGTGGGAAGGTTCGAGGTGGCCATGCGCTCCATGCTAATCCGCTTCCGCCACCTCGGGGCTGATCCGACTCACACGAATCCGAACACCGGCGGGAAGACCACCACGACCAGCGCCGCCCAGCCGAGGTACACCGGCACGTATGCGGTCTGCCAGCTCTCCACCCGGGCGAACGAGCCCCGGTGCCCGACGAAGCGCAGATGGTGCCAGCCGGCCCCGGCGAGGTTCGCGAACAGGATCAGGTTCAGCCCGAGCGAGGCGAGCTTGTTCGCGCTGGCGCCGTACTCGCCGACCCGGCCGATCATCGCGATCAGGACGAGGATGTCGACGACGAGCGCGGCCACGATCATGAGCAGCTCGAGCCGATCGAACCAGCCGGCGGGCGCCAGCGGCTCGCGCGCCGACAGCGAGTAGAGCGGCAGCGCCACGACCACCAGCAGCACCAGGTCGAACACGATCAGCAGGTCGCGGCCGCTGTCCACGAAGCTGCCGTGGATCGCCGCCGCGACGATCAGCGCCACCAGGAGAGCAGTGAACAGGGTGTGAACACCCGCGTCAGCACCGGCGCGATGTTCTCGATCACGCTCTGCTTGGCCTCCACCAGCCAGGCGGCGATCACGACGGCGCCGGCGGCGCCGCACGGCAGAAGCCATTCGACGACGAACATCGAGGGGTCCATGCCGATCGCCGAGAACACGCCGATCGTGAGGCCGGCCAGCACGCCGCCGCCCAGACCGAGCAGCACCACATACACGAACCACTCCCCGGTGAACCGGATGAAGTCCATGCGCGCCGTCGTCGACCGCCAGCGCCCGCCCGTGTATGCCACGCCGATGACCAGCCACAGCACCACGCCGACATGGATCGCGGCCAGCAGCTGGGTCGCCCCGCCCGCGACGAACGGGAACGCGTTCATCACGGCGGCAGCGGCGACGAACGCCGCGGCGACGGTGAGGATCACCGGCGAGGCTGCCCGCCGCCGGACGAGGAAGAAAACCGCCAGGAACGGCAGCACCAGCAGCAGCGCATTGCGCAGGAAGAAGTCCGCGGACGAGCCGGTCAGCGTGAGCCCGAACAGCGCGGGCACCTTCACAGCGACAGCGGCGCCGCAGGCCAGGCCCAGGGCCAGAGCGAATCCGCGACGTGGCGCGGGCTCGTCGGGTCCCACGGCGATCAGCTGCTTCCACAGCCGATCCGCGTGCTCCCGCCCGTATTCACGCGACAGCTCGTCGATCCGGCCGATCCGACTCACCGCGATCAGGAACGCCTCGTCCGGGCTCAGCCCCGAGCCGGTGAGCCCGTCGATCTGATCGCGCAGATGACCCTCGAGCTCGGCGATGTCATCCGGCCGAAGGGCCGGGCTGTGGGCCAGGTAGGACCGCCATTCGTCGATCCGGCCCTCGATCGGCGCACTCATGTCAGGCACCGCCGAACGCGGGTCGGGGCCCCGACTGGTCCATCCACACGCGATGCAGCGCGTCGCTGACGACGCTCCACTGCGCGCGCAGCTCGGCCAGCGCGGTCCGGCCGCCCGGCGTCAGCCGGTAGACCTTGCGGGCCCGCCCGGCCGGGGACTGCGCCCACGACGACTGGATGTGCCCGAGTCGCTCCAGCCGGTGCAGCAGCGGGTACAGCATCCCGTCGCTGAAGTCGAGCTCCCCGCCGGACAGCTCCGCGATCCGCTGCAGGATCGCGTAGCCATACGACTCGCCGTCGGCGAGGATGCCGAGAACGAGCGGTGTCGCGGATGCCGCGACCAGGTCTTTGCCGATGCGCATGCACCGTCCTCCATACCTTGCAGTGTCAGGTACCTAGATCTGCAAGGTATCACATGTGCCCGGTGGGCGCGGGTCAGCCCAGTGCGCCGAGCACCTCGTTGAGCGCCTCGGTCATCGACGGGTGCGTGTAGATCGCGTCGCGCAGCTGCGCGGCCGTGGTGCCCTGCCGGATGGCCAGTGCGACCAGATTTATCACCTCTTCGGCGTGCACGTGCATCAGCGCCGCCCCGAGCACGCGGTCGGTGGCAGCATCCACCACGACCTTCACGATCCCGCGCGGGTCGCCGTCGATCTTGGCACGCGGTGCGGCGGCGATGTCGGCGACCTGCTTGGCCGCCACGCGCACCTCGTAGCCCTGCTCACGCGCCTCGGTCTCGGTGAGGCCCACGCGCGCCAGGGGTGGCGTGAGGAACAGCGTGTACGGCACCGCCGCCCGGTCATCGGTCGACCGCTGCCCGATCCGAACAGCTGGTCCTGCACGATCCGGTTGTCATCCAGCGAGACGTACGTGAACTGCGGACCGCCGGTGACGTCCCCGACCGCGAACACGTTCTCGGCCGAGGTGCGCAAGCCGGCTGTCCACCCGCACGAACCCACGGTCATCGACATCCACGCCGGCGCGGTCCAGACCGAGCCCGGCCGTGACCGGGGTGCGGCCCACCGCCAGGAGGACGGCATCCGCCTCGATCGAGCGCTCTCCGTCGGCATCCTCATACGTGACACGGGCATGCGCCGCGCCGTCCGCGATCGCGGTGACCTGGGCGCCCGAGACGATGTGCACGCCGTCGTCGGCGAGGATCTGCGCGGCGGTGGCCGCGACATCCGCGTCCTCGCGCTCGAGCGGACGCGGGCCGCGATCGAGCACGGTGACTGACGAGCCGAAGTGCGTGAACATCGCGGCGAACTCGAGGCCGACGTAGCCGCCGCCGATCACCACGAGCGAGCGGGCAGCGGCGACGCATGCTGGAGGGTCACCGAATCGTGGATGCGGCCGCCCAGCCGCGCTCCGTCGATGGGTGGCATCGACGGCTGAGAGCCGGTATTGATCACGACGGTCTCGGCGCTCAGGTGCGGCAGCACCCCGCCGGCGCTGACTGCGACGCGACGCTCGCCGATGAATTCGGCCCGTCCGCTGACCAGCAGGACGGAGTCGACGGTGTCGAGCAGCTCGAAGTTCTTCTTGCGCATCGCCGCGGTCAGGCTGTCGCGGCGCGCGACCGCCGAGGCGAAGTACGCGTCGATGTCGTCCGCGTCCCGCCGCTCGTCGGCGGCGTGCACCAGCGCCTTCGTGGGCACGCAGGCCACGTTGATGCAGGAGCCGCCGATCATGTCATCGGACTGCTCGACCATCGCGACGCGCAAGCCCTCTGCGTCCTGCGACACCGGCGAGCGTCTTGCCGCCCTTGCCCCAGCCGATGACGAGCAGGTCGACGTGCTCGGTGTGGTCGGGCAAGCTGCTCGATCATGGTGCTCCTTCCGGGGCACCGCACGGACGCCCGCTGGCCCACCCACGCTACTCCCCGCGTCTATTCCGCGCCTTCGCGCCGGCACCGCACGAACGGCCGTCCGGCCGGCCCGTCGCGGTGACCGTTGGCTGCCACCCAGTCCCGGTCGCGGTAGAACCTCTTCGCCCTGTCGTTGCCGTCCCACACCTCCAGCTCGGCCGGCCCGCCGGCCAGCTGGGCGACGAACTCGTCGTGCAGGCGGCTCCCGATCCCCTCGCCGAAGGCCTCGGGCAGCACGTAGAGGGCGGTCAGCTCCCAGCATCCGCGCTCGTCCGGGCCGGCGGAGAGGAAGCCGACGATGAGGCCGTCCCGCTCGGCCACCCGCGCGAAGCGGGCGGGGTCGGGCAGGCATCCTCCGCCACATCGGCTGCCGATCGAGGTCGTCGCCGACCAGCGCATCGCCGTAATACGCCCTCCGCGACAGCGTGTGCACTCGTGCGACCTCGGGCGCGTCGTCCGCGACGGCCGTGCGCAGTGTGATGTGGTCCATGGTCGGTCGAGTCTACGGGTGCACCCGCACGGGCGCGCCGGTCACGAATCCAGTCGAAGCTCCAGCTGCGGAAGGAACCGCCCCGGTATCGACCCGCTGGGCACCCGGCCGATCCGTCGTGCCCCAGCGTGCCGGTAGAACGGCTCGGCCCCGGGATCCGCGTCGATCACGAGCCGCGTCATGCCGCGCCCTCGGGCGAGCTCGATCGCGCACATCAACAGCGCCCCGCCGACGCCCGTCCCGATCCGGGGCGGGTCGACGAACAGCGCACTCAGTTCGCCCTCTTGCCCCAGGCCGCGGACGACCGCGAATCCGATCAGTTCGGTATCGCCACGGGCAACGATCACGTCGCCCGACCTGCAATCGTCTTCGGTGTACGTCAACTCGTCCCGACATGCCTCCAGGAACGCCTCATCGTATCCCCAGTGGGCCTTCGATCTGAGTGCCAGCGCCGAGATCTCGGCCGCCTCGCCGTGCCGAGGTGCCCCGATCCGCACACTCACGTCAGACTCCCGCCCCCGGTCTGGCAGTCCGGACAGTACTGCGCACTCGCTCCGCCGAACGTGAAGTCGCGGATCGTCCCGCCGCACACCGGGCACGGCTGCCCGCGCGTCCATGCACCTCCATCGCGTCGATCTTGGCCTGTTTCAGCCGGTCGATCGGGATGCCGCGGCGAGCGGATGCGGCATCCCGCAGCACGTCGCGCATGGCCTCGTACAGGCGCTCGAGTTCGGCGTCATCCAGGTCCGAGCCGTGCACGACCGGCGACAGGCGGGCCCGGTGCAGGATCTCGTCCGAATAGGCGTTGCCGATGCCGGCGAACGACTCCTGCTCCTGCAGGATCGCCTTCAGCTGCTTGCGACGGCCCGCGACCGCATGATCGACGCGGTCGCGCGAGAACGTGGGGTCGAGCGGATCCGGCCCGAGCTTGGCGATCGCCGGCACCGCGTCGGGCGCGTCCACCAGCCACACGCCCAGTGAGACCCAGGAGCCGGCGTCGGTCAGGGCGAGAGTGCCGTCGTCGATGGTGAGCACCACGAGCGCCGGCGCCTGCGTGTCATCGTCGGCCCCGCCGCCGGCCTCCGTCCAGCGCATCCACCCGTGTCGGCCCAGCGAGACGACCGCGTGACCGGTGTCGAGCGCGATGTCGACGTACTTGCCGATCCGCCCCACGCCGCGGATGCCGGTGCCCACGAGGTCTGACAGGGGTCGGTCGCGCGTCTTCATCGCACGGAATTCGACGAGGTCCACGGCCTGGATGCGGCATCCGCTCAGGCGCCCGTCGAGCGTCTCGGCGAGCGCCTGGACCTCGGGCGACTCCGGCATGTCGCCATCCTGCCACGAGGCGCCGACACGGTGGATGCCGCGGTCAAGCCGCCGGGAAGCCGGACTGCTCCGTCACCAGCGACGGCTCCTGCCGCGCGTCGTACCGACGCAGCCACGCGGGGACCACCCGCACCACCGCGAGCTGATCGTCCAGCACGCGCGACCCGGGGAACCGGTCGAGGTAGGCCCGCCCATACTCGTCCCGCTCGGATGCCGACAGCACGTCCGCTCGGCCTTCGACCTGGACGCAGACATCCTCTCCCTCCCGCCCGATCACGATCGCGACCCGGGGCTGCGTGCGGAGGTTCACGATCTTGCGCGCATCGGCGAACGAGTCGAAGACGAGTTCGCCGTCGTCGGTGACGGCCAGACCCACCAGTGCCGCCTCGGGGTGGCCCTGCGCGTCGACCGTGGCCACGACTCCTCGGCCGGCCGCCTGCACGAATGCGACCCACTCGCCGCGCGTCATCGCGTCCATCGCCTCACCTCCAGCGCGAGGCTACTACGCCGCGGGCGCGCACCCTCGCGGGCATCGGTGGATCATGGAGGCATGGCACGCATCGTGATCCTCCACCCGGGCGCCATGGGCGCCGCCGTCGGCAGTGCCCTGCGCGAGGCGGGGCACGAGGTGGGGTGGCTGGCAGAGGGTCGAAGCCCTGCGACCCGCGCCCGCGCAGAGTCGGCGGGTCTGCGAGCCGTGGGCGAGCTGTGCGGATGCCGACGCGGTGATATCGCTCGTGCCGCCTGCGGCCGCCGTATCGACGGCGCGGGGCGTCGCCGGATTCACCGGGCTGTACCTGGATGCGAACGCGACGAGCCCGCAGCGTTCGGCCGAGGTGGCCGAGGTCATGCGATCCGGTGGTGCGACGCACGTCGACGGGAGCATCGTCGGTCCGCCGCCGACGGATGCCGGGACCACCCGCCTGTTCGTGTCGGGTGCGGCTGCGGCGCAGGCCGCCGAGCTGTTCGTCGCCAGCACGCTCGAGCCGGTGGTCCTGGCCGCCGGCGACTACAGCGCGTCCGCGCTGAAGATGGCGTATGCATCGTGGAGCAAGATCAGCGCCGCCCTCGTGCTGTCGGCCGACCGGACCGCCCAGGCCTACGGGGTCGCCGAGGAGCTGCATGCCGAGTGGCGGCGGTCGAGCCCGATCTGGAGGGGCGTCTGGACCGCGCCCGCGCGAGCGCGGCTTCCAAGGGCTGGCGCTGGGTCGACGAGATGGCGCAGATCGCCGCAACGTTCGCCGCGGCGGGCGAGCCCGCGCCCTTCGGCGAGGGTGCGGCCACCGTCTACGGCCGCTACCCGCGGCCCGGATCCGCTCAGTCCCAGTCCAGGTAGTCCTCGATCGCCCATGCGGTCGGGCCGGCGTGGGTGTCGGGGAACAGATGCCCGCCGCCCTCGACGCCCACCACGCTCACCCGGTCGGGGGCCGAGTCCAGGAGTGCCTGGCCGTTCGCGGCCGGTGTGATCCGGTCGTCGCTGCCCTGGATGACCAGCACCGGAACGCCCGGCGGCAGCGAGGTCCACTCGGCGGGCGGCGTCGCCGCCTGCGCGGCCCGCTGCAGCGGCTCGACTTCGGCGTCACGCGCGTGATGCAGACCCTCCGATGCGTCGGCGGCAGCGGCATCCCCCGTCTCCACGCCGAGCAGGAGCACCCCGTTGACGCGGTCGGTGTGATCCAGAGCGACGGTGCGCGCCACGGACCCGCCGAACGCGTGTCCGCCGACCCAGGCATGATCGAGGCCGAGGTGGTCCATCACGTCGATGACGTCCTGTGCGAGATCGTGCATCGACACGGCGCCGGACTCGGATGTCGGCCGTCGCGACCCGATCCGCACCACGCGGTGGTCGGCCTCGGTGAGCATGTGCGCGAGCGTGCCGAGATAGGCGATGTTGCAAGCCGCGATCCGGGATCAGCACCACGGCGGGGCCGTTCCCCTCGTTCAGGTAAGGGATCGCGCGGCCATCGGGCTCGAAGCCCTCGGTCTGCGGCATGTGTTCGTCCTCTCCGTCGACGTCCTCGCTGCTACCAGTGAACCGGAACTCGCGCGCAATCCGAAACCGGACCCTGGGGCGGCCCGCCCATGTGCGATGCTCGAGGAGGAGGTGCGCCGTGGACATCACGCTGCTCCGACGGTTCGTCGCCGTCGTGGATGCGGGCAACCACGTTCCGCGCGCCGCCGCCGCGCTCGACGTCCCGCTGCCCGCGCTGTACTCGTCGATCGAGAAGCTCGAGGACGAGATCGGGCATCCCCTCTTCACCCGCGCGAAGGCGGGCTGGACGCTCACGCCTGCCGGCATCCTTCTGCTCGAAGAGGCGAGCCACCGGATCGCGTCCGCACCCGCCGCGCCCGCGAAACCCGCCGCACCGGCCGGCGGCAAGGCGAAGGCCGCCAAGGGCAAGGGCCGCGCACCGGTCGTGAAGGGACAGCCGAAGCCGTACAAGAAGCGCCAGGGGCGGTAGCGGCCGGCTTGCCGTCGGGGGCGGGACGGGGCATCGTGAAGAGCATGAGCATGAGTCCCACGATGCAGGCCGCCATCCAGCACTCCCTCGGCGGACCCGAGGTCCTCGAACTCGCCTCGGTCCCGCGCCCCGAGCCGCGGATCAACGAGATCCTCGTGCGGGTGCGCGCCGCGGGACTGAACCCCACCGATTGGAAGCACCGCGCCAACGGCGGATTCCTCGGCGATCCGCCCTTCATCCTCGGCTGGGATGTCGCGGGTGTGGTGGAGGCCGTCGGCATCGGCGTCGCGCGCTTCCAGCCCGGCGACGAGGTGATGGGGATGCTGTCGTACCCCTTCGGCCACGGCTCGCACGCCGAGTATGTAGCCGCGCCCGCGCGGGTCTTCACGAAGAAGCCCGCCGAGCTCGACCGCCTCCAGGCGGCCGCCCTTCCCCTCGTCTCGCTCACCGCCTGGCAGGCGCTCGTCGAGTACGCCGACCTGCGGGCCGGACAGCGGGTGCTCGTGCACGCGGCCGCCGGCGGCGTGGGGCACGTCGCCGTCCAGATCGCCAAGGCGCGCGGCGCATACGTGATCGGCACCGCCAGCGAGCCCAAGCACGACTTCCTGCGCAGCCTCGGCGTCGACCAGCCGATCGACTACCGCAGCCAGGACTTCGTCGAGGCGGCCGAAGACGTGGATGTCGTCCTCGATCCCCTCGGCGGCGACACCTCGCTCCGCTCCCTGCACACACTCCGCCCCGGCGGTGTCGTCGTCTCCATCGTGCCCCGGGGCGCCGACGACTTCTACCGCGAGGCGGAGCGGCTCGGCGTGCGGGCGATCCGGATGCTGGTCGATTCCTCCCGCGCCGACCTGGGCGCGATCGCCGAGCTCGCCGCCCACGGACGGCTGCAGGCCACGATCGCCGAGACGTTCCCCCTCGCCCGCATCGCCGACGCGCATCGCCTCGGCGAGACGGGTCGGACCGCCGGCAAGATCGTCATCACGATGGAGTAGCCCGCTGCCGTCTGCGCTCGCGCAGCTGCCCTAAGGCGTGCTCATGCCGGTCCAGCCGGTCATGGCCCGGTTGCAGTCCATCGCGATCCCGATCCAGAACGACAACTGTTCGTCGTCGCTGACCGCGTCGGCCGCGACTTCGATCCATCCCGGTCCCATATCGCGACCCGGTCCCATCTGGGCCTGCACGGCCCCCGGTTCGCCCAGAAGCTCGTCGTGCCGGCCAGCGTCGACCCGCACGAGAAGGCCACCGTCCTTCCGAACGCTGACGATCATCTTCTCGCTCACCATCAGCGATCTGCCGCCGAACATAGAGACCTCCCGCACCACTGGTTCCTCAGCGATGAGGCCACGGACGCGTTCGACGAGGACGGTCTGCTCGGGAGTCACGACCTGCCCCCGGTTCAGGCCTGCTCGGGCGGGCCGTAGGAGAGTCGATCGAAGATCAGCACACTCTCGGTGATCTTCGCGTCCTCGACGGTTGGGGGCGGCTGCCAGTCGTCCTGCCCGGCCTCTCCGCCGGCTCCGACGATGGCGAGACGGGGCAGGAAGTTCGCCCACCCGTCGGCATGACCGCGCACCTCGGTGCTCGGCAGATCGCTATGGCGCAGATCGACTCTGGTGCCGCCACCGATCGGCGTGAGGCGGAACTCAACCGTCGATGCGCCCGCCGGCAGTTCCTCGCTTCCTGCGAAGCCCCAACTGATCACCACGCGGCTCGGGGGCTCGACATGCAGGTACTTGCCCCGCACGGGATGGCCGGCTATGTCGACGGCGAATGCGCCGCCGGGCGTCGGGTCGAGATCGGCGTACTGGCCCATCCAGGCGGTTATTCCGTCGTTGGTGGTCAGGTACTCGAACACCGTTTCCGGCGGAGCCGCAATGTCGATGGAGTCTCGGAACTCAGCCATGAGAATTCGCCTGCCTCGACTCGATGACGGTCTTGAGTTCGGCCAGCTTTCCTGGCCAGAAGTCATCCAAGTACGAGCGCACCGCTGCCAGCCCATTGGTGTCGACTGCGAACAGATGACGAGTGCCCTTGCGGGTGCTGACCGCGAGCCCCGCCTTGCGGAGCACCCCGAGATGGTGCGAAGTCGTCTGCTGCGAGAGCCCGACGGCATCCGCGATCGTCCCCACCGGCTGCCGAGCGGAACGGATCACCCGCAGGATCGCGCGCCGGTTGCCATCTGCCAGCGCGCGCAAGGCCAGATCGAGGTCAGCTGCCGCTTCAGCACCCATTGTGAACCTCCTAGCTGCTGGCTTGCACGCTACCACAAGTAGCCACTTGTACTCATACTCGTTGGTAGATGGATGGTCCCGAGCACGATCGCCTAACCAGCGATCCTCCCAGCCGAAATCAAACTGATCCGGAGGGCAACCGCTTCTGCATCATTGATGCCGAGGGATGGAGCGGCTTCACACGTCGATCAGGAGAAGAGCTGGCGAAGCGCCTCGAGGTCGCCGGAATCGACCACCTTCTGGACGGCGTCGATGGTCTCCCGGTTCACGAACATGCCCTTGAGCGTGTCGTTCCAAATCGCGCGCACGGCGTCCACGTCACCGGTGTCCACCGCTCTGCCCGCGGACTCGATGGCTTGCTGATACGGAATCTGCTGGAACCCAGCAGGCGCGTCATCAGGGCTGTAGTACGGCACCCAGGGAGTGTCGGGGTCGGGGGTGAGCCAGAGCACCTGCCCCGGATAAATCACGCGTACGTGGTTCATCGAGCCGAGGGCTGGGTACGCGCAGAGCCGTTCACCGATCACGGCCTCGACGTCGCCAGGCTCAACGGTATAGGTCAAGGGAGTGCCGTCCTCATCGACTGTCACCTTGCCCCGCGCGAACTCGCGTGCGCCGAGATCTCGGAGAGTCCCCTGCCGCTCCCAATACAGGCCCCCGCGGTAGCTGTAGACCTCCGACATGCTGGAGCAGGTTTCCGAGTCGGTCGATTGCGGCGTCGGCGTAGTCTCGGTAACCGGCTTGGTGACAGCCGTGGGAGCAGGTGCATTGGACGCGTCAGCCGCGTGCGGTGTCGTGGCGGCGGTGCACCCAGCGAGCACGAGAGCGGCCAGCCCGAGAGCGGCGATGGCACTGGAGAGCTTGACGGTAGACATCACGCCATGTTTGCAGACCAACGCCAGTGCCTCGACACGGGCCGCCGGGATCGGCCTTGCGAGCACGTCGCCCACGCGGCGATTGACGCTGTCAGGCGAATGCTTGCGCCCCGCGTCGTCGCGTTTCGTCTCGCTTCGCTCGCTCAACGACCGGGGCAGGTCACACGTTGAAGCGGAACTCCACCGGGTTACGTCACCGTTAGCGGTCTCACCGAACTTCCGGGACGATCTCCCCGAGCCGCGCACCAAACCCGGCACACAGCACGTGGCCCTGATCGAGAGGAACCCAGTAGCACGTCCACGGCTTGCGCAACACCACCATCCGACGGGGCTTCCTCACCAGCACCCCACCGCTCAGGTGGATCATCCAGGTCCACCAGCGCCAGTTGGAAGAAATGCCGCTCGTGCACTTCCGATTTGGAGGGCCACACGTCGTAGCGCTCGATACCCAGTGCGCTGACAACTCGAACGGCGCACCCCGTCTCCTCGAAGACCTCGCGCACGACGGCGGCCTCAGGAGACTCATCCGGCTCGATCGTGCCGGCAGGCACCTGAACACCGGTCACGTCGAGAGACACATCGTCGTGCGTGAACACAAGCAGCCGCCCCTCATGCACGACGTAGCCGACGACCTTCCGGACGACTCGACGCTCTGGCCCGCTGCTCACGCGGCCTTCAGCGGCGTGATCGCGGTGACCTTGTCACTCAGCGCCCGACGTTCAATCCGCAGCTCGTAACTCGTCTGCAGGTTCATCCAGAACTCCTCCGAGGTGCCGAAGTAGCGTGCCAGGCGGATCGCGGTATCCGCGGTGATGCCGCGCTTACCATGCACGATCTCATTGATGCGCCGCGGCGGCACTCCAATCGACACGGCCAGCTTGTTCTGCGTGATCCCGAAGCCCTCGATGAAGTCCTCCATCAGGATCTCCCCCGGGTGGATGGGCTCGATCAGGTCAGCCTCAGTGATAATCGACGAGTTCGACATCTTCCGCTCCTCCATCTCTCCAGACGAAACAGATACGCCATTGCGAGTTCACCCGGATGCTGTGCTGCCCGCGCCGGTCACCGACCAACCGCTCCAACCGATTGCCCGGCGGGATCCGAAGGTCCTCAACATCCTTGGCCGCGTGAATCAACTCAAGCTTGCGCAACGTCGCTCGCTGCACCAGCCGGTCAACACCCTTGACGTACCGTTCATGCCAGATGCGCTCGGTCTCTTTGCTCCCGAACGATCTGATCACACGGTTAGTGTATAACGAAGAGCGTCATTAACGCTAGACGTTAAACCGGAACTCCACCACGTCGCCGTCCTGCATGACGTAGTCCTTGCCCTCCAGCCGCGCCTTGCCGTGCGCGCGGGCCTCCACGACCGAGCCGAGCTCGATCAGGTCGTCGAACGAGATGACCTCGGCCTTGATGAAGCCCTTCTCGAAGTCGGTGTGGATGACGCCGGCCGCCTGCGGTGCCTTCCAGCCCTTGCCGATCGTCCAGGCGCGCGCCTCCTTCGGCCCCGCGGTGAGATAGGTCTGCAAGCCCAGCGTGTCGAAGCCGATCCGCGCCAGCTGGTCCAGGCCTGACTCCGTCTGCCCGGTCGAGGCGAGCAGCTCCGCGGCGTCCTCCGGGTCGAGGTCGATCAGCTCGGACTCGATCTTCGCGTCCAGGAACACGGCATGCGCCGGGGCGACCAGCGCCTCCAGCTCGGCCAGGCGCGCAGCATCCGTCAGGACGGCCTCGTCCACGTTGAACACGAAGATGAACGGCTTCGCGGTCAGCAGCCCCAGTTCGCGGATCGGCTCGAGGTCCACACCGGATGCCGACAGCAGCACGCCGCGCTCGAGGGCGTCTTTGGCGGCCAGCGCGGCGTCGAGCACTGCCTTGTCGAGTCGGCGGCCCTTGACCTCCTTCTCGTACCGCGGCAGGGCCTTCTCCAGCGTCTGCAGGTCGGCGAGCATGAGCTCGGCGTTGATGGTCTCCAGGTCGCCCTGCGGGTTCACATCGCCCTCGACGTGCACCACGTCGGCGTCGGCGAAACCGCGCACCACCTGGGCGATCGCGTCGGCCTCGCGGATGTTCGCGAGGAACTGGTTGCCCAGCCCCTCTCCCTCGCTCGCGCCGCGGACGATGCCGGCGATGTCGACGAACGACACGGTCGCCGACACGATCCGCTCACTGCCGAACACCTCGGCGAGCTGGTTCAGGCGCCGGTCGGGCAGGCTGACCACCCCGATGTTCGGCTCGATCGTGGCGAACGGATAGTTCGCCGCCAGCACCTGATTCTTGGTCAGGGCGTTGAACAGGGTGGACTTGCCGACATTGGGCAGTCCGACGATTCCGATGGTGAGGGCCACGGGCATCCACTCTACCGGGGCGGGATGCCGCGGCCCGGCCGCCGTCCGAGCGCGGACGCGACCCCGGTGGGTGCGTCAGGGACGCCGCGAACGGAACGCCTTCGTCTGGTACGGCAGGTCGATCACGGCGCCGTCGACGGCGCCGATCCGGTCGAACAGCGCCTCCAGCTCGCGATCGATGCGCTCGCGTTCGCCCGACGCGGCGGTGATGATGTAGCTGCGCGAGTGGACCATGTCGCCGAGCGTCGCCCGGGTCATCGGGCGCTTCCAGGACCACGTCCTCTCCTCCGCCTCCCCCAGCGGCGACGCGATGGTCGGCCCACCGGCGGCGAGCATCGCCTCGGCGGCGCTGCCGTGCATGATCGCACTCATCTCGGCCACCCATGCAGTGCTCTCGTCACGGACGTTCCAGATCAGGCCCAGCACGCCGCCGGGACGCAGGACCCGGCCGGCCTCGGTGCTGGCCGCGGTCGGATCGACCCAGTGCCACGCCTGGCCGAACACGACCGCGTCCAGACCGGCATCCGGCAGCGGGAGCGCCTCGCCGGTGCCGACGAACGTGGGCACCCCCGGCACCGACTGCCGCAGTCGCTCCAGCATCTCGGCATCCGGGTCGATCGCGACCACCTCGGCGTCGGCCTCCACGAGCGGCCGGGTGAGCTTGCCGGTGCCCGCTCCGACATCGGCGACGCGCGGGCGGCGGGCGTCGGCGCGGACGGGCTCCAGCAGCCACTCCACCGCCTCGGCGGGATACTCCGGGCGACCCGTGTCGTAGGCGTCCGCGGCCGCCCCGAACGAGCGGGACATCTCTTCACGTGTGGCCATGCCTGAAGCCTATGATGTGGCAACAGCAGGCGGAATCCGCTGCCGACGCACCCATTCGGCCGAGATCGACGGTTTCAGCCTGCTGTTGCGACGGCGCGCCTCGCCGCCGGGCGGCCGCACCCGGGCGAGAGTGGAGCCGTGCCCCTGGATTTCACCGCGATCGACTTCGAGACCGCGAATTCCAGCAGTGCCTCCGCCTGCGCGGTCGGGCTCGCCCGGGTGCGCGGCGGCCGGATCGTCGCCCGCGCCGGCTGGCTCATCCGCCCGCCGGCCGGTCACGATCGGTTCTTCGAGGTGAACATCGGCATCCACGGCATCCGGCCCCACGACGTGGCCGACGCCAAGGGCTGGAGCGAGCAGCTGGGCGACATCGCCGCCTTCGCCGGCGCCGACGTGCTGGTGGCGCACAATGCCGGCTTCGACATGACGGTGATCCGTCGCGCGTGCGAGGCCACCGGCGACCCCGTCCCGCCGTACCGCTACCTGTGCAGTCTGCAGCTGGCGCGCAAGGCGTTCGACCTGCCGTCCTATCGGCTGCCGCTGGTGGCCGCCGAGGCGGGCTTCGCCGACTTCCCGCACCACGACGCCACCGCGGATGCGGTCGCCTGCGCGCACATCGTGATCGAGGCCGCCCGGCGCGCCGGTGCCGCCGACATCGACGACCTCGCCGGGATGCACGCGGTCCGTGTGCAGACGATCGGCCCGCTCGCACAGCATCCCGAACCGGTCTTCGCCGTCGCCTGACGCGCGCCGCCGCGGCGATGTCGGCGGTGGCAGCCATGATGGCCACATGGATGCACTGCCTCTGCTGCTGGCGATCGGATGTCTCGCCCTGGGCCTGATCGTGGGCTGGGCGCTGCGCGGCGCCCGGGCCGCCGCCGACGGGTCCACCCTGGCCGCCCGCGCCGCCACTGCCGAGGCGGCCGCCGCCGGCCTGCGCGATCAGGTCGAGCAGGCAGCGCCGGCTGTACCAGGAGCTGGCCGGCCAGACGCGGGCCGATCACGCCGCGCGCGAGGAGCGCGAGCGCCGCGAACAGGCGGTGCTGCGGGCGCTGGCGCCGGTGCAGGATGCTCTGACCACCATGCAGCGCAAGGTGGAGGATCTGGAGCACGACCGGCACCAGCAGTACGGCTCGCTCGCCGAGCAAGCTTGCGCCGCACGAACGAGACCGAGGAGTCGCTGCGGGCGACCACCGAGTCGCTCGCGGGCGCTCTGCGATCGGGCAGCACCCGCGGCGTCTGGGGTGAGACGCAGCTGCGCCGTGTCGTGGAGGCGGCCGGGCTCACCCGGTACGTCGATTTCGAGACGCAGACCTCGATCTCGTCGGATGCCGGGGCCGGCCGTCCCGACATGGTCATCCGCCTTCCCGGCGAGAAGTCGCTGGCAGTGGATGCCAAGGTGCCGCTGGACGCGTATCTGGACGCCAGCGCGATCCCGCTGACCGCCCAGGGCGACGAGCTCGCGCGCCGTCGCAGCCTCATCGACAAGCATGTGAAGGCCGTGCGCTCCCACGTGGACGCCCTGGCCAAGAAGGCCTACTGGGCGGGTCTGGACTCCAGCCCCGAGTTCGTGATCTGCTTCATCCCGAGCGAGTCTCTCCTCGCCGCCGCCCTCGAAGCCGATCCCTCACTCCTGGACTACGCATTCGGCAAGCGCGTGGCTCTGGCCTCACCCGTGAACCTCTGGGCGGTGCTGAAGACCGTCGCCCTCACCTGGACGCAGCAGGATGTCTCGCAGGAGGCACGCCGCCTGTTCGACCTCGGCAACGAGCTGTACGGGCGGCTGTCGGCACTGGCCTCGCACGCCGACGACCTGCGCCGCGCGATCGAACGGACCGTCGACAGCTACAACCGCTTCGTCGGTTCTCTCGAGTCACGCGTCCTGGTCACCGCGCGCCGCTTCCCGGGGATCGACCAGACCAAGCTGGACGCCCTGGCCGAGCCCGCCGTCATCGAGGCCACCACCCGACGCCTGACCGCCCCCGAACTGCTTGAGACCGCCGATGACGCACCGTTGTCGGCGGATGTGGGCGAGATCCGGTCTCGCCTGGAGGCTACTGGCCGCCCGGAATGAAGCTGAGCAGGGCGATCACACCGGCCGAGACCGCGACGAACGCGCCGATCATCCACCAGGCCGAGACCTGCTCACCCTCTTCGTGCCGCACGCGGAACAGCACATCCGGGCGACGCGCCGGATCGACTTCTTCCTTGGGATGCGAGCCGGTGCGGGCCAACGCGTCTGCGACCACGGCGTGAGCGCCCGTGCGCGGCTGGGTGTCGCCGACGTGTCCTGACATGTCCGTCTCCTCCGCGGCCGAGGATTCCGACCCGGATCACGGGTCCCGTTCACAGCCGGCACGATTCTGCCACGCATGTCTGGGAAACAGACGCATTTCGCGCCTCGTGCAACCCGATCGTCACATTGGCAACAGGAGTAACAGCAGTCACACGCGGCCGGCGGGACCGCTCACAGCCACTTGGAGACGAGGTGCTCCGACGAGATCCGCCGCAGCGTGCCGGAGGCCCCGCGCAGCACGACGCTCTCGGTGTAGACGAAGCCGCCCTCTCGTCGCACGCCGGCGACGAGCTCGCCGTTGGTGACCCCGGTGGCCACGAAGATGGTGTTGCTGCCGTGCACGAGGTCGTCGGCCTCGTAGACATGCCCGTCGAGCTTCAGCCCGGCATCGATCCCGCGCTGCTTCTCATCGTCGTCGCGCGGCCACAGACGCCCCTGGATGTGGCCTCCGAGCGCCTTGATCGCGCACGCCGTGACGATTCCCTCCGGGCTTGCCGCCGACGCCCACGCACATGTCGGTGCGCGCGCCGTGGCGGGCCGCGTTGATGCCCCCGGCGACGTCGCCGTCGCTCATCAGCCGGGTGCCGGCGCCCGCCTCGCGGATCTCGTCGATGAGCTTCTCGTGCCGGGGCCGGTGCGAGCACCGAGACCACCAGTTCGTCGATCGGCTTGTCGAGGGCCTTCGCCAGTCGCCGGATGTTCTCGCCGATGGGCAGGCGGATGTCGACGACGCCCACGCCGGCCGGGCCGGTCACCAGCTTGTCCATGTAGAACACGCTGGACGCGTCCAGCATGGTGCCGTGGTCTGAGACCGCGATCACCGACAGCGCGTTGTTGCGCCCTGCTGCCGTGAGCGAGGTGCCGTCGATGGGATCGACGGCCACATCGCACTGCGGCCCGGTGCCGTTGCCCACCCGCTCGCCGTTGAACAGCATCGGGGCGTTGTCCTTCTCACCCTCGCCGATGACGATGGTGCCGTCGAAGCTCACGGTGGTCAGGAAGGCGCGCATCGCGTCCACGGCGGCGCCGTCGGCGGCCTCCTTCTTGCCTCGTCCGATGAACGGGACGGCACGGATCGAGGCGGCCTCGGTGGCGCGCACCAGTTCGAGCGCCATATTGCGGTCCGGCCGCAGCGGTGCGCCCGACCCGCCGCTCGTGGCCGAGGGGGTGTTCATGTCCGCCGTAAGACTCACCATGCCGTCACGATATCGCCGGACGGCGAGGATTCGTCCCGGTTCCCGCCGCCACCCCCAGAAGGAAACCTGATTCTTTCCCCGGTGTCATCTCCGGTGACTCTGCCGGCCTCGCCACCTCCGCGGAGGCGCCGGACCGCGCTTCGCTAGAGTTGAGGACGGTTCCCTGTCCCGACCATCCCAAGGAGCACACGCCATGCCCGTCGCAACGCCTGAACAGTACGCCGAGATGCTCGATCGCGCGAAGGCCGGCGGATTCGCCTACCCGGCGATCAACGTGTCCAGCTCGCAGACCATCAATGCGGTCCTGCAGGGCCTGACCGAGGCGGGATCGGACGGCATCATCCAGGTGACCACCGGCGGCGCCGACTATTTCGCCGGGCAGTCCGTGAAGGCACGCGCGACCGGGGCGCTCGCCTTCGCGCGCTTCGCGACCGAGGTCGCCAAGAACTACCCGATCACGGTGGCGCTGCACACCGACCACTGCCCGAAGCCCGCGCTCGAGGACTTCGTCCTGCCGCTGATCGCCGCCTCCGAGGAGGAGGTGAGGGCCGGACGCAACCCGATCTTCCAGTCCCACATGTGGGACGGCTCGGCCGTCCCCTCGATGAGAACATCGAGATCGCCCGCGACCTGCTCCCCCGGCTGAAGAACATCAACGCCATCCTCGAGGTCGAGATCGGCGTGGTCGGCGGCGAGGAGGACGGCGTCAAGCACGAGGGCACCAACGACGCGCTGTACACCACGGTCGGCGACGTCACCAAGGCCGTCGAGGCCCTCGGCCTCGGCGACGCCGGCCGCTGGATCGCCGCGCTCACCTTCGGCAACGTGCACGGCGTGTACAAGCCGGGCAACGTGAAGCTTGCGCCGAGCTGCTGGGCGAGATCCAGTCCGGCATCGCCGAGCGGTTCGGCACCGGACCCAAGCCGCTGGAGCTGGTCTTCCACGGGGCAGCGGGTCCAGTGACGAGGAGATCGCGACCGCCGTCGCCAACGGCGTGGTGAAGATGAACATCGACACCGACACGCAGTACGCGTTCACCCGCTCGGTCGCCGGCTACATGCTCGAGAACTACGAGGGCGTGCTGAAGGTCGACGGCGAGGTCGGCAACAAGAAGCAGTACGATCCGCGTGCATGGGGCAAGGTCGCCGAGTCGGCGATGGCCGCGCGCGTGGTGGCGGCGACCCGCCAGCTCGGATCGCACGGCCAGAGCCGGTCGTAACCGAGAAGGGTCACCGGCCGATGTCGGTGACCTTCTGGCCGTCGGGGCTGAGGAGCCACCACACGCCGCCGATGCCCTGCCCCTTGATCGTGCCCGGCACGGTGTCGCCGTCGAAGTAGTACAGGGGCCATCCGTCCAGGGTCACCTGATGGTTCCCGTCGCCGGCCGAGATCTCGCCGATCCGGCCGGTGATGCCCTTCCCCTC
The DNA here is from genome assembly GCF_021582895.2 of Microbacterium elymi. Taxonomy (GTDB): domain Bacteria; phylum Actinomycetota; class Actinomycetes; order Actinomycetales; family Microbacteriaceae; genus Microbacterium; species Microbacterium humicola. The sequence goes on from NZ_CP091139.2 coordinate 378,206, forward strand.
CGGGGAGGTCGACGTGGTGGTCACCGCGGGCCAGGCCGCCTGGCACGACCCGGTGCAAGCCTGGTGTCGGTCCCCTTCTCATCCGCGTCGTACAGGTAGACCGCGCGACCATCGGCATCCACCACCACCGTCCCGGCGCCGGTGTCGGCGGTCTTCAGCACCACCGTGGGGCCGGGGTCGGCGGCGCAGGACGTCAGTGCCGTTCCCGCCGCGCCCAGGCACAGCGAGACGGCGATCACGGCGAGGACTCGGGAGATGCGCATGTGTCCAGTCTGCTCCCGCTGTCAGCGCGACGAGAGCAGGTACTCGAGGAAGGCGGGGTCGCTCATCAGCGGCACCGCCATGCACACCGACACCAGGATGTAGGTGATCGCCGCCCCCACCAGGGGTATCCACCATGCGATCCGGCCGCGTCGCAGCCGCCGCAGCGCGAGAGCCGCCGTCACCAGATAGCCGAGCACCAGCACGACCGCCGCCACGATCCCCCAGATCCGCGCCGCCGAGGTGTCGGTGAACGAGCCGGGGATGCCCATCAGCTTGTACGTCTGGTCGGCGACGGCGGCCAGGTCGAGAAACGAGAACACCGACAGGATCACGTTGATCACGCCGTAGCCGAGCAGGGCGAGCGTGACGATCCGGTCGACGGGGTGCGAGCTCGCCCGTCCCTCAGCACCCGGCCGTGCCGGTGCGGCCGCCGAGGCGGCCGGGCGCGTGGCCGGGCGGGTGGCCGGAGCGACCGCATCCGGCGACGGCTGGGCGTGAGCGTGCTCGGTCGGGTGCGCGATGTGGGCGCGCTGCTCCTCGGGGCTCGCGTACTCGCCGTACTGCGGACGCGGACGCGGATCGGGTGTCGTCATCGTCGGCCTCCCCGATGCGCCTCGGGCGCGGCATCCCTCACCTGGCGAGGCAGCGCGAACACGATGTCCTCCTCGGCGGTGCTCACCTGCGCGACATCCCGGTATCCGGCCGCGGCGAGGTCGTCGAGCACCTCGCGCACCAGCACCTCGGGGACGGATGCTCCGCTGGTGACGCCGATCGTGCCCACGCCGGTCAGCCACTCCTGCCGGATCTCGTCGGCGTAGTCGACCCGATGCGCGGCGGCGGCGCCGGCCTGGCGGGCGACCTCGACCAGCCGCACGCTGTTGGACGAGTTCACCGAGCCGACGACGATCACCAGGTCGGCGTCGCGTGCGACCTCCTTGATGGCCGTCTGCCGGTTCTGCGTCGCGTAGCAGATGTCGTCGGTGGGCGGATCGTGCAGCTCGGGGAACCGCGCACGCAGGCGGTTCACCGTCTCCATCGTCTCGTCCACCGACAGCGTCGTCTGCGAGAGCCAGACCAGGCGGGACGGGTCGCGCACCTGCACGGTGTCGGCCTCGTCCGGGGAGTTCACGACGGTGATCCGGTCGGGGGCCTCGCCGGCGGTGCCCTCGACCTCTTCATGGCCGGCGTGACCGATCAGGAGGATCTCGTAGTCGTCGCGGGCGAACCGCACGGCTTCACGATGCACCTTGGTCACCAGCGGGCAGGTCGCATCGATGGCCCGCAGTCCGCGCGCGGCCGCGGCATCCCGCACCGCCGGTGCGATCCCGTGCGCGCTGAAGACGATGTGCGCCCCCTCGGGCACGTCGTCGACCTCGTCGACGAAGACCGCGCCGGCCTGTTCCAGTTCGGTCACGACGTGTCGGTTGTGCACGATCTGCTTGCGCACGTACACCGGGGCGCCGTACTGCTCGAGCGCCTTCTCGACGGCCACCACGGCCCGGTCCACCCCCGCGCAGTACCCCCGCGGCGCGGCCAGCAGCACCCGCTTGTGTCCGTCCACCGGGATATCCTGGAGCGGTTCGCGCCGCGCGGCGGCCCGCGGCGCGGGGATCCGCGGCACGGGCAGGGAAACGGCAGGGGTGCTCACCCCACCGAGTCTACGGTCGTACCGCTGAGAGCCGCCCCCGATGCCGACCCGCGACCCGACGCGACGGAAGGACCTGCATGACCACGTTCCGCCCCGAGCCGGTCGCCGGGCAGGCGCCCCCGCCCGATTCGGTGCACCCGCGCGACTCGACCCGCGACGCACCGACCTCGGTGTCGCGCCTGAACGAGACGATCCACGGCTTCGTGGAGCGATGGGGCTCGGTGTGGATCGAGGGCGAGATCACCTCGTGGAACCTGCGCAACGGATCGGTCTACGGCCGGCTGAAGGACACCGGCGCGGACGCGACCCTCTCGTTCCGGCTCTGGTCCAGCGTGCGGGCGCGCCTGACCGACGAGCTGAAGGTCGGCGATCGGGTGGTGGCCGCGGTCAAGGCCGACTACTACGCCCGCGGCGGCGATTTCGCCTTCACGGTGTCGCAGATGCGGCACGCCGGGCTCGGCGATCAGCTGGAGCGCCTCGAGCGGCTGCGTGCGCAGCTGCGCGCCGAGGGGCTGTTCGATCCGGCGCGCAAGCGGCCGATCCCGTTCCTGCCGCATCGCATCGGCCTGATCACCGGCGAACGCAGCGACGCCGAGAAGGACGTGCACCGCAACGCCGAGCTGCGCTGGCCGCAGGTGCGCTTCCGGACGGTGCACGTCGCGGTCCAGGGCGAGCGGTGCGTGCCCGAGACGCTGCAGGCGCTGCAGGCGCTGGATGCCGACCCCGAGGTGGACGTGATCGTCATCGCCCGCGGAGGCGGCGACCCGCAGACGCTGCTCGGGTTCAGCGATGAGCGGCTTGCGGGCGGTGGCCGCGGCATCCACCCCCGTCGTCAGCGCGATCGGGCACGAGAACGACCACCCGCTGCTGGACGAGGTCGCCGATCTGCGCGCCTCCACGCCCACCGACGCCGCGAAGCGGGTCGTGCCGGATGTCGGCGAGCAGCGGGCGCTGGTGGCGCAGCTGCGCTCGCGGCTGACCACCCGGCTGACCACGCGCATCACGCACGACATCGCGCAAGCTCGAGGCAGCCGCGAGCCGTCCCGTGCTGCGCGATCCCGAGTCCCTGCTTCAGTCCCGCACCCAGGACGTCTGGATGCTCGGCACCCGCGGGCGCGATCTGGTCGACCGACGGGTGGATGCCGGGGCCCGGCGTCTGGCCGAGCTGCGCGCGTCGCTGCGTGCGCTCTCACCCGGCGCCACCCTGGCCCGCGGCTACGCCATCGCGCACCTCGGCGACGGGACGATCGTGCGCGACGCGAGTCAGGCCCCGGCTGCGACGCGGCTGACGGTCACGGTGGACCGCGGGTCGGTCACGGCCGTCTCCGAGGGCGAGGTGCCCGAGTCCGGCGCCGGCACCGCCGTCCCGTAGCCGGCGTCATCGTCCGATCGGCGTGCCGCCGGGGGTGAGTGCCCACCAGATTCCGCCGACCCCCTGACCGGCGACATCCCCGGGCGCGTGGTCGCCGGCGAACGTGTACAGCGGCCAGCCGTCCAGCGTCACCTGACGCTTCCCTCCGGGTGCCGAGATCGTCCCGACCGTGCCGGTCACCCCTTCGACCGCCGGCGTGGCCGAGGTCGTGGTCACCAGCGGCCAGTTGGTCAGGCACGTGCCGGTGCAGGCGCTCTTGGTCGTCCCCTTCGTGTCGCTGTCGAACATGTACACGGTCATGCCCGCGCCGTCCACGACGATCGCGCCCAGCGACGTGTCGCCGGTCGCGAGGGCGTCGCCGGTGTGCGCCGCGCTCGACGTGGTCTTCGCGCTGGGGGCGCCGTCGTCGTAGGGCCCGGATCCGCCTCCCGATCCGCCTCCCGCGCAGCCGGTCAGCACGAGCAGGAGCAGCAGTGCCGTGGATCCCACGGCGGTCTTGTGATGCATGGCGGTCCCTTCGTCACCGATGACACGAGATCCGCCGTGGATTCGTTCAGCCGGAACGGGCGGGAAGATCGCGCCGCATGAGCACGGCGCCGGCCGCCGAGCGGATCTCGATCGCGCGGATGCCGGAGACCGCCGTCGCAGTGCCCGCGCTGACCCGGGCCCGCGTGCCCGGCTCGGCCCGCCACGTCGACACGGTCGTGGCGTCTCCGGCGGCGTCGACCACGGCCAGCGCGTAGGTCCATCCGCCGACGGGGACGTTCCCGGCGTACCCGTCCGGATAGCGGCAGTCCATGTCGATCCGGGTCCCCCACGAGACGTCGGTGAGGCGGACCGTCGCCTGGAGCGGCACCCGTCCGACCTCTTCGAGCGCGAACGCCGCGGTCGGCGCGGTCATCGAGGCGATCGTGACCGGCACGGCGATCCCGCCCACCACCAGCACCACGGCCGCGGCCTGCCGCGATCCACCAGCTGCGGCGCCGGCGCCGCGTCCGTGCCTGCGCCATCGAGGCGAGTCCGGCCCGGACCGCCGCCTCCTCCCCGAGCGCATCATCGGTGAATTTGCCGGGTGCGAGGACGGCCTGTGCGTCGTCGGCCGACAGGCGCGACAGCATCCCGACCGTCGACGACAGCTCGGCGACCGCGCGGCGGCACAGCGCGCACGACTCCAGGTGCGCCTCGAACGCCCGGCGGTCCGTCGTCGAGAGCGCGCCGATCACGTACGCCGCGTCCCACTCGGCGAAATCCGCGTGCTCCTCCGGGTTCATCGGGTCACTCCCCTCTCCTGCAGCGCGAGCCGCAGCGCCCGCAGCCCGTAATGCAGTCGCGATTTGACCGTGCCTTCCGGGATGTCCAGCTCGGCCGCCGCCTGGGCGACGCTGCGGCCGCGGAAGTACGCCGTCACGATCACCGCACGATGCTCGTCGCTGAGCGTGCGCAGCGCCTCTTCGATCAGGATCGCCTCGAAGAGGCGGTCCGTGGCGTCGGTCTCGGCCCGCTCCGGCGGATCGGCGACGACGTTCTCGTGCCGGCGACGTGCACTGCGTGCCTCGTCGATGACGAGGTGTCGTGCGACGGTGATCATCCAGGCCCGCGCCGTCGAGGGGTCCTGCGCGAGGATCCGGGGCGTGCGCCAGGCCCGCGAGCGTCTCCTGCACCACGTCCTCCGCCCCCGCCCGGTCCCCCGTGAGAGAGACGACGTACCGCCAGACCGGGCGCGCGTGCGCGTCGTAGAGCGCCGACAGGCGCTGGCTCGCGTCCTGCTCGTCGGGCGGCATGCGGCACCTCCTCTGACGGGAGAACGAGACGCGGCGTCGTCGGGTTCAGGTGAACCGGAGGATGCACCGTCTCGTTGTTCCGAGTATGGACCCGAGCCCGCTCGCCGACCCGCTGCAGATCGCCGGACTGCCGCTCCACCCGCTGATCGTGCATGCGGTGGTGATCCTGACCCCGCTGACCGTCCTGGCGCTGCCTGCTGGGCACGTTCTGGCCGGCCGCACGGCGCCGGCTGGGCGTCGTGACCCCCCTGGCCGCGCTCATCGTCCTCGTGCTGGTGCCGATCACGGTCAGCGCCGGCGAGTCCCTCGAGACCCTGGTGGGCCGGTCGCCTGCGGTCGCCCGGCACGAAGAACTCGGCCGGATGCTGCTGCCGTGGGCGATCGGCCTGTTCGCGGTGGCCCTGGTGCAGTGGCTCTGGTTCGGATTCGGACGCCGCCGCGTGCGCACCTCGCTGTCGCGCGCGGCCTTCGGCGTCGATGCGGCGGTGGCGGTGAGCGCAGTCGCCGTGTCGGCGGGGACGATGGTGCTGCTCGTGCTGATCGGGGACGCCGGCGCCCGCGCCGTCTGGGGCGGCCTCGTCGGCACCTGAGGGCAGGAGCGCTGTCCGAACCCGAACTAAGCTGTAGTGCATGACCGAATCGAGCCAGGGCGTCACCGAGGTGTCGTCTCTGACCTTCGAGCAGGCGCGCGACGAACTGGTCCGCGTCGTCGGCGAGCTCGAGCAGGGCGCGCCCACGCTGGAGCAGTCGCTGGCGCTGTGGGAGCGCGGCGAGGCCCTGGCCGCCCGCTGCGAAGAATGGCTGCTGGGCGCCAAACGGCGGCTCGACGACGCCCGCGCGCACGCGGAGACCGACGGATGATGGCCGGCCCCACCCGGGTCGTGGCCGAGCTCGGCCGCCCCGAGACGCCCGACGAGACCGCCGCGCGCAAAGCCGAGTCGTCGCACGCCTACCGCTCCAGTCAGACCGTGCGCAACCTGGTCGCGGCCCTCCTGGTCACGCTCGCGGTGGTGGCGGTGATCGTGCTCAGCGGCCCCCGCGGAACGATCGACGACTCGTCGCCGATCGACGTCGCCGCGGTGGCCGCGGACGCGTCGTCCGCGTACGGCCGCACGCTCGTGGTCCCCGACGTCCCCTCCGACTGGCGGGTGAACTCGGCTGCCGTCGCCGGCGACCAGACGGCCACCTGGACGATCGTCTACGCCACCGATGAGACCAGCGGGTACCTGCGGGTCTCGCAGGGGTTCGACGCCGACACGGCCTGGGATGCGCGGCTGCTGTCGGGCGCGGCCGCCGACGGCACCGTGACCATCGACGGCATCGACTGGACGCGGTACGCGATCACCGGTCCGGCACAGACGCAGAACATCAGCTATGCGATCGGCACGGATGCCGGCACCGACCGGATCCTGATCTACGGTGCCGCCGATGCGCAGACCGCGGCCACCGCGGCGACAGGGCTCGCCGACCAGATCACAGCCCTGCGAGAGGAACATCGATGACGACTCCGCAGCAGGCATGGGACGAGATGGTGCGCGGCAACGAGCGCTTCGTCGCCGGAGCACCCCGCCATCCCCGCCAGGATGTGGACCGCCGCACCGAGCTGGCCGACGGGCAGCGCCCGCATGTCGTGCTGTTCGGCTGCTCGGACTCACGGCTGGCCGCGGAGATCATCTTCGACAAGGGCCTGGGCGACCTGTTCGTGGTGCGCAACGCCGGCCACGTGGTCGACCCGTTCGTCATCGGCAGCCTGGAGTACGCGGTGGAGCTGCTGGACGTGCCGCTGCTGGTCGTGCTCGCGCACGACTCCTGCGGTGCGGTCGCCGCCGCCGTGGAGAGCACCCGGCCGGACGCCGAAGAGCTGCCCACCAACATCTGGCGCCTGATCTCGCCGATCGTGCCCGCCGCACGGCGGGTCAAGCACGTGGATCCGGATGTCGCGATCGACGCGGAGCGCGTCGGGCGCGAGCACCTGCGCGACACCGTCACCGAGCGCTGCACTCCTCGGACATCCTCGCCGAGGCCGTGGCCGCCGGCCGCTTGGGCATCGTCGGCGGCAAGTACCGCCTCAGCGAGGGCACCGTGATCCCGCACGTGGTCGAGGGAGCCGTGACGATCCCGGGCCTGTGAGCCCGAACCGAGCCGGCGGGCGGGCGCCCGCCTTCAGAAGGAGCGAAGAAGTGACCGACACCGAATACCGCATCGAGCACGACACGATGGGCGAGGTGCGTGTGCCCGCCGCTGCGCTCTACAGCGCGCAGACGCAGCGCGCCGTAGAGAACTTCCCGATCTCGGGCGCGGGTCTGGAGCCCACGCAGATCGCCGCCCTGGCCCGGATCAAGAAGGCGGCGGCGCTGGCGAACAAGGAGCTGGGCGTGCTCGACGCCGCCATCGCCGACGCCATCGCGGGCGCGGCCGACGAGGTGGTCTCGGGCGCCTACGACGACCAGTTCCCGGTCGACACCTACCAGACCGGTTCGGGCACGTCGTCGAACATGAACATGAACGAGGTGCTGGCCACGCTCGCCTCGCGGCTGCTGGGCGCCCCGGTGCACCCGAACGACCACGTGAATGCCTCCCAGTCCTCCAACGACGTGTTCCCCACCTCGGTGCACATCGCCGTGACCCAGGCGCTCATCGACGATCTGATCCCGGCGCTGGACCACCTCGCGGTCGCGTTCGAGGCCAAGGCCGAACTGTGGAAGGACGCGGTCAAGTCCGGACGCACCCACCTGATGGATGCCACGCCGGTCACACTCGGCCAGGAGTTCGGCGGATACGCCCGCCAGATGCGGCTGGGCATCGAGCGCGTGCGCGCCGCCCTCCCCCGCGTCGGCGAGGTGCCGCTGGGCGGCACCGCGGTCGGCACCGGCATCAACACCCCGCTGGGCTTCCCGCAGAAGGTCATCGCGCGGCTGGCCGCCGAGACCGAGCTCCCGATCGTCGAGGCGAAGGACCACTTCGAGGCGCAGGCGAACCGGGACGGGCTGGTCGAGGCATCCGGCGCGCTGCGCACGATCGCCGTCTCGCTGACGAAGATCAACAACGATCTGCGCTGGATGGGATCCGGGCCGAACACGGGGCTGGGCGAGCTTGCACATCCCGGACCTGGAGCCGGGTTCGTCGATCATGCCGGGCAAGGTCAACCCGGTCATCCCCGAGGCCACGCTCATGGTGTGCGCGCGCGTGATCGGCAACGACGCGACGGTCGCCTGGGCGGGCGCCTCCGGCGCGTTCGAGCTGAACGTCGCGATCCCCGTGATGGGCACCGCCCTGCTGGAGTCCATCCGGCTGCTGTCCAACACCATGCGCGCCCTGGCCGACAAGACCGTGGACGGCCTGCAGGCGAATGTGGAGCGCGCCGCCCAGCTGGCCGGGATGTCGCCGTCGACCGTCACCCCGCTGAACAAGCTGATCGGGTACGAGGCGGCCGCCAAGATCGCCAAGCTCGCCGTCGCCGAGGGGATCACCATCCGCGAGGCCGTGATCGCGCTGGGCTACGTCGAACGCGGGGAACTGACCGAGGAGCAGCTGGACTCCAAGCTGGATCTGCTCTCCATGACGCACCCCGGCTGAGACCGGGCGCACGCGCGCGGGGCTCGACGGGCGATAATGGCACCGTGCACCGCACGCAGCGATCGATCTCCGCGCGCACCCGCATCCTGGGGGCGATACTCGCTGTCGCCTTCGTGGGGCTCTCGGTCGTCGGCGGGGTGACCTTCCTGGTTCAGCGGGAGCGCATCCTGGCGGGGGTGGACGACCGGCTGACGACGCAGGTCGCGGCCCTTCGCACCGTGGCCGGCGCGCCCGATCCGTCTGCCATTCCGCCGACCGACCAGACCGCGACGGCCAGCGAGGACCTGGCCATCGACGACTACGGGTCGGTGGCGGACTATCTGCACGCGGCGGTGGCCCGCCTGGTGCCGGCCCAGAACGAGGCCTCCGTCGCCGTCATCGACGGGCAGCCGCGGTTCCGACCCGAGACGCTCAGCGGATTCGACATCTCCGGTGACCGCCAGCTGCTCCAGCGCGCCGTGTCCGAGGCCGAGGCCGCGCAGACGGCGGTGATGGGCACCGCGGCCACCGACGCCGGGTCGCTCGCGCTACATCGCCGTCCCGGTCACCATGCCCGGCGACCCGTCCGAGGGCGTGTACATCCGTGCCGTCGACCTCGATCAGGAGCTCGAGCCCTGGCCGCATCGGTGATCACCTATGGCATCGCCGCGCTGATCATGCTGGCGGCGATCGGCGGCGTCGGCTGGTTCGTGGCCGGACGTCTGCTCTCGCCGATCCGGCATCTGCGCGACACCGCGGATTCGATCACCCTGGCCGACCTCGGCGTGCGCATCCCCACGCAGGGAAACGACGACATCTCGGATATGACCCGCACGGTGAACTCCATGCTCGATCGGCTGGAGGGCTCGGTGGACGTGCAGCGCCAGCTGCTGGACGACGTGCGACACGAGCTGAAGACGCCGATCACCATCGTGCGCGGGCACCTCGAGCTGATGAACCCCGCGGACCCGGACGACGTGGCCACCACCCGCGCTCTCGGGATCGCCGAGCTGGACCGGATGACGCGTCTGGTGGCCGACATCGACCTGCTGGCCACGGTGGAAGGCGGCGAGCAGTTCACGATGCGCGAGGTCGACGTCGCGACCCTCACCCGCCGGATCGGCGAACTGGTGACCGTGATCCCCGGCCACGAATGGAACGTCGCGGCCATCGCCGACGTGCGTGTGTCGGGTGAGCCGGACCGGCTGCTGCAGGCGTGGCTCGAGCTGGCAGACAACGCCGCCAAGTACACGCCCAGCGGCTCGCCGGTCGAGGTCGGAAGCACCGCGAGCGCGGACGAGCTTGGAGCTGTGGGTGCGCGACCACGGGGCCGGCATCCCTCCCGCAACCCGGCACCGCATCTTCCGTCGGTTCGACCGTGCCGGCGGAAAGCGCACCGTCGGCGGGTCGGGCCTGGGCCTGGCGATCGTCGATGCCATAGTGAAGGCCCATGGCGGTGGCTGCCATGTCACCGACACCCCTGGTGGCGGTGCGACGTTCACGATCCGCATCCCGGTGAGCCCCGGATCGGGCACCCTCCCCCTGCCGGTGCGCGCCGGCGACGTCGTGCTCCAACGAGAGGCAGCGGAATGACCCGAATTCTCATCGCCGAAGACGAACCGCACATCTCGGCCTTCGTCCGGCGTGGCCTGGAATCGGCCGGGTACGAGGCGGTCATCGCCGAGGAGGGCGACACCGCGCTCGAGATGGCGCAGTCCGGCGATGTCGACCTGCTGCTGCTGGACATCGGGCTGCCGGAGATGGACGGCTTCGAGGTGCTGCGGCGGCTGCGCGGTTCCGGCTCGACGCTGCCGGTGATCATGCTCACCGCCCGCACCAGCACCCACGACACCGTCGAGGGACTGGATGCCGGGGCCAATGACTACGTCCCGAAGCCGTTCACGTTCGAAGAGCTCCTGGCGCGCGTGCGCTCACGTCTGCGCGAGGCGACGCCGCGCAAGAACTACCTGCTGTCGCGCGACGATGTCGTCCTGGATCTGCTGGCCCGCCGCGCGACCGTCGGCGGACGCGAGATCGAGCTGTCGGCGCGGGAGTTCACGCTGGCCGAGCAGTTCCTCCGCCACCCGGGCGAGGTGCTGACCCGGGAGTGGCTGCTCAGCGAGGTGTGGGGCATGAACTTCGACCCCGGCTCGAATGTGGTGGACGTGTACGTGCGGTATCTGCGCGGCAAGCTCGGGCACGATCGCATCACGACGGTGCGCGGCGCAGGGTACCGCTGGGGCTGAGACGCAGAAACCCCCGACGCTGGGGGACGTCGGGGGTGGAGGGGGACGGACGACACCGTCCCCCCGTTCAATCGCCTCTGTCTGGGGAACGGGGCGATTGCTCTTTCTGCTGTCCGGTCCAGACACGGGGAGAGCCCGAACCGGATCCCTTCATCGCCTCATCGGCGGTGGTCTTCGTCCTGCGCAGCTTGCCTCGGCGATCTCGTCGCGCCAGCGCTGCAGCATCCTCTGCTGCTCGTCCTTCATCTGCTCGCGCGCCCGGGTCCAGGCGGCACCCGCATCGTCCTGCTGCGCGCGCCACGAGCCGTCCCGATCGTGCGGTCTCGAGGGTCGATGCGAGGTGGCCGGGCGCGGTTTCGCCGCGTTCTCGGCGCCGTTTTCGGCAGCGCGGTCGGCGGGAGCATGGCTCTTGGCCGCGGGCGCCTTCGCGGGGCCGGTCTGCGCGCTCCGGTCGGCCGAGGTCGACGCGTCCGACTTCGCCGTCGGGTCGGCCTTGACCGGCGCGACGGCGATGTCCTTCGGTTCGGGGGCCGGCACGGTCTCGGCGCGGGCAGCGGCCGGGCTGTGCGTGGGCGCCGCGGAGGGCTGACCCGGGACGACGATGGCCGAGTCCGCCATCGGCGAGCCCGCACGGTCCGCCAGGGCCGATGCGCTGGTCAGTGCGAGCACCGATGCGATCGCGACCGAGGCCGCGACGGCGGTGCCCCCGCCGATCAGCAACGCCGCACGTGCATCCATTTCCTGCTCCCGTTCGGCCTGTCGTGGCCGGTGCATCCATCGTCCCCCCTCACGCCGACAACCGCATGCTCAGGGGGTGAGACTCTTCTCATCGTGTCGTGCCGGAGGGGCCGGGATGCGGCATCCCGGCCCCTCCGGTGGACTCAGGACAGCTCGCCCGATTCCAGCAGCTCGGTCACCAGCGCCGCGATCGGCGAGCGCTCGGATCGGGTGAGCGTGACGTGGGCGAACAGCTCGTGCCCCTTCAGCGTCTCGATCACCGAGGCGACCCCGTCGTGGCGTCCCACCCGGAGGTTGTCGCGCTGGCCGACGTCATGGGTGAGCACGACGCGCGAGTTCTGCCCGATCCGGCTCAGCACCGTCAGCAGCACGTTGCGCTCGAGCGACTGCGCCTCGTCGACGATCACGAAGGCGTCGTGCAGCGACCGGCCGCGGATGTGCGTGAGCGGGAGCACCTCGAGCAGCCCGCGCGCCATCACCTCGTCCAGGACGTTGCCGGTCACCACCGATCCGAGCGTGTCGTAGACGGCCTGGCCCCACGGGTTCATCTTCTCCTGCTGGTCGCCCGGCAGGTAGCCCAGCTCCTGCCCGCCGACGGCGAACAGCGGCCGGAACACGATGATGCGCCGCTGCTGCTGGCGCTCCAGGACCGCCTCCAGGCCCGCGCACAGCGCGAGAGCGGACTTGCCGGTGCCGGCGCGGCCGCCGAGCGACACGATGCCCACCTCGGGATCCAGCAGCAGGTCGATCGCGATCCGCTGCTCGGCGCTGCGGCCGTGCAGCCCGAACACCTCGCGATCACCCCGCACGAGCCGGTACGCGCCGTCCTCGGTGACCCGGCCGAGGGCCGAGCCGCGCTCGGAGTGGATGATCAGCCCGGTGTTCACCGGCACCCCGCGCACGTCCTCGCTGAGCGCGATCTCGGTCTCGTACAGGTCGCTGATGTCGTCGCCGGACACATCCAGCTGCGCGATGCCGGTCCATCCCGAGTCCACGGCCTGCTCGGCGAGGTACTCCTCGGCGAGGATGCCGAGGGAGGCGGCCTTGACCCGCATCGGCAGGTCCTTGGAGACGATGGTGACCTCCTGCCCGCCCTGCATGAGGTGCATGGCCACGGCCAGGATGCGGGTGTCGTTGTCGCCCAGGCGCAGACCCGAGGGCAGGACCGACGAGTCCGTGTGGGTCAACTCGACCTGGAGCGTGCCCCGCTGCCCACCGGCACCGGGAAGTCGAGCCGGCCGTGCTCGACCCGCAGCTCGTCGAGATGGCGCAGCGCCTCGCGGGCGAAGAAGCCGATCTCGGGATCGTGGCGCTTGGCCTCCAGCTCGGTGATCACCACCACCGGGATCACGACCGAATGCTCGGCGAAGCGGAAGAACGCGCGCGGATCGCTCAGCAGGCACGGACGTGTCCAGGACGTAGGTGCGCAGCCCCGCATCGGGATCGTCCAGCGCCGTCTCATGCTCGTCGCCCTGGTCCGGCCGGATGCCGCGCAGCCGCTTGCCTGCTGGTGCTCGTGTGCTCACAACCCGCTCCCGCCCCGGGACCGATGTCCCGGTCATCACGAGTCGACCCAGGGCCACGAGTCGCGATCCGGTTGGCCGACTCGAACAGACGCCTTGTCCGTTGCCCTGACGGTACGTCGTCCGGGGCATGCAATCGCGGCCCGACACGCGGACGGGAGGTTAACCGAGGGTGACGTCTGCGCTCACCACTGCCGGGTGGTCGCGAACTCGGCCAGCGCATCGCCGAGCAGCCGCATGGTGTCCTCGTCGGTCGCGGCATGCGCCGCCAGGCGGAGCTGACCGCCGCGGGCGGTGAACGTCACGCCCCGGTTGACCAATGCCGCGGCCAGGGAGGACGGATCGGCGCCGACCGGGGCCAGCGTCACGATGCCGGCGCGGTGCTCCCGTTCACGCGGCGTGACGATGGGCACCTCGTAGCGCTCGGCGTAGTAGACGATCTCATCGGCGCGATCGGCGACGGCGCTCGCGACCGCCGGCACACCGGCCTCGCGCAGCTCTTCCAGCGCCGTCGCGAGTCGTCCCGCGGCCAGATGGTCGGACCCGGTGACGGTGAAGGCACGGGCGTCGGATGCCGGGGCGGGGACGGGCTGCATCGGCAGATCCCCGTCGGCCCCGGCGAACCCGGACAGCACCGGCGTGATCCGCTCGAGGGCGCGCCCGCTGAACCGGGACCACCCGGTCCCGCGGCCGGCGCGAAGCCACTTGTAGCCGTTGCCGCAGACCACGTCCGCCGCGGCGTAGTCCGCGTCGGTCACGCCGAACCCCTGGACGGCGTCCACGATGAGCAGCCGGTCGCCGATCACATCACGCAGCGCGGTGAGGTCCACGGCGTAGCCGGTGCGATAGTCGACCTGGCTCACGGCGACGGCCGTGATCTCGTCGGTGAGGGCCGCGCGGACCGCCTCGGGCGTCATGAAGCCGTCGTCCGGGTCGATCCAGTGCACCGCGAGGCCCTCCCGCAGGGCCGCGGCCCGGGTGGCGGCGACGGTGAGGCTGGGGAACTCGGCCCGCGACAGGAGGAGGCCGCCGTCCACGCCGTACAGCGCCTGCATCAGCCCATAGGTGGTGGACGGCTGGAGCGCGATCTGCTCCAGCGGCGCGTCCAGCAGCCCGGCCAGGAGCGCGCGGGCCACGTCGGCCCGCCCGGCCACCATCTCGATGCTCGACCGGCGACCGGTGGACAGGAGCTCGGCGTCGGCGTGCGCCTCGGTGCGCACCCCCACCGACAGCGGCCCGAACGCGGCCCAGTCCAGATACCCGGGCTCCGCACCGAACGTGGCCAGGTACGCTTCCAGATCACTCACGGTGTCATTCTGACACGGTGCGCCGACGGCCGCCCGCGCCCGTCTCAGCCGCCGAAGCGCCGGTCCCGATCCGCGTAGTCGCGGATCGCGCGCAGGAAGTCGACCTCCCGCAGGTCCGGTCCCAGCGCTTCGACGAAGTAGAACTCGCTGTGCGCGGACTGCCACAGCAGGAAGTCGCTCAGCCGCTGCTCCCCGAGGTGCGGATCACCAGATCGGGATCGGGCTGTCCCCCGGTGTACAGATGCTCGCCGATCTGCTCGGGGGTCAGACTCGCGGCGAGCTTCTCCAGCGTGCCACCCTGTTCGTCGTGCTGCTGGATGATGCTGCGCACGGCATCGACGATCTCGCCCCGCCCGCCGTAGCCGACCGCCAGGTTCACGTGCAGGCCGGTGTTGTCCTTGGTGCGCTCCTGAGCGGATGCCAGGACCCGGGCCAGCTCGGGCGGGAGGCCGTCACTGCGCCCCACGTGCTGGACCCGCCAGTCCCGCACATGCGACAGGCTCTCGGCGAGCTCGGCGATGATCTCGATCAGGTCGGCCAGCTCCTGCCGCTCCCGCTTGCGCAGGTTGTCCAGCGACAGCAGATAGAGCGAGACCACCCGGACGCCGACGTCATCGCACCACTCCAGGAACTCGCGCATCTTCGCCGCCCCGGCCCGGTGTCCCTCGGCCGGCGACGCATAGCCCAGCTGCCGCGCCCAGCGTCGGTTGCCGTCGATCATCATGGCGACGTGCCGCGGCACCGACCCCGGTTCGATCTGCCGACGGAGCCTGCCGATGTACAGCCGATAGAGCGGCCCCTGACCCTGATTCGACCGCGCCGACGTCACCCTCTCACGCTACCGCGCCCGGCTGGGTTCGTCGTATGTTCCCGCCACCGCATGCCTGGCGCCGTAGGCTCGGGAGCGTGAGCCGCCGACCCCGTCCCGCCGATCCCGGACCGGCAGGCCGGCCCCCGCCGATTCCGGGGCGGAGATGCCTCAGCTCCCCCTGCTGGAAGCAGCCGCCACCGACGCGGGCGGCGAGATCAAGCCCACCTGGCGCGGATGGATCCACGCCGGCACGTTCCCGGTCGCGATCGCGGCGGGCATCGTCCTGATCGTGCTGGCTCAGGGGGCGCCGGCCAAGTGGGCGTGCGCGGTGTTCATGGCCACCTCGCTGCTGCTGTTCGGCAACTCCGCGCTGTATCACCGCTTCAACTGGCAGCCGCGGACCAGGGCGGTGCTCAAGCGGATCGACCACGCGAACATCCTGCTGCTGATCGCCGGCACTTACACGCCGCTGTCGGTGCTGGCCCTGCCGACATCGCAGACCGTGATCCTGCTGTCGATCGTGTGGACGGGCGCGATCCTGGGCATCCTGTTCCGGGTGTTCTGGATCGACGCGCCGCGCTGGCTCTACGTGGCCCTGTACATCGTGCTCGGCTGGGCGGCGGTGATGTACATCGTGCCGCTGTTCCAGGCGAACGCCGCGATGATGGTGCTGGTCGTGATCGGCGGGTTGCTCTACACGCTCGGCGCGGTGGTGTACGCGCTGAAGCGGCCGAACCCGTGGCCGGCCCGCTTCGGCTTCCACGAGATCTTCCACGTGTGCACGGTGCTGGCCTTCCTGTGCCACTGGGCGGCCTCGCTGCTGATCGCGCTGGCGCCGGTCTATCACGCAGGCTGAGCCCCCGCGGACCGGGCAGCCGCTACGGTGCGGGCCTGTCGTCGGCGTCGATGTCCTCGGCGTCGGTCGCGGTGGCCTCCGCCGCCCGCTCCCCCTCGCTCTGCTCGAGGTCGAGCTCTTCGCGCACCTGTGCACGGTAGCGCGCGCGACGGACGCGGCGCATCATGTCCCACAGCAGCAGCACGACGGCGATGGCGAGGAAGGCCACGGCCACGAAGCCCCACGGTCCGGGGGTGACCGTCTCGGCGGGAGGAGCGGTGGGTGTCGGGCTCGGAGTGGCGTCGGCGAGGACCACCAGGGCGGCGAACACAGCGTGCATCGTTCCTCATTCCGCGCGGGAGCGCATAGCCTGGAATCCCAGCCTATTCCCCCGACGGAGCCCGCATGACAACTCAGCAGACGCTCGACGAGCGCTACGGCCGCACCCGGTCGGAACGGGCGCGCGTGGTCCTGTGGACCGTCGTCGGTGCGGTCGCCGTCGCCGCCGTGGGCCTGCTGTCGTGGGCGACCATCGCGAACACGGTCGACGCCGTCGATGCCGTGGCCACCGGCTACCAGGTCGAGGACGCCCGCACGGTCACGCTCGACTTCCAGCTGACCGCACCGGTCGGCTCGCAGATCGTGTGCGTGCTCGAGGCCGACGACACCGACCACGGGATCGTCGGCTGGAAGGTCGTCCAGCTCCCGGCATCCGGCACCCACACCCAGGCGTACAGCGAGACGATCCCCACCGTGGCGGAGGCCACGACGGGTTTGGTGAACAACTGCTGGGTGTCATAAAGTGACCTGCGGAGACAGACGCCCTGGCCAGCTGCCGGGGCGTCTTGGCATATCCCACCGATCGAAGGAGAAGACGTGTCCCCAGACGCTGCGGTGACCTTCCTCACGCAGGAGGCGTACGACCGTCTCGCTGCCGAACTCGAAGAGCTTTCGACCACCGGTCGCGAAGAGATCGCGAAGCGCATCGAGGCGGCGCGCGAAGAGGGCGACCTGAAGGAGAACGGCGGCTACCACGCCGCCAAGGACGAGCAGGGCAAGCAGGAGGCGCGCATCCGCACCCTCCAGCACCTGCTGAAGAACGCAGTGGTGGGCGAGGCTCCGACCAGCAGCGGCGTCGTCGAGCCGGGAACGGTCGTGACCGCGCTGGTCGCCGGCGGCGAAGAGGTCTTCCTGCTGGGCAGCCGCGAGATCGCGGTCGGCAGCGACCTCGACGTCTACAGCGAGGCGTCGCCGCTCGGTTCGGCCATCCTCGGCCTCAAAGAGGGCGAGAAGACCTCGTACACGGCCCCCAACGGCCGCGAGATCGCGGTCGAGGTCGTCCGGGTCGAGACCTACGACGGCTAGCGGCCGGCGCGTCCCGATCAGTCCTGGCCGATCGCGGGGGTGAACCCCGCGTCGCGCAGGGTCTGGATCACGTGCGCGCGATGCTCCGCCCCGCGGGTCTCCACACTCAGCTGGAGGATCACCTCGCTGATCTGCAGGCCCTGGCCGTGCCGCGTGTGCATCGCCTCGATGACGTTCGCGCCGGCCTGCGCGAGCAGCTCGGCCACCTGCGCCAGCTGGCCGGGGCGATCGGCAGCGGAATGCGCAGCGTCATGTATCGGTCGGATGCCGCGAGCCCGTGCGCGACGACGCGCTCGGCAGGCAGCGGGTCGATGTTGCCACCGGTCAGGATCGTGGCGGTCGTGCCGGCGGGGTGGATCCGGCCGGCCAGGATCGCCGCCACCCCGGCCGCACCCGCGGGCTCGACGACCTGCTTGGCCCGCTCCAGCAGCGAGCAGCGCGCGGGCGATGTCATCCTCGGACACCGTCACGATGTCGTCGACGAGATCGCGGATGATCTCGAACGGAAGGTCGCCGGGCCGGGCCACCGCGATGCCGTCGGCGATGGTCGGCGAGGTGGGGATCTCCAGCGGATGGCCCGCTGCCAGTGACGGCGGATAGGCGGCGGAGTTCTCCGCCTGCACCCCGATCACGCGCACCGTGCGACCGGCCGCGGCGGCGCGCGCCTTCAGGGCCGCGGCGACCCCCGCGATCAGTCCGCCGCCGCCGACGCCGACCACGACGGTGTCCAGATCGGGGATGGCGTCCCACAGCTCGAGACCGAGGGTCCCCTGGCCGATGATCACGTCCCGGTGGTCGAACGGGTGGATCAGGACTGCGCCGGTCCGCTCGGCGAACTCGGCGGCCAGCCGCAGCGGCGTCTCCACCGTCGCCCCCTCCAGCACGACCTCGGCGCCATAGCCGCGGGTGGCCAGGAGCTTGGGCACCGGCACACCCAGCGGCATGAAGATCGTGGCGGGGATGCCCAGCGTTGCGCGGCCAGGGCGACGCCCTGCGCGTGGTTCCCGGCCGACGCGGCCACCACTCCCCGGGAGCGCTCCTGGGCGGTCAGCCGCGACAGCCGGTACGACGCCCCGCGGATCTTGAACGAGCCGGTGCGCTGCAGGTTCTCCAGCTTGAGGTGGACGGGAACCCCCAGCAGATCCGAGAGGGCCAGCGACTGGTCGATCGGGGTCTGGGTGATCACCCCCTGCAGCATCGATGCCGCCTCCTCGAACTCGGCGAGGGTGGGAACGCTCATGCACTGCCCTTCCTGGTGCGTGGCACCGTGCTCCAGATCAGATCCGCGGCCTCGAAGTCGCCGCCGGCCCGCCACCCGCGGCGACTGAGGTAGACCGCCGTCACGTTCAGGAACGCGGCCAGCGGCACGGCGAACAGGGCGCCGGGGATGCCGGCGATCATCGCGCCGCCGGCGACGACCAGCACCACCGCCAATGGATGCACCTTCACCGCCGAGCCCATCAGCAGCGGCTCGAGCACGTGGCCCTCCAGCTGCTGCACGCCCAGCACCACCACCAGCATCCACAGGGCGATCCACCAGCCGTTGTAGACGAGGGCGAGGAAGACGGCGACCGCGCCGGTGACCACCGCACCCACGATCGGGACGAACGAGCCGAGGAAGACCAGCACGCCCACCGGGGCGGCCAGCGGCACGCCGAGCATGAACGCGCCCACGCCGATGCCGACGGCGTCGATCGTGGCCACCAGCAGCTGGGTGCGTGCGTAGTTGACCACCGTGCTCCAGCCGGCACGGCCGGCCCCGTCGACGGCGGGACGGGCCCGGCGCGGGAACAGCCGCACCGTCCAGCGCCAGATGCCGCCGCCGTCGGTGAGCAGGCACAGCAGAATGAAGATGGCAAGCAGCGTACCGGCGCCGATGTGCCCGACGGTGCTGCCGATCGCCAGCGCACCGGACCAGAGGCTCGGCCTGCCGCTGCACGATGTGCCAGGCCTGTGCGAGCAGATTGTCGATCTGCGCCTCGGTGATCTGCAGCGGCCCGTCGATGAGCGACTGCCGGAACTGCTGGACGGCCTGCACGGTCCGGTCGCGGACCGAGGCCCACTCGAGACGGATCTGCCACACCGCCACCCACATCAGCCCCGTGACGATGGCCAGCGTCCCCACCACGGACACGATGATCGCCACCCAGCGCGGCACGCGCCGCCGCAGCATCCACGAGAACGCCGGCCACAGCAGCGCGGTGACCAGGATGGCCACCAGCAGCGGGATGACCAGGAGGCTGAGCTGGATGATCAGCCAGATCAGCACCGCGACCGCCGCGGCCACGACCAGCAGCCGCCAGGAGTAGGCCGTCGCCACCCGCAGCCCGCGGGGCACGTCGGCTCCGATCTCGGTGTCCACCGTGCGCTGCATCAGCACATCGCGCAGTCGCGGGCGGGGCGCGCCTGAGGACTCGTCTGCCATGGCGTTCAGTCTATGGCCGCGTCCCCTCCCGTCCGGCGCGCGCGTCGGCCCGGCGGCGCACCGGCTACCGTGGATGCGTGAGAGCGCGCACCGTCATCGCCGTGATCGCCGCCGTCGTGGTCCTGGGCGCCGCCGGCGGCGGTGCGTGGCTGCGTCTGCGGCCGCCGTCGATCGAGGACGCCGCCCACGACTACCTGCGGGCGCTTGAGACCGGCGACACCCGCACGATCGAGGCGATGACCGCGGACGCGCCGATGTCCCCGGCGGACCGCACGACGATGACGGATGCGTTCGCCGGCGCATCCGGTCACATCAGCGCACCGCGGATCGACGGGGCCATCGCGGGCGACGGCAGCGTGCGGGCCTCGGCGACTTTGGCCGGCGAACCGGTCACGATCTTCTTCATGCTGGGCCGCTCCGGGAGCGGCTACCAGGTGACCGGAGACTTCCTGGCGTCACTCACGGTGCAGCCCACGCTCGGCGATGCGGTGCGGGTCGGCCGCGCGACCGTGCCCGCCCGGGCCGCGGCATCCCTGCTGCCCGCCGAGTATCCGATCACGGCCCTGCCCGACGATCTGCTCAGCGGGGCACAGACTGTGGCCGTCACGAACGAGAAGCCGGTCTCGGTGGCGCTGGACGTGGCCTGGGCGCCGGACGCCGCCGCGGTGGCGCAGACCCGGCTGAATGCCTACGAGGACCGCTGCACGGCCGCGGCCGACGCCGTTCCCGCGCACTGCGGACTGCGGGTGCCGTGGGCGGCCGACCTGACCACACTGGAGCGGATCGCCTACCGCATCCAGACCCGGCCGACACTGACACTCGATGCCTGCGGCCGGCACGTTCGCCGCGACCGGCGGCGTGATCGTGGCCACCGCGCACGGCACGGATGCGGAGGGGCACTCCGCCGCGTTCACCTATCGCGCCGACGACTGGGCGCTGCGCGGCGAGATCGTCTTCGACGGCGCCGAGATGCAGCTGGCGGTCCGCTAGAACGAGCCGCCGATCCGGTGCAACCGCTCGATCCGGTCGGCCAGCGGTGGGTGGGTGGAGAACAGCCGCGCCAGGGCGTTCGGCCGCAGCGGGTCGGCGATCCACAGATGCGCCATGGACGTGTTGGCCTTCTGCAGCGGCCGGCCCTGCGTGGCCAGCTTGCCCAGAGCGGATGCCAGCGCCTCCGGATCGCGGGTGGTCATGGCGCTCGTGGCGTCGGCCAGGTACTCGCGCTGGCGCGAGATGGCGGCCTGGACGATTCCGGCCAGCAGCGGCGCGACGATCGCGGCGACGATGCCGAAGATCAGGAAGATCAGCTTGCGCCTGTCCCCCGTTGCCGGACCTGCGGCCGCCGCCGAAGAACGTCATCCGCAGCATGATGTCGGCGACCAGGCCCACGGCCACGACGAGGCCGAAGACCAGCATCGACACGCGGATGTCGTAGTTGCGGATGTGGCCCAGCTCGTGGCCGAGCACCCCCTCCAGTTCGCGATCGGTCATGATCTCGAACAGTCCGGTGGTGACGGTGATCGCCGCCTTGTCCGGGTCGCGGCCGGTGGCGAACGCGTTGGGTGCGGCATCCTCGACGACGTACAGGCGCGGCATCGGCGTCCCCGTGGCGATGCAGAGGTTCTCGACCAGGCGGTGATACCGGGGCGCGGACTGCTTGTCGACCTCGAACGCGCCGGACAGCGCGAGCGCCTCACGATCGGCGCTGAAGTACTGCACCGTCGCGTACCCGCCGGCGCCGACCAGGACGAACGCGGTGATCCACCAGTTGTTGCCGGCGAGCCAGCCCGCGAGCGCGCCCAGGGCGCCCAGCAGCGCACGAATCCGATCAGGATGAACCACGTGTTGCGCTTGTTGCGCGCGATCGCGGTGTACAACGCTCAGCGCTCCTGCGTTTCGACTCGCTTCGCTCGCTCAACGTGGATCCGCGACGCGTCAACGCGGCTTGCGCCGCATTGCCCCGTCTCGCATCAGAACTGGACGCGCGGCGGCTCGGCGATCGCCGCACCGTCCACGACCTCGAAGAACTCGCGCTCGTGGAAGCCCAGGTTGCGCGCGAACAGGTTGTTCGGGAACACCTTGACCTTGGTGTTCAGCTCGCGCACGCCGCCGTTGTAGAAGCGGCGAGAGGCCTGGATCTTGTCCTCGGTGTCGACGATGTTCTGCTGCGAGCTGGAGGAAGTTCTGGCTCGCCTGCAGCTGCGGGTAGGCCTCGGCGACGGCGAACAGCGACTTCAGCGCCTGCTGCATGTGTCCTTCGGCGACCCCCGCCGCGGCCGGGCCGCCCGCGTTGAGCGTCTCGGCGCGCGCCTGGGTGACGTTCTCGAACACCGCCTTCTCGTGCGCGGCGTACCCCTTCACCGCCTCGATCAGGTTCGGCAGAAGGTCTGCACGTCGCTTCAGCTGGACCGTGATGTCGCTCCACGCCTCATCGACGCGAACGTTCAGCTGGACGAGAGAGTTGTACGTCGCCCACAGATAGATCCCGACGATCAGGATCACTGCGACCACGATGAGTACCGGGATCAACCATTCCATTGCGCGCGGCTCCGTTCGATCTTTCTCATCCTAAACGCGCGCCGCCGACCCGCCGTGTGCGAGGCCCGTTCTCCCAGGCGTTACTCACCGAGCACACGCTGCAGATATGGGTTCTGGAACATCCGCTCCGGATCGAGGCGGTCGCGCAGAGCCACGAAGTCGTCGAACCTCGGGTAGCGCTCGCGCAGCCGTGCCGCATTCAGCGTGTGCATCTTGCCCCAGTGCGGCCGGCCGCCCCGCTCCCACATGATCTGCTCGACGGCCTCGAAGTACGCCGTCGGGTTCTCCCGCCAGTAGCGGTGCACGGCGATGTAGGCGGTGGTGCGTCCGTGCGCGGTCGACATCCACAGCTCGTCGGCAGCGGCCACCCGCACCTCCACCGGGAACGAGATCCGCCAGCCGCGCTCGTCGATGAGCGCGCGCAGCGCGTCGAAGGCCGGACGCAGCTGCTCCAGCGGAAGGGCGTACTCCATCTCGCGGAACCGCACGCCGCGGTGCTGGGTGAACACCCGATCGGATCGCTCGGTGTACTCCCGGTTGCCGGTGAGCCGCACGGCCAGGCGGGAGAAGGGCGGGGTGATGGCCGGGATCACCGCGGCGCCCGCGCAGACCGCGCCGTACACGGCGTTGGACAGCAGCTCCTCGTCGATCCAGCGGCCGACGGCGGGCAGCGGATGCCGCGGTGCGTCGCCGGGCAGCCGGGTGTTGGTCTTCGTCAGCCCCACGTCCGTGTGCGGGAACCAGTAGAACTCGAAGTGGTCGCTCTCCCACGCACGCTGCTCGAGCCCGGCGAGCGTCTCGTCCAGGCGGCCGGGCTGGTCGACCGCGTGCAGGACGAACGCGGGCACGCACTGGAGGGTGACCTCGACCAGGACGCCGAGCGCGCCCAGGCCGAGCGCCACCGCGGGCAGGAGTTCGGTGTTCTGCTGCTCGTCGACCGTGAGCAGCTCGCCGTCCGCGGTCGCCAGCACCGCGCCGACGACCTGCGTGGACAGTCCCCCGAAGCGCACGCCCGTGCCGTGGGTGCCCGTGGAGATCGCGCCGGCGATGGTCTGCCTGTCGATGTCGCCGAGGTTGGCCATCGCCAGCCCGTACGGCTCCAGCAGCGTCGGGATCGCGTGCAGCGGCGTTCCGGCGCGCAGCGTGACCCGCTGCCGCTCCCGGTCGACCCGCACCACACCGGTCAGATCGCGCAGGTCCAGCAGGACGCCGGGCGCGACCGCGATGCCGGAGAAGCTGTGACCGGATCCGACCGCCTTCACGGCGAGCCCGCGCCGGGAGGCTGCCTGGATCGCGCGGCGGACGGCGTCGCTGCTGCCGGGCAGCTCGACCCGCTGCGGCCGGACGTGCACGGAACGCCCCCAGTTGCGCCACTCGCCGCCGGGTCGCGTCACAGGAAGGCCCTTCCCTCGCCGCGGTACGTGGGCACGGCGCCCACGATCCGGTCCCCCTCGATCAGCTGGTACGCGTCCACGCGCTCGGCGAGCTCTCCGCTCTTGGAATGCCGGAACCACACCCGGTCACCCACCCGTAGGCCGCCTGCGTTCTCGCCCTGCAGCGGTGTCTGCACCTCGCCGGCCCCCTCGCGCCCGAGCGTGTGCAGTCCGGCCGGCCAGACCGGCAGGGGCTGCCGGGAGGCCACCGGCGGGCCGGAGGCGATCCATCCGCCGCCGAGCACGGTGACGATGTCGGCGGCGGGCTTGCGCACCACCTCGAGCGCGAATGCCGCCGCCGGCGCGAGCGCGAATCCGCGGTACCGGTCGAACAGGTGCCCGGCCAGCAGGCCGCTGCCGGCGGTGATCTCGGTGACGGACTGATCGGATGCGGTCAGCTCGAGGGAGCCGGTGCCGCCGCCGTTGACGAACTCCAGCGGCGCGATGTCGCGCAGCCGCGCGACGATCGCGCCCCGACGGACGAGCAGCTCCTCCCCGAGCGACGCTGCATCCAGCGGATCACGGGATCGGAGGCGCCCTCCTTGTCGGGCTGACCGGCGATCTGCGCCTCGTACATCATCAGGCCGACCAGTGCGAAGCCGTCGCGCGCCACGATCTCCTGCGCGAGGGAGGCCACCTCGGCCACGTCGTGCACCGGCGACCGCCGGACCCCGATGTGGCCGAGCCCGGGGGCGCGCCAGGACGCGTCGGCGTCGATGCACAGCCGGATGCGCTCCCGCGCACCCGGGGCCGCGATCGCGTCGACGAGGTCGAGCTGGTCGATCGAGTCGACCATGAGCGTGATGTGCGCCGCCGCGACCGGATCGGCAGCGAGCCGGGCCAGCGCCGCGCGGTCGGCGGTCGGATAGCCGACCACCACGTCGGTGTGCCCGGTCTCAACCAGCCACAGCGCCTCAGGCAGCGTGAACGCGAGGATGCCCTGATAGCCGGGGACGGCCAGCGTCGCATCGATCACCTCGCGCACCCGCACCGACTTGCTGGCCACCCGGATCGGCACGCCGCCGGCGCGCACGACCATGTCCAGTGCGTTGTACCGCAGCGCGTCGGTGCTGATCGCGGCCAGCGGCCCGGACAGGCCGGCCACAGCATCCGTCATCCCCTGCCAGTAGGCGCCGGAATCGGCGCCTAGCCGTCGCGATCGGGGTCGTGACGGGGCCAGCAGGTCGAGGCTCATCGGTTCGGGCTCCTTCGCGTCGACGACGCGTATCAGTATAGGTCGCGCGGGAATCACAGCCCGTGCCCAGCGGCCGCGAACTACCATGGAGGCAGCTGATGAGCGCTCGCGACGCGTCGAGTCCCCAGCTCGATGAGCGCCCGTTCCCCAGACGGTGCCGCGTCGCCTGCGCCTTCAGCTCCGGTGGGTGCCGCGAGGTCTCGTTCTTCATCCGAACACTCGCGGCACCCACCCACGTTGACGCTCGTCGCGTCGGCGATCCCCGACACCCCGCCGGGCCACTCCCCAGTCGTCTGCCCGGCGGTTCTCGGTGCCTTCGCCGCCGCGTCCCCAGCGCGTCGAGCGGATCTTACTGTATCCGATCCGTGTCCCCCATTTGGGGGACAGATGCGCTTCTTGAGGAAATCTGAAGGTTGGGGCGAGGAGCTGTCCTCGCAGTCGGCCTCCATCGACGACCGGTTGCGACCGGTGTCATACGCAGATGTGACCCGCTCGCGGACGCGCGTGTCTGCGAGCGGGCCACCGACTCAGTGCCGCATAGCCCTTCCGGGCCCGGCGTTACTTCGCGGGAGGCATCAGCACCGAATCGATCAGGTAGACGGTGGCGTTCGCGGTATGCACGCCCCCGCAGATGACCTTCGCGTCGCCGACCATCATGTCGTCGCCACTGCCGGTCACGGTGACGTCCTGACCCTCGACGGTCTTGTGTGAGCCGTCGATGCTCGACGGCGGGATCTGGCCGGGCACCACATGGTAGGTGAGGATCTTCGTCAGCGTGGCGTCATCGGTCTTCAGGCTGTCGATGGTTGCGGCGGGGATCTTCGCGAACGCGTCGTCGACAGGCGCGAACACGGTGAACTCGGAGCCGTTGAGTGTGTCGACGAGATTCACCTTCGGGTTCAGCTTGCCGCTGACCGCTGCGACGAGGGTCGTCAGCAGCGGATTGTTGGATGCCGCGACCGCGACGGGATCCTGCGACATCCCCTGGATCGACCCGGCGCCGTCGGGCACCTTCGACGCGTAGCCGGCGCACCCGGGTCCGACGAGATCGGCTGCGGGGTCCATCGCCGAGGGCTGGGACGCGGCCGGCTGCGAGGCCGATGGCTGGTCTGCGCTCGGCGTGTCGCTTCCTGAGTTCATCGCGCAGCCGCTGAGCGCCACGGCCGCGCCGATCACCAGCGGAACGGCCAGGTACATCTTCTTACGGAACATCTCGTCCTCCTCGAGTGCCTGCCCAGAGCAGTGCTCCGGCATCCTTCACCTGTTCGCGGCCGGTCGCCGAACGGATTGGAACGGGCACGGGGCAAACCGTCCGGGCGTCGGCGCCGAACAAGCGCCAGACGAAGGAGCGCAGATGGAACTGATCATCATCGGACTGCTCGGGGGCCTGATCACCGGGATCTCGCCGTGCATCCTGCCCGTGCTGCCGGTCATCTTCCTGACCGGCGGCGCCCAATCGGCACGGTTCGAGGACGACCCGGCGCCGGCACCGCGGTCACGCCCGTACTTCGTCATCCTGGGCCTGGTCACGAGCTTCACGCTTGTGACGCTCGCCGGTTCGCTGATCCTCGGGCTGCTGCACCTGCCGCAGGACGTCATCCGCTGGGTGGGGATCGGAGTGCTCGTCGTGATCGGCGTGGGCCTGATCGTTCCGCGGGTCGAGCAGCTCATCGAACGACCATTCCAGCGCCTCGCGCGGCGCAAGGATGTCGCGAACACCGGCCGGGGCTACGGCGTCGGCCTCGCGCTCGGTGCAGTGTTCGTGCCGTGCGCGGGTCCCGTACTCGCGGCGATCATCGTCGCCGGGTCCACCGGCCGCATCGGCTGGGGCACCGTGCTGCTCACCGCATCCTTCGCCGTCGGCGTTGCGGTGCCGCTTCTCGTGTTCGCCCTCGCCGGACGGGGGCTCACCGAACGCATCCGCGCGTTCCGCTCGCACGAGCACGGGCTTGCGCATCGCCGCCGGCATCGCAATGATCGCGCTCGCCGCCGGGTTGGCGTTCAACCTGCCACAGTCGCTCGAGCGGCTGGTGCCCGACTACACCGCCCAACTGCAGCGATCGCTCACCGACAACCCCGGTGCGCAGCGCGCGCTCGAGCTGGGCGGGTTGGTGAACGATGAGAACAAGGACCTCTCCAAGTGCACCGCGAACGCCGACCATCTGCAATCGTGTGGCACCGCCCCATCATTGAAGGGGATCACGGGGTGGCTGAACACCCCGGACGGGGCAACCGTCGACCTCGCCGACGAGCGCGGGAAGGTCGTGCTCGTCGACTTCTGGGCGTACGCGTGCATCAACTGCCAGCGCAGCATCCCGCACGTCGTCGCCTGGGACGAGGCGTACCGGGACCTGGGACTGGAGGTAATCGGCGTGCACTCGCCGGAGTACGCGTTCGAGAAGGATGCCGGCAACGTCGCCGCCGGGGCGAAGGGCTTCGGCATCACCTACCCCGTCGCCCTCGACGACAACCTCGCGACGTGGACCAACTACCGCAACCGGTACTGGCCGGCGGACTACCTGATCGATGCGACCGGGGCTGTTCGGCACATCGGCTTCGGCGAAGGCGACTACGCGCAGACCGAGCAGATGATCCGGGCATGCCTGACCGACGCGAACCCCGCAGTGACGCTTCCTGCACCCACGGAGGTCGCCGACCTGACTCCGAAAGCAGGATCCACCACGCCAGAGACGTTCCTCGGGTTCTCCAGCAGCGCAACTTCGCCGGTTCCGCCTATCCGGACGGCGCCTCGACGTTCCACCTGCCCGGCACGCAGCCTGCCGACACGTTCGCGCTCGACGGGAGCTGGACCATCGGATCGCAATCCGCGACCCCGACGGAGGGAACCGGTCGCATGCGGTTGCGGTACCACGCAGGCACCGTGCGGATGGTGCTCGGCGGCACCGGGACGGTGAAGGTGCGGCAGGACGGCGGATCCTGGCGGGATGTCGACGTCTCGGGCGTGCCGCGCTCATACGCCGTCGTGACCGCAGGTGACCGATCTGACGCGACGCTCGAGGTGCAGGTGCCGGCGGGCGTGGACGTCTATTCGTTCACCTTCGGGTAGCCGGTGCACGGCTGCGGGAGGGCGTGCGGCATGCTGGTGGATATGGTGATCGACGGAATGGACTTGCCGGAAGACGGCGCCGAGCCCGTCGACGTCGCCGGGAACCTCATCCGCCGCGCGGCTGACGGTGACCGCGCCGCCTTCGCCGAACTGTACGACATGCTCTCCGCACGCGTCTTCGGGCTCATCCTGCGGGTGCTCGTCGACCGCGCTCAGAGCGAAGAGGTGCTCCAGGAGGTGTTCCTGGAGGTCTGGCAATCCGCAGGACGGTTCGCTCCGAACAAGGGGCACGGGCGGTCGTGGCTGCTCACCATCGCTCACCGCAGGGCGATCGACCGGGTGCGCTCGTCGCAAGCCAGCAGCGACCGCGACATCCGGGCGGGGTTCCGCGACCTCGCCTCGGCGCCCGCCGGGGTCGCCGAGCAGGTCGAGCTGCGGATCGAGTCGCAGCGCGTGGCGAGTGCGCTGCGGGCAGCTGCCGGACAACCAGCGCGAGGCGATCACGCTGGCGTACTACGGGGGATATTCGCAGAGCGAGATCGCGGCCCTGACGGGATCTCCGCTGGGAACGGTGAAGACCCGCATGCGAGATGGATTGACACGACTTCGAGTGGAGATGGGGGTGACACGGTGACCGAAGAAGAGTTCGCGCAAGCTCTCGGCCGGCGCCGCTCTCGGCGCGTTGAGCGCCGACGACTTGCGCGCTTATCGCGCGGCCCTGGCCGAGCACCCGGAGTGGGCCGCACAGGCGGATGAAGACGCCGAGGCCGCCGCGGGGCTCGCCGAGGTCGGCGATGAGGTCGCACCTCCCCCGCGCTGCGGGAGGTCATCCTCGCCCGCATCGACGACGTACCGCAGGGGATCGCAGAGGACGAGCCGACGAGCCCCGTCACCGGCGGTCGCAGTGACCAGCACGGTGCGAGCCGCGCCGGGACACCGGCGGCGGGGACGTCGCCGCAGGTGGTTCGCACTCGCGGCATCCCTCGTCCTTCTGGCCGGCATCGGCACCGCGACCGTGATCGTTTCGCAACAGGCGAATCAGCCGGCGGCCGTGGTCGCGCTGAACCGCATCGAGGCCGCTCCCGACGCGCAGCAGGCGACCGCCGATGTCGATGGCGGCGGTCCAGCCACCCTGCACTGGTCAGCGTCGGCCGGAGAGGCGGTTCTGGTCACCGGCGAGCTGCCGCAAGCTCACCGACGGCAAGACGTTCGAACTCTGGTACATCCGCGATGAGGCCCCGATCCCCGCCGGCACGTTCGACGCCACCGGCACCACCACCTCGGCCCTCCTGAACGATGGCATGCAACCCGGCGACGTCATCGCCGTCACCGTGGAGCGCGCCGGCGGATCGCCCACCGGAGAGCCTACGACGCAAGCCGATCCTTACGATCCCGACCGCCTGAGAGCGCTGATGCACCTCCGGAAGTCGCCGTCCTCCGCGAGATGACAGATTCAGTGGCCGGCGTGCGGATCGTGGGATCCGGCAGGAAGCTGACCGCTGTGCGCCGCGGTGTCAGCCGTAGACAGCGCGGGAGTCACCAGCGCCGCCACGAGGATGGCACCGGCAACCGTGCCGACCGTCGTGGTCCATGACCTGGAGCGTCCCGGTGCCGGGTCCTTCCTCCGTGCGGAGACGCACGCCGCGGCCGTTGCGAGCACGAGAGCTGCCGCGACGGCGACGGGCGCGCAGCCGACGGCGAGCGCGGCGGCCGCCAGCGCGATGCCTCCGACCGCACCGGCCACCTTCGTCCGGGGCACGACGATGCGCCCCGCACGAAGGCTCGCCGCGCCCCACACCAGCTCCCCTGCTCCCAGGAGCAGAAGCAGTACCACGACGACGATCGCCGGCGCGGGAGCACTGCCCGCGACGATCGAGGCTCCGAGAGCGATGTGGACAAGGCCGGCGCCCCAGGCGAAGAGCGCCGGCCACGTGGATGAAAATGCCCGCATGCGTTCAGGCGACCACCGGGCGGCCGCTGTCGCGTTCGGCTCCGAGCCCGACTGCCAGCAGCAGGATCGCGCTCGCCAGATGCAGGAAGTGGTCGAACGTGTTCAGCGCGAGGATGTTGGCCGCCGTGCCGACCAGGAAGAACCCGACGATCCCCAGCAGCAGGTACGCCGCGCCGATCACGGTGTTGGTCACTTTGGCGGCCTTCACCGAGACGAGGCCGAAGATGACGAGCGCCGCGCCGATCAGCAGATGGGCCACGTTGTGCAGCGGGTTCACCATGAAGATGCCCAGCAGCATCCCGCCCTTGGTGGCCAGGAACCCGACTCCGCCGGTGACAGCGAAACCCAGAAGCCCGACGAGCAGGTAGACGGCACCGAAGATCACGGCGATCAGACGGTTGGGTGACGTGCGCATGGTTCTCTCCAATTTCTGCGACGGATGCCGCTCAGTCAGAGATTCGGAGCCTTCCGCAGAATGGATGCCAAGATCACGCGATATGACTGGATGTCAGTCGGGCATAGACGACGATGTTGTCCACGTAGTGGCCGATGCTGTGGTTGAAGTCGCCACCGCACGTGATCAGTCGCAGTTCGGCGCGATCGGTGTTCCCGTAGACCTGCAGCGTGGGGAAGGCATCCTTGGGATATTCGGAGACCCGCTGGGCGGTGAAGACGGCCACGGTTCCGTCCGCTCGCGTGACGGAGATGTGGTCGCCGCGACGGATGTCGCCGAGCCGATAGAACACGGATCGCCCGCTCGGTGCATCAACGTGCCCGAGGATGACTGCCGGGCCCAGCTCACCGGGCGTCGGTGACCCCTTGTACCACCCGGCGGGCTGCGATGTTCCCAGCGGCGGGACCTGCACGCTGCCGTCCTGGTTCTGGCCGAGGGTCATCAAGGAGGAGTCGACGCCGATCGCCGGAATCGTGAGGCGTGTCGGGTGCGACTTGGCCAGGATGGGACCCGTGATCGGTGCCGGAACGGGAGCCGGCGCCGCCGTGGGCGTCACCGAGGGTGTCGGCTGGTGTGCCGGAGACTCCGCAATCGCCGAAGGGCGCGGCGGGGGCGGGTTTCCCCAGATCCCCGCCCCGATCACGACGGTGCCTCCTGCCGCGAGCAGAATCGCCACCGTGGCCGCCACAAGGCGGCCACGGCGGCGATCGTCGGGGATCAGACGCACGTCACTGTTCCCGGATCATCCTGCGCCGCACGTAGAAGGCTCCCCCGCTGCCAGCAGCAGTCCGCCTCCGATACCCACCAGGCCGAGGTTCGCCCCGGCAGATGTTCCTCCACCGCCGGTCTGTGCGCCACCCTTGGGCATGGCGCCCATCTGGGTGTCCTGCAGGGCACCACACAGTGCAGGCGAGGTCGCCGCCAGTGGAAGCGTGGGAACGAGGTTGCTCTTCTCACCCTGTGCCTTCTCGCTCAGCGTGCTCGGATCGAGGCCGTGGACGACCACAACGGCGGTCCCCGCCTGGAGCGCGGCGACCGTGTCGGCATTCATCGTGAAGGTGCGGTCGTAGGTGTAGCTGTCACCCTGGCCCGCGACCTTCAGGTCCGTGGCCGCCGACTTGTCGGTGGCGCCGCTGGTCGACAGCGTCGTTCCGATCATCCCGTAAGCCGGCTGTCCCTCGACCGTATCGACGACGTCGTCGCCGTTCTTGTCAGCCGAGGGCGCGGGACACGTCCCCTGCCCACCGATGTGGATGTGCTGAACGTGCGGATACGGATCGCCGTCGAACGTCTCGGCGAGGCCACTGACCTTCATCGTCACGGTCGCCTTGTCCCCGGTTCCGGTGATCATCACCGTTCCGGTCGCATTGCTGTTGTTCATCTCGCCCAGTTCGGCCTGATACGACCAACTGTCCGAATCGGCAGCCATGGCCGGGGCCGCCGCCAAGAGCGCACTCCCCAAGCCCAGCGCCGGCACGAGCAGAATAGCGGCCTTCTTCATCTTCATCGTCAGACTCCTTCTGATCGACTTCTGTGTGCCGAATTCGGCCCACAATGACTGCTTCGAAGCGATGGCGGAATCGGATGGGTGACATCCCGCTAAGACCCAGCGCTCTCGACAGCGCTGGCCGGGCACACCGGAAGAAACGGTTGCAGAAGTGCCCCCGCTGGGACTCGAACCCAGACTGCGGCGATTTTAAGTCGCCTGCCTCTGCCGATTGGGCTACGGGGGCGCGTGCTCAGGCTACCGGGCACGCAGCGCGCTCCGGCGCACGCCGAATGCACGAGACCCCCGCACCGGTCACCGGCACGGGGGTCTGGAGCGCGGAGCGCTCAGGCCGAAGCCGAGGCCTTCTTGGCGGCGGCATCCTTCTTCGGCGCAGCGTCCTTCTTCGGAGCGGAGTCCTTCGCCGGTGCGGCCTCGGCCGGCTGCGGCGGACGCGGACGGGCCGCGAACTTCTCGAATCCGGCGCGCGGGGTCTGCAGCGCCTGCAGGCTCACGAGGTCTCGACCGAGCCACAGGTTGTTCCACCAGCCCCACAGGACCCGCCACTTGCGCTCCCAGGTCGGCATGGCCAGACCGTGGTAGCCGCGGTGCGCGACCCAGGCGACGAACCCCTTCAGGGCGAAGTTGCCGGACTGGAAGACGCCGTCGTACAGCCCGAGGCCGGCGACTGCGCCGAGGTTCTTGTGGAAGTACTCCTTCGGAACCTCGCCGCGCAGCACCGCGACGATGTTCTTGGCCATGAGCTTGGCCTGCCGCACGGCATGCTGCGCGTTGGGCACGCAGTACCCGCCTACTCCGCCTCCGCTGAGGTCGGGCACAGCGGCCACGTCGCCGGCGGCCCAGGCGCCCTCGACTGCCTCCTCGGGCGTGCCCACGCGCAGGTCGGCGCGGGTGCGGATGCGCCCGCGCTCCTCGACCGGCAGGTCGCCGCCGCGCACGACGACGGGGTTGGCCATCACGCCGGCCGTCCACACGATGAGGTCCGACGGCAGAGTCTCGCCGGTGGACAGCTCGACGTTGCCGTCGATCGCGCTGGTCACCTGGGTGTCCAGGTGCACGTATGCGCCGCGCTTGGCGAGGTCCTTCAGCACCCACTCGCTGGTCTTCAGCGACACCTCGGGCATGATCCGGCCCATCGCCTCGATCAGGTGGAAGTGGGTGTCGTCGAAGGAGAGCTGCGGGTAGTACTCGAGCAGACCGGAGGCCAGCGAGCGCAAGCTCGCCGAACGCCTCGATGCCGGCGAATCCGCCGCCCACGACGATGACCGTCAGCAGTCGATCGCGCTCGGGGCCGGCCGGCATCGCGGCGGCACGGTCGAAGTTCGACATCAGCCGGTCGCGCACGTAGACGGCCTCTTCGATCGACTTCAGGCCGATCGCGTTGTCGGCGATGCCCGGGATCGGGAAGGTGCGTGAGACCGCACCGGCGGTGACGACGATCTGGTCGTACGCGTGCTCCCAGGTCTGGCCGTCCGGCCCGGTGATGGTGGCGGTCTTGCTCGCGTGGTCGATTCCGGTCACCGAGGCCGTGATCACCGTGGTGTGCTCCAGGTGGCGGCGGTGGGCGACGACGGCCTCGCGTGGCTCGATCGAGCCGGCGGCCACCTCGGGCAGGAACGGCTGGTACGTCAGATACGGCAGCGGGTCGACCATCGTGACCTCTGCCTCGCCCTTGCGGAGGTGCTTCTCGAGCTTCCAGGCGGTGTAGAAGCCGGCGTACCCCCCGCCGACGATGAGGATCCGGGGGACAGAGGTCACGGCGGTGTTCACGGTGTGGAGAACTCCTAGAGGATCAGCGGCGGGGCGTGCGAGTGGCGCGCGCCGAACGGATGCGTCGGGCAGCTGCGGTGACGCCGAGCGCTACAAGTATAGCGGGCAGCGTCAGCGCGATCAGCGGGACGCTTCCGTACAGAACCCGTTCCCGGCTGGGCACCAGCGGTGAGACGGCGCGCGTGACCGCATCCGCACGCGGAAGCGGAGTGACCGCGACCGGCGTCTCGCTGGGCTTGCGGCTGGTCGGCGACGGGGGCGCGGCGGTACACCCGGATCCAGTCCTTGAGGTCGCCCATCGGGTTCTCCGCCACCTGGGGGACGCTGGCGGCGACCGCGGCCGCGGCATCCACCAGCCCGAATCCGTAGAGCGGGCTGGGCAGGCTCGTCACCCCCGGCGGGCGGCTCGCGGTCTTGATGATCCGCTCGATCACGTTCGCGGCATCCAGGCCCGGATGCGCGGCGCGCACGAGCGCGACGACCCCGGCGACGATGGGCGCGGCCCCGCTGGTGCCCTTCCACGTCACCAGCTGCCCGTCCGCCGACACGCCGAGCAGGCCCTCGCTGGCCGCGGACACGCCGATCGTGATGCCCTGAGTGGATGCCTCGACACTGGCGTGGCCGGACGGGTCCACGCCGGCGACGGTGAGCACTCCCGGGATCGTGGCGGGGGCGCCCACCCGCGTCGTCCCGTTGCCGCGGTTGCCGGCGGCCACGACGACGACCACATCGTGGTCGAACGCGTACTCGAACGCGTCGTCCCAGCTGCGATCCCAGTCCAGGGTGTTGGTGGTGAACGACAGGTTGATGACGTCGGCCCCGTGATCGACCGCCCACCGCATCGCCTTGGCGACCTGTTCGGCGAACGGGACCTGTGAGCTCGCGCCGAAGCCGACCGAGATCGACAGCAGATCCGCCTCGGGCGCGACGCCGATCATCGCGTCCTCATCGCCGTCGTCACGCGCGGCCGCCAGCGAGGCCACCCAGCTGCCGTGGTTCGGATCCACCGCGCCCACGGCGGTGCGTCCGTCGGCGCTGCCCGCACCCGAGACATCGGTGCCGTCCACGACGGCCGGGTCGAGTTGCGGGCCATGCCCGACACCGGTGTCGATGATGGCGATCCGCTCCCCGCCCCGCGCGTGGTCTTCCACGCGCGCTCGATGCCGTAGTCGGTCAGCCAGTACTCCTGCGAGCGGATCGTGGGCTCTGGTGTCTCGCTCGGCTCCGGGGCCGGGACGGCCGCGGCGGTGCCCGCGAACACGACGAACGCGCCCGCCAGCACGACGATCAGCAGACGTTTCACCCTCGGTCCCCCGCACGGCCCGCTGCGGACGACAGCAGAGGCCCCGGCTTGCGCGCAGGCGCAGCGCTCGGGCGACCAGCCGGAGCGGGCCAGCGCCGCATCCCCGATCGGGTTGACACCCGGTCCGGCCGCGAGAGCGTGACCGGCCAGCGCGTGCAGGCACTTGACCCGGGTGGGCATGCCGCCGGCCGACACGCCGTCGATCTCGGGCACCTCGCCGTACGCGGCGCGATCCGCCAGGTACGCGGCGTGCGCCAGGCGGTAGGCGTCGGCGACCTCGTCGTCGGCGAGCAGTTCGGCCAGCTCGGGCATCTTGTGCTCGGCCTCCAGTCGCGACATCGCGGCCGTGGCGGCCGGGTGGGTGAGGTAGTAGAACGTCGGGAACGGAGTCCCGTCCGGCAGTCGCGGCGCGGTGGCCACCACCGTGGGGTTGCCGCACACGCACCGGGCCGCCACCCCGACCACGCCGCGCGCGGGACGACCGAGCTGAGCGCGGAGCACGGCGAGATCGGTGTCGGTCACGGCGGCGAAGGGCGGGGTCGTCACGTCTCCCAGGCTATCGGCGCCCGCTGGGACGGCGCTGATCGGGACGGCGCTGATCGGGACGGCGCTGATCGGGACGGCGCTGATCGGGACGGCGCTGATGGAGACGGCGCTGATGGGGATGCCGCCTCAGTGCGAGTCCTGCGGCCCGACGGCGGTCCGCGCCAATCCGGCCTGCGCGACCGAGCGCACCAGCTGCGACATCCAATCGGTGTCGGTCGCTTCGACGGCGTCGCTGACCGGCGCCTTCTCGCGTGGGATGTCGGAGGTGGGCAGATCGTCGTCGACGAGGTAGACCACCTCGCCCGGCTTGACGTAGTACAGCCGCTCCCGCGCCTGCGCGGTGATGTAGGCCGGGTCCTTGTACCGCTCACGCTGGCGCTGCAGGTCGGCGACCTCGTCCTTGGTGAGCTGGACCGACTCGCGCAGGGCGGCGATCTGCTGGCGCTGGCCGACCGCGGTGCTGATCGTCGGCACGAGCACGAATACGGCGAGCACCACCAGTCCGAGCATGATCACGGTGAAGCCGGACAGGCGGGATCCCGCCATCCAGCCGCGCACGTCGACGCGGCGCCGTGCGGCGGCCGTCTCTTCCCGTGCCGGCGCCGGGCGGGAAGCAGAGGAGAGGGGGGCGGGTCTCTTGGCCACGACTCCCCCTCTCGTTCGCGTCGCCGTCAGCTGGTGAAGCGCGGGAAGGTTGCGCGGCCGATGAACTCCGCCGCATCGCCCAGCTCTTCCTCGATGCGCAGAAGCTGATTGTATTTCGCCACACGCTCGCTGCGGGCGGGCGCGCCGGACTTGATCTGACCCGCGTTGACGGCGACCACGAGATCGGCGATGGTGGTGTCCTCGGTCTCGCCGGACCGGTGCGAGAACATCGCCGTGTATCCGGAGCGATGGGCCAGGTCGACGGCATCAAGGGTCTCGGAGAGCGTGCCGATCTGGTTCACCTTCACCAGCAGTGAGTTGGCCACCCCCAGGCCGATGCCCTTCGCCAGGCGCTCGGGGTTGGTGACGAACAGGTCGTCGCCGACCAGCTTGCGTCTTCCCGCCGAGCCGGTCGGTGAGCAGCTTCCAGTCGTCCCACGCGTCCTCGGCCAGGGCGTCCTCGATCGTGACGATCGGGTAGGCGTCCACCAGATCGGCGTAGTAGTCGATCAGCTCCGGGCCGGTCCAGTCCTTCTGGTCGAGGCGGTACACCCCGTTGTCGTAGAACTCGGTGGCCGCGGCATCCAGCCCCAGCGCGATATCTCGCCCGGGCGTGAAGCCGGCCTTCTCGATGGCCGTGATCAGGAAGTCGAGGCCCTCGCGGTTGTTGGGCAGGTCGGGGGCGAAGCCGCCCTCGTCGCCGAGGCCGGTGGCGAACCCGGCCGCCTTCAGCTCGCCCTTCAGGACGTGGTAGGTTTCGGTGCCCCAGCGCAGCGCCTCGGAGAAGTCGGCGGCGCCGATCGGGGCGAGGAAGAACTCCTGCATGTCGATGCCGTTGTCGGCGTGCGCGCCGCCGTTGATGACGTTGAACAGCGGCACCGGGCAGCACGTGCGCGTTCGGGCCGCCCAGGTAGCGGAACAGCGGCAGATCGGCACTGTCGGCGGCGGCCTTGGCCACGGCCAGGCTCACGCCGAGGATGGCGTTGGCGCCGGTGCGCGACTTGTTCTCGGTGCCGTCGGTCGAGATGAGGATCTCATCGACGATGCGCTGCTCGCTGGCCTCGGTGCCCTCCACCGCGGGGCCGAGCTCGTCGATCACCGCGGCGACGGCCTTGCGCACGCCCTTGCCGCCGTACCGGCCCTTGTCGCCGTCACGCAGCTCGTACGCCTCGAACGCGCCGGTGGAGGCGCCGGACGGGACGGCCGCGCGCTGGACGATGCCGTCGTCCAGCAGCACCTCCACCTCGACGGTCGGGTTTCCGCGCGAATCCAGGATCTCGCGCGCGTTCACAGCCTCGATAAGTGCCACAGGGACTCCTTGCATGATGGGAGGTGCAATCTCGGAGCATCGTCGGTCCGAGGTCGAGTCTAGCGAGGCGGTGCAGGTCACCCCAGGCTGGCGCGCACCTTCTCGACCACCGCGGCGATGCGGCGCTCGCGGGTGGCCTGCTGCTTGGCCTCGACGACCGAGCGCACGTGCTCCTTGCGGTGGGTGAAGGCCAGGGCATCGAAGCCGGCGCGCAGCGCGGGGTCGGCATCCAGCGCCGCGGCGAGGTCGTCGGGCACCTCGACGACGCGGTCCGCGGTGTCCAGTTCGATGACCGCATCCACCGTCTGGCCGATCTCGACGCCGAGCTCGGCCCGCGCGGCCTTCGACATGCCGATCAGGTTGTGCCCGCCCATCACGCCGAGTCGGAGCAGGGCCGTGCGCCCGCCGATGGTGACCCGCACGGCGGCACGCCGGCCGCCGCCGAGCTCCTCGACCTGCTCGTCGGTCAGTTCGATCGCGGTCGCCGGTCCGTGCGGTTCCAGCACGGTGTTCAGATGCAGAGCCATGCTCCGATCCTCTCCCGAACCAGCGGTGTCTGTCACCCCATCGGCGGCTGCGGGCGGCCGGGGGCGGATGCCGCTCGCTCGCGCAGCGCGTTCAGCAGCCCAGCGGCGGTGGCGGCATCGTCGACGGTGACCACGAACACCCGGCCCCCGCCGTGGACCACCTGCAGCGCCTGGCCGGTGCGCAGCACGATGCCCCGGCGCCCGTCGACGGCGATCCGCCAGCCCCATCCGCCGAACTCGGCGAACGGCGAGACGGTGACGACCTCGGCCTTCTCGATGCTCTCCAGCCGGATGCGGGTGGTCGGCCAGCCGAGGACCGAGCGCACGCGCAAGCCCCTCCGCCGACACGCGCACCCGGAACGCCACGCCGGCCGCGGCGGCCACGATCAGCAGGAGCGTCGTGCCGATCATGATCCACATCGCGCGCGGATCGCCGATGGCCACGACGGCGGCCGTGCCGATCAGCATCAGGACGAGGGCGATGCCGAGGACGATCTGCCCGCTGCGGGCCATCGCCACGCTCCCGTACCACACGGCCCGCTCGTCTCCGGCCAGCGGCAGGGGTGCGGCATCCGTGTCCGCGCCCGCCGGGCCCGCGGGGACGGCGGGCTGCAGGAACCAGCCGAGCACACCGAGGGCGAGCATGAGACCGAGTCCGGCGAAGACCCACGGCGTGATGTCGGGCGCGTCGGCGGCATCGGCGAGCCCGCGCTGCACGCCGACGCTCACCAGCGTGGTCACCGACATCATGCCGGACAGGCCCAGGCTCAGGGCGCCGAGGAAGCGCGCGGTCGGCGACCACTGCGGCCCGTCCGGGGAGCGGGGCGGAATCCGGTGCGAGAGGAGCACCAGCACCGCGATCAGCACGATGGCGACCGCCGGAACGCCGAATCCGATCGCCGGGTACGTCCATGCCGGGCCGAAGCCGTCCGGCGCCGCTCCGCCCGACCAGTGCGTGGCCGCCGGGTCGGGCAGCTGGGCAGCCAGATCAGGACCACCAGGGTGGACAGCACCGTGATCACCGCGGGCAGCACCACCCCCACCCAGATGAAGGCACGGCGGGCGCGGCGGATCTCGGGGGTCATAGGCGGGTCTCCTTCACGAGGGCGGCAAGGGTGGTCGGCGACAGTCCGAGGGCGACGCCCCGGACCACGAGGGCGCGGATGTCGTCGGCGAGTTCGGCCAGCGGCGCGGCGGCATCGGTGACCAGCACGCCGCGCCCGCGCCGGATGTCGACCAGCCCCTCGTCGCGCAGCAGCTGGTAGGCGCGCAGCACCGTGTGCACGTTGACCCGGAGGGATGCCGCGACCTCGCGCGCGGCGGGGAGCCGGTCGCCGGCGCGCAGCCGGCCGGCGGCGATCTCTGCGCGCACGGACGCGGCGACCTGATCGAACAGAGCCGCGTCGCTGGCGGGGTCGATGCGGATGAGCACCGCATTATTCTATTACAGCTAGAACAACCGCGCACGCACGAAGTGCGAGCGGCCGGCGGATCCGGCACACTGGCGACCATGACCCCGCGACGCCTCGCCCTGATCATGAGCCTGTGGATCCCCAACCTGTGCAGCGGCATCCGCGTGCGCCGGTTCGCGGATGACTGGACCAGCGCCACGGTCGAGCTGCACGTGAACCCGATCACCCGCAACTACGTGAAGACCGCGTTCGGCGGATCGATGTCGGCGATGACCGACCCGTACTTCTTCATGCTCGTGATGCACCAGATCGGCCGCGACTACGTGGTCTGGGACACGAAGGGCGAGATCGAGTTCCGAAAGCCCGGCCGCGGCGTGCTCACCGCCCGGTTCGAGGTGCCGCCGGCCAAGATCGCCGAACTGCGTGAGCGGGCGCACGGCGGCGCCAAGGTGCTGGAGTGGTTCGAGACCGACATCACCGACGCCGAAGGCGACGTGGTCGCCCACGTGCGCCGCGAGGTGTACGTGCGCGAGAAGCGCCGGGTCACCGAGGCGCGATCCTCAGCTCGGGGACCGATCGCATCGGTAGCGCGAGGCCGTGAACCCGAGCACCCTGCGGAAGTCGCTGGCCAGGTGCGCCTGATCGGCGTAGCCGAGTTCCGCGGCGATCCCGGCCAGCGGCTCGTCCGGATGCTCGCGCACCCGCCAGCCGCGCCTCACTTGTGCGGGCGCCCACCTGTTCGTTCAGCCAGGCACCCAGGCGAGCGGATGCTGCGGCCGCCCCACCCGGCATGACGGCGCGGATGCGCGCCACCAGTTCCGGAGCCGCGACCGCGATGGAGCCGTCGACCA
This sequence comes from Microbacterium elymi, assembly GCF_021582895.2. Taxonomy (GTDB): domain Bacteria; phylum Actinomycetota; class Actinomycetes; order Actinomycetales; family Microbacteriaceae; genus Microbacterium; species Microbacterium humicola. Next base: position 418,584 of record NZ_CP091139.2, read on the forward strand.
GGCGCACGGGCTCCGCAGCGAGGGCCTCCAGCGCCGCCGGCCGAGCAGCGCGCCCACCGCCCAGGCCGTGCCGGTGAGGACCCGTTCGGTGCGGCGGGTGGCGGCGCCCCACAGCCGGACGTCGTCCGGGCTGACCACCAGATTGGCCGCCGGGTAGGCGAGCACCTCCTGCGTCGATGCGGCGCCGGGCGGCAGATCCCACTCCGGCACCCAGAACCAGGCCACCAGGTCGGCCGCCTCGACCTCCGGACGGCCGGCCGCACACGGCGACCAGCATCACCCCGTTCCTGGCCATCCGCAATGCGCGAGGTGCGCTGGAGTTCTACCGCGACGTGCTCGGCGCCCGGGTGACCGATGTCACCGAGTTCGACGGCGTGGTCGCCCACGCCGGCCTGGACTTCGGGCTGGGCTGCTGCAGATCGGGGAGCCGTCGCCGGCGTACGATCTCGTGCCGGCACCCGACGGGAACGGCAGCTGCCATTCGATCGGGCTGTACGTCGCGGACGTGGATGCCGTCGTTGCGCGGGCGGCGGCGGCCGGCGCGACGGTCCGGGAGGCGCCGTCCACGTTCGTCTCCGGCGATCGGTACGCCAGCATCCGCGATCCGTTCGGCGTGCGCTGGTCGCTGATGACCCGGGTGGAGGATCTGTCCGAAGCCGAGAGTGTCGCGCGCGTGGCGGAGTGGGCCGCTCAGCAGGGCTGAGCAGCGTCCATCCCCGGGCGCGACTCATCCCAGCGGCTTGAGCTCCGGCTCGTCCTGGCCGGCCGCGACCGTCGCGAACCGGGTGTAGCCGTCGGCGGCGGCCCGCTCCAGCAGCGCCTTCAGGTTCTTGGTACGGGTCTCCAGCCGGACCCGGATCCCCTCGGCCACGAACCGCGCCTTCAGTGCGGCCAGTTCGGCCACGGGCACGTCCTTGTCGTGCACGAGCACGACCGATCGGGCCGCGGCATCCTCCTCGGGCGCCACCAGATCCACGATCCGCTCGAAGCCGATGGAGAAGCCGACCGCGGGCACGTCCTGCCCCAGAAACCGGCCGATCATGCCGTCGTAGCGCCCGCCGCCGCCGAGCGAGTACGACACCGACGGGTGGGCCAGCTCGAGGATCGTCCCGGTGTAGTAGCCCATGCCGCGCACGAGGAACGGGTCGAACACGAGCGGGATGGCCTCGCCGGCCGGCCGCGCCGCGGCGACCGCGGTCCCGATCCCCGCCAGGTGTGCGACGACGTCGTCGGGGGCGCCGTCGGGCAGCGCGCCGCGGATCTGCTGCTCGCCGTACGGCGGGGTCTGCAGCGCCTGCGGCCGGAGCAGGAACGCCTCGAAGGCATCCACCGCGGCCGTGTCGGCGCCGCGCTCGCGCAGTTCGGCGGCGACCCCGGCCGGACCGATCTTGTCCAGCTTGTCGATGGTGATCAGCACGCCCGAGCGCTGTTCGGGGGCGAACCCGAACGTCTCCAGCATCCAGTCCAGCACGCGACGGTCGTTGATCCGGATGCTGCCGCCGGCCAGTCCCAGGGCGTCCAGCGTGTCGAGGGTCGCCACGGCGAGTTCTGCTTCGGCGCGCGCCGACGCATCGCCGATGATGTCGATGTCGCACTGCACGAACTGCCGGTACCGGCCCTTCTGCGGCCGCTCCGCGCGCCAGACCGGCGCGATCTGGATCGAGCGGAAGACCGTCGGCAGCTCGGCCCGGTGGGTGGCGTAGAACCGCGCCAGCGGCACGGTCAGGTCGTACCGCAGCCCCAGGTCGGCCAGCCTTCCGACGGCGAGCGCGGCCGGCTCGTCGGCGGCGGCGCGGATCGCGTCGGCGTCCAGCCCCCGGCGCAGCACGTTGTAGGCGAGCTTCTCGTTGTCGCCGCCGATGCCGGCGTGCAGCCGGCCGTACTCCTCCATCACCGGGGTCTCGATCTCATCGAAACCGTGCGCGCGGTACCGCTCCCGGATGACGGCGAGCACGCGCTCGCGGCGAGCCTTGTCGGCGGGGAGGAAGTCGCGCATCCCGCGCGGCGGAGTGACGGTGGGCACGACTCTAGCTTTCCAGATCCCGGGCACCGCTCCGTCCGCCCGGGACCGCGGCCGCCGCCTCGGCGGTGCGGACCTCCGACTGCAGGCGCCGCAGGCGCTCGCGGAGCGCCCGCTCGGCATCCCACCCGCGCTCCCGCGCGTCGGCCACGAGTGCCAGCAGGGCGTCGCCGAGGTCCTCTTCGGACTGGGGCTGCGGCTCGGACCCCCCGCGCGAGGCGAGGGCGCTGCGACGGGCGAAGCCCTGCCCAGCAGCTTCTGCGCGAGCGCGAGCGACGGCATCCGCTCACTGACCCCGTCCAGCACGCTCGTGCGTGTGCGCTTCTCCTCGGCCTTGGCCGCGTTCCACAGCACCAGCACCTCATCCGGCGTGCGCGCCACGGCGTCGCCGAAGACGTGCGGATGCCGGCGCACCATCTTCTCGCCGAGCCCGCGTGCCACGTCGTCGATGTCGAACGGGTCATCCGGGTCGCGCGAGGCGATCTCGGCGTGGAACAGCACCTGCCAGAGCAGGTCGCCCAGCTCCTCGCGCAGGTCTGCGCGCGACCCGGTCTCGACGGCGTCGATCAGCTCCGCACTCTCCTCGACCAGATACGGCACGAGGTCGCGGTGCGTGATCTGCTGGGTCCACACGCACTTGTCCCGCACCTCGTGCATCACCTCGGCCGCCGCCCGCAGCGGCTCGCCCCGCTCCGGCGTCATGTCACTCACGCGTCCTCCCGCAGGAAGGACGCCGCCCGGGCGCCCCATCCGCGCACCTCGGCCAGAGGAGCGGACACCCCGAACCGCGAGCCGGGGATCAGATCGTGCAATCCACGCCCGGTCGAGACCGGATGCCCCGGGTCATCCGCCCAGCTGAGCACGAGCGTGGGGATCGCCAGACCGCGCAAGCGCATCCGGATCGGGGAGGTCGCTGCGGGCAGCCCTTCGAGCACCGCGGGCAGCACCCGGTCGCCCACGGCCACCGGCAGCGGGGCGTCCAGCTCGGCGAAGATGCCGGTGGGCGGCGCCATCGCCATCGCGCGATCGAGTGCCGTCCGCCCCCCGGAGGCCACCATCGGGACCAGCCGGCGGTACAGCTCGGCCTGCGCGGCGCGCGTATCCCACGCCGTCGGGGGCGCCGTCAGCACGAGTCGGCGGAACCGCTCGGGTGCCCGGACGGCGGCGTGCAGAATCGCGCCGGTGCCCATCGAGCAGCCGATCGCCGCGACCGGCTCGTCGGGGTCGATCAGCTCGAGCAGCGCCAGCAGGTCCGCGCCGAGGGACGACCATGTGTATTCGTCCGGATCGGCTCCGCCGCCGGACACGCCGTGTCCGCGCCAGTCCAGGCGCACCAGACGGAACCCGGCCGCCACGATCGGCGCGAAGTCGTAGACACCGGCATCCACCATCGTCCATCGGTCGTGGGTGACGCCGTGCCCCCACACCACCGTGGGTCCCTCGCCCTCCACCGACCACGCCAGCCGCGCCCCGCGGATCTCGGCATCGTGCTCAACCCGCACCAGCTCCTGCCTCATGCGCTCGCTCCGATCCTGCTGTGGTGGCGTGCACGCCACGATACGACGATCACCGCCAGCACGAGCGAGACGCCCGATCCGCACAGCACGCCGAGCACGGCCTCGTCGCGCAGCGCGTCCCCCGCGAACGCGAGATTGGCCAGCAGAGCGAGACGGTGAATCCGATGCCTCCCAGGGCTCCCGCGGCCAGCAGGTCGCCGAACGGCAGGCGTGCCGCCCGCGGCACCCGCAGCCCGCGCTGCGCGATCCATCCCGCCCCCGTGATGCCGACCAGCTTGCCGACCGGCAGTGCGACGACGATGCCCCAGAACACCGGCGACAGCCCGTCGCCGCCGATCGCCGGGATCGCCACGAGCGCGGCCGACAGCGCGAACAGCGGCAGGATGACGCCGTTCACCCACGGCTCCAGCGTGTAGCGCGCACGCAGCCCGGGCCTCTGCGCGATCGCCAGCCCGAGGAGGACGCCGGCGATCGTCGCGTGCACGCCGGACGCGAGCATGGCGGCCCAGGCGGCCACCGCGAGCACGATCATCGCCGCGACGATGGCGCGACCCCCAGGACCGCCCAGCCGTCGGCTCAGCACACCGAACACGACGACCAGGACGACCGACAGCACGAGCAGCCACAGATTCACCCCGTGCGCGAACAGCACCGCGATGAAGACGATTCCGATGATGTCGTCGAGGATCGCCAGCGCCAGCAGGAACACCCGGACGGTCGGCGGCAGCCCGCGGCCGAACACGGCCAGCACGCCGAGGGCGAAGGCGATGTCCGTGGCGGTCGGCACCGGCCACCCCGCGGCCAGGCCGGCCGGCGCGGCCACCGCGAGATACACGGCGATCGGCGCGACCACCCCGCCGGCGGCCGCGATCGCCGGCAGCACGGCCTTGCGCGCCGAGCCCAGCTCACCGCTGGTGAGCTCGTACTGCAGCTCGACGGCGACGGTGAAGAAGAACACCGCCAGCAGCCCGTCGGCGATCAGCTCGCCGACGTCGAGCAGGAACGGCGTCCCCGGGATGCCGACGTGCAGGTGCTGCACGGCGAACGCGCCGGATGCGGCTGGGGAGTTGGCCAGCACGAGCCCGCAGATCGCCGCCAGGCAGCAGGACGGCGGGGAAGCGTGCAGAGCGCAGCAGGGTCATGGCACCTCCGTGGGTCGGGCCGCCGCATCCGCGACGACCGCCGACCAGACTTCCCGGCACACCGCGCACCATGCTACCGACATGCGGCGGCGCTGCCCGCGCCGATCAGCCGTCCAGGCGTCGGTCGTCCGCGTGCCGGGACAGGCTGCGACCGTACCGCTCGGTGAGCTGGACGAGAAGGTCGGGGGTCTCCCGATCCAACCCGAACACGTAGCCGGGGAAGTCGAGTTCCTGCTGCTCCTGCCAGATCCGCTCGTGCTCGGCCGGGGGCAGGATCTGCACCGGGTCGCCCACCGCCACCCAGCCGATCGGCACGATGGTGCCCTCCGGCAGGTGCGTGCGCAGGTGCACCACCGCGTTGATCCGGACCTCGCATCCGGTGTCGATGTGCGCGCCGTTGAAGATCCGGGTGCCGGTGGCCAGGAACACCTCCGAGCCGATCGTGGCGCCCGAGATGCTGCACATCGGTCCCACCAGGGTGTGCGCGCCGATGTGCACCGGGTTGGTCGCGCTGGCGCGGACCAGCGCGTTCTCCATCACGATCACGCTGGCGCCGAGCGTGATCGGCCCGCCCTCCGAGGTGATCACTGCTCCGTGCAGGATCTGGCAGTCCGGGCCGATGGTCACGTCCCCGCTGATGACCGCGGTCGGCGCGATCACCGCCGTGGGGTCGATCTGCGGCTCGGCTCCGAGATGTTCGAACAGCATGCGCGCTCCCTTGCGAGGTCGGGCTTGTTACGTGCGGTCGCCTGGCCGCCAGCGTAGCGTCGGTAGAGTATGAAGGTTCGCGTGCGCGCGCGTTCCCCCCGCATCCGGCCAGAAAGCCTCATCCGTGACAACGACTCTCACCGCTCTGCCCTCGCCCGTCCGCAGCGTCTTCGAGACCGTACAGGACCGCAATCCGCATGAACCCGAGTTCCTGCAGGCGGTGCACGAGGTGCTCGACTCGATCGGGCCCGTGCTGGAGCGGCACCCGGAGTTCGCGGACGCGGGGATCGTCGAACGCCTCGTCGAGCCCGAGCGCCAGATCATGTTCCGCGTCCCGTGGACCGATGACGACGGCGGGCTGCACGTGAACCGCGGGTACCGCATCCAGTTCAACTCCGCACTGGGCCCGTACAAGGGCGGCCTGCGGTTCCATCCCTCGGTGAATCTGTCGATCATCAAGTTCCTCGGCTTCGAGCAGATCTTCAAGAACGCGCTGACCGGCCAGGGCATCGGCGGTGCGAAGGGCGGCAGCGACTTCGATCCCCGTGACCGCAGCGACGCCGAGGTGATGCGCTTCTGCCAGGCGTTCATGACCGAGCTGTACCGCCACATCGGCGAGCAGACCGACGTGCCCGCCGGCGACATCGGTGTGGGCGGCCGCGAGATCGGCTACCTGTTCGGCCAGTACCGGCGCCTGGTGAATCGGCACGAGTCCGGTGTGCTCACCGGCAAGGGGACGTCGTGGGGCGGCGCCGAGGTGCGCACCGAGGCGACCGGCTACGGCGCCGTGTTCTTCGTGCAGGAGATGCTGGCCGTGCACGGCGAGACGCTCGAGGGCAAGCGGGTGGGCGTGTCCGGGTCCGGGAATGTCGCCATCTACGCGATCGACAAGGCGCGTCAGCTCGGCGCGCTGCCGGTGACGGCCTCCGACTCCTCCGGCTTGCATCGTCGACGACGACGGCATCGACGTCGACCTGCTGCGCCAGGTGAAGGAGGTCGAGCGGGCCCGCATCTCGGAGTACGCCGCCCGGCGACCCGGTGCCCGGTTCATCGAGGGCGCGAATCCGTGGTCCGTGCCGGTCGAGGTGGCCATTCCGTCCGCCACGCAGAACGAGATCGACGACGCCGACGCGCGGGCTCTGATCGACGGGGGCGTACGGGCGGTCGCCGAGGGCGCGAACATGCCGTCCACGCCCGAGGCGGTCGAGGCGTTCCAGTCCGCCGGCGTGCTGTTCGGACCGGGCAAGGCGGTCAACGCCGGCGGCGTGGCGACCTCGGCGCTGGAGATGACCCAGAACGCCGGACGCGAGCGCTGGAGCTTCGCCGACAGCGAGCATCGGCTTGCGCGGGATCATGCGCGACGTGCACGCGGCCTCGTTCGGGGCGGCCCGCCGCTACGGCCACGAGGGCGACTACGTGGTCGGCGCCAACTGCGCCGGCTTCGAGCGCGTGGCCGTAGCGATGCTGGCCCAGGGCGTCATCTGAGCTCAGCGGGATCGCTCCGACAGCATCCGCATCAGCGCGAGCGTCTGCCGTGGTGATGCCGCCGGCAGGTAGGCGCGCGTGATCGCCCGACCCGCCGTCGGCAGGCTCGCGACATCCGCGTACGCCATGTGGATGCTGTCCAGCTCGGGATGGAACTTCATCTTGAACGCGAACAGCGAGCGGAAGCCGTAGACCGGCTCGAGAACATCGGCCAGCCAGGCCAGCAGACGTGACACCAGTGACGCCGCGGGCGGACTGTTCCCGGTCGAGGACGCACGACGGGCGAACGGCGCGCCGGACAGGCTCATCGACTCCACGCCCTCATCGCGCATGCGCAGCGCGGCGGTGGCGATCAGATAGACCATGATCTCGGCCATCGCCTCGTCGCCGCGGCGCATGAAGTCCAGCGTCCAGCCCACCAGCATCCCGTCCCGCCAGTTCGGCAGCCAGCTGGTGATCGCCTGCAGGTCGCCGGACGCGTCGACGGCCAGCAAGCGCCACATCCGGATCCTTCAGCTCCGCGAGGCCGCCGAGCGTGAAGCCGAGCTCGGGAAGCGCCTTCTCGGCGACCCAATGCTCGCTGAGCACCTCGATCTGAGCCGCCATCTCGGGCGGGATGTCCTCCCAGCGCGTCCAGACCGCGCCGATCCCGGCCCGATCCGCCTTGGCCAGAGCCTGGCGCACCCGCTTCCAGCGCCCGCCGGAGAAGTCCAGACCGGGCAGGCGCACGATCGTCTCTTCGCCGATGGCCACGCTCTGCCAGCCGCGGGCGTGCAGCACGGCGAGCGTGGTGTCGTGGATGCTGTAGAAGATCGGCGTCCAGCCGCGCCGATCGCAGAACCGGAGGAAGCCGTCGACGATCTCGCCCTCCCGACCGGGGGCGCACACCGGATCGGCGACCGTCAGCGCCACCTCGCCGATCAGCCGGTAGGCCACCGCACCGTCCCGGTCGGCAGCCACCCAGTGCCGGACGTCCTGCCAGGTGCCCAGGAACCCGAGGGTCCCGCCGCCGGGTGCATGCAGCAGCTTGCGGAACCGGATGCTGTCGCCGTCGTCCCCGTGGTGGGCGGCGTGCAGCAGGACGAGGAGCGCGACGATCACCACCGCCCAGAACGCCACCCCCGCCCATTGGTCGATGAGGGACATGACGCCGGGAGCGTGCGGCCCGGGACGGGGAAGGCCGCGTGCCAGCCCGGCCGGCAAAAGGACGGCCAGGAAGCGGCCGAACGTGGTCCACAGCCCGAGCCCGAGCCCGAGCGTCCCGCTGACCGCCGCGACGACCCCCCAGACGAGGAGGACACCGGCGAAGGATGCGCTGATCGTCACCCAGAACCGTCGAGCGGGCCGGCGGCCGCTGCGCACAGCGAACCGGTGCCGGGTCAGCACGAGAGCGACGACGACGGCGAACGGCACGCCGACGGCAAGCCCCGCCGCCAGAGCGAACCGCTCGCCCACCCGCTCCAGCCCGGCGGGGTTGAGCAGGCTGAGGATCCCCACGGCCGCTCCGGTGGCGACCAGACTGACCGCGCTCATCGCGAGCGCGGCGAACCACCCGGCGCGACGGCCGGCACGCAGGCCCCACGCGGCCGCCAGGCTGAGGGCGACCGGCACGAGGCTCAGCAGCACCGCGCCGACCCCGCGCGCCAGGCCGTGCACCGTGCCGGCGTCGCATCCGTTGTCGAAATACGTCGCGCAAGCGCTCGAACGCCTCGCCCCGGTCGACCTGCGCGAAGCCGGAGACGAGCAGGGAGAGGGGGCCGGCCACCGTGTGGCTCAGCAGGACGATCAGCGGCCCGACCCCGGTGACGGCCACGACGGCGGCCACCAGCATGCGCACCTCCGCGTAGGACATCCGCCGCCAGCGAGGCGGCATCGTCGGCGGCCGCGGAACCGCCAGACGCGCTCCCCGCTCCAGCAGGGCGCCCAGCGCCAGACCCAGCACCGCGGCGAGCACGCGGTAGAAGCTGTCCTGATCGCCGCCGTACAGGGCGAACGTGAGCACCGTCGCGAAGCCGATGACCCGGATCCGACGCCGGAACAGCGTCGGCGCCGACGCGCTGCCCAGCATCACCACCGCGAACACGCCGATCGCCGGATCGAGGGTCAGTTCCGGCCGTGCCAGCACCAGCAGCGGCGTGCCCAGCCAGATCGTCAGCAGGTGGATGCCGATGCCCGCCAGGATCGCCACGATTCCCAGGCCGAAGAAGCCCAGGACCGCGCGCGTCGTGCCGATCACGCGCTCGACGTAGGCCATCACGGTCAGCGCCATGGCTGCCGTCAGCACGGCTTCCAGCAGCGAGCTGGGCACGAGCAGGGCCGTCACCGGTGTCCACCACAGGTGCTCCTCGCCCGTGGTCGCCGGGCCGGCGGACAGCCAGCGGGTCGCCCCGGTGCGCGGCAGCGAGAACAGCCAGCCGCTGACCATCACGGTCACGGCCAGCGCGACCGAGAACGGATGCCGCGTCAGGTAGCGCCCCAGGACGCGCATCACCGTGACGGCGCCAGACCGAGCACCGGGTACAGCTGACCGAACGCGGCCAGCAGTCCACCGCTGAGCGCCGTCCCCACATGCGTCGCGCCGGCGATCTCCTGGAGCGAGACCGTGAAGCCGGCGCGGCGCAGCAGCTCGGCGTTCTGCACGGCATAGCCCGAGAATCGCGGGTCCAGTGCCCCCGCGGTGAAGAAGGCGTGGTGTCCGGCGAACTGAAGCCTGTTCTCCGCGACGAACACCGAGGGGCGCTGTGCGAGGTCGCGGACCTGATTCCCGCGGAACCCCTGGGCCAGCGACGTCCGGGGCTCGGACGCGCCCGGGAAGAGGTCGCCGGACAGGGAGATCATGTTGCCCCAGATCTTCGGATACTGCGCCGCCCACTTCAGCGCGCAGGCCCCGCCGTCGGAGTAGCCGGCGATCGTCCAGTCCTTCGGACTCGTCAGGACGTTCAGATGGCTGCGGGCATACCGGATGATGTCGGTGTTGAAGTACCGCGACACGTTCCCGAAGACCGAGTACGGCGAGCAGGCCGGCTGCCGACTGGGACTGCCCAGCTGGTCGGCGATGATCACGATCGGCGCCAGCCCGTGATGGCGCGCGGCCAGTGTGTCCAGCGCGGTGCGGACGTACGACGGGTTGGGGCGGCCCGGCTTGCCGTTCATCATCACGACCAGGGGCAGTGCGGGCGCGTCGGGCACGAGCGCCGCCGGCGGCAGGTAGATCGTGGCGTCCCGCGGCGCGAAACCGCCGGTCGACGGGATGCGCTCGGCCCCGGACAGGGTGCCGATGCGGCCCTTGTCGGGCATGCCGGCCGGCGGCCGCCATGTCAGGTCGATCGGCCTACCCGGGTGGGCGTCGTGGTGTGCGGGCAGGGCCGGCAGCGCACCCACCGACGGGAGCGTGTTGATGCCCAGCACGTCCGCGATGGTCGGCGTCAGCCCGAACCCCGCGTTGATGCCGAGGCCTGCCGACAGCGGCGCGAGCACGATCAGCAGTCCGGCGACCGCTTTGCGCCACCAGTGGGTGCGCCACAGGCTGGCGATCCCCAGTCCGATCCCGCCGCCGGCCAGCGACATCCACCATCCGGTGCCGTGCGGGAGCGGGACGCCGAAGGCATCGCTGGCATTGCACCACCAGACGATGCCCACACCCAGACCCGCACCGCCGAGCACGGCCGGCAGCGCCGTGATGATCCAGTTGCGGGTGTGATCGCGCACGAGGAGGACGATTCCGACGATCGCCGTGATCACCCAGACGGCGGCCGGGATCGGACCGCTCATGACGTTGAGGTTCAGGAACCATCGATCCATCTCGCCCGCTTCCGGCTCGTCCCCTGCCGCGTCTCGGCGGCGCGCGAGGTCAGCGTAGTCAGCGAAGCGTCGGCTGCGGTTCTGCGCCGGCTATGCGTTCGCCCGATGCGCGCTCGGAACTTCCTGCGGCCACAGCTGGTCGATCAGCTGACGCGCCCACGCGATCAGCTCGGCGTCCGGCATCCGATCGCCGTCGACGGTCGGCAGCGGCACGACGAGCGCCTCGCCGCCGGCGACCACCTTCGCCTTCGGATGCAAGCCGCATCAGCCGCACCCGCATCGAGTCGGGCAGATGCGCCGGCGCCAGGCGCAGGTTCGGTCCCATCGTGACCACGTCGGCCAGCCCGGCCTGGGCCGCGCGGCGCCGCAGGCGCGCCACCGCGATGAGCCCCTCGACCTCGGCGGGCGGCTCGCCGTAGCGATCGCGCAAGCTCGTCGACGACGCGATCGATCACATCGTCCGCGGCGGTGGCGGATGCGGCGGCCGACAGCTTCTGGTAGGCCTCCAGCCGCAGCCGCTCGCTGTCGATGAACGTCTCCGGGATGCGCGCGGCCACGGGCAAGCTCGAGCCGCAGCTCGGTCGGCCCCTCGGTCTCCTCCCCGCGGAACGCGGCCACGGCCTCGCCGATCATCCGCAGGTACAGGTCGAATCCGACCCCGGCGATGTGACCCGCCTGCTCGGCACCGAGCAGGTTGCCCGCTCCGCGGATCTCGAGGTCCTTCAGCGCGACCTGCATGCCCGAGCCGAGGTCGTTGTTCACCGCGATGGTCTCGAGCCGGTCGGCGGCGGTCTCGGAGAGCGGCTTGTTCTCGTCGTACATGAAGTACGCGTAGCCGCGCTCGCGCCCGCGCCCCACCCGGCCGCGCGAGCTGGTCGCAGCTGGCTGAGCCCGTACTTGTCGGCGCGGTCGATGATCATCGTGTTCGCGTTGGAGATGTCCAGCCCGGTCTCGATGATGGTGGTCGAGACCAGGACATCGGCGCGGCGCTCCCAGAAGTCGTCCACGACGTGCTCCAGCTGGTTCTCGCCCATCTGCCCGTGCGCGACGGCGATGCGCGCCTCGGGGACGAGCTCGGCCAGCTGCGCGGCCACGCGCTGGATGGACTGCACCCGGTTGTGCACGTAGAAGACCTGCCCCTCGCGCAGCAGCTCGCGGCGGATCGCCGCGGCGACCTGCTTGTCGTTGCGCGGGCCGACGTAGGACAGGATCGGATGCCGGTCCTCGGGCGGGGTCTGCAGGGTCGACATCTCGCGGATCCCGGTGACCGCCATCTCCAGCGTGCGCGGAATCGGCGTGGCGCTCATCGCCAGGATGTCGACGTTGGTCTTCAGCTTCTTCAGCGAGTCCTTGTGCTCCACGCCGAACCGCTGCTCCTCGTCGATGATGAGCAGTCCGACATCCTTGAACACCACCTTCTCGGTGAGGATGCGGTGCGTGCCGATGACCATGTCGATGGTGCCGTCGGCCAGGCCGGCGACGATCTCGCGCGCCTGCTTGTCGGTCTGGAACCGCGACAGTGCGCGCACCTGCACCGGGAAGCCGGCGAACCGCTCGGTGAACGTCTCGAGGTGCTGCTTGACCAGGAGCGTGGTGGGCACCAGCATCGCGACCTGCTTGCCGTCCTGGATCGCCTTGAAGGCGGCCCGGACGGCGACCTCGGTCTTGCCGAAGCCGACGTCTCCGGACGGCAGCCGGTCCATCGGGATCGGCTTCTCCATGTCGGCCTTGACCTCGTCGATGGTCTGCAGCTGGTCCGGGGTCTCGGCGAAGGGGAACGCCTCCTCCAGCTCGCGCTGCCAGGGCGTGTCCGGCCCGAACGCGTGGCCCTTGGACGCCATTCGCGCCGAATAGAGCTTGACCAGCTCGACCGCGATGTCGCGCACCGCCCGGCGCGCCCGGCCCTTCGCCTGCGCCCAGTCGCTGCCGCCCATCTTCGACAGCGCCGGGGCCTCTCCCCCGACGTACCGGGACAGCAGGTCGAGCTGGTCGGTGGGAACGTACAGCTTGTCGCCGGGGTAGCCCCGCCTGCTGGGCGCGTACTCCAGCACGAGGTACTCCCGCATGCTCTTGACCGCGTTGCGTCCGCCGGTGGACACCTCGCGCTGGGTGAGCTCGACGAACCGGCCGATGCCGTGGGTGGAGTGCACGACGTGGTCGCCCGGCTTCAGCTTGAAGCGGATCGACGACGTTGCGCCGACGCGAGGCCAGCTTCTTGACCACCCGGTTGTCGCCGCTGATGGTCCGCCCGTAGAACTCGGTCTCGGTCAGGACCGCGAGCTTGGCGTCGTCCACCTCGAACCCGCGCTCCAGGCTCGCCACCACGACATGGGCCACCCCGGGTTCGGGCGCCTCGAGCACTTCGTCGACCCGGCGGGCCGCGTAGCCGCGCTCGGCGAGGACGTCGCGGGCCCGATCGGCAAGGCCCGGTCCGGATGCCGCGACCACCACCCGGTAGCCGTCCGCCAGGAGGCGCCCGATGTGATCGGTCGCGCCCTCCACGTTCCCCTGGAACGAGGGCACGGGCCGGCCGTCGATGCGCGCCGCTTCGACGGCGCCCGAATCGAAGGCACTCAGCGCCCACCAGACCCCGCCGCGGGCGCGAGCGGCCTCGCGCAGCGCGGGCAGGGTCACGAAGTCGCCCGCGCCCAGCTCGATCGGCGCGTCGCCGCCGGCGGTGGCTGCGCTCCACGCGGCCTCGAGGAACTCGCGGTTGGTGTCGGAGAGGGTCAGCGCCCGGGTGACGGAGCGCTCCGGGTCCAGCAGCGCCACCGCCGTGGCGGCCGGCAGATAGTCCACCAGGGTCACCAGCTGGTCCACCAGCGCCGGCGTGAGCGACTCCATCCCCTCGGCGGGGATCCCCTCGGACAGCTTCTCCAGCATGCCGCGCAGACCGGGCGAGTGGTCCGCCAGCGCGCGGGCGCGCTCCCGCACCATGTCGGTGAGCAGCAGCTCGCGGCTGGGCAGCAGCCGCACATCGCGCACCTCGCCGGGAAGGCTGCGCTGGTCGGCCACCGAGAAGGCGCGGATCTGATCCACCTCGTCGCCGAAGAACTCGATCCGGTACGGGTGGTCCGCGGTCGGCGGGAAGACATCGAGGATGCCGCCGCGAACGGCGAACTCGCCGCGGCGCGAGACCATGTCGACCCGGTGGTAGGCCCGCTCCACGAGCAGGGCGCTGACCTCGGCGAGCTCGTGGGTGCGCCCGCCCACCGACAGTCTGAGCGGTTCGCCGTCGACCAGCCCGCCGGCGAGCGGCTGGAGGGCGGCGCGCACCGACGCGGTGACGATCAGCGGACCCCGCAGCTGCGGGTCGGCGGCATCCCATTCCCGGATCCGATGCAAGCCCTCCAGCCTGCGGCCGACGGTCTCGGCGCTGGGGCTGAGCCGCTCGTGCGGCAGAGTCTCCCATGCGGGGAAGTGCAGCACGGTGGCACCGGGCAGCAGCGCCTCGAGGGCGGGGCCGACGGCGTCCGCGCGGCGCCCGGTCGGGGTGATCACCAGCAGGGCGGCCGGTTTGTCGGCGAGCCGCCGCCGCTCCAGGAGGGACGCGAGCACGGGGGCATCGAGTCCTTCGACGAGGGAGAGGTCGGCGTCCACGGATGCCGCGGCCAGCGCCTCTCGCACGGTCTCGGCCTGCGCGAGGGCGCGCGCGATCCCGGGAACTGTCACTCCAGGAGTCTACGTTCTCCCGCCGACATGCTCCGCGTCTCACGTCCTCGGGGCATGGTGCTTCTGCTGGGCGGGCAGCAGTCCCTCGTCGATGAGCAGCTCCACCGCGTCGGCCGCGTCGCCGAGCACGAGCGGGAGCGCGGCGCGGTCTGCCGCGCTGAACGGGTCGAGCACCCAGTCGGCCGGGTCCTGCCGGCCCGGGGGCGCCCGATGCCCACCCGGACTCGCGGGAAGTCGGGTGTGCCCAGCGCCTTCGCGATGTCGCGTACGCCGTTGTGGCCGCCGTGCCCGCCGCCGACCTTGAGCCGGATCGCATCGAAGGGGATGTCGAGCTCGTCGTGCACCACGATCACGTGGGCCGGGTCGACGCCGTAGAACCGGGACAGGTTCGCGACCGGGCCGCCGGAGACGTTCATATAGCTGTTCAGCTTCGCCAGCACGACCTTGTCCGCGCCGGGGCGCAGCCACGTCTCGACCACGCGTGCACCGGCCTTGTGGGATCTGAAGCGCTCCCCGCGCCGAGCAGCCAGCTCGTCGACGACCATCTGGCCGACGTTGTGCCGGGTCGTCTCGTACTGCGGTCCCGGATTACCCAGGCCCACCACGAGCCACGTCTGCGGCATGGATCACTCCGCGGCGGGCTCCTCGGCGGGCGCCACCTCGGCGGCCTCCGCCTCGGTGGTCTCGTCCTCGGGCACGGATGCCGCGGCCGGCACCGAGATCGCGATGATCAGCAGGTCCTTCTCGTCCACGAGCGACGCGCCCTTGGGCAGCGCGATGTCGCCGGCGGTGAGGTGCTCGCCCTCTTCGCGGCCCTCGATGCTGACCTCGACGTGCTCCGGGATGTGGGTCGCCTCCACCTCGAGACGCAGGGTGGTCGTGTCGAGGTTGGCCATCGTGCCCGGCGCGGATTCGCCGACGACGATCACGGGGACCTCGACCTGCACCTTCTCGCCCTTCTTCACGACGAGCAGGTCGATGTGCTCGATGATCTGGCGCACCGGGTCGCGCTGCACGTCCTTGACCAGGGTGAGCTGGTGGGCGCCGTTGACATCGAGCTCGAGCACCGTGTTGGCGCGACGCACCAGCAGCGAGACCTGGTGGCCCGGCAGTGCGACGTGCACCGGGTCGGTGCCGTGGCCGTAGATGACGGCGGGGATCTTGCCGGCGGCGCGCAGACGGCGCGCGAAGCCCTTGCCGAAGTTCTCACGCAGCTCGGCGTGCACCTTGGTGTCGTCAGACATGTGTCTCTCCTCGCAGACCTGCGGGGCAGGTCCTGATGTTTCGGGGTCTGTGTTCAACTCGAACGCATGCGCGTGAGGAAAGCCGCAGGGCCTGCTTCACCGCGTCGATCACGGATGCCACTCGCCGCGCATCGGGTGCACGTGCGGCATCCCTCGCCGAAGTTGCGTCCCAAGTCTATCAGGCGGACCGATAGCATGAGGACGACGTCTGCGCACTCGACCCGCCCCAGGAGGAACACATGGACGCACAGCTCGCCTCGGACATGCTCCTGGGATTCATCGGCCTGGTCGTGCTCATCGGGGCGGTCAGCCTGGTGGCGTCGTTCTGGCACCTGGGCCGGCAGAACAACTACCGCAAGCACTGATCTAGGCTGGGATCATCCCTGTGATCCCTTCCTCAAGGAGTGCGCGTGACCGAGTCGAGCGACCAGCCCACGGCCAACATCGGCGTGATCGGCCTGGCGGTGATGGGCTCGAACCTCGCCCGGAACCTCGCCAGCCGCGAGGGCAACACGGTGGCGGTGTACAACCGCACGCAGGCCAAGACCGACGAGCTGCTCGCCGACCACCCCGAGGCCGGATTCGTCGCCGGTTCGTCCTACGCACAGTTCGCCGCGTCGCTGACGGTGCCCCGCACCGCGGTGATCATGGTCAAGGCGGGACGACCCACGGATGCCGTCATCGACGAGCTGGTGCAGGTGTTCGAGCCGGGTGACATCATCGTCGACGGCGGGAACGCGCTGTTCACCGACACCATCCGCCGCGAGCAGGCGGTGCGCGCCACCGGCATCAACTTCGTCGGCATGGGCGTCTCCGGCGGCGAAGAGGGGGCGTTGCGGGGCCCGTCGCTGATGCCCGGCGGGTCGGACGAGTCCTGGGTCACCCTCGGCCCGATCCTGAAGGGCATCGCGGCGATCGCAGAGGGCGAGCCGTGCGTCACGCACGTCGGCCACGACGGCGCCGGGCATTTCGTGAAGATGGTGCACAACGGCATCGAGTACGCCGACATGCAGCTGATCGCCGAGGCATACGACCTCATCCGGCGCGGCACCGGCCTGAGCCCCGCCGAGATCGCCGACGTGTTCACCGACTGGAACGCCGGCGAGCTGAACTCGTACCTGATCGAGATCACCTCCGAGGTGCTCCGGCAGACGGATGCCGCGACGGCCGCCCCGCTGGTGGATGTCATCGTCGACCAGGCCGGTGCGAAGGGCACCGGCGGCTGGACCGTGCAGACCGCGATCGACCTCGGGGTGCCGGTGTCGGGGATCGCCGAGGCGGTCTTCGCCCGGTCGCTGTCCAGCCACCCGGACCAGCGCGCCGCGGCTCGCGCAGCTGCCCGGCCCTGCCGAGCCGCTTGCGGTCACGGACGCCTCCGGCTTCATCGAGGACGTCCGCCTGGCGCTGTTCGCCTCGAAGATCGTCGCCTATTCGCAGGGGTTCGACGAGATCCGCGCCGGTGCCGCGCAGTACGACTGGAGCATCGACCTGGGCGCGGTCGCCGAGATCTGGCGCGGCGGGTGCATCATCCGCGCCCAGTTCCTGAACCGCATCTCCGAGGCGTATGCGCAGACCCCCGATCTGCAGGTGCTGCTGACCGCGCCCTACTTCGTCGAGGCGCTGGAGCGGGCGCAGGCGGCCTGGCGCCGGATCGTGGCGACGGCGGCGCAATCCGGCATCCCCTCTCCCGCCTTCTCGTCGTCGCTGGCATACTACGACGGCCTGCGCGCGGACCGCCTGCCGGCCGCACTGATCCAGGGGCAGCGCGACTTCTTCGGTGCGCACACCTACCGCCGCACCGACCGGGAGGGCACGTTCCACACGCTGTGGTCGGGCGACCGCAGCGAGATCGAGGCAGAGGACACGCACTGACCGAGCTGCGGGTCTCTCCCGGCCTGCGTGTGCAGCGCACCGCGGCCCGCCTCGTGCTGACCGCACTGACGGCCGGCTACCTGTGGGCGGTCGGCTGGATGACGCTGCGCGCGCGGCCGTACGGCGCCGACATCGCGAACGGGCTGGATCGCCTGCTGCAGTGGTTCGCGCAGCACTCCTCCACCGCCTGGATCACGTTCGACCGGGTCGAGTTCGCCTCGAACGTGGTGATGTTCGTGCCGCTGGGCGTCCTCGCCGTGCTGTGGTTCGGCGTGCGCGGCTGGTGGACCGCGCCGGTGGTCGGACTGCTGGTCAGCGGCGCGATCGAGTCGGCGCAGGCGCTGCTGCTGTCGTCGCGCGTGCCGGATGTGCGCGATATCGTCGCCAACACCGCCGGAGCCACCCTGGGGATGCTGTTCATGCGCTGCTGGCGTTCCTGCTGCTGCCGCGAAGATCCTGACCGCGGCCCTTCCGAGACTCACAGGATCGCCATAGGCTGAGCCATAGCTCCCTCACAGCGGGATGACGAGAATCGAGACATGACCATGACTGCCTGCCGGTTCCTCCCTCCACCGCGCGGACGGCGCCGCCCCGCGCATCCTCGTCGTCGACGACGAGCAGATGCTCACCGATCTGCTGTCCATGGCGCTGCGGATGGAAGGGTGGGACGTGCACACCGCGGCGTCCGGATTCGAAGCGCTGCAGGCCGCCCGCGACTACCAGCCGGACGCCCTGGTGCTGGACATCATGATGCCCGACCTGGACGGGATGAGCGTGCTCGAGCGGCTGCGTCATTCGGGCAACAACGTCCCGGTGCTGTTCCTGACGGCGAAGGACTCGGTCGGCGATCGGGTCGCGGGCCTGACCGCCGGCGGCGACGACTACGTCACCAAGCCGTTCAGCCTCGAAGAGGTGGTGGCGCGGCTGCGCGGGCTGATGCGGCGCTCGGGGACCGCCCAGGACGTGGAGGCCGAGCCGATCCTGCGCGTGGGCGACCTGTCCCTGAACGAGGACAGCCACGAGGTCGAGCGCTCCGGCCGACAGATCGAACTGACGGCCACCGAGTTCGAGCTGCTGCGCTATCTCATGCGCAACCAGCGCCGGGTGGTCTCGAAGGCCCAGATCCTGGACCGCGTGTGGAACTACGACTTCGGCGGCCGCTCCAGCGTCGTCGAGCTGTACATCTCGTATCTGCGCAAGAAGATCGACCAGGGCGAAGAGCCGCTGATCCACACGGTGCGCGGCGTCGGGTACATGATCAAAGCGCCCCAGTGACCGCTCCGCTCGCATCCCGGCGGGCCCACATGAGTCTGCAGACCCGCCTGATGGCGACGGTCATCGGCATCGTGGCGCTGATCCTGGCGGCCGTGGCGCTGGGCACCAGTGCGATCCTGGGCGGCATCCTGCGAGCAGAACCTGGACACCAAGGTGCGGGACTCGGTCGCGGCGGTCGCGCCCAACCTCCCCCGTCCGTCGCTGACCGGCAATTCGATGGTGGCGTACGAGACACTGCAGAACTCCCGCCCCCAGCCCGGCTTCCTCCTCGTGGCCCAGCCCGCGGGCAGCCCGCCCGACGGGGCCTACGTCGACGAAGACGGCGACGTGCGGCAGCTGTCGGCACGACAGGTGGAGCAGGTCGCCGTCTCGCTGCAGCACGAGCAGACCGCGACCGTGTCGATCGACGCGCTGGGCGCCTACCGTCTGCGCGGCACCTCCCTCGGCAATGCCTACGCGATCGCCGGCGGCCTTCCGCTGAGCGAGGTCAACGCGACGATCGCGCAGATCCTGACCACCGTCCTGCTGGTCACCCTGGGTGGCCTGCTGCCTGGCCGCGGCGATCGCCGTCGTCATCCGGCGGGGTCTGCGTCCGCTGCGTGCGGTCGCCGACACCGCCACCCGGGTCGCGTCCGTGCCCATGGCCGAGGGCGATGTGTCGATCGCGGAGCGCGTCCCGGCCGACCAGGTGGACGAGCGCACCGAGATCGGGCGCGTCGGGGCGGCGCTGAACACGCTGCTGGACCACGTCAGCACCTCACTGCAGGCCCGCCAGCACAACGAGGAGCGGATGCGCAGCTTCGTCGCCGACGCCAGCCACGAGTTGCGCACCCCGCTCGCGTCGATCCGCGGCTACTCCGAGCTGTCGCTGCGCGACCCCGACCTGACCGACGGCACCTCGCAGGCGCTGGAGCGCATCCAGGCGCAGTCCCTGCGGATGACGGCCCTGGTCGAGGATCTCCTGCTGCTGGCACGCCTGGACGAGGGACAGGAGCTGGTGTTCGACACGGTCGATCTGACCCGGCTGGCCGTCGAGGCGGTCGGGGACGCGCGCCCCGCCGGTCCGGACCATCACTGGCGGGTCGAGGTGACCGAGGATCCGGTGATCGTCGCCGGCGACACCGCACGTCTGCACCAGGTCGCGGCCAATCTGCTCGCCAATGCCCGCACGCACACCCCCGCCGGCAGCGAGGTGACCACCACCGTGCTCCGCGACGGCGCCGACGCCGTGCTGCGCGTGCATGACGACGGTCCGGGCATCGACCCGTCGGTGGCCTCGGAGCTGTTCGAGCGGTTCGCCCGTGCAGACCGGTCCCGCGCCCGGAAGACCGGCGGAACGGGGCTGGGCCTGTCGATCGTGCGGGCCATCGTGGCGGCCCACCACGGCACCATCACCGCGCACAGCGTCCCCGGCGACACCACGTTCGAGGTGCGGATCCCCGCCCGCCCCGACGATCCGTCGGCGATCGCCGATCAGTAGCCGCTGAACGCGTCGGTCGTGATCGAGCGCGCCCGCTCCAGCGCCGGCGCCAGGTCGGCGATCAGCGCCGCCGGGCCGGACACGTACGCGTGGCGCTCACCCAGGTCGGTCACGGTGCGCTGCAGGACGTCGGCGGTCAGCCGCACGCCCCGCGCCCACTCCCACTGCGGCGGCAGCCGATCCGGCTCGTCGCGGCTGAAGACGATGACGCGCACCCCGGTCGCGGCCAGATCGTCGCGGAACGCCAGCTCGGCGGCATCCGAGACCACGTAGATCACGATGATGTCGCGGGCACGGCCGGTCAGCGTCAGATGGCGCAGCTGCGACACGAACGGGGTCACGCCGATGCCGGCCGCCACCATCAGGACGCGGCTGTCGGGATGCCGCGGCAGCACGAAGTCGCCCCACACGCCGGTGACCGCCAGCGCCGTGCCCGGCGTGATCGCCGCCAGCGCCTTCTTGTACGTCGACTGCGATCCGCGCCGGAACGCGATCCGCACGGTGGGCAGGTCCTCGGGGGCCGAGGCGATGCTGAACTCGCGACGGGTGCCGCGGGCGTCCGGGCGGCGATGCGGCACGTCCAGTTCGAGGAACTGGCCCGCGGTGAACGAGAAGCCGCGGCCGGCGTGGAAGACCAGCTCCTCCACCGTGGGCGTGATCGCCGCGCGGCCCTCGAAGACGAGGCGCACGGCGGCACGGACGGCGAACAGGAAGGCGATGAGGTTGCCCACCAGCAGCGCCCGCTCCTGGCCGAGGCCCACCGGGAACGTGCCGAACAGCGGCGCCCAGCCCACGAGCACCCCGACCACCGCGGCCACGACCAGTTGCTGCCAGCGTCGCGGGGGCAGGGTCAGCGGCTCGGACAGCATGAACGCGCCCAGGAACAGCAGCGGCGAGGACCACAGGCGTCGCCACACCAGCGTCCACACGTCCACCGGCACGCCCTGCTGCCGGTACTGCACGGCGGCCGCGACCACGCCGACCACGAGCGCCACCACCCAGAACAGGGCGATCACCCGCAGCTTCTCGGTGCGCCACAGCAGGATCACGCCCAGCAGGAGCACGAGCGGGCCGAACACCGGCGAGCCGACCCACCACGAGGACCACCCCAGCGCGTAGACCCCGCTGATCGCCGAGATCAGGGTGAGGACGGTGGCCCCCACCGCCGCGGGATTGAACACGTGCCGGCCGCGCCAGGCGAGGAGGTACTTCGAGGCGGATGCCACGGCCCCGGCGATCGCGATGCCGGCCAGACCGACCGGATCGACCGTGGGCCGCAGGCACGAACAGCAGGATCGCCGCGGTGATCAGCGAGGACTCGACCCGCCAGGGCAGACGCAGCAAACGCTGGGATGCGGCATCCACCGCCGCGCACACCACGACCAGGACCACGGCCGTCGCCAGCAGCTCCAGCGGCGCGGGACCGGCCAGCCCCAGCAGCGACATCAGCAGCGCCACGACGGCGAGCAGGCCCAGCGCGTACAGCGCCAGGCGGTACATCGAGATCTTGCCCAGGACCGCGAAGCCGCGGTTCCAGAGCGCCGTCAGCGAAGTGAACACGACGGGCGGATCACGCCGCCCCGTCGAACATGCTCGTCACCGAGCCGTCGACGAACACCTCGTGGATCGCCCGCGCCAGCAGCGGGGCGATCGGCAGGACCAGGCAACCGGGGAACATCTTGTCGGCCGGCAGCGGGAGCGTGTCGGTCACGACGACCTCGTCGATCGCGTCGTCCTGCAGCCGCTGGACCGCCGGGTCGCTGAACACGGGATGCGTGGCGGCGACGATGACCCGCTCGGCCCCGTTCTCCTTCAGCGCCTGGGCGGCCTTCAGGATGGTGCCGCCGGTGTCGATCATGTCGTCCACGAGCAGGCAGACGCGGCCGCGGACGCGGCCGACGATCTCGTTGACCGTGACCTGGTTGGCCACGTTCGGGTCGCGGCGCTTGTGGATGATCGCCAGCGGCGCGTCCAGGCTGTCCGACCACTGGTCGGCAACGCGCACCCGGCCGGTGTCCGGCGAGACCACCGTGAGCTTCGCGCGGTCCTCTTCGCTGAGCGTGCGCACGAAGTGATCCAGCAGCACCGGCTTGGCGAACAGGTGGTCCACCGGCCCGTCGAAGAAGCCCTGGATCTGCGCGGCATGCAGGTCCACGCTCATCACCCGGTCCGCGCCCGCCGTCTTGAGCAGGTCGGCGACCAGGCGGGCGCTGATCGGCTCGCGACCGCGCCCCTTCTTGTCCTGGCGCGAATACGGATAGTACGGCGCGACGACGGTGATGCGCTTCGCAGAGGCCCGCTTGGCAGCATCCAGCATGATCAGCAGCTCCATCAGCCACTCGTTCACCGGCGGACCGAACGACTGGACTAGGAACACGTCGCAAGCCTCGGATCGACACCTCGAAGCGGGTGAGGATCTCCCCCGAGGCGAACGTCCGGTACTCGGTGGGCACCAGCTCGGTGCCCAGCGCGGCTGCCACTTCGGCGGCGAGGGCGGGATTGGAGCGGCCGGAGGCGACCACCAGCCGCTTCTTGGTCTTGGCGACCAGACCCGGCGCTATGCCCCGGACGCGATCGAGGTCAACCTTCTTGTCCTTGTGGCTCATCGCCCGCCTTCTGTGCGGACCGTGCGCGGGCGGCGACATCCGCCGCAGCCGTGCCCGATCGGTTCTTCTCGACCCACCCCTCGATGTTGCGCTGGGGTGCCACGCTGAGTGCCAGGGCTCCGGCAGGAACATCCTTGCGGATGACGGCACCGGCCCCGGTCTTCGCGCCTTCTCCGATCCTAACCGGCGCGACGAAGACGTTGTGCGAGCCGGAGTGGACCTCATCGCCGATCTCGGTGCGGTGCTTGGCGACGTCGTCGTAGTTCGCGGTGATGGCGCCGGCGCCCAGGTTGACGCCCGTGCCGATCGTGGCGTCGCCGATGTACGAGAGGTGCGGCACCTTGCTGCCGGCGCCGATGGTGGAGTTCTTCGTCTCCACGAACGTGCCGATCTTGCCGTTCGCGGCCAGGACGGTGCCCGGACGCAGATAGGCGAACGGGCCGACGGTGGCGTCGGCCCCGATCACCGCGAGGGTGGCGTCGGTGCGGCGCACGGTGGCCCGCTCCCCCACCTCGCAGTCGACGAGGCTGGTGTCCGGCCCGATCACGGCGCCGGCCTCCACGCTCGTGGCGCGGAGCACCTGGGTGCCCGGCAGCAGTGTCACATCCGGTGCGAGCGTCGCCGTCACATCGATCCAGGTGGTGGCCGGGTCCATCACGGTCACGCCCTCCAGCCTGCCACCGCCGCACGGTGCGCGCGTTCAGCAGCCGCCCGACCTCGGACAGCTGGGCACGGTCGTTCACCCCGTAGGTGACGGTGACGTCGTCCACGACGGATGCCGACACCACGGCGCCGGCCCGACGCAGCAGTCCCGCGACATCGGTGAGGTACTTCTCGCCCTGTGCGTTGTCGGTGCCCACCCGCGGCAGGTGCGTGCGCAGTGCGTCCGCGCGGAACACGTACACGCCGGCGTTGATCTCGCGGCCGGCGGCCTCCTCGGCGCTCGCGTCCTTCTGCTCCACGATGCGCTCGACCGCGCCGTCCGCATCGCGGATGACCCGCCCGTACCCGTGCGCGTCGGCCACGACGGCCGACATGAGCGTCGCCGAAGCGCCGATCGCGCGATGCTCGGCGACGAACGCGGTCAGGGTCGCGGCATCCAGCAGCGGCACGTCCCCGGACAGCACCAGCACGTCCCCGTCGAACCCGCCCAGGGCCTCGAGTGCGACCTCGACCGCGCGCCCGGTGCCCGGAACCGCGTCCTGGTCGACGATGCGCGTGCCCGGGGCGGCATCCGCCACCGCCTGCGCGACGAGGTCGCGCTCGTGCCGGACCACGACGAGCACGTCGGCGGGGTGCAGCGCGCGGGCGGTGTCCAGCACGTGGCCGACCAGCGGACGCCCGCCGATCCGGTGCAGCACCTTCGGGACCGCGGAGCGCATCCGGGTGCCCTGCCCTGCGGCGAGGATGACGACGGCAAGACGAGGATCGGCGTTCTCTGACATGCTCCGCCGCCAGGACTCGAACCTGGACTTAACAGCTCCAAAGGCTGTCGTGCTGCCATTACACCACGGCGGACCGGCCGCACTGCGACCGGGGTCAAGTCTGCCAGATCGCGCCGGGTGCGCCGCCTGGCCGATAATGGCAGGATGACCGCGCAGACCGACGAAGTCGACCGGATCGTCGAGGCGTGGATCTCTCAGCGTCCCGACCTGGACTTCTCTCCGCTGGAGGTGCTCTCGCGGGTCGATCGGCTCTCACGGCACCTGGATCGCGCCCGCCGCGACGCCTTCCGCCGCAGCGAGCTCGAGCCGTGGGAGTGGGATGTGCTGTCGGCGCTGCGCCGCGCGGGCGAGCCGTTCCGGCTGACCCCGAAGGCCTGCCGAGCAGACCCTGGTCTCGTCCGGCACGATGACCAACCGCATCGACCGCCTCGTCGGGCGTCGACTCGTGCGGCGCGAGGGCGATCCGGCCGACGGTCGCAGCATCCTGGTGGTGCTCAGCGACGACGGCAAGACGCGCGTGGATGCCGCGATCACGCGTCTGGTGGACGCCGAGGCCGTGCTCCTGTCCCGGCTCTCGCGCACCGACCGCGAGCGGCTGGCCGCTCTGCTGCGCAAGCTCAGTCTCAGCTTCGACGTCTGAGCCGGCTCAGTCGATGATCGGCGGGTACGGCGCGAGCCGGCTCGAGGGCAGCCAGCCGACCTCGTCACCGCGATCGAAGAAGTGGCGGAACGCGTAGACCAGCGGATGCCACAGCCGCGGGTCGATCTCGTCGCCGTCCACGATCGCGGGGTCGGCGTGCACGCGCACCACCTCGGCCTCGACCATGAAGTATCCGCCGTCCAGGCCCGGGGTCATCCGGCGCACGACCGCCTCGAACTGCAGCAGGCACTCCTGCACCCGCGGCGCCGCCACCCGGTCCGACGACTGGGGTGTCAGGTGCGCGGCCGCGAACTTGTCGCGCGCGAACGCATAGCGCTGGGCCTTGGCCGCCGGCACCGGGTCGCGCCCGGTCAGCCGCGACAGGCGCACGAGCGCCGGCCACAGCGCCGGCGACGGGAAGTTCACGGTGATGTCCGGACGCTCGGCCATGTTCAGCGCGGTCTGCCCGTCGGCCTCGATCCCCAGGCACAGCATGTCGCCCAGCGCCCAGTGCGACGACGCGGCGGCGAGATTGGCCGAGCCGTCGGCGTTGACCGAGCCGATCAGGTATGCCGGCGTTCCCACGTACAGGACATGGGGGCGGGCGACCACGTGCGTGGCGGCCGGCGCGGAGGCGGGCTGCTCGGCGGTCATGATCCGAACGTATCAGCGCCGCCGGATCGTCCGGCCGCGTGTGACGCGGTGGCAGGATGAAGCCATGGACCACGACGACGGGATGCTGCGGCCGCCGCCGGACGCGTCGACCGAGCCGGTCGGCGGCGATGCGGCGTGCTGGCTGCCGAGCCTGTGCGCGGACTGCGGCGCGATGATCGAAGGTCCGCCGGGGACGGCCTGCTGGCGGTGCGGCGGCACCCGGCGCGAGGGCGACGTCTGAATGGACGGCATCCGCTACGAGTTCGAGGCGACGCTGTTCCGCCGGCAGAGCGAGGGCGTCGATCTCGGCGACACCGTGCGGGTGGGCATCGAACCCGTGCCGTAGCCTGGAACGGATATGGCGCATCTTCTCGGGGCACAGACCCTGCACCTCGAGTACCCCACCCGGATCGTGTTCGATTCCGTCACCCTCGGCGTCGACGAGGGCGACCGGATCGGCATCGTGGGCCGCAACGGCGACGGCAAGTCCAGCCTGCTGGCCATGCTCACCGGCCGGCTCGAGCCCGACTCCGGGCAGGTCACCACCCGCGGCGGCGTGCGCATCGGCGCACTCGAGCAGTACGACACGCTGGACGACGACGACACCGTGTCGCACGCGGTCGTCGGCGAGATCCCCGAGCACGTCTGGGCCGGAGACGCCCGCGTCCGCGACGTCATCGCCGGTCTGCTCGGCGATCTGGACTGGCAGGGCCGGATCGGCTCGTTGTCCGGCGGCCAGCGTCGCCGGGTGGCGTTGGCGGCGCTGCTGGCCCAGGACCTGGACGTCATCGCCCTGGACGAGCCCACCAACCACCTCGATGTCGAGGGCATCGCCTGGCTGGCCGGGCACGTCAAGCGCCGCTGGCCGTCGGGCTCGGGCGCTCTGCTGGTGGTCACTCACGACCGCTGGTTCCTGGATGAGGTGTGCACCGCGACCTGGGAGGTGCACGACCGGCTGGTCGAGCCGTTCGAGGGCGGCTATGCCGCCTACATCCTGCAGCGCGTCGAGCGCGACCGGCAGGCGGCCGCGATCGAGCAGCGGCGGCAGAACCTCGCGCGTCGCGAGCTGGCCTGGCTTGCGCCGCGGCGCTCCCGCCCGCACTTCCAAGCCGAAATTCCGGATCGACGCGGCCAACGAGCTGATCGCCGACGTCCCGCCGCTGCGGGACGAGGTGGCGCTGCGTGCCCTCGCCGTCTCGCGTCTGGGCAAGGACGTCGTCGACCTGCTGGACGCGTCGGTCGCCTACCCCGACCCCGACAGCGGCGCCGAGCGCGAGGTGCTGCACCAGGTGGAATGGCGCATCGCCCCCGGCGAGCGCACCGGCATCCTGGGTGTGAACGGCGCGGGCAAATCCACCCTGCTCGGCCTGGTCGAGGGCACCGTCATCCCCACCGGCGGTCGGGTCAAGCGCGGCAAGACCGTGCAGGTCGCGGCGCTCTCGCAGCGGATGGACGAGTTGGATCCGCACCTGCACAAGCCCGTGCGGGTGGTGCTGGAAGGGTTGCGGACCACCTACACGTTCGGCGCCGGATCGAAGGCGACCGAGCTCACTCCCGGACAGCTGCTGGAGCGGATGGGCTTTTCCAGCGTGCAAGCTGTCCACTCCGGTGAAGGACCTGTCCGGCGGCCAGAAGCGCCGGCTCGGCCTGCCTCGTCGCTGCTGAGCCAGCCGAACGTGCTCATCCTGGACGAGCCGACCAACGATCTGGACACCGACATGCTCGCCGCGATGGAGGAGCTGCTGGACTCGTGGCCGGGGACGCTCCTGGTCGTCTCGCACGACCGCTACTTCGTGGAACGCGTCACCGACCAGCAGTACGCCATCCTCGACGGTCGGTTCCGGCATCTGCCCGGAGGTGTGGACGAATACCTGCGACTGCGGACCGACCAGCGCGCCGCGCAAGCGCTCGCACCGGTCCGCGGCGCCGGCGAGACCGGATGCCGCGGCTTCGGCATCCGCTCCGGCATCCGCTCCGGCCCTTGCCGGGGCCGACCGCCGCACCGCCGAGAAGGAGGTGTCCGCGATCGACCGGCGGCTGCGACCGGCTCCAGCAGGAGATCGCCGCACTCGACCAGCAGCTCGCAGCATCCCACGACGACTACGACGCGCTGATCCGACTGCAGGGTCAGCGCGACGCGCTCACCGGCGAGTGCGCGACGCTCGAGGAGCGCTGGCTCGAGCTGTCCGAGCGCCTCGAGGGCTGAGTCGGGTCGACGCTCAGGCCACCACCGCCGTCTGCGCGGCCGGCTCGATCCGGATCACCACCGACTTCGAGGCCGGGGTGTTGCTGACCTCGGCGGTCGCGCCGAGCGGCACCAGAGGGTTCGCCTCGGGGAAGTAGGCCGCCGCGCAGCCGCGCGCCGTCGGATAGGACACGAGCCGGAACGCGCGCACGACCCGGTCGACCCCGTCGCTGAACTCGCCGTGCACGTCGACCCGCTGGCCGTCGCGCAGGCCGAGCTCGGCGATGTCGAGCGGGTTCACGAAGATGACGTCCCGTCCCTTCTTCACTCCGCGGTACCGGTCGTTCAGGCTGTAGATCGTCGTGTTGAACTGGTCGTGCGCGCGCACGGTCTGCAGCAGGCCGACCGGGCGGGCAGTCCACGACATCCAACCGGTTCACGGTGAACATGGCCTTGCCGGTGGCGGTGGGGAACGTGCGCGAATCGCGCGGACCGTGCGGCAGCACGAAACCGCCCTCGTGCCGGATCTTCGCGTTGTAGTCCTCGCAGCCGGGGACCACGTGCGAGATGTGCTCGCGGATCCTGTCGTAGTCGTGCTCGAAGCCGGCCCAGTCGACGTTCACCGTGTGGCCGAGCGTGGCCTGGGCCAGCCGGCTGATGATCGCGATCTCGCTCAGCAGGTGCGGGGCGACCGGTTCGACCTTGCCCCAGGAGGGATGCACCGCGCACACCGTGTCCTCGACCGAGACGAACTGCTCCCCCGACGCCTGACGGTCGATCTCGGTGCGCCCCATGGTCGGAAGGATGAGCGCCTCGCGACCGACGACGGCGTGCGACCGGTTCAGCTTCGTGGAGATCTGCACCGTCAGCTCGGCCTTCTGCATCGCCTCTTCGGCCGCATGCGTGTCGGAGACCGCGGAGACGAGGTTGCCGCCCAGGGCCACCCACACCTTTATCCGCCCGTCGGCGAGGGCGCGGATGCCGTCGACGCTGTCCACGCCGTTCTCGCGCGGCGGATCGAAGCCGAACTCCTCTTGCAGCTTGTCCAGGAACGCCGGCGGCATCTTCTCCCAGATGCCCATCGTGCGGTCCCCCTGCACGTTGCTGTGCCCGCGGATCGGCGAGGCACCCGCACCGGGCTTGCCGATGTTCCCGCGCAGCGCAGCAGGTTCATGATGTCCTTGATGGTGGCAACGGCCCGCTTGTGCTGCGTCAGCCCCATCGCCCAGGTGATGATCACGCGGTCGGCCCGGATGTACCGGTCGGCCAGGCCGCCGATCTCGCCGGCGGTGAGCCCGGTCGCCCGCAGCACCTCGACCTCGTCCAGGCTGCGCAGGCTCTGCGCGAACTCGTCGAACCCGTGGCAGTACCGGTCGATGAAGTCGTGATCCAGCACTGTGCCGGGCTCGGCCTCTTCGGCCTGGAGCACGCGCTTGGCGACCGCCTGCATCAGCGCCTGGTCGCCGGCGAGACGGATCTGCAGGTAGTCGTCGGCCAGCCCCGTGCCCTTGCCGATCCATCCGCCGATCTTCTGCGGGTTCTTGTACCGCATCAGCCCGGCTTCGGGCATCGGGTTCACCGCGACGATGGTCGCTCCGGCCTGCTTGGCCTCTTCCAGGGCGGTCAGCATGCGCGGGTGGTTCGTGCCGGGGTTCTGGCCCATGATGATGATCAGGTCGGCCTTGGCGAAGTCGTCGTAGGTGATCGTGCACTTGCCCACTCCGATCGTCTCGCCGAGGGCCGCACCGGTGGATTCATGGCACATGTTCGAGCAGTCGGGCAGGTTGTTCGTGCCGAACGCCCGCGCGAACAGCTGATAGGCGAACGCGGCCTCGTTCGAGGTGCGCCCGCTCGTGTAGAACGCGGCCTGGTCCGGCGAGTCGAGCCCGCGCAGCTTCTCGGACACGATCCGGAACGCCTCGTCCCACCCGACCGGCTCGTAGCGGTCGCTGTCGGCGGCCTTGTAGACGGGCTCGACCAGCCGGCCCTGCATCCCGAGCCAGTACTCGGACTCCTCTTTCAGCACCGAGATCGGATGCTCGCGCCAGAACCCGCTCGGGACGGTGACCGGCGTCGCCTCCCAGGTGACGGCCTTCGCCCCGTTCTCGCAGAACTCCGCGACCTTGCGATGGTCGGGATCCGGCCACGCACAGCTCATGCAGTCGAAGCCGTCCTTGTGGTTCATCGAGGTGAGCAGCTTCGCCGCACGCGAGACGCCCATGTCCCTCGCGGCCGGTCCCACCGAGTACAGGATGCCGGGGATGCCGGCGGCCCACGTCTTCGGCGGGGCGATCTGGAGGTGCTCCCGGTCGTCGACCTTCCGCTCGGTCGCTGCCTGTTCACTGGTCATGGCGCACTTCCTCCATGCACGGGTTCGTCACTGCTCCCAGGCTTACGCCTGAGTGCGACAACCCGCAACCCCTGCCCGCGGGTCCTTGAACTTCGGTCCGGGTGAGGACACGATGAGGGCAAGGGGAACCTCACGAAGATCTAAGAAGGTTCATCATGCAGTTCGCAGTGTCGATGTTCCCACCCTTGGCCCTCGGCTTTTTCGGCCTCGGAACCGGCTACCTCATCTACGGCCCGCAGGAGCTGTTCGGATGGCCGCGAAGAGACGAGCGGGTCGATCGCGCCACCGGCGTCTGGGGCATCTGGTTGCCCGGCTTCTGCCAATTCGTGACCGGGCTGATCCTGTTCATCGGCCTCACCTGGTTCCAGGTGTTCAAGGAACCGCCGCTGTACATGGCGGCTCTGGCCTTCTCGGCGTACGGCATCCACTGGTTCGCGATCGGCTACAACCGCTACCGCGGAAACGACCCGCGCCCGAACGCGGGCATGTGCGTCGCGTTCTTCATCATCTCGGTCGTCGGCCTGGTGGTGTTCTTCGTCGCCGGGGACTGGCCGGTCGGCCTGCTGTTCGTCGGGCTGGCGCTGATCTACCTGTCGGACTTCTTCGCCGCGATCGGGATGACGTGGGGCGAGCGCGCGCTGGGGCTCTGGCACACCCTGACCGGGCTGTGGCTGATGTACCTGATGGTCGCCGTGGCGTTCGACTTCTCCCTCGGCTGGTCGCTGGCGGTCTGACCGGCCGCACGCCCATCGCCGCCGTCGCCGCATGTGTTCCCCCGCGGCGACGACGACGATGCCGGGCGCGCCCTACTTCAGACCGTTGTCGGCCAGGAACGCCTTCGCGATGTCGGCGGCGGACTTCTTGTCGACCGTGTTCTGCACGTTCATGTCGACCAGCGCCTCGGGGGTGAGCTTGGCCTGGACGGCGTTGAGGGTGTCGGCGACCTTGCCCTGGATGTCCTTGCTGATCACCGGGACGACATTGGAGGCGAGGATCATGCCCTTCGGGTCCTTCAGCACGACCAGGTCGTCGGTCTTGATCCGCGGGTCGGAGGTGTACACGTCGGCGACGTTGACCGTGCCGGCCACGAGATCCTCGACCGTGGTGTCGCCGGTCGCGGTGAACCCGATGTCGATGCCGTAGATGCTCTTCAGCCCCTTCGGCCCGTACGGGCGATCGGCCAGTTCGGGGTTGCCCCCGAGCGTGAGCTTCTCCTTCACATTGGCCAGGTCGGCGATGCTCGTCAGGTGATACTTGTCGGCGAAGGCCTTGGTCACGGTGTACGAGTCCTGGTCGGTCGCGGTCGCCTGATCG
This sequence comes from Microbacterium elymi, assembly GCF_021582895.2. Taxonomy (GTDB): domain Bacteria; phylum Actinomycetota; class Actinomycetes; order Actinomycetales; family Microbacteriaceae; genus Microbacterium; species Microbacterium humicola. The sequence goes on from NZ_CP091139.2 coordinate 449,994, forward strand.
AGCACCGTCAGCCCCTCCGGCATCGCCTTCTGCAGTGCGGCGTACACCTCGTCCGGCGCGGTGGCGGTGGCGTTCTTGTCGAGGAACTGCAGCAGGTTGCCGGTGTACTCGGGGAACACCTGGATCTCGCCCTTCTCGATCGACGGCATGTAGGCATCGCGCTGGCCGATGTTGAACTTGCGCTCGACCTTCAGGCCGGCGCCTTCGAGCGCCTGCGCGTAGGTCTCGGCGATGATCTCGTTCGAGGCGTAGGCCTGCGAGCCCACGACGATCGTGGAGGAGTCGCCGCCGGCCGATCCGGAGTCGGACGGACTGAGCGGATTGCTGGACGCGCAGCCGGCCAGTGCCAGCGCGGCACCGACGATCGCGGCAGCCACGGCGAGGGTCTTCTTCGCGGTGATCATGGTGCTTCTCTTTCTCTCGGGGAGGGGGTGTTCGGGACGGTGGTCAGGTGGCCGGGGACGGCACTGGTTCGGGCTCTTCGGACGCCCGCCGCGGGCGCGGGCGGGCCCGCACTCCGCGCGGCACGCTGATCCGCTGGAGCACGGCGAACAGCCCGTCCAGCACGAGGGCGAGCGCGGCGACGAGGATGGCCCCGCCCAGGACCATGTCCAGCTCGCCAGCGGGATCCCGGCGATGATGTACTGGCCGAGTCCCCCGATGCCGACATACGAGGCGATCGTGACGGTGGCCACGACCTGCAGCACCGCGGACCGGATGCCGGCGACCAGCAGCGGCATCCCCAACGGCACCTCGATCCGCCACAGCACCTGCCACGGCGTCATCCCCATCGACCGGCCCGCGTCGATGACCGAGCGGTCGATGGCCTCGAAGCCGGAGTAGGCGCCGGCCAGGATCGACGGGATGCCGAGGATCACGAATGTCACGATCGCCGCCTCGGGCTTGTGGATGACGCCCAGCAGCAGGACGAGCAGGATGAAAAGCCCGAAGGAGGGAACGGCACGCGCGGCGCCCGAGATCGCCACCGCGACATCCCGCCCGCGCCCGGTGTGGCCGATCAGCCAGCCCAGCGGCACGGCGATGAGGACGGCGACCAGCACGGAGACCACGGTGTACAGCAGGTGGATGCCGATGGCCTCCGGCACCGGATCGGTCCCGGACAGGTCGCCGGAGAAGATCCACCGGATCGCGTCGATCAGGAAGTTCATGCCACCGCCTCCTGCGCCCGGGCCGACGCGGAACGGCGCCGACGGGTCCGCCGCGCCCAGGGCATGAGCAGGCGCCCGCCGACCACGAGGATCACATCGATGACGACCGCGATGACGACGACGGCCACGATGCCGGAGAAGACCTCGATCAGGATGCGCCGCTCGAGCCCGTTGGTGAACAGGTAGCCGAGATTGGTCACCCCGACCAGGATCCCGACCGTCGCCAGCCCGATGGTGCTGGAGGCCATCACGCGCAGACCGGCGAGGATCACCGGGCCGGCCAGCGGCAGATCGACCGCCCAGAACCGCCGGAGCGGGCCGTAGCCCATCGCCACGGAGGCCAGGCGCACGTCCGGGTCGACCGATGCGAGGCCGTCGGCCACCGCCCGGACCATCAGCGCGATCCCGTAGAGGGTGAGCGCGACGATGAGGTTGACGTCGCTGATGTAGCTGGTGCCGAGGATGACCGGCAGCAGGGCCAGCAGCGCCAGTGACGGGATCGTGTACAGCAGCCCGGTGATCACCAGGATCGGTCCGTGCAGCAGCCGGTACCGCCAGGCGACCCAGCCCAGCGGCACCGAGACCACGAAGCCGAGGAGGATCGGGATGACGCTCTGCCGCACGTGCACGAGGGTCAGCTCGAGGATCAGTCCGATGTTGTCGGCGATCCAGCTCACCCGGCGGCACCTCCCTCGACCAGCGCCCCCTGGGTGCGCCCCTGCGCGTCGACCACGACCGTGCCGCGGGTCGTCTCCTTCAGGTGCAGCGCACGGGTCCCGCGTTCGGCGCCGATGAAGCTGGCGACGAACTCGGATGCCGGGTTCTCGATGATCTCGCTCGGACTGCCGACCTGGGCGATCTGCGCTCCGACCTGAAGGATCACCACCTGGTCGCCGAGCAGGAAGGCCTCGTCGATGTCGTGCGTGACGAACACGATGGTCTTGCCGATCTCGCTCTGCAGCCGGATCAGCTCCTGCCTGCAGGTCGGCGCGCACGATCGGGTCGACGGCGCCGAACGGCTCGTCCATCAGGAGGATGTTCGGGTCGGCCGCCAGGCCCCGGGCGACGCCCACCCGCTGCTGCTGGCCGCCGGAGAGCTGGCTCGGGTAACGGTGGGCCATCTGCTCGTCCAGCCCCACGGTGCTCATCAGCGCGCGCGCGCGGGCGCGGGCATCCTTCTTCCTGATGCCCTGCAGCACCGGGACCGTGGCGATGTTGTCCTCGACGCTCAGATGCGGCAGCAGGCCGGAGTTCTGCATGACGTAGCCGATGCTGCGGCGCAGCGCCACCGCCGATCGTGTGGCGATGTCGACGCCGTCGATCTCGATCGCGCCCGCGGTGGTGTCGACCATCCGGTTGATCATGCGCAGCAGGGTGGTCTTGCCGCAGCCGCTGGAGCCGACGAACACCGTCGTCTTGCGCGCGGGGATGACCAGGCTGAAGTCCCGCACGGCACGGGTGCCGTCCGGGAACTGTTTCGAGACGTCGCGGAACTCGATCATGGTCGGGTCCGTCCGCCGTCCGCGACGCTCAGTCGCCGACCTCGACGTCCGGCGCGAACGCGATGTAGCCGGCGAAGTCCCGGCCGACCCGCTCGATCGCGCCGGGGTACGGCTCGGGGTAGGCCCAGGCCCGGTCCGCGAGGATCTCGTTGCCGATCTTCACCGAGTAGTACTGGCACTCGCCCTTCCACGGGCAGGTGTACGGCGTGTCGCTGGTCTGCAGCAGCGCCTTGTCGACGGCGGCCGGCGGGAAATACCAGTTCCCCTCGATCCGGACCAGGTCGGCCTCGTCCGCTTCGGCGATGGTGGTCTCTCCGACTCGTGCTCTCACGGTGCTCTCCTGCCGCTCGTTCTTGCCGCTCATGGATCCAGGTGCCCTACGAGGGTAGTCCAGCCCTCCGACATCCGGCCCGAGCGTTACCCCGATCAGTACCAGAAGCTCAGCTGCGGCGCCTCGGGCCAGGACAGCACCCGCGCCGCCGCCGCGGCATCCGTCGTCTCCACCCGGCCGGCGGCCGCCAGGGTCGCCAGCGAGACCGCACCCAGGTAGGCCGCCGACAGTTCGGTCGTCCCCAGCCGGACCACCGGGATGTCGCTCGCGTCCGGCCCATCGTCCGGCCGGACCCGACCGATCCCGGCCGCATCGGTCTCCAACAGCCACCGACCGCCGCTGATTCCCACCGGATCGGCCACATCCAGCACGACCGCCCCGGCGGCGTGGTAGCGGCGACCCTGCAGCGCGGCCGGAATGTCGAGCACGCGAAGGTAGTGATGGTCGTTGAGCGTGATCGTCGCGGCGCGCTGGTCCGAGATCATCCACCACAGCGGCTCGTCCGTGGACAGCTCGCTCGCCGTCACGGTGGCGATCAGGGCAAGCTCGATGAAGTAGCGCCACAGCCCGGCATACGCCTGGGCGTCCTCGGCCACCAGCGAGGTGATCCGCACGCGCGACTTCGTGAAGTCGTCGTGGTTCTCGGTCGCGGTGTACAGCGCCACCCCGCGCACGGTGCCGGATGGGTCCGCGTACTGCACGGCGCGGATGCGGCCGGGCTTGTCGGCGTCCGGATTCGTCCCGGTGAAGCGGTCCCAGTGCCCCGGCGGGATGGCGATCTCGCCCGGTCGATGCACGCGGATGCGCTCGTGGACCACGGGTGCGAGGCGCCGCGCGAGATCGCGCGGGATGGCGTCGACCCGCCCGGGCGCGACCGGTCCCGCCCAGGTGGCGCGCTTCGTGTCGATGACCCACTCGGTGGCCGGGACGGCGGGCGCGAAGCCGTAGCGTCCGTAGATCGTCGACTCGCTGACCGTCAGGCCCGCCAGCGGGATGCCGAGGGATGCCGCATGACGCAGCTTCCCCTCCATCATCGCGCGGGCGATCCCCCGCCGCTGATGCGTGGGCGCGACCGTCACCGCGCTGATCGCCGCCATCGGCACTGCGACGCCGCCGGGGACCGAGACCTCGGCCGCCCAGGATGCGAACGTGCCCACCGGCACCTCGCTCTGCGGGCTGCCCGGGTCGAAGACGCCGATCCGGCGGCGATAGCCGCCCGCCGCCATCGACGCCGCGATCTGCTCGTCGGCCGGTTCGGGATCCAGGAAGCCGCGCGAGACCGCGTGCAGCCAGCCGTCCACCGCAGGCCGGGCATTCGGCACGAGGCGCAGCTCGAGCCCGATCCGCTCCAGCGACGCCGCGGCGGCGTCGTCGACGGGTCCGTCGTGGTGTCGTGTGCGCAGGTCGTCGTCCATTCGGATCCCTTCGACGGCGGCTCAGGAGGGCATGATGCGCGCGCCGGGAACCGGGCCGTGCACGTGCAGGGTCTCGTGTCCGGCCGCGCTGAGGACCACACGCAGAGCGATCGCGGACTTCTCGTCGTCGGCGAGGAACGCGACGGTGGGTCCCGAACCCGACACCAGACCGGTCAGCGCGCCCTCGGCCAGGCCCAGGTTGATCAGGTCGTCCAGCTCGGGTCGCAGGCGGAGCGCGGCCGGGGTGAGGTCGTTGTGCGAGGTGGCCGCCAGCATCCGGGCATCCCCCTGCCGCAGCGCGTGCAGCACCGGGGGAACACCGCCGGCCGTTCCGGCGCGGCCGGGACGTACGGCGCGGGGTTGGCGCGGTACTCGTCCAGCTCGGCATACACCTCGGGGGTCGACATCCCCTGCCTGCTGGTCACCAGCACCCAGTCGAATCGACCACGCGCCAGGGCCGGGCTGAGCTGGTCGCCGCGACCGGTGCCCACCGCCGTCCCGCCCATTAGCGCGAACGGCACGTCCGCGCCGAGGCGGGATGCCACCGCCAGCAGATCGCCGGTGGGCAGGCCGGCCCCCCACAGCGCGTCGCAGGCGAGCAGGGCGGCTGCGGCATCCGCCGACCCGCCGCCCATGCCGCCGGCGACCGGGACGCCCTTGTGGATGCGCAGGTGGACGCCGTCGGGCCAGCCGATCTCGGCGGCCAGCAGGCGGGCGGCCCGCACCGCGAGGTTGCTCTCGTCGAGCGGAACGGCGTCCACGTCCACGCTCCCGTCGACCTCGACGGTGAATTCGTCGGATGCCTCGGCCCAGACGTCCTCGTACGCCGAGACGGCCTGATAGGCCGACGCGACCTCGTGATAGCCGTCCGCACCCGGGCCGCCCACCTCGAAGAAGACGTTGATCTTCCCCGGGGCGCGCACATGCACGCGGTCCAGGACGACGGCTTCGCTCACAGTGCGGTCGACTCCGCCCAGAGGTCGACGTCGATCGCGTCGCTGACCGCGTCGATCCGCTCCAGCTCCTCGGTGTCGAACGCCGGACCGTTCAGCGCGGCCAGGTTCTCGTCCAGCTTGCGCGGGACGGGACGCCCCGATCAGCGCCGAAGCCACGACATCCTCGCGCAGCACCCACTGCAGGGCGAGCTGGGCCAGTGTCTGGCCCCGCTCGGAGGCGATGGTGTCCAGGCTCCGCAGCGCCGACAGCGCCGCGTCCGAGAGCCGTCGGTTCGGCAGCGACGAGCGCTGCTGGGCGCGTTCGGCCGTGCCGTCGGCGAGGTACTTCGCGGTGAGCAGGCCCTGGGCGAGCGGGGTGAACGCGATCGCCCCCATCCCCTCCTGGCGCAGCACGCCGGTCAGCCCGTCCTCGACCCAGCGGTTCAGGATCGAGTAGGCCGGCTGGTGGATCACCAGCGGGGTGCCCAGGCTCCGCGCGACCGCCTTGGCCTCGGCCGTGCGCTGCGCGCTGTACGACGAGATGCCCACGTGCAGCGCCTTGCCCTGCCGCACGAGCGTGTCCAGGGCCCCGATCGTCTCCTCCACCGGAGTGTCGGGGTCGGCGCGGTGCGAGTAGAAGATGTCGACGTACTCCAGTCCCATGCGGGTCAACGACTGATCCGCGCTGGCGAGGATGTACTTGCGGCTGCCGAGATCCCCGTACGGGCCGGGCCACATGTCCCAGCCGGCCTTGGACGAGATGATCAGCTCGTCCCGGTAGGGACGGAAGTCCTCGCGCATCATGCGCCCGAAGTTCGTCTCGGCGGATCCGTACGGCGGCCCGTAGTTGTTCGCGAGGTCGAAGTGGGTGATGCCGGAGTCGAACGCGTGCCGGAGCAGCTCGCGCTGCCGGTCGAACGGGATGTTGTCGCCGAAGTTCCACCACAGGCCGAGCGAGATCGGCGGAAGGTAGAGGCCCGACTGGCCCACCTGCCGGTAGCCGAGCCGCCGGTAGCGGTCGTCGGCGGCCGTGTACGGCCGATGGATGTCGTCGATGTCACCGCGGAATCGTGTCTGCTCGCTCACTCGTCCAGGGTATCGATTCACGGGCGGGTGCGTGGGCGGGTGCACGAGGATGTCGGAGGGTCATGATACGAAGCTTTGAGCGAGTCAGGTCGAGAAATCGCGCCGACTTCTCTGCGGAATCTCTTGCCTTGATCGTGCGTTTGTTCTAGTCTAGAGGCATGGAAGCGCCGTCGCAGACCGTCCCCGAGCGGATCGACGACGCGTTCGTGCTGCGCTCGCTGTTCTCCGACGCCGAAGCCGAGCAGTATGCGGCCAACCGCCGCGAGGCGCGCCGCTGCGAGGCGCTGGCCGATGTGCTCGAGTACGCCCGTCGCCATCCCGAGCTCTACGTCTCGGCCGATCCGGACGGTCCTGATCCGCTGGCCGGACGCGCGATCCCGCCGCTGGGCGGCGATGCCGAGCTGGCGACCCGGTGCGCCGTCGCCGAGGCCGGCTCGCGCCTGAACTTCACCGAGCATCAGGTGCGCTCGCTCGCCTCGACCGCCCAGCACGCGCGCACCCGGCTGCCGCTGACCTGGCACGCCGCCCGCGAGGGCCTGCTCACGGTCGCGCACGTGGAGGCGATCCTCGGTCAGCTGCCGGTGTTCGGCACCCGCCCCGAGCTCGTCGGCGAGTTCGACCGACTGCTCAGCGAGGTCGCCCTCCATGCCACGGTCGGCGCCACCCGGCACAAGGCTCGGGACGTGGCCGATCGGCTCACCAGCCGCACCCGCACGCAGCGGCACGCCGAGGCCTTCGCGCGTCGCAGGGTGGAGGTCGAGGATGTCGCGGACGGCATGGCGTGGGTGCATGCGCTGGTCTCCGCCGAGCGAGCGCACGCCACCGATCGCGGGATCACCGCCACGGCGAAGAACATGACCACCGACGAGCGCGACGGTCGCACGCACGCCCAGCTGCGTGCGGATCTGTTCGCCGACCTGCTCACCGGCGTCGGCCCGGATCGGATGGTCACGACCAAGGTGTTCGTCACGATCCCGCTGGACCGGCTCTCCCCCGCGGCCCGCACGTCGGTCCGCTCCGGCACATCGGCCGCGACGTCGACCGGAACGTCGACCGGGACGGGGCTGGATCTGAACCGCGACTGCCTCATCCCCGGCGAGGGCAGGATCGACGATGCCACTGCCCGCCAGCTGCTCCTGGATGCCGGTGCGTTCACCCGGGTCATCACCGACCCGGTCAGCGGGGTCATCCTCGACATGGACCGCCGATCCCGTCGGGCGACACGTGCGCAGCGCGACTGGCTCGTGCTGCGGCACGGCACGTGCCTGCGTGACGGCTGCACGCGGCTGGCCATCGACGCCGACATCGATCACCATTGCGCGTATCACGGCCGCGGTCGGGGCGCGACCGACATCGACAACCTCGATCCGCTGTGCGATCCCGATCATGCGATGAAGGACACGACCCGCATCCGACATCGGCGGCGGGACGATGGGACGATCGAGCGCGAATTCCCGACCGGGCACCGTACGGCGAACCCGTTCGCCGGTATCGAAGAGCGCGTGCGTGCGCTGCTCGATCGCGCCGGCCCCTATCCCGACGACCCGCCGTTCTGACGCGCGATGGCGACGAAGTCGTCGATCGTGAGCTGCTCGCCGCGCACCGTCGGGTCGATGCCCGCCTGTTCCAGGACGGCGGATGCCGCGGACGCCGAGCCGCCGAGCACGCCGGACACCGCCTGACGCAGCATCTTCCGGCGCTGACCGAATGCGGCATCCACGATCTCGAACGTGCGGCGTCGCTCCCCCTCGGTGCCGCGCGGCTGCGGGTCGCGGGTGAACGCGACCAGCACGCTGTCCACATTCGGGACCGGCCAGAACACCTGCCGCGACACGGTGCCGGCCAGCCGCCACGGCCCGTACCAGGCGGCCTTCACGCTCGGGCCGCCGTACACCTTCGATCCCGGTCCGGCCGCGAGCCGCTCCCCCACCTCGGCCTGCACCATCACCACGCCGCGCTCCAGCTGCGGGAAGGTGTGCAGGAAGTGCAGCAGCACCGGGACGGAGACGTTGTACGGGAGGTTCGCGACCAGCACCGTGGGGTCGCCGGGCAGCTCTGCGATCCGCAGGGCATCGGCATCCACCACCGCGAGCGCGTCCGGGTCCACGCCGTGCGATGCCGCAGTCTCGGGCAGCCGTGCGGCCAGCCGGTGGTCGATCTCGACGGCGGTGACCCGCGCCCCGGTCTCGAGGATCGCCAGCGTGAGCGAGCCGAGCCCCGGCCCGACCTCGACCACGTGCTCACCCGCCCGCACCTGCGCGATCTGGACGATCCGCCGCACCGTGTTCGCGTCGACGACGAAGTTCTGCCCGAGCTTCTTGGTCGGGGTGACGTCGAGGGCGGCGGCGAGTGCGCGGATCTCGCCCGCGCCCAGAAGTGTCACGGGCATGCTCACCATCCTGTACCACCGGTGTCGGCCGTGATGAAGCCGGCGTCGTGCGCGGCCCGAAGCAGCCGTTGGTCACCCGACGCGAAGAGGACCTCACGCGCCTGGATGAGGGTCGCCGAGGCGAGGTGGACGGCGTCGTATCCGCGCAGCGCATGCGTGACCGCCAGGCGAGCGGCTCGATCGACGAGGTCCGAGAAGACTTCTATCAGCGTCAGCTCGGTCGCCAAGCGCCAGACATCCTCCTGGACGGCATCGTGTTCATGTTCGGTCAGTCGCCCCAGCCGGTGCGCCTGTCCGACGGCCGCGGCGGCCTCAACGAGGATCAGCCGAGTGCTCACCACCTGATCGGCGTCGCCCCACAGGCGGCTGGCAGCCGTTGATCCGGACTCCTGGACGACGAGTGGAAGGAATGCCGAGGTGTCGAAATAGACGATCATTCGCGCTGCTCGGACACGATATCGCTGACGGGGCCTTCGGTGACGTGCGGCCGGGGACGAGGCCGATGCGTGTGACGCGGCGGCATCGCCAGCCCTTCGTCGATCAGTCGCTGGAGTGCGGCATCGCCTTCGAGCGGGATGATCTGCGCCACGGCGACGCCACGATCGGTGATCGTCACACGATCACCGTTGTGGGCAAGCCGTCACGTACGCGCTGAGCCTGCGCCTTCAACGCACGGATCCCGACTCGCCCCATCAGCGCTCCCGTCCCTGTAGTCACATTCTACGACGCCGAGGGTACAATCGGTCCGCCGTACATCTGCGACGATGGCCCCTGCCGCGGAGGTCCGCGCATCGGTAGTGTGACCGGCATGACCAGTTCGGAATCGCTGCCGACAGGTACCTTCACGCTGCGCGGGCCGTTCGGGCGCCGTGCGATCGGGCTGTCGGTGGCCGGTGCCGTCGGCGGATTCCTCTTCGGCTTCGACTCGTCCGTCATCAACGGCGCGGTCGATTCCATCCAGCACGATTTCGCGCTGAACTCGGTGATCACCGGGTTCGTAGTGGCCATCGCCCTGCTCGGCTTGCGCGGTCGGCGCCATCCTGGCCGGTCAGCTGGCCGACCGGTGGGGGCGGCTGCGGGTGATGCTGCTGGGCGGCATCCTGTTCTTCGCCAGCTCGATCGGGGCGGGTCTGTGCGTCAGCGTGTGGGACCTCGGGTTCTGGCGGGTCATCGGCGGGCTCGGCATCGGCATCGCCTCGGTGGTGGCGCCGGCCTACATCTCCGAGATCGCGCCGCGGCAGATCCGCGGCGGGCTGGCCTCGCTCGAGCAGCTGGCGATCACGATGGGCATCTTCGTCGCGCTGCTGTCGGACGCCGTGCTGTCCTGGTCGGCCGGAAGCGCGAACGCGCCGCTGTGGCTGGGCATGGACGCGTGGCGGTGGATGTTCCTCGTCGGGGCGATCCCGGCCGTGGTGTACGGCCTGCTCTCGTTCGCCCTGCCCGAGTCGCCGCGATTCCTGCTGGCCAAGGGCCGCACCGACGAGGCGCGCGAGATCTTCTCCCGGCTGGTCCCCGAGGTCGACCTCGAGAAGACCGTCAACGATCTGCGCAGCGCGATCGAAGCCGACCGTGCCCACGCCGGGGTCTCGCTGCGGGGCCCCGCGCTCGGCCTGCAGCCGATCGTGTGGATCGGCATCATCCTCTCGGTGTTCCAGCAGTTCGTCGGGATCAACGTGATCTTCTACTACTCCACCTCGCTGTGGCAGTCCGTCGGCTTCCCGGAGAGCGCGTCGGTCGGCATCAGCGTGGTGACCTCGATCACCAACGTCCTGGTCACTCTGATCGCGATCTTCCTGGTCGACCGGGTCGGCCGCAAGCCGATCCTGCTGACCGGCTCGGTGCTGATGACGCTCTCGCTGGCGCTGATGGCCGTCTCCTTCGTGTTCGCCAGCACGAACGCCCAGGGCGAGGTCTCGCTCGGTGCGCCGTGGGGGCCGATCGCGCTGGTCGCGGCGAACGTGTTCGTGGTCGGCTTCGGCGCGTCCTGGGGACCGCTGGTGTGGGTGCTGCTGGGTGAGATCTTCCCCAGCCGGATCCGCGGCAAGGCCCTGGGCGTCGCGGCCGGCGCCCAGTGGATCGCGAACTTCCTGATCACGGTGAGCTTCCCGGCGATGTCGAGCTGGTCGCTGCCGCTGACCTACGGGATGTACGCGCTGTTCGCGGCGCTGTCGTTCGTGTTCGTGGCCTGGCGCATCCCCGAGACCAAGGGCATGGAGCTGGAGCAGACCGAGACCCTGTTCGTGCGGACGCCGAAGACTGCCGGTGGTCAGTCCAGGAACGAGCCGTAGACGGCGAGCGTGTTGGCGGCCAGCTGTGCGCACAGCTCGTCGACGTCCACGCCCAGCTCGCCCGCCATGAACCGCACGGTCACCGGCACCAGGTACGGCGCGTTGGGCCGCCCGCGGAACGGCGTGGGCGTCAGGAACGGCGCGTCGGTCTCGACCAGGATCCGGTCGCGGGATGCCACGGCCAGCGCGTCGCGGAGGTTCTGCGCGTTGCGGAACGTGATGTTGCCGGCGAACGACAGGTAGCAGCCGCGATCGGTCGCGATCCGGGCCATCTCGGCGTCGCCGGAGAAGCAGTGGAAGACCGTGCGCTCGGGCGCGCCGACCCGCTCCAGCGTCGCGAGCACGGCTTCGTGCGCGTCGCGATCGTGGATCTGCATCGCGATGTCGTGCTTCTTGGCCAGTGCGATGTGCGCCTCGAAGCTGGTGAACTGCGCGGGCCGGCCGTCCTCGCCGGTGCGGAAGAAGTCGAGCCCGGTCTCGCCGATCGCCCGCACCCGCGGCTGGGCGGCGAGTTCGTCGATCACTGCGATCGCCTCGTCCAGCCGCCCGGCCGCCGCATATTCCGGCGCTTCGTTCGGGTGGATCGCGACCGCCGCCAGCACCCGCGGGTGGCGGGCCGCGGCATCCGCCGACCAGCGGCTGGAGTCGATGTCTCCGCCGGCCTGCACGACCCCGGCGATGCCCGCGGCCGCCGCACGCGCCAGCTGCTCGTCCAGGCTCAGCGGGTCGTCGCCGTCGGCGATCTCGAGGTGGCAGTGATTGTCGTACACCGGCACCGCGAGCGGCTCGGGCAGCGGCGGGTAGGTGACGTCGCGGCCGCCCTTCTCACGCCGACGCACGTAGTTGCTCGGGTCGTCGGCCGCCATCAGCTCTGCTCGACGCGCGGGAACAGCGGTGCCAGGCCGTTGACGCTGGTCCCCGGGTGGAGGATGCCCAGCTGCCGGCCGCGCGGATCGGCTGATCCTGCAGCCGGCCGAGCGACTCGGCCGCACCGAGGGCCACCCACAGCTTCTCGGTGGCCTCGGGCATCACCGGCGACAGCAGGACGGCAAGCGCACGCAAGCCCTTCCGACGCCGTGTACAGGACGGTGCCCAGCCGTTCGCGCTGCACGTCGTCCTTCGCGAGCGCCCACGGCTGGTTGTCGGTGATGTAGCCGTTCAGCTCGTCCACGATCGTCCAGATGGCGGCGATCGCCTCATCGATGCGGAAGCGCTCGATCGCCGCATCCGCGGCGGCCGCGGCATCCGCCACCGTCTTCTGCACCGCCCGGTCGCCCTCGGCGTACTCGCCCGGCACCGGCACGATGCCCTCGAAGTACCGCTCCACCATCGCCGTGGTGCGCGAGGCCAGGTTGCCGAAGCCGTTGGCCAGCTCGGCCTGATAGCGGGCCGACAGATCCTCCCACGAGAACGAGCCGTCGTGCCCGAACGGGATGGCCGAGAGGAAGTAGAAGCGGTACGCGTCCGACCCGAACACATCGGTGATCTCGGTGGGCGCGATGCCGGTGAGCTTCGATTTGGACATCTTCTCGCCGCCGACCAGCAGCCAGCCGTGCGCGAACACGCCGCGCGGCACCTCGAGCCCCGCGGCCATCAGCAGCGCCGGCCAGATCACGGCGTGGAAGCGCAGGATGTCCTTGCCGACCACGTGATAGGCCGGCCAGCGGCGCGCGAAGTTCTCCTCGTCGCTGCCGTAGCCGATCGCGGTGACGTAGTTCAGCAGCGCGTCGACCCACACGTAGATGACGTGCGACTCGTCCCACGGCACCTTGATGCCCCAGTCGAACGTGGACCGCGAGATCGAGAGGTCCTTCAGCCCCTGCCTGACGAACGAGACGACCTCGTTGCGGGCCGAATCCGGGCGCACGAAGTCGGGCTCGGTCTTGTACAGCTCGAGCAGCTTGTCGCCGAACTCGCTGAGCTTGAAGAAGTAGTTCTTCTCCTGCAGCAGCTCCAGCGGCTTCGAATGGATGGCGCACACCTTCAGGCCCTCGAACGGCCCCGTGCCGTCGACGATCTCGGATTCGGGCTTGAACTCCTCGCAGCCCACGCAGTACAGCGCCTCGTACTCGCCGGCGTAGATGTAGCCGCGGTCGTACAAAGTCTGGAAGAACGCCTGCACAGCCTCTTCGTGGCGCGGCTGCGTGGTGCGAATGAAGTCGTCGTTGGCGACGTTCAGGGTCTTCAGCAGCGGAAACCACGACTCGGACACCAGCTTGTCGACCCACTGCTGCGGGGTGACGCCGTTCGCGGCGGCCGCGCGCAGCATCTTCTGGCCGTGCTCGTCGGTGCCGGTCAGCATCCAGGTGTCGTCGTCGCCCTGTCGATGCCACCGCGCGAGGGTGTCCACGGCGACGCTCGTGTACCCGTGCCCGATGTGGGGCAGATCGCTCGGGTAGTAGATCGGCGTGGTGATGTAGAAGGAGCCCGCGGAAGTCACCCTGCGAGTCTAGTTTGCGGCGCGGAGCCTCACCCGTTCTTGACGGCGAGCGCGGCCTGGTAGAGCTCGCGCCGCGAGTGTCCGGTCAGCTCGGACACCTCGGCGGCGGCATCCTTCAGACGGGTGCCCGACCGCGTGAGCTCGAGCAGCTGGGTCACGGCGTCCGCGAAGGCGACCCGGCGCGGCGCGGCACCGCCCACCACGACGACCAGTTCGCCGCGCACCCCCTCGGCCGCCCAGGCCGCCAGCTCGCCCAGCGTGCCGCGGGCGATCTCCTCGTGCAGCTTGGTCAGTTCGCGGCACACCGCCGCCGGGCGGTCGGCGCCGAACGCCTCGGCCATCGCCTGCAGGGTCGCGGCCACCCGGGACGGCGCCTCGAAGAACACCATCGTGCGCTCCTGGCCGGCCAGGGCCGCGAGCGCCTGCGTACGCTCGCCGTCCTTGCGGGGCAGGAAGCCCTCGAATGTGAACCGGTCGGTGGGCAGCGCCGACACCGCCAGGGCGGTCACGACGGCGCTCGGCCCGGGGATCACGGTCACCGGCACGCCGGCGGCCGCCGCGGCCGCGACCAGCCCGTACCCGGGATCGCTGACCGTGGGCATGCCGGCATCGCTGAGCACGAGCACGTCCGCCTCGCGCGCCAGGTCGACGACCTCGCCGGCGCGCTCCTTCTCGTTGTGGTCGTGCAGCGCGAGCAGCCGCGGACGGTTCGTCACGCCGAGCGCGGCCAGCAGCCGCTGGGTGGTGCGGGTGTCTTCGGCCGCGATCACCGTCGCGCGCTCCAGCGCCTCGATCAGGCGACGCGAGGCATCGCCCAGATTCCCGATGGGCGTGGCCGCGAGGATGATCACCGCCCCAGCATAGGCTGGGGCGGTGACTGCGACGGTGGATGCGCTGCTGGCCGAGACCCGGCCGTCCCACTTCGATCGCTGGTGCGCCCGGGTGCGCCACACGCCGGTGCTGCGCCGGCGCATCGACGTGCTCGCACCGGTCTTCGTGACGCTGCTGGCCGCGGTGCTGCGCCTGTGGAACCTGGGGCATCCGCACGCGCTGGTGTTCGACGAGACCTATTACGTGAAGGATGCCTGGAGCCAGTGGAACCTCGGCTACCCGGCGGATTGGCCCAGCGACGCCGACAAGGGATTCGTCGCCGGAGCGACGAACACGTTCCTTGACACCGGCAGCTTCGTGGTCCATCCGCCGCTGGGCAAGTGGTTCATCGGCCTGGGCATGTGGCTGTTCGGGCCGGACTCGTCGGTCGGCTGGCGGATCGCCGCGGCGCTGTTCGGCACCGCCACCGTCCTGCTCGTATACCTGCTGGCCCGGCGTCTGACCCGGTCGACGGTGTTCGCGACGGTCGCCGGGCTGCTGATGGCCATCGACGGCCTGGGCATCGTCCTCAGCCGCGTGTCGCTGCTGGACATCTTCCTCACGTTCTTCTCCGTGCTCGCGGTGCTGTTCCTGGTGTACGACCACGAGTGGCACCGCATCCGCCTCGCGCGGCGGCTCGGCGCCGACCCGGAGCGGTCGCCGTGGGGCCCCGTGCTGTGGGGACGGCCCTGGCTGCTGGCGGCCGGGGCCGCGGCCGGGGCCGCGACGGCGGTGAAGTGGTCCGGGCTGTACACGCTGGCCGCCATCGGGATCTACGTCGTGGTCAGCGACGCCCTCGCCCGGAGGCGCGTCGGGCTGCCGCTGTGGCCGTGGGGGGCGCTCGCACAGGGCGCGGCATCCTTCGTCCTGCTGGTTCCGATCGCCGTCATCGTCTACCTGGCCTCGTGGACCGGATGGCTGGTCACCGACGGCGGGTACGACCGGCACGCCGCCGACGCCGCGCCGGCGACCGGGCTGTTCGCGTGGGTGCCGCTCACACTGCAGAGCCTGTGGATCTACCACCAGGCGATCTATGCGTTCCACGTCGGCCTGACCACGCCGCACAGCTATGCCAGCCCCGCCTGGCAGTGGCCGCTGCCTGCGGCCGACCTCGATGTACTGGCATCAGGATCAGGTGGGGCAGAACGGATGCTCGTGGCCGAGCACCTGTGTGCAGTCGATCTCGTCGATCCCGAACCCGATCATCTGGTGGGCGGGGATCGCCGCGTCGGTGTTCCTGATCATCGCCTTCATCCTGCGCCGGAACTGGCGACACGCGGTCGTGCTCACCGGGCTGGCCGGCGCCTACCTGCCCTGGTTGCTGTTCCCCGAGCGGACGATCTTCCAGTTCTACACGATCGCGATGCTGCCGTTCACGGTGCTGGCGCTGACGTTCGCGCTTGCGCGAGATCGCTGGTTTCCGCTCCACGGCGGTCCGGCGACGGCTCGCCGGGCAGCGGGTCGTGTGGGTCTTCCTCATCGTGGTCGTCGTCCTTTCCGCCCTCTGGTACCCGGTGTGGACGGCCACGAACGTGCCGTACGAGTTCTGGCTGCTGCACAACTGGATCCCGAGCTGGATCTGAGCGGTACCCTCGACTCTGTGACTGTCCACATCGAGAAGGTCGATCTGCCCGGGATCGGCGTGCGCCATGACCTCGTCACCGAGAGCGGCCGCCGCCTGGCGGTGGTGCGGTACCGCGACGGCGAGCGCGAACTGGGCGTGTACGACGCCGACGACCCCGATCGCTGCCGCGAGTCGATGCGCATCACCGACGACGAGGCCGAGGCCCTGGCCGACCTGTTCAGCGCCTCGCTCGCGGTGAGCCGGCTGACCAAGCTGACCGAAGAGACCGACGGGCTCTACACCGAGAAGATCGCGCTGCCGGCCGGTTCGCCGTTCGTGGACAAGACCCTCGGCGACACGAAGACGCGCACCCGCACCCACGTCTCGGTGGTGGCGATCATCCGCGACCGGCGGATCATCGCCTCGCCCACCCCGGACGAGACGCTGCGCGAAGGCGACGTGATTGTGACGGTCGGCACACGTGCCGGCCTGGATGCGGCCACCCGGCTCATCAGCGACGGACCCGAGTGATCCCCGGGCGCCGCGGATGAGCGAACCCACCATCGTCCTCATCGAGGTCGGCGCCCTCCTGTTCGCGATGAGCCTCCTGGGCAGGCTCGCGGCGCGTCTCGGGTTCTCTCCCATCCCGCTCTATCTGATCGCCGGCCTGGCCTTCGGCACCGGCGGCATCCTGCCGATGGATGCCAGCGCCGGGTTCTTCGAGATCGGCTCCGAGATCGGCGTGATCCTGCTGCTGGCCCTGCTCGGGCTGGAGTACTCCGCCGAGGAGCTGCCGACGGGCCTGCGGCGATCGAAGGCCGCCGGCGTGCTGGACGCCGTGCTCAACGCGCTGCCGGGCGCCGCATTCGCACTGATCCTGGGATGGGGGCCGGCAGCGGCGGTGGCCGTCGCCGGTATCACCTGGGTGACCTCCTCCGGCGTGGCCGCGAAGCTGCTGCGCGACCTCGGCCGGATCAGCAACCGCGAGACGCCGGTCATCCTCTCGATCCTGGTGATCGAAGACCTCGCGATGGCGTTCTACCTGCCCACCGTCTCGGCGCTGGTGATCGGGGTGAGCCTGGCCCAGGGCGCGGTCCGCGTGGCGATCGCGGTAGCGGTGGTGCTGGTCATCCTGTTCATCGCCCTGAAGTTCGGCCGCTTCGTGTCCCGGCTGTTCACCCCCGACCTCGCCGAGCCCCTCGTGCTCGGCGTGCTCGGGCTGACCATGCTCGTGGCGGGACTGGCCGAAGAGGTGAACGTGTCGGCGGCGGTGGGCGCGTTCCTGGTCGGCATCGCGCTGTCCGGCCGGGTCGCCGAATCGGCCCGCGAGGTGCTGACGCCGCTGCGCGACCTGTTCGCCGCCGTGTTCTTCGTGTTCTTCGGCCTGGCCACCGATGCGTCGCAGCTGCCGCAGATGATCGTGCCCGGCCTGATCCTGGCCGCGGTGACGATGACCACCAAGATCATCACCGGCTACGTCGCCGCCCGCCGCGCCGGGATCGGCGTGCCCGGCCGCTGGCGTGCCGGCATCGGGCTGATACCGCGCGGGGAGTTCTCCATCGTCATCGCCGGGATCGCCGGCGGGACCGCTCCGATGCTGGCGCCGCTGGCGGCGGTCTACGTGTTCGTCACGGTGATCGGGGCGACCCTGCTCAGCCGGCTCAGCGACACCGCCTGGTTCCGCCGGGTCACGGTGCGCAAGCCCGTCACAGCGAAGTGAGGTCGGTCACCGGCATCCGGCAGGCGAAGTCGCGGCATTCGTACACCGTGGGCACGGCGCCGACCTTGCCCTCGAACAGCGTGAAGCCGGCGGCGGCCAGCGCCGCCGCCTGATCGTCGGTGACCACCGCCAGCACGTCCGCCGGCCGGGCCGCGGCCGCCCGCGTGAGCGGGTCGCCCAGCGCGCCGACCACGACCGTCTGGCGCGGCGCGGTGATCAGCTGGGTCGCGACCCGCAGCGCGCCGTGCGCGAGCGGCTCGGCCAGAGCCGCCGCCGCGTGGCGGGCGACGACGGATGCCGCGGCCTCGCGGAAGCGGTCGCCCGCGCCCAGCTGCCACAGCAGGCACGCGGCGTCGGCCAGCGCGGCCGGGCCGGATGGATGGTCGGTGTCGGCGGCCGATCCGTCGGTGCCCAGCCCGTGTGCGGCGAGCACCGGGTCGCCCCCGCCGGGGGCGGACGGTCGGCCGTCCTCCGCGCCGGCGGCGAGACACTGTTCGACCAGGTCGCGGGCCGCACCGGCCAGGACCGGCTCCCCGGTCGCCGCGGCCAGCCGGCCCAGCCCGCCGGCGAGCAGGCCGTAGTCCTCGAGGGTTGCCGTCGCGGGCGAGATGATCTCGTCCAGGCTCGCGCGGCGCAGCCGCCCGTCCTCTCCGACGGCGGTGGCCAGCACCGCGTCGGCCGCCCACTGCGCGGCCTCGATCAGACGGGCGTCGCCGAGGCGGACCCCGGCGGAGGCCAGCGCGCCGATCGCCATCCCGTTCCATCCGGTGACGATCTTGCCGTCGACGGCCGGAGGTTCCAGCCCCGCGCGGGCCGCGGCATCCCGCCCGTAGTAGCCGCCCTCGCGGCGCTCCCCGTCGATCCAGGACTCGGAGTCCTGGGCTTGCGGCGAAGCCGCCGGAGGGCTGCTGCAGCACCTGGGTGAGGAAGCCGGCGATCTCCCGCGCCGTCGCCTGGTCGCCGGCGTCCAGGGCGGTCTCGAGCAGGCCGGCGTTGTCGGTGAGCATCCGCTCGTAGTGCGGGACGGTCCAGTCCCGGCGGGTCGCATAGCGGAAGAATCCGCCGTCGACCGGATCGCGCAGCGCAGACGCCGCCATCGCGGCGATCGCCCGGGATGCGGCATCCGACGCGTCCGGCAGAGGGTCGGCGAGCGCCGGGCTCTGCAGGAACCGCAAGGCGGCACGGTGGGGAACTTCGGGGTCGTCATGCCGGCATCGGGCGGCGCGAAGCCGCCGTACTCGCGGTCCTCCCGCGCGAGCGCGGTGTGCGCGGCGCGGACGAGATCGTCCAACGGCGGCAGGCCGCCCGGTGCCGCACTCGCCCCGCGGACGGTCGCGAGCGCCTCGGCCACGGTCGCGGCGGTGTCGTGCACCTGGTCGCGTCGCTGCGTCCACGCCTGCCGGACCGCCGCCAGCACCTCGCCGAAGGACGCGAGTCCCGCGCGCGGCTCGGGCGGGAAGTAGGTGCCGGCGAAGAACGCCCGCCCCTCCGGCGTCGCGAACACGGTGAGCGGCCACCCCAGGTTGCGGGTGAACGCGGACGCCGCCGCCATGTACGCGTCGTCGACGGCGGGGTGCTCCTCGCGGTCGACCTTGATCGCGACGAAGCCGTCGTTCAGCTCGCGGGCGATCTCGGGGTCGGAGAACGACTCCCGGGCCATGACGTGGCACCAGTGGCAGGTGGAGTAGCCGATCGAGATCAGCACCGGCACGTCCCGCTTCGCCGCCTCGGCGAACGCCTCCGGCCCCCAGGGGAACCAGGCGACGGGGTTGTCGGCGTGGGCCCGCAGGTAGGGGCTCGCCGACGCGGCGAGACGGGATGTCATGGGCTCAGTTCACCGTCTCGGGGTGCGAGCTGACCCGGCCCGACCCGTCGCCGGGCTCGAGCGCGTCGATGGCCTGCAGCTTGCTCGTCGGCGAGGGTGAAGTCGAACACGTCGATGTTCTCGGCGAGGCGCTCGCGGTGCACGGACTTGGGGAACAGGATGTAGCCGTGCTGCAGGTGCCAGCGGATGACGATCTGCGCGGGGGTGCGGTCGTGCGCGGCGGCCGCCTCGGCCACGGCGGGGGTGCCGAACAGGTCGTACTTGCCCTGGCCGAGCGGACCCCAGGACTCGATGCGCACGTCGTGCGCGGCGGCCCAAGCTGTCACATCGGGCTGCTGGTGGGCCGGGTGCAGCTCGATCTGGTCGACCGCGGGGGCCACGCCGGTGGCCTGCACGATCTTCTCCAGGTGCGGGACGAGGAAGTTCGAGACGCCGATGCTGCGGGCCAGGCCCTCCTCGCGCAGCTCGATGAGCTTCTCCCACGCGTGCAGGTAGTTGTCCTTGGCTGGGGTCGGCCAGTGCACCAGGTACAGGTCGACACGGTCCAGGCCGAGCCGGTCCAGGCTCTCGCCGATGGCCGCACGCGGCTCGTCGCCGTCGTGCCGGTCGTTCCACAGCTTGGTGGTGATGAACAGCTCGTCGCGAGGGATGCCGCTGGCGGCCACCGCCGCGCCCACGCCCTGCTCGTTGCCGTAGATGGCGGCCGTGTCGATGTGCCGATAGCCCAGTTCGAGTGCTTCGGCGACGGCGCGCTCGGCCTGCTCCGCAGGCACCTTGAACGTGCCGTAGCCGAGCTGGGGGATGCTGTTCCCGTCGTTGAGGGAGATTTCGGGGATGGTCATGCCTCCAGCCTAGGAGCCGCGCGCGTCCCCGGACCGTCTGTCGCCCGCGCCGCGACGGCCGAGCATGAGCGGGCGGCGCGATACGATCGAGGGCTGTGTCCGCACCAGAACCCGTCCTCGTCTACCCGCCGGAGCTGCCCGTCAGCGCCGCGCGGGGCGAGATCGCGCGCGCCATCGCCGACCATCAGGTCGTGATCGTGGCGGGCGCGACCGGGTCCGGCAAGACCACGCAGCTGCCCAAGATCTGCCTCGAGCTGGGCCGCACGCGCATCGCGCACACGCAGCCGCGACGAATCGCCGCCCGCAGCATCGCGGAACGCGTCGCCGAAGAGCTCCAGGTGCCGCTGGGCACGACCGTCGGATACAAGGTCCGGTTCACCGACAAGGTCTCGGACGACACCCGGATCGCGCTGATGACCGACGGCATCCTGCTGAACGAGATCCACCGCGACCGGTCGCTGCGCCGCTACGACACGATCATCGTCGACGAGGCGCACGAGCGCTCGCTGAACGTCGACTTCCTTCTCGGATATCTGCACCGCATCCTGCCGCGGCGGCCCGATCTGAAGGTCATCATCACCTCGGCGACCATCGACCCGGCCAGCTTCGCGCAGCACTTCGCCGACGCCTCCGGCACTCCGGCGCCGATCATCGAGGTGTCCGGCCGCACCTACCCGGTCGACATCCGCTACCGCCCCGGACTCGACACCGCCGACGACATCGAACCGCTGACGGCGGCCCTGCGAGAACTCGACCGCGAGTCGACCGGCGACGTTCTGGTGTTCCTGCCCGGCGAGGCCGAGATCCGCGACGCGATGGATGCCGTTCGCGGCATGTATGCGAAGGATGCCGCCCCCACCGAGGTCCTCCCCCTGTACGGGCGGCTCTCCGCGGCGGATCAGCACCGCGTGTTCGAGCGGTCCCGCGTGCCCGGGCTGCGTCGCCGGGTGATCCTGGCGACGAACGTCGCCGAGACGAGTCTGACCGTTCCCGGCATCCGGTACGTGGTGGATGTCGGCACCGCCCGGATGGCCCGGTACAGGCAACCGAGCAAGATCCAGCGCCTGCCCATCGAGCCGATCTCGCAGGCCTCGGCGCAGCAGCGGGCCGGTCGCGCCGGACGGACCTCGCCGGGCGTCGCGATCCGGCTCTACTCGGAAGAGGACTTCGCGTCCCGCCCGGAGTTCACCGAACCCGAGGTGCTGCGCACCAGCCTGGCCTCGGTCGTGCTGCAGATGCTCTCGCTGGGCTTCGGCGAGATCACCGAGTTCCCGTTCCTCACGCCGCCCGACTCGCGCGGCGTGAAGGCGGCATTCGACCTGCTCGTCGAACTGGGGGCGGTCACCGGCCGGTCCCCCGCGCTGACCGACATCGGCCGCGAGCTGGCGCGCCTGCCCATCGACCCGCGGTTCGCCCGCATGCTCGTCGAGGCGCGCGCACAGGGCGTGCTGCCGGAGGTGCAGGCGATCGTGGCGGGACTGTCGATCCCCGACGTGCGCGAGCGCCCGGAGGAGCAGCGCGAGCAGGCCGACCGCCTGCATGCGCGGTTCACGGACCCGGCCAGCGACTTCCTCAGCATGCTGAACCTCTGGAACCACCTGCAGGAGCTCCAGCACGACCTCGGCTCCAGTGCGTTCCGTCGGACATGCCGTGCGGAGCATCTGAACTACGTGCGGGTGCGCGAATGGTTCGACGTGCATCGCCAGCTGCGTTCGCTGCTGAAGGCGCCCGCGTCCCGCACCGGCGCGGCCGATCCGGACGCCGTCCACAAGGCGATCCTGTCCGGCCTGCTCTCGCAGCTGGGCATCCTCGACGAGCGGAGCGCCCGCGCCGAGCCCACGCGCCCGGGTGGCGGCAAGCCGCGCAAGCCGCGCCCCGAGTACCTGGGCGCGCGCGGCGCCCGATTCGCGATCTTCCCCGGATCCGGCGTGCGAGCAAGGCACCGGCGGCGGTGATGGCCGCCGAGCTGGTCGAGACGAGCCGGCTGTTCGCGCGGACGGTGGCGGCGATCGATCCCGCCTGGGCCGAGCCGCTGGCCGGCGATCTGGCCAAGCGCCAGCTCAGCGAGCCGCACTGGTCGAAGGATGCCGGCGCCGCCGTGGCCGCCGAGCGGGTGACGCTGTTCGGCGTCCCCATCGTCCCGAACCGCCGGGTCCAGCTCGCCCGCATCGATCGGCCGCTGGCCCGCGAGCTGTTCCTGCGGCATGCCCTGGTCGACGGCGAATGGGACCCGTCCGTGCTCGAGAAGGGCCTGACCGCTTTCACGCGCCGCAACCACGAACTGCGCCGGCGGCTCGAGAAGGTCGAAGAGCGCGAGCGGCGCCGCGACATCCTCGCCGGCGACGAGGCGGTGTTCGCCTTCTACGACGCGCGCATCCCCCGTGATGTGTACGACGTCCGCTCGTTCACCGCCTGGTGGAAGGACGCGCTGCCGCGCACGCCTCACCTGCTCGACCTGAGCGAGGCCGACCTGCGCGGCGACGTGGCACGATCCGACGAGCGCGACTTCCCCACCCGCTGGCGGCAGGGCGATCAGGTCCTCTCCCTCGCCTACCGGTTCGAGCCCCGCGCCCCGGACGACGGCGTGACCGCCGTGATCCCGCTCGCCCTGCTGGCCCAGCTCGAGCCGGACGGGTTCGACTGGCAGGTGCCGGGCATGCGCGACGAGTTGATCGCCGCCCTGATCCGCGCGCTGCCGAAGACGATCCGGCGGCACGTCGTGCCCGCCGCCGACTGGGCTTGCGCGGTTCGCCGAGGAGCTCGCCGGGGCCGGCCCGGAATCCCACGACGGGATGCCGGCGACCGGCCTGCGCGAAGCCCTGGCCGACCGCATCCGACGCGTGGCCAACCAGCCCGTCGGCGCGGCCGACTTCGCGCCGGAGCGCGTGCCGGACCACCTGCAGATCTCGTTCCGCGCCGTGGACGCGCGCGGACGGGTCGTGGGGTCCGATCACGATCTGGCGGCCCTGCAGGGACGGCTGTCCGATCGCGCGCGCCAGGCCGTGACCCGGTCGTTGAGCGAGCAGCGCCGCCCCGCCCCGCTCCGTCCGCCCGAAGGCACGGGGTTCACCGAGCGCAGCGGCATCACGACGTGGGACGTGGAGGCACTCCCCGACGTCGTGGACACCAGAGTGCCCGGCGGCGTCGTGCGCGGCTACCCGGCCCTCGTCGACGCGGGCGACAGCGTGTCGCTGCGGATCGAGGCCACCGCCGAGGCCGCGGCGGCCGCCACCCGCGTGGGGGTGCGTCGCCTTGTGCTCCTGTCGACGCCGAGCCCGGCCGACTACGTGCTCGAGCATCTCACCGCCGCGGAGAAGCTCGCGCTCGCCGCCTCGCCGTATCCCTCGGCGCGCGCGGCGATCGAGGACTGCCGCCTCGCGGTCGCGGATGCCGTGATCCAGCGTTCGGCGCCGGGCCCGATCCGCACCGGCACCGCCTTCGCCACCGCGCGGGACGCGTTCTCGGCCGCCGTCGTGGACGAGCTGTTCCAGGCCGTTTCGCTGCTGGCCCGCATCCTGACGGCCGCGCGCGAGGTCGAACGGGCGGTGAAGGCCACCAATGCCCTGACGCTGCTGGCGGCGCTGAACGATGTGAAGGGACAGCTCGCCGGACTCGTCTACCCCGGTTTCGTGTCCCGCACGGGCCTGGCCCGCCTCGCCCATCTGCCCCGCTACCTGCAGGGGCGCTGCAGCGGCTGAAGGCCCTGCCGGAGAACCCCGGCCGCGACCGGCAGCGGCTCACCGAGTACGAACGCGCGGCGGCGCTGTACGCCGAGGCCGGCGGCGGCATCCCGCCCGCCCCGGATGCCTCGGACGCCCTGGTGCACACGCGGTGGCTGCTGGAGGAATACCGGGTGAGCCTGTTCGCGCAGACCCTCGGCACCGCCGAGTCGGTCTCGCCGCAGCGGATCCACCGGGCGCTGACGGGGTCTTGACGCCGGCACCCCACCGGGTGAAAAGTTCATCCCGGGCCGTGCACAACGCGGTCCGGGAGAAGACTGAATCCGGAAGGAACGACGATGACGTCCCCAGACACCCCCACCCGCGGCCCGGCTCGCCCCGGACCATACGTCATTGCCGGCATCCTGATCGCGCTGGCGATCATCATGCCGCTGCTCGTCCCGATGTACGCCCGGTGGGACCCCACCCTCGGGGCCATCCCGTTCTTCTACTGGTATCAGCTGCTCTGGGTCTTCCTCGCCTCGGGTCTGCTGGCCATCGCCTACGTGATCATGCGCAAGGAGGACCGCCGCCGCCGCGCCGAGGTCCGCCGGCCGGCGTCCGGCCAGCCCGGTCATCCGCAGGCCCGCAGCGGTGAGGACGCCTGATGCCCTCCCTCATCGAAGCCGCCGCCGCCGCTCCCCAGCGCGAGATCCAGTGGGTCCCGCTGGTGATCGTGGTGGTCCTGTTCATCGCCGTCGCCATCGTCGGCTTCCTCGCCTCGCGCTGGCGCACCGCCCCCGCCGACCGCGGCCTGAAATCGCTCGACGAGTGGGGGCTGGGCGGTCGCGGGTTCGGCACCTGGGTGACCTGGTTCCTGCTCGGCGGCGACCTGTACACCGCGTACACGTTCGTCGCCGTGCCCGCCGCCATGTGGGCATCGGGCGCGGTCAGCGGGTTCTTCGCGGTGCCGTACACGATCGTGCTGTACCCCATCGTGTTCCTGCTGATGTCGCGGCTGTGGTCGGTCTCGCACCGGCACGGCTACGTCACCCCGGCGGATTTCATCGGCGGACGCTACGGCAGCCGCACCCTGTCGCTGGCGATCGCCGTGACCGGCATCATCGCGACCATGCCGTACATCGCGCTCGCAAGCTGGTCGGCATCAAGGCGGTGCTGACCGTGCTGGGGCTCGGGTCGAACACCAACTGGTTCATGGCCGACCTGCCGCTGATCATCGCGTTCGTCGTGCTGGCCGCCTACACGTACACCGCAGGCCTGCGCGCTCCGGCGCTGATCGCCGTGGTCAAGGACATCCTGATCTACGCGGCCATCATCGTGGCGATCATCTACCTGCCGGGCAAGGTGGGCGGATGGGAGGGCATCTTCCAGGCCGCGGACGACAAGCTGAGCCTGACCAACCCCGCCACCGGCAACCCGTTCGGCGCGGTGATCCCCGGCGCCGGGTCGTTCAACGCGTACTGGACGCTGGCCCTCGGATCGGCCATGGCGCTGTTCATGTACCCGCACTCGATCACCGGAGTGCTGGCCACGAAGAGCCGCAACACGATCCGCCGCAACGCGATGATCCTGCCGCTGTACTCGCTGATGCTCGGCGGGCTCGCGCTGCTGGGGTATGTGGCGATCAAGGCGGGCACCCAGCCGATCGACGTCGACGGCTCGGTGAACGCGCAGCTGGTCGTGCCGCAGCTGTTCAGCGATCTGTTCCCCAAGTGGTTCGCCGGGATCGCCCTGGCGGCGATCGCGATCGGGGCGCTCGTGCCGGCGGCGATCATGTCGATCGCGGCATCCAACCTGTTCACCCGCAACGTCTACCGGGACTTCTTCAAGAAGGACGCCACGCCGCAAGCAGGAGGCCAAGGTCTCCAAGTTCGTGTCGCTGATCGTGAAGCTGGGCGCGCTGGCGTTCGTGCTGGGGATGGACGCCTCGTCGGCGATCAACCTGCAGCTTGCTCGGCGGCATCTGGATCCTGCAGACGTTCCCGGCGATCGTGGCCGGCCTGTACACCCGATGGTTCAACCGGTGGGCGCTGTTCGCCGGCTGGGCCGCCGGCATCCTGTATGGCACGATCACGGCGTACAACGTCGTCAACCCCGCCACGCACCGGAACTTCGGCGGCTCGATCGCGAACTTCCCGTTCACCGACATCCCGGTCTACATCGGGGTGTCCGCGTTCGCGCTGAACGCGGTCGTCGCGGTCGTGCTCACCCTCATCCTTCGGGCCTTCAAGGTGAAGGACACGGCCGACTCGACTCGCCGCAGCGACTACGGCGCCGACGAGGACGACCCGAAGGTCGCCGAGATCGAGCGCCAGGCGGCGCTGGAGCAGGGCAACCCGCTGGCCCCGTGACATCCTGATCACATGGCACAGGCAGTCCAGTACGTCGAGTTCGGCGGACCAGAGGTCCTGACGCTGCAGGAGGTGACCTCCCCGTCCCCCGGGGCCGGGGAGGTCGCCGTGCGGGTGGCGGCGGCCGGGATCAACCCGATCGACGCGAAGGTGCTCTCCGGGCTCCGGCCGACCGGGCCGATCACCGCACCGCGCGGGATCGGCGGGGATGCCGCGGGCACGGTGATCGCCGTCGGACCGGACACCGAGGGCGTCGCCGTCGGGCAGGACGTGATCGTGTTCGGCGTGACCGGCACCTGCGCCACCGAGCTCACGGCACCGATCGCGCACGTGCAGCCGCGCCCGCCGCAGGTCTCGGCCGCCGCGGGCGCGGCTCTCGGCGTCCCCGCCGGCACCGCGTACCAGACGCTTGCGCTCGCTGCATGTCGGCCGGGGCGACACGGTGCTCGTGCACGGCGGATCCGGATCGGTCGGGCAGGCGGTCGTGCAGTTCGCGATCCTGTGGGGCGCACGGGTCGTGGCCACGGCATCCCCCGTCGCCACGATCGCCTGCGCGCGCTGGGGGCGATCCCGGTCGCCTACGGCGGCGGCCTCGCCGCGCGGGTGCGGCGACGCTGCCCGGGAAGGCATCACCGCGGTGATCGACATCGCCGGCACCGACGAGGCGATCGAGACCTCGCTGCGGCTCGCACCGGACCGTGGACGGGTCGCGACGCTCGTGCGCGGGAAGGATGCCGCGGCCCTCGGCATCCGCGCATTCCTGGGCGGCGCCCCCGACCCGCTCACGCCGCGTCAGCAACGCTGCGCGCCGAGGCGATGCCGGTCACCCTCGCACTGATGGCCGCCGGCAGGTTCACCGTGGAGCTCGGGCCGACGTTCCCGCTGGCCGATGCCGCCGCCGCGCTGCGCGCACTGGCCGCCGGCGTCGACGGCAAGATCACGCTGGTCCCGTAGCGACCGGCCGGCCCGGGGTGTTCGCCCACTGGCTCCACGACCCGGGGTACACGGCGACATCGATTCCGGCGATCGCCCCGGCCAGTGCGGCCTGTGCGGCAGTGATCCCCGAGCCGCAGTAGGCGGCCACCTCCGTGCCCTGCCCGGCGCCGACGGCGGCGAACGCCTGCCGGATGTCCGCGGCATCGGCGAACCGTCCGTCGCGCAGATACTCCGGGCTCGGCAGGTTCACCGCACCGGGGATGTGCCCGGCCACCGGGTCCAGCGGCTCCGCCTCGCCGCGATAGCGCTCGCCGGCGCGCACGTCCAGCAGCACGCCGTGCTCCGGCCAGGCCGCCGCGTCGTCGATGGATGCCACGCCCTCCGTCCGCTCGTGCAGCACGATCGACCCGGGCGCGGGGACCACGTCACCCGCCTCCAATGGCAGCACGGCCGCACGCCACGCGGACAGGCCGCCGTCCAGCACGCGCACGTCGGCGACGCCGGCACCGCGCAAGCATCCACCACAGCCGCGCCGCCCCCAGCATGTTCCAGTCGTCGTAGGCGACGACCGTGTCGCCGGGGTCCACGCCCCACCGCCGGGCCGCGTCCTGCAGCACGGACAGCGGCGGGAGCGGATGCCGCCCCTCGCCGGGTGCGCCGAGCCGGGCCAGCTCGGTCTCCATCTGGACGTAGACCGCGCCCGGCAGGTGTCCGGACCGGTACGCCGGTCGCCCGTCGGGCTCGTCGAGGCGGTAGCGCACATCCAGGAGGCGCAGCGGTGCGCCCTCGTCGATCAGGGCGGACAGGGTACGGACGTCGATCAGCGGGTGCACTCCCCCATCGTGCCCCCTTCGCGGCCGGGGTCGGCGCAACAGTTCGACACACGAGGCGCGATCGGGCGGGGTCGGCATCGAGAATGGGACCATGTCTGACGCCGCCGACTGTCCCACCCCCTCGTTTGCGACCGTCCAGGTCCAGGCGGGGTTCACGGCGAGCGCCCCGGTGCCGGCGGCGGTGCCGCCGATCTACCAGTCCAACGCGTTCGAGTTCGAGTCGCTCTCGCACGCGCGCGACCTGTTCGCGCACCGTCGGGACGGAGACGTCTATTCGCGCACGGCGAACCCCACGGTGGCCGTGCTCGAGCAGCGCGTGGCCGCGCTGGAGGGCGGGATCGCCGCGGTCGCCCTCGCCTCCGGCCAGGCGGCCGTCGCGCTGACCCTGCTGGCGCTGGCCGGCCGGGGCGGGCACATCGTCGCCGCCCGGCAGCTGTACGGCGGCACGGTCGACCTGCTCGAGGACACGCTCCCGGACTGGGGCATCGAGACCACTTTCGTCGACCAGGACGATGTGGACGGCTGGCGCGACGCGGTGCGCGAGTCCACGCGCGTCTTCCTCGCCGAGACCGTCGCCAACCCGATCGCGCAGGTGCTGGACGTGCGGCGGATCGCCGACATCGCCCATGCCGCCGGCGTGCCGCTGGTCGTGGACAACACCGTCGCCACCCCTTACCTGCAGCGTCCGAAGGAGTTCGGGGCCGATGTCGCGGTGCACTCGGCGACGAAGTTCATCGGCGGCCACGGTGCGGTCCTCGGCGGCGTGATCGTGGATCTCGGCACGTTCGACTTCACCGCCGCACCGGAACGCTGGCCGGCGCTGTCCGCACCCTCGCGCCGGCTCGGCGGCCAGGCCAGCCTGGCCGACCACTTCGCCGGCGGATCGCCGTTGATCGCCCTGATCAAGGCGAAATACCTGCACGATCTCGGGCCGACCCTCTCAGCGTCCTCCGCCTTCCAGCTGCTGCAGGGGCTGGAGACGCTCGACCTGCGGATGCAGCGGCACTCGGCATCGGCCCAGCTGATCGCCGAGCATCTCCGGTCGCACCCCGCCGTGGCCGCGGTGCACCACCCCGGGCTGCCCACCAGCCCCTGGCACGCGGCATCCCGCACCTACCTGAGCCGCGGCGTCCCGTCGGTGTTCTCGATCGAGCTGCGCTCTGCCGGAGACCCCGCCGCCGACTTCGACCGGGTCGAACGGTTCATCTCCGGGCTGCGGGTGCTGCGGCTGCTGGCCAACATCGGCGACGCCCGCAGCATCGTGACCCACCCGGCGTCGATGACGCACAGCCATCTGTCGCCGGTGCAGCTGCGCGAGGCGGGGATCTCGTCGGCGACGGTCCGCCTGTCGATCGGCCTGGAGGACCCGGCCGACCTGATCGCCGATCTCGACCGCGCCCTGGCCGCCGTCTGAGAACCCATAGTCTGAGGACATGACCGGACTTCGATGGGGCATCCTCGCCACGGGCGGCATCGCCCACGCGTTCACCAGCGACCT
The DNA here is from genome assembly GCF_021582895.2 of Microbacterium elymi. Lineage (GTDB taxonomy): Bacteria > Actinomycetota > Actinomycetes > Actinomycetales > Microbacteriaceae > Microbacterium > Microbacterium humicola. Next base: position 479,668 of record NZ_CP091139.2, read on the forward strand.
GCGCACCGCGGGACGCGACGTGCGGGCCGTCGGCTCGCGCCGCCCGGACGCCGCCGAGCGGTTCGCCCGGGAGTTCGCGATCCCGCGCGCGCACGGCTCGTATGAGGAGCTCGCCGCCGACCCCGATGTCGACATCGTCTACGTGGCCACGCCCCACCCGATGCACGCCGAAGACGCGCTGCTGTGCCTGGAGCACGGCAAGCACGTGCTCGTGGAGAAGTCGTTCACCGTGAACGCCCGCCAGGCGCGGGCGGTGCAGTCCGCCGCCGCCGAGCGCGGCCTGCTGGCCATGGAGGCGATGTGGACGCGATATCTGCCGCACATGCGCCGCATCCGCGCGCTGATCGCCGACGGCGCGCTCGGCGAGGTGCGGGCGCTGTTCGCCGACCACACGCAGCAGATCAGCACCGACCCGACGCATCGGCTGAACGCACTCGAGCTGGGCGGTGGGGCGCTGCTGGACCTGGGCATCTACCCGGTCTCGTTCGCGTGGGACATCCTCGGCGCGCCGATGACGGTCCAGGCGCAGGCCCGGCTCGGCGACACCGGCGCGGACACCGAAGTGGCCACGGTCTTCACGCACGCCTCCGGCGCCGTCTCCACGACACTGTCGTCGTCGCGGGCCGCGGGGCCGAACACCGCCCACATCGTCGGCACTGCCGGGCGCATCGACATCGACCGGGTCTGGTACACGCCCACCTCGTTCCGGCTGACCGCCCCCGACGGCACCGTCGTCGAGGACTACGTGTCAGAGGTCGACGGCCGTGGCATGCAGTTCCAGGCGCTCGAGGCGGAGCGCCTCATCGCCGAGGGCCGGCGCGACGGCGACCTGCTCCCGATCGCCGAGACCGTCGCGATCATGGGCACGCTGGACGAGATCCGCGCGCAGATCGGCGTCCGCTACTCTGCCGACGACCCGGCTGAGGGCTCCGCTGACGAATCCGCAGGCGACTGACCTACGTCCCCCGACTGCCGTCGCCGCCCCTCGGAGCGCAGGCGGTCCTGTGCGATCTCGCGCTCCAGATCGGCCAGCTGTGCTCGGTGGTGCGCGTGTCCTGCGGGCGGGCCGGCGGCGAGGGGACGGATGCCGTGGGCTTGCGCGGTGCGCGCGCGGCGATGCTGACGCGGCGGGCGATCGGGATACTCGCGCCCCAGCACGAACCACAGGACCACTCCCAGCACCGGCAGCAGGATCACCAGGATCAGCCAGACGAACTTCGGCATGAACCGGATCCGCGCCTCGTCGTGGGTGACGATGTCCACAACGGCGAACACCATCGCCGCCATCACCAGGAGCCAGAACAGGAACGGCATGACACGAGCATAGGTGGCGACCTGCGACACTGGGACCATGCCCACTGCACAGGATGCCCGCGTCGCCGTCTACCTCGACTTCGACAACATCGTGATGAGCTGGTACGACCGAGTGCACGGCCGCAACTCGTACTCGCATGACCGGCAGCGCATCACCGCCGATCCCAGCGAGCCCGAGATCGCGCAGCGCCTGGCCGCGGCCACCATCGACGTCGGCGCGATCATCGACTACGCGGCATCCTTCGGCACCCTGGTGCTGACCCGGGCCTACGCGGACTGGTCCAGCCCGGTCAACGCACAGTACCGCTCGCAGCTGGTGGCCCGCGCGGTCGACCTGGTGCAGCTGTTCCCGGCGGCCGCGTATGCGAAGAACGGCGCCGACATCCGCCTGGCCGTCGACACCGTCGAGGACATGTTCCGACTGCCCGACCTGACCCACGTCGTGATCGTCGGCGGCGACTCCGACTATGTGCCGCTCGCCCAGCGCTGCAAGCGCCTCGGCCGCTTCGTGGTCGGGGTGGGCGTCGCCGGATCCACGGCGAAGTCGCTGGCGGCCGCGTGCGATCAGTTCGACTCGTACGACTCCCTGCCCGGCATCACCGTGGTGGAGGCGCCGGAGTCAAAGTCCGAATCGGATGCCGCTCCCGCCGGCCGCACCCGCACGAAGAAGAAGGAGAAGGAGGAGAAGGAGCAGAGCGACGCCTCCGGAGAGCTCCTGGAACGCGCGCTCAAGCTCGAGCACGTGCGCACCGACGACGAGTGGGTGCATCTGTCGGCGGTGAAGAACCTGCTCAAGCGGATGGACCCGTCCTTCAGCGAGAAGGCGCTCGGGCACCGGTCGTTCTCGGACTTCGTGAAGGCGCATCCGGAGGTCGCCGAGCTCGACGAGTCGACCAACATCGTCACCGTGCGACTGCAGCCCTCGCGCTCCTGAGACCACCCCACGGCGGACTCGCGGTGCGCTAGCGTGGGCGCGTGCGCGACGACGAGTTGGATGTCACCGATGTCCACCAGCGGGCGCGCACCGGCCCGGTCCCTGAGGACCGCGCGATCGATGCGGCGGTGGACAGTGCCTACCGCCGCGCCCGTGACCGGCACGACGGCGCCGTGGCGGACTACATCCCGGTGCTGGCCGGTGCCGATCCGGATGCGTTCGGCCTGTGCGTGGCCGACGTCGACGGCGGCCTGCACGAGGCGGGCCAGACCCGGGTGCCGTTCTCGATCCAGTCCATCTCCAAGGCCTTCGCATACGCCCTGCTGTGCGAGGCCGTCGGGCACCACGAGGTCCGCGAACTCGTCGGCGTGAACAGCACCGGACTCGCGTTCAACTCGGTCATCGCGATCGAGATGAACGACGGCCACCCGATGAACCCGATGGTCAACGCCGGCGCGATCGCCACGACGGCGCTCCTGCCGGGCGGCAGCCCCGACGGGCAATGGCGGTTTCTGCATGAGGGGCTCTCCCGCTTCGCCGGGCACGAGCTGATCCTCGACGACGAGGTGTACCGCTCCGAGAGCGGCACGAATCAGCGCAACCAGGCGATCGCGGCGCTCCTGCACAGCTACGGGCGGATGCGGACCGACCCCGCCGAGGCGGTGGATGTCTACACCCGCCAGTGCTCGCTGCGGGTGGACGCGCGCGATCTGGCGGTGATGGGCGCGACCCTCGCCGACGGCGGCGTGAACCCGCTCACCGGCGACCAGGTGGTCTCGGCCGACGTCTGCCGCGACACGCTGGCGGTGATGGCCGCCAGCGGCCTGTACCAGACCAGCGGCGAGTGGCTGTTCGAGATCGGCCTGCCGGGCAAGAGCGGCGTGGCCGGCGGACTGGTCACCGTGGCACCGGGCAAGGTGGGCATCGGGGCGTACGCCCCGCGGTTGGATGCCGCGGGCAACAGCGTCCGAGGACAGGTGGCGACCGCCTACCTTGCACGCTCGCTGGGACTGAACATCTTCGCCTCCGCGTCGCATTTCCATCGAGAGGACACCCCATGACCGCTTCCGCGCCCGCGCGCACCTCCTGGGTCCCGCTGATCGGCCTGTTCCTGGCGCAGATCCTCATGTCCTACAACGTCGCCGCGCTGCCGGTCACCCTGGGCAGCATGGTCGACGATTTCGGCGTGCCGCCCACCGACGTGTCCACCGCGATCGTGGTGTACGGACTGTTCGTGGCGGCGCTGGTGATGGTCGGCGCCAAGATCGGGCAGCGCATCGGGTGGGTGGTCATCTTCCGCGTGGTCGTGCTCGTGTTCGCGGCATCCGCGCTGATCATGATCCTCTCCCCGGGCGTGGGCTGGGTGATCCTCGCACAGGCGCTGGCCGGAGCATCCGCCGCCATCATCGTCCCCGCCCTCGTCGCCCTGATCGCCGAGAACTATCACGGGCGGCAGCAGGAGACGGCGATCGGCTCGCTCGGCTCTGCGCGGGCGCTGGCCGGCGTCACCGCCTTCCTGCTCGGCGGGACCCTCGCCACGTTCGTCGGCTGGCGGTGGGTGTTCGCGGTCGTGCTGGTGATCGCCGTGGCGGTTTTCGTGCTGAGCTTCGGCCTGACCGCGTCGCGCGGCAACCCGGGCATCAAGATCGACGTGGTGGCCGCGGTCATCATCGGGCTGGGCATCATGTGCCTCACCCTCGGGGTGAACAACCTGAACGGCTGGGGCTGCTGCAGGCGACCGAGAACGCCCCGTTCGACGTGCTCGGGCTCTCCCCCGCGCCCGTGCTGATCCTGGTCGGGATCGTGCTCGTGCAAGCTGTTCTTCCTGTGGACGCGACGGCGGACCAAGCGGGGGAAGGTGCCGCTGGTCAGCCTGTCGGTGTTCGGCTCGTCCCGTGAGCGCGCCGCGGTGTACGCGATGTTCATCGTGGTGGCGCTGGAGGCGGCGCTGAACTTCACGGTGCCGCTGTACATCCAGATCGTGCAGGGGCGCACCCCGTTCGACACGTCCCTGGCCATGCCTGCCGTTCAACCTCACGGTGTTCGTCGCCGCGATGGTGGTGGTGCGGTTCTACCGCCGGTTCTCGCCGCGCCAGATCGGGGTGTTCGGGTTCATCCTGACCACCGCCGCGCTGGTCTGGCTCTCGTTCGTGGTCACCAACAACTGGGAGACGCTGCCCACGATCCTCGGGCTGTTCGTTTTCGGCGTCGGGCAGGGGTCGTTGGTCACGCTGGTGTTCAACGTACTGGTCACGGCCTCGCCGAAGGAGCTCGCCGGCGACGTCGGCTCGGTGCGCGGCACCACGCAGAATCTCGCCTCGGCCGTCGGGACGGCGGTCTCGGGTGCGCTGCTGGTGGGTCTGCTGGCCGGCGGGATCACCACGGCGATCGCGGCCCATCCCGATCTTCCGGACGAGGTGACCGCGCAGATCCCGCTGAGCAGCGTGAACTTCGTCAGCAACGACCGGCTCGACGAGGTGCTGGCGGCGACCGACCTGACCGACCAGCAGGTGGCGGCCGCGGTCGAGATCAACGAGAGCGCGCGCCTGGGCGCGCTGCGCCTGGGGCTGCTGATCCTGGCCGGGGTCAGCGCGGCCGCCATCGTGCCGGCCAGTCGTCTGCCCAAGTTCCGGCCCGGTGAGATCCCGGAGTCGGTGGCCAGCGGCGCAGACCCGGGGCATGACGCGGCCTGATCCGGTCACGAGCCGCGCAGCGCGCGCAGCGTCTGGATCGTGTCGGCGTCGGCCGGGCTCTTGTCCGGCCGGTACCCCTTGACCCGGGCGAAGCGCAACGCGATGCCGCCGGGGTACCGGGTCGAGCGCTGCACGCCGTCGATCGCGATCTCGACCACGGTGACCGGCTCGACGTACACGGTGGACGCGGTGCGTCGCGTCTCGATCTCGGCGAAGCGCGCCGTCTGCCAGCGCAGCGCTCGTCGGTGAGCCCCTTGAACGTCTTGCCCACCATCACGAACCCGTCCGGATCGCCGAACGCGCCGGCCGGGTCGCGGGCACCCAGGTGCAGGTTCGACAGCCAGCCGCGCCGCCGGCCGGATCCCCATTCGCAGGCCAGCACCACCAGGTCGTAGGTGAGCACCGGCTTGACCTTGATCCACGTCGCCCCGCGCCGCCCGGCGGCGTACGGCGCCTCGATCCCCTTGACCACGACGCCCTCGTGGCCGGCCGCCAGTGCGCGGGCCGACAGCCGCTGCGCGGCGTCCGGGTCGGCGGTGACGATCCCCGGGACCCGCAGACTTGCCCGGCCACACGCGCCAGTTCGGCCTGCCGCACATGCAGCGGCTCGTCGATGAGGTCACGTCCGTCCACGTGCAGGATGTCGAAGAACCACGGGCGCAGCGCCGGCGGGGCTGTGTCGATCCCCGCTGTGCCGATCCCCGCTGTGCCGATCCCCGCTGTGCCGATCCCCGCTGTGCCGATCCCGTCCGTGCCGAACCGGGCCATCGTGTCCTGGAACGGACGCGGCGCGCCGTCCTCGTCCAGGGTCAGCGTCTCGCCGTCGAGGATCACCGCATCCGCCGGCAGCGCCCGCACGGCGGCGACGATCTCGGGGACCCGATGGGTGACGTCGGCGAGGGTGCGGGTGTACACGCGCACGTCGTCGCCGCGCCGGTGCACCTGGATGCGGGCGCCGTCGAGCTTGTACTCCACGGATGCCGCACCGGTCGTCTCCAGCGCGGCGGCGACGGATGCCGCGGTCCCCGCGAGCATCGGCAGCACCGGGCGGCCCACCCGCAGGCCGACGGCGGCCAGATCGGCTCCGGTCAGGGCGAGCTGCGCGGTCTCGCCGAGATCGCCGGAGAGCATGGCCGCGCGCCGCACCAGTGCCGGGTCGGCATCTGCGGCGCGGGCGATCGCCTCCAGCAGCACGCCCTGCAGGGCGCCCGTGCGCAGCTCCCCTGCAGCACGCGGGCCAGGAGGTCCCACTCCCGGGCCGTCGCGCGCTCCGCCAGCTCGTGCAGCAGGGCGGTCCGTCGCCCGGACGATCCTTCACCGGATGTCGCGGCCAGCTCCGCGAACACCGCATCGACGTCGGCGATGCCCACGGCCGCCGCATCCGCGTGCACGGTGGTCATCGCGGCGGTCATCGCGGCGAGCGCGCGCCAGCCCACGCCGAGCCGCCCCTGCCGCGGCGCCGCGGTCAGCAACCCGATCGCGGCCGGGATCTCCGCCGGCTCGACGCGGGCCAGCAGCGTCGCGAGCGCCTCGGTCTTCGCCCGGCGCGAAGAGGTGGCGGTGACCGCCTCGAGCGTGTCGACGACCTCAGCCAGCAGCATCCCCGCATTCTCGCACCCACCGCCGACAGCCGGGGGAATGCGCACCCCGCGACGCATGGTTGAGTGGGCATATGGTCACTGAGGTCGGGCTTGCGCGGCGAACGCGGACAGATCCTGCTCTCGCTCATGCTGGCCGGCTTCCTGATCGCCATCGACTCGACGATCCTGGCCACCGCCGTGCCGACGATCGTGGCCGACCTGGGCGGATTCGGCCAGTTCCCCTGGCTATTCTCGATCTACCTGCTGGCCCAGGCCGCGTCGGTGCCGGTGTACGCGAAGCTGTGCGACACGTTCGGCCGCAAGCCGATGATGATCATCGGCATCCTGCTGTTCCTGGCCGGCTCGGTCGCCAGCGCTCTCGCCTGGAACATGACCGCCCTGATCGTGTTCCGCGCCGTCCAGGGTCTCGGCGCGGGCGCGATCACCCCGACGAGCATGACCATCGCCGGCGACATCTACACGGTGCGCGAACGCGCCACCGCCCAGGCGTACCTGGCCAGCGTGTGGGCGATCTCGTCGGTGGCCGGGCCGACCCTGGGCGGCGTGTTCGCGCAGTTCCTGTCGTGGCGGTGGATCTTCTGGATCAACGTGCCGCTGTGCCTGCTGGCCCTGTTCATGCTGACCCGCAGCTACCACGAGCGATTCGAGCGGCACCGCCAGCGGATCGATGTGGCCGGGGCGGCGCTGCTCACGGCCGCCCTGGTCCTGCTCGTGCTCGGCGTGCTGGAGGGCGGGCAGGGCTGGGCGTGGGCGAGCTGGCAGAGCATCGGATGCTTCGGTCTGGGCGGCGCGCTCCTTGTGGCGTTCGCCCTCGTCGAGCGGAGGGCGGCCGATCCCGTGCTCGCCCCATGGGTGCTGTCCAGCCGGGTCGTGGTCACCACGTCTCTGGCCGCCCTCGGCGTGGGCGCCGTGCTCATCGGCCTGACCTCGTTCGTCCCGACGTTCCTCCAGTCCACCGCCGGCGCGTCGCCGCTGCTGGCCGGGCTCGCGGTGGCGGCGCTGAGCCTAGGCTGGCCGATCAGCGGATCGCTGGCGGGCCGCTTCTATCTGCGCATCGGGTTCCGGTCCACCGCGGTGATCGGCAGCGTGCTGGCCGTGGGCGGCGCGCTGCCTGCTCGCGTTCGCCGCGACGCCGTCGCTCGTGCTCACCGCCGCAGCGTGCTTCGTGGTCGGACTCGGCCTGGGCCTGGTCGCCAATCCGTCGCTGATCGCCGCGCAGTCCTCGGTCGACCTGCGCCGTCGCGGCGTGGTCTCGGGCACGAACATGCTCGCCCGCTCGGTGGGCAGCTCGATCGGCGTCGCCGTGTACGGCGCGATCGCCAACGCGGTCATCGCCACCGGCGGCGGGCCGCAGCATCCCTCCGCCATCCAGGCCGGGTCGGTGGCCGTCTTCATCGGCGTCGCCGCCTCTGCGGTGCTCCTGGTGGCGTGCACCGTGCTGATCCCGCACGTGCCGATCGCCGACGAGGGCCGGGGGCGCTAGCGGCCCCGCCACACGTCGCGCAGCGCCTCTTCCAGCTCCGGGTGGGTGAACGCGAATCCGGCATCGGTGAGCCGCTGCGGGAGCACCCACCGGCTCTTCAGCACCAGTTCGGGTTCGGTGCGCAGCGCCCACATGGCCGGCTCCAGCACACACCGCGGGGCAGGCACCCCGATCGGCATCCCCACCACACGACGCAACGTCGCCATGAGCGTGCGGTCATCGGTCGGGTGCGGCGATGACAGATTGACCGGACCGGTGATCTGCGGGTGATCGCGCAGGAACCGTACCGCGCCGACGACATCGTCGAGGTGGATCCAGCTGAATCGCTGTCGCCCGCCCGAGCGGTGCCACGCCGCGCGTCCGTCACCGCTGGGCTGTGTGCCGATGCCGCGATAGCGCCGATGTGGGAACCATCGTCCGTCGAAGTGCGGGCCGCCCAGCCCGAGCCGGGCGAGCGTGAACAGGCGAGCGGTCGCCGGCCCGTCGCCCAGGACGATCGCCATCCGCAGCGCGACCCGCCGCGTGCCGGGCAGGTCGCCCGCGAACAGTTCCGCCTCCCAGTCGCGCGCGACGTCCACGGAGAAGCCCTCGCCGAGTTCGCCGCCGTCCTCGGTCTGGGCCCGGTCCAGCGCGTACCGATAGATCGTCGCGGTGCTCGCGTTCAGCCAGAGGCCGGGCGGGGCGGATGCCGCCGCCACCGCATCGCCGAGCATCCGCGTGGTCGCGACCCGCGACCGGTGGATCTCGTCCCGGTTCCGATCGGTGTACCGGCAGTCGACCGACTTGCCGGCGAGGTTCACCAGCACGGCCGCGCCGTCGACCGCTCGCCGCACGCCGTCGGCGTCGTCCCAGCGCGCGTCCGGGCCGGCGCGGCCGATGTGCCGCACCCGGTACCCGTCCGCGTGCAGAGCCTCGGTCAGCGCTCGTCCGACGAAGCCCGACCCGCCCGCGAGGGTGGCGACCGGGTTCACCCCCGCACCCGCCGCCCGACCTCCGCCGCCGCCGTGTAGTAGTCGGTCAGATCGGCGTCGTCGGTGGGCATGAGCACGACGTGGTCGACGCCGGCCGCCGCGAAGCGGCGCACTCCGGCGGCGATATCCTCGATCGAGCCTGCGAGCACCCGATCGGCGGCGTCGTCCGGCGCGTCGTCGCCGAAGTGGCCGACGGCGCGGGCTGCGGCATCCGTCCCGAAGGCGGCGACGACGTAGGCCACCACGTGCTGCACGGCGTTCGACGCGCGCACCGTCCGCACGGCCGTGGCCACCTCGTCGACGGTGTGCCCCATGTCCAGGACCGTGCCGTCGGCGACCTCGCCGGCCAGTGCCAGGGTCCTCGGCCGTTCGGCGGCCGCGTAGACCCGGGGCGCCGCGGTCGGCGGCCAGTCAAGCCGCACCCGGTCGAGCGTCACGTATCGTCCGTCGACGGTGACCTCGTCGCCGGCCAGCAGCGCGCGCAGCGCCGGGACGTACTCGCGCATCAGGGTGAGCGGCGACGCGACTCGGGCGCCGGCCTGGGCCATCCACGGCAGCACGCCGTGGCCGACCCCGGGCATGAGCCGGCCGGGGAACAGTCGCTCGATCGTCGCGATCTCCATCGCGGTGGCCGCGACGTTGCGCAAGCGGCATGGGCGCGATGCCGATCCCGATGCGCAGGCGCGCGGTCCAGGCCAGGGCCGCGGATGCCGCGGCGAACGCCGAGGTGCGGAAGCAGTCCTCCCACACCCACAGCGCGTCGAGCCCCGCGTCCTCGGCGGCCAGCACCGCGGCGCGGAACGATTCGGGCGGATTCGGGTGGGGCGTGAAGATGGCGCCGACGCTCGTCATCCCCCCATCCTGCCCGCCATCTGCACGAACCGCAGGTAATCGGCGACATCGTCGCCGGCGGTCATCGCCCGCAGCACGACCTCGTCGACGGCGCGACGGTAGGCCGGCAGCGTCCCGCTGTCGGGCGTGAGCACGGTCTCGGCCGGGTCGACGCCGAGCCGTGCGAAGTTCGCGGCGTACTTCGGGAAGCGGGCGTAGCGCTTGCACCTCGGCGCGCAGCCGCGGCATCCCGCCCGGCTCCAGGGCCGTGCGGACGTAGAGCGCGACATGCGCAGCCCGGCGCAGCCAGGTGCGCCCTCGCCGTCTGCGCGGCGGCGTCCTGCGGGGTCAGCCAGCTCAGCAGCATCCCGTCGCCGGCCTCGGCCGCCAGCGCCCGCATCTTCGGGCCGAGCGCGCCGACGACGATCGGCGCATCCGTCCCCGCACGCAGGGCGTCGATGCCGTTGCGCATGGGCGCCAGGACCGGACCGGATGCCTGACCCGAGCCGATCCCCAGCATCAGCCGGCCCTCGGGCAGGCCGTCTGCCTTGGCCAGGATCTCCTCCGGGGTGCAAGCGGTCCAGCGGCACGACACCGGTGCCCAGCATCAGCCGATCGGTGACCCGCGCGGCCGCCTGCAGCGCGGCCAGCGCGTCGCCGCCGGGGGTGTCGTTCACCCAGAGGGCAAAAAGGCCGGCACCCTCGGCCGCCGCGGCGATCTGTGCGATCGCCGCGGGGCCGAGGGTGCCGGCCACTCCGATGGACAGGGGTGCATCGCTCATGTCCCGAGTGTGCCACGCACCTCCCCCGTGCGGGTCACGCCGCCTGGTGCACGGGCGCCGCCGTGACGGCCAGCGCCCCCTCCACGGCATCCACGGTCACCGCTCCGCCGTCGCCCAGCGCACCCGACACGAACAGGTCGGCGATGCGGTCGTCGACCTCGCGCTGGATGAGCCGGCGCAGCGGGCGCGCCCCGTACTCGGGCTCGTAGCCGTTCTCGACCAGCCACGCCACGGCGGCGTCGGTGACCTCGATGCGCACGTCCCGTCCGGCCAGCCGCGTGCGGCTCGCGTCCAGCAGCAGCCGGACGATCTCGCCGAGCTGCGTGCGATCCAGCTTGCGGAACAGCACGATCTCGTCGATCCGGTTCAGGAACTCCGGACGCATCGCCTCGCGGAGCTTGCCCATGACCCGATCGCGCAGGTCCTTCTCCGACCCGAACCCGGTCTCTCCCCCGCCGTCGGCGAGGAATCCGATGGCCCCGCCGCGGGACGCGAGGAACTCGCTGCCGAGGTTGGAGGTCATCACCACCACGGTGTTGCGGAAGTCGACCGTGCGCCCCTGCCCGTCGGTCAGGCGCCCGTCATCGAGCACCTGCAGCAGCAGGTTGAACACGTCGGGATGCGCCTTCTCGATCTCGTCGAACAGCACGACGGAGTACGGGTTGCGCCGCACCCGCTCGGTGAGCTGCCCGGCCTCGTCGTAGCCCACGTATCCCGGGGGTGCGCCGACCAGGCGCGACACCGTGTGCCGCTCGCCGAACTCGCTCATGTCGAACCGGATCACCGAGCTCTCGTCGTCGAACAGCGACTGCGCGAGAGCCTTGGCCAGCTCGGTCTTGCCGACGCCGGTCGGGCCCAGGAACAGGAACGAGCCGATCGGCCGGCGCGCGTCGCCCATGCCGGTGCGGTTGCGCCGCACCGCCTTGGCGACGGCGGTCACCGCGTCGTCCTGTCCGATGACCCGCGCGTGCAGCTCGTGCTCGAGCATCGCGAGGCGGTCGCGCTCGCTCTCGGTGAGACGCGCGACCGGGATGCCGGTGGCCCGGCTGATCACGGCGGCGATCTCGGGCTCGTCCACGACGGCATCCGCCGCCGGCGCGGCGACCAGTTCGTCCAGCTTGCCGCTGCACGTCCGCGATGTCATCGCGCAGCCGCGAGGCGTCCTCGTAGTGCTCTGCCGAGACGGCGGCGTTCTTCTCCGCCTCCAGATCGGCCAGCTGCCGGCAGCACGCCGGAGTCGGTCCGCACGCCCAGGCGCAGCCGCAGCCGGGCGCCGGCCTGGTCGATGAGGTCGATCGCCTTGTCCGGAAGCACCCGCTCGGTCAGGTACCGGTCGCTCAGCTCGACGGCGGCGCGCAGCGCGTCGTCGGTGTAGCTCACCCGGTGGTGCTCTTCGTACGCGGGCTTGAGGCCGTGCAGGATCCGGATCGCGTCGCCCACGCTCGGCTCGCCGACCTTGACCGGCTGGAACCGGCGTTCCAGCGCAGCATCCTTCTCGATCCGCCGGTACTCGCCCAGCGTCGTCGCGCCGATCAGGTGCAGTTCGCCGCGCGCCAGGCGCGGCTTGAGGATGTTGCCGGCATCCATCCCGCCGGCATCCCCGCCGCCGCCGGCGCCGACCACGGTGTGCACCTCGTCGATGAACACGATCAGCTCACCGGAGTGAGCCGCGATCTCGTCCATCATCTTGGTCAGCCGCTCCTCGAAGTCGCCGCGGTAGCGCGTGCCGGCGACCATGGCAGCCAGGTCCAGGGCGATCACCCGCTTGCCGCGCAAGCTGCTCGGGCACCTCGTCCGCCACGATCGCTCGGGCCAGGCCCTCCACGATCGCCGTCTTGCCGACGCCGGCCTCGCCGACCAGCACCGGGTTGTTCTTGGTACGGCGTGACAGGATCTCGATCGTCTGCTCGATCTCGTCGGCGCGTCCGATCACCGGATCGAGTTCGCCGGCCTCGGCCAGGGCGGTCAGGTCGGTGCCGAACTGGGCCAGCATCGGCGTGTCGCCCTGCTCCGCGCCGCCCGCAGCCGACGTTCCGCCGGCCGTCATGGTCTCGTTCGCACCCTGGGTGAGCGCCTCGGCGGTCACCCCGGCCTGGGCCAGCACCTGCCCGGACGGGATGTCCTGGGCGAGCACGAGGGCGAAGAACAGGTGCTCCGGGTCGACGTAGGTGGATCCGGACGAGCGGGCGACCTGGAACGCGTGGAACAGCGCCCGCTCGAGCGACGGGGTCATCACAGCGCCGTCGGTCTCGCCGATCGCACGCGTCTCGGCCGGCAGCCGCTGCTCGGCCGCCCGGGCGATGGCCGCCGGGTCGGCGCCGACGCGCCGCACCGCCTCGCGGGTGGGCGAGACGTCCATCAGCATCCGCAGCACGTGCAGCGTGTCGACCTCGCGCTGGCCGCGCCCCAGAGCGAACTGGACCGCGTTCTGCAGCACCTCTTGGGTGCGGGCGGTCATGAAGCGGCTCAGATCGACCGAGCGCTGTTGACGCGCCCGCTCGCCGGCGAGGTAGCGCGCGAGGAAGTCGTCGAACGCGCCCGCGCCGTTCTCGGCGCCCTCGATCGGGGGTGTGCCGTCATCGAACATTCAGTACTCCTCGAAACTTGAGTGTATGTGCATCAAGTCTACGAACTTGAGCACGGTTGTATCAAGTTACAACGCGACGGTGCACCGGGTATTCCAGGTCGCGGGCAGCACGTCCGAGCATGTCGGAGCCCCCGCGTAGCGTCGGAGTCACACATTCGAAGGAGACCCCATGGACTGGCGCATCGAGCTGATCTTCGTACCCGTGACCGACGTCGACCGCGCGAAGGAGTTCTACACCCGGATCGGGTTCCACCCCGACCACGACCAGACGCCGTTCGACGGACTGCGGTTCGTGCAGATGACCCCGCCCGGGTCGGCGTGCTCGATCGCGTTCGGCACGAACCTCGGCATCGATCTCGAGCCGGGGCGGCAGAACACCATCCAGGTGGTCGTTCCGGATGCCGACGAGGCGCTCGCGCACCTGCGTGCGGCCGGCGCCGAGGCCGAGGGAGTCGACGAGCAGGCGTGGGGCCGCTTCGTGACGTTCCGCGACCCCGACGGCAACCGCTGGACGCTGCAGCAGGTGCCGGCCCGGTAGTCAGCGGGCGGGCACGGCTCGCGCCCGCAGCGACGGATCCACCTCGTCCCACTTCTGCACGGTCTGGGCGATCCAGAACACCGCGAACAGCACGACCAGACCGGACTCCCCCACCAGGATCCAGGGCTGCCCGGTCTGGTCGGCGCCGGCGAGCCGGGCGATCATGACGATGCCGAGGTAGACGAGGAAGGCCGCCATCCCGATGGCGACGCCGGCGTACAGCGCGCGCCACCGATCCGCCGACGTGATCGCCGCGGTCACCGCGACCGCGGCGGTCAGGGCGAAGAAGGCGCCGGTGGCCACCAGGTGGCCGAGGCGCAGGAGGCTGTCGGGTGCCGTGAGCATCCAGCCGATCACGCCGATCGCGACGATCACCGCCACTGGGGCGGCCACGAGCACGCCGGTCGACGCGGTGCGCTGCACGCGGGCCAGCACGAGCGCCAGCACCACGCCGAGGACGGCGATCACCGCGAAGGTCACGATGCCGTTGCGCACGTCGGGGGCGGCATCCGCCGGCACGCACGGCACCGACGATGAGCACTCCGGGTCGACGCCCGGGGCATCGCCGGCCTGGATCGGGGTGGGGATGATCGCGATCAGCGGGGCGAACAGCGCCGCCAGATCCAGCAGGATCTGCTCGAGGCTGTGACCGGACAGGGCCAGCAGCGCCAGCGCGATGGCGAACAGCACCCCGGTGAACACCGTGCGCCCCGGCGTGTAGAACAGTGCGCTCAGGGAGGTCACCGCGCCGTCGGCCACCACGACGGCGACCAGGGATGCCGCCAGGGCCGCCACGGCGCCGACGATCGAGATCCGCAGATACCGGTAGGTGCGCTGGGTGGACGTGCTGGAGAGCTGCATATTCACGATCCTGCACCCCGCGGGCCGGATCCGCGGGGCGCTAGCCTTGGGGCGTGTCCACGACGTCCACGCTGCTCGGCCGTGCCGACCGGAGCGTCGCGGAGCTGACCCCGGGGTACTTCGCGCTGGTCATGGCCAGTGGAATCGTCTCGGTCGGGATGCGCACGAACGGCTGGGTCGCGGCATCCGTCCTGCTCCTGGCCGTCGCCGCGATCGCGTACGTCGTCCTCATCGTGCTGAACATCGTGCGGACGGTGCGCCACCGCGCGAATCTGGCGGAGGACTTCGCCGACCCGGCCCGCGCGTTCGGGTTCTTCACATTCGTGGCCGCCACCTGCGTGCTGGGCAGCCGGCTCAGTCAGGAGGGCGGCTTCCACATCGTGTCGCTGGTGCTGCTGCTCGTGGCATCCATCGCGTGGATCATCCTCGGCTACACCGTGCCGTGGACGGCGGTGCTCGGCGACCGCAAGGCGCAAGCCGATCACCACCGCCAACGGCACCTGGTTCATCTGGGCGGTCGCCAGCCAATCGATCGCCGTGCTGGCGGCGACCCTCGAGGTCGAGCCCGAACTCGCTCCCGCGCGGCCGGCCCTGGCGCTGCTGGCCGTCTTCTCCTGGTCGGTGGGGACCTTCCTCTACTGCGCGGTCGGGGTGTTCGTGGGGGTGCGGATGCTGACCGTGCCGTTCCGGCCCGCAGACCTCACGCCGCCGTACTGGGTCGCGATGGGCGCCACCGCCATCACCGTCGTGGCGGGTGCGCGGATCGTGCAGATGGCGGATGCGCCGATGGTGGATGCCACGCGCGGCCTGATCGCGGGCGCCTCGGTGTTCTTCTGGGCGTTCGGGACCTGGCTGATCCCGCCGCTGGTGATCGCCGGCTGGTGGCGGCACGTGCGCCACCGCATCCCCTTCCGCTACGAGGCCACGCTGTGGAGCATCGTCTTCCCGCTGGGGATGTACGGCGTGGGCTCGCAGTTCCTCGGCGACGTCGACCATCTGCCGATCGTGCACACGATCGGCTACGTCGAGATGTGGGTGGCGCTGGCGGCGTGGACCGGGACCTTCGTCTGGATGCTGGTCACCATCTGGCGCGACGTGCTGCGGCCGGTCAGGCCCGCCCGCCGGGCGGACCGATCACCACCAGCGCGGTGAACAGCACCGCCACCGCGACGACGGCCAGGCCGCCCAGGAGCACCGGTCGGACCAGGAAGAAGCGCAGCGAGCCGGTCATGCCACGTGCTGTCGCGCGGATCGTCGGTGGCCTCCCGGCGCCAGTCGCCGGCCAGCCGCCCGGTGCGGTGCAGCCAGATCTCGGCCGGAATCGTCGCGTAGGGCACGATCGCCGAGCCGATCGCGACGATCGTCGGCCACGCGCCCCAGCGGTTGTTCTTGGCGACCAGGATCGCGGTGGCGCCATAGCAGAGGAAGACGAACCCGTGGATGCCGCCGCCGATCAGCACGGCCACCGCCAGCCCGGCGGTCGCGCGCAGGATCAGACCGGTGATCAGAAGGGTCCACGTGATGGCTTCGGCGACGGCGAAGACACGGAAGAGTCGGGAGGGAGAGCGGAACATACCTTCAGTGTAACTGAAGATCCTTCAGGGATTCTGAAGGTCCTCTCCGAACGGCTCCTCGTGCAGCCCCTCGAGAGCGTCGGTCAGCGCCGGCGAGGCCTGCGAGAACACGGCGTCCAGGCGCGCGAGCCGCGCATCGGCCTCGGCGAGCGCCGCGGCCCCCTTCTCGGTGACGCGGAGGGTGGATGCTGCGCCCGCGTGGGCTGTGGCATCCGCCGCCAGCCCGTCTCCGACCAGCGCGCGCACCGCCGTGTGGGCGGTCTGCACGGTGATCTGCGAACGCCGCGCCAACTCCGAGAACGAGATGCCGGGCGTGGCCTGGATGTGCGCGAGCAGCCCGTACTTCCGGGTGGTCAGGCCCAGGTCCTTCAGCTGCGCGTTCAGCTGCCCGTCCCAGATGCTCCCGACCGTCAGCAGGGAGATCACGGGACTGAACGGCGGACGCTGAGGCATAGGGCAATGCTAGTAGGGGCGACCCGGAGGCATCGGCGGACGCGGCCCCGCTCCGGGAGGGAACCCGCCTGCTCGCCGCGCGCGCTCCTCGTCGGCGAGCAGGACACCGTTCTTCACGGCGGTGCGCATGATGAGGTACCCGATCCACAGGGCCAGTGCCAGCGTGCCCAGGTAGACGATGAGCCCGACGAGCAGGACGCCGAAGCCCAGGCCGGCCATTCCGGAGTAGTCGTTCATAGGCTCACCATAGCTCGGTGAGGCGTCAGACTACTTCTCAAGACACGCCCTGTTGCCCGTCCCAGGGCAGAGCGACGACGGGAAGGAGGTAGATTCGCCCGGCGACGGCCAACGGATGCCCCGACATGTAGGCGGCAGCTTCTTCGATCGACTCGGCCTCGATGAGGTCGTACCCGGCGAACCACTCCTTGAATTCCGGGAACGGACCGTCGGTGACGAGAACCTCGCCGTCGCGCACGGCGACCGATTTCGCCCGTTCCGGCCCGGCGACCGGGCCGCCCAGCTCGAGCATCCCGGCGTTCGTGCCCTGTTCGGCCCAGGTATCGAGCATCCGACGATCTTCCGCCTGGTCGAGCGCGGTTCCTGTCCGATCCGTCATGTGGATGACGAGATATGTGCTGGTCATGAGGTTCCTCCGTCGTTGTTCGTCGTGTCGGCGAGTTCGTGCCGCCGACGGGTGAGAAGTGCGAGCTCGGCCGGGTTGACCGCCAATTCGATCGCGCGGTCGTAGGCTGCGCGCGCTTCCTGCCGACGCCCGGTCAGACGCGGCAGCTCCGCGCGCGTCGTCTGGAAGGCGTGATGGCCGCCCAGCTCTCCGCCCAGCGGCTCGATGAGCGCGAGGGCGACGTCGGGTGAGTCGTACTCGGAGATCGCAATGGCCCTGTTGAGCCGCACGATCGGACTCGGGTCGATGCGTTCGAAGGCGGTGTACAGAGCGACGATTCGGCCCCAGTCGGTGTCCTGCGCCCGCTGTGCGGAGACGTGCACCGCGTTGATCGCGGCGAGCAGTCGGTAGCGGCCCAGCCCGGCGATGTTCCTGCCGTTGGTTTCCAGCGCACCGTCGAGCAGTGCGATGCCTTCGTGAATGAGGTCCTGGTTCCAGGAGCCGCGATCCTGCTCATCCAGTCGGATGAGCTCCCCGTCGGCGGAGAGGCGCGCATCGGCACGCGCCTGGGTGAGAAGCATCAGCGCCAGCAGGCCTGTCGCCTCGGCATCCTCGGGTGTACCCGCAGGGAGAAGTCTTCTCACGAGTCGTGCGAGACGGATCGCCTCATCGGTGAGGTCGCGACGGATCGGATCAACGTCCTCCCCCGACGCGAAGTAGCCCTCATTGAAGATCAGATAGAGCACGGCGAGCACCCCGGCGACACGCTCCTGTACGTCGTCATGCTCTGGCATCCGGAACGGCACGCCCGCAGCTTTGATCTTCGCCTTGGCGCGGCTGATCCGCTGCCCCATCGTCCTCTCCTGCACCAGGAAGGCCCGGGCGATCTCGGCGACGGTGAGACCGCCGATCATCCGCAGGGTGAGCGCGACACGGGCATCCATCGACAGCACCGGTTGGCAGCACGTGAAGATCAACCGCAGCCGGTCGTCTTCAACGACGCCGACCGGCTCGGCAGGCGAGTCGTCCTCCATGAGAAGCGCCTCCCTCTGTTTGCCGTCGCGCCTGGCCTCGCGGCGCAAGCCGGTCGACCGCCTTGCGGTGCGCGGTCGTAGTGATCCAGGCACCCGGATTCGGCGGCACACCGTCGACGGGCCAGCGCTCGACAGCCGTGGCGAACGCTTCAGCAGCGGTCTCTTCGGCGATGTCGAGGTCGCCGTAGCGGCGGACGAGGCCGGCGACGATCATGCTCCACTCCTCGCGGTAGGTGCGCGAGATCGCGGCATCCGCGTCGACCATCGCGCTCCTCTCGATCGCACGTGCGGCGACCCTCATCATCACCACGAACACGTCCGGGTCAATTCGACAGGATGCCGGAAGAGATTCTCAACCCTTTCGTGCGTGTCGAAATCTCCGGTGTCGATCGTGGTGTCGATGAGGACGGCCGACCGCGCCGGCCCACGACGAGAGGAAGCGACATGTACGCCGACACCATGAGCCACTCCGCGGCCCGCGAGTTCAGCGACCGGATCAGCGACATGCGCTGGGAACGCGAGCAGGAACGCATGGCGCGGCGTCGGGCCGCCGTGGCGCGCCACGCGGCATTCATCCGCTCGATCCCGACGTCGTTCGCCGTGCTGCTTCATGCGGGTACGCGCGGTTCACGAGGTGTATGACACGACGAGGGGGTGGATGCTGCGCAGCATCCACCCCTCGTCTGTGCAACTCAGAGGCTTAGAAGTCCCAGTCGTCGTCCTCCGTGGCCTCGGCCTTGCCCATGACGTACGACGAGCCCGACCCGCTGAAGAAGTCGTGGTTCTCATCGGCGTTCGGCGACAGGGCCGACAGGATGGCCGGGTTCACATCGGTCACGGTCGCCGGGAACATGGGCTCGTAGCCGAGGTTCATCAGCGCCTTGTTGGCGTTGTAGTGCAGGAACTTCTTGACGTCCTCGGTCAGCCCGACGCCGTCGTACAGGTCCTGCGTGTACTGCACCTCGTTGTCGTACAGCTCGTACAGCAGCGAGAAGGTGTAGTCCTTCAGGTCTTGACGCCGGGCCTCGTCGACCCGCTCGAGCCCCTTCTGGAACTTGTACCCGATGTAGTAGCCGTGCACGGCCTCGTCGCGGATGATGAGGCGGATGATGTCGGCCGTGTTGGTGAGCTTGGCCTTGGACGAGAAGTGCATCGGCAGGTAGAAGCCCGAGTAGAACAGGAACGACTCGAGCAGCGTCGAGGCGACCTTGCGCTTGAGCGGGTCGTCGCCACGGTAATACTCCATGACGATCTGCGCCTTGCGCTGCAGGTTCTCGTTCTCGTTCGACCAGCGGAACGCCTCGTCGATGTCCTTCGTCGAGGCCAGCGTCGAGAAGATCGACGAGTAGCTCTTCGCGTGCACCGACTCCATGAAGGCGATATTCGTGTACACCGCCTCCTCGTGCGGGGTGATGGCATCCGGGATCAGCGAGACGGCGCCCACGGTCCCCTGGATCGTGTCCAGCAGGGTGAGCCCGGTGAACACCCGCATCGTGAGGAGCTTCTCGTCGGCGGTGAGCGTGTTCCACGACTGGACGTCGTTGGACAGGGGCACCTTCTCCGGCAGCCAGAAGTTGCCCGTCAGCCGGTGCCACACCTCGAGGTCCTTCTCGTCCTCGATGCGGTTCCAGTTGATCGCCTGCACGGTCGAGAGCAGTTTGAGCGGTTCAGGGGTCATGTTCGGTCCTTCTTCGCGAAGTCTGTCGATACCGGGGTCACAGCATGCAGCTGACGCACTGATCCAGCTCCGTGCCCTCCAGTGCCATCTGACGCACCCGGATGTAGTAGAGCGTCTTGACGCCCTTGCGCCAGGCGTAGATCTGCGCCCGGTTGACCTCGCGCGTGGTGGCGGTGTCCTTGAAGAACAGCGTCAGGCTCAGCCCCTGGTCCACGTGCTGCGTGGCCACCGCATAGGTGTCGATGATCTTCTCCGGGCCGATCTCGTACGCGTCCTGGTAGTACTCCAGGTTGTCGTTCGTCATGAACGGCGCCGGGTAGTAGACGCGGCCGAGCTTGCCCTCCTTGCGGATCTCGATCTTCGAGACGATCGGGTGGATCGAGCTGGTCGAGTTGTTGATGTACGAGATCGATCCGGTCGGCGGCACGGCCTGCAGGTTCTGGTTGTAGATGCCGTGCTCCTGGATGGAGGCCTTCAGCCTGCACCCAGTCCTCCTGGGTGGGGATGCTGTGACCGGCGAACATCTCCGTCACCTTCGCGGTGGCGGGGTTCCACTCCTGCTGGATGTACTTGTCGAAGAACTCCCCGACGCGTACGTCGAGTCGGCGAATCCGTCGAAGGCCTCGCCGCGCTCGATGGCGATCCTGTTCGACGCGCGCAGCGCGTGGTACAGCACCGTGTAGAAGTAGATGTTCGTGAAGTCCAGCCCCTCCTCGGAGCCGTAGTGCACGTGCTCCCGCGCGAGGTAGCCGTGCAGGTTCATCTGACCCAGGCCGATCGCGTGCGACCGGTCGTTGCCGTCCTCGATCGAGCGCACCGACGAGATGTGGCTCTGGTTGCTGACCGCGGTCAGCCCCCGGATCGCGGTCTCCACCGACTTGCCGAGGTCGCCGCCGTCCATCGCCAGCGCGATGTTCATCGAACCGAGGTTGCACGAGATGTCCTTGCCGATCTCGTTGTACGAGAGGTCCTCGTTGTACGTGGTCGGCGTGTTGACCTGCAGGATCTCGCTGCACAGGTTCGACATGTTGATCCGGCCCTTGATCGGGTTGGCCCGGTTCACGGTGTCCTCGAACATGATGTACGGGTAGCCCGACTCGAACTGGATCTCGGCCAGCGTCTGGAAGAACTCGCGCGCATTGATCTTCGTCTTCTTGATGCGCGGGTCGTCCACCATCTCGCGGTACTTCTCGGTGACCGAGATGTCGCCGAAGGGCACGCCGTAGACGCGCTCGACGTCATACGGGGAGAACAGGTACATGTCCTCGCCGTTCTTGGCCAGCTCGAACGTGATGTCCGGGATGACGACGCCCAGCGACAGCGTCTTGATGCGGATCTTCTCGTCGGCGTTCTCACGCTTGGTGTCCAGGAACCGCATGATGTCGGGGTGGTGGGCGTTCAGATAGACCGCCCCGGCGCCCTGCCGCGCCCCCAGCTGATTGGCGTAGCTGAAGCTGTCTTCGAGCAGCTTCATCACCGGGATGATGCCGGAGGACTGGTTCTCGATCTGCTTGATCGGCGCGCCGGACTCGCGGATGTTGCTCAGCAGCGAGCGCGACGCCGCCGCCGCGCTTGGACAGCTCGAGCGCCGAGTTGATGCCGCGGGCGATCGACTCCATGTTGTCTTCGATCCGCAGCAGGAAGCAGCTGACGAGCTCGCCGCGCTGCGCCTTGCCGGTGTTCAGGAACGTGGGGGTCGCCGGCTGGAACCGACCCGACACAATCTCGTCGACCAGGTCGCGGGCCACCTGCTGGTCGCCGTCCGCCAGGCCGAGCGCCGTCATCACGACCCGGTCCTCGAACCGCTCGAGGTAGCGCTTGCCGTCGAAGGTCTTCAGCGTGTAGCTGGTGTAGTACTTGAACGCGCCGAGGAACGTGGAGAAGCGGAACTTCATGCCGTAGGCGCGGTCGTTGAGCTCCTGGATGAACTCGAACGGGTACTTGGCGAGCACCTCGGGCTCGTAGTACTCCTTCTCGACCAGGTAGTCCAGGCGCTCCTTGAGCGAGTGGAAGAACACCGTGTTCTGGTTGACGTGCTGCAGGAAGTACTCCCGTGCCGCACGCTTGTCGGCGTCGAACTGGATCTTCCCGTCCGGGCCGTACAGGTTCAGCATCGCGTTCAGAGCGTGATAATCCATGCCCTCGAACCGCGCGTCGGTCTTGAAGGGGACGTCATCCGTCAATGCAGCTTCCACCATCGTTCCAATCCGTCGCTCACCTGAGCCACGTCCTCGGGCGTGCCGAACAGTTCAAGCCGATACAGGTGCGGCACGTGACACTTGCGGCTGATGATCTCTCCGGCCAGGCAGTACGCCTCGCCGAAATTCGTGTTCCCCGCGGAGATGACCCCGCGGATCCATTTGCGGTTGTCCTCGTCGTTGAGGAACCTGATGACCTGCTTCGGGACGGAGCCCTTCTCGGCACCGCGCCCCTGCCCGCCGCCGTACGTCGGGGTGACCAGCACGAACGGCTCGTCCACCCGCAGCGGCGGCTCGGAGCTGTGCGGACCGGAGTGCAGCGGAATGCGCCGCGCCGGCAGGCCGAGCTTGTCCACGAAGCGCGCCGTGTTCCCCGAGACACTGGAGAAGTCGACGAGCAGCGGTGCCTGCGACCGCGGTGGGCATGTCAGGCCAGACGGGCGGCGAGCTCGTCGATCTTGTCCGGGCGGAACCCCGACCAGTGGCCGTCGTCGGTGATGACGACGGGCGCCTGCAGGTAGCCCAGCGCCTTGACCTGCTCGAGGGCCGCCGGCTCCTCCGTCAGGTCGTGGACTTCGTATTCGAGGCCCTTCGAATCCAGTGCGCGGTATGTCGCGTTGCACTGAACGCAGGAAGGCTTCGTGTAGACCGTGATCGCCATGTCGACCACCTCTCCCCTCATCATTCGATCCGTCTGTCCCGGCGATCCCCCCGCCGGAGCTCCAATACTACATATGGGTACCGACAACGGGAAGCACCACAAGGGATAGTAGTTACATCCGTGTAGTTTTCCACCGCTCTCCCCATCTACAACACAGGTTCTCCACCGATTCATCCACAGGACCGGACCGGGTTTCGAGCCTGGGAAACGCCTGAATCACGTGCCTTTTCGGACACCGCGGACGCATCCATCCACACCCCCGACGCTACGAGCCGGTTCCGACATCCGATCCGCTGTGGAAAACGCCCTTCGGCGTGTCGCGGCGTGTCGCGCCCCGGTAACGTTGACCCGTGGCGGGATACCGGGATCTACTGCGCACGCCCGGCATCGGGCGCATCATCACGGCGCAAGCTGACGGCGCGCTTCCCCTCGGGGATGACGAGCCTGGCCATCCTGCTGCACGTCGAGCAGATCACCGGCTCGTACGGGGCGGCGGGACTCGTGCTGGCGGCCGCGTCGATCGGGCAGGCCGTGGCCGGCCCGATCACGAGCCGCTGGATGGGCATCTGGGGCATGCGGCGGGTGCTGACCCTCACCATGCTCGTGTGCGCGGCATCCGTCGCCGGCATCGCCCTGCTGCACGTGCCCCTGCCGGCGTACATGGTGCTCGGGCTGCTGGCCGGGCTGTCCACGCCGCCGGTGCAGCCGGCCGTGCGCACGATCTATCCGAAGATGGTCAACTCGCGCCAGCTCACGCCCCTGTTCTCGCTGGACGCCTCGCTGCAGGAGATCATCTGGATCCTCGCGCCGGTGGTGATCACGCTGGTGTCCACCCAGATCGGCACGGTCACCGGTCTGCTGCTGATCGTGGTGATCCTGCTGGCGGGCGGGACGTGGTTCATCCTGTCCCCCGAGCTCGGCCAGGTGCGCATCCCGCGCAAGCCGCCGCCGGTTCGGCAAGGTGCTCGCCCGCCCGCCCGTCGCTGCTGGCGACCCTCGTCGGATTCCTGCTCGTCGGCGCCTGCGCGGCCGTGGAGGCCGGCGTGGTCGCCACGTTCGGGAACGGCGGGGTCGAGGCCGGGCTGGTCCTGGCCGTGTTCGCGGTCGGCAGCCTGGCCGGCGGCCTGGTCTCGGCAGCATCCCGATGGGCCGGTGGGCCATGGCCCGGCGGATGGCGATCGTGCTGGTCGGTCTGCTGGTGACCACCCTGTTCCTGAACGTGTGGTGGGTCAGCGGCTCGCTGCTGATCGCGGGCATCGGCGTCGCGCCGGCGTTCGCAGTGATCTCGGCGATGACCACGGCGAGCGTGAAGTTCAGCGACACCGCCGAGGCGTTCGGCTGGGTCAACACCGGGCAGCTGATCGGCGCGGCGGCCGGCTCGGCGTTCGCCGGGTTCCTGATCGACGGGATGGGCCCGTCCGGCGCCTACTGGACGGCGGCCGCGTTCGCCGCGGCGGGACTGGTGGTGTGCGTCGTGTTCGTCCGCGGCTTCCCGGACCTGCGCTTCCGCGATCCGAGCCCGATCCCGGACACCGAGCCGGTGGGCACCATCACCTCGTGACTCAGTCGGTGACGCGGCGCAGCAGTTCGAGCAGGGCGGCCGCGTACGCGTCGCACGGCTCCGGATGCTCGAACCCGAGCATCCGGGAGTCCAGCTCGATCTCCACCCGATAGGTGTCGGTCAGCCGCCGCAGCGACCGGAAGGTGCCGCGCAGGGCTCGCGCAGCTGCTCCTCACTGGGCAGCCAGAGCGCGTCCTCCTGCGCGACCGAGTCCAGCGCCCATTCGGTCGTCCCGTTGAATGCGAGGATGCTGCCGGTCGGGTAGGTGCGGGCCTCGATCGTCATGTCGCTGACCGTGAAGACGTCCGCCTCGAACTCCGGCTCGTCCAGCTGGAAGCGATCGCCCGAGTGCGGATGCCAGAGCAGGCCGGCATCGTGCAGGGCGCGCGCGGCTTCGGTCGAGATCATCTCAGCGGTTCTGCACGTCGTACGCCTTGAGCAGCTCGGCCACCGCCTGCTCGCGCTCGTCGCCCCCCTGCTCGAACATGTGTGTCACGTGCGTGCGCAGATGGTTCTCCAGCAGCTTGTCCAGCGATTCGAGCGCCTTCTGGATCGCCCGGGACTGGGCGATGATGTCCATGCAGTAGTCCTCGCCCTCGATCATCTTCGCAAGCCCCCGCACCTGTCCCTCCACGATGGCCGTGCGGTGGAGAGCGCGCTTCTTGATGTCGTCGATCACGCCGCAAGAGTACCCGCCTGCGTGGCAGGATGGCGCCATGGTGCGCACTCCGACGGCCCTGCTGAGCCCCGCCGACCAGCAGCGCCGGCGCGCATTGCGCACGATGAAGGGGATCGCCCTGGGGCGCTGCTGGCTCTGGCCGCGGTGTTCGTGGTGGCCTTCGTGCTGGAGGAGCGATTCGGCTGGCTCGCCTATGTGCGGGCGGCGGCCGAGGGCGGCATGGTCGGCGCGCTTGCGGACTGGTTCGCGGTGACGGCCCTGTTCCGGCATCCGCTCGGCCTGCCCATCCCGCACACCGCCATCATCCCGACCCGCAAGGACGAGATCGGCCGCACTCTGGGCGAGTTCGTCGAGACGAACTTCCTGTCCGGCCCGGTCGTGCGCACCAAGCTCGAGTCGACCGCCCTGGCTGCGCGGCTGGGCGCCTGGCTGGGCGAGCCCGCGCATGCCGAGCGGGTGACCGCCGAGGGCGCCGCGATGGCCTCGGGCGTGCTGCGCGCGCTGTCGGACGCGGACGTGCAGGAGGTGCTGACCTCCCTCGCCCGCGAGCACCTGCTCGCCCCGAGTGGGGGCCGCCGGCCGGGGCGTGGCTCGAGCGGGTGGTGGATGCCGACGCCCACCACGGCGCGGTGGATCTGGCGGTGGACAGCCTGTCGTCCTGGCTGTCGGCGAACCGCCCGGCCTTCCGTGGCCTGGTCTCTCGCCGGCTTCCGTCGTGGGTGCCGCGGGTGGCGCACCGGTTCGTGGACGACACCGTGTACGGCGAGGCGGTGAAGTTCGCGGCCGCCGTGCGGGCCGACCCGCGGCATCCCGCCCGGCTGGCGTTGGACGGATACCTGGTGCGCCTGGCCGACCGGCTGCAGCACGATCCGGCGATGATCGGGCGGTTCGAGGACGCCAAGACCGCCGTCTTCGACAGCCCGCGGGTCCGCGAGCTCGCCGCCCAGGTGTGGGGCACGGTCAAGAGCGGCCTGCTGTCGGCCCTCGCCGATCCGGCCGGCGCCCTGCGCACCCGGGCGGTGGCCGCGGTCGCCGACGTGGGCGGGCGGCTGCGCACCGAACCCGCGCTCCGAGCGCCGCGTGGACGGGTGGGTGACGGATGCCGCGGTGTTCGCCGTGGACCGCTATCGGCACGACATCGCCTCGATCATCACCGACACCGTGGAGCGGTGGGATGCCGCCGAGACCACGGAGAAGATCGAGCTGATGGTCGGCCGCGACCTGCAGTACATCCGCCTGAACGGCACCGTCATCGGCGCCCTCGCCGGCCTGGCCATCTACACCGTCGCGAACCTGCTGCTGGGATGATGGCGATATGAAGGTGCTCGCGCTCGTGCGCCACGCGAAGTCGGACTGGACCACCGCGCGGGAAGACCACGACCGTCCGCTGAACGACCGGGGCTGCGCGACGCGCCCCGGATGGCCCGGCGGATCGCCGAGACCGGGCTTGCGCCCCGACGTGATCCTGTCCAGCACCGCGCTGCGCGCCCGGACCACGGCCGAGGCGTTCGCCGCCGAGCTCGGCGTCGCGGTCGACCTGGAGCCGGAGCTGTACGGGGCTCCGGCCGAGCGCTGCTGGCCCGCGCCGCCCGCACCGGGGCCGGATCGGTCATGGTGGTCGCGCACGACCCCGGTATGAGCGCGCTCGCGTCGCGGCTGTCCGGCGGCGGGATCGCCCGCATGCCCACCTGCGCGGTCGCCGTGTTCACCTGGGACGCGGACGAGCCGGATGCCGCGACCACGCCGGATCCGGCATCCTTCACCCTCGACACCCCGCGGTAGCGATACGGTGCCGATGTGGCTCTTTCCCAAGACGCGCTCTGGCCGCGCGCCGGCTCGTGGCCGGCGTTCGACGGCGGCTCCTGCGACGCCGCGCTGGTCGGCGTGCCGGCGCACCTGACCTCGCTCTCGCCGACGGGGGCGGATGCCACGCCCGCGGCGGTCCGTGCGGCGTTGGCGCGCTACAGCCCGACGCTGATCGGCCCGCCCGCCGTCGACCTGGACGAGGTGCTGCGCATCGTCGACGCCGGCGATGTGGCAGACCCCGACGGCCGCGAGGGCGAGGCGCGCGTGCGCGACCGGGTGCGCGCACTCGCGGCGGCCGCCCGGCTGGTCATCGCCCTCGGCGGCGACAACTCACTGACCTACGGGGTAGCGCAGGGCGCGGATGCCGCGGGCCTGATCACGCTGGATGCGCACTACGACCTGCGCGACGGCGAGTCCAACGGCTCGCCGGTGCGCCGGCTGGCGGCAGCGGGCCTGGACGGGCGGCAGATCGTGCAGATCGGCATCGCCGACTTCGCGAACTCCGCCGCCTACGCGCGCCGCGCGGCCGACCTCGGCATCACGGTGATCACACTCGACGAGGTGCGTCGGCGCGGCATCGACGACGTCGTCTCGCAGGCGGTGGAGGTCGCCGGGCCCGGCCGGGTGCATCTGGACATCGACGTGGACGTGTGCGACCGATCCGTCGCGCCCGGCTGCCCGGCATCCGTTCCCGGCGGTCTGCAGGCGTGGGAGCTGCGGGCGCTGGTGCGGGGCATCGCCGCATCGCCGCACGTGGTCTCGGCCGACCTGGCCGAGGTGGATGCCACCGCCGACGCCCCGGACGGACGCACCGTGCGCCTGGCGGCGCTGTGCGTGCTGGAGCTGTTGGCCGGGCTCGCGGGACGCACGACATGAGCGAGACCGCACCCGACGCCGCGACCCTGCTGGACGAAGCGGGCACAGCGACGGAGTGGGTCCCGTTCGATCACCGGCCGCGCACCGCCGGCCGGATGACCGTGGGCGTGGCCGCGCACGGCGACTGGCAGGCTGCGGATGCCTGCGCGTCGAGGGCGCCGGCGCGGTCCCCGGCGTGATGCTCACCGGCTGGGCGGTGACCGCTGCGGGGCGTGAGGACGTGCTGCTGACGCCGGTGGCCGGCGGCGTCGACATCTGCGTGCCCGATGAGGACGGCCACGAGCTCCGACTCCGAGCTTGCGCGTGCTGGTGCCCTTCGACGCCGTGGTCGACACCGCGCGCTCCGACCTGCCGAACGGCGCGGTCCAGGTCGTCCCCCACGTGACGGTGCGCGACGTGCCGGCCGGCTACCCGGTGATCGTCGCGGTGCGCCGTGGACCCGAGCCGCCGCCGATCCCGCAGATGCGCGAAGTGCCCGTGGACGGACAGGGCAAGCCGCTGCGAATCCACCAGACCGGCTCGCTGATCCCCGAGATCGAGCTGGCGCCCGCCGATTCCGGCCACGAGATCACCGTCCGGTGGCCCGACCGCACCCGCGAGGTCGTGGCCCTGCCGGGCTAGTTCGCGCGGACGCCGTCCCGGTAGACGCGGTCGACCAGCGGAACTCCCGGCCGGTAGGCCAGGTGCGTGCGGCTGGGGGCCTCGAGGACCACGAGGTCGGCGCGCATTCCGGGCGCGAGGACGCCGATGTCGTCTCTGCGCAGCGCGGCGGCTCCCCCGGCGGTGGCCGCCCAGACCGCCTCGGGCACCGTCATCCCCATCTCGCGCACGGCCAGGGCGATCATCAGCGGCATCGAGCTGGTGAAGCTGGTGCCGGGGTTGCAGTCGCTGGCAAGCGCCACGGTCACGCCGGCATCGATCAGCCGGCGGGCGTCCGGGTAGGGGTGCCGGGTGGAGAACTCGACGCCGGGAAGCAGCGTCGCCACCGTCTCGGTGCCGGCCAGGGCCGCGACATCCGCGTCGGTCACGTAGGTGCAGTGATCGACGGATGCCGCGCCCAGCGCGACCGCGATGCGCACACCCTCGCCGGGGCCGAGCTGGTTGCCGTGCACCCGCGGCACGAGCCCGTGCGCGATGCCGGCGGCCAGCACCCGGCGCGACTCGTCCGGGCTGAACGCGCCGGTCTCGCAGAACACGTCGACCCACTTCGCGTGCGGTGCGACCGCGCGCAGCATCTCGTCGCAGACCAGATCGACGTAGTCGTCGCGACGGTGCGTGTACTCGGCGGGCACCACGTGCGCGCCCAGGAACGTCACTTCGCCGGTGACCTCGGCGGCCAGCCGCGCCAGCCGCGCCTCGTCGTGCGCGGTCAGTCCGTAGCCGGTCTTGACCTCCAGCGTGGTGGTGCCCTGCCGGCGGCATTCGGCCACGAAGCCGGCGAGCCGGCGCCGCAGCTCGTCGTCGCCCGCGGCGCGTGTGGCGGCCACCGTCGTACGTATGCCGCCCGCGGCATACGGCTCGCCGGCCATCCGCGCGGCGAACTCGTCGGCCCGGTCGCCGCCGAAGACGAGGTGGGTGTGGCTGTCGACGAACCCCGGGATCACCGCCCGACCCCCGGCATCCACCACCTCGACGCCGTCCGCCTCGCGGGCGCGCGCCGCAGAACCGACCCAGGCGATCCGCCCGCCCTCGATCAGGACGGCGGCGTCGCGTCGCGTGCCGCAGGCGTCACCGGCCGCGGCGACGTTGGTGGTCAGCTCACCGATGTTCGTCAGCAGTGTGGCCGTCACAGCATCGGCACCTTCAGGCCGCGGTCGCGGGCGACCGCTCGCGCGCGGTCGTATCCGGCATCCACGTGTCGCATCACGCCCGAGCCCGGATCGTTGGTCAGCACCCGTTCGAGCTTGGAGGCGGCCAGCGCCGATCCGTCCGCGACCGAGACCTGTCCGGCGTGGATCGACCGGCCGATGCCCACGCCGCCGCCGTGGTGGATCGACACCCACGACGCGCCGGAGGACGTGTTCAGCAGGGCGTTCAGCAGCGGCCAGTCGGCGATGGCATCCGACCCGTCGGCCATCGCCTCGGTCTCGCGGTACGGCGAGGCCACCGAGCCGGCGTCCAGATGGTCGCGGCCGATGACGATCGGGGCCGACAGCTCTCCGGATGCGACCATCTCGTTGAACTTCAGCCCGGCCAGGTGCCGCTCCTGATACCCGAGCCAGCAGATCCGCGCCGGGAGTCCCTCGAACTCGACCCGCTCCCGCGCCTTGTCCAGCCAGCGGTGGAGCGCGGCATCCTTCGGGAACAGCTCCTTGATCGCCCGGTCGGTCCGGTAGATGTCCTCGGGGTCGCCGGACAGCGCCGCCCAGCGGAACGGGCCCTTGCCCTCGCAGAACAGGGGCCGGATGTAGGCCGGCACGAAGCCGGGGAACGCGAACGCGCGCTCGCAGCCACCGGCCTGCGCCTCGGCGCGCAGCGAGTTGCCGTAGTCGAAGACGGCGGCCCCGACATCCAGGAAGCCCACCATGGCGTCCACGTGTGCGGCCATCGATGCGCGCGACCGTGCGGTGAAGCCCTCCGGATCACGGGATGCCTCGGCCTTCCAGTCCGCGACGCCGATGCCGATCGGCAGGTACGCGAGGGGGTCGTGCGCGCTGGTCTGGTCGGTGACGATGTCGATCGGGATGCCGCGGCGCAGCAGCTCCGGGAACACCTCGGCCGCGTTGCCCACCACCCCGACCGACAGCGCGTGCCGCTGCTCCTTGGCCGCCAGCACCCGGGCCAGCGCGTCGTCGAGGTCGGTGGTGTATTCGTCCAGGTAGCGCTTGGCCACCCGGCGCGCCAGGCGCGACTCGTCGACGTCGACGATCAGCACGACGCCGTCGTTCATGGTGACCGCCAGCGGCTGCGCGCCGCCCATGCCGCCGCATCCGGCGGTGAGCGTCAGGGTCCCGGCCAGCGACTCCCGGCCGAGCGAGCGGGCGACCGCGGCGAACGTCTCGTACGTGCCCTGCAGGATGCCCTGGGTGCCGATGTAGATCCACGAGCCGGCCGTCATCTGGCCGTACATCGTCAGCCCGAGCGACTCGAGCCGGCGGAACTCGGGCCAGGTCGCCCAGTCGCCGACGAGGTTCGAGTTGGCGATCAGCACCCGGGGCGCCCACTCATGCGTGCGGAACACACCCACCGGCTTGCCCGACTGCACCAGCAGCGTCTCGTCGGACTCGAGCTCGTCGAGCGTGCGCACGATGGCGTCGAACGCCTCCCAGCTTGCGCGCCGCCCGCCCGGTGCCGCCGTAGACCACCAGGTCGTCGGGGTG
This sequence comes from Microbacterium elymi, assembly GCF_021582895.2. Classification (GTDB taxonomy): domain Bacteria; phylum Actinomycetota; class Actinomycetes; order Actinomycetales; family Microbacteriaceae; genus Microbacterium; species Microbacterium humicola. The sequence continues at coordinate 510,725 of NZ_CP091139.2, forward strand.
CTCGGCCACCTCCGGGTCGAGGTTGTTCATCAGCATCCGCTTTGCGGCTTCTGCGCCCCAGCTCTTGGCCGTGCGCACGGCGCCGCGCGGCGCGGTGACCGGACGTGCTCCATCCATCATCTTTCTCCTTCGAACGCGGCGGCGCGCACGGCGCCGTTCAGGACGAGACCGGTGACGGTCTCGATGTCGGGGCTGACGAACCGGTCGTGGCCGGGACCGGCGACCCCCTGCGCGCGCAGCAGGTCGCGCACCGCCCCGGTGCCCGGCCCGGGCGGCAGCGGCGCGCGCAGGTCGAGCGCACGGGTGCCGGTGATGGTCTCGATCGCCAGCACGCGGGCCAGGCCGTCGATCGCGCGGCGCAGCTTGCGGGCCGCCGCCCAGCCCATCGACACGTGGTCCTCCTGCATCGCCGAGGACGGGATCGAGTCGACGGATGCCGGGACGGCCAGACGCTTGAGCTCGGACACGATCCCTGCGGCCGCGTACTGCGCGATCATCAGCCCGGAGTCGACGCCGGCCTCGTCGGCCAGGAACGGCGGCAGCTCGCGATTGCGCGCGACGTCCAGCGCACGGTCGGTGCGCCGCTCCGAGATCGAGGCGACGTCGGCGACCGCGATCGCCAGGAAGTCCAGCACGTACGCGATCGGCGCGCCGTGGAAGTTGCCGTTGGACTCGACCCGGCCGTCGACCGTGACGACCGGATTGTCCACCACGGCCGCCAGCTCGCGGACGGCGACCTGCCGGGCATGGTCGACGGTGTCGCGGGCCGCGCCGTGCACCTGCGGGGAGAGCGCGAGCGAATAGGCGTCCTGGACCCGCCCGTCCTCGGGACCCTTGTGGCTGGCCACGATCGGCGACTGGTTCAGCAGCGCGCGCAGGTTCGCGGCGCTCGTGGCCTGGCCGATCTGCGGACGCAGCGCCATCAGATCCGCGGCGAAGACCGCATCGGTGCCCAGCTGGCTCTCCACCGACAGCGCGGCGGTGACATCGGCGGTGTCCAGCAGCACCTCGAGATCGGCGAGGGCCAGCAGCAGCATCCCGAGCATGCCGTCGGTGCCGTTGATCAGCGCCAGCCCCTCCTTCTCGGCCAGGACGAGGGGCGTGAGGGATGCCGCGGCCAGCGCGGCCGCGGCATCCATCGCCTGCCCGGCCACCCGGACCTCTCCCTCGCCCATGGCCGCCAGGGCGACGTGCGCGAGCGGGGCCAGATCGCCCGAGCAGCCGAGCGAGCCGTACTCGCGCACGATCGGCACGATGCCGGCGTTCAGCAGGCCGGCGTAGGCGGTGACGACCTCGGGGCGAACACCGGTGCGTCCGCTGGCCAGGGTCTGCAGCCGCAGCACCTGCAGCGCGCGGACGACCTCATCCTCGACCTCGGCGCCGGTGCCGGCAGCGTGCGAGCGGATGAGACTGGCCTGCAGCTGCCGGCGCCGATCGGGGGCGATGAACGTGGTGGCCAGGGCGCCGAACCCGGTCGAGACGCCGTAGTGCGGCGCCGGGTCGCCGGCCAGCCGCTCGATCAGCGCGCGCGATTCGGCGACCCGGTCCAGCGCGGCGGGGGCGAGCTCGACGGGCGCGCCGTGCCGGGCGACGGCGACGACCTCGGCGGGGGTCAGCGGGGTGATGCCGATGACGACGGGAGGCTGCGGGGTGGCCATGCCCTGATTCCACACCGTCGCCGCCCCGTGCGGGAGATCCGTATGGCATCCTGTGTCTGTGATCCCAGACCGGGCGCGTCCCTCGCGGCCTCAGGTGCCGGCATCCGACCAGACGCTGCGCATCCTCTCCTTCCTGGCGCGGGCAGCGCGGGCCGGTCGCGGCGCGCACCATCGCCGACCACCTCGGGCTGCCGCGCTCGACGGTGTACTTCCTGCTGGGCACGCTCGCCGAGCACGGCTTCGCCGTGCACCTGGAGCGCGAGCAGCGCTGGGGGCTGGGCACCGCCGCGTTCGAGCTCGCCGGCGGCTTCGCCCGGCAGCAGCCCTGGCCCGGCTCGGCCGGCCGCTGGTGGCGGGGCTCGCCGACCGCACCGGCGAGAGCGCCCACCTGGCCGTCATGACCGGGCGCGACGTGCTCTACCTCGTCGAGGAGCGCGCCCCGCGCCGGCCGGCGCTGGTCACCGATGTGGGTGTGCGACTGCCGGCGCACCTGACCGCCACCGGACGGGCCATGCTCGCGGCGCTGCCCGCGAGCAGGTGCGGGCGCTGTACCCGGACGCCTCGGCCTTCGCCGACCGCACGGGACGCGGTCCGTCCCGCCCCGGCCAGCTGCGTGGAGCTCGCGCACGGTCCGCGCCGACGGCTACGCGCTGGAGGACGGCGAGGTCACCCTCGGACTCCGCTCGATCGGCGTGGCGGTGACCGACCATGCCGGCTGGCCTGCCGCCGCGATCGCGGTGACCTGGCCCGACGAGCCAGGCCGGGATGCGGCATCCCTCGCGCCCGTCGTGGCGGCCGCTTCGGCCGAACTGTCCCGCCGCATCTCGGGGCGCTGAGGCCGCTTATTTCCGTGCGGATCTCGGTGTCGGCGTGTTCAGATCGCAGGACCGTCTGCGTCAGACCCCGCGACACGCCGGATCTGGAGCCCGGCGGCGCGGATCTTCCTGCGATGTGAACACGGCCGCTCAGCGAACCGCACGCGTGAGCAGCAGGCCCCTCACGGCGCGGACCACGACGTCGGCGTTCCAGAAGATGTCCTCGGCGATCGGGCGGTAGGTCACCAGACCTCGCGCGGCCGCCGCCTGATCGCGACGGTGGTCCTTCTTCTGCTGCTCCCAGTCCGCGTGATAGGCCTCGCTGTCGCACTCGACGATCAGCCAGCCGTCGACGAGGAAGTCGACCCGTCCCACATCGGGGATCTTCACCTGACTCTGCACGCGGCACCCGAGTCGGCGCAGGATGATGCGCATGATGCTCTCCGCCCCCGACTCGGCCGCGGCATCCAGATGCTTGCGGATGACCCGCAACCGCCGCGGAAGTGCGTCGAACACGGCATCGAGCTGCTCGGCGCCGACGAGTCCGCGATGAATCGCCGAATCCAGCGTCGCGATCGCCGCTCGGACCGGCTGGCAGAGCACAGCCTGCACGAGCGCCTCGACGATGTCTGTGTTGGCCCACCCGTGCGCAAGCCGACGCGACCCAGTGCACCCGGACGCTCCGATCGACCTGCCGCAGGCGGCCGCTCGTCCGCGGCACGGCGACATGCAGGGCGGCGCCGTCGAGCACGAAGACGCCCCAGCGCGCCAACTCGGACACACACGCGAGTCTGCCGCCCACGCGGCAGGCATCCACGACGTCGTCCGGCGCGGTGGGCGTCAGGTACACGCCGCCGCGGGGACGGACGAGCGTGCCGGATGCCGCAGCCGCCGTGATCTGCCTGGGGCGCCATCCTGCCGCGAGCAGTTCCCCGCGGGACCACGCCGGCCAATGCTTCGGGACGAGCTTCGTCTCCTTCTTGCATCGCCGCACGAACGCCGCCGGCACGTCATCGCGGGCGGGCCGGTTCACGGGGCGGTTCACGGGGCGATTCAGGGGCTGTGGCATCCCTTGATCGTCCCCGACGGCGGTGGACAGCGGCCGGCCCGTCCCCGATCTGTGGACGACGGCGGGCACGTCCGCCGCTGGGGAGGAGCCGGTGCCGGAGCGTCCTGTCGAGAGCGCGTCAGCGAACCCCATCCGGCGGCGTGCCGGCCGCAGGCATGGTCGGCGACCGCGGCCATCACCTGCCGGCAAATCCTGTCGGAGTGATCAGTCGACCCGCTCAACGGTGCCGCGGGTGAGGTGGACGAGCTGGGCGAAGGTGAGCGGGAACACCGTGTGCGGGGTGCCGCCGGCGGCCCACAGCTTGCGGGTGGTCGGCGAGCGACCGGTCCACGACCGTGGTGATCGGCGTCGGGTGCCCGGCCGGCGCGACGCCGCCGATCGCCTGGCCGGTGGCCGAGCGCACCTGGTCGGGTGTGGCCCGCTGGATGCCGCCGCGCCCGAGCCGCTGGGCCAGCGCCGCGGTGTCGACGCGGTGGGCGCCGCTGGTCATCACCAGCAGCGGCTGGTCGTCAGACCAGAAGACCAGACTGTTCGCGATGGCGCCCACGTCGACCCCGAGCGCCGCCGCGGCCAGCGGTGCGGTCGCGGCGGAGTCGGGAAGCGTGACGATCTCGCCGGAGATGCCGGCCCGCGTCAGCGCGTCCTGGACCAGACGGCTGCGCGCGGAGAGGGTGTCGGACATGCCCTCAGCCTAGAGGCGGGCCAGAGCCCGGCGACGACGCAACGGCAGGCGGAATCGGCCGCCGGGTCGGTTCAGACCACTTATTCCTGTGATCCAGCCTGCCGTTGCGACGTCAGCGGTCGTGCGTGCGGAGGATGCCTGCGATCGCCGTGCGCACCTTGTCCGGGTGTCCCAGGATGTCCGCGGCGACGATGCGCAGCGTCACGTATCCCCGCTCGGCCTGCCGCCAGGTCCCGGCGGCGGTCCTCCAGCTGATCGTCCCACGACGAGTGATACGCCTTGCTGTCACATTCGATGATCAGCCATCCGTCCACGAGGAAATCGACCCGTCCCACGCCCGGGATCACCACCTGCGGCTGGAAGGAACATCCCAGCGCCCGCAGGATCAGGCGGACGAACGTCTCCGGCCCCGACTCGGCGCTCGCGTCCACCAGATGCCGGAGTCGCCGGAACCGCCGCGGCAGCGCCTGGAAGAGCTCATCCACATCTGACGCGGGCAAGAGCCCGTGGTGCAGCGCGGAGTCGATCGACGCGATCGCCGCACGTGGCTCCTGGCACATCACGGCATCCAGCAGGGCGTCGAAGGGCTCCACGCTCATCGCGTCCGGGTGCGGCGTGCGCCGAAGCTCTCGACGGTGGACGACCTCCTTGTCCGGCAGCACCTTCCGCCGCGCGGCCGAGGGGTCGATGTGCACATGATCCGCGGACTTCTCCAAGACGAAGATCCCTCGCCGTCGCAGTTCGGTGACGCAGGTCAATCGTCCGCGGAGCCGGGCAGCTGTGAGGCAACGCTGGTCGGTCGCGGGATCACCGAAGGCGCCCTGCCGAAGTCGCAGGATGCCGCCGTCCGCGACCGCCGCGCGGATCCCTCGGTCGGTCCATCCTTCGGCCTTGAGCCTCTTCGTGCGGCGGAGCATCGGGGCCGGTCCGACATCGGGCTGTGTCATGCCCGACACGCTGGCAGTCATGCCCGTCCCCGTGGGGCCGCACCCGTCGATCGGTGGACAACACCGTCTCCGCCCCGGACTGGGGAGGAAGGGACGGGGACGGGATGCTCATCGGTTGCAACGGCAGGGCGAAACGGGGCTGGTCGCGCTCGACCAGAGCCAAAGCGTCGGGTTCAGCCTGCCGTTGCGACACGACGAGCCCGAGCGAAACCGGGCACAATGGAGACGGATGCCGCGAAGCGGCGGCATCGCTCAGCACACGCCCACAAGGCCCGCCGAAAGAAGTCGCGATGACGCACACCCTGCCCCTGCCCGAATTCACCCACGAACGCGTGGAGGTGATCACGGGTCCGCGCAGCGGCCTGTTCCTCACCGTCGCGCTTCATTCGTCCGCTCTCGGCTCCGCCCTCGGCGGCGCTCGGCTGTGGACCTACCCGCATTGGAGCGACGCGCTCGGCGACGCGCTGCGGCTCTCGGCCGCGATGACGCTGAAGAACGCGGCAGCGGGGCTGGATGCCGGCGGCGGCAAGTCGGTGATCCGGCTCGAGCCCGGTCAGACGCTGGATGCCGATCAGCGCCGCGCCGCGTTCCTCGACCTCGGCGACGCGGTCCAGTCGCTGGGCGGCCTCTACCGCACCGCGGAGGATGTCGGCTCGACCGCCGAGGACATGCTCACCGTCAGCGAGCGCACCGACCACGTGGTGGGACTGCCCGATGCCGCCGGCGGCGCCGGCGAGCCCGCCGGACCGACGAGCCTGGGCGTGTACGAGTCGCTGCGTGCGACGCTGGAGCGCGTCACCGGCAGCAGCCAGATCGCCGGCACGCGGATCACCATATCGGGCCTCGGCCAGGTCGGCAGCCGCCTGGCGCAGCGGCTGTGTGCCGAGGGTGCGATCCTGACCGTCACCGACGTGAACCCGGCCAAGAAGGAATCGGCCACCCGGCTCGGCGCGACCTGGGTCACCCCCGGCACCGAGCGGCACGTGCCCGGCGAGGTGTTCGTGCCCGCCGGGGTGGGCGGGGTGCTGGATGACGAGACCATCGACGCACTGGCGGTGAAGGCCGTCTGCGGCCCGGCCAACAACCCGCTCGCCGAGCGCTCGGGCGCCGACCGCCTGGCCGCCCGCGGCATCCTGTACGCGCCGGACTTCGTGGTCAACGCGGGCGGGGTGATCTACCTCGACCTGGAGGCCAAGCACCACGGCACCCGCGAGGAGATCATGCAGCGCGTGAGCGGGATCGGCGACACTCTGCGCCGCATCTTCGACGATGCCGAGGCGTCCGGGACGTCACCGCTGGTGGCGGCGGAGCGCCTCGCCGCCGAACGGCTCGACGCCGCCCGCGGCGCCCGGGTCTAGCGCCCGGGAACCCGGACTCGGTTCCAGCATTCGTGGAACCGAGTCCGGGTGGCATGATGGACGCAACCGGCGACGACGCCGGGGGCCGGCACCAGCACCGGCGTGCACGACGAATCAAAGGAGAGACCTCGTGTTCCACAGCCCCTTCCCCGACGTCGAGATCCCCGAGCTCAGCGTCTACGACTACCTCTTCGGCGACCTGAGCGCGCAGGACAGCGCCCGCATCGCCCTCATCGACCCGGCCACCGGCGCCGAGACGAGCTACGGCGCCCTCAAGGCGCAGATCGACGCGTTCGCCGGGGCGCTGGCCGTCCGCGGCGTCGACAGCGACACCGTGGTCGGCGTGCTCTGTCCGAACGTGCCCGCGTTCGCCACCGTCTTCCACGGCGCGCTGCGCCTGGGCGCGACGGTCACCACCTTCAACTCGCTGTACACCGCCGGCGAGATCCAGAAGCAGATCGAGGATGCCGGGGCCACCTGGATCGTCACGGTCAGCCCCCTCCTCCCCCAGGCCGCCGCAGCCGCCGCAGCCTGCGACATCCCGGACGACCATGTCATCGTCCTGGACGGCGCCGAGGGCCATCCCAACCTGCGCGAACTGCTGACCGAGCAGCGCACTCCCCGGCCGTGAGCTTCGACCCGGCCACGCACATCGCCGTGCTGCCGTACTCGTCCGGCACCACCGGCGTGCCCAAGGGCGTCATGCTCAGCCACCGCAACCTCGTCGCCAACGTCGAGCAGTCGCGGGTCAACATCGACCTGAAGTCGGATGACCGGGTCCTGGCGGTCCTGCCGTTCTTCCACATCTACGGCATGACCGTGCTGCTCAACCTCGCCCTGCGCCAGCACGCCAGCCTGGTGACGATGCCCCGGTTCGACCTGGTCGAGTTCCTGAAGAACATCCAGGACTTCGGCTTGCACCTACCTGTACATCGCGCCGCCGATCGCGGTGGCCCTGGCCAAGCATCCGATCGTGGACCAGTACGACATCTCCACCGTGCACTCCGTGTTCTCCGGCGCCGCCCCGCTGGACGGCGAGACCGCCGACGCGGCCGGCCGCCGCATCCACGCCCGCGTGATGCAGGGGTACGGGCTGACCGAGACCAGCCCGGTCACGCACGCGGTGCCGCACACCCGCCACGACATGCCGCTGAGCTCGGTCGGCTGCGCGCTGCCGAACACGCTGACCAAGCTCGTCGATCCGGACACCGGAGAAGAGATCACCGAGGTCGACGAGAACGGGCAGACGCGCGCCGGCGAGGTCTGGATCAAGGGGCCACAGGTGATGCTGGGCTATCTGAACAAGCCGGATGCCACGGCCCACGCGATCGATGCGGACGGCTTCTTCCACACCGGCGATGTGGCCACCTACAACGAGGGCGGCTGGTTCACGGTCGTGGACCGGGTCAAGGAGCTGATCAAGTACCACGGCTATCAGGTGCCGCCGGCAGAGCTCGAGGCGCTTGCCTGGGCCACCCGAAGGTGGCGGATGTCGCGGTGATCGGGGTGCTCGACGATGAGAAGCAGGAGATCCCGAAGGCGTTCGTCGTGCCGGCGGCAGGGGTCGAGCTGACGGCAGAAGAGGTGATGGACTTCGTCGCCGCGCAGGTCGCGCCGTACAAGAAGGTGCGCCGGGTCGAGTTCATCGACGCGATCCCGAAGTCGAGTTCGGGCAAGATCCTGCGCAAGGACCTTCGCGCCCGCGAGGCGGTCGCCGCGACGGCCTGACCGCCCCGGTCGGCACGCGGAGGCTTATCCTGGCTACAGATCCAACTCTGCGACGAGGGGGTTTGGCCATGAACGGCAAATACACCCCGACCACGACGCACAGTTCGTGGGGCTCGGGGAATCCGCATCTGATCGTCAGCCACGAGGACCGGCACCGGACGCTGCCGCTTGATCGCGACGTCGTCCGCATCGGCTCCGCCGACGACGTCGAGCTGAGGCTGGCGGGACTGCAGCCGCTGCACGCCGAGATCCACCACGATCCGGAAGACGAGTACGTCCTGGTGCTGCACGGACCCGCGACCACCAGCGCCCGGCACGTGCCCGTCGACTCGATCGGCGGCAAGCTCGGCGAGGTGCTGCGCACGGGGGCGCGATTCGTGCTCGGCGAGTGGGCGTTCGTATACGCGCGCGACGAGTACGCCGACCACGGACTCCCGTACGGCGGCCGCCAGGGCGGCGAGGGTGCGCACGACCCGCACCAGCCCGAGCGTCCGGACTACACCGGGGAGCATCCGGTGATCACGAGCCCGCCATCGATGACTTGACCGGAGACCCATGACCGCCCGCTTCGTGTACTGGATGAATGTGTCCGTCGACCTGCGCATCGAACGCGACCCCGACGAGCGGGGCGGCGGAGACTGGCTGCACATCACCGAGAACCTGCACCGCGAGTTCAACGCCCGCGCCGCCGCGCTGTCGGCGATGGTGCAGGGTCGGGTGATCTACGACACGATGGAGGCCTTCTGGCCGAACGCGCGGGACGACGAGTCGCTCGACGAAGTGCTGCGCGAGTACGGGCGGATCTGGACGGACAAGCCCAAATACCTGGTCTCGCGCACCCGGACCGAGGCCGGGCACCGCACACAGGTCGTCGGCGGACCCGACGCGATCGAGCGGCTCGCCCGGATCCGCGCGGACGGCGAGGGCGACATCGGGATCGGCGGCGCGACGATCGCCACGCAGCTGCTGACCGCCGGGCTGCTGGACGAGCTGATGCTGTTCGTCCACCCCGTCATCCTGAGCAGCGGGCGGCCGCTGTTCGACCCGGGGGCACAGCCGGTCGACCTCGAACTGATCGAGCACGCGCGGTTCGAGGGCGACGTGGAACTGCACCGCTACGGCATCACACGGTGGACCTGAGGGATTCGAACCCCTGACCTCTTCATTGCGAACGAAGCGCGCTACCAACTGCGCCACAGGCCCGTGAACCTCAGCAACAATATCATGGCTGCCGCGGGTGTCAGAATCGCGCCGGGACGGGTCAGCCGGCGGCCCGCTGCCGCAGCGTGCGCACGTGCGCCTCGATCTCGGCGTCGTCCACGTGCCCCATCCGCGCCAGTCGGGCGGTGTCCAGCTCGGGCGGTCGTGCCTGCTCGGCGCGCTCGCGCAGCGCGTCGTCCAGCGCGGCCTGGCGCAGCCTGCTCGCGGGCTGCGGCGGCATCGAGCAGGGCGGCGGCGCGCGATCCGGCCGAGGCCGTCAGCGGCCGCGGAAGCTCGCGCGGACGCCACGCCCGCTCGTCCTCGAGCGACACATCCTGCGGCGCGGCCACGACCCGACGCGGCGTGGCCACGATGGGCGCCACAGCCCGCACGGCAGCGCGGGCGCCGACCCGCGACATCCGCACCAGCACGAGGGCGGATGCCGCAGCCAGCGCACCGCCGGTCCCGATGAGCGCCGGCGCCGCACCCGTCGCCGACGGGCCGAAGGCCAGCACGACCGCGCCCCATCCGGCCAGGCCCAGCCCGGCCAGCCCGATCACGGTGGCGGTCAGCCGCAGGCGCCGACGGGCGCGCGCGCGGCGCACCTCCGGCTGCCGCGACGCGGCCACCCGCTCGGCGCGTGCGCGCTCCAGCTCGGCGCGCCGCAGGGCGAGCTCGGCCTGCTCGCGCTCGTCGAGGGTCTTCTTCGCCAGCGCATCCCGCTCGACCTGCGCCCGGCGTGCGGCCTCTTCGCGTTCGGACTGCGCCTTGCGTGCGACCTTCTGCTGCGCCAGAGCGGTGCGCGCGTTCAGCTCCAGTCGCACCTCGTCCGGGGTCTCGCTCGTCTGGGCGAGCACCCGCAGCGCCTGGTTCAGGCGCACCGCGTTGCGTTCGGCGGCGTCGAACTGATGCCGGCTGTACCAGCTGGGCAGCAGGTACACGAGCCACAGCACCACCGCCACGAGGACGACGATCCCCCCACCCAGCACCTGCCCACCCATGCACACCACGGTATGCGACGGGGGCCCGGTACCCCGGCATCCGCTCGCGTGTCGCGGCGACGATGCCGCCCGCACGGACCGCGAGTGCGGCTTCAGGCAGACAGACGATCCGCCGGCGGGATGGCCGCGGCATCCTGCGGGGCGCGCCCCGCCACCCACCGGGCCAGCACCCCCTCGGGGACCTCGTCCCGCACCAGCGCGAAGGCGTAGTGGTCGCGCCAGTCGCCGTCGATGTGGATGTAGCGCCGCCGCAGCCCTCATACCGGAACCCGAGCTTGGCGACCACGCGCAGGCTGGCCTTGTTCTCGGGGCGGATGCAGATCTCCATCCGGTGCAGGCGCATCTCGGTGAAGCAGATGTCGGTGGCCAGCGCGACCGAGATCGGCGTGATGCCGCGGCCGGCGAACCGCTCGCTGACCCAGTAGCCGATCGTCGCCGAGGCCAGCGAGCCGCGGGCGATCCCCCACACGTTCAGCTGTCCGGCCAGCTGCCCGTCCCACTCCATCACGAACGGCACGCCGTTCCCGTCGCGGTACTGCTGGCAGCCGGCGGATGCCCAGCCGCATGTCCAGCGACACCGGCCCGTCCGGGCTGGTGGCCTCCCACGGGCGCAGCCATCCGCGGTTGGCCATCAGCTCGTGCTGCAGTGCGCGCGCGTCCTTGGCGCGGACCAGCCGGATTGACACGGCCCCGTACTGGTGCGGGTCGGTGAGATCCACGTCGCCCCCTCGGCCCGGGCGGCTACAGTGTCGCCGCGAACTCCTGCGAGCCATGGGCGCAAGCTCGGGCCGAGATCCTCACGGTCTGCGGCCAGCTCGCACGATGGCCTTGATGTAGTCCAGCCTATCGCCGGTGTCGTAGCGCCGCCCGCGGAACACGACGCCGTACACCCCGGCGCCCGGGTCGGCCGCGAGCTCCTGCAGAGCATCGGTCAGCTGGATCTCGCCGCCCTTGCCCGGCTTGCGTGCGCTCGAGGATCTCGAAGACCTCGGGCGGCAGCACGTAGCGGCCGATGACGGCGAGGTTGGACGGCGCCTCCTCGGCGGTGGGCTTCTCCACCAGGCCGGTCACCCGCACGACATCGGGGTCGTCGGTCGGCTCGACGGCGGCCGCGCCGTACAGGTGGATCTGCGCCGGGTCGACCTCCATCAGCGCGATCACGGTCGCGTTGTGCTTGTCGTACTCGCCGAGCATCTTCGGCAGCAGCGGGTCGCGCTCATCGATCAGGTCGTCGCCGAGCAGCACCGCGAACGGGTGGTCTCCGACGTGCGCCTTGGCCCGCCAGACCGCGTGCCCGAGGCCGCGCGGCTCACCCTGGCGCACCATGTGGATGTCGGCCAGATCGCTGGAGTACTGCACCTGCGCCAGCCGGTCGACATCGCCCTTGCGCTCGAGCGTGGACTCCAGCTCGGGCACCGAGTCGAAGTGGTTGGCGATGTTGTTCTTGTTGCGTCCGATGATGATCAGCACGTCCTGGATGCCGGAGTTCACGGCCTCCTCGACGACGTACTGGATCGCCGGCTTGTCCACGACCGGAAGCATCTCCTTGGGCATGGCCTTGGTGGCGGGCAGGAAGCGAGTCCCCAGACCTGCGGCCGGGATGACGGCCTTGAACGGCTTGTGCGGCATGGCAACATGCTAGCGACCGTAGACTCGAGTGCATGGCGGATCCGATAGATGACGCGAAGCGCGCCCTGCGCGCGGAGCTGCGCGAACGACGCCAGCTGCTGACGGAAGCCGCGCGCCGCGCGGCCGCGGAGGGCATCACCGCGCAAGCTGGACGCGCTGGTGGAATCCTTCGGCGCCCGGTCGGTCTCGTGCTATCTGTCCACCGCGACCGAGCCGGGAACGCGCGAGTTCGTCAACGCGGCCGTGGCCCGCGGCATCCGCGTCCTGCTGCCGATCACCCGCGTGGACGGACTCCTGGACTGGACCGTGGCCGACCCGGACGGCGACGTCGCCGAGGGCTGCTGGGCCTGCCCGAGCCGGTGGGCGAGCTGCTCGGGCCGATCGCGGTCAACGACGTCGACCTGATGATCATCCCGGCCGCCTCGGTCGACCGATCCGGCATGCGCCTGGGCTGGGGCCGCGGCTACTTCGACAAGACGCTCGGCTCGATCCAGAACTGCCCGCCGGTGTACGCCGTCGTCTACGACAGCGAACTCGTCGACGAGGTGCCCCGCGATCTGCACGATCAGCCGGTCACCGGAGTGGTCACCCCGACCCGCACCGTCGTCCTTGCGCCCGCCGGGCGCTGAAATCGGAGAACAATGCCCACCTACGCCTACGCCTGCAAGGAATGCGGTCACCGCTTCGACGCCGTCCAGTCGTTCGCCGAGCCCGCACTGACGGTCTGCCCGGAATGCGGCGGCCCGCTTGCGCAAGCAGTACGGATCCATCGGCGTGACCTTCAACGGGTCCGGCTTCTACCGCACCGACTCACGGAAAGCCCCGTCATCCGGCGATTCGAGCGGCGGTACCGCCGCCGCTGGTACATCATCGAAGCCGGAGACAAAAGCCTCCGCCGCATCAGCGGGCTCTTGACCCGGCCCAGGCCGGCACACTCTCGGGGGAACCGACGTGATCAAAGGCTTCAGGGAATTCATCACCAAGGGCAATGTCATCGACCTGGCCGTCGCAGTCGTCATCGGCGCTGCGTTCGCGGCGGTCATCAACGCGTTCGTCGAGGCGATCATCAACCCGCTGGTCGGGGCGTTCGTGCCCAGCGGCGACCTGGCCAAGTGGACGATCGACTTCCCCGGCATCTTCGCGACCGCCCACCTCGGCATCGGCGCGATCATCTCGGCGCTGATCACGTTCCTGGCCACGGCGCTGGTGGTCTACTTCGTGCTGGTCCTGCCGATGAACAGATACAAGGAGCGTCGCGCGGCCAAGCTCGCTGCCGGCGTCGTCGAGGAGGAGCCCGCCCTTCCCAGCGAGCAGGAGCTGCTGGTGCAGATCCGCGACCTGCTGGAGAAGCCGCGGTCCTGACTCAGTAGTGCGGCGGCTTCTCCTGCCGCATCCGCTCGTCATTCGGACCGGTCCCCGTCGACTCCTCGTCGGCGGGGACCGGTTCGTTCGTCGTCCCCGGCGCCGGGGTCAGCTTCGCCCGCCGCGACCCGCGCACCCGCACGATGCGCTGGTGGTCGCCGTCCCGCGACGCACCCTCGGGCGGAACCTGCTCAGTCGACATCGATCGGCTGGGTGTCGGCATCCGACGTCGGCGACTCGGGATTCACACCGAGGATCCCGGCGATGCGCCGGGCGACGTCGGCCGGATCGCTGTACAGGTCGAACGAGTGCACGCGCACGTAATGCCAGCCCAGGCGCCGCAGCACCTGCGGGCGCAGGCGCAGCGCCTCGCGCAGCGAGCCCGAGCCGGTCTCGGGGTCGCTCTCGGCGACCACGGCCTTGCCGCCGTACTGCGCGACCAGCGGCAGCAGTCCGCGGTAGTGCACGTCCACCGAGACGCCCAGGCGCCGCAGCTCGCGCGCCAGCGCCAGGGTCAGCGGGTCGGCGAGGTCCTCCAGCCGTGCCTCACGGGCGCGGGCGGCGATCCCGCCGAGCACGGTCATCAGCGTCGCGGCGCCGTGCTCGAGACGTCCGTCGTCGAACGCGGACGGACGGATGCACGACACCAGCACCATCGACCGGCGGGCCCGGGTCATCCCGACCGTGAGCAGCCGCTCGCCGTCGGGGGTGGACAGATCGCCGAAGTCGCTGAGCACCCGGCCGTGTCGGGTCAGGCCGAACCCGAGGGAGAAGATCACCCGGTCGCGGCTCTCGGCCACCGACTCCTCGAGAGTGAGCACGGCGAACGGCTCGGCCGTGTCGCGCGAGACGAAGTCGGCGACGTCCGAACGGCCGGCGAACGCCGAATCGACGGCGACGCGGACCCGTTCCGCATGCTTGGGGCTCGCGGTGACCACCATGAGGGTCTCGCGCGGACGGTTCACGGCGTGCTCGACGACCAGGGTCACCACCCGGGCGACCTCGGCGTCCGGGCTCTCCACCGCCCCGCTGTCCGCGTCGGGCGCGCCGGATCCGCCCTCGACATAGTCCACCGAGAGACTGCCACGGCCGAGGTACGAGCCTGCCCAGGGCAGCGATGCGAGCTCGCCGCCGTAGAACGCGTCGTTGACCAGGGCGGCCAGGTCCTCGCCCCCGGCGCGATAGCTGCGGGTCAGGGTCTCGACCGGCACCAGCTCGGCGAGGCGCGCGAACACGCTGGTGGCGTCGAACGGCTCGTCGTCCTCGGCCGGCTCGTCGCCGGGACCGGGGCGGCCGGCGGCGATGCGGAACGGGGTGGGCCTTGCGTGACCGGGTCGCCGAAGGCGACCACCTGGCGTGCCCGGCGCAGCGCGGGCGCCGCCTCGGCCAGCGACAGGGCACCGGCATCCGCCACCAGGACCACGTCGAACCGGACGGTGTCCGGGATCAGCGGGATGTCGTACGGCGAGGCGATCCACGCCGGGACGAGCGTGTCGGTCAGCTCCGGCGCGATGCGCGTCACCTGGTCGGCGGTCACGTCGCCGAGCTTGAGCGCCCGCTTCAGAGCGGCGGCCTCGTCGGCGTGATCGACGATGCCGATGCGCCACTGGGTCGCCAGCCGCGCGGCCAGCAGGGGGCCGGATGCCGCAACGTGCGCCTCGTCGACGAGCCGGAAATCGCGCTCCAGCCGGTCGACCACGGCGGTGTTCGCACCCAGCAGCGCCCGGTCGCTGCGCAGCACGTGCTCCAGAGCGGACTGCCACCAGGCGTACTCCAGCTCGGCCCGCACCCGGTCCTCGGGCACGTGTCGCACACTCAGCTCGACCAGCAGCGGCTCCAGACCCATCCGCGCGAGCTCGGCGCGCAGCGTCGCCCGCTCGATCAGGTTGTCGAAGTACTCCGAATCGGCGGCCAGTCCCGCCAGGCTGCGCACGAGACCGGGGGCCGGCAGCGTCGACAGGCGCGCAGCATCCGTCCGCCCGAGGACCGCATCCAGCTCTTCCAGCCCCGCCTGCGTCCGCTGCCACAGGGCCCAGACGTCGCCGAGCCCGACCGGGACGCCCGGGGCCGACAGTGCCGCCTCGGCGTACCTCTCCCACTCGGTGCGCTGGCGCTGGATCCGCACGAGGGACTCGTACATGTCGGGCACGTGCACGCCCGGGCGCACGTACTCGCGGGCCAGGCGACGCAGCCGTCGGCGGTCGGCCGCCGACAGCTTGCCCGGCGTCGCGGCGCGGACCGTGCGCCTGGATGAGCTCGGTCAGCCCCCGTTCGAACACCGTCGGGCTGAACTTGTCGAGCGAGTCGCGGATGCCCTGCAGGAGCCGCAGGTACGCGCCGAGCTCGGCGATCGTGGCGAACGGCCGCATGCGCGTCTGCGCGATCAGCTCGTACCCGCGCTCGAGCAGCGCCGGCACGTCCTCGCGATGCAAGCCGGCGGGCGAGCGCGTGCGCGGCGCGGGCGTCCTCGGTCGAGCCGAACGTCACCCCGTACCAGGCCGAGTCGTCCGGGCCGAAGCGGAATTCGCCCAGCCGCGCCGCCGCGACGAGCTTGTCGGCGGCCTCGGCGCGCGCGTTCTTCAGCCGCTCGAGCGTCGCCGAGTCGAAGCGGGTGGTGGCCGCAGCCGGCTGATGCGTGGCCGCCAGTGCGGTCAGCTCACGGACGATCTCCAGCGCCGAGACGCCCAGCTCGCTGCGGTCGGCGGTCAGCGCGCGCCGGTAGTCGCGCAGCACCGTGCGCAGGCGGACCAGGGCGTCGTCGATGTCGGAGGTGCGCGGCTGGGCGGCCTTCTCGTTGCGGCCGATCGCGCGGATCAGATCACGCCGCAGGTGCACGGGCGAGACGGCCAGTCCGCCCAGTCCGATCCCTGCGAGGCGGTGACGGACCCCCTCGAGGGTGGACCGGCGCGCGCTGACCACCAGCACGCGCTTGCCGTCGTCGATGAGCGCGCCGAGCGCATTGATCACGGTCTGGGTCCCGCCGGTGCCCGGCAGCGTGTGCACCACCAGCGACTGGCCGTCGGTGATCCGGGCCAGGACGTCCTCCTGCTCGGCATCCGCGTCCAGGAGGAAGGTGTCGGATGCCGGGGGCCGCTCGTCCGGGTCGGTGACCGCGGGGCGCGCCCGGTGCAGAGCGAGCAGCTCACGATCGTCGCGGTGCCCGCCGAGGGCGTTCAGCACCGGGTGGTCCAGTCGCGCGAGATCGCGCGACATCCGCGCCCCGATGTCGCCGAACGTGGAGACGATCAGCCGCGGGCGGACGCTGAAGGACGGGATGTGCGCGGTGAGCTGACGCAAGCCGGTCGATCACCGGCTGCGGGTTGAACACGCCGCCGGCCGTGGCCAGCGCCGCCAGATGGGCGCCGTCCAGCTTGCACCCCGAACTGGGTGGCCAGCGCCCGGACCAGCTCGGGGTTGGCGGTGAAGGACCCGTGCAGCTTGACCTCGAAATCGGTGTGGTGCCGGCGGATGGCGGTGGGGCGCAGCAGGATCGGCGCGCAGTACGCCCGGTCGCCGTCGGCCCAGGTGGCCAGCCCCACGGCCAGCCGGACGACATCCAGTCCGCGGGCGGTGCGCAGCTCGACGTTCTTCGTCGCCACCTGGGCGGCGGCCCGGCGAGCGCCGCGCAGCCCCACCTCGTCGCGGAAGAGGTTCGACAGGAGCGTGGAGCGCCCCGTGATGAACTGCGGAAGGCTGCCCGGGTGCGCCTTGGTGATCTCGATGCCGGCGTCGATCGCGTCCGAGAACTGGCAGCGACGTGGAGCGTCCGCCGAGTTCGGCGGCCTGGGCGCGGATGCGCTCGCGCTCGGGCTCTGCCACGTGCATCACGCTCACCCCCGGCTCGGAGAGCATGAGCGACGCCGGCGTCACCCCCGCCGCGATCGGGTCATCCTCCGCGCCCACCAGAGCGCTGCTCCAGCTCGCCACACAGACACACCCTAAGCGCGCAGGGTGGGCGCAAGCCGGGAGCGCGGGCGAGTTTCGCCGGATTGCACGGACACGCCGGGCTGATCGGCCGTTCCTCCCCAGGTCGCCAGGGACCGGCCTTCGACCCGACTTGTCCACCGATCGGCTCTCTCGGCCTCGGTCGTTCGGCGGCCCTTGCCAGGATGGACCCATGATGCACGCGACCTTCACCGTCCACCCGTCTCCCGTCGGGGATGTGCTCCTCGCGTTCACCGAGGCCGGCCTGGTCACCGCGCACGTCCTGCGCGGGGACGACGACGAGCGCGACGTCGACGCGCAGGTGGCCGCGCTCACCGTCGCGCTGCACACGCTGCCCGGGTCGCGACGACGCCGGAGCCGACGACGTCCGCCGCCAGCTCGACGAGTACTTCGCGGGCACCCGGCGGGCGTTCGCGCTCACGCTGGACTGGCGGCTGACCCGCGGTTTCGCCCAGGCTGCGCTGGAGTCGGTGTGCGACATCCCCTACGGCGAGACGGCCGGGTACGGCGAGGTGGCGGCGATGGCCGGCCACCCCCGTGCCGCGCGCGCCGTCGGCAACGCCTGCGCGCACTCGCCGTTCTCGATCGTCGTGCCCGTGCATCGCGTGGTCCGCGCCGACGGATCGATCGGCGGCTACGGCGGCCGCGCCGAGGTCAAGCGCTTCCTGCTGGAACACGAGCGCGCAGCAGGCGAGTAGGCCGCCCGCCGCGCGACCCGGCCCCGGACCCGTCCGGGGCCGCGTCGTGTCCGGGCCGGTGTTGTCGTGTCGACGCGCGGCGTCGTGTCCCGACTTCGTGTCGCCGCGTCGTGTCGCGGCATCACGTCCGGGTGTCGCGTCGCCGCGTCGCGTCCCGGGCGTCGCGTCGCAGCGTCGCGTCCCGGGCGTCGCGTCGCAGCGTCGTGTCCCGGGCGTCGCGTCGCAGCGCGCTCATGTTGCCGCGTCATGTCGACGCGCGTCGCGGTCATGTTGCCGCCGCGTAACGGCGCTCGCGCTGCGTCTCCCGCTCGCGCTGTCCTTTCCGCTCGCGCTATCCCTTTCGACTCGCGCTGTCTCTTTCCGCTCGCGCTATCCCTTTCGACTCGCGCTGTCCCTTTCCGCTCGCGCTGTCGGCTTTTCGGCGGCATGAGCGTCGCGCTATCGTTTCCCGCATTCGCGCCCGAAAGAATCACGCGCGAATGCAGAAGTCGATAGCGCGTGATCTCCGCAGAGTCATCCCACCGTCGAGATCCCCCACTCATCCAGTCGATATCTCATCCAGTCGATATCTCATCCCGGCGGTCCTTTCGCGCGGTCGATTCCCGCTCGCTGCTGATTCCCGTTCGCGCGGTCGATTTCCGGTCGCGCTGCCCCTTTTATCGATGCGATGACAGTCGCGCTATCGTTTCCCGCTTTCGCGCCCGAAAGAAACATGCGCGAATGGCGAAAACAGCAGCGCGAACCCAGCGGGGCCGCCGGCGAGCGCGACGCGGGCGCGGGGCAGGCGAGGCGCGGGCGAGAGGGCGAGGCGCGGGGCGGGGCCGCCGGCGGGCGCGGGGCGGGCGAGCGGGCGAGGCGCGGCGCGGGGCCGCCGGCGGGCGCGGGGCGGGGGCGACGCGGGCGAGCGGCGGGCGAGGCGCGAGGCGCGGCGCGGGGCCGCCGGCGAGCGCGGCGCGGGGGCGGGGGCAGGGGCGGCGACGGCGACGGCGACGGCGACGGCGAGGGCGAGGGCGAGGGCGATGGCGATGGTAGCGTCGAGGCCACGAAGAGCGCGACATCCGGAAGCCACATCCGGATGCGACGTCGGAAGCAGGCAGCGCGTGCGAGCAGCGTCACCCGGTCGGTCCACGGCGGATCCCGATGCGGACCTCGTCGCGCGCGCGGTGGCCGAGCTCCCGCGCCGGACGCGCTTTCCGGTGGCCTTCGGCGGGATGCTGCGGGACGGCGCGGTGCACGTCAGCGCCGTCGCCGGCGCCCGCACCCGCCACCTGCAGGGCCTGATCGTGGCCGCTGGCCGCGGCCTCGGCGGGCGGGCGGTGGTCGAGACGCGCCCGCGGCTGACGCTGGACTATCGCACGGCCAAGGGCATCACCCACGACTACGATCCGATGGTGCTCGGCGAGGGCATCGCCACCCTGTTCGCGGTGCCGGTGATCGTGGCCGGCAGTGCGCGCGGCGTGCTCTACTGCGGCTCGTGGGGACAGGCCCCGGTCAGCGACCTGGCCGCCCGCCCGGCCTTCGCGATCGCCGACGACCTCGCTGCCGACCTGCGGTCACAGGAGGACGCGCGCCGCACCGCGGACCAGACGATGGCGCCGGCGGTGCAGGAGGAGCTGCGCGAGACATACGCCGAACTGCGCCGCGTCGCCGCCGACGTGCAGGACCCGCAGCTGCGGGCACGGCTGACGCAGATCGAGACGCGGCTGGCCGCGCTGTCGGCCCCGAGTCCGGGAATCCGGCTCGATGCCGGGCTGTCTCCGCGCGAGATCGACGTGCTCGCCTGTGCGGCACTCGGTGCCACGAATGGCGACATCGCATTGTCCCTCGGATTGCGCGAGGGGACGGTCAAGTCCTATCTGGCCTCCGCGATGTCGAAATTGAATGCGTCGACCCGGTATTCGGCGGTGGCCACCGCCCGGCGTGCCGGAATCCTTCCTTGACGCAATTGAATATCCGGCCGATAAGATATCCGTCATGGCTCGCAAAATCATTCATCAGCTCGTCGACGACATCGATGGCGCCGTTCTGGACCCGGGATCGGGCCAGACCGTGCTGTTCTCGCTCGATGGCGTCGCATACGAGATCGATCTGACCGACGAGCACGCCGCGCAGCTGCGTGACGCGCTGTCGTCGTATGTGTCGGCGGCGCGGGCCGTGTCCGGTCGCGGCGGTCGGCGCCCGACGCAGTCCGGCGGACGCCAGCGTGCCGGCCAGCGCGACTACGCTCCCATCCGCGCCTGGGCCAAGGAGAACGGCTTCACCGTCTCGGACCGCGGCCGGGTTCCGGCATCCGTCCTGGACGCCTACGACGCCGCGCACTGACTCCCGCCGACCGTCCCGCCGACATCACTGCGGCGCGGTCGGCTCGCCGAGTGAGAGCATCAGCCGGTTCGCCCAGTTGAAGAACGCGGCGGCGTGGATGACGTCGGCGATCGCCAGATCGTCCAGCCCCACGTCTCGCAGCGCCCGCACATGTGCGGTGCCGAACACCGGCGGCGTGGCCGTCAGTGCGGCGGATGCCTCGATGACAGCCGTCCAGCGGGGGTCCTGAGCGCCGTCGATCCCCTCGTCCAGCAGGCGCTGCACATCGTCGCGGCGCTTGGAGTGGAACGACGCGAAGCGGGAGTGCACCGACGCGCAGAACAGGCAGCCGTTCACACGGGATGCCGTGGCGGCGGCCAGTTCGCGCTCGGCCCGTCCGAGTCCGGCATCCTCGTTGTAGAAGATGTCGTTGTCGGCCCGGGTGCGCGCGCCGAGGATCGCCGGGTCGCGCACGAGCAGGCGGAAGTACGGGTTCGACGCGCGCGAGCGCTCCACCAGCGCGGCGTAATGCTCGTCGGTCAGTTCTTCCTCGGGCAGCGGCGGCAGCCACGGCGCCCAGCCCAGCATGTCCTGGGTGAAAGTGTTCACGGCGGGTGCGGGCATGGTCAGGCCTCCTGGAGGGCACGCAGGCCGGCGACCACGCGCAAGCTGGAAGTGGACGAACGAGACGAGCTGCGAGAGCGTGACGATGCCGGTGTCGGACCACCCGGCCTCGCCGAGCCGTCCCAGTGCCGCGCGATCGGCATCCCGCGGCCGATAAGTCAGCAGATGCGCGTGCTCCAGCGCGGCGGCCAACCGCCCGCCGACCGTCGCGCGCAGCGGCGCGGACGCGGTCCAGTGCGGACCGTCCTCGTCCTCGATACTGAGCGGACCGGGCGGATACGCGCCGTACGGGCCGATGGCGACCGCCTCCGGCAGCGCGGTCTCGAGCGCGGCATCCACGTCCGGGGCGGCCTCGGCCAGTGCCCGGCGGTGCGGCTCCGCCGTCGCGGCCGCCCCGGCGAGGGCGGCGGTCCACGCCGCGATGGTGTGTCGCTCGATCACCGACACCTGGCTCGCGTCGGTGGGGACGAACAGCGCGGTGTGCGCGAGCTGGGCGTTCTCCCGCGCGGCGGGCCGGGCCCGTCGCAGCGCGTCGGCGTCGGATCCCGCACCGATCCCGGCGAGCGCGTCGATCACATCCGGCGCGTCTGTCCCGGCGCTCATCCGCGTCCTCCCACCGGTGCGGCGGCCCGCGCGCCGGCCGGCGCCCAGCCGAGGGCGGGCGCGACGGTGCCGGCGATCAGCTGGATCGATCGCACCACCAGCTCGTGCGCGGGATCGACCGGATGCGCCTGGAAGACGATGTCGCTCGCCTCCCGCAGCACCGCGTCCGACGCCAGCTGCGCGATCACCTCGTCCGGCGTGCCGATGTGCACGTCCAGGATGGCCAGCGCCTGCGCAGTGGTCGCCCCGGACGGGATCTCCACCCGCTCGCAAGCGCATACGGCAGCGCCCGCTCGAGCCCGCGTTCGGCCAGGGCGCGTGCGGTGACCCGGTCGTCGGTGACGAACACACTGCGCGAGGCGAAGACGCGAGGACGGATGCCGGGGGCAGCGCCTCGCGGTACGCCTGGACGATCGGGGCCTGCACGGTGGACAGGTCCGGCTCGCCGTCGGTGCGGGGCTGGGTGCGCGAGAGCATGAGCCCGTGGCCGGCCGCGCCGATCCGCGCCGCGCCGGAGGCGGAGAACGTCGCCTCCCACAGCGTGGCGCGCAGCTCGGGCGCCGCCGGGTAGAGGGCGCCGCCGTCCGCGGTCAGCGTGGCCCCGGCCAGCGCCTCGTCCAGCCGGCGCAGATGATCCTGGTAGATCGCGGGGCGCTGCCCGGATCCTGATCGAACGGTGCGAACGCGCTGGGCGTGCCGCCGCTGCCCACGCCGAGTTCGAACCGGCCGCCGGACAGCCGCGCCAGCACCGCGGCATCCTCCGCCACCCGCAGGGGGTGGTCCAGCGGGAGCGTGACGATGCCGGTGCCGAGCGTGATCCGGCGTGTGAGGGCGGCGGCGTAGCCGAGCAGCACGAACGGCGAGGGCAGCCGCCCTCGTCGCGGTGGAAGTGGTGCTGGGCCACCCAGGCGGTGTCGTAGCCGACGCGCTCGGCCGCTGCGATCTGCTCCACCGCGAAGCGGTAGCGATCCGCGGCGGGCGCGTCCTCGAGGACCCGGGTGAAGAACCCCAGTCGCTGACGGTCGGTAAGTGTCATCTGTTCCTCCCGAGGTAGGCCTCTTGGATGTGCGGGTCGTCCAGCAGCGCGTCGGCCGGCCCGGCCAGGGCGATCTCGCCGGTGGCCAGCACGTAGCCGCGCTCGGCGATCGACAGGGCCAGCTCGGCCTGCTGCTCGACCAGCAGCACCGCCACGCCGAGTTCGACGTTCAGCCGCACGATCTCGTCGAGCACCTGGTCGACGAGCTTCGGCGACAGCCCCATGGTGGGCTCGTCCATGCAGATCAGCCGCGGCCGGCTCATCAGCGCGCGGGCGAATGCGAGCATCTCGCTGCTCGCCGCCGGAGAGGGTGCCGGCGTGCTGGCGGCGCCGCTCGGCCAGCCGCGGGAAGTGCACGCGCATCCGCTCCACGTCGGCGGCGATCCCGTCGCGGTCGCGGCGGGTGTAGGCGCCGGCCAGCAGGTTCTCGTCGACCGTCATCTCCGGGAAGATGCGGCGCGACTCGGGCACGGACGCGATCCCGGCGGCGATCCGGGCGGGCGTGGGCAGGGTGGTGATCGGCCGCCCGTCGAACGCGATGGTGCCGGCACGCACCCGGTTCAGCCCGAGGATCGTCTTCATCGTGGTGGACTTGCCCGAGGCGTTGCCACCCAGAAGACTCACGATCTCGCCCTCGCCGACATCCAGGCTCACCCCGCGCAGGGCGTGGAATGCGCCGTAGTACACGTCGACCGCATCCAGGCTCAGCAGCGCGTTCATGCGACGCCCTTCCGCTCGCGCCGTCGGCCGAGGTAGGCCTCGATGACCGCCGGCTCCCGGCGCACGTCGTCGGGCGAACCGGATGCCACGACCCGGCCGCCGTCCATCACGATGACCCGATCCGACAGGGTCATGACCAGATCGATCTTGTGCTCCACCAGCAGCATGGTCTGCCCCTGCGCCTTCAGCTCGAGGGCAAGCCTCGAGCACTTCGGCGGTCTCGCTCTGGTTCATCCCGGCCGTCGGCTCGTCCAGCACCAGGAGCGTCGGCTGCAAGCGCCAGGGCACGGGCGATCTCGGTGCGGCGCCGGTTGGCGTACGACAGGGTGTAGGCGAAGTCGTCGGCCCGCGGCTGCAGGCGCGACCCGAAGCGGCCGAGTTCGGCGTCGACGGCGGCCGACATCCGTTCCTGCTCCCGGCGCGCGGCCGGCGTCGGCACCAGGGCGACGACGAGCTCGGCCACCAGCGCGATCCAGCGCAAGCCCGAACACGGTGGACAGCCGGCGGAACGGCCGGATCGCGGTGAGGGTGGAGTGCAGGCCGACCTCGACGTTGTCGCGCACCGACAGCGCGCCGAAGACCCGGCCGTTCTGGAACGTGCGGGCGATCCCCGCATCGGCGATCGCGGCCGGCCCCTTCCCGTCGATGCGCCGGCCCTCCAGCTCGATCTGGCCGGCGTCGGGTCGGAGCGTGCCGGCGATCAGGTTCAGCGTGGTGGTCTTGCCCGACCCGTTGGGTCCGATGATCGAGACGACCTCGCCCCGATCCACCTGCAGGCTCACGTCGTCGACGGCCTGGACGCCGGCGAACCGACGGTGCAGACCGGATGCCGCCAGCAGCGGCGTGCGCGCGCTCATGCGCTCCTCACCCACAATCCCCCGGGACGGAACCGGACCACGAGGATCACCGCGAGGCCGTAGAGGATGACGCGCGCCTCCGGGGCGATGCGCAGCACCTCCATCGCGCCGATGAGCACGATCGAGCCGAGGACGGCGCCGAACGGCGCGTTCACCCCGCCCAGCACGACGATCGTCAGCACGAGCAGCGACATGTTCAGGGAGAACACGTCGGGGTCGATGTACGTGTACTGGTAGGCCAGCAGCACGCCGCCGATCCCCGCGAAGAACGCCGAGACCGCGAATGCGAGCGCCTTGTAGTCGCGGCCGCGCACGCCCGAGGCGAGTACCGCCGTCTCATCCGAGCCGGTCGCCGAGATCACCCGGCCGAGGTGCGAGCGGCGCAGGCGGGTGACCACCAGCAGCGTGACCAGCAGCAGGACCACCGAGATGAGGTAGGACGCGAGCGGGGTGTTCAGACTGAGCGAGCCGATCGTCGGCGCCGGGATGCCGTAGAGCCCGTAGACGCCGCCGGTGATCGGCTCGGCGACCCGGATCAGGGCGACGGTGACGATGCCCAGCCCCAGCGTGGCGATCGAGATGTAATGCCCCTTGACCCGCCACAGCGGCGCCGACAGCACCGACGCCACGACGGCGGCGACCAGGCCGCCGATCGGCAGCGCCGCCCAGAACGACCAGCCCAGGCTCATGGTCAGCAGCGCCGACGTGTACGCGCCCACGGCGATCGGCCCGGCCTGCCCGAGCGCGATCACCCCGGCCTGGCCGGTGGTCACCGTGAAGGCGACGGCGATCAGCGCGTAGACGGCCACCTGTGCGCCGACGGTGAGCAGATAGCGGTCGCCGAACAGCGGCATCAGCACGCCGCCGGCCACGATCGCCGCCACCACCGCCCACACCGGCAGGCGGATGGGTCGGCCGCGTCCGAGGAAGGTGCCGGTCAGCGGCTCGGCCGGGATCGCCGGGGTGCGGCCGAGGATCCCGCCCGGGCGGATCAGCAGCACGAGGATGAGCACCGTGAACGTGATGATGTCGTGCACGCCGTCGCCGAACCACGACACCGCGAACGCCTCGCCGACGCCGAGCAGGAATCCGCCGATCACCGCACCCGGGATCGAGCCCAGACCCCCCAGGGTCGCGGCCACGAACGCGGTCAGCCCCTGCGTGGTGCCCATGGTCGGCGAGACCGTGGAGGTGTACAGCGCCACGAACACACCTGCGAGTCCCCCAGGGCCGAGGCGATGAAGAACGAAAGGTTCTGGATCCGCCCGACCGGGATGCCCATCTGCAGCGCGGCATCCGGGTCCTGCGCGGTGGCCCGGATCGCCCGGCCGTTGCGGCCGAACTTCAGGTAGGCCGCCAGCCCCGCCATCACCACGATCGTGATCGCGAACATGACCACGTCGGAGGTGCCCAGCCGCAGCCCGCCCAGCTGCAGGTTGCCGGTGGGCAGCACGTCGGGGAAGGGGCGCACCCGCGGTCCGAAGCCCCACTGCGACAGGCTGTCCAGGATCTGTGCGGCCGCATAGGTCGCCAGCAGCGCGGCGATCGGCAGATAGCGGGCCAGCGGACGGACCACGGTGATGTTTATCAGCACCCCCAGCAGGCCGGTCAGGGCCAGCACCGCGACCAGGGCGAGCGGGAACGGCCAGGCGAGCTGGACGACGAAGAACCAGGCGAGCATCGCGCCGAGTCCGAACACGGACATGTGCGCGAAGTTCACCACGTTCGTCACCCCGAAGATCAGCGAGATCCCGATCGCCACCAGGGCGTACGCGTTGCCGTGCAGCAGGCCGGCGATGAAGGTGTCGAGCATGGGCCGGTCACTCGTTGAGGACGAACGAGCCGTCCTTGAGGATGAGCTCCTTCAGCGAGGGGCTGTCCGGGCGCCGGGTCTGCGTGTCGAACGAGAACTCGCCCCACTGGATGCTGGGGAACGTGGTGGACTCGGTGAGGCCCTTCAGCACGCCTTCACGGGTGGCCCCGCCGGTGCGCGCGGCCTGCACGATGGTGGTCAGCGCGTCGTACGCGTACACCGAGAAGTCGCCGGGCACCTCGCCGTCCCATTTCTTCTCGAACGCGGCCACGAACTTCTGCACGGCCGGGCTCGGGTCATCGGCCACGAACGCGCCCGAGATGATGTCTCCCTCGGCGGACTTGGCCGCGCTCTGGGTGAACTCGGGCACATTCTGCCCGCCGAAGAACGGTCCGTCGAAGCCGACGGCGCGCAGCTGGTTGGCCACCAGTGCGCCGTCCGGCCCGTACCCGATGTGCACCACGGCATCCGGATGCGCGTCCCGGGCCTGGATCAGGATCGGCCGGAAGTCCGTGCCGTCCGGCTGGAATGCCGCCGACGAGACGATGTCCAGCCCGTCCTTGGCGGCGGCGTCCGTGAAGAAGCCGTACGCGCTCTTGCCCCAGTCGGTCTCCTGGTAGACCACGGCCACCCTCTTGGCATACTTGCGCACGGTCTTCGCGTTCCAGTCCTGGAAGAAGTCCTGCGTCAGCGAGGTGCTCCACTGATACTTGCTGCCCTTGAGGGTGAAGTCGGGGTTGGAGTTGGTGAAGCCGAACTGGACGAGCTTGCCGGCGGTGTAGATGGGGCTGGCCGCGATGGACGCGTTGGAGGAGAAGTCGCCGAGCTCGGCGATGATGTCGTTGTCGGCGACGAACTTCTGCGCGATCGCGGTGGACTGCTTCGGGTCGGACTGGCTGTCCTCCCACTCCAGCCGCACCTGCTTGCCGTCCACTCCCCCGGCGGCGTTGATCTCGTCCAGGGCCACGGCGAACCCTTCCTTCCACAGGCGCCCGTAGTCGGCCAGTTCGCCGGTCAGCGGCGCGGACACGCCGAAGGTGACGGTGTCGGAGGTCGTGTTCGCGCCGGTCGCCTGGGCCGAGAGGCTGCAAGCCGGCGAGGGCGCCGAGGGCGAGGATGCTGGCGCCGGTCAGCGCGATGCGGGAGATGATTCGGGGCATGCCGCCGACGATAGGCCGACGTCGGGCCGCCGCGGCGCGCGTGTCCACGTGTGACTTTCAGTGACGCAATGTGACGGCGGCCGTCCGACACATGCGCCGCGGACGCGGCCCGGCCGCTCTAGGCTGAGTGCCACACGTACCGACGACCCCGCACGTACCGACCCCGCACGTACCGACTGAGAGGCAGCCCGATGGCCGGCATCCACAACGACATCACCACGGCGTTCGGCCAGACCCCGCTGGTGCGGCTGAATCGCCTCACCGATGGGCTCGCAGGCCACTGTGCTGGCCAAGCTCGAGTACTTCAACCCGGGCTCGAGCGTGAAGGACCGTCTGGGCATCGCCCTGGTCGATGCGGCCGAGAAGGCGGGCGCGCTGGCGCCCGGCGGCACGATCGTGGAGTCCACCAGCGGCAACACCGGCATCGCCCTGGCGCTGGTGGGCGCCGCACGCGGCTACCGCGTCGTGCTGACCATGCCGGCGTCCATGTCGAAGGAGCGGCGCATCCTGCTCAAGGCGTTCGGCGCCGAGATCGTCCTCACCGACCCGCACAAGGGCATGACCGGCGCCCTCGCCGAGGCGGAGAGGATCGTGGCCGAAACGCCCGGCAGCATCCTCGCCCAGCAGTTCTCCAGCCCCGCGAACGCGCAGATCCACCGCACGACGACCGCCGAGGAGATCTGGCGCGACACCGACGGCGAGGTCGACGTGTTCGTGGCCGGCGTCGGCACGGGCGGCACGATCACCGGCGTCGGGCAGGTGCTCAAGGAGCGCCGCCCGGGCGTGAAGGTGGTCGCCGTCGAGCCGTCCGCCTCGCCGCTGCTGGGCGAGGGCCACGCCGGCCCGGCCAAGATCCAGGGCATCGGCCCGAACTTCGTTCCCCCGTGCTGGACACGGAGGTGTACGACGAGGTGATCGGCGTCGAGTTCGAGGATGCGCTGCGGGTGTCCCGGGAGCTCGCGGCCCAGGAGGGGATCCTGGCCGGGATGTCGGCCGGCGCCGCGGTGTGGGCGGCGCTGCAGATCGCCGCGCGCCCGGAGAGCGCGGGCAAGAACATCGTGGTCATCGTGCCGGACACCGGCGAGCGATACCTGTCCACCGCCCTGTTCGAGGATCTGCGCGAGGACTGAGATGGCTGTCATCGGCCGGATTCGTGAGGACCTCGCCGCCGCACGGTTGCGCGATCCGGCCGCGCGCAGCGCGGTCGAGATCGCGATGCTGTATCCGGGGCTGCACGCGGTCTGGGCGCACCGGGCCTGGCACGCGCTGTGGCGCCGGAAGATACGGTTCGCGGCCCGGGCCGGGTCGCAGCTCACGCGCTGGCTCACCGGCATCGAGATCCATCCCGGCGCGGTCCTGGGCCGGCGCGTGTTCATCGACCACGGCGCGGGGGTGGTGATCGGCGAGACCGCCGAGGTCGGCGACGATGTGCTGATCTACCACGGCGTGACGCTGGGCGGCCGGCAGCGCGAGGGAGGCAAGCGGCATCCGACCATCGGCGCGGGGGTGGCGATCGGCGCCGGCGCCAAGGTGCTCGGTCCCATCACGATCGGCGAGGGCTCGTGATCGGAGCGAATGCCGTGGTCACCAAGGATGCCCCGGCCGACAGCATCCTCGTCGGGATCCCGGCAAAGCCCCGGCCGCGCCGCGACGGCGAGCAGACCCGCGCGCTGCTGACGGCGCCCGAGTACTACATCTGAGACCGGCTCAGCCGGCCCGCCGGGCGGCGATCCTCTTCTTCAGGAACAGCCCGGGCAGCGGCCAGGTGGCAAGGGCCGTGACCACCCAGACGATCAGTGTGCCGAAGATCCACGCCGCAGGGCCGTCGATGCCGATGCCGGCGGCGGGCAGGCACGGCGATCAGCAGTGCCACGAAGGTCGAGACCAGGCCGATGCCGCCCAGGAGCGCCGGCGCGTGCCGGCGGGAGATCTTCACCAGCCACGGGGCGAGGATGCTCTGCAGGATCGCGAAGATCACGATCGCCAGGACGAAGCCCCACCAGTCGCTCCAGTGCAGGACAAATCCGGGGAGGACGAGGTCGGCCACGATCAGCCCCAGCGCCGCCGAGACCAGGAAGATGAGCGCACGGATGAGGAACGTGATCATGGCCCGAGCCTAGCGGCGCGGCGGTCTCACGCCTCGCCGTCGGCCAGGGCCGCCAGCCGTGCTTCCTCGTCTGCGGCGATGCACGAGTCGATGATCGGCTCGAGCGCCCCGTCCATCACCTGATCGAGGTTGTACGCCTTGTACCCGGTGCGATGGTCGGCGATCCGATTCTCCGGGAAGTTGTAGGTGCGGATGCGCTCGGACCGGTCCATGCCACGGATCTGCGAGTGGCGGGCGTCGGATGCCGCGGCGGCCAGCTCCTCCTGCTGCCGGGCCAGCAGCCGCGCCCGCAGCACGCGCATGCCCGCTTCGCGGTTCTGCAGCTGGCTCTTCTCGTTCTGCATCGAGACGACGATCCCGGTCGGGACGTGGGTGATGCGCACCGCCGAGTCGGTGGTGTTCACCGACTGCCCGCCGGGTCCGCTGGAGCGGTACACGTCGATCTTCAGGTCGTTCTGGCTGATCTCGATCTCGTCCGGCGCGTCGACCTCGGGGAAGACGAGCACCCCGGTGGTGGAGGTGTGGATGCGCCCCTGCGACTCGGTGGCCGGCACGCGCTGCACGCGATGCACGCCGCCCTCGTACTTCAGGTGCGCCCACACGCCCTGCGCCGGATCGGTCCCCGAGCCCTTGATCGCGACCTGGACGTCCTTGTAGCCGCCCAGGTCGGAGTCGTTGCGCTCCAGCAGCTCGGTCTTCCAGCCCTTCGAGGCCGCGTACTGCAGGTACATGCGCAGCAGGTCGGCGGCGAACAGCGCCGATTCGGCACCGCCCTCCCCCGCCTTGATCTCCATGATCACGTCGCGGGCGTCGTCCGGGTCGCGCGGGATCAGCAGTCGCCGCAGCCGCTCCTGCGCGGCGGCCCGCTGCTCTTCCAGCCCCGGCACCTCGGCCGCGAACGCGTCGTCTTCCTTCGCCAGCTCGCGGGCCGCGTCAAGATCATCGGATGCCGTGCGCCACGCGTCGTGCGCGGCGACGATCTTCGACAGCTCGGCGTAGCGGCGGTTGACCCGCTTCGCGCGGACCGCGTCGGCGTGCACCGCCGGGTCGCTCAGCTCCTCCTGGACGGCCCGGTGCTCATCGATCAGCGCCTTGACCGACTCGAACATGACGGGTTCGGACACGGACGCGCCTCAGCGGATGCTGTTCTCGTGCCCGTGGCTGTGGCCGCCGGCCGTGGGCGCCGGGATCGACTTCTGCATCTGCACGAGGAACTCGACGTTGGACTGCGTCTCCTTGAGCTTGCCCAGCACGACCTCCAGGGCCTGCTGCGGGTCCAGGCCCGCCAGGGCGCGGCGCAGCTTCCAGGTGATCTTGACCTCGTCGGGGTTCAGCAGCATCTCCTCGCGGCGGGTGCTGGACGCGTTCACGTCCACCGCCGGGAAGATCCGCTTGTCGGCCAGCTGGCGGCTCAGCCGCAGCTCGCTGTTGCCGGTGCCCTTGAACTCCTCGAAGATGACGTCGTCCATCTTCGAGCCGGTCTCCACCAGCGCGGTGGCCAGGATCGTGAGCGATCCGCCGTTCTCGATGTTGCGGGCGGCGCCGAAGAAGCGCTTGGGCGGGTACAGCGCCGAGGCGTCGACACCGCCGGTGAGCACCCGGCCGCTGGTGGGCGCGGAGATGTTGTACGCACGGCCGAGGCGCGTGATCGAGTCCAGGAGCACGACCACGTCGCGACCCAGCTCGACCAGGCGCTTGGCGCGCTCGATCGCCAGCTCGGCCACCGTGGTGTGGTCCTCGGCCGGACGATCGAAGGTCGAGGCGATGACCTCGCCCTTGACCGTGCGCTGCATGTCGGTGACCTCTTCGGGGCGCTCGTCCACGAGCACGACCATCAGGTGCACCTCGGGGTTGTTCGTCGCGATGGCGTTGGCGATCTGCTCGAGCACGATCGTCTTGCCGGCCTTGGGCGGGGCGACGATCAGGCCGCGCTGGCCCTTGCCGATCGGGGCGACCAGGTCGATGATCCGCTTGCGTCAGCTTCTCCGGCGCGGTCTCCAGGCGCAGGCGCTCCTGGGGGTACAGCGGCGTCAGCTTGCCGAATTCGACCCGGCCCGCAGCATCCTCGACGGACAGGCCGTTGACGGACTCCACCTTGACCAGGGCGTGATACTTCTGCCGGCCGGACTGCTCACCCTCGTGCGGTTGCTTGATCGCGCCGACGATCGCGTCGCCCTTGCGCAGGTTGTACTTCTTCACCTGGCCGAGCGAGACGTACACGTCGGTGGCGCCGGGCAGGTAGCCGGTGGTGCGCACGAACGCGTAGTTGTCCAGGACGTCGAGGATGCCGGCGACCGGGATGAGGACGTCGTCCTCGCTGATCTCGGTCTCGAACTCGTCGCCGGGCTGACCGCGCCGCTTGTTGCGCTGACGGCCGCGGGCGTTGGCGCCGGACTGGTCGTCGTCGTCGGTCGAGGCGTTCTGCTGGCCGCCGCTGCCGCTGCCGTTCCCGCTGCGGTTCCGGTTGCGGTTCCGATTGCGGTTGCGGTTGCGGCCGGACTGCTCACCGGACTCGGACTGCTCGCTCTCGGACTTGTCGGGCTTGTCCGACGTGTCGGGCTTGTCCGACGACTCCGACTTCGCGGGCTCGCTCTTCGCGGGCTCGCTCTTCGCGGGCTCGGCCTTCGTCGGCTCGGACTTCGCGGGCTCGGACTTCGTCGGCTCGGCCGGGGCGGCCTCGGTGCCGGCGGGCTCGGCCTTGGTCTGCTCGGTGCCGGCCTCGGCGGGCGCCTCGGCGTCGGCGGTCTTCTTGGTGGACGTGCGGCGTCCGCGAGCGGGCGCCTTCTTGACCGGTGCCTCCTCGGCGGGCGCCTGCTCGGTGGCAGGCCGGAGCGGACTCGACCGCGGGAGCCGGAGCGGACTCGACGGCCGCGGTGGCCGGAGCAGACTCGGTCGCCGGTGCGGCGGTGTCGGACTTGGCCCGGCGCGGGGCGCGCTTGCGCGGAGCCTTGGCGGGCTCGACGGCATCGGCGGCCGGCGCGGTGGATGCGTCGGCGTGGATCTCGGAGATGGACTCCACGAGTACTCCCTTGTGAAAACGAATGGATATGCATGACCGCACATGACGCCGTCATCGACGCGCGTCGGCAACCCCTCGACCGGGTCATGGACCGGGTACGGGCCTCCTGGGCCCGGACACGACGTTCACGTCGGCATCGGGTGCAGTGCGGGGGTTCGCAGAAATGCGATGGAGGTGGAGATTCTCGCGGTCCTACTTCGCGGGCGATGCAGGCTGCGGAGCATCCTCCATATGCTCTCTCACTGTACCACCCTTGAAGTCGACGGCGAGCATCAGCGGCTCCCAGGGCGTGTCCGTGACGGATGCCGCCAGCCGCGCCGCTTCGAGGCGGCGGCCGGGTCCGTCGGCCAGCACCAGGACGCTGGGCCCGGCGCCCGACAGCACCGCGGCGAAGCCGGCCGCGCGCAAGCGCGCGCACGAGCTGATCGGTGGCCGGCATCGCCTGCGCCCGGTAGTTCTGGTGCAGCTTGTCGTCGGTGGCCGCCAGCAGCAGCTCCGGGCTCTGGGTGAGGGCGGCGATCAGCAGCGCGGAGCGCGAGACGTTGAACACCGCGTCCTCGCGCGGCACCTGCAGCGGCGCCAGCTCGCGCGCGATGCTGGTCGGCATCGTGAACTCGGGGACGAACACGAGCGGCGAGACGCCCCGGTGGACCAGCAGCTTCTTGAACTGCGGACCGTTCTCATCCATCCACGCGATCGTCAGTCCGCCGAACAGGGCCGGCGCGACGTTGTCCGGATGACCCTCCAGCTCGGTGGCCAGACGGCAGCAGGGACGGGCCGAACTCGACGTCCCCGGTCAGCAGTCCCTGCGCGGCCAGCAGCCCCGCGACCACGGCCGCACCGGACGAGCCCAGTCCCCGGCCGTGCGGGATCACGATGTGCGTGGTCAGCGCGATGCCGGGCATGCGACGCCCGACCGCCTCGAACGCGTAGGCGATCGCGCGCACCACCAGGTTGGACGCGTCCCGCGGCACGGCGTCGGCCCCCGGGCCCTCGACCTCGATGCGCAGCTCGCCCTCGGGCAGGGCGCGCACGACCAGCTCGTCGTACACGCTCAGTGCCAGTCCGAGCGTGTCGAACCCCGGCCCCAGATTCGCGCTGGTGCCCGGGACGCGCACCGCGACGGCGCGTCCCGGCACCACCGGGGAGGACGGGTGCTCTCACGCGGTCGCCTCCGCGGGCTTCAGCGCGAGCACCTCGGCGACGGAGCGGGTCTCGGCATCCACGACCGTGGGCGTGACCTCGGATCCGTCCGCGTTGCGCAAGCGCCCACTGCGGGTCCTTCAGCCCGTGCCCGGTGACGGTGAGCACGACCTTGGCGCCCGCGGGGATGACGCCGGCCTCGGCGCGGTCCAGCAGTCCGGCGACGCTGATCGCCGACGCCGGCTCGACGAAGATGCCGACCTCGGCGGCCAGCAGCTTCTGCGCGGCCAGGATGCGGGTGTCATCGATCGCCCCGAACCAGCCGTTCGTGGCGTCCCTCGCCTCCAGGGCGAGATGCCACGAGGCGGGGTTGCCGATGCGGATGGCCGTGGCGACGGTCTCGGGCGCGGTGACCACCTCGCCGCGGACGATCGGTGCCGACCCCTCGGCCTGGAATCCGAACATGCGCGGCACCCGGGTGGCCACGCCGCGCTCGGCCTCTTCGCGATAGCCGCGGCTGTAGGCGGTGTAGTTGCCCGCGTTGCCGACCGGGATGAAGTGGAAGTCGGGCGCGTCGCCGAGCACCTCGACGACCTCGTAGGCGGCGGTCTTCTGCCCCTCGATGCGGTCGGGGTTGACCGAGTTGACCAGGTGCACCGGGTAGTTGTCGGCCAGCTCGCGGGCGATCTCGAGGCAGTCATCGAAGTTGCCGCGCACCTGGATGAGCCTGCCGTTGTGCGCGACGGCCTGACTCAGCTTGCCCATCGCGATCTTGCCCTCGGGAACGAGGACCGCCGCGGTGATGCCCGCGTGTGCCGCGTAGGCGGCCGCCGACGCGGAGGTGTTCCCGGTCGAGGCACAGATCACGGCCTTCGCACCGCGCTCGACGGCGCGGGAGAGCGCGACGGTCATGCCCCGGTCCTTGAACGAGCCGGTGGGGTTCATCCCCTCGTACTTCACCCAGACGTCCGCGCCGGTGCGGCGCGACAGCGACGGGGCCGGCAAGGCGGTGTGCCGCCCTCGCCGAGGGTGACCACCGTCGAGGCGTCGGTGACGCCGAGCCGGTCGGCGTATTCGCGGAGCACTCCGCGCCAGAGGTGTGCCATTGTCAGTCTCCTTCCACGCGCAGGACCGAGACGACGCGTTCGACCACGTCGTCCTCGGCGAGCCGCATGACGGTCTCGCTGAGGTCCTGCTCGACAGCTGTGTGTGTTCCGATCACGAGGCGGGCCGACCCCGCCTCGTCCGGCCCGGTGGGCTCGGCGATCGACTGTTCCACGGTGGCGATCGAGACCCGCCCGTCGGACAGGATGCCGGCGACCCGGGCGAGCACGCCGGGGCGATCGTCCACCTCGAGGGTGACCTGGTAGCGGGTCACCACCTTGCCGATGTCGACGGTGGGCAGGTTGGCCCGGGTCGACTCGCCCACCCCGGCGCCGCCGGCGATGTGACGCCGGGCCGCCGAGACCAGATCGCCGAGGACGGCGGACGCGGTCTGCATCCCACCCGCCCCGGCGCCGTAGAACATCAGATCGCCGGCGGCTTCGGCCTGCACGAACACGGCGTTGTTCACGCCGTGCACGGATGCCAGGGGGTGATCGCGAGGGACGAGGGCGGGGTAGACGCGGACCGAGATGGCCTCTGCACCGTCCGCGACATCCGCTCGGCCGCTCAGCCGCTCGCACACCGCGAGCAGCTTGATGACGTACCCCGCGTGCCGCGCGGCATCCATCATCCCCTTGGTGATGCCGGTGATCCCCTCGCGGTGCACCGCGTCCAGCGGCACCGTGGTGTGGAACGCGAGGCTGGCCAGGATGGCGGCCTTCTGCGCCGCGTCGTAGCCCTCCACGTCGGCGGTGGGATCGGCCTCGGCGTAGCCGAGTCGCTGCGCGTCGGCGAGCACCTCGGCCATCTCGGCCCCCTCGCCGTCCATCCGGTCGAGGATGTAGTTCGTGGTGCCGTTGACGATGCCCATGATCCGGTTGACCCGGTCGCCGGCCAGCGAATCGCGCAGCGGCCGGATGATGGGGATGGCGCCGGCGACGGCCGCCTCGTAGTACACGGACGCGCCGACCTGGTCGGCCGCATCGAAGATCTCGGTGCCGTGGGTGGCCAGCAGCGCCTTGTTCGCAGTGACCACGTCGGCGCCGGAGTTCAGCGCGAGCTGGATGTGCGCACGGGCCGGCTCGATGCCGCCCATCAGCTCGATCACGATGTCGCTGCCGACGATCAGCGTCTCGGCGTCGGTGGTCAGCAGCTCGCGGGGCAGTTCGACATCCCGCGGCGCATCCACGTCGCGCACGGCGATGCCGGCCAGCTCGAGCGCGGCGCCGGCCCGGTCGGCCAGCTCGTCGGCGTGCGTGTGCAGCAGGTGCGCGACCTGTGATCCGACCGCGCCCGCTCCCAGGAGCGCGACGCGGAGGCGGCGGTAGTCGATCATGCAGTCCCTTCCGATGCGACCCCGACATCCCGGCTGAGGATGTCGGCGATCGTCTCCCCGCGCACGATCACGCGGGCCTGGCCCGCGCGCACGGCGACCACGGCGGGTCGCGGCAGGTCGTTGTAGCTGCTGGCCAGCGAGAAGCAGTACGCCCCGGTCGCCGGCACGGCCAGCAGGTCTCCGGGCGTGACGTCGCCCGGCAGGTATTCGTGATCGACGACGATGTCACCGGATTCGCAGTGCTTGCCCACCACGCGCACCAGGGCGGGTTCGGCATCCGCCATCCGCGACGCGATCCGCGCCGAGTACTGCGCGCCGTACAGCGCCGGGCGGGGGTTGTCGCTCATCCCGCCGTCCACGCTCACGTACGTGCGCGTCCGGTCCGCGTCCAGGTGCACGGGCTTGACCGTGCCCACCTCGTACAGCGTGACCCCGGCTTGGCCGACGATGGCGCGGCCGGGTTCGAATGCGAGGTCTGGGATCGGGATGCCGCGGACCGCGCACTCGCGCGCGACCGCGTCCACGATCCCGGCCGCGAGCTGCTCGATCGGCTCCGGGGTGTCGGCGGCGGTGTAGGCGATGCCGAAGCCGCCGCCGAGGTTGAGCAGGGGCAGCTCGCCGTCCTCGCGCAGGCGCGCGTGCAGGTCGACCAGGCGCGCGGCCGACTCAGCGAAGCCGGCGGCGCCGAAGATCTGCGAGCCGATGTGGCAGTGCAGACCGAGCAGGTGCAGGGCGGACAGGTCGCGGATGCGCGCGACCACGGCGGGCGCGTCATCCATCGCGAACCCGAACTTCTGGTCCTCGTGCGCGGTGGCCAGGAAGTCGTGCGTCTCGGCGTGCACGCCGCTGTTGACGCGCACCAGGACGGGCTGGACCACATCGTGTCGGGCGGCCACTGCCGCGAGGCGCTCCACCTCGATCAGGCTGTCCACGATGATCGTGCCCACGCCCGCCGTCACGGCGCGCTCCAGCTCGGCGACGCTCTTGTTGTTGCCGTGGAACCCGATCCGGGCCGGGTCGGCGCCGGCAGCCAGGGCGACCTCGAGCTCTCCCCCGCTGCACACGTCGACCGCCAGCCCTTCCGCGGTGACCCAGCGGACGACCTCGGTGCACAGGAACGCCTTGCCGGCGTAGTAGACCCGGGCGCGGGTGCCGTGCGACGCGGCCGCCGCGGTGAAGGCGGCGAGGGTTCGTCGCGCGTGGGCGCGCACCTCGTCCTCGTCCACGACGTACAGCGGGGTGCCGTGGACGGCGCGCAGCGCTTGCACACCGACACCGCCGATGCGCAGCTCGCCATCGGCGTCGCGGGCGGCCGAGGCCGGCCAGATCCCGGCCGTGAGCGCATTCGCGTCGTCGGGAACGGCCAGCCATTCCGGTGCGGCGGCGGAGGAGTGCGAGGCGGACAAGGCGGGGACCAATCAGTGGATGCTTCGGCGCGGGGGTTCCGGAACGGATTCTCCGGTCGCTCCGCGTGCCTGAAGCGGCGCGCAGACGCATTCACCGGGTGTTGCCAGCAGTCTATGGCACCGGGCGCGTGCGCCCTTCTGCGTTGCGCCGGGACTCACGGGCACTTTCCCGGCTTCTGCAGCGCCGGGTCGGAGAGGATGCGCGGGTCCACGGCGAAGTCGGCGGTGACCGCGGCGGAGTCGACGGCGATCTTCGACAGGGTCAGACCGCTCGGGAACGCGGACGCCACGCACACCCGGCGCGGTGCGAGGATGCCGTCGGCCAGCGAGCCGAACCGCGCACGGATCGTGTCGGCCGACATCGACGCCCCGCCGACGTCGAACGCGACCGGGGTGAGGACGAGCTGGCCGTCCTTCGCCGAGGGCTTCAGCGTCAGTCCGAATGAGACGCCGGACAGGAACTGCGAGGGGTCCAGCTCCACGACCACGTTTCCGCCGTCGACCTTCAACGACCCCGGAACGGTGCGCCCGAGGTCGCCGGCGAGCTTCGCGATCGCGTCCGGGGCGAGCTTCACGGACGCGTCCACGCTGCGGGCGGGCGCGTCGCCGCTGACCGGCACGCCGGTCGCGTGCACCGTCACCGTGCCGGTGGTCTTGCCCAGCGGCGCGTCCGGGACGGTGACGGTCAACTCGTCCAGCGCGCCGGTGATCAGCTTGCGGAAGCATCGGCTCGGTCACCTGCACGTCCACCGGGTGGTCCGAGGCCACGCCGAGCGCCTCCTGCGTGCGACTGGTGACCTGATCGATGACGAGGTTCTTCGCCCAGGCGTTGCCGGCGAACCAGCCGACGCCGGCCAGGACCGCCAGCACCACCACGGTGATGCTCAGTCCCACGGCGACGCGCAGCCCGCGGCGGCGGCGCTTCGGCCGGGGCGGCACGGGCGCGGGCGCCGCCGGCGCGTAGCCCGGCTGCGCCATGGTCTGCGGTGGCACCACCGGCAGGGGCAGCGTCGTCGCCTCCGGCTCGACGAGTGCCGCTCGTTCCGGCGCGCTCTGCCCCGCGATCGGGGCGGTGACGGCATCCGGAAGCGGCGGGCGCGGCGGGATGTTCAGCGGCTCGGTCGGATCCGCCGGCTGTCGATCATCCATCTGCTCTCGCCTCCTCTGCCCTTTCACATGGGCTGTCTACATGCGCTCCGGCGCACTCACGCCCAGCAGGCCCAGACCGTTGCGCAGCACCTGCCCGGTCGCGTCGTTCAGCCACAGCCGGGTGTGATGCACCGGCTCGACCTCGCCGTCGCCCAGCGGGATGACCCGGCAGTTGTCGTACCAGCGGTGGTAGAGCCCGGCCAGCTCTTCCAGGTACCGGGCGATCCGGTGCGGCTCGCGCACCTCGGCGGCGAACGCCACGATCCGCGGGAACTCCTGCAGGGCGCCCAGCAGGGCCGACTCGGTCTCGTGCGTGAGCGTCGCCGGGGCGAACTGGCCGCGGTCCACGCCGCTGTCGGCCGCATGGCGGCCGACGTTGTGCGTGCGCGCGTGTGCGTACTGCACGTAGAACACCGGGTTGTCGTTGGTGCGCTTCTGCAGCACCTCCGGGTCCAGATCGAGGGGGGAATCGGCGGGCGAGCGCTCCAGCGAGTAGCGCAAGCGCGTCGGTGCCGAGCCAGTTCATCAGGTCGTCCATCTCGATGATGTTGCCGGCCCGCTTGCTCAGCCGCGCGCCGTTGATCGAGACCATCTGCCCGATGAGGACCTGGATGCTGGTGTCCGGGTCATCGCCGGCGGCACCGGCCAGGGCCTTGAGCCGTCCGATGTAGCCGTGGTGATCGGCGCCGAGCAGGTAGATCCGCTCGGTGAAGCCGCGGTCGCCCTTGTCCAGGTAGTAGGCGGCATCGGCGGCGAAGTAGGTGTACTCGCCGTTCGAACGGCGGATGACGCGGTCCTTGTCGTCGCCGAAGTCGGTGGTGCGCACCCAGACCGCGCCGTCCTGCTCGAACACGTGCCCCTGCTCGCGCAGCCGCTCCACCGCGCGGTCGATGAGGCTGAGTCCGTCGGCATCCTTCACGTGCATGGTGCGCTCGGAGAACCAGATGTCGAACGGGACGTTGAACCGCTCCAGCGAGCCGCGGATCTCGCCGAGCTGGTACTCGTAGCCGAGCTCGCGCGCCACCTCGAGCTGTTCCTCCGGCGGCAGATCGAGCAGATCGGGGCGCGCGGCGAGCACGCGCTGCGCGAGCGTGGTGATGTACGCGCCGGGGTACCCACCCTCGGGCGTGGCATCGCCGCGGGCGGCGGCCAGCACCGAGTCGGCGAAGCGGTCCATCTGCACGCCGGCGTCGTTGATGTAGTACTCGCGCGCCGCATGCGCCCCGCTGGCCTGCAGCAGCCGCACGATCGAGTCGCCGAGGGCCGCCCATCTCGTGTGCGCGATGTGCAGCGGTCCGGTCGGGTTGGCGCTGACGAATTCGACGTTCACCGACAGGCCGCGCTGAGAGTCGTTCGTGCCGTAGGCGGGGCCCGCGTCCACGATGGTCTTCGCGAGCGCACCGGCGGCCGCGGCATCCAGCCGGATGTTGATGAAGCCGGGACCGGCCACCTCCACCGATGCGATGCCGTCCACGGTGCGCAGGCCGTCGGCGATCTGTGCCGCCAGCTCGCGCGGGTTGGCCTCGAACCGCTTGGCGAGCTTCATCGCGGCGTTGGATGCCCAGTCGCCGTGGTCGCGGTTCTTCGGGCGATCGAGCGGCAGATCATCCGCCGTGAGGTCGTCGACGGACCCGGCTCGTCGCGCCTGCGCGAGCGGGCGGATGACATCGAGCAGGGCGGCGGAGAGGGCTGCGGGATCCATA
This sequence comes from Microbacterium elymi, assembly GCF_021582895.2. Taxonomy (GTDB): domain Bacteria; phylum Actinomycetota; class Actinomycetes; order Actinomycetales; family Microbacteriaceae; genus Microbacterium; species Microbacterium humicola. Next base: position 550,898 of record NZ_CP091139.2, read on the forward strand.
GGTCATCGATTCTACGGTCCGGCGCCTGCGGAACCCCTCGGAAGGGACCGAGTCAGAACGGGACGAGTCAGAAGGGTGCGGGGTCGCGGGCGAGGGCGTTCGCAGTGATGGGTTGGAATCTGACGGTGCCGGGTGGTCGGGTGTGGTGGATGCGTCCGGTGGGGGCGGTCCATTCCAGGATCCCGCCGGGCAGCTGGATCACGGTCCAGTCGGTCTCGTGTTTCAGGGTGTGGTGCCGTTTGCACAGGTGGGCCAGATTGCACAGGCACGTGGTGCCACCGTCGGCGTACGCGGTGGTGTGGTCGATGTCGCATTTGTGGGCGGGGCGGCGGCAGCCGGGGAACCGGCAGTGCTCATCCCGCACCCGCAACAACAGCCGCTGTCGCTTCGAGGGCCGGTACCGGTCCACACTGGTCGGGACCCCGGTGCATGGGTCGGTGAACACCCGGGTCCAGACCCGCGCCGTCCCGGCCAGGTCCCGGGCGGTGTCATCATCGATCGCCCCGAACCCGACCACCTCACCCCCGCCGACCGTTTCGCCGGTCAGGGTGCGGGCCGGGATGGTGACCTGCACCGTCCCGGTGATCGCCCCGAGGTTCTCTCTCGCCTGCTCTGTGGTGCCGTGCCCGTCCGGGATGTTGGTCAGCAGCAGGTCACAGAACACGTCCGCCATGATCTGCGACCGGGTCCGCTCATCGAACACGACCTCCCCAGACCCGGCCTCCCCAGACCCGGCCTCCTCAGACTCGGCCTCCCCAGACTCGGCATCATCGCTGCCGCCGTCCGCGACGCCGTCCGAGTCCGTGTCCGTGTCGGCGTTGGCACGGTCGCTGTTCGGGTCTGCATCCGCGTTCGCGTCGGCGTCGGCACGGTCGCCGTTCGGGTCTGCCCCGGCGTTCGCATCCGCGTTCGCATCCGCGGCTTCGGCTTGGGCTTGGGCTTGGGCGCGGTCGGCGGCGTTCTGTTCGTACAGCTGATCGGCCATCTCCTGCAGCCGGTTCACGATCCCGACACCTTGGGCGGTGGGCAGGTCCGCGGTGATCCGGGCAAGCCCCGGCTCCAACTCCCGCACCGTCACCCTCCGGCGTTTCACGGCGTCCCGGACCCGCTGCTGGGTGCCTTCCGGGTCCAGCCGGGACACCAGCCCGGACAGCGCCGGCCGCAGCTGGGCCGGGGTCATCTCCCCCGCCATATCCAAAGCGACCGCCTCGTACTGACGGCGCACCTGATCGTCCTCGATCACCGCACCGGTCTCCGCGATCAGGGTCGCGTGCTCCGGCCAGATCCGGCCGTCGCTGGCCTCGCACAGCGTCTGGTAGAACCGGTGGGTCAGGCTCCACGCCTGTGACACCTTCCGCGCCACCTGCCACTCACTGAGCCGCAACGCGGCCGCGACCTCGGCATACACCTCCCGCATCCCCAACTGCGACGACGCGATGACCGCCCCATTCCCGTCCCGGACGGCGCGTTCCCGCTCCCGCTCCTCGACCACCCCGCCGACCCGCTCGAAGAAGAACATCTCCGCCGCGAACGCCCGCGCCGCCAGAGCCCGCGACCCGGTCAGGTCCTCGACCAGCTGATCCAACTCCGACAGCACCGCAGACCGGCCCGCAGACGATGATGACATCTGGTTCCCCTCTCGGCTCGTTGGATCACTGCTGACTGGATCGCTGATTCAATACCTCCATAGTATCGAATCTCTCTACGCATCACAATACCTTTGCCTCCCTTTTTCAAAAGGGATCGTGGACGCCGTCCATCGACGGCCGCGCGGGCAGCATCCCGTCCCTCAGGTCGTCCATTCTCGAATATTTGATGCGCGCGAACCGCCGGAACGCGGCATCCTCGGTCCGCGCCGCTCCCCGAGGGCGAGTTGAATGGATGCCGGAAGGGAGAGCAATGATCCGACTCATGATCGTCGTCGCCAGCATCCGGGAGGGGCGCATCGGACTGCCGATCGCCCAGTGGGTGCGCCGGGAGGCGGATCAGGACGCGCGTTTCGAGCTGGACTGGGCCGATCTCAAGGAGATCGCCCTGCCGCTGATGGACGAGCCGAATCATCCTCGGCTTGCGGCAGTACACGCACGAGACGACCAAGGCGTGGAGCGCGCGCGTGGACGCCGCCGACGCGTTCATCTTCGTCCAGCCGGAGTACAACTACAGCTATGCGCCCAGCCTGAAGAACGCGCTGGACCATCTGCACCAGGAGTGGCGACGCAAGCCCGTGGGCACCGTGAGCTACGGAGGGATCTCGGGCGGCACCCGCGGCGTGGTCGCGCTGCGCCCGGTGCAGCAGGCGCTGGGGCTGGTCCCCACCAGCGCGAACGTCGAACTCGCGTGGGCGGCACAGCACCTGAATGACGACGGCGAATTCGAGCCCACGGAGAGCAACGAACGGATGCTGCGCGCCCAGCTCGACGAGATCTCAGCCCTGGACGGGGCGCTGCGCACGTTGCGCGGCTGACCGGGCGCCGCGGGCCGGGCGGCGGCGGCATCCACTCGCCGAAACCGGGGATCCGCCGCGAGACCGAGCAGATCGCACTCGGTCTCGACGCGAATCCCCGGTCTCGCCGATACCGTCCGCGTCGCCGACATCCGCGTCGCCGACCTCCGCGTCAGCCTCAGCGGCGCCGCATCAGCCGAGCGCGCCCGCGGCTCGCCGGCCGCGGGACATGTACAGGCCGGTCAGCGCGGCTCCGGCCACGAGCACCGAGCCGCCGATGATCACCGTGAGCGGGATGCCCACCAGGCTCCCCACGACTCCCACGGTCACGCCGCTGAAGGTCTGCATGCCGGGGCCGAACATGCTGTAGGCGCCCAGGACCCGGCCGCGCTCGCCCGGCGGCGCCTCGAGCTTGCACGAGCGCCTGCCCGGTCGAGGTGGCCGTGATCTGGGCGACTCCGGTCAGCACCAAGGCCACCACGGCCACGATCATCGAGCCGGTGAAGGCGAAGAGCACGGCGAAGCCGCCGAACGCCACCGCGCTGACCACCGCAGTGGTCGGGGTGGGTCGGAACCATCCGCTGGCCTCGAGGAAGAATCCGCCGAGCACCCCGCCGATGCCCAGGGCGAACAGCAGCGCGCCGTAGACGAGCTCGCCGTCGGTTCCCACCGGCGTCAACCGGGCGCCGAAGACCGGCATCGCGGTCTGCAGCACCGCGCCGATGGTCACCGATGCGAGCGCGGCCAGGATCAGCATTCCGGTGATGACGTGATTGCGGCGCACCGTTCCCAGCACCCGGAACGAGGCCCACAGCGACACCCGCCCGCTCGCCGGGCTGGCCGACCGGGTGTGTCCGGTGAACGGGGTGCGCATGAGGAAGATCGTCAGCGGAAGGTAGAACACGATGTTGAAGAAGATGCCGCCGGTGGGCCCGAGCAGCAGCAGGAGCACCGAGCCGACCACGGGTCCGAACAGGATCCCGAGGCTGCGGAAGGTCGCGTTGATCCGCACCGCGGACGGCAGCTGCTCGCGGCCGGCGAAGTCGTACAGCATCATCTGCTCGGCCGGTCCCCACAGGCATCCGGCCAGGCCGTGCACGACCAGGAGCACGCAGGCCTCCCACAGCTCGCAGCGTGCCCGTGAGGAACAGGATGCCCCAGCACAGCGACACCAGCATGAACAGCACCTGGGCGACCTGGATGATCCGCCGGCAGTCGAACCGCTCGGCCAGACTCCCGGCGTACACCGACAGCAGCAGGAACGGCAGCCAGTGGCTGACCAGCTGGAACCCGACCAGCACCGGCGAGTGGAACGTGTTCCACAGCACCAGGTAGGTGATGACGTGCTCGATGTTGTCGCCCATCATCGCCATGCCCGCGCCGACCAGATAGGGCGCGGTCTTCCAGCTGCGCAGGACGCCGAACTTCGGGGCGGAGGCGGGAACGGTCACCGCCCCATCGTGGCAGGGGTGCGGGATGCCGCGGACCGCTGCCGCTCACTGAGTGAGCAAGAGCCGGTCCGAACGGACCGGCTCTGCGGATGGTGCCCCCGACAGGAATCGAACCTGCGACCTTTGGTACCGGAAACCAACGCTCTATCCCCTGAGCTACGGAGGCGCACCGGTCAAGACTATCAGTGCGGAACGCGCCCTCCCGTCACGCGCGCAGGTACGCGAGGTCGCGGATGTCGCGGCCCCGCGCGAGCCCCTTCCGCTCGAACGCGGTCATCACCCGGCCGTCGAAACGCGCCGCCCAGTCCCCCTCGAACGCACGACGGAAGCCGGGTGCGGCATCCATCACGACCACCATCTGCCGGGCGTAGTCCTCCCAGTCGGTGGCCAGCCGCAGCGTCCCGCCGACGCGCAGCGATACGGCGGCGATGCCGGCGAACTCGGCGGTGACGAGGCGCCGCTTGGTGTGCCGCTTCTTGTGCCACGGGTCCGGGAAGAAGATCCACAGCTCGTCGACGGATGCCGGGGGCGAGATGCCGCAGCACTTCGGGCGCGTTCGCCTCGACCAGGCGCAGGTTGTCGACCCCGGCGACGTCCGCGTCGCGCATGGTGCGGGCCAGGCCCGCGGTGAACACCTCCACCGCGAGGAAGTCCACCTCGGGGCGCGCCGCGGCGGCATGCACGATCGCGTGCCCCTGGCCCGATCCGATCTCCACGATCAAGGGGGCCGAGCGTCCGTACACCTGGGCGGGGTCGATGCGCGCGTCCGGCGCCACACTGGTCGCGGCCGCGTCGCGCGGCACCGGCAGCAGGTAGCGGGGCGACAGCTCGGTCCACGCGCGCTCCTGCCCGTCGCTCATCCGCCCGCCGCGGCGCACGAACGAGACCGGCTTCTCGCGGTAGGTGCGCGGTTCCATGTCAGACACGCCTCAAGGGTATGCGGCGCCCGATCCCGCACGGTCACACGGCGTCGTCACGCGGTGGCGTCATGCGGTGACGAAGTCGATGAGCTCCTCCACCCGACCCAGCAGCGCCGGTTCCAGATCGCGGAACGAGTGGACCTTGGACAGGATGTGCTGCCAGGCCCTGGCGATGTCGGCCTGGTCGTCGGCCGGCCACCCGAAGGCCCGGCAGACGCCGACCTTCCATTCGATCCCGCGCGGAATCTGCGGCCAGGCGGCGATCCCGAGGGCGGCCGGGGTCACGCACTGCCAGACATCCACGAACGGATGCCCGACGATGCGCAGATGCGCGCCGTGCGGGCCGCGCTCGATCGCCTCGGCGATGCGCGACTCCTTCGAACCGCGCACGAGGTGATCCACGAGCACGCCGTAGCGGCGCGCCGGCGAGGGCGGGTCCTCGCGCAGCGCGGCATCGAGCAGGTCGACGCCCTGCAGGTACTCGACCACCACGCCTTCGGCGCGCAGGTCGTCGCCCCAGACCTTCTCGACCAGCTCGGCGTCGTGCCGCCCCTCCACGAAGATGCGGCTGGCGCGCGCGACCCGTGCGCGCTCGTTCCCCGCGACGAACGAACCGGATGCCGTGCGTCGAGGTCCGCTCGACGGCGTCGCCGTCGGCGCAGTCAGGATCACCGGCTCCCCGTCGACGAGGAAGCCCGGTCCCAGCGGGAACACGCGGCGGCGGCCGTGGCGGTCCTCCAGCTCGGCGAGCCCGCCGGACAGCGACACCACCGCACCGCAGAACCCGTCCTCGGCGACTTCCACGACGGTGTCGCGGACCGCCTCCACGCGCGGCAGCTCGCGCTGGAACTGCCGACGCCATCCGCCGGCCAGCACATCGGCTCCGTAGCGGTCGTCCATGTCGCCTCCCGAATCGGCGAGCCTATCCGGATCGGGGCCGCAGCGGCGAAGCGACGCGCCCTCTACCGCAGCGTCGCACAGTCTGAATAGACTCGCCGTCAGGGCTGTCCGCCCGGTGGGAAGGGAGACCGATGCGCGTTCGTCGGATCGTGGCCGGTCTCGTGGCGTGCGCCGCGCTGATCCTCGCCCCGGCCGCGGCGTTCGCGACCGATCCGGTCACGCTCGGCCAGGACTACGTGCTCGACGACGCCGGGGCGCTGACCGCATCACAGCACGATGACGCCGAGCAGGCCGCGCAGAAGTTCGCCGACGACACCGACATGAACCTCTGGGTCGTCTACGTCGACGAGTTCACCTCGCCGTCGGACGCCGAAGGATGGGCGAACCAGACCGCGAGCCAGAACGGCCTCGGCCCGAACCAGTATCTGCTGGCGGTCGCGGTGACCTCGCGCCAGTTCTATCTGTCCGGCGATTCGTCCGGCCCGGTCTCCACCGAGGCGCTCGGCACCATCGAGCAGCAGCGGATCCAGCCGGCGCTGGCCTCCGAGGACTGGGCGGGGGCGGTCACGGCGGCCACCGCGGGTCTGGCCGACGCCGCCTCCGGCGGATCCGGGGCGGCCGACGGCTCCAGCGGCTCCGGGGGCGGCGTGCTCACCGTCATCCTGATCATCGTCGTCGTGGTCGTGGCGATCGTGCTCGTCATCGTGCTCGTGCGCTCCCGGCGGCGCAAGGCCGCAGCCGGCACGAGCGGCCCGGCGCTGCGAGCGGCTCGATCTGAAGGAGCTGGTGCGTCGCGCCGGATCGGCACTGGTGCAGACCGACGACGCCCTGCGCACGAGTGAGCAGGAACTGGGCTTCGCCCGCGCGCAGTTCGGCGACGACGCGACCGGCGAGTTCGCCGCCGCGCTCGCCCAGGCCAAGGCCAACCTCGACGCGGCCTTCGCCCTGAAGCAGAAGCTCGACGACGCGACCGAGGACACCGAGGAGCGCAGCGCGCCTGGAACGCGCAGATCATCCAGCTGTGCGAGGAGTCGAACAAGAGCCTGGACGAGAAGGCCGCCGCCTTCGACGAGCTTGCGCAAGCTGGAGCAGAACGCGCCCGAGGCGCTCGACCGGGTGCACAGGCAGCGCGAGGACGCACAGGCGGCGATGGATGCCGCGGCCGCCCGCCTGCAACGCTCACCGCCGAATACGCCCCCGAGGCCCTGACCACCGTCACCGACAACATCGCGCAGGCCCAGCAGCGCCTCGCGTTCGCCGACGAGCAGCTCGCCGCCGCCGCGCAGGCCATCGCGGCGGGCGAGGGCGGCCAGGCGGCCGTCGCGATCCGCGCGGCCGAGCAGGCCGCCGACCAGGCGCAGCCGCTGGAGGCGGCCATCGGCAAGCTCGGCGACGACCTGGCCGCCGGGCAGCAGCAGGCGGCCGCGCTGATCCAGGAGCTGGAGGGCGACATCGCCACGGCGTCGGGGCTGCCCGACGCCGACGGCCAGGTGGCCGCGGCGGTCACGGCCGCGCAGGCGCAGGTCGAGGCGGCCCGCGCCGACATCGCGAGCGCGCAGAAGCGCCCCCTCGCCACGTTGAAGGGCTTGGAGGCGGTCAACGCGCAGATCGACCAGGTGGTCGCCGGCGCGCGCGACGCCCAGGCACGGCGCCGCCGGGCCGAGCAGATGCTCGGGCAGACGATCAACCAAGCCCAGGCGCAGGTCTCGGCCGCCGAGGACTATGTCACCGCGCGGCGCGGCGCGATCGGCGCCGACGCCCGCACCCGGCTCGCACAGGCCGGGGCCGAACTCGTGCAGGCGCAGCAGCTGCAATCGACCGACCCGGATCAGGCCCTGCAGGCACGCCCAGCGTGCCGACCAGCTGGCCGGGCTCGCCCTGCAGGGGGCTCAGAGCGACGTCGGCGGTTTCGGCGGAGCCGGACTCGGCGGATCCGGAGGCGGCGGCAATATGCTCGGCGCCATGCTGGGCGGGATCGTGATCAACTCCCTGCTCAGCGGCGGCGGACGCCGTGGCGGCTTCGGCGGCGGGTTCGGCGGCGGCGGGGGTGGCGGCGGGTTCTCCGCCGGCAGCTTCGGCGGCGGCGGCACCCGCGGCCGGCGAGGAGGCGGTCGCTTCTGAACCTGCCCAGCTCTCCCCCGCCCGTGCCCGCAACGACCTGACACGACCCTTCAGGAAAGGAACACCCGATGGCAAAGCAGTCCATCTTCGGCCGGATCTCCACGCTCCTGCGTGCGAACATCAACGCGATGCTCGATTCCGCCGAGGACCCGCGCAAGATGCTCGACCAGCTCGTGCGCGACTACACGAACAACATCGCCGATGCCGAGACGGCCATCGCCGAGACGATCGGCAATCTGCGTCTGCTCGAGCGCGACCACGAAGAGGATGTCCAGGCCGCCGCCGACTGGGCAGGCAAGGCGCTTGCAGCCAGCAAGAAGGCCGACCAGCTGCGCGGGTCCGGGCACACCGCCGAGGCGGACAAGTTCGACAATCTCGCCAAGGTCGCCCTGCAGCGCCAGATCCAGTCCGAGAGCGAGGCGAAGTCCGCCGAGCCGCAGCTGGCCGCGCAGAACAAGACCGTCGAACAGCTCAAGGACGGGCTGAACGGCATGAAGCAGAAGCTCGGCGAGCTCAAGGCCAAGTCGGCCGAGCTGATCGCCCGGCAGAAGACGGCCGAGGCCCAGAACAAGGTCGCGGATGCCGTCAAGTCGATCGACGTGATGGACCCGACCAGCGACCTGGGTCGCTTCGAGGAGAAGATCCGCCGCGAGGAGGCCCTCGCCCAGGGTAAGCAGGAGCTGGCGGCCTCGAGCCTGGACGCCCAGTTCAACCAGCTGGACGACATGGGCGAGCTCACCGAGGTCGAGGCGCGGCTGGCCGCGCTGAAGGCCGGGGACGCTCCCGCCGTGGCGGCCGCCCCCGCCCAGAACGCGATCGACGCGCCGTCCGCGCCGTACACCCCCGGCTCCTGAGCCGGACCGCGGCGCCGGGTATCCTCGCGATGGTCGGCGCCGCCAGGAGGTCACGATGACCCGATTCCTCGTCGTCCCCCAATGGCAGGGGTCGAGTTCGTCGCGCGCGATGCAAGCTGATCGACGGCGCCACGGCCATCGCCGGCGACCTGCCCCGGTCCGCCTGCCTGACGGTGGACGTCCCGATGGAGGCGGGCGAGTCCCTGGACTCCGGGGTCCACCGGCTCAGCGCCCTGCAGCACTCCGCTCGCGCGCAGCTGACGGCGCTGGCCGACATCGACGAGCCGGTGCTGACGGTCGGCGGCGACGCCGGGGTGGCCACGACGGCGGCGCTGGCCGCGATCGGCGCCACCGGTGGCGCGCCCGATCCGGACGCGGTCGTGGTGTGGTTCAGCGCCCATGCCGGGTTGCACGACCCGGAATCGTCACCCACCGGCGCCTACGACTCGATGGCCGTGCGCGCCCTGGTCGACGAGCGGGTCCCCCGCCCGGCAGAGCTGGGTCTCGCGCCGGATCGGCTGATTCTGGTCGGGGTGCGCGAGATCCACCCCGCCGAGGCCGAGCTGATCGAGCGCCTGGGCGTGGCCGTCGTGCCCGTGGACGAACTGGGCACGCTCGCGGACGCCGTGGCCGCGCGCCGCCCCTCGGGCGTGTTCATCCACGTCGACCTCGACGTGCTCGACCCGGCCGCGATGACCGGGCTGAGCGCGCCCGAGCCGTTCGGACCGGATGTCGCGGCCGTGACCTCTGCCATCTCGGACGTGCGGAAGGTCGCCCCGCTGCTGGGCGGGGCGATCACCGAGTTCTCGCCCGCCTCTCCGTCCGCCGCGGTCGCCGATCTCGGGGCGATCCTGCGCATCGTCGGGGCGCTGGCATGAGCCCGATCCCGATTCCGCCGGAGGACTGGCAGCGGCGGGCGCAGCGGGCGGTGGCACGCGGCCGGGTCTGGGACCGTCTGATCCCGCCGTTCCTGCTCGACTCTCCGATCAGCCACGCCGGGGCCTGGTACGGCACGGTCACCGGCTGGATGTGGGGCGCACTGTGGAGCACCGGTCGGGTCGAACGGCGCGACGGACTCTGGGTGTTCCGCGGGCTGCCGCCGTGGACGTTCCGCCGCGGAGGCGTGTGCGTCGGATCCTGCTTCCTCACCGGCGACGCCGAGCCGAGCGACGCCGTGCTCAGACACGAGGCCGTGCACGCCCGCCAGTGGCGCCGATACGGCATCCTGATGCCGCTGCTGTACCTGCTGGCCGGGCGCGACCCGCTTGCGCAACCGATTCGAGATCGAGGCCGGGCTGGAGGACGGCAACTACGTGCCGCGAGGATCGGCGCGCTGACGGCCGTGCGGACTCAGAGGCCGTATTCGGCCGGCACGTGCAGGGTCTCGACCGGACGATCCAGGTGCTCGGCGAAGTGGTCCGCGATCTCGGCGGTTCCGAGGTAGCCGCCCAGCAGGAACACCCGGGTCTCGTCACCCGGGGCGCACATCATCTCGTCGGCCCACGCGATGACGGCGCGCGACAGCGCCGCGCCGCGCGCACAGGCCCGACCCGAGCCCGGAGCGCCGCTGCGGGCCGAGCGGTCCAGCCAGGTCACCGTCATCCGGCCGGGGACCGTCAGCTCTCCGATCCAGGAGGCATCCGGCACCTCGACGTATACGCGGCCGGTCGCACACAGCGGCAGCGTCGCAAGCAGCGCCTGCAGTTCGCCCAGCGACGACTCGTCGGCGGCGATCAGGTGCTGCACCAGTCCGAGCCGTGCGCGGCGGCGCGCGACGGCGCTGATCGGCGTGCGGGTGGAGGTGTGTGCGGCCATGACCTGATCAGTGTACCGCAAGGATAGGCATGCCTAACCTTGCGGAAGCTGCGTCAGACGTCAGGCGCCGGTCTTCGTGCGCGGCGGCACCGGGTAGCGCCCGGCGATGGCCACCCGGTTGAACGAGTTGATCGAGACCAGCAGCCAGCTCAGGGCCACGTACTCCTTCTCGGAGAGGATGCCGCCCACCCGGTCGTACACGTCGTCCGGAATGCCGTCCTCGTGGATGAAGACGAACGCCTCCGCCAGCTCCAGCCCGGCCCGCTCGCGCTCAGTGAACACGCCCGACTCGCGCCAGGTCGCGATCTGGGCGATGACGTCGGCATCCAGCCCCGCCTCCACCGCCCGGTCGACGTGGATGCGCACGCAGTAGGCGCAGCCGTTGAGCTGAGAGGCATGCACCTGGACGATCTCGGCCAGCCGGTCGTCGATGCCGGACTGAGTCGCCTGCTCCCGCACAGTCTTGGAGAAGGCGTCCAGCGCATCGAAGGCGGGCCGGAACGCCCGGGACAGGTGCACGCGGGGCTGATCGGTCATGTGCGCCAGCCTATCGAGTGCCTGCGTGCTGGGAGAATGTCGGGGTGACCGACGATTTCAACGAATTCTCGTTCCTGCCCGCACAGTCCGCCGAGAACGGGCTGGACGGTCCCGTTCCCACCGGCCGGCGGCTGAGCCTGGCCCTGCCGGACGGGCGCACCCTCAGCGCTCTGCGCTACACGCCCGCCGACGACCCGGAGGCGGCCCCCGCCGTCACATTCCTGCACGGCGCGGGGCTGAACGCCCACACCTGGGACACCACGATCCTCGCCCTGGGCCTGCCCGCCTTGGCCATCGACCTGCCCGGGCACGGCGACTCGTCCTGGCGGGACGACCTCGCCTATGTCCCGCCCGTGCTCGCACCGGATGTCGTTGCCGGCCTGCGCGCGTGGACCGATCGTCCGCAGCTGCTGGTCGGACAGTCGCTCGGCGGCCTGACCGCGGCATCCGTCGCAGCATCCGCCCCCGAGCTCGTGCGCGAGCTCGTCATCGTCGACATCACGCCGGGGATCGACCCGAACGGCAACGCCCAGCAGATCGCGCAGTTCTTCGCCGGACCCACCGACTGGGCGACCCGGGACGAACTGGTCGAGCGGGCGCTCGCGTTCGGGCTCGGCGGCTCACGCACCGCCGCGACCCGCGGCGTATATCTGAACTCCCGGGTGCGCGCGGACGGACGGGTGGAGTGGAAGCACCACTTCGCCCACCTCGCCGCCGCGATGGCGGCGAACCCGCCGACCGGAGGGCCGGATGCCGTGGGCACCGTCCTGGACCGTGGCGGGTGGGGCGACCTGGCGCGCGTGACCGCGCCGGTCACCCTGATCCGCGGCGACCACGGCTACGTCACCGCGGACGAGGCCGCCGACTTCTCCGCGCGTCTGCCGCAGGCCGCGGTCGTCGTGGTGGCCTCCGGCCACAACGTGCAGGAGGAGCTGCCGGTGCCGCTCGGGCGGATGCTGCGCGAGCGCGCGACGGCATCCGGCGCAGCGGCCGGCGACTGACGCTGTGTTGCGTGGGGATGACTTACGGCGAACGGTCGTCGATCGGTCGGTCTAGGCTTGTCCGCAGCCCGCGAAAGGAACCTCATGCTTCGACGCACCCTGGTGGCCGCCGCCGCACTCGTCGCCGCCGCCTCGCTCGCCCTGACCGGCTGCACCGGCGACGGCGGGACGACGCCCACCGCGGGCGGGACGCCCGACCCGGACGCGTCGGTCGCGATCCGTCTGGTCCTCGAGCCCAGCAATCTCGACATCCGGCAGACCTCCGGGGCCGCCCTCGACCAGATCCTGATGGACAACATCTACCAGGGCCTGGTCTCGCGGACCCCGGACCAGAAGATCGTGCCGTCCCTGGCCAGCGACTTCACCGCCGCTCCGGACGGTCTCAGCTACACCTTCACCCTGCGCGAGGGCGTCACCTTCGACGACGGGCAGAAGCTCACCCCCGAGGACGTGGTCTGGTCGCTGAACCAGCACCGCACGCAGAAGGGCTGGGCCGACGCGGGCCGGCTGTCGCGGGTGAAGTCGGTCACCGCCGACGGACAGAAGATCACGATCACGATGTCCGAGCCGGACTCCACCCTGCTGTGGAATCTGTCCGGCCGGTCCGGCGTCATCCTGAAGAAGGACGACAAGGTCGACTACAAGACCAAGGCCAACGGCACCGGGCCGTTCACGCTGTCCAGCTGGAAGCAGGGCGACTCCATCACGTTCGCGCGCAACGACGCATACTGGGGCACCCCGGCCAAGGTCAAGGAGATCGTGTTCGACTACATCCCCGACAACCAGGCGGCTCTGAACGCCGCCCAGGCCGGCGAGGTGGACGTGGTCACCGGGTTCGACGCCAATCTGAAGGACCAGATCGAGGCGAACGGCGACTACAAGCTCGTGCTCGGCAAGTCCACCGACAAGGGCACCCTGGCGATGAACAGCCACAGCAAGTGGCTGAAGGACAAGCGGGTGCGCCAGGCGATCCGGCAGGCCATCGACCACAAGGCCGTGATCACGGCCCTCGGCTCCGGCCAGACGCTGTACGGCCCGATCCCCGAGCTGGACCCCGGCTACGAGGACCTGTCCTCGATCGCCCCGTACGACCCGGCCAAGGCCAAGCAAGCTGCTGAAGGAGGCCGGCGCCTCCGACATCACGCTGACGCTGACCATCTACAACGGGTACGGCACGACCATCCCGCAGATCCTGGTCTCGGACCTGAACGCCGTCGGCATCACCCTCAAGGTGAACCAGGTCGAGTTCCCCACCTGGCTGAACGACGTGTACCAGAACAAGGACTACGAGCTCAGCTTCGTGCTGCACACCGAGGCCCGCGACTTCGAGAACTGGGCGAACCCGGACTACTACTTCACCTACGACAACCCGAAGGTGCAGGAGCTGTACCAGCAGTCGCTCAGCGCGACCAGCGAGGACGAAGCGGCCGGGCTTGCGGCAGGCCGCGCGCATCGTGTCCGAGGACGCGGCGGCCGACTGGGTGTACAACGGCGCATCCGTGGTCGCGGTCGGCACTAACATCACCGGTATGCCGTCTGTGAACGTCAACGAACGCCTCAACCTGGCCGAGATCGCCAAGAGCAAGGGGTGATCCGCTACGCGCTGACGCGACTGGCCCTCCTGGTGGTCGGGCTGTTCGTCGCCAGCGTGCTGATCTTCCTCACCCTCCGGGTGCTGCCCGGAGACGTGGCCCAGCTCATCGCCGGCACGAACAGCACGCCCGAGCAGATCGATGCCATTCGCGGTCAGCTCGACCTCGACGCGCCGCTGCCCGCCCAGTACGGCACCTGGATCACCGGCATCCTGCACGGCGACTTCGGCGCGTCGCTGATCACCGGGACGCCGGTGCTCAGCGAGCTCGCGCAGAAGGCGCAGGTGACGGTGCCGCTCGGGCTGATGGCGATGACGGTGGCGCTCGTGATCGCCGTGCCGCTGGGCGTGCTCAGCGCGATCCTGCGCGGTCGCGCCGGCGGAACCGCCGTCAACGTCTCCTCCCAGGCGGTCGCCGCGGTGCCGGTGGTGTGGGCGGGGATGATGCTGGTGGTGGTGTTCGCGGTGTGGCTGGGCTGGCTGCCGGCGCAGGGCTTCCCCCGCGCCGGATGGCAGCAGCCCGGCCTGGCCGCGCGAGCGCTCCTGCTGCCCGCGGTGACCATCGGCGTGGTCGAGGGCGCCATGCTCCTGCGCTTCGTCCGCAGCGCCACCCTGCAGGCGGTCGGCCAGGACTTCGTGCGCACCGCGGCCGCCAAGGGACTGACCCGCACCCAGGCGCTGATCCGGCACGGACTGCCCACCATGGCGCTGTCGGTGATCACCGTGCTCGGCCTGCAGGTGGCCGGGATCATCGTGGGCGCGGTGGTGATCGAGCAGCTGTTCTCCCTCCCCGGGATCGGGCGGATGCTGGTGGAGGACGTGGGCAACCGGGATCTGATCAAGGTGCAGGGCGAGCTTGCTCGTCCTCACCGGGTTCGTCCTGCTGATCGGCTTCCTCGTCGACCTGTTCCACCGGGCCATCGACCCGCGGCAGCGGGAGGCGGCATGAACGGCTCGTGGGTGCGCCGCCTGTGGCGCCGCTCGACCGGCCGATTCGGCGTGGTGGTGGCGGCCGTCATCCTGGTCACCGCCGGAGTCTCGCTGGTGTGGACCCCGTTCGACGCCCAGCACGTCGACATCGCCGCCCGCTGGCTCACGCCGGGGTGGCCGCACCTGCTGGGCACGGACGGGTCGGGCCGCGACATCCTCAGCCTGATCATGAACGGGGCGCGCACGACGGTGGTCGTCGCGATCGGGTCGGCCGTGGTCGCCACCGTGGTGGGGATCGCACTGGCCGCGCTGGGGGCCCTCACCGCGCGCTGGCTCCGCGAATCGGTCGCGGTGTTCGTCGACATCCTGATCGCCTTTCCGGTGCTGCTGATCGCCCTGATGATCTCGGCGATCTGGGGCCGCTCGCTGTGGGTGGTGATCTGGGCGGTCGGGATCGGATTCGGGGTGAACATCGCGCGGGTCACCCGCCCCGAACTGCGCCGCGTGCTGCACAGCGACTTCGTGCTGGCCGGCGTCGCGTCCGGCCTCACCCCCGGGCAGAACCTGTTCCGGCATCTGCTGCCCAATGTCGCGCCGATCTTCATCGTGCAAGCTGTCCTGGGGCATGGCCGTCTCGGTGCTCGCCGAGGCCGGGCTGTCGTATCTGGGCGTGGGCGCGCAGGCCACCCAGCCGAGCTGGGGCTCCTGCTGGCCGAGCTGGAGCAGTACCTGACCGTCCACCCGCTGTCCGTGCTGTGGCCGGGGCTGGCGATCACGTTCACCGTGCTCGGCCTGAATCTGCTCGGCGACGCCCTCCGCGAGGTCACCGACCCGACCCTGTCCGGGCGGTCGGACGAGCGGATGCCGCAACCGGAGGTGATCGCGTGAGCCTGCAGGTGCGCGACCTCACGATCGAGATCGCCGGGCGGCGGGTCGTGGACGGCATCTCGTTCGAGGTGGCCGGCTCGCAGCGGATGGGCCTGATCGGCGAGTCCGGTTCGGGCAAGTCGCTGACCGCCCTGGCCGTGCTGGGGCTGCTTCCCGACGGCGCGACCGCCGGCGGCAGCATCCGCTGGAACGATCGCGAGCTGATCGGCCTGCCCGACCGGGAGCTGGCCGACATCCGCGGCGACGAGATCGGGATCGTGTTCCAGGAGCCGCGCACGGCGCTGAACCCGATCCGCACGGTCGGCCGGCAGATCGCCGAAGCCGTCCGCATCCACGAGCACGTGTCCCGTCGGGCGGCGCGGGAGCGCGCCGTGGCCGAGGCCGCGCGCGTGCACCTGCCCGATCCGGAGCGGATCGTGGACCGCTACCCGCATCAGCTCTCCGGCGGGCAGCGCCAGCGGGTCGCCATCGCGATGGCGCTGGCCTGCCGGCCGCGGCTGCTGATCGCGGACGAGCCGACGACGGCGCTGGATGTCACGATCCAGGCCGAGATCCTCGAGCTGCTCCAGTCCCTGGTCGACGACGACGGCATGTCGCTGGTGTTCATCACGCACGACCTCGCGGTGCTGTCGAAGATCGCCGACCACGGTGTGGTGCTCGAGCACGGCCACGTCGTCGAGTCGGCGCCGGTGCGCCGGCTGCTCACCGAACCGGCCTCACCGGTGACCCAGGGCTCGCTGCGCGACGCGACCGCGACGCTGTGGAAGCCGGAGGGACGATCATGACGGCGCCGTTCCTGCTCAGCGGACGGGGTCTGACCCGGCGCTACCCCGCCCGGCGGACCGGTTTCGGCCCGCGCGCACTGACCACGGCGCTGGACGACGCCGACATCGACGTGCGGGAGGGCTCGGCGATGGGGATCATCGGCGAGTCCGGCTCGGGCAAATCGACGCTGGTCCGTCTCCTGCTCGCGCTGGACGCGCCCACGGCCGGCACCGTCGCCTTCGACGGCCGGCCGGTGGACGCCAGGGCGGGCGCACGTGCCCTGCACTGGCTGCGGCGCGGGACCGGGATCGTGTTCCAGGACCCGTATGCGTCGCTGGACCCGCGCATGAGCGTGGGCCGGATCGTCGGCGAGCCGCTGTGGGCGCTCGGCCTGGACGGCGACGGCCGGCCGGGCAGCACCGGGCGACGCGAGCGGGTGCGGGACGTGCTGGCCGACGTCGGCCTGGAGCCGGAGATGGCCGGCCGGTTCCCGCACGAGTTCTCCGGCGGCCAGCGCCAGCGGATCGCGCTGGCGCGGGCGATCGTGCACCGACCGAGGCTGCTGATCGGCGACGAGCCGCTGTCGGCGCTGGACGTGACCGTGCGGGCCCAGATCCTGGAGGTGCTGCGCCAGCTGCGGGCACGGGACGGGCTGGCGCTGGTGCTGGTCTCGCACGACATCGGCGTGGTGCAGAGCCTGTGCGACGAGGTGATCGTGATGAAGGACGGCCGGATCGTCGAGGAGGGGCCGACGGAGAAGGTGCTGCTCGAGCCGCAGGTGGCGTACACCCGCCGACTGCTGGCATCGATCCCGGTGATCGACCCGGGCGCCTGAGCCGCGGCATCCGCCCCGCCGTCGGGGGTGGGGGTTACTCTCGGATCATGGAGTACGGGATCGTCCCGCCCTTCCTGCTGACGCGGGTGGCGGGCACGCAGAAGCCGCATCTGGCGCGGGCGGCGCAGGCGGCGCAAGCACACACTGGTCGCGGCGCCGCGGTATCACGAGCAAGCGCAGCCGGCTCGAACTCAGCGTCGAGGGCGGGACCCTCGTGGCCCGCACCTCCCCGTCGCCGGATCGGACGATCGCCGACGCGGCCGGCACCGAGACGCTGCCGGGCACGACGGTGCGCACCGAGGACGAGCCCCCGGTGGCCGACACCGCGGTCAATCAGGCGTTCGACGGGCTCGGGGTGACGTTCGACTTCTACTGGAACGCCTACCAGCGCGACTCGATCGACGGTCGCGGCTTGCCGCTGGACGCCACCGTGCACTACGGCACGGACTACGACAACGCGTTCTGGAACGGGCAGCGGATGGTGTTCGGAGACGGCGACGGCGACGTGTTCACCGGGTTCACCGGGTCGATCACGGTCATCGCGCACGAGCTGACCCACGGCGTGACCGAGAGCTCGGGCGGCCTGGACTACCAGGGGCAGTCCGGCGCGCTGAACGAGTCGATCTCGGACGTGTTCGGGGTGCTCACCGAGCAGTACCAGAAGCAGCAGACCGCCGACCAGGCCACCTGGCTGGTCGGGGCCGGCATCTTCTCGGCCGAGGTGCAGGGCGTCGCCCTGCGCTCGCTGAAGGCACCCGGCACCGCGTACGACGACGACGTCCTCGGCAAGGATCCGCAGCCGGCGACGATGGCTGGCTACGTGACCACCAGCGACGACAACGGCGGCGTGCACATCAACTCCGGCATCCCGAACCACGCGTTCTATCTCGCAGCCATCGCGATCGGCGGGTACGCCTGGGAGCGCGCGGGCCTCATCTGGTATCGGACCGTCACCGGCGGGCAGTTGCCCGCGGACGCCGACTTCGCCCGGTTCGCGGACGAGACCCTCGCGGCCGCTGCGGCAGAGTACGGTGAGGATGCGAAGGAGGTCGCCGCCGTTCGCTCCGCGTGGACGAGCGTCGGCGTGCTCGCCGATGGACACTCCGCATCCCGCTGACGAACCGGACGATGGTCCCGCCGACGTCCCGGCCGATGCGTCGGCCGTGTCGGTGACGGTGATCCGCACCGGCGGCATCGCCGGCCTGCGGCGGTCCTGGACCGCTCGTCCGTCCGGGGATGACGCGTCGCGCTGGGCTGCGCTGATCCGACAGTGCCCGTGGGACGACGCCACCGCCCAGGAGCCGCCCGAGGGGGCGGACAGGTTCGCGTGGGAGATCCGTGCCCAGTTGGACGAGGCGCAGCGCGCGGCACGGCTTTCCGAGTCGCGGATGCAGGGGCCGTGGCGCGATCTGGTGCACGAGGTGCAGGCGTTCGAGCGCGAACGTCGCACCGGCCGCTGAGCGAGCGCGGCCCGAGGGATCGTCCCGCTCCCGGTCAGTCCGGCAGGCGCCAGTCCACGGGAGTCGCGCCCTGCGCCACCAGCAGTTCGTTCGCGTGGGAGAACGGGCGCGAGCCGAAGAACCCGCGGTGCGCGGACAGCGGCGACGGGTGCGCGGATGCGATGCTCGGGGTCTGACCCAGCAGCGGGCGGAGGTTTGCAGCATCCCTCCCCCACAGGATCGCCACGAGCGGTCCGCCGCGGGCCACCAGCGAACCGATGGCATGCTCGGTCACCTTCTCCCACCCCCAGTTGCGGTGGGATGCCGGGGCCCCCGGCGCGACGGTGAGCACACGGTTCAGCAGGCATCACCCCCTGCTCGCTCCAGCCCGACAGGTCACCGTGCGCGGCGGGTGGGATGTCGAGGTCGGCCTGCAGCTCCTGGTAGATGTTCGACAGGCTGCGCGGCAGCGGCCGCACGTGCCTGTCCACCGCGAAGGACAGCCCGATCGGATGCCCGGGGGTCGGGTACGGGTCCTGACCCACGATGAGCACCTTCACCTCGGAGCGGGGCCGGGCGAACGCGCGCAGCACCCGGTCGCCGGCGGGCAGGTAGTGGCGCCCGGCGGCCACCTCCGCGCGCAGGCGCTCCCCCAATGCGGCGATGTCGCCGGCCACCGGGGCGAGCTCGCCGGCCCAGTCGGCGTCGATGAGTCCGGCATCGGCAAGTTCGGGAAGTGTCATCGCCACCCGACCAGCGTAGGCGGTGGGCGATCACACCTGCCCGGAGGACACCACGCCGACCATGAGGATGGAGATCACCGAAACCACCGCCATCCCGCCCAGCAGCGAGGCCAGGGTCAGCAGCCGCGCGCGCCGCGGCCGCACGGCGAGCCGGACGACCACCATGGCGAGATAGATCGCGATCACCAGGACCAGGCCGATGATCGCCGTGGTCGGCTCGACGGGCACCAGGAACCCGAGCACCACCACCACGACGATGCCCAGCGCGGCGCCCCAGATGAGCCAGCGTCGGCCGGTCGACCGGGTCAGCGCCGGCTGGGCGGTGACCGCCGAGGGATCGCGCCGCTCGTCATCGCTCACGACTCCCCCTCCACCAGGCCGATCGCCGCCCGCACGACGTCGTCCACGCCGATACCGGCGGCATCCATCAGCTCTTGCGCGGTGCCCGAGCCGGGCAGC
This sequence comes from Microbacterium elymi, assembly GCF_021582895.2. Lineage (GTDB taxonomy): Bacteria > Actinomycetota > Actinomycetes > Actinomycetales > Microbacteriaceae > Microbacterium > Microbacterium humicola. Next base: position 570,590 of record NZ_CP091139.2, read on the forward strand.
CCGCGCACGCCCAGCAGCCGGACCCGCGGCCGGGCCCCCTCGTCGGCCAGCGCCTCGAGCACCGCCGACCCGACACCGCCCTCGACGTGATGGTCCTCGACGACGACCAGACGGCCGCCGGATGCCTCGGCCGCCGTGACCAGTCCCTCGGCGTCGACCGGCTTGACCGAGTAGAGATCGATGACCCGCGCCTGCACGCCCTTCTCGGCGAGGCGTTCGGCGGCCTGCAGACAGGTGTGGACGGTGACGCCGGCGCCGATCAGTGCGACATCCTCCCCCTCGCGCAGGGTCTTGCCTGCCGCCGATCGGGAACGTCTCGTCCGCGTCGTACAGCACGGGGTACGCGCCGCGGGTGGTGCGCAGGTACGAGATGCCGTGCACATCGAGCATGGCCGCCGTCAGCGCCGCCGCGCTGGTCGCGTCGGCCGGGTACAGGACCGTCGAGCCCAGGATCGCCCGCAGTGCGGCGATGTCCTCCAACGCCATCTGCGACGGGCCGTCCTCGCCGATCTCCACGCCGGCGTGCGACCCGCACAGGCGCAGGTCCGCCCGCGAGATGGCCGCCATCCGAATGAAGTCGTAGGCGCGCGAGAAGAAGGCGGCGAACGTCGCGGCGTATGGGGTGAAGCCGCGCACCGACAGCGCCACCGCGGTGGAGATCAGCTGCTGCTCGGCGATGCCGCATTCGAAGAACCGGTCCGGGGCCGCCTCGGCGAACTGACCGGCGTGGGTGGAGTTGCCGACGTCCCCGTCCACGACCGCGACCTTCTCGACCACGGCGAGCGCCTCGATCGCCGCGCCGAACGCCGCACGGGTGGCGACCTCGTCGCCCTTCTCGTACCGCGGCAGCTCGACGCTCGGACGCGGCACCCCGCCCGCCGCGGCCCGGTCCGCATCCGTCGGCGAGGGCACGTGCCGGGCGGGATGCCGCTCGAGGATGCCGTTGGTCACCCCGCCGAGCCGGTCGATGGCCCGTGCGGTCATGTCGTCCGGCAGCGCCTTGCCGTGCCAGCCGTTCAGGTCTTCGACCTCGGGGACGCCCTTGCCCTTGATCGTGCGCGCCAGGACGACCGTGGGCCGGTCGCTCGCACGCGCGTCGGAGAGCGCGCGGTCGATCGCCTCGAGGTCGTGTCCGTCGATCACGACCGCGTCCACGTCGAAGCCGCTGACCCGGCGGACGTACGCGTCCATGTCCCACTCGAGCGCGGTGGAGCCGCTCTGGCCGAGCCGGTTGACATCGACGATCGCCGTCAGCCCGGCCAGCCGCTTGCCGCCGGCGGTCTCCAGCGCCTCCCACACCGAGCCCTCGGCGAACTCGCCGTCGCCGCACAGCACCCAGACGTGATCGTCGCGCTTCTCCAGCCGGTCGGCGACCCAGGCCAGACCCACGCCGATCGGCAGCCCTGCCCCAGCGATCCGGTCGCGACATCCACCCACGGCAGCACCGGAGTGGGGTGACCCTGCAGGCGTGACCCGAACTGCCGGTAGGTGTGCACGAGCTCGTCGTCGTCGATGACCCCGGCGGCCTTGAAGATCGAATACAGCAGCGGTGAGGCATGCCCCTTCGAGAAGATGAGGTGATCGCCGTCGCGATCGTTCGGGGCGTGCCAGTCGTATTCCAGGTGCCGCGCGAGCAGGCACCGCCATGAGATCGGCGGCCGACAGGCTCGAGGTCGCGTGTCCCGACTGCGCCGCCTGCGTCGCCCGCAGCGAATCGACCCGCAGCTGTGCGGCCAGCCGGCGGATGTCATCGAATCCCGTTCCGAAGGTGGTGGTGTGTGACTCCGACATGGTCCGACGATAAGACGGCGGACGGGCCGGAACCACCCCCTTGCGGGATGGAGAGGCGCGAGTTAGTGGTGTCGCGACTCACCTGCCGAGCGTGCGGACGACGACGCCCTGCGGCGATCCGGCTGCCGTCCAGACGCTTCCGGCGCCGGCCACGCGCAGGGCGCCGTCCCCCGCGATGAGGACGGTGTTCTCGTCGATGCCGACGCCCGACTCGATGAGCCCGGCCTCGATGGCGGCGACCAGTCGCGAGAGCGCGCCCCACTGCGCCACGTGGACCTCCACGCTGATGTCGATGAGGCCGATGCCCGGCACCACGGTGACCTCTTCGAGGTCCTCTGCGACGTCTTCGGGTGCGATCTCGACCCCGCCGATGCGCCATCCGCCGACGAGTGCGTGCGTCGCGGCGATCGCCGAGCCGGCTGAGAAACCCAGATACGGGACGCCGGCGAGGACGGCTGCCCGGATGCGGTCGAAGCACGGCTCGAGCACGTCGCGATAGGCGGGCGTCAGTCCGCCGCCGATGATGATGCCGTCGACGCCGTCGAAGGCCGCCTCTGGCACCCGGCCCGTCTCGGCGACCGCGGTGACGACCGGGTCGATCGCCCCGGCCGGCACTGCGGCGGCGATGAGGCGTGCCGCATGATCCTCCCCGTCACCGTGGCGCACGGCGACGACGGCGACGCGCGGGATGTCGCGACCAGCCTCGAGTGCGCGCGCGGTGGCTTCGGCGACGAACGGCGCGTAGGCGACACCGTCCGGCTGGTCCTGCCAGCCCCCGCCGACGAGATGGACGCTCACTCGCCGCGCACCGTCAGCGGCCCGCGCGCGAGCAGATGCTGGGCGGACTGGGCGACCGGCCGCATCGTGATCAGATCGAGGTTCACGTGGCCGGGCGCGTTCAGCGCGTACGCGATGACGTCGGCGACATCCTCCGCGCGCAGCGGAGCCTCCACGTCCGCATAGACCTTCTCCGCGGCCGCCGCGTCACCGCCGAGCCGGTTCAGGGTGAACTCTTCGGTGCGCACCATCCCGGGCGCGACCTCGACCACCCGGATCGGCTCGCCGTTCAGCTCCAGCCGCAGCGCATGCGCGAGCATGGCCTCGCCCGCCTTGGCCGCGTTGTAGCCCGCGCCGCCCGGGTAGGCGCCCTGCGCGGCGGTCGACGTGACGAACACCAGATCGGCATGGCCGTCGGATGCCGCGGCCCGGCGCAACCGGGCGCAGCGCCGCCACCAGCCGCTGGGCGGCCAGCACGTTGACGTCGAACATCCACTGCCAGTCGGCGGGATCGCCGTCCTCGACCCGATCGGTGCCCCGGGCACCGCCGGCCACCTGCACCAGCGCGCGCACGCCTCCGGTCTCATCGAGCCAGCCGGCCAGGGCGTCGACATCCGCCTGCTGGGTCAGGTCCGCCGCGAACGCGACGGCCCCGGTGTCGGCCTCCACGACGGCCAGCCGGTCGGCGCGGCGTGCCACCCCGACGACATCCCATCCGGTGGCGCGCAGCGCACGCACCGTCGCCTCCCCGATGCCCGAGCTGGCCCCTGTCACCACTGCACGTCTGCTCATCCCTCCACGGTACTCAGCCCGCGGGGCGCAAGCGCCGCACCCGGCGCGCGACCGGGCAGGTTACGTCACATTTCCCGGGCGTTGTCGACGGGCCGCGGCATCCGTACTGTCGGACGTGTCCCGGCGGAGCGATCCCGACCCGCACGGCACCCGACCCCGAGGAGATTCCGATGTCCGCAACCGAGAACTGGCGGTTCGAGACCGCGCAGATCCACGCCGGCGCCCAGCCCGACCCGGTGACCGGCGCGCGCGCCACCCCGATCTACCAGACCACCTCGTACGTGTTCAAGAACACCGAGCACGCCGCCAACCTGTTCTCGCTGGCCGAGACCGGCAACATCTACACCCGCATCCAGAACCCGACCCAGGATGTCGTCGAGCAGCGCCTCGCCGCGCTGGAGGGGGCACCGCAGCCCTCGTCGTGGCATCCGGCATGTCGGCGGCCACGCTGTCGATCCTGAACATCGCCGGCGCCGGCGACCACGTGGTGGCCTCCTCCGCGCTGTACGGCGGCACGTACAACCTGCTCAAGTACACGCTGGCCAAGCTCGGGATCGAGACGACCTTCGTCGAGGACCAGGACGACGCGCAGGCCTGGGCCGACGCGATCCGCCCGAACACCAAGCTGCTGTTCGCCGAGACCATCGGCAACCCGAAGATCAACGTGCTCGACATCCGCAAGGTCGCCGACGTGGCGCACGCGGCCGGTGTTCCGCTGATCGTGGACAACACGATTGCCACGCCGTACCTCATCCGTCCGTTCGAGCACGGCGCCGACATCGTCATCCACGCGGCGACGAAGTTCCTCGGCGGGCACGGCACCGTGATCGCCGGCGTGATCGTCGACGGCGGCACGTTCCCCTGGTCGGCGCACGCCGACCGGTTCCCGGGCCTGACCGAACCGGACCCGTCGTACCACGGCGTCAGCTACTCCGGCGTCCTCGGTGACGGCATCGCGTACATCATCAAGGCGCGGGTGCAGCCTGCGCGACCTGGGCCCGGCGATCTCGCCGAACAGCGCCTGGCAGCTGATCCAGGGCATCGAGACCCTCTCGCTGCGCATCGAACGGCACGTGCAGAACGCGCAGGAGATCGCCGAGTGGCTGGAGGCCCATGAGGATGTCGCGACCGTCAGCTACGCCGGACTGCCCAGCTCGCCCTGGTACGCGACCGCCAACACCTATGCGCCGAAGGGCGTGGGCGCGGTGCTGTCGTTCGAGCTGAAGGGCGGCGTGGACGTCGGCCGCGCGTTCGTGGACAACCTCAAGCTGTTCAGCCACCTCGCCAACATCGGCGACGTCCGCTCGCTGGTGATCCACCCGGCCTCGACCACGCACTCGAGGCTCTCCCCGAGGATCAGCTCAGCAGCGGCGTCACCCCGGGCCTGGTGCGGCTGTCGGTCGGGCTGGAGAACGTCGCCGACCTCAAGGACGACCTCGAGCAGGCGCTGGCCGCCGCGCGCAAGGTCGGCGAGGCCGCGCGGGTCTGACCGCTCCGGCCGCCGCCAGGATTCGCCGAAACCAGGGATCCTCCGCCACACCCAGCGCAACGCGCTCGGTCTGGACGAGGATCCCTGGTTTCGGCGTTCCGGCCGCGTGCGCCAGGATGTCGGGGCTCAGGCGTCGTCCCACCAGCGCAGGCACGCGCAGCGCCCGCAGCGTGACCCAGCGGCTCGGGAAGCCCTCCCGCTCGTCGTCCAGCTCGAACAGGATCGGGCCCTCGTGCGTGTTCTCCAGCGCCCACAGGCCGTGCACATCGCGCTTGCCGCGGATCAGCTCGATCGCCTCGGTGCACCGCGGATCGCGCTCCGGCCGGGCGCGGCGCAGATACTCGAGCCCGCGCAGGACGTCGTAGAACCACCGCACGGGGTAGGACGCCAAGGTGAACCGGGGGTCGATCACGGCGCCTGTGCTGCGCCGCAGGAACAGCCGCCGGTCCAGCAGATACTCCTCGGCCGCGCGTCGCGCCTGCCGCGCAGCATCCGTCCCCCCGGTGGCCTGCTCCCAGGCCCACAGGCCCTCGAGCACGCAGATCGTGGAGTGCAGCGACGAGACGGTCGCACCGTACTCCGCCCAGCAGTTCCAGCCGCCGTCGGGCAGTTGCCCGGCCAGGATCGTCGCGACCGCCCTGTCGACGTCCTGGCCGAAGTACGTGCCCGCCGTGACGACCACGCCGTTGATGCACGGCTCGGTCTCGCCGCTGAAATAGGGTTCGCCGCCGTGGTCCCACCGCACCGCGTCGCGGATCCGGTCGATGGCCCGGCGCACCGCCGGATCGGCGGGATCGACTCCGAAGTCCACGAGCTGCTGCACGCTGAAGTGGGTCGCCGTCCAGGCGTCGTACATGGGGCGGGCCTCGTCGGCCCAGCCGGGGCGGTACACACCGCCGTCCCATAGTCCGTCCTCGGCCTGCTCGGCCAGCAGGCGCGCACCCCAGCCCTCGTTCGCCACCCGCGCCCGCTCGGCCGCGACCTGCGCGGCCGGCGCGTCGGTGAGATCCCGCATGACCTGCCAGCGGATCGCGGGGTCGCCGGCCAGCAGATATTCGATCGCTTCGTCCATGCGCGCGACCCTATGCCGCCCCTCCGACATCCCGCGCTCGCGCCCGCGCTGGCGCCCCTGCGCCCCAGCCCGCTCGTGCCCGCCCCGCCATCGTCGAAACCGGGGATCCTCCGCCAAACCCAGTGAAACGCACCCGGTCTGGATGAGAATCCCCGGTTTCGACGGATTGGCGCGGGGCCGGGATGCCGCGGGGCCGGGATGCCGCGGGGCCGGGATGCCGCGCGGCGGCGCCGCGTAACAGGCCGGGCGGCCGGGGGCGAACACGAGAGAATGGACCCATGGATTGGCAGCAGACCTCCGAGGACACCGTGCCCAGCGCACCGGTGACGGAGGCGGATGCCCGATCCCTGCTCGGGCGGCCCCCGGCCACGGGTGCGTGGCGGGACGGTGACCCGGTCGGCGGTCGCCGCTTCGCCGGACTGGGCGCCTTCCGCACCGAGGGCGGCCGCGACCTCCCGTTCGTGCGGCTCGCGTACGAGACCTGGGGCGAGCCGAACGAGGCCGGCGACAACGCCGTGCTCATCCTGCACGCGCTCACCGGCGACAGCCACCTGCGCGGACCGGCCGGGCCGGGGCATCCCACCGGCGGCTGGTGGGACGAGATCGTCGGCCCCGGCGGCCCCATCGACACCGACCGCTGGTTCGTGGTCGCCCCGAACATGCTGGGCGGATGTCAGGGGTCGACCGGTCCCGCCAGCATCGGGCCGGATGGGCGGGAATGGGCCTCGCGCTTCCCGTATCTGACGATCCGCGACCAGGTGGCCGCACAGGCCATGCTGGCGGATGCGCTGGGCATCGATCGCTGGGCGGCCGTCATCGGCGGATCGATGGGCGGCATGCACGCCCTGGAGTGGGCCGTCACGTTCCCCGACCGGGTCGCCCGGCTCGGGGTGCTGTCGGCGCCGCCGTTCAACACGGCCGACCAGATCGCGCTGAACTCGGTGCAGCTGGAGGCGATCGAGATCGACCCGCACTTCGCGGGCGGCGAGTACTACGATTCCGGCGACGGCGGCGGTCCGCATCGTGGGCTGGCCCTGGCCCGCCGGATGGCCCTGCTGAACTACCGCAGCCCGGCCGAGCTGAACATGCGCTTCAGCCGGTCGTGGCAGTCCGGCGTCAGTCCGCTGGGTCATGACGGCCGGTTCGCGGTGGAGTCCTACCTCGACTTCCACGGCAACAAGTTCACCCGACGGTTCGATGCGAACACGTACATCCGGCTGGTCGAGGCGATGGACTCGCACGATGTGGGCCGCGACCGCGGCGGGATCGAGGACGCCCTCGCGCGCGTGACGGCGACCACGCTCGTGCTCGGCATCGACACCGACCGCCTGTTCCCGGTCGAGGGCAGCACCGGATCGCCCGCGGCATCGCGCACACCCTCGACGGGGACGAGGCCGTCGTGCTGTCCAGCGACTTCGGCCACGACGGCTTCCTGATCGAGACCGATCGGGTGGGCGCGCACCTGCGACGGCTGATGGACAGCTAGTCGACCAGATACCGCCAGGGCAGCTCGTCGGTGAGCAGCCGGTGCCGCACTCCCGGCGCGTCGAAGGCGACCGCGGGGTCGTGCGCGACATCCGGCTCCCAGACGAACGCCGGCGCGCCCTCGGTCCGCCGGACCACCGTGCGGAACGAGCGGATGCCGGTGGCCTGGACGGATGCCGTCAGCGCGGTCGCATCGTCGGCTCCGGTCAGCCCGTGCAGGGTGACCCACGTCGGCGGATACAGCGTGAGCTCGCCCCGCGCGTGCCGCGCCAGCACGTCCTCGGGACGCGCCCACTCGGCCGAGACCACCTCGGCCGCCGACAGGGTGAGCGCGGCGTCGGCCGCGCGTCCCAGGTAGAACCAGGTGCGGATGCGCTTGGGGATGCCCACCGGAGGCGTCCAGGCGCTGAACGGCACGAGGTCGTCGGCGTCGATGAGCAGCCCCACCTCCTCGGCGGTCTCGCGGGCGGCAGCGCGCCGGGCGTCGTCGATCTCGTCGGCGCCGTCGCTCAGGTCGACGGACTCGATCCGCCCTCCGGGGAACACCCACGCGCCGGCGAACGAGCCGTGGTCGGGGCGCTGCATCATCAGCACCTCGGGGCCGTGGCCGCCGTCGCGCACGAGGATCGCCGTCCCCGCGACCGGGATGTCGGTCATTCCTGGTCCGACCGCTCCAGCGCGGTCTCCAATCGTTGGACCTTCGCGTCCAGCTCGCCGGTGTAGCCCGGGCGGATGTCGGCCTTCAGCACGAGCGACACGCGGGAGCCGAACGGCATCACCGCCTCGGTCGCCCGTTTCACGACATCCATCACCTCGTCCCACTCCCCCTCGAGCTCGGTGAACATCGAGGTGGTGCGATGGGGCAAGCCGGAATCGCGGACGACCCGGACCGCGGCGGCGACGGCATCGTGGACCGAGCCGTCCGAACGGCCCGTCCCGCTGGGGGCGATGGAGAAGGCGATCAGCATGTTCCGACGCTACCGCGCCGCGGTCGGGCGCACACCCTGGTGCACGCGCGTCCGTGCCGTCCGCGGACGCACCGGCACCCGCGCCAGCCGCACCACGGTCCACACGAACAGGACCAGGACCAGGGCGTTCCGGGCGGTCAGCAGCGCCGCCGGCAACGGCTGCGCGGCCAGCAGCCCGCCGTAGGTCAGCGGGTAGACCGCCTGGGTGAGCACCGCGATCGCCAGGGCCAGGGCGGCCGGTGCCCGCCAGTACCGACGGCGGATGGCCAACCCGACCACGAGCGGCACCGCGATCCAGGTGAGGTACTGGGGCGAGCCGACCTTGTTGAACAGGATGAACGCCGTCACCAGGCCCAGCGCCAGGGTCGGGAAGAGGGCGACGAAGGATGCTCCGCGCCACGCCTGCACGGCGCCCAGTGCCGCGACCACCACGATGGCGAGCAGGCGCAGCGGGGTCATCAGCGCGATCACGACATCGACATTCGGACCGGTCACCTGGAACGTCAGCATGTCGGGGTCGTAGTAGATGAAGGAGCCGTCGATCCCGGCCACGGCCCGCCACAGGTAGACGGTGCTCACCGGCGCCTCCAGCTGCAACCCGCGACCGGTCTGGTCGCCGATGAACCCGAACGCGTAGCGCGCCCCGCCGGCGGCGATCACCGTGACCAGGGTGAGCGCGCTGACCACCACGGCTCCCCCGATCACCGCCGCGCGACGCCGCACCGCGATGACCGCGGCCGCCAGCAGCGCCGCCGGCCACACCTTGATCCAGGTGGCGACCGCCAGCAGCACCGAGCCCAGCCAGGGCCGGCCGACCAGCCACAGGCATCCGGCGATCGCCAGCGGCACCGTGATCGCGTCGATGCGGTACAGCCCGACCGGACCGAGCAGCAGGATGGACGCGAGCCAGAACGCCGCCGCCGCGGTGCGCCCTCGGGAGTGTCCCTTGCCCAGCAGCATCCCGAACGCGAGCGCGTTGCAGAGCGTCACCAGGATCACCCAGCCGACGACGTAGCCGAAGATCCAGCCGAACCCGTGCGCGAGCACCATGGGCACCAGTGCCAGCTGCGGGTACACCCACGGCTCGGTGATCCCGACGATTCCGCTGCCGGCGAGCGCCTTCAGCGACCACGGCTCATAGACCAGGTAGACGTCGCCCATCGGCTGGTTCGGCAGCACGAAGCCGAGGACCGCGACCAGCAGATGCACGAGGACGAACGCGATCCACATCCCCGCCCGCCTCGACACCCTGACATCCTAAGCGGGCGCGGCGATCATCCCCCTGACCGGGCCGGGGCGGATGTCGGGGCCGAATGCGATGCCAGCAGCGCCGCGATCACCGGCGGGACCGCATCGGCGACATCCAGTGCCGTCAGCGGACCGGGCGCGTCGCCCCCGCGGCGCCGCGCGGCGCGGAGCCCCGCCTGCCCGTGCACCCACGCGGCCGTCGCGGCCAGCGCGCCGAGGGCCTCGGCATCCAGTCCCGCGCCGTCCGCCTGAGCCTGCGCCTGCGCGGACGCGACGAGCGCACCGAGCACGCCGGCCAGCACGTCGCCGGTGCCGGCGGTGGCCAGCCAGGGCGTGGCCGCGTCGACCCGGGCCGTCCAGCCCGACGGGGTGGCCACGATCGTCACCGAGCCCTTCAGCAGCACGGTCGCGCCGAGGGTCGCGGCGGTCTGACGAGCGGATGCTGCACGCCCGGCATCGTCGTCCGGCTGGTCGCCGGGCAGCCCGAGCCGGGCCCGCAGGGCCGCGTGCTCGCGCGCGTGCGGGGTGAGCACGCACGGCGCACCGGCCTGGTCCACCAGGTCCAGGGCGCCGGCGTCCACGACCACCGGCACGGCGCCGGCCAGTACGTGCCGCAGCGCCGCGGTCTGCTGCGGCGGACGAGATGCGGCATCCGTCCCGGACCCGACCACCCAGGCCTGCACCCGGCCATCCGCCGTCACGGTTTCGGGCCGCCGGGCCAGCACCAGTTCGGTGGGCCGGAGGTCGCCGAGGTAGCGGACCATGCCGGTCCCGGTGCGCCAGGCCGCCTCGACGCCGAGCACCGCCGCGCCGGGGTACCGGTCCGATCCGGTGCGGATTCCGACCACTCCCCGGGAATACTTGTCATCGGCGGCGGTTGGGCCCGTCAGGGCACCGGCCGCATCGGCAGCCGTCCACGACACCGCCGCCTCGACCATGTCGCCACCCTATCCCGCACCGCCCATCCCGCACGGAGTCCCGCGAATGAGCATCCTCTTCACTCCCCTGACCATCCGCGACGTGACCGTGCGCAACCGGCTGTGGGTCTCGCCGATGTGCCAGTACAGCGCCGTGGACGGGATGCCGCAGGAGTGGCATCACACCCACCTCGCGCAGTTCGCCTCCGGCGGGGCGGGCCTGGTCATGGCCGAGGCCACCGCCGTCGTGCCCGAGGGACGGATCTCACCCGACGACACCGGGCTGTGGAACGACGCGCAGCGGGATGCCTGGGCGCCGATCGTGGCCGCGCTGCACGCCCGCGGTGCGGTGGCCGGGGTGCAGCTGGCCCACGCCGGGCGCAAGGCGTCCACGTGGGCGCCGTTCGCGCCGCAGTCCGGCTCGGTGCCGGTCGTGAACGGCGGATGGCCCACCGTCGCCCCGTCGCCGGTGGCGTTCGAGGGGCTGGCCGCGCCGACCGCGCTGGATCAGGCCGGGATCGACCGGGTGGTCGACGGCTTCGCCGCCGCGGCGGTGCGGGCACGCCAGGCGGGATTCGACCTGGTCGAGCTGCACGGCGCGCACGGCTACCTGCTGCACCAGTTCCTCTCGCCGCTGTCCAACCGTCGCGACGATGACTACGGCGGAGATCTGCGCGGCCGCGCGCGGCTGCTGCCGGATCGTGGATGCCGTGGGCCGGGCGGTGCCGGAGCTGCCGATCCTGGTGCGGCTGTCGGCGACGGACTGGGCCGACGGCGGCTGGGATCTCGCCCAGACCACGACGGTCGCGCGCTGGGCGGCCGAGCACGGGGCCGACCTGTTCGACATCTCCAGCGGCGGCCTGGTCGCGCACCAGCGCATCACGACCGGACCCGGCTATCAGGTCGGATTCGCGGCGCACGTGCGCCGTGAGGCGGGCGTGCCGGTCAGTGCGGTGGGGCTGATCGAGGACGCCGCCCATGCCGAGCAGATCGTGGCGGACGGCTCGGCGGACGCGGTGATGGCCGCGCGGGAGTGGTCGCGCGACCCGCACTTCGCCCTGCGGGCCAGCACCGAGCTGGGCGAGACGATCGACTACTGGCCGGCGCAGTACCTGCGGGCGCGGCCGCGGCCGGCCTGAGGGCCGGGCGCATCGCCGGGGCGGCTGCGCCGGGCCTGAGGGCCGGGCCGGTCAGCGCCCGTTGCCGCGATGACTGCGGCGCGTGGCATCCTGCACCTCGCCGATCAGCTCCTCGATCACGTCCTCGAGGAACAGGACGCCGACGGTGTTCCCTTCCGCGTCCCGCACCTGGGCGAGATGCCGGCCGGCGCGCCGCATGAGGGCGAGGGCGTCCTCCAGGTCGGTGGTGGCCAGCAGCGGCACCATGTGGTGGATGCGTTTGGCCGGAATCGGACGGTCCACGTCGGCGGGGGCATCCGGATTCTCCGCAGCGGCCAGCACGTCCTTCAGGTGCACGTACCCGACCGGCTCGCCCGTCTCGTCCACGATCACGTAGCGCGAGAAGCCGTGCTGGGCGACGGCGCGCTCGATCGCGGCCGGGGTCGTGGTGCGCGGCAGCGTGACCAGGTCCGGAAGCGGGACTGCCGTGTCGGCGGCCTTCTTGTCGGTGAACTCGACGACCGCGGCGACCGTGCCGGAGGCATCCTCCAGCACACCCTCGATCCGCGACCGGTTCACGATGGTGGCCACCTCGTCCAGCGTGAAGGTCGACGCCGCCTCGTCCTTCGGCTCGACCCGGAACAGGCGCACGACCGCGTTGGCCATCCAGTTCAGCACGACGATCACCGGGTGGAACACCTTCGAGACCCAGACCAGCGGCGTCGCCAGCAGGAGCACCGCCCGGTCGGGCAGCGAGAACGCCAGGTTCTTCGGCACCATCTCGCCGAACACGACGTGCAGGTACGACACCAGCACCAGGGTGATCACGAACGCGATGACGTCGACGGTCGCCTCGGCCGCCCCGGTCAGTCCCAGCGGCGCCGCCAGCAGGTGGTGGATCGCCGGCTCGGACACGTTCAGGATCAGCAGCGAGCAGATCGTGATGCCCAGCTGGGTGGTCGCCAGCATCAGGGTGGCGTGCTCCATCGCGAACAGCGCCGTCTTGGCCGCACGCGACCCGGCCTCGGCGAGCGGCTCGATCTGCGAGCGGCGCGCGGTGATGACGGCGAACTCCGCGCCGACGAAGAACGCGTTGAACAGCAGCAGGATCACCAGCCATGCGATTCCGGCCCAGTCGCTCATCGGCGCTCACCGTCCTCGGACTCGGCGGGGTGCGGAGCCGGGGTGAACGTGACCCGTTCGATGCGCCGGCCGTCCATCCGGGCGACGCTCAGCGTGCCGTCCTCGATCTCGACCTCGTCCCCGGGCCGGGGCACCCGCTCGAGCACGCTCATGATGTAACCGCCGACGGTGTCGTACACGTCGCCGACGGGCACGCGCACCCCGGCGCGGTCCTCGAGCTCGTCGGGGCGCCAGTCCGCGGGGAACGTGACGGTCTCTCCGCCGCGCACGATCTCGGCACGACGGCGGTCATGCTCGTCCAGCACCTCGCCGACGATCTCCTCGACGAGATCCTCGAGGGTGACGATCCCGGCGGTCCCGCCGTACTCGTCCATCACGATCGCCAGCTGGTATCCGCGCGAGCGCAGCTCGGCCAGCAGGCTGTCCAGGTGCACCGCCTCGGGCACGCGCAGCGGCTCCGACGCGAGCGCGGCGGCCGGGACATCCCCCGACGTTCGGCGGGCACGCTGACGGCGGCCTTCAGGTGCACGATGCCGACGATGTCGTCCATCGACTCGTCGTACACCGGGAAGCGGCTGTGCCCGGTGCGACGCGCGAGCTGGATGACCTCGTCGGCGGAGTCGTCCGCGGCCAGCGCATGCATGCTGGGCCGGGGGGTCATCACGTCCGCCGCGGTCAGCCGCGAGAAGGTGAGGCTGCGATCCAGCAGGGATGCCGTGTCCTGCTCGAGCACGCCGGCGCTGGCCGAGCGGCGGACCAGGCTGGACAGCTCGGACGCGGTGCGGGCGCCGGACAGCTCCTCCTTGGGCTCGACGCCCATCGCGCGCAGCACCCCGTTGGCCGAGCCGTTGAGCGCGGCCACGGCCGGCCGGAACACGGCGGTGAATGCGACCTGGAACGGCAGCACCAGCTTGGCGGTCTGCCGGGGCAGGGCCAGGGCGAAGTTCTTCGGGACCAGCTCGCCCAGGATCATCGACAGGATCGTGGCGATCGCGACGCCGATGATCGCGGCGATCGGCCCGGAGGCGGCGACCGGCACACCCCACGCGGCGAACACCGGACGCAGCAGGTTCGAGATCGCCGGCTCCATCATGTAACCGGTCAGCAGCGTGGTCAGCGTGATGCCCAGCTGGGCGCTGGACAGATGCGTCGAGGTCTTCTTCAGCGCGCCGATCGTGATCTGCAGCCGGGTCTCGCCGCGATCCTGACGCGCCTCGAGGTCGGCCCGGTCCAGATTCACGAGGGCGAACTCGCTGGCCACGAACAGGCCGGTCCCGATTGTCAACAGGAGCCCCACGCCCAGCATGACGTAGTCCATCACGCGTCACCCCCGTTCGCAGGGGCAGGTTCGTGGGGCGTGGGTCTGCGACTCGGCGGGTCGTCCATCGTGCGGAACAGTCTACGACAGCCGCCGGCCGGCGCTTGCGCGGGGCGGTGTGGGGGCCGTGGGGGCTGCGGCCGGGCGGGAGCTGCGCCGCGCGGGGGCCGTGTGCGCCGCGCGACCACTCGCGCTCCCCACCCGCGCTCACCACCAGCGCTTGCGACTCGCGCTACCGAAATCAGCATCCGCGCCCGAAAGAAACCCCCGCGCAAGCGGAAAACGACAGCGCGACCCGGAGAGGCGCGGCCAGAACACCCGCGCAAACAGAAAACGACAGCGCGAACAGAAAACGACCGCGCGAACAGAAACAACCGCCCAAGCAGAAAACGATCGCGCCGGGGCGGCGGCGCCTCCTCCCAGACGGTCGAATCCGAAAGCAACCGTGCTCCCTTCCCCAGATCGCCTCGCTCAGCCTCGGACGTCCCCGCCGATGCGGCACAGTCGAGACATGACCGTTCGCACCGCCGCCGACCTGCTGATCGTCCGCCGCCGAGACCGCCCCCTGGAACTCATCGATGACACGGCCCTGCGACGCGCGATCGAGTCCCGTCAATGGATCCGGATCACGGCCGGCGCGTATGCCAGGACCGACGACTGGAACGGCCTGAAGCCGATCGAGCAGCATGCCGCCCGCGTCCACGAGGTGGTGCGTCGGCTCGTCAAGCCCGCCGCTGTCTCGCATCTCGCCGCGGCCGCGGTGCATGGCATCGACGTCCTCGGCATGTGGCCGCGCCGAGTGGATGTCACGACCCGGCGCACCACGGGAGGCCGCTCCGGCGGGGCGGTGCGGCGACACGCGCTCGGCCTGGACGACGTCGAACGCACGCCGTTCGGCGCACACGAGATCACCAGCGCAGCCCAGACCGCGCTCGATCTCGCCCGGTACCTTCCGTTCATCCGCGCGGTCAGCGCCGTGGATCAGGCGATCTGGCTCAACCGACCCGGCGGACCGCTGACCACCATCGCGGAGATTCTCGCCCTGCTCGACCGCAGCGAACCCCGTCGCGGCGACGCGCGAGCCCGGCGCGTCATCGAGTTCGCCAACCCGCTGGCCGCGAACGTCCGCGAATCGCAGAGCCGCGTCGTCATCGCGCAAGCTCGGATTCCCGACGCCACGGCTGCAGGAGCGGCGAACGCTGCCGAGCGGTCGCCTCGTGTTCGGCGACTTCTACTTCCCCGACGCCGATCACTGGGGCGAAGTCGACGGGCGAGGAAAGTACTTGAGCCCCGAGTTCGGAGTGGATCGGAATCCCGCCGCGATCGTGATCGACGAGAAGAACCGCGAGAACGAGATCCGCCGCGAGGTGCGCGGCTTCTCCCGCTGGGAGGCGAAGGATGCCGACGACCCGCGACGACTGTGGGACATCCTGACCGGCGACGGCCTGCCCTGCGCCAAGCCGCGCCCGTAGTCGTCGACGGTCCGGCTCTCGAACGCCCCGGCGGCGAGCGCTCGCGCTACCGAAATCAGCATCCGCGCCCGAAAGAAACGACAGCGCAAGCAGAAAACGACAGCGCGACCCGGACGCCGCCGCCAAGACGACAGCGTAAGCGGGAAACGACAGCGCGGACGCCGGAGTGAAGCGCCCCGCGAGGTCCGACCGACTCGCGCTACCGAAATCAGCATCCGCGCCCGAAAGAAACGACAGCGCAAGCAGAAAACGACAGCGCGACCCGGACGCCGCCGCCAAGACGACAGCGTAAGCGGGAAACGACAGCGCGGACGCCGGGATCCCGCCTACCAGCTGACCGGCAGAGCCTTGCCCTCGTCGTACCCGGCGGCGGACTGCAGGCCGACGCGGGCGCGGTCCTGGAACTCCGCGACACTGCGGGCGCCCGCGTAGGTGAACGACGACCGGACGCCGGCGGTGATCATGTCGATCAGGTCCTCCACGCCCGGGCGCAGCGGGTCCAGATAGATGCGCGACGACGAGATGCCCTCGGCGAACAGCTCCTTGCGCGCCAGCTCGTACGCGTCCAGCCGGCCGAACCGCTCGTGCACGGCCTTGGTCGAGGCCATCCCCCACGACTCCTTGTACACGCGGCCGTCGAGGTCGGCCAGCAGCTCGCCGGGCGCCTCCACAGTGCCGGCGAACCACGAGCCGATCATGACGGATGCCGCGCCCGCCGCGAGCGCGAGCGCCACGTCGCGCGGGTAGCGCACGCCGCCGTCCGCCCACACGTGGGCGCCCATCAGGTGCGCCGCCTGCGCGGTCTCCAGCACCGCCGAGAACTGGGGACGGCCGACCGCCGTCATCATCCGCGTCGTGCACATCGCACCCGGACCGACGCCCACCTTGACGATCGACGCTCCGGACACGACGAGGTCGTGCACCCCCTCGGCGGTCACGACATTGCCCGCGACCAGCGGCAGGTCCAGCCCGAGATCGGCGACCGTCCGCAGCGCCTGCAGCATGCCGTCCTGGTGTCCGTGCGCGGTGTCGACCACCAGGGCGTCCACCCCGGCCGCCGCAAGCGCCTGCGCCTTGGCCGCCACGTCGCCGTTGATGCCGATCGCCGCCGCGACGATGAGTCGGCCGTCGGCGTCCACGCCCGGTCGATACACCGTGCTGCGAAGCGCGCTGCGACGCGACAGCGTGCCGACCAGCATGCCGTGACGCAGCACGCAGACGGTCTCGGCCGCGCTGTCCACGATCAGGTCGAACGCATGCCGGGCATCGGTCACGTCGTCGGCGTCGATCGCGGTGGGTCGCGCGTGCACGAGATCGCCGAGCCGTGCGTCCGGCAGGGCCGTGCCCAGCCGCCCCGCCGAGACCACGCCGTGCACGTCGTCGATCGTCATCTGCTCGCTGGGGGCATCCGAGACGACGATGCCGTAGCCCTCCAGCGGCGGCAGGATGCGGGCCGCGGCCGAGACCGTCGTGTGCGAGGGCAGCACGATCGGCGTGTCCCACGGCACCGGCTGGGCCTTCACCCAGCGGATCGCGGCATCCAGCTCCTGCAGCGGCATGTCCTGCGGGAGCACGCCGAGCCCGCCCCGTCGGGCCAGCGTGGCAGCCAGCCGGGCGCCGGTGACGGAGTTCATGTTGGCCGACACGAGCGGAATCGTCGCCCCGGTCCCGTCGCCCGGTGACAGGTCCACGTCGAGCCGCGAGCGCACGTCCGAGTGGCGCGGCACCAGGAACACGTCGGAATACGTCAGATCGACCGCGGGCTGCTCGCCGTAGAACTCCATGACGTCAAGGGTAACGATTCCTTCCGGAGCGGAAAGTGATGCCGAATCGTGCCTTCGACGCGCGCCGCGCGCCAAGCCTGTGCCCAGGTGTCTGGACTAGGCTTGACCGTTATGCGGCAGGGCCCTCGGAGGGCCTCGTATGACCCACATTCTCAGCGAGGAAAGCAGGCGAACGGACGTGTCGAGCCAGGTCAGCGGCGTCGGGACTTCAAGCGAAGGAGAGTTCGGGGCCAATGAATGGCTCGTGGACGAACTCTACGAGCAGTTCACGAAGGACAGGAACTCGGTCGACAAGGCGTGGTGGCCGATTCTCGAGGCCTACCACCCCGTCGACACCAGCGCACCGAGCGGCACCGACGACACGGCCACCACGGCCCCCGCGGTGACCAGCCCGTCCGCCGACGCCCACCCGGTCACGGCGCCCGTGCCCGTGATCGGCGCCAAGCCGGTGGCGCGCACCACCGCCAAGCCCGCCGCGCCCCAGCCGGTGCCGGCCCAGGCCCCGAAGGTGAAGCCCACCAACGGCGAGGCCGAGCATGAGGCCGACGAGGATGTCGTGACCCCGCTTGCGCGGGATGTCCAAGACGCTCGCGGCCAACATGGACCAGTCGCTGACCGTCCCGACCGCGACCAGCGTCCGCACGATCCCGGCCAAGCTCATGATCGACAACCGGATCGTGATCAACAACCACATGGCGCGCACCCGCGGCGGCAAGGTGAGCTTCACCCACCTGATCGGCTGGGCGCTGATCCAGACGCTCAAGGAGTTCCCGAGCCAGAACGTGTTCTACGCCGAGGTCGAGGGCAAGCCCTCGGTCGTCGCGCCCGTGCACGTGAACCTCGGCATCGCGATCGACCTGCCCAAGCCCGACGGCACCCGTGCGCTGCTCGTGCCGAGCATCAAGCGCGCCGAGACCCTGACGTTCAACGAGTTCCTCGCCTCGTACGAGGATCTGATCAAGCGCGCCCGGGCGAACAAGCTCACGGCCGCCGACTTCGCCGGCACCACGGTGTCGCTGACCAATCCGGGCGGAATCGGCACCGTGCACTCCGTGCCGCGGCTGATGAAGAGCCAGGGCTGCATCATCGGCGCCGGCGCCCTCGAGTATCCGGCGGAGTTCCAGGGCTCCAGCGCGAAGACCCTGAACGAACTGGGCATCGGCAAGACGATCACGCTGACCAGCACCTACGACCACCGCGTCATCCAGGGTGCCGGCTCGGGCGAGTTCCTGAAGAAGGTGCACGAGCTGCTGGCCGGCGAGCGCGGCTTCTACGACGACATCTTCGCGGCGCTGCGGATCCCCTACGCGCCGATCCGGTGGGCGCAGGACATCAAGGTCGACGTCGCCGAGCGCGTGGACAAGACGGCGCGCGTCCAGGAGCTGATCAACTCGTACCGGGTCCGCGGACACCTGATGGCCGACACCGATCCCCTGCAGTACGTGCAGCGGACGCACCCGGACCTGGAGATCGAGACCCACGGGCTGACGTTCTGGGATCTCGACCGCGAATTCGTGACCGGCGGCTTCGGCGGCAAGCGGCAGATGAAGCTGCGCGACATCCTCGGTGTCCTGCGCGACTCGTACTGCCGCACCATCGGCATCGAGTACATGCACATCCAGGACCCGACCCAGCGCAAGTGGTTCCAGGACAACATGGAGGTCAAGTACCAGAAGCCCGGCCACGACGAGCAGGCTGCGCATCCTCGGCAAGCTGAACCAGGCCGAGGCATTCGAGACGTTCCTGCAGACCAAGTACGTGGGCCAGAAGCGGTTCAGCCTGGAGGGCGGCGAATCGCTGATCCCCCTGCTCGATCAGATCCTGCAGGGTGCGGCCACGACCGGCATGGACGGCGCCGCCATCGGCATGGCCCACCGCGGCCGGCTGAACGTGCTCAGCAACATCGCCGGCAAGACGTACGGCCAGGTGTTCCGCGAGTTCGAGGGGTCGGTAGCGGTCGGCAACAAGAGCGGCTCGGGCGACGTGAAGTACCACCTGGGCATGGACGGCACGTTCGTGGCCGACGGCGGCGAGCAGCTGCCCATCCACCTGGCCGCCAACCCGTCCCACCTGGAGACGGTGGACGGCGTGGTCGAGGGGATCGTGCGGGCCAAGCAGGACCGCAAGCCGATGGGCTCGTTCACCTACCTGCCGATCATCGTGCACGGCGACGCCGCGTTCGCCGGCCAGGGCGTGGTGGTCGAGACGCTGCAGATGTCGCAGCTGCGCGGCTACCGCACCGGCGGCACCATCCACGTGGTGGTCAACAACCAGGTCGGCTTCACCACGCTGCCCAACGACGGCTTCACCTCGGTGTATGCCACGGATGTCGCCAAGACGATCCAGGCGCCCATCCTGCACGTGAACGGCGACGACCCCGAGGCCGTGGTGCACGTGGCCGAGGTCGCGTTCCGCTACCGCCAGCAGTTCCACCGCGACATCGTCGTGGACATCGTCTGCTACCGCCGCCGCGGGCACAACGAGGGCGACGATCCGTCGATGACGCAGCCGCTGATGACCAACCTGATCGAGGCGAAGCGCTCCGTGCGCCGGCTGTACACCGAGTCGCTGGTCGGTCGCGGCGACATCACCGAGGACGAGTACGAGACCGCGAAGAAGGACTTCCAGGACCGCCTCGAGATCGCCTTCGCCGAGACGCATGCGGCCGAGACCGGGACCTCGCCGGTCGTGCATCAGGATGCCTCGGTCACGGCGGCGTTCACGGGTGAGCCCGAGACGACCGGTGTCACCCGCGAGGTGATCGAGTCCATCGGCGACGCGTTCGTGAACAAGCCCGAGGGCTTCACCGTGCATCCCAAGCTCGACAAGCTGCTGGACAAGCGGCGCGAGATGACCCGCAGCGGGGGCATCGACTGGGGCTGGGGCGAGCTGCTCGCGTTCGGATCGCTGCTGCTGGAGGGCACCGCCGTCCGGCTGGCCGGCCAGGACTCCCAGCGCGGCACGTTCGTGCAGCGGCACTCGGTGCTGCACGACCGCCAGAACGGGCAGGAGTGGATCCCGCTGACGAACCTGTCGGCGAACCAGGGGCGCTTCTGGGTGTACAACTCGCTGCTCAGCGAATACGCGGCGATGGCGTTCGAGTACGGCTACTCGGTCGAGCGGCCGGACGCCCTGGTGCTGTGGGAGGCGCAGTTCGGCGACTTCGGCAACGGCGCCCAGTCCGTGGTCGACGAGTTCATCTCGTCTGCCGAGCAGAAGTGGGGCCAGCAGTCGGGCGTCGTGCTGCCGCTGCCGCACGGGTACGAGGGTCAGGGACCCGACCACTCGTCGGCCCGGATCGAGCGGTACCTGCAGCTGTGCGCGCAGAGCAACATGACCGTCGCCCGGCCTTCGACCCCGGCATCCTATTTCCACCTGCTTGCGCCGGCACGCGTACGCGCTGCCGCGTCGTCCGCTCGTGGTCTTCACGCCGAAGGCGATGCTGCGTCTGCGCGGGGCGACCAGTCAGGTCGAGGACTTCCTCAGCGGGAAGTTCGAGCCGGTGCTGGACGACGACCGCGGTGCGGACAAGGCCGGGGTCAAGCGCGTGCTGCTGCACGCCGGCAAGATCCACTGGGATCTGCGCGCCGAGCTGGAGAAGAACCCGAACCCCGAGATCGCGCTGGTCCGTCTGGAGCAGTACTACCCGGCCCCGATCGACGAGCTGAACACCGTGCTCGCGCAGTACCCGGACGCCGAGCTGGTATGGGTGCAGGACGAGCCGGAGAACCAGGGCGCGTGGCCGTTCATCGCCCTCGAGATCGCCGAACACCTGGGCGGGCGCCCGGTGCGCCGCATCTCGCGGGCGGCGGCGGCGTCGCCGGCCACGGGTTCGCCGAAGGTGCACGCGGCCGAGGCCGCCGCCATCCTCGAGCAGGCGCTCACGCTGTAGCCCAGGTCAGGCAGGCGTCACGCCCGCGCGGTCGAAGGCGGATGCCGCGGCCGACGCGGACGCGTCGCGGTCGGCCGCCACCAGCCCGAGCCGGGTGCGCCGATCCAGCAGGTCGTCGACGGTGAGCGCGCCTTCCACCGCGACGCCCCAGACCAGCTCCTGCGCGGTGACGCCGCGGGCGGCGTCCGGCCCGGCCGCCAGCCCGGCGGCGAACGGCGCCTCGGCACCGTAGCGGCGCACGAACCGCGCGGGCGCGGTCAGCTCGCCGATCCGAGCGCGCGGCCACGCCCCCACCAGCGGCAGCCGCGCCGTGCGGCACGGCCGGTCGTCGGGATCCTGTGCGAACCGGCGGCGCAGCGCGGCATCCACCCCGTCCTGCGCCATCCGGCGATAGGTCGTGAGCTTGCCGCCGACCACCGACAGCACGCCGTCCGCCGACTCGACCACCGCGTGCCGACGCGACAGATCGCTGGTCTGCTCGCCCCGGGCCCGTCGGTCAGCAGCGGCCGGAGGCCGGCGAAGGTGCCGATCACGTCGGTGCGGGTCAGCGGCCGCGCCAGCACGCCGTTGATCGTGGCCAGCAGCATGTCGATCTCGGCATCCGTCGCCGCAGGCACGTCCGGGATCGGACCGGGCGCCGGGACGTCGGTCAACCCGATGTAGGCACGGCCGTGCGGGGCGGGCACGGTGAACACGAAGCGGCTGGACGAGCCGGGCACCGGGGCGGTCAACGAGACGTCAGAGCCGCCCAGCCGCGCGGTCTCGACGATCAGATGCGTACCGCGGCTGGGCATCAGGTGCACGTCGGGGTCGATGCCGCCCGCCCACACGCCGACGGCCGAGACCACCGCCCGTGCCCGCACGACCAGTTCGTCGCCGCTGAGCTCGTCACGCAGCACGGCGCCGTCGCCGGTCACCCGCTGCGCGCGCGTGCGGGTGAGGACGGATGCCCCGTACCCGGCCGCGGTGCGTGCGACGGCCACCACCAGGCGGGCGTCGTCGAACAGCTGCCCGTCCCAGCCGAGCACCCCGCCGTGCAGCCCTCCTGCCGCACGGCGGGCGCGCGCCGCACGAGCTCGGCCGGACCGATCAGGGCCGGGGCGTGCAGCACGCGGCCGGGGGTGCCCGCCACGCGCCGCAGTCCGTCCCCCAGGCCGTACCCGAGTCCGATATATGCCCCGCGGGCGATATACCCGGATCCGTGCAGCGGCGTCAGCTGTGCGAGCGGACGGGTCAGGTGCGGCGCGATGCGCGTCATCAGCAGGTGGCGCTCCGCGGCGCTCTCGTAGGCGATGCCGAACTGGCCTGTCGCCAGGTAGCGCAGGCCGCCGTGCACGAGCTTGGAGCTGAACCGGCTGGTGCCGTACGCGAGGTCGTGCGCCTCCACGAGCACGGTGCGCAGGCCGCGGGATGCCGCATCCAGCGCGATGCCGGCGCCGGTGATGCCGCCGCCGATCACCAGCACGTCGACCTGCGGACGGTCGCCGAGGACGGCCAGCTCGCGTCGGCGCCGGGCGGCGTTCAGCGCCGTCGGCTGTGGGAACCGCCCGAGGATCGTCATCCCGCCCGCCCCGTCCCGGCCCGTCCCAGATCGCCGTGCCCGAGGTAGCCGCCCAGCGCGTCAGCGAGCTCGCGGCGCCAGGCCGCGGCATCCACCCACTCGGCCACCAGCGGTGCCGACACCACGGCGGACTGGGTGATCAGCAGCACCATCGCCGCCTGTGCGGCGGCGTCCCCTGCCCGCACGAATCCGGCCCGCTGCCCGGACTCCAGCCGCCCGCGCACCTCGGCGTGGATCTGCCGCTGGCTGGTGCCGAGCCTCTCGAACGTGTACCGGGCCAGCAGCTCGGGGTCGCTCTCGCGCAGCCGCGCCAGCAGCGGCATCCGGCGGATGCGGTCGGCGGTGTCCACCAGCATCCCGACCAGGTGCTCCAGATCGGCCGGCGCTCCCGGCGGCGGCAGAACGGCCACCAGCTCGCGCGTGATCAGAGCGGCCAGGAGTGCGGGCACGTCCGGCCAGTACCGGTAGAGGGTCTGACGCGAGACCGCGGCCCGACGGGCGATGTCCGACGCCGTGGTGCGCCGGATGCCGTGCGCCCGCACTTCGTGCAGTGCGGCCTCGAGGATGACCGTCTGGGTATCGGCGTCGACCATGTGACAAATATACGTTCTATGTCATACTGTCGCCATGCCCTCGGATGAGGCGACGACGCCTGCCCCGCTCGCCGTTCCCGACCCGCAGCCGCCCCTGAGGTGGGACGCGTGGGGCGACGGGACGCACGAGACCGCTCTTCCGCCCGGCGCGCGTACCATCGCCCGCGCCCTGCTGCGCGGGAGCCCGCATCCGGTTCCCCGCGGCGATCCGCCGGTGCTGCCGGCTTCGCGGCTGGGCGCCGACGACCTCGCGGCGCTGCGGACCGCCGCCGACATCACGGTCGACGACGAGCCGCGCGTGCGGCATCTGGGCGGCAAGAGCAGTCCCGATCTGCCTGCGCCGCCGGCTCGGGATCGTGCAGGCCGCACCCGATGCGGTGGCCCGCCCGCGCTCGCACGACGAGGTGGCGGCGCTGCTGGCCGTGTGCGATGCCCGCCGCATCGCCGTCGTGCCGTTCGGCGGCGGGACCTCGGTGGTGGGCGGAGTCGAGCCGGACGGCGGGACGGATGCCGCGACCGGCCGCCGACGCCCGGTGGTCGCCGTCGACCTCGCCCGCACCGCCGCCCTGCTCGTGCTGGACGAGATGTCGCTGCTGGCCACGTTCGGCGCCGGCACCACCGGCCCGCAGGCCGAGCAGCTCCTCGCCGCGCATGGGCTCACCCTCGGGCACTTCCCGCAGAGCTTCGAATTCGCCTCGCTCGGCGGGTATGCCTGCGACCCGCTCCAGCGGGCAGGCCTCGCGCGGGTACGGCCGGTTCGACGACCTGGTGCACCGGCTTGCGGGTGGCCGCCCCGGCCGGCGAGCTCGACCTCGGGCGCGCCCCGCGCAGCGCCGCCGGGCCCGATCTGCGCGAGCTGCTGCTGGGCTCGGAGGGCGCGTTCGGCGTGATCACCGAGGTCACCGTCCAGGTGCGGCCGCGCCCGGCGGCGACCGGCTACGGGGCCTGGACCTTCCCGGATTTCGCCTCCGGCGCCGAGGCGATCCGCGCGCTCACCCAGCGCGGCATCCGTCCCACCGTCATCCGGCTCTCTGATGCGGCCGAGACGCGGGTGAACGCCACCCTCGGCGGGCATCTCACCCGCCTGCGCGGCTGCCTGGCCGTGGCCACGTTCGAGGCCGAGACCGAGACGGATGCCGCAGCCGCCCGTCTGCGCACGGCCGAGATCTGCGCGGCGCACGGGGGACGCGACCGCGGCGACGATCCGGCTCACTCCTGGGAGCGCGGGCGGTTCTCCTCCCCCGGGCTGCGGGACGCGCTGATGGACATCGGCGTGCTCGCCGAGACGCTCGAGACCGCCACCACCTGGGCCGGCCTGCCGACACTCAAGGACGCGGTCACGACGGCATTGGACGCCGCACTGTCCCGGCCGATCGTGATGTGCCACATCTCGCACGTCTACCCGGCCGGCGCGTCGCTGTACTTCACGGTCGTGGCCGCGCTCGGGCCGGATCCGCTGGGCCAGTGGCAGCGGGCCAAGGATGCGGCATCCCGCGCCATCGAGGACGCCGGCGGCACCATCACCCATCACCACGCCGTGGGGCGCGATCACCGCCCCTACCTGGTCGACGAGATCGGACCGCTCGGTGTGGACCTGCTGCGCGCCGCCAAGCGCACGCTCGATCCGCACGGGATCATGAATCCCGGCGTGCTGGTGGCCGCGGACGGCGACGCATGACGGTCGCCCTCCTGCTGAACCCGGCCGCCCGGGCCGGCACGGCATCCGATGCGGCGGTGCGCGCCGCGGCACGGCTGCGGGCGCGCGGGGTGGCGGTGTCGATGGTCGCCGGCGGCTCGGCGGCCGAATCGACGGCGCTCCTGCGGATCGCCATCGACGCCGGCGCCGACGCGGTGCTGGTGGCCGGTGGGGACGGCACGGTCGCGCTCGCACTGCCCGAGCTGGCCGGCAGCGGCATCCCGCTGGGGATCCTGCCCATCGGCACCGGCAACGACTTCGCCGGCGCCCTCGGCCTGGCCGAGGGGGACGTGGATGCCGCGGTCGACGCCGTCGTCGCGGGCCGCACGCGCACGATCGATCTCGCCCGGATCACCCGCGCCGACGGGCAGCACGCTGTTCGGCACCGTGCTGGCCAGCGGCCTGGACTCGCGGGTCAACGACCGCGCGAACCGGATGCGATGGCCCCGCGGCTCGTCCCGCTACAACATCGCCCTGCTGATCGAGTTCCTCACGCTGCGCGGACTCCCGTTCGCGCTCGAACTCGAAAAGGCCGACGGCACCGTGACCCGCCTCGACCAGGATCTGGTGCTCGTGGCGATCGGCAACGGGCCGAGCTACGGCGGCGGCATCCCGATCTGCCCGGACGCCGACCTCGCCGACGGCCTGCTCGAGGTGACCGTGGTCCACCCCGCCGGGCGCCTGCATCTGCTGCGCCTGCTGCCGCGGGTCTATCGCGGCACGCACACCGCGCTCGACGAGGTGTCGACGTACCGGGTGCGCAGCATCCGGCTGGACTCCCCGGCGTGACGGCGTACGCCGACGGCGATCCGGTCGGGCCGCTCCCGGTGCGGGTGGATGCCGTCCCCGGCGCGCTGCGGGTGTTCACCACCTGACGGCGCGGGCACGACGTGACGTCGAACCGCCGGAGTGCAGACTCAGTGGGTGGCCTGCACCTCGCGCAGCCGCGACAGCACCTGCTCGCGCAGCTGCTCGGGTGCCGCCTCGGCGCACGAACGCGCCACCACCTCGGTGAGCGTGCGCGAGACGAGCGCCTCGTCGCGGCATCCCGGGCAGGTCTCCAGGTGGTCCCGGATGTCCGTCGCGGCGGTGCCTGCACACCTCGTTGCGGAGGTACTCCTCGAGGTCCTTCCTGGCCTTCTCGAGCCGCAGTCCGTCATTTCTTGCTCCCTGTTGCGGTGATCCCGCGTTCCTGTGCGTATTCGGCGAGCAGTTCACGAAGCAGGCGTCTGCCACGGTGCAGACGGCTCATGACCGTGCCGATCGGGGTCTTCATGATGTCGGCGATTTCCTGGTAGGCGAAGCCCTCGACGTCGGCGAGGTACACCGCCATCCGGAAATCCTCGGGGATCGACTGCAGCGCGTCCTTGACGACGCTGGCCGGCATGTGGTCGATGGCCTCAGCCTCGGCCGAGCGGGTGGTCCGCGCGGTCGTCGACTCCGCCCCGCCCAGCTGCCAGTCCTCGAGCTCGTCGATCGGGCTCTGGTACGGCTCGCGCTGCTTCTTGCGATACGTGTTGATGTAGGTGTTGGTGAGGATGCGGTACAGCCAGGCCTTCAGGTTCGTGCCCTGGGTGAATGTCTTCCAGGAGGCGAACGCCTTGACGAACGTCTCCTGCACCAGGTCGGCGGCATCCGCCGGATTGCGCGTCATGCGCATGGCCGCCGCATACAGCGGGTCCATGAAGGGGAGGGCCTGCTCCTCGAACTGGGTGCGCGCGTCTGAGGCGGCCTGTGACTGGTCCATCGCGGGCAAGTCTACGTGTGCGATCTCCGGCGCGATAGCGCGCTCCAGGGTGGCGATCATCCGGCTCCTCTCGGGGGTTCGTTAGGGTAGAACCCGATGACCGACCTCCGGTATTCCCCCGACACGTCCGGGCCCGCGCCGACCCCGGACGCGCCCTGGTGCGCGCCGCAGGCCCCCGGCCCGCTGGATGCCACCGTCAGTATCCCCGGCTCCAAGTCGCTGACCAATCGCGAGCTGGTGCTTTCCGCCCTGGCGGACGGCCCGAGCCGGCTGCGGGCACCGCTGCACTCGGATGACTCGGCCCGCATGATCGAGGCGCTGCGCGCCCTCGGCGTGGACATCGTCGCCGAACCCGGCGACGGCGAGTTCGGCGACGACCTGGTGATCACCCCGGTCACGCCGTTCCGCGGCACCGGCACGCTGGACTGCGGTCAGGCCGGCACCGTGATGCGCTTCGTCGCGCCGCTGGCGGGACTCGTGGCCGGCGACATCGAACTCACCGCCGATGCCAGTGCGCTGCACCGGCCGATGGGCGCGATGATCAAGGCGCTGCGCGATCTGGGCGTGGACATCGACGACGGCGGGCACTGGGCGCTGCCGTTCACGGTCCGCGGGCGCGGGCAGATCCGCGGCGGCGAGGTGACGATCGACGCGAGCGCATCCAGCCAGTTCGTCTCGGGCCTGCTGCTGGCGGCCACCCGGTTCGACGTCGGACTGCACCTCGTGCACGAGGGTGCCCGACTGCCCAGCATCCCCCACATCGACATGACCATCGAGGCCCTGGGCCGACGCGGCGTGCTGGTGGAGCGGCCCAGCCCCACCGAGTGGGTCGTCCCCGCCGGATCGATCCGGGGCAAGGACCTCCACGTCGAGCCCGACCTGTCCAATGCCGCGCCGTTCCTCGCGGCGGCCATGGCCGTCGGCGGACGTGTGTCGGTGTCGGGGTGGCCCGCGCATTCGACGCAAGCCGGGGGCCATGCTCCCCGACATCCTCTCGCTCATGGGAGCGCGCACCCATCGCCGCGGCGGGGCGCTGCATGTCACGGCCGGCGAGCGCATCGCCGGCGTCGTCATCGACCTGTCGGCGGCCGGCGAGCTGGCCCCGACGCTGGTCGGGCTGGCCGCGCTGGCCGATGCGCCGACGACGATCCACGGCATCGGCCACATCCGGCAGCACGAGACCGACCGCCTGGCGGCCCTGGTGACGAACCTGCGGGCGCTCGGCGGCGAGGCCGACGAGCTCGAGGA
The DNA here is from genome assembly GCF_021582895.2 of Microbacterium elymi. Taxonomy (GTDB): domain Bacteria; phylum Actinomycetota; class Actinomycetes; order Actinomycetales; family Microbacteriaceae; genus Microbacterium; species Microbacterium humicola. The sequence goes on from NZ_CP091139.2 coordinate 598,701, forward strand.
CGGCATCCGCATCGTGCCGCGGCCGCTGCACGGCGGGCTGTGGAAGGCCCACCACGACCACCGGATCGCCACCACCGGCGCCCTGATCGGCCTGGTCGTGCCCGGGGTGGAGGTCGACGACATCGGCACCACCGCCAAGACCATGCCGCAGTTCCCGCAGCTGTGGGCGCGGATGCTGGGCGACGAGTCGGGGGAATCCGCGGCATAGCCGCGCAGGCGCGATGAGCTGGCTCGACGGCGACGACGAGGACGAGGACGACGACGAGGAGTTCGACGAGTCGGATGTCCGCGTCCGCCCGAACCCGAAGGCGAACCGGCCGCGCACCAAGCGCCGGCCCGAGCACGCCGACGCGATCACCGGCCAGGTCTGGGGGGTCGACCGCGGGCGATATCACGTGCTGGTCGAGGAGGACACGCCCACCGAGCACACGGTGCTGGCCAGTCGCGCGCGCGAACTGCGCAAGCAGCCCATCGTGACCGGCGACCGCGTGCGGCTGGTCGGCGACACGTCCGGCGACGAGGGGACGCTCGCGCGCATCGTCCGGATCGAGCCGCGCCGGACGCTCGCCGACGCAACGCCGACGACACCGATCAGGTCGAGCGGATCGTGGTGGCCAACGCCGACCAGATGCTGGTCGTGGTGGCCGCCGCCGACCCGGAGCCGCGCGAGCGGCTCGTCGACCGCTACCTGATCGCGGCGCTGGATGCCGGCATCCGCCCTCTTCTCGTGGTGACCAAGACCGATCTGGCCGACCCGACCGAGTTCCTGCGCCATTTCGAGGGCATCGACCTGACCGTCTTCCGGAGCCGGCGCGACCACATGCCGGCCGACGAGATCGGCGCGGCGCTGGTCGGGCACGCCACCGTGTTCGTCGGGCACTCCGGCGTCGGCAAGTCGACGCTGGTCAACGCCCTCGTGCCGGAGGCCCGGCGTGCGACCGGGCACGTGAACGAGGTCACCGGGCGCGGGCGCCACACCTCGAGCTCGACGGTGTCGCTGCGGTATCGCGGGCCGGCGGGCGCCGGCTGGGTGATCGACACGCCGGGGGTGCGCTCGTTCGGCCTCGGGCACGTGAACCCCGACCACATCCTCGACGCGTTCACCGATCTCGCCGAGGCGGCGAAGGAATGCCCGCGCGGGTGCACGCACCTGCCGGACGCGCCCGATTGCGCCATCATCGAGGCGGTGGAGTCGGGGCGCCTCGGCCCGACGGCCCCCGGCCGGCTCGACTCCCTGCAGCGCCTCCTCGTCACGTTCGCCGATCGCTGACCCCCTCCCCTCACTCCCCCTCCGTTCGCCGAGGTTGTCCTCCGTCCGCCGAGATTGTCCTCCGTTCGCCGAGGTTGTCCTCCGTCCGCCGAGATTGTCCTCCGTTCGCCGAGGTTGTCCTCCGTCCGCCGAGGTTGTCCCGGACCCGGAGCACAACCTCGCGAGACCGAGCACAACCTCGCGAGACCGAGCACAACCTCGCGAGACCGAAGACAACCTCGCGAGACCGAAGACAACCTCGCGAGACCAAGCGCAACCTCGCGAGACCGAGCACAACCTCGCGAGACCGAAGACAACCTCGCGGGACCGAGCACAACCTCGCGAGACCGAAGACAACCTCGCGGGACCGAAGACAACCTCGCGGGACCGAAGACAACCTCGCGGGACCGAAGACAACCTCGGCGGGAGGCGGAGGCGGGGCGGCCGTAGGCTGGGGGTATGGCACAGCTGAATCCCGGAGACCCCGCGCCCGACTTCACCCTCCCCGATCAGGATGGGAACCCGGTGTCGCTGCACGAGCCTGCGCGGGCAGAAGGTCATCGTCTACTTCTACCCCGCGGCGATGACGCCCGGCTGCACCACCGAGGCGTGCGACTTCCGCGACAGCATCGGCTCGCTCGAGGGCGCCGGCTACACCGTGCTCGGCATCTCGCGCGACACCGAGGAGAAGCTGCGCGAGTTCCGCGAGCGCGACGGCCTCACCTTCCCGCTGCTCAGCGACCCCGACCACGCCGTGCACGACGCGTACGGCGCGTGGGGCAAGAAGATGAACTACGGCAAGGAGATCGAAGGCGTCCTGCGCTCGACATTCGTGATGGATGCCGAGGGCACGATCACGCTGGCTCAGTACAACGTGAAGGCCACCGGCCACGTCGCCCGCCTGCGCGCGGCGCTCGGCGTCGACTGAACCGAGCCCACGGCCCCGCGTCGAGCAGTCAGCGGCGCCCGTCCTCGTCGCGCTTGCGATCGATCCCCGCGCGGCGCACCTCGAGGATCAGCGGCACCAGCCCCGCGACACCGACGACGGCCAGCCCGAGCCCGATGAGCGGGTGGGCGTAGGCGCCGGTGACCGCGCCCAGAGCGACGGCCAGGACGAGCAAGCTGCGCGACGATCCCGCCGCTGCGTCCCCAGGAGATGTCGCGCGCGGTGCCGACGGCGAACGCAGCGACGGCGGCCGCGCCGATGACTGTCAGCACGATCAGCGCGATCCCGCTCACGGCCGAGCCGGCATCGCCCGACATCAGCTCCAGCACCTGCCAGCCCGCCACGATCAGCAGGCCGAGCGCCTCCAGCGCCAGGACGATCGTCGCGATCCGCGCCGACGCGTTGGTTCGCATCCTCTGGTCTTCCTTCCGTCCGTGCCGCGGCAGCCCGCGCACTCGGCGAACTGCTAGCTTCCGGCGGGGAAGTCGTCAGAAAAAACCTTGATTCGGCCGCAGGGCTGTGAAAGCATTGTTCACGTTGTGTGCTCCCACAGCGGCGTGGGGCGAGCACCGAGCTCGCACAGCTTCCAGGCTAGCGGAACCCGAATTCGCCCTGGATCGCGACCCGACACGACCAGACATCCCTCAGTCAAGGAGCACCCTGCAATGGATTGGCGCGACAAAGCCGCATGCCTCACCGTCGACCCCGAATTGTTCTTCCCGGTGGGCAACACCGGGCCGGCCGTCGATCAGATCGAGAAGGCCAAGGCGGTGTGCGCCCGTTGCACGGTCACCGAGATCTGCCTGCAGTACGCCCTTGAGACCGGACAGGACTCGGGCGTATGGGGCGGCCTCTCCGAGGACGAGCGCCGCGCCCTGAAGCGCCGCGCGGCCCGCGCGCGCCGCGCGAGCTGACGCCGCCCGCCCGCCGACCCCCGGTCAGCAGACCGCGCGAGCCGGCACTCCTCAGCTGACGTCGCGCTCGATGTAGCGCAGCGGGATGTCGATGGTCACCTCGGTGCCCAGCCCCTCCAGCGTGTGCCAGTCGATCGATCCGCTGAGCTCGCCCTGGATGAGGGTGCGCACGATCTGCGTGCCCAGCCCCTGGCCCACCTGTCCCTCGGGCAGGCCCACGCCGCTGTCGCGCACGCTCACCTCGAGCCGTTCGTCGTTCCGGCTGGCGTCGATCTCTACGACGCCCTCCTTGCCGGCCAGCCCGTGCTCGACGGCGTTGGTGACCAGCTCGGTCAGCGCCAGCGCCAGCGGCGTCGCGTACTCGCTCGGCAGCGTGCCGAACGTGCCGGTGGTGTGCGTGCGCGCCTGCGTGTTCGCGCCGGCGGCCACCTCGGCGACCAGCTTCAGCACCCGCTGGAACACGTCGTCGAAGTCGACGTTCTGCGCGAGCCCCTCCGAGAGCGTGTCGTGCACGACGGCGATCGCCGAGACGCGCCGCATCGCCTGGGTGAGGGCGTCCCGCGCCTCGTCCGAGTGCGTGCGTCGGGCCTGGATGCGCAGCAGCGACGCCACCGTCTGCAGGTTGTTCTTCACCCGGTGGTGGATCTCGCGGATCGTCGCGTCCTTGGTGATCAGCTCCTGCTCCTGGTGACGCATCTCGCTCACGTCGCGGCAGAGCACGATGGCCCCGATCCGGGTGCCGTGATCGCGCAAGCGGGATGGCACGCAGCGAGACGGTCACGCCTCGGGCCTCCAGATCGGTGCGCCACGGCGCCCGGCCGGTGACCACGAGCGGCAGCGACTCGTCGAACTGATGCTTCTCAGGCAGGATGTCGGTCACGATCTCGATCAGCGGCAGCCCCTCGAGCTCGTCGTCGAACCCGAGCCGGTTGAACGCCGACAGCGCGTTCGGGCTGGCGAACGTGGTCATCCCGTCCACGTCCAGCCGGATCAGCCCGTCGGATGCACGCGGCGCCCCGCGACGCGGCCCGGTCGGGGCCGACAGATCGGGGAAGTCGGCGGACGCGATCATCCCGAACAGGTCGTCCGCGCAGTCGTTGAACGTGATCTGCTGCCGGGACGGCGTGCGCGCCTCGCCCAGGTTGGTGTGCCGGGTCAGCACGCCGATGACGTGCGGCTGCTCGCCCGCCCGCGGCCGGGTGCGCACGATCGGGACGGCCCGGACCCGGGTCGGGGTCTCTTCGAACCAGTCCGGCGAGGCCGAGTCGACGATCTCGCCGCTGGTGAACGCCGACCGCACCTGCGTGCGCCACTGCGGGCGCACCCGCTCGCCCACGATGTCGCGATAGAACAGCGTCGCCGCTCCCCCGGCCGGGTGTGCGCGACGGCGGCGAACGACCCGTCCGCGGTGGGCACCCACATCACCATGTCGGCCACGGCCAAGTCGGCCAGCAGCTGCCCGTCGCCGGCGAGGCGGTGCAACCATTCCACGTCGGCCTCATCGGAGAGGCCCTCGGCATAGACGAGATCGGTGAGGGTCGACACCTGAACAGCCTATGGGGCGATCACGCCATCCGGTGCGAGCACCCGCGTCCGCGCGCGAGCACGTCGCCGGGTGGGGCGAGTGGATGCCGCGGGTGGGGCGATCGCCTCGGCCACGACGCGGCGCATCGCCAGGGTGAGCGGAGATTTCGGCGCGACGTCGGCGATCGGGCGGGCCGCGAGCAGTGCGGCGTCGACGCTGCGCGGATCCTGCGGCACGAACCACACGTCGCGGATGCCGGCGAACCGCTCCAGCGTCCGCCGCACCTGCCCGTGCGCATCGATGCCGAGCGTCCCCGGCCGAGCCGGTTCGCGATCACCGTGACGGGGGTCGTGCCGATGGTCGCCCGCAGCTCGGCATGTGCGCGCAGGAATCGCGCCACCCCCAGCGGGTCGGCGGCGACCACCGCGACGACCCGGTCGGCCGCGGCCAGGGCCGCGAGGGTGGCCGCGTTCCGTCGCGGTCCGTCGGTCAGGTCGCTGACGATCTCCTCGTCGCGCTCCAGCGAGGATGCCACATCCACGACCGTGTGCGCGGCCCACTGCCCGCACGCCTGCAGCGCCGCAGCCACCCGCTGCTCGGCCAGTTCGGGCCAGCGCGAAGGGCGGTTGATGCCGGGAAGCACGTCGATCGAGCCGTCGCCGACGCTCACCGGCGTGCTGATCCGCTCCAGCTCGGCCGCATCCAGGGCGCCTCGGCCGGCCTGCCGGCAGGCGACGGCGAAGCCGGGCCCCTCGTCGGCCAGGCCGAGCATGAGCGCCAGCGACGGCGCGTGGCTGTCGGCGTCGGCCAGGCACACGTGCGTGCCGCCGCGGCTCAGCTCGGCGGCAAGCTCGATCGCCAGGGTGGAGCGTCCAGGCGCGCCGGACGGCCCCCACACCGCCATCACCCGTGACGATCCCTCGGCACGGGTGCTCGCTCCCGGCCGCGCGGCCGCGTCCGGCGCGACGGCGACGGCGTCGATGATCGCCCACGCGTCGGCGTCGGCGGGCAGGATCGGGCCGAGCCCGAACGTCGCGGCCAGTCGGGCGTCGGCATCCGTCCCGCACAGCGGCAGGATCCGCACGCCGCCCGCATCGCAGGCGGCGACCAGCGGCGCGGTGAGGGTCTGTCGGTCCACGTCGAGCACCAGGGCGTCGGCGGCCCGCAGGGCCTCGTCCGCGGCGCCGTCGGCCGGGGCGCGCGGGTCCACGACCGCGGCCGGCGGCGTGCCCGCCCGGGTCAGCTGGGCGGCCAGCACGGCGGCCTGCGCAGCGGCCATGGCCAGCACGAGCGAGGTCATCCGCGACCCCCAGCGGCACGACCGACAGGGCGGACTGCGCCGAGATCGCGGCCAGCGTGTCGGCGACCTCGGCCCGCGGGATGACCAGCTCGAGCGAGGCCGCCCCGCCGCCGATCATCGAGTCGTCGCGGGTGACCTGGACCACGGTGGCGCGCGGGATGAGGATGCTCGGCGGGTCGTATTCGTCGCGTCCGGTCTGTGCAGCCGCCCACAGCTCCACCGCGGTGCCGGCCCGCACGGCGGTGGGCACCTCGACGCGCTGCGCACCACGACGGTGGTGACGGTCGCCGCCGATACCGGGGCCGAGGCCGCCCGCGGGACCAGCTCGCCCGCCTCGATCGTGCGGGTGGCGACCGCGTCGAGTGCGCCGCCGGGGACGAGATAGGAATCGACGGTGTGCCCGAGGGCGACGTCGACCACCGTCAGGTCGTCGGCGGTCAGCTCCTGCCCCGGCACGATGGTGTGCGAGGCGGCATAGACCGGCGTGGTCTGCCGGGACAGCGCCACCACGGCCCACACGCCGCCGATGGATGCCGCGATGAGAACGATCCCCAGGAAGAAGCGCGCATCCGTCCAGAAGCCGCGTCGGCGCGCGGGGACGCGTCGATCGGCCGCGGCCGCGCTGTCCAGTCCACTCATGACCTCCATCGTGGCCCAGAACGGACGAGGGCGTCGAAAGTTATCCACAGGTGCCGCCGAGCGGCGGTGCGCGCCCCCTCCCCGGTCATAATGAGTGCATGCCCGATACCCCTCGTCCCGAGGTGCGTCTGATCACCCCCGCCCAGGTGGCGGAGGCGCTCAGCGTGTCCGTCGACGAGGTGATCGCACTGGCCATGGACGGCCGGCTGCGCGGAGTGCGGGTGGGGCGCCCGCCGCAGTGGCGGATCGATGAGGACAGCGTCACGGGGTACCTGGACGAGCAGGCCGAGGAGGCCCGGCGGATCGCGCTGTGGCGGCAGTCCAACGCGGCCAGCTTCCCCGAGCTGTGGGGCACCGGGACGGTGCGCCGGCCGGACTGACCCGCCGGCCGGACTGACGAACCGTCACGGGCCGCCGTCGGTCCGGGTCTTCGTCACCGGGGCGCGGTCGGCTCGTCCAATGCCACCCAGGAGAGGGCGTGGAACGGCACCAGCCGCATGCCGGTGACGGTGCCGGACCGGCGCGGCTCACCGAGGTCGTGCACGGCCAGGTCGAGGTGATCGGCCAGCGCGCGGTCGATCGTCCCGGTGAGGGTGCGTCCGCCCCGCAGGCTGCAGGGTCACCGCCGCGCGCCGCCGGGCGATGTCACGCAGCACGAAGCCGAGGGTCATCCGCTCGCTCAGCCCCGCCCGGGTCGGGATGCCGTCGCCCCGGGCGCTCGCGCAGCGCTCGGCCTCCGGCATCCCCAACTCGCGGATCGCCTCGGCGGGGACGATCACCGCGCCCGCTCCGTGCCCCGCACGCAGTTCCGGCCTCGCACTCCCGGCGAGCAGGGTGCAGCCGATCCAGTCCACGCCGACCGCCGTCAGCCGGCAGGCCAGGGTGCGGTCGTCGGCCAGGGTGAGGGAGAGCGGCGGCGCCGGATCGGCGGCCAGGGCGCGCAGCCGCTCGCGCAGCGGCAGACGGGACAGGCGCAGTCGCTCCGCCTCGGAGTCCAGCGCGACGCGCTCGGCCTCCCATTCGGAGTCGAGCTGATCCTCGAGGTCTTCGAAGAACCGATCCCAGCGCACGCCCCAGAGAGTACGCGATCCGCTCCGGACGAGACGAGTTATCCACAGGTGAGAGGCTTCTCATCAACCTGGGAGTTGCCTGTGTGCTCTACTGGGTCGCGGAAGACCTGGCGACCTTCCGCGCACAGGACGTGGGAGAGGGAGAGAGGTGCCCGATGGCGACGGAGCCCGCGGTGCGGATGGTCCCCCGGCGAGAGCACGACCATGATCCGGGCGCGCCGGAGCGGACCTCGGCCGCAGGCTCTCCCCGACCCGGATCCCCTGCTCGCGAACCTCACCCAGGGCGTTCTCGAGGCGCTCGCCGGCGTCCGCGACGTGCACCAGCTGGCGCGCTGGATGACCGAGGACGTCTTCCGCTCGGTCGCGCTTGCGCGCCGCGCTCGCGGCCCGCGCGCGCAGCGCCCGCGGCGTCGCCCCCACCCGGCCGGTGCACGTCATCCGGTCGGTGCACCGCACGTCGCCCGCGGACGACGTGGTCGAAGCCGTGGTCGTGATCGGGGGACCTGCGCGCACGCGCGCCGTGGCGCTGCGGCTGGAGGGGATGGACCACCGCTGGCGGGCGACGTCCCTCGCGCTGCTCTGACGACCGCTGCTCTGACTACCGCTTGCTCTGACCAGCGCTGCTCTGGCTACCGCTGCTTGTACGACGAGAGGAAGTTGCCGATCCGCTCCACGGCGTCGGCGAGCACCCGCGGCTCGGGCAGGGTGACGATCCGGAAGTGGTCGGGCGTGGGCCAGTTGAATCCCGTCCCCTGCACCACGAGCACGTGCTCGGCGATCAGCAGGTCGTAGATGAACTTCTCGTCGTCGCGGATCTCGTACACGTTCGGGTCGAGCCGCGGGAACGCGTACAGCGCCCCCTGCGGCCGGTAGCAGCTGACTCCGGGGATGGCCTCCAGCCCCTGCCAGGCGATGTCGCGCTGCTCGTGCAGCCGCCCGGTCGGTCCGATCAGCGCGTCGATCGACTGGACGCCCGACAGCGCCGCCTGCACGGCGTGCTGGGCCGGCACGTTCGGGCACAGCCGCGTGGACGCCAGCAGGGTGATGCCCTCGATGAAGCCGCTCGCGTGGTCCTTCGGCCCGGTGATCACCAGCCACCCGCTGCGGTAGCCGGCCACCCGGTAGGTCTTGGACAGGCCGTTGAAGGTGAGGCAGAGAAGGTCCGGGGCCAGGGTCGCGAGGCTGATGTGCTTGCGCCCCGTCGTACAGGATGCGGTCGTAGATCTCGTCCGCCAGCAGCGCAGCGAGTGCTCGCGGGCGATGTCGACGATCCCCTGCAGCGTCTCGCGGGTGTACACCGACCCGGTGGGGTTGTTCGGGTTGATCACCACGATCGCCTTGGTGCGGTCGGTGACCTTGCTGCGGATGTCCTCGAGGTCGGGCTGCCAGTCGTTGTCGGGGTCGCACCGGTAGTGCATCGGCGTCCCGCCGCCGAGGCTGGTCATCGCCGTCCACAGCGGGTAGTCCGGGGTGGGGATGAGGACCTCGTCCCCGGAGTCCAGCAGCGCCTGCATCGTCATCGTGATGAGCTCGGACACACCGTTGCCCAGGTACACGTCGTCGGGGTCGAAGGCGGGGAATCCGGGGATCTCCTCGTAGCGCGAGACCACGGCGCGCCGCGCCGACATGATGCCGCGGCTGTCGCTGTAGCCGTGCGCGTACGGGACGGCCTCGATCATGTCGCGCACGATCTGGTACGGCGCGTCGAAGCCGAAGATCGCCGGGTTGCCGGTGTTCAGCTTGAGGATCTTGTGCCCGTCGGCCTCCAGCCGTCCGGCCTCGACCAGGGCTTGCTCCACGGATCTCGTAGAGGACGTCCTTGAGTTTGGTCGACTGGTCGAGCGGGCGAAGCGGAGTCATCCGATCAGGATATCCCCCGCGCCCCGGCCCTTGCGCCGGGGCCGGGAGGCTACTTCCGCTTCTGCGAGGCGCGGCGATCGGCGCGGTTCTGCGCGGCCGGGGCCGACTGCGGCGGGGCCGAGGTCGGCTGACCGAACGCGCCGCGGGCGGTGGGGGCATCCGTCTGCTCGGCCGCCGGCGTCGCGGCTGCGGCCGCCGCGGCTGCCTGGCGCAGCCGGCTGGTCGCGGCCTGCTCGCACCTGCCCGCGGTCGTTGCGCACCTCGACCTCGCCGATGTCATTGGATGCCGAGTACTGCAGCCGCTGGTTGTCCGGCGCCGGCGCGACCAGGCCCTTGGCCTCGACATCCAGCTCGCCTTCGGCCTGTGCGCGCACCTCGACCTCGAGGTTGTAGAGGTAGCCGACCGACTCCTCCTTGATCTGTCCCATCATGGTCTGGAACATCTGGAAGCCCTCGCGCTGGTACTCCACCAGCGGGTCGCGCTGCGCCATGGCACGCAGGCCGATGCCGTCCTTGAGGTAGTCCATCTCGTACAGGTGGTCGCGCCAGCGACGGTCGAGCACCTGGAGCACCACGCGGCGCTCGAGCTCGCGGACTGCGGCGTCGCCCAGGGTCTCTTCGCGCTTGCCGTAGGCGATCTTCGCATCGGAGAGGATCTCGCGCTTCAGGCCCTCGGGCGTGATCCGGCCCTTCGTGCCGGCCTCGGCGACCACCTCGTCGATCGTGACGCTGACCGGGTACAGGGTCTTCAGCTCGGTCCACAGCGCGTCGAAGTCCCAGCTCTCGGTGTGGCCCACCGAGGTGTGGTCGTCGATGATCGCGGTGATCGTGTCTTCGATGAAGTGCTCCACCCGGTCGGCGATGTCGTCGCCTTCGAGCATCTGCCGGCGGTCGGCGTAGATCGCCTCGCGCTGGCGGTTGAGCACGTCGTCGTACTTCAGGACGTTCTTGCGGATCTCGGCGTTGCGCGCCTCGACCTGCGCCTGGGCGCTCTTGATCGCCCGCGAGACCATCTTCGACTCGATCGCCACGTCGTCCGGGAAGTTCGTCCGGTTCAGGATCGCCTCGGCGGCGCCGGACTGGAACAGGCGCATCAGATCGTCGGTCAGGGACAGGTAGAACCGGCTCTCGCCGGGGTCGCCCTGACGGCCCGAGCGGCCGCGCAGCTGGTTGTCGATGCGGCGCGACTCGTGCCGCTCGGTGCCCAGCACGTACAGTCCGCCGACCTTCACGACATCCTGGGCCTCGGCATCCACCTTCGCCTTCATCTCGGCGTACACGTCGTCCCAGGCGGCCTCGTACTCCTCCGGGGTCTCTTCCGGATCCAGTCCCTTGGCCTTCATCTCCTGCACGGCGAGGAACTCGGCGTTGCCGCCGAGCATGATGTCGGTGCCGCGGCCGGCCATGTTCGTGGCGACGGTGACGGCGCCCTTGCGCCCCGCGCGGGCGACGATCTCGGCCTCGCGCGCGTTGTTCTTCGCGTTCAGGACCTCGTGCTTGATGCCCTTCTTGGCCAGCAGCCGCGACAGGTACTCGCTCTTCTCGACGCTGACCGTGCCCACCAGCACCGGCTGGCCGGTCTCGTGCCGGTCGGCGATGTCCTCGACGACCTGGACGAACTTGGCCTGCTCGTTCTTGTAGACCAGGTCGGCCTGGTCCTTGCGGATCATCGGCTTGTTCGTCGGGATCGGCACGACGCCGAGCTTGTAGGTCGACATGAACTCGGCCGCCTCGGTCTCGGCGGTTCCGGTCATGCCGGCGAGCTTCTCGTAGAGCCGGAAGTAGTTCTGCAGCGTGACGGTGGCCAGGGTCTGGTTCTCGGCCTTGACCGGCACCGCCTCTTTGGCCTCGATCGCCTGGTGGATGCCCTCGTTGTACCGGCGCCCGACCAGGATGCGGCCGGTGTGCTCGTCGACGATCATCACCTCGTCGTTCATCACGACGTAGTCCTTGTCGCGCTTGAACAGGGCCATCGCCTTGATCGAGTTGTTCAGGAACGAGATCAGCGGGGTGTTGGCCGACTCGTACAGGTTGTCGATGCCGAGGTAGTCCTCGACCTTGGCGATGCCCGGCTCGAGCACGCCCACGGTGCGCTTCTTCTCGTCGAACTCGAAATCGACCTCGGGCTCGAGCGTGCGCGCGATCTTGGCGAACTCGGTGAACCAGCGGTTGGCCTCGCCGGACGACGGCCCGGAGATGATCAGCGGCGTACGGGCCTCGTCGATGAGGATCGAGTCGACCTCGTCGACGATGGCGTAGTGGTGGCCACGCTGGACGAGGTCCTGCTTCTGCCAGGCCATGTTGTCGCGCAGGTAGTCGAAGCCGAACTCGTTGTTCGTGCCGTAGGTGATGTCGGCGTTGTACTGCTCGCGGCGCACCTCGGGGGTCTGCCCCGACACGATGGTGCCGGTGGTCATGCCCAGCGCGCGGAACACGCGGCCCATCAGCTCGGACTGGTAGCTGGCCAGGTAGTCGTTGACCGTGATGACGTGCACGCCCTTGCCCGCGATCGCGTTCAGATAGGACGGGAGGGTGGCGACCAGCGTCTTGCCCTCACCGGTCTTCATCTCGGCGATGTTGCCGAGGTGCAGCGCCGCGCCGCCCATGAGCTGGACGTCGTAGGGGCGCTGGCCGAGGGTGCGCTTGGCGGCCTCGCGCACCGCGGCGAACGCCTCGGGCATGAGCTTGTCCAGCGACTCGCCGTTCTCGTGCCGCTCGCGGAACTGCGCGGTCTCGTCGCGCAGGTCGTCGTCCGTGAGCGCCGCGTACTCGTCTTCGAGCGCGTTCACGGCTCGCGCCACCTGCTGGAGTCGCCGAATGAGGCGGCCCTCACCGGCGCGCAGCAGTTTCTCGAGGGGGTTGGCCACGGAGGATCTCCATCTATCGGGTGGGCGTGCCGCGCTGACGCTCGTCGCGCGCCGACGCCCGGGCACATCCACCTATGTTATCCATCGGTGACCTTTGAGGTGGCTGGCAGGCGGCGGATCCGATCAGGCGTCCGCCGGCGGATACACCGGCACACCGGATGCCGCGGCCCGGGCCTGCAGCCCGGCGACGATCGCGACCACCCCGAGGCCGACCAGCGCCACCGTCCGACAGAGGATGAGCACGGAACCGTACGCCAGGATGGCGTCGCCCGTGGCGAAGGCCGGGGTGGCGAACACGGCGTACTGCACGAGGGCGGGAACCACGCACAGGGCCAGCGCGATGGCCGGAATCCAGCCGAACGCCCGCGGAACGACGCCGGCGCGCCAGACCTGCACAACGGCGACGACAGCCAGCACGACCGGGACCAGTTCGATCACGATCCCGACGATGGCCCGAGCGTCCTCGTTGGCGTCGTCCACCGGAGCGCCCAGCGCGGGGATCATGGGCAGGATGCTGCGCAGCGCAGCGGCCAGACGCCCAGGCCGATCAGCATGATCATCCCCAGCATCCGGCGGGCCACGACGCTGTCGCGGCCGATGGCGAACAGCACGAACGCGGCGCACCAGAGCGCGGCGCCGGCCACATCGAGTACGCCCGACGCGCCGATCGGCACGCTCACCGACCACAGCAGGCCGGGCAGAACGCTCGCGATCAGGCAGATGCCGCCCCACACCCCACACCCAGGTGCGCCGCACGATGCGCACCGGCGCCGGCGGCACTGTCGGAGCATCCATGCCCCGACTCTACCGATCCCGACACGCCCGAGCCCTCGCGCGCGCCTTCGCCGCCGGGGACCCGCCGCGACCGCGGATCCGCTGAGACCGGGGATCCGCCGCGACCTTTCGCCGAGACCGGGGATCCGCCGCGAGACCGAGGGGTGCGTCATCGGTCTCACGGCAGATCCCTGGTCTCGGCAAGGAGCGGGAGTGACGACGAGGCGCGACACGCCGCGTCCGAGAGCAGGGGGCCAGGTTTCTCGGTATGTATATACTCGGCAATTACATACCCGGAAATGCCATCGAAGGAGACGCGGATGTCTGTCAAGCAGAGCCTGCTGGCGATCCTGGATCAGGGTCCCTGCTATGGATACCAGCTTGCGCCACGAATTCGACCGGCGCACTGGGTCGACGTGGCCGCTGAATGTGGGGCAGATCTACAACACGCTGGAGCGCCTCGAGCGCGACGGGTTCGTCGCCAAGGGCGAGGTCGACGAGCAGGGGCACGTCTTCTTCGAGATCACGGATGCCGGCCGCGCCGAGGTGCGGTCATGGCTCGGCTCGCCCGTGGCCCGTGGCCAGGGCACGCGCGACGAGCTCGCGGTCAAGCTCGCGCTGGCGGCGACGCTGCCGGGGGTGGATGTCACGGCGGTGATCCAGACGCAGCGGCGGGCGTCGCTGGCGCAGCTGCAGGAGCTGAACCGGGCCAAGTATGCGGGCGCCGATCCGGAGGGCGCGGAGGAGCTCGCCTGGTCGCTCGTCGTGGACTCGATGATCTTCGCCACGGAGGCCGAGGTGCGGTGGCTGGATCACACCGAGCAGCGCCTGGCGCTGCGGCCGCGCCACGCCATCGGCCTGGAGCTGTCGACCGAGCGGCCGCGGCGCGGCCGGCCGGTCCGCGTCGAGCCGGTCCGCGTCGAGCCGGTCCGCGTCGAGGAGGCCGCGCGATGAGCGAGGCGATCCTGCGCCCGGTCGGCGTGGGCACGGGTAGCCTCAGCCTGCGGGTCGAGCGCGGTCCCGACCCCATTTCACCGGTTCACCGCGGCCTACTTCGTCACGTCGAACACGCCGTGCGCGCCGCGCTCGGCGTCGATCATGTAGTGCGACACGAACGGATAGTGCCCGGCCTCGGGGAAGGTCAGCTCGACGAAGCCGCCCTGCGCGGGCGCCAGCGCCAGCGCCTGTGAACCGGAGGTTCCGGACCGTTTCAGCAGGTATGCGCCTTCCGCCCACACGGTGTTGAACTGGCCGCCGACCACATGGAAGCTCGTGGCGCGGTCGAGTCCGGCATCCAGCACCCAGATGCGCACCCGGTCGCCGACCTTCGCCGGCAGCGGGGCGTGGTCGTACTGATTGGCATAGCCGTTGAACACCACGAGGTCGGGCGTGCCGGCCGCGATCTTGGCGGTGTCGACCAGGCCGCCGTCGTGCGCGCCCAGGTAGTACTCCCCCTGGACCAGCACGTACGACTCGTCCACCGCCGGCAGGCCGGCGGGCTCGATGACCACCGCGCCGTACATTCCGCTGGCGATATGCGCCGTCATCGGCATGGTCGAGCAGTGATACATCCAGATGCCCGAGCGGTTGGCGGTGAACGTGTAGACCAGGGACTCCCCCGGCGGGATGGTGCGCATCGGCTCGTCCGGCGCCAGCGATCCGGCATGGAAATCGATCGAATGCCCCATGTCGCCCTTGTTCACCAGGGTCACCACGAACGTGTCTCCGACCCGCCCGTGCAGCACCGGGCCGGGCGCCGTCCCGTTGTACAGCCAGAGCGTCTGGATGACCCCGGGCGCCACCTCGACCTTCTTGTCGGTCACCGTCATCGTCACCCGGTGCGTGACCGGGCCGGATGCCGCGGGCAGCGCCGGGCAGCGCCGCCTTGTACGGCCGGAACCCCGGCCCGGGATCGGCCGCGAGATCGATGCCGCCGGCGGCGCCGTGGTCCATGCCCGGCATCCCCGGCATGTCGCCCATGGCATCCATCGCGGATGGGGACGGAGAAGCGGATGCCGCGGCCCCGGCGGATGCCGCGGACCCAGTCGCCGTGATCGTCATCGTCATCCCGCGCTGCCGATGACCGATGATCGAGCACCAGCCTTCCAGGTCGCCCGTGATCACGCCGACATCGATGGTCTCGCTCGCCCCGGGCGCGAGCCGCGAACCGGCCACACCGTTCGCGAACACCAGGTCGTGCACCATCGAGGGGTCGGTGTTGGTCAGCTCGATCTTCAGTCGCGTGCCGACCGGCACCTCGATCGTGCTCGGCGAATAGCGGAAGTCCGCAGCATCCACCTGCACGACCTTCACCGGAGCATCCGTCGGGCCGGTCGCCGGCGCGCCCCACCCGAGCGAGATCGGGTCGATCGCCGCGGTCACCGCCACCGCCAGCACCACCGCCAGCAGCCCGGCCACGGCCTGGCCCGCCCGGTGCGGCTTGTCGCCCTCGGGCGTGATCGGCCCGTGCGGCCGCTCGCCCGAGGCCATACCGGCCTTCGTCGCGGCCAGCCCCGCCCCCGAGCGCTTCGCCCGCGCCTGCGCGCGCATCCCGAGCAGCATCAGCACCAGGAACGACGCCATCGCGACGAAGTAGAGGACGGATGCCACGACCCGCATGAGACTCGAGACCGGCAGCGCACACACCACGAGCGCGGCGTTGGCGGTCGCGATCCGCAGCGCGCCGCCGCGGTCGAACGCCGCCGTGCCCACGCGCACCGGCGTCGGCCCGCCGCCCACGACGACCGGGATCAGATAGCTCAGCGCGCCGACCAGCACCTGCGCGGCGAAGCCCGCCGCCAGGAACGGCACCGTCCCGGCCACCGCGGCTTCGACGCCGGCCAGGCCCGCCCCGTTCCAGAAGCTGACGATCGTGGCGACGATGATCGCGATCACGCACCCGGTCCACCACAGGAACGCCATCCCCACCGACAGCGCCGCGAACGTGTGCGGCGGCGCCTGCCGCGCCGCCCGCCAGAGCGAGGTCGCGATGATGCCCAGACCCACCGCGTACGCCATCAACCCGAGCGCCAGCACCGGCAGCAGTCCCGCCGCCGCGCCGGCCGCGGCCACCAGCACGCCCGCCGCCAGCACCGGCAGCGCGACATCCGCGCGCGCCGCGGCCCGCGCATCGGCGCGCGTGCGCAGGATCGTCGGCCAGAGCGTCACGATCGTGCCGGCCACCGTCAGCCCGATCCAGCCCAGCACGTTCAGCAGCGCGTGGGCCAGCACCAGGGTGCCTGCGGAGTTGTCGTGCGCGAGCCAGGCGCCCAACCCCGCCCCGATCGGCAGGATCGCCGCCGAGGCGATGTAGTAGCGGATGGTGTGTCCGAACCGGCCCGGCAGGCTGCCCGCGATCGCGCGTACAGGCTCGCGCCGTGCCAGATGACCGCGACGATGAGGGATGCCGCGCCCACGAGCGTGAGCGGCCAGAGGGCGCTCATCATCCCGGCCACGACCAGCAGCGCTCCCCGTTGGCCAGCAGCAGCCGCACCGACTGGCGGCGGCGATCGCCCCGGGTGGGTGCGGAGCGCAAGCGCATACGAGAAGTACTGGCTCCACACCAGGATGGCGTGGGTGACCGCCCCGAGCAGCAGCAGGTGGAGCATGAGCCAGGTGGCCACCGGCAGCCAGCGGTGCGCGATCACCGCGATCACGACGAAGATCAGCCACATCAGGGTCGGGATGTCGCGCAGCACCCAGAATCCGCGGTTCGGCGCCTTCTCATCCTGCGGCCGCGGCGCGGGGGCGGGGGTCGGCGGAGTGGGGGCGCTCATGCGTCTCCTTCGGGCGAGGCCGGTGCGGCACCGGGGGTGGGGCGCGGCGCCGTCGTCACGCGGTGTGCGAACATCCCGAACGTCGCGGTCGCGGCATCCGTCGTCTTCTTCTTCGGCGGGTTCTTCGCGGCGTTCTTCGTCGGGCCCAGGACGGCGCTGGTCACCGCGGTCATCACGAACAGGAGCAGCCCGGCCACCCCCAGCACGCCGCCGATCTGCCAGCCGAGCGGCAGGCCGAGCGCGTCGCCGAGCCAGAGGCGGACCACCAGGCTCAGCCTGCACGAGCACGACCGGCACCCAGAACGCGGGGCGGTACGGGAGCGCGATGTGCAGCACGCCGGGCAGGATGGTGGTGGCGTGGGCCATGATCATCGAGATCGTGTAGCCGAGGAACACGGCGTGCACCACCGCGTCGTAGACGGGCTGCGAGGTCGGCTCGCCGAACAGCAGCGCGACGCCGGCCACGGCCAGCCAGAAGTACCCGGCGAGAATGCAAGCGGCCATGTACCGGGCGCCGCCGCCGGCGCGGATGGTGCGCCGGGCGACGTCGTGCACGACCAGCCACAGCACCAGGCCGAGCAGCGCCAGGCCCATCGCGATCGCGCCGAGCGTCGGCGAGACGACGCCGATCACGAGGGCGGCAACGACCGTCCAGGCGTGCACGAGCAGCCGCGTGCCGGCGTGCGGGCCCATCGTGATGCGGGCCAGCTCGACCCGTTCGGCGGCGATGGTGAGCACCACGAAGCCGATCAGCCACGGCAGCGTGCGGTCGATCGTGGACTGGCCGAGCCAGATGATCGCCCCCGCGCATCCGATCGCGGCGCCCAGCAGGCTGCACCAGCAGCGGCGCGTCGAACTGGCGGTGCCACAGCGGCACGTAGACCAGCGCGAACGCGGCGGTGCCGGCCACGAGCACGGCCTTGGCCGCCGTCAGCGGCACGGGGTCGGCCAGCAGCAGGATGCCGCCGAGCCCGAGCAGCGCCGGGGCGAGGTAGCCGTACCAGCGGCGCAGCGCCGTGGCGCGTTCCAGCGCGATGAGAGTGCCGACGAAGCCGAGCACCATGAGCGGACCGTGCACCTCGGGCAGGCGTGCGGAGGTGACCGGGGCGGGCACGCCGATCAGCAGGAGCGCCGCGTCGAGCCCGGCCAGCAGTGCCAGCCCCGCCGGCAGGATCCAGACCAGACGCCAGGTCGGACGGCGTCTGTCGTGGGCGGCGCTCACGACGCGGCCTGCAACGCAGGGTGCACTCGCCGGGTCCGGTGAACGGGATCAGCCGGCTCTCGGCATCCGAGCCGCGGGCGCCCAGGATGCCGTCGATCATGCCCTGGTGCACCGCGCAGACGATGGCCGGATGCCGCGAGGCTGCCTCGATCAGCGGGCAGCGCTCGAGCAGCACGACGTCTCCGGTGTCGTTCGGGGCGAAGCCCTGCTCGCGCATCACCTCGACGACCGTGGACCGGGCGTCCTCGCCGTCGCGGTCGGCGACCATCTGCTCCCCCAGGCGCGCCCCGCTTCGCGGGCCTGCCCGGCCGGGTCCGCGCTCGTGCGGGCGAGGGTGTCGGCCAGCGCGGCGGCCAGGCCGGCATACGGGTTGGCCGGTTCGGGGCTGGTGGCCTGCCAGAGCCAGGCGGGCCGGCCGCGGCCGGTGGAATCCTCGCGCTGGCGGCGGACATATCCGTCTGCCCGCAGCTGCTCCAGGTGGCCGCGGACGGTGTTCTCGTGCAGTCCGGTGGCGTCGGTCAGCGCCGCGGTGGAGACGGGGGCGGTCTGCGCCTCGACCATCCGCAGCACCATTTCCCGCGTCGCGGAGTGACGTCTCCCGTTGGCCGCGATGCGGCGGCGTCTGCCCTCGTCAATTTCCACGGGATCCAGTGTAATAAACTCTGGGCACGCGTGTACACACTGACGAACGGAGCAGCCATGGCCAGCATCGAGATCCACCGCTCACACGACGAGGCGGTCGACCAGAACCCCACCGCCCAGAACCCGACGGCAGGGTGCACCTGCGGAGAGGTCGACGAGGATCTGCCCGAGCTGGACGTCCAGACCATCCCGCACGCGATCCGGCACGCGGCGATCTTCGGCGCGATCGACGCCCTGCGCCCCGGCGCCGCGATGATCATCTCGGCGACCCACAACCCGATCCCGCTGCTGAGCCAGCTCGAGGCCCGGTACGGCGACGCGTTCAAGACCGCCTACCTCGAGCAGGGCCCGGAGCGCTGGCGCATCATCATCCGCAACGTCGCCTGATCCGGCCGCGCGCACAGCACTGGGCACACAGCGCTCTGCAAGCGAGCCCTCCTAAGATGCCGCCATGAGCGGATTCTGGGGACGGCGCACGCGCGATCAGATCACCGGGCAGGACGTCGACCTCGCCCGCCGCGCCGACGCCGCGCTGATCGCGACCGACGAGCGCCTGCGGCTGACCGCGGACGAGCTGGCCTTCGCCGAGGCCGAGCTCGGCGAGGACGCGACGGCGCCCCTGCGCGAGGCGCTGACCTCGGTGCGCCATCACCTGCGCGAGGCGTTCCAGCTGCACCAGCTCAACCACGACGAGATCCCGGACACCCCGGACGAACTCCGCACCCGCAACGCCCGCATCGTGCAAGCTGTGCGAGTGGGCCGAGAACCTCATCGAAGAGCGGATGTCGGCGCTGTCCGACCGGATCGCGCTCGCGCGGCGCGCGCCGCAGATCCTCGCCGGCGTGCGCGACGACACCGTCGCGCTGCGCGCCCGTCTCGACCCGGCCCGCGCCGCGATCGATCGGCTCGGCGCCCGGTATGCGGACAGCGCCCTGCGGCAGGTCCGTTCCAACCCGGCCGAGGCCGAGCAGCTGATCGGGTTCGCCGAGCACAGCGCGCGCGTCGCGCACGACCGACGCGAAGCCGATCAGCGCGAGCCGGCCAATCTCGCGCTCGAGGCCGCCACCGAAGCCGTCCGCCGCGCTCGCGCGCTGCTGGACGCGGTCGACAACTTCGAGATCGAGGCGCTGCGGGCCGAGTCCACGCTCGGCGCGGTCGTCGACGACTCGCGCGAAGACCTCGTCGTCGCCCGCACCGCGCCGCAGACCCCCGAGGTCGGCGCCGCGGTCGAGCGCCTCGAGAAGGCACTGTCCGCCCTGCCTCCCGCCGGGGTGACCACCGACCCGTTCTCGCTGCTGACCGCGCTGAGGGAGGCCAACGCCGGGCTGGATGCCGCGATCGCGACCGCACGCGAGCGGGCCGAGCATCCGATCCCGTCCGCCGACCAGGTGCGGCACGCGATCGACGACGCCGACCGGCAGCTGGCGATCGTGCGCGACCTGATCGGCGGGCATCGCGGCTGGATCGGGGCGGACGCCCGCACCCGTCACGCCGAGGCCGAGCGCATCCGCGAAGAGCTCTCGCGGCTGGTCGGACCGGATGCCGCGCTCGGCGCCCGCGAGATCGACGAGGATCAGCGAGAGCAGGCGCTGGCGCTGGCCCGCCGCGCCGGATACCTTGCGGCCGAGGCGCTCGCAGCTGGCCCAGCGCGACATCGACGCGGCGCGGCCGCAGGCCGATGCCGGCTGGGGCGGCGCACCCGGCGGCTGGGGCCAGGGCGGCCGGCGCGGCGGAACGGGCGACGCCATGGGCGGCATCCTCGGCGGCCTGGTCATCGGCAGCATCCTGGGCGACATCTTCGACTGAGCACCGCTCCGGGCGGTTGCCTCATCTGTCGCTGTTGCACGCGAAAGCGCGCGTCCGGTGTGCAAGCGCGACAGCTGAACCCGTGTGACCGGCCGCGTAGGCGGCCACGGGCGTCGAACTCGCGACCACGACCGGGCCGCAGAGCGCGGGCGGTCGAGCCCCTCGACCGCCCGCGGGCGGGCGCCCCCGCACCCGCGCCTGTCAGGAGACCAGTGCGGCCTCCGGCGGGGCCACCGCCGTGAGCGAGATGACCCCGTAGTCCCAGCCCTTGCGCCGGTACACCACGCTCGGGTGGTCGGTGCGGGCGTCGATGAAGAGGAAGAAGTCGTGGCCGACCAGTTCCATCCGGTCCACGGCATCCTCGACGGTCATCCACTCCGGGTCGAACCGCTTCGTCCGGATGACGACGGGGGTGTAGTCCTCCTCGTCCTCCGCCCCGGTCAGGATCGGGATCTCGCCGGTGGCCACCGCCTTCAGCATGTCGGCGGACGCGGGTTGCAGATCCACGCCCTGCAGGGCGCCGCTGCCCTTGTCGAGCTTGGCTCCGCGCGGGTGTCGTCGCGCGTCCACGCGCTTCTCCTTCGCCCGGCGGACCTGCTCGGTGAGCTTGTCCACGGCCAGATCGAGGGCGGTGAACTTGTCGCCGTCCACGGCCTCGGCCCGGACGATCGGCAGTCCCTTCCCGGTGAGCGTCAGCTCGACCGTCGAGTCCTCCATGCGCCCGTTGTGGTACGCCCGGTGCGTGACCTTGACGTCCATGCTCTGTGCGCGCGGCGCGAGGTTCTCGATGCGGATCGACTTCTCCTCGACCACGCTGCGGAATCGATCGGAGACGCTCACACCCACGCCGACGATGCTGGTTTCCATCCCTGACCTCCTTGTTCCGGTCCCCCCGGCCAAGGGCGGACCATCAGTCGCCTTGTGTCCCCCACCGTAGTCGGCGCACTGCCCGCTGTCACGCCTCAGCGCGATCTCATCACGGATCCTGAGGCGCAGACCCCGAGGACGGATGCCGACGCCCGGTCGCCTGCGACCGTCGCCGCGCCGACCACCTCGGCGCCGACCGCGCGCAGCGCGCGGGCCGCCTCGGTCAGGGTCGCCCCGGTCGTGACCACGTCGTCCACGATCAGCACGCGCGCTCCCTTCAGCGCTGCGCGCCCGCGCATGCTCCCGGCGACGTTGGCCGCCCGCGCGTCCCGGTCCAGCGCGCGCTGGTCGGCGACGGTCCGGACGCCGCGCAGCCCCCGCATCGGGCGCAAGCCCGGCCCGGCGGGCCACCAGCTCGGCCACCCGATACCCGCGGCGGCGCATCGCGGCCCGCGAGGTCGGCACCGGCACGACCACCACGTCGGGCGCGACCAGCGCGCCCCGCGCGACCCCGCACGCGTCCGCCGGCCCGCCGGCGGCGGCCCGCAGCGCGCGGGCGAGCGGCCGCGCCAGGCCGGTGCGCCCGTCCTCCTTGAGCGCGCGCAGCACCCGCGCCGGCACGCCGGCGAAGTCCAGGCCGCTGCGCACCCGCAGTCCGTCCTCGAGCGTGCGCTCGGTCACGGCGGGCCGCAGCATCCACCGGCAGTCGTCGCACAGGGCGACATCCGGCGCACCGCACCCGGCGCAGTCGATCGGGAACACGAGGGCGAGCGCGTCCGCGACCGCGTCGCCGACGATCCGGTGCAGCGCGCCCGCATCCCCCGGTTCGGCCATGCACCGATCCTGCCCGCGGGGCGGGCGACCGCGCGGCCGAGCTGCCGAATCTGTGGATGCCGCAGCATCCGTGCCCGCGCGGGCACAGCTGGGGAGGAACCGACGGATCAGCCCTGGGCGGGCATCCCCTGCGCGTCGCCGAGGACGCGGATGCCCGCGCCGGCCTGCTCCCAGTTCGATCCGCGCTGGGCGTACAGCGTGCCGTCGCGCCCGAGCAGCCGGACCGTCGTGCCCGTCGTCCCGGAGATGGCGGTCACCCCCTCCGGAGCGGACATGGACGATCCCGGCCCGCCGACGACCTGGCGGATCTCGACCGTGGATGCCCCGGACCCGGCGATCACGCCGAGGGTGCTGTCGTCCAGCCAGGCCAGGTCGATCCCGGCCGCCGGCAGCTTGGCCACGGGCGTGGCATCCCCCAGCGACTTCGGCCGGCCGTCGGCGTCGCGGACGATGCCGAACACCTCGACCACCGGCTGCCCGCCGACGGTGAGGATCGCCGCCAGGCGCGTCCCGTCTCGCGAGAGCGTCATGCTCGTCACCTGCGACGCGTTCGACCAGGCGCCGCCGGCGATCTCGATCGCCTTGCCCGCCGAGTCGTAGGCGAGCAGCTCGTCGGGGCTGTCGCGCGGGACCGACCAGATGTAGCCGCGGGGGTCGATCGTCGGGTTGATCAGCCCGGTCCGCTGGTCCAGGCTGACGATCGGGCCGTGCGATGGGACCCGTGCCACCACCCCGGAGCGGGTGCGCACCGCGGCCACCGTGTAGTCGGGGGCCAGGTCGACCGCCACCGGGTTGATCGTGGACATCGCCTCGGTGATGCCGGGGATCGGCTCGATCTTGTCCTGTGCGGCGATGAATCCGAAGCCCTTGTCGGTGCGGACGAGGGCACGCGTGTCGATGCGGGTGGATGCCGTGGACACGCCCTGTGCCTCCAGCGGGGTGCCGCCGTAGGTCATCGAGACGTCGGTGACCCCGCCGACACTGGCCAGGCTCCGCTGCAGCTGCGTCTGCATCCGGTCGAGCGTGGCCGACTCGAGCGCGAGCAGCGGGCCGGACAACTCGACCTGCGCGACCCCGCCCTGGATCGGCACCGACGGCACGTTCATCGACACGTTGTCCGGGAACGCCGAGACCACGCTCTGACTCAGCCAGGGACTGGGCTTGCCGTCGATCAGGGTCTGCGCCACGCGAGTCGCGGCGTTGCTGGACGGGAACCAGCGCACGTCCGGCACGAGGTAGCGCCAAGCCGGGTCGAAGTACATCAGCGGATACTGGTGGAACACGCTGGTGAACTGGTCGGCGCCCAGCACGATGCCGTTCGGCGCAGCGCTGATCCGCCACTCCCCGTCCACCTGGTCGAGGCTGAACTTCAGCGGGCTTGCGCCCGCCCTCGGACGGCTTGTAGGCGCCGGTGGCGTCGACCGTGGCCCGCTGCGTGACGGTGAGCGTGACCGTGCCGTCGTCGGCGACGGTGTACTCGCGCGCCGAGCGGTCGTCGATCGTGGTGTTCTCGCTCGGCTTCCACTTGCCCTGGAACGACGGCGCCAGATACAGCTGCGCGACCGACCAGTTGCCGTCCGGGCCGAGACCGGCGTCGATGAAGCCCTGCACGATCTGCTCGGGCGAGGCGCCGTCCTGCGGCTTCTGCGGGACGAAGGAGAAGTCCGGCGGGGCGGCGGCCCCGGGGCAGCCCGGCGAACACGGGGCCCGAGGCGGGCAGCCCGGCACACGCCGAGGCGGCGAGCGCGACGGCGGTCAGCAGGGCCAGGATCGCGGTGCGCCGCAGGGGCCGGCGGGTCATGCCGCACCTCCCCGCTCGGTGTGCGGCGAGGCCGCGTCGATGTCGTGCAGCGAGATCGGCTGGGTGAGTCCGAGCTCGTCCAGCGACCCGCCGTCGTCCCCCGGGTCGACGGGGATCGGCGAGGCGCCCTCGACCGGGCCCGCCCCGCGCGGCAGGGCGAGCACGAAGTTGGTGCCGCGGCCCAGCTCGACCACACCGACAGGGTGCCGCGGTGCAGCGTGGCGTCGCCGAGGGCGATCGACAGCCCCAGTCCGGTGCCGCCGATCGTGCGCTTGCGCGACGGATCGGCGCGCCAGAATCGGTCGAACACCCGCTCGGCGTCGGCCTCGGTCATCCCCATCCCGTAGTCGCGGACGGCCAGGGCCACCGCCTGCTGGTTGCTGTCGACGGTGACCACGATGGGCCGCCCCTCCCCGTGCTCGATCGCGTTGCCCAGCAGGTTGCGCACGATCCGGCGGATGCGCCGCGGATCCATCTCGACCGGCGAATACCCGCCCGGGGCGACCAGTCGCACGTCGCTGCCGTCCTGCTCGGCCAGCTGCGACATCGACGAGATCACGTCCTCGGCGAGGTGGGCCAGGCTCGTCGGCTCGAGCTCGAGCTCGACCGACCCGGCGTCGTAGCGGCTGATCTCGAGCAGGTCGGTCAGCAGCGAGCTCGAAGCGCTGCACCTGCGCGTGCAGCGCTCGGCCGACCGGGCCGTGGCCGGGTCGAAGTCGTCGCGCCGGTCGTTGAGCATGTCGGCGGCGAGCCGGATCGTGGTCAGCGGGGTGCGCAAGCTCGTGCGAGACATCCGAGACGAACCGCTCGCTGCACCAGCGACAGCTCGGCGAGCTGATTGATCTGCGACTGGATGCTGTCGGCCATTGCGTTGAACGAGCGGCCCAGGGTCGCCAGCTCGTCCTCTCCGTGCACGGTCAGGCGCACGCCCAGGTCGCCGCCGGCGAGCTGGGCGCTGGTCTCGGCCGCCTGCCGGATCGGGGTGGTCACGGCCCGCAGGGTGAACCAGGCGATCGCCCCGATGAGCACGACCAGGGCGGTTCCGACGATCCACAGGGTCGCCTGCACGAAGCTGAGGGTCTTGGATGCGTCATCCAGGTCGTACGCCAGGTACAGCTCGTACGCCCCGATCTCGGGGACGATGATCTGCTGGCCGACCACGATGCCGGGGCGCATGGACCCGTCCGGCGACGGCAGGGCGATCGACTGCCCCCACTGCGTGTCGGTGGCGCCCTCGGCGCTGACATGCTTGCGCATCTCGGGCGAGATCATGTCCTCGCGCAGGCCGCCCGAGGTGAACCCGGGCGGCGCCAGCGCAGACGGCGTCTTGTCGATCCGCACGGCCAGGGTCATGTCGGTGGCCGACTGCTGGGCCAGCGAGGTCTGCACGCTCTTGAGCAGGTTCTGCACCTGCACCGGGTCGTCCTGGATGACCGCGTCGAACAGGGTGGTCTGGGCGGTGTCGACGGCGCGGCGGGCGTCGGTGAGCGCCTGGGACTTGCGCGACTCGAACAGGTCGTTCTGGATCGCCAGGGCCATCCAGACGCAGGCGACGATGATCGTCAGCGCGGTCAGGGCGAGGGTGATCACCAGGGTGCGGAACCGCAGCGACCGCCGCCACAGGGTGCTCAGATCCTCCAGGCGCGCCCGCCACCAGTCCCAGTCCCGCCAGGTGGTGCCGTTCGGGACGTTCGTGGACGCCGTCGAGGCGGACATGGATGCCTCAGGTGACGGCACCGGCGCGGTAGCCCACGCCGCGCACGGTGGTGACGATCTTCGGGTTGTCCGGGTCGAGTTCGACCTTGGCGCGCAGCCGCTGGACGTGCACGTTCACCAGGCGGGTGTCGGCCTTGTAGTGGTACCCCCACACCTGCTCCAGCAGCATCTCGCGCGAGAACACCTGCTGCGGCTTGGACGCGAGCGCCACCAGCAGCTCGAACTCCAGCGGGGTCAGCGAGATGGATTCGCCGGCGCGACGGACCTCGTGGGCCGCGACATCCACCTCGAGGTCGCCGATGCGCAGCACCTCGACGGTGCCGGAGGCGCCCGGCCGCAGCCGGGTGCGGATGCGGGCGACGAGCTCCTTGGGGTTGAACGGCTTGACGATGTAGTCGTCGGCGCCCGACTCGAGCCCCTTGACCACGTCGGCGGTATCGGTGCGGGCGGTGAGCATGATGATCGGCACGCCGGACTCGGCGCGCACCCGGGTGCAGATCTCGATGCCGTCCATGCCGGGCAGCATCAGATCCAGCAGGATCAGGTCGGGCCGCTCGGCCCGCCAGGCATCGACGGCCTTGGCCCCGTCCGCGCAGAAGGCGGTTTCGAACCCCTCCGTGCGCAGCACGATGCCGATCATCTCCGCGAGGGCGGTGTCATCGTCGACCACCAGGATCCGTGAAGTCATATGATCGCGTTTCGTCCTTCATCCGGCGCGGCTCGTGGCCGCACGCTGCGACAGCGCAGTCCCCGTGCGCTGTCCACAGCGTAGCCGAGCACGCCGAATCCGGGCGGCAGCCTCGCCCGGGTGTGACACGATGGGAGTCGGACCCGCTCGCGCGAGGAGGTTTCGTGACCGCGTACCCGACCTGGACGCCGGCGTCGCGCCCGGGGATCATCCCGCTGCATCCGCTCGGCTTCGGCACGGTGCTGGGCCGGTCGTTCACCGCGCTGCGGCAGAACCCGCGCGTGCTGCTGGGCTTCGCCCTGGTGGTGCAGGTGGTGGCGTTCCTCGTGCTGATCCTGGGGGTGGGCGCGGTCTCGTTCTGGTCGTTCTCGCGGCTGCAGACGGTGCCCGAATCCTCACCCGACTTCGCCACGATCCGGGCCGGATCCGTGGCGATCGTGATCGTCACCGCGTTCGTGCTGGGTCTGGCCGCCGCCGCCCTCGGCGTCATCGTGCAGGGCGTCGTGATGACCGAGGTCGCTCGCGGCGCGGTCGCCGAGAGGCTCGAGCTCGCCCGGCTGTGGGCCCAGGTGCGGCCGGTGGCCGGGCGGCTGATCGGCTACACGTTCCTGCTCACGCTGGCCATGCTGCTGGCCATCGGCGCGGTCACCGGGATCGTCTTCGCGCTCAGCGCCCTGGCGCCGGTCGCGGCGATCGTGCTGACCGTGCTGGCGGTGCTCGCGGCCATTCCGGTCGTGCTGTGGCTGTCGACGAAGCTTGCTGGCGCCGCCGGCGATCATCATGGAGCGCGCCACGATCCGCGGGGCGATCGCCCGGTCGTGGCGCCTCACCCGCGGCCGGTTCTGGCCGATCCTGGGCATCGTCGTGCTGATCCAGCTGATCTTCGGCGCGATGGCGCAGATCGTGACGCTGCCGTTCGGTCTGATCGGCGGTCTTCTCACCCAGTTCATCGCCCCCACCGGCGATGCGGACACCAGCGCGATCATCAGCGTCATCGTCACGCTCGGGCTGGCCGAGATCATCACGCTGCTGATCCAGTCCGTCGCGATCGTCGTGCAGGCCACGGCCACCTCGATCCTCTACATCGACTGCCGCATGCGCCGCGAGGGCCTCGACCTCGACCTGCTCGCCTACGTGGAACGGCGGGATGCCGGGGCCCAGGACCTCGCGGATCCGTACACGCTGCACATCGGCCGGACGATGGCCCGCCCCCCGATGCCCGCATACGCGCCCTATGGTCCCGCGCAACCGTATGCAACGGCGCCGCCCTATGGTGCGGCGTACCCGCCGTACGGTGCCGGATCCGCGCCGACCGCTCCCGCGCAGCCGCCGTATGCGACGCCCGGCTCCGGCCCGTACGCGGCGTCCGCCACCGGCCCGTACCCGCCGCCGGCCGCAGCCCCGACATCCGCACCCCCGGCATCCGCACCCCCGGCATCCGCACCCGCGCCCACGCAGTGGGCGGCGCCCGGCGAGAGGCCGGACGAGCAGGGGATGCCGTGATCCGACCGCTGTCGGATGGCATCCCGCCGCTCACCCCCGACGGCGATCAGGCGCGCCAGTGGGCCGAGCACGAGCTCAGCGATCCGGCGTATGCCCAGGCGCGCCCCACCCCGGTGGACCGCATCGCCCGCGCGGTGCAGGACTTCCTCTCCTCCCTGGTCGGCGGGCAGGCCCCCGACGCGTGGGGACTCTGGCTGGCCCTGGCCGTCGCGGCGATCCTGATCGCGCTGATCATCGTCTCGGCGATCCTCGCCGGCCGCTCGCGTCTGGCCCGACGCGGATCGAGCGCCGCGACCGAGCTGTTCGGCGACACCGAGACCCGCACCGCCGCGCAGCTGCGCCGGGCCGCGGCATCCGCCGTCGCCGATGAGGATTGGGGGCAGGCGGTGATCCTCCGCTTCCGGGCGCTGGCGCGCGGCCTGGTCGAGCGCCGCGCCGTCGAGCTGGTCCCGGGCGCCACCGTGCACGCGTTCGCCCGTGCCGCCGGTCGGGCCTTCCCCGGGCGTGCGGACGACCTGGATGCCGCGGCATCCGCCTTCGACGACGTCCGCTACCTGCGCCGCCCCGGCACCGCGGCGCTGTACGGCGCCGTGGCCCGCGCGGATGACGCGGTGCAGGCGGAGCGACCGGTGGATGCGGCCGCGGAGCTCGTCCGATGACCACCGCCGTCCGCACGGCGGCGACCGACGCACCCGCCGCCGTCGCCCCCGCGGTCGGCCGCCGGACGGCCGACCCGCGCCGCCGGCGCGCGACCGCATGGGTCGTGATCGCGGTCGTGCTCGTGGCGGCCGGGATCGCCGCGGCAGTGCTCTCCAGCGTCGGGCAGTGGACCAAGCGCGACATGCTCGACCCCGAGTCGGCGGGACCGGACGGCGCACAGGCGCTCGCCCACATCCTGCGCGGTCACGGGGTGCAGGTGCAGGTGGCCCGCGACCGCGACGCCCTGGACCGGGCCCTGAGCGCCGCGGGGCGCACCGAGTCCCGCGCCGCAGTCGCCACGCTGGTGCTGCCGGACAGCCCGCTGCTGTCGGACAAGACGTTCCAGGGCCTGGCCGACGCCGCCGACGACGTCGTCATCGTCCAGCCGCAGTCGCGCAGCGCCCGGCTGCTGTTCGACTCCGGCGCCTCCGGCTACGGCGCGGACGCGCCGGTCGCCCCCGGCTTGCGCGCTGCCCGCGGCGCAGCGCGCGGGCGCGATCGTGCCCGGCGCGCTGTACACGCTGCCGCAGGACCGGGATGTCACGGCCTGCTACCGCGTCGGCCCGGACGCCGCCCTGCTCGAAGCGGACGACCGCCGGCACCACCGCCACCATCGTCGATGGGACGGCGCTGCTGACCAACGCCGCCCTCGCCCAGCACGGCAACGCGGCGCTCGGCATCACCCTGATGGGCGTGCACCCCACCCTGATCTGGTACATCCCCTCGGCGCGGGATGCCGATGCCGGCGCGGCGACCCCCACGCTCGGCCAGCTCACGCCGCGGTGGGTGAGTCCGGTGATCGTCGCTGCTGGCGGCCGGCGTCGGCGCGGGCATCTGGCGCGGCCGCCGGTTCGGACCGCTCGTGGCCGAGAGCCTGCCCGTGACCGTGCGCGCCGCCGAGACCACCGAGGGCCGCGCCCGGCTCTATGCCCGCTCGCGCGACACCGCCCATGTCGCCGACCGGCTGCGCATCGGCGCGCTGACCCGGCTCGCCCGGCTGCTGGGAATCGGGACCACCGCGGCGGCGGACGAGACATCCGATGCGGTCGCCGACCTGCTGGGGATGCCGCGGGCGCTGGTCCGCGGCATCCTGCGGGACGATCCCGTCGGCACCGATCGCGAGCTGCTCGCGCTCAGCGACCGGCTTGCGCGAGCTGGAGCGCGCCGCGCATCGGGCGCTGCACCCCGCCTCCGACACCACCGGCACGACACAAGACCAGCCGCCCACCGATACCGGGAGGACCCACCCATGACAGACCCGTATGACGCACCCCCGTCCCCGACCGCCGACCCCGGGACGTTGAGCGAGGACCCCGGGTCGTTGAGCGCCGACCCCGGGTCGTTGAGCCCCGACCGCGACGACGCAGCCCTCCGCGAGGCGCTGCACCAGGTGCGCCAGCAGGTCGGCGGCGCCGTGATCGGCCAGGACGGAGCCATCACCGGCCTGCTCATCGCCCTGCTCGCCGGCGGCCACGTGCTGCTGGAGGGCGTCCCCGGCGTCGCCAAGACGCTGCTCGTGCGCGCGTTCAGCCGCGCGCTCGGGCTGGACACCAAGCGCGTCCAGTTCACGCCCGACCTGATGCCCGGCGACGTGTCCGGCTCGCTGGTGTACGACGCGCGCACCGGCGAGTTCGAGTTCCGCGAGGGGCCGATCTTCACCAACATCGTGCTGGCCGACGAGATCAACCGCACGCCGCCGAAGACGCAGGCCGCGCTCCTGGAGGCGATGGAGGAGCACCAGGTCACCGCCGACGGCGTGACCCGCGCCCTGCCCGACCCGTTCCTGGTGGCGGCGACGCAGAACCCGATCGAGCACGAGGGCACCTATCCGCTGCCCGAGGCGCAAGCTGGACCGGTTCCTGCTCAAGCTCGTGATCGGCGTGCCCGAGCGCGACGCCGAGCTGCAGGCGCTGCGCCGGCACGCCGACGGCTTCGATCCGCACACGCTGGAGGGAATCCGGCCCGTGGCCGATGCCACGCAGCTGCGGGCGGCGCGGGCGGCCGCGGCATCCGTCGCCGTCACCGACGAGGTGCTCGGCTATCTCGTCGACCTGGCCCGGGCGACCCGGCAGAGCCCGTCGGTGCAGCTGGGGGTCAGCCCGCGCGCGGCGACCGCGCTGCTGGCGGCGGCCAAGGCGTGGGCATGGCTGGGCGGATACCCGGCGATCACGCCGGACCACGTGCAGACCATGCTGGTCCCGACCTGGCGGCACCGGATCCGCCTGCGGCCGGAGGCCATGCTCGAGGGCGTCTCGGTGGACGCCGTGCTCACCTCGGTGCTGCAGCAGACCCGCGTCCCGATGTGAGCATGTACGTCACCGGCCGCCTCCCCATGCTGATCGCTCTCGGAGCGATCCCCGTCGTGCTGCTGTCGACAGCCGGCGTGGATGCCTGGGCGGCGGCGGCCGGATGGCCGCTGCTGTCCGCGGTGGTGGCGGGGGTGGATGCTGCGGCCGCGGCCGATCCGCGGGGCGTGCGCGTGGAGCGGTCGCTGCCGCGCCGCAGCCTGCTGCACGACCGGGTCGAGGCATCCCTCACCCTGCGCGGGCCGCGGCGACTGCGCGGGTGGCTGCGCGACGCGTGGCAGCCCACCGCCGGGGCTCCCCGCGAGCGGCTGCCGGTGCGGCTCGCGCCGGACGAGCCGCTGCGGCTGAGCGTGCCGCTGCGGCCGCGGCGCCGGGGTGAGCTGGTGTCGGAGTTCGTGGTGCTGCGAGCCTCGGCCCGCTCGGCATCGCCGGACGCCAGGGGCGCCTGGACGTGCGCGGCGCGATCCGGGTGCTGCCGCCGTTCACCTCCCGGCGGCATCTGCCCTCGCGCCTGGCGCGGCTGCGCGAGCTGGACGGCAGCACGAGCGTGCTCATCCGCGGGGCGGGCACCGAGTTCGACAGCCTGCGCCCGTATGTGCGCGGCGACGACGTGCGCTCGATCGACTGGCGGGCGACCGCCCGCGCGGGCACGACGATGCTGCGCACCTGGCGGCCCGAGCGCGACCGGCACGTGGTGATCGTGATCGACACCGGGCGCACTTCGGCGGCGCGGGTGGGCGACGGGGTCCGGCTGGATGCCGAGATGGAAGCCGCGCTGCTGCTGTCGGCCCTCGCCGTCCAGGCCGGCGACCACGTGCATCTGGTGATGTTCGACCGCGCCGTGCGCGCCCGGGTGTCGGGCGTGGACGGCGAGGCGCTGCTGCCGGCCCTCGTGGATGCGATGGCTCCGGTCGAGCCGTCGCTGATCGACACCGATTGGGATGCCGCGTTCGCGCAGATCCGCGCCCTCGCGGTGCGACCGTCCCTCGTCGTGCTGCTGACCGCGCAGGACGACCCCGCCTCGGCGCGCGGATTCCTCGGGTCGCTGCCGGCCCTGACCGCTCATGCGCGCGTGCTGGTCGGCACGGTGACCGATGCGTCGCTCGCCGCGCGCACCGCGGCGCGGACGACCGTGGGCGAAGTGTATCGGGCGGCCGCTGCCGAGCAGACGCTCGCGGATGCCGCGCAGGTGGCACAGGCCGTCGCCCGGGCCGGTGCCGAGGCCCTGGCCGACGGCCCGGAGGATCTGCCGCCCCGCGTCGCCGACCGCTACCTCGCGCTGAAGGCCGCCGGGCGGCTCTGAGGCGGCGCGCGGCGGCGGCGCTGTGCGGCGGCGTTCAGTCGACGCATATTGCTGCTCCGCGCGACGAAACGCAACCATTCGCGTCGACCGAACTGCGGCATCCGAATTCGGTCGACCCATATCGCTGCTCCAGACGCGAACACGCAGCCATTCGCGTCCACCGAACCGCGGCATCCACCTTCAGTCGTCACGAACCGCGCCCAGACGCCGCAGGACCCCCAGTTCGTGACGACCGAACCGCGGCATCCATCTTCGATCGTCACGAACCGCGCCCTGGCGCCGCAGAACCCGCAGTCCGTGACGACCGAACGCCCAGTCGGTCTTCAGTCGACGCATATCGCTGCTCCGCGGGACGAGACGCAACCATTCGCGTCGACCGAACTGCGGCATCCGAGTTCAGTCGACCCATATCGCTGCTCCAGACGCGAATACGCAGCCATTCGCGTCCACCGAACTACGGCATCCGAGCTAAGTCGTCACGAACCGCGCCCAGACGCCGCAGAACCCCCCCATTCGCGTCGACCGAACCACGGCATCCGCCTTCAGTCGTCACGAACCGCGCCCCGTCGCCGCAGAACCCACACTTTGTGACGACCGAACCACGGCAGCAACCGCCGCGCCCCGGCCACGCCTCCAGCTGCAACCCGCCCGCCACCGCGTGCCCCGCGCTCCGCGTCTGCACAGGCTCCGTTGATAGCCTGGATGCCTGCCCGGGACGACCCGGCGCGGCGACATCCTGACGGGGACGACCCCGGGAACAGGATCCGCCATGATCGTCCCGACCCGCACGGCACCGGCTCCCTCCGACCGGGATGCCGCGGCATCCCGCACCCGCTTGCGCCGCCTCTTCACCCCCGCGGCCGTCAGCCGCATGCTGCTCGGCTGGCTCGCCGTCGCGATCCTCGCGCTGCTCGGCGCGCTGCTCGGCACGCCGCTGCTGATCGCCGGACTCGTCGGCACCATCGCGGTGATCGTCGTGTGCGCGTTCGGCGTGGTGCACCAGGCCGAACGCCTCGCCGCCCGCCTCGGCGACCCGTTCGGCACGCTCGTGCTGACCCTGTCGATCGTGCTCATCGAGGTCGTGCTGATCGTTGCGATCATGCTGGGGCCGGGCGAGCACACCACCATCGCGCGCGACTCGGTGCTGGCGGTGTCGATGATCATCCTCAACCTCGTCATCGGCGTCGCGCTGCTCGTCGGCGGAATCCGGCATGGCGGCCTGCGGCACAATCGCACCGGCACCTCGCAGTACCTCGGGATGCTGGTGGTCCTCGTCGCCGTCGCGTTCGGGATGCCGCAGCTGATCGGTGCCGACGGCTCGTTCACCGTGCCCCAGGCCGTCGCCGTGATCGCGGTGACGGTCGTGCTGTACGGCTTCTTCCTCTGGCGGCAGACCGGCGCGCAGGCGATGGACTTCACCGAGGTGCGCGCGGCCGGGGCGCAGCATCCACTCTCCCGTGCCGCCGTGCGCGCGCATTCCCGCGAGCTGGGCGGCCGGTTCACGCTCCTCGCGCTCACGATGCTGCCGATCGTCCTGCTCTCGCACGATCTGGCGGCGATGCTCGATCGCGCGCTCGCGCTGGTGCAGGCGCCGCCGGCGCTGTCCGGCATCCTGATCGCGGCGATCGTCTTCCTGCCCGAGGCGATCACCGCCGTGCGGGCGGCGAACGCGGGCGAGATCCAGCGGGTGAGCAACCTCTGCCACGGAGCCCTCGTCTCCACGGTGGGACTCACCGTGCCCGCCGTGCTCGTGGTCGGCCTCGTCACCGGCGCGCACCCGGTGTTCGCCCTCGACCCGGTGATGGCGCTCGCTGCTCGCCGTCTCGGTGGTGCTGTCGATCGCCACGTTCGCCGCTCGCCGGGTGACCGCAGTGCATGGTTCCGCGCATCTGGCGGTGTTCGCCCTGTACGCGATCGCGGTGTTCGCCTGACTCACCCGATCAAGGTGAACTCTTCGATAACGCCGTGTCGCGCGCCCGGAAACGTGCACGGGTGCCGATAATCTCGCGGCATCGATGAAAGGAGAATCCCATGTCGGATTCCACCTCAGCAGCACCCACGCTCGTCACTCGAATGATCGCCGAGGCGATTGGCACCCTCGTCCTGGTCTTCGGCGGTGTCGGGACCGCCCTGTTCGCCGCCGACTTCGCGGTCGGATCGGCCGGCACCCCGCTCGGGGTCGGCCACCTCGGCGTGGCGCTCGCGTTCGGCCTGACCGTCCTGGTCGGCGTCTATGCATGGGGCCCGATCTCAGGCGGCCACTTCAACCCGGCGATCACGCTCGGGATGGCCATCGCCGGCAAGTTCGCCTGGAAGGATGTCGTCGGCTACTGGGTCGCGCAGGTCGTCGGCGGTCTCGTCGGCTCGACGCTGCTCGTGCTGGTCGGGCTGTTCGGACCGGAGGGATGGCTCAGCACCGCGCAGTCCGGCGGCTTCGCCTCCAACGGCTTCGGCGACCACTCCCCCGGCGGGTTCGGCCTGGGGGCGGCGATCGTGATCGAGATCCTGCTGACCTGCGTGTTCGTCCTGGTCGTGGCCGGATCCACCAGCAAGCGGGCTCCGGTCGGCTTCGCCGGGATCGCGATCGGCCTCACCCTGACCCTCATCCACCTCATCTCGATCCCGATCGACAACACGTCGGTCAACCCCGCCCGCTCGATCGCCGCGGCGGTCTACGGCGGCGTCGGGCCGCTGGCCCAGCTGTGGGTGTTCATCGTGTTCCCGCTCGTCGGCGGCGCGATCGCCGGCCTCGTGCACCGCGCGCTGCTGGCCCCCGCGATGGACCGCCTCCCGGCCTGACCACCTCCCGGCCTGACCGCCTCCCGCGAGAGTGCATCTGACGCACCGCGCCGACGCACCGCGCCGACACACCCGCGCCAGACCCCACCCACGCCAGAGGGGCCCGGTCCCACCGAACGGTGGAATCGGGCCCCTCCGTCGGGCGCGTGTCACTCCAGGTCGAAGCGGTCCAGCTCGGTGACCTTGCCCCAGGCGGCGACGAAGTCGTTCACGAACTTCTCGCCCGCGTCATCCGCGGCGTACACCTCGGCGACGGCGCGCAGCTCGGAGTTCGAGCCGAACACGAGGTCGGCACGGGTGCCGATCCACTTCTGCGCCCCGGTGCTCAGGTCGGTGCCGGCGAACGCGTGAGATCCGGGGTCGACCGGCTTCCACTCGGTGCCCATGTCGAGCACGTTGACGAAGAAGTCGTTCGTGAGCACGCCCGGCCGGTCGGTGAACACGCCCAGCTTCGACCCGTCCCAGTTCGCGTCCAGCGCCCGCAGCCCGCCGACGAGCACCGTCATCTCCGGAGCCGTGAGGTTCAGCAGGCTCGCCCGGTCGACCAGCAGGAACTCGGCCGGCAGGTCGGCGGCCGCCGCCATCGGGCCGGTGTAGTTGCGGAATCCGTCGGCGACCGGCTCGAGGTACGAGAACGAGTCGACGTCGGTCTGCTCGGGCGTGGCGTCGGTGCGTCCCGGGTGGAACGGCACGGTGACGTCGAATCCGGCATCCTTCGCCGCCTTCTCGACGCCGGCGTTGCCCGCCAGCACGATCAGGTCGGCCAGCGACACGCGCTTGCCGTCCGCGGCGTGCGCCGCGTCGAAGCGCTCCTTGATGCCGCGCAGCACCTCGAGCACCTTGGCCGAGCGCACCGGGTTGTTCACCTCCCAGTCCTTCTGCGGCGCCAGCGCCAGGCGTGCGCCGTTGGCACCGCCCCGCTTGTCGCTGTTGCGGAAGGATGCTGCCGCCGCCCACGTCGTGGCGACCAGCTCGGGCACGGTCAGACCGGACGCGAGGATCTCCTGGCGCAGCGCGGCTGCGTCGGCGGCGTCGATCAGCACGTGGTCGACGGCCGGCACCGGGTCCTGCCAGATGAGCTCCTCGGTCGGGGCGAGCGCGCCCAGGTACCGGGTCGAGGGACCCAGGTCGCGGTGGGTGAGCTTGAACCAGGCCCGGGCGAACGCGTCGGCGAAGGCCTGCGGGTCGTCCTTGAACTTCTTCGAGATCGGCCCGTAGATCGGGTCGAACCGCAGCGACAGATCGCTGGTCAGCATCCGCGGCTCGCGACGCTTGGTGGCGTCGTGGGCCATCGGCACCATGTCGGCGCCGGCGCCCGCCTTCGGCCGCCACTGCTTGGCGCCGGCCGGGCTCTCCATCAGCTCCCACTCGTACGCGAACAGGATGTGGAAGAACTCGTTGTCCCACCGGGTGGGGTGATAGGTCCAGGTGACCTCCAGGCCGCTCGCGGTCTGGTCGTCGCCCTTGCCGGTGCCGTGGGCGTTCTTCCAGCCGATGCCCATCTGCTCCATCGGGGCTCCTTCCGGCGCGGGCCCGACGAGGTCGGCCGAGCCGGCTCCGTGGGTCTTGCCGAAGGTGTGGCCGCCGGCGATCAGCGCGACGGTCTCCTCATCGTTCATCGCCATGCGCGCAAACGTCTCGCGGATGTCGCCGGCCAGCTCGAGCGGGTCGGGGTTGCCGCCCACGCCCTCCGGGTTGACGTAGATCAGCCCCATCTGCACGGCGGCGAGGGGGTTCTCCAGGTCGCGCTTCTGAC
Source organism: Microbacterium elymi (assembly GCF_021582895.2). GTDB lineage: Bacteria > Actinomycetota > Actinomycetes > Actinomycetales > Microbacteriaceae > Microbacterium > Microbacterium humicola. Next base: position 635,563 of record NZ_CP091139.2, read on the forward strand.
CGGGCGTGTAGCGCTTGTCGTCACCGAGCCAGGTGTTCTCCGAGCCCCAGTACACGTCGTCGTCGGGCTCCCAGGCATCCACCCGTCCGCCGGCGAAGCCGAACGTGGTGAAGCCCATCTGCTCGAGCGCGACGTTGCCCGCGAAGATCATCAGGTCGGCCCACGAGATCTGCTTGCCCCACTTCTTCTTGACCTGCCACAGGATGCGCCGCGGCTTGTCGAGACCGGCGTTGTCGGGCCAGCTGTTCAGCGGGGCGAACCGCTGCTGCCCGAGTTGCCGCCGCCCCGGCCGTCGGTCACGCGGTAGGTGCCGGCGCTGTGCCAGGCCATGCGGATCATCGCCGGACCGTAGTTGCCGAAGTCGGCGGGCCACCAGTCCTGGCGGGTGGTCAGCGCGTCCTCGATGTCCCGGCGGAGCTCGTCCAGGTCGACGTTCTCGAAGTTGGCGCGGTAGTCGAAGTCCTCGTCGAGCGGGTTGGTCTCGGCGGGGTTCTTGGCCAGCACGCGCAGGTTCAGGCGGTTCGGCCACCAGTTGCGTGCGCTCGAGCCGCCGGCCCGGCTCACGCCGTGCACGACCGGGCAGCTCGCCTCTTCGGTGGCGACGGCCTGCTCCTCGTCCGTGGGCGTGGGGATGACGCCCTCGGTCTCTTCGGTGATGTTGTCGGTCATCTGATATCCCTTCTCCGATGTGTGCGTTGTCTTGAGGTGCGGTGTCTCGGGTCGTGTTCAGGCGGCGGATGCTGCGCAGTCGGCGCAGGTGCCCCAGAACGTGACCTCGGCCTCGTGCACGGTGAATCCGGCCGCGTCGGACGGCGACAGGCACGGCGCCTCGCCGACGACGCAGTCGACGTCGACGACGGCTCCGCACTCGGTGCAGACGAGGTGGTGGTGGTTGTCGCCGACGCGCAGCTCGAACAGCTGGGGTCGACCGGCCGGCTCGATGCGGCGCACCAGGCCCGCATCCGCGAAATCGCCGAGCGCGTTGTACACGGACTGCAGGCTGGGATGCTCCAGCACCGGCGCGACGACCCGGTACACGTCCTCCGCACTGGCGTGCGGGCGGGAGCCGAGCGCGTCGAACACGGCGCGGCGCGAGTCGGTCACCCGCAGCCCCGCGCCGCGGATGGCGGTCGCGGCATCCGGAGTCTCGGCGTACGCGTGCATGCCCCCACCCTAGCCTTTATTTGATCAAAACAAAAGTGCGGCGCGGCTTTCACCCCCGGCCCTTCGTCTCGCTGCGCTCGCTCAGGGACCTATCACCCAGCTCGCTCGGCGAGCCCAGCTCTCGCCCCCGGCCCTTCGTCTCGCTGCGCTCGCTCAGGGACCTATCCCCCAGCTCCCTGAGCGAGCCCGCGCCATCACCCCCGGCCCTTCGTCTCGCTGCGCTCGCTCAGGGACCTATCACCCAGCTCCCTGAGCGAGCCCGCGCGCTATCCCCCAGCTCCCTGAGCGAGCCCGCGCGCAGCGCGAGCGAGACGAAGGGCTGCCGTCGCCCCGCACTACCCCGCGACGAGCCGAGGGGTGCCGGTCTGGCTCTCGACCAGGTCGCCGGTCTCGCCATCGCGGAACGCCCGGCCGCCCACCACGAGCATGTAGAAGAGGAACACCGCCAGCGCGAGCGCGCCCAGCGTGACCTTCACCGGCCAGGGCCACTGCTGCGGCGTGACGAAGCCCTCGACCGCGCCGGACAGTGCGAGGCTGAAGACGAGTCCGACCGCGACGGTGACCAGCGAGCGCCCGGCGGCGGCGAGCGCCTCGCCGCGGCTTGCGCCGCCCGGGCGCCACCCACGACCAGAACACGTGGAGCCCGGCGGCGGCCGCGACGAACACGCTGGTCAGCTCCAGCATCCCGTGCGGGGCGATGAACTGCCAGAACACGTCTCCGTGGCCGAGCGAGGTCATCACGGCGGCGGCCGTGCCGACGCCGACGGCGTTCTGCATGACGACGTACAGCGGCCAGATGCCGGTGATGCCGAACAGCACGCACTGCACCGCGATCCAGGCGTTGTTGGTCCAGACGGTGCCGGCGAACACGGCGGCCGGGTTCTCGCGGTAGTAGTCGGTGAACTGGTGCTCGGCGTAGTACTCCAGGTCGGCGCGACTGCCCAGGGCCGCCAGCACCTGCGGGTCCGAGGCGATCCAGACCGCGACCAGCGATCCGACGGCGAAGAAGCCGAGCGCGATCGCGAGGGTGGTCCAGCGCAAGCCGGTAGAGCGCGGCCGGCAGCTGCCGCAGGAAGAACCGGGGCAGCGCGCCGCCGGTCTCGACGCCGCTGCCGGTCAGGCGCAGTCGCGCCCGGGCCAGGATCGTGGACACGTAGTCGCCGAGCGTCGTGCGTCCGGCCGAGGTCTTGATGTCGGCGAGGTCGGCCGACGCCGCACGGTAGCGCGTGACCAGCTCGTCCACCTGCGACCCGTCGAGCCGACGCTGCCGGCTGAGCGCATCCAGGCGCTCCCACTCCGGGCCTCGGGCGGCTGCCAGGGCGTCGAGGTCCATGTGGTTCACTGTAGGTCATGGCCGCCGAACCCATCGCGATCGTGCCGGACGAGGTGCTCACCGGCGAGGCCGTCGCGCTCGACGTGCAGCCGCTGGGCTTCTTCCTGCGGGCCCTCGGCACCGTGATCGACATGCTCGTCGGAGTCGCGTTCCTGCTGCTGCTGGCCTGGGTCTCGGGCTGGATGCTGGGGCGCAACATCATCAGCACGGATGCCTCCAGCATCCTGGGCGTGACGGTGATCGTGCTCGTCACGGTCGTGCTGCCGACGGCGGTCGAGACCCTCACCCGCGGGCGCAGCCTCGGCCGCTTCGCCGTCGGCGGCCGGATCGTGCGAGCCGACGGGGGCGCGGCCGGGTTCCGTCAGGCGCTGATCCGGGCGCTGGTGGGGGTGCTCGAGCTGTGGATGACGCTCGGCGGCATCGCCGCGCTGGTGGGCGCGTTCACGCCCCGGTCGCAGCGGCTGGGCGATCTGATGGCCGGCACCTACTGTCAGCGCACGCGCACGCCCGCGCTGCCCGCGCACGCGCCCGACATGCCGCCGGCCTTGCTGCCGTGGGCCGAGGTGGCGGATGTCTCGCGCCTGCCCGACCCGCTGGCCCGGCGCTTGCGCGCAGTTCGTCCGCCAGGCCGAGCGGATGGAGCCGTCCGCACGCGCCCGGCTCGCGGCATCCCTCGCCGCCGAGGTGACGCCGTTCGTCTCACCCGTCCCGCAGACGGATGCCGAGACCCTCGTCCGCGCGGCGGTGGCGGCGCGTCGCGACCGGGAGTACACGGCCCTGCGGCTGGAGGACGAGCGCGTCGCCCGGCTCTTGGCCGGCACCACCGCCGCGCCCCGCGGGTTCCCGCAGCGCTGAGTGCCGGGCGCTGCCGCCGCGCGGCGTGCAGAACTCCGGAGGATCGCGCAGGGCGCGGCGCCGGGACGGCGTGATTCCGCGGACACGCCACCCGCGGCACCCCAGATCTCCGGAGTTCTGCACGGCCCGCGCGCCAGCGCGCGCCGCGCCCCCGCCGATTCTCACCGAAAGCTCATCCAATTTCGTTGACAATCCTGGTCACAGCCCGAGAGAGTCGGGCGCGGGAAGGCCTTCCCACAGAGCCGATCGAGGGAGAATGGCGATGAGAAGGACAGCAGTGATCGCGGCGTTGAGCGCCGTGCTGCTCACCGGCGGAATGATCAACGGATGGGTGGCAGGCGCCGGGCCGGCTTCGGCCCATGGAAACTCCGGGCACGGTCCGGGGCACGGCACCAGCGCAGCGATCACCGAGCGCGCGTGCACCGGTCTCGGTGACGCCTCCATCGGGGCGAACAAGATCGGGCTGCCCACGACGGGCGCCACGGTCACCACCGCGACCTGGGTGGTCGACGACGGCGTCGGCCGGTGCCAGGTCGTCGGCGACATCCTGCCCGTCGACTCGGCGGCGCCCCCGATCGAGTTCCAGGTGAACCTGCCCGCGAACTGGAACCACCGCGCCGTGCAGATGGGCGGCGGCGGCTATGACGGCTCGCTGGTGACCGGACTGGATGCCTACGCCCTGCAGCCGGCGGGTCAGAAGACCCCGCTCGAGCAGGGCTTCGTCACGCTCGGCTCCGACGGCGGCCACAAGGGCACCGGCGGCTTCGACTCGACGTTCGGACTCAACGACGAGGCACTCGCGAACTACGGCACGCAGTCGATCAAGAAGACGCACGACGTGGCGATGGCGCTGATGAAGACCGCGTTCCGCAGCACGCCGAAGTACTTCTACTTCATCGGCTTCTCGCAGGGCGGGCACGAGGCGATCAACGCCGCGGGCCTGTATCCGAAGGACTACGACGGGGTCGTGGCCGGCACGCCGTCCTACAACGTGGCGATGATGCACGCGGGCATCGGGTCGGTGTATCGCGATGCGCTGTACTCCGACGGCGGGGCGGGCTGGCTGAACACCGCCAAGACGCAGCTGCTGGTGCACGCCGTGTACGCCGCCTGCGATCCGCTGGACGGGCTGAAGGACGGCGTGATCTCGAACGTGACGGCGTGCCAGCAGACGTTCAACGTCACCACGCTGCGCTTGCCCGGATGGGGCGGATGCCGGGGACACGTGCCTCTCGGATGCGCAGATCAATGCGGTGACGAAGATCGCGAGCCCGCACAACATCGGGTTCCCGATCGAGGGCAACAGCGTGGCCGCCGGGGCGCCGATCCTGTACGGCGGCACCTACACGGTGTTCACGCTCGGCTCGGTGGACCAGCCGGCCAACCCCGCCAGCGGCAAGGAGGCCTTCCAGTACTCGGTGCTGAACGCGATCGCGACCAACATCGTGACGCGGGATCCGAGCTACGACACGCGCACTTTCAACCTGAACCAGTGGGCCAGCCGCATCCAAGAGGTCGGAAAGCAGCTGGACAGCACGAGCGTCGACCTCTCGGCGTTCGCCAAGCGGGGCGGCAAGATGCTCCTGACCACCGGACTGGCTGACGACGGTATCTCGCCCGAGAACACCATCCAGTTCTACGACCGCCAGTCGGCGAAGTACGGCGACCGGCTGGGCTCGTTCCTGAAGTTCTACACGATGCCCGGCTTCTCGCACGGCTTCGGCCCGTACAGCGCGACGTACGACGCCCTGCCCGCGCTGATGAACTGGGTGGAGAAGAACAAGGCGCCCCGCCACCTGCAGACGATCGATGCGAACGCCGCCAGCAACGACCGCACCCGTCCGCTGTGCGAGTACCCGAACTGGCCGAAGTACACGGGCCACAACCCCGACAAGGCGTCGAGCTTCACCTGCGTGGCGCCCTGATCCGGATGCCTGCGCCCCGCCCGACGCTGAGCGGCGTGCAGAACTCCGGAGGATCGCGCATGGCGCGGCACCGGGACGGCGTGATTCCGCGGACACGCCGCTCGCCGCGCCCCAGATCTCCGGAGTTCTGCACGGCGTAGGCGCCCGCGCCCGCGGCGCGCGCGCCGCCCAGACCTCAGTACCGGTAGTGGTCGAGCTTGTACGGCCCGTCGACCGGCACGCCGAGGTAGGCGGCCTGCTCGTCGCTCAGGGTCGTGAGCCGCACCCCGAGTGCGTCCAGGTGCAAGCCGTGCGACCTTCTCGTCGAGGATCTTCGGCAGCGTGTACACGCCGATCGGGTACTGCTCGTGCTTGGTGAACAGCTCGATCTGGCCGAGCACCTGGTTCGTGAACGAGGCGCTCATCACGAACGAGGGGTGGCCGGTGGCATTGCCGAGGTTCAGCAGCCGGCCCTCCGACAGGACCAGGATGCTGCGCCCGCTCGGCAGGCGCCATTCGTGCACCTGCGGCTTGATCTCGACCTTCACCGCGCCCGGCAGCGCCTCGAGCCCGGCCATGTCGATCTCGTCGTCGAAGTGGCCGACGTTGCCGACGATCGCCAGGTGCTTCAGCCCGAGCAGGTGCTCGACCGTGACGACCCGGGTGTTCCCGGTGCCTGTGATGAGGATGTCGACCTGGTCGATGACGTCCTCGAGGCGCGCGACCTGGAAGCCGTCCATCGCGGCCTGCAGCGCGCAGATCGGGTCGACCTCGCTGACGATGACGCGGGCGCCCTGGCCGCGCAGCGCCTCGGCGGCGCCCTTGCCGACGTCGCCGTAGCCGACGATGAAGGCGACCTTGCCGCCGATGAGCACGTCGGTGGCGCGGTTGATCCCGTCCGGCAGCGAATGCCGGATGCCGTAGGTGTTGTCGAACTTCGACTTGGTCACCGAGTCGTTCACGTTGATCGCGGGGAACTGCAGGTCGCCGGATGCGGCGAGCTCGTACAGGCGGTGCACCCCGGTCGTGGTCTCTTCAGTCACGCCGAGCAGGCCCTCGGCGATGCGCGTGAACCGCTGCGGGTCGCGCTGCAGGCTCTTGCGGAGCAGGTCGAGGATCACCCGGTACTCGGCGGAGTCGGCGGCTGCGGCATCCGGAACCGCCCCCGCCTTCTCGAATTCCGCGCCCTTGTGCACGAGGAGGGTGGCGTCTCCCCCGTCGTCGAGGATCAGGTTCGGTCCGTCGAACCCTTCGGCCGACCAGTCGAAGATGCGGTCGGCGCAGTCCCAGTACTCGGCGAGGGTCTCGCCCTTGAACGCGAACACGGGCACGCCGCGCGGCGCGCTGACCGTGCCGCCGGGGCCGACCACGACGGCCGCAGCGGCCTCATCCTGGGTGGAGAAGATGTTGCAGCTGGCCCACCGCACCTGCGCGCCGAGCGCTGTGAGCGTCTCGATGAGCACCGCCGTCTGCACGGTCATGTGCAGCGAGCCGGCGATGCGGGCGCCCTTCAGCGGCTGGGATGCCGCGAACTCGTCCCTGAGCGCCATGAGCCCGGGCATCTCGTTCTCGGCCAGGCGCAGCTGGTGGCGTCCGGCCTCGGCCAGCGACAGGTCGGCGACGCGGTAGTCGAGCGGGCGTACGGGAGCCTCGGGCGTGGATGTCGGCATCCCCCCATTGTCCCACGGCGGTCAGAATCAGGAATCGTCTTCGGCGCGCAACTCGTCGGGTGACACACGATCGCCATCTTCCGCTGTTTTGGCGGCCCGGAGTTCATCAACATCGCGCTTCGCATCAAGCATTTCATGGTCGTGGGCACCGGTCGCAAGCTCCTGCTCGACGGCTCGGAGAATCGTCGGAAGATCGGGCTATCTGTCCGCCATCTGAAGATGCGAGAACGCCTCACGCAGGAGCTCGGCCGTCGTCCGGCTCACAGTGCGACCGCCTCCGACATAATCCGGTCGCGGATGTCGGGGCGCAGGGCCGACTCGGGCACGAGGTCCACGGAGACGCCGAGAAGCTCGGCGAGGCTGCCCTCCAGTCGCTCCAACTGCATGAGGCTCAAGGGCTTTCCCATGCTGAAGAGCAGATCGACGTCCGAGGCTGCATGTTCCTCTTCAGTGGCCACAGAACCGAACACACGTACCCGAGAGCCGCCCGCATCAGCGACCATCTTGCGCACGGCGCCGGCATTCTTCCGCAGTCGCCGCCCAAGCGGAGTCGTTCCATGGAATCGGAGGAGACGAGACACCTCGGGTTGGCTCCGGCCGATCTCGTGCGCAATCTCCGCCTGCGTCCGGCCCTCGGCGGCCGCCCGTCGCACTGCCCCCACCAGCTCACGACGAGCAAGCTGCCGTGATCTCATCGCTGTGGCGGGCGATGTCCGCCAGGCTTGAACTCATACCGTCAGTATAGCAATTACTATACTGACCGACCCAGGGAGCTGGCGCCTCCTACACGCGGGCGAGTACGGCGAGTCGAACCGACTCCCGAGTCGCCGTCGCCTACGCCTGCAGCGTCTCGTGCCGTACGACGACCCAGCCGCGCGGCACCGAGAGCCGCTCGGTGTGGATGGCGCACAGATCGTGCGCGTGCGGATCGCCCTCGCGCCCCAGCGGGCCCACGGCCGCCATCTGGTCGGAGTAGTCGTATGTCAGGGTCGACACCGCTTCGCGGGCACACCCCACCTTGGAGCACAGTCTCTGGCGCATTTGCCTCCACGGTAGCGGGCCGGGATGCCTCATCCGCCCACCGGCGCGCCGCCGGCGACACACCCCGCGCCCCACGGGTGCGTCACAGGATGCCCTGGCTACGCTCGTGGGATGCCGAAACCCACCGCTTCTCCTGCGCGCACGCGCCGCCGCTGGCCGCGGATCACCGCCTGGACCGTGGGCGGCATCCTGCTGGTCCTCATCGTGGGCGGCGTCGTGTTCGCCTTCCAGGCGCGGTCGGTGTGGTCGGACCTGACCGCGGCCAAGAGCGACCTGTCGTCGGTGCTGAAGGACGTGAAGAAGGGCGACACCGCCCGGGTGGACGCGACCGCACAGCACGCGCACGAGAAGGCGGCGCACGCCAACGACACGGTCGGCAACCCGCTGTGGACGGTCGCCTCGGTCATCCCGTTCGCCGGTCCGAACGTCGACGCCGTCCGGCGGGCCACGCAGGCGACGTACGACCTCGTCGACGGCGCGCTGCCCCGGGCCTGACGGTCCTGGGCAACCTGCAGGCCGACAACCAGACGGCCGAGGAGGGCGGCGTCGACCTGGCACCGCTGCGTGAGGCCCAGGCATCCCTCCCCGCGATCAACAAGGCGTTCGCCGCAGCGTACGAGAAGGTCGACGGCATCGATCGCGGCAGCATCCTTCCCGCGGTGGACAACGCGATCGGCTCGCTGGTCGACGTGATCGAAGAGGCGACGCCGGCGCTGCGCAATGCCGAGAAGTATCTGCCGACGATCCTCGACATCGCCGGTGGCGACGGCCCGCGCACCTACATGATCGTGTTCCAGAACAACGCCGAGGTGCGCTCGGCGGCGGGCTGCCCGCCGCCACGGCGATCGTCAACGTCGACGACGGAAAGACGACGCTGACCGATCAGACGAGCACCTACAGCTTCCGCCGCGACATCAAGGTCATCGACCCGCCCGAGCAGATGCAGGCGCTGTACGACTCCGAGACGTTCACCGGATTCGGCAACTTCACCCGCACACCTAACTTCCCGACCACCGCCGAAGCGTTCAACTCGCTGTGGAACATCACGACCGGGAGCCACCTCGACGGCGTCGTGACGGTCGACCCCGTCGTGCTCTCGCACATCCTGGCCGTCACCGGTCCGGTCACTGCGGCGGACGGCACGAAGCTCACCTCGGGCAACGTCGTCAAGACGCTGCTCTACGACACCTATCAGCGCTACTCGGGCGCGCAGGCAGGACCTGTTCTTCGGGGATGTCGCGTCCCGCGTGTTCACGAAGGTCGCGGCCGGCAAGTGGGACGTCTTGAAGATGCTCGACGCCCTCGAGCGATCGGTGAACGAGCGAGCGGCTGCACCTCTGGTTCCCGGTGAAGGCCGAGCAGGCGATGGTCACCGATCTGGGGCTGGATGGCGCGCTGCCCACCTCGAACAAGGCGTCGACCGAGGTCGGCATCTTCTTGAACGACTATGCGGCCAGCAAACTCGAGTACTTCATGAAGACGAAGGTCGCCATCACCTGCGACGCGCCCGCGCGCACCGTGACGACCTCTGTCACCATTACCAACGACGTGCCGATGGACGGGATGACCAACTACCAGCTCGGCATCCGCAACGTCGGCTACGGCATCCCTCGCCAGTCGTTCATCCTCGACGTCATGTACTTCGCCCCGCCGGGCTCGAAGATCACCGGCGTCACGCCCGACGCCGACGACCCCGCGGCCACGCGCACCGGCGTCGAGCGCGATCGCAACGTGCAGAGCACCCGCTACTTCGTGGCCAGCGGCGAGACGAAGACCATCTCGTACACGAGCACCCTGCCCGCCGGTATACTCGGGCCGCTGTCGGTGCGCTACTCGCCGACCGTCACCGACACTCCGGTGTCGATCTCCAACTCCTGCGCCCCGCTGTTCGCGGGGAATTGAGCCCGGCCTGCGGCATCGTCGCCCACGTCGCCGCGCGCTGTCCACTCGGTCTGAGATACTTATGACGTCATCGTGCGCAGGAAGGCACGTCAGTGCCAGAGCGACCGTCGCTGCCGGGGTATCGGGCGATCGCCCAATGAGCCGATGACATCCACGACTGCCGCGAAAGGAAACACAGACCGCGATGACGGACTCGGACACTCGATTCAGCGACATCGCCGAGACGTTCACCCCCATCGATCTGCTCACGCTCCCGACCGAGCGCAGTGAGGACGATACTGACGCCGAGGTCCTCGTACATCCGCTTCCACGTTCCCTTACGGTCCGATATGCATCCGTTGATGCTGTCCAGCGAATTCTGACGGAAGCACAAATAGGCTACTTCGCCGTTCCCGGGTTCTCCCCGTACGGGGCGACTCTCGGCGTACTTGCGGACGACCGTGATGCAGCCATCGAGGCCATACGGAATACCACCGTCAGTGCTGACCGCCCCGCGCATGTCCGTCAGCTCACTCCTGCGCCCACGACCTCACAGCACGGACTGACCAGCACTTCAGTGGACATCACTCGGCAGCTGAAGAACGCGAAGGTCATCCGAGTCTGGTGGAGCGTCGCCGACCCAACTCAGTCACATGTCTTCGGCGCATCCCATGGGGTTGAGATTGAATTCTGGACTCGAGACGAGTGGAGGGAAGGAGTTCATTCCTTCGTGGCCCTGTCGGATGAAGACCGACGACATCGGCTTGTTGCGCCCCGACCGAATCGCGCCACGAAGATCATCACCGATGAGAGCGCACAAGTCGAGATCGATGCGTCGGCGTTTACGCGGCTGAGCAATCACCGGCGCCCGAGCGGTCTCCGCCTGACCGCGCGCTCGCAACTCGTCCAGGACCTCCCTGATCAAGTCCGCTTCCCGATCGACGTCGTGTACACATGGGTGGACGGCAACGATCCGGACTGGGAACAGAGGCGAGCGGCGTATTCCGGTGAACCTATCCACTCCGAGGCCGCCGCCCTGTCACGCTTCGTCAATCGCGACGAACTGCGATACTCGCTTCGCTCGCTCTACGCGAACGCCCCATGGATCAATCGCGTCTATATCGTGACGGACGGGCAGTCCCCGGATTGGTTGAGCACCGGTAACGGCGTGGAGATCATCGATCATCGCGAGATCTTCCCCGACCTCTCCGTCCTTCCAGTCTTCAACTCGCATGCCATAGAGGCCAACCTTCACCGCATCCCGAATCTGTCCGAACACTTCCTCTATTTCAACGACGACATGTTTTTGGGCCGCCCGGTCCTCCCGAGCAAATTCTTCTTCCCGAACGGACTTGCCAAGTTCTTCCCGTCGCCGACACGAGTACCCTTCAGCGAGCGGAGCGCGCTGGACTCTCCCGTTGACGCCGCGACCAAAAATGTGCGGGACCTCATCAAGGACTCATTCGGCGTCTCAATCGCCCAGGTCATGGAGCACGCGCCGTACCCTCTGCTGAAGTCAGTGATCGCTGAGATGGCCGATCGCTATGGCGAAGCATTTGCTAAGACAGCTCGAGCACGTTTCCGTTCCCCCACAGATATCAACGTCCCGTCGAACTTCGCACACCACTATGCCTTCAACGTCGGGCGTGCAGTGGCATCGAGTCTCTCCTTCAGTTACATCGGCCTGTCGGTGCGCGACCTCCAGCTCCGACTCGACAGGCTCCGGACGAGGCGTGACGCTGATGCATTCTGCCTGAACGATACGTTCACGGCGGACACAGACCTCGACGCCCAGCTCGACGTCGTCCGCCCCTTCCTGGATGCCTACTTCCCCATCGCTTCCCCCTGGGAAAAGTGATGCGGATCGAGTTCCTCCACCAGAACATCTACGGTGTCGGTGGCACAGTTCGTTCCGTCATCAACCTGGCGAACGCTCTGGTAGAGCGCCATGACGTCACGATCACATCAGTCTTCCGCCGTGTGGCAGCGCCGTCGCTCGTCATCGACCGACGGATCCGAGTTCGGTACCTCGTCGATATGCGGCCGGCTGGCGCTGATCGCGGAAACGGCCTACACAACAAGCCCAGCAGACTAGTGCCAGCCGCCGAAGAGTACTTCCGACAGTACAGCGAACTGACGGACGAACGCATCGTCCAACATCTCAATCAGTCCCGGTCCGACGTCATCGTCGGCACTCGTCCCTCGCTCAACCTTCTTGTCGCGGAGTACGGCGCTGAACGGGCCACGCTCGTTGCGCAGGAGCACATGACACACTCGGCCATCCCCCGCACTGTCGTGTCTCGGATGCGTGAGGTGTACTCGCGGCTTGACCTCATCACGACAGTCACGGCCGCCGATCGCGATCGCGTCATGGCATCGCTGTCGATGCCACCAGGGCGCGTGGAAGTACTGCCAAACAGTATTCCCGAGCCTCTCATTGCCCCCGCTACTCTCGACACAAGGCTGGTCTTCGGCGTAGGCCGACTAGCCCGAGAAAAGCGCTACGACCTTCTCTTGGATGCCTTCGCGCTCGCGGTCGACGAGTACCCAGGGTGGCGACTGCGCCTCTACGGCGACGGTCAAGCCCGCGGACAGCTTGAAGCTCACGCCCTGGCACTTGGTGTCAGAGAACTCGTCGACTTCATGGGCGCCGCCATTGACATGGACTCCGAATGGCCTCGCGCATCCATCACGGTCTCGACATCCGAGCGGGAGTCGTTCGGGATGACGATCGTCGAGAGTATGCGCAACGGAGTCCCAGTCATCAGCACCGATTGCCCGGATGGACCACGTGAGATCATCGACGACAATGCTGACGGCATCCTGACTCCGCTCGGCGACAAGAATGCCATCGCCCGGCAGCTGAACGGATCTCATGGCCGACGACGAGCGAAGGCAATTGCTCGGCTCGGCTTGCGCGCAAGTCTTCCCAGCGATATGCGCCGGAGAGAGTCGCCGACACATTCGAGCGGCTTGTCCGCGGTCGAGGCGCCCACACGACGATGCGGAGTCGCGCCCGGAGTGTCATCAAGCATGCGAGAGCGTTCATCCGGCGTCGCCACGCCGCCAGTCCGATGAAGCCAGTGCGTGTGCTGTCGCAGTCCCCGCAGACGATCGCTGTCACCGGCATCCCTTCTGGCACTTTCTGGAAGAATGCTGCCGGTGATCGTGTCGACCTTGACGAGCACGGAGAGAGCCGGGTATCGGACTTCACTGCCGGGATTTGGAACCTGCACCGTCCGCTCTCCGCGACACGCTCAGCTCGTGTACGGCCGACCTCGATCGATGCACGCGCCCTCGTTGGCCGCCCACCAGCAGCTTCTGCAGGGTTTGAGTGGGGCATCCCGTATCGCACCTTCGACGGCTATGCGGGACTGAAGATCTGGAACCAGCCTCGACACTCGGAACTGCTCTCAGCGCGATGGGCCAAAGGTGAGCTCATTCTCACGGTGCGAATGTCAGGAGCGTGGAACCGTGACGAGGCCGTGGAGTTGCTTCTTGCGCGCAGCGCGACCGTTGAGAGCCCGCACACGACTGCGCCTCGCCCGTTCTCACCGACGATGACCTTTTCTGTCGATACTGCGATGCTGGCATCCCTCTGGCTTGCCCGTTCTGAGACGTTCCACCTCGCGGTTTCCCCTGCAGGAGTCCAAACACAGGCAGTGCCTCTTGCGGCGGTTATGTCCGATATTCCTGACCTCCGCCGTCGACGGGTTTTCCCGGAGCGCGAGGTGATTGACGACGTGGACGAGGAGTTGTTCCGGACAACCCCCGCGCGACGCTCCTACGCCCGTCTTGCATTCGCTCGGGACAATGCCCTAGTGATCCAGCTCTCCGAGCGATAATTCCGGACGCTCTACAGCAGCTGGTTCGGACACCTTCGCTACCGATGTATCGCGGCCGCCTCGCACGAAGCCTCGCTTCAACAGACTGGTGAATCGCGGGCGTAGCGGACGATCGATCCACCGTTCCACAGCCGCCGCGATCGCCACGCTTACCACTACCGCGACGGCGAGCGTGACCCACTTTCCGACGTTGTCGTGAAGGATATCGATGATCCACCAACCCCATGCCTCATGGAAGAGATAGAGCGGGTAGGTCAGTGCACCGGCATACGAAAGCCACGCAGGCCCCACTCTGCGCAACGGCGTGACCGTTACGGCAGCCACCACCGCGAACATTCCCACAACCACAAGCGTCCCCACCAGCGGAGACAGATCCAGGCCCGTGTTCCGCTGGAGAGAAGTCATCACGAAGTTGTCGACGGTTTGCTGTGCGGCGATACAGAGGTTGTAGATCACAAGGAGCCAACGAATGAGGCTGTGCCCGTTCGAATAGATGAGGTAGAGGGCCATCCCGCCGCAGAAGAGCGGTGCGTACTGTGGCCAGAGCACCCACGTGAGGAAGTCAACGTGAGTGACTCGCGCGAGCGAGGCCACAAGAGGCCAAAGGAACGCGAAGGCGAGGACTCGACGCTCGGTCAGGCCGATCGACAGTAAGCCGCACATAAGCACGTAGAACAGCAGCTCGACCCACAATGTCCAGTACACGCCATCGATGTGCGGCACGCCAAGTCCTTGCCTGCACCATCGTGAGATTGGCGAGGAATCCTTGGGGCGACACGGGCTTCAAGAGGCCCGGAGCTATCACGGTTGTGAGGAACGTCGCCGCGATGACGGCGACCCAATATGTCGGATACAGACGCGAAACGCGCGAGGTGACGAACTGTGGCACCGTTCGCCCTTGCGCCGACATGAGAATGACGAAGCCACTGATCAGGAAGAATAGCTGAACACCCAGGGCACCGTACGCCGTGAACTTGGACAGGAACGCAAACTCCTGGGCGGGGAAGACGTCACCCCAGAACTGATGGCGGAACGCGGTGTAGTGGTAGCCGACAACGGCGAATGCTGCCACCAGTCGAAGGCCGTCGAGCAACCTGAACCGCGTATGCGGCCCAGAGGCAGGTGTGGCCGGCATGTGATCTCCTGAGGACGAAGGCGAGAGAGCGTCGTGCCCACAGGAGCACCGCGACGAGTCTACAAGCGTGTTCGCAAGAGCACGGGATCTTCGGGGCCCTGTGCCTCAACAAGCCCGAGCACGGCGCTGTACACACGCGCGCAGGCACTCGAATCCCAATGAGCGAAAGTATCCTTGGCGCGCTGCTGATAGACAGCTGGCGCACCGTCGTCGGCGGCGGCCTTCACCGCATGGAGGGCCTCATCGAGGCTGCGGCAGACCGGCCCAAACCCGTCGCGACCGAAGTCGAAATATCCCGGGAAGAGCGTGTGGTCGACACCATAGATGGCGCCCTCGTCGAACTGCATGTATACGACGGCTTGCCCCGGCGAAGGCGGCGTCGAATGCGACCGATGAATAGTCGGTGAGGAAGACCGCGGCGCTGCCGATGAGCTCTTGCACGTCCGTGGAGTCGTAGGTGGTGACCGACACGTAGGGCGGAACATCCGCGTACGGGAAGTGCGCCGCCAGGTTCGGATGGGGCACGAACTTTATTGTGTATCCGCGCTCTGACAGAGCCTTCAAACGCTCATCGTTGAGCACGGCCAGAAGCGATTGAATGAACGGCGACTCACGGAATCCGGGCTTCGGCTTGCGCAAGCTGTCCGGTCCGCTCTGCCGGCTGGAACAGGCCGTTCCGCCAGGTCGGCGCGATCACGATCGTCCGTCGTTCATCGACCGGATTCGCATCGGCGATCCGGCGGAGCTTGTCGAATCGCGGCAGCCCGGTCAACCGCACCTCGCGGTCGGTGAAGACGTAGGGGGAACCATCGCCGGCGAGCCCCGCGTACTCCTGGTGGGTCGAGGCGATGAACAGCCGCAATTTCTGGCGGTTCAGCCAAAGTGACAGGTCGTTGTGGATGACGCCGTGCTGCAGGAACGTGAATGTCCACGGCGCGTCTCGCAGCAGGTATCGGTCGAAGATCGGCCGACTCACATCGATTCCGACGTGGGACGACAGGTACTGCTTCGTGTTGTTCAGGAGTATCTGGTGGCGCAGAGAGCCATACTCCACCATCCGGAAACCCTCCGACTTGAGTCGGGCGAAATCGGGCGAGTCAGAGCGGAGCACGAACCACGCATTCACCTCCGGATGATGCTCGCGCAGCCACCGGTACATGTGCTCGGCGTTGTCACGTGCCATGTCCGCACGATCCATCAACAGCCAGGCATCACGGAATTGACGGCCGAATACGGGCATGTGCGCCAGCACCCGCACGGCGGCGGCGCGGCTCAACCATGTGGCTCGGGCGCGGCGCAGCGGCTTCTGCCCGCGTGTGAGCCGCGCGGCCAGTGACTGCTCGCGAACATGCGCTCCCGTGCGCTTTCGTGCACCGCGGCGCTGAAGCGCCGACAGCCGGGCGGCATCCGCCTTCTCCGGTGGCGTGCGGCCGTCCGCCAACGCGATGGTGACCGCGGTGTCCGCGACCGACATCAGGAGCCGGCCGGTCGCAGGAACCCAGATGATCCGCTGATTCAGGACGGGAATGCCGAACGCTTCGAGCACGCGCGTCTTTCCGTGAGCCGGAGTGATCGCCTCGCCGTCGATGGCGACCGTCTCGTCTGGCACCGCCTCCCAACGCGAATGCCGAAGCTCCACGAGTCCCGCGTCCACGTCGACGTTCACGATGTGCGCCACCGGCGACACGCCGCCCTGCCCGCGAAGTCCCAACAGGATGTCGCGGCGCTCGTCGAATGCCGTCTCGGCTCCCACTCTCGCCAGCAAGTCTTCGTCGAAAAGGAGGAGCAGGCCACGCGGCTCAGCCCGGAACCTCTCGCCCATCTCGCCGGCCAGCGTGGTAGCGCGCTTGGTCGTGGCATTCTCGAACTCCACGAGCCGGAAGAACTCGCGCGCGGCAAGTCGGTGCCGCCAGCTGGACCCGGACGACATGTCGGGCTCGACGCGACCGGCCACGTCGTCGAGGAAGGCGAGGTAGTTCTCCCCTGCGCGGCGGATGAAGTCGGTCTGCGGATCGGTCGATGGCATCGGTCGGCGCAGGTAACGCGCGCCCTCGATCACCCGCAGCTTCTTCGGCGGTGTCTCCAGTAGATCCAGGATGAGGAGGACGTCGGCATACGACCCCAGTGCCGTCCCGCTCGCGGGGACCGGACGGCGACGAAACACCAGGCGGCTGACATCGGACGGCAGTCCGATGAGAGCTTCGTCCAGCCTGGTCAGGCTCGGCTCGCGGGCGGGATTTGTCGCCGTGCTCCGGCCGATCGCCACCGAGGGCACCGCGAAGACATCGGCTTCGTCTCCGTAGGCGTCAACTGCGGAACGAATCGCAGCCACATAGCCTTCCCCGAGTCCGTCCCGAGCATTCGGAAAGGTGACCCAATCGCCCGTCGCGTGTGCAAGACCCTCGCGGCGCGCGATCGCGATGTCGACACTCGCCGAGCTGATGACTTCGGCTTGAATCCCGTGGACGCCAACGCGTGCCGCGACCTTGCCCTGGAGTGCGGGGTCGCCTGCGACCACGAAGATGCACTCAGTATCGACGGAGAGCGTTTGGGTGGCCAGAGTTCCCAAAAAGTACTCGAGGTTGGGGCCCGTGCCGCGCACGGGGACGATCAACGAGAGGGCGGCCGAAGTCATGTGTGCGCGATCGTTCGTTCCTGTGTCTGTCCCACCCGATTCGAGATCGGAAATTCGTGAGACGCGTCTCATATCCCGTTGATTCTACCCGTGTCATCGACGGGCCGATGGAGGCCCTCCGCACGTTGGAGACTCCGAGCGATCTCCGGGCGCCCGTAGGATGGACGAATGATGCGGCGCAAGGCTCCTGAGCTCCCGCGCCCGGTGCCGGCGCGGCACGGCCGGCATGGCCGCCAGGGGCGCAGTCCGGTGGTCCGGCCGCCGCTGCCGCCGCTGGAGAACCGCTACGAGAAGTTCGATCTCACCGTCGGCACGGCCGCAGAATTCCTGCGCTCCGCGTGGGAAGAGCTCCGCGACGTCAGCTTCGAGGTCGCCGACATGCCCGCGGCATCCGATGACGACGGCATCCCGCGCTGGCTCGTCGATCGCGCGGCGAAGCGGATCGTGCTGTTCCGCATCCCGATCGAGCGACTCAGCCATCTGCACCGCAACGACGATCTGCACCGCCGGGTGGAGGTCGAGGGATGCGTCTTCCGCGCCGCGGCCGAGTACATGAACCGCGACCCGTGGGACCTCGGCTCGGAGCGCTTCCGCGACTTCTGACGTCCGGACGACGGTGCCGGGCTCGTGCCAGAGTTCAGAGGTGCCGCATCGGGTCCATCCGCTGATGCAGGATGCGGATGATGTCGACGCTGTCAGCGCGGTCGAAGTAGAAGATCATGTGGCTGCCGATGCTGTACCGACGATATCCCGGACGGACCTCGTCGCACGCGCGTCCGCGAGCGGGATCGGCGGCGATGCGCTCGATCGCGGCACGAATCTCAGTGACATACAGCTCGGCCTGGTCGGCGTCCCATCGCTCCTGCGTGTAGTCCCAGATCGACGAGAGATCTCGTTTCGCGGCCGGCGTGAGCCGATAGGTCTTCACTATCGCCTGGACGCGATGAACGCATCGAAATCGAAGGCCTCGGGCTCCCCACTCTCCTCACCCGCGATGAGAGCGGCTCGGAGTGCGGTCATCTGCGTCTCCTGGTCCTCGAACATCCGGAGCGCGGCACGGATGACTTCACTGGCTGACCGATAGCGTCCCGATTCGACTTCCTTGGCGAGGAAGTCGGTGAAGTGATCATCAAGGCTGATAGAGGTGTTCTGCGCCATAGCGAGATAGTACCAAGAATTGGTATTGGATGCCGCACGGCGGCAGCCCCGCCGCCGCCCGCGCCAAGGGCGACAACAGCGGCGCGCTACGGATACACCTTCACCGGCGCGGACGCCGCGTCCTGCGGCCAGACCGGGAAGCCGGCGACCGCGCCGTCGCCGGCGAACGTCACCGCTGCGTGCACCGGGGCGGATGCCGCGAGCCGGTATGCCGCGCCGGCCTCGACCGAGACCACCGAAGTCTGACCGCCGGGCACGGTGAACTTCTTCGTACCGCCACCGGCGGCCGACGTCAGGACCACGTCGGCCGGGTCTGCTCCGGCCGGCACGATCGTCCAGCTGCGTATCCGGCCCGTCCGGCACCGCGAACAGTGTGCCGTCGTCGCCGGCCGGCAGCTGCCGGGCCGCCGCCACCCACGCGAAGTCGTCGCCCTTGCCGGTGCCGGTGGCCTGCCAGACCGCGCCGACGACCGGTTGCGCGGCCGTGACGATCACGGTGTACTCCCCCGGCGCCAGCCCGTCCAGCGGGGCCTCCACGGGGACCCCGGCCTTCATCGGCACCTCGGTGGCGGGGCCGGTGGTCCCGTGTGCGCCGACGACGCTGATGGATGCGGTGCCCTCGGCGGTCGGCGAGAGCAGTCGCACGATCGTGGTGGGCTGGTCCTGCGGCTCGGAGGTGACCCGCACGCCGGTGATCACCTGGGTGGTCGAGCCGGCCGCGATCGCGCCCTCCTGATCGACGCCGCCCGGGTTCAGCCCCCGGGTGACGCTCGACTGCAGCGCCGCACGCACCGGTGCGCCGTGCGCGGTGACCCGGATGACCGGCGACTCCTGGCCGATGCCGAGTCCGGCCAGCGCGATGACCTGCTGCGAACCGGCGGCGATCACCATGTTCGTGCCGGCACCGGGCGTGCTCGGGCCCTCGGTGCCGTACACGGTCAGATCGACGGTTGCCGCGACGGTGCCGGGGTTGGCCAGCAGCAGCAGACCCGACTCCCCCGTGGTCGTCCCGCCGCCGACGAGCCAGGACTCCATGAGCGCGGGCGTGCAGCCCGAGGCGCTGAATCCGCTGAGGTCCTCGGCGTTCACGCTGGCCGAGCCCGCGCCGGCGGCCTGCGGGATCGCGCGTCCCTCGGCGGGGGCGATCAATCGCGTGGGACCGGCGTCGCCCGCCACGCCGGGCACCTTCAGGACGTCCTGCGTCATCGACGATCCGGCCGTGGCGAGGCTCTCGGCGGCGGCCACCGAGACTTTGCCGGCCTCGGCCGAATCGCGGCCGATGGCCAGCAGCGGGCCCGCACAGGTGAGCACGGTGTCGGCGGCGGCCGGGGCGACGGTGACGGATGCCGGAGCCGCCGTGTGCGGCACCCAGGCGAACGCCACCCCGCCGACGACGACCACGGCCGTCGCGGCGGCGATGACGGCACCGGCGGTGAACCGGACGGTCGTGCCGATCCGGGCGGCGCGCATCCACGCGGGGCGGGTCATGTCTCGTCCTCCTCGTCGGATCCGAGGTGGCGGCCGGCGGGGGCCGGTGGACGCTCGTCCTCGCGCACCGGCGGGGGGCCGGCCTCGCGACGTCCGACCACCCGCGGCGAGTGGCGCGCCCGACGACGCGATGCGGCGGTGGGCACGGCGAGCAGCAGTGCGGCGCCGACCGCGATCAGCTGGGCCAGCGCGATGCCGCGTGCCAGCGAGGTCACCCCCGAAGACGCGTCGGCGCGGGGCGTCACGGCGCCGGTGACGCGCCAGAGCGTGCCCTTGTCGGTGTCGCCGACGGCATCCAGGCCCGACCGCTGGTTGAGCGCGGTGAGGGCGGTCAGCCGCAAGCCCGCGCGCAAGGTCGGCGTTCTCGTCCGCGGGCGCGAGCAGCACGAAGCCGATGCCTTCGGCCTTCAGGCGCGAGACCACCTCTGACGAGGTCGGAGTGACCAGGTCGGCGGCCATCGCGGCCAGCACTCGGTCGTGATCGTCGACGGCGGTGCGGGTGGACAGGGCCGTGGTCTGCCCGCCGAGCGTCTGGCTCTCGCCCCACACCACCTGTGCGCCGACGGCGCCGGACGCGAGGGGGTGCAGGATGACGGTCCCGGTGTCGACGTTGCCTGCGACCCTCGGCGGCGACGAACGCCGGCAGGGTCGAGGCCGGTCCCGCCGCGAGCGGGGCGGTCCCGCGCAGGTTGGCGGTGAGCATCGGGAGGGCGAAGACGGCCAAGGCCAGCATGGCCACGGCGCCGACGAGCACGCGGGTGCGACCGGCCGCCAGCGCACGGTCGGCGTCCGGCGACGGGCGCAGCGCGAAACCGGTGTCGAGGGTGAGCACGGCGGCGGCCACCGCGCCGGCCCAGGCGAGGCTGAGCCCCGCCCCCGGCCACAGGGGCACGGCCTGGCCCCCGTCGAACGCCACCGCGATCCCGACGGCGACGAAGGCGGTGACCAGCCCCAGCACGGCGACCAGCAGCAGCGCGCCGCCGGCGAGCCATCGGCGGGTGAACACGGCGAGCACCGCGAGCACTCCGATCGGTGCGAGCAGCACGAGCAGCCAGGCGGCGGGCAGGCCGGTCGCCCCGCCGCCGAAGGCGCCGTCGTGCAGCAGTGCGGCCCAGCCCCCGGGGTCGGCGGTCGGCGATCCCGCGGCGAGCAGCGCCCGACCCGCGGCATCCGCCCCCACCTGGGGTCCGGCCCACGGCATGCCCGGGTCGGCCAGCAGCGCCCACGGGTTCTGCGCGCGCAGCTGATGGAACACGACCGGGATCGCCAGCACGACCGCCGGGATGACGATCCAGCCCACGCGGGCGGCGCCGTGGCCGCGGCGCACGGTGATCATCACGAGCAGCGTCACCGCCCACAGCACGACCAGAGCGGGCGCCAGCGACGGCGCACACGCGACGGTCGCGGCGAACAGCAGCGACGCGGTGCCGGCGGCGCCCCACGACCGGTGCGCGACCGTGCCGGCATAGAACAGCCAGGGCAGCAGCAGGTGCACGAGCACGCCGGTGGGCCGTCCCTGCATGAGCGCCGTCAAGAACGTCGGCGCGAGCGCCCAGAGGACGGCGGCGGTGATCCGCAGCATCGACCGATCGGTGACTCGCGTCGCGGCGAACCATGCGCCCAGCACCGCCAGCGGCAGCGCGAGCAGCCAGAGCAGGACGAGCGCGCGGGACGGGTCGCCGGGCCACAGCGTTCCCAGCACCGCCATCACGGCCGAGAACGGGTCGGCGGGGGCGACCTCGTCCAGCCCGGTCGGGCGCAAGCCCGAAGGCGGCATCCGACCACAGGCGCAGCACGGTGGAGCGCAGCGGCGCGAGCGCGCCGCCGCCCAGCGCCGGCCACACCAGCAGCGACGGGAACACCGCGATCGAGACCAGCAGCGCCCCGAGCACGGTCCAGGCGCCGCCGCCGGAGAAGAAGCGCAGATCGTCGCGACGCGCACCGGTCTCGTTCACGTCGAGATCGGGTGCAGGCGAGCTGCGCAGCTCGTCGCGGCTCACGCGCAGCGGTGCCAGCTGGCTCCACGCGACCCGACGTGCGCGGCCGATGCGGGCACGCGCGCGGCGGACGGCGACCAGATTGACCAACCCGGCCAGTGCCGCCCCCCATTCGGGCAGGATCCGCCCGGGCGTCTTGGCGACCAGCTGGACCGCCGCGCGCCACAGCGCGATCGGCAGGATCGCCAGCCAGAGGAACGGCAGCGCCGCCGGGTGCGCATAGGCCAGGCGCCGATGCACCTGCGCGCGGCGGCGCATGTACCAGGTGTGGAACGTGCGCTCGGGGGAAGGCCGGCAGCCCGGCGACGCCGTCGCCGTACACGGCCACCCGGGCCGCCGGCACGACGACCACACGTCCGCCGGCCAACCGGGTCCGCACGCCGAGGTCGAGTCCCTCGTCGGCGCCGACGAGGGCGGGGTCGAGGCCCTCCAGCTCGCGCCAGGCGTCGGCCCGCACCAGGATGCCGCGCACGTCCGACCCGAGCACGTCCTCGGTCGCGTCGTGCTGCCCTGGTCGTACTCGCCGTCGGCGAGCCCGACGGTGCGGCCGAACTTCGTCATCGTGGTGCCGAGCGACACGATGTGATCGCGGTCGTCCCACTGCACCAGCTTGGGCGCGGCGACCCCGACCGAGGGCGCGATCTCGAGCGCGTCGCTGAGGTGGGCGAGCGCGTCCGGCTCGGGCACCGTGTCCTGCGCCAGCAGCCAGACGGCGTCGCCGGCCAGCTGGGCGTCCGAGATCCGGGCGCCGGCCAGCTGCACCGCCGCGGCGAAGCCCGTGGTCCGCGGCGCCGTCAGCACGGCGGCAGAACCGGATGCCGCGGCGAACGCGGTGACGTCGGCATCCTCGCCGCACACCACGATCGTGACGGCCTCGAGCGGGCGCGTCTGCGCCTGCAGCGCGGCCAGCATCCGCTCCAGGCGGTGTGCGGCGGGCAGACGCGCGTCGGAACGCACGACGAGAAGGGCGTGGACTCGGGCGGGCATGACCTGGTCAGCCTAGGCGAGCCGCGCGGCGGTTCCCGCTCGACGCGCCGAGCCCGCCAGGCCCCTGAGCGAGCGAAGCGAGATGCCGGTGTCCGATAGGTCCCTGAGCGAGCGAAGCGAGACGAAGGGCCGGTACCCCGCGCAAACCCACCAGGTCCCTGAGCGAGCGAAGCGAGACGAAGGGCCGGTGCCCGCGCAAACCCGCCAGGTCCCTGAGCGAGCGAAGCGAGACGAAGGGCCGGTGCCCCGCGCAAGCCCGCCAGGTCCCTGAGCGAGCGAAGCGAGACGAAGGGCCGGTGCCCCGCGAGGCCACCTACCCGCCCGCATCGGCGAGCGAGCCGAAGGCGAGTCGAATCGACCCGCCCCGGCTACACCCCCCTACGACGCCCGTCGCTTGAGCTTGCGGCGTTCGCGCTCGCTGAGTCCGCCCCAGATCCCGAAGCGCTCGTCGTTCTGAAGCGCATACTCGAGACACTGAGCCCGAACCTCACACGTCGTGCAGACGCGTTTCGCGTCGCGCGTCGAGCCGCCCTTCTCCGGAAAGAACGCTTCCGGATCGGTCTGCGCGCACAGTGCATCTGCCTGCCATGCGAGCGGATTGTCCTCTTCGACTGGATGCCGGACTCCCGGCACTCCCAGATCGACCGGATCGACGAACCAATCTGCGGGAACGCCTGAGCGGTACTGTGCGCCCGTCATCTCGTTCTCCAACCTGCTTTCCCCCCACGCGATACGCGCTTGCTGATAATTACACAGGTGTCATTCGAGATGGTCAAGTCGCAGATACTAAAGCCTCATCCTTCGGTTGAAGCTTCGCGACGCGCCGGGAGCGTGTCCCCATCGGATGACGACCCGCCCGCACACCACCCGGATGGTCAATACGGTGCAGACAGTCCGCTGAACATCGGGAAGTGCTTCACGTTCCGTGTGAGCAGACCTGCGTCGAGCGCGACAGCGGTAGCGGCGATGGCGAGATCGGCGGAGTCGATGCCGCGATTGCCGGGAAGCCACTGACGGCCGAGTTCTCCGGCGATCTCGGCGATCCGCCCATCCATGGAGTGCCAGGTGAATGCCGCGAAGAGCGCCCGAGTCGCATCCTCCTCACGGGGTCGCATTCCCGCCAGGACTTCCAACCTGGTGACTTCGCTTGCCTGCAGCGGCCCCGACGCTCGCGCCTTCCGGAGCACCGCGGCCGCGGCGAGTTCTCCCCGAAGGACATCGATGAGGATCGAGGTATCGACGACGACCGTCACAGCGCGGCCGTGCCCGTGAGGCGACGACCCGAGCGAATGCTCTCGACATACGCCGCGCCATCGAGGTCGCGGCCGCCCCAGGCGCCGATTGCCGCGTCGATCGCCACGAGATCAGAATCGACGTCGCGCCGCGAGCTGTATGTTCTGCTGACCGCGTCCCGGATGAGCGCAGAGATCGAACGCCCGGTCCGCGCCGCTTCAGCGTCGAGGAGCCGCCGCTCCTCGACCGTCAGCGAGATCTGCGTACGCAACATGATGTAATCATACATCACCGCACGCGAACCAGCAGCGTCGAAGCCGTCCCGCACAGGTGCGCGCGATAGCCTGAATGCCACCATGGCCGTCCTCTCCAAACACCCCGTGTCGGCACCGCCGAGCGCACCGGTGCGCGAGAAGACGCGGCATATCCTGCTGCGCGCGTGGTGCATCTTCGTGCTGTTCCTGGCCCTGTCCGGAACCTTCACTGTGAACGCCGTCGGCGCGGCCGGCGCCGGCGCCGTGACCGTGCTGTCGGCGGTCGTCTCGATCACGCTCTGGCTCAGCATCCGCCCCCCGGTGAACTGGCGGCGCGTGCCCTGGTTCGTCATGGCCTATCTGGTGTGGGCGGGGCTGTCGATGCTGTGGTCGCACTGGCTCGGCACCTCGGCGCTGACCTGGCTGCTGCTGGTGATCACGACCTTCCAGGGGCTGTTCGTGGCGGCGGTGCTCACCTGGCGCGAGGTGGTGAGGGCGATCGGCTCGGCCCTCAAATGGTGCCTGGGGCTGTCGCTCCTGTTCGAACTGGCGGTCGCGCTGTTCGTGCGCGGGCCGCTGCGCCCGAATTCCAGCTACCCGCCCAGGAGTACGACCCGATCGTGTTCTGGAGTCGCGGCAACCTGTTCAACGGCGGTCGCATCCAGGGCATCTTCGGCAACGCGAACCCGTTGGCGGCAGTGTGCCTGATCGCGATCATCGTATTCGCGATCAGGATGGCCGCCAGAGCGCCGCGGCGCGCGCTGCTGGGCGTATGGATCCTGATCGCGGTCTATCTGCTGTACCGCGCGTCGTCGGCGACGGTGTACCTGTCGGCGGTGTTCGCGGCGGTCGTCCTGGTCACCGTCCTGCTCATGCGCAGCGCGAAGACCCCGGAGCGGCGAAGTCTCTACTACGGCTTGTTCGCGGTCGTGGGCATCGGCGGGGCGCTCACGGTCTGGCTGCTGCGCGATCGGATCTTCGCCGTCCTCGGCCGCTCGGCCGACCTGACCGGTCGCGAGCGCATCTGGCAGGCGGTGCTGGCGCGCACCGGGGAGCATCCTGTCGTCGGGTGGGGATTCGCCACCCCCTGGCTGCCCAGCGACCCGCACTTCGACCGCTGGGTCGTCGACCACGGCCAGTCGGTGATGCAGGCGCACAACATGTGGATCGACGTGTCGATGCAGCTGGGCATCATCGGCGTCGTGCTGATGGCGCTGCTGTATCTCGCGTTCACCTGGCGGGCGTGGTTCTTCGCTGTCGATCGTCCCCGCTGGGATCTGCGGGCCGACCGCCCGTACTCCCCGTTGACCCTGCTGCCCACGCTCGTGATCGCCGTGCCTGCTCGTGCAGGGGCTGGCCGAGTCCGAGCCCCTGCTGCTGTGGGGGTGGATGTTCGTGGTCATGCTCGCGTTCAAGATCAAGCAGTCGCCGCACGTCGGCGTCGGGCCGATCGAGCAGCGGGTGGCGATCGAGCGGGGCGAGCTGATCGGCGATGAGCAGTCCCCGGCCGGGAGCCGCCGGTGAGCGGGGACCGCAGCATCCCGACCCCGCGCTGGCTGCCCGAGCGCTGCGCTCGGCGGGCATGGCACGGGCGTTCACGCTGACCGCGTTCGCCGTGGTGTTCTCGTCGCACGCCATCCAATGGATGGCCGGCCTCGTCACCTACGTCACGATCATCGTCGGGCTGTGCGTCATCGGCTTCGGGATGCTGATCGCCCGCCGCCGCGAGCTCTCGTTCCTGCGGCTGGTCCCGGTGTCGCTGCTGGTGTTCCTGGCCTGGACGATCATCAGCGTCTTCTGGAGCGAGTCGGCGCCCGACACGGTGGTGGGGTGGGTCTCGCTCGTGGCGATCGCGTTCCTGGCGATCGTGGTGGGCCACGTGCGCGACACCCTGCAGACCGCACGGGCGCTGGGCGATGTCATGCGCTGGCTGCTGTCGATCTCGCTGGCGATCGAGATCGTCATCGGCATCCTGATGACCACCCCCGTGCATTGGTTCGGCATCGAGGGCAACATCATCGAGTTCGGGCCCGTCGAGGGCATCTTCGGCACCCGCAACATGCTGGGGTTCGTGGCGGTGCTGGCCCTCATCACGTTCGTGGTGGAGTGGCGGACGGCCTCGGTGCGCCCGGGCGTGGCCGTCTATTCCGTGGCCGCGGGCGGCGTCCTGGCGGTGCTCAGCGGCTCCCCCACCGTGCTGGTGCTCGCCGTCGCGGTGGGGCTGGCCACCGGCGCCCTCGTGCTCGTGCGGCGCACCAGCCCACACAACCGCATGACGCTGCAGTGGAGCCTGGGCGCGGTCGTGGTGCTGGGCCTTGCCACCGCCTACCTCTTCCGGCACCAGCTCATCGCGGCCGCCGGGTCGGACTTCTCCATCCGTGCGAACCTCTGGCGGGTGCTGTCGATGTACGTGCGGTTCTACCCCGTGCAGGGGTTCGGCTGGTTCGGTCCGTGGCCCCGCGAGCAGTACCCGTTCGTCGCGATCAACTTCTCCCTCGGCAAGGACTACACGACGGCGCTGAACGCATACGCCGACCTCGTGCTGCAGGTCGGGTGGGTAGGAGCGTTCCTGTTCGTGGCGATGGTCGGTGTCGCCCTCATCCGCGCCTGGCTCGTCGCCGGGGAGCGCCGCTCCCCCGTCTACGCCTGGACTCCGCTGATCCTGGTCACGATCGTGGTCAACTCGCTGTTCGAGAGCTTCGCCCTGTTCGGCGCCGGCTGGCTGATCCTCGTCGTCTGCCTCGTCAGGGCCGGTCAGTCACGGTCGTGGCGCGAGAGGATGGATGCCGCGGACAGCCAACGGGGGCTCCCCGCCGAGTGAGGGCGGCCGCGTCGCCTCGACCATCGCCCGGAAGACCCTCGCGCAGTTCCCTCCGTCCCGAACCGGGAAGGCGTCTTCCATGCGCCGACGATAGACGGGCGTGACCCCCTCCGTGACGAGGTGCTGGAGTGCGCCGGCAGCCGAGCGGGCATCCGATGCGACCGGCCCGAAGCCTCCGTCCGCGTAGTCGAAGTACCCATCCCGCTCGGTGTGCCCTGCCCGATACTCCTCGGCATCGAATTGATAGTAGAGAACCGGAATCCGCAGAAAGGCAGCGTTGAATGCGACGGATGAGTAGTCGGTGACCAGCGCGGCGCAGTCGGCGAGAAGATGCCGGACGTTCTCATCCGCGTACGACACGCTGCGCACGTGCGGCGGGACGTCGAAATCCGCCAGATAGCCGTGCATGTTCGGGTGCGGCATGAAGACGAGCTCGTACCCCTGTTCGGCGAGCTCGGCGATCTCGGGGCGGCGCAGGAGCTCCCCCAGCTGCGCGCATAGCGCGATTGCGAGAACGCCGCGATCTGCGCGCGGTCGGCCGAGGTCTTCCCCATGTCGCCGACCAGGTAGTCGCGCCAGGTGGGCATGATCAAGACTTTCGAGGCTCGACCTCCGTCGCGTCGCTGCGCCAGCTTGAGCAGGGCGTCGTGGCGCGGGAGCCCGGTGAGGCGCACCTCCTTCGTGCCGAATTTGAACGGCGACGGTCCCACGATGTAGTCGTATTCCGCCCGGGTGGACGTCACGAAGACGTCGATCCTCTTCCGGTTCAGCCATTCCGAGATGTCGCCCTTGATGACTCCGTGCTGAAGGAAGGTGAAGACATACCTGCCGCGCATCCTCCGCGGGAGCGCGTCGGTGATGAATCGGTCGGCATGGCTCGATGCCAAGTGGTCCGCGTGCGCCATCAGGCTGAAGAATTCCGGCTCGCCGTATCCGACCAGCCGGGCGCCCTGGCGGGACATTCGCTCCCAGTCAGGCGTGCCCCGTCGCACCACGAACCACGCGTTGATCTCGGGATGGTTCTCCCGCACCCACCAGTAGAGGTCCTCGCCGCTGTCGTTGGCATCGACATCGCGGTCGATGAACACCCACGCGTTCCGGAACTCCTGGGCGGAGCGGACCGAACGGGTGGCGAGCGTGCGCCGGACGATGGCGAGGCTTCGGCCCCGACGACGATTCAGCCCTCTGCCGATGCGAAGCACCTGTGCCTCGACGGCGTGCCCGAGCCGGTGTGCGCGCACGCGCCAGCCCCGGTCATCCGGGGCGAAGGGCGGCTTCCCACTCCCTGCCGGCGATTGGGGATAATGATCGACGCCATCGAGCGCGATCCGCACGCGCGCTTCGGCCGGCAGCCAGATGGTCCGCTGCCAGACGATCGTCCGCCCCACGTACTCCAGCCCCTGCGTCTTCGCGAATCGCGGCTCCACGACCGCTTCACCGACGAAGACCCGCTCGGTCGGAGCATCCTCACCATGACGATAGACGACCGCGCGCAGACCGCGCCGCTCATCTCGCGGACCCGCGAGCAGCTGACCGTGGGTGATCTCGCCCTTCTTGATGAGGAGGGCGTCGCGCATCCATGCCTCGACGGACATGATCGAGAACTCGCGGATGCTCTCGGCATCGATGTGGGTCAGATACGCCGAGACGAGGTCATCGAGATCGCGATACATCTGCTCGGGAAAGCGCGTGTGACGAGCCTCCCCCTTCTGAGACGACCGCAGGATCCAGAACTGGTCGTACAGCATGAGGTTCTGCGCCCAACGCGGAACGCGACCATGCTGCTCGATTGCGGCGGCGATGAGCCGAGGGAACCCGTGTCGGAGATGATCGACGTACTTGCGGGGGTCGCCGCGGTTGGCCTGCACGGTCGAGGAGTGGTCGGCCCGCTGCCGATAGAGGTAATGCGCACGCGGGACGAAGAGCACGGTCGGGTCCGTGGTCCGCAGCAGATACTCGGCGACGAATGCGGCGTCTTCGAACCGGAGGCGGAGCTCTTCCGGAAACCGGATGCCAAGTTCAGCGACGGCCCGGCGGCGGATGAGGGCCGACGTCACGTGCGGCTGAATCCAGTTCGGCTCTTCGTCGAGATGCCGCAAGCGTCGGACCCTGATGGAACCGTGCCGCCAGAGCGTGGCTGTCATGCCCGATCCCCCTCCCGTACCAGAGGAGGATTCGGGCGGAGACGATGTCGACGTCGTCGTCGCCATGGCGCGCGAGGGCCTTCTCGCATTCCTCGAGGTACCGAGGACGGAGCACGTCATCCGGGTCGGGGAAGGTCAGCCAGTCGCCGGTCGCCAGCTCGAGGCCCCGATTCCGTGCGGCAGCCTGACCGGCGTTCGACTGAGAGAGGAACGTGACGTTCTGCGGATGCTCGGCGGCGAACGCCCGGGCGATGCGGGCCGTCGCACCATCATCCGTGGACCCGTCGTCGATCAGGACGACCTGCAGCCGGTGGAACCCGATCGTCTGCCGTTCCAGCGATTCCAGGAACTCCGGCAGGTAGGCCGCCACGTTGAACAGGGGCGTGACGATGGAGTACACGTCAGTGTGGGCCGACACAGGCATCAGTCTGTCAGGACTGCGGCGACGAGAGAGTCCGTCGCAGGTCTTCGCCACGGTGACCGGTGTGGTCGTCACCGTCGGGGTGTACCGCACCGACAGCGGCCCGAGGTCGCCCTTGGGCAGTGTGCTGGTGAACGAGACGGTCTTCGTCTCGCCGCTCGGGACGAAGACGCGGATGCTCTGGGCGTTGCGCCCGTCCTCGACGCCGCTGCGCATGTCGGCGTAGGAGTCGCCGAACTGCGGATCGACCGCGGTGATCTTCGAGCCGGTCGGCGCGAAGTAGATGATGTCCTGGATGAACGTGTTCTTCAGGCAGCCCGTAGCGCTTGTTCCGGATGCCGAGCTGGTACTTGGTCATCCCCTCGAGCGGTGCGCTGTTCGCGATCCTCATCGAGGTGGTGATCGTACGGTCCGCGGCGCTGCAGGTCACATTGACCTTCGTCTTCATGAAGTACTCGAGCTTGCTGTAGGCCGCGTCGTTGACGAAGATCCCGACCTCGGTCGTCTTCTTGTTGGTCGTCGCCATCGCACCGTCCAGGCCCAGCTCGACCGCCATCGCCTGCTCGTCCTTGCGCGGGAACCAGACGCGCAGGCGCTGCTCCTTCACCGATGTCTCCAGCTGGGTGAGCATCTTCATCACGTCCCACTTGCCCGACGCCACCTTGTTGAACACGCGGGCGGCCACGTCGGCGAAGAAGGCGTCCTGGACGGCGTTCACCGGGTAGCGGCTGTACGCGTCGTAGAGCAGGGCTTCGACCACGTTGCCCGAGGTCAGCTTGCGTCCATCGGCCGTCTCGATCGGTCCGGTCACCTTGAGCATGTGCGAGAGCACGACCGGGTCGACCGAGATCACACCGTCGAGGTGCTCGCCGTTGGTGTTGAACCACAGGTTGTCGAAGGCCTGGGCAGTCGTCGGGAAGTTCGGCGTGCGGGTGAAGTTGCCGAACCCCATGAAGGTGTCGGGCTCGTAGAGGGCCAGGGTCTCGGGGGGCAGGTCGACCACCTGCTGGTTGCGCGGGAAGCTGTAGGTGCCGGTCTGCTTCGCGAGCTTGACGCTGCCGTTGTCGACGTTGACGATCGCTGTCGCCGCCGGCAACCCGCCGCCGCTTCGCGACTCGGCGTTGTTCTGGAAGATCAGCATGTACGTGCGCTTCTCATCCGCACCGGCGATCTTCAACAGCGTCGGCAGATAGTGCTGGACGTTCTTCAACGCCGGACCCGCCTGGTCCATGACGTCGAACAGCGAGCCGACGGCACTGTCCACGAACGGCAGGAGCTTGGAGCGGTCGACACTCTTCAGCTCGCTCTGAGCCTGGGTGAACGCGGTGGTGATGGCCGGCAGCGAGTCTGCGGCTTCGCTGATCGGGGCGAGGTTGATTCCGCCGCCCTTGACTGAGATCTTGTCCAATTGCAGCGTGCTCAGCAGCTTCACGCCCGCGGGCATCGCGCCTTCGGCGAGCACGTGGGTCGCCTCGGTCGCCTTGCGCACCGCATCGACGTTCTGGCCGACGAGCGGGATGCCGGCGGCCACCTCCCACAGCGGCCCCTTCACCGTGGAGTCGGCTCGACGGGTGAGCGTGAGCACCTCGTCGCCGGCGGCGGCGATCTTGGCCGAGTCGCCGCTCTTCATGTACTTCGTGATCGACGAGATCTCGGACTTGGCCGACATCAGGTCGTCCTTCACCGAGATCGCCTGCACGGCGAACACCGCCGTGACGGCACCCAGGGCGACGACGACCCCGCCGACCACCGAGGTGGTGATCCAGGGCCAGCGGCGGCGTCGCCGCGGTGCCGCGTGGGAACCGGCACGATCCACGCGGTAGCGTCCAGATGAAGGAGTCTTGGGCACCTGACGAGATTACCGGTAGCTCACTGTGACCAGGCCGAGAGCCACGCCCGTCCTCTTCACCCCATAGCGCGGTCACATAGAATCAGGCACTCCTGCACGCAACCGGGAAGGGGTGAGATGCCGAGCCTGCGCAACATGCTGCGTCGCAGCGCTTCCTCCAGAAGTGGCGCTGGGCACCGTATTTCCTCGCCTACCACCTGTTCACCCGCCTCGCTCGGGTCAAGCCCGACCGGGTGGTGTTCCTCTCCGACTCGCGCTCCGACTACTCCGGCAACATCGGATCGCTCCGCGACGAGATCATGCGACAGAACCCCGAGGCCGAGATCATCGGGATCTTCAAGCGGAACCTGCGTGCGCGCCGGTCGATCCGCGACACCCTGCGCCTGCCTTGGGTGACCGCGACAGCGCAGACGATCGTCCTCGACGACTTCTACCCGCTGATCTACCCGTTCCGGATTCGAGCCGAGTCGCGTCTGCTGCAGGTCTGGCACGCCGCAGGCGCGTTCAAGCGCGTCGGCCACAGCCGGGCGGGCCTGCCCGGGGGGCCGATCCCCGGGTCGATCATCCACCGCAACTACACGGACGCCACGGTCAGCAGCGAAGGAGTCCGCGGGAACTACGCCGAAGCGTATGGAATCGACGTCTCGAGGGTGAAGCCCTTGGGCGTCCCCCGCACCGACGTGTTCTTCGATGATGCGACGGTCGCCGAGGCGAATCGGGAGGTGCGGGCTCGGTATGGGATCGGTGAGCACACGCGCATCGCCCTGTACGCACCGACGTTCCGCGGGAACGGGCAGCTGACCGCGACCTTCGACTACGACGGCATCGACTGGGACGCCCTGGCCGGCGGCCTCGGCGACGAGTGGGTCGTGATGGTCAAGATGCACCCGTTCGTCGCGCCGCTGACCGTCGCCCGCCCGGGCGTCACCGGCATCATCGACGTCACCGGCGATCGCGAGATCACCCAGCTGCTGATGGCGGCCGACGTGCTGGTCACCGATTACTCGTCGACGATCTTCGAGTACGCGCTCCTGCGCCGGCCGATCGTCTTCTTCTGCCCCGACCTGGAGCAGTACACGTCCGACCGCGATTTCTACTACCCGCTCACCGACTATGTGACCGGCCCGCTGGTGACCGACACCGCTCGGCTCGCAGACGCGATCAGGACTGTGCGGCACGGGGAGACGCAGGAGCGCTTCGTCGACTTCTTCATGGGAGCGTGCGACGGTCACTCTTCGGAGCGGATCACCCGCGAGCTCATCCTGACTCCGCGCGACGCCGGACGCCCCGAGGCCGCCGCCCCGGGCGGCAGCGCCGTCGAGCCCACCCGGGCATCCGGGTCGATGGGCCTGCGGCTCCTGGTCGCCCACGCCGCACGGATCGGGCTGAACATCGCCTACGCACCGCTGCGCGTGCTGCCGCGCCGCCGCAAGGTCGTGATGATCAGCCGCGAGCACGAGACGGTGCCGAACGACTTCGTCGATCTCACCGCAGCGATCCGGCGCGCCGACCCGAGCGTGCGCGTGGTGACGCTCGTGCGCATGGTCCCCCGGGGTACCTCGCCAAGATCGGCTACTCGTTCCACATGCTGGCGCAGCTCTATCATGTCGCCACCTCTCGGGCGCTCGTGATCGACACGTACGCGATGGTCGCGAGCCTGCTGCGGCACGGCCCGGGACTCACCGTCGTGCAGATCTGGCACGCACTCGGTGCGTTCAAGAAGTTCGGCCTCAGCATCCTGGATCACGAAGAGGGTCGCGATCGTCGGCTGGCGCAGGCCATGCGGATGCACCAGGGGTACGACGTCGTGCTCGCGAGCGGACCGGAGTGCCGCCCCGCGTTCGCCGATGCGTTCGGGACGAGCATCGACAACGTCACGGTCGCGCCGCTGCCCGGGTCGATCGGCTGCTCGACCCGGAGCGCTCCAACGCCACCCGTGCCCGCATCCACGACGTTCATCCGCACCTGCGCACTGCCCGCGTGGCGGTCTTCGCGCCGACCTTCCGGCTCGACGGCACAGTGATCGTGGATGCCGCGGCGCTCACTGCGGCGCTGGCGGAGATCGGCGTCCACCTGGTGGTGAAGGTCCACCCGCTCATGCCGGTGGATTTCGGCCCGGCTGTGGATACGGCGCCCGGCTTCTCGACGCAGGAGCTGCTGCAGGTGGCGGACCTGTTCATCACCGACTATTCATCGGCGCTGTACGAGGCGGCCGTGCTCGGCGTCCCCTGCTACTTCCTCGCGCCTGATCTGGACGAGTACATCGCGTCGCGGGACTTCTACCTCGACTACCGTCGGGATCTGCCCGGACCGATCGTCCGCGACATCCCTGCTCTGGCGGCGGCGATCGACGCCGGCACAGGAACTCGGGAAGCAACCCAGGCGTTCGCGGGCCGGTGGGTCCAGGTCTCGGCTGTGGCGAAGACGACAAAGACCCCGTGCGCCGACGCCATCGCCGGGCTGATCATCGACGCAGTAGACGCCGGATCAGCCGCACCGCGCGGTGGCGCGTGAGCTGCGCTTCCCAGACCAGACGCCGCCAAAGTGATCCCCCGGGCCCGGCACCGGCTTCCACACCCGGACCTCGCCGGCGCGGGCCGGCACGGCCCGGCGGAGCTGACCGAACTGTCGACGACGATGGCGGTCCTGCTTGCGCACCGGTGTCGCCGGATGTGCGCTCCACGATCGATCGATACTCCGCATCGGCGAACGCCCAGCGGGCTGCCGGCGCAGACGCCTCCCAACGGTGGAGCAGCCGCTGTCCGAAATAGTCAGGAGTGCTGACCACCGGCTCGACGACGAGGATCTCGTCGTGCGGACCGTGCAGTTCCACTGCTGCCGGGTCGGCGACCGGGATCGTCACCACGTCCCGGCTGTCGCGATAGGCGCCCACCCAGGCCGGAATCGACCGGCCCGCGAGACGCTGCAGCAGCAGGCGAGACTCCATCGGCAGCGCGGTCGCGTCGTACTCGAAGAGGCGCTGCTCGGTCACGTGGCGCGCACAGGCGGCGAGCGCGTCGAGAGCCGCCGCGCGTCCCGCGTCATCGAGCACGGCCGCGTACCCCTCGCTGGTCAGCTGAGGCGGCAGGATCCATTGGCATTCGTAGAGGAACATCGACTGGAGCCATCCGGGCACGGCCCCGCGGGCGGCGGCGCGTTCCAGGATCCCGCGATAGCCGTCGCGGAAGCGCTCGATGTACGTGTCCGGGTCGCTCCGGAACCGGTCGACCGCCGAGTCACCACTGGCCCGCTTGCGATAGACGTATCGCGCATCCGCCACCAGCCCGAGCACCGGATCGGGGATGTCGAGGAGGAACTCGGCGACGAACAGCGCGTCCTCGGACGCGTGCAGTCCCGAGCGGAACAGTAGGCCGCGATCGAGAATATCCCGCCGCCGGAAGAAGGCCGAGGCCACGTTCAGTTGGAAGAAGTCGGGGTTCGTCGCCATCGGCACGCCGCGATCGCCCGCCATGAAGCGGAACTTCAGCGCGTGCACATCGCGGATCTTGGGATCGGGCTCGCGGAGCCGCACCAGGCGGGTGGATGCGATCGTGACCCGCTCGCCGTGCCGCGCGAGGAAACGCGAGACACGCCGGAAGAAGTCGGGGGCGACGTAGTCGTCGGAGTCGGGGAACGTCACCCATTCGCCGCGAGCCG
Organism: Microbacterium elymi; assembly: GCF_021582895.2. Classification (GTDB taxonomy): domain Bacteria; phylum Actinomycetota; class Actinomycetes; order Actinomycetales; family Microbacteriaceae; genus Microbacterium; species Microbacterium humicola. The sequence continues at coordinate 671,035 of NZ_CP091139.2, forward strand.
CGCGAAGGCCGGCGTTGCGCGCGGCGCTGACGCCGGCGTTGTCCTGGCGGATCACGCGACCGTCGATCCCCGATCGCTCGAGCCACTCCTGCGCCATGGCTCCGGACCTGTCGGGAGATCCATCGTCGACGAAGATCACCTCGAGCCGATACCCGCCGGGCTTCTGCGCAGACAGACTCCCGAGCAGATCGGGCAGGTACTTCTCCACGCGGTACAGAGGGATGACTGCGCTCAACAGGATCATGGCTCATCGATCCTATGCGTGACAGCCCTCGCGGCGCCGCCGTCTCCGTGAACGGTCCCAGCGGGTGAACCGTAGGATATGGGCGGACGCCGCATACGGCGGCGCATCCTGAAGACCCATGAATCCCACGAGGTATCGACACGTGAGTGACAGCACCCGCACGGTGGCAGTCGTCCTGGCCGGCGGCATCGGCGTCCGCGTCGGCCTCGGCATTCCGAAGCAGCTCATCCGCATCGCGGGCAAGGCGATCGTCGAGCACACGCTCGAAGCGGTGCAGGCCAGCGACGACGTTGACGAGATCATCGTGATGATGAACCCCGGAGCGATCGCCGAGCTCGATCATCTGAAGGACGACGCGAGGTTCCCGAAGCTCACGCGCATCCTGCCGGGCGGGGCGACGCGCAACGACACCACCGAACTCGCGATCGCGGCCCTGGACGGCGACGATCTGAAGGTGCTGTTCCACGATGCGGTGCGTCCGTTCATCGACAGCCGCATCATCCATGACTGTGTGACCGCGCTCGACCGCTACGACGCGGTCGACACCGCCATCCCCTCGGCAGACACCATCATCGAGGTCGACGGGAACGGTCTGGTCTCGGGCATCCCCGCCCGCTCGATGCTCCGTCGCGGGCAGACCCCGCAGGCCTTTCGTCTGCGCACCATCCGCGAGGCCTACGCGATCGCCCGTCGCGATCCGGACTTCCACGCGACCGACGACTGCGGGGTCGTCTTCACGTACCTTCCCGACGTGCCGATCTTCGTCGTCGAAGGCACAGCCGAGAACATGAAGGTCACCGAGCCCATCGACGTCCACATCGCAGACAAGCTCTTCCAGCTGCAGTCCGCGAGCCTATCCCTCGAGGAAATGGGCACCCTTCCCGATCTTTCCGGAAAGGGCGTCGTCGTGTTCGGCGGAAGCTACGGGATCGGTGCCAGCATCGTCCGACTCGCGCAGGAGGCGGGTGCGCGTGTCGTCGAGTTCAGCCGTTCGACGACCGGGACGGATGTCACCTCAGCCAAGCATGTGCGGAAGGCGCTGGCGAAGGCCGCCGATGAGCTGGGCCGAATCGACGCCGTTGTGATCACCGCGGGGGTGCTCCAGATCGCGCCGTTGATCGATACGAAGAAGAGCGATCTCAAGAGGACGATCCAGACGAACCTCACCGCTCCCGCGCTGGTGTGTCGCGAGGCGTACCGATACCTGGCGCAGACGCAGGGTCAGGTGATCCTGTTCACGTCGAGTTCGTACACCCGGGGACGCGCGAACTACAGCACGTACTCGGCGACCAAGGCCGGTGTCGTCAACCTCACCCAGGCGCTCTCCGAGGAATGGGCCGACAGCGGCGTACGGATCAACTGCATCAACCCCCAGCGCACGGCAACGCCGATGCGCACGGCCGCGTTCGGAGACGAGCCGAGCGGGACGCTGCCTCGACCCCGACGAAGTGGCACGGGTGACCACCCACGTGATCGGCGCGGACCTGACCGGTCAGGTCGTGACCGTCGAGGTCGCCGCCATGGCATCGCTCCGAGATCCGATATGACCGATTCGATCGTCCGGTTCAGCGTCGTCGTTCCGCTGTACCGGTCGGCGCGATACCTGCCCGATCTGCTGCGCGCGTTCGATGCGCAAGCGCCGCGGGCGATATGAACTCGAGTTCATCTTCGTGGATGACGGCTCGCCGGATGACTCCGCTCAGATCGCGGAACGCTGGCTCGACGCCGCTGCCCGCTCCGGAAGGGTCATCCGCAAGGCGAACGGCGGCGTGAGCTCGGCACGGAACGCCGGCATCGCCGTGGCCGCCGGCGATTGGATCGCGCTGCCCGACGGCGACGACTTCGTGGGTGACCGCTATTTCGCCGCGACCGCCGACGCGCTCCTGGCACCGGATTCGAAGGATGCTGTCATCGCCGCGGCGAACGTCAAATGGTTCTCCGAGGCCGCGGGGCGCGCCACGGACACGCACGCGTTGAAGTTCAAGTTCGCCGATGGCACTCGTGTCATCGACCTCGACCGCGAACCGCAGGCGGTGCAGTCGCAGGCGGCGTCGGCGTTCTTCCGACGCGACATGCTCCAACGGGACGACGTGCGGTTCATCGAATCGCTGAGCATCGCCGAGGACGCGCTCTTCGTCGCGGAATACCTTCTCGCCGCCCCGTCGCGCCGTGTCCTGATGGTCTCCGACGCAGAGTACTTCTACCGGAAGCGGACCGCCGCCGATTCCGCCGTCGACAACAGCGGCCACAATCCCGACTTCAACTTCGGCCGATTCGAACGGGGATACCTCCCGCTCTTCGAACGAGCAGAGTCCGACGGCAATGTCCCTGCCTGGCTCGACATGATGTTCCTCTACGACGTGAGATGGTTCCTCCCGCGCGAGAACGACATCAGCAAGAAGGCCACGTGGATGTCGGACGCTGACCGGGAGCGCGTCCTGGCCGCCCTCGCCGCCGTGCTCGCGCACGTCGCGGATTCGAGCATCCACTCGTACAACGTCACCAGCCTCGGTGTCGACCACCGCTGCCTTCTGCTCGCGCTCAAGGGATCGCCGCTGCCCGCAGAGGGCATCGCGAAGGTGGTGACCGATGATCATCGTGGCGTCGAGATCAGATACCTGTTCGCCCGAGCGCTGCCTGTCGAGCGTTTCGCGCACGACGGGCGACCGGTGGAGCCCGTGGTATCGAAGACCCGTCGGCTCGACGTCTTCGGGCAGACACTCGTGCGGGAGCGCATCCTGTGGTTCGCTCCCCGCTCCGTCGTCACCGTACAGCTCGATGACCACGCCGTCGCCCTGGAATCGTCCGTGTACCAGGCACGCGGACTGCGTCCGCGCCCGCGCCAGCGCCGGGCATCGTCGGCGACGAGGGCGCAAGCCGCGCGGTTCCTCCGCCGCGTGGCAGGGCGCGCTCGTGCCGAGCTGGCTTGCGCTGGTGCCCGGGTCGTTCCGATCCAGTCCGCGGGTGCGGGGACGCGGCGACGGGATGCGCGCCCGCCGTTGGACCAGGATGCGGCGACTCCTCGGGATGAACAGGAAGTACTCCGACGCCTGGGTCCTCATGGATCGGGTGAGCGCGGCGGGCGACAGCGCGGAGTACCTCTACCGTCACCTGCGTCGGCATGAGCCGGCCATCAACGCATGGTTCGTCGTGGCCGAGGACAGCGCCGATTGGAATCGCCTGAAGCGAGAGGGATTCCGCCTGATCGCATACGGGTCAGGGGAGCATCGCGCTGTCCTCGCTGAAGCTCTCGTCGTGCTCTCCACACATCTCGACGTGGAGGTGTCTGACCCCGTTCCCGAACGCCACTACCCGGGCAGATCCCGACCGTGGCGATACGTCTACCTCGAGCACGGCGTCCTGCAGCATGATCTCTCCATCTGGTTCAACCGCAAGCGGATCGACCTCATCACCACTGCGAGTGTGGACGAGCAGAACTCGATCATCGAGGACGGTTCGTCCTATGTCCTCACCGGGATGCAGGCGAAGCTGACCGGATTCCCCCGCCACGACGAGGTCGCACGGCTCGTGGCCGCCGCCGACCCCGCTGAACGCAACATCATCCTGCTCGCTCCAACCTGGCGACACCGCCTTCTCGGGCCGAAGGCGGTCGGCGGCGGGCGCACATTGAGGGAGCCCTTCGAGCGCTCGGAGTTCGGACAGAACTGGCTCGCGCTGGTGAACGACCCCCGACTCGCCGCATTGGCGCAGGCGGCCGGGGCGAGGATCGCCTTCCTCCCGCATCCGAACTTCCGATCGCAGATCGACGCCGATCTGGTTGCACCGCATGTCGACCTGATCACCGTGGTCCACGACGTGCACGAACTCCTGACGCGTTGCCGGGTCGTGGTGACCGACTACTCTTCGATCTTCTTCGAGGCTGCGACTCGCCGGGGCGGATGTCGCGTACTTCCAATTCGACCGGGACGACTTCCTCCATGGCGGCCACACCTACGTTCCCGGGTACTGGTCCTATGAAGACCACGGCTTCGGACCGGTCGCCACCTCGGTCCCGGATGCCGTCGAGATCGTGAGAAGGCAGCTGGACGACCTCGGGTATCTCGCCGAGCGTGACCTCTACCGGGCACGTGTCGAGCGCACTCTCCCGCTCGTCGATGGGCAGTCGTGCAGACGCATCACGCATCAGGTGAGAGATCTGCTCAGCTGACGAGGGGCCGGTCGGGGCCGGTTGTCCCTAGGATGACGATATGAATCGCCGGACCGTGCCCGCGCTGCCATGCCTGCCGCCTGCGGCGACCGGTCTCCATCGCCCTGACGCCGGGCAGAGGACAGGGGCGTGACGGCACGCGGCGCTGCGCGCCGCGCCCTGGGGTACCTCCTCTGGCAGTGGCGACGGCGCCCGTCGACGGCGTCCGCCGCAGATCGCATCCGCGGTCTTCTGCCGCCCGCTGCCGGCCGGGTCCGCCGGGTGGTCGTGGTCGCCGATCGCCCCTCACGCTGGCGGGTCCAACGTTGGCTTCGCACGTTCTTCACCGACGACGTCACCGTGTACGCAACCGGTTTCGTGCCGAGCCGCACCCGTCAACCCGGGGTGCACGTCCACCGGATGGCATCGCCCGACTCCATCGCGGCTTCGATGCGTGACGCGCCGCCACCGGACATCATCATCGATGCGCGCCGCCCGGCCGACGAGGGGCAGTCGGTCGCGCTCTGGCGCGCCGTGTACCCGCATCTTGCCGCGAACGGCTTGTACGTCCACCATCGTCCCGGCGCCCAAGCCCGGGATGGCGTGTCCGGCTGGGCCGGCGTGGTCGAGGGGCGCCTGCCGTCCCAACCGACGACCGGACCGCTGGCAGACGACCTCATCTCCGCGACCTCACATGTCGAAGGGATCGACTCCTACGCGGTGCACACGAAGGCGAGAGCCCACTATCTGAAGGTGCCGGAGCGGCGGATCGCCTCTCTTGCCACGCGCACGCCACGCCTGTCCATCGACCTGATCGATACGCGGCCGGGCGCCCATGTCACCGCAAAAGCCGCGGTGCGCACGAACACGCCGAATCCTTCCGTCGAGAATCTGCACACCGAGTTGGACACCCCCGAGATCACGATGCGCCACTATCGCGGACGCATCCGTGTGCTCAGCCACATGGCATGGGTGCACGATCAGACGCTCCTGCCGCCGTCGTTCCGATTTCCGACCGAGGCGATTCCCGGCACCGTGCTCGCCCCCGATGTCACGCCCGACTTCGTATCGATCCCGGCGAGATTCGATGGTCCGGTCCCCCTTCTCCGCGGCCCGATCTACGACCTGACCACGGCCTACCACGGGCACTTCGGCCATTTCATCACCGAGGTTCCGGCCAAGCTGTGGGGGTGGGATGAGGCCAAGAGACGTCTTCCCGACCTCCGGGCGATCGTCCGCATACCGCCGGGCTATCAGCCCACGTATGAGCGGGAACTGCTGCTCGCGTACGGGCTTGACGACCACGACGTGGTCTGGCAGCCGGCTCCCGCCGAAGTGGATTCGCTCGTCGCCTGCACTGTCCTGTGGCAGAACCACGAGCCGTTCTGGTTCCATCCGATGATCCGCGACGTGTGGGCGCGCCTCCGGAAGGGGCTCGTCGATGCGGACCGGACCGGAGTCGGCCGAAAGCTGTTCGTGTCCCGTCGCCCCGGCATGGTGCACCGCGACTGCCGGAATGCGCCGGCCGTGGAGGAGCTCTTCCGTGAGCACGGCTTCGAAGTGGTCTTCCCCGAAGACCACACGCTCCATACCCAGGCCGAGCTCTTCGCGGATGCCCGCGTGGTGGCGGGATTCGGCGGTTCGGCGATGTTCAACGTGCTCTTCGCAGAGAAGCTGCAGGCGATGATCGTCCTGAATCACGAGGCCTATGCGGCCCGGAATGAGCAGCTCTACGCCATGGGCCTCGGCGCTGAACTCCACTATTTCTGGAGCGCACCGGACCGTGTTCAAGCCGGCAGGACATTCGATCCGCGGGCGTTCCATTCGGCATGGGAATTCGACTTCGAGCGGAACGGGGCCGCGCTGCGCGAGACGCTTCGCTCCCTCGGGTGACTCTCGCGCCGGACGTGTCAGCCGGCGACGTCCACCGTCCAGGAGTCGTTGGGCGCCGCCGTGAGCCGCTCTTCGGCCGGGCGCACGCGTCGCGCCTCGAGCATCGCTTCGAACACCCGCCGACAGTTCTGTCCGTCGCGCACGGGGAATGTCAGCCGCATGCGCTCGGCGTAGACGCCGTCCAGCGTCCCCGACAACGCGTCGTCCACCGCGGCCACCGCTGCGTCGGCCTCCGTCGTCACGGGCCCGAATCCGTCGCGTTCGTAGTCGAAGTACGCCGGGCGTTCGGTGTGGCTGGTGAAGTACTCGTCACGATCGAACTGGAAGTACACGATCGGTCGCTGGATGTACGCCATGTTGAACGCCGTCGAGGAGTAGTCGGTGACGAGCACGCGAGCGCGCACGATCATCTCGCGCACATCGACGTCGTCGTAGGACACCACCCGCACGTCCGCGGGAAGATCGAAGCGATCCAGGTAGGCGTGCATGTTCGGGTGGGGCATGAAGACGACCTGCGAACCGGTCCTGCGGGCGGCCTCCGCCAGGCGCGGTGAGCGGAAGAAAGCCGCGAGCTGCTGGGCGTAGGGCGTGTCGGCGAAGCCGTCCACTGCCCCGCGTCCGCGCGAGGAGCCGACCATGCCGGTGACGAGGTAGTCGCGCCAGGTCGGCATGACGAGGACCATGTCGCGCTCCTCGTCCGGAACGGCGGCGTCCTGTCGGAGGAGGGCATCGAACCGCGGAAGCCCGGCCAGTCGCGTCTCCTTCGCGCCATATCGGAAGGCGGAGCGTCCCACGATGTAGTCGTACTCGCCCTGGGTGGAGGTGATGAACGTCGAGATCGGCTTCGGGTTCAACCAGTCGGAGATGTCACCTTTGATCACGCCGTGCTGAAGGAAGGTGAAGGTCCAGGCGTACCGCCCCAGCCGCTTCGGAATCGGATTCGTGATGAACCGGTCGGCGTGACTCGATGCCACGTGCTCGGCCGAGAGCAGCAGCCGCGCGAACTCGGGTGACCCGTAGTCGACCAGCCGCACACCCTCTGCTTCGAGGCGCGCCCAATCGGCAGAGTCCCTCCGGATCGCGAACCACGAATTGATCTCCGGATGGTTCTGTGCCACCCACTTGTAGAGGATCTCCGCGCTGTCGTTCGCGTCGACATCCCGATCGATGAAGACCCATGCCCGCGAGAACTTCTCCGGAACGAGGGGCATCGCCCCCCAGGCCGTGCGCACGCGGCCGAGGGCCTCCCGGGACGAACCCGCCGGATCATCACGGCGCCCGCTTCGCGCACGGTCAGCCCGGCACGCCGTCGAAGCCTGCGATAGGTCGAGAGCCCGGACGCCGACGGAACGGACTTCCGGGTGGCGCCGGCGATCCGCTCCGCGATGACCTCTGGGGTCGCCGGAGCGAAGCCTGCGGGCTTCTGTCGAACGAGGATCGGCACCTCTACGCCGTCCAGTGAGAGCACCAGGTGGGGCGTGATCGTGGTCCAGATCGTCCGCTGATAGACGATGGGACGCCCCGCGAACTCGAGAGCCCAGTCCTTGGTGTAGCGGGGCGCGTGGCGCTCCCCATCGACGAGAAGCTGCTCGTCGTGCGGCTCATCGCCGCGATAACGGTAGTTGAGTGCGATGAGACCGCGCGTCGGATCGATGCGTCCGAGGTGAACCGTCCCGTGCCCGCCGCCGCGCTTGATGAGGATGAGGGCGTCCTTCATCCAATCCGAGACCGCCATCGCGTTGAAGCCTCGGATGAGATCCTCATCGAGATGGCGAGTGATCTCGGGGAGCAGTTCATCGAGCTCGCGATACATGCTCTCCGGGAACCGGGCGCGGCGCACCACGCCGCCCTGCGACGCACGGAAGAGCCAGAGCAGGTCGTAGATGATGAGCATCTGCGCCCAGGCCGGGAGCGCGCCGTCGGCCTGCCGCCACGACATCGAGATAGCCATGGCGAATGGTGTCGGTGTATTTCGCCGGATTCGTCGCGCTGCTCTGCACGAGTGACGATGCGTCCGCCCGCTGGCGGTAGAAGTAGTCGGCGTGCGCAGCGAGGGCGACGCGCGGCCGGTCGAAGCCGAGCAGGTAACGGGAGACGAAATTTCCGTCTTCGAAACGCAGCCGCAGGTTCTCACGGAACCGCAGGCCACGGCCTTCGATGATGTCGCGGCGGAAGAACCCCGTGGTGACGTGGGCCTGGATCGTGTCGGGCTCCACGTCCAGATCGACGATCCGCGTGCCGTCTTCGAAGCGGTCGGCGAGCGCATGGGTGTCACGTACAACGTCCGCGCCCTCCTCCACCTCGTGCCACATCTTGATCCGAGCGGTGACCATCGCGACCGGTTGAGGACGGTCGTCCGAGGTGAGCGCCGCGGCGTCTCGGAAATAGTGCTTCGAGACACGGTCATCAGGGTCCGGGAACGTCACCCACTCCCCCGTGGCGTGGTCGAGTCCGTGGTTGCGGGCGCTTGCCTGGCCGCCGTTCTCTTTGTGGAGGACGCGGACCGACTGCGGGTGCCGGTGAGCGAACTCCGCCGCCACCGCGGCCGTGTCATCCGTCGATCCGTCATCGACGAGGATGATCTCGAGTCCATCGATGCCGACGGACTGGCTCTCGAGTGACTCGAAGAAGTCAGGCAGGTAGGCCGCCACGTTGTACATCGGCGTGATCACTGAGAAGCGTGGTGCCTTGCCGTCACTGTCTCATTCGTCCTGTCGTCCGCCCATCACAGTCCCCACGGGCGATTGTCCAGTCTAAGGACGTCGTGCTTGTGGGAACGCTGTGGACTCCGACCGCGCGGCGCGAGCGGCTACTTTGCGCCGGACCTCGCCGCCATGACCGACAGCGCCGCCTTCTTGATGTCGGGGGTCAGCGATTTCGCGAACGTCGCCGACATGTGACCGCGATCGAAGTAGACGATCACGCCGCCGAGGACCGAGTAGCAGGTCTCTCCCGAGCAGATGCGATCGGTGAGGTCGAGCATCTTCACGTCGGGATTCGACATCCGGGCGGCCGCATCGGCGAGGGGGTCCTTCTGCTCACGCGCTCTGGTGCCGTCACAGGCCGAGAGGTCGTCGAGATGGGCCGCCACGCAATCCGGCACGTTCTTCAACTCGGTGGCGTAGGGCGTGTCGTGCAGCACAAGCGTCGGAGTGCCGGCGTCTGCCCATTTCGTCAGCACGCGGGTGTATGCGGCGCCGGCGGCCGTCCACGTCTGAGCGCGGGTCTTGCCCGGCATCTTCGCCCACGTCCGATTCGAAAAGACGACGAGGTCGTAGTGGTCCTTCGGGATCTCGTCGATGACCTTCTTGTTCCAGTCGAGGCAGTTCTGCGAGCGCTCGGGCGTTCCGAAGTCCACCATGACGTCGACCGTGTAGCACTCGGAGATGAGATAGGTCGTGATCGACCAGTTCTCGGTCTTGGCGATCTCCTCGAGTGCCGGCAGCCAGTGTCCGGCGTGCGAGTTGCCGATCAGCGCGACCTTCTTCGCTTTGGGGTCGCTTGCCCGTAGTGGCAGGTCTTCTGGTCGCTGAAGTCGCCGAGGATCCAGCAGTCGTCGGTGTACGGCTTCGGCTTGTCCTGTGCTGCGAAGACGGGCGTCGTCAGCAGCTTGTCACCGTGCGGCGAACACGACGTGGCGTTCACCAGAGCCCGCGAGCCGAAGCACGAGTCGGCGTCGTTGAGCGCGTGGTCGAGTTTCGACTGGGCGGCCGCCGCCTGTGCGCTGACGGTGCCGACGACCGCACCGCTGGCGAGGGCGATCACGATCATGCCGGTGAGGGCGAAGATGAAGGACCGTCGCAGCGGGACACCGAGCGGCTTGCGCCCCCGGAATCGGTCTTCGACGAAGATCTTGGTGAGCCACGCGAGCACGAAGGCCGCGATGATCGCCAGCACCTTGGTCGATCGGTGCAGATCGTGGCCGAGCACGTACGGCAGGAGCACCAGGGCGGGCCAGTGCCAGAGGTACATGCTGTACGAGACATCCCCCACCACCTGGACCGGCTGCCAGGACATCGCGCGCAGCGGCGAGAGTGGGCCGCGCTGGATCGCCGCGACCAACACCAGTGCCGTGCCGACCACCGGCAGCGCGGCGGTGTAGCTCGGGAACGGCAGCGCGCCGGTGTAGGTGAACGCCGCGATCGCGATGAACACCAGGCCCACGTAGGCGACGACCAGACGGGTGACGCCGTGCCCGTCCAGCCGCTCGCTGCACCCAGGGGAAGATGCAGGCGGCGAGGCCGCCGAGCCCGAGTTCCCAGGCGCGCGTCCACGAGACGAAATAGGCCGCCGCAGGATCGGTCGCCGTGATCCAGATCGATGCGATCAGCGACAGACCCACGATCACCGCGATTGCGATGCCGACGGCCTTCCGGTCGGCATCGCGCCGGCGCTTGCGGATGAACCAGATGGCGAACAGCACGACGATCGGCCAGACCAGGTAGAACTGCTCTTCGACCGACAGCGACCAGAAATGCTGAACCGGGCTCGGCGCGTCGTCGATGGCGAGATAGTCCACGGCCTGTCCGGCGAGGAACCAGTTCTCCACATACGCGGCGGCGGCGGCGACCTGCTTCGCGACGTTCGTCCAGACCGTCTGCGGGGCCCACATGACGGTCACCGCAAGGGTGACCACCAGCACGAGGAACGAGGCGGGCAGCAGCCGGCGGATGCGGCGGCCCCAGAAATCGGCGAGCTGACGGCCGTTCTGAGGGGGCTTGGAGACCAGATGGCTGGTGATGAGGAAGCCGGAGATCACGAAGAAGACGTCGACGCCGACGAAACCGCCGGGAACGCGGCCCGGGAAGAAGTGGTAGACCACCACGAGCAGCACGGCGAGAGCGCGCAGCGCCTGGATGTCGGCCCGCACGGGTGTCGGCGCCGAGGGGGCCCGCTTGCGCCTTCGTGGCCGCACGCGAGCTTCGACTCGCGGGCGCGACGAAGTCGGGCTTTTCAGAGACGGTCACCCATGGATCCTACGCGACCCACCCTGAATGACTCCGGAAGCATCGATGAGTCCCGGCCCACTCTGCCAAGATGGCTGATGTGAAGGGCATAATTCTCGCTGGGGGTTCGGGGACACGACTTCACCCGATCACCCTGGGCGTCTCGAAGCAGCTGATCCCGGTCTACGACAAGCCGATGGTCTACTACCCGCTGTCGACACTCATGCTCGCCGGCATCCGCGACATCCTCGTCATCACCACCCCGCACGATGCGCCGTTCTTCCAACGGCTGCTGGGTGATGGGTCGCAGTTCGGGGTCTCGCTGACCTTCGCCGAGCAGCCCTCACCCGACGGGCTGGCGCAGGCGTTCACGATCGGCGCCGACTTCATCGGCGACGAGAAGGTCGCCCTCGTGCTGGGCGACAACCTGCTTTATGGGCCGCGCCTCGGCCGGCAGCTCAAGCGATTCGCCGAGGTCGACGGCGGTGCCGTCTTCGCATACTGGGTGTCGCAGCCCGAGGCGTACGGCGTCGTCGAATTCGACGGCGACGGACGGGCGATCTCTCGAGGAGAAGCCCGCGCAGCCCAAGAGCAACTACGCCGTTCCCGGGCTCTACTTCTACGACAACGACGTGATCGAGATCGCCCGGGGCCTGAAGCCCAGCCCGCGCGGTGAGTATGAGATCACCGACGTGAACCGCGCATACCTCGAGCGGGACGCGCTGCAGGTCGAGGTTCTCCCCCGTGGCACCGCCTGGCTCGACACCGGCACGTTCGACCAGATGACCGACGCCGGCGACTACGTCCGCACGATGGAGCGCCGCACCGGCATGAAGATCGGGTGCCCCGAAGAGATCGCCTGGCGGCAGGGATTCCTGTCGGACATCCAGCTGCAGGACCGTGCCGAGAGTCTGGTGAAATCCGGCTACGGCTCGTACCTGCTCGACCTGCTCAAGAGAGGACGCTCATGAGCCGCCTGCTCGTCACGGGTGGGGCGGGGTTCATCGGATCGAACTTCGTGCACCACGTGATCGAGCACACCGACCATCACGTCACCGTGCTCGACAAGCTCACCTACGCCGGCAACCGCGCGTCGCTGGCCGGCCTGCCCGATGACCGGTTCGCTTTCGTGCAGGGCGACATCGCCGATGCCGCGCTGGTGGACGAACTCTTCGCGCAGACGGATGCGGTGGTCCACTACGCCGCGGAATCGCACAACGACAACTCCCTGCACGACCCGCGTCCGTTCCTCGACACGAACATCGTCGGCACGTACACCCTGCTCGAGGCCGCCCGTCGCCACGGCACGCGGCTCGCATCACATCTCCACCGACGAGGTCTACGGCGACCTCGCACTGGACGACCCAAACCGGTTCACCGAGCAGACCCCGTACAACCCGTCGTCGCCGTACTCGTCGACCAAGGCCGGCTCTGACCTGCTCGTACGCGCGTGGGTGCGCTCGTTCGGCGTGCAGGCGACGATCTCGAACTGCTCGAACAACTACGGCCCATACCAGCACGTCGAGAAGTTCATCCCCCGCCAGATCACGAACGTGATCCGCGGCATCCGGCCGAAGCTCTACGGCGCGGGCCTGAACGTGCGCGACTGGATCCATGCCGACGACCACTCGTCGGCGGTGCTGACGATCCTCGACAAGGGCCGCATCGGCGAGACCTACCTCATCGGCGCCGACGGCGAGAAGGACAACAAGGCGGTGATCGAGCTCATCCTCACCCAGATGGGACGGGATGCCGACGCCTACGACCATGTCACCGACCGAGCCGGGCACGACCTGCGCTACGCGATCGACTCCACCAAGCTGCGCGAAGAACTCGGCTGGCTCCCCCGATATCAGGACTTCGAGGCGGGTCTGGCCGCCACGATCGACTGGTACCGCGCGAACGAGGCGTGGTGGGCGCCCGCGAAGGACGCCACCGAGGCGTTCTACGCCTCGAAGGGGCAGTGATGATCGCGTCGACCGGCCCTTCGTCTCGCTTCGCTCGCTCAGGGACCTGGAACTCGCGATGACCGGCCCTTCGTCTCGCTTCGCTCGCTCAGGGACCTGGAGCCCGCGATGACCGGCCCTTCGTCTCGCTTCGCTCGCTCAGGGACCTGGCTGGTTCCTCGCTTCGCTCGCTCAGGGACCTGGAACTCACGATGACCGAATACGGCAAGCCGCTGCGCGCAACGCCCACGCCCATTCCAGGCCTCGTCGTCTGGGAGCTGCCGGTCCACGGCGACAGCCGCGGGTGGTTCAAGGAGAACTGGCAGCGCGAGAAGATGACGGCGGCCGGGCTGCCCGACTTCGGGCCGGTGCAGAACAACATCTCGTTCAACGACGCGGTGGGCACGACCCGCGGCATCCACGCCGAGCCGTGGGACAAGTGGGTGTCGCTGGCCACCGGCCGCATCTTCGGAGCCTGGGTCGACCTGCGCGAGGGCCCGACGTTCGGCGCGGTCTTCACCTGCGAACTCGACCCGTCACGGGCGATCTTCGTTCCGCGCGGCGTCGGCAATGCGTACCAGACCCTCGAGGCCGACACCGCCTACACCTACCTCGTCAACGACCACTGGTCGCCCGATGCGTCGTACACCTTCCTGAACCTGGCCGACGAGACGGCAGCGGTCGACTGGCCGATCCCGCTGGCCGACGCCGAGCTCTCGGCGAAGGATGCCGCGCACCCCGGCCTCGCCGAGGTCACCCCGGTGCCGCCGCGAAAGACGCTGGTCATCGGGGCGAGCGGCCAGCTCGGCCGCGCCCTCCACGCCGAGTTCGGCGATGCGGCACACGTCGAATACGCGACGCGCGCCGATCTCGACCTGTCGTCCCCCGACCTCACCACCGCCCGACGTTGGCGCGAGTACGACACGATCATCAACGCAGGCGCCTACACCGCCGTGGACGGCGCCGAGACGGCGTCAGGGCGCTCCGACGCGTGGGCCGCCAATGTCACCGGCGTGGCGGCGCTCGCGCAGATCGCGACCGACAACCAGTTGACCCTGGTCCACGTCTCCAGCGACTACGTGTTCGACGGGACGCTGAACCGGCCGTATCGCGAAGACGACGCCATCAGCCCGCTCGGCGTCTACGGGCAGACGAAGGCCGCCGGCGACGCGCTGGTCTCGACCGTGCGCCGGCACTACATCGTGCGGACCTCGTGGGTGATCGGCGAGGGCAAGAACTTCGTGCGCACCATGGCCTCACTCGCGGAGCGCGGCGTCGACCCGAAGGTCGTGGACGATCAGATCGGACGCCTGACCTTCACCGATGACCTGGCCCGCGGCATCCGCCATCTGCTCACTCGGCGAGCCGCCTACGGCACGTACAACCTCACCGGCGCCGGACAGCCCACCAGCTGGGCCGACGTCGCCCGACGGGTCTTCGAGCTCACCGGCCACGACCCCGCGCGGGTCACCGGAGTGTCGACGGAAGAGTACTTCGCGTCGGCGACTGCGCCGGTCGCGCCGCGGCCGCGCAACAGCCTGCTGGATCTGGAACGCATGGAACACACCGGTTTCGTCCCGGCGGAGGCCGACGAGCGCCTGCGTGCGTACCTCGGCACCTGAGCCCACCAGCACCTCGCCTGCCGCATCGGACCGAGGCTATGCGACCCGGAGCACCCGCCTCAGTTCGTCGATCTCGGCGTCGGTCAGGCCGCCGGTGCGGAGGTAGCCCGCGACATCGCCGTGCTCGGACTCGATCCAGTCCAGTGCCGTTTCGATCGCAGATGCCGGGGATTCGGTCGCCAGCGTCTTCAGCCGTGGCGTGAGGGGAACACCGAGAGTCGTGATCAGCGCGGTGAGCGTGTCTGCGAGACCGCCCGCCAGGTTCGTGCCGGTCTGCACATAGTCCGCGACGATGACATCGCGCGCCGCGCCGGCGACCAGCAGAAGCAGCGCCGCCGCCAGTCCGGTTCGATCCTTGCCCGCGGTGCAGTGGAACAGAACGCCGGGGCGATCGGTGCCCGACGCCGCCACGACCACGCGCCCGATCTCGGCGAACTGCGTCGCACTGCCGTCGAGGATCGCCACATACAGATCCTCGAGCGTGGGCACCTGATCCACGACCAGCGCGATCTGCTCCTCGGACAGTCCGACATCGTCGGTGGAGGGCATCAGCTTCTGCACCAGCTCGTCCATCGCGCCACCCTGCACGGGCAGCGAGACCAGTCGCACGCTGCCGTCGGCCGGCAACCGGTCAGCTGCCCGGGCCCGCTCGGCATCGGTGCGCAGATCGATGACCGTGCCGATCCGATGATCGGCAAGGGCCTGCTGGCCCCCATCCGTCAGACCGGAGAGGGCGTCTGCCCGATACAGGATCCCGGATGCCAGAGCGCCACCGTCTGCCGTCGGCAATCCGCCCAGTCCACGCGAGTTGTACGTCACCTGCAGAAACGAGGCGGAACCGGTCATCAGAGGCCCTTCATCGTGCTCACGAACACCGTCGGTTTCTGATGCGGATCCATTCGCGGCCCAGGCGCCGCCGAACCCGAGTTGCGAGCGTCCGCCGCTCGGGAGCGCCAGTCTCGAGCGTGAGGTTCCAGTACTTCGATTTCTTGACCGTCGAGGCATCCGGCTTGTAGAACGGTGCGTCCGCGCCGAGATGGATGCGCTCCCAGGCAACGTGCTTGCGGATCACTCGCGCGGGGGTCCCCACCGCGACGACATTGTTGGGGATCTTGCGTGTGACGATGCTTCCGGCGCCGATCACACTTCCCTCGCCGATCGAAGCTCCCCGAGGATCATCGCACCGAAGCCCACCCAGACGTGGTTGCCGATGCGGATGGTCCGTGCCCGATTGACGCGTTCGCCGCTGCGGACGTCGAAGATCGGATGACCGTCATCGGCCCGCACCTGGTTCTGGCTCGCGAACATCACGTCGTTGCCGATGATGACGGACACACCCTCGACGGCCGAGATCGTGATCCCGGACGTCGACGAGACGTTGTCGCCGATCTCAACCGTGGCATCCTCACCGACGCGAACACCACCTGAGAAGGGGCGCCGAACCGGATTGGCCCCGAGCACGAACGTGCCGTTGCTGCTGTTGAAGTCGACCTTCAGGCCCGGTGCGCTCGCCTTCGCATGAATCCTGGCCACATTGTTCTTGCCGCGGAAGGTGACCTTGATTGTGTCGGTGACCGGGCCGTCGTATTCGATGCGATTGCCCTCGTCATCTTCGTACGGGGCAAGGGAGACAGTGATCACGGGGTCCAAAATCGCTCTGGGGCAGTTGACAGCACCAGGCTATCGGACCGAAAGCAGGCACATAGGCGGAGACACGGCAACGAGCCTAGTTCTGCTCGAGGACCTGCAACGCGTCATCGATCGGGCCGTCGAAGATGACCGCACCCTTGCGGATGACGATCCCGCGGCTGCACAGCTCTTTGACCTGGCCCGCGCTGTGACTGACGATCATCATGGTGATGCCCTGCTCAGCCATCTCCTTCAGCTTCGCATTGCACTTGGCACGGAACGGGGCGTCACCGACGGCGAGCACTTCGTCCACCAGAAGCACGTCCAGCTCGACGTGGATCGCGACACTGAACGCCAGACGCATGAACATGCCCGAGGAGTAGTGCTTGACCTCTTGATCGATGAACTCGCCGATCTCGCTGAACGCGACGATCTCGTCGAAGCGCTCCTTGGTCTCCTTCTCGCTCATGCCGAGGATCGCCGCGTTCAGGAAGACGTTCTCACGTCCCGTGAGATCGGGATGGAAGCCCGCACCGACCTCGATCAGACCGGCGACGCGGCCTCGGGTGAGAACACGTCCTTCATCCGGACCCATCACCCCCGAGACCAGCTTCAATGTCGTGGACTTGCCCGAACCGTTCAGCCCCATCACAGCGACGGACTCGCCTTCGTCGATGCTGAACGTGACGTCCTTCAGCGCCTGGAACTGCTGTGCCCGGACGGGCTGATGCTTCACCCAGTTGATGAACGTCTCTTTGAAGGAGCGCGTGGAGCGCTTGTTGAACCATTTCGAGACATGCTCGAGAACGATGGCCGGCTGCTGTGTGGTGGTGTGCGCGCGCATCACAGATCCTGAGCGAACGTGCGCTCGAAGCGGCGGAAGACGAGCTGGCCGAGCGCGAGAGCGACGATGATGACGCCGATGGCTGCGGCGATGTTCCAGCCGAAGTCGGGCGGCCACCCGAATCGCGCGGTCTCGGGGACGATGGGCGACCACATCGCCTCATGGAACATCTCGACCGCGACGGTGATGGGGTTGCTCATGTAGATATCGAAGATCCAGGGGTAGTGGTGGGCGCGGTCATGCACCATCACCCAGGTGTACATGATGGGCGAGGCCCAGGTCGCGATGGTCCGGATGATCTCGATGAAGTTCTGCGCGTCTCGGAACCGGACGTTGATGGCGGAGAAGAGCAGTCCGACGCCCAGAACGAACAGGACCACGATGAGCAGACCGGCCAGAAGGAGACCGACAGAGGCGAAGGTCGGCACCCATCCGAACAGGATGCAGACGAGCAGAAGCACCGCGAGCTGCGGAAGGAAGTGGATGAACGAGCCGACAACGGCGGAGATCGGAAACAGCTCTCGGGGAAGATAGATCTTCCGGACGAGTGCCTTATTGTCCACGATCGCGCGGGTCGTGGCGCCGATCGCCTCGTTGAAGAGGTTGACGACGACGAGCCCGGAGAACAGGTAGATGGGGAAGGAGTCGATCCCCCGCTTGAACCCCATGATCTCGCCGACGACAAGGAAGTAGACGAGGAACTGGACGGTCGGTCGCACGTATGACCAGAGCCAGCCGAGCACGGAGTTGCGGTAGCGCAGCGAAGTCGTCTTGCTGATCAGCAGGCGCAGGAGGTAGCGGTACCGGAAGACATCCAGCAGGCCCCTGCCGCGCCCAGGCGTATCGAAGGCGCTCTTATCGAGAGTATTTGTCACGGGTGTGTGTCCTAGCGGCCGCGTGAGTCCGCTCCGGGCCATCCGCAATCCTAGTAGACGCGTGGCTGAGAACCGTCTGGGGCACGGCTGTCTGCTCAGTGGATCTGGACCATGCCGTTCCAGCCCGTGCCGACGACGGACCAGCCCGACCAGCCCCCCGAGCCGTTGCCGCGGTACAGCCACAGTTCGCCGTTGCGCTTTCGGGCCAGGACGTCGGAACTGCCGTCGCCGTTGAAGTCCCCGGGGCTGAACACAGAGGTGAACGCTCCCCACCCGGTGCCGATCTTCCGTGCACCCGACCACGAGCCGCTTCCGCTCATCCGGTACAGCCACAGCGTGCCGTCGGACTTGCGCGCGATCAGATCCGGACGTCGGTCGCCGTCGAAGTCGGTCGCGGTGAACAGCGCGGTGAATGGCGCCCAGCCGTTGCCGATCACCGGCCGACGCTCGGACACCCAGCCGCTCTTCCCATTCCCCCGGTAGAGGGTCAGATAGCCGGTTCTGCTGCGCGCGATCAGATCGGTGTGACCGTCGCCATCGAAGTCGATTCCGCCGATGAGCGCGGTGAACGAGCCCCAGCCGGTGCCGATCCGCACCGGCGACGCGAAGCCCCCGGTGCCGTTGCCCCGGTACAGCCACAGACTTCCGTCGCTGCGCACCGCAGCGACGTCGGGACGGCCGTCACCGGAGAAGTCGCCCAGCGGAACGAGTCGTGCGCTCCCCCACGACGGAACCGGAGTCGACGACGCGCGCCATCTGCCCTTGCCGTCGCCGGGGTACAGGCAAGGCCTTCCGTCGTTGCGCACCGCGAGCACATCCGAGGTCTTGTCTCCGTTCAGATCGCCGACGCCCGCTCGCGTCAGTGCTGCGGCCGGGGCAGGGGCCGCCTCGAGCGCCAGATAGTCGCTGTGCGCCCACATCGCCTTGCCGCCGATGTTCAGCCGCCACCACTCGCCGTAGGTGCCGGTGCGGCTGTACTTCTGCCCCTTCGTGATCGACACCATGCCGGTCGAGCAGTCGGTGGTCGGAGCGCTCCGCGCGTTCAGCGACGATGCCGTGACCACCGCCGTCCCCGAGGCGCTCGCCACGTTCGCCGGGACGGCGCAACCGGTCACCGCCGGCGCCCCATCGCCGGATGTGCCGTCGATGGTCAGATACTGGCTCACCACCCAGAACGTCGCCGTGCCCACCTTGATGTGCGACCATGCCCCGTACACGCCGGTGACGGTCACAGCGGTCCCGCCGGACAGGGAACGGCTTGCCGCTGCCGCACAGCGTGGTCGGTGCCGTGCGGGCGTTCAGCGCCGAGACGTTCACCTTCGCCGTCTGGGTGCGGGTCGCGACATCCGCCGCAGCTGGATTCGTGCACGCGCTGATCTGCGCCGGCGCGCCGGATGACGTCGATGCCGTCGGTGCGAACCACGCGACGTAGTAGTTGTAGAAGTTGCGGTTGCCGTAGGTCGAACAGGCGTCACCGGTGCCCCACCCAGCGGCCAGAGCTCGATGTTCGGCCGATACGGCGTGTAGTTGTACAGGTTCGCGGTGGCCTGGTTCTTGATCAGCACCTTGGACGTGCCGCACGACGAGCTCGGAGCCCACTTGACCGTGTTGTACTGGCCGGCGCGGTAGGTGAACGAGGTGGGGTACTTCGTGTAGATCTGCATCTGGCGCGCGCCCAGGTAGACCTGCTTCCAGAAGCCTGCGGTGGCCGCCGAGCAGCCTGCCGGCGTGTCGGGACAGTTCTGCCCCATCGCGTGTTCGAAGTTCCAGGCGCTGGGCTTGGTCGAGGTGACCAGCCCCTGCTCCTTCTGGAGCATCACGATGATCACCTTGGGGTTGATGTGGCAGGCGATCGAGGCCCGGTAGATCATCCGCGCCGCAGTGACGCCCTTCTCAGCAGTTGCACCCGTGCAGTACGAGTCCTTGGGCTTGCGCCCCGATGTCTCCGCGGTAGTTCTTCAGGCAGGTCGCTCCTGACGCGCACGTCCCAACCCTGGCGTTCAGGAACGTCTGGATCTGCGCCTCCGTCATCGACCCCGACCGGTAGAACTCCGCATCGGAGATGATGTATCCGCCGTCGACGATCGTCCCTGGCAACTCGGCGGCCTGGGCGCGTGGCGCCGGTGCCACGGCGGTCAAAAGAGCCGCGGCGACGACGGCAGACAGCAAGAGGATGGGCCATCGCCAACGGGCAGTCGGAAGCGGGCGGCTGCGAGGGGGCATGTGAACATTGTGACTGAAGTGACTCGCGAATACCACTCGGCCTTCTCTGGTCGAGTGCGACACGCCAAGATTCAGAGCCCTCACAGCGTACGCAGGTGTCGGTGCCGGCAGCATCCACACCCCGGCGCGCGGATCATCTCAGATAGCGGTTGGACACCCAGCCGGTCTTCGAGCCGTACTTGACCTGGCTCCAGCTTCCGCTCTTCTTCAGGATGGTGACCTTCGCACCGCGCGGCAGGACCGTCACGATCTTCGCCGACATGCTGCCGCTCGTGCGCAGATTCAGCGCGGCCACGGTCGTCTGCGTCTTCGAGGCTGATGCGGCCGGCTTCGAAGCGGAGGAAGACGTGCTGGTCAGATAGGCGTTTGCGACCCACCCGGTCCGCGAGCCGTATCTGACCTGGCTCCAGCTGCCACTCTTCTTCAGCACCGTGACCTTCGCGCCCCGGGCAGCGTCATCGCGATCTTGGCCGACAGGCTCGCGCTCGTGCGCAGGTTCAGAGCCGCGATGGTCTTCTGCGCCGTCGAGGAAGGCGTCGACGGCTTCGCGGACGACGAGCCCGCCGAGCTGGTCAGGTAGGCGTTCGCGACCCATCCGCCTCTCGTGCCGTACTTGACCTGGCTCCAGCTGCCAGCCTTCTTCAGCACCGTGACCTTGGCGCCGCGCGGCATCGTGGTCACGATCTTGGCCGACAGGCTCGCGCTCGCGCGCAGGTTCAGCGCGACCGCCACGTACTTCGTGGTGGTGGTCGGCTTCGGGGTGGGCTTGGTCGTCGGCTTGGGCGACGGCTTCGGTGTCGAGGCGGCCTTCTCGAGCGCCAGGTAGTCGCTGTGCGCCCACAGCGTCTTGGTGCCCACCTTCAACCGCCACCAGACGCCGGACGTCCCGGTCCGCGTGTACTTCTGCCCCTGCTTGAGGGTCTGCACGCCGACGGCACAGCCTGTGCTGGGCGCAGTCCGGGCGTTGAGCGCGGCCACCGTGACAATCGCCGTGCCAGACGCGCTCGCAACGCGGGCCGGCTGCGCACACCCCACCGACGCCGGAGATCCGCCTCCCGAGCCTTGCCGCTGCTGGTCTTCAGATACTCGCTGACCACCCACAGCGTCGAGCCGCCGACCTTGATGTGCGACCACGCCCCGTAAACGCCGGTGACGGTCACCTTCGTCCCCTTGTCGAGCGCTCGGATGCCACTGCCGCAGAGCGTCGTGGGCGCCTTGCGTGCGTTCAGCGACTGCACCTTGACCGTGGCGGTCGCGCTGCGGGTTGCGACATCCGCCGTCGCCGGCACCGTGCACGAGCCCACCTGGGCGGGGGCGCCCTTCGAGCTGGACGAGCCCGGGGCGAACCAGCTCACGTAGTAGTTGTAGAAGTTGCGGTTGCCGTATGTGGAGCACTTGTCACCCGTCCCGTAGCCGGCAGCGAGGGCCGCGATGTTCGGACGGTACGGGGTGTAGTTGTAGAGATTCGCCGTGGCCTGGTTCTTGATGTAGACCTTCGACGTGCCGCAGGACGAGCTCGGCGCCCACTTGATCGTGTTGTACTGCTTGGCGCGATACCCGAACGAGGCGGGGTACTTCGTGTAGATCTGCATCTGCCGGGCGCCCAGATAGACCTGGTTCCAGAAGCCCGCCGCCGCCGCGGAGCAGCCGGCAGGCGTGTCGGGGCACGACTGGCCCATGGCGTGCTCGATATTCCAGTCGCTCGGCCTGCTCGAGGTGACCAGGCCCTGCTCCTTCTGCAGCATCACGAGGATGACCTTGGGATTGATCCCGCATGCGTTGGCGGTGCGGTAGATCATCCGGGCGGCGGTCGCATTCTTCTCGGCCGCCACGGCCTTGCAATAGCTGTCGGCCTTACGCGCGGTCAGGTCGCCCCGATAGTTCTTCAGGCACGTCGCACCACTGGCGCAGGAGGCTTTGCTGTTCAGGAAGGTCTGGATCTGCGCCTGGGTCATCGAGTTCGCCCGATAGAACTCGGCATCCGAGATGAAGTATCCACCGTCCACGATCGTCCCCGGCAACTCGGCTGCCTGCGCCTTCGGCGCGGGCGAGACGGCGGTGAGCACGGCTTGCGGCGAGGAACGCGGCCAGCATCAGGATGAGCCAACGCCAGCGCGCGGACAGGATCGAATGACTGCGGGCGAACATGTGAACATTGTGACTGATGTGGCGGGTGATTACCACCCGGAACCGAGAATTCGTTTTGCGACACGCCGAATGCGACGTGTTCACAGTGTCGGCAGGAGGGCGTGAACGGGGGTCGGCGGCGTTTCGTCTCGGTCGCTTCGCTCCCTCGCTCAACGAGCTGTGAGAGGGGCGGCACTCCCTCGCTCAACGAGCTGTGAGAGGGGCGGCACTCCCTCGCCCAACGAGCTGTGAGAGGGGCGGCGCTCCCTCGCTCAACGAGCTGTGAGAGGGGCGGCACTCCCTCGCCCAACGAGCTGGGGCTCAGAGGTCGGCGTGCAGCTGCCACACGCGGTCGGCGGCACCGCGCCAGGAGAACGCACGACCGCGGTCGCCGGCGAGCACGCCGAGCCGCTCGAGCCCGGCGACGGATGCCAGCGCCCCGCGGATCCCGTCTTCCAGGGCGTCGACATCCTGCCGATCGTCCGTCGCATCGCCGACGACACTGCCGCCGTCGAAGATCACCTCGCGGTGATCGGCCGAGGCGGCGGCCACGACCGGCACCCCCATGGCCATCGCCTCGACCACGCGCCAGGGGAAGGCGGAGCGCCGGGTCGGGGCGATCAGCAGCGTCGTCGCGTCCAGGACGGCGGCGCGGTCCGCGGCATCCATGCCCACGGGCACCTGCATCCGATGTTCGCCGATGCCGGCCGCGGCGGCCAGGTCGACGATGGCCGGCTCCTGCCCCTCCTGCGCGTCGAGTACGACGATGGGCAGGTCGGCTCCGGATGCCGCCACCGCGCGCAAGCCCGTCGTCAGCGCGGCAGAGGGTGCGGCATCACCCACGAGCGCGATCACGGCCTCCGGGACGCCGAGGGTGCGCCGCCGGCCGACCGCATCGGTGGGCGGCGTGAACCCCGTGGGCGCGGCACCCGTGATCACCCGGATGCGTCCGCCCAGGTCGACGATGCCGGCCAGCCGCTCGGCCATCGCATGCGTGGGCACGACGACCGCATCGGCGTGCTTGCGCACGCGCCGCAGGCATCGCCTTCGACCAGGTCTGCGCCGGGCGGGTCAGCTCGTCGGGGTGCTCCCACGCCAGCAGGTCCCACAGGGTGACCACGGTCTGATCGTGATCGTTCACCCGGTCGTGCCGCGACAGCGGCGCGAGCAGCGTCGGCGAGTGGATCAGTCCCCCGCCCACGCCCGCGGTGACGCCCAGCTGCCAGGCCGCCGCCAGCTCACGCCGCGCCATGCCCAGCCGCCGCACCTCGGCGAGGCCCGCCATGTCGAACGGCCCGGACGGTACGATCGCCCCGACGTCGCAGCCCGCCGGCGCCGCCTGCACCAGCGCGTGCGCGAGCTCGCGCGAGGCCATGGCCAGATCGGGGTCGGTCGGGCCGACCAGCTGGTCGAGCACGACCCGCAGGCACGCTCACAGGCTCATCCCTTCGGCGACGACGACGGAGTCGGCGGATGCAGCGCCTTATGCACCAGGGTATGCACGTACTCGACGTCCGGCGCGGTCTGGTCGACCTGCTGGGCGGGCGTCAGCTCGATCGTCGTGACCTTGTGCCCCTTCGCCTTGATCGCGAGGTCGGTGAAGTACCCCAGCATCGAGGACGGGATGTCGGTCTTGACCAGGTGCTCCCCCGCCTTCGCGATGTCTTCGAACCGGCTGAGCACGGTCGCCGGGGTGAACTGCTTCAGGATCGCCTCCTGCAGCTTGCCGCTGCCGCTTCATGCGGTCCCAGTCGCTCGTCGTCTTGCGCGAACGGGCATACCACTGGGCGGTCTTGCCGTCCATGTGCTGCTTGCCCTTCTCGATCCAGCCCGTCGCCCACTGGGTGACCGGCTGCCCTCGTACTTCGGCCCGCCGCCTTCGGGCAGGCGCTCGGTCACCGTGATGTCGACGCCGCCGAGCGCGTCAACCAGGGCGGCGAAGCCGGCCATGTCGATGAACGCGTAGTACGGGATGTCGATGCCCAGCAGTCCCTCCGCGGCATCCTTCGTCGCCTCGACGCCGGGGGTCGACCCCTTCTTCTCGGCGTCCGGATAGATCTTGCTGCCGTCACGGCAGACGTCCAGCTCGGTGTTGAGCTGGTTGATGGCGCCCGTCCAGCCGCAGGTCGCGCTGCCGTGCCCGGTGTGCACGTCGGGGTACAGCGCGTGCATCGGACTGTCCTTCGGGAACGGGAAGCCCTCGAGATCGCGCGGGATGCCGGTGATGATCACCCGCCCGGTGTCGGCGTTGACCGAGACCACCGAGATCGAGTCGAACCGCATCGAGTCGCGGCCCTTCCCGCTGTCGGCCCCCAGCAGCAGGATGTTGTAGTAGCCGTCGGACGGGTCCACGGCCGGGCCGGACGCGCTGAAGATGCTGCCCAGCGCGCTGCGCGCGGCATCCGTCACCCGCACCGCGTAGGCGGCCGTCCCGCCGGCGACCACCAGCATCGCCACCGAGAGCACGGCGATCGCGACCCGGGCGCGCGGTCCGGTCTTGACCAGGCGCACCAGGCGCAGCGTGTCGATCGTGAGGATGATCCACAGCACGACGTACAGCACCAGCAGCGCCTCGACGGCGAGCAGCACGATCGGGTTGGTGACGATGGTGAGGAATCCGGATCGCCACAGCAGCGCGCCCAGCAGGGCGAGGATCGAGCAGCGGCCACATCACGAGGGTCGCGCCCAGGCCGAATCGGCCGAGGCGACGGTTGCCGGCGACCGCCTGTGCCGACCCGGGGATCAGGAAGTTCAGGATCACCAGCCACCACCCGCGCCGGGTCATCATCGGGGTCGATGACGCATCCGGATACCGGATCGGCCGCTCCTCGATGAGGTGGCGGCCGGCGGTGGCCGCCGTCACAGAGACTCCTTGAGCCGGTGGTTCTTCAGCTCGACCTGTGCCTGCAGCTCTCGTGCGTACGCCTCGACGCGGTCGGCGAGGGCAGGGTCGGATGCCGCGAGGATGCGCGCCGCGAGCAGCCCGGCGTTCTTCGCCCCGCCGATCGACACGGTCGCGACCGGGATGCCGGCGGGCATCTGGACGATGCTCAGCAGCGAGTCCATCCCGTCGAGGGTGGCCAGCGGCACGGGCACGCCGATCACCGGAAGCGCCGTCACCGAGGCGAGCATGCCGGGCAGGTGGGCGGCGCCGCCGGCGCCGGCGATGATCACCTTCAGGCCGCGCGCACGGGCGGAACGCCCGTATTCGATCAGCTTGTCCGGCGTGCGGTGGGCCGACACCACCTCGACCTCGTGCGGGATCTCGAAGTCGGTCAGCGCCTGGGAGGCGTCACTCATGACCCGCCAGTCCGAGTCGGAGCCCATGACGACTCCGACGAGGGGCGAGGCGGACGAATGCAGCGGCTCGGTCACCCGACAAGGGTAGGGCGCCCGCCTGGAAGATCCCCGCAACGGCGCGGTTCTTCATGGCGAACCGGCGGGATGGGCGGACCGGCCTGCTCGCCACGGGGCTGCCGTCCGGGGCTCGTGGCACCCCGACCGAGCGCAAGCCGCGCTCAGCTCGCGAAGAACTCCGCGGCGGCGCGGGCGTCGTAGACCGCGTCGTCCAGGTCATCGCCCACGGCGGTGACGTGGCCGACCTTGCGACCGGGCCGCGGCTCCTTGCCGTAGGTGTGCACCTTCACGTCGGGGTGGGCCTGGAACACGCGCGCGAACGGCTCGTCCATGCGGCCGGAGGACGGCCCGCCCAGGATGTTCACCATGACCGCCCACGGCTTGCCGCGGCGTGGCATCGCCCAGCGGCAGATCCAGCACCGCGCGCAGATGCTGCTCGAATTGGCCGGTCACCGCGCCGTCCTGCGACCAGTGCCCGGAGTTGTGCGGCCGCATCGCCAGCTCGTTGACCAGCACCCGGTCATCGGTCGTCTCGAACAGCTCGACCGCCAGCATCCCGGTCACGCCCAGCCCCTCGGCCAGCCCCGTTCCGACCTCGGCCGCGGCGTTGGCGAGCCGCGCGGTCAGATGGGGCGCGGGCGCGAAGACCTCGGCGCACACACCCTCGCGCTGCACGGTCTCGACGACCGGATAGGCGCGCATCTGGCCGGACGGCCGACGCGCCACCTGCTGTGACAGCTCGCGCCGGAAGTCGACGAGCTCCTCGACCAGCAGCGCCCCGCCGCGCGCGTCCTCGGCCAGGCTCGCGAACCAGTCCTCGGCCTCGGCCGCGACGCGGACGACCCGCACTCCCTTGCCGTCGTAGCCGCCGCGCGGGGTCTTCACGACCGCCCGGCCGCCGTGGCCGTCCAGGAACTGCTGGAGCTGCGCCGGCTCGGATGCCGCGGCCCAGTCGGGCTGCGGCATCCCGAGCTCGTCCAGCCGTGCGCGCATGAGCAGCTTGTCCTGCGCGTACTGCAGGGCATCGGGACCGGGCCGCACGGCGATGCCGGCATCGACCAGACCGCGCAGCACCTCCTGCGGCACGTGCTCGTGGTCGAACGTGACGACGTCGACGTCGCGCGCGAAGGCGAGCACCGTGTCGAGGTCGCGGTAATCGCCGACGGCGGTCGCCGCCAGCTTCGCGGACATGCCCTCCTGCTCGGCGAGCACCGACAGCTCGATCCCGAGCTCGACCGCCGGAGCGATCATCATCCGCGCCAACTGGCCACCACCGACGACTCCGACTCGCAGGGACATCCCGCTCCTTTCGTCCGGTCCATTCTCGCGCACGCCGGGCGCCCGTGTCGGCGCCGCCGCGACGGTCAGGTCGACGAGGCGAGCGGGATCGAGGTCGCGTCGCGGTGCGCGAGGATCTGGTTGACCTCGACCTGGTCGACGAGCGCCTCGTGCACGAGCGCGACGCTGGGCACGTTCTTCCAGCTTGCATCGGGTCGTCCACGCCGTCCGAGAGGGTGAGTGTGCCCACGCCCCAGAGACGCTGGAGGATGCCGCGGCGCACGGTGATGGTGTACCCGCGCACATGCTCGAGATCGCGGCGTCGCACGCGCAGGATGCCGCGGCGCTCGATGATCCGCCGGGTGGTGAGCGTGTAGACGTGTGCCCACCAGGCCAGGAACGGCAGCAGGACGAGGAGGAACACGACCACCGCGGCGCCGGCCGCCAGCATCCAATTCTCGAAGGGCGACGGCAGGTTGCTCCAGAAGTAGCCGACGGCGCCGGCGACGGCGATGAGCACGAGGGCCGACCAGATGAGGCGGCGGGCGTGCGGGCGGAACCGCGCCACCCGCAGCTCGGGCGTGGGCGAGCCCGGAGCAGGCGCGAACGGCCGCCCCCCGATGCTCGTCGGCTTGCGTCATGCCCCCATTCTGGCCGCCGCCGCCGACATCTCCCGCATCCGCGCGGGATGTCGGCGGGTCGCGATCAGAGCGGGGCGGCGCCGCGCACGTGCACGACATCCCCAGCCGAGACTGCGATCTCGGTCGCACCCGACTGCACCACGAGCCGGCCCTCGTCGTCGAGGCGCTGCGCGCGCCCCTCCAGCGTCGAACCGTCGGGCATCGACACCCGCACGTCGGCGCCGATCGTCGCGCACAGCGCCTCGACCTCGCCGCGCACCCCGGCCTCGGCCGCGCGTCCGCCGCTGCGGGCCAGCGCGGTCAGCTGCTCGTCCAGCGCCACGAGGTAGTCGGCCAGCAGCCGGTCCTCATCCACGGTGCGGCCGATGGCGGCGAACGAGGTCGCGGTGACCACCGGCAGGTCGACCCGGGCCATGGTCGTGTTGATCCCCGATCCGATGACCACGGCATCCGGGGCGACGACCTCGGCGAGGATGCCGCAGATCTTGCCGCCGTCCACGAGCACGTCGTTCGGCCATTTCAGCGCCGCCGAATGCCCCGAGCCACCCAGCTGCGCGCGGATCGCACGGGTCATCGCCGCCCCCGCGATCAGCGGGATCCAGCCGCGCGCGGCGGGCGGGACATCCGCCACCCGCACGAGCACCGAGACGGCCAGGGCGGTCCCCGGCGGTGCGGTCCAGGAGCGGTCGAGCCGGCCGCGACCGGCGCGCTGATCGTGCGTCAGCAGGAGGGACAGATGCGGCCACCCCAGCGGATCCGCCGCGACGGCGGCCGCGACATCCGCGTTCGTCGACCCGGTCGAGGAGCGCACCTGCACCCGGGGACTGACCGCGGCGGTCCGCGGATATGCCTCAGTCATGGCATCACCCTACGGGGCATCGCCCGCGCGCGGAGCCGCCACCGGCGGGGCGGGACGAGGCGGAGGCAGAGGAGGTCCACAGGGGATCGGGCAACCCCTTGTGCGTGGTCTCCAACCGTCGCGGCAGGTGGATCGTTAGGGTGGAATGCGTGACGGAACCCGACCTCTCCACGACCGCCGGCAAGATCGCCGATCTGCGCAACCGCTACCAGGAGGCGGTCGTCGATGCCGAGGCATCCGCGCTGCAGAAGCGGCACGCGAAGCACAAGCTCACCGCGCGCGAGCGCATCGAGCTGCTGCTGGACACCGGCTCGTTCACCGAGATCGACGAATACGTGCGGCACCGCACCACCGCGTTCGGGATGGACAAGTCCCGGCCCTACGGCGATTCGGTCGTCACCGGCGTCGGCACGATCCACGGGCGCACCGTCGCCGTCTACGCGCAGGACTTCTCCACGTTCGGCGGGTCGCTGGGCGAGGTGGCCGGCGAGAAGATCATCAAGGTCATGGAGCTCGCGCTGCGCGGCGGGATGCCGATCATCGGCATCCTGGATTCCGGCGGCGCGCGCATCCAGGAGGGCGTGGTCGCCCTCGGCAAGTACGGCGAGATCTTCCGCCTCAACACCGCCGCATCCGGGGTGATCCCGCAGATCTCGATCATCATGGGCCCGGCGGCCGGCGGCGCGGTCTACTCCCCGCCCTGACCGACTTCGTGATCATGGTCGACAAGACCAGCCAGATGTTCGTCACCGGGCCGGACGTGATCAAGACCGTCACCGGCGAGGACGTCGGCATGGAAGAGCTGGGTGGCGCCTACACGCACAACACCCGCTCGGGCGTCGCGCACTACCTCGCCGAAGACGAGGACGACGCGATCGACTACGTCCGCACGATGCTCAGCTACCTGCCCGACAACAACATGGCCGAGCTGCCGGTGTACGAGACCGGGTTCGAATGGGAGACGACGGATGCCGATCGCACGCTGAATGCGATCATCCCGGACTCGCCCAACCAGCCGTACGACATCCACCAGGTGATCACGCACCTGGTCGACGACGGCGACTTCCTCGAGGTGCAGCCGCTGTTCGCACCGAACATCGTTGTCGGGCTCGGGCGGATCGACGGCCGCACGGTCGGGATCATCGCCAACCAGCCGAACCAGATGGCCGGCACCCTGAACATCGAGGCCGGTGAGAAGGCGAGCCGATTCGTCCGGTTCTGCGACGCATTCTCCATCCCCATCGTCACGCTCGTGGACGTGCCCGGCTACCTGCCCGGCACCGACCAGGAGTGGACCGGCGTCATCCGCCGCGGCGCGAAGCTGCTCTACGCGTATGCCGAGGCGACCGTGCCGCTGGTCACCGTCATCCTGCGCAAGGCCTACGGCGGCGCGTACATCGTGATGGGCTCCAAGCAGCTCGGCGCCGACGTCAACGTCGCCTGGCCGACGGCCGAGATCGCCGTGATGGGCGGTCAGGGCGCCGTCAACATCCTGTACCGCGGCGAGCTCAAGCGCGCCGAAGAGGCCGGTGAAGACATCGCCGCCGTGCGGGCGCGGCTGGCGAACGAGTACCTGTACAACGTGGCGTCCCCGTTCCTGGCGGCCGAGCGCGGCGAGCTGGACAGCATCATCGAGCCCGCCCAGACCCGCGTGTTCATCGCGAAGTCGCTGCGCGCCCTGCGCGGCAAGCGCGCCAGCCAGCCGCCGAAGAAGCACGGTAACATCCCGCTATGAGCCTGCCGGACACGCCCGCAGCGGACGCTTCGACGCTGCGTGTCGACGTGGTGCGCGGCACCCCGACCGACGAGGAGCTGGCCGCCCTGATCGCGGTCGTCACCGAGGTCTACAGCCAGGAAGAGGCATCCGCCACCGCCGCCGACCGGTCGGACCGCTCGGCTTGGCAGATCTCGGCGCGCAGCCTGCGCAGCCCGCTGCGACGGGACCTCGGCTGGGGGCGTTTCGGCGGCTGAGGGCGCCGGGTGGATGCCGCATCCTGCCCGACGTTACGCGCGTAAATGTCCCCCAAAATACCTACAGACACACCGCTTGCCACCGTCGGATACTTGAACTGCTGGAACGCTTCTGCGTTCGGCTGGCCGGCTCGTCCAGGGTAGACGAGTTCAGGTTCGGCCACCGTGGATGGTTTTCGGGTAACCGTCCACCACGGGCGAGGGGCGGGCGGCTTCGCCGCCCCTCGCCTTTCTCTTCGCCTCGGCGCTCCTCGGCGCAGGCGCCCGGTCACGGGTCGTCTCGACCCGCCGGGCTCGCGCTCTGGCGGGTTCAGTCTTCGTCGACCGCCGGGCGCGGGATCTCACGCCACAGGTCGACGCTGTCCTCATCGGAGTGGGCCGACTGGGATCCCCCGGCGGCGGAGCGTCCGACGACGGTCACCGCGATCCGCGGATGCGCCGAGGCACGGATGTACAGCCGGTCCGACTCGGCCTCGCGCACAGCGGCGGCCAGATCGGCGCGGATCTCCTCCAGATCGGGCTCGGCGAGCCCGTCGAGCCCGCCTTCGTCGACGACCGAGACCGTGGCGCCGCGACGACGGGCGGCATCCAGCTCGGCCCGCACGCCGTCGTCGAGCAGCCGCGCCCCGCGCAGCTCGTCGCGCAGCTGCCCTCGGAGATGCGCGCCTCGGCACGCTCGCGCTCGTCGAGGTCGCCGCCCTTCTCGATCGCGCGCGACAGGATCGGCCCCGCCACCGCCAGCGCACGCTGAACCTGGATGCGCCGCTCGCGCTGCCGGCCGAGCTGCGCGGCCCGCCACGCCGACGCCGCCCGCTCGCAGCTGGGCCAGGCGTGCCGTGTCGCGCGCGGCACGGTCCATCGACAGCAGGCGAGCTGCGCGGCCACGACCCACATCACCGAGCCGACGAGTCCGGCCGTCAACGCAGGCCCCACACCCAGCCAGGCGATCGTCGACACCCCCAGCGCAAGAAGGCCGATCCACGACATCCACGGCCGCCGCCGCACCATGATGATCGTCATCAGCAGCCCGATCGCCCCGACGTACCAGGTGCCGAAAGACGAGGTCCGCGAGGCAGGATCCAACGCGAACGGCACCGTGTTGGGGATCACCAGAGCCACCAGCAGCGCCAGCCCGCACACCCACAGCGGCAGGGTGTTCGGCCCCCGCCGTCCCGTCGTCATCATGCCGATCTCTTCGTCATCGCCGGACTCGGCCGCCGGAGGCGGCGGAGGCGGCCCGTCGATGAACAGGCAGAGCGCGGCCACGATCATGTACAGCGCGACCGACAGCAGCGCATGATCGGGCGGTCGACGTCGCCGCCGGCCCAGACCAGGCCGCGGGCGGCGAGGTAGAGGGCGAACGCCGCCCCGAGGGCGGTGAGGATGCCGCGCACACTCCGGTTCATGCGCCCTCCGCCCATTCCAGGGCGACGCGGGTTCCGTGCTCGTCCGACGCGATGCGTGCCCGTCCACCGACAGCGGCCACCCGGGTC
The DNA here is from genome assembly GCF_021582895.2 of Microbacterium elymi. Taxonomy (GTDB): domain Bacteria; phylum Actinomycetota; class Actinomycetes; order Actinomycetales; family Microbacteriaceae; genus Microbacterium; species Microbacterium humicola. Next base: position 703,130 of record NZ_CP091139.2, read on the forward strand.
ACGATCGACGCGCTGATCCCCAGACGGTCGTCCGGGACGGCTGCCGGATCGAATCCCGGACCGGAATCGCGGACCAGCACCGAGACCTGGACGGGCTCGCTCGCGCAGGTCACGCTCACGCGCAGACCCGCGGCATCCGCATGCTGGATGGCATTGGCGATCGCCTGCGCGGCCGCCAGCGCGAGGGCGCGGGCGACGACCCCGGGGAGCCGGATCTCACCGGCGCCGCGAGTGAGCTCCACTCGCACCGGGTGGCCGAGTTCGACAGCGGATGCCTCGATCTCGCGTGCGATCGAGTCCACATCGACCGGAGCCTCGGACCCCATCCCCGCATCGCGCTCGGCGTTGGCCAGGCGGGTCAGGGCCTCGCGTGCCATCCCGACCGCCAGGGTGCGCTCGCGGGGGCTCTGCGCGCGCTCGACCGCGATCAGGGCCGCCAGGACGCTGTCGTGCATGAGCGCGCCCACCGCGACCCGCTCCTGCTCGGTGGCCTCGGCCGCGGCCGCGGCGGCGTAGGACGAGACCGCCTGGGCGCGTGCGGTGTCGACGTTGGCGGCGACGGTGCGGAACACCCAGCCGAGTGCGACCAGGATGCCGCCCAGGATCAGCGCGAACGACACGTCCAGCGCGACCGGCACGGCGAAGCCCGGGGCGAATCCGCACTGCACCAGGCGCGAGATGCCCCACAGCACCGGGATCGCCAGGGTGAAGACGATCTGCCAGGGAAGCGTGAACGCCAGCACCGAGGCGACGGTGCCGATGTTGATCAGGTAGAACATCCACGGCTCGACCGAGTGCGAGGCGGGCATGCCCGCCGCCGCGATCGGCCAGAGCACGAGGCAGGCGATGTAGGCGGCGGCGAACAACGGGGCGAACACCCGCAGCCCGCGGCCCGCGAAGCACGCCAGCAGCATGAGCGCGAGCGCGCCGAACACGATGATCTCGAGGATGGGGTGCCATTCCGGCCGTTCGGCCGGGGCATCCATCGCGGCGAACAGCCCCTGCAGCCCGAGGGCGATGCAGCCGACGGCCACCACCAGGCCGATGATCCGCTCGACCCGGGTGCGGGTGAACGAGCCGAGTCGCGCAACCGTCTCGCGGGACTGCGGCAGCTGGCCCCACGCGGCGCTCAGCGCGGCGCGATCGGTGTCACGCGTCACCGGCATCCTCGATGGGGGTCAGGATGCCGTCCTCGACGGCGCGGCGCAGGAGGTCGACCTTCGTCGGAGCAGGGCGTCCGACATCGACGTACTTCACCCGGACCCGGTTGATGTTCTCCTTCGCGGTGGAATAGGCGATCCCCAGCCGGTCGGCGACCATCTTCAGCGGAAGCCCGGCCGCGTACAGCCGCAGCACATCGCGCTCGCGCGCCGACAGCTGGGCGTCGGCGAACGCCCGGTCGCCATCCACTGCGCTGGCCCACTCCACGTTGTTCAGTGGCTCGCCGTGGGCGACCGCCCCGACCGCCACGATGACCTCGTCGATCGGAGACGACTTGCTCACGATCCCCGCGGCGCCGGCAGCCAGCGCCTCGCGCACCGCGGCCGGGCGGTCGGCGACGCTGTGGATGATGATGCTCGAGCCGTCCGACGCGATCCGGCGCACATTCTCGGTCACGGTCGTGCCGTCGCCGAGGGTCAGGTCCAGGACCACCACGTCGGCCGGGCGCGAGCCGCTCAGCGCACGCCACTCGAGGTAGGCCGTCACCGAGCTGCCGAGAAGACGACATCCATCTCGTCGGCGCGCGCGCAGGCGGCCTCCAGCCCCAGGCGCACGGACTCATGGTCGTCGATCAGGGCCACGTCGGTCATAGGCATCAGGCTAGCGCGGTGCCGCCGTCCGGGTGAGCGCCGCCACGGCCTCGACGTGGTGCGAGTGCGGAAACAGGTCGACCGCCGTGATGTCGGATGCCTCGTATCCGGCGGCGCGGAACGTCTTCAGGTCGCGCGCGAGCGCCACCGGGTCGCACGCGACGTAGACGACGGATGCCGGACCCAGCGCCGCAATCTCGGCCACCACTGCGGCGCCCGCGCCGGAGCGCGGCGGATCCAGGACCACCGCCCCGCGGCGGAGCCGCTCCAGCTCGCCCGGCGAGGCGGATTCGCGCAGGCTGCGGCAGCCAGCGGTCGACCCGCGCCGTCTCGGCCCGCGCGCCGACCCACTCGGCGAGGTTCTCGCCCGCGTGCTCGGTGGCCCGGGCATCGGATTCGACGCTGATCACCCGCGCGGACTCGCCCGCCCGCTCGCCGATCGTCGCGGCGAACAGGCCGACCCCGCCGTACAGGTCCAGGTGCAACCCGTCCGGGTCCAGCGCGTCCGGCAGCGCTTGCCGCGACGAGGTCGCTGAGAGTGAGGGCAGCACTGTGGTGCACCTGCCAGAAGCCGCCGGCATCCACTCGGAACGCGCGCTCGCCCACGCGCTGCTCGACCACTTCGTGCGCGACCTGGGCGGAGTGCTGGGCACGTGCGGCCACGGCCTGGTTCTGGCGGCGTGCGGTCTCGCTCAGATGCCGGGCGCCGCGCCGGTGCCGGGCGGCCGGCCGACGGGCGGCGCGCTCGGCGGGCCGCGGGACGATCCGGACCCGGCCGTCCGAGGGCTGCACCAGGTCGATCCGGCCCGGCGCGTTCGCGTGCAGGGTCGCCGCGACCCGCTCGATCGGGGCGGTCGCCAACGGCAGCTCGTCCACCGGAACGATGCGGTGGCTGCGGGCCGCAAACGGGCCGATCCGGCCCTCGTCGTCCACGTGCAGACTGACCCGGGTGCGCCAGCGCAGGCCGCCGCGGTCATCGTCGCCGGGCACCGACAGCATCCGCACCGGCAGGTCGATACCGCCCATCCGGGTGAGCGCGTCCTGCAGCACCTCGAGCTTGAGCGTGCGCTGGTGGTCCAGTTCGATGTGCCCGAAATCGGCGCCGCCCGGTCGCTGCTCGGGCGGGGTGTCGATGTCGGCGGCACGCCAGACATGCGGGCGACGGTGGGGTGAGGCATCCAGCACCTCGAGCGCCTCGCCGCGCCAGAACGACTTCTCTCCGGTCTGGGTCAGCCGCACGCGCACCCGCTCGCCGGGGAGGGTGTCGGGCACGAACACGACCCGGCCCTCGTGTCGCGCCACGAACACCCCGCCGTGCGCGACGGCGGTGATGTCGAGATCGATCTGGTCGCCCGGTTGCATCATCCGATCGTTTCACATGGTGCGGGGCGGGGGGTCCGGCGGGTGGGGTGCGGGGCGGGGTGGGCTCGGGGCGGCGGTTCGCCGAAACCGGGGATCCTCCGCGAAACCACGGGCCACGTCCCCGGTCTCACGGCCGATCCCCTGTCTCGGCGATCTGGACGCGGGTGAGGATACGGTGGAGCCCATGCGCGTGTGCCTGGCTTCGACATCCCCCGCCCGCCTCATGCTGCCGGCAGGCCGGCATCGAGCCCGAGACCCTCGCGCCGGACGTCGACGAGGACGCGGTGGTCAGCGCGGTCGAGTCCTCCGAGGGCCGGGCGCTGGATCCGGACGAGTACGTCCTGCTCCTGGCCCGGCGCAAGGCGGCGGATGTCGCGGCCCGCCTGGCCGCGGACGACCCGGCATTCGACGGGATCGTGATCGGCGGCGACTCGATGTTCGTGCTCGACGGCCAGATCCTCGGCAAGCCGCACACCGCCGAGACGGCCACCGCGCGGTGGCGGGACATGCGGGGGCGCACCGGCGTCCTGCATTCGGGGCACAGCGTGTTCCGGCTGGCCCCGGGGCAGTCTCCGGTCGAAGAGCATGCCGTGGCCGAAGCATCCGTCACCTTCACGGCCGACATGACCGATGACGAGATCGACGCGTACGTCGCCTCGGGTGAGCCGCTGCACGTGGCCGGCGCGTTCACGATCGACAGCCTGGGCGGACCGTTCATCGAGCGCGTCGACGGCGACCCGTCGACGGTGGTCGGGATGTCGCTGTCGACCCTGCGTCGACTCGTGCGTGCGCTGGGGCTGCGGTGGACGGATACGTGGACGTCCTCGTAGATACCTGCACATCATTTCGCGTGTTTCTTGTGCGATGCACTCAAAAGCGGTCGGAAGGCGCTGGGTAGGCTGAAGTCCATGCCTGAAATCGCCAAGGTCCTGATCGCGAACCGCGGCGAGATCGCCGTACGAATCATCCGAGCGGCGCGAGACAGCGGGAAGGCCTCGGTCGCGGTGTACGCCGACCAGGACCGCGATGCGCTGCACGCCACCCTCGCCGACGAGGCCTACGCCCTCGAGGGCGCCACCAGCGCCGAGACGTATCTGTCGATCGACAAGATCCTCTCCATCGCCCGCCGCTCGGGCGCCGATGCGGTGCACCCCGGGTACGGCTTCCTTGCCGAGAACGCCGACTTCGCCCGCGCCGTGATCGGCGCCGGACTGATCTGGATCGGCCCGTCGCCCGAGGCCATCGAGTCGCTCGGCGACAAGGTCACCGCACGGCACGTCGCCGAGAAGGTCGGCGCGCCGCTGGCCCCCGGCACGCAGGGCACCGTCTCGGGCGCCGACGAGGTCATCGCGTTCGCGCAGGAGTTCGGCCTGCCGGTGGCCATCAAGGCCGCGTACGGCGGCGGCGGACGCGGGCTGAAGGTCGCCCGCGACATGGACACGATCGCCGAGCTGTTCGAGTCGGCCACCCGCGAGGCGGTCGCCGCCTTCGGGCGCGGCGAGTGCTTCGTCGAGAAGTATCTGGACAAGCCGCGGCACGTCGAGACGCAGTGCCTGGCGGATGCCGCGGGCAACGTCGTCGTCATCTCCACGCGCGACTGCTCCCTGCAGCGACGCAACCAGAAGCTGGTCGAAGAGGCTCCGGCGCCGTTCCTGACCGACGCGCAGCGGGACATCCTCTACACATCGTCGAAGGCGATCCTGCGCGAGGTCGGCTACGTCGGCGCGGGCACGTGCGAATTCCTCATCGGCGCCGACGGCACGGTGTCCTTCCTCGAGGTGAACACGCGCCTGCAGGTGGAGCATCCGGTCTCGGAGGAGGTCACCGGGATCGACCTGGTGCGCGAGCAGTTCCGCATCGCCGAGGGCGGCACGCTCGACTACGACGACCCCGAGCCCACCGGGCACTCCTTCGAGTTCCGCATCAACGGCGAGGACCCGGGGCGCGGATTCCTGCCGCAAGCCGGGGCCGATCCGGGTGTTCAAGACGTTCGGCGGACCCGGCACCCGCCTTGACTCCGGCGTCACCGCCGGCGACGTGGTCGGCGGCGCGTTCGACTCGCTGCTGGCGAAGATCATCGTCACCGGGCGCGACCGGGCCGAGGCGCTCGAGCGCGCGCGCCGCGCGCTGGACGAGTTCGAGGTCGGCGGTCTGCCCACCGTGCTGCCGTTCCACCGCAAGGTCGTGCGCGACCCGGCATTCACCGCCGAGGACGGCCGATTCGGCGTGTACACGCGCTGGATCGAGACCGACTTCGTCAACGACATCCCGCCCTGGGACGGCGAGATCGGCGACCCGGACCCGGCCGAGACCCGACACACCGTCGTCGTCGAGGTCGGCGGCAAGCGGCTCGAGGTGAGCCTGCCCGACCGCATCGCGGCCGCGCCGGTGGCCTCGGGTCGTCCGGCCGTGGCTCCCCCGTCGCGCCGCTCGCACACCACGACCGCCTCGGCCGGGGCGTCCGGCGACGCGGTGAAGTCGCCGATGCAGGCCACCGTCGTCAAGGTCGCCGTGCAGGACGGCCAGCCCGTCGTCAAGGGCGACCTGGTCGTCGTGCTCGAGGCGATGAAGATGGAGCAAGCCGATCCAAGCGCACAAGGACGGCGTCATCGGTGCGATCAACGCCGTGGCCGGGTCGACGGTGTCGGCCGGGCACCAGCTGCTGACGATCTCGTAAGGGGCGGATGCGGCATCCCGTCGTCGCCGAATTCAGTCGTCACGAACGGCGACTTCGGATGCCTCGGACCCACACTCTGTGACGACCGAAGGCGGAGCGCCGAATTCAGTCGTCACGAACGGCGACTTCGGATGCCTCGGACCCGCATTTCGCGTCGACCGAACCGGACCGGCGGGATTCCGTCGACGCATATGGCGCTCCCGCACGCCGAACAGCAGCTATTCGCGTCGACCGAAGGCGCACCGCGGGATTCAGTCGTCACGAACGGCGACTTCGGATGCCTCGGACCCGCATTTCGCGACGACCGAACCTCTCCCCGCGGGCACAAGCGTGGGATGCCGCGGCCGGCAGCGGCGCGGGGCCTCAGCCGTCGGCGTTGATCTGGTGCATCGCGCGGACGGCGTCGGTGATGCCTGCCCGACAGCGACGGATACACCGCGAACACGCGGGAGAGCTGGTCGACGGTCAGCCGGCGCTCGACCGCGACCGCCACCGGATAGATCAGCTCGGACGCCTTCGGCGCGACGATCACCCCGCCGATCACGGTGCCGCTGCCCGAGCGGGCGATGATCTTGACGAAGCCGTCGGCGATGCCCATCATCTTCGCGCGGGGGTTTGCCGCCAAGGGGAGCTTGTACGCGACGCCGTTGATCAGGCCGGCTTCGACATCCGCCTCCTGCCAGCCGACGGTCGCGATCTCGGGCGCGGTGAAGATGTTCGAGGCGATCCGGCGCCGCTCCAGCGGGATCACGACATCCCCCAGCGCGTGGAAGACCGCGGTGCGGCCCTGCATCGAGGCGACGGATGCCAGGGGCACGAACGTCGTGCAGTCACCGGCCGCATAGATGTTGGGCACGGACGTGCGCGCGACCCGATTCACCTGGATGTGCCCGGAATCGGTGAGCTGGATGCCGGCCTCCTCGAGTCCGATCCCGCGGGTGTTCGGGATCGACCCGACCGCCATCAGGCAGTGGCTGCCGGTGATCACGCGTCCATCCGACAGGGTGACCTCGACGCCGTCGCCGGTGTTGACGACCTTCTCGGCGCGGGACTTCGACAGCACCTGCATGCCGCCGCGTTTGAACACCTTCTCGAGGACGGCCGCGGCATCCTGGTCCTCCCCGGCAGCACGCGATCCCGGCTGGAGACCAGCGAGACCTTCGATCCGAGGTTCATGTAGGCGCCGGCGAACTCGGCGCCGGTGACGCCGGACCCGACGACGATGAGGTGCTCGGGGAGCGCCTTCATGTCGTACAGCTGGGTCCAGGTGAGGATGCGCGTGCCGTCCGGCTTCGCGCTCGGCAGCTCGCGCGGAGCGGCGCCGACCGAGACGACGAGGGTGTCGGCCTCGATGCGGTCGAAGTCGGTGCCGCCGGGGCCGGTCGAGACGACGATGGCGTTGCCGCCCTCGAGCCGCCCGTGACCGGAGATGATCCGGACCCCCGCCTCGACCAGGGCCGCGCGCATGTCGTCGGACTGCTGGCGCGCCAGCGAGAGCAGGCGATGGTTCACCGCGGCGAGGTTGATCGCGACCTCGGGCTTGAGCGGCTTGCCCTCCTTGCCCTTCGCGAACAGCTTGCACTCCGAGATCGGATGCCTGGGCGATGGCGACCGCGGCGTCGGCCGTGGCGATCAGGCTCTTGGACGGGACGACGTCGGTGATGACGGCGGATCCACCGACGCCGGCGCGCTCGACGAGCGTGACCTGGGCTCCCAGCTGGGCGGCGGCGAGCGCCGCCTCGTAACCGCCGGGCCCCCCGCCGAGGACGGCGACGGACTGGGTGCGCTCGAAGCTCAAGGACATGGCATCCATTCTCTCCCGGCACCCCCTCCGCACTGAAATGCCGGCCGGCCGGGCCGCGGCATCCCTCCCCGCGAGGTTGTCCTCGGTACGCCGAGATTGTCCCCCGTCACGCGAGATTGTCCCCCGTCACGCGAGATCGTCCCCCGTCCCGCGAGATTGCCCTCCGTCACGCGAGGTTGTTCCCCGACCCGCGAGATCGTCCCCGAGCTCGAAGACAACCTCGGCGCACCACGCACAACCTCGGCGAACCAAGCACAACCTCGGCGAACAAAGCACAACCTCGGCGCACCAAGCACAACCTCGGCGAACAGAGCACAACCTCGGCGAACCAAGCACAACCTCGGCGGATCTCGCCGTGGCGGGCGCGCGGCGCTACCGTGGGGGCATGAATGACGCCAACCCGCTGGACGACCCGGGCGCCGATCCGTTCGAGATCGCCCGCGCCGCCGCCGCCGACATCGCGCGCCTGACCGGCGTCGAGCACCACGACATCGCGCTCACCCTCGGCAGCGGATGGGGTCGGGCCGCCGACCTGGTCGGCGAGACGACCGCGACCGTTCCGGCCACCGAGGTCACCGGATTCAGCCGCCCCGCCCTGGAGGGGCATCCGGGCACGCTGCGCAGCATCCTGACCCCGTCGGGCACCCGGGTGCTGGTCATCGGCGCCCGCACCCACTTCTACGAGGGCCACGGCGTGCGCCGGGTCGTGCACTCCGTGCGCACCGCCGCCGCGACGGGCGCGACGATCATGGTGCTCACCAACGGCGCGGGCGGGGTGCGCCGCACATTCTCGCCCGGCCAGCCCGTGCTCATCAGCGATCACATCAACCTCACCGCGGCCTCGCCGCTGGAGGGCGCGACGTTCGTCGACCTCACCGACCTCTACTCCGCCCGCCTGCGCGCCCTCGCCCGCACGGTCGAGCCCGCGCTGGACGAGGGTGTGTACTGCCAGTTCCGCGGCCCGCATTACGAGACGCCCGCCGAGGTGCGCATGGCCGGCATCATCGGCGGCGACATCGTCGGGATGTCGACCGCGCTCGAGGCGATCGCGGCCCGCGAGGCCGGCATGGAGGTGCTCGGCTTCTCGCTGATCACGAACCTCGCCGCCGGCATCCAGGAGACTCCGCTCAGCCACGAAGAGGTGCTCGAGGCCGGACAGGCCGCCGGGCCGGTCATCTCGCAGTTGCTGGCCCGCGTCGTGGCGGCGATCTGATGAGCGGAGACCCGATGGACACCGATCCCGCCGAGGGCGACCCGATGCCAGGCTCCGGGCCGGACGAGGCCCTCCTGGACCGCGCCCGGGCCTGGCTCGCGCAGGATCCCGACGGCGACACCCGCGCCGAGCTGCGGGAAGTCGCTCGACCGCGCCGAGGACGGACAGACGGATGCCGCGGCCGACCTCGCCGACCGGTTCGACGGGCGCCTTGCCTTCGGCACCGCGGGCCTGCGCGGACGCCTCGGCGCCGGCAGCCGCCGCATGAACCGGGTGCTGGTCGCGCAGGCGGCCGCCGGCCTGGCCGCCTACCTGAACGAGCGGACCGGACCGGATGCCCCGCCCACCGTCGTGATCGGATACGACGGGCGCCGCAACTCGGCGGTGTTCGCCGCCGACTCGGCCGAGCTGTTCGCCGGAGCCGGCCTGCAGGCCGTCCTGCTGCCGCGGATGCTGCCCACGCCGGTGCTCGCGTTCGCCGTGCGCCACCTCGGCGCCGACGCCGGCGTCATGGTCACGGCATCCCACAACCCGCCCGACGACAACGGCTACAAGGTGTATCTGGGCGGCCCCGACCACGGCTCGCAGATCGTCTCGCCCGCCGATGCCGAGATCGCCGCGCACATCCAGCGGATCGCCAACGAGACCGCGGTCAGCGCGCTGCCGCGGTCGACCGGCTACGCCACCGCGCCCGAGTCGCTGATCGACGAGTACGTCGCCGCGACCGCGGCGGTCGGCCCGGCGCCCGACGGCGCCGACGGCCTGCGCTGGGTGTACACCGCGATGCACGGCGTCGGGTTCGAGACGGTGCAGCGGATCGTGGACGCCGCCGGCTACCCGCCGCCGGTGCCGGTGACCGCGCAGGTCGAGCCGGACGGCGCGTTCCCCACGGTGGCCTTCCCGAACCCGGAGGAGCCGGGGGCGATGGACCTCGCGTTCCAGACGGCCCGCGAGTCGGATGCCGACCTCATCATCGCGAACGACCCGGACGCCGACCGGCTGGCCGTCGGCATCCCCGATCCGGACGCCGAGGGGGCTGGCGCCGACTCAGCGGCAACCAGGTCGGGCTGCTGCTGGGCTGGCGGGCGGCCCGCGCGGTCGCGGCGGCGCGCGCGGCCGGGGACGCGACCGCACCCGACACCGAGGACGCCACCCTGGCCTGCTCGCTCGTGTCGTCCCCCGGGCTGCAGGCCGTGGCCGAGCACTACGGGCTCGGGTTCGCGGCCACGCTCACCGGCTTCAAGTGGATCTCGCGCGCCCCCGGCATGGTCTACGGGTTCGAAGAGGCCCTGGGCTACCTGGTCAGTCCCGACATCGTCCGCGACAAGGACGGCATCTCGGCCGCGGTCGCGGTGCTCGAGCTGGCCTGCGGCGCCCGCGCCGAGGGGCGCACGCTCGGCGACCTGCTGACCGAGTTCGACGAGACGTTCGGCGCCTTCGCGAGTGATCAGGTCGCGATCCGGGTCGAGGATGTCGCGGTCATCGGCCGGATCATGGCGGCCCTGCGCACCTCGACGCCGGAGACGCTGGGCGCGGCGCCGGTGGCGGGCATGGACGACTTCCAGGACGGACTGGACGGCCTGCCGCCGACCGACATGCTGCGGCTTGCGGCTCGACGACGGCGCGCGCGTGCTGATCCGGCCGTCGGGTACCGAGCCGAAGCTGAAGGCGTACCTGGATGTGCGGGGCGCGTCGGCGGCGGATGCGGCATCCCGCCTCTCCGCGCTGCGCGACGCGGTCGCGGCCCTGCTCGACGCCCTGCAATAGCGGCGCCGGTACGCGGGGCGAGAGTGCGCGGCCGCGCCGGCGACGGACGGATGCCGCGGCCCGGGACGCGCGGCGGCAGGGTCTAGGCTCGTGCCGTGGATTTCGTAGAGTCTGTCTCTCTGGAGAACGGTCACGTCCGGCTGGAGCCGCTGGCCGCGACGCACGCGGGCGATCTCACCGAGGCGGCCGTCGGGCTGGAGGGCGCGTGGTACACCACGGTGCCGTCGCCGGCGGATGTCCCCGCCGAGATCGCACGGCGCCTCGCCTGGCGCGACGAGGGGCACATGAACCCGTTCGCGGTGCGCCGCATCGCCACCGGGCGGATCGTGGGGATGACCAGCTTCTGCAACATCGACCAGCCCAACCGGCACGTCGAGATCGGCCACACCTGGCTCGGTCTGGAGGCCCAGCGCACCGAGGTGAACGCGGCCGCGAAGCTGCTGCTGCTCGGGCACGCGTTCGAGGCGTGCGACGCGATCGCGGTCGAGTTCCGCACGCACTGGCACAACCGCCAGTCCCGCGCCGCGATCGAGCGGCTCGGCGCGAAGCAGGACGGCGTGCTGCGCAACGCGCGGGTGCTGCCGGACGGCACGCTGCGCGACACCGTCGTGTACTCGGTGCTGCCGCACGAGTGGCCGGCCGTGCGCCGTGGGCTGCTGGCGCGCCTCGAGCGGGACTGAGCGCGGGCGGGCTCAGCCGTCGATCACGGCGACCAGCTCGTCCAGGAATGACGAGAAGTCGGCGCCGCGGCGCACCATGCGCTGCACCGAGTCGTTCTCGCTGAACACCTCGACGAGCTGCTCGAACACGGTCTGGAACGCCTCGCGGTCGGCCTCGGAGAACGCGACCATCGCCACCACCTGCACGCGGGTGTCGCCCCACGCGATGGACGGCACGGCGATCCCGACGGCGATCACGGTGCGGGTCGCGGTCATGCCCAGCGCGTGCGGCACGGCCAGCGCGTCGGTGAACGCCGTGGACGACAGTCGTTCCCGCTCGATCGTGCGCTGCACGTAGTCGTCGTCGATCACGCCCTGGGCCACCAGCATCCCGCCGAGCGTGCGGATGACGTCCTCCTCGCTTCCCTCGGCCAGCTGCGGCACGAACGCCGCCCGGTCGAAGTAGCGCTCCAGCTCGCGGCGCAGGCGGGCCAGTCGGCGCGAACGGCGGATGCGGGATGCCGCGGCCTGCACCCGCTCGACGTCGGCATCCGTCAGGAAGGGCTGGATCCGCACCACGCGCTCCCCCAGCGACGGCGCGTCGATGGTGGTCAGGATGAGGTCGGTGTCGATCGCGTCCCAGTCCAGGTCGAGCCGCGACTCGAGCCCGACCACCTCGATCGCCTGCCCCAGCGACCGGTCGATGCTCGAGCGCAGCGGCTCGTCGCAGCTCGTAGTACCCGGGGCACACGATCGTCGCGGTCAGGCAAGCTGCTCGGCCCGTCGGCTGCGCTCCAGCCGCCCGCCCACGTGCATCGCGATGTAGGCGATCTCGTCGTCGGGCACGGTGATGTCGAGCCGGTCGCGCAGGCCGCTGACCATAGAGACGGCGATGTCGAAGATCATCGGATACGTCGACTTCAGCGACCGGGTCAGCGGATTGCGCGACCACGCCTCCTCGCGGGCCCGCTGCCGCAGGTTCTGCACGTGCATCGCCAGTCGCCGGATGAAGTCCTCGTACACGATGTCGACCAGGAACTCGTCGGCCGCCTCGACCACCAGGTCGCGCACGACGCGTTCGATCTCGGGGTCCAGCGGCGGGCGGGATGCCGCGGGCACCGCCGGTCCGGGAGTGACGAACCGGCTCAGCACGAGCGTGGCCAGATGCTGCCGGTCGCCGGCCCCGAGTCGCACGCCGAGGTGCTCGTGCACGAGCGCACCCAGCAGCTCGCCGATCTCGTCGACGGCGGGGGTGGACGTCTCGTGCGCGGCCTCCAGCGGCCGTCCCTGCGCCACCCGGTCGGCGGCGATCGCGATGTGCATGAGCACGTCGGCGATGCCGAGCTCGTTCACGAAGTATCCGCGGCGTCCGATCTCGGTCCGCAGGGCGGCCTCGAACGGGCCGAACGCGGCCGCTCCGGTCGAGTCCTCGCCGAGCGCGCGCCGCAGCGCGCGCGGATCGAACCCGCCCGCCTCGGTCTCCTCGTGGACGAGGCGGCTCAGCAGTCGTCGCTGGGCGCCCTCGGTGCCGTCCAGCCGCACCCGCGAGGACGAGCGCTCCAGCACCAGCGTCGTGCCGCCCAGCAGCCCGCGCACGCGCGCCAGGTCGGCCTCCAGCGTGGCGCTGGACACGTGCAGCGCGTCGGCGGTCTCGAACACGTCCAGGTCATCCGGCGCGTCCAGCAGCGTCCGCACCAGCGTGTGCAAGCCGGTCGCGGGGGTGCCGACATCCGCCTCCGAACGCAGGGCGGAGCCGGCATCCGGGCCGGCCCGATAGCCCTGCGGACCCGACTCGACCGCGACCGCGCCGGGCACCCGCGCGTTGGCCGCGGCCACGTACGAGCGGACGCTGCGCGGCGTCACCCCGAGCAGGTCGGCCAGGCGGGCCGCCGTGATCCAGTCCCCGTCGCGCACGAGCAGCCCGAGCAGCCGGTCCTGTCGTGCTCTGGTCACCGTCGGCCTCCATGCCGCGCGTCGGATGCGTCGCCATCCAGTCAACACCATGCCGGACCCGCCGCGCCGCGGACGCCCCGCCGGACGGCGACCGGCTTTCCTCCCCGGGGAAAGAGCTCTGGTTGTCACCGGCGAGCGCCCTTGGCCACAATGACCATCAGGAGGACGGTCGATGAAGATCATCGTGATGTGCGGCGCGGGAGCGTCCAGCACGTTCGTCGCACAGCGACTGCGCGGCGCGATCGCCGAGCGCGGGCTCGCGCACAGTGCCGCGGCCGTCTCGCTCGCCTCGCTGCCGGGCTGCCTGGACGCCGCCGACGTGCTGCTGCTGGGCCCGCACCTGTCCGACCGCCGCCCCCAGCTGGAACGGGATGCCGCCGCCCACGGCGTGCGGGTGGCGGTGCTGCCCGGCGACATCTTCGGCGATCGCGATGGCCGCCGCGCACTCGCCCTGGCGGATGAGGTGGCCCACGCGCCCATCTCCCCCGCCGACGCCGCACCCACCGACATCCCGCCCATCAGCATCCCGCCCATCAACATCCCGCCGGAGCGGGCCGACGAGAGGAATCAGAGATGACGCAGGCCACCAGAACGGTGCAGATCGGCTCGGCACACGGGCTGCACGCGCGACCGGCCAAGCTGTTCGCCCAGGCGGCGAAGGACGCCGGCATCCCCGTGACCGTCGCCAAGGGCGACGCGAAGCCGGTGAACGCCGCCAGCATCCTCGGCGTCATCTCGCTGGGCGCCGAGCAGGGCGACGAGGTCACCCTGACCGCCGACGGCGACGGCGCCGAAGAGCTGCTGGACCGGCTCAGCGAGCTGCTGACCACCGACCACGACGCGGCGTGACCATGGCGACCATGACCGGGGTGGGCATCGGCCTGGGCGTGGCCCAGGGCCCGGTGGCGCGGATGGCCGATCCGCTGCCCGCCCCCACCGACGCGGCCAGCACCCGCTCGCCCGACGAAGAGACGGCGCGGGTGCACGATGCCTTGCCCGCGGTGGCGCGCGAACTCGAGGACCGGGGTGCCAAGGCCGGGGGGCTGGCCCAGGAGGTCCTGGAGGCGCAGGCCATGATGGCCGAGGATCCCTCCCTCGCGGAGGAGATCGACGCGCGCATCACCGCGGGCAAGACCGCCGAGTGGGCGGTCTTCGACGCCTTCGCCGCATTCCGCGACACGCTGTCGGCGATGGGCGGCTACCTCGGCGAGCGCGCCGCCGATCTGGACGACGTGGCGCAGCGCGTGCTGGCCCGGCTGCGCGGCGTTCCCGCGCCCGGGGTGCCCGACCCCGGGCATCCGTTCGTCCTGGTGGCCCGCGACCTGGCACCGGCCGACACCGCCCTGCTTGACCTGGACAACGTGCTCGGGCTGATCACGACCGACGGCGGTCCGACCTCGCACACGGCGATCCTGGCCCGGGAGAAGTCGATCGTCGCGATCGTCGGGGTGGCCGAGGCGACGGCCCTGACCGACGGCGAGACGGTGATCGTGGATGCCGCGGCCGGCGTGGTGACCACGCAGCCCAGCTCCGACCAGCTGGCCGAGGCACGCCGACGCGCCGACGCGCACGCCGCGGCCGCGACGGCGCCGGTCACGCCGGGCGCCCTGAAGGACGGGACGGCGGTGCCGCTGCTGGCCAACCTCGGCAAGCCGGGCGATGCGGCCGCGGCTGTCGCGCTCGGAGCCGAAGGGGTCGGGCTGTTCCGCACCGAGTTCCTGTTCCTGAGCGCCGACGAGGCCCCCACGGTGTCCGCGCAGCGGGCCGAGTACGAGCCGCTGCTGGCCTCCTTCCCCGGCCAGAAGGTCGTGGTGCGGATGCTGGACGCCGGCGCCGACAAGCCGCTGTCGTTCCTGAACGACGCCGACGAGGAGAACCCGGCGCTGGGGTTGCGCGGACTGCGGGCGCTGCGGGCGCACGAGAGCATCCTGCGCGACCAGCTGACCGCGCTGGCCGAAGCGGATGCCGCGACCCGCGAACGCGGCGAGGGCGCCGATCTGTGGGTGATGGCCCCGATGGTGGCCACCGTCGAGGAGACCCGCTACTTCACCGCACTGGCGCGCGAGCACGGCATCCGCACCGCCGGCGTGATGATCGAGATCCCGGCGGCGGCGCTGCTGGCCGACCGGGTGCTGGCCGTCACCGACTTCGCCTCGATCGGCACGAACGACCTGACCCAGTACACGATGGCCGCCGACCGGGTGCTCGGCTCGGTCGCCGGCTATCAGGACCCGTGGCATCCCGCCGTCCTCCGGCTGGTGCAGTCCGTGGGCGCTGCGGGCCGCGCCGCAGACAAACCGGTCGGCATCTGCGGCGAGGCAGCAGCCGACCCCCTGCTCGCGCTGGTCCTGGTGGGGCTGGGCGCGACCACCCTGTCGATGGCCCCCGCCGCGCTGGCCGACGTGCGCGCGCTGCTGCGGGACCACACGCTCGACGACGCCGGACGCGTCGCCGAGGCTGCTCTGGCCGCAGACGACGCGGCCTCCGCGCGCGCGGCCGCCCGGGCCGCCGCATCCTCCTGAAAACCACGCACACAAGAAAGAGGCAGTCACCATGACGACGACGTCGCTCACCGCCCCACCGGCGGGTGGCAAGAAGGCCCAAGTCGCAGTCCAGCGCTTCGGCACCTTCCTGTCCGGCATGATCATGCCGAATATCGCCGCATTCATCGCGTGGGGGTTCATCACCGCGCTGTTCATCGCCACCGGCTGGCTCGGATGGTGGACGCCGCTGGCCCCGGTGCTCGGCGGCTTCGGCAACGCCGATGAGATCGGCTGGCAGCACGCGATGACCCAGCTCGCCCAGGCGGCCGAAGGCGGGGCCACGTTCCCGCAGTACGTCGGCCTGGTCTCGCCGATGATCACCTACCTGCTCCCGCTGCTGATCGCCAACACCGGCGGCCGGATGGTCTACGGCGAGCGCGGCGGCGTCGTCGCCTCGATCGCCACGGTCGGCGTGATCGTCGGCACCACCATCCCGATGTTCCTCGGAGCCATGGTGATGGGGCCGCTGGCGGCGCTGCTGACCAAGTGGATGGACCGGATCTGGGACGGCAAGATCCGCCCCGGCTTCGAGATGCTGGTGAACAACTTCTCCGCCGGCATCCTGGGCATGATCCTGGCCATCATCGGCTTCTTCGTGTTCGGTCCGGTGATGACCTGGATCAGCGACGGCCTGGGCGCCATCGTGGACTTCCTCGTCCAGCACGGCGTGCTGCCGCTGCTGTCGATCATCGTCGAGCCGGCGAAGATCCTGTTCTTGAACAACGCGATCAACCACGGCGTGTTCACGCCGATCGGCACGCAGGCAATCGCTCGAATTCGGCCGCTCGATCCTGTTCCTGGTCGAGGCCAACCCCGGCCCGGGCCTGGGCATCCTGCTGGCGTTCACGTTCTTCGGCGTCGGCGTGGCACGCGCCTCGGCCCCCGGTGCGATCGTCATCCAGTTCCTCGGCGGCATCCACGAGATCTACTTCCCGTACGTGCTGATGAAGCCGATCCTGGTGATCGCGGCGATCGCCGGCGGCATGACCGGCGTCGCGACCAACGCGATCTTCGGCAGCGGACTGCGGGCGCCGGCGGCTCCCGGGTCGATCATCGCGGTGCTGATCCAGACATCCGGCGACAGCAACTTCGGGCCGGGGTGGGGGTACGTCGGGGTCACGCTGTCGGTGATCCTCGCCGCCACCGTGTCGTTCCTGGTGTCCGCGCTGTTCCTGCTGCGCACGCGCAAGCGGGATCTGGCCACCGAGGGCGCCGGCGATCTGGCAGCGGCCATCGCGCAGACCGAGGCGAACAAGGGCAAGTCGTCCGACGCGCTGTCGGGTCTGCGCGCCTCGGCCGAGGGGACCGCGGCCGGCGAGGGTACGACCATCGCCGACGAGGTGACCGCCGGCGGTGTGGCCGCCGGAGCAGTGCTCACCGACAAGCGGGTCGATCACATCGTGTTCGCCTGCGACGCCGGGATGGGCTCGTCCGCGATGGGGGCCAGCGTCCTGCGCAACAAGATCAAGAAGGCGGGCGTCGAGGGGGTCACGGTGGTCAACCAGGCCATCGCGAACCTGGACGGCACGGCCGACCTGATCATCACGCAGAACCAGCTCACCGACCGGGCCCGGGCGAAGTCGCCGAACTCGATCCATGTGTCGGTGGACAACTTCATGAACTCGCCCAAGTACGACGAGGTCGTGGACCTGGTGCGCGAGCAGCACCAGGATAAGGAGTAACCGAGACCGCCGCGGGGTCGGGCCGGCGTGACGCCCCCGGCCCCGCGGCCCTCGGCCGACATCCGGGTCTCGCAGGTCGAGACATCCGCCAGACAGGAGACAGCCATGGCACGTGAAGTCCTCGCCCTCGGGCAGGTGCGCATCCATTCGTCCGGTGCGACGCAGGAAGATGCGATGAAGGAGGCGGCCGACATCCTCGAGGCGGCCGGCGCGGTCACGAACGCGTACTACGACGCGATGCAGCAGCGCGAGCAGACGGTCTCGACCTACATGGGCAACGAGCTGGCCATTCCGCACGGCACGAACGAGACGAAGGACGCCATCCTCGACTCGGCGCTGTCGTTCGTGCGCTACGACGGCGGCGTGGACTGGGGCGGCGAGCCGGTGACGTTCGTGGTGGGCATCGCCGGAAGGGGCGACGAGCACCTCGAGATCCTGTCCCAGATCGCGATCATGTTCTCCGACGACGACGAGGTCGCCAAGCTGAAGGCGGCCGGTACGCCCGAAGAGCTGTTCGCCTTGCTGTCCAGCGTCAACGAATCATGAAGGCCGTCCACTTCGGCGCCGGCAACATCGGGCGCGGCTTCGTCGGCCTGCTGCTGCACGAGGGCGGGTACGAGCTGGTGTTCTCGGACGTCGCGGCCGCCCTGGTCGACGCGATCAACGCGGCCGATTCCTACACCGTGCACGAGGTCGGCGCGGGAGGCCGGGATGTCACGGTGACCGGATTCCGCGCGATCAACAGCGCGGAGCATCCCGACGAGGTCGCCGACCAGGTCGCGACCGCCGAGGTCGCCACCACCGCGGTGGGTCCCACGATCCTGCGCTTCGTCGCGCCGCTGATCCTCGAGGGTCTGCGCCGCCGGGCGGCCGACGCGGCGCCGCTGCAGGTGATGGCGTGCGAGAACGCCATCAACGCGACGGACGTGCTCCGCGACGAGATCGTGGCCGCCGCCGGCGACGAGTGGACGTCGCTGTCGGCGCGCGCGGTGTTCGCGAACACCGCCGTGGACCGCATCGTGCCCGGGCAGCCGGAGGGCGCCGGGGTGGATGTCACGGTCGAGCCGTTCTTCGAGTGGGCGATCGAGCGGCCGCCGTTCGGTGCGCACCCGCCGACCATCCCGGGTGCGCACTTCGTCGACGATCTCGCGCCCTACATCGAGCGGAAGCTGTTCACGGTCAACACCGGGCACGCGACCACCGCGTACTACGGCGCCGTGGCCGGGATCGAGCGGATCTCGGACGCCCTGGCCGAGCCCGGTATCGCCGCGCGGGTGGCGGCGACGCTCGAGGAGACCTCGGCGCTGCTGGCGGCCAAGCACGAGTTCGACCCGGCCGAACTGGCCCAGTACCGGGCGACGATCCTCGACCGGTTCCGCAACCCCGCGCTGCCGGACACGGTCTGGCGCGTCGGCCGTCAGCCGCTGCGCAAGCTGTCGCGGCACGAGCGGTTCGTGGGCCCGGCGGCCGAGGCCGCCGAACGCGGGCTGCCGGTGGGCGCGCTGGTGCAGGCGATGGCCGCCGCACTGCGGTTCGACTCCGCCGAGGACCCGCAGTCCGTCCAGCTCGGGCAGATGCTGCGCGACCTGGATGCAGATCAGTTCACGACCGAGGTCACCGGGCTCGCGGCATCCCACCCCCTGTATGGGTCCGTGCGCGAGATCGTCGCTGAGCAGCAGGTCGGCTTCTGAGGGACCGGAAGGGTGCTCGCCCGGCCGGCCTTCCCGGCCCGGGGCGTGCAGCCGGCCGGCCTTCCCAGTCCGGGGCGTGGGCCCGGCCGGCCTTCCCAGTCCGGGGCGTGCAGTCGGTCGGCCTTCCCGGCCCGGGGCGTGCAGAACTCCGGAACAACGCGCGCCCGAGTGGCCGATCTCCGGCGTGTCGGGCCGCCGGGGGCGGAAAGTCCGGAGTTCTGCGCGGCCACGCCAGGGCAGGGAGCCACCCGGCTCTCCCGGCCCGGGGCGTGCAGAACTCCGGAACATCGCGCGCCCGAGTCGTCGATCTTCGGCGTGTCGGGCTGCCGGAGGCGAAAAGTCCGGAGTTCTGCGCGGCCACGCCAGGACAGGGAGCCGGCCATCGGTTCCTCCCCAGGGCTGCGATGTGCGCGACGTGTCCACAGATTGCCGATCCGCGCCCCACGGCGCGGATCGGACCGGTGTCATGGGGTCATGGCAGCGAGCGACGGCGAAGAAGACTCCGCGCGAGCTGGCCGCCGCCATCCTGCCGGCGACGTTCCTGGGGCCGGCCGCGCTCGCCGAGCAAGGAATAGCCCGGCGTCAGGTCGCCGCCCTCGTCGCCGGTGAGCAGCTGATCCGGTTCGCGCAACGGCCACTATGTCGGCCCCGACACCCCGGCCGAGCTCGTCCGGGCCGGTCGCCTCGGGGCTCGGCTCGACTGCGTCTCGCTGCTGAGCTCGCTGGGGATCTTCGTGCACACGCACGACGCCCTGCATGTGCAGGTGCCGCCGAAGGCGAGCCGGCTGCCCGTTCCGGCGCAGGGCGTCATCCGGCACTGGCGGCCGAGTTCACGCCGACGCGGCGCCCTGGCCGCCGATGTCGTCGAGGCACTGGCCCAGGCCTGCCGGTGCCAGCAGCCCGCCATGCCCTCGCAACGATGGACAGCGCCTGGCATCACGGGATCGTCGACGAGAAGAAGATCAACGCCGTCTTCGCGCGGCTGCCGCGGAGGTTCCGGCGGTTGCGCGGCCTGCTCGACAAACGGGCCGAGTCCGGACCCGAGACGCTGGTGCGGCTGATGCTGCGCGGTCTGGGGTGTGATGCGGTCGTGCAGGTCAGGATCCCGCGTGTCGGTCGTGTCGACATCGTCGTCGACGGATGGCTCATCGTGGAATGCGACAGCGAGGAGTTCCACTCGGGCTGGACGGCGCAGAAGCGGGACCGGCGGCGAGACCTGGAAGCGGCCGCGCAGGGGTACACCACGATCCGGCTGCTCGCCGAGGACATCCTGTACCATCCCGAGCGCGTCCTCGCCGCTCTGAAGGCGGTCCTCGCGACCGCACCGCACCGCCGCTGAGCACGGCCGCGTCGCCCGCGGCGCCGCCCGCCGGCGTGCAGAACGCCGGCGCCGGCCGCCGGCGTGCGGAAATCGGCGCCGGCCGCCCGCGTGCGGAAATCGGCGCCAGCCGCGGGCGTGCAGAACTCCGGAAATCTATGCCACCGAGCGAGAGTGCCCCGGCGTGTCGGCGGCCGACGCCTCGAATCTCCGGAGTTCTGCACACCGCCGCCGCCCAGACACCGCCGCCGGCCAGGGCGCCGGCGCGCAGAACGCCGGCGCCGGCCGCCCGCGTGCGGAAATCGGCGCCAGCCGCGGGCGTGCAGAACTCCGGAAACCTGTGCCACCGAGCGGGAGTGCCCCGGCGTGCCGGCGGTCGACGCCTCGAATCTCCGGAGTTCTGCGCGCCGCCGCCGCCCAGACCGCGCCGCCGCCGCCCCGACGCCGCCGCGGCCAGGGGCGCCGGCGCGCAGTGTGTCGACGCCGGAACCTCCCGCTCTCGCCGGGGCGGTGGGATGCCGCTAGGGCGTGTCTCCCATATGTTTGGTGAGGCTCGCGGGATGCTGGCTGGGTGAGGTCGACGGGGTCGCGGTATCGGGTGTTCACGGACAAGCAGTGGGCGCGGATCGAGCCATTGCTGCCCTCGAACTCAGGCCGGCGTGGGCACCCGTTCGGAGACAGCCGGCGGATCGTCGAGGGGATCGCGTATCGGTTCCGCACCGGGATCCCGTGGCGTGACCTGCCCCGCGATGAGTTCGGTCCGTGGCAGACGGTGTGGAAACGGCACCGCCGCTATGCCGGCGACGGCACGTGGGATCGCGTGCTGACGCAGATCCTCGCGGAGGCCGACGCGGCCGGCAAGATCGACTGGGCAGTCTCGATCGATGCCACGATCGCCCGCGCACATCAGCACGCGACGAACACCACCCGCCCCGAGCAGGACACAGGGGGCGGGATCGAATCACAAGAATCTGCCCTGGCAGGAGATTGAGCCGCCCGGTCACGGCATCGGCCGCTCCCGCGGCGGCCTGACCACGAAGATCCATCAGGCCGTCGACGGGCACGGCCGACCGTTGGGCATGATCGTTACCGGCGGGCAGCGCAACGACGGCGCGATGCTGATCGAGGTGCTCGCCCAGATCCACGTTCCCCGACTCGGCCGTGGCAGGCCACGCACCCGCCCCGACGCGGTGCTCGCCGATCGCGCGTACGCAACCGGCGTGATCCGCGGCGAACTGCGGCGGCGGGCGATCAAGGCGGTCATTCCCGACAAGCGCGACCAAGCCGCAGCGCGCAAACGCCGCGGCCGCCACGGTGGTCGCCCGCCCGCGCTCGATGCCGAGGCATACAAGGGCCGCAACGTCGTCGAACGATTCTTCGCCCTCGCCAAGCAATGGCGCGGCATCGCCACCCGCTACGACAAACTCGCAATCACCTACCGCGCCGGCGTCACCCTCTGCGCCATCCTCACCTGGCAACGCCTATTGGGAGACACGCCCTAGTCGCCGAACCCGGTGGCGATCACGTCGATCAGCTCGGCGCGCTCCTCGACCGGCAGGAACGCCGCCGCGGCGGCGTTGAGCTGGAACGCCTGGATGTCTTCGAGGTCGTAGTCGAACGTCTCGGCCAGCAGCGCCAGCTCGCGGGTGAGCGAGGTGGCGCTCATCGTGCGGTTGTCGACGTTGACCGTGACGGCGAAGCCGAGCTGGTACAGCAGGTCGAACGGGTGGTCGGCCAGCTCGGTCCCCCAGGCGGCGATCGCGCCGGTCTGCAGGTTCGATGAGGGCGAGAGCTCGAGCGGGATCTCGCGGTCGCGGACCCAGCGCGACAGGTCGCCGAAGCGCACCTGCACGTCGTCGCCCTCGCGCCCGGCGAACTCGAGGTCGGCGGCGATGCGCACGCCGTGACCGAGCCGCAGCGCCCGCCCGTCCAGCAGCGCCGAGCGGATCGAATCCAGCCCGGCGGCCTCACCGGCGTGCACCGTGGCGGGGAAGAACTCGGATGCCAGGTAGTCGAACGCCTCGCGCAGCCGCGACGGCGGGAAACCGTCCTCGGGCCCGGCGATGTCGAACCCGACGGCCCCGCGGTCGCGCCACGACACGGCGAGTCGGGCGATCTCCAGCGCGCGATCGGTGTGCCGCATGGCGCTGATCAGCTGCCCGACCCGGATGTCGCTGCCGGCCGCGGCGGCCGCATCCTCGCCCTGCGCGATGCCCTCCTGCACCGCGGCGACCGCGTCGTCCAGGCTCAGCCCGGCGGTCAGGTGCTGCTCGGGCGCCCACCGCACCTCGCCGTAGACCACGCCGTCGGCGACCAGGTCCTCGACGAAATCACGCGCGACCCGGGTCAGCCCCTCCCGCGTCTGCATCACCGCGAGGGTGAGGTCGAACGTCTTCAGATACTCGACCAGCGAGCCCGAGTCGCTCTGCCGGGCGAACCACGCGCCGAGCGCGGCGGCATCCGGTGCGGGCACGTCGATGCCGGCCGCCTCGGCGAGCTCGATGATCGTCGCCGGGCGGACGCCGCCGTCGAGGTGGTCATGCAGCGAGACCTTCGGCAGGCTGCGCAGCGAGACGCCGCCGATCAGGGTGTCGCCGTTCTGGTCGATGGGCATGATTCTCCTTGCCGGGTGTGGGGATGCCGCGGCCGCCGGCCGCGGCCGGTCACGCCGTGATGCGCTCGATGACGATCGGGCGGTGTGCGGGCGATGTCGCCGCAGCCTGCTCGGCGGTGCCGGGGGTGATGTCCCAGGCGCCCTCGAGCGACTGCAGAGCGCGCGGGATGCGCGCCGCATCGTCGGCGCCGAGCGTGAACAACGGCTGACCGGCCGCCACGATATCACCCGGTTTGACGTGCAGGTCGATCCCGGCCGCATGCACCACCGGATCCTGCGGTCGGGCGCGCCCGGCCCCCAGCCGCCAGGCGGCCACACCGAAGTCCCAGGCATCCAGCCGGCTCACGACTCCCGCGGCGTCCGCGGTGACGGTCTGCGTTTCTTGCGGGTGGGCAGCGCGCCATCCGGATCGCCGTCCTGTGCGCGGATCATCCGCCGCCAGACATCCATGGCCCGGCCGTCCCGCAGGGCGGCCTCGACGTCGGCGTCCGGCTGCCCGGCCAGGGCGAGCATCTCGCGGGCGAGAGTGACGGTGAGCTCGACGACATCCGCCGGTCCGCCGCCCGCCAGCACCTCGACCGACTCGCGCACTTCGTTGGCGTTGCCGATCGCGCGGCCCAGCGGCGTGTCCATGTCGGTGATCAGCGCGGTGGTGGCCACCCCCGAGTCGGTGCCGAGCGCGACCATCGTCTGAGCGAGCTCCCGGGCCTTCGCGAGGTCGTGCATGAACGCGCCGGAGCCGACCTTGACGTCGAGCACGAGCGATTCGGTGCCCTCGGCGATCTTCTTCGACATGATGCTGGACGCGATCAGCGGCACCGCCTCAACCGTGCCGGTCACATCCCGCAGCGCGTACAGGCGCTTGTCGGCGGGTGCCAGGCCCGAGCCGGCGGCGCAGATCACGGCGCCGATCTCGCGCAGCTGCGCGCGCATCTCGTCGTTCGACAGCGCCGCGCGCCAGCCGGGGATCGACTCGAGCTTGTCCAGGGTGCCGCCGGTATGTCCGAGCCCGCGACCGGACAGCTTGCGGCACGGCGACGCCGAAAGAGGCGACCAGCGGTGCCAGCGGCAGGGTGATCTTGTCGCCCACGCCCCCGGTGGAGTGCTTGTCGACGGTGCGCTTGCCCAGACCGGCGAAGCTCATCCGCTCGCCCGAGGCGATCATCGCCTCGGTGAGCACCCGGATCTCGTCCCGCTCCATGCCGTTCAGCAGGACCGCCATCGCGAACGCCGCCATCTGGGCGTCGGTGACGTACTCGCGGGTATAGGCGTCGACCAGCCATCGCAGCGCGTCCGGGTCGATCCCCGTCTTGTCGCGCTGGGCGCGGATGATGTCGACGGCGTCGAAGAGCTCGGTCATCGCCTCTCCCCCGTCGTTCCGTCTCGCCGGCGCTCGCTCAACGACCCGCCTCCCGATGACTCTCCCCCGTCGTTCCGTCTCGCCGGCGCTCGCTCAACGACCCGCCTCCCGACCCCGCGTGGTCGTTTCGTCTCGCCGGCGCTCGCTCAACGACCTGCCCTCCGCGCTCAACGGCCGGCCCTCTCCAGGTCGCGCGGGCCGAACGCGTCCGGCAGGACCTCGTCGATGGTGCGGATGCCCGAGACGGTGTCCAGCAGCATCCCGGGAATCGCATGCTCGAACGGCAAGCTGCCGGCACCGGCCGCACGGCATGATCGTCTCGCCGTCGCCGTTCACGCAGACGAACGCGACCAGCTGGCCGCCGCCGGACATGTGCAGATCCGAGACGAGCCCGCATTCTGCGCAGAGGGTGACCCCGTACGACGCGTTCTCGACATCGCAGCCCTGGATGAGTCGGCCGTCCGTGACCAGTGCCGCGGCGCCCACGCGGTATCGCGAGTACGGCGCGTACGCGCGCTCGGACGCCTCGCGCGCGGCCGTGTGCAGCGCGTCCCAGTCGATGTCGGTCACGTTCTGCTCCTCGGGTGGCGGATGCCGCGCCCGCGGCTATCCCTTGACATACGGTTTGCCGTCGGCGGCCGGGGCGGTGATCTTGCCGGCGAACCCCGCGACCGCCAGGATCGTCACGATGTAGGGCAGCATCAGCATGAACTCGCTGGGGATCGGCGTCTTCAGCACGGTCAGCAGGTTCTGCAGGTTCGTGGCGAACCCGAACAGCAGCGCGGCCAGGGTGGCCTTGATCGGATCCCAGCCGCCGAAGATCACGGCGGCCAACGCGATGAAGCCGAGGCCGGCGGTCATGTCCTTGGTGAAGTGCGGCACCGAGACCAAGGTGAAGTACGCGCCGCCGATGCCGGCGATCGCGCCGGCCAGCAGCACGTTCCAGAAACGGGTGGGGTTCACCTTGATGCCGACGGTGTCGGCCGCCTGCGGGTGTTCGCCGACCGCGCGCAGGCGCAGTCCCCAGCGGGTGCGGTACAGCCCCCAGGCGACGACGGCGACCACGATGTACATCAGGTACACGATGAAGGGCTGATTGAAGAACACCGGACCGATGACCGGGATGTCGCCGACCAGCGGGATCTTCCACTTGGGGAACGTCGCGGCGCTGTTCAGAGTCTGCTGGTTCGGGGCCAGCAGGGCGCCGTACAGGAACCCGGTCAGTCCCGAGACGAGGACGTTGAGCACGACGCCGACGATGATCTGGTCGACGAGGTACTTGATCGCGAACGCCGCGAGGATGAACGCGACGAACACGCCGCCGAACATGGCGCCCAGCAGTCCGACGAAGGGGTTGCCGGTCATGCTCGACAGCAGCACGGCGCTGAACGCGCCCAGGCAAGCCTGCCCTCGATGGCGATGTTCACCACGCCGCCACGTTCGCCGATCACGCCCGCCAGCGCGCCGTAGACCAGCGGCACCGACAGCGACAGCGCACCGGCGAGCGTGCCCGCGACGGGGACGACTCCTCCGTCCTGGGCCGCCCAGGTCAGGAACCCGAACATGCCCAGCACGGCATACACGATCGGCAGCCAGAGCCCGGTGCGGCGGTAGCCGACGGCATCCCACCAGCTCCACGCGGTCAGGACGACGAGGATGACCCAGCTGATCCACACCGTGAGGGCGGACGGCACCGAGATGTCGGCGATCGAGAACGAGACGCCGTCCCCGATCCGGAACAGGCTCTGGCCGGTGACCGGCGAGAGCAGGAACAGCAGTCCCAGCAGCACGGTCACGAGCGTGAGGGTGATCGGCAGCTTGAGATTCCGGATGCGCACCACGCCCAGTTCGAGCGGCGGAACCGCGGCGGTCATCGCGGTCATGAGGCCACCGCCTTCGTCTGGGCCGCCGCCCGTTTGCGGGCGCGCCGGGCGCGTGCTCGCGGCGGGAGTTCGGAGTCGTCCTTCGGCAGGAAGAAGATGGCCCGCACCAGCGGCGGGGCGGCGATGAACAGCACGATCATCGACTCGACGACCAGCACGATGTCGACCGGGATGCCCTCGGCCGCCTGCATGGTGAACGATCCCGCCTTCAGCGCGCCGAACAGCAGTCCGGCCCAGAACGTGCCCCAGGCACGGCTGCGACCGAGCAGCGCCACGGTGATGGCGTCGAAGCCGATGCCGGCGTCGATGCCGCCATCGAAGCCGCTGGTGACCGACCCGAGGATCTGGTTCATGCCGGCCAGACCCGCCAGCCCACCGGCCAGGAGCATGGCGTACACGTACATCCGCGGCACGCTGATGCCGGCCGCACGGGCGGCGTGCGGGTTCTCGCCGACCGCCCGCAGCCGGAACCCGAGGCTGGAGTGCTCGATGAGCCACCAGACGATCAGGGTCGCCAGGATG
The DNA here is from genome assembly GCF_021582895.2 of Microbacterium elymi. Lineage (GTDB taxonomy): Bacteria > Actinomycetota > Actinomycetes > Actinomycetales > Microbacteriaceae > Microbacterium > Microbacterium humicola. The sequence continues at coordinate 729,989 of NZ_CP091139.2, forward strand.
ACCACCGGGAAGCCCCAGTTCAGCAGCGGGAACTGCGGTCCGAGCAGCGATGGGAACTGCGCCGATTCGGGCGTGGCGGCCGAGATCGGCTGGTTCTGCCCCGGCTTGCGCAGCAGGCCCGGGGTGCGCACCAGCCAGCTGACCAGGTACAGCGCCACGAAGTTGAGCATGATCGTGAGGATCACCTCGTGCGCGCCGGTGCGCGCCTTCAGCAGGCCGGCGATGCCGCCCCAGAGGGCGCCGCCGACGATGCCGGCCACCAGCGTCAGAGGCAGGTGGAGCCACATCGGCAGGTCGAGGTTGAACGTCACCAGCGCGGCGACCGCGCAGGCGATGAGCATCTGGCCGCGCGCGCCGATGTTGAACAGGCCCGCACGGAAGGCGAGCGCGACGCCGAGGCCGGCCGCGATCAGCGGCGCAAGCGAAGCCGAGGGTGTTCGTCAGCGGCCGGATGAACTTGATGAACGAGTTCGCCCCGGGGTTGACCACGGCGCCCTGGAACAGGGCGTAGTACGCGCCCGAGACCGACTGCCAGATCGCGACGAACGTGTCGCCGGGGCGGGAGAAGAAGTAGCCGGACGCCTTCTGCACGTTCTCGTCGGTGACGGCGATGAGGATCCCGCCGACGACCATCGCCGCCACGATGGCGAGGATGGTGGTCACCACTGATCCGCGCAGGATCTCGCGGATCAGCTGGTTCGAGCGCGGCGCGGGCGGGACCTCCTGCGGACCGGGTGCGGACTGTCCGGTGAGCGGTCCGGATGCCGTGGGCAGCTGTTCGGGGGGCAGGCCGACGTTCTCGGGTCCTGCGCCGGGGACTCGGTCGCTCATGCGGCGTCCTCCGTCGGGGTCTCGCCGGCCATCATCAGGCCCAGCACGTCGCGCGGGGTGTCGGCCGGGACGATCCCGACGATGCCGCCGCGGTACATCACCGCGATCCGGTCGGCGAGGGCGGCGACCTCGTCGAGCTCGGTGGACACGACGACCACCGGGACACCGGCATCCCGCGTCGCGACGATGCGCTTGTGGATGAATTCGATCGAGCCGACGTCGACGCCGCGGGTGGGCTGGGTGGCCAGCAGCAGCTTGAGGTCGCGGCTGAGCTCGCGGGCGATCACGACCTTCTGCTGGTTTCCGCCGGACAGCGATCCGGCCGGGCTCGCCGGCCCCTGGGTGCGGATGTCGAACTCGGCGATCTTGTCGCGGGCGAACGTGTCCAGATCGCCGCGGCGGATCGTGGCGAAGGACTGGAAGGCACGGTCGCCGCTGCGGTCGAGGATCAGGTTCTCGGCCACCGAGAACGTGCCGACCAGGCCGTCCTCCTGCCGGTCCTCGGGCACGAACCCGACGCCCTCGTCGAGCACCTCGCGCACGCTCTGACCAACCAGCTCGGTGCCGTCGAGCACGATCGAGCCCTCGACGCGCTCCTGGAGGCCGACGATGGCCTCGCTCAGCTCGGTCTGGCCGTTGCCCTGGACGCCGGCGATGGCCAGCACCTCGCCCGGACGCACGTCGAAGTCGACGCCGTCGACCACCACGGTGCCGTCGGCGCTGAGCACGCGCAGGCCCCGCACCTCGAGCCCCCCGGTGCCGATCTTCGGCGGATCCTTGTGCACGGTCAGCTCGACCGCCCGGCCGACCATCATCGAGGCCAGTTCGGTGTTGCTGGCGGTCGGACTGGCCTCGCCGATGACCTTGCCGAGCCGGATGACGGTGATCCGGTCGGCGACCTCGCGCACCTCGCGCAGCTTGTGCGTGATGAACACGATGGCCGTGCCCTCGTCGCGCAAGCTGGCGCATGATCCGCATGAACTCGTCGGTCTCCTGCGGGGTCAGCACCGCGGTCGGCTCGTCGAAGATGAGGATCTTCGCGTCGCGGGCGAGCGCCTTGACGATCTCGACGCGCTGCGCACGCCCACCGGAAGGTTCTCCACGAGCGCGTCCGGGTCGATGTGGAAGCCGAAGCGGTCGGACACCTCGCGCACGCGGCGGCGGGCAGCGGCGAGGTCGAGGATGCCGGGACCCTTCGTGTCCTCGTTGCCCAGCATCAGGTTCTCGGCGACCGTGAACACCGGGATGAGCATGAAGTGCTGGTGCACCATCCCGATCCCGGCGGCGATGGCGTCGCGCGGTCCGGTGAAGTGCTGCGGCACACCGTCGAGGAGGATCTCGCCCTCCTCGGCCTGGTACAGCCCGTACAGCACGTTCATCAGCGTCGATTTGCCGGCGCCGTTCTCACCGAGGAGCGCATGGATCTCTCCGCTGCGCAAGCTCGAGATCGATGTGATCGTTGGCCACCAGGCTTCCGAAGCGCTTCGTCACGCCTCGCAGCTCGAGCTTCATACTGTGCACCCTATCCGCATTGCCGGTCCCCACGAAGGAGGGCGGCCGGGCCGGATGCGAGGCATCCGATCCGACCGCCCGCGCCCATTCGACTACTTGGGCGAGTTCACCGAGGTGACCTTGAGGTCACCCGAGATGATCTGCTTCTTCAGCTCGTCCAGCTTGTCGGTCAGGCCGCTGGGCAGCTTGCTCTCGAAGTCGTGGAAGCTGGACAGGCCCACGCCGCCGTTCTCCAGGGTGCCGATGTAGGGCGCCACGTCGAACTTGCCGGTCGCCGCGGACTGCACGGTGTCGTACACGGCCTGGTTGATCTGCTTCATCACCGAGACCAGGGTGATGTCCGCCACCGACGGGTCGGCGACGGCCAGGTCGGAGTCGACGCCCATCATCATGGTGTCCTTGCCGCTGTCCTTGATCGCCGCTGCGGCGCTCTGATAGATCGGGCCGCCGACCGGCAGGATCACGTCGACGCCCTGGTCGAGGATGCCCTTCGCGGTCTGCTTGGCGGTGTCGTTGGCGGCGAAGCCGCCCGTGAACGAGCCCTTCTGCGAGTCGACGTCCCAGCCGTAGGTGGCGACCTTGGCGCTGTTGTCGTCGTTGAACTTCTTGACGCCGTCGATGAAGCCGTCCATGAAGATCGAGACCGACGGGATCTGCAGGCCGCCGAACGTGCCCACCTTGTCGACGCCGTCCTGGTGCGAGACCGCGGCGGCCGCGTAGCCGCCGAGGTAGGCCGCTTCGACCGTGTTGAACAGGATCGGCTTGATGTTCGGGGCGTCGGGCTTGCCGTCCGGGATGTCCTTGCCGTCCTTGTCCTTGGCACCCGTGTTGTCGGCGCCGTCGTCGATGATGGCGTAGTTGATGTCGGGGTTGGCCAGGGCCGACTTGACCGTGTCAGCCGACAGCTTGAAGCCGACCGAGATGATCAGCGTGCAGTTCTGACCGACGAGGCTCTCGAGGTTGGGGGCGAAGTCGCTCGCCGAGTCCGACTCGACGTCGACGGACGTGACGCCGAGCTCCTTGGCGGCCTTGTCGATGCCTTCCTTGGCCGACTGGTTGAACGAGCGGTCGTTCCAGCCGCCGTCGTCCGAGACGATGCAGGGCTTGAAGCCGGCGACGGCGGTCTGGCCGCCCTCGGTCGGGGTGTTGGCCTCGGGTGCCGTGCCGCAAGCCGGCGAGCGCGAGGAGCAGGCCGGCGGCGGCGGTGACGCCGACGAGCTTGCGAGCAGAAGAGATGGTCAACTCGACCTCCACAGAACGGGCCGCAGGGTTACGGCGATTCTTCACAAGTTACCCAGTGTGACACTCGAATTGCGCATTCCGCCCCCGTGCGCGGGTGAATGGTTATCAACCCGCAACGATCGGCGGCTAGAGCACGTCGCCGCGACCGGTGAGCTTGAGCGCGTCCACGACGCCCTTGACCCGCTTGCGCGTTCTCGCTGGTGGTCACCAGCAGCGCATCCGGGGTGTCCACGACGATGATGTCCTTCACGCCGATCAGCGAGATCACCCGCGTGGTCTGGCTGACCACGATGCCGCTGGCCGCGTCCGAGAGCACCCGCGCGTTCGGACCGAGGATCGCCAGATCGTTCTTGCGCCCGTGCGAGTTGAGCTTGGCGAGGCTGGCGAAATCTCCGACGTCGTCCCAGTCGAAGTGCCCGGGGATCACCGCGAGCCGGCCGCGCTCGGCGGCGGGCTCGGCCACCGAGTAGTCGATCGCGATCTTCTCCAGCGTCGGCCACACCCGGTCCACCACCGGACCCCGGGCATCCCGGTCGTCCCACGCCTCGGCGAGATCCATCAGCCCGGCGTACAGCTGCGGTCGGCTCTCGGCGATCTCGCCGAGCAGCACGTCGGCGCGGGAGATGAACATGCCCGCGTTCCACAGGTACGAGCGATCCGCGAAGTACTGCTGCGCGGTCTCGAGATCCGGCTTCTCCACGAACCGCTCCACCAGAGCCGCCTCAGGGGCGCCGTCGACGAGGAGCTCATCGGCCTTCTTGATGTAGCCGAATCCGATCGAGGCCTCGGTGGGCGGGATGCCGATGGTGCAGATGTATCCCTCGCGGGCGACCTGGATCGCCTGGCGCACCGCCCAGTCGAACAGATGCGGCACCGCGATCACGTGGTCCGCGGCGAACGAGCCGACGATGACGTCCGGCTCACGCCGGGACAGCACCGCCGCGGCCAGGCCGATCGCGGCCGTCGAGTCGCGCGGCTCGGATTCCAGGAGCACGTTGCGGTCGGCGATCGCCGGCAGCTCCTTCTCCACCGCGGCGCGGTGGGCGCGACCGGTCACCACCGCGATCCGGTCCGGTCCGGTCAGCGGCTCCAGCCGATCCCAGGTGTCGCGGAGCAGGGTGTGCCCGGAGCCGGTCAGGTCGTGCAGGAACTTCGGCGCGTCGGCACGGGAGAGCGGCCACAGCCGACTGCCGATGCCACCGGCAGGGATGATCGCATAGAAGTCGGAGATGGGATCGGCCATGCCCCCAGGGTATCCGCGGCCAGTCCCCCGACACAGCCCGCGGTGCACCCGTCCGGTTAGGGCCGCCTAAATCGCCCGACCCACAGCGGGGGAATAGGATGGGGACGCGCCTGCGTGACGCCGAGGCCTTCCGGCCCCGAAGGGGCATCGACCCGCCCCACCTCGAGTTCGACCCAAGGAGGACGGACGTGTCTGCACCAGCACGCGTCACACCGACGGTGGCCGAGACGACATCCCGAACACCGCGGGGAACGCTGTACCGCGGTCGCGAGGGCATGTGGTCTTGGGTGCTGCATCGCATCACCGGCATCGGGATCTTCTTCTTCCTGCTGGTGCACGTGCTGGACACGGCGCTGATCCGGGTCGCCCCGGACGCATACGACGCCGTGATCGGGACCTACAAGAACCCGATCATGGGCGTGGGCGAGATCATCCTGGTCGCCGCCATCGCCTACCACGCGTACAACGGACTGCGGATCATCATCGTCGACTTCTCCGCCAAGGGCGCGAAGTACCAGCGCCAGCTGTGGTGGGGCGTGCTGGGCCTGTGGTTCATCACCATGGCCGGATTCGTCCCGCGCCAGCTCATGGTCATCGTCGCCGAGATCACCGGGGGGCACTGACATGACCAGCGACACCATCGCCGATCCGCGCACTCCGCTCGCGCCGCGCCGCAAGGGCCTCAACCTCGAGAAGTGGGGCTGGGCGTACATGCGCGTCTCGGGCGTGCTGCTGGTGGTGCTGATCTTCGGCCACCTGTTCGTGAACCTCGTCATGGGCGAGGGCGTGCGTCAGATCGACTTCGCCTTCGTCGTGGGCAAGTACGCCACGCCGTTCTGGCAGTGGTGGGACGTGCTGATGCTCTGGCTCGGCCTGATCCACGGCACGAACGGCATGCGCACGATCGTGAACGACTACGTCACGCACAACGGCACCCGCCGCGTGCTCATCTGGGCGCTGTGGATCGTCGCGGGGCTGCTGATCCTGCTGGGGACCCTCGTGGTCTTCACCTTCGACCCCTGCATCCCGCCGGTGCCCAGCTCGCTGGCCGGCATCTGCCCCGCCTGACCCGCACGAACGGCCCGAGAGAAACGAAGGCAGCCCACACGTGAGTACCTCCACATCCGGCGACGTCGTCAAGGACGGCGTGCACTACCACCAGTTCGACATCGTCATCGTCGGCGCCGGCGGCGGCGGCATGCGAGCGGCGATCGAAGCCGGCCCCAACGCCAACGTGGCGGTCATCTCCAAGCTGTACCCCACCCGGTCGCACACCGGCGCGGCGCAGGGCGGCATGGCGGCGGCCCTGTCCAACGTCGAGGAGGACAACTGGGAGTGGCACACCTACGACACCGTCAAGGGCGGTGACTACCTGGTCGACCAGGACGCGGCCGAGATCCTGGCCAAGGAGGCCATCGACGCCGTCATCGACCTGGAGAACATGGGCCTGCCGTTCAACCGCACGCCCGAGGGCAAGATCGACCAGCGCCGGTTCGGCGGGCACACCCGCGACCACGGCAAGGCGGCGGTCCGCCGCGCCTGCTACGCGGCCGACCGCACCGGCCACATGATCCTGCAGACGCTGTACCAGAACTGCGTGCGGCTGGGCATCAACTTCTTCAACGAGTTCTACGTGCTCGATCTGATCACCGTGGACGATGCCGACGGCAGCACCCAGATCGCGGGAGTGGTCGCATACGAGCTGGCCACCGGCGAGCTGCACGTGTTCCAGTCGAAGGCGATCATCTTCGCCACCGGCGGGTTCGGCAAGATCTTCAAGACCACCTCCAACGCGCACACGCTCACCGGCGACGGCGTCGGCATCATCTGGCGCAAGAAGCTGCCGCTGGAGGACATGGAGTTCTTCCAGTTCCACCCGACCGGCCTGTACGGCCTCGGCATCCTGCTCACCGAAGGCGCCCGCGGCGAAGGCGCGATCCTGCGCAACGCGTCGGGTGAGCGCTTCATGGAGCGCTACGCCCCCACCATCAAGGACCTCGCACCCCGCGACATCGTCGCCCGCAGCATGGTCCAGGAAGTGCTGGACGGCCGCGGTGCGGGCCCGCACAAGGACTACGTCTACCTGGACTGCACGCATCTGGGCGCCGAGGTGCTCGAGACCAAGCTGCCGGACATCACCGAGTTCGCCCGCACCTACCTGGGCGTGGACCCCGTGGTCGAGCCGGTGCCGGTCATGCCCACCGCGCACTACGCGATGGGCGGCATCCCGACCAACAACGACGCCGAGGTGCTGCGCACCAACACCGACGTCGTGCCCGGGCTGTATGCGGCCGGCGAGTGCGCGTGCGTGTCGGTGCACGGATCGAATCGCCTGGGCACCAACTCGCTGCTGGACATCAACGTGTTCGGCAAGCGCGCGGGCAACAACGCGGTCGAGTACGTCAAGACGGCCGAGTTCGTGCCGCTGCCGGAGGACCCGGCCGCCGAGGTGCGCACGCTGATCGAGACGCTGCGCGACAACTCGGGCACCGAGCGGGTCGCCGCGCTGCGCAAGACGCTGCAGAACGACATGGACCTGAAGGCCCAGGTGTTCCGCACCGAGGAGTCGCTGACCGAGGTGCTGGGCACGATCGAGGAGCTGCGCGAGCGGTACAAGAACATCCACGTCGACGACAAGGGCAAGCGGTACAACACCGATCTGCTCGAGGCCGTCGAGCTGGGCTTCCTCCTGGACATCGCCGAGGTCGTCGTCTACGCCGCCCGCAACCGCAAGGAGAGCCGCGGCGGCCACATGCGCGACGACTACCCGAAGCGCGACGACGACACCTACATGAAGCACACGATGGCGTACCTGACCGGTGACCCGCACTCCTCGGACGCCACCGACCACATCACGCTGGACTGGAAACCCGTGGTCATCACGCGCTACCAGCCGATGGAGAGGAAGTACTGATGTCCGCCGCAGTCGTCGAGTCGGAACAGCCGGCACCGGCCGGCGAGGCGCCGATCCAGTCCTTCCTGGTCACGTTCATCATCCGGCGGTTCGATCCCGAGGTGGATGCCGAACCCCGCTGGGTGGACTACGACGTGGAGATGTACCCGACCGAGCGCGTGCTGGACGCCCTGCACAAGATCAAGTGGGAGCAGGACGGGTCGCTCACCTTCCGTCGGTCGTGCGCGCACGGCATCTGCGGTTCGGACGCGATGCGCATCAACGGCCGCAACCGGCTCGCCTGCAAGACGCTGATCAAGGACCTGGACATCTCCCAGCCGATCTACGTCGAGGCGATCAAGGGCCTGCCGCTGGAGAAGGACCTGATCGTGGACATGGACCCGTTCCTGGACGCGTACAAGGCGGTCCAGCCGTTCCTGGTCGCCCACTCCGCACCGCAGCCGGGTCGCGAGCGGCTGCAGTCCGCCGAGGACCGCGCCCGCTTCGACGACACCACCAAGTGCATCCTGTGCGCGGCGTGCACCTCGTCCTGCCCGGTGTTCTGGACCGACGGCCAGTACTTCGGCCCGGCGGCCATCGTCAACGCGCACCGGTTCATCTTCGACTCGCGCGACGACGCCGCCGACGTGCGCCTGGACATCCTCAACGACAAGGAGGGCGTGTGGCGGTGCCGCACGACCTTCAACTGCACCGAGGCGTGCCCCCGCGGCATCCAGGTCACCCGTGCAATCGCCGAGGTCAAGCAGGCCGTCCTGCGCGGCGGGCGCTGATCCTCATCCCCTCTGTGCGAGCGCTCGGCGGTTTCCGCCGGGCGCTCGCTAATGTGTGAGCTGTGAGTCAGACGCGTGCACGGGCGATGGCGGCAGACGCCCGCAAGCGGGCGCTGCTGGAACCTGGCACGCCCGACGAAGAGACGTTGCGCAAGCGGTGGGATGCCGCAAGCCGCAGCGTTGCGGGAGCGGTTCGACGATCCGCTGACCCGTGCATCCGAGATCACCCGACGCACGCTGGCGTGGTTCCCCATCCGGGTATGGCGGCATTTCCTGCGCAACAACGGATTCCTGCTGGCGGCGAGCATCAGCTACCAGTCTCTGTTCGCGATCTTCGCGGTCGTGTACGTGGCGTTCGCGGCGGTCGGGATCTGGGTCGGGGCAAGCCCGCGGCCGTCGACCGGATGATCCACCTCGTCAACAGCTATATTCCGAACCTGATCAGTCCCCCGCAGGACGGCGGGCTCATCTCGCCGGACGCTGTGACGGAGGTCACCCGCAACGCGAGCGGTGTTCTGGCGATCACCGGCGCCGTCGCCGTGGTCGTCGCGATCTGGACGGCGATCGGATTCGTCACGTTCACCCGTCGCGCGGTGCGCGACATCTTCGGGCTGCCGTTCGACCCGCGCAGCTACGTGTTCCTGAAGGCGCGTGACTTCGTCGCCGGCGCCATGTTCGGTCTCGCGCTGATCGTCGGCGCGGTGGTCGGCAGCATCGCCAGTGGCGCACTGGACGCGCTGCGGCTGGTGGGACTGGACGAGCGGTCCCTGTGGATTCAGGTCGCGGTCGAGCTGCTGTCGGGAGTCATCGGGTTCATCATCACCGGGGCGGCGCTGGCCGGACTCTTCCGCTTCCTGACCGGCACGTCGCTTCCCTGGCGACGCATCTGGCCCGGGGCGATGCTCGGCGGCGCGGCGATCGCCGTCCTTCAGCTGGGGGTCGGCCTCCTGTTCGCCTACACACCGTCGAACCCCCTGCTGACGACGTTCTCGGTCATCATCGCCCTTCTGCTGTGGTTCCGCCTGATCGGCATCGTGATCCTCGTCGCCGCGTCGTGGATCGCCGTCTCCGCGACGGATCGCGACATCCCGCTCGCGACTCCGAGCGAGGCCGACCGGGCCCTGGCCGAGCATGAAGCGCAGCTGCTGGCCGCGCATGTACGACTGCGTGATGCTCGCTCCGCGCAGGATTCGGCGCCGTGGTGGCATCGCCGGCGCGCAGCCCGCGATGTGCGCGAAGCGGAAGACGAGCTCGCCGAGATCGAGTCGTCCGCACCTCCGCCCGCTCGCTGAGCGTTGTCGCACGTCGCGGTTATGGTGGAACGCGTGCCTGCACTCGAACGTGTCCCCGATTCCCTCCGCATCGCCTCCATCAACGTCAACGGCATCCGCGCCGCCGTGCGCAACGGGATGCTCGACTGGCTCGAGTCCGCCGACATCGACATCATGGCCCTGCAGGAGGTGCGCGCCACGGCCGAGCAGCTGCACGCGGTGCTCCCCGGCTGGGAGATCGTGAACGACGAGGCGGTCGCCAAGGGGCGCGCGGGCGTGGCGGTGGTCTCGCGCGTGGCACCGCAGGCGGTGCGCACCGAGCTGGGCGACGACAGCATCGACTCGGCCGGTCGCTGGCTCGAGACCGACTTCGACCTCGGCGGCAGCACCCTGACCCTCGTCAGCGCGTATGTGCACAGCGGCGCGGTCGGGACCCCGAAGCAGGACGCGAAGTGGGTCTTCCTGGACGCGATGGAGCAGCGGATGCCGCAGCTGGCCGCCGACGGCGCGCTGGCGCTGATCATGGGCGACCTGAACGTCGGGCACCGCGAACTGGACATCCGCAATTGGCGCGGGAACGTGAAGAACGCAGGCTTCCTGCCGCGCGAGCGGGCGTACTTCGACCGGTTCCTCGGCGAGGCCGGTGCCCCCGTCGACGGCGTGGACGGATCCACCGGCACGGGCCTGGGCTGGGTCGACGTCGGCCGCCGGTTCCACGGCGAGGTCGACGGCCCGTACACCTGGTGGTCGAGCCGGGGCAAGGCGTTCGACAATGACACCGGGTGGCGCATCGACTACCACCTCGCCACCCCCGCGCTGGCCGAGCGGGTGCGCGGCTACTGGATCGGGCGCGCCGCATCCTGGGACACCCGGTGGAGCGACCACGCCCCCGTCGTGGCGGAGTACGCGGTCTGATCCCGCCGAGGCACGCGGCCGTGGTTCCTCCCCGCTCCGGCGTGCGGGAGTCAGGGCTGGAAGGCGCGCCGCATCATGTCGATCAGCGCATGCACGGCGTCCGCGAGGTCCCGTTCGCCGGATCGGCGCGTGATCAGCCACGTGTCCATCGCCTGCCCCATACCCAGGGCGAGGGCGATCAGCAGCTCGTCGGGCAGGTCGGTGCGCACAGCGCCGATCCGCTGCCCCGCCGCCACGGCCTCCATCAGCCACGGGAGGGTCGCCTGCTCGGCCTCCTCCTCCGCGGCGCGCATCGACGGAGCGGGGCCGGTCAGCCAGTCGCGCGCAGCGCACCGGTCGCGGGAACCTCCTCCAGCAGTCGCATCAGCCGCAGGTAGTACTCCTCGAGGCGGCCCCAGAACGCGTCCGCATCCGACCCGGCGAACGTCGGCGCGGGGCCGCCGTCGTGCACCAGCCGCTCCACCTGTCGACGGATGACGTCGGCGTACAGATCCTCCTTGCCGTCGAAGTAGTAGTAGAGCGACCCCTTGGACAGCTCCGCCGCGGCGATGATCCGGTTCAGCGACGCCCCGCCGAACCCGTGCGCGGCGAATTCGCGCAAGCGCAGCATCCATGATCGTGTCCTGCCGGTCGGCGGGCAGTCGCTGGAAGCGGGGGCGGGCCATGTCCACCATTCAACCGCGATCCGCCGCCGGACAGGCGGAAGGACGCCCTTCTGACCGGGTGCGTCGGGGTGGTCTACTGTCGCGAGCCGATCTCGGCGATGGGCGCGCTGCGCATCGCCGTCCGCGTCGCGATCGCGAGCGATATCAGCCCGATCACGCTCAGCGAGCCGACGATGGCCACACTCTCCACGAGCGAGATGTCCGGCAGAGGCCGACCCGCGATTCCGAAGCTGATGCCGATCAGCGGCGGCACCGCGATGAGCACCCCGAGCACCGCCGCCAGCACCACGACCATCACGGACTCCGTGCGCATCATCGCCCGCACCTGACGCCGGGTCGCCCCGACCAGCTTGCATCAGCGCGAATTCACGCCGCCGCTCCCCCGTCGCCATCACCAGGGTGTTCACCACCGCGATGGCGATGTAGCCGAGGATGACCGCGAGCGCGATCAGGTTGACCAGCGAGTTCGCAGCGCGCGCACCGTCGCCCGCCGCGCGCAGTCCGCTGCGGTCCGCGACGGTGAAGCCGGCGGCATCCAGTGCCGTCTGCACGTGCGCCGTCTGCCCCGGCTGCGCGTCGACGAGTGCATAGTCGCTGAGGCCGGTCGTGGTGTGGGCGCGCAGCGCGGCATTGGTCATCGTCACATCGCCGAACCCCAGCCCCCGGGTGTAGATCGCGACGACCTTCGCTGTGACCGCCGACCCGTCGCCGAGACGCCCCTGCACCGTGTCACCGAGACCCACACTCGACGCAAGGGCGGCATCGGAGCTCAAGGCGACGGTGCGCGCACCGGTCAGCGATCCGATCGATCCGGCCACCACGCCCAGATCCATCGTCGCCGACGTCGCGGCCGGATCGATCCCCTGGACCGAGTACTGCTCGGATGTCGGGTCGCCCAGCTGGACGAAGCGGAAGATCATCTCGCTGAGCGCCACGGGGTTCGCGACCGTCACACCCGACGTCCGCGAGATGGCCGCGAGCGCGTCGGCTCCCAGACCGGATCCGCCGCCGGTCACCATCAGATCGGCCGTCACGCCCGCGTGCGACTGGGTGGCGGCCTCGGCCGCGATGATCGACTGCGTGCCGGCTTGCACCAGGCCGAGGCCGATGCCGAGCGCCAAGGGGACGATCGCTGCGACCAGTCGCCGCGAGTTGCTGCGCGCATTCGCGGCCGCGAGGAAGGCGGACGGCGACCTCAGGTGCCGCAGCGGCCCGCCGAAGAGCGTGACGGCACCGCGCACGAGGCGAGGACCGAGCAGGCCGACCGCGACGATGAGCAGCAGCGCGGCCGCGACGGGCCCGGCGACGGCGATGGTGCCGGGGACGAACAGCGGAACGGCGCTGAGGAGCACGCCGATGACGGCGAAGACGACGCCGGTGATCAGGCGACCACGCCCGAGACGGGACGGGGTGGTGGATGCCTCCCGCAACGCTTCGATCGGATTGATGCGCGCCGGGCGCCGAGCCGCGACGGCGGCGGCGAGCTGGGATGCCGCGACCATCACCGCGACGGCGACCAGCGCCGGGAGCGGACCGAACGTGAGGGCGAAGTCCGATGGGATGACGCCCGCCTGCGCGAAGCCGATTCGCATCGCGCCGGCCAGCAGGAACCCCGGGATCACGCCGGCGAGCGCGCCGGCGCCCGCGACGATCAGGACCTCCTGGGCGACGAGTCGATGGATCTGCAGGGGCGTCGACCCGACGGCGCGCATCAGGGCGAAGTCGCGCCGACGGCGCTGGATCGACAGCGAAAGCGTGCCGGCGACCACGAACAGCGCGATGAGGATGGCCGTGCCGGCGAAGGACGAGCCGATCTCCACCAAGGTTGCTCGTGCGGCACCGGCATCCAGGAACTCGGCGGCGCCGCGGTCGTCGCCCGTGTACGTGACGACGTCGGGCACTCGTGCGCGGATCTGGTCGGCCAGTGCGCGCGGTGGGACGCCCGGGCGGGCGAACACGCCGATGATCTGCACGGCCGCGGCGTTGGGCGCCAGTGCCGATGCCGCCGCATCCGTGAGGAAGACGTGCTGGGCGCGCGACGGCTGGTCGCCCGTCGTGGCCGCGGCGATCCCGACCACCCGATAGTCGCGGCCGATGCCGCCATGGGCGAGGACGATCGTCGCCCCGAGCTTCGTGCGCGCCCCCGGCTTGCGGTCGAGGACCACCTCGTCCGCGGCGCGGGGAGCATGCCCCGCGCTGATCCGGTACGGGGTGAGCGCCGCGGCGCTCCAGCCGTGGCCTTCGACCCGAGATCCGGACCAGGTCAGCGGCACGGTCGCGTCCGCGACGACGTGCGCCGTGTCCGGAAGCGACCGAACGGCCGCGACCGCGTCGGCGGGAAGCGGCACGCGCTCGGGAAGCGCGTACGTCGTCCCCTCGGGGGTCCGCCACGACTGCTCGGCCCCCACGATCACGTCGGCGGCGGTGTAGCGCTCCGGGACGACCCCGCCGCGTGCGCCGGACTCGATCAGGACGCCGAGCCCGGTCGCCAGCATCGTCGCGGTGAGAACTGCCACGAAGACGCCGGCGAGTGTCCCTCGCCTTGCCGGATCATCGCCCGGATGAGCGCGTTCACCACGTCCCCCAGGCGGTCATGCGATCGGCGATCTGCTGCGTCGTCGCTCCGACTTCGGAGCCGACGAAGGCGCCGTCGGCGAGGAAGATGACGCGGTCGGCGCGTGCGGCGACGGCCGGGTCGTGCGTGACCATGATGATGGTCTGGTCCAGTTCGCGGGTCATCTGCGCGAGCAGGTCGAGCACCTGTCGGCCGGTCCGCGAGTCGAGTGCGCCGGTCGGCTCGTCGGCGAAGACGGCATCCGGTCGTGTGATCAGCGCACGCGCGATCGCCACCCGCTGCTGCTGGCCGCCGGACAGCTCCGCGGGCCGACGCCGTCGAAGCTCGTCGAGGCCGACGGCGCGGATGATGCGGTCCAGCCAGGCGCGCTCCACGCGCCGGCCGGCCAGCAGCAGCGGCAGCGTCACGTTCTGCTCGACCGTCAGCGCGGGAAGGAGGTTGTAGGCCTGGAAGACGAACCCGACATGCGTGCGCCGGAACTTCGCGAGCCGGTTGGCCCGCATCCGCGAGATGTCGGTGTCGCCGATCCAGACCGAGCCGCTCGTGGGGGTGTCCAGGCCGGCGGCGGTGTGCAGGAAGGTGCTCTTGCCCGAGCCGGACGGTCCCATGATGGCGGTGAACGATCCCCGGTCCAGGACGAGATCGATGCCGCGCAGCGCCACCACCGCCGACGGGCCGCTGCCGTACTGCTTGACGACCGACTCGAGCCGCACGGCGCGGCCGTCGGAATCGGCTCGCGCCGCTGTCACTGTCATGATGACTTCCTTCGTAGCGGTGGTGCGCGGTTGCGCCCACGTAGTCGATCGAGCACCAACATGAGGCACCCCTCCGACTGTCCGGGTCAAACCGGAGGGATGCCTCATGCATTCCCGATCCGAGGTAGATTTGGTCCATGAGCACGGTCGAAGGCACGCAGCGGCCCCGGCGCCGTGATGCGCAGGAGCGCCGAGACCGCCTCCTGGCCGCGGCCCGGCGCGAGTTCGCCGTGTCCGGAGTGGATGCCTCCCTGGAACGGATCGCTCGCGATGCCAGCGTCGCCATCGGGACCCTCTATCGCCACTTCCCGACCCGCCTGGACCTGCTCCTGGCCGCGCTCGAGCCTCGGCTTCGGGAGTTCGTCGACGGGTCCGAGCGGGCGCTGAAGATCGAGGACCCGTGGGAAGGGTTCGCCGCCTATCTGGAGAACCTGTTCCGCGTGCAGGCGGGAGACCGCGGTTTCAACGACTTCCTCTCCCGTCGCTTCCCGGGCAACGCGCACACCGAGCGCATCCACGACGAGATGTGCCGGCAGATCGATGATGTGCTCACGCGAGCCCAGCAGGCAGGCCGGGTGCGTGCCGACCTCAGACGGGCCGACATCGTCACCCTGATCTGGTCGAACGGCCGGATGATCGATGCCACCCGCACCGGAGCGCCCCAGTCCTGGCGGCGTCAGCTCGCTCTCATGCTCGACGCCTATCGGGCCGAGCGGGCCCATCCGCTCCCCGAGCCGCCCCTGTCGGAGGAGCAAGCTGTACGACGCGATGGTACGGCTCAGCACTGAGGGCTGAGCCGCCCGGCTCACGCGGGCGGCGGCGGAAGCTCGATCGGATCGCGCAGGCTCCGGCCCATCACGAGTCCCGCGACCAACGGGATCCCCATGAAGCCGAGCACGGCGTTGCGCAGCATCAGCTGGAGCCGGCTGCGCGGGGCGAAGGCCGATCCCAGCCCGATGGCCGCATCCTGCTTGCCGCGGACGACCGGGGCCAGTCGCCGCTCGGTGGCTGCGAAGGCCGCGGCGTGGTCGCCGTCCGAGCGGGCGAGCTCGGCGGCCAGCACGTACGCCTCGATCATCGCCAGCGCCGATCCCTGCCCGGCCAGCAGCGACGGGCAGGCCGCCGCGTCGCCGATCAGCGCCACCCGGCCGCGGCTCCACGACGGCATCAGAATCTGGCTGGCCCGATCCAGGTAGAACGTGCGGGCGTTCGGCAGCTGGGCAAGGATCGCCGGCACCTCCCAGCCCACGTCGCGCAGCCGCATCCGCAGCAGTTCGTGCTGCGCGGGCAGGTCATCGACCGGCACGGCGCCGTCGTGGCGGAACATGAAGCAGAACATCGTGGTGTCGTCGCGCAGCGCCACCCGCAGCGATTGCACGCCGACTTCGGTGTGCGTGACGGCGGCCAGCTCGTCCCGCGGCCGATAGCCGTGGACGTCGAACACGGCAACGGCGATGCCGAGGTCGCGCTCGTAGTCCTGCTCCGGTCCGAACGCCAGCGTGCGCACCCGGGAATGCAGTCCGTCCGCCCCCACCACGAGGTCGAAATCGCGGGTCCCGCCGCGCTCGAATCGGACGTGGACCCGGTCGCCGTCGTCGTCGAGGGCCTGCACGGTGTCGTCGAAGATGGTCTCCACCTGTCCGTCCAGCGCTTCGTGGATGGCTGACGCGAGGTCCGAGCGCGCGATGCTGACGTAGCGTCCTCCGGCCATGTCCACGAGGCGGAGCGGATCGAAGTGGGCGCGCCGTCTGCCGTCGGCGGAGACTTCGCGCATCTCCTCCATCCGGTAGCCCAGCTCCATCAGCCGGGGGACGATGCCCATCCGCTCGGCGACGTCGAAGCCGGATCCCCAGAAATCGAGCAGATAGCCGCCTTCCCGCGGTCGCGGCGCGCGCTCGAGCAGTGTCGGCTCGTGTCCGGACCTGCGCGAGCCAGTAGGCCAGGGTGGGGCCGGCGATACCCGCTCCGACGATCAGCACCTTCACTCGGATCACCTCTTAGACCAACGGTTCGACCGATGGTCTAAGAGTAGCTCCGCCCGGCGGCGAGCGCCACCGAGGGCCGGGCTCCGGACGCCTCCGGACCGCGTGGCAGAGGGCGCAGCATCCGCTCAATAGACTTGTGTGGTGAACAAGCCCCGTCTCTACTCAGGAATGCAGCCGTCGGCCGACTCCCTCCAGGCCGGAAACTACATCGGGGCCCTGCTGCAGTGGCGCACCCTGCAGGACACCTACGACGCGTTCTTCTCGGTCGTCGACCTGCACGCCCTCACCCAGCCGAACGACCCGGCCGAGCTGCGGGTCAAGACGCGGCGCACCGCCGCGCAGTACATCGCCGCCGGCATCGAGCCGTCGCGGTCGACGCTGTATGTGCAGTCGCACGTGCCCGCGCACGCCGAACTGACCTGGATCCTGTCCACGATCACCGGGTTCGGCGAGGCCGGCCGGATGACCCAGTTCAAGGACAAGTCGCAGCGGTACGGTGCCGACCAGACCACGGTCGGACTCTTCACCTACCCGGTCCTGATGGCCGCCGACATCCTGCTGTACCAGACCGACATCGTGCCGGTCGGCGAGGACCAGAAGCAGCACGTCGAGCTCACCCGCGACCTCGCGGAGCGCTTCAACACGCGCTACGGCCGGGCGTTCGAGGTGCCGACGCCGGTGATCCAGAAGGACACCGCCCGCATCTACGACCTGCAGAACCCGACCGCGAAGATGTCGAAGTCCGCCGAGTCGGATGCCGGGGTGCTGTGGCTGCTGGATGACCCGAGCGCCTCGGCCAAGAAGGTCATGCGCGCAGTGACCGACTCGGAGGGCTCGGTCCGCTACGACCGCGAGAACAAGCCGGGCGTCTCGAACCTGCTGGTGATCTATGCCGCCCTGACCGGCCGGCAGATCCCCGCGATCGAGGACGAATACGCCGGCCGCGGCTACGGCGACTTCAAGAAGGGCCTGGCCGAGGTCGTGGTGGACGAGTTCGGGCCGGTGCGCGAGCGCGCGCTGGCACTGCTGGACGACCCGGCCGAGCTGGACCGCGCACTGGCCGCCAACGCCGCGCGGGCGTCCGAGATCGCCGAGCGCACCCTGGCCGACGTGTACGAGAAGGTCGGCCTGCTTCGTCGCGTCGTGCTCTGACCCCGGCATCCTGCCGCGCCTCGGCGTGGCGTCGGCGTGGCGTCGGCGTGGCGTCGGACCGTTAGCCTGAACGGATGGAACCGATCGTCCTGCGCACCGCGCGCCTCGAACTCGCCCCGCCCTCCCTCGCCGACGCCGCGGCGATCACGGCGGCGGCGCAGGATCCCGAGGTGCCGCGCTGGACCACGCTGCCGTCTCCGTACACGCGCGAGCACGCGGAGGAGTTCATCGAGCATGCCGCGCACGGGTGGGATGCCGGAACCGAGCTGAACTGGGCGATCCGGCGCGACGGCGCCTGGATCGGGATGCTGGGGCTCGCGCACCTCGAGCGCGGTCAGGCCGCCGAGATCGGATACTGGATGGCAGCATCCGCCCGCGGCCAGGGCTGCTGACCGAGGCCGCGCGCGCGGTCATCGACGTCGGCTTCGCTCAGCTGGAGCTGGCACGGATCGAATGGCGCGCGGTCGTGGGAAACGTCCCGTCGGCGCGCACGGCGCGCGGCCTCGGCTTCCGGTACGAGGGGATGCTGCGGCAGGGCCTGTCCGATGTGCGCGGTCGGCACGACGGCTGGATCGCCGCGCTGCTGTCCGGCGACGACCGGACCCCGGTCGACTGGCCCGTCCTGCCCTGACGTCTCTGCCCTGGCCTCTCGCCCGGGACGTCTCGCCCTGGAGGTCTGGCGCGGTGGCACCCGTCACCATCCGGTGAGCCGTCAGAAGTGGTCGGAATCGCCGCGAAGATTCCAACCGTTTCTGCCGAGTCATGCTTCGACGGGCTTCGACGGCGAGGGGATGTCGGCCGCGCATGGCACGCTGGAGGGATGGCCGACGCACCCGACGACACCGCACTGCGGGCCGAGGCGCTGGAGGTGCTTGCGCACCCTCGTCGGCGCGCCGGCCGTCGACTTCCACGACGGGCAGTTCGAGGCGATCGCCGCGCTGGTGCGCGACCGGCGCCGGACGCTGGTGGTGCAGCGCACCGGGTGGGGCAAGTCCGCCGTCTACTTCGTCGCCACCCTGCTGATGCGCCGACGCGGCGCCGGACCGATGATCATCGTCTCGCCGCTGCTCGCGCTGATGCGCGACCAGGTGCAGGCCGCCGCCCGCGCCGGAGTGCGCGCGGTGTCGATCAACTCGGCGAATCCGACCGAGTGGGCGCAGGTGAGGGCCGCGCTCGAGGCGGACGAGGTCGACGTCCTGCTGGTCTCGCCGGAGCGGCTGAACAACCCCGGCTTCCGCGACGAGCAGCTGCCGGCACTCGTGCGCCGGATGGGGATGCTGGTGATCGACGAGGCGCATTGCATCTCGGACTGGGGTCACGACTTCCGCCCCGACTACCGGCGCCTGCGCGAGCTGGCGGCGACGCTTCCGTCCGGCGTCCCGGTGCTGGCGACCACCGCCACGGCCAACGCCCGGGTCGTCACCGACGTCGCCGAGCAGCTGGGCGGTGCGGGGCACGAGGTGCTCACCATCCGCGGCACGCTGGCCCGGTCGTCGCTGCGGCTGGGCGTGCTGCGACTGCCCGCCGATGCCGCTCGGCTGGGCTGGCTGATCGCGCACCTGCGCGACCTGCCCGGCAGCGGCATCATCTACACCCTGACGGTGGCGGCCGCCGACGACACCGCCGCTGCGCTTGCGCGAGGCGGGGTACGACGTCCGCGCGTACACCGGCCGGACCGAGACGGCCGAGCGCGAGGACGCCGAGAACGCCCTGAAGGCGAACACGGTCAAGGCGCTCGTGGCCACGAGCGCCTTGGGCATGGGGTTCGATAAGCCCGATCTCGGGTTCGTCGTGCATCTGGGGGCGCCCTCCTCCCCCGTCGCCTACTACCAGCAGGTCGGCCGCGCGGGGCGCGCCACCGAGAACGCCGACGTGCTGCTCTTGCCCGGCCGCGAGGATCCGGCGATCTGGAGCTATTTCGCGCACGCCTCGATGCCGACCCCGCAACGGGTCACGCAGGTGCTCGAGGCCCTGGCCGGCGCGGAGAGGCCCCTGTCCACCGCGGCGCTGGAGACCCGCGCCGACCTGAAGCGGTCCACGCTCGAGGTGCTCCTGAAGGTGCTCGACGTCGACGGCGCGGTGCGCCGCGTGCAGGGCGGATGGGTCGCCACCGGCGCCGACTGGGCGTACGACCACGCGCGCTACGACCGCATCGGCCAGGCGCGGCAGGACGAGGCCGCCGCGATGCTCGCGTACGAGACCACCGACGGATGCCGGATGCAGTTCCTGCAGTCCGCCCTCGACGACCCCGACGCCCAGCCCTGCGGCCGCTGCGACCGTTGCGCCGGCGGCTGGTACCCGGTCGAGGTCCCGGTGGATGCGGCGACCGCGGCATCCGCCACCCTCGACCGCGTCGGGGTCGAGCTCGCACCGCGGTCACTGTGGCCGACCGGGATGGCGGCTCTCGGCATCCCGGTGTCCGGCCGGATCGCGGCCGGACGCAACCTCTCGCCTGGGCGTTCGCTCGCCCGCCTCACCGACCTCGGCTGGGGCAACCGCATGCGCGAGCTGTTCGCGACCGGGGCACCGGACGCGCCGGTCGACACGGCGCTCGTGCAGGCGTGCACGCGGGTGCTCGCCGAATGGGAGTGGAAGCTGCGGCCCGCCGCGGTCGTGTCGATGCCCTCCCGCAGCCGGCCCGCGCTCATCGCCTCGCTCGCACAAGCACTCGCCGGCATCGGCCGCCTGCCGTACCTGGGTGCGCTGGACGCGGTCGACGACGGGCCCCGCGGCGAACCCGGCGGCAACAGCGCCTATCGGCTCGCCGCCGTGTGGGGCCGCTTCGCGGTGCCGGATGCCGCGGCCACCGCGCTCGCCTCGCTCGGCGGACCCGTGCTGCTGGTGGACGACGTGGCCGACAGCCGCTGGTCGCTCACGGTCGCGGCCGGGGCGCTGCACGATGCCGGGGCGGCCGGCGTACTGCCGTTCACCCTGGCGCAAGCGCTGACGTCCGCCGAGCCGCCCCACCGGACGTCGGGCGCAGGTGGCAGGATGGCTCCATGCCGGAGATGCCCGAGGTGCAGGGTCTGGCCGATTTCCTCGACGGCCGCATCACCGGCGTGCGCATCGTCCGCGCCACGGTCGCCAACATCGCGGCGCTGAAGACCTACGACCCGCCGATCGAGGCGCTGCGCGAGGCATCCGTGACCGGCGTCAGCCGACATGGCAAGTTCATCGACATCGCCACGGACGCCGGCCATCTCGTCTTCCATCTCGCCAAGGCGGGCTGGCTGCGCTGGTACGACACCCTGCCGTCGACGATCATCCGGCCGGGACGGACGCCGATCGCGCTGCGGGTCGCGCTGTCGGACGGCTCGGGGTTCGACCTGACCGAGGCCGGCACGAAGAAGTCGCTCGCCGTCTACGTCGTCCGGGCGCCGGAGGACGTGCCCGGGATCGCCCGGCTGGGTCCGGATCCGCTCGATCCGGCGTTCACCCGCGACGTGTTCACCGGCCTGCTGGCCGGCAAGCGCACCCAGATCAAGGGCTGCCTGCGCGACCAGGCCGTGATCGCCGGGATCGGCAACGCCTACTCGGACGAGATCCTGCATGCCGCGCGCATGTCGCCGTACGCCCTGGCGGCGGGCCTCGGCCCGGACGACGTCGATCGCCTGTACGCGGCGATGATCGAGACCCTGACGGATGCCGTGGCCACCGCATCCGGCAAGCCACCCGCCGATCTGAAGGACGCGAAGCGCCGCGGCATGCGCGTGCACGCGCGGCGCGGCGAGGCGTGCCCGGTCTGCGGCGACACGGTGCGCAGCGTGTTCTTCGCCGACCGCAGCCTGGAGTACTGCCCGACCTGCCAGACCGGCGGCAAGCCGCTCGCCGACCGACGGCTGTCGCGGCTGCTGAAATAGCCGCGACCGGGCGATCACGTGTCGTGCGTGCCCATCAGCGTGCGGGCATCGTCATCCACCCAGTCCAGCGACTTCGACACCGCCTTCTGCCACATCCGGTAGCGCCGCTCGCGCTCGTCGGCGTCCATCATCGGCTCGAACCGGCGGTCCTCCTGCCAGAGCGCGCGCAGCTCGTCGAAGCCCGACCACACTCCGGTGGCCAGGCCCGCCGCGTACGCGGCGCCGAGCGCCGTGGTCTCGACCACCCGGGGCGCACGACCGGCAGCCCGAGGATGTCGGCCTGGAACTGCATCAGCGTGTCGTTGCGGGTCATGCCGCCGTCCACCCGCAGATCCGGCAGCGTCTGCCCGGTGTCGCCGACCACCGCCTCGATCACGTCCCGCGTCTGGAACGCGGTGGATTCCAGCGCGGCCCGGGCGATGTGCGCCTTGTTCACGTACCGGGTGAGCCCCACCAGGGCTCCCCGCGCATCCGGCCGCCAGTAGGGCGCGAACAGCCCCGAGAACGCGGGCACGAAGTAGGCGCCGCCGTTGTCGTCGACGGTGGCGGCGAGAGTCTCCACATCCTCGGAGCGCGAGATGATGCCGAGGTTGTCGCGCAGCCACTGCACCAGCGACCCGGTCACGGCGATCGACCCCTCCACCGCGTACCGGGCCAGCTCGTCGCCGCACCGGTAGGCGACCGTGGTGATCAGGCCGTGCTCGCTGCGCACCATCTCCTCACCGGTGTTCACGATCAGGAAGTTGCCGGTGCCGTACGTGTTCTTCGACTCGCCCACCTCGAACGCGGCCTGCCCGAACGTGGCCGCCTGCTGATCCCCGAGGATCCCGGCGATCGGGATGCCGCGGGCCACGCTGGGCAGCTGCGCCTCGCCGACGACCTGGGACGACGAGCGGATGTCGGGGAGCATGGCGCGCGGGATGTCCCAGACCTGCAGCATCCGCTCGGACCAGTCGAGGCGCTCGAGGTCCATCAGCAGGGTGCGTGAGGCGTTCGTGACATCGGTGACGTGCACGCCGCCGCGCGCGCCGCCGGTGAGGTTCCAGATCACCCACGTGTCCGGGGTGCCGAACAGCAGGTCGCCGGCCTCGGCCGCCTCGCGCGCGCCGGGCACGGTGCGCAGGATCCAGGCGATCTTGGAGGCCGAGAAGTAGGTCGCCAGCGGCAGCCCGGTCACGTCGGCGAACCGCTGGGTGCCGGCCGGGTCGTCGGCGGCGAGCGCGTCGATGCGCTCCTGCGTGCGGGTGTCCTGCCAGACGATCGCGTTGCAGATCGGGCGGCCGGTGCGACGGTCCCAGACGATCGCGGTCTCGCGCTGATTGGTGACACCGATGCCGGCGACCTCGCGGGCGGTCAGCCGGGCGCGGCTGAGCGCGTGCGAGACGACCCACTCGGTGTTCGTCCAGATCTCGACCGGGTCGTGCTCCACCCATCCCGCGTGCGGGAAGATCTGCTCGTGCTCGCGCTGGGCGACCGCGACGATCTGCCCCTGCGCGTCGAACACGATCGCCCGGGTCGAGGTCGTCCCCTGGTCGATCGCCAGGACATGTCCGGCCACGCTGCCTCCTTCGCCGATCCGTCAGGTCAGGCTATCGCGGGCTCGCCCTCCGCCCCGGCGCCGGTGGCGGGCGACGGCGTGGCCGCGTGCACGGCCGCGACGGCCCGGGCCACCTCGGCATCGCAGGCCGCGGCATCCCACCCCAGCACCGGCGCGACGGCGTCGGCCACCTCGCGCGCGGCGTCCTCGCTCGCCTGCCCGGTGAACGCGATGCTCGTGCGGCGCATCAGCAGGTCCTCGAGGTGGTGCACGGCCTCGGTGCGGGCCAGGTGGCGCAGCTCGCCGGTGCTGTACTCGGCGACGGTGCGCAGCGCGGCGTCGTCGGGGTCGTCGCCGATCGCGGCGATCACGTCGGCCGCGATCGTCCCGTAACGCGACAGCAGCACCCCGGCCCGCACCGGGCCCACCGCCGTCCCGTGGTCGGCGATCCACTGCTGCCGGGCGCGCTCGGTCACCGGGAACCCGAGGCCGCCGCCGATCGGCAGCCCCCGGGTCGACCGTCGGCGCGGCCACCCGAGCGCCTGCAGCGTGCGATCGGTCAGGTGCTCCGCGGACGCCCGGAAGGTGGTCCACTTTCCGCCGACCAGACTCAGGATCGCAGCATCCGCCCGGCCCGGCAGCCGCTCCTGCTCGATCCGGTAGTCGCGCGAGACGAACCCGGGGGCCAGGTCGCCGTGGCCGGGCAGCGGGCGCACCCCGGCATAGCGGTAGACGATCTGGTCGCGGGCGACCGGGATTCCGGGCAGCACGTGCGCGATCAGCCCGAGGAAGTAGTCGACTTCGGCGTCGGTGCACACGATCGGGTCGGCCATGTCGTGCTCGAGGTCGGTGGTGCCCACCAGCACCCGCCCCTTCAGCGGGTAGATGAGCACGATCCGTCCGTCGCGGTGCTCGAAGAACAGCTCCCGGCCGCCGGTGGCCGCGAGCAGATCGGGGTGGTCCAGGACGATGTGCGATCCCTTCGTGCCGCCCATGTAGCGGGTGGGCTCACGCAGCTCGGCGTTGGTCAGGTCGACCCACGGGCCGGTCGCATTGACGACGACGGATGCCGTGAACCGCACCTCGTCGCCGGTGTCGGCATCGCGCAGCACGACGCGGCCGTCGTCGAGGCCGACCGCCGCGGTGTAGTTGGCCGCGCGGGCGCGGTCCGCCCCGCCCTCCGCCGCGCGGGCCGAGGCCACGCCGTCGCGCAGCACGTCCAGCGCGAGCCGCTCGGGGTCGCGCAGCGACGCATCCCAGTACGTCGCCGTGTACTTCACCTCGGGGTTCAGGTGCGGCATCCGCCGCAGCGAGCCCCTCCGCCCGTGGAACGCGTGCCGCGGCACCCGGCCGCCGCCGCGCGAGAACGAGTCGTAGATCACCAGGCCGATCTTGATCAGCGCGGCACCGCGCTCGCGCGGCGCCCCCACGCCATGGCGCAGGAACCGCAGCGGCGCGGAGAGCACGCCGGAGAACGTGGAGAAGATCGGGATCGTGGTCTGCAGCGGCCGCACGTAGTGCGGCGCGGTGCGCAGCGCATGTTGCGCTCGGTGACCGCCTCGTGCACGAGCCGGAACTCGCCGTTCTCCAGGTAGCGGATGCCGCCGTGGATCATGTGGCTGGAGGCCGCAGAGGCGCCCCCGGCGAAGTCCCCGCGCTCGACCAGCGCGACATCCACACCCTGCAGGGCGAGGTCGCGGAAGGTCGCGATGCCGTTGATGCCGCCGCCGACCACCAGCACGTCCGCGTACGGCCGCGCCCGCAACCGCGCGAACCCGTCCCGATCCAGCGTTCCCGTGCCGTCGTCCATGCGTCCCCCTGCCTCCAGGCTATGTCGGTCTGAGGCGGGAATGATCCAGGTGCACGCGCGTTGGGTAGACTCGGAGCGTTAACGTGCTCCGGGGTCGGTGAGAATCCGAACCGGCGGTGACAGTCCGCGAGCCGCGGACGCGCATCCTCGAGATGCCGACGCGGTTGACCCGGTGCAATTCCGGGACCGACGGTGATGCGATGGTCCGCCATCGCGAGTCCGGATGGGAGGCAGCGACGCGCAGCGCATCATTCGATGTGCTGCCGCCGCCCGCCCCGGAGCCACCAGGCCAATCGGGAGTGCGGATGCCGGCGAGCAGGATCGAGCAGGACGCCATGCGTCGTGCGCTCGAACTCGCCCGGCGCGGCCCCCGCGGCGTGAACCCGCAGGTGGGTGCGGTCATCCTCTCCCCGGACGGGCGGATCCTCGCCGAAGGCTGGCATCACGGCGCCGGCACCCCGCACGCCGAGGTCGACGCGCTGTCCCACCTGCAGCCCGGACAATCCCGTGGGGCCACCGCGGTGGTCACCCTCGAGCCGTGCAACCACACCGGCCGCACCGGCCCGTGTGCGCTCGCCCTGATCGAGGCCGGCGTCGCCCGCGTCGTGTTCAGCGCCGAGGATCCCGGCCTCCGCTCCGGCGGCGGTGCCGCCCGGCTGCGCGCCGCGGGGGTGGATGTCTCCGGCGGCGTGCTCGTCGACGACGGCGTCGCCCTGATCGAGGACTGGCTGATCGCGACCCGGCTGGGGCGTCCGTTCATCACGGTGAAGTGGGCGCAGAGCCTGGACGGCCGGGCCGCGGCATCCGATGGCACGAGCCGGTGGATCACCGGACCGGCCGCCCGCGCCGACGTGCACGAGCGGCGCGGCGCCTCCGACGCGATCCTCGTCGGCACCGGCACCGTGCTGGCCGACGACCCCGCCCTCACCGCCCGCACCCGCGACGGCCGACTGACCGACGACCAGCCCGTCCCGGTCGTGCTGGGCACGCGCCCGATCCCGGCGGACGCGGCCGTGCACCGGCATCCGCACCCCCTCTGTTCTACGACGATCTGCGCGCCGCCGTCGACGACCTGCATGCGCGCGGCATGCACCGGCTGTTCGTGGAGGGCGGCCCCACGGTCGCCAGCGCGTTCCTGCGCGCCGGACTGGCCGACGAGGTCCTCGCGTACACCGCACCGGTCCTGCTCGGCGGCGACCGGATGGCGATCACCGACGTCGGCGTGGACACCATCGCGGCGGCACGCCGATTGCGCGTGACGTCGATCGAGAAGCTCGGCGACGACCTGCTGATCGTCGCGCACCCCCGCCCGGACGCGCCCCGGGCCGAAAGGAGATCGTAGATGTTCACCGGAATCATCGAGGAGATCGGGCAGATCACCGCCGTCGAACCGGCCGGTGACGGCACCCGTCTCACGGTGCACGCCCCGACCGCCGTCACCGACGCGGGGCACGGCGACTCCATCGCGGTGTCGGGGGTGTGTCTGACGGTCGTCGACCGCGGCACGGACTGGTTCACCGCCGACGTGATGCGCCAGACGCTGGACATGTCGACCCTGGACGAGGCGGCCACCGGCCGGCGGGTGAACATCGAGCGCGCCCTCACCGCCGACGACCGCCTCGGCGGCCACATCGTGCAGGGCCACATCGACGGCACCGGCGAGATCCTCGACGTGCGACCGGGCGAGGGGTGGCGGGTGCTGCGGATCGGGATGCCGGCGGCCCTGGCCGACCTCGTCGTCGACAAGGGGTCGATCTCGGTGGACGGCGTCTCGCTCACGGTGAGCGCGGCGAGCCCCGCCACGGCCGCCGAGCCCTGGTTCGAGGTGTCACTGATCCCCGAGACCCTCGAGGCGACCACCCTCGGCGAGCGCGCACCTGGCGAGCGCGTGAACCTCGAGACCGACATCCTGGCCCGGCACGTGCGACGCCTGCTGGCCTTCTCCCCGACCGCGGCCGTCCCCGCCGCATTCGCCGCCGCATCCGCATCGACCGAAGGGGTCGCATGATGAGCCTGTCCACCATCCCCGAAGCGCTGGAGAGCCTGCGCGCGGGCCGCCCGGTGCTCGTCGCCGACGACGAGAACCGCGAGAACGAGGGCGACGTCATCCTGTCGGCCCAGCTGGCGACGCCCGAATGGCTCGCGTGGACGATCCGCTACTCCAGCGGCTACCTGTGCGCACCGATGCCCGCCGAGTGGGCCGACCGGCTCGATCTGCCGCCGATGGTCGCGCACAACGAGGACTCGCGCGGCACCGCCTACACGGTGAGCGTGGACGCCGCCGACCGCATCTCGACCGGGATCAGCGCCGCCGACCGCGCGCACACGCTGAACGTGCTCGCCAACGCGGAGGCCACGCCCGCGTCGGTGATCCGCCCCGGGCACGTGCTGCCGCTTGCGCGCGGTGGACGGCGGCGTGCGCGAGCGCAGCGGCCACACCGAGGCGGCCGTCGACCTGATGCGGCTGGCGGGGCTGACCCCGGTCGGCGCGATCGCCGAGGTCGTCGCCGACGACGGCGGCATGATGCGACTGCCCGGACTCATCGAGATGGGCGAGCGCGAGAACATCCCGGTGATCACCATCGAGCAGCTGATCGCGTACCTGGACGAGCACGAGCCGCGCACCGAGCCGCCGGCGCACAAGCGCCGCGTGAGCCTGCGGGCCGAGGCATCCGTCCCCACCGCGCACGGACGGTTCCGGTTCCTGGCGTACAAGGACCGGATCACCGGCACCGACCACCTGGCTCTGGTCTCGGGCGACCTGTCCGACGAGGCGCCGCTGGTGCGGGTGCATTCGGAGTGCCTGACCGGCGAGGCGTTCGGATCGCTGAAGTGCGAGTGCGGCCCGCAGCTGCAGGCGGCCCTGGATGCCGTCGCCGCCGAGGGCGGAGTGGTCGTCTACATGCGCGGCCACGAGGGACGCGGCATCGGACTGATCAACAAGCTGCGCGCGTACAGCCTGCAGGAGGGCGGACTGGACACGGTCGACGCGAACCTGGCCCTGGGCCTGCCCGCCGACGCCCGCGACTATGCCGCCGCGGCGGGCATCCTCGCCGACCTGGGCGTGCAGCGGGTGCGGCTGCTGACCAACAATACCGACAAGGTGACGCGCTTGCGCGCGCTGGGCCTGGACATCGTCGAGCAGGTGCCGCTGCTGGTCGGCGTCGGGCCGAACAACCACCAGTACTTGGAGACCAAGCGCGACCGGATGGGCCACATCATCGACGCGGACGACCTGGCCGAGGCGCTGGCCGGGATGCATGGGTCGGACGGCGATGCGCCGCAGCACGAGGGAGCGAACGCGTGAGCGGAACGGGAGCGCCCTCGGCGCGGCCGGTGGACGGGACCGGGCTGGACGTCGTGGTGATCGCGGCGGCCTGGCACGAGACGATCATGGACGGGCTCATCGCCGGGGCGCAGCGCACGCTGGATGCGGCCGGCGCCGCGCACCGGCTGGTGCGCGTGCCGGGGTCGTTCGAGCTCGCGGTGGCGGCGCAGGCCGCGTTCGCCGGCGGCGCGGATGCGGCGGTCGCGCTGGGCGTGATCATCCGCGGCGGCACCCCGCACTTCGAGTACGTCTCGGCGGCGACCACGGACGGCTTGAATCGCGTCGCGCTGGATGCCGGCCGTCCGGTCGGCTTCGGGGTGCTGACGTGCGACGACGAGCAGCAGGGGCTGGACCGCGCCGGCCTCCCCGGATCACAGGAGGACAAGGGCGCCGAGGCCGCCGAGGCCGCGATGCGGATGGTCGGGGTGCTGCGCGCGCTGCGCGGCTGAGCCTGCCTGGTTGATCCTGTGCGGTCGAGCCTGCATGGTTGATCCTGTGCGGTCGAGCCTGCATGGTTGATCCTGTGCGGTCGAGGTCTCATCGCCGGTCGAGGCCATCCGGCCGCGCCCGGTCGAGAATCGCCGAAACCGGGGATCCTCCGCCAGACCAAGGGCATCCCCGTCGGTCTGACGAGGATGCCCCGGTCTCAGCGTCCGGCGGCGCCGGTGCCGCGCGTCAGGGCTTCCAGATCATGAGCACGACCACCACGAGCAGGCAGCGTGGCGATGCCGCTGCTGCCGGCGATCGCGCCGTAGCCGGCCGGCTTGGCCGCAGCATCCGCGCCCGCGGCCTCGGCCTGGTCCGCCGCCTTGTTCATCTGGGGCACCACGACGAAGACGGTGAGCACGAACGCGATCACGTAGGCGATGATCGACCACAGAATCCACGGGGTGGTGAAGCTCAGGTCGTACTCCTTGGGCGCCATCCCCATCGCGCCGAAGCCGAAGATGAAGGTCAGCAGCGACAGCCAGGAGAAGAGCACGGTCGACTTGGCCAGCGACCGCGCCTGGCCTGCGTTCCCGGAGCGGAGCGTGCGCAGCCCGGTCATCGGGATGATCGCCATCGGACCGACGATGAAGACGGCGCTGGCGACGTGCAGGATGCTCATGACAGTGTCCATGCCCCAAGCTTACGTCACACTGAAGGTGCCCGCCGCCCCTCCCGTCTCCCGTCCCCGTCTCCCGTCCCTATTCCCGTCCCGTCCCTATTCCCGTCCCGTCCGTGAGCCGTCAGAAGTGGTCGGAATCACACGCGGGATTCCGACCGGTTCTGACGAGTCACATCCGGGGGCGGATGCCGGTGGCCGGCGCTGTGGATAACTTCGACGCGGGTGAGGGGCGACGCGACATGCTGGGGGATGCCCCGGCGTCCCGCTCCTCTTCCCGATCCCTTCCCCGGGCGGTCGTTCTCGGTCGCGACCGCACGTGCCCACGGCATCCCGCGCGGCCGCACGCGGGCGCAGGATCTCACCCGCCCGCACCGCGGCGTCCGGTCGCCCGCCGGCGTGGCGCTGCCCTTCGGGCACGAATGCGCGGCGCTGCAGACGCGGCTGCCGGCATCGGCCGCGTTCAGCCACGTGACGGCCGCCCGGCTGCACGATCTGCCGCTGCCGCTCGCGCTGGAGAGCGAGGATGTCTTCGACGTGATGGTGCCTCGCGGGCGGGCGCCGCGCGGCAAGCGGGTGCGCGGCCACGAGTCCGCGTTCGACGAGAAGGACGCCGACACGCGGACGCGCGTGCCCGCCACCACACCGGAGCGCACGTTCTGCGACCTCGCATCGATGCTCACGCTCGCCCAGCTCGTTGCCGTCGGCGATGTGATCGTGCGCCGGGGCGGGTCGTCCGCGCGCACACGACTGACGGCGGCGGTCGCGTCCCATCCGCGCCGCACGTACCGGCGACGGCTCCTTCGGGCTCTGCAGCCTGCTCGACCCGAAGTCCGAATCGCCGAAGGAGTCCGAGCTGCGCGTATTGATCATCGAGGCCGGTTTCGCTCCGCCCGCGGTGAACCGGGACGTGGTCGACGGCGATGCGGCGTTCGTCGCCCGCGTCGACCTCGCATATCCCGACCTGAAGATCGCGATCGAGTACGAGGGCGACCAGCACCGCGAAGACCGGACCCAGTGGCGGAAGGACCTGGCGCGCCGCCGCCGTCTGGAGGCGCTCGGATGGGTCTATCTCGCCGTCACCCAGGCCGACCTCGACGATCCCGAGGACTTCCTCGCCGACCTGCGCACCGCCCTGGCCCGCCGGTCGTGACTCCCCTCTCGTGACTCGTCAGAAGCGGTCGGTATCGCCGCACGAATTCCGACCACAACTGACGAGTCACGGACGTGGATGCCGGGGTGAGGGCACCCGGGGGCGCGGGGGTGAGGGCACCGGGCGCGAGAGTGAGGGCACCGGGCGCGGGGGTGAGGGCACCGCGGGGGCGCGGGGTGAGGGCCCACGGGTCCAGGGGGTGGGGATGCCGGGGGCCCGTCAGTCCAGGAAGAGGGCGCGCAGGCGCTTGGTGGTGAAGACCAGGCCAACCGCGATCATCACGAGGTAGTAGAGGACGTGCCAGATCATCGCGGTCGTGAACGCGCCCGTGGTCAGTGCCCGGATCAGCTCGACGCCGTGCCACAGCGGGAACGCCATGATCACGCCCTGGATCCAGTCCGGGTAGATCGAGATCGGGTACAGGGTCGCCGAGAACAGGAACATCGGCAGCAGCACGATGTTCACCCAGTCCATGTGCTGGAACGTCTTCATGTAGCTGGTCACGGCCATGCCCAGGCTCGCGAACCCGAACGCCACCAGCAGCACGGCCGGGATCGCGAGGATCGCCGTCGCCGCCAGGTTCAGCCCGAACGCCTGCATGATGATCATGAATCCGCACGCGTACAGCAGTCCGCGCAGCAGCGCATACAGGATCTCGCCGAACGCGACATCCAGCGGGCCCAGCGAGGTCGCCAGCATCCCCTCGTAGAGCTTGCCGTAGTTCAGCTTGAAGAACACGTTCCAGGTCGAGTCGTAGATCGCGCCGTTCATCGCCGAGACCGCCAGCAGCGCGGGCGCGATGTAGGCGGCGTACGACACCGATCCGCCGCCGGGCACGTCCACGTCGCCGATGAAGGTGCCCAGCCCGAGGCCCATGGATGCCAGGTAGAAGACCGGCTCGAAGAAGCCGGACAGGATGACCACCCAGCTCGAGGAGCGCGCCGCGATCAGCCCGCGCTGCACGACGGCACCGGGGTTGCCCGCCCACAGGGCGCGCACGCCGCCGCGCCGCGAGCTCACCTCGGGCCGCAGGTCCTGCGCCACATCCGTCATTTCGCCAGCCTCCGAGTGAACGCACGACGCACCAGCAGGTAGCCGCCGACGGTGAGCACGAGCAGGTAGGCCAGGTGCACCACGAGCATCAGCGCATCGACCGGGCCGCCGAACGTGGCCATCCGCCCGAGCTCGGTGGCGTGCCACAGCGGTGAGACCCAGCCGATCCACTGCAGCCAGACCGGCAGCACCTGAAGCGGGTAGAACGTGCCCGAGAACAGGAACATCGGCATGAAGACGAAGCGCTGCACGAGCGCGAACTGGCCCTTGTCCTCTTCGAGGGATGCCGCGTATGCCATCAGCGGCATACCGAAGGACAGACCGGCCAGCATGCCCACCGGGATGGAGATCCAGCCCGTCGCGGGGGCCGGCACGGTCATCAGGGGGAAGACGGCTCCGAACACCCAGATGAACAGGTAGTAGGCGGCCGCCGCGAACAGCATCCGCGCCGAGGCCGCGAGGGTGACGCCGTTCGCGATCTGCGGCGACGACAGCGGCGAGGCGTTGAATCCATAGAAGTAGCGCCGCCACTTGAACCCGGCCATCACCGGGTAGGTGAACTCTTCGGACGCCACCGAGATGGTGGCCGTCATCAGCAGCGCAGGCGCCACGAACACCAGGTACGACACGCTCCGGCCGTCGCCGACCGGAATGTCCTGCTGGATGAGCGCGGCCAGTCCGATCGCGAGGCCGAACAGGTAGACCAGTGGCTGCCGAGCGCGCCGACCACGATCGTCCAGCCGTACGCGCGCATGGCGCGGAGCATGTGCTCGGTGGCGTACCAGGAGCCGAACCGTCGCGGCAGGCGGCCGCGCTCCAGCGCCTCGGCCCGCAGCTCGTCCAGCGACGGATGCACGCGGGCGACAGCATCCGGTCCCCCCTGAGCCGGCCGCAGGGTCATTCGATCAGCGACCTTCCGGTCAGCCGGAGGAACACGTCCTCCAGGCTCGAGCGGCGCACCAGGCTCGTCAGCGGCTGCAGGCCCAGCGCCGTGACGCGGTCCAGCGCCGCCTCGCCGTCGCGGGCGTAGATGAGGATGCGGTCCGGCAGCACCTCGATGCGTTCGCCGATGCCGTCCAGCGTCGCGGCGACCTCGCTGTTGCGGCTGGCGCCGAAGCGCAAGCTCGAGCACCTCGCGGCTGGAGTGCTCGCGGATCAGCGACGACGGCGTGCCCTGGGCCATGATCCGCCCGTGGTCGACCACGATCAGCCGATCGCACAGCTGCTCGGCCTCGTCCATGTAGTGGGTGGTCAGCACGAGCGTGGTGCCGCGCTCCTTCAGCCGGAACAGGCGGTCCCACAGGATGTGCCGCGCCTGCGGATCCAGGCCCGTCGTGGGCTCGTCGAGCAGGAGGATGCGCGGGTCGTTGATCAGGCCGCGCGCGATGGTGAGGCGCCGCTTCATGCCGCCGGAGAGCTGATCGACCTTGCTCTTGGCCTTGTCGGCCAGCTGGGCGAACTCGAGCAGCTCGTCGGCCTTCTGCGCGCACACCTTGCCGGGCAGGCCGAAATACCGCCCGTAGACGTAGAGATTCTCGCGGGCGTTCAGCTCGCCGTCGAGGTTGTCCTCCTGCGGGACGACGCCCAGCCGCGAGCGGATCTCGGGGCCGTACCGGTCGGGATCCAGACCCAGGATCTCCAGCTCGCCGGAGGTGCGGGTCGACACCGCGCCGACCATCTTCATGGTGGTGGACTTGCCGGCGCCGTTCGGGCCGAGCAGGCCGAACGACTCGCCCGGCGCGACCTCGAAGTCGAGGCCGTCGACGGCGAGGAAGTCTGCCTTGCCCTTCACCTTGTAGGCCTTGACGAGGTGGGCAGCGCGGATCACGGGGGCGGGCACCGCACCACTCTAACCAAGACCGCCGACACGGATCGGCCGTCGCGCATGACGCCGGATGACACGCGGATGCCGCGGCCGGCGCGGCGCCGTTCTACCATCGCACGGTGACCACTCCCCCGTATCGCGCCGACATCGTCGGAAGCTTCCTGCGCCCCGCCTCCCTGAAGACCGCCCGCCGCCGCCACGCCGACGGCGAGCTCGACGACGCCGGGCTTGCGCGCGGTGGAGGACGCCGCGATCGACGACCTGGTGCGCGCCCAGCGCGACGCCGGCCTGCAGCCGGCCACCGACGGCGAGTTCCGGCGGTCGTGGTGGCACTTCGACTTCCTCGGGTTCCTCGGCGGCGTCGACATCGTCGAGCTGGACCACGGCATCCAGTTCCAGGGCGTGCAGACCAAGCCGCGCGGCGTGGAGATCTCGGGCCCCATCCGGTTCGACGCGCAGCATCCGTTCCTCGACCACTTCCGGTACGTGCGGGATGCCGCGGCCCGCACCGGAGCCACGCCGAAGTTCAGCATCCCCGCCCCGACCGTGCTCGACTTCCGCCTCGAGCCGGGGCATATCGCCGAATCGGCATATGACGGACGGGACGCCATCGTCGACGACCTGGTGCAGGCGTACCGCGACGCGCTGGGGGCCTTCTACGACGCGGGAGCGCGGTACCTGCAGCTGGATGACACCGCGTGGGCCTATCTGTGCTCGGACGCCGAGCTGGCCAAGGCGCGCGAGCGCGGCATCGACACCGACGGCATCGCCGAGCGCTACGCCGACATCCTCAACCGGGTGCTGGCCGGCAAGCCCGACGACCTCACCGTCACCACGCACGTGTGTCGCGGCAACTTCCGCTCCACCTGGATCTCGTCCGGCGGGTATGAGCCGATCGCCGAGGCAAGCTGCTGGACGTGGTGCAGTACGACGGCTACTTCCTCGAGTACGACAGCGACCGCGCCGGCGGGTTCGAGCCGCTGCGGTTCCTGCCGGCCGGCGACAAGACCGTGGTGCTGGGCCTGGTGACGACCAAGACCGGGCAGCTGGAGAATCCGGACGACATCACGCGCCGCATCGACGAGGCGACCGC
The DNA here is from genome assembly GCF_021582895.2 of Microbacterium elymi. GTDB lineage: Bacteria > Actinomycetota > Actinomycetes > Actinomycetales > Microbacteriaceae > Microbacterium > Microbacterium humicola. The sequence continues at coordinate 764,583 of NZ_CP091139.2, forward strand.
GTACGCGCCGCTGGAGCAAGCTGGCGCTGAGCCCGCAGTGCGGGTTCGCCTCGACCGAAGAGGGCAACGAGCTGTCCGAGGACGAGCAGTGGGCCAAGATCCGCTCGGTGGTCGACATCGCGGCGGATGTCTGGCGCTGATCGCGCGCACGGCCCGGGGCTGGATAAGCTGACGACAGTCTCACGACGTCGTCAGGAGTGATCAGATGGCCGGCAACACGGAATACGACCCGAGCGAGCTTGCAGCGGGTCTTCGAGAGGCTTCACCTGGGCGGCCGCGTTCGCGCGGAACACGCACCGCTACGCGCGTCGCCCTGCCCTCACCGATCCGCCGACGGGCCGGTCGTGGACGTACGCCGAGCTCGGCGCCGTCACCGGGCGCCTCGTCGCAGGGCTGCGATCCCGGGGCGTCGGCGTGGGCGACATCGTCTGCCACCAGCTGAAGAACACCCCCGAGTTCGCGTTCCTGTACATCGCCGCGCAGGGCCTGCGCGCGGTGAGCTCGCCGATGAACTTCCGGCTGGCGCCGGCCGAGACCGCGCACATCCTCGACGGCGCGAAGCCCGCGGTGTTCGTCTACGACGGAACGGATGCCGCGAACGTCACGGCCGCGCTCGAGATCGCCGCGCACCGACCCCGCATCCTCGCGGCCGTCGGCGGCGGATCCGACGGGCTCGTCGAGGGTGCGATCCCGTTCGAGGACCTGATCGCCGCGGACGCGGCATCCTTCCACGCCCCCGAGGGCGCGAGCACCTGGGACGAGACCAGCCGGCTGTACACCAGCGGGACCACCGGCATGCCCAAGGCGGTGCCGCTGACGAGCCTGAACGAGATGCTCACCGCGCACGACGTGACGATGCACTTCCCGCTCGGACCGAGTGACAAGACCATGAACATGTCGCCCTGGTTCCACCGCGGCGGCAACTACTGCGCCGGTCCGAACACCGCGTTCTTCGTCGGTGCCGAGGTCGTCACGCTCCCACAGTTCGACCCCGAGATCGTGCTCGATGCGGTCCAGGAGCACCGCCTCACCTATGTGGTCGGGGCACCGACCAACCTGGAGCGCCTGGCGGACGCGCAGGAGGCACGGCCCCGCGACCTGTCCAGCCTGCACGGCATCGTCACCATGGGCGCCCCGCTCAGCCACGATGCGGCGCTGCGCTACCAGCGCGTGCTGACCCCGCGGATCGCCAACGGGTACGGCACCACCGAGGCGTTCTGGAACACGTATCTGCGACCGGACGACCTGCCCGCGGCCGCCGGTGCCGCCGGCCGCGCCTGCCTGGACGACGACGTCGCCGTGGTGCGGGTCCAGACCGACCGGATCTCGGCCCCCGACGAGCTGGCGCGCAAGGACGGGCACGAGATCGGCGAGATCATCATGCGGTCGGTGAAGTCCGGCTACGCGTACCTGGGCAACCCCGACGAACAGGCGGAGAAGTTCCGCGACGGCTGGGTCTACCCCGGCGACCTGGCCAGCTGGGACGAGGACGAGATCGTCACCATCGTCGGCCGCAAGGACGACATGATCATCTCCGGCGGCGAGAACGTGCACCCGGTCCAGGTGGAAGAGGTGCTCGCCTCGCATCCGTCGGTGGCCGACTCGATCGTCGTCGGACTGCCCGACCCGGAATGGGGCGAGCTGGTCGTCGCGTACGTGCAGCCGCGGGATGGTGCGCTGACGGATGTCGCGGCCGCGGCATCCGAGCTGGACGCCCACCTGCGCGCCAGCGTGAAGCTGGCCGACTACAAGCGGCCGCGACGGTACACGTTCGTGTCAGAGCTGCCGTACACGGCGACCGGCAAGAAGCAGCACTTCAAGCTCAAGGAGCAGGCGTCCGCCGACGCCCAGGAGGGTCGGTTCGTCTCGCCGTAGCGCGGATAGCGCGGATAGCGCGGGTGGCGTCGAGGATGTCAACCTGAGTTGACATCCTCGAAAGGTGTCAACTATGGTTGACAGCATGAGTGACGAAGCACGCACGGCGATCGGCGCAGCCGAGGGCGGTGAGCCGCTGGCCGAACTGCGGCGACTGCGGGCAGCACGGGCCGAGCTGGCCCGCGCCGAGGCCGAGCAGGTGCGGCGCGCGCGCAACCAGGGCTACTCCTGGGTGGCGATCGCCGATGCCCTCGCCGTGACGCGCCAGGCCGCTCATAAGAAATTCGGACGAAGATAGACCCGGCGCCATCGCTGTCGTCCGATTCGTCATCGTCGCATCCGCTGTCACATCCTCTGCCACATCCCCTGGAGACATCCATGTCCGCCACCACGCAGGCTCCCGCACGCCGCTCCCCCTTCCGTCGTGGCAAGCCGGACGGCCCGCGCGCCAGCATCAGCCAGCTGCTGCCCGTACATATTCGAGCAGCGGGGCGTGATCACGATCGTGATCGTCCTGAGCATCGTCGGCGCGGCCGCGAGCCTCGGGCAGCCGCTGGTGGTCGGCCAGGTGATCGCCCGCGTCCAGTCCGGCAGTCCGCTGGGATCGCTGGTGTGGATCCTCGTCGCGCTGGTGGTCGCGGCATCCATCGTCTCGGGCTACCAGCACTATCTGCTCGAGCGGACGGGTACCGCGGTCGTGTACTCGAGTCGACGGCGCCTGATCGCCCGCATCCTGCACCTGCCGATCAGCGAGTTCGATGCGCGCCGCACCGGCGACATCGTCTCGCGCGTGGGCACCGACACGACGCTGCTGTACGCGGTGCTCACGCAGGGACTGGCGGATGCCGTGGGCAATTCGCTCATCTTCCTGGGGGCCCTGATCGCCATGGCCGTCATCGATCCGCTCGCTGCTCGTGCTGATCCTCATCGTGATCGGGGCATCCGTCGCGGTGGTCGGCACGCTGTCCGGCCGCATCCGCCGGCACACCCGGGTGCAGCAGGAGAAGGTCGGCGAGCTGGCCTCGGGGGTCGAGCGGGCGGTCGGGTCGATCCGCACCATCCGCGCCGCGGGCGCCGCCGAGCGCGAGCAGACGGCGATCACGACGGTGGCGCGCGAGACGTACGACGTCGGCGTGCGGATCGCCAAGGCGTCGGCGCTGGTCGTGCCGATCGCCGGGATCGCGCTGCAGGTGTCGCTGCTGGTGGTGCTGGGCGTGGGCGGGTACCGGGTGGCCGCAGGCGCGATCTCGATCGCGTCGCTGGTCACGTTCGTGATGTTCCTGTTCATGCTGATCCAGCCGCTGGGCACGTTCTTCGGCGCGATCATGTCGGTGAACCAGGCCCTGGGTGCGCTCGGCCGCATCCAGGAGGTGCTGGAGCTGCCCACCGAGACCGCCGACGATGCCGCGATCGCGGCGAGGGTCGCCGGCTCGCCCGCGCACGAGGTGCGGAGATCTCCCGAAATGAGGACCGGATCGGCCGAGAACGTCCTCGTCTCGTCAGATCTCCGCATCTCGGAGCGCGACGCGGCCCAGGGTGCGGCATCCTTCCCCGCGATCGAGTTCCGCGACGTCCGCTTCGCGTACCCCGCCGCGGTGGTCGAGGCGCGCCGCAAGACCGAGTCCGAGGCGCTGGCGCTGCTCGAGTCGGCGCGGGTGGACACCTCGGGCCTGGACGAGGTCGAGCGGGCGACGGATGCCGGGGGTGAGGTGCTGCACGGCGTCTCGTTCACGGTGCCGCACGGCACTCGCGTGGCGCTGGTCGGGCCGTCCGGGGCGGGCAAGTCGACCACGCTCGCCCTGATCGAGCGGTTCTACGACCCGACCGGGGGCGCGATCCTCGTCGGCGGGCAGGATGTGCGCGCCCTGGATCGCGACGCCCTGCGCGCCCAGCTCGGATATGTGGAGCAGGATGCTCCGACGCTGGCCGGCACCATCGCCGACAATCTGCGGCTGGCCTCACCCGAGGCATCCGATGCCGACTGCGAGCGCGTGCTGCGGGCGGTCAACCTCGGGGAGGTGATCGAGCGCAAGCCGGCTCGGCATCGACGCGCAGGTCGGCGAGGCGGGGGTCATGCTCTCCGGAGGCGAGCGGCAGCGGCTGGCCATCGCGCGGGCGCTGCTGGCCGCTCCCCCGATCCTGCTGCTGGACGAGTCGACCTCGTCACTGGACGGCCTGAACGAGCAGCGGATGCGGGAGGCCATCGACGCGGTGGCCACGGGGCGCACGCTGATCGTGATCGCGCACCGGCTGTCGACCGTGGTCGATTCGGACCGCATCGTGGTGATGGACCACGGGCGGGTGGTCGGTCAGGGCACGCACTCCGAGCTGGTCGAGTCCACGCCCCTGTACCGCGACCTGGCCAAGCACCAGCTGCTGGTGTAGCGCGGGTCGGGGCGGCCCGCACCCGCGGCCTGCGCCACCGCGCCCGCGCCCGGGGCGCCCGGCGCGCGTTGCGCCCGACCCGCGCGTTGCGCCCGACCCGCGCGTTGCGCCCGACCCGCGCGTTGCGCCCGACCCGCGCGTTGCGCCCGACCCGCGCCGCGACTGCACATCAAATCGCCGAGTGCACACCAATCTCGGTCAAGACTGATGTGCACTCGGCCAAATCGTACGATCTCGAGGAGAGATCAGGACGTGGCGGCGGCGGAGGCCTGGTTCAGGCGGTAGCGCAGGGCCGACAGCTCGGCCTGCAGCGCCGGCGGGACGCGACCGTCGAACTTCGCGTAGAACTCCTCGGTGAGATCGGCCTCCTGCGCCCAGGTCGACGGGTCGACCGCGAACAGCTCCGCGAGGTCGTCGGCGGAGACATCCAGTCCGTCCAGGTTGAGGTCCTCGGTGCGCGGCAGCCGGCCGATCGCGCTGTCGACGGCCGGGACGGCACCGTCGACACGGCGGACGATCCACTCGATCACACGGGAATTGTCGCCGAAGCCCGGCCACAGGAACCGGCCGTCGGCGCCCTTGCGGAACCAGTTCACCTGGAAGATGCGCGGCGCCTTGTCGAACCGCATCTTCTGCCCGACCTTGAGCCAGTGGCCGAAGTAGTCGGCCATGTTGTATCCGCAGAACGGCAGCATCGCGAACGGATCGCGGCGCAAGCTCGCCGACCGTCCCCTCGGCGGCGGCGGTGCGCTCGCTGGAGATGGTCGAGCCGAGGAACACTCCATGCGTCCAGTCGGTGGCCTCGACCACGAGCGGGACGTTCGTGGCGCGGCGGCCGCCGAACAGGATCGCGTCCAGCGGGACGGCCTCTTCCCAGTCGTCGGCGATCTGCGGGCACTGCGCCGCGCTGACCGTGAAGCGCGAGTTGGGGTGGGCGGCGGGGCGTCCCGAGTCGGGCGACCAGGCGTTGCCCTCCCAGTCGGTGAGGCCCTCGGGCACGATGTCGGTCAGCCCCTCCCACCACACATCGCCGTCGGCGCGCAGCGCGACGTTCGTGAAGATCGTGTTTCCCCAGAGCGTCTCGACCGCGGTGACGTTGGTCGACTCGCCGGTCCCGGGCGCGACGCCGAAGAAACCCGCTTCGGGGTTGATCGCCCACAGCCGTCCGTCCTCGCCGGGCCGCAGCCAGGCGATGTCGTCGCCGAGGGTCTCGACACGCCAGCCGGGGATCGTCGGCCGCAGCATCGCGAGGTTCGTCTTGCCGCACGCGGACGGGAACGCCGCCGCCAGGTGGTACTTCTTGCCCTCGGGCGAGATGACGCGGATCAGCAGCATGTGCTCGGCGAGCCATCCCTCATTCCGGCCGATGACCGAGGCGATCCGCAGGGCGAAGCACTTCTTCGCGAGGATCGCGTTGCCGCCGTAGCCGGAGCCGTAGGAGTAGACCTCGAGCGTGTCGGGGAAGTGCACGATGTACTTCTCGTCGTTGCACGGCCACACGACATCCGGCTGCCCGGACTCGAGCGGAGCGCCGACCGAGTGCACCGTCTTCACCCACGGCGCACCCTCGGCGATCAGCTGCGTGACGCTCTCGCCCACTCGGGTCATGATGCCGATGGATGCCACGGCATAGGCGCTGTCGGTGATCTGAACGCCGATGTGCGACAGGGGCCCGCCCACCGCGCCCATCGAGAACGGGATCACGAACATGGTGCGGCCGCGCATCGAGCCGGCGAACACCCCGTTCAGGGTCTCGCGCATCTGCGCGGGATCGGCCCAGTTGTTGGTGGGCCCGGCGTCGTCGGCCGTGGCCGAGCAGATGAACGTGCGCGCCTCGGTGCGCGCCACATCCTTCGCATCGGAGCGGGCCAGGTACGAGCCCGGCCGCCACTCGGGGTTGAGCTTGATCAGCTTGCCCTCGTCGGTCATCTGGCGCAGCAGGGCGTCGTTCTCGGCCCGAGACCCGTCGATCCAGTGGACGCGGTCGGGCTGGGTGAGCGCGGCGATCTCGTCGACCCAGTCGACGAGCTCCTGCATCCCCGGACCGGTGATGTCCGGGCGGCTGCCGAACTCGCGCACGTCACGCAGGGCTCGGATGCCGTTCGAGGCGGTGCGGGTGAACGATTCGGCAAGGGCCATGTCTGCTCCCAAAAGTCGACAGGTGGATCGGATCGGACGATCAGATCTTCGCTGCCTCCACTCTCGCAAGGTCATCGCGGGTCTTTCCCGGGAAATGCGCGCAAAGAAGCCGGGTTCTTTCGCTATCCTCAAGGAATGGCGTCCTCCGTCCAGCTCAGCACTCTGGGCCACCGCATCCGTCACCATCGCGTCACCCTCGGGCTCACGCTCGACGAGCTCGGCGCCCAGGTCGGCGTGGCCGGCAGCCACCTCAGCCTGATCGAGAACGGCAAGCGCGAGCCCAAGCTCTCGCTGCTGCAGGAGATCGCCCGGGTGACGGGGACGGATGTCACGGACCTGCTGTCGGCGGAGCCGCCCAATCACCGGGCCGCCCTGGAGATCGAGCTGGACCGCGCGCAGACCAGCCCGGTCTTCCGGCGGCTCGGCATCCCGCCGATCAAGGTCACCAAGAGCACCAGCGACGAGATGATCGAGTCCGTGCTCGGGCTCGCACCGTGAACTGCAGCGGCGCGAGCACGAGGCCATCGCCACCCCCGAAGAGGCGCGCCGGGCCAACACCGAGGTTGCGGCTGCACATGCGCACGCAGAACAACTACCTGCCCGAGATCGAGCAGCTCGCCGAGAAGCAGTTGAAGGCGGCCGGTCATACTTCGGGTGCGCTCACCCACCGCTCGGTGAGCATCATGGCCTCGGCAGCTCGGATTCGAGCTGATCTATGTCAACGACCTCCCGCATTCGGCCCGGTCGGTGACCGATCTGGAGAACGGGCGGATCTACCTGCCACCCGCCTCGATCCCCGGCGGCCACGGTCTGCGCTCGATGGCGCTGCAGGCGATGGCGCATCGGCTCCTCGGCCACACGCCGCCGACCGACTACGCCGACTTCCTCCGGCAGCGGCTGGAGATCAACTACTACGCCGCCTCCTGCCTGATGCCCGAGACAGCATCGGTCGGGTTCCTGCAGCAGGCCAAGAAGGACCGCAACCTGGCGGTCGAGGACTTCCGCGACGCATTCGGGGTCACGCATGAGGCGGCCGGGATGCGGATGACGAACCTGCTCACCCAGCACCTGGGCATCCGGCTGCACTTCCTGCGGGTGGACGGCTCGGGCGCGATCTCGCGGGTCTACGAGAACGACGATCTGCCGCTGCCGATGGATGTCACCGGCGCCGTCGAGGGGCAGACCGTGTGCCGGAAGTTCTCCGCCCGATCGGCGTTCGACGAGCAGAACCGCACCGTCGAGCACTACCAGTACACCGACACCCCGGCCGGCACGTTCTGGTGCGCGACTCAGACCGGGACCAGCACGAACGGCGAGTTCTCGATCACCGTGGGCGTGCCGTTCGACGACGCGAAATGGTTCCGCGGCCGCGGGACGACCGCGCGGGCGACCTCGACCTGCCCGGACGAGAGCGCTGCCGCCGCCCCTCACGGGAGCTGTCGACCCGGTGGGAGGGCCGCGCCTGGCCGAGCGCCCGGGTGCACATGCAGATGTTCAGCCCGCTGCCGAGCGGTCTGTTCCCCGGCGTGGACGACGGCGAGGTGTACGCCTTCCTGGACAAGCACGCGCCCGCCTGAGCCGGTGCGCCCGGCGCAGCCCCGCTCGGCCCTCCCGTGATGCCTGCGGTCCGGATGCCCCGGCCGGGATGCCTCAGCCCGTGATGAATCGGGCGTAGCGCTCCAGCGCCGCAGCGACCTCGGCGTCGGTGGCGGCATCCGGGACGAGCAGCTTCCGGCACCGGGTCGTCCGCGTGTCGGCCGACCGCCTTGGAGTGCGCCCAGACCCCCGCGACCGCACCGCGGGCGAGCACGATCGGGCGCACCATGCCGTTCTTGGCCGGCCCGACGACCGCGGCAACGTCGGGAGCGCACACCCGAGAGCGATCGAGGTAGGAGAGGTAGTACTCGTCGAACGACGGCAGCGCCAGCACGCTCGGCGCGCGCGGCCGGCTGCGCGGCAGGTCGCGCGCGACGAACACGTCCTCGTCGACCTCGACGAGGCGACCGGCGGATGCTGCAGCCGCCTGCCGCGCGACGGTCAGGGGCAGTCCCGACCACCATGCGAAGTCGCCCGCGTCGGCCGGGCCGTGCCCGTCGATGTAGCGGACGAACAGCTCGACCAGCGGATCCGGCGGGGTCACGGCATCCGTCACCCACTCGTCGACGAGGACGAAGCACTGCTCGCGCGCGATGGCGCCCTCGCGGCGCACCACCGGACCCTGGCACAGCACGCCCCGCACGCCGAGTGCATACAGCAGGTGGTAGCCCCGCTGCCCGCCCGGATCGACCCCGGCTGCGGAGAAGACCTCGAACAGCTCGGCGCGGTTCAGACGCCCGCCACCGCGCAGCGCCACCACCGCGGCGGTCTCGGCGCGCCGCATGCTCTCTTCGTCCAGGCCGAGCTGGCGCTGACGGCCGGCCGCGGCGCGCAGCTTGCCGGGCACCGGTGACCGACAGCATCCACGGCAGATCCCGCGCTGGGACGATATGGATGGTGCCGCGCATCGTCCAGGAGCGCACCAGCCGGCCCGCGTCGAACAGAGCGTCCACGTCGGCGAGGGTGGGAGCGCCGCGGGTGCGGGCGGCCAGCGCCCAGCGCCCGCCCCAGAACTCCTGCGCCTGCACCGCCAGCATGTGGTCGGCGGCCTCCGCGACGGTGGCGGCCGGCGCCGACAGCCGGTGGGACCGGAGGCGCTGGGCGAGCAGGCGGGTGCGGGAGGCGGGGGCCCGGCGCGTGATCGTCACTCTGACATCCTCGCGCCGGGCTCCGACGTCGCCGGCGACGTCACGCACGCTGGCGCCGCCCGTCGGAGCACGGTGCGGGCCGGTCTCACCACGGGCGCCACAGCGTGAACAGCAGGATCAGCGCCGCGACGCAGATGACGGCGACCGCCGCGGCCACCAGCGCCGGCAGCCGCCCGCCCGAGACCAGCGTCTGATCGCGGACGAGTCCGAGGTGCACCCGCCGATAGCGCACCGTGCACAGCACCCAGGCGATCCCCGCCAGCGCGATCCCCGCCACACCCAGCAGCGCCGCCCATCCCCCGAGCGCATCGATCAGGTACTTTATCGCGACGGCGTTGCCCACCACGAGCGCGAGACACGTGCGCCGCCAGGCCAGCAGCGTCCGCTCGGTCTGCAGACCGGGGTCGAACGGGCGCTCGTGCGCAGCATCCGTCATAGGAACAGGCCGACCACCAGCAGCAGGACGGCCAGCACCACCCCGATCACGATCACCGGTCCGGTCGAGGGCCCCGGCAGCGCGCGACCGAGCCGCATCGCGCGCTCGTGCCGGGCCCACGACAGCCAGGAGTGGATCGCGGCGAGAACGGCCAGCAGCACGAACACGACGGCGGCGATGAAGCGCAGGACCGGCTGGATGTCGAGCTTCAGCGCCTCGATCGCGACCCCGACGGCCAGCAGCGCGAGCGAGGTGCGGATCCAAGCCAGGAACGTGCGCTCGTTGGCGAGACTGAAGCGCGGATCCGGCTCGTCGCCCACGGAATAGACGCTCTGCGGATGGCGCTTCTCGGTCACACCGTCGATCCTACGGCGGCGATCAGACGACGTCATCCGCCCCCAGGCGCGCCGCCTGCTCCTGCTCGGTGCCGTGCCCGATCTGGCGGTACACCGAGGGTCGCGCCTTGCGCAGCCACATTCCCCAGAACACCGCGGCGATGGACGGCACCAGCAGCACGGCGGGCAGGATGAACGTGGTCGGCGTGGACTCGGTCTGCCCGAGCATGACGTTCCAGTTCGCCAGGATCAGCACCCACACCGCCCCCAGGGCGATCACGGCGATGATCGGCGCCACCAGGCGGCTGCCCACGCCGACGTCCCGCGCGTCGCGCCGGAAGTATCCGATCACTGCGATCGAGACGAGCACCATCAGCAGGACCAGGCCGAACGCACCCAGGTTCGTCAGCCAGGTGAACAGCGTGAGCACCGCGAAAGGTCCGCTGGCCGGGTCCCAGCTCAGCTCGCCGATCGCGAACCCGACGATCACGATCACGGCCACCACGCTCTGGGTCAGCGAGCCCGCCCAGGGCGCGCCGCTTCGCACCCGGACGGTGCCCAGCACGGCCGGCAGCACGCCTTCGCGGCCGAGCGAGAACGAGTACCGCGCGACGGCGTTGTGGAAGCTGACCAGGGCCGCGAACAGGCTGGTGATGAACAGCACCGACATGATGTCGACCCAGATCACACCCAGGTGCGCGGCGACGAAGTCGAAGAACAGCGGCGGACCGGCCTCTTCGGCGGTGATGCCGGCGGGGTCTGAGATCTTGTCGGGTCCGACCGCGAGCGTCAGCGCCCAGGACGAGAGGGCGTAGAAGACACCTATCACGCAGACGGCCAGGAACGTCGCGCGCGGGATCGTGCGCTTGGGGTCCTTCGACTCCTCGCCGTAGATCGCGGCGGACTCGAACCCCATGAACGCCGCGATGCCGAAGGCGAGCGCGGCGCCCACACCCGGGACGAACAGCGCCGACGGCGTCAGCGGCGCCGCGGTGAACCCCTCCGCCGGGTTCCCGAAAGCGATCACGTCGAACACGATCACGACGACGAACTCCAGTGCGACCAGGACTCCCAGCACCTTCGCCGACAGGTCGACGCGGTTCACGCCCATGATGCCGACGATGACGATGCCGATCAGCACCCACAGCCACCACGGGCTGGCCCACCCGGTCTTCTGCTCGATGAACGAGGACACCTGGAACCCGAGCATCCCCCAGATGCCGATCTGCATCGCGTTGTACGCGATCAGCGCGAGCACCGACGCCCCGACGCCGATCGGGCGACCCGTGCCCTGCGCGACGTAGGAGTAGAACGCGCCCGCGTTCGTGATGAAGCGGCTCATCGCGGCGTAGCCGATCGCGAAGATCCCCAGCACGACCGCCAGGAGGATGTATCCGAACGGGATGCCGACGACATGCGTGACCGACAGCGAGCTCGTCACTCCGCCGGCGACCACCGTCAGCGGGGCCGAGGCCGCGACGATCATGAAGGCGACCGCGATCACGCCCAGGCGGCGGTGCGCAGCGGTGCGCGTGGTGGATGTCGTGGGTGCAGACATGGGCAGCTCCTTCGGTGCCGGGGCGGACTCGGGTGACCCCGCCAGCACCAGCATGGCTCGAATCGCCTGGTCGTGCATGACCGGGCGAGCACGGTCCTTGTCCGCGCGGGCACGCCGCACCCCTGGGCAGGGCGCACCGAATCGTATACAATGCCAGGAACGCTCAGAGTGCGAGGTGATGATGCCCGTGTCGGCGACCACGAAGCCCGGTCCGGTCGCGACCAATGTCGCGCGCGATGTGACCGCGTTCCGCGCTGCGGTGAACGAATCCTTCGTCCCGCTGCTGGTGACGGCATCCCGTGCTCAGCGCTTCGGCGGAGTGATCCGCGCCGCCGGGGCCGACGATGTGCACCTCACCGAGGTGCAGGCCACACCGCATGTGGTCGAACGGACGCCGCAGCTGATCGCCCGGGACGAGCGCGCGTTCTTCAAGGTGAACCTCATGCTGGCCGGGCGAGGTCTGCTCGTCCAAGACGGCCGCGAGGCGGTGCTCGAGCCGGGCAGCCTGGCGGTCTACGACACCAGCCGCCCGTACTCCCTCGTGTTCGACGACGAGTTCCGCACCCTGGTGGCGATGTTCCCCCGCCACCTGCTCCGCCTCCCGACCGACCTGGTCGGCGAGCTCACGGCCGTCCGCGTCTCGGGCAGCGAGGGTGTGGGTGCGGTCGTCGGCCCCTATCTGGCGCAGCTGGCCGCCAACCTCGAGCAGTTCACCGGTGCCGTCGGCGCGCGCCTGGCCCACAGCGCGCTCGACCTGATCGCGACGGTCTTCTCCCAGGAGCTCGGGCTGGACGATGCCGCCGATCCGCACCGCGCCTTGATGCAGCGCATCCACACCCACATCGACGGCAACCTCGCCGCCGAGCTGACCCCGGCATCCATCGCGGCCGCGCACTTCATCTCCACCCGGCACCTGCACGGGCTGTTCCAGGAGCAGGGCACCACGGTCTCGACCTGGATCCGGTCGCGGCGCCTGGAGCAGTGCCGACGCGACTTGACCGACCCGCTGCTCGCCGACCGGCCGGTCGCCGCGATCGCGGCCGGATGGGGGTTCGCCGACCCCGCGCACTTCAGCCGCACGTTCAAGGCGGAATACGGCGTCGCGCCCAGCGAGTTCCGGGCGTCGCTGGCCACGTGATCCCTGCGTCGGCAGATGGAGTTCACCGACACCGAGCTGGTCAACCGTGCGCTGCGCGACTGAACCTGGGGGCAGGCCGGCTCCACCCGCCGGAGCCCTCAGCGGGGCGGGCGCAGGCCCACAACGCCGATGACCGCGATCGCGGCGGTGATCACGGCGAGCACGCCGAAGCTGGCGGCGAGGGATGCCGCGGTCCCGACGGCGCCGACGAGCAGAGGTCCGCCCGCGTCGCCCACTTCGCGGCCGAAACCAGCGCGAGCACAGCGACCGGCGCGGCGCTGAGCACGGCATCGAGGCCGAGCCGTGTGCCCAGCAGTGGAAGGGAGCCCACCGCGACCCCGAGCATCCCGGTCGTCGCCGCAAGCACCAGCACCGGCACGACGAACCCGCGCTCGGTGGTCTGGCGCGCGAGGTCAGCCAGCGTGTAGCGCGGGCGCGGGCAGCACGGGTGGGGCCGGCAGCGCCAGCGCGATCCACACCGCGGCGCGAGCACGCGCGAGGGCGCCTCCGATCGGGCTCTGCCGGGTCCCGTCACCAGACCGTTCTACCGCATCAGCGCCGCGGCGCTCACGGCCCGTCAGTGGGCGCGCTGCCGCTGCGTTCGGTGTGACGCGCATGATGTCGTGCCCGATGCAGTCGGTACTCGCGCAGGGTGAGCGCGACGATGAACACGTCGAACACCGTGATCCCCAGCATCCCCCACGTGAAGTGCACGATCATGTCGTAGATCTGGTAGCCGATGAACACGACGAGAAATCCGATCAGCCACGGGTACGCCCAGAGCCGATCGCGCAGCACCGCGACCACGAGCACGACTTTCACCGCCCCGTCGGCAGCAGATAGATCGCGCCGAACAGCGCGGCCGACACGTCGAGGGATGCCGCGAACCGCACGAGTGCGTTCGCGATGAGGTCGTGGGGATCCTCTGAGAGCTCGTGCTGCGTGAGCACCTGGACGATCTGCGAGATCTGCGACGGGGTCAGCACGAGGAACAGGACGCCGCCGATCAGTTCGAGCACGCCGTCCAGGCCCTTCAGGATCAGCCCGATCCAGAAGAGGCGGTCGAGGCAGCCACTGCCGTCGCGCGCGCGACATCCTCATGCAGCGCAGGTTACCGCCGATGTCGATGGGGCCTGTGGGAACGACCCGGCCGCGCGGGCGTCACACGCCGGCGTGCTCGAACGCGAGGGTGGGCACGTCGCCTCCCACGCCTCGGGCTGCCGCGGTATCGGCCGCATCGGCGGTGATCGCGGCCGCGCCGGCGCCGCCGACGATGATCGCTGTCGTCGTCATGTTCTTCCTCGCTCAGCCGTTGATGATCTGCGGGACGGCGACCGACTTCAGGCCCTCGACGCCGAACTCGAGTCCGTAGCCGGAGCCCTTGACGCCGCCGAACGGGATCATCGGGTGGACGCCGCCGTGCGAGTTGATCCAGACAGTGCCGGCCTGCACGCGTGCGGCGACCTCGCGTGCCTGTTCGCGGTCGCCCCACACCGAGGCGCCCAGCCCCACGTTCAGGCGGTTCGCGCTGGCGACGGCATCCTCGACGTCCGAGTAGCGGATGATCGGCAGCGCCGGCCCGAACTGCTCCTCATCGACGAGCGCGTCGCCGTCCTTGACATCGGCCACCAGCGTGATCGGGTAGAACAGCTCGCCGAGCTCGGTGGCCGGGGCGCCGCCGGTGACGATGCGTCCGCCGTTCGCCCTCGCGTCCTCGACGAGACGGCTGACGATGTCGAACTGCTGCCGATTCTGCAGCGGGCCCAGCACGTTGGCCTCGTCGAGCCCGTCACCCATCGGGGTCTGCTCGGCGATGCCCTTGAGCGCGTCCACGACGTCGTCGTAGATCGAGTCATGCACGTACAGGCGCTTCAGCGCCGCGCAGGTCTGCCCGGTGTTGATGAACGCACCCCAGAACAGGTCCTGCGCGATCGCCTGCGGGTCGGTGCCGGGCAGGACGATTCCGGCGTCGTTGCCGCCGAGCTCGAGGGTGAGCCGGGCGAGGTTTCCCGCCGAGCTCTCGATGATCTTGCGGCCGGTCGCGGTCGACCCGGTGAACATCACCTTGTCGATGTCGGGATGGGCGGCCAGCCGGGCGCCGACCTCGCGGCCGCCCGAGATCGCGATCAGGACATCGGCGGGCAGCACCTCATTCATCACCGCGACCATCGCGAGCACGCTCAGCGGCGTGTACTCGCTGGGCTTGATCACGACCGTGTTGCCCATGCGCAGCGAGGGCGCGATCTGCCAGATCGCGATCATCATCGGCCAGTTCCACGGGCCGATCGCCCCGACCACGCCGATCGCGCGGTAATGCAGTTCGGCGTGCGTCTCGCCGTCGTCCACGATCACCTCGGGCTCCAGGACCGTGGATGCCGCGGTGCGCAGCCACGCGGAGCACGCGCCGACCTCGAACCGGGCATTGGGACCGTTCAGCGGCTTGCCCTGCTCGCGCGACAGGATGCGTGCGAGCGGCTCGGCGTTCGCATCGATCGCGTCGGCGACCTTGAGCAGCAGGGCGCTGCGCTGCGCGTGCCCGAGCGCCTCCCAGCCGGACTGCGCGGCCTTGGCGCGTGCGATCGCGTCGTCCAGGTCGGCGACCGACAGCTCCGGCGCCCGCCCGATGATCTCCCGGGTCGCAGCATCCGGGATCTCACGACCCTGACCCGCGGGGGCCTGGACCCGGTTCAGCAGCGCGGTCTCTTCCGGCGTGAGCTCAGACATCGGTGTCTCCTTCGTCAAGTCGATGGGGCGCGGCATCCGACCGCACTCTGCTCCCATTCTCGGCCGTCGCGAAGCACGGAGGGTTGACTGCCAGTGCAGAGGTCTCGTCTGCCCGCGTAGGGCCGCGCCACATGCGAGGGCGGCCGGTGGTCCTCCCCGGCATCCCGTCGCGGCCGTGCTCGCAGTTCCGGCCACCGGCACTAGAATCGGGATGTCGGGCGGCCCGCGCCGCCGGTGCTCGGAAAAGGGGCACGCAGCCACCGCGATGACCGCGGCGCGCGAGACACATACGGCATCCGCATCCGTCCCTGTCTCGAAAGGCTTCGCCATGCCCTCCGTCTCCGCCCACGTCGCCACCACCCTCGCCGCGCACATCGAGCACGTGTTCGGGGTGATGGGCAACGGCAATGCGTACTTGCTCGACGCCCTGGTGCGGGGCACCGGCGCCACCTACACCGCCATGCGCCACGAGGCCGGCGGCGTGGTCGCCGCCGACGCGCACTTCCGCGCCTCCGGGCGCATCGCCGCGGCCACCGCCACCTACGGCGCGGGATTCACCAACACGCTGACCGCCCTGGCCGAGTCCGTGCAGGCGCACATCCCGCTCATCCTCGTGGTCGGCGACGAGCCCACCAGCGGGCCCCGGCCGTGGGACGTGGACCAGATCGCGATGGCCTCGGCGGTCGGCGCGCGCACCTACACCGTGGGACGAGCGGATGCGGCGGCCACGACGGTCATCGCGATCGAGCATGCGCTGGCCTACCGGGTGCCGACGGTCCTGGCGATCCCCTATGATGTCGCCGCGCTCGAGGCCGGCCCGGTTCCGGATGCGCCCGCTCCGGTCCTGCCCGCTCCCCTGGCCCCGACCGCGTTCGGCCGGGCCGAGATCGCCGAACTGGCGCAGGTGCTCGCGGGGGCGGAGCATCCGTTCCTGCTCGCCGGCCGCGGAGCCTGGCTGTCCGGGGCGAGCGGGCCGCTGGGGGCACTGGCCGACCGCATCGGCGCCGTGACGGCATCGACGGCACTGGGTCGCGGCGTCTTCCCCGACGCCCGCTACGACCTGGGGGTGGCGGGCGGGTTCGGCGCCGAGGGGGGCATGGCACTCGTGCACGAGGCGGATGTCGCGGTCGTGTTCGGCGCCGCGCTGAACCAGTTCACGATGCGCTTCGGCGAGCTGTTCGCCCCCGGCACGCGCGTGGTGCAGGTGGATGTCGCGCCCGCCGCCACGCACGCGCACGTGGGCGGCTTCATCCGCGGCGACGCGGCGACCGTGGCATCCGCCCTCGTCGCCGAACTCGACGCGATCGGGGCCGTGCCGCGCGGCTGGCGCGAGCAGATCGATCTGCCGGCGCTGACGGCCCGCGAGCAGGGCGAGGAGTACGCCGCCGACGGCCGCCTCGACCCGCGGGCGGTGGCCGTGCGCATCGGGGCGCTTGCCGGAGGATCGCGTCGTCGTCTCGGACGGCGGCCACTTCATCGGCTGGGCGAACATGTACTGGCCGGTCGCCTCCCCCGACCGGATGATCATGGTGGGCACGGCGTTCCAGTCGATCGGCCTCGGCTTCCCCTCGGTCCCGGGCGCCGCGCTCGCGCAAGCCCGACGCGACCATCGTGCTGACCACGGGCGACGGCGGGGGGCTGATGGCGATCGCCGATCTGGAGAGCGCCGTGCGCACCGCCGGCGGCCGTGGCCTGGCGGTGGTGTGGAACGACGGCGCCTACGGCGCCGAGGTGAACCTCTACGGGCTGAAGGGGCTGGCGACCGCGCCGATGCTGATCCCCGACGTCGACTTCGCCGGACTCGCCGCAGCGGTCGGCGCCGAGGGCGTCGTGGTTCGCACGCTGCGCGACCTCGACCGGCTCGCCGCGTGGGCCGCGCAGCCGGCCGCAGAACGCCCGTTCCTGCTGCTGGACTGCCGCATCTCGTCGAGCGTGATCGCGCCGTACCAGCAGGAGATCATCCGCGTGAACTCCTGATCACGGCGAACCGCGTGCGATCGAGAGTCGGGTTCACGATCGGACCGCTCACGCCATCCGGTAGTCGGGCACGGTCCGGTCGGTCGCGAACCGCTCCGTCATCCACATCATGGTGCCCAGCATCGCGCGGTTCGTGAAGGTCCTGTTCCGGCGTCGGATCGCACGATCGGACCCGGGCGCGAGGAAGCGCCCGGCGTTTCCGCTGCGCGCGACCTTCGTCAGCGGCCGCATGCGCCGGTCGTACGCCGCGAACGCGGCGGCATGGTCGCCGCGGGCCGCCGTCAGCTCGCCCGCCAGGATGTACGCGCCGACCAGGGCCAGCCCGGTGCCGAAGCCGCCGAGCGTGTTGCCGTAGCCGGCGTCGCCGACCAGCGCCACGCGTCCCCGCGTGAACGAGTGCATCCGGGTGCGCGTGAGCGCATCCAGATAGAAGTCGGATGCCTCGACCGCCGCCGCGATCATCTCGGGCACCCGCCAGCCGACCCCCTCGAATGCGGCACGCAGCAGACGGCGCTGGGCGTCGACATCCCGCCGGTCGTAGTCGCCGGGATCCGCCGCGAAGACGAACAGGCTGGGGGCCTTCTGCCCACCGGCCAGCGCCAGACGGCCCGGTCGGCTGTACCCGTATGCGACGGCGCGACCGTCCGGCAGGGACGTCTCCAGCCCGGACAGATCGACCGCGCCGCCCGCGACCGCGTACACGTAGCCCAGCGGGTGCACATGATCCGACTCGGGGCCGAAGGCGGCGCGGCGCACCGCCGAGTGCACGCCGTCCGCGCCGATCACCAGATCGAACCGCGCGGCGGGGCGTCCCGCGAATCCGACCTCGACGCCCGACGTGCTCTCGGTCAGGGCCGTGATCTCGTCGCCGAACACGTAGTTCGCGTCCGCCGCGCTGCGCCGGTGCAGGATGCCGGCGAGGTCGCCGCGCAGGATCTCCAGATCCCCGCCGATGAACTCGCCCGGGATCACCGCTTGGACCCGATCGCTCTCGTCGACGATGCGCCAATCGGTCCGACTGGTCTGCTGTGCGCGGATGTCGTCGTACACGCCCATCCGCTCCAGCACGGTGCGATGCGTGCGCCCCTTGAAGTCCACCGCCTGGCCGCCGGGCCGGATCCTCGACGCCTTCTCCACCACCGTCACGTCGCACCCGTTGCGGCCGAGCCAGCCGGCCAGTGCCGCGCCGGCGATGCCGGCCCCCGAGATCAGGATCCTCATGATGTGCTCCTCCGAAAATTAATTGCGTCTCCCAGACACAATACTTATCGCGTACGCTAGACGCAATTATCTTCTCGAGGAGAGCCGATGAGCACACCGGATGCCGCGCCCCTCGTCGCGCTGCTGTGGGGATCGGACCCGCGCCCCCGCCGTGGACCCAAGCCGCGACTGTCGGTGCCGACGATCGCAGATGCCGCGATCGCGATCGCCGACGAAGGCGGTCTGGATGCCGTCACCATGCAGGTCGTCGCCGACCGGCTGGACGCCGCGAAGATGGCGCTGTATCGCTACGTCCCGGGGCGCACCGAGCTCGACGCGATCATGCTCGACCGCGCCCTCGACGGGGCGCCGGACCCGATCGAGGGGCCATCGTGGCGCGCCCGTCTGGCCGCGTGGGGCACCCAGCTGCACGACCGGATGGCACCGCACCCGTGGGCGGTCGAGTTGGCGCAAGCGTCCCCATCCCCCGGCCCGTCCGAGCTGGCCTGGTACGAGGCCGGCTTGGCGGCGATGACGAAGCTGCCGCTGGCCGGTGCCGAGAAGCTCGACGTGCTCGTGCTCCTGGTCGGCCACGTGCTCGGCCTGGTGCGGCAGGAACGCGCCCGGCCCGCGCCCGAGCAGGAGCTGGCCGACACCATCGGCAGCATCCCGGACGACCGCGCGGCCGCGTACCCGCTCACCCTGGCCGCCTTCGCCGACGCGGGCGCGCGCCGCGACGACGCGCTGCGCTTCGGGATCGACCGCATCCTCGACGGCGTGGCCGCCCTCACCGCCGGTCGCTGAGGGTTTCGTGCATTCTGCGCGGGGTCGACTCCCGGTCCGCGCCCGTCCCGAGGTGGGACAATGACACCCGCACCCGTATCCGCCCCCTCGAATCCGCACCCGCACCCGCGAAGAAGCAGGAGCACCGATGGCCCGCAGCAGCCGCCTGTCCACCAGCATCCTGCGCACCCAGGTGGCGATGCTGGTGGCGGCCCTGCTCGTGGGCTTCGCCCTGTCGCTGTGGCAGGCGCACGAGATGCTCGTGCACCAGTTCGAGCAGCGCGCCCTCGCGATCGCCAACACGGTGACGGTCGAGCCGGGGATCGCCGACGCCGTGCTGGCGCACGATCCCCAGGGCGTCGTGCAGACCCGCGCCGAGGCGGCGCGGCGATCCACCGGGGCGCTGTTCGTCGTCGTCACCGACGACCAGGGCGTGCGGTACTCGCATCCGGTGCCCGACCGCATCGGGCAGCGGGTGTCCACCGACCCGAGCTCGGCGCTGTCGGGCAAGACCGTCGTCAATGTCGAGCGCGGGACCCTCGGCCTGTCGGCGCGCGCCAAGGTGCCGCTGCGTGCCGAGTCCGGCCGGATCGTCGGCGAGGTCTCGGTGGGCATCGACGCCGAGGAGATCGAATCCGGCCTGTGGCGCTGGATGCCCTCGATCGCCCTGTACTCGGGCATCGCGCTGGCCGTGGGGGTGCTCGGCTCGTTCCTGCTGGCCCGCCGCCTGAAGCGCCAGACGTTCGGGCTTGAACTCAGCGAGATCGCCACCCTGCTGCAAGAGCGCGAAGCCATGCTGCACGGCGTCGCCGAGGGCGTGATCGGCCTGGACCCCGACGACCGGGTGGCACTCATCAACGACGAGGCGCGTCGGCTGCTGAGCATCCCGCACGCCGAACTCGGGATGCGCGTGGGCGACGTCGTCCCAGCCGGGCGGGTCCGCGACATCCTCAGCGGCGACGTGACCGGTGCCGACCTCGTGCTGCTCACCGACGAGCACGTCCTGGTGCTGAACCGGATGCCGGTGCACCTGCAGGGCCGCGACCTCGGCCATGTGATCACCGTGTCGGACCGCACCGAGCAGGAGGGCCTGCTGCGCGAGCTGGACAACGTGCGCGGCCTCACCGACGCGCTCCGCGCCCAGCAGCACGAGTACGCGAACCGGATGCATGCGCTGTCCGGGATGCTGGAGCTCGGCAGCGTCGCCGAGGCGACCGCCTACGTGGCCGAGCTCTCGGCGACCGCCTCGGACCTGGCCGCGCGTCTCGGCAGCAGATCGCCAGCCCGCAGCTGGTCGGCCTGCTGGTCGCCAAGTCGGTGGTGGCGGCCGAACGCGGAGTGACGCTCACGCTGTCCGATCGGTCCGAGCTGGGCACGGCCGAGGCCGACCCGCGGGTGCTGCTGACGGTGCTCGGAAACCTCGTCGACAACGCCATCGACGCCGCCGTCGCCGGCCCCCAGCCCGGGCGGATCGAGGTGGAGATCCTGGCGGACGGCGACCGGGTGCGGGTGCAGGTCAGCGACAGCGGGCCCGGAATCGCACCGGATGCCGCAGCCCGCCTGTTCGACGACGGATTCACCACGAAGCCGAACGCCGGCGAGCGGCGCCGCGGGCTCGGCCTCGCGCTCGTGCACCGGGTGGTCGTCCAGCACGGCGGCCGGATCGACGTCTCGGAGGGACCCGGCGCCGTCTTCACCGTCGAGGTGCCGCGGCGCACCGCACCGCAGACCGCGGCGGTGCTGCAGTGACCGAGGACCTGCCCGCCGTGCGCACCCTGATCGTCGACGACGACTTCCGGGTGGCGGACCTGCACGCGCAGTTCGTCGCGAAGGTGCCGGGGTTCACGGTGAGCGGGATCGCCCACACCGCCGCCGAAGCGCTCGAGCAGGTGCGCGCGGACCGTCCCGACCTGATGCTGCTGGACCTGTACCTGCCCGACCAGTCGGGGCTGGAGATCATGCGCCGACTCGGCGAGGCGCCGACGCAGCCGGGGGTGATCGTCATCACCGCCGCGCGCGATCTCGCGCACATCCGGGCCGCGATCACCCAGGGCGCGGTGCACTACCTGGTCAAGCCGTTCCGGTTCGCCACGCTCGCCGAGCGCCTGAACGCGTTCCGCGACCTGCACTTCCGGCTCGCAGAGCTGGATTCCGACAGCGGCGAGGCCGATCAGCAGGAGGTCGACGGCCTGTTCCAGCTCATGCGCACCGGCAGCATCACCACGCCGCCCAAGGGGCAGTCGGCCGAGACGCTGCGGCTGGTGCGCGCCGCGGTGCGCCATGCCGACCACGACGTCTCGGCGGCCGACGTCGCCGAGGCGATCGGGGTGAGTCGGCCGACCGCCCAGCGCTACCTGTCGGCACTGGCGCAGCAGGGGCTGGTCGAGCTGCGCCTGCGGTACGGGGCGACCGGCCGGCCCGAGCACCGCTACCGCGAGGTGCGCGGGAGCTGAGCCGGCCGCCTCACACCGCGACCAGGTTCTGCGCGAAGAACGCCGCCAGCTCGTCGGTCGCGGTCAGCGGCAGCACCGCCGCGACGTACTGATCGGGCCGGAC
Source organism: Microbacterium elymi (assembly GCF_021582895.2). Lineage (GTDB taxonomy): Bacteria > Actinomycetota > Actinomycetes > Actinomycetales > Microbacteriaceae > Microbacterium > Microbacterium humicola. The sequence continues at coordinate 786,433 of NZ_CP091139.2, forward strand.
GACGACCACGACGCCGTCGCGCGACAGCCCGCGCTCGGCGAAGATGTCGATGCCGTCGCCGGCGGCGAACACGCGCTCCCAGTTCATCAGCTCGAGCGATCCGCAGCGGGGCGGAACACGGCGGGCGCCGCCACGACATCCACCGCGTCGAAGTGCTGCTGGTAGATGACCTTGACATCGAACACCGCGTCCTCATCGCCCCCGGCCGGTGTGTACTGCACGATCGGCGAATCGGGTGAGGTCCGCATCCACTCCGCCCAGTCGGCGAGGGCGGATGCCTCGCCCTGACCGGGACGGTCGGCGAATGCATAGATCCGCCAGCGGCCGTCGGCCTGATGCTGATGCCCGATGTGCGTGACGTTGCCGTCGCACACCTGCACCGCCGCGGCGGACTTGAACCGCTTGCCGATCGGGTAGCCGGTGGCCAGCTCCTGATGCGTCGCGTCGCCGGTGATGATCGACGGCGAGTACTGGGTCATGAAGCCGGACGGGAACTCGCTGGTGGCCAGATAGAAGTCGGCGAGCTCCTGCGGGTCGGAGATCTCCTCGGGCTTGCGCGCCATCAGCGAGGACCACTGCCGGTCGAAGTCGATGAGCTCCTGGGCGACCGGCTGACGCTCGGCCGAGTACGTGGACAGCAGCTCCTCGGGACTGCGGCCGGTGAGCACGAGCCCGAGCTTCCAGCCCAGGTTGAACCCGTCCTGCATCGAGACGTTCATGCCCTGCCCCGCCTTGGCCGAGTGCGTGTGACAGGCGTCCCCCATCAGGAACACGCGCGGGGCGCGGTCCGAGCCGACCTCGACGTCGTCGAACTTGTCGGTGACCCGGTGCCCGACCTCGTACACGCTGTACCAGCCGGCCTGCTTCACCTCGATCGTGTACGGGTGCAGGATCTCGTTGGCCTTGGCGACGGTCTTCTCCAGCGGCGTCTGCCGCACGTGGTGGTGGTCGCCCTCGGGCACCTCGCCCAGGTCGACGTAGACCCGGCACAGGTATCCGCCCTCGCGCGGGATGTGCAGGATGTTGCCGGCCTCGGAGTTGATCGCGCACTTGGTGCGCCAGTCCGGGAAGTCGGTCTCCACCGTGACATCCATCACCCCCCACGCGTGCGCGGCGAACGCCCCCACGTGCTTGCGCCCGATGGCCTCGCGCACCTGGCTGCGGGCGCCGTCGGCGCCCCCGACGTACTTGGCCCGGATGGTGCGCTCCTGCCCCTCGCGCTCCCCCGCGACGTAGCGGACCCGCACCTCGACCGGGTACTCGCCCTCGTCGTGCACGGTCAGGCCGACGAACTCGATGCCGAAGTCGGGGGTGATCCGGCCGGGACCGCGCACCGCGGCCTCGGCGAAGTAGTCGAGCACCCGGGCCTGGTTGACGATCAGGTGCGGGAACTCGCTGATGTCCTGCGCGTAGTCGGCCTGGCGCGTGGTGCGGATGATGTTCTCGGGATGCTCCGGGTCGGGGGTCCAGTAGTTCATCCACGCGATGTTGTACGCCTCGGCGACGATGTGCGGCGCGAAGCCGAACGCCTGGAACGTCTCCACGCTGCGGGGCTGGATGCCGTCGGCCTGGCCGAGGGCGAGTCGGCCCGGCCGGCGCTCGATCATGCGCGTGGTGATCTCGGGGAACTGCGACATCTGGGCGGCCAGGAGCATCCCCGCCGGGCCCGAGCCGACGATGAGCACGTCGACCTCGTCGGGGAGTTCAGTCGGGCGGTCGATCCCGGTTCCGGCCGCGGGCAGGACGCGGGGTTCACCGGACACGTAACCGTTGTGATGGAACTGCATGGATTCTCCTCGGCATCGAGGGTGTCGCTTCTCACGGCATTGTTCTATATTGGAACGCGACACTCTACTATTGAACAGAATCGTATACGACAGGCGGCCGCCGATCAAGGCCCGCGAGCGGAGGACTGTGACCGAGACGAGCGATGCGCCCGCCAGCCAGACGCTGAGCCGCGGCATCCGGATCCTCGAGATCCTCAGCGATGCCGCCGAGCCGCTCGCGATCGACGAGGTCTCCCGGCGCCTCGGCGTGCACCGCTCAGTGGCCTACCGGCTCGTGCGCACGCTCGAGCACCACGGCCTCACCGGCCGCACCGACGGCGGGCGGATCGCGCTCGGCGCGCGCCTGGCTGCACTGGCCGCCGGCGTCGCGCGGGATCTGCAGTCCGAGGCCCTGCCCGAGCTGACCGCGGTCGCCAACGACGTGGGGCTCACCTGCTTTCTGGTGGTGCTCGACCGCGACGAGTGCGTGACCCTGGTGAGCGTCGAGCCGCGGCACGCCGGCGCGTCGGTGGCGCAAGCGGCCGGGCTCGCGGCATCCCCTCGGCATCGGCGCCCCCGGACGCGCCGTGCTCAGCCTGCTCCCGCGGTCGCAGTGGCCCGCCACGATCTCGGCGCAGATCGAGGAGCAGCTGCGCGCGGCTGAGCCGCACGGGTTCATGGTCAGCCACGACGAGGTCATCCCCCACCTGCACGCCGTGGCCGTCCCCCTGCCGCTGCGCGGGCGCGCCCCGGCCGCGATCGCGGTGGTGTCGCTGGGCGACCAGCGTCGGGCCGGCGAGCTCGCCGCGCGCCTGCAGCGGGCCGCCGACGTGATCCGCGCCTCGATCGGCGGCTGACCGGGGCGGGCGGCGCGGGCCTGGGTTCGGAGCGGGGCGGCCCGGGTCGGGGCGGGGATGCCGCGGTCAGGCCGTGCGGAACTCGTCGATCAGGCCGCGCGCGGTCGTGATGCCCGACTCGATCGCGCCGTCGACGACGACGCCGTTCCAGCCCTTCGCCCAGTCGGCGCCGGCGAAGCGCAGGCGCGTATCGGTGCCGCGGAACAGACTCCACCCCTCGAGGAACTGCCCCGACCGCGGCGTCGCCCACGTCTGCCCGGTCCATCGGTCGCCGCCCCAGTCGTGACTGGTGGCCTCGATCACCTCGAGGTCGGGACGCCAGCGGCTGACGATCTCCTGGATCTGGTCGCGGTCATCCCAGTCGATCTTCGTGCGGTCCGGACCGAACCCGACCAGGATCGTCGTGTCGTCGTCGAGGAAGTACTCGCTGCGCGCCATCGCGATCGGGTGGCCGGTCGGCGCGGTCGCGATGAACGAGTGATGCCCGCGGATCTTGATCCAGATCTTGAATCCCGTGCAGTTCCAGCCCGCATCGACGACCTCCTGCGCCTTCGCCGGAAGCGCCGGCGTGAACGAGAGGTTCGAGAGCGCTCCGAGCGGTGCCGTCAGGATCACAGCATCCGCTCGCTCGATGCCGCCGTCGGCAAGCGTGACCTGCGCGCCCTGCTCGTCGTGGGCGATCGCCGCGACGGGAGTGTTCAGCCGGATGTCGGTGTGCAGGTCGGCGGCGATGGACTCGTAGATCCCGCGCATGCCGTTCGTGAGCTTGTAGCGCAGCGTCTGGTCGTCGAGCAGGGGCAAGCCGGTGGTCGCTGAGGGACGCCCAGTGCTTGGCCATCAGCGGCGACCCGCTGGCGCCGTACCCGTTGTAGCCGGCGTTCCAGTAGGCATCGGCGAGGTCGATCTCCTCCTGGGTGAAGGTGCCGTCGCGCAGGGCATCCAGGACGCCGCCCTGGTCGGCCGCGCGGAAGCGGGCGATCAGGTCGTCGTCGCCGGAGTCGAGGATGTGCAGGGGCTCGTGCGGGTACGGGAAGAACTCGCGCGACCCCTCGAAGATCCGCTCCTGCGGCCGGCTGAGCTTGGCATCCATCTCGGATTCCGGCCCGGAATGCACGTCGCCGGCCGTGAGCCAGTACGCCTGCTCGTGGTACGGGCTGGGGTAGATCGACTGGCCGTAGCGGGTGATCTCGGTCCAGACGAAGGGCTGGAACCAGTGCACCCAGGTGGCGCCCATCTCCAGGGCGTGCCCCATCCGCTCGTCGGTCCAGGCGCGTCCTCCGATGCGGTCGCGCGCCTCCAGGACGGTCACCCGGATGCCGGCGCCCTCGAGTTCGCGCGCGGCGACGAGGCCGGAGAAGCCGGCGCCGACGACGATGACGTGGCGTGTGGACAGGTCGGTGCTCATGCGTTCCGCCTTCGGTCGCTGTGGTCTCCGCCGTCCTCGGCGGTGCCCACACTGTATGACTATCCAAATGGATAGTCAACCCGCCCTCCCCGCGCCTCCCCGTCCCCCGCCGAGGTTGTCCTCCGTCCCGCGAGATTGTCCTCCGTCCCGCGAGGTTGTCCTCCGTCCCGCGAGATTGTCCTCGAAGTTCGGAGAACAATCTCGGCGAACAGAGCACAACCTCGACGCACCGACGACAACCTCGGCGAACAAAGCACAACCTCGACGCACCGAAGACAACCTGGGCGAACAAGGCACAACCTCGACGCACCGAGGACAACCTCGGCGGAGGGCGAGTCAGGCGGGGGATGCCGCGGCCCGGACGAGCGCGCGGATGCGGTCGAGCACCGGCCCGACGTCCTCCGGGAGCACGACCTGGCGGAACACGAGCCCGTCCAGGGCGAACCAGATCGCGTCGATCAGCGCCTCGTCGCGCACCCCGATCCGCCGCAGCGCGGCCGCGTTCGCGTCGCGATACGCGGCATAGTAGCGCTGCGCGTGCGGGCGCAGCTCGGGCCGGCGCCGCGCCTCCAGCAGCAGCTCGTACTGGAACGCCTGCATGTCGCCGTCCCGCTGCGCGAGCGTCTCGATCCCGGCGGCGAAGGCCGCGGCATCCGTCACCTCGTCGAACATGCTCGACGCGCGCAGACTCTCGGTCACCGCGTAGTCGAGGGATGCCGCGATGAGCTGGTCGCGGGTGCCGAAATGGTGCCGGACCAGGCCGTGCGACACCCCCGCCTTCGCCGCCACGGCCCGATAGGTCAGCGACCGCAGCCCGCCCTGCGCCACGACCGCGATGGTCGCGCGCAAGCGCCAGCCGGCCGGAGGTCGCACTCTCGCTCACACCGGCAGACTACCCAGGCCGCGGCATCCACCCGGCACCGTCGCGGCCGTCAGTTCGCGCGATAGTCGGTGCGCGCCTCCACCGTGAGCGGCGCCGGTTGCACGGTCGCGCGGATCTTGACCTGCACGTGCTCCTCGACCTGCGCCTTCGACGACACCGGGTCCTCGCCCCAGACCACCTCGACCTCGGTGCCCGGCTCGGCGAACTCCGACTCGACGACGGCCAGCGACAGCATCCGCCGCTCGTTCGCCGAGTATCCGGTCCACGTCGACAGTCCGACCAGGCGCCCGTCGACCTCGACCCGGTCGAAGTGGAACGTGTCGTACAGCGCCATCGGCAGGTTGAAGAACTTCGCCCCCACGCCGTCCTGGAACATCGACGCGAACGCCGCACCGGTGTCCTCGCCGTTCCACACCAGCGTGACCTTGCGGCGGGTGTCGGTCCTGCCCTCGGCGACCATGCGCTCCAGCGCCTCGCGCCCGATGAAGTCGTGGTCGAACTTGACGATCTTGCCGTAGCCGAGCTCGAACGGCGTGACGTAGTAGTCCTCGATGTTCTCGGAGTAGAAGCTGCCGCCCAGCGGTGCGGTCCGCTCGTACCCGCGGGCCTTGTCTGTGAGCCAGCGCCGATAGTCCGCCAGGCTGTCGTCGGTGTAGATCGCCGGCAGCGGCCGCGGGAGCCACCCGGACTCCAGGGCATTCGTGTGATACGCACGGCCGCCGACCGGCGTGAGTCCGGTCGTCTCCCCCGCCTTCATGAGCGCGGCGCGCACCACCGCGTTGTCTTCCCACGGCCCCCACAGCTCGAGGCCGGGCTCGCCGGCCATTCCGTGGCGCAACGCGCGCACCGGCTTGCCGGCGATCGTGAGCGTGGTCATGTGAAAGAACTTCAGCTTGCGGCGGCTCGCCGCCGATCGCCTCGCGGATGACCTCCATCGCCCCGGGGCCCTGGATCTCGTACCGATACAGCACCGGGTCGCCGTCACGATAGCCCGAGTGGTCATCCCGCCAGACCTCGACGTCGTAGCCTCCGGTCTCGGCGTGGTAGTGCATCCAGTTGATCGACGGCGGGATGCCGACGGCCTGGTACTCGTCGTCGCTGAGGTGGAACAGGATGTTGTCGCCGATGACGTGACCGTCGGGGCTGACCGCCACGAACTGCTTCGCCACATCGACGGGGAAGTTCGCGACGCTGTTGACCGCGAGGTCGCTGATCAGCTTGAGCGCATCCGGCCCCTTGATGTTCAGATCGGACATATGGTGCGACTGGTCGTAGAGCACTGCGGTGCGCTGCCACGCGCGCTGCTCATCGCGCCAGTTCGTGAACTCGGGCACCACCCGGGGCACGATCGACGGCGGGGTCTGCGACTCCACAGCAGCTTCTGCGGGCTGCCGGCCTCGGCGATGGCGTCTTCGAGATTGTCTGACATGGCGTTTTCTCCCGTCGTTCGGTTCGGCATCATCGCCGCCCCTCCAGTGTGGGCGACGAGCTTGACATGCAAAAGCGGTTTGTGTCTGGGTGAAACCCAAGCAGAATCTACGTATGGATGCTCCAGACCTTCCGGACTTCACCCTCCGACAGCTGTCGTACCTCACCGCGGCGGCGGATGCCGGCACCATCGCCGCGGCGGCTGCACAGCTTGCACATCACGGCGTCCGCCGTCTCGGATGCGATCACCGAGCTGGAACGGGTGATGGGGACGCGCCTGTGCGTACGGCGGCGTGCGCACGGCCTCACCCTGACCAGCGCGGGCGCGCATGCCGTGGCACAGGCGCGGCCCCTGCTGGCCGCGGCGCGGGAGCTCACGACGTCGCTCGCGGCAGCGGCGGCGAACTGGTGGGCCCGATCACGATCGGCTGCTACCCGACGCTGGCCCCGACCGTCCTGCCGCCGCTGCTGCACGACTTCGGCGAGGCGCATCCGCGCGTGCAGCTGCACATCTTCGAGGCCACCCAGGATCAGATGGAGGGCCGGATCGAGTCCGGCGAGGTGGATGTCGCGTTCGTCTACGACACGCTCGTTCCGGGGATGCCGCGGCGAGAGCAGCTGTTCGCCCTGGCTTGCGCACGTGCTCGTCGCCGGATCCGACCCGCTCGCGGAGGCCGCCGCGGTCCGGCTCGAGGACGTCGCGGACCGCGACCTGATCCTCCTCGATGCGCCGCCGTCCAGCGCCCACACGCTGTCGCTGTTCGCCGCGCGCGGGCTGGTCCCCCGCATCCGGCACCGCACCAGCAGCTATGAGGTCGTGCGCACCCTCGTCGGACGCGGGCTGGGCTACGGCATCCTCGTCCAGCGCCCCGCGAACCCGGCGAGCTACGAAGGCTACCCGGTGGTCATGAAGCAGATCGATCCGCCGGTGGCGCCGGTGGGCATCGACGTGATCTGGTCGGCGCAGACCGAGCCGCCGGAGCGGGTGCGGGCGCTGATCGCGTTCGCCCGCTCGATCCGGTGGACGGATGCGGCATCCCCCACGGCAGCGGCGAGACACGGGAATCCCGTCGAGACCGATGACGATGTCGTCGGTCTCGACGGGAATCCCCGGTCTCGGCAATCTGAGCGCTGCAAGCCCAGCGCTGCGCGCGCGCGCGAGAGAGCGCGCCGCGCGCTCAGGCCTGCTTCATGCCGTAGAGCTGACCGCGGGCCTGCTGATCCTCGTGCTCCGGGTCGAGCGGGATGCCGGTGCGGTCGCGCAGCGCAGCGTCGCGATGAACGCGATCACGACCACGCCCGCGAGGTACCAGGTGATCCACGTCGTCGACCCTGTCGCCTGGAAGATCGCCTGTGCGATCAGCGGCGAGAACGCACCGCCCAGCACTGCACCGATCGCGTACGAGATCGACACGCCCGAGAAGCGGATCGAGGCCGGGAACAGCTCCGAGTACAGCGCCGCCTGTGGGCCGTAGGTGAACCCCAGTCCCACGGTGAGGATGACCAGCGCGATCAGCATCGACCAGATGGTGCCGACGTTGACCAGGGGGAACAGCACGGCGATGCCGATGAGCATGCAGACCCAGCCGATGATGTACATGTTGCGGCGGCCGATCTTGTCGGAGAGCCATCCACCGAGCCAGGTGAACACGAGCCAGGTCACGCCCGACAGGGCGACGACCCAGAACACGGGGCCGGCGTCGAGGCCGATCGGCCCCTTCGGGTCGGTGGCGTAATGCTGCACATATCCGCCCGTGGTCATGTAGCCGACGGCGTTGTTGCCGGCGAACACGAGCGCGGCGACGATCACCAGCAGCAGGTGGTGGCGCAGCAGCTTCACGATGGGCATCCGCGTCTCGGCCTTGCGCTCGGCGATCTCCTCGAACACCGGGCTCTCCTCGACGCGGCGTCGCACCCAGTAGCCCACGCCGATCAGCACGATCGACAGCAGGAACGGGATGCGCCAGCCCCACTGGCCGAACGGAGTGTCGGCCAGCGCGATGTCGGAGCCGGCCGGCACGCCCGGGAAGATCGCCTCGACGACCGCGAGGACCATCGATGCCAGGAGCAGGCCGATCGGCACCCCGATCTGCGGTGACGCGCCGAACAGACCGCGCTTCTTCTTCGGGGCGTGCTCGACGGCCATGAGCACCGCGCCGCCCCACTCGCCGCCGGCCGAGATGCCCTGCACGACGCGCAGGAAGATCAGCAGGATCGGCCCCCAGACGCCGATGACCGCCGTCGTGGGCAGGACGCCGACCAGGGTGGTGGCCGCACCCATCAGCAGCAGGGTGATCACGAGCATCGGACGACGTCCGATCTTGTCGCCGTAGTGACCGGCGAGGAAGGCGCCCAGCGGACGGAACAGGAAGCTCACGCCGACGCTGAAGAACGACACGATCTGCGCGAAGTCCTCGCCCATCGGCTCGAAGAACAGGGCCGCGAACACGGTGGCCGCGGCGAACGCGTAGATGAAGAAGTCGTACCACTCGACGGTGGTTCCGATGACCGTGGCGAACACGACCCGCCGGCGATCCTTGGGCGACGCGATGGTGCCGGTCGGGGTGAGGATGTCCTCGTCCGGGCCGTCCGCTGCCGGTGTACTCATGTGTCGACTCCTCTGTCTGTGGTGACTGCGCTGTCCCCGGCCCGAGGCTAGTGCCATTCCGGGAGAACCGGAACGCTTGCCGGATTCCGATTGATCATATACGATTTCAGATACAACACAAGGGCGAGGGGGCTCATGAGCACTGACAGCACATCGACGACGGATGCCGCCGACCCGCGCTTCGCGGGGCTTCCCGGTCGCCCGGGCAAGATCATCGCCGTGCATCTGAGCTATGCCTCGCGTGCCGACCAGCGCGGCCGGCGCCTGGCATCCCCGTCGTACTTCTTCAAGCCGTCCAGCTCGGTCGCCGCCTCCGGCGCGAGCATCGAGCGGCCCGCGGGCACCGAGCTGCTCGCATTCGAGGGCGAGATCGCCGTGGTGATCGGCACGGCCGCCCGCCGGGTCCCGCTCGAGACCGCATGGGACCACGTCGGCTGGGTCACCGCCGCGAACGACTTCGGCGTGTACGACCTGCGCGCGAACGACAAGGGGTCCAACGTCCGCTCCAAAGGCGGCGACGGCTACACGCCGATCGGCGCGCACCTGATCGACGCCCGCACCGTCGACCCCGCGGCCCTGCGGCTTGCGCACCTGGGTGAACGGCGCACTCGTGCAGGACGACACCTCGGCCGGTCTGATCTTCCCGCTCGCGCAGTTCGTCGCCGACCTGTCGCAGCACTTCACCCTCGAGCCGGGCGACGTCATCCTCACCGGAACGCCGGCCGGCTCCTCCGTCGTCGTCCCCGGGGATGTCGTCGAGGTCGAGCTCGACGCGCCCACCGCCCCCGGCGCACCGACCTCGGGCCGCCTGCTGACCACCGTGGTCCAGGGCGCCGACGGCTTCGACGCCGCGATCGGCTCGCTGCCCGCGGTCGACGACGCGCAGCGGGCGGATGCCTGGGGCACGCGCGCCGCCGCGGGACTGGCCGACCCGCAGCCGGCGCTGAGCGCGCGAGCGCGCCAAGCTCGAGCGCGCCCCCGTCGCCGGCCTGTCGGCGCAACCTGCGCAAGCGCGGCCTGAACAACGTCGCCATCGACGGCCTGGTCCCGATGCACCCCGACGCCAAGCTGATCGGCACCGCCAAGACCCTGCGGTTCGTGCCCAACCGCGAAGACCTGTTCCGCGCGCACGGCGGCGGCTACAACCCGCAGAAGCAGGCGTTCGACGCCGTAGGCCCGGGCGAGGTCATCGTGATCGAGGCGCGCGGCGACGCGGGCGCCGGCACGCTCGGCGACATCCTCGCGATCCGCGCGCACGCCGCCGGCGCGGCCGGCATCGTCACCGACGGCGCGGTGCGCGATTACGACGCGGTCGCGGCCGTCGGCATCCCGGTCTTCTCGCAGGGTTCGCACCCGGCGGTGCTCGGACGCAAGCACGTCGCCTGGGACCACGACCTCACCGTCGCCTGCGGCGGCGCCACCGTACAGCCCGGCGACGTCATCGTCGGCGACAGCGACGGCGTGATCGTCATCCCGACGGCCATGGTCGAAGAGGTCGTGGACGCCGCCCTCGCCCAGGAGGACGAGGACGGCTGGGTTGCCGCGCAGGTCGCGGCCGGACACCGCATCGACGGGCTGTTCCCGATGAACGCGCAGTGGCGTGCTCGGTACGAGGCCGAGCACGCGCGGGAGGACCGATGAGCAGCACCGTCGCCGCCGCGCTGAGCAAATCCGAGCAGGCCTACGCGTTCATCCACGAACGCATCACGCAGCACCGGTACACACCCGGCTACCGGCTGGTGCTCGGCACCATCGCCGACGAGCTGGGGATGAGCGTCGTGCCGGTGCGGGAGGCGATCCGACGTCTGGAGGCCGAGGGCATGGTCACGTTCGAGCGGAACGTCGGCGCCCGGGTCTCGGTGGTCGATGAGAGCGAGTACGTCTTCACGATGCAGACCCTCGGCCTCGTCGAGGGGTCGGCGATCTCGCTGGCCGCGCCGCGGATCACGCCGGAGCAGCTCGCGCAGGCCCGCGCGGTGAACGAGCGGATGCGGCTCGCTGCTGGACCACTTCGACCCGCACGAGTTCACCCGCCTGAACCAGCGGTTCCACACCATCCTGTTCGAGCAGTGCCCGAATCCGCACATCCTGGACCTCGTGCACCGGGGCTGGCGGCGCCTGCCGGGAGTGCGCGACTCGACCTTCGCGATCGTCCCCGACCGCGCCGCGCACTCGGTCGCCGAGCACGAGCAGCTCCTGCGGCTGATCGAGGACGGCGCCGACGCGCTGCAGATCGAACTGGCCGCGCGCAACCACCGCTGGCGGACGCTGGACGCGTTCCTGCTCGCCCGCCACCACGACTCCCCTTCCCCGAACTCCCCGATGGAGGAATCATGACCGACACCGCCCCCGCCCTCGATCGGCGCCACGTTCCCGCCGACCTGCCCCCGCGCATCCAGCACTACATCGACGGCGCCTTCGTCGACTCGCTGGACGGCGACACGTTCGACGTGCTCGAACCGGTCTCCAACGAGGTGTACGTGCAGGCCGCAGCCGGCAAGAAGGCCGACATCGACCGGGCCGTCGCCGCCGCCACGCGCGCGTTCACCGAGGGCCCGTGGCCGCGGATGCTGCCGCGCGAGCGCTCCCGGGTGCTGCACCGGATCGCCGACATCGTCGAGTCCCGCGACGCGCGGCTGGCCGAGCTGGAGAGCTTCGACTCGGGCCTGCCGATCACGCAGGCGCTCGGGCAGGCCCGCCGCGCGGCGGAGAACTTCCGCTTCTTCGCCGACCTGATCGTCGCCCAGGCCGATGACACCTTCAAGGTGCCCGGCCGGCAGATCAACTACGTCAACCGCAAGCCGATCGGCGTGGCCGGACTGATCACGCCGTGGAACACGCCGTTCATGCTCGAGTCGTGGAAGCTGGGCCCGGCCCTGGCCACCGGCAACACCGTCGTGCTCAAGCCGGCCGAGTTCACCCCGCTGTCGGCGTCGCTGTGGGCGGGCATCTTCGAAGAGGCCGGCCTGCCGCAGGGCGTGTTCAACCTGGTCAACGGACTCGGCGAGGACGCCGGCGACGCGCTGGTGAAGCATCCCGACGTCCCGCTCATCTCGTTCACCGGCGAGAGCAGCACCGGTCAGCTGATCTTCGGGAACGCCGCGCCGTTCCTGAAGGGCCTGTCGATGGAGCTGGGCGGCAAGTCGCCGGCCGTCGTGTTCGCCGACGCCGACCTGGACGCCGCCATCGACGCCACCATCTTCGGCGTCTTCTCGCTGAACGGCGAGCGCTGCACGGCCGGCTCGCGGATCCTCGTCGAGCGGTCGATCTACGACGAGTTCGTGCAGCGCTACGCCGCCCAGGCGCAGCGGGTCAAGGTCGGCTACCCGCACGACCCCGACACCGAGGTGGGGGCGCTGGTGCACCCCGAGCACTACGCGAAGGTGATGAGCTACGTCGAGCTCGGCAAGACCGAGGGGCGCCTGGTCGCCGGCGGCGGCCAGCCGAAGGACTTCGCCTTCGGCAACTTCATCGCCCCGACCGTGTTCGCCGACGTCTCCCCCGACGCGCGGATCTTCCAGGAGGAGATCTTCGGGCCGGTCGTGGCGATCACCCCGTTCGACTCCGACGAGGAGGCGCTCGCCCTGGCCAACAACACGAAGTACGGCCTGGCGGCGTACGTCTGGACGAACGACCTGAAGCGCGCGCACAACTTCGCCCAGTCCGTCGAGGCGGGCATGGTCTGGCTGAACTCGAACAACGTGCGCGATCTGCGCACCCCGTTCGGCGGGGTCAAGGCCTCGGGCCTCGGCCACGAGGGCGGCTACCGCTCGATCGACTTCTACACCGACCAGCAGGCCGTGCACATCACGCTCGGCGCGGTGCACAACCCGACCTTCGGCAAGCAGGACCACTTCACCGAGGTCGACCTGGACGACCCGGACCCCCGCTGAACCCACCATCCCCACCCCACAGGTCGCTGAGCGAGCGCAGCGAGACGAAGCGCCCGGGCCCTTCGTCTCGTCGCTTCGATCCTCGCTCAGGGACCTGAGATCACACGCAAGGACGCTGACATGACCGACCGCAAAGACATGACGATGACCTCCTCGGGCTTCTACGTATCCCAGGAGGCGCCGATCGTGACCGCCAACCCGGTGCCGACCCCGACCGCACCGGCCCCCGACATCCTGCGCTGCGCGTACATGGAGCTCGTGGTCACCGACCTGAAGCGCTCGCGCGACTTCTACGTCGACGTGCTGGGGCTGACCGTGACCGAAGAGGACGAGACCACCGTCTACCTGCGCTCGCTCGAGGAGTTCATCCACCACAACCTGGTGCTGCGCCAGGGGCCGGTGGCCGCGGTCGCCGCCTTCAGCTACCGGGTGCGCGCCGCCGAAGATCTCGACCGCGCCGTGGCCTTCTTCACCGAGCTCGGATGCCGCGTCGAGCGTCGCGCCGAGGGGTATGTCAAGGGCATCGGCGACTCGGTGCGTGTCACCGACCCGCTCGGCTTCCCGTACGAGTTCTTCCACGACGTGGAGCACGTGGAGCGCCTCGCCTGGCGCTACGACCTGTACACCCCGGGGTCGCTGGTGCGTCTGGACCACTTCAACCAGGTCACCCCCGACGTCCCGCGCGCGACGCGGTACATGCAGGACCTCGGGTTCCGCGTGACCGAGGACATCCAGGACGAGCAGGGCACCGTCTACGCCGCGTGGATGCGGCGCAAGCCCACCGTGCACGACACCGCGATGACCGGCGGCGACGGGCCGCGCATGCACCACATCGCGTTCTCGACGCACGAGAAGCACAACATCCTCGCGATCTGCGACAAGCTCGGCGCGCTGCGGCAGTCGGACTGCATCGAGCGCGGCCCCGGCCGCCACGGCGTCTCGAACGCGTTCTACCTGTACCTGCGCGACCCGGACGGGCACCGGGTGGAGATCTACACCCAGGACTACTACACCGGCGACCCCGACAACCCGGTGGTCACCTGGGACGTGCACGACAACCAGCGCCGCGACTGGTGGGGCAACCCCGTCGTCCCCTCCTGGTACACGGATGCCTCGCTCGTCCTGGACCTGGACGGCACCCCGCAGCCGGTGGTGGCGCGCACCGAGGCGACCGAGCTGGAGGCGACCATCGGCGCCGACGGCTTCTCGTACACGCGCTCCGCGGACGAGGGCGAGATGCCGGAGTGGAAGCAGGGCGAGTACAAGCTCGGCCACCAGCTGTAGGTCGTCACCGGCCCTTCGTCTCGTCGCTGCGCTCCTCGCTCAGGTACCTGCGCGAACACCGGTCCCTGAGCGAGCGGACTCGCTTCCCCAGGTCCCTGAGCGAGCGGACTCGCTTCCCCAGGTCCCTGAGCGAGCGGACTCGCTTACAGGTCCCTGAGCGAGCGGACTCGCTTCCCCAGGTCCCTGAGCGAGCGAAGCGAGACGAAGGGCCGGTAACCTCGAACAGCCGAAGAAGGAGAACAGGATGCTGGACCCCGACACCATCGCGCAGATCGCCGACGAGCTGGCCGAGGCCGACCGTGCCAAGACCGTCATCCCCCGGATCACCGCACGGTATCCGGACGCCACGATCGAGGACTCGTACGCGATCCAGGGCGTGTGGCGCGACAAGAACCTGGCGGCAGGTCGGCGCCTGGTGGGGCGGAAGATCGGCCTCACCTCCAAGGCGATGCAGGCGGCCACCGGGATCACCGAGCCGGACTACGGCGTCATGTTCGACGACACGGTGTGGCAGAACGGCGCGGTCATCCCGTTCGACGACTTCTCGAACGTGCGGATCGAGGTCGAGCTGGCGTTCGTGCTGAGCCGCCCGCTGGAAGGGCCGGACTGCTCGCTGTTCGACGTGCTGCGGGCCACCGAGTACGTGACCCCGGCGCTGGAGGTGCTCAACTCGCACATCGAACTGGAGGGGCGCACGATCGTCGACACGATCAGCGACAACGCCGCCTACGGCGGGATGGTGCTCGGCGGCATCCCGATGCGCCCCGACCAGATCGACCTGCGCTGGGTGGCCGCGATGCTGTATCGCAACGAGACGATCGAAGAGACCGGCGTGGCCGCCGGCGTCCTGAACCACCCGGCCACCGGCGTGGCGTGGCTCGCCAACAAGTTCCACCAGCACGGCGCACGGCTGGAGGCCGGCGAGATCATCCTGGCGGGGTCGTTCACCCGGCCGATGTGGGTGCATCGCGGCGACAGCGTGCTGTGCGACTACGGACCGATGGGAACCATCACATGTCGCTTCGCCTGACCTCGACCTTCCGCGATCGGCTGGCCGCGGCATCCCGCCCCCTCATCGGCATGTGGGCCTGCACGGCAGCCCGGTGCTGGCCGAGGTGGCTGCCGGCTCGGGCCTGGACTGGCTGCTGATCGACATGGAGCACGGGCCCAACTCGCTTCAGTCGGTGCTGGTGCAGCTGCAGGTGGTGGCGGCGTATCCGATCGCGCCGCTGGTGCGCGTGCCCGCCAACGACACGGTCGCGATCAAGCAGGTGCTCGACCTCGGCGCCCAGAACATCATCGTGCCGATGGTCGCGTCGGCCGACGAGGCCCGCGCCGCGGTCGCGGCCACCCGCTATCCGCCCGCGGGCGTGCGCGGGGTCGGCTCGGCGCTGGCCCGATCGGCCCGGTGGAACCGGGTCGACGGCTACCTCAGCGATGGGGCGACGCACGTGTCGCTGACGGTGCAGATCGAGAACGGCGCGGGGGTGGATGCCGCGGCCGAGATCGCGGCGGTCGACGGCGTCGACCAGGTCTTCGTAGGTCCGTCGGATCTGGCCGCCTCGCTCGGCCGGCTCGGGCAGCAGACGCACCCGGAGGTGGTGGATGCCGTGCACCGCACGTTCGCGGCGGTGCGGGCCGCCGGCAAGAAGGTCGGCGTGAACGCGTTCGACCCGGCCGCCGCGCAGGCCTACATCGACCGGGGCGCCGACTTCGTCGCCGTCGGCGCCGACGTGGCGATGCTCGCCCGCGCCTCCGAGGCACTGGCGGCCCGGTTCCTTCCGGCCGCCGACCGCGCCGAGCGCGCCTCGTACTGACCCGAGGCGGCCGGTCGTGGCATCCTGAATCCATGAAGAAGTGGGTCGTGCGGTTCTGCTCGCTGCTGGTGTTCAACATCGTCGTGCTGCTGTTCATCGGCTGGCTGACGCCCGCGCACGTCGGATGGGCGGCGCTGTGGGCCGGCATCGTGATGACGGCGCTGGTGATCTGGGTCAAGCCCCTCGTCACGAAGTGGTTCCGCTCGATGGCGGCGCGGTCGGCCGCAGAGCGCACGAAGCTCGGCGAGAAGCTGGTGCAGGGGCTGCTGGCGGTGGCGGTCGCGTTCCTGGTCTGGATCGCGACGGTGCTGCTGTCCGGCGTCCAGATCAGCGGATGGGTGTGGGGGTACGTGCTGCCGCCGATCATCCTGCTGATCGGCTGGTGGATCTACGACCTGATCGACGACAAGGTCGAGGCCCAGGCATCCGCTCTCTATGACAAGGCCGGTGGCGGGCGCTCTGCCGGCGCGGATGCGGCGGGGTCGACGCCGTCGGAGGCCGAGCAGCTCGGACGGGATGAACTGGCCGGCGGTCCCGGCGACGGCCTGACCCCGGAGCAGCGCAGGATGCTCGACGATCTCGGCAAGGACTGATCCGCCGGCGCGGTGTCGATGACCAGGTGTCGATGACCAGGTGTCGATCGGCGGCGTGCTGTCGATCTGGGGCGTGCTCGTTCGTCATCATCACGTCAACACCCCTGAGGAAGGACGGATCATGCGTTACACGCTTCTCCTGCAGTACCCCGAGATGACCGCCGCCGAGCTGGGCGACGAGGCGCTCGCCGACGGCATGCGGGCCTTCGCCGCCTACGCCGAAGCGCTGGACGCGGCCGGCGTGCTGCGCAGCGCCGAGGTGCTGCATCCCTCGTCGATGACCACGACGGTGCGGCGGCGCGACGGCGAGCTCCTCGTCCAGGACGGGCCGTTCGCCGACACCAAGGAGCAGCTCGGCGGCACGTTCGTGATCGAGGTCGATGACCTCGACACCGCGATCGACTGGGCCGGAAAGGCACCGGCCGCACCGTGGGGCGCGGTGGAGATCCGCCCCACCGCGACCCGCTTCGTGGACGGCGCATGGTCGGGCACGACGCCCGTGCAGTGAACCGGGCCGCCGAGGCGCGGGCGGTCGCCGAGCGCACCGCCCGCGCCTCGTACGGCCGACTCGTCGCGCTGCTGGCCGCCGGCACAAGAGATCTGGCACTCGCCGAGGACAGTCTCGCCGACGCCTTCGAGCGGGCGCTGCGCACATGGCCCGCCACCGGCGTGCCGGACAATCCGGAAGGATGGCTGCTCTCCGTGGCCCGCAACCGAAGCCGCGATGCGCTCGGGTCCGCCGCACATCGCACCAGCATCCCACTGGACGACGCCGTCGCGTCGGTCCTGCGGGACGGAACCGACGTGGCGGGCATGGTCGAGCGCACCGAGGCCATCCCGGACCGGCGGCTGGAGCTGCTGTTCGCCTGCGCGCATCCGGCCATCGCCCCCGACATCCGCACCCCGCTGATGCTGCAGGTGGTGCTGGGATTCGACGCCGCGCAGGTCGCCGGTGCGTTCGGCGTGGAGCCCGCGACCATGTCCCAGCGCCTGGTGCGGGCCAAACGCAAGATCCGGGACAGCGGCATCCCGTTCTCCGTGCCCAGCCGCACCGATATGCCCGCGCGCACCGACGCCGTGCTCGAGGCGATCTACGGAGCGTATGCCATCGACTGGCTCGATCAGGGCGAGCGGATCCGTGAGTCCATCGCCGACGAGGCACGCTGGCTCGCGGTGCTGACCGCGACGCTGCTGGACACGGATGCCGAGGCCTGGGGGCTCGCCGCATTGCTGACCCTCGCCCAGTCGCGGGCGCCCGCGCGGGTCGGCGACCCCTGGCCGCCGTTGGACGAGCAGGACACGACGCTGTGGTCGCGGGAGCTGATCGCGGAGGGCGAAGCGCTCCTGCGGCGGGCCGCCGCGCTGGGCCGGCCGCTCGGGCGGTTCCAGCTCGAGGCGGCCATCCAGTCGGTGCACTGCGACCGCGCGCGCACGGGTGTGCTCGACCGAGCGACGCTGGTCACGCTGTACCGGGGCCTGGTCACCGTGGCTCCGACCGCCGGGGCCCGCGCCGCGCTGGACGCGTCACTCGCCGCCGGCGGCGAGTGACGCGTCGTCGTCCCGCAAGGCGGGTCGCGGCACTGTCCGGCGCCGTATTCTCCCCGGCGATCAGGGACAGTCAGGCCCGATCGGGACGGCCACTTCATACGGCTCACCGCCCGCCGGTGTCACGGCCAGCGTGACGCAAGCCGAGGCCGGGAACGAGGACGACCGAAGGGCAGACGCCGATCGCGTCGCAGGCCCGTTGGCCAGCCAGATCCGTGATCCGGACCACTGCCGGCCGTTCAGATCGCAGGAAGGCCTCGCAGTCCCGGGCACGTCGCACGGCGTGTCGCCGGGTCTGTGCCAGATCTTCCTGCGATCCGAACGGCGGGCGCGGCCGGGCAGCGGAGAAGCCTCAGGCGGACCGCTCGGCCGCCTCGACCACGTTGGTCATCAGCAGCGCGACGGTCATCGGCCCGACCCCGCCGGGGTTCGGCGAGAGGAAGCCGGCCACCTCGGCCACGGCCGGGTCGACGTCGCCGAACACGGTCGACTTGCCGGTGTCCGGGTCGGTCTCGCGGGTGACGCCGACGTCGAGCACCGCGGCGCCGGGCTTGACATCCTCGGCCCGCACGATGTGCTTGACCCCGGCGGCGGCCACGATCACATCCGCCTGACGCAGGTACGACGGCAGGTCGACCGTGCCGGTGTGGGTCAGCGTCACCGTCGCGTTGATCTCACGGCGCGTCAGCAGCAGCCCGATCGACCGGCCGATCGTCACGCCGCGGCCGACGACGACCACGTGCTTGCCCTTCAGGTCGTAGTCATTGCGCAGCAGCAGCTCGATCACGCCGCGCGGCGTGCACGGCAGGGGCGTGGAGATCGGGCCGTTCACATTGAGCACCAGCCGACCGAGGTTCGTCGGATGCAGGCCATCGGCATCCTTCGCCGGATCGATCCGCTCCAGGATCGCGTCCGTGTCCAGGTGCCCCGGCAGCGGCAGCTGCACGATGTAGCCGTGGCAGGCGGGGTCGGCGTTGAGCCGGTCGATCTCGGCCTCGACGTCGGTCTGGGTGGCATCGGCGGGCAGCTCGACCTGGATGGAGTTCATCCCGATCGCCTCGGACTGCCGGTGCTTCATCCCCACGTACAGCTGCGAGCCCGGGTCGGCCCCGACCAGCACCGTCGCGATCCCGGGGGTGATGCCGCGGGCCTTGAGCGCGGCGACGCGCTCGGTCAGCTCCGCCTTGATCTCCGCCGCTGCGGCCTTGCCGTCCAGCTTCTGCGCTGTCATCGATCTTCTCCTCGTCGATCTCGTGTGGTCCCGGTGAGAAACGCCGGCTCGGTCGAGAAACGCTGCAATGCGCCGTTTCTCAGCCGGAGTGTCGTTTCTCGCCGTCAGTCCCGGGTGTCACCGCGGCCGCAAGGGCCAGGCGGATACCTATGTTGATAGTGATATTACGGGGCGGATGCTGTGGACGCCAGGCCCGGCCTACTGCTGCAGGTCGGGATACAGCGGGAACGCCGCGGCCAGCGCCGCGACGCGGCCGCGCAAGCGCGGCGACGTCGGGATTCGGCAGCAGCGCCTGGGCGATCACGTCGGCGACCTCAGTGAACTCGACGTCGCCGAACCCGCGGGTGGCCAGCGCCGGCGTGCCGACGCGCAGACCCGATGTCACCATCGGCGGGCGCGGGTCGTTCGGGACCGCGTTGCGGTTCACCGTGATGTGGATGTCGTGCAGCAGGTCCTCGGCCTGCTTGCCGTCGATCTGCGCCTCGCGCAGGTCGACGAGCACCAGGTGCACGTCGGTCCCGCCCGATCGCACGGCGATGCCGGCGGCCGCGACTTCCGGCTTGCGACAGTCGGTCGGCGATGATCCGCGCGCCCGACAGCACGCGCTGCTGGCGCTCGGCGAACTCGGGACTCGCCGCGAGCTTGAAGGCCGTGGCCTTCGCGGCGATCACGTGCATCAGCGGGCCGCCCTGCTGGCCGGGGAACACGGCCGTGTCGATCTTCTTCGCCAGGGCGGCGTCGTTGGTCAGGATGAACCCCGATCGGGGGCCGCCGATCGTCTTGTGCACGGTGGACGAGACCACGTGCGCGTGCGGGACGGGCGAGGGGTGCAGGCCGGCGGCGACCAGACCGGCGAAGTGCGCCATGTCGACCCACAGGATCGCCCCGACCTCGTCGGCGATCGCCCGGAACGCGGCGAAGTCCAGCTGCCGGGGGTAGGCCGACCAGCCCGCGATGATCACCTTCGGCTTGTGCCCGATGGCCAGACGCCGCACCTCATCCATGTCGATGAGCGAGGTCTCGGGGTCCACCCCGTAGGCGACGATGTCGTAGAGCCGGCCGGAGAAGTTGATCTTCATGCCGTGCGTGAGGTGGCCGCCCTGGTCCAGCGACAGGCCGAGCAGGGTGTCGCCGGGGCGGGCGATGGCATGCAGGCACGGCGGCGTTGGCGGTCGCGCCCGAGTGCGGCTGGACGTTCGCGTAGGCCGCGCCGAACAGGTCCTTGGCGCGCTGGATCGCCAGCTCCTCGGCGACGTCCACCACTTCGCAGCCGCCGTAGTAGCGCCGCCCGGGGTATCCCTCGGCGTACTTGTTGGTCAGCACCGAGCCCTGCGACTGCAGCACCGAGACGGGCACGAAGTTCTCGGATGCGATCATCTCGAGGTACGAGCGCTGGCGGTCGAGCTCGCGGTCCAGCACTTCGGCGATCTCGGGGTCGACCTCGGCGAGCGGGGCGTTGAAATAGCGATCGGTCATAGCAGTCTCCTCGACTCGGCAGTCACCGGAACAGCACGGAATTGAGTTCCACA
The DNA here is from genome assembly GCF_021582895.2 of Microbacterium elymi. Taxonomy (GTDB): domain Bacteria; phylum Actinomycetota; class Actinomycetes; order Actinomycetales; family Microbacteriaceae; genus Microbacterium; species Microbacterium humicola. Next base: position 807,272 of record NZ_CP091139.2, read on the forward strand.
TCGGCCCAGGCGTGCGGTCGAATGCCGGTCGGTCGCTCCCCGGTGGTTGCCCACCTCAACGCCAGTTGCGACATCCCGAGCATAACGGATGTCGCGGTCGGCACGCGTGCCTTGTCGGCGCAATCGGGATTTGTTAGTGTTCCTTACATGACTGCCCTGGTGCGCATGACAGCCCTGGTGCCGACTCCGGCCGCGCAGACGACGGATGCCGCGGCCGACCCGTTCGTCCTGACCGACGCCACTCGCCTGGTGGCGGTGCCCGCGACCCGCGGGACGGCCGAGCTCGCGGCCTCGGCGCTCGCACCCCATGTCGGCCGCACGTTCGAGATCGTCGCGGACCGCGACACCCGCCGCGGTGACATCGTCCTGGCGCAGCTCGCCCAGGGAGCGCCCGAGACATACACCCTCATCGTCGACGCCGACGGCGTGCGCATCACGGGCGGCGATGAGGCCGGGCTGTTCTACGGCGTGCAGACGCTGGTCCAGCTGCTCGCGACATCCGCCGCAGCATTCGCGCAGGCATTTACCGCAGCATCCACCGGCACGTCCGTCACGATCCCCGCCACCCGGATCGAGGATGCGCCCCGGTACGCGTACCGCGGCGTGATGCTGGACGTGGCCCGTCACTTCTTCCCGGTCGAGGTGGTCTGCGGCTACATCGACCGCGCCGCCGCCCTGAAGTTCAACGCGCTGCACCTGCACCTCACCGACGACCAGGGCTGGCGGATCCAGGTGCCGTCCCGGCCGGAGCTGACCGAGCGCGCGTCCGGCTCGGCGGCGAGCGGCGACCCCGGTGGCTTCTACACGACCGAGGACTATGCCCGGATCGTCGCGCATGCGGCCGCGCGCCACATGGTCGTCGTGCCCGAGATCGACGGCCCGAGCCACACACATGCCATCGGCCTGGCCCACCCCGAGCTGATGGAGCCGGTCGTGATCACCGACCAGGTCACCGAGGTGGTGGACGCGTTCGGGGGCGGCATCCCCATCCAGGGAGAGCCCTACACCGGCTTCGCCGTCGGATTCTCGTCGCTGAAGACCCGCTCCGAGCAGACGTATGCGCTGCTCGCGGACGTCTGCCGCGACCTGGCGGCGATGACCCCGGGGCCGTACCTGCACGTGGGCGGAGACGAGGCCCTCGGCACCAGCGACGCGGACTTCGCCGAATACATGCGGCGGGTCACGGCGATCGCCGCCGACCTCGGCAAGACCCCGATCGCCTGGCACGAGGCGGGCGCAGCGGCGGGACTGGCCCCCGGCACGATCGGCCAGTACTGGGGATACGTCTCCCCACCGACGGCATGGACGACAAGGCGCGCGCGTTCCCCGCCGGTGGCGGACGGGTGATCCTCTCCCCGCCGACGCGGTCTACCTGGACATGAAGTACGACGCCGACAGCCCGCTCGGCCTGACCTGGGCGAACGGCCCGACCAGCGTGCGGCGGGCATACGACTGGGAGCCGACCGCGGTGATCGCGGGGCTGGCAGACAGCGACATCCTCGGGGTCGAGGCACCGCTGTGGACCGAGACGCTCCGCACCGCCGCCCACCTCGACGCCCAGGCGTTCCCGCGCATCGCGGCGGCCGCCGAGATCGCGTGGTCGCCGGCCGCTGCCCGGAGCGCGCATGGGCGTCCTTCCGGGAGCGGGTGGGGATGCTGGGGCCGCTGTGGACGGCTGCGGGGATCGGGTTCTTCGCCTCGCCCGAGATCGAGTGGTCGGCGTCCCGGTGAGCGTGGACCGCGTCATCCACTCCGCTCGTCTGATCGACGAGGGGCAGATCACGGACGACGCGTGGGTCGCGATCCGCGACGGACGGGTTGCCGGATGCGGCACCGGCGACGGCTGGCGCGACCTCGCGCCGCACGAGGCCGACGACGCGGCCGGCGGATGGCTGACTCCCGGCTTCGTCGACATCCATGGGCACGGCGGCGGCGGGGCGGCGTTCGACGACGGACCGGCCGCGATCGCGACCGCGCGTGCCGTGCACCGTGCGCACGGCACGACCCGTGCGGTCATCTCGCTGGTGACCGCGTCGATCGAGGCGATGGCCGAGCGGGCGGCCATGGTGGCCCGATTGGCGGCCGAGGACTCGACGATCCTCGGCTCACACCTGGAGGGTCCGTTCCTGGATGTCGGGCACAAGGGCGCGCACACCCCGTCGCCTGCGGGCGCCGGATGCGGCATCCCTCGACCGTCTGCTGGATGCGGGCGCCGGCACGATCCGGCAGCTCACGCTGGCACCGGAGCTGGCCGGCGGCACGGCCGCCATCGGGCGCCTGCGGGCGGCGGGGGTGGCGGTCGCGATCGGGCACACGGACGCCGACGAGACGACCGCGGCGGCCGCGTTCGACGCCGGGGCGACGATCCTCACGCACGCGTTCAACACCATGCGCGGCATCCATCACCGCGCCCCCGGACCGGTGGTGGCCGCGCTGAACGACGAGCGGGTGACGCTGGAGGTGATCGCCGACGGGACGCACGTGCACCCGGACGTGATCCGCCTGCTGACCGCGCGCGCGCCGGGGCGCGTGGCCCTGATCACCGACGCGATGGCGGCGGCCGGCGCCGCCGACGGGCACTACACGCTCGGCGGGCTGACCGTCTCGGTCGTCGGCGGGCGGGCCCGGCTGGCCGGCGACGGCGCGATCGCCGGGTCCACGCTCACGCAGGATGCCGCGGTCCGGCTCATGGTGCAGGAGTGCGGGATGCCGCTGCCCGACGCCGTGGCCGCGGCCACGATCGTGCCGGCCCGCGCGATCGGCGTGTCGGACCGGTTCGGGTCGCTGCGGCCGGAATCGGCCGCCGACGCGGTGCTGCTGGACGACGGCCTGGGCGTGCGGCGCGTGTGGGTGGACGGCCGGCCGGTCTGACGCGGCCCGGGCGGGCCTGACGCGGGGCCCGGGCGGGCCTGACGCGGGCCGGGCGGGCCTGACGCGGGCCGGGCGGGCCTGACGCGGGCCGGGCGGGCGGGGCCCGGGCGACGCGCGCCCCGGCTGGTGGAGCGGCCCTGGGCGTGACGGGCCCGGCGGTGACGCGCCTCGGGATCGTACGATCTGGCCGACTGAACATCATCCTGGGCCGAAATTGATGTGCACTCGGCCAGATCGTACGATTTCGACGAAGTGGAGGGGGTGGGCGGGGCCCGCGCTCCCGCCCCCAGGGGCGCGCGGACCCCGACCCTGCCGGGCACCGAGGCGCCCGGCACCTGGCTCCGTTCCCCAGCCGGACACAGGCCGAGGGGTGAAAGCGCCGCCCCCGGCGCCATCACCCCTCGTCGGCTGCCTTCGAGGAGCAGCCCCGCTCGTCCTCCGCCCCCCGGTGGAGAACAAGCCGTCACTTCATGAGACGGACGGATGCCGGATTCATGACGCGACTTCCGGAGAAATCTCGACGAACCTCCGAAACCTCTGGTAAAGCGTGAAAAAGCCTTCCCCCGGATGGCGCGCGAGGGGCGCCCCCGACAGAATGGGAGACGCGCCGACCGCCCGAGCCGGTGCAGGCATGCTCCGTCTTTCTGGGGGGACGATGAGAGGTCGACGCGCCGCGGACGCCGCACGCGCCCTGCCGGAGACGGCGGATGCCGACCTGGTCGAGCTGTCCCGCCTCGGCGACGGCGACGCCTTCGCCGAGCTGTGGCGCCGACACCATGTGTCCGGCCTGGCGGTCGCCCGCTCGGTGACCTCGTCGCTGGATCCGGAAGACCTCGTCCAGGAGGCGTTCACCCGGATCTTCCGCACTGTCCAACGCGGCGGCGGGCCCACCGGCTCATTCCGCGCCTACCTGTTCGCCAGCATCCGCAACACCGCCGCCGGCTGGGGCCGCGCCCGGCACGAGACGCCGTTCGACGAACTGGACGAGCTCGCCGATCCGGCGACCGGCGACGAGGCCGCGAACGATGCCCTCGATCGCGGGCTCACCCATCAGGCGTTCCGCAGCCTGCCGACTCGGTGGCAGGAAGTGCTCTGGTACGCCGAGATCGAGCAGATGAAGCCGGCCGAGATCGCGCCGCTGCTCGGGATGAAGGCCAACGCCGTCGCCCAGCTGGCCGTGCGCGCCCGCGGCGGGCTTGCGCGAGGCGTGGGTGCAGGCGCACCTGCGGTCGGCGGCGGAGGGCTCGGACTGCCAGTGGACGATCACCCGCCTCGGCGCGTACGCCCGCGGAACGCTCGGCACCCGCGATCGCGGCAAAGTCGACGCGCACCTGCACGACTGCGCGCGGTGCGCGATCGTGGCCGCCGAGGCGCAGGAGGTCTCGCACCGGCTCGCCCTCGTGCTGCTGCCGTTGACACTGGGCGCCGGAGCCACCGGCTACGCGGCCTGGCTCGAGCTGGGCTCGCCGGTGGCCGCCGTCGCCGCGATGCCGTCGGCCGTCGTGAAGGGTGCCGTGATCGCCGGCGGAGCCGCCGGGTCCGGAGCCGGGTCCGGAGCCGCCGGGTCCAGCACCGCCGGGTCCGGGGCAGGTGGTGGCGCGGCCTCCGGCGCGGCATCCGGCTCCGGCGCGGCATCGGGCGCTGCCGGCATCGGCGCGGGAGCGATCGCGGGACTGGCCGCCGCCGGCGTCCTGATGGCTGCGGCCGTCGCCGTGGGCGCGATCCTCCTGCCGCGCGTGCTCTTCCCGCAGCCCGGGAGCAGCCGGCTCGAGCAGAGGCGATCGATCCGGCCGCGGCATCCGACACCGCCGCCGAGAAGCCGGATGCCGCGACTCGCGTGCCCGCATCGACCGAGAGTGCGCCGGTCAGCGGGACGGAGCAGGTCCGCCCTCCGGCATCCGCGCCGGCGCCCGCTGACCAGCCGATCGCTCCGCCCGCAGCGCGCGAACCCTCCCCGGCCGCGACGGATTCGTCGTCCACCGCGAGCCCCACGCCGACACCGCGCCCCACGCCGACACCGACCCCCGCCCCTACTCCGACTCCGACCCCGACCCCCACCCCGACTCCGACCCCGACTCCGACCCCGACGCCCACTCCCACCCTCGGCCTCCCGGATGGCGTCCCCGCGGTCGGGCAGATCACGCGCAGCGAGCGACGTCCAGTCGACCCCGCGCCTGTACACGCTGACCGTCCCGCTGACCGGCGTGACCGGGTCCACCGTGCGTGCGACGCTCGACAACGGGGTCACGAAGGATGTCGTCCTCGTCGACGGATCCGGGACCATCACCGTGACCTCCGAGACGAGCTTCGACACCTCCGCGCCATTCGCCGGCGTCACGCTGACGCTTGCGCTACGCCGCCGGCGACGAGACCGGCGAGCCGCTTCCACTCGACCTCGGCGCCGAATGGGACGCCGCCCCGGACACCAGCACTGTCCCCGACGCCAGCACCGCCCCGGACGCCGGCACCGCCCCCGCCGGCACCGCCCCCACCGGCACCGGCCCCGCCGACGTCACCACCGCCGGCTGACCCGCTCCGACGACAGCCGCCGCCCCGCGGCATCCGCCCTCGGAGCCCCGCGTAGACTGAAGACATGTCCTCCCCCGACCACGCCGAGCCGGCCCCCGGGACCCGCGCCCCGCTGTCGGCGGTGGATGTCCTGGCCTTCGTGTGCGAGCTGTTCGCGTTCTTCACCCTGGCCTTCTGGGGTTTCGCCGGCTGGCCGTTCCCATGGAACATCGCGATGGGGCTGGGCCTGCCGATCGTCGCGATCCTGCTCTGGGCGTTCTTCGTCTCGCCCCGGGCGGTGCTGCGCGTGCACCCGTTCGTGCGCGCGGTGATCGAGCTGCTCGTCTACGCCGGCGCGACCATCGCCTGGTGGAGCATGGGCCAGGCCTGGGTCGGCCTCGTGTTCGCCGTCGTCGCCGTCACCACGGGCGTGATCGCCGGCCGTCGCCGGTTCGCATGAGCCCGGATCGCGCGAGCTCCGAGGTCGCCGACCGGCTGCGCGCGGCCCTGGGCGATCGCGTCGACGTCACCGAAGCCGGCCGTTCCGCCGTCCGTGCGGACAAGTCGGGCCATGCGGCGGACGGCACGCCGCTGGCGGTCGTGCACGCGGCATCCGTCGACGATGTGCAGCAGACGATGCGGATCGCCTCGGCCACCGGCACGCCGGTGGTCCCCCGCGGCGCCGGCACCGGCCTGGCCGGCGGCGCCAACACCGGCGCGGGCGAGATCTCGCTGTCGCTTGCGCGGGATGGATCGCATCCTGGAGGTGCGCCCCGACGACCTGCTCGCCGTCGTCGAGCCGGGCATCCTCAACGCCGATCTCAACGACGCCCTCGCCGCGGAGGGGGTGTGGTGGGCGCCGGATCCGGCCAGCCGGTCGATCTCGACCGTGGGCGGCAACATCGCCACCGGCGCCGGCGGCCTGCTGTGCGCGAAATACGGCGTCGTGCGCGACGCCGTCCTCGCCCTGGACGTGGTGCTGGCCGACGGACGGATGCTGCACCTCGGTCACCGCAGCGTGAAGGGCGTGACCGGCCTCGACCTCACCTCGCTGTTCATCGGCTCCGAGGGGGTGCTCGGCGTCGTCGTCGGTGCGACGCTGAAGCTGCGCCGGCTCGTACCCGGCACCGTGCACACGATCGCGGCCACGTTCCCGGATGTGCGCGCGGCGGCCGCGGCATCCTCCGCAGTGACCGCGGCCGGCCTGCAGCCCTCGATCATGGAGCTGATGGATGCCACGTGCCTGGCCGCCGCACGCCGGCTGCTCGGACTCGACCCGGGCACGGACGACGCGCTGCTGACGATCCAGACCGACGGGGCGGCATCCGCCGCCGAAGCTGACGCGATCGCGGAGGTGCTGCGGACCGCCGGCGGAGCCGTCGAGGTCTCCGGCGACCCGGACGAGGGCGAGCGGCTGCTCGCGTTGCGCCGGGCGATGCACCCCGCGATGGAGTCGCTCGGAACCACCCTGATCGAAGACGTGTCGGTGCCGCGCAGCCGCCTGGCCGAGATGTTCGACGAGATCGCGCGGGTGGAGCGCGAGCACGGCGTCACGATCCCCACGGTCGCGCACGCCGGCGACGGCAATCTGCACCCGAACTTCATCTTCGACGGCCCCGAGGTGCCGGCGCCGATCTGGGATGCCGCCGACGACCTCTTCCGCGCCGCGCTGCGGCTGGGCGGCACGCTCACCGGCGAGCACGGCATCGGCGTGCTCAAGCGCCGCTGGCTGGCCGACGAGCTCGGGCAGGATCAGTGGGACCTGCAGCGGCAGATCAAGGCCGTCTTCGACCCGCACGGGATTCTGAACCCCGGAAAGGTGTTCGCCCCGTGACTGCGACGATCCGCGTCAGTGCCGCCGTTGTGATGGATGCCGCCGGCCGCGCCCTGGTGGTGCGCAAGCGCGGCACCGCCTCGTTCATGCAGCCGGGCGGCAAGCCCGAGCCCGGAGAGTCGGCTGCCGCCGCGCTCGTGCGCGAACTCGAGGAAGAACTGGGTGTGACGACGGATGCCGCGGCCCTGACATCGCTCGGAACCTTCACCGCCGCCGCGGCCAACGAGCCCGGCCACGACGTCGTGGCCGACGCGTTCGCCCTCACGCTGGATCCCGCCCAGGTCCGGGCCGCCGCCGAGATCGCCGAGCTTGCGCTGGATCACGCCGGGCGACGCCGGGCATGTGCGACTCGCGCCGCTGAGCCGCGACATCCTGCTCCCCCTCGCCTGGGCCTTCCCGGTCGCCTGACCCGCTCGCCGCGTCCGCCCGGGCCGGTCCGCCCGGCCGGGCGATCCGCGTCCGCCCGGGCCGATCGTGCCGTCAGACGATCGCCGAAACATGGGATCCCTCGCGAAATCCAGTGGCAAGTCCCCGGTTTCGCGGCGTATCCCCCGTCTCGGCGATCGCCCGCAGCGCCCGGCCGTGCCGCGGGCGGCGAGGCGCGCTACAGGCCCTGCCAGGCGGGCTTGTTCTCCCAGGCGTGACGGTAGTAGTCGGCCAGGCGCAGGCGGGATGCCGCGGCCTCATCGACCACGACGCTCACCCGCGGGTGCAGCTGGATCGCCGAACCCGGCAGTGAGGCCGTGAGCGGCCCCTCGACGGCCCCGGCCACCGCCTCGGCCTTGCGCTGGCCGAACGCCAGCAGAACCAGATGGCGCGCGCGCAGGATCGTGCCCAGTCCCTGGGTGATGCAGTGCATCGGCACCTGATCGATCGAATCGAAGAAGCGCGCGTTGTCGCGCCGCGTCTGCTCGGTGAGGGTCTTGACCCGCGTGAGGGAGGCGAACGACGAGCCGGGCTCGTTGAAGCCGATGTGCCCGTCGGTGCCGATCCCGAGGATCTGCAGCTCGACGCCCCCGGCATCCGCGATCGCCCGCTCGTAATCCGCACCGGCGTGCTCGGCGCCGTCGACCGCGCCGTCGGGCGTGCGGATGCGCCGCGGGTCGAGCCCGAGCGGTTCCACCACCTCGCGCAGGATCACGTTGCGGTAGCTCTGCGGATGCGTCGGGTCGATGCCGACGTACTCGTCCAGGGCGAATCCGCGCACCCGTGACACGTCCATGCCCCCCAGCCGCGCGGGCAGCGCCTGGTACACCGGCAGCGGGGTGGACCCGGTCGCCAGGCCGAGGACCACCTCCGGGTCCGCCTGGATCAGCGATGCGATCTCGTCGGCGACCAGCGCACCGGCGGCGGCTCGATCGGGGACGATGACGACTTCAGCCATGGGTGACAGCCTCCTGTGCTCTCGGGTCGAGATCCGGGGCGGCGCCGACCAGTGCGGCGCCGATCGCCGCTGCCGCGGAGCCCGCCGGCAGCAGTTCGATGCGCTCCCGCAAGCCGCAGCGACCGCAGGAATTCGGATGCCTCGGCGCTGGCATCCAGCTCGGCGGCCACCCCGTCTCTGAGCCTCTGGGCCAGCGCGGTCAGTCCGCCGCCGAGCACCACCACGTCGACATCCGCGGTGAGCACGAGGATGCGCACCGCGGCGGCGACGCCGGCCATCAGGTCGGCGCGCAGCGCCCGGGCGGTGGGGTCGCCGGCATCTGCGGCATCCATCATGTCCCGCACCGGGATGCGGCCTGGATGCCCCCACCGACGCGCGATCGACGCACCACCGGCGAGCGCCTCGATGCAGCCCCGCTGTCCGCAGCGGCACAGCGGTCCGTGCGGGTCGACCGAGATGTGCCCGACCTCGCCGGCGGTGCCGTGGCCGCCGCGCCACAGTCGGCCGTCGCGGACGATCCCCGCGGCGATGCCGGTGCCGAGGTTGAGGTAGGCCATCGTCTCACCGCGGGGTCCGTGGCGCAGAGCGTGGGCGCCGCGCGTGGCGGCCTTCACGTCGTTCTCCACCGCCACCGGGATCCCGAGCAGCGGCTCGACCGCGGCGGCCAGGTCGAGGTCGGTGACGCCGAGGTTGACCGCATGCACGACGTGGGTCGACCCGGGCAGCACCTGCCCCGGCATCCCCACCCCGACCGACTCGAACGTCGCCGGGTCCACTCCCTGCAGGCCGAGGCGGCGCACCGCCTCCACCACCGTGCGCACGACGCCGCCCGGCCCCCACTCGGTGGCCAGCCGGAGGCGCGCGGCGATCTGGCCGTCCGCTCCGATGGCCACGGCATCCGTCTTCGTCCCGCCGACGTCCAGCCCGACTCTCATCGGCCGCACTCCCGACGGGAGGCGGCTCTCGCCCACACGCCCATCAGCCCTTGACCGCCCCCGCCGACATCCCGGTCACGAGGTTGCGCTGGATGATGAGGAAGAAGATCACGGCCGGCAGCGAGAAGATGACGGACGCGGCCATCTGGGCGGCGTAGTCAATCGGCTGGTTCGGCACCGCGAACGAGGCCAGCCACACCGGCAGGGTGTACATCGTCTGGTCCTTCATGAACACGTAGGCGACCAGATAGTCGTTCCACGCGGCGATGAAGGAGAACACGCTGGAGGCGATCACGCCCGGGGCCACGAGCGGGAACAGCACGCGCCACATGATCGTCCAGGTGTTCGCACCGTCGACCTGGGCGGCCTCTTCGATCTCGCGCGGGATCGCCAGGAAGAATCCGCGCATGACCCAGATCGAGAACGGCAGCGTCAGGGCCACATAGGCGAGGATCAGCCCGATGTAGTGGTTGAGCAGACCCAGCTGGTTGAACACGAGGAACTGCGGGATCAGCAGCGCCGTGCCGGGCAGCATCTGGACGGCGAGGATGAGCACCAGGATCAGCCGGCGACCGCGGAAGCGGAACCGCGAGAGCGCCGCCGAGGCGAACATCGCGAGCACGATGGCGAAGATCAGCGTCAGCGCGACGACGATCACCGAGTTCTTCAGGTTCGTGAAGAACGTGGTCTGCGTGAGCGCGTTGACGTAGTTCTGCAGGCTGGGATCGCGCGGCAGGAACTCCGGTGTCGCGTTGAGCACGTTCCAGGGCTGCTTGAAGGATGTCAGGACCATCCAGTAGACCGGGAAGATCCAGATCACCGAGACCACGAGGGCCAGGATGTTGCTGCCGGTGCGGCGCCGGCGCCGACGACGGCGGCGCACGACCGGCGTCGGGGTGGATGTCATGGTGCCGACGGGCTCGTCGGTGGTGATGCCGGTCACAGGTCCTCCCCGGAGCGCAGAAGCCGGCGGATGTAGAAACCGGTGATGATGAGAAGGATCAGCGTGGTCACGACCGAGATCGCGGCGCCCGTGCCGATCTTGAAGCTCACGAAGGCCTGCTTGAAGGTGAACACCCCGAGCGTGGCGGTGGTGTTGTCCGGTCCACCCTGGGTGACCAGCCAGATCTGGTTGAAGACGTTGAAGTCCCAGATCACCGACAGGATCGTGATGAGGATGAGGCTGGGTGCGATGAACGGCAGGGTGACGTTGCGGTAGATCCGCCACTCGCTCGCGCCGTCCAGGCGGGCCGCCTCGTAGTAGGCCGGATCGACCTGCGTCTGGGCCGCGTAGACGGTCAGCGCGATGAACGGCACGGCCTGCCACACGATCAGCAGCCAGATGCACAGGAAGCCGAGCCACGTGTTGGCGGCCCAGTTCGTCTGGGTCAGATCGCCGAAGATGCGCAAGCTGGGTGAGCAGCCAGTTGATCACGCCGTAGCCCGGCTGGAAGAGCCAGTTCCACACCTGCGACGATGCCACGGTGGGCATGGCCCAGGCGAAGATCAGCGCGATGGTCAGGACGTACCGCATGACCGTGCCGAGCCGGGTGAGCAGGTTCGCCAGCACCAGGCCGATGACGACCGAGCCGAAGACCATGGCGGCGGTGAACCACAGTGTGCGCCACAGCGACGCCCAGAACTCCGGATCGGTGAAGATCTTGGTGTAGTTGCCGATGCCCACCGAGTCGTAGGCGCCGGTGATCACCGTGCGCGCGTTGGCGTCGGTGAACGAGAACAGCACGAGCAAGGCGATCGGCACGACCGTCAGCGCGATCATCACGAGCCCGGCCGGGGTGAGCATCACCCAGGGTGCGATCTGCCGGCGTGGCCGCCGGCGAGGGCCGCGTGGCCGCCGCTGCGCGTCGAGCGTCGCGGCGGCCACGCCCTCGTCTGCGGTCAGGGCCGCAGTCGGGGTGTTCATCGGTGTTCCTCCTGGGTTCCGAGGGAACCGAATCGGGGTGGAGCGGGAATCAGCCGTTCAGGGTGCTGTCCAGCGTGGCATCCATGTCCTTCGCGGCATCCGCGACCGACTTGCTGCCGCTGGCGACCGATGAGAAGAACTGCTCCATGTTCTTGTTGCCCTCGATGGTGCCCCAGCCGGCGGCACCCGGGGTGGCCCGGGTCACGCCGGACGCGTCATAGAAGCCCTGCGTGAGGGTGGTCGCCTTCTTGGCCCACTCGGCGCCGAGCTCCTCGGTGTTCGGGATCCACGGCTGCGCCGCGAGCGCGTTCTGGATGTCGGGGCTCGCCGCGATCTTCGTCCACACCAGGGCGAGGTCCTGGTTGGGCGACTTCTGCGCGATGCCCCAGACCTCGCCGCCGCCGAAGTTGTGGGCGGCACCGGATTCGCCCGCCGTGTTCGGCAGCGCGAACGTGCCCAGGTCATCCTCGGCGATCTTGCCGTTGGAGCCGGACACGATCAGGCCGGCGTCCCACAGGGCGCCGATGATGGTCGCCGTCTTGCCGTCGGCCATGATCTGGTCCTCGTTCGGCTTGTCGGTGTTCAGCGTCTGGCTGGCCTTGCTCGAGTAGGCGTTCTGGAACGACTTGAACTCGTCCAGTCCCTTCTGCGATTCGGCGCTGGAGAACGAGCCCTTCCAGGTGCCGCCGTCGCTGGTGGCGATGTCTCCGCCGGCATCCCAGACCCAGCTCATTCCGGCGTACCAGAACTGGCCGGGCAGGTAGAACGGCGAGAAGTCGCTCGCCGGGTTCTTCGCCTTGATCTTGTCGAGGTCGCTCTTGAGCTCGTCGTAGCTGGTCGGGGCCGAGGTGACCCCGGCATCCGCCCACATCTTCTTGTTGTAGATGACCGCGCGGTTGCCGACGAACGACGGGACGGCATACAGCTTGCCGTCGAAGGTGGCCGGGCCGGCGAGGGACTCCACCCAGGTGCCGCCCTGCTCGAGCTCGTCCTTGTACGCGCTCAGGTCCATGAGCCCGCCGGTGTTGGCGTAGCCGGCGACCTGCGTGTTGCCGATGTCGACGACATCCGGCGGCGTGGTGGTGCCCAGCGCCGTGGTCAGCTTCGTGGTGATGCCGTCCCAGGCCTGCACCTGGACGTCGACCTTGGCACCGGTCTGCTTCTCGAACTCGTCGTTGATCTTCTTCATCACCTCGTCCGAATAGTCGCCGGTCATGGCCCAGACGGTGAGCGTCTTGCCCGCGCCGTCGACCGTGCCGATGGTCTTGCTGGTGTCGGGCGTGGTGTTGTCGCCGCCGGTCCCGCCGTTGCCGGCGCTCGAGCAGGCGCTGAGCGCCAGCGCGGCCGCGATGCCGGCGGCACCGACCGCAACAATGCGTGATGTGCGCATTCTGTCTCCTTGTGCTTTCTCTTGGTGTGGACAGGCCGGGTGACCTATCCGGGGGGGTATTGGAAGGGGTGTTCAGGACACCCCGAGCTGTTCGGACAGGACCATGACCGCCGCACCGCGCAGGACGATGTCCTGCCCCTGATCGGTCATGCGCACCCGGATGCCCTCGTGCACGACGGCGAGGGTCCGGGTCCGGAGAGTCTCGACGGCGGCCGCAGCCAGCGGCCCGTCGAGCAGTTCGGTGGGGCCGGACAGGACCACCTCCGACAGGTCGAGTGCGCCCACGACCGGCGCCAGGGCGATGCCCAGTCGCTCGCCCGCGTCGCGCAGCACGCCCTCCCGCGCGGCGTCGTCGGATGCCGCGGCCAGCCGCGCGGTCAGCGAAGGCGCCGAGATCCATGCCTCGAGGCATCCCACCTTGCCGCACGAGCAGACCGGACCGCCGTCGGTCGCGACGGTCACGTGCCCGATCTCGCCGGCCGCGAAGCGACTGCCGAGCATGGGGCGCCCGCCGGAGAGCAGGCCGGATCCGACGCCGCGCCCGACCTTGACGAGGATGACGTCATCGCCCGCTCCGCCGAACGTGTACTCGGCCAGCACCGCTGCGTTCGCGTCGTTGGCGACCACGACCGGCAGGCTCAGCGCCTCATGCAGCGCGCCCTCCAGATCGAAGCCGGTCAGCCCGAGGTTCGGCGCGGTCAGCACCACCCCGGCCGCGTCCACGACGCCCGGCGTGCCGACACCGACGCCGAGCACGGGCTCGTGCGAGTCCGCCACGAGCTCGCGGGCGAAGTCGACGATCGCCTGGACCACCGCGCCGCCGGCGCCCGGGTGCGGGATCTCCCGGCGTACGACGATGGTGCCGTCGAGGGTGAGGATGCCGCCGATGAAGCTCGTCGGCCCGGACAGGTCGAGGCTGACGATGCGGTGGCCGGTGTGGTCGAGGTCGACGAGCATGGCCGGCTTGCCGGGGCGCGAGACCTCGCGCACACCCTTCTCGGCGACCAGTCCGTCGGCGATCAGCTCGGCGACGAGGTCCGAGATGGTGACTCGGGTCAGTCCGGTCTCGCGGGACAGGTCGGCGCGGCTCATCGCCCCGCTGTGGAACAGGGTCTGCAGCACGAGCGCGCGATTGTGCGTGCGGGCGTGCTCGGGCAGGACCTTGACGCCGTGGCGCGGATGCCGCACCCCGGCGCCGAGTGCGTACGGCGCATTCGCGGACGGCGCGGCCGCCGGTGTGGGGGAAGCGCCACGTCGCGGCTCCGGTGCAGACATGTTTGTTAGTACACCTTACGAACAGCGGACGCGCAACCCCGCCGGGTGATCTGCATAGGGAGTTTACAAAAATGTTATCTTCTCGTTGCACTCCGAGCCCGCCAGAGCACCTCGCGGTCTGGTCGCGCCGAAGCCGTCGACTATCATAAGACGCAGGGGTAACACAACCGGGGGGCCAGGTGAGCGAGACTCCGCGAGAGCCGGACGCGACCACGACGTCCGGCGACACCGCGTACGAGTGGGCGCCGACGACGCAGCGGCGCAAGCGCCATGTCGGCCTGTGGATCGGCACTCCGGTCGCCGTGGCCCTGGTCGGCGTGATCGCGGCATCCCTCGTCCTCATCGCACCCGGCACCGCGATCGCGGGCGTCCAGGTGGGCGGCATGACCCCGGGGGCCGCGGCCGCCGCCATCCAGTCGCAGCTGGAGAACACCACGGTCGAGCTGCACGGCGCCGGCGTCGACGCCACGCTGACCGGCGCCGACCTGGGCGCGAAGGTGGATGCCCGGTCGCTGGCCGAGGCGGCCTACAGCGAGAGCCCGATGTGGAAGATCGGCGCCTGGTTCTCCGGCGCCCGGCGCGCACCGGTCACGGTCGACGCGGCCACCGCGGACGCCGCGCTGCGCGCGGTGGCGCCCTCTCTGTTCGAGGACCCGACCGACGCGACCGTCACGTTCGATGCGGACGCCGCGAAGTACGTCACCTCGCCGGAAGCCGATGGCACCGGCGCCGACCTGGACGCGCTCGCCACCGCTCTGCAGGACGGGTTCGCCGAGGGCCTGGCCACCGTCTCGGTGACCGCTGCGCCGGTGCCGGTGGCCGCGGCGATCTCCACCGACACCGCGAAGAAGACCGCATCCGCACTGAACACGATGCTCGGGAAGGTCGGCTTCTACGTCGGCGACGAGCGGACCGTGCCCGTCGACCGCGCGGTCGCGGCATCCTGGCTGACCGTCGCCCCGAAGGACGGCGCGTTCACGATCACCGCCGACGCGGCGGCCATCCAGAAGTCGGTCGACACGCTGGCGAAGAAGGTCGACCGCAAGCCGCAGAACGGCACCGAGATCACCGACACCGCCGGCAAGGTGCTGCGCGTTGACACCGAACAGCTCGATGGACGCACGCTCGGCGACACGAAGGGGTCGCTGCGGCATTCGCCGCCCAGCTGGCCGCCGGCAACGGCGTGTACAAGCTGCCGGTGGCCGTCGACAAGGCGAGCATGACGAAGATCTCGCGCAGCGCGGTCGTCGACCTCAGCGAGCAGCGCGCGTACTTCTATCAGAACGGCAAGCTGTGGCGCAGCTACCTGGTCTCGACCGGTGCGGCCGGGCACGCCACCCCGACCGGGTACTTCCGGGTGTTCGCGAAGGTGCCGATGCAGGACATGGGCTGCTTCGAGGGCGCCTCGTACTGCACGAAGAACGTGCCCTGGGTGACCTACTTCGCCCCGAACGTGGGCTTCCACGGCACCTACTGGCACCACAACTTCGGTCACGTGATGAGCCACGGCTTGCGTGAACATGACCATCGACGTGGCCAAGTACATCTACGACTGGGCGCCGTACGGCATGGAGGTCACGGTCCAGCCGTAGGGCGACCGGCCGCCCGCACGCAGCCGGCCGGGCGCACACCGAACGTCAGAGGGGCGGATGCCGCAGCATCCGCCCTCTCCTCACACCTCGATCAGCTCAGGCCGTCGATGATCCGGTTCAGCGTCGGCGACGGGCGCATGACCTTCGCGACCAGCGCGCCGTCCGGACGGTAGTAGCCGCCGATGTCGACCGGCTCGCCCTGCACCGCCAGCAGCTCGTCGACGATCGTCTGCTCCTTCGCCGCGAGCTCCTCGGCCACCGGCGCGAACACGGCCGCGAGGTCGGCGTCCACCGTCTGCCGGGCCAGCTCCTGCGCCCAGTACAGGGCCAGGTAGAAGTGGCTGCCGCGGTTGTCGGTGGTGCCGAGCTTGCGCCCCGGCGACTTGTCGTTCTCCAGGAACGTGCCGGTCGCGGCATCCAGCGTGTCGGCCAGCACCTGCGCGTGCGCATTGCCGGTGACCTGGGCGTAGTGCTCGAACGACGCCGCCAGGGCGAAGAACTCGCCGAGCGAGTCCCATCGCAGGTAGTCCTCGCTCAGGCATGCCTGCACGTGCTTCGGGGCCGATCCGCCGGCTCCCGTCTCGAACAGTCCGCCACCGGCCAGCAGCGGGACGATCGAGAGCATCTTGGCGCTCGTGCCGACCTCGAGGATCGGGAACAGGTCGGTGAGGTAGTCGCGCAGCACGTTGCCGGTCACCGAGATCGTGTCCAGGCCCTGGCGCAAGCCGCGCCAGCGAGTACCGGGTCGCCTCGGCCGGCGGCAGGATCGTGGTGGTCACGCCGCTCGTGTCCAGCTTGCCGAGACAGGTGGCGACCTTCGCGATCAGCTTGCGCGTCGTGCGCGCGGTTCGCGTCCAGCCAGAACACCGCCGGGTCGCCGGTGGCGCGGGCGCGGGTGACGGCCAGGCGCACCCAGTCGCGGATCGGGATGTCCTTGGTCTGGGTCGCGCGCCAGATGTCGCCGGCGTGGACCTCGTGCTCGATGAGCACCTCGCCCTCGCCGCCCACGATCTGCACGCGGCCGTCCGCGGCGATCTCGAACGTCTTGTCGTGGCTGCCGTACTCTTCGGCGGCCTGCGCCATCAGCCCCACGTTGGGCACGCTGCCGATGGTGGCCGGGTCGAGCGGGCCGTTGGCGATCACGTCGTCGATCGCGGCCTGGTAGACCCCCGCGTACGACGAGTCCGGGATCACCGCGAGTGTGTCGTCCTCGCCGCCGTCCGCACCCCAGAGCTTGCCGCCGTTGCGGATCAGCGCGGGCATCGAGGCATCCACGATCACATCGGACGGGACGTGCAGGTTCGTGATCCCCTTGTCGCTGTTCACGTACGACAGGCGGGGTCCGGCCGCCAGATCCGCGGTGATCGCCGCGGCGATCTCGTCGCCGCCCTCGACCGCGCCGAGTCCGGCCAGGATCGCGCCCAGCCCGTTGTTCGGGGTGAGGCCGGCGGCGGCGAGCCGGTCGCCGTACTTCGAGAACACGTCGGCGAAGTAGGCCTTCACGACGTGGGCGAAGATGATCGGGTCCGAGACCTTCATCATCGTGGCCTTCAGGTGCACCGAGTACAGCACGTCCTCGGCCTTCGCCTCGTCCAGGGTCTGCACCAGGAACGCGTCCAGCGCCTGCGCGGACAGGAACGTGGCGTCCACGACCTCGCCGTCCAGCACCTTCAGGCCATCCTTCAGCGTGGTGACCGTGCCGTCCGCGGCGACGTGCTGGATCGACAGCACGTCGTCGCCGGCGATCACCACCGACTTCTCGTTCGAGCGGAAGTCGTCGCCGCTCATGGTCGCGACCCGGGTCTTCGAACCGGGGGCGAACGGCTTGTTCAGGTGCGGGTGCTTGCGGGCGTAGTTCTTCACCGCCAGCGGCGCACGACGATCGCTGTTGCCCTGGCGCAGCACCGGGTTGACCGCCGACCCCTTGATCCGGTCGTAGCGGGCCCGGACATCCTTCTGCTCCACGGTGGTCGGCTCGTCCGGATAGTCGGGGATGTCGTAGCCCTGCGACTGCAGCTCGGCGACGGCGGCCTTCAGCTGCGGGATCGACGCGGAGATGTTCGGCAGCTTGATGATGTTCGCCTCGGGCAGGGTGGCCAGTCCCCCGAGCTCGGCCAGCGCGTCGCCGACCTGCTGCTCCGGGGTCAGGTTCTGCGGGAACGCCGCCAGGATGCGCCCGGCCAGCGAGATGTCACGGGTCGTGACGTCGACGCCGGCAGAGCCCGCGAAGGCCTGGATGATCGGCAGGAAGGATGCCGTGGCCAGCGCCGGGGCCTCGTCCGTGTAGGTGTAGATGATGGTGGATTCGGTCACCGCTCGCCTCTTCGTTCCGTTGCTCGACAGATTGCTCGTCAGGGTCGATCCAGCCTACCGTGCACGGCAATATATCTTGATATCGAGATATCTCGGATGCCGCGGCCCACGTCATCCGACGTCTCGGGAGTGTGCGTGTCGTGCTTTGCGGATACCCTGGCCGTATGGGTGACCTGCGACTGGTGGAACTGTCCGCATCGACGATCGTTGCGGTCAACAATTTCTCACTGAAGCCCGGCCAGGAGGAATTCCTGTCCCCGGTCAGCTACGGGATCGCCGCGACCGTCGTCAATCCGCAGACCTCGTGGCAGCGCGTCGGGGTCGACGGCGACGAGGTCGTCGGCTTCATCAGCGCGAACTTCGACGCCGACTTCCCGCAGGAGCATTTCCGCTCCGTGCTGTGGCGGATCAACGTCGACGCGGACGAGCAGGGGCGCGGGGTCGGCCGATTCCTCGTCGACGGGCTCCTGGACGAGGCGCGCGAGCGCGGCATGGACCACGTGGATGTCATCTACGAGGCCGGCAGCGGCGGCCCCGAGCAGTTCTTCCAGCGCGTCGGGTTCACCCCGGTCGGCGAGACGGAGTACGGCGAGGTCATCGCCGAGATCTCCGTCTAGCCTCGGTCCGTTTCGTCTCGTCGCCGCGCGCCCTTCGTCTCGCTTCGCTCGCTCAGGGACCGCGCAGCGAGCCGACGCTCAGAGACCGCGCAGCGAGCCGACACTCAGGGACCGCGCAGCGAGCCGACGCTCAGAGACCGCGCAGCGAGCCGACACGACGCCCGACTACACGAGTGACTCGCGCCAGGCCGCGTGCAGCTGCGCGAACTTGCCGTCGCCGCCGATCAGCCGGTCGGGTGCGTCATCCTCGATGATCCGCCCGTGCTCCATCACCAGCACCCGGTCGGCGATGGCCACGGTCGAGAGCCGATGCGCGATGATGATCGCGGTGCGGTCGGCCAGCAGCGTCTGCAGCGCCTCCTGCACCTGCCGCTCGCTGGGCATGTCCAGCGACGCCGTCGCCTCGTCCAGGATCAGCACGGCCGGGTTCGCCAGGAACGCGCGCGCGAACGAGATCAGCTGCCGTTGCCCGGCCGAGACGCGACCGCCGCGCTTGTTCACGTCGGTGTCGTAGCCGTCCGGAAGCGACATGACGAAGGCATCCGCCCCCACCGCTCGCGCAGCCGCCCGGATCTCGTCCATCGACGCGTCGGGCTTGCCGAGCGCGATGTTGTCAGCCACGGTGCCGCTGAACAGGTACGCCTCCTGCGTGACCATGACGATCGCACGGCGCAGGTCCTTGGGATGCAGTTCGCGCAGGTCGACGCCGTCCAGGCGCACGGCGCCGCGCGTCGGGTCGTAGAAGCGCGACACGAGCTTGGCGAGCGTCGACTTGCCCGCGCCGGTCGTGCCCACGAGCGCGACCGTCTGACCGGCCGGGATGTCGAGGGTGAAGTCGGGCAGAATCGTCTTGCCCGACCCGTACGCGAACTCGACGTCGTCGAAGCGGAGGCCGCCGTGCGACTCCCACAGGTCGACCGGCCGTGCCGGATCCGGTACGGAGGGCTCCTCCTCCAGCACGCCGGACACCTTCTCCAGGGCGGCGGTCGCCGACTGGTACGAGTTCAGGAACATCGCCACCTCCTCCAGCGGGCTGAAGAAGTTGCGGATGTACAGCACGGCGGCCAGCAGCGAGCCGATCAGCAGGCCGCCGTCGACGACGCGGAACGCACCCCACAGCAGCACGACCGCCATCGTCACGTTGGACAGCAGGATCAGCGCCGGCTCGAACACCCCGAACAGCTTGACCAGCTTGAGGTTCACGTTGCGGTACTCGGCCGAGATCTCGCCGAACTCGGCGTCGTTGCGCTTCTCTTTGCGGAACGCCTTGACCGCGCGCACGCCGGTCATCGTCTCGACGAACTGCACGATCAGCCGGGCGCTGACCACGCGCGAGGCGCGGTAGCCCTTCTGCGACTCGCGGTAGAACCAGCGCATCAGGATGGCCAGGGGGATGCCCATGGCGATGAGCACGACGCCGCTGCGCCAGTCCAGCAGGAACAGCATGATCAGGGTGAACACGCCGTACAGGGCACCCGAGACCAGCTGGTTCAGCCCGCCGTCCAGCAGTTCGCGGATCGACTCCAGGTCGCTGGTCTGCCGTGAGATGATCCGCCCGGACGTGTACGTCTCGTGGAACTCGAGGCTGAGTCGCTGCGTGTGCCGGAAGATCCGGGTGCGCAGGTCGAGCAGGATCGTCTGGGTGATCTTGGCCGACAGCACCACGAACCAGCCCATCAGCAGCGCACCGATGCCCCCGGTGACGATGTAGACGATCGTCACCCCGAACGCCGGCATCCAATCGGCCGCCTCGATCGCCCGGGCAGCGCCGTGTCGATGCCGTAGGCGATCAGCGTCGGGCCGATCACGCGCAAGCGTGGAGATCACGATGACGAATGCCCCGAGCACCACCAGCCGCGTCATGGGCTTCATCAGCGACCCGAGCAGCCGCACCGAGCGTCGCCGGATGGCGCGGCTCTCGGCCTTCGTGTAGTCGTCGCGGTCTTCGCCGCGGGTTCCGACGACGGAGCTCACAGGTTCACCTCCATCTCTCGCTGGCGGATATCGTCCGCCTCCAGACTCGAGATCACGAACCGGTAGTGCTCGCTGGTGCGCAGCGCTCGGCGTGCGTGCCGACCGCGGTGATCCGGCCGTCCTCCAGCACGGCGACCCGGTCGGCGAGCGCGACCGTGGACGGCCGGTGCGCGACGATCAGGGCGGTGGTGGTGGCCAGCACGCGCCGCAGCGCGGCCTCGACGAGCGCCTCGGTGTCCACGTCCAGCGCCGACAGCGGGTCATCCAGCACGAGCACGGCGGGCTTGGCCGCCACGGCCCGGGCCAGCGCGAGTCGCTGACGCTGACCGCCGGACAGGCTCAGCCCCTCCTCGCCGACGGTGGTGTCCACGCCGTCGGGCAGCTCGTAGGTGAACTGCGCCTGGGCGATCTCGAGGGCCTCATCGAGCACGGCCTGCGCCTCGGGGCTGTGCAGATCGAGGTCGTCCCGGCCGAGCAGCACGTTCTCGCGGACGGAGGCCGAGAACAGCGTCGCGTCTTCGAACGCCATCGAGATGTGCCGGCGCAGCTCGGCCAGTCGCAGATCGCGCACGTCCACGCCGTCCAGCTCGACGGACCCGCCGGTCACGTCGTACAGGCGGGTCGGCAGCGTGGTCAGGGTCGTCTTGCCCGACCCGGTCAATCCCACCAGGGCCATCGTCTCGCCCGGGCGCAGCACCAGGTCGATGCCGTCCAGCAGATCGCGTTCGGAGGCCGCGGCATCCTGGTAGCGGAAGCGGGCGCCGCGGAACGCGAGCTCGCCGCGCGGCTCGGCGATCGTGGCCGGGTGCTCCGGGTCGACGATCGTGTTCTCCTCGTCCAGCACCTCGTAGATGCGGTCGGTGGCGGTGCGGGCGTCGACCAGGAACGAGAACAGGAACCCGAGGGACTCCAGCGGCCAGCGCAGCGCGGTGGCCATCGCGAAGAACGCGAACAGCTCGCCCACCGTGAGCTGCCCGAGGCTTGCCAGCCAGATGCCCAGGATGAGGCATCCGGCGAACGCGACCACCGGGATGGTGTCGAGCCAGAACCACAGCTCGCCCACCTCGCGGGCCTTGCGCAAGCTCGGTGCCGCGCAGACTCTCGGCCTGCCGGGTGAACTTCTGCAGGGCGTGCTTGCCGCGGCCGAACGCCTTCAGCACGCGGATGCCGTGCACGCTCTCCTCGACCGCGGTGGCCAGGTCGCCGGCCTTGTCCTGGCTCTGTCGGGCCAGCACGCCGTAGTTGCGCTCGAACCGGTAGCCGAAGAACCACAGCGGGATCGAGACGACGATGAACGCGGTGCCCAGCGCCCAGTGCCAGCGGAACAGCAGCACCGCCCCGATGACGATGGTGAGCATGTTCACCACGAGCAGGATCAGTCCGAACACCAGCCAGCGGCGGACGATGTTGATGTCCTGCATCATCCGGCTCAGCAGCTGCCCGGACTGCCAGCGGTCGTGGAACGCGACCGGCAGGCGCTGCAGGCGCTGGTAGAAGTTCTGCCGGATCTCGTACTCCACCTTCGTGCCCGGGGTGAGCACGAACGCACGGCGCAGGAACACGAACAGCGCCTCGAGGATGCCGAGCACGAGCACACCCAGGCAGGCCCAGGCGATCATCGGGATGTCGCCGGCCGCGATCGGGCCGTCGACGGTCGCCTGCAGCACCAGCGGGATGATGAGGGTCATCACCGCGGCGCCGAGGGCGGTCAGCAGGCCGCCGATCATGCGCGGCAGCACGGGTTTGACGAAGGGGAAGAGCCGCGCGAGGGCGCGCGGAGTGGACAGTCGCGGTGAGGACGTGGAGGTCATGATCCTTGCAGGGGGTGATGCGAGCCAGAGGTGGCCCGGAACCGGGCGGGGGCGCGCGGACGATGCCGCGGGAGGGTCAGGCGGGATGGTCGACGAGATCGACGACGTCAGCAGAAGCGGAAGCGCTACCCCGCGACGCGAAGCCCGGCGACGATCGGACGGAGGACGACCGGCGTGACGTCGTAGACGGCCTGGTGCATGGCATCCTCCTCGGATCGTGCGGGGTGCCGGCGCGCTCATGGCGCGGCAGCCCTTCAGCCTATGCCCGCGCCCTCGCCCCGCGCAACACCGCGCCCCTCCCTCCCGCTCCCGCCCCGGGCGGGACGGGGTCAGGCGGCGGCCTCGCGGGCGAGGAGGCTGCGCTTCACCCCGGTCCCCCAGGCGAAGCCGCCCAGCGAGCCGTCGCCGCGCAGCACCCGATGGCACGGCACGAACAGCGCCGGCGCGTTGCGGGCGCAGATGGATGCCGCAGCCCGCACGGCCGAGGGACGCCCGAGCACCGCGGCGAACTCCGCATACGCGAGCGGATGCCCCGGTTCGATGCCGCGCAGGGCGCTCCAGCCGTCATGCTGCGAGCGCCGTGCCATGCTGACGCACCGGGACGGCCTCGATCGCGGTGAGATCGCCCTCGTAATATGCACGGACGGCGGCCGCGGCCTCCGTCCGCCCCGGCACGAGGTCGACAGGCCGGATGCCGGGGTGTATCCGGACGCGGGCGGCCTCGATGTCGCCGGTCCAGCCGGATGCGAGCACCCGCCCGTCCTCATCGACGATGATCGTGAACGGCCCGTCCGGGGTGGTGATGGTCTCGACCAGAGCGGTCATGGGGTTTCCTCCTTCTCGGGCAGGGGTGCGGTCAGCACCCGCC
This sequence comes from Microbacterium elymi, assembly GCF_021582895.2. Lineage (GTDB taxonomy): Bacteria > Actinomycetota > Actinomycetes > Actinomycetales > Microbacteriaceae > Microbacterium > Microbacterium humicola. The sequence continues at coordinate 830,568 of NZ_CP091139.2, forward strand.
AGAAATGCGCGGTCAGGTAGCTGCGCCACGGCGCGACCCGCGCCGCCCACTCGGTGAGCGGTCGCGGCTCGCCGGGCAGCCCGAGCCGCGCCGCGCCGGCGCGCGCGGCCACGTCGCCGGGCAGGAACACGTCCGGGTCGGCTGTGGTCCGCATCCGGACGTAGTCGGCGGTCCAGGGGCCGATGCCCGGCATCGCCAGCAGCGCCTCGCGCTGCCGCACGGGATCGTCCGCGGCCGACAGCGTGAGATCGCCGGCCGCCAGCGCGGCCGCCGCACCCGTGATCGCGCGGATCCGCGCGCCCGGCCCGCGCAGCACCTCGGGCCCGCGCTCGGCGATCACGGCCATGGTGGGGAACAGGATGCCGCCGCCGGGCAGACGCTCGCCGAGCGCGTCGACGAGCCGGCCGAGCGCCGTGCGGGCGGCGGCGACCGAGACCTGCTGGCCGATCATGGCGCGCACCAGCATCTCGTCCGGATCCACGGCGCCGGGCACGCGGATGCCGGGGGTCAGCGCGAGCGCGGGACGCAGCTTGCGGGTGCCGGTCGAGTGCGGCGTCGATGCCGATCGGGTCGGCGTCCAGATCGAACAGCCGTCGGGCCCGGGCGATGAGCGCGGGCAGGTCGGCGAGCTTCGTCAGCTGGGCATCCAGGCGGATCCGGTCGCCCTCGGTCCACAGGCGCATCCAGGCCGGTCCGTGCGGCAATGCGAGCGTGCGCGCGTACGCGTCCGCGCTCGCCTCTTCCATCCCCGGGACGGCCCGCGCGCGCATCCACGCGAACAGCCCGGCCGCGTCGATCGGCCTGCGGTGGGCGAGCACGAGCCGGATGCGGCCGCCGTCCTGCGCTCCGGGCACCGCGCGGCGGCGGGCGCGCAGCTGGAGCGGCGTCATCCCGAACACCTCCCGAACGGTGTCGTTGAACTGGCGGATGCTGGCGAAGCCGGCCGAGAATGCGACGTCCGATGCCGGCAGCTCGGTGCCGACCAGCAGCATCCGGGCGGTGTGCGCGCGGTGCGCGCGGGCCAAGGCGAGTGGTCCGGCGCCGAGTTCGGCGGTGAGGATGCGGTCGAGCTGGCGCGGCGAGTAGCCCAGGCGCGCAGCGAGCCCGGGCACGCCCTCGCGCTCGATGACGCCGTCCTGGATGAGCCGCATGGCTCGGCCCGCGGCATCCGTCCGCAGATTCCACTCCGGCGAGCCGGGCGCGGCGTCGGGCAGGCAGCGTTTGCAGGCGCGGTAGCCGGCCTCGTGCGCGGCCGCCGCCGTCGGGTAGAACGTCACGTTCGCCGGCTTCGGGGTGCGGGCGGGACAGCTGGGTCGGCAGTAGATGCCGGTGGAGCGGACGGCGGTGATGAACTGGCCGTCGAAGCGCGAATCCCGCGAGTCGATCGCGCGGTAGCGCTCGTCGAAGGTCATGCTCGGGATGCTCATGGATCCAGCCTGACACGCTGCGCCGACGTCGGCTCGCGGAAATCGGACATGACCGTGGGGCGGCCCGGGGTCGCCGGGTCAGGCCGCCCGCCCTCGCGAGCCGCCCACCTTCGCGAGCCGCCCACCTTCGCGAGCCGCCCGCCCTCGCGAGCCGCCCACCTTCGCGAGCCGCCCAGGGTCGCCGGCCGGCGCGACGCCGCGGCCCGCGCGGCGCCGCGAACCGCGCGGCCTGGCGCGCCCGCGCGGCGTCGCGAACCGCGCGGCGTGGCGCGCCGCGGCATCCCGGCCTAGCCTGGGCGCATGGACACCTATGACCTCATCGTGATCGGCGCGGGCCCCGTCGGCGAGAACGTCGCCGACCGTGCAGTGCAGGGCGGGCTGTCGGCCGTGATCGTGGAGAGCGAACTGGTCGGCGGCGAATGCTCATACTGGGCGTGCATGCCGTCGAAGGGACTCCTGCGGCCCGGTGCCGCCCTGCGCGGCGCGCGCGACGTCGACGGCGCGTGGCAGGCGGTCACCGGCGACATCGACCCGCAGGGTGTGTTCCGGCGTCGCGACCGGCTCACCCACGACTGGAACGATGACGGCCAGGTCTCGTGGCTGCGAGCGCGAACATCGACCTCGTGCGCGGGCAGGGGCGACTCACCGGCGAGCGCGAGGTGACGGTGACTCCGGCCGACGGCCCCGAGGTGACACTGCACGCCCGCCAGGCGGTGGCGGTGTGCACCGGCAGCGAGGCGACGGTCCCCGACATCCCGGGCCTGCGCGATGCCCGCCCATGGACGAGCCGCGAGGCCACCTCGGCGCACGAGGTGCCGGCGTCGCTGGCGATCATCGGCGGCGGAGTCGTGGCGTGCGAGATGGCCACCGCCTACGCGAGCCTCGGCAGCGGCGTGACGATGATCGTGCGCTCGGGGTCGCTGGGCCGGGTCGAGCCGTTCGCACAGGAGCTCGTGCGAGACGCGCTCACCGCGGCGGGCGTGAAGATCCTCACCGGCGAGACGACGGCGGTGCGCCGCGACCCGGACGGCACCGTCGAGCTGACCCTGGACGACGGACGGATGCTGCGCGCACACGAGGTGCTCGCGGCGACCGGTCGCGGACCGCGCACCCGCGACATCGGGCTCGAGACCGTCGGGATCTCCGGGCTCGAGCCGGGCGGCTGGATCGACGTCGACGACACCCTGCGCGTACCCGGGACCGAATGGCTCTACGCGGTGGGCGACGTGAACCACCGGGTGCTGCTGACCCACCAGGGCAAGTACCAGGCCCGCGCGGCCGGAGACGTGATCGCCGCCCGCGCCCGGGAGGAGGAACCGGATGCCGCGCCCTGGGGTCGCCACGTCGCGACGGCCGACCACGACGCGGTGCCGCAGGTCGTGTTCACCGATCCGGAGGTCGCGTCGGTCGGGGTCACCGCGGCGGAGGCGCGGGCGGCGGGCCGCAGCATCCGGGTCCTGGACTGCGACCTCGCCCAGATCGCCGGCGCCGCCGCGCACGCCGACGACTATCGGGGCCGCGCGCAGGCGATCGTGGACGAGGAGCGCGGAGTGCTGGTCGGCGCGACGTTCGTCGGGGCGGACGTCGCCGAGATGCTGCAGTCCGCGACCATCGCCATCGTCGGCGAGGTGCCGGTGCACCGGCTGTGGCACGCGGTGCCGGCCTACCCGACGATCAGCGAGGTCTGGCTGCGCTGGCTCGAGCAGTACGGCCGCGACGCGGCGTGAGCGCGGGCGGCGGGCGCCATCCTGCATCGCCCCCGCGCAGCATCCCGCACGCGCCCCGCGCAGCGTCCCGCACGCGCCCCGCACACTCCCCCGCGCAGCATCCCGCGCACTCCCCCGCGCCGCGCATCCTGCTCCGCGCATCCCCCGCACTCCCCCGCGACTGCACATCAAATTCGCGACTGCACATCAAACCCGGCCCAGAATGATGTGCACTCGGCCAAATCGTACGATTTCGGCGAGGAGAGAGGGGTCAGGGGAGCCAGGTCAGGGTCGACACGCAGAGGTCGAACAGCATCCGCATCTGCACCATCGGCTCGTCGTCGGCCGGCACGTCCTGGGGGCGCACGATCACCAGCGTCAGCTCGAGCGCACGACGGCGGCCGCTGCCCGGGATGGGCGTCAGGTACACCACAGTCGTGAGCGTTCCGGACTCGCCGTCCAGCGTCTGCGTCTGCTCGCGCTCCGCGCGCAGGAACCGCTTGTCGCCCAGCAGCGGCGTGGCCCCCTCACGGGCCACCGCCTCGCGCACCAGATCGTCGAGCGAGCCCCCCGCCGGTGCGTGCAGGATGCTGGCGGTCAGCGACGCCGGCAGGTACAGCGCCTCCGGCGCGGCCTCATCCGGGAGGAACATCGCGACGACGTTCGTCTTCTCCATCTGGGCGAACGCCTCGCGCAGCAGCTGGCGCATCCGCGCGTACAGGTCCGGCCGGTGCACCTGCATCAGCCGGGTCCGCACGGCGGCCGTCATCCGCTCCTGCTCCTCGGGCGTGGCGTCCCGGCGGTTCCACCCCGGCGGCAGCGCCAGGGTGAAGTCGGGATCGGGCGCGCCGCCGAGCTCCTCGCGCAGGCTGACCCGCGCGGGCGTGCCGGCCTCGTCGGGTGTACGGGGCGTGGCGGATTCGGTCACGGTCATCCTTCCCGGATCGGGTCGAGCGTGAACAGCGTGCCGAGGTCGGTCCCCAGTGCGCGCTCGAGCGTGGCGTCGTCGATCAGGCCACGGCCGGCGAGGATGCGCAGCGCGTCGTCACGGTCCGCCTGCAGCGCGCCCTGCTCGCTCGAGGGCAGGGCGCGCACCAGCGTCCGTGCGCGCTCGCGGTCGGACACGGCGGGCGCGGCGGTCGCAGCAGTCGCCGTCGGCTCGGGGGTGCGGACGCGCACGCGCAGCAGGATGCCGATGGCCAGCACGCCGCCGAGCACCAGCGTGACCCACACCGGCACGATCCACGCGCCGAATGCGAAGTCGTCGCGGGCGGAGACCCGCGGGATGCCGGCGGTCGCGAAGCCGGCGAGCACGGCGGCGATCACGGCCAGCCCCAGCAGCAGCGGCGACCAGCGCGCACCCCGCGCAGCCAGACGATCCACAGCGCGACCTGGGTCAGCGCCGCGATCAGGAAGCACACGCCGGCGATCGGCACGGCGACCTGGGCCGGCAGCGGGCCGGCACTGGGGGCGATGTAGGCCGCCGCGGTGCCGTAGATCGCCACGCCGAGGATCGGCGCGAGCACCATCACGATGCCGAGTACCGCCACCAGCACGTTCTTGGCGGTCCGCTCCGGCGTGCGCCGATGCTCCGCGGTGAAGCGCGCCATGGCGGCGCCGTCCGCCCCGAACGACGCGACGATCTCGGGGTGGGCCTGGAACGCGAAGCCCTCCAGTCGCGCCAGACGCGGCACGTCGGCGAGGGAATGCTCCTGCGCCCAGGTGCGGGCATCGGGGTACGGGGTGCTCATGTCGCTGTCAGGCTATCAATCCAGGTCTCGGCCGGGTCGGCCTCCCGCAGGGCGGGCGGATCGGCGCGGAACGCGGTGCCGTCGGGCGCGGTCAGGCGCAGTGACTGCACGAATCCGTGGATCTGCGGCATCAGGATACCGATCAGCTCGGGCAGCGTCGGCTCGACGACGACCGAGACCGCACGGGTGGCCGAGGCGAACACAAACTGGGCGCCCAGCGTCTGGACGCCGCCGACCTCCTCGGCGATCGGCAGCTGGACGCCGAGGCCGAGTCCCTCGGCGTCGCACAGGATGCCGTCGCCGGGCTGCGGCATCCGCGTGCCATCGGGGAAGGTGCCCACGGCCGCGTGCACGAAGATGCACACCGGGGCGTCGGTGGGCCAGACCTGGAACGCGAGCGCGTCCTCGGGCCGGCGGTGGTCCAGCGCGGCCTGCAGCAGCGCGGGCACGAGCCGGTCGTGCACCGGCTCCCACCGGTCGCCCCAGGCCTCGCGCAGCGCCTTCGCGTTCTGCGCGATCCACGGCTGTGCGGCATCCGTCCCGGCCAGCGCCGGGACCGGCATCCACCCGGGGGCGAAGCTCGTGGCGGTCAGCTCCCCGTCGAGGCCCTCTGCGGACCCCGAGCCGCCCTCGCTCACAGGGCCGCCCTCGCTCACAGGGCCGCCCTCGCTCACAGTGCCGCCCCGACCCAGGGCAACTTCGAACCGGGCGACTGGTCGCCGTGGCCGGTCCAGGTGGCGATGTTGTTGACCATCTTCCACGGGCCCGACAGCATCCCGTGCGCGAACTCCCACCCGGCCGCGATCGTGGTCGAGCGGCAGTAGCCGTTGGTCGCGCCGGTCATCGCGGTGATGGTGTCCTCCATGCCCGACACGCTCTTGCCGAACATGAGGCGCATCATCACGTCGCCGACGCCGTTCGGATTGTTCATCGAGAACAGCCCGCGCGACATGGCGGAGAACCCGCGCCACCCGCCGCCGGCCAGGCCCCCCAGCAGGCTCAGCGAGCGTCCCTGGCTGATCGCGGCCGACCAGCTGGAAGGCTTGAACGCGGTGACCATCTCGCCGAGGAACGCCAGTCGGCCGGCGCCGCCCTGGAACAGCTTGCCCAGACTGCCGATCGGGATCACGCCGATCACCGCGAAGATCAGCTGGGTCAGCCCGGTGTCGCCGCGGATGTACTGGTAGGCGGTCAGCGCCAGGGTGAGCACCCCGACGACCGCGCCGATGAGCGCGACGATCGGCCCGCCGATGATGATCGCGGCGATCGCGATGATGATGCCGACGACCTGGAGCACCTTCAGCACGCCGCCGACGAAGCCGTCGACGTTGTCCCAGAAGCCGTCCTTGATCTTGCCGGCCACCGCATCGCCGATGCCGGCGGCGGCGGCGTCGAACGCCTCTTCCCAGGTGTCGACGTGCCCGTCCCAGATCCGCGCCTCGGCGACGTAGTCGTCGAGCCTGCCCTGCTTGTTCGCGTCGTCGGTGGACGCGTCCTCCGCCTCCGGCGACTCGTCGTCCGGCTTGTCCCAGAACGGGCGGTCGCCCTCCAGATATCCGGGCGCGTTCTGGTACTCCTGCCACAGTTCGACGCAGCGCTCGTACGCGGCGTTGACCTTGGGCTGGACCTCAGCGAGCGCATCCGCGTAGGTGACCAGCACCGGACCGGTGGGCCGGTAGAGGTCGCCGGCCTGCCCGAGCTTGTCGTAGGTGTCGCCGACCACCTCGCGCAGCTTCTCGATCGCCTTGCCGCGCTGATCGGATGCCTGGTCCACCAGTCCCTTCAGGAACGTCGAACCGTCCTGCATCTGGTTGCCCAGCGACGTGATCTGATTGCCGCGCCTGCGGATCTCTGCGGGCTCACCGTCCAGCGTGGTGACCCACCGGCCGGCGGGCGACGTGTCCATAGTCATCTGCTCGTCCTCCCCTGCCTCAGACCGGTCGCGGTTCGTGCTGGCCGCTCACATCGACCTCGAACTGGGCCGCCGTGTCGTGGTCCCAGTCCTTCATCCCGTCGACGACGCCCTGCACGTGCTGCTGCACCTTGCCGATGTCGCGGGACAGGTCTCGGCGCTTGTCATCCCAGCGCGATTCGAAATCGTGCGCGCGGTCGTTCAGCTTGTTCTGGCCGAACGGGTGGGCGATCGCCTCATCCAGGTCGTCCGCCCGCGAGCTCGCCTCGTCCAGCTCGGTGATGATAGCCTTCAGCTTCTCGTTGACCTGTTCGAGCTGGGTGTAATGCACCCACACGCCATCCGACATCGGTCAGGTCCTTTCGATCACGCGCGATTCGCCGCCGGGGTGGGCACGAAGTCGAGGGCGAGCGCCATCGCGTCGAACAGCGCATTGGCCGCCTCGCGGTGCGGCGCGTCCTCCGGGTCGGTCACCTCGACCAGGTGCGTCCCGGCCAGCATCACCGCCTTGCGACGGCTCGTGCCGGGCACCGGGATCAGGTAGGAGTACTGGCACGAGACGGTGCCCGCCATCTCGCCGCGGCCCGTGGTCCGGGTCTGCCAGGCCAGGACGGTGCGCCCGTCGTCGAGGAACTCGGTCGTCCCCTGGCGGATCTTGGCGGTGACCCAGTCCTCCAGCGAATGCTCCGCGTCGTCGCCGACGAGCGAGACGGTCAGCGACATCGGCAGCGTCCGCTGGTCGGGCAGATCCAGCGGCAGGATCGCGTAGAGTCCGCCCCGCTCCCGGAGGTCGCCGATCCACCGCTTGAGCATCGACGTCACGTACGCGTCCACGTCGGGCCGGCCGGCGCGCTTGACGGTGGTGCGGAACCGCTGGGCGAAGCGTTCGTATCCTTCCCCCTCGAGCGGGATCACCTCCCAGCCGCCGGGCACCAGCATCCGCATCGTGGGCACGTCCGGCGCGCCCAGCAGCTCCTCGCGCAGCGACGTCATGCCACGATCCCCTCATCCGCCCGGCTCACGCTGATCCCGGCCGCGAACTCCTCCAGGATCGACAGGCCCTCGCCCAGGATGCCGAGCTCGGCGGACGCCGCGTACACCTCGACCAGGACCCGGTCGTGGATGAACTCGAAGCGCAGCTCGCCGATGGCGCCGCCGGCATCGGTGGCGGCCACCGAGCTGGTCACCCGCCCCTCGCCGAGCGTCGGCGAGGTGACCGGCCGCACCCGCTCCGGCAGCGCGACCGGGGTCGCACGCTCGTCGAGCTGATCCAGCTCGTCCACGTCGACCTCGCCGACGTGCACCTCGACCAGCACATCCCCGGGCAGTCCCCGCGGGCAGTAGGCGAACGCGGCGAACGCCTCCGGCGACAGGAGCGCGAGCCTGCGCCTCCATTCGTGCCAGGAGCCCGTCGGGATCATCTTTCCACTCGTCTGCGACGGTGTTCTGGGCGCAGACCTCACGCAGCCAGGGTGCGCGCTCCGGGGACGTGTCGCCCGCAGCTGCTCCGGCACCTCGAGGAAGAGCCGCGCGTCGAAGGGCACCTCGATCTGTCGTGCGATGCCGTCCGACATCTCAGACCCAGCCCATGTCGTGGGCGAAGCTCAGCCCGCCCTTGCCGGAGGCATCCACGAAGTTCAGCGCCTTGTCGATCCCGCTGGCGCTGTCGCCGATCAGCGAGGCCAGGCCCTGACCGCCGGGGTGTTCGACAGGAACTGGGCGAGGTTGCCCTTCGCCTTGTTCGACAGGGCGGCCGCGGCATCGGTCATGGTCGCGCCGGCGGCGTTGTCGAACCCCTGGGTGAGACGGCTGAGGATGCTGGGCTGTCCGGTGCGGCCGAAGAAGTTGCGCAAGCACGGACGATCCGCTCTTGTTCAGCGCGCCGCTGCCGTGGAACACCTGCGCGAGCCTGCCGTTCTGCAGGACGCCCTTCAGGCTCTTCAGGCTGGTCTTGCCCCCAGGCCCACCAGGTCGCCGAGCATCCCCTTCCCGCCCTTCAGGCCGGCGGTGAGCTTGCCGAGCGGGCCGGCGGCCTTGGAGATGCCCTTGAGCGCACCGAAGGCCTTGCCGAACGGGAAGACGGCGATCGCCGCGAACATGACGTCGGTGAGGGTGGCGCGTCCGCCCGCGTACCGCAGCAGGGTGGTGCCCAGGGCGGCCAGGCCGACGAGCGCGGCGGCCAGCACGAACGGGCCGCCGATGATGCAGGCGGCGACCACCAGCGCGATCCCCACCCAGGTCAGCACCGTGCCCAGCGCATCGAGGAACGGGAGCGCGTTGTCCAGCCACGAGTCCTTGACGCCGTTGTCGTTGGCGTCCTCCAGTCCGCTGTGCGCGCGGTCGTACGCGGCGTCCCAGGAGTCCCAGTGGCCGTTGTACTTGCGTGCCTCGTCCTCCCAGTCCTGGACGGCGGTGTCGAATTCGGACTGCAGCGTCGAGGTGTCGTCGCCGGTCTGCGACGCCGTCTCCAGGTCGGTGGACTTCGTGCGGACGGTGCCCCACAGGGTCTCGCACTCCGTGACGATCACCTCGATCGGGCCCTGCACCTCACCCAGGGTCTTGCCGTAGTCGGAGAGCACCTCGCCGCTGGGCGCGTACCGGATGCCCGCCTTCTTCAGGTCTTCATGCACGTCATCGGCGCTGTCGCGCAGCTTGTCGATCGAGGCGCCCTTGCCCTCGGTCCCGGAGGCGAGGGCGCTGAGGGAGTTGGCCGCCTTCTGCATCCGCTCGCCGAGGTCCTTCATCGCCACGCCGCGCGTGTGGATGTCCTCGGCGTTGCCGCTGATCCGGCGCAGCTCGTGCCCGCCGTCCGGCGTGGCCAGCATGCTCAGGGAGCGGTACTTCGGGTCGTTCTCGGTCATCCGTCGTTTCCATCCGATGTGTCGACGGCCTTGGCCAGCTCGGCGTCGAGTTCCGCCCACTTCTCCCGCGTCCCCGAGACGCGATCCAGCAGGTCGACCAGGTGTTCCTTGAGCGTGTCGCGCTTGTCGTCCCACGCCTCTTCGAACCGCTGCGCCTGCGAGCGCAGACCGGACCGGTCCAGCGGGCTGCCGATGGCCGATTCCAGCGCCTCGCTGTTGTGGGTGGCGTTCTCGAACTCGTCGATCGTGTCCTTGACGGCCTTCTCCAGGTCTTCCATGCTGCGCATCGGGATGTCGATGTCGTCATAGGCCATGTGAGAACCTCCCCCTGTGGTGCGGACGGTCGTGCCCTCGTGCGGGACGACGCGCGGATGTCGAGACAGCGGCGTCCGACGACCTCAGTCGTCGGACGCCGCGGTGGCCGGTCAGCTGCCGGCGAGCTGCTGGTCCAGGTCCTGGATCGCGTGCATCATGCCGGTCAGCGCGTCGGACATGTCGCCGATGCCGTCGACGGCGTTCTTCAGGCCGGTGGTCAGCTCCTCGTAGCCCTCACCGAACTTGCCGGACGCGTGCTGCGTCTTGAAGTCCTCGCCCAGCAGGGTGTCCACCTGGCTCTTCAGCGTGTCCAGCTGACCCTGAATGTCATCACGAGCCTGCGACAGCGAGTTCGCCACCTGCTCCATCTCTGAATACGATGCTCCGAAATCAGCCATCGTCAACTCCTCTGCTCAGATTGCCCGACCCCCGTCGGGCCGATGAGAAGAACCTAACAAGATCGGCCGGACCCCGTCGATGGGGACAATTCCCCACCGTTCTCAGGGCCGCGCGACGGCAGAGACGTCGAGGTCGCCGTCGTAGAAGGTCCAGGCCAGCCAGGCGACCGGTCCGAGCTCCTGCGCCTGGGTGCGCGTGGCGGCCGGCACGTCGGTGAGCGTGTCGAGCTCGCGCGCCCACTCCCGGTCGACGGCGTCCGGCGCGTCCGTGCGGGCCAGCCGCGCGGCATCCGCCCGCAGTCGCCGGCCTTCGTCGCGCAGGCGTCCGGCGTCCGCGTTCGGCGCGGCGTCGGGGGCGGGCCGCACCAGCAGCGCCAGGACCGCGAGTTCGAGCACCACCACTATCGCTCCGGCGTGCCACCAGGCCAGCTGGGCCGCGGTGAAGTCGGTCGTGCCGCCGGCCGGTCCGATCACGAACCGGTAGATCACCACGGCGACCATGATCAGCCCGACGACGACCACCATCGTCAGCGCTCCGGTGGACCGCGGCCGGCGGCGCAGCCACGCGGGCAGTGCGACGGCCAGCAGGACGATCGCCGCGATCAGGGTCGCGAAGATCACCGGGACGGCGGTCGCCGCCTCGAGCGTGACGCGCTTCATCATCGGGCCGGCCAGTGCCGCCGAGACCGTGGCGGCCAGCAGCCCCAGCGCGAGCAGCACGTACCAGACGGTCGATGACGCGGGTCGGCCCTTCGGTGCGGCGGTCTCGGATCCGGCCGCCGCGACCGTCGGCGCGGCGAATCCCGCCATGTACGCGCGACGCTGTCGCCCGAGCTGGTCCAGGGCCGGCAGCAGGCCGCGCGCCTCGCGGTCCGCGGCCACCACCCGCCAGGCGCGTCGCGCGACGGCGACGATCTCGTCGTCGCTCCCGGTCAGACGGATCGGTTCGCTGCTCACCACCACTCCAATCTACCGGCGGATCATCCGGCGGCCGGGGACGCGACGGTGAGCACGGATGCCTCGGCCAGCGGCATCTGGACGGTCACGGCCCGACCGGCCTGCACGAAGATGCCGCGCCCCTCGGGGAACTCGGCGCGCTTGACCTTCGGGAACGGGACCTTGAAGACCGCCTCGCCGTCGAACGAATCCGGCTTGAGCACGATGCCCTTCCGGCCCGCCTTGAAGTCGCCGATGAGTCCGAACCCGCTGGTGACCTGGGTGATGTCGGCATCGCCGATGAGGAACTGCTCGCTGCGGTTGATTGCCTGGAACAGCGCCTTCAGCGGCCGCTCGGCCGGCGAGTCGGCGAACTGCGGGACGTCCTCCACCACGATCATCAGCCGCATCCCGAGCGCCTCGTCGGCGACCAGGTCGCTCAGCTCGGTGACGAGGTCCTTCGCGTCGTCCGGGGTGGTCGCGCTTGCGCACCCAGGGCGCGAACTCCTTGAGCCTCGAGCGCCGCCCGCCCAGGTGGAACAGCTTGACCTCGGGGTCGAAGCGCACCATGGCGGTGATCAGCGCCTTCATCGCCGTGGTCTTGCCGGCCATCGGCGGCCCGGCAACCACGAACGTGCCGGCCGGGTCGAAGCCGCGCGGCGCGAGCGTGTCCTCGGCGACGCCGAGCACAGGGAACTCGCCGACCCGGTCGGGCAGCTCGTCCAGCGCCAGGCGGGTGGGCAGCGACCCGATCTCGGCGACCTCGCGGATCCCGCGCGTCCGCAGCTCTTCGGCCAGCTGCCGAGCAGCTTGGTCTGTTCGGCGACGTTCGGGGTGCCGCCGAGCACCGCGATCTGCGTCTCGAAGCCGTCGACGATGGCACGGCCCGGGCCGGAGCGCTCGTCCAGCACATCCTTGGGGGCGTTCAGCAGCGAGTACGCGTTCTCGTCCGACAGGCGCAGGATGACGCGGCGCGACACGTTCGAGCTGACCGCGGTGGGCACCGAGCCCGAGCGGTCGGCGGTCGCCACCACGTGCACGCCGAGCGGGCGCCCCTCGCCGAGGATCCGCATGAACACCTGGTAGAACGGCATCCGGGCGCTGGTGGACTCCCACTCCGAACGGAACTGCGGCAGGCCGTCCAGCAGCAGGATGATGCGCGACTCGTCGCGCCCGGTCAGCTCGCGGTATTCGGTGACGCTGGACGCATTGGCCGCGCTGAACCGCTTGCCGCGGTCGTCCAGCACCGCGGCCAGGGTGCGCAGCACGCGCTGCACGCGCTCCGCGTCGTCGCCGGGGATGATGGATCCCACGTGCGGCAGGACCTCGAGGCTCTTCAGCGAGCCCGAGCCGAAGTCCAGCCCGTACACCTCGACGTTCTCGGTGCGCCGGCCGATGGCCGCGGCGATCGCGATCGTGCGCAGCACGGTGGATTTGCCGGACCCGCTGGTCCCGTACACGAGCATCGACCCGTCGCGGTCGGGCTCGAAGTGGACCGCCTCCTGCAAGCTGGCGCTCCGGGACGTCCCGCTTGCCCAGCAGGATCGACCCGGCACGCCCGGCCGACAGCTCGCGCACGTCCACCGTGGCCTCCAGGTCGTCCAGCCACGGGCGTCGGGGGGCCGGGATGCCGGCGTCCGCGGCTGCCGCGATGAGGGTGGCCACGATCCGCTTCTGGTCGTTGGGGCCGGGGTCGCCGTCGTGCACGTCGGCATCGCCGCGGTCATCCTCCTCCCACCTCTGCACCGAGCCGAACCGCAGCTCGGCCACGCTCACATCGGCTTCGGGCGGCTCGTCCGTGCTCCAGCCGCCGGCGTACGCGGACTGGAACGGCACCAGGCGGCCCGGGCCGGTCTTGGCGATGCCGCGGCCGGGGATGCTGGGGTCGAAGCTGCCCGCGATCGGGTCGTCCACGACATCCTTCGAGTCCGAGGCGTCGGCCATGCGCAGCGCGACGCGCAGGTTGGTGTTCGCCCGCAGGTTGTCCTTGATGACGCCGGCCGGGCGCTGCGTCGCCATGATCAGGTGGATGCCGAGCGAGCGGCCGCGCTGGGCGATGTCGACCACGCCGTCCACGAACTCGGGCACCTCGCCGGCGAGGGCGGCGAACTCGTCGATCACCAGCACCAGGGCCGGCGGGGTCTCGGGGTCGCGGCGCTTCTCCATCTCCAGGAGGTCCTTGGCCTTCTTGCGGTTGAAAAGGTGCTCCCGATAGTGCAGCTCGGCGCGCAGGCTGGTCAGGGCCCGACGCACCAGGTGCGGGCTGAGGTCGGTGACCAGGCCCACGCAGTGCGGCAAGCTCGACGCAGTCGGCGAACGCCGACCCGCCCTTGTAGTCGACGAACAGGAACGTCACCCGGTCGGGGCTGTGCGCGGCCGCCATGCCCAGCACCCACGCCTGCAGGAACTCGCTCTTGCCCGCACCGGTGGTGCCGCCGACCAGGGCGTGCGGGCCCTGGGTGCGCAGGTCGAGGGTCATCGCGTCGGTCGCGCCGTGGCCGACGAGCGCGCGCAGCGTACCCGCCTTCTTCAGCCGAGGCAGGGCCGGGCCCGACCGGTCGATGATCGTGTTGTTCTCGCGCCAGCGGTCGACCGCGAACGACGGGGTGGTGGCCAGCTCGGATCCCACCAGCGACAGGAACATCACCGAGTTGGGGATGTCGGAGGCGTCCTCCACGACGGTGCTGGCATCGGTGACCGGGGCCAGGCGCCGGGCCAGCACGTTCATCAGCTCGTTCGAGACGCCTTCGACCGCGGCATCCGGGTAGTCCACGCCGCTGCGCACGGTGCCCACGCGGGCATGCTCGAGTCCGCCGCCGACATCCACGAAGCTGCGGCACACCGCCGGCAGGGCCTCGACGACCGGAGCCACGAACACCCCGTACACGCCGACGTCGGCGCCGCGCTCGAGGACCTGCGTGAGGCGTGCGCGGTCGACCGGCGCGTCGGCGGTCACGATCACCACGACCGCGGTCTGACCGGGGAAGGATGCCTCTTCGGCGGCGCGCTTCACATCGGTGCCGAACCGCATCGGGTCCCAGTCCTCGCCGTAGGGCGGCCGGGGCGATGCGGTGGCGGTCGAGCGGCGCATGACCAGTTCTTCCAGCCCGGACAGCAGCGCGGCGCCGGTGGACGCCGAGTCGGACAGCGGCATGTCGCGGAACGGGCTGCGTTCGCTGGAGGTGTGGGCAGCCACTTCAGCCATTCCAGCTCCCGCGCCCATTCCGGCTCGGTGAGCGCCACGGCCACCAGGTCGTTGGGCGAGTGCATCCCGAACAGCTTGCACGCTCAGCCCGCGCAGCGCGTCCGCCGCCTCGCGCTGCGGCCCGGCGATGCCCATGACTCCCACGCTCTGCAGCGATTCGAGCACGGGCACGCCGTCGATCATGCGGTAGCGCTCCTGCAAGCCGGTCGACGCGATCGACGTACTCGGGCAGCGAGTCGGTGCCCTCGGAGCGGTGGATCACCGTGCGCGAGAGCGCCTCGCACGTGCCCAGGCGCACCGCGAGGAAGTTCCAGTGCTCGGGGCGGCGCGTCCACAGCATGGGGCCGAGCCGCATCGCCTGCTCGAACACCACGGCCACCGGCGGCACCTCGGCGTTGCGGGTCTCGCGTTCCCGGGGCCGCTCGCGGTAGAGCGTCTCCTCGAGCTCCTCGAACGTGCGCTCGAAGACCTCGGACTCCTTGCGCAGCCGCTGGCCCAGGTTGGTGCGCTGAGAGATGAAGTTGCCGAACAGCATCAGCGGCGACATCAGCACGATCAGCAGCGAGCGCGGGTGGCCGTTGATCGCGAACATCGACAGCCCGAGGATCAGCGGGGCCACCAGCATCGGCCACGGGAAGAGTCGGGTGACCGGGTCCTTGGGCATGCGCGGCTCGGACAGCTCCTGCCCGGCGTACCGCGGCTCCACCCGCGGGCTGCGGTTGAACAGCAGCGTCCCGCCGCGCTCGAGCACCGGATCCTGGGTGACCGGCGCGAAGTCCTGGAGCATCCGCACGACCAGCTCGGTGTCGCCGAGCATGAAGCGCTGCCCGGGATGACCCGCAGGCGCTGCACCAGCCCGCCGTCCACCACGATCCCGTTCGCCGAGTTCAGGTCGACGACCTCCACGCCCGTGCCGACCTCGATGCGGGCGTGCCGTTTGGAGACGAGCGCGTCGTCGACGACGATGTCGTTCTCCGGCGCCCGCCCGATCGTGAACGACCCCTTGCGCAGCGCGAACTCGTGCCCGGCGAACGGTCCGCCGACCACGTGCAGGGTCGCCAGCGCCGGGCCGTCGGCAGAGCGGGACGACGCGTACCGGTCGCCGAGGGTGGTGACCGTCGCGACGAACCCGGACCCGACCGGAGCGTCGCTGATGGGCATGTCGGGGTCGAGGACGGTGTGATCGCCGGAGGTCGGCGGGGCGACGCTGAGGGTGAGGATGCCCTCCGCCGGGCCCGCGCCGAGGCGTGCCGGGTCGGTCTCGGTGATCTTGCGCGCCACGTCCTGCACAGTCGCGGTCGCGTCCGATGTCACCGCGATGTCGGTGGTCTGGCCGTTCTGGCGCCGCAGGGTCAGCTTGAGTCTCATCGGAGATTCCTCGTCGGGGTCGGCGGATCAGTCGGTCTGGAAGCGGGCGCGACGGTCGCCGAAGCGCAGCTCGTCGCCGTCCCGCAACGGCAGCGGTCGCCCGGGCAGGAGCTCGTGCTGGGTGCCGTCCCGCACGATCGCGCTGCCGTTGGTGGAGTGCCGGTCCTCGGCGGCCCAGACCCCGTCGATCCGGTGCACCGCGACGTGCGTCTTGGAGACGGACTTGGTCGTGTCGGCGATCGGGACGGGGAGGAGCTCGGCGTCCCCGCGCGCGCGGGCCGGGGCGCGCCCGAGCAGCACGCCGTCGCCGGCGACCGCGATGCGCTCCCCCGTCTCCAGGACGAGCGTGGCGGTGCCCGCTGCCGGGACGGCCGGCGAGGCAGGGGCGGTCGGCGGCGTCGGGGCGGGGGATGCTGCGGCCGACGGCGCCGGGGCCGAGCTGCGGGAGCCGGCGGCGCGCCCGCCTGGCCCGTCGTCGCCGGGGGCTCGGGCGGCAGCGAGGGCGGAGCCCACGCGGCGGCGGGTGCGGCATCCCTGGCCGGAGGGGAGATCGAAGGTGCGGCATCCACCGCATTCGTCGGTGCGGGGCTCGTCGGGGCGGGGCTCGCCGGCGCGGGGTTCATCGGCGCAAGCGGCGGCGGCGTGGGCGCCGCAGGTGTGACCGGCGGGCGGGACTGCGCAGCGGCCGAAGCGGCGCCCGCCGGCGCGGCGGCGCCGGAGGCCTGGGTGCGGGGCGCTCCGAGTACCCCGCCGGTGCTGCGCGCGACCGGGAACGCGGCCGCCCCGACCACCGGGTCGGCCGGGGTCGCCAGCGACGGAAGCCGGGTGACGACGTCGCGCAGCGGGGTGGTCACGGTCTTGCGGGCGATGCGCATCCGCTTGCCGTCGTACGGGTTCAGGCCGCGGCGCACGTCGACGAACCAGGTCGCACCGGCCAGGTCGGCCCATCCGCGGCCGCGGCGCTCAGGATCGATCAGGGGCGAGACGGCGATCACCAGCACCGGCCCGATCAGGGGCACGATCATGCTCGCTGCCAGGACCAGGTAGCGGACCACCGCGCCGCGCCAGAAGCCGGGGCGCTCCAGCGTGCGCACGTTGACCGACCGGATGCCGGCGATCGCCTTGCCCACGGTCACCCCGCGGCGGCCGTGCAGCGACGAGCTCGCACGATGATGAACGCGATCGACAGGAACCACGACGCGGCCGCGCAGATCAGCACGATGATCAGGTCGGACCGGGTTGCGAGCACCTGCTGCGGCTCGGGGTCCAACGCCGCCCCGACCAGGACCGGCAGGGCCACGATCAGCAACGGCAGCAGCAGGATCAGTGCGATCGCCGCCTCGCACAGGGTCGCCAGCACGCGCTGACCCGGACGCGCCGGCAGCAGTCCGAGCGAAGCCGCGTAGCCGGGCATCGGTCGACCATGCGCGTCGAGGCCCTCGATCGTGCGTGCGGCGTCGTCGATCTCCCAGATCACCGATGCGTCCTCCCGTATTCCCGCATCGACCTTACCCGGCCGCGCCCGCGGCCACAGGCGCGGGCGCAAGCCGGGTGCGGCCCGATCAGTGGAAGAAGTGGCGCTCGCCGGTGAAGTACATGGTGATCCCGCGCTCCTTGGCCAGATCGATCGTCTCCTGGTCGCGCACCGACCCGCCGGGCTGCACGATCGCGGTGACGCCGGCGTTGATGAGGGTCTCGGGACCGTCCGAGAACGGGAAGTACGCGTCGGATGCCGCGACCGAGCCGACCACGCGGTCGCCGGCGCGCTCGACGGCCAGCTTGCACGAATCGACCCGGTTCACCTGGCCCATGCCGATGCCCACGGTCGCCGAGTCCTTGGCCAAGACGATCGCGTTCGACTTGACCGCACGGCAGGACTTCCACGCGAAGATCAGGTTCTGCATCTCGGCGTCGGACGGGCGCTCGCCGGAGACCAGCTCCCACTTGTCGGCGACGGATTCGATGTCGTCCGGGAACCGGTCGGCGTCCTGCAGGCAGACCACCCGAGACCAGGCGCACGTCCATGCGCTCCTGGGTCCAGTCGGCGGGCAGCTGCAGTACGCGCAGGTTCTTCTTCAGCTTGAACAGCTCGAGGGCTTCGGGCTCGAAGCCGGGGGCCACGATCACCTCGGTGAAGATGTCGCGGAGGTTCTCGGCCATCTTCAGGGTGACGGTGCGGTTCGCCGCGATCACGCCGCCGAACGCCGACAGCGGGTCGCACTCGTGCGCCCGCAGATGCGCGCTGGCGATCGGGTCCAGCGCGTTGGGCGCGGTCACCGCGATGCCGCACGGGTTGGCGTGCTTGATGATGGCGACGGCCGGCAGCACCATGTCGAACGCAGCACGCAGGGCGGCATCGGCATCCACATAGTTGTTGTACGACATCGCCTTGCCCTGCAGCCCCGTGGCCTGGGCGATGCCGTGACCGCCGACGCGCGAGTAGATGGCCGCGCGCTGGTGGGCGTTCTCGCCGTACCGCAGCGGCTCGATCCGCTCGGCGCGGATGGTCAGGTGCTGGGGCAGGTCGACGCCTTCGGCGAGGGTCTCCTCCGAGAACCAGGTCGCCACGGCGCGGTCGTAGTTGGCGGTGTGCGCGAAGGCGCGGGCGGCCAGCTCCTTGCGCTGGCCGAGCGACGTGCCGCCGGCGCCGACGGCCTCGATGATGGCCGGGTACGACTCCGGCGAGACCACGATCGCGACGTTCGCGTAGTTCTTCGCCGAGGCGCGGACCATCGCCGGTCCGCCGATGTCGATCTGCTCGACCACGTCGTCGCTGGAGGCGCCGGAGCGCACGGTCTCCACGAACGGGTACAGATTGGCCACGACCAGCTCGAACGGCTGGATCCCCAGCTCGGCCAGCTCGTCCTCGTGGGCCTGCAGCCGCAGGTCGGCCAGCAGGCCTCCGTGCACGTTCGGGTGCAGTGTCTTGACCCGCCCGTCCAGCATCTCCGGCACGCCGGTCACGGCGGCGACATCGGTCACCGCGATCCCGGCGTCGCGGATCGTGGCCGCCGTCGACCCGGTCGAGACGATCTCGACCCCGGCACCGGCCAGCGCCTCGGCCAGCGGCACCAGGTCGGTCTTGTCGCTGACCGAGACCAGCGCCCGCCTGATCGGCACGACATCGCGCTGACGGTACAGGGAGGGATCGTGACGGGGGCCGGCCATAGGTGCTCCTGGTTCGTTGTCGGGATCGGGTCAGACGCTCTGCGCGGGGCGGGACGCGGCGAGATCCAGCTCGCCGGTGGCGATGCGTCGCACCACGTCGATGAGCAGGCGCCGCTCGACGGGTTTGATGCGCTCGTGCAGAGTGTGCTCGTCATCGCCGGTGAGGACGGGCACGCGCTCCTGCGCGAGCACCGGTCCGCTGTCGACTCCGTCGTCGACGACGATGACACTGGCTCCGGTCTGGGTGGCTCCGGCGGCGAGCGCATCCCGCACGCCGTGGGCCCCGGGGAACTCGGGGAGGTATGCGGGGTGCGTGTTCACGATGTGCGGGGCCCAGGCATCCACCACCGACGACGGCAAGGCCGCATCAGACCGCTGAGCACGACCAGGTCGGGCTCCAGGTGCGCAGCTGGGCGTCCAGCTCGGCCCCCCATTCCTCGCGGGTGGGGTAGGCCGAGTACGGGACGGTGAAGCTCGGGATGCCGAAGGCCTCGGCGTGATCGAGCCCGTCGGCCTGCCGGTCCGCGCCGACCACGACGATGCGGGCGGGGTACGCGGGGTCGTCGGCGGCCTCGAGCAGCGCACGCAGATTCGAGCCGGCGCCTGAGATGAGAACGGCGACCGTGAGCACGCGCCCAGTCTACCCACGGGCGCAAGCGGCGCCCGGCCCGTCCCGCCGGTCGCCAGGTCAGTCGCGGCCGAGGAAGCCCGGGTCGATGGGGGCGGTGTCGGTCTCGTCCTCGGATGAGGCGAGCAGACCCCGCTCGATCGGCACGGGCTCGATGGGGGCGGTGTCGTTCTCGTCCTCGAGCCGGTTCGGGTCCCGCGGGACGTCGCGGATCGCGGCATCCGCTGTCGGCGCAGGATCGGCGCGACGCGGCTCGAGCGCCGGTGCCACCTCCGGGTGCAGGGGGCGCTGGGGGGTCAGCAGGATGATCGCCGCCCCGACGAGCACCTCCAGCCCGAACGCCAGCGCGAACGGTCCCGGCTCCGGGCCGACCTCGGCCAGCCGGCCCGGTCCGATCGCCCCGGACGAGAGCCAGCCCAGCAGCGCCGCCCCGGCCCCGCTCAGCGCGGCGACCCCCACAGCAAGGCCGGCGCGCAGCCCGAGATCCGACCGGTGTGCGGGAGTGGCAAGCCGGGCGCGCAGCATCCATCCGGCCAGCGCGCCCGCCGCGATCGGCAGCAGGACCAGGGCGAGCAGCCAGGGCGAGGCCGACTCGGGGAGCGCGCCGAGCACCGGCAGCCCCGGGACCACGCCGAGCTGGGTGCCGGCCGGCGAGACGGCCGTCCCGGCGCCCACGGCGAACCCGGGGCCGGCCAGGAACGCTGCACCCAGAGCACGAGGGTGGGCAGATAGGCCAGCTGCGCGAGCGCGACCACGATCACGCCGATGGCGTCGAAGTTGCCGGCCTGGAACAGCGCGATCACCTCGTCGCCGCGGAAGATCAGACCGCCGACGACCGTCAGCGCGCCCAGGCCGATCATCGCGATGAGGGTGACCGCCGCTCCGCGCAGCATGAGCGCGGGCGCCTCGGGCCAGGATCCGGGCAGGTCCGTCAGCGCGTGGCGCAGCTGCGCGAGAAGGCCGGGCGCATCCCGCCAGGCCGTGCCGACGGCGCCGGCCAGCGACGGCAGCAGGTAGACGAGGGTCGGCAGGAGCACCGCCTGCCACAGCTGCGGTGCGGCGATCGGGGTGCGGGCGGTGAGCGCGATGACCGCGGATGCCGCGGCGAACACGACGCCGCTGGAGAGCACTCCCACCGCCCAGTGCCCGCTGCGACCGGCACGCGCCCCGGATCGGGCGGCGAACACCGCGGTGCTGCCGGCCAGGGCGAGCGGAGCAAGCGAGAGGGAGAACGAGGCGGCATCCTCCGGGATCCCGGCGACGGCGAGGTACTCGGTGGGCAGGTGCACGGCCAGCGGGACGAGGTGGCCGAGCTGCCAGATCGCGCCGGTCGCCGGCCACAGCGCCGACCAGTCCGGCGCACCGATCCCCACCACCCACAGCAGCGTCAGCGGAGCCAGCACGACGGCGATGCCGACGGCGGCCGCGATGACGGCGTCGAACGCGGCGAGGAAGACGATGAGCAGGCGTTGCATGGGCGCAGTCGACACTACCCAGGCCCGCGGCATCCGACCTCGCGGCCACGCCCGCGCGCGCGATTCGCGCGCGTTCCTGGATGGATGCTGTGAATCGGCGTGCGGGGCGCTAGGTTTTGTGGCGGAGGTCCCCCGACTATGAGCACAGCCCCTGCCACCGACACCGCCGCAGAGCACGACCGCGCCCCGAAGAACGGCTTCGACCGCTTCTTCGAGATCACCCGCCGCGGCTCGACGCTGGGCACCGAGATCCGTGGCGGCATCGTCACGTTCGTGACGATGGCCTACATCGTCATCCTGAACCCGATCATCCTCGGCGGCACGCAGGACGTGGCCGGCAACGCCCTGCAGAACCAGCAGGTCGCCGCCGTCACCGCGCTGACCGCCGGCGTGATGACGATCCTGTTCGGCCTCATCTCGCGGCTGCCGTTCTCGTTCGCCGCGGGGCTGGGGATCAACTCGTTCCTCGCGGTGAGCGTGGTCGGCCAGCTCACCTGGCCCGAGGCCATGGGGCTGGTGGTGATCAACGGCCTGATCATCGTCCTGCTGTCGGCCACCGGCCTGCGGCGCATGATCATGGATGCCGTCCCGATGGAGCTGAAGATCGGCATCACCGTCGGCATCGGCCTGTTCATCGCGTTCATCGGCATGGTCGACGGCGGATTCGTCACCGCGACCGGTCTGCCGTCACCGCCCGTCGGCCTCGGCAGCGGCGGTTCGATCGCGACCGTCCCGGCGCTGCTGTTCGTGTTCACCCTGCTGCTGGCGGGCATCCTGATGGCTCGCAAGATCAAGGCCGCGCTGCTGGTCGCGCTGGTCTCGGGCACCGTGGTCGCGATGATCGTCGAGGCGATCTGGCACCTGGGCGCCCGCGGCGAGTCGAACCCCGGTGGCTGGGGAATGTCGGTGCCGACGCTGCCGTCGCAGTGGCTGAGCCTGCCCGACCTGGGCCTGGTCGGCCAGGTCGACCTGGTCGGCAGTTGGGGCCGGATCGGCGCCATCGCCTGCATCATGCTCGTCTTCACCCTGGTCTTCACGAACTTCTTCGACGCGATGGGCACCATGACCGGCCTCGCCGAGGAGGCCGGCCTGTCCGACCAGAAGGGCAACTTCCCGCGGCTGAAGTCCGCCCTGATCGTCGAGGGCGTCGGCGCGGTCGTCGGCGGCGGGGCCTCGGCCTCGTCGAACACCGTGTTCGTCGAATCCGCCGCCGGCATCGGCGAGGGCGCGCGAACGGGGGTGGCCAACCTGGTGACGGGTGTGCTGTTCCTGCTCGCGATGTTCCTCACGCCGCTGACCTCGATCGTGCCCAGCGAGGTCGCCTCGGCCGCGCTGGTGATCGTCGGTGCACTGATGATGTCGCAGATCCGCCGGATCGAGCTGAAGGACATGTCGGTGCTGGTCCCGGTGTTCCTGACCGTGTCGGTGATGCCGCTGACCTACTCGATCGCCAACGGCATCGGCGCCGGGTTCATCGCCTGGGTCGTCATCCGGTCGCTCGCCGGCAAGGCGCGGCTGATCAGCCCGCTGCTGTGGATCGTCGCCGCCGGCTTCGTGATCTACTTCGCCCGCGGCCCGCTCGAGGCGGTCATCGGCGGCTGACGCGTGTCGGCGGTGCTCGACCCGCTCGAGCTCGGCCGCGGGGCGCCCACGACGGGCAGGCCACCGACCGGTTCGGCGTGACCTGGCTGATCGGCTACGAGGACTGAGCCGGCGCGTCGCCGCGGCGGCGCTCAGTCCGCGATCGGGTCGAGGACGAACAGGGCGATGAGCCGGTCGGTCTTCGTCTGGTATTCGGCGTAGTTCGGGAACGCCTCGACCGCGCGCGCCCACCACGTCTCGCGCTCGGCCCCGGCTGCCTCATGGGCGAGATAGTCGCGCTTCACGCCGAGGTCCTGCAGCTCGACGTGCGGGTGCTTTCGCATGTTCGACGCCCACTTCGGCTCGTCGGGCGACCCGCCCTTGGACGCGACGACGGCGTAGTGCCCCTCGTGCTCGACCCGCATCAGCGCGGTCTTGCGCAGCGCACCGGTCTTCGCGCCGACCGTGGTCAGGACGATGATCGGCTTGCCGCGCAGCTCGTTCGCCTCGGCACCGCCGCTCGCCTCGAACGTCTCGGCCTGCGTGCGCGCCCACGATGCGGTGCTCGGCTTGTACTCTCCGGTCAGTGGCATGTCCTCACGCTACCGCGCCGCCGTCAGCGCGAGATCACGCTCGTGCACGCCCTTTCCGGCTCCACGCGTGCACGAGCGTGATCTCGCGCAGGAGAAGAGGCCCGTCTGCGGACGCGACGAAGGGGCGGATGCTGCGGGCTGCGGCATCTCGCGCGCATCCGGGGCTTATCCCGCGCGCATCCGGCGCGCATCCGGGGCGGTCAGAGGACGAGGCGCTCCCCCGCCGTGGGCACGCGCAAGCCGATGCGTGAGGCCGGCGTACTCGAACTCGCGCACCAGCCGCTCGCGGGTCTCGCTGAAATGGTGCCAGCCCTCGGCGTGCACCGGCACGATCACCGCGTCGCCCAGCGCACGGGCGGCCTCGACCGCGGTGCGCGCGTTGAGCGTCAGGTCGTCGTCGCCGAACCGGCCGACGTTGGCCGCGCCCGCGAACAGCACCGCGATGTCGATGGGGCCGATGCGGTCGACGATCTGCTCGACCAGTTCGACGGCGGCATTGTCTCCCGAGACGTACACGGTCGGCTCGCCCGGTGCGCGCAGCAGGAATCCGGTGACCGCACCCGAGAGCCGTTCGGCGCCCACGGGGCCGTGTCGGGCGGGCAGCCCGGTGATCTCCACACCGTCGACGGCGTGGGTCTGCCACGGCGCCAGGCCGGTCACCCCGTCGAGCCGCCCAGCCGCATCGGCGGTGGACAGCACCGTGCCGACGCGGGCCAGGTAGCGGCGGCCCGCGATGTCGAGATTGTCGGGATGCTGGTCGTGCGAGAGCAGCACGACGTCGATCTCGCCGACCTGGTCGGGTCCGAGCGCCGGACCGGTGAGCTTGTGCAGCGACACTCCCCGCCCGGATACTCGCCAGGGGCGTCGAATGTGGGATCGGTCAGCAGCCGCACGCCGGCGAATTCGATGACGGCGGTGGGGCCGCCGACGAGCGTGAGCGCTGTGGGCAGTGTTGTCATGACCTCATCGTGCCGCAGCCGTACGGCCGAGGGGGCGGATGCCGCAGCATCCCGCACTGCGGGCCGCGGCATCCGCCCCCTCTGAGGCGTCAGTCGATCAGAGCGACGTGATGATCTCGCGCATCAGGTCGGCGGTCTCGGACGGCGTCTTGCCGACCTTGACCCCGGCGGCCTCGAGGGCCTCCTTCTTGGCCTGCGCGGTGCCCGCCGAGCCCGAGACGATGGCGCCGGCGTGGCCCATCGTCTTGCCCTCGGGGGCGGTGAAGCCGGCCACGTAGCCGACGACCGGCTTGGTGACGTGCGCCTTGATGTAGTCGGCCGCGCGCTCTTCGGCGTCGCCGCCGATCTCGCCGATCATGACGATCGCCTTGGTCTCGGGATCGGCCTCGAACGCCGCGAGGGCGTCGATGTGCGTCGTGCCGATCACCGGGTCGCCGCCGATGCCGATGGCGGTGGAGAAGCCCAGGTCGCGCAGCTCGAACATCATCTGGTAGGTCAGGGTGCCCGACTTCGAGACCAGGCCGATCGGGCCCTTGCCGGTGATGTTGGCCGGTGTGATCCCGACCAGCGCCTCGCCGGGCGTGATCACACCGGGGCAGTTCGGGCCGATGATGCGGGTCTTGTTGCCCTTGGACTGCGCGTACGCCCACGCCTCGGCGGTGTCGCCGACGGGGACGCCCTCGGTGATGACCACCAGCAGGGGGATGTCGGTGTCGATGGCCTCGATCATCGCGTCCTTCGTGAACGCGGGCGGGACGAACGCGATCGACACGTCCGCTCCCGTCTTCTCGATGGCCTCGGCGACCGTGCCGAACACGGGCAGCTCGACCGGGTTGCCGTCCTTGTCGGTGTGGGCGACCGTGGTGCCGGCCTTGCGCGCGTTCACGCCGCCGACGACCTGGGTGCCGGCCTTGAGCATCAGCGCCGTGTGCTTGGTGCCTTCGCCGCCGGTGATGCCCTGGACGATGACCTTGGAGTCCTTGTTGAGGTAGATCGACATCTTCTGTTCCTTTGTCTCGTCAGCGGGCTCAGGCGTTGGCCAGCTCGGCGGCCTTGTCGGCGCCCTCGTCCATGCTGGCGGCGAGCGTCACGAGCGGGTTGTTCGCGGCCGCGAGGATGGCACGGCCCTCCTCGACCTGGTTGCCGTCCAGTCGCACGACCAGCGGCTTGGTCGCGGTGGCGCCGAGGATCTCCAGCGCCTTGACGATGCCTTCGGCGACGGCCACGCACGAGGTGATGCCGCCGAACACGTTCACGAACACGCTCTTGACCTGCTGGTCGCCGAGGATGACGTCCAGTCCCGCGGCCATGACCGTGGCGGATGCCCCGCCCCCGATGTCGAGGAAGTTGGCCGGCTTCACGCCACCGTGCTTCTCGCCCGCGTAGGCCACGACATCCAGGGTCGACATGACCAGGCCCGCGCCGTTGCCGATGATGCCCACCTGGCCGTCGAGCTTGACGTAGTTCAGGTCGTTCGCCTTGGCCTTGGCCTCGAGCGGGTCGGCGGCGGACTTGTCCTCGAGCGCCTCGTGGTTCGGGTGGCGGAAGGCCGCGTTCTCGTCGAGCGACACCTTGCCGTCGAGGGCGATGATGTCGCCGGATTCGGTCTGGACCAGCGGGTTGACCTCGACCAGGGTCGCGTCCTCGCCCTTGTACACGTTGTACAGCTTGACGAACACGTCGGCGACCTTGGGCGCCAGTTCGGCGTCGAAGCCGGCCGCCTGCGCGATCTCGAGGGCCTTGGTCTGGTCGATGCCGGTGAGCGGGTCCACCTCGACGCGGGCGAGCGCCTCGGGCTTCTCGACGGCGAGCTGCTCGATCTCCATGCCGCCCTCGACGCTGGCCAGGGACAGGTAGGAGCGGTTGGCGCGATCCAGCAGCACGGAGAAGTAGAACTCCTTCGCGATGCGGGCGCCGCCGGCGACCATCACGCGCTTGACGGTGTGGCCCTTGATGTCCAGGCCGAGGATCGACTGTGCCGCCTCGTATGCCTCGTCGGGGGTCTTGGCGACCTTCACGCCGCCGGCCTTGCCGCGGCCGCCGACCTTGACCTGCGCCTTGACCACGACGACGCCGCCGAGTTGCAAGGCCGCGGCCTTCACTTCCTCGGGGGTGTCGGCGATGATGCCGGGGAGCACCGGCACTCCATACTGTTCGAACAGGTCTCGTGCCTGGTACTCGTAGAGATCCACTTACAATCCTTCGCTGGGACGAATGCGGGGTGGTGATGCGGTGTGGCGAGGCGAAAAACGTCTCGACGTCGAGATAAATCGACCGATCACACAGCCTACTACCCGAGCCTGAACGGCCTCGGTCCGCGGCATCCCACCCGCTACCCTCAGAGGATGAGTTCTTCCCCGCCCGTCTCTCGTGCGCACACGGCGGTGATGGCGGCCGCGCTGGACCTGTTCGACCGCCAGGGCTTCGAGGCGACGAGCGTGGAGCAGATCGCGAAGGCGGCCGGGGTCTCGCGGTCGACGTTCTTCCGTCAGTTCGGCGGCAAGGACGACGTCGTCTTCGCCGACCACGAGCTGCTTCTGCAGATGCTGCGCGACTATCTGGCCGAGCCGCACGCCAACCCGTGGGTGGCTGTGCGGGACGCCTCGCTCAAGGTGTTCCGGCACTTCGCCGCCGACCCCGAGCTCGCGCGACAGCGCTACGCGGTGGTGCGGCAGGTGCCGGCGCTGCGCGAGCGCGAGATCGTGACCGTGTTCCGCTACGAGCGCCTGTTCGACGAGTATCTGCGCGCGGCCCTGCCGGGGCTGGATCCGGTGGATGCCGTCGGCTTCGCCGCCCTGGTCACTGCGATCCACAACCATGTGCCTGCGCCGGCTGATCCGCGGTTCCAAGCGGGTGCCGGAATCGGTGCTGCGCGCGGCGCTGGACGAAGCGATGCGCCGGTTCGGGGTGCTGGACGAGGATGCCGCGGCCGGCCCCGATGATCTCGTGATCGCCGTCTTCCCCGCCGGATGCCGGCGGCCGAGGTCGCGCGGCGCCTGCAGGGGGAACTGCCGGGCGGGCGCGCGGGGTAGGGCTGGGATCGGGGCGGCGGTCGGGCTGTGGCGGTCGGGCTGTGGCGGTCCGGGGCTGTGGATAACTTCCACGGGATGTCGCGCCGAATCGCTACCGTGGGCTTGTGTCTTCTCGTCTCATCCGTGCCACGGTCACCGCAGTCGTCGCCGGCGTCTGCGCCGCGGGGCTGCTGACCGGGTGCGCACCCGAGCCGCACGAGACGCCGACCCCCACGCCGCGCTTCACCAGCGAGGCGCAGGCGTTCCAAGCCGCGGAGGAGACGTACCGGGCGTACGTCGACGCGACCAACAAGGTCGATCTCAGCGACCCCGCCACTTTTGAGGATGTCTTTCATCTGACCACAGGCCAACAAAACGCCGACGACAAGAAGGCATTAACGGCATACCACGCCGCGGGCGTCACGGAGAGTGGTGAGTCCCAAATTGAACTCATTCGAGCGACCTCAGCGGCCTCCGATTTGAGCAAGGTGGAACTCGCAATTTGTCTCGATGTCTCCGACGTCAAGGTTGTCGACTCGGCCGGAAAATCGCTCGTCGACCCCAACCGCGTCGACGTTCAGCGTCTCGCCGTCACTTTGAACGACACCGCTACGTCCGGCCGTAGCCTGCTTATCTCAGAAATCAAGGGCAGGGACGGTGGTCCGCGGTGTTAGCTTCGTGGGTTGCAGTATCCGTAACGCTGTCGATGTTGATAGGGGGCATCGCTGTTACGTCAGACGATCCGGGCCTACCTGACTTCGGCGGCTGGACTAGGACGACAGAGCCACGCACTGAGAACACCGGGTCCTCGATTGATATCGCTGCTTCGAAGACGGATCCCGGGACATCCAAGTCGAGCAATCACAATGGAGCTGACTCCCGGCACAACGCGTCGAACCGTGGCGCGCCTCCACCCCTGGTGACACGGGACCCCAACCCCGACATCCTGCCTGCGATCCCGGGAAGTCGAGTCCCCGTCGATTGCAAGACGCCTGGCATCGAATGCGAGGCCACGGCGACTCCATCCCCCACCAAGTCGCCGAAGACGCGCACCATCCCGGCGGTGACCCTCAACGATCTCGTCTCGTTCCGGCCAACTCCCCCGACGCTGACCAGCGAACCCGACCGCGTGGGGATCGCGGGACTTCCCCTGAACTTGGTCGCCACGACCAGCACGCAGACGCTCCACGGCGAACTCTTCGACTTCGCGGTCGCAGTCCGGTTCGTGCCGCACCATTTCGACTGGTCGTACGGCGATGGCGGCGGCTCGACCACCAGAACAGGCGGCACCACATGGGCGCACAATGGAGACGCCCAATTCACGCCCACCGGCACGAGCCACACGTACTCCGAGCGCGGCACCTACCGCGCGACCGTCACGGTGTCCTACGCACCCTCCGTCAACTTCGGCGACGGCAGATGGCGGCCCGTCGCGGGGTACGTCACGGCGACCAGCTCGGCCCAGAGCATCCGGATCCTCGAGGCGCACACCGCGCTCGTCGCGCACACCTGCACCGAGGACCCCTCCGGCCCCGGATGCTGATCCATCGGTTCCTCCCCAGCCGGGGATGAAGCGCGCAATCACGCGAGTTCTCCACCATTTCTCGTTGTTCGCTTCGAATGTCCGTGGTCGATGTCATTATTGAGTATGACCTTCTTGTCCGAGACGCGCGACCTGACGGACGCCTTGTCCGCGCATCCCGAACTCGACGTCGATCCGGCTCAGCTGCCGGCCGCCGTCGATGCGTTGGCAGACGATGAGGTCGTGCAGATCCTGAAGACGTCGGCGGCGCTCGCGACCTCGCTCGAGCGCGTTCGCGTCGTCGCCGCGGGGGTCGTGGCGCGCCGGTCATCGCGCGCGCAGGGCCAGAGCGGCCTGGCCGCCGTCGACGGCCACCGGTCACCGATCGATATGGTGCAGAAGATCTCGGGCTCGTCGCGCGCCGAGGCGCGCCGGCAGGTCAAGCTGGGCACCTCCCTGCTTGATGGCGATGATCAGGGCGAGCTCCCGTCTCCGCCGGACGCGAACGACCAACCCGCTGCGACTGACGTCGAAGCCGGACGTTCCGAGGGTCGGACGCGGTGGGATGAACCGCTTGCGCCGCGCCCTGTTGGCCGGTGTCATCACTGCCGCCCAACACGAGGCACTCCTCTGGGGCCTCGGCGAGCCTCCCCTTCCCCGCTCCGTGGCGGGGCATCCGGATGCGGAGTCCGCAGACACCGGCGACGAAGAAGCATCCCGCCTCGCCCACGAGGCGTGGCTGCTCGCGGCCGAACAACTCCTGCGGGAGTCGGCCGAGTACTCGGTCGAAGAGCTGCGACGCCGCGCCCGGCAGGTTCGCGACAGTCTGGACGAATCCGGAGCGCAAGAGCGCTTCGACCAGCGGTTCGACGCTCGATCCCTCCGCACCTGGCGCGACGCTGAAGGGCGCCACCAGGGACACATCGTCTTCGACGATGAGATGGGAGCATGGGTCGACTCGATCCTGGCTGCGGGACTCCGCCCCCGACGAGGCGGCCCGCGCTTCATGACCGACGAAGAGCGCGCGGCCTCACAAGACCTGATCGAGGATCCACGCACGAACGACCAGCTCGCCTACGATCTGCTCATGGGCGTCCTGCGGGCGGGGTCGCTCGCCTCGGCGGAAGACGTATTCGGCGCTCGCCAGCCGGGCGTCCGGCTCGTCGCCGTCAAGGATCTGATCGGCCCCCGCGATGCGTTCGGTCGGCTCACCACAGTCGCCCATCTCGAAGACGGCGGAGACGTCCTTCCCGGCTCAATGATCGATCGTGCGCTGTGCGACACCGGAACGGTGACGGTGACGGTCGATTCCTGCGGAAATCCGCTCGATGTGGGGCGGGAACAGCGGCTGTTCACGTCGAAGCAGCGCATCGCACTGGCCATCCGAGACGGAGGATGCCGATGGCGCGGCTGCACCGTCCCCGCTTCGTACTGTGAAGCGCATCACATCGACCACTGGTGTGATGACGGCGGCCGGACCGACGTCGATCGCGGGATCCTCCTGTGCAGATTCCATCATCTTCTCCTGCACAACCAGGGATGGCGCATCCGCCGAGATCACAACAGCGAATTCATGCTGCATCCACCGGCGGGCCGCTCCAATCCACCCGTCCCCCTGCCCAGCGGGTCGGCGATCCGATGGGCCTGGGATCCACCCCCGCCGCTCATGCGGAAACACTGGCGCGCCGCGTAGCGGACGACACGAGGGCAGGACAGCAGAGAGAAGCGCGCGGCGCCGAGGTGGTCACCGACTCGCCCTGCGGTTCTCTTGCAGGCATACCCTGCGCGCGACCGGGGCGGACGGGTGCTCTCACCGATATCGCCTGCACCGATATCACCCCTCGCAGATGTCGCCCTCACGGATGTCGCCCTCGCAGATGTCGCCCTCACGGATGTCACCCTCACGGATGTCACCCTCGCGACCGAACCTTCGGACCGGCATCATGGGTTCATGCCGTATGACATCCCTGCGCCGATGCTGGCGAAGTCCGTGCCCCGCATCCCCGAGTCCGACAGTGTCGCCGGCGGGCTGAGCTACGAGCCGAAGTGGGACGGATTCCGCGGCCTCGTGTCCTGTGACGGCGAGAACGTCGAGATCGGCAGCCGCGGAGCGAAGCCACTCACCCGGTATTTCCCCGAACTCGTCGAGGCATTCGCGAACCTCCTGCCAGAACCATGCCTGCTCGATGGCGAGATCGCGGTGCCGATGGGTGAGGCCGGCCACCGTCGGCTCGATTGGGAAGCGCTCAGCCAGCGCATCCATCCCGCCGCCTCACGCGTTGCGAAGCTCGCGGTCGAGACCCCGGCGATGTTCATCGCCTTCGACCTGCTCGCCCGCGGCGACCGTGATCTGCAGCCCGAGCCGTTCGAGGCGCGACGAAGCGAACTCGAGAGCCTCGTGGCGCAGCTGCCCGCATCCGATCCACCTCACCCGCACAACCCGAGATACAGAGACCGCGCGCCGCTGGCTCGACGAATTCGAGGGTGCCGGGCTCGACGGCGTGGTCGCAAAGCCGCTCGCCCAGCCGTACGCGCCGAACAAGCGCACGATGCTCAAGATCAAGCACGCCCGAACCGCCGACGTCGTCGCTCTCGGCTATCGGATCCACAAGTCGGGAATCGGCGTCGGCTCGCTGCTGCTGGGCCTCTACACGCCGGATGGAGCTCTGCACAACGTCGGCGCAGTGTCGGCATTCAGTGACATCCGTCGTGCAGAGCTCGTCGACGAGCTTGCCCCGCTGGTGGAACGGGATGCCGCGGGCGATGCCGTCACCGGAGCGACGGACAAGTCCCGATTCAGCGCCGGGAAGGACGTGAGATTCGTGCGGCTTGCGCCCGAGCGCGTGCTCGAGGTGCGGTACGACCAACTCGAGGGCTGGCGCTTCCGTCACACCGTGCAGTTCGAGCGCTGGCGTCCCGACCGCGACCCGCGGTCATGCACCTTCGAGCAGCTCGAGACGGTCGCCGCGTTCGATGTTGACAGCGTGCTCCAATAGCGGCGCTGCCGCATGCTGAACCCGGCATACCCGTGTCGGATGACGGCAATCTCGCCGAACCAGAGACAACTTCGGCGAACCGAGGACAACCTCGGCGGCGGCCGGGGTCAGGGGCGAGGGCGGGTGAACTCGACGAGGGGGATGTCGGCATCGCCGCCGGCGGCGGCATCCATCGCCCCCTTGAGGTGCTTCCACGCAAGCGGGTGCTCGCGCGTGTACCGGTCGAGCAC
This sequence comes from Microbacterium elymi, assembly GCF_021582895.2. Classification (GTDB taxonomy): domain Bacteria; phylum Actinomycetota; class Actinomycetes; order Actinomycetales; family Microbacteriaceae; genus Microbacterium; species Microbacterium humicola. The sequence goes on from NZ_CP091139.2 coordinate 862,610, forward strand.
CTCGGCCGACTCGGCGGCATCCAGGAACCGCACGTGCGCGGGCACGCGACGCGCATGACCGGTGCTCAGGAACGCGACGCCGTTCGCCTTGAGATTTCGATACCACTGCGATCGGCGGCCGAGCCCCGAAGCGACCACGATCCGCTGCGGCGTACGCTCCACGATCTCGACCACGACATACTTCGGCTCGTGCGAGACGCGCCCGAGGTGCTCGATCATCACCAGACGCCCGCCGAGCAGCCAGCCGAACCCGGCGCGGTACATCGGGATCGGCATCCGCATCAGTCGCGGGGTCTGCAGCGCCCCGCGATCAGGCGGTCGACGATGCTCGCATTCTCACTCATCGGTCTTCCTTGCGCGGCTCGGCTGCACCCGCGGCGGCTCGCCGGGCATCTTGGGGAACTCGGGCGGGAAGGGCAGCTCGCCGAGCCCGTCCGCGACGTCGCGCTCCCACCACTCCAGCAGGGTGTCGATGCGGCCCGGCTTCGCTGAGAACTCCGCCCAGGGGTCGCCGACCTCGGCCAGTCGCTGCGGGATCGACCGCACCGTGAACGACATCGGGTCGATGCCGGCCAGCTCGTCCCAGCTCACCGGGGTCGAGACGGTGGCGCCCGGCAGCGCGCGCGGACTGTACGCCCCGGCCATCGTGCGGTCGCGATTGGCCTGGTTGAAGTCGACGAAGATGCGCTGGCCGCGCTCCTCCTTCCACCAGTCCATCGTGACCTTGTCCGGCATCCGCCGGGCCAGCTCGCGGCCGGCCGCGATCACCGCATGCCGGACGTCGAGGAACTCGTGCGTCGGCTCGATCGGGCAGAACACGTGCAAGCCCGCGGCTCCCGCTGGTCTTGATCCAGGCATCCAGTCCCGCCTCGGCGAGCACGTCGCGCAGCGCCGGGGCGACGGCGACCGCATCGGCGAAGTCAGTGCCGGGCTGCGGGTCGAGGTCGATCCGCAGCTCGACCGGCTTGTCGGCGTCGGAGGCCAGCGACGCCCACGGATGGAACACGACGGTGTTCATCTGCGCCGCCCACACGGCGACCGCGATCTCGGTGAGGACGAGCTGAGGATGCCGTCGCCCGCTGTTGTACGTCACGGTGACGGCCTCGACGAAGTCGGGAGCCCCCTTCGGCGGATTCTTCGAGAAGAAGCTCTCGCCGTCGATGCCGCCGGGGAAACGCTCGAGTGAGACGGGTCGGTCGCCGTTGGCGGCCAGGAACGGGTCGGCGACGGCCAGGAAGTACTCGGCGAGTTCGCGTTTGGTGACGCCGACCTCGGGCCAGAGGACGCGGTCGGGGCTGGACAGCCCGATCTCACGGGCGCCGTGCGGTCCCGGGGCGGTCAGCGTGATCCGGTCGGAGGCCATGCCTCAGGCTAACGTGCGGCCGGTTCCCGCGTACAGGTGGCCGGGCGTGAGTCAGTCGTCTTCTTCGCCGGCGGAACCCTCATCGGCGATCTGCTCTTCGGCCTCGGGCTCGGGCAGCGCCATCACCGGGCCGAGATCGGCGCGGTCGATGCGGATCCAGGGACCTGCCGGGTCGACGACGACACCGGAGATGCCCTCGTCGGTGCGCAAGCGCCGAGCCGAGCTGGGCGGGTGAGAACGGCGTGGGGCGGTCATCCCGACCGAGCGCCACGACCTCCAGCGGATGCGAGAACACCGGAAGGATCCGCTCGCCGTCGTCGGTGCGCGACTCGGCGACGCCCCAGTCGTCCTCTTCCGAGGCGCGGTTGACCGCGATCCACAGCGGCACGGTGGCGAGGGCATCGGCGACGGCAGCGACGGTCTCGTCGGTGCGCTCCCCGGTCACCAGTCGCTTCAGCGTCAGGTTCGGGTCGACCTCGGCGAACATGCGCTCGATGAGCGCGCGCGGGAGCACCACCGACGCCGGTGCGGACGCGTGATCCAGGATGATTCCGGCGAAGTCGCCCTGCAGCGAGTACTGCAGCACGGCCGGGGCCGCCTGGCCCATCGCGGACGTCTCGGTGTCGCCGTCGGCGGTGACGGCGGCGGCGAGCGCCTCGCCACAGCTGTAGACCATGACGTACTGACCGTCATCGCGGGTGGCGACCGCCAGCGGGATCTCGGCGCCCGCCTTCATCAGCTCCTGGGCGTTGCCCTGCACGCGCAGGTACACGTTGCCCTGGAAGAGCTGGCGGGCCACATTGAGGATCTCGTGGCCCTCGGGGTCGGTGCCGAGTGCGGCCAGGGCCGCCCGGAGCACCACATTGTCCGGAAGCCCGGGGATCGTCTCGCTCGGCGGCGGCGCCTCGCCCGTCAGTGCGGGAGCGGCGGCCGGCCGCGCGGTGCTCTCCGTACCGAAGCCGCCGTACGATGTGGTCGAGATGCCGACCTGCGGCGCGCCCTCGGTGGATGCCGCATCCGACGGCGTCGCGGCGTCGTCGGTCGCGTCGGGGGCGGATGCCGCGGCTGCGCCCGTCGCGTCGGTCGCCGCGTCCGCACCCGGTGCTTCGTCCCTACCCGGTGCTTCGTCCCTACCCGGTGCTTCGTCAGCGTCTGACGCTTCGTCAGCATCCGACGTCTCGTCCGCGTCCGACGCCTCACCACCGTCCGACGCCTCGTCAGTACCCGACGTCTCGTCAGTACCCGACGTCTCGGCAGTACCCGACGTCTCGTCCGCGTCCGACGCCTCGTCCGCGTCCGACGCCTCGCCACCGTCCGACGCGTCGCCCGAGGCCGAGACCGCAAGCCGCAAGCCGCAAGCCGCAGTCGACGCCTCATCCGCCTCGGGGGCGGGTGCCGTCGCGCTGCCGTCGTCGGCCGCCGACGCGTCCTTCCCGGAGTCGGTCGTCTTCGGGCCGCGAGGAAGAGAGCCATTACGCCAGCCTAACCTGGGAGCGCGGGCGCTTCATGAACAGGCGCCCGCCGGGGCGCAGCATCCGGCCGCGCTCGATCATCCCAGCGCGGCGACACCCGCCACGATGACGCTCACTCCGGTGACGGCGAGCGAGACTGCCAGGACGGCCACGCCCGTCCACAGCAGCGCGATGGCTCGGCCCGGGCGCTTCGGGTCGGATCCGAGGACCGACAGGAAGAACCCGCCGGGCACAAGCAGCGCCGCGGCCAGCACGCCGACGCCCGCCCACTCCCAGCCGCCGGTCACCCCGGCGGCTGCCTGCAGGAGCAGGCAGACGATCCCGAGGATCACCAACACCCCGGCGTGGGCGTGGCCGGCGCGGAAGAAGGACTTCTGCAGGGCATTGAACTCCAGCCCGCGCGAGACGACCCGCAGCAGGAACACTCCCCCGGACTCGATGCCGATCACGGTGAGTACGGTCACGCCGACGACGATCGCGATGATCGGGTCCATCTCTCCTCCTTGGATAGTCACAGTATCTATTGTTGGATAGTAGTACTCTCTAGCCATCCGGTCAACGCATCGAGGGTGGAATGAAGATTTCCGAGCTGTCCGAGCGCAGCGGCGTCCCGGTCGCGACGCTGAAGTACTACATCCGCGAGGGGATGCTCCCCCGCGGCGCGGCGACCTCCCCGACCAGCGCCGAGTACGACGACGAGCATCTGGCGCGGCTGCGGGTCATCTCGGCGCTGGCGGGGGTCCGCGGCCTCCCGCTCAGCCGAGTGCGCGACATCCTCGCGCTCATCGACACTCCCCTGGCCGACCCCGTCGCGACCATGGGGCGGGCGGTGAGTGCGCTGCCTCCGTACGTCGACGAGCCGATCGCCGATGATCGGGCTCGCACCGCGATCGCCTGGGCGGGCCTCACCTACGATCCGGACTTCGCCGCGGTGGGCCAGCTGGAGACGGCGATCCGTGCCGTGGAGAATGCCGGCCTGCCCTGGGACGAGGCGACGCTGCACCGTTACGCGGACCCGATGCGGGATGTCGCGGCCGCCGAGGTCGCGCCGACGGCCCGGCAGACACCCGCCGAGGCGACCGCGTACGCCGTGCTGGGCACCGCCCTGTACGAACCCGTGATCCTCGCGCTGCGGCGGCTCGCGCACCAGCACCAGCTGGAGTTGCGGCCGACCGTCGACGAGCCGTAGAGCCGGATCAGCGCCCGATCAGACCTTCGCCTTCCGATATCCGGCGGCCCGTGCGGCGGTCTCAGTCCGGAAGCAGTCCTCCGGCTGGGTGGCGTTGTAGAAGCGCTGACCGGGCATGTGGTAGATCATGGACGAGGCGTTGCCCTTGATGGGCGCCCACGACGGACAGTTCCAGAGCGACGCCGGCGTGGTGCGGGACGGGTAGCCGATGACGCCGGTCGCGGCGGACGTCCGAGATACCGTCGTGTAGCCGGACTTCCTGCCGGTGACCCGCACCGAGATCTTCTTGCCGGCCTGCGCCGTGCCCAGCTTCAGCGTGGCTTTGGTCGCCCGTGAGATGGCACGTCCGTTGGCGTACCACTGATACGTGAACGCCGTCCCCGCCGTCCATGCACCGGGCTTCGCGGTGAGCACCCGGGTGACATATCGCGAGCCCGAGACGGTCGGGGTCACCGCCTTCGGCACGCGCAGCGTGGCCTTGGAGGTCTTGGCGACGCTCGCGTATCCCGACTTCCTGCCCGTCACCTTCACGGTGATCGCGGCGCCGATCCGCGAGCTCGTCACGGCGAGTGTGGATGCCGTCGCCCGCGAGATCGCGGTGCCGTTCGCGTACCACTGGTAGGAGAAGACGGTGCCGGTCGTCCAGGTTCCCGGCCGCGCCGTCAGCCTCGATCCCACGGCAGCTGTGCCCGAGATGCTCGGCGTCGCAACCTTGGGCGCCCTCGCCGTCGCGGCCGACGTCCTCACGACGGTGAGGTAGCCCGACTTCCGGCCGATGACCCTGACCGAGATCCGCTTGCCGAGCTGGGTGGAGGCGATGGCGTAGGTGCTGGCGGTGGCCCTCGAGATCGCCCGACCGTCGGCGTACCACTGGTACGAGAACGCGGTGCCGGCTGTCCAGGTGCCCGGCCTCGCCGTGATCCTCGACCCGACAGCCGTGGTGCCCGCGATCGTCGGCGCGGCGGTTCTCAGCGTCCCGAGCCGGACCGCGACGGTCGCCGCGGACGCCTTCGACGTGGTTGTGTAGCCGGCCAGCCGGCCGGTGACCCGAACGGCCACCCGCTTCGCATACTGCGCAAGCGGCGATCGTGAACGTGGACCTCGTGGCGCCGGCGATGACCTTGCCATCGGCGAGCCACTCGTACGACAGTGCGGCCCCCGACGTCCAGGTGCCCTGCTTCGCCGTGAGCGTGGATCCGACGGCGACCGTGCCCGACACCGTGGGCGTCGCCGCCGTGAGCGGTCGAGTCGTCACCGCGGCGGTGGATGCCGAGACCCGCGACACCGGACGGTAGCCGGCCAGGGTCCCGGTCACGGTCACCGAGATCCGCTTGCCGACCAGTCCGGCCGTCAGGCTCAGCCTCGAGGAGGTCTGCCCGGCGATGGCCACGCCATCCGCGGACCAGACGTAGGCGAGCACCGCACCGGCGGTCCAGGCGCCCGGACTGGCGGTGAGCGCGTCGCCGAACCGGGCGGTGCCGGTGATCGTCGGGACGGCGGAGCCGAGGTCGGGCCCGCACCCGGCGGTGTCCGGCGACAGCGTGACATCCCTGGTCGCCGATCCCGGGGCGGTCACCGTGATGAGGGCGGAGCGCTCGGGCGCAGCCGCCGCATCCGGTGTCTGCGGGCAGTACCCGGCAGCGGCGGCGGCCACGGCGTAGTCGCCGGCGTGCAGGCCGCCGACCGCGTACTGCGCGCCCGGCCGTTCGATCGCCGCGGGGAGCGGCGTCCAGTTGCCGTCGATCTTCCGGTACAGCGTCAGGGTCGCCGATGCGGGCTTGCGCGATGCCGGTGATCGAGCCGGCCGGCTCCAGGAAGATGTCGACGCCCGCCGAGATGGCACCGGCCGAGACCGTCACCGGCGTGGCGGATGCGACATCCGTCACGTCGCCGTAGAACTCGTCGAAGTGCGGACGAAGCGCCGGGTAGCAGTCGCACCCCCACCGCGTCTGGATCGTGTAGTCCCCGACCGGGAGGCCGGTGATCTCGAACGCGCCGTCCGCACCGATCGGCTCGGTCGACATGCGGGCCTCGGGACCGTACGGGTCATCGGCCGCCCCGACCGGAATCGCGAAGACCCAGGTCGACCCGGTCTCGCCGGCGAGCGAGCCGCCGCCGTCGAGCTCGCACGTGACCGGTGATCGACCCCGACTCGTCGGCGAATGCCGCCGTCGGCACCAGTGCCAGCATCGACGCGATCAGCGCCGCGGTCAGCGTCGCGACGAGAGCGCGCGCGCGAACAGAACTCCCCATGATTCCCCGATCCCCCACGCCAGAACGGCGCCCCCGTGGTCAGGCCCCTCCCTGACGCTTGCGCTCATTCAATCAGATCGCTGACATGGGATGCAACGGATCCGCACAGTCGGTTCAGAGCTTTTCGATCGGGGCGATCTTGATCAGGAGCTTCTTGGCGCCCGCGGTCTCGAACCGCACGTGCGCCACTCGCTTCGCGCCCTCACCGGTCACGGCATCCACGATCCCCTCGCCGAAGTCTTCGTGTCGGATGCGGTCGCCCGAGGCGAGCTCCATGGCGCCGTTGTCACGCACCCGCGCCGGGATGCGATTGGGGAACTTCTCCATCGCCGTGGACTTCGGCTTCAGCGCCGGCGGGTCGTCGGTGCGGCGCTGTCCCCAGGGCCGACGGGCGTTCAGCGCCCGGGACTGCGTGCCGCCGCGCGAGTTGACATCGCCCGGGGACTGGCGCCAGTCGACGAGCTCGGCCGGCACCTCCTGCAGGAAGCGACTCGGCATCGCGACCGAGATCTCGCCGAACTGCGCCCGGGTCATCGCCAGCGTGAGATAGAGCCGCTGGCGCGCGCGGGTCACGCCCACATAGAACAGCCGCCGCTCCTCGGCGGGACCGCCCGGCTCGCCGGCCGAGATGCGGTGCGGGATGAGGTCCTCTTCCACGCCGGTGATGAAGACGGCGTCGTACTCCAGCCCCTTGGCGGTGTGCAGCGTCATCAGCGACACGGTGCCCGACGCGTCGTCCAGGTCGTCGGCATCCGAGACCAGCGCCACCTCGGTGAGGAAGTCCAGCAGCGTTCCGTCCGGGTTGTTGCGGGCGAACTCCCGCGCCACGGCGACGAACTCGTCGAGGTTCTCCAGCCGGGCCTCGTCCTGCGGATCGCGGCTGACACGCAGCGCCTCGCGGTAGCCGCCCTTCTCCAGGCAGCGCCAGGCCGTCGGCGACGGCCGACGGCGGGGCGACCTCGCCCGAGGCGGGCAGCATGAGCTCGGATGCCTCGGCCAGCACCGCGTCCAGCCGCGAGATCGCCGCCTGCAGCTTCGGCCCGAGGCCGAGCGCGGACGCGTTGGCCAGCGCATCCCGGAACGTGATCTGCTCGTCGGCGGCGTAGCGCGCGATCGCCTGGACCGTGACGTCGCCGATGCCGCGTCGCGGCTTGTTGATGATCCGGCGCAGCGCCATCTCGTCGGCGGGATTGGCGACCACGGTCAGATACGCCAGCGCATCCTTGATCTCGGCGCGCTCGTAGAAGCGGGTGCCGCCCATGATCTTGTATGGGATCGCGGCGCGGATGAAGATCTCCTCCAGCGCTCGGGACTGCGAGTTGGTGCGGTAGAACACCGCCACCTGCGCGTAGTCCATGCCGCCCCGGTGGAGTGCGTCGATCTCGTCCGCGACGAACTGCGCCTCATCGTGCTCGAGTAGCCGGTGAAGCCGACGATCTTCTCACCCTCGCCGACGTCCGTCCACAGTCGCTTGTCCTTGCGGTCGAAGTTGTGGCTGATCACGGCGTTGGCCGCGCTCAGGATGTTCTGCGTCGACCGATAGTTCTGCTCGAGGAGCACCACCTTCGCGCCGGGGAAGTCGCGTTCGAACTCGGTGATGTTGCGGATGTCGGCGCCGCGGAACGCGTAGATCGACTGATCGGAGTCACCGACCACCGTCAGCGAGGCCGCCTCGACCTCGGGGGCGTGCTCGGGCTCGAAGATCATCATGCCGCCGGAGGCATACGGCTCGGCGGCCGTGCCCACGATCGGTTTCGTGAACTCGCGGATCAGCGCGTACTGGGCGTGGTTCGTGTCCTGGTACTCGTCGACCAGGATGTGCCGGAACCGGCGCCGGTACACGTCGGCGACATGCGGGAATGCCCGGAACAGGTAGACGGTCTGCGCGATGAGGTCATCGAAGTCGAACGCGTTGGCCTTCTGCAGCGCCCGCTGATAGTCGCCGAACACGTCGACGAACTTCCGCTCGGCCGGATCGGACAGGTTCGCCTGCCGGGCATACGCCTCTGCGTCGGTGAGCTCGTTCTTCAGCTTGGAGATGCGGCTCTGCACCGCACCCGGCGTGAGGCCGAAGGCATCCGCCTCGTGCTCCTTCACCAGGCGCTTGACCAGCGCTCGCGAGTCGCCCGAGTCGTAGATCGTGAACGAGGTGGTGAAGCCGAACTGCGCGGCCTCGCGCCGCAGGATGCGCACACAGGCGGAGTGGAAGGTCGAGATCCACATGCCCTGCGACTGCTGGCCCACCAGCTGGCTGACGCGCTCGCGCATCTCGCCGGCGGCCTTGTTCGTGAATGTGATGGCCAGGATCTGGCTGGGCCAGGCCTCGCGGTTGCGCAGGCGAGGCGATGCGGTGGGTGAGGACGCGGGTCTTGCCGGATCCGGCGCCGGCGACGATCAGCAGCGCGGACCCCCGGTAGACGACGGCTTCGCGCTCGCGGGTTCAGCCCCTCGAGCAGGTCGTCGTCGGGGCGGCCGCCCGGGCGGGGACCGGAGTCTCCGCCGATGATGAGGGGCGAGGATGCGTCGGTCATGGCTCTACGAGTTTAGGCGCGCACGCCGACACCCGCGTCGCCCCGGCTCACCGGCCCAGCGCCGCCTCCTGGCCGAACCGCGCGAGCTTGTCGGGGTTGGCCACCGAGTAGATCTCGGCGATCCGTCCCCGCTCGACCCGGATCGTGACCACGCCGGCCAGCTGCCCGTCCAGCTCCATCCGGATGCCGGGCTCGCCGTTGACCCAGGTCGCCGTGGCCACGAGCGTGCCCTCGACCTTCGACATCCCGCCCACGAGGTAGCGCGCGAGCCGATCCGCCCCGACGATCGGGCGCCGCGCGGCCCCGCGCACCTTGCCGCCGCCGTCGGCGACCGAGACCACGTCCGGCGCGAGGATGTCCATCAGCCCCTGGATGTCGCCGGTGTTCAGCGCGGTCACCAGCCGCTGCACGGCGTGCTCGTGCTCGGAGCGCTCGACCTGCATCCGCGGACGCCGCGCCGAGACGTGGTCCTTGGCGCGGTGCGCGATCTGCCGCACCGCGGCCGGCGTCTTGCCCACGGCATCCGCGATCTCGTCGTACGGCACGTCGAACACCTCACGGAGCACGAACACGGCGCGCTCGGCCGGTCCGAGGGTCTCGAGCACGGTGAGCATCGCGATCGACAGGCTCTCGGCCAGCTCCACATCGTCGGCGACGTCCGGGCGGGTCAGCAGCGGCTCGGCAGCCACTCGCCGACGTACTCCTCGCGGCGCCGTGCGGTGGTGCGCAGCTGATTCAGCGCCTGCCGCGTGACGATCCGCACGAGGTACGCGCGCGGATCGTGGACGCGCGCGGCATCCACCGACGCCCAGCGCAGCCAGGACTCCTGCAGCACGTCCTCCGCGTCGGCGGCCGATCCCAGCAGCTCGTACGCGACGGTGAACAGCAGGTTGCGGTGCGTGATGAACGGGTCCTCGGCATCTCGCGCGACACCAGCCATATTGCGAGCCTAGGCGGCTTCGGCGCCGGCGGGGCGGGCCGCGAGCGGGGGCAGCCCGCACGCATCGGCGAACTCCTCGGAGTGGATGCCGAGGGCCACGTTCATGCGCGCGCTCATGTTCATGAAGGCCACCCGGGCGGCCAGTTCGACCAGCGCGGCCGGACCGAGTTCGGCCAGCAGCGCGTCGGACAGCTCGTCGGTGACGGCGGGCGGCGTCTGGCTCGCGTCCTCGGCATACTCCATCACCCGGCGCTCGAGCGGGGTGAAGTCGGCGGACTCGCGCCAGCGCGGCACCTGCCGGGCCTTCTCCTCGTTCAGCCCGTGGTTGTGCGCCATGAAGTAGTTGAAGTCGAGGCAGAAGCTCAAGCCCACCGTGGCGGCGGCGGCCATGGCCGCGTACGAGGCGAGCTCGGGGTCCAGCTCGCTCCATCCTTCGACCTTGCGGCCGATTCCCATCGAGTCCTTCATCACCGCCCGGTGGTTCCACAGCACGCCGATCGAGTCGGGGACGTGGCCCATCATCCTGCGGGCGGCGAACTTCACCACCGCGCCGTACGGGCCCGACACCTCGGTCGCCGGGATTCGTGTCGTGTCGGTCATCTCTCCTCCTGCGTCATTCGTGATGACGATCGGCGCCGATCTGGACACCGTCATCATGAAGACACCGGCCGGCCGCGTGATGTGACATCCGGTTCCCTGGTCGACGGGCGGATGTCGGGGCCGCTGGCTACCGTGGAGGCCATGGACACCCGCATCACGTTCGTCACCCTCGCCGTCGCCGATATCGTGGCGTCTCGCCGGTTCTACGTCGACGGCCTGGGCTGGACGCCCGCGTTCGAAGCCGAGGGCGAGGTGATCTTCTTCCGCGTCGCCGACACCGTGATGCTCTCGCTCTGGACCCGGTCCGGGTTCGAGGCCGAGATCGGCCCGCTGCCGGCCGCCGGCGGCACGCCGCCGATCACGCTGGCGCACAACATGCCCGATCCGGCCGACGTGGACGCCGTGCTGGCCGAGGTCGCGGCGGCCGGCGGCGAGATCGTCCGGCCGGCACAGCAGCGTGAGTGGGGCGGGTATTCCGGGTACTTCGCCGATCCGGACGGCTTCCGCTGGGAGGTGGCGTACAACCCCGACCCGCTCGGCGTGGAGCTGATGCGGGCGGCCGGGCTGGCGTGAGGACCGGGCGGCCGGTCGCGGACTGGAGTGAGGCGAGGGCCAGGCCGGGCTGGGGTGAGGGCCGGGCGGCCGGTCGCGGGCTGGAGTGAGGCGAGGGCCGACCCGGGTGAGGCGAGTCAGCCCGTCGCGGGTCGGCGCACGGCATCCCAGCGCACGGCGAGCAGGGCTCCGACGATCAGGACCACGGTGCCGGCGATCGCCGCCCACCACACCGCTTCGTCCGGGATGTCGAGTCGGAGTGTGACCGCGACGACCCGCTCCAGGCCCCAGGGCAGCAGCCCGCCGCGGTCGTCCCAGACCGTCAGCGCGCGCTCGATCCCGACTGCGGCGATCACCCAGGCTGGCACCGCCAGGCCCGCACCGACCGCGCACAGCACCGCCCCGACCGCCCGCCGCACGCCCAGCTGGGCGAACATCGACCACCCGGCGGCGATGAACAGCCACAGGAACAGGGCGAACGCGACGGTGATGTATGCGCCGCGCAGACCGGGCAGCTCCCAGAACGCGTACCAGTAGCCGCTGGGCCCGGCATATGACAGCACGATGAGGGTCAGGATGCAAGCGCAGGCATCACGACTCCGCCGACGGCCGCCATCACCGGCCACGGCGACCGGCGTCGCACCACGATCCGCAGAGCGAGCGCGAAGACGATCCACGCCCCGATCACGATGCCCAGGCGCAAGCCAGCCCGTGAAGGAGCTCTGCACGACGCGCGTCGCGATCAGCAAGCGCCACCGGCACGCCGAACAGCAGCCAGCGGTCGAGCGACAGCATCCCGAGCGTGGACTCCCGCGCCCGCCAGGGGCGCGTGGCCGCCAGCCAGGTGGCCCGGGCGGCAGCGGCGCCGGGGCGCCGCACCAGGCTCGTGCGCGCGGCGACCATGCCGATCACCAGCCACGCCACCGCCAGGACGAGCAGGAGGCGTGCGAACCAGGCCAGGACCGGGTCGGCCGAGGTGTCGATCGGGTTCACGGGATGCCCCGGAGCACCGGTGTCGAGGGTGTCGGCCACCAGGACCGCGGCGCCGGCGCCGAGCGCGAGCACCAGGACGGCGAGGGCGGCAGAGAGGGTACCTCGTCTGTCCACCGTCGCCATGGACTGATCCTACCGACGCCCGCGACCTCGGCCCGACCGCGCGAGGCGGCGACCGCTTATCCTGGGGCGAACGGGAAGGATCCGAGATGTCCGCACGAATCGCGGCCGGCGCGGCGGGACTCCTCCTGCTGTGTCTGACCGGCTGCTCGGGAGCCTCGATGAACAACCCCACCGGCCCGACGTCGGGCACGCGTCCGCCGTTCACCAGCATGACGCCTTCGGCATCCGCGCCGTCCGGCACTCCGACCACGGTGCCCGACGCTCGCTGGGACGCACTCGTCGCCGACCTCGGCCGGCGGGGCGTGACGGCGACTCCGACCCTGGTCTCGGCCGAGGCGATGACCTGGCCCAACGGCGCCCTGGGATGCCCGGCGCCGGGGGCGAGCTACACTCAGGCGCTCGTCGACGGGATGCGGGTGGTCGTCACCGCGGGCGGGAAGACGTACGACTACCGGTTCGGGACGTCGGACACCCCGCTGCCGTGCGAGAACGGCCGCCCCGCGGCCCGGCCGTGACGCGAGCCGGCCGTGACGCGAGCCGGCCGTGACGCGAGCCGGGGCGGCCCTTTCGGACCGCCCCGGCGAATCGCTGTCGCGCGATCGCTGCCGCGCCGTCGCTAGCGCGCCGACACGAGCAGCGCCTCGTCGCCGCCCGCGCGGTTGTCGGGAACGACGATCATCGTGCCCAGCGGCTTCTGCTTCGCGACCTGAGCCGGATCGACCGCCACCTCGAATGACACCGACTTGCCGTGCGCCGGGACGGTGCCGAACTGGCCGTTCGAGATCGCCGGGGCGTTCGGGTCGTACGCTGCCCAGGACGAGAACTCGTCACCGATGGCCGAGTCGACCACCGACGCCGACTGCACCGTGTACGAGAACGGCCCGGTGATCCCCAGCACGCTGGTGTACATCGGCAGCAGGATCGTGCTGCTGTCGGTGGGCGCCTGTGCGAGGAAGTACGGGCCCGCCGTGGTGCCTGTCGCGACGTCGTACACGAACACCGTCGACCGGCCGTCGACCGATCCTGCTGTCACCAGCCCGTTGTCCGCCGAGAACACGATCTTGTCGGCATTTCCGTCGTTGTTCGTGTCGATCACCACGTCGTACTCGTTGTTCGCCGCGTTCGACCACCTCTTGTAGGTGTTCACCGCGAACACCATCAGCGTGCCGTCCGCCGTGTCGAACGACTGCACGCCGGCAGCGCGCAAGTCGACGCCGCTGTCATCGAGGCCCCTGGCGAGGTCCGACTTGTCCGACAGGCCCCACGTGTAGAAGTCGGCGGATGCGTCCAGCGCACCGAACCGGTTCTGCAACGTGATCTTCTCGGTGCCGCCCTTCTTCGTGACGTTCTTGGAGAACTTCGACCCGTGGGTCACCCCGACCTTCGCGTCAGCGCGCGGCACCAGCAGGTACGGCACGTGCAGCGTCGACGACTTCGCGGTGAAGACCACGTCGCCGGCGAACTGGTAGAACGAGAACTCGTCCGCGAGCGACGACCCGACGTCGCCGGCGCGGGCGGTCAGCGTGACGGCCACCTTCGCCGACTTGCCCGGGCGCACCGTCACCGTGGAGGGCCACACCGACACCTTCGCCTTCGCCGAGGCGGCCGAGGCCACCGTCGATGCCTTGTAGGTGACGGCCGACCTGCCGTGGTTCGTCAGCGTGATGGTGCGCGCCTTCACGAAACCGAGCGACGAGCTGTCGTAGCCGAAGCTCACCGTCGGCTGCGTCTCGCGACCGCTCGTGGTGCGGAACGTGTCGCCGGCAGCCGTCACCGTGGCGGCGACCGCTTGCGGCGGGGTCGACCAGGCCGACACCGCCGACGGTGTTGTCCTGACCGACGACCTTCAACGGGTCGGCGGTCGTGGTCAGCACCGATGCGACATCGGCGCTCGACCAGGTCGGATGCGCCTGCACGGCGAGGGCGGCGACGCCCGCGACGTGCGGGCTGGCCATCGAGGTGCCCGACATGACGGTCGAGCCGCTGCCGGTGCCGACGGCGACCGAGCGGATGCTGACGCCCGGGGCCGCGACATCCGGTGCGACCGCGCTGTCACCCGAGCGGGGGCCGCCCGAGGTGAAGTCGGCATAGTGCCGGAAGCCGGGGTTGGCGATGGTCCCGCCGCTGATCGAGGCGGTCTGGCCGTCGGCGGCGAGAAGCGCTTGCGCCGTCGGTCTTGCGCACCCCGAGGAACGGGATGGTGAGATCGAACGGCTCCCCGTTGTCGGGGTTCTCGGTGACGGTGCCCTCGTACGGCGGCAGGCCGTCGGAGTCGTTCACCATCACGGCGCCGGCAGCGCCGGCCTGCTGCGCGAAGATCGCCTTCGCGACGCGCGCGCAGGTTCCGCGCTGCGAGACGGCGAGCTGGTTGCCGCCCGAGGTGACGCCGTTCGACGTGTAGGCGGCGACCGAGCAGCCGAGCGCTTCGTTCTCGCTCGTATTCGGGTCGTCCTTCAGGTAGGCGACGGTCATGTCCGCCGTCTGCGAGAGGTCGGCGCCGTTCGCGTTGATGGCGTCGATCGTTCCGCCCGGCAGGGCGATCTTTGCGCCGGGGAAGGATGCCGTGCTGTCGACGGCCGAGACCGAGACGACGCCGCCGCCCACGCTGGGCGAGCCGACGATGTACGGGTTGTGGCCTTCGTTGCCGGCGGAGGCGACGACGACGACCCCGGCCCCGACCGCGTTGGCCGCGGCGACGGCATCCGGGTCACCGGCGCGACCGTAGTCCGAGCCGAGCGACATGTTGATGACGTCCATGCCGTGGTCGACGGCCCAGTCGATGGCCGGGACGACGACGTTGGTGCTGCCGGCGCAAGCCGAACACCCGCACCGAGTAGATGTCAGCCTGCGGGGCGACGCCGGGGCCGACGGCGAAGTCGTTCGACTCCGTGGCGTCGTCGTACGCGCCGGTGTAGGTCGAGCCGTCGGCGAGCACGCCGCTGCCGGCGGCGGTGCCGGCGACGTGGCTGCCGTGACCCTGGCAGTCGAGCGGGTTCGGGTCGGGCTTGGGGACCGAGTTGGCGTCGTTCGCGTCATAGGCGTCGCCGACGAGGTCGGTGCCGCCCTTCACCCGGGGCGCGTTCGGGCCGAACCAGGCGGGGTTGGCGGGCTGGGTCTCGGTGGTGTGCGCCTCCTTGTAGGCGGCAGCGGTGCCCGGGCCGCCGAAGTCGGCGTGGGTGTAGTCGATGCCGGTGTCGATGACGGCGATCTTGATGTTCTTGCCGGTGTAGCCGGTGTTCTGCCACACATCGGGGACGCCGAGGAACGGCACCGAGACGGTGTTGTCGATGGTGTGGGTCGGCGTGGCGTGCACGGCTTCGACGCCGGGCAGCTGCTCGAGGGCGTCGATCTGGTTGGAGCTGATGGTCAACTGGATGCCGTTGTAGGCCGACTGCATCTGCGCTTCGATCTTGCCGCCCTTGGAGCGGATGCTGCCGGTGACGGCATCCTGCTCCTTCTTGAGCTTGCTCTTGATCGATGAGCGCTCGCTCTTGGTGAGGGCGCGGCCCTTGTCCGCCTGCACGACGGCGACGGGGTCGCCGGTCATCTGCACGATGACGCTCACGCGACGTGTCGGGTCGGCACCGACCGGCGTGAAGTCGCCCGTCGTCGTCGACGGTGACGTCTGCGTGAACCGTGCTGCGGGATCGGAATCAGGTGATGTTGCGGCCATCGCGGCTGTTGCCGGGATCGTCAGCGCCAGGGCGCCGGCGATGGCCAGTATCCGTCTGTACACAGATCTGCCTTCTCTTCGTTGAGCGGCGCCCAGAACCGGCTCCGTTGTGCAGAGCTGGAAGGCACCAGAGTGAACGCTATGAGCAACCTGAACACCGGTCAATGGGCGACGCCGCAGATGAGAGCCATCTCACCTGGAGGGCGCTGAGGATGTCACGTCCGGACACGCGTCGTCATCCGCCGTCACCGCGGTTCATGCGCCGTCACTCAACGTGTGGGTGTCGCCGGTCGCGCCTAGCCTGGGGTCATCGCGACGATCCGGTTGGTTCCGGGCGCCGGTTCATACCCGGTCGCGCAACGGGTTCGACTCCCGCCGTCGCGTCGACATCGGGGTTGACCATCACCAACCCGATCAGTCGCCGCGCAGGTACTTCGGCGCTTGGATGCGCCAGGCCTCCGTGACGAGCTCGACGAGATGGTCGGGGTCGATGCGGGGCATGCGGAACGCCACCTTCGGCTCGCCCCAGGGGGTCGTCGTGCGCAGGAAGACCTCCGGCGCCATCTCGACCAGTGCCAGCGCATCGAGGCGATCGCCGACCTTGACTCCCACCACGAGTTCGGCTTGCGATGATCTCGCGCACGTCCTGAGGGATGCTCGGCCATGGACGGCACTCCCACGCATAGAGCTTCCGCCGCACGAACCAGGCAGCGCCGCCCGTCATCGCCCTCTCTTCGGTTCCGGGCAGGGCGGATGCCGTGCGCCGCAGATCGTCAAGGGTGGCCACGGTGCGAGCGTACGGCGCATCTGAGACACTGCGTCGGGGCGCCATGCCGGTGCGCGACCATACCGTCGCATTCGGAACCGGACGTGGAAGCATGCTCGAGGCCGACCCGGCGCACCCGCGGCACCTGCTCACCGAGTCGGGCATGGGCTACCGCCTGGTCCTCGACGAATCGGCCTAATCCGGGGGTCGGCGCAAGCCGTTCGACGTCGGTGCGCCGCTTCTTCGCCGCCAGCCGCCGCTCGTGCGCACCGCGACCCGGTCTGGTCGGCCGGCGCGACGGCGCGGGCGGACGCAGGGCCTCGCCCACCACCGCAGCGAGCCGGGCGCGTGCGGCATCCCGGTTCCGGCTGCGCCCGATGCTCGGATGCCGTGATCGTCAGCACGCCGTCCACGAGCCGCCCGCTCAGGCGGTCGAGCAGTCGCTCGCGCTGGACCGGCGAGAGCACGGCCGAGCCGGCGGCATCCCACACCAGCTCCACGCGCGAGTCGGCCGTGTTCACCCCCTGCCCGCCCGGACCAGACGAACGCGAGAAGCGCCACGACAGCTCCGACTCGGGGATCGTGAGCCCCGCCGTCACCCGCAGACCGGGGCGATGGGCGGCAGGCATGCCTCCATCATCCCCCGACGTCCCACCTGCCTGGGACCGCGTATCAGCGCGCGCACCCGCGGGCTCCTGTGGTGGGAAGGCAATCCTTCATTCGCGATCCAAGGAGTACGACATGAACCGTCGGGCGTCTCGTCTCACCGCCATCTTCTCAGCAGTGGTCATGGTCGCCACCGGCGTCTTCGTCACCACGTTGCCGGCATCAGCGCGACCGAACTGTGCGGTGTCCGACCCGCCACCGATCTGCAGCGGCGTGATCGACCCCGTCGTGAGGCTTCCTGACCTCGTCGCGAGTGTCAGCGGACCGACGTCGGCGACGGGCGGAAGCACGGCCGTCTATACCGCGAGGGTGACCAATTCGTCCTCCCTGAATGGCGCGACGGCCCGGGGCGTGTCGCTCCGGATCACCGCAAGCGGAGCGACGATCGCGGCCGTGTCTTCAGCGGGCTGGACGTGCAGGCACCGCAGGCGCGGTCGCCACCTGCTCGGGCGGCATGCTGACGAACGCCGCAAGCGCTTCTCTCCCCGTGACGGTGCACTTCCCCGTTGCGACAGCCTCCGTCTCCATCACGGTCTCGGCCGATCCGGCCGGCGCCATCACCGAGAGGTCCGAGACGAACAACACCGCGCTGGTCAGAACGTCGGTCACGGCTCCCGCCCTACCCGACCTGCAGACGACGATATCCGGTCCCGCGTCGGTGCGGGGGCTCTATGCCGCAGGCGCGTGGACCATCACTGTCACGAACGCCGGCAGCGCAGTCGCGACCCCGGTCAATGTGAGCTGGCTGACCAATTGGCGCGGGGACGTGAACGCGAACGCCGTGATCCGCGGCGCGATCGGCTTCACCTGCATCGTGCCGCCGGAATACATGCAGCAGACGGTGTACTGCTACGGCGACGGCGCCCTGCAACCCGGTGCGAGCGCCACGATTGTGATCACAGCCGTGCCGCCGGCACCCGGGGATGTGTATGGGACCGCCGGTGCCTCCACGGTGACAGCGACCGCCGACTATGGCCTACAAGTGAGCGAATCGAACGAGTCGAACAACGCGGCGTCGGTGGTATCGACCATCCTGCCCTGATTCGAGGTGAGGATGCCGAGGCCGAACGCCTCGCCGATGCCTTCCAGGAGTTCGCGGCACGAGCACGCGGCCGCCGCGACGAGCACGACGGTCGCGAGGAGCGTGCTCGGCACCGCCCAGCCCGGTCGCCGCCGGCACTCCTCCGGGGCGTCGCGCGGCACGGCCGGGCCGCGCACCGTGCGCGAGATCGGGAGAATGCACGCTCGAGCGGCGCAAAGTGGAGCATTCTCCCGATCTCGCGGATCGGCGGCGCGGGTGTGGGGATTCACTCCTCACGGAAGACGCGGATGCCGAGGTCGGGGTGATCGACGAACACCCCGTCGAGGCCGGTGTCGCGCAGCATCCCCCACTCCGCGGCGTAGTCGCCGAAGGAGGCCTTCCCGCCCGTGCCCCGGAACGCGCGGGACAGGAACGTGTTCTCGGGCCGGCACGTCCAGGCGAACACGCTGAGCCCCCGCGCGTGCGCGTCGGCGACGAGCGCACTGGGGGTCGAGACCCGGCCGAGTCGGTCGGGTGCGAGGATCATCTTCTTGGCGACGCTGATGCCGTCGACCTCGCCCGCGAGCCCGTCCAGCCCGGCCGGCGTCGCCAGGTGCGCGTAGGTCGGTGCGGCGGAGCCGCGCGCGGCGACCAGGTCGAACGGCCGGCCCGAGGCCTCGAGCAGGAACACCAGACGCGCGGCGATGCCGTGCTCGCGCACCTGCCCGAGCACGGTCTGCTCGAACGACTCGATGATCAGCGGGCGGCTGCCGTCCGCCCAGCCGGCGGCGTGCAGCTCGTCGGCGACCAGGGCCGCGACATCCCAGCCCAGAGCGGCGAAATACGTGGCGTGCTTGATCTCCAGCACGATCCCGGCGTCGCGGGAGCTGGTGCGAGCGTCGCGGCCGACGGCGTCGCGGGTGCCGGGGCCGCGGCCGCCAGCGTCGCGGGAGCCGGAGCCGCGGGTGCCGCACCCGGCGACGAGGTCGAGGACGTCGCGCAGGCGCAGCACGGGCTCGCGCCCGTCGAAGGCCGCGCTGTCCGGTCGCAGCCGGGCAGCCGCTCGCGGGCGCGCAGGGTGGACAGCTCGTCCCAGGTGAAATCCTCGGTGAACCAGCCCTCGACCCGCTGCCCGTCGACCGTCTTGGTCGTGCGCCGGGCCGCGAACTCGGGCCGGTCGGCGACATCCGTCGTGCCCGAGATCTCGTTCTCATGCCGGACGACCAGCACACCGTCGGCGCTGACCACGACGTCGGGCTCGACGGCATCCACCCCCTCCGCGAGGGCGAGCGCGTAGGACGCGCGGGTGTGCTCGGGGCGATATCCGGGCGCGCCCCGGTGTCCGATCACGAGCGGAGCAGATCCCGGCACTCCTTCAGCGTAATCGCGGGGTGTTCACCCGGCGGGAGCGCGGCCTCTCAAAGGGGAATCACAGGCCGAGGGGGCGCGCGGTGCGGGGGTGCCGACTATCGTGGAAGCACAGCAACGTGCTGTGACCCTGACACAGACTTCTGGAGAGTGCGAGCATGCCTTCGGCAAACCCCGCCTTCAACAACCCCGCGTTCCAGGACAAGAGCGCTGTCAAGAGCTATCCGGGCGGCCCGCAGGCCGCGAACATCGGCGGCCAGACGCAGAGCGCCGCGTTCACGCAGGCAGGCGCAGACCGCCGCGGTCAACGCGCAAGCTGGAGGGCCAGTTCGCCGGCCCGTCGGCGAGCGCCATCGAGACCGACCGGATGAGCGTCGAGGACACCGTCCTGAAGACCCTCGCCCTGTTCGCCGTCCTGGTCGTCGGCGCCGTCGCCGGCTGGATCTGGTCGGCATCGACGGTCACCGCGACCTCCGGCCCGACGATGGTGCCGTGGATCGTCGGCATGGCCGGCGGGTTCATCCTCGCGATGATCGTCTCGTTCTCCAAGACCGTCCGTCCCGCGCTGATCTTCGCCTACGCGGCCTTCGAGGGCCTGTTCGTCGGGGCGATCTCGATGTTCTTCGAGTTCATCTGGCCCGGGATCGTGCTGCAGGCGACCCTGGCGACCTTGGCGGTCGTGGGCGTGACGCTGGCGCTGTTCGCGAGCGGCAAGATCCGGGCGTCCAAGCGGGCGACCAAGATCTGGATGATCGCGATGCTCGGCTACCTCGCCTTCTCGGTGATCAACGTCATCATGATGATGTTCGGCGCGTTCCCGGCCGGCTCTGCGGGCGCTTTCGGCATGCTCAGCAGCATGAAGATCGCCGGCATCCCGCTCGGCCTGATCATCGGCGTGTTCGTGGTCATCATGGCGGCGTACTCGCTCGTGCAGGACTTCGACTTCATCCAGCAGGGCGTGCGCAACCGCGCTCCCCGCAAGTACGGCTGGCTCGGCGGCTTCGGCATCATGGTCACCGTCGTCTGGCTCTACATCGAGATCCTGCGGATCATCGCCATCGCGCGCAGCAACTGACCCTGCTCGTTGTGAAGGGGACCGCCCACCCGGCGGTCCCCTTCGTCGTCCCCGGATGCCGCGTCCGCCCGCCCTGCCGGCCGCCACGACGCCGAAGCCGGGGATCTCTCGTGACACCGGGGACATACCGCTCGGTTTCACGGAGGATCCCCGGTCTCGGGAGTCAGGCGGCGCCGCTCAGCGCGACTCGGCCGAGGAGCGTGCCGGCACGCCGAGGTGGCGGGCGAAGAACCGGGTATCGATCCGCTCCATCGGCACGCGGAAATGCGAGCCCGGAAAGGCGTGCAGCGTCTTGTCCTCCGACCCGAACGCGTCGAACAGCGCCAGACCCGGGCCGCGGTCGATCTCGGGGTCGTCCCACGGCAGAAGGAACTCGATCGGGATCGTCACCCGTCGCGCCGCCTCGATGAGCGCGTCGTACACGAACACTCCCCCGAAGATCGCCGCTCGGATGCGCGGCTCGGCGACGACGAGCGGGATGCCGATCGCGGTCGCCGTCGTCATGCCGGAATACCCGACCGGCGCCGCGCCGCCGATCTCGGGGAGCGTCTGCAGGGCGTCGATCGTCTGCTGCCACTCCGGCACCGCGCGCTCGGCGAGCGAGGCGTTGAAGGGGCCGATGATCGGGTCGAACGACTCGCCGTTCTCACGCGCGTCGCAGCGCATCGACCCACTGCTGATCCGCACGCGACCGGGGACGATCGCCGTGACCGGGAGAGTCGATCGCCGCGACGTGGAACCCGTCGCGCACGACGGCGCTCCGTGCGCGAGCGACGAGGCCGGGGTGCCGCTTGTGCAGGCCGCCGCTGTGACCCATGAGCAGAAGCGGCGCTCCGGCCACGGGTCGTTCCGGCGACCACAGGACGCCGGGAACGTCTCCGACGGTGAAACTGCGGTCGACCACGCCATCCGACGAGGTCTCCGCGATGAAATTCAGGTGCATGATGGTGCCTTCCGAGAGGATGTCTCGGGGCACTCCTCCGCGACGTCTAGATCGTCGCCTCGTCGCGCAGGCGAGGAAGAGCGCCCCTCTGGGCTGAACTGTTCACGGGGACTCACTCACCTCCTCGATCGATCACGACCGTCGTCACAGTAGCGGTCGCACCGTCATCCCACAAGCGCCGTCCCGCGGGCACTGTCGCCCGCCCGCCCGCGCCGTCCCCCGCGAGCACTCAGGCCTCCCGCGTTCGCCCGCGCACGACGCCGAGACCGGGGATCTCCCGCGAAACCGAGGACGCGCCACTGGGTTTCGCGGAGAATCCCCGGTCTCGGCGATGACACGCGGAGGATCCCCGGTCTCGGCGAGGACACGCGCCGAATCCCGGGCTCCCGCCCGCCGTCCCCCGCGAGCACTCGGACCCCCGCGCCCGCCCCGGTCTCGGGTCCGCTGTCAGCGGAACGGCCGGACGCCGACGCACCCGTGGCCGTATCGTGAGCGCATGGCAGAGATCGTCCCGCTGCACCCCGCGCCCGCACACCACCGCCCGCGGGAGCGCCAGCTCGACCCGCTGTGGCGCGAGGCCGTGGGCGATGTCCTGCGCCGCACCCGGCAGGAGCGCGGCGAGCGCCTCGCCGACACCGCCGGCCGCTCGGGCGTCTCGATGCAGTACCTGTCCGAGATCGAGCGCGGGCTGAAGGAGCCCTCCAGCGAGATGCTGGCCGCGGTCGCCGGAGCGCTGGATCTCACTCTGCTCGACCTGGCCTCCGCGGTCGCCGAGGGGCTGCGCCCGGTCTCTTCCGGCGCGGTGGTGAACGCTGCGTAGGGCTGGCTGCGGCATCCCTCGGCCGCTAACGTGGCGGACATGAGCGCCCGACAGGCGAAGGGCTCCGGCGACGCGCACCTGCAGATCGACGGCCACGACGTGCGCGTCTCGCACCCCGACAAGGTCGTCTTCCCCGAGCCGGGGCTGACCAAGCTCGACCTGGTGCAGTACTACCTCTCGGTGGCGGAGGGCGCGCTGCGGGGCGCCGGAGACCGCCCGCTCGTGCTCAAGCGCTTCGTGAAGGGCATCGACGCCGAGCCGTTCTTCCAGAAGCGCGTGCCCGAGAATCACCCCGACTACATCGACACCGCGACGCTGCACTATGCGTCGGGGACCTCCGCCGAAGAGGCCGTGATCCGGGATGCCGCGGGCCTGGCCTGGCTGGCGAACCTGGGCTGCCTCGACCTCAACCCGCACGCGGTGCGCGCCGGCGACCTCGAGCATCCTGACGAGCTTGCGCGTCGACCTCGACCCGATGCCCGGCGTGGAGTGGGGCCAGATCGTGGATGTGGCCCTCATCGCGCGCGAGGCGCTGGCCGACCACGGCCTGGTGGGCTGGCCGAAGACCAGCGGATCGCGCGGCATCCACATCCTGGTGCGGATCCGGCCGGAGTGGGACTTCCGCGCCGTGCGGCTGGCCGCCGAGACGTTCGCCCGCGACGTGGAATCGCGCGCGCCCGGGCTCGCGACCGCGCGGTGGTGGAAGGAGGAGCGCGGCGAGAGCGTGTTCGTCGACTTCAACCAGAACGCGAAGGACCGGACCGTGGCATCCGCGTACTCGGTGCGCCCGCTGCCGGATGCACGGGTCTCGACGCCGCTGGCGTGGGACGAGGTGCGGGCCCGGCGCCCCGAGGAGTTCACGGTCCGCACCGTGCCGCAGCGCTTCGCCGACCAGGGCGACCCGCATGCCGGGATCGACGACGCCCCGGGCTCGCTGGAGTCGCTTGCGGCTCGCGGACGAGCTCGGACCGGCCGAGCGGGCACCGCGCGGGAAGAACGAGTCCGGGCGCCGCGCCTCGACCATGCCGCTGATCGAGATCGCCCGGACCAAGACCAAGCACGAGGCCGAGGACGCGCTGGAACAGTGGAAGACCGAGCATCCGGCGGTGGCGGGATGCCTGCATCCCGCCGACGTGCTCGTCGACGGGATGCGCGGCTCGAGCTCGCAGTGGTACCGCGTCCGCATCAACCTGCAGCACGTTCCCGAGGCAGAGCGCCCCGAGCAGGGGCCGCTGCTGGCCGACTACGACCCGTGGGCCGGCCGCTGACCGCGCCCGCTCGTCCCACAGCACCCACCCCAATACACCCACCCCACCCGCCCCACACGCCCGGGAGGCACCCCCATGGAGCTCGGACCCCACCTTCGCCGGATCGGCAACGACATCGTCGCCGCCTATCTGATCGTCACCGACGACGGCATCACCGTCATCGACGCCGGCCTGGCCGGGCACTGGCGCGACCTGCAGGACGAGCTTGCGCGACATGGGCCGTTCGCTCGCCGACATCCGGGGGCTGATCGCCACGCACGGCGACTCCGATCATCTGGGGTTCGCCGAGCGGCTGCGGCGCGAGGCCGGCGTCCCGGTCTACGTGCACGCCGCCGACGCCGATCGCGCCCGCGGCGGCGACAAGCCCAAGACCGCCTGGGGCGCGATGCGGTTCGGCGCGGTCCTCGGCTTTCTGGGCTACAGCATCCGCAAGGGCGGCATGCGCACGACCTGGCTCACCGACCTGGTCGAGGTGCACGACGGCGACACCCTCGACCTGCCCGGAGCGCCGCAGCTGATCGGCATGCCCGGGCACTCCCCGGCAGCATCGCCGTGTACTCGCCCGTGGCGCGGGCGGTCTTCGTCGGCGACGCCCTCACCACCCGCAACGTGCTCACCGGCCGGGCCGGCGCCGCCCCGGCTCCGTTCACCGACGACCCGGCGCAGGCGCTCGCGTCGCTCGACCGGATCGCGGGGCTGGACGCGGAGTGGGTGCTCCCCGGTCACGGCACACCGTGGCACGGCTCGCCGCAGGCCGCCGTCGACGCCGTGCGCGCGGCGGCCGGCTGAGCCGCCGCGCCCCGTCCACGGGCCCCACGGGCCCGGGAACGGGCTCATCGAGCCGAGGCGAGCACCCGATCCGCGAGGCCGTAGGCCACAGCATCCGCCGCCGTGAAGAACCGGTCGCGGTCGGTGTCGGCGCGCAGGCGCGCGGCGTCCTGGCCGGTGTGCGCGGCGAGGATCTGCTCGACGTCGCCGCGCACGCGCACCAGCTCGTCGGCCTGCACGATCAGGTCGGGGATCGCCCCGGTGCCCTGCCCGGCCGGCTGGTGCAGCACGACCCGCGCATGCGGCAGCACGGCGCGCTTGCCGGCCGTGCCGGCCGCGAGCATGACCGCGCCGACGCCGACCGCCTGCCCGATGCACGTCGTCGCCACGTCCGGCCGGATGTGCTGCATGGTGTCGTACACCGCCAGCATCGCCGACGGATCGCCGCCTTCGCTGTTGATGTAGAGCTGGATGTCGCGCTCGGGGCTCTCGGCGTCCAGATGGAGCAGCTGCGCGATCAGCACATTCGCCACGCCCGCGTCGATCGCGGTGCCGAGGTAGACCACCCGCTCGCTGAGCAGGTGCGAATAGACATCCATGATCCGGTCGCCGCGCGGGTTCTGCGCGATCACGTTCGGGATGGTGTACCCGCTCATGCCGCCGCTCCCTCGGTGCTGATGCCCACCGGTCGGCGACGGCGGGGGACCACATCGCCGAATTCGCGCACGATGCCGTCGATGAAGCCGTACACCTGGGCCTGCTCCGCCGTGTACCAGCGGTCGTGCAGCGAATCCTCGAACACGCGCTCCGGGCTCTGCCCGGTGTCGGCGGCGATCAGTCCGAGCACGGTGTCGCGCAAGCTGTCGCAGATCGTCGGCCTGCGCCTCGACCTCGACGGCCGACCCGCCGATGCCG
Source organism: Microbacterium elymi (assembly GCF_021582895.2). GTDB lineage: Bacteria > Actinomycetota > Actinomycetes > Actinomycetales > Microbacteriaceae > Microbacterium > Microbacterium humicola. Next base: position 887,909 of record NZ_CP091139.2, read on the forward strand.
GACGAGCCCTGGTGCATCAGCACCCGCGCGTGCGGCAGCGCCCGCCGCTTGCCGGGGGTGCCGGCCGAGAGCAGGAACTGACCGGCACTGGCGGCCATCCCGAGCACCAGGGTGGCGACGTCGTTCGGGATCAGCCGCATGACGTCGCGGATCGCCAGCATCGCCGGCACCGACCCGCCCGGCGAGTGGATCCACAGGGCGATGTCGGATGCGGCATCCTCGGCCGCCAGCGCGAGCAGCTGGGTCGCCAGCAGGGTGCCGTTGTCGTCGTCGAGCGGCCCGTCCAGGACCAGCACCCGCTGCTGGTACAGCTCACGGCGGGCCGTGTCGCCGAAGGCCGGGGGCTTCGTGTCTTGTGTCATGGCTCCAGGTTGGCGTCCGGTGCCGCGGTGCGGGCCGGTATCCGCTGGGTGCGGATCCGCCGGCGGCGGAGCCGGGGCTTGGCGGGCCGCGGCTTGGCGGGCCGGGGCTTGGCGGGCCGGCGGGCCGGGGCGGCAGACTCGGCGGGGCGACGGGCCGGGGCTTGGCGGCGCGGCGGGCCGGGGCGGCAGGCCCGGCGGGCCGGGGCTTGGCGGGCCGGGGCGGCGGGCCGGGGCGGCGGGGCCGCGGGCCGGGGTGGCCGGCCGGCGGCGTCGCAACGGCAGGCCCGATCGACCTCTTCCCCGCTGCCACAGCCAGCGGGGGCACATTCAGCCTGCCATTGCGACGGGTGTGAGGTCAGACGCGGCGCGACGGGGCCGCCAGCACGTCCCGCACGGCGGCGGCCAGGGCATCCATCACGTGCTCCGGGTCGACCCGCCGCGCCGCCTGCACCGCCTCGCGCGACAGCCGCACGCGCAGGTCGGGGTCGTCCAGCACCTGCACCAGCGCGCGGGTCAGGCCGTCCTCGTCGCCGTCGGCCACCAGGATGCCGCCGCCGTCGGCGAGCGCATCCCGCGGGCCGTACCGCACGTCGTACGACACGACCGGGCAGCCGTGCGCGAGCGCCTCGACCACGGCGAGCCCCTGCCCCTCGAACGCCGAGGTGAACACGAGGGCGGATGCCTCGTCCAGCACCCGGCCGGGATCGTCCGTGCTTCCCCGGAGCGCGACGTGCGCGCAGAGGTGGAGCTCGGTGATGAGGCCCTGCAGCGCCGCCCGCTGCGGACCCTCGCCGTAGATGTCCAGGCGCGCCTCGGGCACGACCGCGACGACTCCGGCGAACGCCCGGATCGCCTGGTCGATGCGCTTGCCCGGCGCGAGCCGGTTCAGCATGACGACCCGGCCGGCATCCCGCTCGGCCGGCGGGACGACGGATGCCGCGGCCGCCACCCCGTGAGGCACCACCACGTGCACCCCGTCCAGCCCGAACCGTGCGCGCGCATCGGCGCGCTGCTCGGCGGTCAGCCACAGCACGGCGTCGAACCGCTCGGCAAGGCCGAACCAGCGCGACCAGAGCGCGTTGACCGGAGCATCCGGACGATACGGCGGTTCGAGGTGGATCGTATGGATCGCGTGCACGAGCCGCACGCCCTCGTCATCCCAGCCGGCCAGCAGCTCGCCGAGCTGACGCGACTCGCACAGCACGACGACCGGACGCCCGGCGTCCCCCGCGCGCAACCCCTGCACGAGGTGGTCGAGCCAGGCCCGGTACAGCGCGCCGAACCCGTCCAGGACGCCGGCGATCGACCCGTCGGCGGCGTACACGACGACCGCCGCCGTGCTGACATGCCAGTCCGGATCGCCGGAGATGACCGGCAGCGCGACCGCGGGCCGGCCGCGTGGGTCCTCGATGACGCGGTACTCCAGGGCCGGGTCCGGCTCGCCGGTGTGCGCGGCGTCCCGCAGCCATCGCGCCGCGCCGCCGACGGGGTCGGATGCCTCGTCGAACAGGTTGCGCATGCGCGCCGGCGAGGTGATCAGCGCGCGCTCGTCGAAGACGCGGCGGTGCCGGGCATGCTCGGCGGGGGTACCGGGATCGACCGTCAGCAGGAGCGGACCGTCTCCCCCGTGCACGCCGGCCTCGGCCATCTGCCGCGCCCGGGCGAGCGTGGCCAGCGTGTAGCCGCCGTCCATGTCGGGAATGAGCCGGCTGGACAGGACCAGGTAGTCCGCGTCCGGGAACGTCGCGCTCATCGCGCTACTCCCATTCGATGGTGCCCGGGGGCTTGCTGGTGACATCCAGCACCACCCGGTTGATCTCGCGCACCTCGTTGGTGATCCGGTTGGAGATCTTCGACAGCACGTCGTACGGCAGCCGCGTCCAGTCCGCGGTCATCGCGTCCTCACTCGAGACCGGACGCAGCACGACGGGATGCCCGTAGGTGCGGCCGTCGCCCTGCACCCCGACCGAGCGCACATCGGCCAGCAGTACGACCGGGCACTGCCAGATCTCGCCGTCCAGCCCGGCCTTGCTCAGCTCTTCACGGGCGATCGCGTCGGCGTCGCGCAGGATCTCCAGGCGGTCGCGGGTGACCTCGCCGATGATGCGGATGCCCAGTCCCGGACCGGGGAACGGCTGACGGCCGACGATCCCCTCGGGGATGCCGAGCTCGCGGCCGATCTCGCGCACCTCATCCTTGAACAGCGTGCGCAGCGGCTCGATGAGCTCGAAGTCGAGATCCTCCGGCAGCCCGCCGACGTTGTGGTGGCTCTTGATGTTCGCCGTGCCGGTGCCGCCGCCGGACTCCACGACATCCGGGTACAGCGTGCCCTGGACGAGGAACCGGATCGGAGCGCCGCCCTCGGCCCGCGCCTCCTCGACGAGGTCGCGCTGCACCTTCTCGAACGCGCGGATGAACTCGCGCCCGATGACCTTGCGCTTCTGCTCGGGATCGGTGACGCCTGCCAGCTGCTCGAGGAACGTGTCCGCGGCATCCACGGTGATCAGCCGCACCCCGGTGGAGGCGACGTAGTCCTGCTCCACCTGCTCGCGTTCGCCCTTGCGCAGCAGACCGTGGTCCACGAACACGGCGGTCAGCTGGTCGCCGATCGCCTCGTGCACGAGCGCCGTCGAGACCGCCGAGTCGACGCCGCCGGACAGCGCCGAGATCACCCGGGCGTCGCCGACCTGCGCGCGGATGCGCTCCACCTGCTCGGCGATCACATTGCCGCTGTTCCAGTCGGCGGCCAGGCCCGCGGCCTTGTGCAGGAAGTTCTCCAGCACCTGCTGGCCGTGGGCCGAATGCCGCACCTCGGGATGCCACTGGACCCCGTAGAAGCACTTCTCGTCGTCGCCGAACGCGGCCACCTGGGTGGCGGGCGTGGAGGCCAGCACGGTGAAGCCGGCCGGCGCCTGCGCCACCTGGTCGCCGTGGCTCATCCACACGTTCTGGTCGACGGGCTGACCGCCCAGCAGCACGCCGCCGTCGCCGACGATTCGCGCATCGGTGGCGCCGTACTCGCGCAGTCCGGTGTTGGCGACCTCGCCGCCCAGCGCGCGCGCCATCATCTGGAAGCCGTAGCAGATGCCCAGCGTCGGCACGCCGAGGTCGAACACGTCCGGGTCGAGCTCGGGGCGCCGTCTTCGTACACCGACGACGGTCCGCCGGACAGGATCAGCGCGACCGGGTTCTTCGCCGCGATCTCGGCGGCGGTGGCGGTGTGCGGGACGATCTCGCTGTACACGCCCGCCTCGCGCACGCGTCGCGCGATCAGCTTGCGCGTACTGCGCTCCGAAATCGACGACGAGGACCGGCCGCTGGGAGGTCTCAGTCTGTTCGGTCACCGGGCTCCTTCGGTGGCAGGGGCGCCGGCATCGGATGCTGCGGCTTCACGCTCGGACAGGTAGTGCTTCACGTCGCGGGCGACGATCCCCTCCATGATGAACGACAGGAAGGGGACCACGCCACCGGCGGCCAGCATGATGAACCGCCAGAACTGCCAGCGCATCAGACTCCACACCCGGAAGCAGCTGAACAGGTAGACGACGTAGAACCAGCCGTGGATCACGAGGATCGTCATGTTCAGGTTGAGGCCGTCGCCGGTGGACTGGCCATCGTAGCTTACCGGGGACAGGTACAGGAACCCGCCGGTGCCGCCCAGGAACAGCTCCTGGCCGAAGCCGTATTTCATCACCATCTCGGCGACCAGCAGAGCAGGAACGTGCCGGTGATGACAGAGCAGATCTGGTAGAGCTTCAGGGCGCCACGAATGGCAGGGAAGGACGCCAGTTTCGGGGCGAGGGGCATGCCCCCATCCTATCCGGGCGAGTTCTCCTCCAGCTCTTCCACTTCCTTCTCCCAGGCATCCCGGGCCAGCCGGTACCAGAGGTAGAACGCGAAGCCGGCGAAGACCGCCCATTCGGCGGCGTAGAAGAGGTTCAGCCAGTTCAGCCCGCTCTGCCCCTCCGGGGCGGGCGCTGCGATCGTGACCAGGCCGTCGGGGGCGGCGTCCGAGATCAGGTAGGGACGGTACATGTCCAGCCCGGCGATGTCGTGCCAGCGGCTGAGCAGGGCCGCCGGCGACATGGTGGTCATCGCCAGCGGATCGTCGCGCGGCGGCACCTGCGGACCCTCGTCCGAGACGACCCGCCCGGTGACCGAGGTGGCCTGCCCGGCCTCGGCGTTCAGGGCGGCCGCGGCATCCTGCGCCTGCTGCCGGGTGGGCGCCCAGCCCAGCGCGACCGCGAGCGAGGTGGGGGCTGCGGCATCCACCCGGAACTGCCCGGTGACCCAGAACCCCTCCGCGTCGCCGTTCATCCGGCGCGACACGATGAGGAAGTCGTCGGCCACGAAGTGTCCGTCCGTCGTCGCCTTCTGTCCGACCAGCGGCGCGTTCAGGTACTCCCCGGGCTCGACGACGTCGGTGAGCGGCACGACCCGCTCGGTCTGGCCGCTGTCCACGGGGACGGTGTCCAGCGCCCGGCCCAGCTGCCACTGGCCGAGCCAGGCGAACACGCCCGCCACGATCAGGCACAGGGCGAGCATCGCGAGCCACCGCGGGCGCAAGCAGGACTTCGCGCAAGCGTGGGCGGGAAGACCTCGGGGAGGTCGTCCGTCCCGGGACGGGTCTCGCTCATTCCACCCCGTACGGGGCCACGACGACCTCGACGCGCTGGAACTCCTTCAGGTCGGAGTACCCGGTGGTGGCCATGGACTTGCGCAGCGCGCCGACGAGGTTGGCGGTGCCGTCGGCGACCGGGGCCGGTCCGTACAGCACCTCTTCGAGCGACGCGACCCGACTCACCGGCACGCGGCGTCCGCGCGGCAGCTGGGTGTGGTGCGCCTCGGCGCCCCAGTGGAACCCGCGGCCCGGGGCATCCGTGGCCCGCGCCAGCGCGACGCCGAGCATGACGGCGTCCGCGCCCATCGCGAGGGCCTTCACCAGCTCGCCCGAGGTGCCCACGCCGCCGTCGGCGATCACGTGCACGTACCGGCCGCCCGACTCGTCCATGTAGTCGCGGCGAGCGCCGGCGACGTCGGCGACCGCGGTCGCCATCGGCGCGTGAATGCCGAGGGTGGCCCGGGTGGTGGATGCCGCTCCCCGCCGAACCCGACGAGGACGCCCGCCGCGCCGGTGCGCATGAGGTGCAGCGCCGCGGTGTAGGTGGCGGCCCCGCCGACGATGACCGGCACGTCCAGGTCGTAGATGAACTTCTTCAGGTTCAGCGGCTCGGCCACCGACGAGACGTGCTCGGCCGACACCGTCGTCCCGCGGATGACGAACAGGTCCACGCCCGCGGCCACGACGGTCTCGTAGAGCTCCTGGGTGCGCTGCGGGGTGAGCGAGCCGGCCACGGTGACGCCGGCCTCGCGGATCTGGGCGATCCGGTCGCGGACCAGCGCCGGCTTGATCGGCGCGGAGTAGATCTCCTGCATCCGCCGGGTGGCGTCGCCGTCGGCGAGGGCGGCGATCTCGACGAGCAGCGGCTCGGGGTCGTCGTACCGGGTCCACAGGCCTTCCAGGTCGAGCACGCCGAGCCCGCCGAGCTGACCGAGCATGATCGCCGTCTGGGGGCTGACCACCGAGTCCATCGGCGCGCCGATCACCGGGATGTCGAACTGGTAGGCGTCGATCGACCAGCCCGTGGAGACATCCTCGGGGTTGCGCGTGCGACGCGAGGGCACCACGGCGATGTCATCGAACGTGTACGCCCGGCGGGCGCGCTTGGCGCGACCGAGCTCGATCTCCATGCTCACTCCTCCACCCTACGCGAGGCATCCACCGCCTACGCGAGGCTTCCCCGTCGCCCGGTCGACGGGGAGGGAGGACCGAGGTGCGCGCCGCCTCATCGCGGCGCGGGGGCGCCGGGCTCCCGACTGCGCCGGTGGGAGCGACCGCTGATCGTCGCGGTGGCGGTGCTCGGCGGCGGCGTCGGGTCGGAGCCGGGTGCGAGCGGTGCCGGTGTCTGGTCCGGTGCGGTCGGTGCGAACGCCGCGGCCACGGTGGGCGCGGATGCCTCAGACACCGTGGGTGCCGAAGGCTCACCAGTTGATCCGCTCACTGGATCAACTGGTGAGTCGGGCGATACGGCTGCGGCCGGCGCCGCGGTCAGGTCGACGGACGAGCCGGCATCCGGCTGACCTGCCGGCGCCGCCGCGGCATCCGGCTGACCTGCCGGCGCCGCCGCGGCATTCACGGCCGCGACGGTCGCCGCCGCCTGCACGACCACGGCACTCGGCGGCGCCATGCCCGTCGGTGCCTGCACCGTCGGCGGCGTCAGGTCCGCCTCGTAGTTGTTCCAGCCGTTGAGCAGGCCCTCGAGGGTGGATATCCGGGCGGCGTCGCCCGAGGTCAGCGCCGCGTCGACCGTCGCGATGACCCACGCAGAGCTCTGCGGGTACGAGATGTACTGACTCGTCGTCGCCAGCAGCGCCGACACCGCGGCCCGGAACAGCGCGATCACTCCGCCGCCTCCGGCGCTGAGCGCATCGAGCAGCGTCTGCCCCGCCATCGCGTCCGGGACGCCGGTGAACACCGAGGTCAGCAGCTGGTCGGGCGAGAAGATGAGGGTGCCGTCGGACTGGGCCGGCCACAGCGCGGTGTGGTTCTTCCAGTACCCGGGCGTGAGGCCCTCGCCGAACCCGTTGCCGTAGTAGCCGGCGACGTCGCTGCCGGTGGCCGCCTGGTGCGTCACCGGTTCGGTGACCACGGCGGCAGCGGTGTTGCGATAGGCGCCGACGCCGACGACCGTGGTCGCCCGGAACAGCCAGGTCTCGCCGACATCCATGAGTCCGTCGTGGTCGAGATCACCGGCGTTGTACTGGGCGCCCGCCCAGGTCACCAGCACCGGGGCCGGTGCGAAGTCGTCCGACGTGTCGGCGGGCGTGCCGTTGTCGTCCCGCAGGCTCGCGAACATCACCGCGAGGCTGCCCGTGTTGGTGACGAGATACGTCCACACGGCGGTGGTGCCCACCAGCAGCTCCTTGGCCGGCTGCGTGTCGGCGTCTTCGATGCTGGTCGGATGCCACGGATCCAGGGCGTTGACCGCCTTGCCGACGATGATGGATGTCACGACCCCGAAGGAGTAGTTGATGTCGGCGCCCCACACCCGCACCGAAGAATCCACCATGTCGCCGCGGGCGCGCACCACGTTGTCATACGCGCCGACGGGCACCAGGTGCGGTGCGCTGAAGATCCACACCTCGCCGGGGTCGAGCAGTCCGTTGACGTTGACGTCGCCCGACACGTAGCTCGGAGTGACGTCATCCGACGTGTCGTCCGGGGTGCCGTTGTCATCGACCAGCACGACGTCGGCGAGCGCCACAGCGGTCGTCACCGACACTCGATAGGTGAACGTCGCGTGACTTCCGGCAGCGACCAGCACGGCGGCATCCTTCGTCTGCGCCGCCACGCCGTCGAGGTACTTGCGCACGATGATGCCCGGCACGGTGCCGGTGTAGGTGGCGACATCGGATGCGGTCACCGACTGATCGGCCTGACCGACCACGTCGGCGGTCACCGTCGCAGTGTTGCGGTACGCGCTGGCGGTTACCGTGCCGGTCGCCGTGAAGCACCACGTCTCGCCGGGGTCCAGCATCCCGTTGCCGTTGACGTCGCCGGCGGCGCCCGCGCACTCCTGCTCGACGGCGAACGCCCCGCTGCCGTCGGCGGTGCCGCCGTCGTCGACCAGTCCGGTCACATCCAGCACCGTGGTGCCGGTGTTGGTCACCAGATAGGTCCACGTCACGGTCGATCCGACGGCCAGCACCGGCCCCGACGTGTTCGCGTCCTCGCGAACGGTGGGGTGCCAGGGGTCGGCGGCGTCGACGGCCTTGCGGATCGAGATCGCGCTGGTGGCGCCGAAGTGGTGGCTGATGTCGGTCGCCGTGGCCTCCGCGCCCGTGCGGGGCTCGGTCACCACGACGGTCGCGGTGTTGGCGTACTGCCCGGCCACGACGGCGGCGCTGATGACGCCGGCCGACGTGTACAGCCACACCTCGCCGGGATCGAGCAGTCCGTCGCCGTTCGCGTCGCCGGCGAGGTAGCGCGGGTGGAAGTCGTCGGCGGTGCTCGCGGTGCCGCGGTCGTCGGTGATCGAGGTGACGCGCACCGCCACGACGCCGGGGGTGGTCACCAGGTACGTCCAGGTCAAGGCGGCGCCCAGCGGCAGGACGAGCTGGTGGGCAGCGTCGGCGCCGCTTTCGAGGGTGGTGGGATGCCGCGGGTCGACCGCGTTGGTCGCCTTGGCGATCTGCACCTGCGCGACCACGCCGAGGTACCAGGCCGGGTCGCTGGCGACATATGCCATGCCCCCGACCACGGCCGACACGGTGCCGATATTGCCGTGCAGGCCGGCCGCGGCGATGCCCGGAATGACCCCGGCGGACGTGAACTGCCACACCTCGGCACCGTCGAGGATGCCGTTGCGGTTCGCGTCGCCGGCGTTGTAGGTGACGAGCTTGCCCTTCACCTTGACCGTGACGGTCACCGCCACCGGCGTGAAGTCGTCGGTGGTGGTGGCGGTGCCGTTGTCGTCGACGAGCAGCAGCGCGCTACCGGCGATGGCGACCTTGTTCGGGCTGCTGACCAGGTAGGTGAACACGACCGTGCCGCCGACGGCGACGTACATCGGGCTCGCCAGGTCGTTGGCGTCTTCGGCCGCAGTCGGAGCGCCCGGGTTGGCCGCGTTCACGGCCTTGACGATACGGATGCCGCCAGCCGGGCTGCCGGTGTAGAAGGTGGGGTCGGTCGCGGTCACCGCAGCGCCCGTGCTGGGCTGCGCGGTCACCGAGGAGCCGTCGCGGTAGAGGCCGGTCACCGCGGCAAGGGCGGGGGTCACGGCACTGGTCGAGGTGAACAGCCAGGTCTCGCCGACGCCCAGCACGCCGTCGCAAGCCGGTGTCGCCCACGATGCAGCTGTTCGCGTCGCGCACCGCCACCGCAGTGAAGTCGTCGGCCGTGCTCGCGGTGCCATGGTCGTCGGTGACCACCACGCCGGTCAGCGCAAGCGCCCCGTCGTTGGTGACCAGGGAGGTGAACACGACGGTCGTGCCCGCCTGCAGATGGGGACCAGGAGCGGCGTCGGCATCCTCTGCGACCGTCGGATGCTGCGGGTCGGCCGCGTTCACCGCGGTCTGGATCGTGATGTGCGCGCCGAGGCCGGTGTACTGCGCGATGTCGGCGGCCGTCACCGACTGCCCGGCACCATTGGTGGCGGTCACGGTCGCGGTGTTCACGAAGGGCCCGCCGAGCTTCGCAGGGGTCGTCCACTGGAAGATCCAGGTCTCGCCCGCGTCGAACAGGCCGTTGGTGTTCAGGTCGCCGGCGTTGTGCACGCCGTCGGCGCCCGACAGCGGGGTCATCTGCGCGAGCGTGACGTCGTCGGCGGTGGTTGCGGTGCCGTTGTCGTCGACGAGTCCGGTGATCACCATGGCGCCGGCGCTGGAGTTGCCGACCAGGTAGGTGAAGACGAGGCGCGAGCCGACCGCGACGGTGGGCCCGGTGCTGTTCGCGTCTTCGGCGGGGGTCGGATGCCGCGGATCGGCCGCATTGACGGCCTTGACCAGGCTCAGCCCCGAGTCGCCGAAGTACCACGCCGGGTTCGTGGCGGTGTAGGTCCCGCCCGTGCCGTCGGCTGCGGTCAGGGTGCCGATGTTGCCGTGCCAGCCCTGCGCCGCGACGGCGGGTGCGCCGGCGACTCCGGCCGAGGTGTACAGCCAGACCTCGCCGGCTTCGAGCACGCCGTCGAAGTCGGTGTCGCCGGCGTTGTACTGCGCGCCGCGGAACGTGACCAGCACGGGTACCGGCGACCAGTCGTCGGCGGTGGTGGCGGTGCCGTTGTCGTCGATGACGCCGACCACCCGAACCGGTGTGGGCGAGTTCGTGATGACCCGGTAGGTGTAGACGACTGCGGCTCCGGCGGCCAGGTGCGGCGCGGTGACCTGATCGTCGGCCTGCTCGGTCACGGTCGGGTGCAACGGTGAGGCTGCGTTGACGTCCTTGAAGATCTGCACGGTCGGCCGGGTGCCGGTGTAGTCGGTGGGGTCGGCGGCCGTGACCTGCACGCGCCCGACCGGGTCGAAGCCCACGACGACCACGACGTGCTCGTGGCCGCCGGCCAGCACGGTCTGCGGGGCGCCGGCCACGCCCACGGCGGTGAACAGCCACACTTCGCCGGGGTCGACCAGCCCGTTGCCGTTGGCGTCGCCCGACACGTACACCGGGTGGAAGTCGTCGGTGGTATCGGCGGGCGTCGCGTTGTCGTCGGTGATCGATACGAGCCGGAAGGCGACCGTCGAGCTGTTGGTCACGAGGTAGGTCAGGACGAGCGGCGAGCCCACGGGCAGGGTCGGTCCGGGTGCCGCGTCGGCGTCTTCGACGGCGGTCGGATGCCGGGAGTCGACGGCGTCGACGGCGCCCTGCACGCCGATCGTGGTCAGCGGGTTGCAGTTGCAAGCCGAGGTCGACCAGACCCCGGTAGTCGATCTGCACACCCGGCGTGTTGCCCGGTTGCGGGTCGCGCGGTCCGCCGTGCTGGTCGCCGAAGTACGAGCCGCCCGGAATCGGCATCGCCGTCTCGTCCAGCGGCGTGTTCGGGGTGAATGTCAGATCCTGGCCGCCGGCGACCGACAGCGCGGTGATGAACGCCTGGATGTGCGGGTTCGGGCTCGGTTGACCACCGGGGCGCCGAACGGGCTGAACGGCACGATGAAGCTGTTGAACTCGCCGGTCCAGTCGAACATGCGCGCCCGGCCGCTGGCGGCGATCAGCACGTCGCGCCCCGCCCCGCCATACGCGAACGTCGGGTCGGACCACAGGGCGTCCTCGGGCCGTCGGCCCCGTTCACCGTCGGTCTCGAGGTTCTGCGACGACTGCAGCAGGTCGTCGCCGAATCCGCCGAACAGCCAGTTGCTGTCGGTGCCGCCCACGAGCCAGTCGTTGCCGTTGTCGCCGTAGACGATGTCGCAGCCGTCCGTGCTCTTGATGACGTTGCCCGCCGCATCCAGCACCGGGTGGCCCGCGGCATCCAGCAGATACGGGGTGAAGTTCAAGAAGAAGTCGACCTTCGCGCCCGACGCGCAGGTGCCGTCGACGCCGACGTCCTTCGTGCCGTCGGTGCAGTCGTAGACCTTGGACCACGGGTCGTCGGCGTTGTAGTCGGCGAACTTCGTGGTGGCCGGGTTGTACGCCAGCGGGTCGGACGGGTCGATGCCCCACGTCGACAGCAGGGCCGACTGCGGGATGTCGCGGTAGTAGAACGGCAGCGGGGCAGCGCCCGAGATGGCGTCGTCGCCGGCTTCGCCGTGGATCCAATCGTTGCCCAGGCCCCCGTAGACGATGTCGGCGTAGCCGCCCACCGTGGGGTCGCTGCCGTCGTAGCCGAGCAGCCGCGCCTGGTTGAACAGCGCACCGGCGGTGAAAGTGGTCGCCTGCGTGTACGGGCCGGGCAACGCCAGCAGCACATCGGTGCTGTTCGGGGCGGTCAGGCCCCACAGCGGCTCGGTCAGGCCGTTGCGGCTGACGGCGAAGTAGCCGTCGTCGCCGAGGATGCGGTCATCGCCGGTGCCGCCGTATCCGCGGTCATCGCCGGTGCCGCCGATGATGGTGTCGTCCTGGCCGTCGCCGGCGAGCACGTCGGCGCCCAGCTCACCGAGGATCACATCGTCACCGGCGTCGCCGTGGATCAGATCGGCTTGCGCCGATGTCGGTGGATGCCGCGACCCCGACCGTGTAGTCCAGGGAGCTGTATGAGCGCGGCACGATCTTCTCGGTGCCGGTGTCGTACGTGAACGTCAGGAATGCCAGGGCGGGCTTGGCCCGTCCGTACGCGTCGCGCGTCGCGCTGCCCGAGGTGCCGACGAGGCGGTAGATGTCGCCGTTGTCGCCCATGATGACGTCGGCGTCGTGGGCGTGGCCGGCGGCCGACAGGTCGCCGGGGTCGTTCAGCGCGGTGCGGGTGCCGGCGCCGCCGTAGATCGTGTCGGCGCCGTCGGGACGCTGATCGCGCGTGACGAGCCCGAACAGGTCGAAGCTGCCGCCGACCAGGTCGTCCTGCCCGAGGTCGCCGTAGATGACGTCGGCGCCGCCGTTGCCTTCGACGTAGTCGTCGCCGTCGCTGCCCGGGCCTGCGGCATCCTCCGCAGACGAGCGCCGATCGGTGACCGTGTCGCGCGTCTGCACGTCGATCGTGATGCGTCCGGCGTCGTCGATGACCGAGCCGTCGCCCTGGATCCAGTCGTCGCCGAGCTGACCGAACAGCACGTCGTCGCCCGCCCCGCCCGCGATGTCGCTGTCGGAGAAGGTGCCGGCGGGCGGTGTGAAGCTCTGGTCGTACAGCTGGATGTATCGCACGTGCGCGCCGCGCGGGTCGCGCTGGTAGCCGTAGTCGGCGCATGCGGCCGGTGTCAGCCCGTCGGGGTCGATCCACTGGCACGGCAGGGTGCCGGCGCCGAGGTTCGTGCCGGCGATCAGCGACGAGCCGTCGACCGGGCTCAGGATGCGGGTGCCGGTGAGCACGCGGATGCGGGCGCTGGACGTCGATCCGGTCCGCAGGATGGTGGCGTTGTCGCCGGCGATGACGTCGTTGCCGGCGCCGCCGTCGAGGAAGTCGCCGTAGCGGCAGGCGGCCGCCGTGGTGCAGGCGCTGCGCGCGCCGCCGGTGCCGCCGGTCTGGTCGAACACGTCGCCGTACGCGACGGGCTGCCGCTGTGGTCGACGCCGCCGTTGTAGCCGCCGGCGCCGCCGGTGTTCGCCACTCCCGCGATCGCGTCTCCGGTGTTGCCGCCGACGATGTCGTCGTCGCCGGCGCCGCCGGTGATGCGGTCGCTGCCGGCGCCGCCGATGAGGATGTCGGCGCCCGCGTTGCCGTTGATCAGGTCGTTGCCCCAGTTGGCGGCCGACTGGGTGTCCAGCGACGTCCAGCCGAAGGTGTGGTCGTTCAGCGGCACGTCGAACGGCAGCAGGCTCGCCTGAATGCGGCAGCCGGGGTTCGTCTGCGTCGGGTCGGTGGGGGCGGTGCCGAGCTGCGTGCAGAACACGCCGCCGAAGTCGCCGAAGACGAGGTCGTTGCCGTCGTTGCCCCAGATCGTGTCGCTGCCGCCGCCGCCGATGAGGATGTCGTTGCCGAGGTCGCCCTCGAGGGTGTCGCCCGCACCGTTGCGCTTGCACGCTCTGCAGCGACATCAGCTCGGTCGTGGTCTGCAGACGCTGCGGCCGGGTGCCGGTGGTCTCGACGAACGTGCCGGTGGCCTCGTCCAGCGCCCAGGTGCGCTGGTCTTGCACGTCTTGCACGACCGCACCGTGATCGCCGAAGATGACGTCCTCGTCGGAGCTGTCGGCATCCCCCGGCGTGACGGCGCCGCTGGGGGCCGAGCCGAGCCCTTCGCCGATCAGCACGTCGTGGCCGGCGACCAGGCTGTCGGCGTCGGGCAGCGAACTGGTGGATGCCGTTGCCACCGTGAGCACACGGGTGATGACGTCGATGTTCACGCCGGAGTCGCCGTAGATGAGGTCGCGTCCGCGCTCGCCGAGGATGAGGTCGTTGCCCGAGCCGCCGGCGAGGATGTCGCCAGCCTGGCTGCCGAGGATCGTGTCGTCTCCGGCGCCGCCGTAGATCGTCACACCCACCGACGGGAGCCCCGATCCCGGGATCGCGGCATCCAGCGCGCTCGCGTCGATCATGTCGTTGCCGGCGTAAGTGAAGGTCTGGGCGATGGGGAACACGTAGTCGGGCGCGTTGCCGACCGGTTCGATCGTGGGCTTGGGCCCGAAGTCGTGGCCGGACGGCTGCGACGTGCTGCCGCTGTACCAGACGCCGTCCTGCGACGTGTCGCCGTAGATCACGAGCGGCGAGGACGGGCCGGGCGAACCGGCGCCGATGCCGGGGCCGTCCAGGACGACGATGTGGTCGCCGCCGACGCGCACGTAGCCGGTCTGGGGCGACGCGGGGTCGTAGACCGCGACCGTGCCGGCCAGGGTGCCGGCGGCCGGAGCGCCCACAGCGGACCCGCGCAGGCATCGTCTGCCCGTCGGTGCCGCCGAACCCGGTGATCGTGTAGGCGCCGTAGGCCACGCTGCCCGGCAGCGTGATGCGCTGGCCGACCGCGAAGCCGGCGTCGTGCCACGACGCGCCGTCGGTGCGGGTCAGGGTGGCGGTGCCGCCGGTGCCGAGCGCCCAGGTGAACGTGCCGGTCACCTGCGAGCAGGGCGTTGCCACCGCCCTGCACCAGGGTCAGGCCGCCGTGCAGGGCGGGGATGCCGACCGGCAGCTTGTCGTCGGCGGGCTGGTCGGGCCCGGGGATCATCGTGCTGTGGATGGTCAGGGTGTCGTTGCCCTGGCCGAGCATGATGTTCAGCACCTCGATCGTCGTCTTCGAGGCATCCGTCACAAAGTCGCCGTTTGCGTCGACCGTGATCGTGCCGTACGAGATGCCGCCGGGGTACGAGCCGGGCTCGCCGAACGAGGTGCGGCCGGTGTAGGTGACGCCCGGGCCCATGCCGAAGCCGGTCAGCGCAGTCGAGGTGAGGTCGCCGGTGTGGTCGGCGAAGCTGCCGTCGTCGAACACGTTCAGCACGTCGACCTGGCGCGCCTCGGACGGCTGCTGGCCGATGCCGAACGGCGGGGTGTCGATCTCGGCGGGCAGCAGCACCGCGGTGGTCAGGGGTGCTGCTCGCCGCCGGTGCCGCCGTCGATCAGCAGCGGGCCGCGGATCGCCGACAGCAGGTGCGGCGCCTTCGGGAACGTGTACAGGTCGGCGCGGCCCGCCGGCAGCACGTAGCCGCTGTCGGCCGAGACGGTGACGGTGATCGGGATCCACCAGTTCGTCGCGTCGAACGTGACCGCCGGCGTCGGGGTGCCGTTGATCGTGACCAGGCAGACCCGGCCGAGCACGCTGGTCGCGCAACCGGAGTCGGTGGTGATCAGCACCTGGCCGTCGGTGACCAGGCCCACCGTGACCCGCGCGGTCGGGGCCGACAGCAGCCGCACCGTGAACGTGTCGGTGACGCCCGGGTTGCCGCCGGTCGCGACGCTGACGACGGTGCTGCCGCCGGTGGGCGCCGTGTACACGCCGGGAGTGCTGTCGCCGTAGACGAGCACGTCCAGCTGCCCGGTCACCGCGTCGAACGTGGCGTCGCGGCCGGCGCCGGTGCCGAGCGTGGTGAGCTGCAGTGTCGTATAGGCGGGATCCATCCGCCGGAAGTCGACGGCGGCGCGCACCGTGATCGTGACGGGGGTGTCGTCGGCGGCGCTGAACGTGACGAGGTACGTCTGGATGCCGCCGACCACGGCCCCGAGCGAGAATCGGGCGTCGGTGCTGGAGAGGATCACCCGGCCGTCGGTGGGGGTGATGATCTCGGTGACCGTGCCGGTCGGCGCGTGCGCCAGCGCCAGGGTGAACGTGTCGGTCAGCTGCGTGACGGTGGTGCCCTCGATCACCGTGGTGTGGCCGTCGGGCTGGCCGGCGGCATCCTGCTGCACGATCTCGACGCCCGGCGTGAGGTTGTCGCGCACGGTGGCCAGCACGTCGCGCACGACGGCGCCGGCGAAGGTCGGGTCGGCGCTGATCACCGAGTGCGCGATCGCCACGACGATGTCGCCCTGGGGTGTGGTGTCGTTGGCGGCGGCGAGCCATACGGTCTGGGCGATGTTCCAGTCCGTGGCGGTGAAGTGCAGGACGATCGACCGGTTGGCGACCCCCGGCCCGTTCAGGCCCTCGTACTGCGGCACGCCGTCGACGTACACGGTGCGGAAGAAGTCGGCGGGCGTCGAGCAGGCGGTGGCGGTTCCGGTGCACAGGAAGACGGTGTCGGCGCCGGGGCGGGTCTCGTCGGGGCTGAGCCCGGCCGACACGGTGATCCAGACGTCCGAGGTCGGGGCGGACGCGAGCCGCACGCCGTACGAGTCCAGCGTGCCGATCGGGCTGTCACCGCTCAGCCGACGCACCGAGGTGACGCCGCCGGTCTCGTCGATGATGACCGCCCCCTGCGTGGGGCGGGCGACCGACACCGGGGTGCCGGCGGCCACGACGTTGCGATACGCCGGGTCGGCCGAGCTGACGAGCTCATTGATCGTGGAGTGGGTGCCGTTCGGGTCGCGGCTGACCACGTCGCCCACGACGTCGCCGGCGACGTTGATGACGTCGCTGCCCAGGCCCCCGAGCACGCGGGTGACCACACCCAGGGCGGTGGACAGGACGTCGATGGTGTCGTCGCCCTGCAGGGCGTCGACCTCGACGACCTGCACGTTCACGTAGCTGACGGCGATGCCCGCGCCATAGATCGCGGCGGCGGTGACCACGATGTGGTCGGCGAACTCGGTGCCCAGCACGACCATCTTGTTGAACCCGGTGCCGCCGTCCACCGACACCGGCGCGTTGATGTTGTACGACACCTGGTCGTCGCCGTCACCGGATCGCACATCGGTCTGCGCGGCGGTGCTGAAGCCGGTGGTCAGCACGGGGCTGGGCAGGATGCCGCTGACCGTCGCGGCGGTGAACACGCCGGGGGTGAGCACCGCCTGCACGGTGAGCGTGGTCGCGGTGACCTCGGTGATCACGTAGGGCAGGCACGGCTGGGTGGCGGTGACCTGGCAGCCGGCGACGTTGTCGTCGGCCCCGGTGCCGACCAGCCCGATGGCGAGACCGGTCAGGTAGCCGTCGGCCAGGAAGCTGCCCGCCGCCCGGGTGATGGTGCTGGTGCCCGCCGCCGGCCCGGCGGCGATCGTGAGCGTCGTCCGGGTGACCGGGCCCGAGCTGAGCGACACGGCGAACGTGCCGCCGTGCTGCAGGGCGCGGCCACCGTGAGCCCCGTGGCGAGCGTGATCGTGGTGGCGGTGACCGCGCTGATGACGGCGGCGTGGGCCGCGTCATGGTCGTTGCCGACGCCTGCGCCGGCGACCGCCAGTGTCTGGCCGACGGCGAACCCGTCGGCGATGAAGCTGCCGCCGTCGCTGCGGGTGAGGGTGCCGGCCGCGGCGTTGACCGTGACGGTGCCGGTGAACACCGGCCCCATGATGAGGGTGCCGTGCGCGTCGGTGCGGGCGAGGGCGAACGCCTGGATGAGGAACAGGTCGTTGCCGGCGCCGCCTTCCAGCCGGAGCGCCGCCTGGTTGGAGTACACGCTGAACGTGTCGTCGCCGCTGCCGCCCTGTGCGGTCAGGGGGGCGCTGGCGCCGCGGGACAGATACCCGCGGGTCGTGGCGACGGTGGGGAACCAGTCCGCCGGCGACAGACCGCTGTACGCCGCGTCGCGCCGCATGCCGAAGAGCTGGCCGATCTGGAACGAGTCGGCGCCGGCGCCGCCGTCGAGGTTCGTGATCGCGGCGTTGTCGTCGACGGCGAAGTGGTCGTTGCCACCGAGCCCCAAGACGCTCAGCATGCCGTTCACGGCGTTGTCGTAGGCGATGCGCTCGGTGACCCCGGCGTAGCCCGAGGTCTGCGCCACGGTCAGCGGGTCGCCCGAGCCCGGCGCCGGGTGCAGCACGGCGATGTAGGCGGGGTGGTTCGTGCATCCGCCGTCGGCGGCGGTGCCGCAGTACACGTCGGGACGGGCGGCGGATTCGCCGGGCAGGTACGAGGCGGCGCGCAGCAGGAAGATGTCGTCGGTCGGGTAGGGCCGCCCGGTGCTCGGGTCGATGCCGCTCGCGGTGCTGTCGGCGCCGTACGCGGTCAGCGTGTCGACGCCGTCCGCGGCGGCGCCGCTGTCGAGCACGTTGATGACGTAGTGCGCGTCGCCGTGCTCGCTGCCGTGCGTGTAGACGACGTAGTGATCGGTGTCGCCCTGTCCGTCCAGCGTGAGCGTGGTGCCGGCGCGCGGCATCGTCTGCAGGAGATAGACGGTGAGGGTGTCCTCGCCGTCGCCGGCCGGTGCGAAGCCCTGGTAGGCGGTGGGCTTGCGCCGAGCCGTAGGCGCGGGTCTGGCCGCCCAGCAGCGTCTGGTCGAACCTGATCTGGTCGTCGTCGCCGTTGCCGAACACCCGGGTCAGGCCGGCCGCGGTGATCTCGCCGCGCAGCACGATCATGGTGCCTTCGTTCGCGGTGGCGTCATTCACGCCCGGGTGCCAGTCGCCGTGGATGTCGATGTTGCCGGTGGTGCTGGTGGGCCGGCTCGGGTCGGTGGTGTTGCCGGTGCCGGCATCGCCCACAGCGGTGGCGGCCAGGATCTGCCCGCTCGGGTCGGTGACGACGTCGTCGGCCGCCAGCAGCACGTTGCCGTGCTCCGCTTGGATCAGACCGTTCGGCACGGTCTGCGGCGCACCCTCGCGGACGAGCGTGGTGCCGCTGTTCTCAATGGCGCTGTGCAGGAGCAGGATGTCGTTGCCCTCGCTTGCGCGTCTCGGTCGTGGTCAGGCGCACGTCGCCGTTCGTCGTGTGTGCGAGCAGGATGTTCGCCGGTCCGTCCAGTTCGGTGAGCCAGATGCCCGAGCTCGCCTGCGCGGCGATGTCGCACGTCGCGGTCACGGCGCGCTGGGCGGCGGTGGCGTGCAGCCAATCCAGTGTGTACGAGCTGAGGCATCCGATGCCGGCGGCGGAGTCGAGCTTCAGGTCGCCGGTGAACACGCCGATCGCAGCGCTCGTGGGCGTGCCGATGCCGCCGCCGACCGCGAGCAGGTCGATCGTGTTGCCGGTGACATTCACCGTCGTGCCGCCGTTCGCGCCGGTGCCGTCGGCGCGCGGGTTGTGCCCGTCGCGGATGGAGCCGGCGGTGGTGGCCAGGCTCACGTCGGCGCACGCGGCGGCGCGCGCGCCGGAGCAGGTGGTGACGGTGTTCACGTTCAGGTCGCCGGGGTGCGCGTAGCCGGCCGAGGCGTCGCCGGCGGTCTCGGTGAGGCGGATCACGCCGGCGGCCGTCGCGGTCAGCACGCCGAACCGGTCGACCGACGAGTCGATCTCGAGGAAGTTGCCGTCCTGGCCGATCGAGCCGCCGACCGCGGTCATCGTGATGTCCACGCCGACGACGTCGGCGCCGGCGTCGCCGGCGGCGGGCGGGATGCCGGAGCCCACCGGTGCGTCCACGATCGAGGCAGGCGAGGTCAGCGTGACGTCGTCGTCGGTGGACTGGATCAGTCCCGCGCGCAGATCGCGGTTGGGACCGGCGGCGATGACCGTGGTCGTCGTGGTGACGAAGTCGGCGGCATCCGGCAGTTCACCCGTCTGCACCAGCAGATGCACGGCGGTGCTGTCGGTGGCGCTTTCGGTGAGGGTGACGAAGCCGTTCGTCAGGACGTTGACGTTGCCGTTCTGGTGCACCTCGACCCGGCCGATCACGTTGATGCGGGTGGCGGACGGCGACGGGTCGACCGCGGCGACGGTGATCGCGCCGTTCGCGATGGCCGAGCCGGCGTCGAGCAGGCTGAAGTCGTACGTGCTGGCCACCGCGTGCGGGGTGGATCCGAATGCGCCGGTGTTGTAAAGGCACTTCACGGCCGTGGTGCCCGGGCACGTCGTGTCGGGCCGGAAGAAGTTGTAGAACGTGGCATCGGTCGGCTCGGACGGCACGACGACCTCGACGCCCGGCACACCACGAGACCCGACGCCGTACCGGGTGGCCTGCAGCAGCAGGTTCAGGTCGCCGCCCGCGACCAGGTGGTCGATGGCGATGACGAAGGGCGGGTTGCCGGCGATCGCGGGGTCGGGGATCGACGGATCGCGCAGCCACGTGCGCAGGTCGAGATACAGGTCGGCGCCGGCGGCCGCGGTGATCTCGAGCGGGCTTCCCGGGAACTGGATCAGGTCGACGCTGACGCGGTGCGCGGCCGAGCCGATGCTCGCGTCCGGTGCGTCCAGGTGCAGGACGTTGGTCGTGATCAGCGTCGTGTGGCCGCTGACGGTCTGACCGCGGCCGGTGGCGGCCAGGATCGGGCCGGCGACGTTCAGCACGTCGGTTTCGCCGATCGGGTTCGTGATCGTGCCGGCGAGGGTCAGCGTCGAGGCGCTGGTGCTGTCGATCACGACGCGACTGGGGGTGACGATCTGCACCAGGGCGAAGTGCACGCTGACGTTGTTGCTGCCGCCTGCAGTGTTCAGCGTGACCTTGGGCGTGCCGTCGGCGTTGATCACGTCGATGTCGCCGATGATCATGGGCAGCGCCGAGTGGTTGATCAGGGTGACCGCGTCGAAGTTCTGGTGGTACGTGAACGTGCCCCAGTAGTGCCCGCCGGCCATGCCGCCGCCGCTGATCGAGCCGCCGTCGCTGGTCATGTAGATGTCGCCGGTGCCGGTGTTGCGGATGTCGCCGACGGTCACTGTTCCGGGATCGAGTGCAGTCGTGAGCAGGGAGGTGCGCAGATCGGGGTTCTTCTGCCCGTTGACGGTGACGTTGATCGCGGTGGCGATGGTGCCGTCGGGGTTGATCACGAGATAGGGGTCGGGCCCGGCATTGACGACGACGTCGGAGTTCCACGAGATGCTGCGGACGAGGGAGCCGTCCTGGCCGGGGGCGGTGGACTCGGCCTGCACGTACAGCACGAGCGCTCCGTCGCCGTTGGACACGAGCGGGGAGGCCGGTGCGTTGCCGGCCTCGTTGACGCCCGGGACCAGGCGGGCGCCGGCGAAGACGGTCACGCCCTGACGGCCGATGACGGTGTTGCCGAAGGCGGCCGAGCCGCCGTAGCCGTCGGGCGAGATGCCGATGCAGTGGCACGACGAGTTGTGGTCGGACATGTACGACCACCGGGTGTGCCACGACCGGATGTCGACGCCGTAGCGGCCGCTGAGCGTCGTGTTCGTGGTGCTGTCGCCGTCGAGCAGCGCCAGGTCATTCGACGTGATCGACATGCCGCCGCCGACGTGCGTCGCGCCGAACAGCGCGTACATCGTGGCGTGCACATACGCCGTGCTGCTGCCGCCCGAGGTGGCCAGCACCTGAGCCGTGCTGCCGGCGACGTGCGCGTTGCGCCCGATCGAGGCGGTCGTGTTGTCGGTGACGGTCGTCGTGCCATCGGCGGTGAAGCCGCCGGCGAACCCGCCGCCCTCGCTGTGCGCATAGAGGTTCGTGGTGGGGGTGGTGGACGCCAGCACGGCGACGTTTCCGCCGGAGTCGATCGTCGCCGAGGCGGCGACGATGGCCGAGGTGGTCACCTCGGTGGTCAGCGTCGACTTCACCACGCCGACGGCGATGAAGCCGCCCGATCCATTGTCGCTGGACACGCTGTCGTTCGTGCGGGCGTTCGCGGTGATGCTGACGTCGCCGCCCGCGGTGATGGTTCCCCCTGCCGAGGCGTGGACGGTCGCGGTGTCGGAGAGTTCCGCGGTGGGCACGGCGACGCTGACGAACCCGCCGCTGCCGCCGGCGGCTGAGGCCGATGACTGGCCGTCACCGGGCGGCGGCGACAGCTGCCGCAGCGACGTGTACGGCGCGGTGGTCGGGTTCGCCGCATACAGGCTGTAGGCGCCGCCGCCGAGCGTCGCTCCGAAGACGAGGCGCAAGGTGTCGGTCGGGCATGCGGCGGCGGTGCAGTCGGTCAGGGCGAGGCCGGTCGCGAAGATGTGCTGCGTGCCGTAGACGGCCTGCGCGGTCCAGTTCTGACCGTGCACGTTGTCGGTCGCGGTGGTACCGAGCACCACCGGGGTGCCGTCGAGGTGGTTCAGCGTGAATCCCGACGAGGTGCGGTTCGCGACGAGATAGGTGTAGCCGTCGGTCAGCCCCGAGATCGGCGCCGCCGCGATCTCCTGCGTCGCCTTGTCGTCGGCAGGTCGGGTGATGTGGATGGGGTTCGGGTCGTCGGTGCAGGTGGTGTTGCCGCATGCGTAGCTGTGCGAGGTGGTGCCGTACCTCGTGGCGGCAAGCCGGATCACGTAGTCGTTGACTGCGATCACGTAGTAGGTGCCGCCGTCGACCAGGCCGCCGACGGGTGCCCCGCCGCGGGTGTGGTAGACGATCGCCTGACCGGTGACCAGGCCGTGCTTGGCCAGGTTCGGGGTGCCGTCGGCGTTGGTGCTCACGTAGGGGCCGACGACGATGTCGTACTGGCCCGCGTCATCGGTGTAGCAGTGGTCCTTGTCGTTGCACGTCGGGATGACACCCACGGCCGCCTGACGGAAGTTCAGTGCCGTCGGGGTCTGGTAGGTCACGCGCTGGCCGTCCGAGAACGAGTTGCCCAGAGTGATCGTGTTGCCGCCGACGGCGGTCGGGGTGAACGAGAGGGCGGCGGCCGTCGCCGGCAGCGGTGGCGTACAGCTGGATCGTGTGCGCGTCGACGACGCGCACGTACAGCGTCTGCCCGGCGTTGATCGTGTTGTTGATGGACCCCGTTCCGGCGAGCACCACCGGGTCGCCGTCGTGGAAGTTGTGCGGCGAGGCGAAACGGATCGTCGATCGGTTCGGGTCGACCCCGGCTCTGCCGCTGAGGTCACCGGAGTCGATCGTGGCGGTGTTGAACGTGTCGCCGAACTGCAGCGTGTCGGCATCGACGGCGATCACGGTGTAGACGCGGCCGTTGGAAAGCCCTGAGACCGAGCTGCCGATGTAGAGCACGGTGTCGCCGTCGGCCAGTCCATGTGCCGGGAAGTACACTGTGCCGGCGGCGGCGTTGATGTTGACCTCGTTCGTCGTGGTGCCGGCGATCGTGTGACTGCCGCCGGCAGCGTAGCTGTCGCCCAGGTTCGTTCCGGTGGCCTGAGTCTCGGCCTGCACGGTGACGTCACCGCCGGCGTCGACCCGGGAGCCGGTGCCGAGGAACGCCGTGACGTTCGGCGCCGTCGTGACGCTCGCCCATGCGGTGCCGACATCGACCCCGCCCCCGCCGTAGCTCTTCGCGGTGGCGTTGCCCTCGGCGCGGGTCGAGGTGGCCGTGACGCTCAGATCGCCGCTGACCCGGAGCGGCGTGGCCGTCGTGCTCGTCGGGCTGCCGATCGATGCGGTGACCGTCGGGGTCACGCTCGCTTGGGACCTCGTCGCGTGCACCGAGATCGCCCCACCCGCGCCCGCCACCGTCGTGACGTTCGCGGTCGAGGTGTCGCGGGCCGACACCGACAGCGACCGCGGCTGGTCGGCCGGGGCGGCTCCGGCGGTGCCGATGACCACGCCGTCGGCCACGGCTGCGGTGGTGCTGCCGTCGACGGTGCCGTCTGCGGCCAGCACGGTCGCGGCGACCAGACCGCCCGCGCCGCCCTTGGTGGTGGCCGCGGCGGTCTGGCTGTGCTGGGCGCTCACGGTCACGGTGGTGCCGGCGCCGAGCACCCGGGCGCCGGCGGTCAGGCCCGCCGACACGCCAGACCCCGTGCTGCTCGAGGCGGTCGCCACGCTGACGCCGGCCAGGCCGATCGAGACGATGAGCAGGTTGCTGGTGGCGACATCGGTGCCGACGGCGGTCACGGTCAACGAGGCGCCCGTGAGCATTGTTCCGCCGAAGCCCGCAGACGCGCCGCCGTCGTCGGTGGCGGTCGCGTCGAACGCCGTGATGCCCACCGCGCCGCCGCCGCCGCCGTTCGTCGCAGCGCTCGCAGTGTTGGTCGCGGTCGCGCTCACCGATGCGCCGTCGGCGCCCAGGGTGAGCTGTGCGCCGGTGCCGACGGTGGCGCTGACGCCGGCGTCCCGCGTGATCTCGGCGACCGTCTGTGCGACCGTGACCGCCGCGACACCCACGCCGACGGGGGTCGACGAAGTGGTGGCGGTGTTCGTCCCGGCCGCTGTGACGTCCAGTCCGGCCCCGGTGACCACGCCGGTGAACGATGCGGCGACCCCGCCCTCGATCCGGCTCGTGGGCACGGCCACGCCGATGGCGAGGAGCCCGCCGCTGCCGGCGTCGGAGGTCGCCGCCGCGTGATTCGCACCGGTGGCGGTGAACGCCGCGTCGCCGCCGACGACGGCGATGTCGGCGGTGGACGCGGCCGTCGCGCTCACGTCGGCGTCCGAGGTGACGTGCGCGTACGCGGCGGAGGCGCTGACCGACAGAGTGCCCATGCCCACGGCCAGCGTGTCGGCCTTGGCCGTGGTGCTGCCGGTGGCGGTCACGGTGAGGCTCGCGCCGCTGACCGACCCGGCAATGCGGGCGGTGACGGGTGCGCCCACCGTGCCTGCCGCAGAGAAGACGCCGACGTGGATCGCACCTCCGCCGCCGCCCTTCGCGAGCGACGTGGCCGCGTTCTGCGCGCCGGCGGTGACGGCGACGGCGCCGGTGACCGTGACGTGCGCGGTCGCACCGATCGCGGCGGTGGTCCCGGCATCCTTCGTCACCGTCGCGGTCGCGGTCGCGCCGGCTCCGTCGGCCAGCCCGATCGAGACGACGACGGTGGTGGCGCGGGCGGCGTTGCCGCCGGTGGCCGACGCGGTCAGGGCGGCCGCCTGCACGGTGCCGTCGACGGTGGCCAGGACTGCGCCGGCGATCGTGGCGGTCGGCAGCATCGCGCTGATCGTGATGCCGCCGACGGCGCCGCCGTCGCTGGCGGCGGTCGCGGTGTTCGAGCCGGTCGCGGTGACGGTGACGGCGCCGGTGACGGTGATGTCGGCGGATGTCGCGAGCTGTGCGGTCACGTCCGCGGCCGTCGTGATGCTCGCGTCGGCCGACGAGCCGTTGCCGGTGAACAGCCCGGCCGAGATGGCGACCGCTTCGGCGTCAGCCGTGTTCCTGCCCGTCGCGCGCACCCGCAGCGACGCCGCGTGGGCGACGTCGCCGCCGGCGGACGCCGTCACGGCGCCGGCGATGCGGGCGGTGGGCACGGTCACGCCGATGCTCAGCCCGATCGAGGCCGACCCGGCGTCCGATGTGGCGGTCGCCGTGTTCGTGCCGCCGGCCGTGATCTGCACGGCGCCGGTGACCGTGACGGTTCCGCCCGTGGTCACCGCCGACACGTCGGCGGTGTCGGTGATGGCGGCCAGCGCCGCGCTGGCCGCCGCCGAGGCCAGTGCGCTCAGCGCCACGGCGACGGTGCTGGCAGTCGCGGTGTTGGTGCCCGTCGCGGTCACGGCCAGCGACGCGGCGCCGGTGATCGCCCCGGCGAAGGTCGCGGTCACCGCGGCGGCGATCTGCGCGTCCGAGACGAACACGCCGGCGCCGATGCTGCCGGCGGCACCGCCGCGTGCGAGCGCCGTGGCCGTGTTGCCGTTGCCCTGGACCGCCGCGGTCACCGCGATCGCACCGGTGCTGGTCAGGGATGCCGCGGCCCCGACGCCGGCCGAGATGTACGCGCCGTCGGTGACGTGCGCCTGGGCGTACGCACCGCTGGCGCCCACACCCAGCGAGACCGAGGCGACCGTCGCCGTGGCCGAAGCGGAGTTCTCGGCGCGGGCGGTGACCGCGATCGACCGCGCGCCGGCGACGTCGCCGTCCAGCTGTGCACTGGTGTGACCTGACACAGTGGCGAACGGCAGCATGAGCGAGATCGCCGCAGCGACCCCTCCGCTGCCGCCGGGTGCGGTGGCGACCGCCGAGTTCCACGCCGTCGCGGTCACGGCGACGTCTCCGGCGGCGGTGATGCGGCCGGTGATCAGCAGCGCGGCCTCGGTGGAGCGGTCGTCGGTGGCCAGGGCGAGGGTCATGCCGATGCCGGCCATTCCGGCCACGGCGAGGTTGACGGTGTCGGCGTGGACGTTCTGGTGCATGCCGGTGGCACTGACGGTCACGTCGCCGCCGATGCGCACGGTGCCGTGCGCGCCGAGCTCGGCGCGGGTCGTGCCGCCGTAGGTGACGACCGCGACCGCCCCGCTGAGGGCACCGGCCACGCCGCCCTGAGCCGAGACGGCCAGGTCGGTGGGAGTGAACACGTCGGTCGCGGTGACCGAGATGGCGCCGATCGGGCCGGCCGCGCCGATGGCGACGTCGCCGACCGATGCCCGCGTGTCGCCCGAGACGAGCACCACGGCGACCGAGGCGCCGACGCCGACCACGCTGAGGCCGACCCCGACCGCGTAGCCGGCGACCGACCGGGCGGCGGCGGCGGTGACGTCGATCTTGCCTGCGGTGGGCACGGTGGCCTGGTCGTCGATGTGCGCTGCCTGCGCGCTGGTGTCGTGGATCACGATGACCTGGCCGGCGATCACGAAGCCGCCGACCACGCCGCTGGCGACGACTCCGAGCACGTCCTCGTCGAGCACCGCGTGCACGCCGACGGTGCCGCCGGCGCTGACCGCCCCGCTGCCGGCGATGCGGGCCTCGGTGTTCTGGTCGAGCGAGAGCACGGCGACGCCGGCACCGAGCGCGCCGAGCCCGACGGCGGCCACCCCGGCGACGGCCAGCACATCGAGCGTGTCGGTGGCGCGCACCTGTACGTCTGCGCCGGCGTGCACCGTGCCGAAGATCGTGGCCGACGTGCCGGTGGCGGGCGCGGCCTGCGTGAACGGCCGGGATGCCACGGTGTCGCCGGGAGCGGCCCCGGCGACCCCGGCCTGCCCGGCGGTGGACACGCC
Organism: Microbacterium elymi; assembly: GCF_021582895.2. GTDB lineage: Bacteria > Actinomycetota > Actinomycetes > Actinomycetales > Microbacteriaceae > Microbacterium > Microbacterium humicola. The sequence goes on from NZ_CP091139.2 coordinate 914,615, forward strand.
GGCCTGCTGCCTGGTACCCGGGCGCGACGGTCCAGTTCGCGGTGTCGGCATCGGGCGTGACGGTGGATGCCGCCAGGTCGGCGGTGGCCCGGTAGGTCTGGCCGCCGTACGTCACGAGGTCGCCGGTGTGGTACGCAGTCCCGGACTGCCACGCCACGGCGCTGCCGGCGAGGATCGACGTCCATCCGCCGCCCGCGCCCGACGCGACGTCGTCGCCGGCGCCGGTGGACCCGCCGGTGGGGTTCTGATCGCTCAGCGACCAGTAGGCCGTGTCTCCCGGGGTCGGCGTGTGGTTCTTGTTGCCGCTCACCCGCGATGCGTAGGTCTTCCCGCCGAGCGTGACGACATCGCCGACGTCGTAGGTGGCCGTGGCACTGTACGCGCCCTTCTTCGTGCCCTGGTCGTTCTGCTGGTAGGTGGTGGTGGGGGTCGCTCCGACCGTCCACACCGACACCGCACCGGCGACACCGACGATGCCGCCGCCGATGCTGATCGCGAAGGTGCGGATGTTCTTCAGCGCCAGTGCCGAGAGGATCACGCCCTGCGTCGCCCAGATGATGCCTGCCGGTGCCCAGGTACGACTGGACGTTGACGTTCGCGATTCCGATGTCGACGCCGCCGGCTGCGCCCACCACGCCGCCCGCGAGGCCGCCGGCGAAGGTCAGCGTGTTCATCGCGTCGGTGGCCGACACCGCCACGGACTGGTTCGGCCCGACCGTCGTGTCGATGCCGGATGCGGTGCCGTTGACGCGGGTGCTGCCGGCGATGAACGCCTTGACGGTGACCGTCAGCAGGGTGACCCCGACGCTCCCGCTGACGGCACCCGCACCGATCGAGACGCCGGCGACGATGCCGAACAGCTGCTCGGTCGAGGATGCCTGCACCGCCAGGCCGTGGAAGGCCGGCACGGTGCCGAACGATCCGTCACCGCTCGTGCCGTCGTCGACGCCGACAAGACCCGTCGACCCCTTCGCACGGACGGTCACGATGTTCGAGCCGCCGAGGAAGGCCTCGGTGTCCTTCGTGACGACGGCCACCCCGACCCCGATGCCGATGCCGGCCCACAGGCCTCCGGCCACGTTGGCGGCGACCAGGGTCAGCAGGGTGTCGTCGTTCGCGCCCACCAGCACGTTGTTCCCGGCGGTCAGGGTCACGCCTGTTCTGCTGGAGGCGGTGGTGGTCACGGTGATCACCGTGACCCCGACCACGCCGGCCGCGGCGCCGTCGCCGCCGACGGCGACGGCGGCGGTGACGTCGACGAGCTCTTCCCGGCCGCGGGCCGTGAGGATGATGTCGCCCCCGGCGGTGATGGTCGCGCCGTCGTCGATCACCGCCGAGGTGACGATGTCGATGACGCCCACGGTGACGCCGGCGCCGGCGGCGACCGAGCCGGACAGGCTCGCCGCGGCGGCGACCGCCAGCTGGTGGTAGTTGTTGCCGGCCGCGACGGCGACCGAACCGCCGGTGGTGACGGTGGCCGTCTTGCCGATCGTGGCGGTCGTGGTGATGTGTGCGACCACGACCGCGCCGGAGATGTTCACGGCGACGCCGCCCGAGACGCCGGCGCTGACGCCGACCGAGGCGATCATGTCGCTGTTGGTCGCGGTGACCGCGACGCCGCCGAACCCGGTGCGGGTGCCGGTGACCACGCGCTGCGGACCGGCGAGGGTGCCGTCCGAGGCGGGCAGCTGGCCGGCGGGGACGATGCTGTGCGAGCGGCCGGTCAGGCCGGTGACATCCAGTGCCAGGGGCTGCGGGCGACGTTGTCGCCGTTGCAGTCTTCGGCGGCGCCGGTGGCGTGGCACTTGGTGTCGGCGAGGGAAATGGTCTGGCCCATCGTGCCGGTCGGGCCGCTGACGACGATGACGTAGTAGGTGTGGCCGTCGACGAGGCCGGCGATGGGAGTGTCGCCACCTGCGCTGTAGACGACCTGGTCGCCGGTGACGGCATCCAGCAGGTAGGGCAGGACGATCTGCCGACCGGTGACGTCCACTGCCGGGGTGAAGACGGGCACGATCTTGCTGCCCTGGGTGATGGGGGTGCCTGCCTTGCTCGTCGCGACGAACCGCTGCGCCTGGCCCATCCGACCGCTGGCGGGGATGGTGAGGTGAAGCGGGGGTCCGCGCGGGGCCTGCGAGAGCTGGATCTCGGTCGACGAGACCACGATCACGTAGTACGTGTATCCGGCGCGCAGTCCGCCGATCGAGCTCCACCGCCGGCGTCGTAGGCGACCTGCTGCCCGTTGGAGAAGCCGTGCTGGTAGCCGAGGTTGATCGTGTAGCCGTCGGGTTCGAGGCCGCGGCTGCCGGTCGGTCCCGGTGTGCCGGGAAGACGCGGGTTGAACGTGGGGTCGACCCCGATGACCTGCGTGGATCCGTCGTCGACGGTGGAGTGTGTGATCGATGCCGACTGCGCGAGCGCGGTGACGTCGGCCGCGGCGCCGATCGTGGCGGTGGTGTTCTTGGTGACGATCGGCACGGCGGCCCCGGCGCCGACGGCCACCGTGCCGCCCAGCGCGATGTTGCCGGCCACGGTGTCGAGGGTCATCGCCTCGTTCGCCGAGACGATGACGTTGCCGCCCGCCCGGATGATGGCGTCCGCCCCCAGGCTCGCGGCGGTGGTCACGGTGATGACCGGAACAGCGGCGTTCAGCGCGACCGCTGCCCTCGCCGCCGATGGCACCGCCCACCGAGATCGACAGGATGTCTTCGCTCGAGGTCGCTGCGACCACGATGTCGCCCGCGGCCTGCACATGCGCGGCGGCGCCGATCGTCGCGGTGGTGTTCTTCGTGATCGCCTTCACGTCGGCGCCCGCGCCGACCCCGGCGGTGCCGCCCGCGGCCAGCATGCCGGCCGCGCCGACGATCGTGCTGGTGTCGGCGGCGGTGACCTGCACGGTCTGGGTGGGGTGCGCGGAGGGATCGGTGCATGTCGTTCCGACGCAGTTGACGAGCGTCCGGTCGCCGATCGAGGCCGCCGTGGTGTCGGTGAGGACGAGCACGGTCGTCGATCCTGCCGCCCCCACTTCGCCGCCGACGGCGCCCGCCATCGCGATCGAGGTGAGGTCCTGGTGCTGCCGTGCGTCGACGAGCAGGTCGGCGGCCGACGACACGTCGTCGTCCGAGGCGATCGACGCGGTCACCGGCATGGTGCGCACGAGGACGGCGGCGGCCAGTCCCACCCCGGCGGTGCCGCCGAAGGCGAGGCCGCCCGCATAGAGCTGGATCTTCTGCGCCGTGGTGCCGTCGAGGGCGTCGACGGCCCGGAACGCGATGTCGCCGAACGCCACGAGCGCGCCCTGCGCGTAGTGGCTGCCCGACGCCCAGGCGGCGATCGGCGCCCAGCGTGCGACATCCGCGTCCGGTGTCGTCGTCGAGCCGTCGACCGCGACCTTCGCCCGATAGAACCCGTCGTCGAAGAACACGACCTGACCCGCGGCATACGAGCCGCCCGCGGTCCACGCGTCGGCGCGCTGCCAGTCGGCGGTGGCGAGGCGGGGGCCGGCGTCGGATTCGCCGATGTCGGCGATCGCCCGGTACACCATGCCGTCGTAGGTGACGAGGTCGCCGGATGCGTAGGCGCCGCCGCGGGTCCACTCCTGGATCGAGGCCCAGTCGCTCGGGGCGTCGGTCGCGGCGGCGATGGCGATGGCCGCCTGGTAGATGGCGCCGCCATCGGTGACGAGGTCTCCGGCGGCGTACGCGGATGCCGCGGCCCACGCATCCGATGCCGCCAGCGCCTGCCACTCCTCGACGTCGACGTCGGGGGTCACGATCGTGCCGTCGTCCAGGACGGGGGCGCCGACGACGTCGGTCAGCGCCCGGTACGCCGTGCCGAGGTAGTCGACGACCGTGCCGGTGGCGTACTCGCCGTCGGCGTCCCAGGTGGCCACGCGCCGCCAGCTGCCGGGCAGATCGGTGGACGTGGTCAGCGTGCGGGTGGCGACGTACTGGCCGGCGTGACCGGACACGATCCGACCCGTGCGGTAGGCGGTTCCGGCGACCCAGGTGTCACTGGTGTGCCAGGCGGCGCTGCGGTCGGGTGCGACGGCGAGGGCGGGGTCGTCGGTGTTCTGGTGGGCCGCGACGGTGAGGTCCCCGCCGGCCCGCACGGTGGTGCCGACGGTCGTTCCTCCGCCGATCGCGGCGCGCACCCCGGTTCCGCCGGCGACGTTCTGCAGGATCACGATGATCGATCCGGCGATCCCGGCTTCACCGGCGGCGCCGGCCGAGGCGGCCACGGCCAGCACCGGGTCGGTGGCGGCGGCGGTGACGCTCACGTCTCCCCCGCGCTGACCCGGGACGACGAGCCGAACGACGCGGTCACGGTCGTGTCGACGACATCCACGATCACGGCGATGCCGATCCCGGCGTCGCCGGTCGACAGTCCCAGGGCGCCGGCGATCTCGACCTGCTCGGTGTCGTCGCGGGCGAGGACGGTCACCGTCTGCGCGGCAGTGCCGGCCCGGCGCTGGTTGATCAGGGCACCGGCCCCGATGGTCGCGGTGGTGGTGCGGCTCCACACGTTGACGATGAACGAGCCGCCGAGCGACAGCTCACCGGTGCCGGCGCCGCCGGCCACCGCGATCGTCGAGACGGCCGGCGAGGCGACCTGGCTGCCCGGTGCGGGGATCAGCGATACCCCGGGGATGCCTTCCAGTGCGCCGAGCAGGTTCGATCCCATCAGCCCCACGTCGACGCCGAGCAGGCCGAGCGCGGCGGTGCTCCGGATCGTCATCGCACCGGCGGCGTCGAGCCGGGTGGGAGTGGCGGTGGACGAGTCGACGGTGGCGGTGGTGCGCACCGGCTCGAGGATGTTGATGGCGATCGCCGCGCCCACCGCGGCGCCGCCCTGCGACAGGGCTCCGGCGATCGCGAGGTTCTGCAGGCCCATCGGGTTGGAGGCCGTGATCGACAGCGCGCCGGCCGAGTTCAGATCCGCTCCGGCCTCGACGTGGGCGGTCGTGGTGTAGCTGATGACGGTCAGACCCACCGAGCCTGCGATCTGCGGGTTGCTCTTGCCGCCGGCCGCGGCCAGCCCCCAGACGATGACGCTGTTCAGCTCGGCCTCGCCGGTGCTCTCGTCGATCGGGGTGCCGGCGGTGATGCGGATGCCGTCGGCCGCGATGCGCGCTCCGGCGCCGATGTCGGCGGTGTTGGCCACCGACAGGTAGGTGAAGCCGACCCCGGCGCCGATGTTGGTCTTCGCGTCCTTCGGGTTGAGCGCGATGCCCAGGGCGCGGGCGGCGATGCTGGTGAGCTGAAGTGCTTCGACCTCGACCGCGCCGTCGGCGATGACGGTGACTGCCGGGTCGATCATGGCGGTGTTGGTCGTCTGGACCCAGACGATGGCGATGGATGCCGCGACCCCGACACCGCCGCCGGATTCGCCGCTCTGCGCGCTGCCTTCGTGCCGCCCTGCTTGGCGGCGCTGTCGGCGGACGGGGGCGAGTTGGCGCCCTTCCCGCCGGCGTTCGGATCCTTGGCCACGGTGTCGGTGGCGGTCTGGTCGGTGGTCTTGCCCCCGGACGGCAGGTCGAACCCGCCGATCGCGCTCGCATTGGCGGTGGCGGCGACCTCGATCTCGGACTCGGCGGTCACGGTCACCTCGGCGGCGGTGACACCGCGGCCGAGCCGGGCCAGCGTGCTCCATCCGATGATGATGGGCAGGGCGACCGCCGCACCGACGGCGACCTTCTCGGCTTCGACGTTCGCGTTCGCCTCGGTCTCGGCGGCGTCGAGGGTGTGCGTGGCGCGGATCGTCACGGCACCGTCGACCGTGAGGACGCCGGGCGCCGAGCCGAGCCCGGCCGTCGCGGTGTCGCCGGTGTCGACGACGAGGGCGACCGCCGGGCTGAATGCGCTTCCGCCCTTCGTCCCGGCCTCGGCGATCGTGGTGACCGACCGCTCCGAGTCGGCCGTGATGGCCAAGTCGCCGCCGGCGGCGACCGGCACGCCGTCGGCGATCTGCGCGATGGTGACGGTCGGGGTGAGCACCTGGATGGCGACGGAGGCCCCGACCCCCAGGCCGGCGCCCGTGGCGTCCTGCCCGGTGATGGCGGTCGAGATGTTGCACGGCAGCCCCAGCACCTGCGCGCACGTCTTGAACCCGGCCTTCGACGACGCCTCGGCGGTGTCGTGCTGGACGAACACCGCGGTCAGCGTCACGTCGCCCTCGTGGGCGTCGGCGGACGCCCCGGACGGGATGAGCGCTTCGGTGTCGGCGCTGACGATGTTGATCGCCAGCGCACCGGCGACGCCGACCTTCGCGGCGTTGCTGGCACCCGAGGTGGCGGTGGCCGACACGGTGTGCACGGTGTCGGATTCGCCGTCTTCGGAGTCGACGGGGGTCATGGTGGCGGTGACCGTGAGACCGTGCGCGTCGATCGCCGATGCCCCGGTGGTGGCGACGTTGGTCATCGACACGTCGTTGACGGCGACGCCCGCACCGACGCCGACCGAGCCCTTCGTGGCCGTGCTGCCGTTCGCCTCGCCCACCGCGTCGGTGTTCGCGCTGCTGGCCACGGTCACCGTCCCGGTGTCGGACGCGATGCTGAGGTGGTCGCCGATGGTGGCCCGCGACCAGGTCGTGACGATGAGGATGGTGAACGCGCCGGCGATCGACAGGGATGCTCCGCCGTTGTCGCTGGTTCCGGCCGTCGGCGTCGAGGTCTTGGCGGCGCCCTTGCCGGTGTTCAATGTGGAGACGGCGTTGCCCTGGCCCAGCACCCGGTTGGCGGTCGCGTTGATGCCGCCGGCGGTCTGCCCCGAGCTTCCCGGAGCCGCAGCATCCGTCCCGCCCTCGTTGGTCGACGAGCCGGTCGCGCTGATGGTGACGGGACCGTGTGCGTGCAGGTCGCGCGACAGCGTCGCGTGCACATCATCGGCGACCACGGCAAGGGCAAGGGCGAGGGCGATGCCCACCTTGTCGGGGTCGACGTCGCCGCTGGACTCGGTCGTGGTCTCGGCGGTCTGCGACGCGGCCACCACGACGTCGCCCGACAGCCCGAGCGCCGTGCCTGTGCCGATCACGGCCGAGGTCGTGAGGTTCACGATGGCGAGTGCCACGGCAGGAGACAGTGCGATGTCGCCGCCCGAGCCGCTGATGGCGAGGGTGTCGACGGTGTTGTCGTCTTCGGCGCGGATCTCGAGCGCGGCGCCGCCGGTGAGCACGGCGCCGTTCTGGATGCCGGCGGTCGTGGTCACATTGTCGATGCTCAAGGCGAACGAGGCGCCGATACCCATCTTCGGGCCGTCGCCGCCGTCGGCGACGAGGTAGTGCGCGTCGCCGGTGGCCTTGCTCGGGATCAGCACGAGCGGGTCGAGTGCCATCGCCTGGGCGAAGGTGGCGGCCAGCTCGATGTAGCCGGGCTTGACGACGATGGCGTAGTACGTGCGGTTGTTCACCAGGGTCGGCGGCAGCAGGCGAGGGTTGTTCGTGACCACACCGATCGGGTCGCCGCCTCCGGTGCGGTAGACGACGGCGTCACCCGTCTGCAGGTTGCCGTCGGTGACCGCGTAGGCGAGTTGGATGACGGTGAGCCTGCCGTCGGGGCCGGGCAGGATCGCGGATGCCGGGTCGAAGGCGTTCAGGAAGGGAACGGCCGAGGTCGTCTCGTCGACGCCGGCCACGGCATCCATCGTCACGTCGCCCGTGCCCGCATCGACCTGCGCGGCGGTGGTGCCCGACGAGCGCATGCGCACTGGTGGTCACCGAGGCGATGTTGATGCCGACCGAGCCGGCGAGGCCCAGCTTGCCGCCGCCCGACGCGGCCGAGTACCCCTCGGCGTCTAAGCTGTGGCTCGTGTCGGTGTCGGCGCACGCGTCGGTGTCGTCGGCGACGCAGACCGGCGTCACGGTCGCCGACAGGGTGAGGCCGTCGGCGCGGATGATGGCGCCGGGCGCGACGTCGGCGGTGTTGATCACCTTCGCCAGGTTGAGCGCGATGCCGGCGCCGATGGCGGCGGTCGCGGCCTCGGTCGCGGTCTCTCCGTCGCCCACAGCGGTCGCGTCGGTGTTCGCCGACGAGTTGAGGGTCACCGGCCCCCCGGTGACGATCAAGGTCACCCCGCCGGGCAGGGTGACATCGCTGGTGGTGGTGACGAGGTTGAACGAGATGGCCGCCGCGACGCTCAGCGACGCACCCCCGTCGGTGCCGGCGGTGGGGGTGGTCGCATCCTTGCCCTTGTCGGCCCCGTTGCTGCCGGCGAGCCCGTTGGCCATGCCCAGGAACTTGTCGGCCTGCGCGTTGACCGACCCGGCCGGCGAGGAGTTCTCGTCGGGGGCGCCGCCGGTGCCGGCCCAGGTGGTGGCCGACGTCGCCGACGAGCCGACGGCCGCGAAGGTGGCTGATCCGACCGCGGTGATGCCTGCGCGCGGTGGTGGCGGTGACCGTGTGGTCGGCGGTGTTGACGGCGACCGACACGCCGATCGCCCCGTTCGAGGTGGTGTCGCCGCTGGCTCCGGTGTTGATCGTCGCGGCCTGGGTGGCCTCGGCGTCGAACGCACCGGTGAGCACGAGCGCGCCGCCGGTGCCGACCCCGGCGTGCGTGGTGGCGTTCGAGATGCCGACCGAGACGACCGGGGTGAACGCGATGCCGCCCGACGAGCCCGCCTTCGACTTCACCGTCATGTCGACGGTCGATGCCGCGGCGAGCGTCAGGTCGTGCGCGCCGGTGAGGGTGGCCCCGTCGGCGATCGCGGCGGTGCCGGTGTCGTTGACGATGTTCACCGACACGCCCGCGCCGACGCCGACCGCATCCATGGGCTTCTGCACCAGGGTCAGCTGGTGGTCGGTGCCGCTGGCCGCCGACGGGTCGAGGGTCAGCACGATCGAGCCGTTCAGGAGAACGGCCGGGTAGAGGCTCGCCGAGATCAGCTTGCACCCTGGTGATGCCGGTGATCGGGTCGGGGGTGCAGGCGAAGCCGATGCCGCCGGGGCAGTACACGTAATACGTGCCGCCGCCGGTGAGGCCCCCGATGTCGCTGCCGCCGCCTGAGGTGTAGACGACCTTGTCGCCGGTGAGCACCGGCGAGCCGGCGAGGCCGCCGTTGGAGTGCAGGAACGGCATCGGCAGATCGATGGTCTTGTGGTCGGCCTCGATCGCGACGGTGGGGTCGAAGAACGGGCCGGACGGGCGGGCGCTGGTGGTCGACTCGGTGCCGTGGGTCGAGGCGACCGTGACGTCGGCGCCGTGCACGCTCAGACGGGCGCCGGCGCCGATGGCGGCCGAGTGGTCGACCGTGACGACGTTCACGGCGAATGAGCCCTGGAAGCTGACGGGCGACGCGACCGGGTTCGTGACGGCGATGCCCGCACCGCCGCCCGAGGTGGCGCGGGTGTCGAAGGTCTGGGCGGATGCCGGGGCCACGCCGGTGACCGGATCGACGGGCTGGACCGCGTCGACCGTGACCGTGCCGGTCTGCAGATCGACGGTACCGCGGATGGCGGCCGTCGTGGTCAGCGTCGCGATGGCCACCGCGACGGCGGCGGCGATGGCCGCACCCGAGCGCAGCATCGCGTGCCCGTCGGCCACCGTGTCGGCCGACGTGCCGCCGTCGGCGTGCACGATCACAGTGCCGGTCGGCGCGGTCGTCAGCCCGAACGTGCCCGACGACGGCGCGATGTACGCCTCGGTGTCGCCGGTCATGCGGGTCACGGCGAGGGCTCCGGCCACCGTGAGCGGGCTCAGGGCGGTGATGGTGCCCCCGACGAACTGGGCCGGCGTGATCGCGGCCCCCGCGCCGTCGGTGTTGGCGGTGGCACCGCCGGGGCTTGCCGCGGCGTGCGTGGTCAGCGTGGTGTCGGTGTCGGCGCGCACGGCCAGGCTCGCCGCCGTGTTGCCGGTGGTGTTCGCGTCGATGTACGCCTTGGTCGTCTGGTTCAGGGTGAGCAGCGCGACGCCGGCGCCGGCCCCGGCCAACAGCGCGCTGCCGTTGGCGGTCAGGTTCGACGTGGTGGTCGCCGACAGCGACAGGGCGCCCGCGACCTGGAAGCGCGTGGTGCCTGACAAGTGGGTCTGCGCGGTCGAGGTCACGTCGAGCTGGGCATAGGCGGCGTCGACGGCTGGATCGTTCGGGCTGCCGTCGGTCGAGGCCGCGGTGGCGGTCACGGTCGAAGAGCTCGACACGTCGGCGGCGCCGCTGGCGACGATCGTGCTGTCCGTGATCGACACGGTCGCGGTGGAGTCCACCGTGACGACGCTGACCGGAACGGCCGAGGCCGGATTCGCCGCGGCACTCGCCGCGAGCGTGATGGTCCCGCCGCGCAAGCGTCGCGCCGGTCAGCGTGATGTGGGCTCCGGGCGCGGCGGTGATCTTGCCGAGCGAGGTCGTGCCGTCGTCGGATGCTGTCGCGCGCAGGACGATGCTGCCGTCGCCGGTGCCGCCCTGCGTGTTGATCGTGACCCCGTCGACGGTGATCGTCTCCGCGTCGACCGTCAGCGAGACGCCGGGGATGAGCAGGTCGGTCGAGAACGACACGGCGTCGTGACCCGCGCCGCCGTCGATCACGATCGAGGTCGCCGTCGAGCCGAAGGCGAGCGTCTCCATCGTGGGCGAGCTGACCGTGATGACGCCGGCGGCGAGTCCGACGGTGATGGTGTCGTCGCCGGCCGTGCCGGTCACGTGCACCACACCGGCGCTGAGCGTGATCGGCTCGAGCCCGGTGTAGGCGAGGGTGGTGCCGTCGATGTGCAGTGAGCCGGAGCTGTGATCGACCGCCGTCGTGCCCACCGCGGTGCGCTGCCCCGCCACGACCAGGGTGTCGTACCCGCCGGCGCCGCCGTCCAGCAGCCCGGTCAGCGACCCGCCGGGCTGGATCGTGAAGGTGTCGCGGTTGCCGGCCGCACCGGCGAGACGGCCTGCTCGCATGAACGAGACGGCCCCGAACGTGCCGGTGTCAGCGCCGGTCACCGACCACCGGGTATCGACGGCGGGACCGCCGATCGTGTTGGCGCCGGCGCCCCCGTCGAAGCGGAACGCGAGGCCGGCGGGCGCGCCCGCCACATCGAACACGACCACGTCATCACCCGCGCCACCGAGCACCACGACCGTCTTGGCCGCGCCGATCGGCGCGGCCAGGACGGCGCCGTCGACGCCGGTGAATCGGACCGATGCTGCGGCGGCGTCGTAGGTGACGGCGCCCTTCAGGGTGCCGGTCCCCGCTGTCAGTGTCAGCACGCCGCCGGCGGAGGCCCAGGCCGGACCCGCCGGCGTCGCTGTCGTGGTCGGGGCGGTCGTGTCGGCGGGGGCGGCCGAAGCCGAGTCGCTCGGTGCCGGTGACGCCGAATCGGCGGCTGTCGGGGTGGCCGGGTCGGTCGGCACGGGCGAAGCGGAGTCCGTCGGCACGGGCGACGCCGAAGCGACGGGAGCAGGGGTCTGTGTCGGTGCAGGATCGCCGGTCGCCGCCGGCGTCACGGCGGGAGCCGTCGTGCTCGAGGCGGAGGCTGGAGCCGTGTCCGCAGTGCTCGTGTCCCCAGTGCTCGTGCCCGCCGTGCTCGTGCCCGCCGTGCTCGTGCCCGCCGTGCCGGTATCGACGCCGCTCGTGTCCGCGGCCGGCTGCGGAAGCAGCGAGCCGTCGACCTGCCACACGTGGCCGGCGGCGAGCGTCGGGGCCATCAGCCCGCCGGCGACATGTCCGAGACCGAGGAAGTGGCCGATCTCATGCCGTACCACGGTGAGCAGATCCATCTGCGCGGGGCCGCTCCCCACCCCCAGCCGGCGGCGTTCGTATCGATGACCACGGCGTTCGACCCCTCGGATCCGAGATCGAGACCGGGCAGCTCGCCGACGCTCGCGGAGAAGCCGCTGAACGACGCCGACGGATCCACAGCCCGCCACTCCCCCTCGGCCTGCGTCACCGCGGCGGCCAGTGTGCCCGCACTGAGTGCGTCGGTGCCGGGCGCGACCGGGGTGGCGGGAGCGGCAGCCGCCTGCAGCAGATGAGTGCCGTCACCGGTCGGGCTGGGCGAGTCGCTGGGGGCGGGGCTGGGCGAATCGGTCGGGGCGGGGGTCGCCGAGTCGCTCGGGCTCGGCGACGTGGACGGAGCGGGCGACGGCGATGTGGACGGAGCGGGCGACGGCGACGTCGTCGGCGCAGGTGACGTGGTCGGACCGGGTGCCGGCGGAGCAGGTGTCGTCGGGGTCGCCCGGCCCGACGTGCAGGTGACTGAGTTGCCGTCGGCGGAGCGTACGCACACCATCTGCGACCCAGTGCTCGTCGCGCTCGGCTGCGGCGTGGGTGTCGCGGATGTCGACGGCCGCGGCGAGGCCGGGCGGACGGATACCACCGGAGTCGGCGTCGGCGTGGAGATGCGGATCGTGACGGGGTGTGAGCCCGCGGAGGGCGGGACGACGATGCGAACGGTCCGCTGCGTGGTCTGTCGGCGGGGGGCCGGGGATGTCACGGGCGACTTCGCACCGCCGGTGGCACCGATCGACGCTGAGGGGACGGTTGCGCTGTCGGACGCGGCGGGGGTCCGAGCGGCCGGGCCGGAGGAGGCCGGCACGGATGAGGACGGCGCCGACACGGCCGGTGCCGGCGGGGCCGCGAACGCCGCGGTCGACGCGCCCATCGGCGTGATCGCCACGACCGCCGACACGAGCAGGGGCGGCAGCGGCCGCATGGGGCGGCGGGGCATCGCGACGCGCAGCCGATCGCCGTGCGCGCGCCTGCCCGTCGCAGCCATCAGGCCAGCCTTCCCCGAGGCGACCGAAAGGATCGCTGGCCTGGACGCGGCGCGGAGAACGGGGGCAGAAACCCAGATCAGCCCAGCGGGCGCGGTGTCCGTGGCAAAACGTATACCCGCGCTCGAGTGCTCGTCAAGCAGGGAAATCCGGCGCCGGACGACGACGAGCCGCGCGCTGCTCCGCGGCGCGGGCGGAGCTGGACCACCCGGCCACCCATATATGCAGACAAGCGCATATGGCGGTTGTCGGCTCTCCTGCCAGCGCGCGTCCGGCGCCGTCAGCCTCGGCCGTCATCGAGGCGGATGCCCCGGCCCGGGTGCCCTACTTCTTGTAGTTGGGCGCCTCGACCACGATCTGGACGTCGTGGGGGTGCGACTCTTTGAGGCCGGCGGCGGTGATCCGGACGAATTTTCCACGCTGCTTGAGCTCGTCGACGGTGCGCGCGCCGACGTAGAACATCGACTGGCGCAGTCCGCCGATCAGCTGGTAGGCGACGGCGCCCAGCGGGCCGCGGTACGCGACCTGGCCCTCGATCCCCTCGGGGATGAGCTTGTCGTCGCTGGGCACGTCCGCCTGGAAGTAGCGGTCCTTCGAGTACGAAGTCTTCTTGCCGCGCGTCTGCAGTGCGCCGAGCGATCCCATTCCGCGGTACTGCTTGAACTGCTTGCCGCCCTGGAACACGATCTCGCCGGGCGACTCGTCGGTGCCGGCGAACAGCGATCCGATCATCACGGCGTCCGCCCCGGCCACGAGCGCCTTCGCGAGATCGCCGGAGTACTGCAGTCCTCCGTCGGCGATGACGGGCACGCCCGCCTCGCGCGCGGCGAGGGACGCCTCGTACACCGCGGTCACCTGCGGCACGCCCACACCGGCGACGATGCGGGTGGTGCAGATCGAGCCCGGGCCCACGCCGACCTTGACGGCATCCACCCCGGCGTCGATGAGCGCCTGCGCGCCCTCGCGGGTGGCCACATTGCCGCCGATGACGTCGATGCCGGCGAACGACGGGTCGCCCTTCAGACGCGAGATGATCTCGATCACGCCCGCCGACTGCCCGTTCGCGGTGTCGACCACCAGGACGTCCACGCCCGCGTCGCGCAGCGCCTCGGCGCGCTGCCAGGCGTCGCCGAAGAAGCCGATCGCCGCACCGACCCGCAGGCGGCCCTGCTCGTCCTTGGTCGCCAGCGGGTACTTCTCGCTCTTGTCGAAGTCCTTGATCGTGATCAGGCCGGCGAGCCTGCCGTCCTCGTCGAGCAGCGGAAGCTTCTCCACCCGGTGCTCGGCGAACGTCGCGATCACCTCGCCGGCGCTGATGCCGACCGGCCCGGTGATCAGGCCCTTGGTGGTCATCACGTCGCGGACCTTGGTGGTCTGCCGCTCGAAGCCCGATACGAACCGCATGTCGCGGTTGGTGATGATGCCGACCAGGCGCCCGTCCGGATCCACGACCGGCAGCCCGAGATGCGGTACTGCGCGCACAGCGCGTCGACCTCTTCGATGGTGGCATCTTCAGTGGTGGTGATCGGGTTCGTGATCATCCCCGACTCGCTGCGCTTGACCTGGTCGACCATGCCCGCCTGGTCTTCGATCGACATGTTGCGATGCAGGATGCCGAGCCCGCCCTCGCGCGCGATCGCGATCGCCATCCGCGCTTCGGTGACGGTGTCCATCGCCGCCGAGATCAGCGGCGTCGCCACCGTGATCCGCCGGGTCACGCGCGAGGAGGTGTCCGCCTCGCTCGGGATGACGTCCGTGTGGCCGGGCAACAGCAGGACGTCGTCGTACGTGAGGCCGACGAAACCGAAGGGGTCGGGCTGATCCATTGATTCTCCTCTCGCCCCGCGGGGCGCGCTGGCGGCGGCGGGCGTCCTCGGCGTGGAAGAGACGGCCCTCCACCGATACTGATTGTAATCGCGTGGAGCACCCGTGCATTCCCGCTGCCGGGCGCCTGACGTGCCATCCAGACGGATGCCGCGGGCCGCCGCGTTGCGAAGATCGATCGATCTCGCGCATCCGCGGGACAACCGGCGCGCGGCACGTTACGCTCGAACCGCACGCGAGGCGGCGACGATACCCGACGGCGCCGCGATCGACTCAGTGTGGAGGATGCGTGAGACTCAGGACGACGGCGCCGCGCCGACCCGGAAAGTGGCGCGTCGCGCTGCTGAGCGTGGCAGCGGCCGCGCTCTTCCTCCTCGTGCAGCCGGCGGCCGCGGCATCCGCCGCCGACCACCCGGCCACCGCGCCCGCCGCCGCGCACGCCCCCACCGCCGCGCTCGCTCACGGCGCAACCGCGGGACTGCCGCGGCCCGCCGACGAGAACGCGCCGAAGACCGACTTCTTCTTCGCCGGCTTCATCTCGTACAAGGACAAGCCCCTGGCAGGGGTGGTCGTCTCGATCGAGGGCAACGGCTTCTCGGCGAAGACGAAGACCGACGCCGAGGGATCGTGGAAGCTGTACGTGCCCAAGAAGGCCACCTATACCCTCACCGTCGACGAGGCGACGCTGCCCGAGGGCGTGATCGTGAAGGGCGAGTCCGCCTCTCGCGAGGTCACGTTCGGGCTGACGAACACCGCGTACGTCAACCTGTTCCTCGGGCAGGGCGAGCGGGTCACACAGTCGTTCGCCTCGGCAAGCCTGCTGACCCGGCTGGTCAGCGGCGTCAACTTCGGCTGCTGCTCTCGCTCGCCTCGATGGGCGCGGCGCTCATCTTCGGCACCACGCGGCTGACGAACTTCGCGCACGCCGAGATGGTGACCTGGGGCGGGGTGATCGCGCTGATCGCCTCCACCTGGTGGCATCTGCCCCTGTGGCTCGCCCTGGTCGTCACGGTGGTGGCCGGTGCCGGGCTCGGCTGGGGGATGGATGCCGGGCTGTGGAAGCCGCTGCGCCGCAAGGGGCTGGGCACGGTGCAGCTGATGATCATCAGCATCGGCCTGTCCTTGGCGCTGCGGTACGCCTTCGAGTTCATCATCGGCGGCGGCACCCTGCAGCTTCCCGGGTCGAGCCCCAAGCCGCTCCAGCTCGGACCGATCTCGCTGTCCTACATCGACATCGCGAGCATGGCGGTCAGCCTGGTGGCGACGCTGGGTGTGGCGTTCTTCCTCACCCGGACGAGAATCGGCAAGGCGACGCGGGCGATCTCGGACAACCCGCAGCTGGCCGCCGCCTCCGGGATCAACGTGGACCGCGTCATCCGCATCGTCTGGTCGGTGGCGGGTCTGCTCGCCGCCGTGTCCGGCGTGCTGTGGGCGTACTACCGCCCCGGGGTGAAGTGGGACATGGGAGTCCAGATGCTCCTGCTGATCTTCACCGCGATGACCCTCGGCGGCCTGAACACGGCGCTCGGCGCGTTCGTGGGGGCGCTCATCGTCGGCATCGCCGTGGAGACCTCGACCCTGTGGATCCCCTCGGACCTGAAGTACGCGAGCGCGATGGTGGTCCTGATCGTGATCCTGCTGGTGCGACCACAGGGACTGCTCGGACGCAAGGAAAGGCTCGGCTGACATGGACTGGGGACAGATCTTCAGCAACACCGCGAGCTACCTGCTCAGCCCGGTGACGATCGCCTACGCGCTGGCGGCCACCGGCCTTGCCGTCCACTTCGGGTACGGCGGCCTGCTGAACTTCGGCATGGCCGCGTTCATGGCCGTCGGCGCCTACGGCTACGCCATCTCGGTGCTCACCTTCAGCGCGCCGTGGTGGCTGGGAATGCTCATCGGTCTCGCCGCCGGGGCGCTGTTCGGCCTGCTGCTCGGCATCCCGACGCTGCGACTGCGCGTGGACTACCTCGCGATCGCGACGATCGCATCCGCCGAGATCATCCGTCTGCTGTTCACGACGCAGCTGTTCAACAAGTGGACCGGCTCGGCCGAGGGACTGGCCAACTTCAACGCCGGATTCAACAGCGCCAACCCGTTCCCTCCGGGCCGCTACGGCTTCGGCCCGTGGACGTACACGGCCGCCCAGCTCTGGGTCGTGGTGTTCGGTCTCGCGCTGCTGGCCGTCTCCCTCCTGCTGGTGTGGTCCCTCGTGCGAAGCCCGTGGGGACGGGTCCTGAAGGGAATCCGCGAGGACGAAGACGCCGTCCGATCGCTGGGCAAGAACGTCTTCGCCTACAAGATGCAGGCGCTCGTGGTCGGCGGTGTGATCGGCGCGGCCGGCGGCATCGTGTTCGTCCTGCCCTCGGCCGTGGTCCCGGGCAGCTACACCACCTCGCTGACGTTCTTCCTCTGGGTGATCGTGCTCCTGGGCGGGGCGGCGACCGTCTTCGGACCCACCCTCGGCGCGGTGCTCTTCTGGGTCGTGCTCGCCTTCATGAACAACCTGCTCCCGGCGCTGGCCGCCGCAGGCTGGCTGCCCATGTCGACCAGCCAGGCCAGCGTCATCCAGTTCATCCTCGTGGGCATCACGCTGATGCCTGCTCGTGATCTTCCGCCCGCAGGGCATCCTCGGAGACAAGAGGGAGATGACCTTTGTCAAATAGCGAGCCAAGCAGCACGCCGAGTGGAGAGCCGACCGACGGTGCCTCTGCGCCGGCCCCCGGCACCCATCGCGCGAAGACGACCGGCCTCGCCCAGAGCGAGCCGGTTCCGGGTGTCGCCAAGGTCGACCCGATCCTGAAGATCGACGGCGTCACCCGCTCATTCGGGGGTCTGGTCGCCGTGGACGTCGACCACCTCGAGATCCCGCGGGGCGCGATCACCGCGCTCATCGGCCCGAACGGTGCCGGAAAGACGACGCTGTTCAACCTCCTGTGCGGGTTCGACCGGCCGAACGCCGGGGCATGGTCCTACGAGGGCAGGAACCTCGCCGGGGTGCCCTCGTTCAAGGTCGCCCGCATGGGTCAGGTGCGCACGTTCCAGCTGACCAAATCGCTCTCCCTGCTCACGGTGCTGGAGAACATGAAGCTGGGGGCGCGGGACCAGACCGGCGAGCGATTCTGGCAGAGCCTGTTCCCGTTCCTGTGGCGTGCCCAGGAGCGGGAGATCGAGCAGAAGGCGCGGGAGCTGCTGGCCCGGTTCAAGCTCGATGAGAAGGAGAAGGACTTCGCCGCGTCGCTCTCCGGCGGGCAGCGCAAGCTGCTCGAGATGGCGCGTGCGCTGATGAGCGATCCGCAGCTCGTGCTCCTGGACGAGCCGATGGCCGGCGTGAACCCGGCCCTGACCCAGTCGCTGCTCGGGCACATCCTGGATCTGAAGGACCGCGGGATGACCGTGCTGTTCGTCGAGCACGACATGCACATGGTGCGCCACATCGCCGACTGGGTCGTCGTCATGGCGGAGGGTCGGGTCGTCGCCGAGGGACCGCCCGACAGGGTGATGGAGGAGCAGGCGGTCATCGACGCCTACCTCGGCAGTCATCAGGACGTCGACCTGGGCGTGGTCACCGGCCGGATCTCGGGCGAGCTGAACACGTCCGCGATCGACCTGCTCGAAGAGATCGATCAGGAAGTGCAGAGGGAGACCGTCGACGAGGACGGGACCGACGGGAAGGGGCGGGACGCGTGAGTGAGAGCGGAGCTGTCGTCGAGGTGGACAACGTCACCGCCGGGTATCTGCCCGGCGTCGACATCCTGCACGGGGCGAGCCTGGTCGCTCAGAAGGGAGAGCTGGTCGGGATCATCGGCCCGAACGGCGCCGGCAAGTCGACCCTGCTGAAGGCGATCTTCGGGATGGTGCAGGTCCGGGGCGGCGATGTGCGGCTGCACGGCGAGAGCATCGTGGGGCTGAAAGCCGACAGGCTGGTCTCGCGCGGGGTGGCGTTCGTCCCGCAGACCAACAACGTGTTCCCCTCGCTGACCATCGCCGAGAACCTGCAGATGGGCCTCTTCCAGAATCCGAAGGCGTACGCCGAGCGGCTCGAGTTCGTCACCGGCATCTTCGCCGAACTCGGCGGCCGCCTGAACCAGCGTGCCGGCTCGCTCTCCGGCGGCGAGCGCCAGATGGTCGCCATGTGCCGGGCGCTGATGATGGACCCGTCTGTGCCGCTGCTGGACGAGCCCTCGGCTGGGCTGTCGCCGGTGCGGCAGGATGACGCGTTCATCCGCGTCTCGGACATCAACAAGGCCGGGGTCACCACGATCATGGTCGAGCAGAACGCGCGCCGCTGCCTGCAGATCTGCGACCGCGGCTACGTGCTGGATCAGGGCAAGGATGCCTACGAGGGCACCGGACGCGAACTGCTGAACGACCCGAAGGTGATCGGGCTGTACCTGGGCACGCTGGGCACCGAGGCGGCGTAGCCGGCTCCGTGTCACCGCTGCGGCATCCCCGCACGGATGAGGGCCCCGGACTCTGCGAGTCCGGGGCCCTCATCCGTCACCGGTGGATCAGTTGGTCCGCTCCGGCGTGTTCTTCGCGTTGTACTTGTAGATGCCGATGACGGCGCCCTGCGGGTCGTTCTTGTCATCGAACTTGCTCATGCCGGAGTACCCGTGGTACGCGGGAACCTTCCCGGACTTGATGAGGTCCGCGCAGTCGGCGAACGAGGTGCACTCGGTGCCGTTGCCGGAGCCGCCGGACACCTCCTGCATCTTCGCGCCCATGGCCGCGCCCTCGGTGGACTTCGCCTCCAGCGCCGACAGCGCCATCAGCACCGCGGCGTCGTAGGCCTCACCCGCGTAGGTGAAGTCGGCGATCTTCTTGTTGCCCTTGCCGGTCCAGTACGTGTCCAGGCGCTGGGTGAAGTCGTCGGCCAGGGCGGGTCCGGGCTTGGTGCCCTGCGCGCCCTCGAGCGAGACCGGGAACGAGCTCCCGTAGTCGGACAGGTTTCCGTCGACCATGTAGAAGTCCTTCGCCGGGATGCCGGCGTTGACCAGCAGCGGGCCGATGGTCTTGAACTGGTCGAACGTGATGATCGCGACCGAGTCGGGGTTGGCCGCCTTGATCGTGGCCACCTGGGCGTCGAACTGCGAGTCGCCGACGTTGAAGGACGCGTTGGCGACGACCTGGCCGCCGGACGCCTCGAACGTCTTCTTGATCGCCTGGTAGAGACCGTTGCCGTAGGCGTCGTTCTGGAAGATCACGCCGAGCGACTTCTTCTTGTCCTGCGCGAGCAGGTTGCCCAGCACCTCGCCCTGCAGCAGGTCGCTGGGAGCCGTACGGAAGTACAGGTGGTCCTTGTTCGGCCAGTCCGTGAAGTCGGGCGACGTGTTCGACGCCGACACCGTCAGGATCCCCGCCGAGATGTTCCCGTCCAGGATGAGCTTGGTGACGCCGGATGCCGAGCCCCGACCATCGCGGTGATCCCCGCGCTGCGCAGCTTCGAGATCGACGTCTCGTAGGCCTTCGTGTCGGTGTCGCCCTCGTCGGCGGCCGTGTAGTCGATCGTGATGCCGGCCTTGGCGTCGTTGATCTCCTGCACCGCGAGCCCGACGCCTGCCTCCTGGGGAGGACCGAGGAAGGCCAGTGATCCAGTCTCCGGCATCAGTGAACCGAGCTTGAGCGTGAGCTCGGTCGCCGGACCGCTGTTGCCGCCGCTCGTGTCACTCGGGTTGCTGGCGGGCGAGCCGCTGCACCCGGCCATCACGACGGCGACCGCGCCCGCAAGGGCGATCGCCGCGATCGCCTTGCCTCCGCGCAGGCCTTTCATTCCGTTCATGGTGCTCCTTTGCTTGAACGTGGTCGTGCCACGCTGGGTGTTCTCACCTTATTGGCACCCGGGCTCGCTTGGCGGGAACCGACGTATCAGTGCGTTAACGATCGCGGCGCGACATCCGTCGTTCAGGCGATCTCAGCGACATCCGCCACGCCGCGTCGGCGACGCGCGTTCAGCACCGAGTCGACCGACAGCACCACCAGTGCCACCCACACCAGGCTGAAGCCGACCCAGCGCTCGGGCGGCATGTCCTCGTGCAGGATGAACGCGCCGGTGAGGAACTGCAGGATCGGGGTGAGGAACTGCAGCAGACCGATCAGACTCAGCGGCGCCCGGCGCGCACCCGCGGCGAAGAAGAGCAGCGGAACGGCCGTCACGACCCCCGCCAGCGACAGCAGCACCGCATGCGCCGGCCCGGCAGAGCCCATGGTCAGCCCGCCGGTCACGCCGACCCAGACGAGCATCACGGCGGCCACCGGGGTGAGCCAGGCGGTCTCGAGGGTGAGTCCGGTGACCGCATCGACCGAGCCGCCCACCCGGTTCTTGGCCAGCCCGTAGGTGCCGAACGAGAACGCCAGGAGCAGGGCGATCCACGGCACCTGGCCGTACCCGACGACGATCACCACGACGGCGATCAGGGCGATGCCGATCGCCGCCCACTGCGCCGGGCGCAAGCCGCTCGTGCAGCACCAGCACGCCCAGCAGCACCGTGACGATCGGGTTGATGAAGTAGCCCAGGCTCGCCTCGATCACGTGACCGCTGAGGGTGGCGACGAGGTAGGTCGTCCAGTTGACGAAGATCAGGACACCGGCCGCCGCCGTCCAGCCGAGCACCCGCGGCTGCCGCAGGACCGCCGCCAGCCGACCCCAGCCGCGCGTGACGGTGAGGGCGAGGGCGCAGAAGACGAGGGTCAGCAGCACCCGCCAGGCCACGACCTCCCACGGACTGGAGGGCAGGAGCGCGAGGAAGTACAGCGGGAACAGCCCCCACAGCAGGTACGCGAAGAACGCGTACACACCGCCGCGCACGGCGCCGTTCGGCTGCCGGCGGGTCTGCTGCGGTGTCACCGGTCCAGCCTAGGCTCGCGCGGCACCGGGGAATGACGAGGGCCCGGATGCCGCAGCATCCGGGCCCTCGTCGTGTCACGACTAGCGGACGACGACCGCCAGCACGTCACGGGCCGACAGGACGAGGAACTCGTCCGCGCCGAACTTGACCTCGGTCCCGCCGTACTTGCTGTAGAGCACGCGATCCCCGACGGCGACGTCGAGCGGAACGCGGTTGCCGTTGTCGTCGATGCGACCCGGACCCACGGCGACGACCTCGCCCTCCTGGGGCTTCTCCTTCGCGGTGTCGGGGATGACCAGACCGCTCGCGGTGGTCTGCTCGGCCTCGACCTGCTTGATGACGATGCGGTCCTCGAGTGGCTTGATGGAAACCGACACGGTCTACCTCTTCCTGTGTGTGAACTACCGAGTTGAGACTGAAGACTCGTTAGCACTCCAACCTGTCGAGTGCTGATCCCAGTTTAGGCATCAGTTGGCACTCACGCAACGCGAGTGCCAACCGATGACGTCCCCTTACCCTGGAGGGATGGAGATGTCCGAGCTGACGGCGCTGCTCACGCCCGAGGGACTGCGCCTGCTGGACGAGCTCGGCCCGGTGGCCTCGACGGCGGATGCCGCCCGCGCGGTCTCGCGTCTGCGCAAGGCCGGGCACTCCCCGACCTGGTGTCGGCGGTGGTCGGCCAGGCGCATCTGCGGGCCAAGGGCGTCGCGAAGTTCGGCGACTTCGCCGCACGGATGCTGTTCACCCGCGCCGGGCTGGAGCAGGCCACCCGGCTCACGGTGGCCGCCCATCACGCACATCGGCTGCGGACCGCCGGCATCGGGCGGGTCGCCGACCTGGGCTGCGGCATCGGCGGCGACGCCCTGGCGTTCGCGGCGGCCGGGGTGACCGTGCAGGCGGTGGACGCCGACGAGGTCACCGCGGCGATCGCCGCGTACAACCTGGCGCCGTTCGGCGCCGCGGTCACGGTCGCGCAGGGGGAGGCCGAGTCCACTGATCTCCAGGGTGCGGACGCGCTCTGGCTGGACCCGGCCCGCCGCACCGCCGGCCACCGCGAGACGCACCGGGTGGCGGCGGAGGACTACTCCCCGTCCCTGGACTGGGCGTTCGCCACCGCCGAGCGGATCCCGACCGGCATCAAGCTGGGCCCGGGGCACGACCGCGACCGGCTGCCGGAGGCCGCCGAGACCCAGTGGGTGAGCGCCGACGGGTCGGTCGTCGAACTGGTCGTGTGGACCGGGCGCCTGGCCCGCGACGGCGTGCGCCGCTCAGCGCTCGTTCTCCGCGGCGAGCAGACCCACGAGCTGACCGCGTCGGCGGACGCCGACGACGCTCCGGTGCGGGAGCTCGGCGCATTCCTGCACGAGCCGGACGGGGCCGTCATCCGTGCCCGCCTGATCGGCGACGTCGCCCGGCAGCTGGAGGGCGGGATGCTGGACGAGCGCATCGCGTACATCACCGGCGACGCGGCACTGACCAGCCCGTTCGTGCAGTCGTTCCGGGTGCGCGAGACGCTGGCCGCGACGCCGAAGGCGATCGACGCGGCGCTGCGGGCGCACGGGATCGGCACGCTGGAGATAAAGAAGCGCGGCGTCGACGTCGACCCGGCGGTCTTCCGCCGCCGCCTCACCCTGTCCGGCGAGGGATCGGCGACGCTGATCCTGACCCGGGTGGGCGACCGGCGGCTCGCGCTGCTCGCCGACCGCGTGGGCTGAGGCTATTCGGCCAGGCCCGCTTGGCCCGCCGCCCACAGCAGCCATCCGCCGCTGTACAGCACCGAGAGGATGCCGAGGGCCAGCGCCCAGGCGGCGACGACCGTGCTGTCGCGCGGGCGGCGCAGCGAGATGATCGCGAGCACGATCGCCACCAGGCCCAGCGGGAACCCCCACCCGACGAAGAACGAGACGATCAGGGCGATGACGGCCATCGTCAGGGCGCCGCCGGCGAGGCTGCGGGGAGCGGATGGCGAGGTGACCCACTGCGCCTCCGGCAACGGCTCCCCGTCCTCGGCGGGCCCGCTGTCGGTGGCGGGCACGTCCACCGGCGCGGTGGGCAGCCGCTGGAACCCGCCCTGGTGGGCGCCGGGCAGCGCCGTCGCGCCCGCGTCGGCGTCGACGTCCGGGGTCGGGGCGGTGGTCTCGACCGGCGTCACCGGCGGCTTCGACGTCTTCGATGTCTTGGGCGGCAGAGGCGGCTTCGGCGGCACGGAGTCCTCCGGACTGGACCTGTCCGGACTGGACCTGTCCGGCGTGGGCATCTCCGGCGTGGGCGCCGGGCGCCTCGGGTTGCGCCCCTTCGGGGATTCGGGCGGGGAGTCGGGCGTGCGCGACGCGGTCATGCGGCGGCTCCGGCATCCTGCGCCGCCACCTGGATCTCGGTGACCGGCAGCGTCGAATCGGCGCCGAACACGAGTGTGGACGGCTCGCGTCCGGACATGATCAGCTGTGCGGCCAGCGCCGCGATCATCGCGCCGTTGTCGGTGCACAGGCTCAGCGGCGGGATGCGGACGGTCACGCCGGCCGCCGCCGCGCGCGCGAGCGCGACCTCACGCAAGCCGACGGTTCGCGATCACTCCCCCGCCCAGCAGCGAGCCGCGGCACGCCGTGCCGGGCGCAGGCATCCAGTGCCTTCGTCACCAGGACGTCCACGACCGCCTCACGGAAGCTCGCGGCCACGTCGGCGACCGGCACCGTCTCGCCCGCCGCCTCGCGCTGCTCGATCCAGCGGGCGACGGCGGTCTTCAGCCCCGAGAACGAGAAGTCGTAGCGGTGCCGGTCCATGTCGGACGCGCGCGCGAGCCCCCGTGGGAACCGGATGGCCGCCGGGTCGCCGGATGCCGCGGCCCGATCGATCTCGGGCCCGCCCGGGTAGGGCAGCCCCAGGATGCGTGCGACCTTGTCGAACGCCTCGCCGGCCGCGTCATCCATCGTCTCGCCCAGCAGCTCCACGTCGTCGGTCAGGTCGCGCACGAGCGGCAGCGACGTGTGCCCGCCCGAGACCAGCAGCGCGACGGTGGGGTAGTCCAGCGGGCCGGCGTCGGCGTCGAGGATGTCGGCGGCGATGTGGCCGACGAGGTGGTTCACGGCGTACAGCGGCTTGTCGAGGGCGACGGCGAGCGCCTTGGCCGCGCCGACGCCCACCATGAGCGCGCCGGCAAGGCCCGGACCGGACGTGACGGCCACCGCATCCAGGTCGGTCAGGGCGATGTCGGCCTCGGTCAGCGCCGCGTCGATCGTGGGCACGAGGGCCTCGAGGTGGGCGCGCGCCGCGACCTCGGGCACCACGCCGCCGTAGCGGGCGTGCAGCTCCATGCTGCTGGCGATGGTGTTGCTCAGCAGGGTGCGCCCGCGAACGATGCCGATCCCGGTCTCGTCGCAGCTGGTCTCGATGCCCAGCACCAGCGGCTCCCGGCTCATTCCTCGCCTCCGCTCGGCAGGTCGGCGTGCAGAACTCCGGAGTTCTGCACATCACGGGCCGGATCCGGCCGGTCCTCGGCCCGCCCCGTCCATTCTTCCGGAGTTCTGCGCGCCTCACGGCGGGTGAGATCGGCCTGCATCACGATCGCGTCGACGTCGTCGGGCTGGTAGTAGCGCGGCCGGCGCCCGACCTCGCGGAATCCCTCCGAGACATACAGCGCCTGCGCGACCGGGTTGTCGGCGCGCACCTCGAGGAACAGATCGCGCACCCCGCGGCGCACCGCCTCGTCGATCAGCGCGCACAGCAGCATCCGTCCCCATCCATGGCCGCGGGATGCCGCCGCCACCGCGATCGTCTGGATGTCGCCGTCGTGGGCGCCGGAGGGCGCCCGCAGCCCCGCGTAGCCGGCCACGACGCCGTCGGAGACGAGCACGAGATAGCGGCCGTGCGGCGAGGCGAGCTCGTCGCGCATCATGCGCGGGCTCCACGCGTCGGTGGGGAAGGATGCCTGTTCCAGCACCATGATCGCGTCGAGATCGTCGGGCACGGCGGGGCGCAGCGCGGCGGTCACGTGCCCACCCGCTTCGGCGCGGCGGGCGGGGCGACGTCGGGCGACCGCAGGTAGATCGCTTCGCGGGGGGCGACCTCGCGGCCGGCCTGCAGGGCGCGCGCGGCGACCAGGGCGATCATCGCCCCCGACACGGCATGCGCATCGCGCCGCTGCGCGCCGAACTCGGCCAGCACATCGTCCAGCCGATCGCGGGGGGCCAGGGCAGGGCCGGCGACCCGGACCGGCAGTCCGTCGTCGTCGGTGCCGTCGTAGACCGAGTAGGCGTATTCGCGGCGCCGGGCATCGGTCACCACGGCGAAGCGCGGCAGCTCGTCGAACGGGTCGCCCAGCATGATCTGCAGCGCGATCGCGTCGTGGCTGACGACCGGGACGACCGGGATGCCCCGCCCCAGCGCGAACGCCCGCGCGGCGGCGATCCCGATCCGCAGCCCGGTGAAGGGCCCGGGCCCCATCCCCGCCGCCACGTGCGTCACCCCTCCCCCCGCCTCGAAATCGTACGATTTGGCCGAGTGCACATCAGTCTGGGCCGAGTTTGATGTGCTCTCGCGAGTTTCATGTGCAGTCGCAGAGGAGATGGGATGCTGCGCGGCAACCGCCGACGCAGACTCCGACACCCTCGCCCCGGCCGGCGCGGCCTCCGACAGCTTGCGCCTCCGCCAGTGCGCGCTCCAGCAGCGTGCCGATCACCTCGGCATGCGCGAGCGGCTCGGCGCTGTCCACCTGGGCGAGGATGACCCCGTCGGCCTCGACGACCGCGACGGTCGTGCCGAGGGAGGTGTCGATGCCGAGAATCACCCTTCCAGGGTAGTCGTGGCCCGCACCGGTCCCTGCTCGCACCGTGAGCCCGATGGCCGCTTCACGGGCGTCGGGTGATCGTGACGACGCGGGGGTCCGGCGCGTCCTCGTCCTCCGGGTCCCAGTCCGGGAGCGCGTCCCCGCGCACGTCGGCCCCGCCCGCGTCCCCGCGCACGTCGGCCCCGCGCACATCGTCCCCGCGGACATCGGCCGTGCCCGCGGCCCCGCGCACCGCGTCCCCGCGCACGTCGCCCGTGCCTGCGGCATCCCCGCCGGCCGCGCGCTCGATCTCCACCTCCCACCAGACCTCGCGCAAGCCCTTCGGCCATGCCGCGACCCCACTCGACCACGACGACCGCGTCGTCGACGTCGATGTCGAGGTCGTCCAGCTCGCGGGCCGAACCGAGCCGGTAGGCGTCCGCATGCACGAGCGGCGCACCGCCGGTCAGCGACGGATGCGTCCGCGCGATCACGAACGTCGGGCTCTGCACCGGTCCGCGCACACCCAGCCCCTCGGCGATGCCGCGGGTCAGCGTGGTCTTCCCCGCACCCAGCGGACCGGTGAGCACCACGAGGTCGCCGGCCGACAGCATCCCGCCCATTCGTACGCCGAGCCGCTCCATATCGGATGCGGAGGCCACCTCGTGCCGCCCGACGAGCGCGTCGAGCCCGGTCACACCGACGCCTCACGGCGTGGGACGCGCGGCCCGATCCGGGTGACGATCTCGTAGTTGATGGTGGATGCCGCATCCGCCCACTCCTCGACGGCGGGCACGCCCAGGGTCGGGTCGCCGAACAGCACGACCTCGTCGCCCACCGCCACCGGCGCGTTGCCGACGTCGACGACGAACTGGTCCATGGCGATCCGTCCGGCGACGCGGAAGCGGCGCCCCCGATCGTCACCGGCCCGGCATCCGAGGCCTGTCGGGGCACCCCGTCGGCGTAGCCGATCGGCACGAGCGCGAGGGTGGTCTCCTGCCGGGTGCGGTAGGTGTAGCCGTACGAGACGCCCTGCCCGGTGGGCACGCGGCGGACCGCCGCCACGCCGGCGCGCACCGTCATCGCCGGACGCAAGCCCGAGCTCGGCCGAGGTCCGCCCGGTGAACGGCGAGAGACCGTAGATGCCGATCCCGAGGCGGACGCAGTCCAGCCGGGTCTCGGGCAGCGAGATCGCGGCGGCGGTCGCGGCGATGTGTCGAGCTGCGGCGCGAGGCCCACGGCCGAGGCGGTGGCGAAGCCGTCCGAGAACCGGGCGAGCGCGGCGCGATCCTCCTCCGGCGAGGTGTTCGAGACGTGGCTGAACAGCCCGACCACCCGCAGGCGGCCGATGCGCTCCAGCCGCGCTGCTTCTGCCAGCACGGCGGATGCCTCGGCCGGCGAGATGCCGTTGCGGCCGAGCCCGGTCTCCAGTTTCAGGTGCACCGGCACCGGACGATCGGCGGATGCCGCGGCCGCCGCCCGCTCGAGCTCTCCATGTTCGAGATGCCCAGCTCGATGCCGAATGCCGCCGCTTCGTCGAACGCGGCCCCGGGCGCATGCAGCCAGGCCAGGATCGGCGCATCGATCCCGCCACGGCGCAAGCTGGAGCGCCTCGGAGATGTCGGTCACGCCCACCCGGGTGGCGCCACCGGCGAGCGCGGCCGCCGCCGCGCGCACCGCACCGTGGCCGTACCCCTCGGCCTTGACCACGGCCATGACCTCGGTGCGCACGACGCGGCGCAAGCTGTCGGACGTTCTCGGTGATGGCGGAGGTGTCGATCACGGCCTCGCGCAGCACGCCGTCGGCCATCCGGGTCATGTCCTGGGCTCCACGGGTTCTGAAGCGGATGCGGGTTCTGCGGGGGCTGAAGCGGATGCAGGTTCTGCGGGGGCGGGTTCTGCGGGGGCGGGTTCGCCGTCGGCGATGACGTACGCGATCGCGAGGCCGGCATCGTGCGACATCGACAGATGCAGCGTGCGGATGCCGCGACCGGCCACGACCTCGGCGGTGGAGCCGGTGAGCGAGAACCACGGTTTGCCCGCGGCATCCGTCGTGATCTCCATCTCGGTCCAGTGCACGCCGTCGGATCCGCCCAGTGCCTTGATCAACGCCTCCTTCGCGGCGTAGCGAGCCGCGAGCGAGCGTGCGGCCAGCGGACGCTCGGCCAGGGCGAACAGGCGGGTCAGCAGTCGCGGCGTGCGCGCGATGGTCCGCTCGAATCGGGGGATGTCGACGAGGTCGACGCCGATCCCGACGATCATGCGGACTCC
The DNA here is from genome assembly GCF_021582895.2 of Microbacterium elymi. Classification (GTDB taxonomy): domain Bacteria; phylum Actinomycetota; class Actinomycetes; order Actinomycetales; family Microbacteriaceae; genus Microbacterium; species Microbacterium humicola. The sequence goes on from NZ_CP091139.2 coordinate 943,007, forward strand.
CCTCAGCGCCGCGGGTGCGGCATCCTCGACTTTATCGCGCCGGGATCTTCGGATCACCGCGACTGCACATCAAACCCGCGACTGCACATCAAACCCGGCCCAGGATGATGTGCACTCGGCCAAATCGTACGATTTCGAAGAGAAGAGAGAAGAAGAGAAGAGAACGCGCCCGCGGCCAAGAAGAGCGGGGGCTACTCGACGGTGACGGACTTGGCGAGGTTGCGCGGCTGGTCGACGTCCAGGCCCTTGGCCGTGGCCAGCCCCATCGCGAAGATGTGCAGCGGCACCACGGCCAGCAGCGGCTCGAACAGCGGACCGGCCAGCGGGATGCGCAGCACTTCGTCAGCGAACGGCAGGACCGCGGCATCCCCCTCTTCTGCGATCACGATGACGCGGGCGCCGCGGGCGCGGATCTCCTGGATGTTCGACACGACCTTGTCGTGCAGGCAGCGGCGACTCCCGCGGCGACGGGACGATCACGAACACCGGCTGACCGGGCTCGATCAGCGCGATCGGGCCGTGCTTGAGCTCGCCGGCGGCGAAGCCCTCGGCGTGGATGTACGAGATCTCCTTGAGCTTGAGCGCGCCCTCCAGCGCGATCGGGAAGCCCACGTGCCGGCCCAGGAACAGCACCGAGCGGGTGTCGGCCATCCAGTGCGCGAGCTGGGTGGTCCGCTCCTGCTCCTCGTCCAGGATCTGCTGGATCTTGTCGGGCACGGCCTCCAACTCGGCGACGTTGACCGCCTGCTCGTGGGCGCTGATCGCGCCGCGCACCCGCCCGATGTGCAGGGCGAGCAGGTACAGCGCGGTGATCTGCGCGACGAACGCCTTCGTCGAGGCCACGGCGACCTCGGGCCCGGCGTGCGTGTACACGATCGCGTCCGACTCGCGCGGGATGGTCGCGCCCTGGGTGTTGCAGATCGACAGCGTCTTGGCGCCGCGCTCGCTCGCATACTTGACGGCCATGAGCGTGTCCATGGTCTCGCCGGACTGGCTGATCGAGACGATCAGCGTGCGGGGGCTGAGCACCGGGTCACGGTAGCGGAACTCGTGCGCCAATTCCACGTCCACCGGGATGCGCGCCCACTGCTCGAGCGCGTATTTGCCGACCTGGCCGGCATAGGCGGCGGTGCCGCACGCGATCACCACGATGCGATCGATGTCGCGGAACAGCTCGTCCAGTCCGTCCAGCTCGGGGATGGCCACCGCGCCGTCGCTGATGCGTCCGCGGACGGTGTTGGCGACGGCATCCGGCTCTTCCGAGACCTCCTTGGCCATGAACGACGGCCAGCCGCCCTTCTCGGCGGCGGCGGCGTCCCACGTCACCTCGAACGGCTCCGGCGTGACCGGGGTGCCGTCGAAGTCGGTGACCTCGACGGCCCCGGGACGGATGGCCACGATCTGGTCCTGGCCGATCGCCAGGGCGTGCCGGGTGTGCTCGACGAAGGCCGCGACATCCGAGCCGAGGAAGGTCTCGCCCTCCCCCAGGCCGATCACCAGCGGAGAGTTGCGGCGCGCACCCACGACCAGACCGGGGTGGTCCTCGTGCATCGCCAGGAGCGTGAAGGCGCCCTCCAGCTGGTTCACCGTCGCACGGAAGGCCGCCGCGAGATCGTGGCCGTTCGCCCGGTATTCGCGGGCCAGCAGCAGCGCCGCGACCTCGGTGTCGGTCTCGCTCAGGAAGTGGGCACCGGATGCCTCGAGCTCGGCGCGCAGCGCGGCGAAGTTCTCGATGATCCCGTTGTGGATGACCGCGAGCTTTCCGTCGTCGGCCAGGTGCGGGTGCGCGTTCTGGTCGGTGGGTCCGCCGTGCGTGGCCCAGCGGGTGTGGCCGATGCCGGTGGTGCCGTCGGCCAACGGCGTGCGGATCAGGTCGTCGCGCAGCACGCTGAGCTTGCCGGCGCGCTTGCGCATCCCCAGCTCGCCGTCCTCGCCGATGACGGCGATGCCGGCCGAGTCGTAGCCGCGGTATTCCAGACGCGCCAGGCCCGACATGAGGATGCTCTGGCTCTCACGGGGTCCGACATAGCCGACGATTCCACACATGCCGTCAATCGTACGGAACACAGATTGCGAGGCGCCTGTACAAAGCCCCGGTTGGGCGGGTCCGGCGGCGCCCGCCCCGCCCGGGCGCCGGCACCGCCCCGGGCGCCCGCCCGCGCGTGCAGAACTCCGGAGTTCTGCACCGTATTTCGCTCCATCAGCACGCTGGAGGCCGCTCGCATACCGGAACTCCGGAGTTCTGCACGCACCGGCATCCGCTCAGAACGCCGCGGGCGCGACGACCCGCGCCGAGGGGCGTCAGAGTTTGCGCAGCTGCACGTGCTCCACGGCGTGGTCAGGTCCCTTGCGCAGCACGAGAGTCGCCCGCTTGCGCGTGGGCAGGACGTTCTCTTCCAGGTTCGGCAGGTTGATGTCGTTCCAGAATCCGAGTGCGCGCGCGACCGCGGCGTCGTCGTCCAGGTCGGCGAACACCTTGAAGAACGAGTTCGGGTTGCTGAACGCGCCGCTGCGCAAGCGCCAGGAATCGGTCGACGTACCAGCGTTCGATGTGGGATGCCTCGGCATCCACGTAGATGGAGAAGTCGAACAGGTCGCCGACCGACACGTCGTCCGGTGCCGCCGGCCGCTGCAGGACGTTCAGCCCCTCCACGATCAGCACATCCGGACGCCGGATCGTCACGTGCGCGTCCGGGATGATGTCGTAGCGCATGTGCGAGTAGAACGGCGCGCGCGCCTCGGGGGCGCCGCTCTTGATCGCCATCAGGAACTCGACCAGCGCGCGCCGGTCGTACGACTCGGGGAAGCCCTTGCGGTCCATCAGCCCGCGGCGCTCCAGCTCGGCGTTCGGATAGAGGAATCCGTCGGTGGTGATCAGCTCCACCCGGGGCGTGTCCGACCACCGGCTCATCAGCTCGCGCGCAGCCGCGCGATGGTGGACTTGCCCACCGCGACCGATCCGGCCACGCCCACCACGAACGGAGTCGTCGAGTCGGCCTCCTGCAGGAACGCGGCCGTGTCGGCGCCGAGCTGCTTGGTCGCCCGGGCGTACAGGCTCAGCATCCGGCTCAGCGGCAGGTACACGTCCCGCACCTCGGCGAGGTCGAGCCGGTCGCCGAGGCCGCGGATCTGCACGACCTCGGTCTCGGTGAGCGGCTGGGCCATGCCCGCGGCCAGGCGCGCCCACTCGGCGCGCGGGATCTCGCGGTATATCTCGGGTGCGGGCGCATTCTCTGGCACCCGGCCATCGTATCGGGCGGGGATGCCGCCTCGTCTGCCGCTTGCCCCGCCGCCCGTTGCCCGCCGTCGAATCACGGGATCCTCCGCGAGACCCGGTGCGATCTCCCCTGTGTCGCGAGGATCACTGTGTCTCGGCGAACCCGGGCCGGCGCGCACTCGCCGCCCCGCGCACTACGCCGCCCCGCGCACTACGCTGTCCCCGTGCGCCTCGGAGTCCTGGACATCGGCTCGAACACCGTCCACCTGCTGGTCGCCGACGTGCGCCCCGGCGGGCGGCCGCTGGCCACGACCAGCCGGCGCTCGATCGTGCGTCTGATGCGCTTCCTGACCTCCGACGGGTCCATCAGCGATGAGGGCGTGCGGGCGCTGGTGGATGCTGTCGCCGACGCCCGCGATCAGGTGGCCACCGAGCCCGTCGACGAGCTGCTGGCCACCGCGACCTCGGCCGTCCGCGACGCGACCAACGGGCCGGCGGTGATCGCCGAGCTGGAGCGCACGCTGGGCGCGCCGCTCCAGGTGCTGGACGGCGAGACCGAGGCGCGGCTGACATTCCTGGCCGTGCGGCGCTGGTTCGGCTGGGCGTCGGGACGGATCCAGCTGTTCGACATCGGCGGCGGCTCGCTCGAGCTCGCGGCCGGACCCGACGAGCTCCCCGAGGTCGCGGCATCCGTCCCGCTGGGCGCCGGGCGGATGACTCTGCGGTTCCTGCCGGACGACCCGCCGGGCGAGGCCGCGGTGGCGGTGCTCGCGCGCACGCCCGCGACACGCTCGCTCCGGTGGCCGCGCGCTTCCGCGCCCTGCCGCGCGCCGATCACGTCGTCGGCTCGTCCAAGGCCGTCCGCTCGCTCGCCCGGCTCGCCGGGTTCCCGGCACCGGGGTGGACCGGGAACGAGCGGATGCTGCCGCCCGCGCCGCACTCGGCTCGTGGATCCCGCGGCTCGCCCGGATCCCGGCATCCGCCCGCCAGGAGCTGCCCGGGATCACCGCGGACCGCACGTTCCAGATCGTCGCGGGCGCCGTGGTGCTGCACACCGCGATGGAGCTGATGGATGTCGCCGAGCTCGAGGTGTGCCCGTGGGCGCTGCGCGAGGGCGTGCTGCGCTACATCGAGTCGCTGGCCTGGACGCCGCCGCCGGGCTGACGCCGCCCGCGGTGGGGCGATCGCGCTGACGCTGCCCGCTACGCCGGCAGCGCGAGGTGCTCGCGCACGACGTCGGCCAGGCGGCCGGCGATCCGCGACGCCGCGTCGACGTCGGCCGCCTCGACCATGACCCGTACCAGCGGCTCGGTGCCCGAGGCGCGCAGCACCCGGCCGGTGTCGCCCAGCGCGGCCTCGGCCTCGGCGACCGCGGCGGCCACGTCGGCGTGCGCGACCTGGGTGCGATCCACTCCGCGCACGTTGACGAGCACCTGCGGGTACACGGTCATCACCGAGGCCAGCTCGGCGAGCGACTTGCCGGTGGCCGCCATCCGCGCCAGCAGGTGCAGGCCGGTGAGCAGCCCGTCTCCGGTGGTGGCGAACTCGCTCATGATGACGTGGCCGGACTGCTCGCCGCCGAGCGAGAAGCGTCCCTCGTTCATGCGCTCGAGCACGTACCGGTCGCCCACGGCGGTCTGCTCGACGTGGATGCCGTGCTCGGCCATCGCCCGGTCGAGCCCGAGGTTGCTCATCACTGTGGCCACCAGGGTGTCGGCCACGAGCGTGCCGCGCTCCTTCATCGCCACGGCGAGGATCGCCATGATCTGGTCGCCGTCGACCGGCCTGCCCTCGGCATCCACCGCCAGGCATCGGTCGGCGTCGCCGTCGTGCGCGATGCCCACGTCGGCGCCGAGCTCCACGACCCGCGCGGCCAGCTTGTCGATGTGCGTCGAGCCGACGCCGTCGTTGATGTTGACGCCGTCGGGGTCGGCCCCGACCACGGTCACGGTCGCGCCGGCATCCCGGAACGTCTCCGGCGACACGCCGGAGGCTGCGCCGTTGGCGCAGTCCAGGACGACGTGGATGCCGTCCAGCCGGTGCGGCAGCGACTGCCAGCAGGTGCACGACGTAGCGGTCCTCGGCATCCGCGAACCGGCGGATCCGGCCGACGTCGGCGCCGGTCGGCAGCAGCTTCGCGCCGCTGAGGGCGGCCTCGATGCGCTGCTCGACGATGTCGGGGAGCTTCACGCCGCCACGGGCGAAGATCTTGATGCCGTTGTCGGGTGCCGGGTTGTGGGATGCCGAGACCATCACGCCGAAGTCGGCGTCGATCGATCCGACCAGGTAGGCGGCGGCGGGCGTCGGGATGACGCCGGCGTCGAGCACGTCCACACCCGATGCCGCCAGTCCGGCCGAGACCGCCGCGGAGAGGAACTCGCCGGACACGCGCGGGTCGCGGGCCACGACGGCGGTGAGCCGCTTGCCCGCGGCGCGGCGCGCCTCGGCGGAACGGCCCTGGCCCAGGACGACCGCGGTCGCCTGGGCCAGGGACAGAGCGAGATCGGCGGTGAGGGAGCCGTTGGCCAGCCCCCGCACCCCGTCCGTGCCGAAGAGCGGCATGCAGACGGTCCCGATCAGCGCTTCGAGTACTGAGGAGCCTTGCGGGCCTTCTTCAGACCGGCCTTCTTGCGCTCCTTGACGCGCGCGTCGCGGGAGAGGAAGCCGGACTTCTTCAGCGTCGGGCGGTTGTTCTCGAGGTCGATCTCGTTCAGCGCGCGGGCGATGCCCAGGCGCAGAGCGCCGGCCTGGCCCGAGTCGCCGCCACCGTGGATGCGGGCGATGACGTCGTATGCGCCGGTGAGGTTGAGCACCGTGAACGGGTCGGTGACCAGCTGCTGGTGCAGCTTGTTCGGGAAGTAGTCCTCGAACGCGCGGCCGTTGACGGTGATCGTGCCGGTGCCGGGGATCAGGCGCACGCGGGCGATCGCCTGCTTGCGGCGGCCGACGGCTTGCGCCGGGGACGCTGAGCACCGGACGGGGGGCCGCCTCGACGACCTCTTCGGCAGGCGTCTCAGTGGAGAAGCTGGTGTTTTCGGTGGAGTCCTGGATATTCGCCACGAGTGTGTCCTTTGTGTCTGCGGCGCTTACTGGGCGACCTGGTCGAAGATGTACTGCTTGAGCTGCTGCGCGGCGTGCGGGTGCTCCGCGCCGACGTAGACCTTCAGCTTGCTCAGCTGCTGGCGGCCCAGGCTGTTCTTGGGGAGCATGCCGCGCACGGCCTTCTCCACGGCGCGGACCGGGTTCTTCTCCATCAGCTCGCCGTAGGGACACGGACTTCAGGCCGCCCGGGTAGCCCGAGTGGCGGTAGGCCATCTTCTTCTGGAGCTTCTGACCGGTCAGGACGATCTTGTCCGCGTTGATGATGACGACGAAGTCGCCGGTGTCGAGGTGGTTCGCGAAGCTCGCCTTGTGCTTGCCGCGCAGGAGCGCGGCGGCGTGCGAGGCGAGGCGGCCGAGCACGACGTCGGTGGCGTCGATGACCAGCCAGTCACGCTGGATCTGACCAGCCTTGGGGGTGAAAGTGCGCGTCACGGAAGTGCCTGCTTCTTGTTCGAACGGAGAGGTTCGTGAATCCCACTCCGGGGTGGTTCTGCGGCAGGGCCGCCGAACACGCCAGTGGAGGGCTCACGTTCGTGGAAACGCCGGCAGGGCGACGCACCAAAGGGAGAGTCTACGGCATGCGGATCCCGCGGCCAAATGCGCGGCCGACACAGCACAGCGCCGGCATCCGCTCGCGGATGCCGGCGCTGTGTGAGAGGTCAGGGCAGCTCGCTGCTCTTGTGGTCGTGCCGCGACTTGTGCATCGGGATGCCGATGGCGGCGGCGCAGAGCAGCACTCCGAGGACGAAGATGACGGACTGCCATCCATCGACGAACGGCGCGTAGCCGAAGCATGCGAACCCTGCGACGAAGAGCAGGAAGCAGACGATGAACATGCGGATCCTTCCCGGAGGTCTGTGCTGACTTCAGGCTACCGCGTTCTCGGCCGTCCGGCGGACACGACGGCGCCGTCAGGATGCCGCGGCCAGGCCGCGATCGGGGTCCGAGTCGCCCTCCTGATCCGATTTCCCGGTGGCCGGCCCGCTCACCGGATGGGTCATCCGCGCGGTGACGAGGATCGGCAGGTGGTCGCTCAGGCCCTGCGGCAGCGTGCGGATGCGCTCGATGTCGAACCCCATCGACGTGGCGAAGTCGTAATGCCCGCGGAAATACCGGTATCGCGTGTAGGTGCGGGCGTCGCTGAGCGTGAGCTCGTACCCCTGCTCACGCACCTTCTGGCCGAGGTTCTCCTTGAACACGGGGTAGTTGTAGTCCCCGACCATGAGCGCCGGCAGGCCGTCGCCGAGCTCCTGCAGCTCGGCGAGCGCCGCGTGGATCTGGTGGCGCCGCAGCGAGTTCAGCGCGGTCAGCGGCGCCGCGTGGAACGAGGCCACGATCAGGTCGCGGCCCTGGTCGATGTCGTGCAGGCGCACCCCCAGCATCCGCTCTTCGGCGGGTTTGAGCACCCGGTCGTGCAGGGACTTCTTCAGCGACATCGACCGGATCTCGATCGGGCGGTACATGCTCATCCGGAAGTAGACGGCCAGGCCCAGCCGGTTGCGATGGGTGACGTCGGCGAGTCGAAGTCCCGCGATCTGAGCCGGGATGTCGGCGGTGTCGCACTCCTGCAGACAGAGCAGGTCTGCACCGTGCCGGTCCACCAGCGTCGCCAGTTCGGCGGCGGCGCGATGCTTGCGGAGGTTGTACGAGAGCAGCTTCATCCTGCTCTCCAGGGTAGCCGCGTCCCACGTGCGTCGGCCGGATGCTGAGGCTATTCGCGGTCTCGGCGGGCCCGCGTCTGCTCGGCCCGGAGTGCCAGCAGCTCGTCGGCGGGATAGCCGACCTCGGCGAGGGTGAGCCCGCGCCCGGCCAGCACCGTGAACGCGCTGGTGCGCTGCCCCGCGTCGCGCAGGGTCGCGACATCCGCGACGCTCAGCCGGCCCGCGCCCACCGCGGTGCACGCGCCGACCAGGGCGCGCACCATGGAATGGCAGAACGCGTCGGCGCGCACGTTGGCGATCAGGAACCCGTCGTCGTCGCGGTGCCAGTCGAACTCGAGCAGCGTGCGGATCGTCGTGGCCTCGTCCCGGGGCTTGCAGTAGGCGGCGAAGTCGTGCAGCCCGGTCAGCGACCGGGCCGCGGCATCCATCGCCTCGACGTCCAGGCGCGCATGCACGGTCGTGGTGCGCGCCCGCTCGAGCGGATCGTAGCCGCCCACCTCGTCGGCGATCCGGTACTCGTACCGGCGCCACACCGCCGAGAACCGGGCATCGAAGCCGTCGGGCGCCGTGCCGGTGCGATGCACCGTCACGTCGGGGTATCCGCCCAGCACACCGCGGACGCGGTGCGCGAGCCGTTCCACGGGGTCGGATGCGGCATCCCGCCGCGTCTGCGTGAACAGGCGCGCACGCTGCTCGGCGTCCAGATCCAGGTGCGCGACCTGGCCGCTCGCGTGCACGCCGGCATCGGTGCGCCCGGCCACCACCAGGCGCGGTTCGCCGCCGACGATCCGGGCGAGCGCCTGCTCGAGGGCGCCCTGCACCGTGCGCAAGCCCGGGCTGTCGGGCCCACCCGCGGAAGTGGGTGCCGTCGTAGGCGATGTCGAGCCGGATGCGCACGAAATCAGCGTAGCGGCGGGGCGCCGGCACTCCGGGCGCGTGCGGTCTCCGCCACGGGATGACGGTGGGCCGGATCAACGGTCTCAGCCGGGGTCCGCACCGTAGACTGGGTCGGGCGCGGCGCGGTTCCCCGGACCAGCCCGCCGCAGCCGCCCCGCCATGACGACTCCCGCCCCTTCTCTGCCCCCGCGCGCCCGATTCACCGGGCTCGACGGGCTCCGTGCCGTGGCCGTCGTGCTGGTCGTGGTGTACCACCTGTTCCCCGGCTGGTGGCTGCGCAGCGGGTTCATCGGGGTCGACGTCTTCTTCGTGATCAGCGGATTCCTCATCACCTCGCTGCGCTGCCGGGAACGGGAGCGCACCGGCCGCATCGCCCTGGTCGACTTCTGGCGCCGCCGCGCCCGCCGTCTGCTCCCGGCGCTGGCGCTGCTGGTGACGGTCACGGCGACGTGGGCATGGATGATCGGCGGCGACGTGCTCGTGCGCCTGGGCTGGCAGGTGGCCGGCGCGATCACCTTCAGCTACAACTGGGTGTCGGTCGCGGGCGGCTCGGACTACTTCACCGCCGGCACCCCCGAGCTTCTGCGCAACCTGTGGTCGCTGGCGGTCGAGGAGCAGTTCTACCTGGTGTGGCCGCTCCTGCTGCTCGTGCTGCTGTTCCTCCCGCGCCGGTGGGCGCGCGCTGCGGCCGCCCTCGCGGCCGCGGTCGCGTCGGCGTGGTGGATGGCTGCGGTGGTCTCCGGCGGCGGCGGCCTCACCCGCGCCTACTTCGGCACCGACACGCACGCGTTCGGCCTGCTGCTCGGGGTCGCGCTCGCGGTGGGACTGCAGCGGGTCCTCACCGCGCCACCGGCATGGATGCTGCGCACCGGCGCACGCGCGACGGGTGCCGCCGTCGGCACGGTCGCGCTGGCCGGCCTGTTCGCGATCGCGCTCCTGCCCGAACAGCCCGACACCATCACCTTCCCGGGCACCCTGGCCGCCGCCAGCGTGCTGACCGCGATCGTGATCGTGGCCGGCACCGCCGCCGGTTCGGCACTGGGCCCGGCGCTGGATGCCGGCCCCCTGCGCTGGATCGGCGACCGGTCGTACAGCATCTACCTGTGGCACTGGCCGCTGCTCGTGCTGATCGCCGCCATGACCGGACGCACCGCCGGCAGCGACCCGCTTCCGGCCTGGATCGGCGGACTCGTCCTCGTGCTCACGGTGCTGTGCGCGGCCGCCTCGCACCGCTTCGTCGAGCAGCCTGTGCGCCGGTACGGATTCCGCGGCTCGCTGCGCCGGCTGCACCGGCATCTGGTCGGTCCGCCGGGTGCGCGACTGCGGGCGATCGGCGTGCTGGTGGGTGGCGCTGCCGTCATTGCCGGCACCACCGCCGCCATCCAGGTCGCGCCGGCCGAGTCATCCGCTCAGTCCGTCGTGCAGGCCGGCCAGCGCGCGCTCGAGCAGGACGCCGGGCCGCGGCCGCCGCTGCTCGCCGCTGACCAGGCCGATCACCCCTCCGGCGGCGCCGCACCGGCCGCCGTGACCGGTGCGCAGATCGACGCGATCGGCGACTCGGTCATGCTCGCCTCGGCTCCCGCCCTGATGCAAGCGCTACCCCGGCATCCACATCGATGCGAAGGTCTCGCGGTCGATGTGGACCGCCCCCGGACTGGTGGATGCGCTCGTCCGCGATCGCGCGCTGCGCCGCTATGTCGTGCTCGGCCTCGGCACGAACGGTGCGATCGACCGGGGTTCGCTCGATCACGTGGTCGCCGCCCTCGGACCGCGGCGTCACCTCGTGCTGGTGACCGCCTATGCCGACCGGTCGTGGATCCCGGGCGTCAACCGGGCCCTGCGCGACTACGCCGCCGCCCACCCGGAGGTGATCGTCGCCGACTGGGCCGCCGCGATCGATCCGCACCGGGCAGTGCCTGGCCGGGGACGGCATCCACCCGGGCGAGGCGGGCGGCCGCATCTACGCCCGCACCGTGGCCGACGCGATCGATGCGGCGCAGCGCGCGCACGCCGCGCAGCACGAGCAGATGGTGCTGCGGGCCTGCCGGCTCGCCCAGCCCACCGACATCGCCCTCTGACCGGCCGGCGGCGCTCCGCCGCTCTCCTGCCCTGCCCACCGCATCCTGCCCGCCGCGTGCGCCGCGGCGCCGCGTGCGCCGCGGCGCCGCGTGATCCGCGTGCAGAACTCCGGAGATCCGTGCGGCACATCGGCCGGACGGCGGCGCGTCGCCGCCCCACGGCCGGTTTCTCCGGAGTTCTGCACGCGCCCGGCTGACCGCGGCGGCCGAGACGACGAAACCCGCGGGCCAGAGGGCCCGCGGGTTTCGATCAGATGTGCAGGGAGCGCTACTCGGACTTCTCCTCGGCAGCGTCCTCGGCCGGCGCCTCGGCGGCAGCGGCCTCCGGGGTCTCGTCGGCGGCGGCGCCCTCGTCCACGGCGGCGTCCTGCGCGGGGGCCTCCTCCGAGGCGGCCTCCTCGACCGGAGCGTCCTCGGCCGGAGCCTCTTCCGCGGGAGCCTTCTCGGCCTTCGGAGCGGCCGACTTCTTCACCGGCGACGCCTTCTTGGTCACGGGCTCGAGGACGAGCTCGATGACGGCCATGGGGGCGTTGTCGCCCTTGCGGTTGCCGACCTTGGTGATGCGGGTGTAGCCGCCCTCACGGTCGGCCACCAGCGGCGCGATCTCGGTGAACAGGACGTGCACGACGTCCTTGTCGCCGATGACGCCGAGCACGCGACGACGCGCGTGCAGGTCGCCGCGCTTGGCGAACGTGATCAGCCGCTCGGCGACGGGACGCAGGCGCTTGGCCTTGGTCTCGGTCGTCTTGATCGACTTGTGCGTGAACAGTGCGGCAGCGAGGTTCGCCAGCAGCAGGCGCTCGTGTGCGGGGCCGCCTCCGAGGCGGGGTCCCTTCGTGGGCTTAGGCATTCTCAATTACTCCAGGTGAATGAGTCGATGAAAGATCAGGCGTTCTCGGCGTCGTCGTATCCGCCGTAGAAGTGCGCGCCGTCGAATCCGGGCACGGAGTCCTTCAGCGACAGGCCGAGCGAGACCAGCTTGTCCCGCACCTCGTCGACCGACTTCTGACCGAAGTTGCGGATGTTCATCAGCTTGCGTCTCGGACAGGGCGACCAGCTCCGAGACGGTGTTGATGCCCTCGCGCTTGAGGCAGTTGTACGAGCGGACCGACAGGTCGAGATCCTCGATCGGCATCGACAGCTCGGTCGAGACGACGGTCTCGACCGGCGCGGCGCCGATCTCGATGCCCTCGGCGTCGACGTTCAGCTCGCGGGCCAGGCCGAACAGCTCGGTCAGGGTGCGACCGGCCGAGGCGACCGCGTCGCGCGGCGAGATCGCCGGCTTGGTCTCCACGTCCAGCACCAGCTTGTCGAAGTCGGTGCGCTCACCGGCACGGGTGGCGTCCACGCGGTAGCTGACCTTGAGCACCGGCGAGTAGATCGAGTCGACCGGCACCTGGCCGGCCTCGGCGTACTCGTTGCGGTTCTGCGTGGCCGACACGTAGCCGCGGCCGCGCTCGATGGTCAGCTCGAGCTCGAAGCGCGCGGTGTCGTTCAGCGTCGCGATGACCAGCTCGGGGTTGTGCACCTCGACGCCCGCCGGGGCGGAGATGTCGGCGGCGGTGACCTCACCGGCGCCGGTCTTGCGCAGGTACGCGGTGATGGGCTCGTCGCGCTCGCTCGAGACCACGAGCTGCTTGATGTTCAGGATGATCTCGGTGACATCCTCCTTCACACCCGGAATGGTGCTGAACTCGTGGAGGACGCCGTCGATGCGGATGCTGGTGACAGCCGCGCCGGGGATCGACGACAGGAGGCTGCGGCGCAGCGCATTGCCGATCGTGTAGCCGAAGCCGGGCTCGAGCGGCTCGATGACGAAGCGGCTGCGGAACTCCCGATCTTCTCCTCGGTCAGGGTGGGACGCTGTGCAATGAGCACTATGTGTTCCTTTCGTGCGACGTGCCCGCTATATGACACGTGCAGTTGATGAGGTGTTGAGTTTTCTCCAGGGGATGCCGAGACCCTCGGCATCCGGAAGCGGATGAGTGCCGGATGCCTGGGTCACAGGCATCCGGCACGGGAATCTCAGACGCGGCGGCGCTTGGGCGGGCGGCAGCCGTTGTGCGCCTGCGGCGTCACGTCCTGGATCGAGCCCACCTCGAGGCCGGCGGCCTGCAGCGAGCGGATCGCCGTCTCGCGACCCGAGCCCGGGCCCTTCACGAAGACGTCGACCTTCTTCACGCCGTGGTCGGCGGCCTGGCGGGCGGCCGACTCGGCGGCCATGCCGGCCGCGTACGGGGTGGACTTGCGCGAGCCCTTGAAGCCCACGCCGCCCGAGGACGCCCAGCTGATCACGGCACCCGAGGGATCCGTGATCGAGACAATCGTGTTGTTGAACGTCGACTTGATGTGGGCCTGGCCCAACGCGATGTTCTTCTTCTCCTTGCGACGCGGCTTGCGCGCGGCGCTCTTGGCCTGTGCCATGCGATTCTCCTAAAAACCCTGGGGGCGCTGGTTAGCGCGCCTTCTTCTTGCCGGCGACGGTGCGCTTCGGGCCCTTGCGGGTGCGCGCGTTCGTCTTGGTGCGCTGGCCGCGCACGGGCAGGCCGCGACGGTGGCGCAGGCCTTCGTAGGAGCCGATCTCGACCTTGCGGCGGATGTCGGCGGCCACCTCACGGCGAAGGTCACCCTCCACCTTGTAGGTGCCCTCGATGTGATCGCGCAGGGCGATCAGCTGGTCGTCGGTGAGGTCCTTGACGCGGATGTTCTCGTCGATCTGGGTGGCCTTCAGGATTTCGTCGGACCGCGTGCGGCCGATCCCGTAGATGTAGGTCAGTGCGATCACCACGCGCTTATCGCGCGGGATGTCGACGCCGGCAAGACGTGCCATGCGGCTCTCCTAGGAGTGTGTGGAGGTGTGGAGCAGGATCGGTGCCCGGGCCTCCGCCCCGAGGTGTCCCCCTTGCGGGTTCTGATCCTGCCTGTCAGTGATATCGAGTTGTGCTCTGCGGGTGTTTCGCTCACTCGGCGAGGTTTCGACTCGCCTCGCTCGCTCAGCCTTGGCGCTGCTTGTGGCGCGGGTTCGCCTTGCAGATGACCATGACACGCCCGTGCCGACGGATCACCTTGCAGTGATCGCACATGGGCTTGACGCTGGGCTTGACCTTCATGATGTTCCTGTTCGCTGTCTTCGTACCGCGGGCACAGCGATGCCCGCGGCCGTTACTTCTCGACCGGTCTAGCGGTAGCGGTAGACGATGCGGCCGCGGGTCAGGTCGTAGGGGCTGAGCTCCACGACCACGCGGTCCTCGGGGATGATGCGGATGTAGTTCTGCCGCATCTTGCCGGAGATCGTGGCGAGCACCTTGTGTCCGTTGCTCAGCTCAACGCGGAACATCGCGTTGGGCAGCGCCTCGGAAATCGTGCCTTCGATCTCGATGACACCGTCTTTCTTCGCCATAGCCTCGCTATCGATTCTGCCGACCGGTCGGTCTGCGGTGGATGGGATGATCGATGTCGGAGACGCTCGGATGGCTTCACGAGGACACGCCAAAAGAGGCACAAGACACCAAAGAACGAGTGTACGCCACGCACGACGCGCAAGCAAACGCCGGGCGCCCCCTCGCGTGCCACCCGAACCGGGTGACGTCCGGGGGGAGCCTTTCGACGACCCGGCAGTCTGGTGAATCATAGGACGCGCACTGCGCGGCGGGGGCATCCGCGCGGACGAGGAGGGGCACGTGCAGCCACCGCTGGTCGGACTGAACCGCAGGAACCTGGTCCGCGAGCTCTCGGCGGGCGTCACCCTGATCGCCATCGCGATCCCGCTGAACATCGGCTACGCCCAGATCGCCGGCCTGCCGGCCACCGCGGGCCTGTACGCGCTGATCGTGCCCACCGTCGTGTACGCCCTGGTGGTCTCGAGCAGACAGCTGGTGGCGTCGCCGGATGCCGCCGCCGCCGCGCTGGTCGCCTCCTCGATCGGCGGACTGGCCGCGGCCGGGTCCGAGAACTACGCCACCATGGCGCTGGCCCAGGCGATCATCTGCGGCGTGCTCCTGGTCGCCATGTCGTGGCTCAAGCTCGGCTTCCTCGCGAACTTCCTCTCCAAGCCGATCCTCGTCGGCTTCGTCGGCGGTCTGGCGCTGGACATCCTTGTCTCGCAGATCGCGAAGATGCTCGGCATCAAGATCGAGTCCGGCGGCGAGTTCGTCGAGAAGCTGACCGGACTGGTGACCGGTCTGCCCCGAACCAGTCTCTGGTCGGTGCTGATCTCGGTGGGCGTGGTCGCGCTGCCGCTCGGGCGGCGGCTGCTGGCGGCCCTGCCCTGGGCGCTGGTGGCGATGATCGTGACCACGATCGTCGTCGCGCTCACGCACGCGGATGCCGCGGGGGTGGCGGTCCTGGGTCCGGTGCCGGCCGGTCCCCCGCCGCTCACGTGGCCCGTGCTCGGCTGGATGCAGTGGCTCGCGCTGGTCCCGTCGGCGATCGCCCTGACCATGGTGACGGTCGCCGAGGGGCTCCTGGTCTCGCGCTCGTACGGCGAGCAGCGCGGCTACGCCACGAGCCCGAACCGGGACCTCCTGGCCTTCGGGCTGGGCAACATCGCCGCCGGGGCCAGCGGCTCGTTCATGATGGGCTCCTCCACCAGTCGCACCGCGGCGATGGACCAGGCCGGCTCCCGCACGCAGCTGCCGTCGCTGGTCCTGGCGGCGGGCACGCTCCTGCTGCTGCTGTTCGGCACGTCGCTGCTGGCCGAGATCCCGTCCCCGACGATCGGGGCCATCGTCGGCGTCGCCGTTCTGCCGCTGCTGGGCATCCGCAGCTTCGTCGAGATCTTCCGGCAGGACCGCTTCGAGTTCGCGATCGGGGCCACCTGCTTCCTGGTCACACTGTTCGTCGGGTCCATCCCCGGCATCCTCGTCGCCTTCGTCCTGGCGCTGGTGAACATGGCCAAGCGCGCCGCGAGCCCGGCCATCGACGTCCTCGCCGCGAACGACAACCCCTCCGACTCGCTGCTGGAGAGCGCTCCCCGCGGTGAGGTGACGGCGCCCGGGGTGCTGGTCATTCGGATGGCGGCGCCGATCTTCTTCGCGAACGGCAACGCGTTCACCTCGGCGGTGACCGCGGCGGTGACCGCCGTCGTGCCGGCGCACACCGTCCACAGCGTCGTGATCGACATGGAGGCGGTGACCGACGTCGACGTCACCGGCGCCGAGGCGTTCGCGTCGCTGCGCGACTGGCTGGCGGCCCGCGACGTCACGCTCGCGTTCAGCCGGGTGCGGTCCACGGCGCTGCCACGACTGCAGCGGCTGGAGATCATCCGCGACGAGACCGTCTACGACACCAACCGCGAGGCGGCGGCATCCCTCGCCGGACCCGCGGGAACCTGACGTGCCGGGCAGCCGATCGGAGAGGATGAGACGGTGGATGTCGCACAGTTCCTTCCGGACACGGTGACGTGGGGAGGGATCCTCCTGACGGTCGCCGTGCTCGTCGCGGGCTGGGTCCTGGCCGGCCTCGCGCGCCGCGGCATGCGCGCGGTCCTGTCCCGCGTGCGCGGGATCTCCCCCTCCGGCATCACGATCATCGCCCGGGTCACCGGGTACCTGATCATCCTGCTCGCCGTCGGCATCGCCCTGGTCCTCATGGGCGCCGACATCCAGCCGGTGCTGGCGGTCGTGATCGTGGTCGTCGTCGTGCTCGCGCTGGTCCTGCGCGGGGTCGCCGACAACTTCGCCGCCGGGGTGCTGATCCAGTCGCGTCGCACGGTGGACGTCGGCGACCAGGTCCAGGTCTCGGCGCTGGACGAGACGGTCGTGGGGCGCGTCCTCGAGGCGAACGCCCGCGCGGTGGTGATCGTCACCGCGGACGGCCGCACGATCCACGTGCCCAATGCCAAGCTGCTGTCCGACTCGGTGGTCAACCACTCTCAGCACGGCACGCGGCGCAGCGAGGTCCAGGTGCGCGTCGCGCGCGCAGCGCACTCCATCGACGAGGTCGCCGGACTCGTGCGGGATGCCATCGCCGCCGTTCCGCGGGTGCGTCCGCAGGAGCCGGTGCAGACGCTGGTGCAGGATGTCTCGACGGATCGGGTCACGCTCCGCGTGTGGTTCTGGCACTCCCCGACGAGGGTGCGGTGCTGGTCTCGGCCGTGGTCCGTGCCGTCGCCGCGGCGCTGGATGCGAAGGAGCTCACATCCACGGTGATCGGCGGCGCCGTCGGCACTCCCCTGCCCCCGCCGGACCACGTGTGACGCGTCACCCGTGCCGGGTGACCGTGCCGCACCGGCATCCGGGACGCCCCTAGCGTGAGGCGCAGCGAGCCGACACCGGTGCGGTCCGACACCGGGGCGACATCGACGGGAGCGGGGATGGGCGAAGTCGAAGACCTTCAGGAGCGGCTGCGGGCGCTCGAGGCGGAGAACGCCGCGTTGCGCACGACCCCGACCAAGCCCCGACGACGGCCGGGTCGCAGCATCCTGTCCGCCGTGCTGATCGTGGTCGGGCTGGTGCTGGCTCCGGTCGCGGCCGTGGGCACCTGGGCGCGCTTCGAGCTGGTCGACACGGACACCTTCGTGAAGACGTTCGCGCCGCTCGCGTCCGACGCGGGCGTGCAGTCGTTCGTCTCCGATCAGGTCGTCGACGCGATCGATGAGAACGTGGACATCGACGGGCTCGTCGGCAGCGCGTTCGACGGCCTGCAGAAGCTGGACCTGCCCACCGCCGCCAGTTCGGCGCTGACCCTCCTGCAGGGGCCGGCGACCCAGGGCGTGCACACGCTGATCTCGGACGCCGTGCACCGCGCGGTGGCCTCGCCCGCGTTCGAGCAGCTCTGGACCCAGGCGTTGACCGTCACCCATCGTCAGGCCATCGCCGCACTGAACGGCGACCCGGACGCGCTGGTGGGCATCGGCGAGGACGGCACCATCTCGCTCGATCTCGGCCAGATCATCTCCGGTGTCGAGCGACAGCTCGTGGACAGAGGTCTCACCATCGCCCAGGCGATCCCCGAGATCAGCGTGGTCGTCCCGGTGGTGCGCGCCGACGCGATCACCCTGGTCCGCACGACCTACAACGTCGCGGTGGCGGCCGGCTACTGGCTGCCCTGGGTCGTGCTCGGGCTGCTGGTCGCGGGCGTGCTCGTGGCCCGCAGGCGGCTGAGCACCCTGACCCGGACCG
Source organism: Microbacterium elymi (assembly GCF_021582895.2). GTDB lineage: Bacteria > Actinomycetota > Actinomycetes > Actinomycetales > Microbacteriaceae > Microbacterium > Microbacterium humicola. The sequence continues at coordinate 961,083 of NZ_CP091139.2, forward strand.
CGGTGGGCTTCGCCGCCGTGATGGCCGCGCTCGCGCTGGGCATCGGCATCGGCCGGCAGCTGTTCCTCAGCTCGGTGAGTCCGTCGATCATGCCCCGCGGGGTGGCGAACACGATCTTCGACCAGGTGATCGAGCTGATGAAGTCGGCGATCGTCGCGCTCCTCGTGCTGGGCATCCTGGTCGCCGTCGGCAGCTGGCTGGCCGGATCCGGACGCGCCGCGGTCACGCTGCGCACCGTCGGCGCCCGCGGCTTCGCCGCACTGCGCGCCACCATGGACCGGCACCACCTGGGCACCGGACGGTTCGGCGCGTTCGTCGAACGCTGGCGCCTGGTGATCATCACCGCGGCGATCGTCGTGGCCGCCGTGCTGGTGTTCGTGAACCGCCCGCCCACGACCGGCGGCGTGTTCGCGGTGCTGGGCGGCGTCATCCTCGTGCTGCTCCTGGTCGAGATCCTCCGCCGGCCGGCCGCTCCGGCGCCGGTGGAGGAGGCGGGATCCCGTACGCTGGCGCCATGACCACGGAGCTGTCGATCGGAACGGTGCGCGAGACGGATCGCCCCGCGCACCTGGAGGCCACCCGCCTGAACCGGCACACGTTCTGGTGCGGGCAGAGCGGGTCGGGCAAGACGTACGCGCTCGGGGTGCTCCTCGAGCAGGTGCTGCTGCACACGGCGCTGCCGATCATCGTGCTCGACCCGAACGCAGACTTCGTGCGGATGTCCGAGGTGCGCCCGGATGCGCCGGCCGAGGACGCCGCCACCCTGGCCACCCGCGACATCCGCGTCCTGAGCGTGACCCCGTCGCCTGCGCAGGAGCTGCTGCAGGTGCGCTTCCTGGACCTTCCCGGCCGATCCCGCACGGCGATCCTGCAGCTGGACCCGGTGCTGGACGCCGAGGACTTCCACACGGCGCTCGAGATCGAGGCCGACCTCCGCGGCGGACTGGACCAGCCGCTGCTCCCGTACCTGCGGTCCTCGGACGACCCGGGCCGCCACCGGATCGCGATGCGGCTGCAGAACCTGGGCGTGGCCGACTGGCAGGCTCTGGGCATGGGGCGGCAGGGACGTCACGGATGTCGTGGACGAGCGCCCGGACGCGACGGTGCTCGACCTGGCCGGATTTCCCACGTCGGCCGAGATGCAGGCGGCGGCCCTGGCCGTGCTCGACCACCTCTGGGCGCACCGCCTGGAGCGAGTCGGGCGGCTGGTGGTCATCGACGAGGCGCACAACCTCTGCCCGCCGGACCCCTCGACGCCGTTGCAGCGGGCCCTGGTCGAGCGCATCATCCAGATCGCGGCCGAAGGGCGCAAATACGGCATCTGGCTCGCTGTCGACTCAGCGTCCCTCGAAGATCCACGTGAACGTGCTGTCGCAGTGCGACAACCTCGCTCTGATGAAGACCGCCTCGCCCCGCGATCTCGGCGAGCTGCGCGAACTGTTCGGCTACGCTCCCGAAGAGCTGGTCAGCGCCGCGCCTGCGTTCGGCAAGGGCCAGGCGCTGTTCGCCGGCGGTTTCAGCGCCGAGCCGCAGCTGGTGCAGATGGGCAGCCGGCTCACCGAGGAGGGTGGCGGCGACGTGGCCATCCCGATCCGCTGAGCAGCCGCGGCGCCGCGGCGCCATGTGTCTTCGGATGGCGCAACCCGGCATGGGGACTCCCCCTGCGCGCACGGCGACGATAACCTGACCACGTGCCTTACCTCGAGCTCGGCATCCATCAGGCTGAATGGACGCGGTTCCAGCCGCCCCGGAAGCCGCAGGGATCGCTGGCTCGTTCCCGGGTCACCGACGCGATCGACGCCGCCGTGCGCACGCGCCGCGTCACCGTCGTGACGGCTCCGAGCGGCTACGGCAAGACCACGGCGGTCGCCGCCTGGGCCGCGAACACGGCCGACACCGTGGCATGGCTGGGACTCGGACCGTTCGACCGCGACCCGGAGGCGCTGCGGATCGGCCTCGTGGAGACGCTGCAAGCTGGCCCTGCGCGGAGCCACCGACCGCGGCGCGGCGCGCGTTCTCCAACTCGACCCGGAAGCGGAGCTGGACTCCATCGCCTACCGGGCGGTGTGCCGCTACTTCCAGGAAAGCGGCCGCACCGTGCACCTCGTCGTGGACGACGCGCATCGGGCGCAGGACGCCCTCACCGGCGGATTGCTCGGGGCGCTCATCGAGAACGCGCCCGAGACGCTGCGGATCATCCTGGTGGGCACGTCGTTGCTCGAGGTCTCCATGTCGCGGATGCTGCTGACCGACCCCGGCGCGATGGTCGGCACCGACACACTGGGCTTCACCGCCGCCGAGGTGGAGACCCTCGTCACCCGGGAGTCATCCACCCTGCCGCCGGCGGACGTGATCCGGCACACGCAGGGCTGGCCGATCGCCGTGCGCCTGATGCTCGTCGGCGGCGTCGCCCCGGACGGTGCGCTGGAGTCCCAGCCCTCGATGGACAACCGGCTGCACGACTACGTCCAGCGCCACGTCCTGGGTGCTCTGCCCGCGGATCTGGCGACATTCATTCTGCACACCACGATCTGCACCGACATCGGCCCCGAACTTGCCGCCGAGCTCAGCGGCCGGGATGATGCGGCCGACCTGCTGGAGCACTGTGCCACGCACGGCCTGTTCCTGGATCGGTACGAGCGCAGCGTCGGACCGGCCTACCGGTGGAATCTGGTCTTCGCCCGGCAGTGCACGGCACTGCTGGGCGCGGACGATCCGGCCCTCCTGCGGGAGCTGCATCAGAAGGCGGCCGAGGTGCTCACCGCGACCGAACCGCTGCGGGCGGTGTCGCACTTCCTGCGGGCCGAGCGCCCCGAGGACGCGGTGCGCACGCTGCTGTTCCACTGGGTCCGGCTGGTGGTGGGCACCGAGGCGCCGGCGGTCGAGCTGCTGTGCGCACGACTGCCCGATCCGTACGCCGACGACCCGCGAGTCCTGCTCGTGCGCGCGTGCGCCCAGGACGTCCTGGGCCAGCACACCATGGCCCGCACGCTGTTCGCCCGGGCATCGTCCCGCCTCGCGGCCGAACCCGGCCTGGAGGGAAGCGCCGAGGTGATGATGCTCGCCCGGCTGTTCCTCATCGACGACCGCGCGGACGCCGCCGAAGCCAGCGCGCAGGTGCGGCGGCTGCTCGAGTCGTCGGTCGCACTCGGCACCTCGGATCGGGCGGCGCTGCTCTACGTCGTCGGCTGGGCCGAGCTGCGGCACCGGATGAACCCCACGGTGGTGGCGGAGTTCCTCGAGACCGCCGCCGTCGAAGCCGAGGCATCCGGCAACACCGTGCTGCGTCGTCGCGCGCTCGGGCAGCTGGTCCTGGCCCGGGCATGGGCCGGACACATGCGCCAGGCGCAGGCGGTGCTGCGCCGGGTCGGCGACGATGACGAAGAACTCGCGGTGCCGTGGATCTATTACGCCGGAGGAGGCCGCGCAACCGGCGAAGGCTGGGTGCAGTACTGGGCGGGAGACCTCGACGCCGCCTACGACAGCTTCTTCCAGGTGATCGCCAGCGGCAGCGCCCGCACCTCCTTCGGCGGGGTGGCTCGGATGATGCTCGCCGCCGCGGCCGCCGGTTCCCGCGATCCTCGACGGTGCCGCCGCGCCGCCGCCGAGCTGCAGACGATGGCGAACGGACAGGCGCAGGGGGTGCTCTGGTCGGCGTTCCGCGACACCGCGATCGCCCTGCTGGAGGAGGCGGCCGGACACCGCGACCGTGCGATGGCCATCGCCCGGCACTATCTCGAGGTGCCCGACCTGCCGTTCGTCGGCGTCGCGCTCTCCGGCATCCTGCGGCGGACCGGCGACCTGCCCGCCGCGCTCCACATCCTGCAGCGGCAGCGCGCGTACGCCGAGGTGTCGTACATCGCGGTCGCCACGCGGGTGACGGCAGCCCTGCTCCAAGAGAAGCGCGGTGATGCCGCGGTGGCGCACGAACTGTGCGAGGCGGCGCTGGACATCGCCGCCGCCGAGGGAATCCGGCTGCCGTTCTGCGACGGCGATCTCAGCGTGCGCCGCCTGCTGACCGCGCACATCGTGCGCAGCACCGCGCACGAGGCGTTCATCGCCGAGTGCCTGACCCAGCCCCGCGGCGACAGCATGCTCGACCAGCTCTCCGAGCGGGAGAGCGCGGTGTTCGCCCTGCTGCAGACGGCGAAGACGCTCAGTGAGATCGGCGAGGACCTGGGCGTGTCGGTGAACACGATCAAGAGCCACCAGCGGGCGATCTATCGCAAGCTCGAGGTGAGCTCGCGGCGCGAGGTGCGGCTGCTGGTCCCCTGACCGCCTCAGGTACCTCAGGTACCTCAGGTGCCGAATCGGCCGTCCATCGCGACCGCCACGCTGCGCTCCACCGCTGCGTCCAGCACCGCGTTCACGATCGGGGCGGGAATACGCTCGTCCACGACGACCGTGCCGCCGGCATCCGCCAGATCGGCCGCCATCGTGTGCAGCCACACCAGCTCCAGGAGGACGAGGAGTGCGAACCCGCCCGCGGGCAGCCACCGGGCGAATTGGCGGATGTCGTCCTCGCCGATCAGCCCCGGCGCGCGTCCTCGCAGCCCGGCCAGCTCGAACGCAGCGCCGTCCGCCTCCTGCCAGCTGACCGTCCCCTCCGGCGACACGGCCACCAGCACCAGGTCGACGACCTGCACCGCGTGTGCGGCGACCTGCTCGCCGATCGCGGCGATGACTCCGGCATCCGGGCCCGCCGCGTCGAGCCGGACGCCGATGAGTTCGACGGGGCCCAGGGCGAACGAGACCGGTGCGGGCATGCCGTCCTCCCCTCGTCGCGGCTGCCGCCGGCAGTGTCGATGCGCGTGGCGATGCGCACCGACCGACGACACGGCCACGCTAACCGGTCGCCTCGCCGCCGTCACCGGTCCTCGCCCGCGAGGGGTGAGAGCCGGTCATTCGAGCACGTTGGGCACCCGCCTCATCCGAACCGGGCGACCGAAGGACCGCGGGTCCCGGCCCCCGGCTAGCGTGCCTCGTATGGCACCCGATCAGCCCGCGCACGGTGTCGGCGCGTCCGCGTCGCCGGACGCGGCCGCCGCCGAGGCCGCCCCTGCTCCGGATGCCGGGTCGCGTGGGCGGCGCGGCGCGATCCGCCGATTCCTGCCGGCGCGGCCGTTGACCTCCGGCTTCCTGGTCGCGATCGGCGTCCTGCTGGCCGTCGGCCTCGCGCTGACGCTCGGCTCGCTGTCGTCGGTGTTCGTCTCCGTCTTCCTCGGGGCCTTCCTCGCCCTCGGCCTGGACCCGGCCGTGCGCGCCCTGCAGCGTCTCGGACTGTCTCGCGGCGGCGGCGTGACCGCCGTGGCGATCACGTTCCTCGTGGTGGTCGCACTGATCGTGGTGTGGGTGATCCCGGCGACCGTGCGGCAGTTCGTCCACGCCGTCGAGGCCGCACCGGCCGCGCTCGCCCAGATCGAGGCAAGCGACTGGTTCACGTCGCTGCAGTCCACCCTGGGCGTCGATCTGCCCGCCGTGGTGGGCCACGCGCTGGCATCCGCGGTGAACCTGTCGTCGTTCCTCGCGGTGTCCGGCGGTGTCCTGCGGGTGGGATTCGGAGTGATCGGCGCCATCTCCAGCGGAGTGATCGTCGTCGTGCTGACCCTCTACTTCGTCGTATCGCTTGCAGACGATGAAGTCCGCGATCGGCACACTGGTGCCGCAGTACCGGCGGGCGCGGTTCATGGCCCTGATGGAGCAGATCACCGCGGCGGTCGGCGGCTTCGTCGCGGGTGGACTGACACTGTCCAGCATCAACGCCGCCATCGTGTTCGTCCTGCAGCTTGCTGATCGGCTCGTCGATCGCCGTGGTGCTGGCCCTGGCCGCCTTCTTCATCACGCTGGTCCCGCTGATCGGCTCGCTGATCTTCCTGGTGGTGGGCACGGTGTGCGCGCTGTTCGTCAGCCCGTGGGCCGGGCTCGTGTTCGCGGTCGCGTACTTCGCCTACATCCAGATCGAGGCCTACGTCGTCACCCCGCGCATCATGGGGCGGGCCGTGGCGGTCCCCGGCATCCTCGTGATCGTGGGCGCCATGGTCGGCGCGACGCTGTTCGGCCTGCTGGGCGCTCTGGTCGCGATCCCCATCACCGCGTCGGTCCTCATCATCATCCGGCAGGTGGTGATCCCGGCGCAGAACGCGAAGACCGCCTCCCCGGACGGATGAGCACGCTGTGCCCTGTGCAGCGGGCTGTGACCGCCGCATCCCATTGACCGCAGAGAAAGGAATCCCATGCCCGAATTCCGATATGGACCCGTCGAGTTCTACCTCGTCGGCTTCGAGGGCGAACGCCCCGATCGTGCCACCCTGGACGCGCTTGTCGCGCTGCTGGAGAAGGGGGCCGTCCGTCTGCTCGACTTCGTCCTGATCTCCCGGTCCGAGTCCGGCGAGACCAGCATCGTCGAGGTGGAGGACGACCCGGACACGCTCGAGCTGGGCGGCTACGCGCCGGACGCGTCGGGCCTGGCCGGAGACGCCGACATCGCGGAGTTCGCCGAGCTCGTGCCCCTCGGCGGCTCGGCCGCTCTGGTGGTGCTGGAACTGGCGTTCCAGCGTGAGCTCGCGTCCCACCTCGCCGCCGCCGGAGGGGTCGTGCTCGCCACGGAGCGCGTGCCGGCACCTGTGGTCAACGCCGTCCTGGACACCCTGGAACACGAGAACGAAGGAGAATGACATGCCCATGATCCGCAGAGTCGGGCGTCCCGGCCTCATCGGCCTGGCCGCACGCACCGCCGTGGTCGCCGGCACCGCGACCGCGGTCAGCGGCGCGATGGCCGGCGCCCAGCAGAGGAAGGCCCAGTCGCAGTACGAGCAGGAGCAGTACGCGGTTGCAGCAGCAGCAGGCGCAGATCGACGCCGCCGCCCAGGCGGCGCTGTCGGCGCAGGCTCCGGCGGCACCGGTCGCCGCCGTGCCGGCGGCCGGCGGGACCGACATCGGAACCCAGCTGACGCAGCTGGCCTCGCTGCACACGGCCGGCGTGCTGTCGGACGAGGAGTTCGCCGCAAGCCAAGGCCAAGCTCCTGGGCTGAGCGACGGTACGGCCGAAGCCCCCGGGATGTCCTCCCGGGGGCTTCGGTCATGAGGGCGGATGCTGTCAGGGCACCACGATCTCGAAGTCGGGATCTCCCGGGTCCAGCACGCCCAGGCAAGCCTGCAGGACGGACAGGTCGCCGTCGATCGTCATCCCCTCGGGGCTGAGGTCTCCGCCCAGAAGCCGGATGAGTCGCGGCTTGTCCAGGGTCAGGTGCAGCGCAGACTGCTCGGCGGGCTCCCGTTCGACATAGATCAGCACCCCGTTGTGCGAGCTTCCAGGTGGAAGCTGCGGTCGAGGTCGGAGAATGTCACGTCGAACGCGAGATTGAGATCCCAGGCCTTCGGGCCGTCGACCGTGATGGCGATGGCATCGAAGGCCTGCTCGGGGGTGAGCTGGGCGACGATGAGCGGGGCATTGGTCACGGTAGGGGTCCCGAAGTTGCCCTCGCGCAGCTCGGTCGCTCCGGAGAGGAAGAAGTTGCGCCAGGTGCCGTTCTCCGAGCCGTACCCGAGCTGCTCGAGCGTGTCGGCATAGAGTGCACGCCCGGCGGCGTGGGTCGCGTCGACGAACACGACGTGGTCCAGCAGTGTCGCCGCCCACCGGAAGTCGCCTTCGTCGTAGGCAGTCTGCGCGACTTCGATCACGTGATCGATGCCGCCAAGGGCCTTCACATACCTCTCGGCCAGCGCCTGCGGGGGATGCGGCCACAGCCGCGCCGGGTTGCCATCGAACCATCCCATATAGCGCTGGTAGATGGCCTTGACGTTGTGGCTGACCGAGCCGTAGTAGCCGTGGGTGCTCCACGACGCCTCGAGCGCGGGTGGCATCTGAATCATCTCGGCGATCTCGGTGCCGGTGAAGCCCCTATTCGTCAGGCGCAAGCGTCTGATCGTGCAGGTAGCCGTAGAGGTCACGCTGAATCCCGAGGAACTTCCGGATCTCGGCGTTGCCCCACGTGGGCCAGTGGTGAGAGGTGAACACGACGTCGACCTCGTCACCGAAGCGTTCGATCGCTTCGGTGAGATAGTGCGACCAGACGTGCGGATCGCGCACGACCGCACCGCGCAGCGTGAGGAGGTTGTGCAGTGTGTGCGTGGCGTTCTCAGCCATGCACAGCGCGCGATAGCGCGGGATGTAGAAGTGCATCTCGGACGGGGCCTCGGTGCCCGGTGCCATCTGGAACTCGAACTCGACGCCGTCGATCGTGTGCTTCTCGCCGGTGGTGGTCACCTCCAGCGTCGGGGCCAGGATCGTCGCATCACCGGTCGAGGTGGTCTGGCCGAGACCGGCCCCGACCGCGCCCTTCGCGTTGCGAGCCAGCGTCGCCCCGTACATGTAGCCGGCACGACGTCCCATGGCGGTGCCCGCGTAGACATTCTCGGCGACGGAATGCTCGAGGAACCCCTCGGGCACGATGATCTCCACGGTGCCGGCATCGATGTCGTCCTGACTGACGATGCCGAGCACCCCGCCGAAGTGGTCGATGTGACTGTGCGTGTGGATCACGGCGTGGATCGGCCGGTCGCCACGGTGCTCGCGGTACAGCCCGACGGCCGCTGCGGCGGTCTCGGTCGAGATGAGCGGATCGACCACGATGACACCGGTGTCGCCCTCGATGATCGACATCACGGACAGGTCGAGACCGCGCACCTGGTAGAGGCCCTCCACGACCTGGAACAGACCATGCTGGACGACCAGCTTCGACTGGCGCCACAGGCTCGGGTTGACCGAGTCGGGGGCATCGCCCGCAATGAAGTCGTAGCTGGCCGCATCCCACACCACATCGCCCGCCCCATTGCGGATCTGCGGATCCTCGAGCGTTCCGAGGAACCCCCGCTTCGCGTTCTCGAAGTCGGCGACGTCGTCGAACGGCAGGCGTGAGAGGGCGTCGGCGTGTGCCGCTCGAATCGAAGCCTGGGGTTCGTTCTGCTGCATGAGTGGTCCTTCCGTCGAGGTTCCCCTGCATCGTCTCGCCCACCGGGTCAAGGCACAAGGCAGAGAGCTCCTCGCCTCGCCCGCGCAGGGTGAGACGACGAGGAGGGGATGCCGACCGGCACCCCCTCCTCGGACCCACGACGCCTACTTGAGGTGGGCCGTGATGTCCTTCGCCGGGTCCATTGTGACCGCGACCGCTTCGCCGTTCACTTCGAGGTGCGGCGTGCCGGTCGCGCCGGCGGGAAGGCTCTGGGCGAGTGCGTACTTCTGGTACCGGTCCGACGTGATCGCCTTCTCGAGGTCGTCTGTCATGCTGACGCCGGCCTGCTTGGCCAAGTCCACGATCTGCTCGTTGGTCAGACCCGCCGAACCCTCGGCCGGCTGGTTGGCGAACAGCGCCTGCATGAACGCGTACGCCTTGTCGGGGTCGGCCGCCGCCACGGCGAAGAAGGCGCTCGCGGAGCGGCTCGAGTAGCCCGCCGGCGACGAGTGGCCGTCCAGGATCGTCACCGGGTGCACGTTCAGCGTCACCGTGCCGCCCTTGACCAGTTCGTCGATCGTCGGGCCGACGCTCTGCTCGAACTGGTTGCAGTAGGGGCAGAGGAAGTCGATGTAGGTGTCGATGGTGTTCGTGCCGTCGCCGAACGAGACCGTCCCGGCGTCGGTGTTGATGATGTCACCGGACGGCTCGGCGCCGGGACCGGACGAGGCGTTGTTGATCGCGATCACGACCCCGGTGACGGCGATCAGCACCACTACGGCCGCCACGCTCACCCAGATGGCGAACCAATTCGTCTTCCGTACAGCCGTAGCCATTGATGTCCTCGCTCTATCCGATCGGAGTGGGTTCGATGCCGAACGGCGCGAGCCCTGCCGCGCCGCCGTCGGGTGCGGTGAGCACCCAGATACCGTCATCATGCACGGCCACGCTATGTTCCCAATGGGAGCCGGCGCTGCCGTCCACGGTCGAGACCGTCCAGCCGTCGTCGCCGACCGATGTCACGGCGCTGCCGGTCACGATCATCGGCTCGATCGCCACGGCCAGGCCCGGCCGCACCTCGGGGCCGGAGTCGGGCACACGGTAGTTGAAGACCGCCGGCGATTCGTGCATCTTCCGCCCGATGCCGTGCCCGACATAATCGCGGAGGATGCCGTAGTCATGGCCGGATGCCTCGATGAATGCCTGCACCGCGGCGCCCACCTCGGCCAGGTGCGACGCCGTGGCCAGCGCGGCGATCCCCGCCCACAGCGAGCCCTCGGTCACCCGGGACAGCTCGGCGCGGTCGGCGACCAGCTCGGGGCGCGCGGGGTCGGGCACCACGACGGTGATCGCGGAATCGCCGTTCCATCCGCGGTACTCGGCTCCGGCATCCACCGAGACGATGTCACCCGGTTCGAGGACGCGGTCGCCGGGGATGCCGTGCACGACCTCGTCGTTCACCGAGACGCACACCGTGTGCCGGTAGCCGCGCACCATCTGGAAGTTGGACTGCGCACCCCGCGATGCGATCACGGCGGCGGCCGCAGCATCCAACTGCAGCGTCGTCGTGCCCGCCACGATCAGCGGACGGACCGCATCCAGCGCGGCGGCGGTGATCAGACCGGGCTCGACCATCGCCCGGCTGCGCGGGCGACTTGTAGATGCCGCGCCGAAGGCCCACGTCAGACGGCCGCCGGCCGCGTGATGCCGCGGGCGGTCAGTGCGGCGACGATGCGCTCGGTGATCTCGTCCAGGGTGCCCACGCCGTCGATCGAGTCGACGATGCCGCGCTCGCGGTACACGTCCAGGATCGGCGCCGTCTCGCTCTCGTAGATCGACAGCCGCTTGGCGATGCCCTCTTCGGTATCGTCGGTGCGCCCCTGCGCGGTCGCCCGCAGCGCCAGCCGGGCCATGCTCTCGTCCCGCGGGACGCTCAGCTCGATGACCGCGTCCAGCTGCTCGCCACGCCCGTTCAGGAACGTGTCGAGGTCGCCGACCTGATGCAGGTTGCGCGGGTAGCCGTCCAGCAGGAAGCCGCGGGCGGCGTCATCCTGCGACAGCCGGTCGCGCACGATCTGTCCGGTCAGCTCGTCCGAGACCAGGTCGCCCGCGGCGGTGATCGCCTTGACCTGCTCGCCGAGCGGGGTGCCCTCGGCGATGTTCGCCCGGAAGACGTCGCCGGTCGAGACCGCGGGGATGCGCAGGAGCTCGGCGATCCGAGCGCCCTGCGTTCCCTTGCCCGAACCCTGGGGGCCGACGATCACCAGGCGTGCAGACGAGGTCATCGCAGGAGCCCTTCGTAGTGGCGCTCGCCGCTGCGCGTCGATCTGCTTCACGGTCTCGAGTCCCACGCCGACCATGATGAGGATCGAGGTGCCGCCGAACGGGAAGTTCTGGTTCGCGTTGACGGTCGCCAAGGCGATCAGCGGTATCAGCGCGACCAGACCCAGGTAGATCGAGCCGGGCAGGGTGATGCGGGTGAGCACGTAGTCGAGGTACTCGGCGGTCGGTCGCCCGGCACGGATGCCGGGGATGAACCCGCCGTACTTCTTCATGTTGTCCGCGACCTCGGTCGGGTTGAACGTGATCGCCACGTAGAAGTAGGTGAACCCGATGGTCAGCAGGAAGTACATCAGCCAGTAGAGCGGGTGATCGCCCTTGACCAGGTAATTGTTGATCCACACCACCCAGCCGGCCGGGGTCTCGCCCGCCGCGGGCTGGTTGAACTGTGCGATCAGCGCGGGGATGTACAGCAGCGACGACGAGAAGATCACCGGGATCACACCGGCCATGTTCACCTTGATCGGGATGTACGTGTTCGTCCCGCCGTAGGTGCGTCGGCCGACCATGCGCTTCGCGTATTGGACCGGGATGCGCCGCTGCGACTGCTCGACGAACACGATCAGCGCGATGATCACGATGCCGATCAGCAGGACGAGCAGGAACACCTCGAAGCCCTGCGACTGGCGGATGGCCCACATGGCGGCGGGGAAGGTGGCGGCGATCGAGGTGAAGATCAGGATCGACATGCCGTTGCCGATGCCCTTCTCGGTCACGAGCTCGGCGAACCACATGATCAGGCCGGTGCCGGCGGTCATGGTGAGGATCATCAGCAGCTGGGCCCACCAGGCGTCGTTCGTGAGCAGCCTGCCGGCAGGATGCCGCGGAGGACGAGCCGAACAGCTGACCGCTGCGCGCCACGGTGACCAGCGTGGTCGACTGCAGCAGCGCCAGCGCGATCGTCAGGTAGCGGGTGTACTGGGTGAGCCGGGTCTGACCGGACTGCCCCTCCTGGTACAGCGTCTCGAAGTGCGGGATGACCACCCGAAGCAGCTGCACGATGATCGTCGCCGTGATGTACGGCATGACGCCGAGGGCGAAGATCGACAGCTTGCAGGAGCGCGCCGCCGGAGAACAGGTTCACCATCGACAGCAGGCCCTGGGTGCCGCCGCTGTCGGCGAGACACTGCTGCACGTTCCCGAAATCCACGAACGGGGTCGGGATGTGCGCGCCCAGGCGATACAGGACGATGATCGCCAGGGTGAAGCCGATCTTTCGGCGCAGGTCTGGAGTGCGAAAGACCCGCACGATGGCGCTGAACAAGTGGATTCCTCCAGAAAGGGTTTCCGGCACACACGGTGCGCACAGACAACCAGGGTATCCCAGGGCGCCGCTTCAGCGCGCCGCTGGTGTCGCCGGATGCGAAACGGGGCCGGAGGTTCCTCCGGCCCCGTTCACGAGACTTACTTCGCCGCGGTGCCCACGGTGCCGCCGGCGGCCACGATCTTCTGCTCGGCAGAGCCCGAGACCTTGTCGACCGCGACGTTCAGCTTGACCGAGATGTCGCCAGCCCCGAGGACCTTGACCTTCTCGTTCTTGCGCACCGCACCCTTGGCGACGAGGTCACTGACGGTGACGTCCCCGCCCTTCGGGTACAGCTCGGCGAGCTTGTCCAGGTTCACGACCTGGTACTCGACGCGGAACGGGTTCTTGAACCCGCGCAGCTTCGGCGTACGCATGTGCAGCGGCAGCTGGCCGCCCTGGAAGCCCGGACGCACCTGGTAGCGCGCCTTGGTGCCCTTGGTGCCGCGACCGGCGGTCTTGCCCTTCGAGCCCTCACCGCGACCCACACGGGTCTTCGCGGTGTTGGATCCGGGGACCGGACGCAGGTGGTGCACCTTGAGCACGCCGGGACGGCTGTCCACGACATCCTTCTTGGGCGCCGCCTTCTTCGCGGGCGCGGACTTGGCGGCAGCCGGCTTCGCGGCGGCCTTGCTGGCAGTGGCCTTCTTGGCGGGGGCCTTGGCCTCCACCTCGACGGCGTCGTTCTTGTCAGCCATTAGTCGATCTCCTCAACCTTCACGAGGTGGGCGACGGTCTTGACGTAACCGCGGGTCTGCGCGTCGTCCTCGCGGACGACCGAGTCGCCGATCCGCTTCAGACCGAGGCTGCGCAGGGTGTCGCGCTGGTTCTGCTTCTCGCTCACCTTGGACTTGATCTGCGTGACCTTCAGACGGGAAGCCATCAGGCACCTACCTTCTGCTCACGTGCAGCGAGCGGCATCCGCCGCCTCGGCACGGATGAGACGGGCCGGCGCGACCTGGTCGAAGTCCAGGCCACGACGTGCGGCCACCGCACGCGGCTCCTCGAGGCTCTTCAGCGCCGCGACCGTCGCGTGCACGATGTTGATCGTGTTCGACGAGCCGAGCGACTTGGACAGCACATCGTGGATGCCGGCGCACTCCAGAACCGCACGCACCGGGCCACCGGCGATCACACCGGTACCGGCGGCGGCCGGGCGCAGCGCACCACGCCGGCGGCGGCCTCACCCTGCACCGGGTGCGGGATCGTCTTGTTCACGCGCGGCACCCGGAAGAAGTTGCGCTTGGCCTCTTCGACGCCCTTCGAGATCGCCAGGGGCACCTCGCGGGCCTTTCCGTAGCCGACGCCCACGACGCCGTTGCCGTCGCCCACGACCACGAGGGCCGTGAAGCTGAACCGGCGACCGCCCTTGACGACCTTCGACACACGGTTGATGGTCACCACGCGCTCGAGGAACTGGCTGTCGCTGCGGTCGCGCGAGTTGCGCGCACCGCGGTCGCGGCCGCCGCGCTCGCGGCCACCGCGACGAGGCTCGCGCTCGGTCGTCGGTGTGTCGGCCGCAGCCGCGGTGGTGGCCTCGGCGTTCTGCTCGCCAGCTGCCTGCTCGGCGGTCACTTCGGTCTCCTTGTTGTCACTCACAGGTTGAGCCCTCCTTCGCGGGCGCCCTCGGCGATGGCGGCGACCCGACCGGCGTAGCGGTTGCCACCCCGGTCGAACACGGCCTCCTCGACGCCGGCGGACTTCGCGCGCTCGGCGACGAGCTCGCCCACCTTGCGGGCCTTGGCGGTCTTGTCACCGTCGAGCGAGCGCAGGTCCACCTCGAGGGTCGACGCGCTGGCCACGGTGTGACCCTTGCTGTCGTCGACGAGCTGCACGAACACGTGGCGCGACGAACGGCTGACGACCAGACGGGGACGCTCGGCCGTGCCGACGATCTTCTTGCGAAGACGGGCGTGGCGACGCGCGCGGGCGTCTGACTTCGACTTCACAGCCATGCTTACTTACCAGCCTTTCCGGCCTTGCGCCGCACGATCTCGCCGGCGTAGCGCACACCCTTGCCCTTGTACGGCTCGGGCTTGCGGATCTTGCGGATGTTCGCAGCCGCCTCGCCGACGGCCTGCTTGTCGATGCCGCTCACGGTGAGCTTGTTGTTGCCCTCGACCGTGAGCGTGATGCCCGTCGGCGGCTCGATGACGACCGGGTGCGAGAAGCCGAGCGCGAACTCGACGGCCGCGCCCTTCTGCTGTACGCGGTAGCCCGTGCCGACGACCTCGAGGCCCTTGGTGTAGCCCTGGGTGACACCGACGATGTTGTTGTTGATGAGGGTGCGGGTCAGGCCGTGCAGCGAGCGCGACTCGCGCTCGTCGTCGGGACGGGAGACCAGAACCTGGCCCTCCTCGACCTTGACCTCGATGGGGCTGGCCACGGTGAGCGACAGCTCGCCCTTGGGGCCCTTGACCTGCACCGCCTGTCCGGCGACCTCGACGGTCACTCCGGCAGGGATGTCAATGGGAAGACGTCCGATTCGCGACATCGTCGATCACCACACGTAGGCGAGGACTTCCCCACCCACGCCCTTCTGCTCAGCCTGGCGGTCCGTGAGGAGCCCAGAGGAGGTGGACAGGATGGCAACGCCGAGCCCGCCGAGAACGGTGGGCAGCTCGGTCGAGCGTGCGTACACGCGCAGGCCGGGCTTGGAGACGCGCTTGATGCCGGCGATCGACCGCTCGCGGTTCGGGCCGTACTTCAGGGTCAGGGTCAGGGTCTGGCCGACGCGCGCGTCCGCCACCGCCCAGTCGGCGATGTACCCCTCCCGCTTGAGGATCTCGGCGATGTTCGTCTTCAGCTTGGAGCTGGGCAGCGAAACGTCGTCGTGGTGCGCCGAATTCGCGTTGCGCAGACGGGTCAGCATGTCAGCGACCGGGTCTGTCATGGTCATGAGGTGATGTTTCCTTTGTTCACCAGGTTTCGGCCGTCGTTACACGACGGACGACCTGTGGTGGTGATGATGTTCAGTTGTGGGCTCAGGCCTGCGCGTCGGCCGCGCGGAACGGGAAGCCCAGGAACCGCAGCAGCGCCCGGCCCTCGGCATCCGTGGTCGCCGTGGTCACGACGGTGATGTCGAACCCGCGGACGCGGTCGATGCGGTCCTGATCGATCTCGTGGAACACGGACTGCTCCTCGAGGCCGAAGGTGTAGTTGCCGTGGCCGTCGAACTGCTTGTCCGACAGCCCGCGGAAGTCGCGGATGCGGGCAGCGCGAGGCTGATCAGGCGGTCCACGAACTCCCAGGCGCGGTCGCCGCGCAGCGTGACGTGCGCGCCAATCGGCTGGCCCTCGCGGAGCTTGAACTGGGCGATCGACTTGCGCGCCTTGGTCACGACCGGCTTCTGCCCGGTGATCTTGGTGAGGTCGTCGACCGCACCATCGATCACCTTGCTGTCGCGAGCGGCCTCGCCGACACCAGTGTTGACCACGACCTTCACCAGGCCCGGGATCTGCATGACGTTCTCGTAGCCGAACTCGTCCTGCATCTTCTGCTGGATCTCGTCCCGGTACTTCTGCTTCAGGCGGGGCTGGATCTTGCCAGCCGCCGCGGCAGTGGTGGTGCTCATCAGAGGTCCTTACCTGACTTCTTCGCGTAGCGCACGCGGACGGTGCGCTTCTCGCCGTCCTTGATCTGCTCCTCGACCCGACGGCCGACACGGGTCGGCTTCTTGGTCGAGGGGTCGACGACGGCGACGTTGGAGATGTGGATCGGGGCTTCCATCGTCTCGATGCCGCCCGTCTTCGTCCCGCGCTGGGTCTGGCCCACGCGGCTGTGCTTGGTGACGTAGTTCACGCCCTCCACCAGCACGCGGTTCTGCTCGGGGATGACCTGGAGGACCTTCCCCTGCTTGCCGCGATCGCTGCCGGTGAGGACCTGCACCAGGTCGTCCTTCTTGATGTTCGGCATGATCAGATGACCTCCGGTGCCAGCGAGACGATCTTCATGAACTTCTTGTCGCGAAGCTCACGGCCGACCGGTCCGAAGATGCGGGTGCCGCGGGGCTCCCCGTCGTTCTTCAGGATCACGGCGGCGTTCTCGTCGAACTTGATGTACGAGCCGTCGGCGCGACGGGTCTCCTTGACGGTGCGCACCACCACGGCCTTGACGACATCGCCCTTCTTGACGTTTCCGCCGGGGATGGCATCCTTCACGGTGGCGACGATGACGTCGCCCACACCCGCGTAGCGGCGGTTGGAGCCGCCGAGCACGCGAATCGTGAGCAACTCCTTGGCGCCGGTGTTGTCGGCGACCTTCAGTCGCGATTCGTTCTGAATCATTTACTTGGCCTTCTCGAGGATCTCGACCAGCCGCCAGCGCTTGGTGGCGCTCAGGGGCCGGGTCTCGTGGATGACAACGAGGTCGCCGATGCCGGCGGTGTTGTTCTCGTCATGCGCCTTGACCTTGCTGGTCACGCGGATGATCTTGCCGTAGAGCGGGTGCTTGCGGCGGTCCTCGACCTCGACGACGATCGTCTTGTTCATCTTGTCCGAGACGACGTAGCCGCGCAGAACCTTGCGGTACCCACGGGCGGCCGTGTCGCGGACGTCGTGCTCGGCGTGCTCGTGGCCGGTGGTCTCGACGACCTCGGCCGCTGCCTTCTTAGCGGTGGCCATCACTCAGCCTCTTCCTTCACTGCGTCGTCGGCGGAGGCATCCGCCTTCTTCGCCTTGCTCTTTTTCGCCTTGGCCGTCTCGACCGGCGCGGGGGTGGCACGGATGCCGAGCTCCCGCTCCCGGATCACGGTGTACAGCCGCGCGATGTCGCGCTTGACCGCACGGATGCGGCCGTGGCTCTCCAGCCTGCCCGGTGGCCGACTGGAAGCGCAGGTTGAACAGCTCTTCCTTGGCCTTGCGCAGCTCTTCGAGCAGGCGCTGGTCTTCGAACGTGTCGAGCTGGGTCGTGGCCAGCTCCTTGGTGCCGATCGCCATTACGCGTCGCCCTCCTCGCGCTTGATGATGCGTGCCTTCAGGGGCAGCTTGTGGATGGCACGGGTCAGGGCCTCGCGAGCGAGCTGCTCGTCGACGCCGGCGACCTCGAAGAGGACGCGACCCGGCTTGACGTTCGCGACCCACCACTCGGGCGAGCCCTTGCCGGAACCCATGCGGGTCTCAGCGGGCTTCTTGGTCAGCGGACGGTCGGGGTAGATGTTGATCCACACCTTGCCACCGCGCTTGATGTGACGGGTCATCGCGATACGAGCGGACTCGATCTGACGGTTCGTCACATACGCGGGGGTCAGCGCCTGGATGCCGTACTCGCCGAAGGAGACCTTCGTGCCGCCGGTGGCCTGGCCGCTGCGACCCGGGTGGTGCTGCTTGCGGAACTTCACTTTGCGGGGGATAAGCATTACGCCGGTGCTCCTTCTGCGACGGGCGCCTCGCTGCGCGGGCCCCGACGGGGACGGTCGCCACGGACAGGCTTCTGGTTGGCCTGCTCGCGCGCGAGCTCCTTGTTGGTGAGGTCGCCCTTGTAGATCCAGACCTTCACGCCGATGCGGCCGAAGGTGGTGCGAGCCTCGTAGAAGCCGTAGTCGATGTTCGCGCGCAGCGTGTGCAGGGGCACACGACCCTCGCGGTAGAACTCGGACCGGCTCATCTCGGCGCCGCCGAGGCGGCCCGAGACCTGGATGCGGACACCCTTGGCACCGGCGCGCTGCGCGCCCTGCAGGCCCTTGCGCATCGCGCGGCGGAAGGCCACGCGGGCGCTGAGCTGCTCGGCGACGCCCTGTGCGACCAGCTGAGCGTCGGCCTCGGGGTTCTTCACCTCGAGGATGTTCAGCTGGATCTGCTTGCCGGTGAGCTTCTCCAGCTCACCGCGGATGCGCTCGGCCTCCGCACCGCGACGACCGATCACGATGCCCGGACGGGCGGTGTGGATGTCGACACGGACGCGATCGCGGGTGCGCTCGATCTCGATGTTGCTCACGCCCGCGCGGTCGAGGTTCGACTGCAGGAGCTTGCGGATCTTGATGTCCTCGGCAAGGTAGTCGGCGTAGCGCTGACCCGGCTTCGTCGAGTCGGAGAACCACCGCGACACGTGGTCGGTGGTGATGCCGAGGCGGAAGCCGTACGGGTTGACCTTCTGTCCCATTACTTGCTCGCCTTCTTCGTTGCCTGCGCCGGCCTCGGCGACCTCGGGGGTCGCCAGCACGACGGTGATGTGGCTGCTGCGCTTCTTGATCTGGAACGCGCGGCCCTGCGCACGAGGCTGGAAGCGCTTGAGCGTCGTCCCCTCGTCCACGTAGGCGTTCTTCACGTACAGATCCTGCTCGTCCAGGAACTCGTTCTCCTGGTCGGCCTTCACGCGGGCGTTCGCGACTGCGGACTGCACGAGCTTGTAGATCGGCTCGCTGGCGCTCTGCTGCGCGAACTTCAGGATGGCAAGGGCCTCTTCGGCCTGCTTGCCCTTGATGAGTGCGACGACGCGACGAGCCTTCTGAGGGGTCACGCGGATGTGTCGCACGCGTGCGATGGACTCCACCATTTCTTCTCCTCTGCGCCGCGCCTCAGCGACGGCGGCCCTTCTTGTCGTCCTTCTCGTGGCCGCGGAAGGTGCGGGTGGGCGCGAACTCGCCCAGCTTGTGTCCGACCATGCTCTCGCTGACGAACACGGGGATGTGCTTGCGTCCGTCGTGCACGGCGATCGTGTGGCCGAGCATGGCCGGCACGATCATCGAGCGGCGCGACCAGGTCTTGATGACGTTCTTCGTGCCGGCTTCGTTCTGGACGGAGACCTTGCGAAGCAGGTGCTCGTCGACGAAGGGGCCCTTCTTGAGACTGCGTGGCATCTTCTGTTCCTACCTACTTGCGCTTCTTGCCGGCGGTCCGACGGCGAACGATGTACTTGTCGCTTTCCTTGTTCGCATGGCGGGTGCGGCCCTCGGGCTTGCCCCACGGCGTGACAGGGTGACGACCACCGGAGGTGCGGCCCTCGCCACCACCGTGCGGGTGGTCGACGGGGTTCATCACGACACCGCGGACGGTCGGGCGGATGCCCTTCCAGCGATTGCGACCGGCCTTGCCCCAGTTGATGTTGGACTGCTCGGCGTTGCCGACCTCGCCGATCGTGGCGCGGCAGCGGACATCCACGTTCCGGATCTCGCCGGAGGGCAGACGCAGCTGGGCGTACGGGCCGTCCTTGGCGACCAGACGGACGCCGGCGCCGGCCGAACGGGCGAGCTTCGCACCGCCGCCCGGGCGCAGCTCGATGGCGTGCACGACGGTACCGGTGGGGATGTTGCGCAGCGGCAGGTTGTTGCCGGGCTTGATGTCCGCGGACGGACCCGACTCGACGACATCGCCCTGGCGGAGCTTCTCCGGGGCGAGGATGTAGCGCTTGGTGCCGTCCACGAAATGCAGCAGCGCGATGCGCGCCGTGCGGTTCGGGTCGTACTCGATGTGCGCGACCTTGGCGTTGATGCCGTCCTTGTCATTGCGACGGAAGTCGATGACGCGGTACTGGCGCTTGTGCCCACCGCCGATGTGGCGGGTGGTGATGCGGCCCTGGTTGTTGCGCCCACCGGTCTTGGCGAGCGGCTTCAGCAGGGACTTCTCCGGCGTCGATCGGGTGATCTCAGCGAAGTCCGCCACCGACGAGCCGCGGCGACCCGGAGTCGTGGGCTTGTACTTGCGAATTGCCATAGTTCTCTAGTCCTCTGTCCCGACCGTCAGCCGACTGCCGTGAAGATGTCGATGGTGCCCGACTTCAGCGTCACGATGGCGCGCTTGGTGTCCTTGCGCTTGCCGGTGCCGAAGCGGGTGCGGCGCGCCTTGCCGACGCGGTTGAGCGTGTTCACCGACGCGACCTTCACGCCGAAGATCTTCTCGATGGCGAGCTTGATCTCGGTCTTGTTCGCGCGGGAGTCCACGTAGAACGTGTACTTGCCCTCGTCGATCAGCCCGTAGCTCTTCTCGGAGACGACCGGCTTCAGGATGATGTCGCGCGGGTCCTTGTTCACGGCGGTCATGCCGAGACCTCCTCGGTGGTGGCGGTCTTGGACGCCACGAAGGCGTCGAAGGCTGCCTTGGTGAAGACGATGTCGTCCGAGACGACCACGTCGTAGGCGTTCAGCTGATCGAAGCTGAGCACGTGCACGTACTCGAGGTTGCGCACGCTCTTGCGGGTGATCTCGTCGTCGCGCTCGATGACCACGAGGACGTTCTTCGTGGCGCGGAACGCGTCCAGGGCGGCCACGGCCGTCTTGGTCGACGGGGCGCCGCCGATGCCGAACGAGTCCACCACGTGGAGCCGCTCGCCGCGGGCGCGGTCGCTGAGCACGCCCAGCAGGGCGGCCGCGATCATCTTCTTGGGCGTGCGCTTGCGCGTAGTCGCGCGGCTTCGGCCCGTGCACGATGCCACCGCCGGTCATCTGCGGTGCGCGGATCGAGCCCTGACGGGCGTTGCCCGTGCCCTTCTGCTTGAAGGGCTTGCGGCCCGAGCCCGAGACCTCGCCGCGACGCTTGGTCGAGTGCGTGCCCTGGCGCGCGGCCGCGAGCTTGCGCGACGACGACCTGGTGGATCAGCGGGATGTTGGTGTTGACGTCGAACAGGGCGGCGGGCAGCTCGACCGAGCCGGCCTTCTTGCCGTCTGCCTTGCGGACGTCGAGGGTCTTCTCAGCCATGGCCTCAGGCACCCTTCACTGCGTTGCGGACGTAGACGATGCGGCCGCGCGCGCCGGGGACGGCGCCCTTGACGAGCAGCAGACCCTTCTCGGCGTCGACGGCGTGCACCGTGAGGTTGAGGACGGTCACGCGCTCGCCGCCCATACGGCCGGCCATGCGCATGCCCTTGAAGACGCGGCTCGGAGTCGACGAGGCGCCGATCGAACCGGGCTTGCGGTGGTTGCGGTGTGCACCGTGCGAAGCCGACACGCCCTTGAAGTTGTGGCGCTTCATGACACCCGCGGTGCCCTTGCCCTTGCTGGTGCCGACGACGTCGACCAGCTGGCCGGCATCGAAGGTGCCGTCCACGGTGAGCTCCTGACCGAGTGAGTAGTCCGCAGCATCCGCCGTGCGCACCTCGGTGACGTGACGCCGCGGGGTGACCCCGGCGGCCTCGAAGTGACCCTCGAGGGGCTTCGTGACCTTGCGCGGGTCGATCTGGCCGGCCGCGATCTGGACGGCGCTGTAGCCGTCCTTCTCCGCGGTGCGAACCTGGGTGACCACGTTCGGCGCGATCTGGATGACGGTGACGGGGACGAGCTTTCCCTGCTCGTTCCACACCTGGGTCATGCCGAGCTTGGTGCCCAGCAGTCCCTTCGAAGTCTTGGTGTTGATATCAGCCATGTCGGACCTCAGAGCTTGATCTCGATGTTGACATCGGCCGGGAGGTCGAGGCGCATCAGCGAGTCGACCGCCTTGGGCGTCGGGTCGATGATGTCGATCAGGCGCTTGTGGGTGCGCATCTCGAAGTGCTCGCGGCTGTCCTTGTACTTGTGCGGCGACCGGATGACGCACACGACGTTCTTCTCGGTCGGCAGCGGCACGGGGCCCACCACGGACGCACCGGCCCGGGTCACGGTGTCGACGATCTTGCGGGCGGACGAGTCCAGGCCGGCGTGGTCGTACGACTTCAGGCGAATGCGGATCTTCTGTCCCGCCATTGTCTGCTCACTCTCTTTCTCGCGTCTTACGCTCTCGCGCATTGGACGCACGGGGGCGTTCTCACGCCCGGGCACGTGCACCGACGTATGTCGGCGATGCCTGCACCGCTGTTCTGCTGTCAGACCGGATGCGAGGCATCCGGCTCCCACGCGCGCACGACCCGATTTCGGGAAGTGGAGTGTGGGATGTGGTGGCAGTGTCTCGGGTTCGCACCCGCGCTGCTCGTGTTCTGCTGCCCGCGGCCTAGGCTTTTGCGCTTCGCGCATCTCCTATGCACTGCCCTGGCAGTGATCCGGCGGCGCACACGCACACCGGAATATGGAACCTCAACAGTCTACGTGCATCCCGGGCGTGTCGCAAATCGCGCCCCCTCCCCACCGCCCCGCCGTGCCCCGCCCCCTCGTGCCCCGCCCCGCTGATGCCCCGCCCCCGCCGAGATTGTCCCCGGTCCGCCGAGATTGTCCCCGGTCCGCCGAGATTGTCCCCGGTCCGCCGAGATTGTCATCCGTTCGCCGAGATTGTCATCCGTTCGCCGAGATTGTCATCCGTTCGCCGAGATTGTCATCCATCCCTGCATCAACGAACGGGTCCGTCACTGGCGTCGCCAAACTCAGCCGCGAGCGCCGTACAGACCGATGGTGCGCAGGTGCTTGGCGAAATCGGCGATCGTCGTCATCTCGTCGAAGCCCCATCTGCCGCACTCCCAGCCGGTGGAACGCTCTATCCTGCGTTGGCGCTGCCGCTGGTCGGCCATGACCCGCTCGCTCGTGCGGCCGTCGAGGAGGGCCGGGTCCTGGTACTTGATCTTTCCGTCGAACTCGCCCCATCGACCCAGATCCGGCCAGGCGAAGTCGAGAAGCGCGTACCCACCGCCGGGGAGTTCGACGCGGTACTGGAGTACAGGAGTCGGCATCCCCAGCTGCCACATCCAGAGCCGGCTCAGACTCTCCCCGGAGATCCCGCGCGCCCATCTGCGAAGTCGACGACGAACCGCGCTTGCCGGATGCCGCGAGCCCCGGGGTGCGTGCGGACGCGAGCGAGGACGAGGTCGCGAAACTGCTCGGCGGCTCGAGAGTCGTACTCGTTGGCATCGTCGTCCCACGCGACCAGGTGCAGCGCAGCGTCGAACGCGATCACTGCCGCCTCGAGCGGGATTGTCCGGATCAGGTCGTACACGGTGCGGTCGAGCGACGTAATCCGAAGCCCGTCGACGACGACCACGTCACTCTCGGGTAGCGGCACGTGATGTCGTACGACATCCAGCCCGTTGTGTCGAGTCGTAGGACCCGGCACGGCGACGTCAACGCGCGATCCACGGACCTTGTACAGCGGGAGGCCGTGAAGAGCCGCAAGCCGTGGCGCATGCGAACGCGCATCCGTCCAGCGCAACGCGCAGAGCCACGGCACGCGCACGTGTGCGCAGCCTGCCCTCGGCGAACAACGACTCCCACTCCGCCCGCAGTACGTGGGCGCCCGGGCGAAGCGCGGTCAGAAGGTCGCCGTCGATCCCTGAGAACGGCAGCACTCCCGGCATCCGTCCCGAACGCAGGATGCCGGCGGTGTCGTTGTGCTGGAGCATGCAGGCACTCTGCCGCACGAGACCAGGTGATGGAACCACCGATGCGAGATCTGTGGAGAAACCGGGTTGCGACCGACCTGTGGAGGAACCGGCGGGGACAACCTCGGCGGACGGAGCACAACCTCGGCGGACGGAGCACAACCTCGGCGGAGGGAGGACAACCTCGGCGGAGGGGCGGGGAAGGGGTGGGGTAACGCAAAGAAGCCGCCCCGAGGGGCGGCTTCTTCACAATTTAAGTCCGGCGGTGTCCTACTCTCCCACAGGGTCGCCCCTGCAGTACCATCGGCGCTGAGAGGCTTAGCTTCCGGGTTCGGAATGGGACCGGGCGTTTCCCTCTCGCTATGGCCGCCGAAACACTATTGACGTTTCAGTCTGCACAACAAAAGTCTTTGTTCTGGTGTGCGGTGCCCGACCGTACGTCGAGAACCACAAAGTGGACGCAAGCACCCGCAGGAAAAAGGGGGTGTGTTATCAAGTCATCGGCTTATTAGTACCGGTCAGCTGCACGCATTACTGCGCTTCCACATCCGGCCTATCAACCCAGTAATCTGGCTGGGAGCCTCTCACCCGAAGGTATGGAAGTCTCATCTTGAGGCCGGCTTCCCGCTTAGATGCTTTCAGCGGTTATCCATCCCGAACGTAGCTAATCAGCGGTGCTCCTGGCGGAACAACTGACACACCAGAGGTTCGTCCAACCCGGTCCTCTCGTACTAGGGTCAGATCCTCTCAAACTTCCTACGCGCGCAGCGGATAGGGACCGAACTGTCTCACGACGTTCTAAACCCAGCTCGCGTACCGCTTTAATGGGCGAACAGCCCAACCCTTGGGACCTACTCCAGCCCCAGGATGCGACGAGCCGACATCGAGGTGCCAAACCATGCCGTCGATATGGACTCTTGGGCAAGATCAGCCTGTTATCCCCGAGGTACCTTTTATCCGTTGAGCGACAGCGCTTCCACAAGCCACTGCCGGATCACTAGTCCCGACTTTCGTCCCTGCTCGACCTGTCAGTCTCACAGTCAAGCTCCCTTGTGCACTTACACTCGACACCTGATTGCCAACCAGGTTGAGGGAACCTTTGGGCGCCTCCGTTACTCTTTGGGAGGCAACCGCCCCAGTTAAACTACCCACCAGGCACTGTCCCTGAACCGGATCACGGTTCGAAGTTAGGCATCCAGAGTGACCAGAGTGGTATTTCAACAATGACTCCACCCGAACTAGCGTCCGGGCTTCACCGTCTCCCACCTATCCTACACAAGCCACACCGAATACCAATACCAAGCTATAGTAAAGGTCACGGGGTCTTTCCGTCCTGCCTGCGCGTAACGAGCATCTTTACTCGTAATGCAATTTCGCCGAGTTCGTGGTTGAGACAGTTGGGAAGTCGTTACGCCATTCGTGCAGGTCGGAACTTACCCGACAAGGAATTTCGCTACCTTAGGATGGTTATAGTTACCACCGCCGTTTACTGGGGCTTAAATTCGAGCTTCGCCTTGCGGCTGACCGCTCCTCTTAACCTTCCAGCACCGGGCAGGCGTCAGTCCGTATACATCGTCTTGCGACTTGGCACGGACCTGTGTTTTTAGTAAACAGTCGCTACCCACTGGTCTCTGCGGCCACCACACCCTTTCCCGCGCAAGGCGGTATAAGTGGATGGCCCCCCTTCTCCCGAAGTTACGGGGGTATTTTGCCGAGTTCCTTAACCACGATTATCTCGATCTCCTCGGTATTCTCTACCTGACCACCTGAGTCGGTTTGGGGTACGGGCGGCTGGAACCTCGCGTCGATGCTTTTCTTGGCAGCATAGGATCACCCACTTTTCATCCGCATCGTGTCTCACCCTTGATGAACGGCGGATTTGCCTACCGTTCGGGCTACGCACTTGCACCAGGACAACCATCGCCTGGCTTGGGCTACCTTCCTGCGTCACACCTGTTAATACGCTAGCCGCACCAGCATGGGGTCGAGCGTTCACGCAGCAACCATCACCCCGAAGGGATCCGGCAACGCCACGCTAGGACTCTTAGCACCACTGGATTGACTGGGGCGGTTCTTCGCCGGTACGGGAATATCAACCCGTTGTCCATCGACTACGCCTGTCGGCCTCGCCTTAGGTCCCGACTTACCCAGGGAAGATTAGCTTGACCCTGGAACCCTTGGTCTTTCGGAGGACGTGTTTCTCACACGTCTTTCGCTACTCATGCCTGCATTCTCACTCGTGTGGCCTCCACGGCTGGGTCACCCCGCCGCTTCACCGGCCACACGACGCTCTCCTACCCATCAACACGGCTGGACCACGAAGGCCTACCACAAGTGTCAATGCCACATCTTCGGTGGCGTGCTTGAGCCCCGTTACATTGTCGGCGCGGAATCACTTGACCAGTGAGCTATTACGCACTCTTTCAAGGGTGGCTGCTTCTAAGCCAACCTCCTGGTTGTCAAAGCAACTCCACATCCTTTCCCACTTAGCACGCGCTTAGGGACCTTAGATGGTGGTCTGGGTTGTTTCCCTCTCGACGATGAAGCTTATCCCCCACCGTCTCACTGCTGCGCTCTCACTTACCGGCATTCGGAGTTTGGCTGACGTCAGTAACCTGTTGAGGCCCATCGGCCATCCAGTAGCTCTACCTCCGGCAAGAAACACGCAACGCTGCACCTAAATGCATTTCGGAGAGAACCAGCTATCACGAAGTTTGATTGGCCTTTCACCCCTATCCACAGCTCATCCCCTCAGTTTTCAACCTAAGTGGGTTCGGCCCTCCACGACGTCTTACCGTCGCTTCAGCCTGGCCATGGATAGATCACTTCGCTTCGGGTCTAGGACATGCGACTGAACGCCCTGTTCAGACTCGCTTTCGCTACGGCTACCCCACACGGGTTAACCTCGCCACATATCGCTAACTCGCAGGCTCATTCTTCAAAAGGCACGCTGTCACAGCTACCAAGGCTGCTCCAACGGTTTGTAAGCAAACGGTTTCAGGTACTATTTCACTCCCCTCCCGGGGTACTTTTCACCTTTCCCTCACGGTACTTGTCCGCTATCGGTCATCTGGGAGTATTTAGGCTTATCAGGTGGTCCTGACAGATTCACACGGGATTTCTCGGGCCCCGTGCTACTTGGGATACTCTCCGCGCCAAGAACAAGCATTTCGGCTACAGGGCTCTCACCTGCTATGGCTCGCCTTCCCAGACGATTCGCCTATACTCTCTTGTCACGCCGGCTGCTCGGCAGAACAGCCAGGAAAGTCCCACAACCCCGCACACGCAACTCCCGCCGGATATCACACGTGCACGGTTTAGCCTCTTCCGATTTCGCTCGCCACTACTCACGGAATCACGGTTGTTTTCTCTTCCTGTGGGTACTGAGATGTTTCACTTCCCCACGTTCCCTCTACCCGCCCTATACATTCAGGCGGGAGTCACCAGGTCGGCACGCCGCCTGGCGGGGTTTCCCCATTCGGACACCCTCGGATCAAAACTTGCTTATCAGTTCCCCGAGGCTTATCGCAGATTGCTACGTCCTTCTTCGGCTCCAGATGCCAAGGCATCCACCGTTCGCTCTTAAAGACTTGAAATCACATGAGCAGACCAACCCCCAAAAAAGGGGTCGGCCAAATTATTTCTTTAAGATGCTCGCGTCCACTGTGTAGTTCTCAAAGTACGGGCGGCACCCGCCCCCACCACCAACCGGCGACAGGAACGAGCCCACGAGGAAACCACCAACCACCCCGAAAGGCGGCCACGGCCAGTCCCTCAGGACCCAACAACGTGCAGACACCCCGCTCCCCAACCCCCACCTTCCAACCATCCGAAAACGGCGTACTAGCAAGAATCAGCTGCGCTGATGCCATGTCAAATGTTCCACCCATGAGCTAACCAGCACCACACATCCGGTGATGACCTGGCGCCTGGAAGACCCGAAGATCCCCAGATGCTCCTTAGAAAGGAGGTGATCCAGCCGCACCTTCCGGTACGGCTACCTTGTTACGACTTAGTCCTAATTACCGATCCCACCTTCGACGGCTCCCTCCACAAGGGTTGGGCCACCGGCTTCAGGTGTTACCGACTTTCATGACTTGACGGGCGGTGTGTACAAGACCCGGGAACGTATTCACCGCAGCGTTGCTGATCTGCGATTACTAGCGACTCCGACTTCACGTAGTCGAGTTGCAGACTACGATCCGAACTGGGACCGGCTTTTTGGGATTCGCTCCACCTCACGGTATCGCAGCCCATTGTACCGGCCATTGTAGCATGCGTGAAGCCCAAGACATAAGGGGCATGATGATTTGACGTCATCCCCACCTTCCTCCGAGTTGACCCCGGCAGTATCCCATGAGTTCCCACCATAACGTGCTGGCAACATAGAACGAGGGTTGCGCTCGTTGCGGGACTTAACCCAACATCTCACGACACGAGCTGACGACAACCATGCACCACCTGTATACGAGTGTCCAAAGAGTTGACCATTTCTGGCCCGTTCCCATATATGTCAAGCCTTGGTAAGGTTCTTCGCGTTGCATCGAATTAATCCGCATGCTCCGCCGCTTGTGCGGGTCCCCGTCAATTCCTTTGAGTTTTAGCCTTGCGGCCGTACTCCCCAGGCGGGGAACTTAATGCGTTAGCTTGCGTCACGGAATCCGTGGAAAGGACCCCACAACTAGTTCCCAACGTTTACGGGGTGGACTACCAGGGTATCTAAGCCTGTTTGCTCCCCACCCTTTCGCTCCTCAGCGTCAGTTACGGCCCAGAGATCTGCCTTCGCCATCGGTGTTCCTCCTGATATCTGCGCATTCCACCGCTACACCAGGAATTCCAATCTCCCCTACCGCACTCTAGTCTGCCCGTACCCACTGCAGGCCCGAGGTTGAGCCTCGGGATTTCACAGCAGACGCGACAAACCGCCTACGAGCTCTTTACGCCCAATAATTCCGGATAACGCTTGCACCCTACGTATTACCGCGGCTGCTGGCACGTAGTTAGCCGGTGCT
Source organism: Microbacterium elymi (assembly GCF_021582895.2). Lineage (GTDB taxonomy): Bacteria > Actinomycetota > Actinomycetes > Actinomycetales > Microbacteriaceae > Microbacterium > Microbacterium humicola. The sequence continues at coordinate 989,859 of NZ_CP091139.2, forward strand.
TTTTCTGCAGGTACCGTCACTTCCGCTTCTTCCCTGCTAAAAGAGGTTTACAACCCGAAGGCCGTCGTCCCCCACGCGGCGTTGCTGCATCAGGCTTCCGCCCATTGTGCAATATTCCCCACTGCTGCCTCCCGTAGGAGTCTGGGCCGTGTCTCAGTCCCAGTGTGGCCGGTCACCCTCTCAGGCCGGCTACCCGTCGACGCCTTGGTGAGCCACTACCTCACCAACAAGCTGATAGGCCGCGAGCCCATCCCAGACCGAAAAATCTTTCCAACTGCAGACCATGCGGCCACAGCTCATATCCAGTATTAGACACCGTTTCCAGCGCTTATCCCAGAGTCCAGGGCAGGTTGCTCACGTGTTACTCACCCGTTCGCCACTGATCCCCAAGTGCAAGCACCTGGTTCACCGTTCGACTTGCATGTGTTAAGCACGCCGCCAGCGTTCATCCTGAGCCAGGATCAAACTCTCCGTAAAAAAACGATGCCACAACACCACCGGGAAAACGGCAGACGCTTGCAGCGAGTTCAACCATGACCAACCAGAATGCCATCACTGACAATCCATAAAATTGATCCAAAGGAATTCTCAACGACCAGCAAAAACCGGCCGACGAGGATAAAATTTGGCATTTGACAAGTGCACGCTGTTGAGTTCTCAAAGACCGGACGCACCCACAACCCGGACAAAATCCATCGCGCAGGGCAACTTCCCAATCATACCCGATGCAGGACCTCCGTCAAGTCGATCACGCGAGCCAAAGCTCTGTGCCGACCGCCGTCTCCTGCGGTTCGAGTTTCTCTCACACGCGAGGCTCCGAGGAGATCCGGTGTGGGAGGCGGTTCGCTGCTTGAGGGGGCGGGGCCCTCCGGCCTCTCCGCTCTCCCCTTTGGGGCGAACAAGTACCACTGTACGCGATCATCGCGCCGGTGCAAAATCGGATGCGCGCGGGGCCCCGCCGACGCACGATCGCGCCGGCGAGACCCCGTCCGACGCGCGTCGCTACTCGTTCCCGACCTGCTTGTCGGCCGCGTCACGGAACTCGTCGATCTTGTCCGCCGACCCGGGTGCGACCTTCTTCGCGAGGTCGGCGGCGCCGTCCAGCACGTTGTCGCTGATGCCCTCGGCCTGCTCGCTGTGCAGGGCGTCGTCGATCTTGTCCTTGTTCTGCTCGAACAGCTCTTTGCCCTTGCCGATGATGTCATCGATACCCATGGAGGTTCCTCCCCCTCGGCGCCGCGCGGCGCGTATGTGGTCTCCAGTATCACGGCTTCTCCGGCGCCGCACCAGGCCTACGGACATGCGAAGGGGCCGGATCCCGAAGGATCCGGCCCCTTTCGCGTGGGTCGCTAGCGACTCACTTGAGGATCTTGGTCACCGTGCCGGCGCCGACGGTGCGGCCACCCTCACGGATCGCGAAGCCCAGGCCGTCCTCCATGGCGATCGGCTGGATCAGCTCGACCGACATGTCGGTGGTGTCGCCGGGCATGACCATCTCGGTGCCCTCGGGCAGCGAGATGACGCCGGTGACGTCGGTGGTGCGGAAGTAGAACTGCGGACGGTAGTTCGTGTAGAAGGGGTTGTGACGCCCACCCTCGTCCTTGGACAGGATGTACGCCGTGCCCTCGAAGTTGGTGTGCGGGGTCACGGAACCGGGCTTGGACACGACCTGTCCGCGCTCGACCTCGTCACGCTTGGTGCCGCGGCAGCAGACCGCAGTTCTCGCCGGCCCACGCCTCGTCGAGCTGCTTGTGGAACATCTCGATACCGGTGACGGTCGTCTTCTGCGTCGGACGCAGACCCACGATCTCGACCTCGGAGTTGAGGGCGAGCGTGCCGCGCTCGGCGCGGCCCGTCACGACGGTGCCACGACCGGTGATCGTGAAGACGTCCTCGATCGGCATCAGGAACGGCTTGTCGCGGTCGCGCACCGGGTCCGGCACGCTGTCGTCGACGGCCTGCATGAGGTCGAGGATGGACTGGGTCCACTTCTCGTCGCCCTCGAGCGCCTTCAGCGCCGAGACGCGCACGACGGGAGCGTCGTCGCCGGGGAAGCCCTGGCTGGACAGCAGCTCGCGGACCTCGAGCTCGACGAGCTCCAGGATCTCTTCGTCGTCGACCGCGTCCGCCTTGTTCAGCGCGACCAGCAGGTACGGCACGCCGACCTGCTTGGCCAGCAGCACGTGCTCGCGGGTCTGAGCCATCGGGCCGTCGGTGGCGGCGACCACGAGGATCGCGCCGTCCATCTGAGCGGCACCGGTGATCATGTTCTTGACGTAGTCGGCGTGGCCCGGCGCGTCAACGTGAGCGTAGTGACGCTTCGGGGTCTCGTACTCGATGTGCGAGATGTTGATCGTGATACCGCGCTGACGCTCCTCGGGAGCAGAGTCAATCGACGAGAAGTCGCGGATGACGTTCACGTCCGACGGGTACTTGTCTGCAAGCACCTTCGAGATCGCGGCAGACAGCGTGGTCTTGCCGTGGTCGACGTGACCGATCGTTCCGATGTTCACGTGCGGCTTGGTCCGCTCGAACTTGGCCTTCGCCACTGGGTCCTCCTCAGGACGGTCGTGTAGGGATTCCGGGCACTGGATTGCGACCGGTTCGCTACGGGGATGTCTCTCAGTGTAGTAGAGAGGGTTTGGGTGTTGTGTGTGAAGTTATGAGGGTGTGGATGCCACGGCCGACGCGTCGGCTCGCATCACTGGCTCGACGACCCGGCGGGCCGCGGCATCCGGACGATCACTCGCCCTTGTTCTTCTGGATGATCTCCTCGGCCACGGCCTTGGGGACCTCGGCGTAGCTGTCGAACTCCATGGAGTACACGGCCCGGCCCGAGGTCTTCGAGCGCAGGTCGCCGATGTAGCCGAACATCTCGGAAAGCGGGACGAGCGCGCGGATGACCTTGACACCCTGCGCGTCTTCCATCGCCTGGATCTGTCCACGCCGGCTGTTCAGGTCGCCGATGACGTCGCCCATGTACTCCTCGGGCGTGCGGACCTCGACGGCCATGAGCGGCTCGAGGATCACCGGGTTCGCCTTGCGGACGGCCTCCTTGAAGCCCATCGAACCGGCGATCTTGAACGCCATCTCGGACGAGTCCACGTCGTGCGAGGCGCCGTCGTTGAGGATCGCCTTCACGCCGACCATCGGGTAGCCGGCCAGGACGCCGACCTGCATGGCGTCCTGGAAGCCCTGGTTGGTCGGCTCGATGTACTCGCGGGGGATGCGACCGCCGGTGACCTTGTTCTCGAACTCGTAGATCTTCTCGGCCGTGACGTCCATCGGCTCCAGCGCGAACTGGATCTTCGCGAACTGGCCCGAGCCACCCGTCTGCTTCTTGTGGGTGTAGTCGTGACGCTCGACGGCCCGACGGATCGTCTCGCGGTACGCGACCTGGGGCTTGCCCACGTTGGCCTCGACCTTGAACTCGCGCTTCATGCGGTCCACGAGGATGTCCAGGTGCAAGCTCGCCCATGCCCTTGATGACGGTCTGGCCGGTCTCGGCGTTCTGCTCGACGCGGAACGTCGGGTCCTCTTCGGCCAGCTTCTGGATCGCGATGCCCAGCTTCTCCTGGTCGGCCTTGGTCTTGGGCTCGATGGCCACCTCGATGACCGGCTCGGGGAAGGTCATCGACTCCAGCACGACCGGCTTCTGCAGATCGGCCAGGGTGTCACCGGTCGTGGTGTCCTTCAAGCCGATGACGGCATAGATGTGACCGGCGGTGACCGCGTCGACCGGGTTCTCTTTGTTGGCGTACATCTGGAAGATCTTCCCGATGCGCTCCTTCTTGCCCTTGGTCGCGTTCAGCACCTGTCCACCCGAGTCGAGGTGACCCGAGTACACGCGGATGTAGGTGAGACGGCCGAAGAACGGGTGCACCGCGATCTTGAACGCGAGCGCGGCGAACGGCTCGTCGCGGCTCGGGTGGCGCTCGATGACCTTCTCTTCGTCCTTCGGGTCGTGCGCCTCGATGGCCGGCACGTCCACCGGCGACGGCAGGTAGTCCACGACCGCGTCCAGCATCGGCTTGCACGCCGCGGTTCTTGAACGCCGAACCGCACAGCACCGGGTACAGCTCACCGCTGACGGTGAGCTTGCGGACCGCGCCCTTGATCTCGGCAACGGTCAGGCCCTCACCGCTGAAGTGCTTCTCCAGCAGGTGCTCGTCCGACTCGGCGACGGTCTCGAGAGCTTCTCGCGGTATTCGGCGGCCTTCTCGGCCAGCTCTGCGGGGATCTCCTGGACCTCGTACTTGGCGCCCATCGTGACGTCGCCCTTGGCGTCGCCGGGCCAGACCAGCGCGCGCATCTCGACCAGATCGACCACGCCGACGAAGTCGCTCTCGGCGCCGATCGGCAAGCTGCAGCACGAGCGGCTTGGCCTTCAGGCGATTCACGATCGTCGAGACCGTGAAGTAGAAGTCGGCGCCCATCTTGTCCATCTTGTTGACGAAGCAGATGCGGGGCACGTCGTATTTGTCGGCCTGGCGCCACACGGTCTCGGACTGGGGCTCCACGCCCTCCTTGCCGTCGAAGACGGCGACGGCACCGTCGAGCACGCGCAGCGAGCGCTCCACCTCGACGGTGAAGTCGACGTGACCCGGGGTGTCGATGATGTTGATCTGGGAACCATTCCAGAAGCAGGTCACCGCGGCGGAGGTGATGGTGATGCCGCGCTCCTGCTCCTGCTCCATCCAGTCGGTCGTCGACGCGCCGTCGTGCGTCTCGCCGATCTTGTGGTTGACGCCCGTGTAGAAGAGGATGCGCTCGGTCGTCGTCGTCTTGCCGGCATCGATGTGCGCCATGATGCCGATGTTGCGGACCTTCTTGAGGTCGGTGAGCACGTCTTGTGCCACGGGATGTCTTCCTTATCGTGTCGAAGTTCTGCGGGCCGGTGACCGGCCCGTCGTCTCGCCGCGCTCGCTCAGAGACCGGGCTGTGCGGTCTCGGAGCGAGCGGGCGAGGATGCTGTCACCAGCGGTAGTGGGCGAAGGCGCGGTTCGACTCGGCCATCTTGTGGGTGTCTTCACGGCGCTTGACCGCGGCACCCAGGCCGTTCGAGGCATCCAGGATCTCGTTCTGGAGGCGCTCGGTCATCGTCTTCTCACGACGACCCTTGGCGTAGCTGACCAGCCAGCGCAGAGCCAGCGTGTTGGCGCGGTGGGGCTTGACCTCGACCGGCACCTGGTAGGTCGAGCCGCCGACGCGGCGGCTCTTGACCTCGAGGGTCGGCCGGACGTTGTCCAGCGCCTTCTTGAGGGTGGCGACGGCGTCCTGGCCGGACTTCGTCCCGACGCCCTCGAGGGCGCCGTAGACGATCGACTCGGCCAGCGACTTCTTGCCGTCGACGAGGATCTTGTTGACCAGCTGCGACACGATGGGTGCGCCGTAGACCGGGTCGTTGACAACGGGGCGCTTCGGGGCGGGTCCCTTACGAGGCATCTAACTCAACCCTTCTTCGCGCCGTAGCGGGAACGAGCCTGCTTGCGGTTCTTCACGGCCTGGGTGTCCAGGGCGCCGCGGACGATCTTGTAGCGCACGCCGGGCAGGTCCTTGACACGACCGCCGCGGACCAGCACGAGCGAGTGCTCCTGCAGGTTGTGGCCCTCGCCGGGGATGTACGCGGTGACCTCGGTGCCGTTGCGGAGCTTGACACGGGCGACCTTGCGCATCGCCGAGTTCGGCTTCTTGGGCGTGGTCGTGTAGACGCGGGTGCAGACCCCGGCCTGCTGTGGGTTCGACTTCAGTGCCGGCGCCTTGGTCTTGGTGACCTTCGGCGACCGCCCCTTGCGAACCAACTGCTGAATGGTTGGCACGTTCTTCCTTCTCTGTTGTGCTGCACGGTGACAGCGTCGTGTCTCCCCCGCCGCGTCCGGGCCCTTCCGGGTCTGATCGCTGCGGGCTCACGTGGATCCGCCGGCTCGACGCGAACGCGCCGCGCTTTGGGAGGTGGATATGCCGTGGGGGTGGCCTGTTCGCAGGCCGTTCCCTGAGAGGTGCGGCTCGTCGTCCCACGCCGTTCCCCCTCACGAGGGCGCGGTGCAGGGCGCGCGTGAGCGCACACCCGGTCAATGATACGCGTGCGGACGGCATCCGGTCAAACGCGGGGACCGCCCGCGCTCACGAGGTCGGAAGCGACCCGATCAGGACGACCAGGGCCACCGTCAGGGCCGCCACGAGCACCACCACGACCGCTCCCAGCACCACGATCGTGCGCAAGCCGGGAGCGCCGGGTCGCGGCCGACCGCGCGGGCTCGGCGTCCGGCGCGGGCAGGACCGAGCGCACCGGCTGGGGCGGCGCACGGTCGACGCGGGCCGGCTCGGGCGGGCGCGGCCGATAGATCGCCTTCTCGGGCGCACCCCGCTGCGCCGTGCGCGCGCCGGCGGGCGGCAGGGGCGTGGATGCCGGAGCCGGCCGTCGCCGGTGGACGACGAATGTCTCGTCGGTCACCTCTCCGGTTGCGATCGGGTCGCTCGTGGGCAGCGCGTGTCCGGGGTCCGCGTGTTCGTGGCCGGCGTGCTCGCCGCCCGTCTGTCCACGACCTGTGTGTCCACGACCTGTCTGTCCGCGGTCCGTCTTTCCCCTGCGCGGCCGATCCGTCGCGCGCGTGCGATCGTCCGGCTCGTCCAGGGACGGGGGCCTGGACGCCGGCCCATCCGGCGCACCCGTGTCGTGGCGGCTTGCGGCGACGGACGACCATGGTGTCGTCGTCGGCGTCGTCGGGCAGCACGCTCGCTCCGCGGCGGTCGGTGATCACCGTGTCGTCGTCCCCGGCACCGGTCGACCAGAGCGACCCGGTGTCGGCGAGCTCTTCGTCCAGCTCGTCGTCGGTCCAGGTCGAGCGGCGGCGGGCGGGCCCGTCGCCTCCCGTCGCGGCATCCTTCCCCGTCGCCGGCCGGCCGGACCGCCGGGGTGATCCGCGACGCGTCTCATCGAGGTCATCGGGGTCCGTCTCGCGCGCCGTTCGCCGGCGGACCGGGACGGTGTCGTCGAAGGGCTCGTCCGGGCGCGACCCGTGTCCGGCCATCAGTCCGTGTCGCTGGTGACGGACAGCTCCGCGTCGCCGAGCAGGAACCGCTCGACGATCGGCATCGGCCGGCCGGACGCGACCTCGATCTCGGTGCCGTCGACGTCGATGAGCACGACGCCGTTCGTCGAGTCGAGGTCGGTGATGATCCACGTGCCGTCCCGCAGTTCGAGCCGGGCGTGCGTCTTGGACATGGTCCGCGTCTCGTCGGCGATCGGCACCAGCTTGCGCGGTCGGGTGCGCCGGGTCGAAGCTCGGCCGCCGGCCGATGATGAGCGTGTCCTTCGCGATCGCGATCGGCGCGCCCAGCGGCGGCAGCAGCATCCAGGCACTGCGCTTGCGGGCCGCCACGATCGTCTCGTCGAAGGCCGACTCGGCGTCCGGGAGCTCGGGTTCGCCGCGCAGGGACGACACCGACGAGCGCGCGGCCATCGGCGCCCCGAGCGCGGGCGCGCCCGCGACGGCCGAGACCTCGCCGGACGTGTCGGAGAACCCGTACGGCTCGGGCGAGCGCAGCGGCGGCCGGGTGGCCGACGGGGGCGCCCACGGGTCGGCGGGCGCGGACGTGGTGCTCGGCTCGGCGGATCTCATCGGCCCGCCCGCCCGCAGCGGTCCGGCCGCGTCGACCGGCGCGGCGGAGGATGCTGGGACCGCGGGGGCGGGTTCGGCGACGGATGCCGCGGCCGACCGTGCGGCGTCGGCCCGCGCATCGGCGGCCGAGACGACCGGCGTCGATCCGGTGAACGGCGCCTGGTGCCGGGCGCGCAGGTCGCCCATCCCGTCGGTGCCGGTGTCGCCGAACGCATCCGGCGCGATCACCACGGGCTCGCGGGCTGCCGAGCGGGCGGCGGCCGCGCGGGTCGCCGGCGCGGGACCGGCAGCCGACGCCGCGGTCGACCGGGACGCCGGGGTCAGCGGCACCGAGGTCAGCGGCACCGAGATCAGCGGCGGCGGGACGGGCGGAGGAGACGCCGGCAGCGGGGCGGCGCCCCGACGCCCGCGGCCGATCCTGCGGCTGCGGCCGGGCCGGGGAGAGACCCTCCGCCAGACGGCGCCGGGGCGAATCCAGACGACGCCGCGCCGGCCCCGCCCGCCGGTTCGCTGCGCCAGGCAAGAGCCTGCGGGCGCGGCGGCACGCCGTGCGCCGGAGCCGGGGCCCCGGTGCGGACCGGGCCGGCGCGGTGCGCGGCGGCCGGGGATGCCCCGATCCAGCGGTTCGCAGACCATCCGACCACGCTCGCCCAGACGGGGAACAGGAGCGCGGCCAGCACGGTCATGCCCGCCCCGTAGCCGAAGCCCACGTTGAGCCGGTGGCACGCGATGATCAGGAAGACGTAGACGACGATCGCCGCCGGCGGGAACAGGAGCAGCAGCATCCACCACCCGCTGACTCCGCCCAGCTCGCAGCGTGACGCCGTTGAGGATCGGCACCCAGGCCTTCCACCCTCTTCGCCGGTCTTGCGGAACACGGCCTGCAGGGCCAGGGCGACCCAGACGTAGAACGCCGCGGCGATCAGCAGGGAGATGAGAACGGACCCGACGGCCGCTGCGATGGCGCTGTCGTTCATGGTTGGGCGGGCGCCGCGTGCTGTGCGCGCCCCCTCCTCTCGGTACTGGGGATGATCCGCGTGCGGCCGGGGTCGCGACGCTGCCGGGTCCGCGGCGCGAGGCCGCGGACGAACGACTTCAACGATACGGCGGCCAGGACCCTGCGCCATAGGGGGACGGATGCCGCGAGTCCGCGGCGCTCCTCCTCCACGATCGACCACACCCGGGTGGCGTCCTGGTCGGTGGCCGCCTCGTCGGAGAAGACCGCGCGGTCGGTCTCGACGGCCAGGACCGCGCCGCGCGGCGTCGCGTAGACGGCGGCCAGCTCGCTGCGGGTCTGCATGGTCGGTGCGGGCAGGCCCGCGTCCACCGCGGCATCCACATACTCGTCCCAGCCCCCGGCGACCTGCTCGGCCGGGGTGGCGGCGGTGCGGCGTGTGCGGCGGCGGACGGTCTTGGCGATCACGATCGCGAGGAACGGCCCGGTCACCAGCAGCAGTCCGAGTGCGGCGATCCCGGCGATGCGCAGCGACGCCCAGAGGGCGGCCAGTCCCTGCTCGTCGTCGCGCGGCGGGGCGGCGTCGTCCGATTCCTGTCGCGTCGGGTCGGGCGGATCGACCTGCTGCGCCGTCTGCGGCCGCACGTCGGTGGGGTTCTCGGGATCGCGCTGGCGGGTGACGGTGTTCTGTGCGCCCTCGGTGTGCTGCGGGTGATGTCGATGGGCACCCACTGCCCGGACGCCGAGCGGACCTCGGTCCACGCGGTGATGGTGCCGCCGGTGCACACGCCCTCGGCGCACAGCGGCACGCCGGTGTCCGGGCCGCTCAGCCGGGCGCCGACCACGACCCGCGCCGGGAAGCCCAGCTCTTCGGCGATCAGGGCGACCGCGACGGAGAACTGCTCGTCGTCTCCGGTCGCGGCCACCAGCGAGGCGCTGTCGGTGTCGGCCTGACGGGCCAGCAGCTGCCCGGAACATGGTGTCGATGCGGGCCAGCGAGTGCCCCGAGGCACTGGGCTGGAACACATAGCCGGCGCCCAGCGGCTTCATCCAGTCGGCGCCGGCGGCGGGCACCGCGAGGGCGTGACTGAGGTAGCCGCGCTCGCGGAGTCGCTGCACCAGCGTTGCCAGACCGGCGCCGCCGGTGCCGGCATCCTGCTTCTCGATCCACGTCTTCACGCTCTCCGGCACATCCACTGCCGGATCCGCGCCGGGCGCGCGCAGGCTCTCCACCGCCGGCAGCCGCGGCACCGTCGCGGCGACCTCGAACTGCTCGCCCTTGGCGACGTCGTCGATCTGCACGCCCGCCTCGGCCGCCGCGTCGTAGTAGAACGCGTCGGCGCGGGATGCCGCATCCGCCCCCTGGAAGCGCACCGACTCCAGCGACCCGAACGTGGGCAGCCAGATGCCGCGCAGCCCCTCGATCCCGATGCGCACGGTCGACGGCGTCCCGGCGGCCGCGGGCAGCCGCGCCGGAACCCGGACGAACTGCCCGCCGCTCCCGTCCGCGGCCACCCGGTAGGACACCCCGTCGTAGGCCGAGAGGGTGGCCAGGCGGATCCGGTCCGGCAGCGGACCGTCCACGGCGGTGACGGTGAACAGCGGCGCGGTCACCGCACCGTCGGCGAAGTTGGCGCGGTAGTCGCTCAGCGGCGTGACGGCCTGGCTGATCGCCTGGTCGGGCCCGGCACCGGTGCGCAGCACGTCGCGGGTGCGCCCCTCGGCGATCGCCGGTCCGACGACCGCGCCCAGGACGACCGCCACGGCGACCATGCCGGCGGCCAGCCCCGCCCGACGGATGTCCGAGCCGGACCGGCGGCGCGAGATCCGCACGCGAGTGGCGGCGGCGCGGCGCAACGCGGCGCGGCGCCAGGCGGCGACCCGCCAGGACATCCACGCCAGCGACAGCGTCAGCGCGAGCGCGCCGCAGGCGATCTCGCGCGGGGACGGCACCACGAGCACGCCGAGCGTGATCGGGGCGCTGGTCACCGAGCGGCCGAACAGCAGCCCGAACGAGGTCATGGCCATCCCGACGGCGGCGGCCGCGGTGCCATACCGCTCCGGTCTCCAGGCCAGGCGCAGCACGGCCAGCGTGCCCCACTCGAACACGACCAGGGCGGGGACGAGGAGGTTGCGGTACGTGCCGACCGGCAGGTCGACGGTGACCAGGTCCTTCCATCCGGTCACGATGCCGACGAGCAGATCGCGCAGGGATGTCAGCAGCCCGGCCGCATCGGCGGGCGGCACCGCGACGGTCAGTCCGAGGACGACGAACAGGACGCCCGCGGCCGCCACCGTCGCCCATCCCGGCCAGCGCCACAGTGTCGCAAGCCGTGGAGACGACCATCGCGGCCAGGACGGCGAGTGCGGCCAGCAGCAGAAAGCGCACGTCGGCGTACACCGGCCAGGCGGCGAGGGCCGCCACGGCCGCCATGCCGATGGCGTAGGCGGTGCCGGCCGCGACGTGCGGCGTGCGCAGGGCCGCAGCATCCGGCGCTGCGAACAGGGGGCGGCGCGCGCGCGATGAGGCGGTCATGCCGGCGCCTCCGCCCCGGAGAACGACGCGGTCTGCGTTCCGCGCAGGAGCAGACCGGGCAGGTCGGCCAGCAGCCCGACGGTCATCACGGTCAGCTCGCCGAGCGGTCGGGTGCGCGGGGGCGCCTTCTCGTCGCACACGACCGCCACCACCGCGGTCGAGGACGAGAACGCGAGGGCGGCCTGCCGCAAGCCCGAGGGCGTCGTGCCCGACCCGCACACCACGAATGCGAGGGAGAGGGTGTCGGACGCCTCCACCGTCAGCCGGCACACTTCGGACAGCGGCATGGTGTGCTCGAACGAGTTCAGCCGGGAGAAGCCGTCCAGCAGTCCGCGGGGCGTGCCCGCCTGGATCATCTCGATCGATCGCATCCGCCCCCGCACCACGCGCGGGATCTCGGCGCCGGTGACAACGTCCAGGTCGCGGCCGTCGCGCAGGGCCTGCACTGCGAGGGACGCGGCGATGCTCACCCCGAGTTCGAACTCGTCGGGTGACGCGTACTCGTCGCGTTCCAGGCTGAGGATGACCGCGAGCCGCGAGCGCCGGGTCTCTTCGAACTGGCGCACCATCAGCCGCCCGGTCTTGGCCGTCGACTTCCAGTGGATCTGCCGCCGGGCATCGCCCGGCACGTATTCGCGGATGGCGTGGAACGACATGTCGGCGTCGACGAGCCGTCGGCTGGAGCGGCCCTCGAGGTCGCGGATCAGGCCGGCACTGGTGGAGGGCACGGCCTCGGTGCGCGGATGCACGTAGATCTCGTGCCGCTCGTCCCATTCGTGCTCGCGGCGCAGCGCTCGACCGGGTCGGTGCGCACCGCCGTCGGCGGGCCGACCGTGATCACGCCGCGCGGCAGCGCCGGGATGTCGATGGGCTGGGCGACGTCGTGCCCGGGGCGCAGCGGCACGCCCAATTCGACCAGGCCGTCGCCGACCGGCAGGTCGAGGCGCCCGGGCAGGGCGGTGCGGGTGCCCACGTTGCGGATGATGATGTGCCCGGCGAGCGGATCGCCGGCGACCACGCGTTCGTGGGCCAGGTGGACCGACACGTCGTATCCGCGCGCACCGAACAGGAACGGGATGCTCATCACCAGCAGCGCGAGCGACGCGAGCCCGGCCAGCAGCGCCTCGACCCAGCCGAACACCCACCCCAGGGTGAGGCCGATCGTGGCCAGGAACAGCACCAGCCACCCCGCGGGGTTGACCGTCTGACCCAGCCATCGGCCGGCGACCAGCGCCGCGGCGTGCACGTGTCGTGCTCCGCTCAGCGTCGTCACGACCGCGCCCACGATCCACCCGCGCTGCTCGGCGGCCACGCGCGTGCGCACCGTCGTCGTGCCGTCGGTCGCGCCGAAGGTGCCCGTGAGGGTGGCCCCCTCGGGCATGACCGGCCGGCCAGTGCGGGTCAGACTGCGGACGGATCGGCTCATGCGTCCTCGCGCTGACTGGGCGGTGGCACGTCGAGCAGCACCTGCCCGATCACCGCTTCGGGGGTGACCCCGTCGAACTCGGCCTCGGGGTGCAGGATGAGCCGGTGCGAGAGCACCGCGACGGCGAGCGCCTTCACGTCGTCGGGTGTCGCGTAGGTGCGGCCCTGGGCGATCGCCCGGGTGCGGCTCGCCCGGGTCAAGGCGAGGGCGCCGCGGATGCTGACGCCCAGCCGGACCTGGTCGGCCGAGCGGGTGGCATCCACCAGTCGCGCGATGTAGTCGAGCACGAGGGCGTTCGCATACACGTCACGGGCCAGGTCGGCCATGCTCACCAGCGTCTGCGGGGTCACGATCGGGTCGAGCTGGGCGGTGGGCACCGCGGCACCGTCGAGGATGCGCACGGTGGCGGCGTGATCGGGGTATCCGAGCGAGGTCTTCAGCAGGAACCGGTCGAGCTGCGCCTCGGGCAGCCGGTAGGTGCCGGCCTGCTCGACCGGGTTCTGGGTGGCGATCACCAGGAACGGGACGCCGACCGCGCGCGTGACCGCGTCGATCGTGACCCGGCCCTCTTCCATGACCTCCAGCAGCGCGGCCTGGGTCTTGGGGCTGGCGCGGTTGATCTCGTCGGCCAGCACGATGTTGGCGAACACCGGGCCGGCGTGGAACTCGAAAGCGCCGGTCTTCTGGTCGTACACGGTGATGCCGGTGATGTCGCCGGGCAGCAGGTCGGGAGTGAACTGGATGCGGGTGTTCGTGCCCTGCACGGACTGCGCCAGCGCCCGCGCCAGCGACGTCTTGCCGGTGCCGGGGACATCCTCGAGCAGGACGTGGCCGTCGCTGAGCATCGCGGTGAGCACGAGATCGATCACGTGCCGCTTGCCCAGCACGGCGTGCTCCACGTTGTCGGCGAGCGCGCGGAACGTGTCGGCGAACCACGTGGCCCGTTCCTGAGGGATCGTCATTCAGTTCTCCTGTCGAGGTGGTCAGTTGCCGTTATCGGCAGGTGGGTCTGTGGGGTCAGCGGGAGGCGGATTGTTAGGCGTGCAGGTGCCGCTGAACCGCATGGGCTGCGCCGGCGCATCGAGATCCCAGCCCGTCGGCGACCAGTCGAGCGTCGCCCTGCCCGATACGGAGACGGCCCCAATGGGAACCGTGCCGTCCGAGGGTGAGTCGAGTACGTTGCCATCGGCGTCCTGATACTCCACCTGACTCGGAGCAGCGGAGATTCGTGCACCGACCTTCTGCGAATTCACGGAGGAATGACCGACAACGAACGTCTCGCCACCAGCGCACTTCTCGACGTTCCAGTCGGCCCACACCTGGTACGGGGCGCTGCCTGAGGAAGGTCCAACCGCGACCTTGTCTCCGTCGAATGGACCCCACCGGTACCAAACTTGAATGCCGGGATCCCGATCGAAGATCGATGTCGGATACCCGCTCATCTCGACATCTGCCCATGCCGGCTTCTGATCCGTGCCGCTCGTAGGCTTCGTCTCGATCTTCCACTCCGCCCGACCACTGGCCAGGTCGGGCTTGGCCGCCACCGTGAACGTGTACCCCTGCGGGGTCGGGACGCCGTTCGTCGGCTTGACCACCACCTGCTGAGTCGTCTCGGTGCGTCCGAAGGACTGGCCGTCGAACCACGACTCCGCGCACAGCCGATAGGTGGGCGAGTCGCCCACCCGCGCGGTGAAGGTCTCCTCGATCGACGCGGCGGTGCCGATGTCGGTCACCCGGCACGCCGATCCCGCCTCAGCGATGCCCAGCCGCAGCGTGGATCCGCTGCCGTTGCGTGTCGCCGAGCCCTGCATGACGATCGTCGCCGTGCCGTCGCTGTTGATGGACTGGCTCTTCACCGTGAGCGTCGCATCCTTGGGCGCGCCGACGCCGTTCGCCGTCGTCGAGATGGCTTGGCCGGTCGTCGAGCCGTCGAAGCCGGGCGGCAGCGAGAAGCGCGAGTACGGCGTCGCGGTCAGGCGCGAGGCCGAGTTCGTGGCGATGCGGTAGGTCGGGACGGTGAGGGATGTCTGGCCCGGCGGCAGCGGCACGTCCACGGTCTCGCCGGCCTCGCTGCTCAGCCGCACGCCGGCGGTCTGGCTCGGGTCGAGTCCGTCGACCCGCACCGAGACGACGCCTCCGTCGCCGGAAGACGTGGGCACCGGCGCCGCGCTCAGGCCGGTCGGCGTCGCGGGGGCGTCATAGGCCCAGGCGACCGTGCTGGCGGAACCGCTGGACTCCCCCACCCGGTTGACCGCGTTGGCGGTGTAGGTCCGCTGCTCGCCGTTGGGCGCGGAGATCACCGGACACGTGCCGTCCGGCGTGCAGCGGGCGACCACCTGACCCTGATAGCGGATGACGAACCCGGTCAGCGCCGGGTAGGCCAGCCGTGCGGGTCCGGCATCCACCCGGAGCGTGACCTGCCCGCTGTCGTAGCCGGACTGCACCAGGGCGGTCGGCGCCTTCGGGAATCCCTGCAGGTCGAGCAGGACCTGTCCGTCCCGGTCGCCGGCCGTCTTCCGCCCCTGGGCATCGCGGACCGAGAACGAGGCGGTGCATGTCTGACCCGGGGCATCCTTGCCCCACGCGGCGCGCACGTGCGCGGCATCCTGCACCGCGAATGTGACCCCGGTGCACGTGCCCGCGTCGCGCACGTCGGTGAGGGCCAGCGGCGTGCCCGGCAGCGGGTTCACCTCGCCGGACGCGCCGATCACATCGACGGTGCACGAGGAGCCGTCCGCCTGAGAGCATGTGGTGGTCACCGTCCCGGCCCGCGGCAGCGTGCTGGGGACGGCACCGACCCGCAGGATCAGGCGGGCCGGCGCGACACCGGGATGGCTGGTGACATCGATGACCGCCACCTCTTCGGAGCCGGTGGGCGCGTCATCCGCCCCGGTGACGGTCAGCGTGCTCCCGTCCTGGACGACGGTGAAATCGCTCCCCGTGTACGACGCGCGGTAGACGATGTGGTCCCAGTCGGTGCGCCCCTGCCAGGTCGTCATCGTCCGCAGGTCGTAGGTGGTGGACGCGCCGGGGCTCACCGTGATCGACGCCGAGGCGAGCTCGGGCACCGGGTCGAGGGCGGTGACGGTGATCGGCACGGACAGGAACGTCCAGTCCTTCTGCCCGGCCAGCCGCACCGGCACGACACACGCGTCCCGCCAGGGCGCGCCGGCGCCCGCGTCGTACCGCACCTTCGTGCCGGACTCGCGGGTGCACGCCGCTTCCTTCCGCGACGTGGACACGCTCAGGTCCGGGCCCACCTCGAGGGTGGCCCCGGTGGGCATGCTCACCAGGTCGGCCATGTCCCATGTCACCGAATCGCTCTCGGTCACCCGCTGCGCCGACACGTCCGGCTTCAGCGTGAGCGACAGATCGTTCAGCCCGGGGATGCGCAGGAACCCGTACGAGGTCACCTCGTCGCCGGCGGCGGTGGTGCCGGTCAGCGAGAAGGGGATGATCCGGGACCGCTCGGGCACGTCGCCGAAGATCCGGTTGCCCTGCACGTGCACCCCGGGCACCGTGCCCCACAGGTCCAGCTTGAGGTCGGCGACGTCGCCGCCGGTCCAGGACACGTTGCCGGTGACGACATCCACCCCGGACGGGAAGCTCTCGCGGGTCGCGGCGGTGAGCACGGTGTCGGTGACGACCGGATAGTCCGGCACCGCGTCGCGGACGATTCGGACCACGATCAGGCCGCGCCCGGTGTTGCCGGTGCTGCTGGTCACGTCATACAGGAACGACACCGTGCCGGGGGTGGTGCCGGCACTGATCTGCACCTGCGCGTCCGTGGTGGCGGTGATCATGCGCTGCAGGCGCGCGAACTCGGGGTTCTCGCTGCCGTCCAGGAGGGTCTGCACCGCGTCCGGACGGATGTCGGTGAGCTTCAGCGTGCCGCCGGAGGGGTCCACGTCGTTGGCCAGCGGGTTGATCCGCACGGAGTTGTCGGCGCCGACCTGCGAGCTGCACGTAGTCGGTGAACGTGACCGGACTGGGGTTGGCCTGCTCGTCGAGCACGCCCACGCGCACGGTGGCGATGCCGGTCGCCCCGAACGCATCCGCCACGCGGAAGGTGAACGAGACCTGCCCGTGGAAGCCGGGGACGCTCGCGTAGACGATCGATTCGCCGTCCGGCGAGATGGTCGCCGAGCCGCTGCGCGGCTGCGTGACGATCCGGTCCAGGCTCACGTCGTCGCCGTCGGGGTCGACGCCGAACGAGCGGAACGGGATGCTGGTGCTCTGCCCGGTCAGCACTCGGCCCTCCAGCGTGCGCGGCCGGGGGCGCGGTTGGACTGGTCGGCGATCACCTTCACCCGCACCACCGCGGTGTCGGCCAGCGACGGCGAGCCGGCGGTGTACACCGAGTATTCGATCCGGTAGTCGCCCGGGGCGGACGGTGCGAGGTAGCGCAGCTTGCGTCCCGAGGCGAACGCCAGCGCGCCCCGGGCAGAGGACTGCACGGACGCGGGGTTGAGGATGATGGTGCCGCCGGCGGCGGCCACGTCGTTGTCCAGGACCGGGATGTCGACCTGAGCGCCGGCGCGGACGACGACCGCGTCGTCCACTGCGATCGGGGCCAGGTCGGACGGCGACGGCAGCAGGTACACCGTCGCCTCGCCGCTGATCTGCGAGCCGGCGTCGTTCGTGCCGTCCGAGACCGTGTAGCGGATGGTGCCGAGGCGGCCGGGCGACCCGTCGGCCGTGCTGCCGGACACGCGCAGGTAGTTCTGGCCCACGACATCCACCGACATCGTCGCCCCCGAGGCGGCCGACGGCTGGACGTCGCTGAGCAGCAGCACCCGCCGGGTGGGGTTGCTGACCGCGGTGAACACGTCGAGCGTGACATCCTGCTCGGATGCACGAAGGCCACGACCGGGGCGGTGGCCAGCTGGGCGGGGGCATCTTCGGGCAGCACGGTGATGCGGGCGGTGGCCGAGGCCTCGCTGATGCCGTCGGTCACCGTGTAGGCGACGCGATAGACGCCGGGCTTGCCGGCGCTGAAGTCGAACGTGGTCCCGCCCGAGCCGGCGACCGCCTCGGCGGCGGCCTCGTCCAGCACGCGCACCGAGGTCAGCGACAGGCGCCCCTGCGTGCCCGAGACATGTTCGCCGACATCGACGGTCAGGCCGCTGCCCTGCGTCTCGATCAGGGTGAACGATTCGGCGCTGAGCTTCGGCTTGGGTGAGATGCGGACGGTGAGCGTGCGGCTGGTGGTGGCGCCGCGGACGTCCCCGACCACGACCTTCAGCTGTGCGATCTGCGGATCGCGCTCGGACGCGTCGGAATGCTGGTAGACCACATCGCCCGCGGGGGTGACGCCGACCGCGCCCGCCCCGCTCTGATCGGTGGCCGACAGCAGCATCAGCGGGTCGCCATCGGGGTCGACCCATCCGTTGAGCACGGGGATCGTGACCGTGCCGCCGGGGGCCACCTGCGGCGACGGCCACGCCGCGAGGCATCCGCTCACTCCGCACCATTTGGGCGCGGCGTTGGCACTGTCCGGCGAGACCGTGAGCGTCACGGTCACCGGTGCGGAGTAGAGGCCATCGGGGGCGGTGCCGTCGGTGACCCGGTAGCGGAACGTGGCCGAGCCGGCCGCGTCGGCAGCCACGTGCACGGCCAGTCGCTGCCCGTTGTCGGTCAGCGACAGCGAGCCGAAGCCGGGATCCAGTCCGCTGACGCTGGACGGATCGATGCTGAGCACGTCCTCGTTCGGGTCGTGGTCATTGAGCAGGACCGGCAGGCTGGCGAGGCTCCCCGCGCGCACGCCGAACGCGTCCGGCTCGGCCACCGGCGGCTTCGGGTCGATCACCACCTGCGCCCGCTCATCGCTGGGCGCGGTCTCGGGGGCGGTGCGGTCATCGAGCGACCAGTCCTGGCTGGAGGGCAGGAGCGCGGAGGTGTGGGCGTTCCACACCCAGCCGCTGCGGGTGTCGTTGATGATCAGGCCCGCCCCGGTGCCGGTGAAGACCGGACGCCGCTCGTCGGCGAGCGATTTGTCGGCGTAGTCCAGGTCGCTCTGGCCGGCATCCGAGTTCCAGGCCGTGCCGCCGTCGGCACCGAGCCAGGCCGCGAAGACGACGCCGTCGTCGACGACGGGGCGCGCCGGGGTGCCCAGATCGCGGGTCGAGCCCCCGACCACGCGCTCGGGGGCCGATCCGTCGGCGGGCAGCCGCACCAGCCCGGTGTCGTCGGCGAGCCAGGCCGCATCGCCGGTGGCCTGCGCGCGACCATAGGCGACATCGCCGACGAGCGTGATCTTGTGCGTGGCCGTGTCGCCGCGGCGCCATACCGTGCCGCTGTCCGGCGCGATCAGGAACCAGGTGCCATCCACCGCGGTCAGGCCGACCGCGGCATCCGCCGCCGGCCCGTCCACCGGATCGCGGCCGAGCACGGCGCCGTCCGTGATGCGGTAGCGCACCACCATGCGCGCGGCCTTCGAATACGCGAACACCACGCCCGCGCCGTCCACCGCGATCGCCCGGGCGCTGAACGGCGTCTCGCCCTGCGCCGCCTCGTCGCCGTCCGGGGTCTTCGCCGGGTTGGGGTCGACGAGCACGGCGTCGCCGCCGGACAGAGTGCCGGCGTAGACCGCACCGGCATCGGTCCGGTAGGCGACGAAGTCCCCCGACACCGCCGCTTCGACGGTGCCGGCCGGGGTGGAGGGGATTCGCGCAGCGTCGCGTCGTCGAGGTCGGCCGGCAGCGCCGCGTCGATCCGGGTGAGCTTGCCGTACGACTCGGAGAACAGGAAAGCGTCCTGGCCGGTCTGCGCGACCGCTGACGGGTTGGAGACGCTTGCGCACCGTGTCCAGCTCGCCGATGGCGGTGTTCACCCGCGCGTACCGGCGCCCGTCGCCGGTCTGCAGCGCCCAGACCGAGCTGTTCTCTGGCGGCGTGGAGCGGGCGTCCAGCCCCGGCCACACGATGCTGATCGTGACGATGGACGCCGCCACCGCGGCGACGGCGACGATCGTCGCGATCAGCGAGCGGCGGCGCACCTCAGCCCCCGGTCCCGGCCAGCACGGCCCAGATCACGAGGACGGCGGCGGCGCCGGCGATGGCGGCCACGAGGATCCACGGCCAGACCCGTCGCCGGACCGAGGTCGTCGGGGCGGAGATGTCCGCGTCCTCGTCCCGGGCGCGCGAGATCAGCGGCGGCGGCTCGGTCGTGCGACGACGCGAGTCGTGCGGCACCGACGAGATCGCGGGCCCGCGGGCCGCGGCATCCGCGAAGTCGACCGTCTGATCGCCGGGCACCCATTCGTCCTCGGCCACCTCGAGCGGCGTCGGCGGGAAGCCCATGCCGTGCTGCGCGTCGCGCAGCGCCTGCGCGAACGCGAGTGCGCTCGGATAGCGGTCCTGCGGCTCGCGCGCCATCGCCACGGCCAGGACGTTCTGCACCCCGGCGGGCACGTCGGGCCGCGACATCCGCGGGAAGTCCGCCCGCAGGATGCGGCGGCGCAGGTGCTCGCGGGTGTTCTGGCCCGGCTCGGGCCGCTCGAACGGACTGTAGCCGGCCAGCAGCGAGTACACGGTCGCGCCCAGGCCCCAGACCTCGCTGGCGACCGTGCCGGCCGTCTGCTCGGCCACGACCTCGGGTGCGCTCCAGGGCACGCTCATGGCGAGGACCTCCTCGCCGCCGGGGGCGAGCGAGGACGAGATGCCGAAGTCGGCCAGCACCGGGGTGCCGAAGGTGGTGATGAGGATGTTGCTGGGCTTGACATCGCGGTGCACCAGGCCCGCGCGGTGCGCCGACTCCAGGGCGCTGGCCATCTTCACGCCGATGGTGAGGGCCTCGTCGACCGGCATGCGCTCCTGGCGGTAGCGCTTGGCCAGCGAACCCGGGCAGTACTCCATCACGATGTACGGGCGGCCGTCGGCCGAGATGCCGGCCTGATAGACCGTGACGATCGACGGGTGCGCAGACAGGTGGGCGAGCACGTCGGCCTCGGCGTTGAACATGCGCAGCATGTCGGTGTCGTGCACGCCGGCCGGCAGCACCTTGACCGCGACCTGGCGCCGGGGCATGTCCTGGGCATACAGGAACACGTCGGCGAATCCGCCCGAACCGAGCGGACGCACATAGGCCAGGCCGGGAAGCACGGGCGGCGTCGAAGGCAGGCGCTTCGGCATCCCGGACCCCCATCCGCTGCTTCTTCGCGCTCTGAGTCGACAGGCCATCCCGCGCGGCGCGCAGACAGCGGTCAGGCCTGGTAATGGTAGCAAATCGCGGACCGGGGTCGTGCCGCGGCCCACCCGCTCGCTCCGCCACTGCCGCGCTGCCGCGCTGCCGCGACTCGCCCGGTTGCGCGACATCCCCTGCGGTCGCGCGAGATCGCCCGGCTTGCGCGACATCCCCGCGGTCGCGCGAGATCGCCCGGCTTGCGCGACATCCCCGCGGTCGTTGAAATCGTACGATCTGGCCGAGTGCACATCAATTTTGGCCAGGTTTCATGTGCAGCCGGCCACATCGTACGATTTCGAGGGGAAGGGCGGGGTCAGTCTGAGGGGTCGAAGGGCGAGTCCAGCGACCGGGTGAGCTCGTCCAGCAGCGCCGCGACCTGCGGCTCGACGTACTCGGTCACGGCGGCCTGGATGCGCAGCCGGTGGCTGAGGAGGATCGAGCAGACCTCGCGGCCGATCATGTTCGCGTATTCGTCGGCCAGGCCGACCTCCTGGCGCAGCGCCGCCTTGGCCTCGTCGCTGAGCGGCGGCAGCGCCGGCACACCGGCATCCGCCTCATCGGCCATCCCCGACAGCGTGAACAGGAACGGCGCCCCGGGCTTGCGGCTCAGGATCCAGCGGCATCCCCTCGAACTCCGGATCCAGACCCTCCATCGGGCGATAGCTGCGCGCACGATTGCGCGCGGCCTGCTGATCGAGCTCCCCTGCAGCATCGGCAGATTCCGGGCCGTGTACTCGGCCACCGACTGGTCGATGATCGCCTTCACCCGCGTGGACAGCCCGTGCTGGACCGCATGCGGCACGTCCGCACCGAGTCCCGCCGCCGACAGCACCGGCGAACCCAGACACCGCCGGCACACGGCGACCCGGCCGCGATGCGTGGCCGGCTCCCAGCGCGGCAGCCACCGCAGCCAGGCGTCGACAGCCTGGCTCACCTGGGTCTCGAGCGATCGCTCCACGCACACCACCGTAACGCGCAGCATCCGCTCATCGGCGTCTTTTCGCCGCGTTCATCAGGGCGATTCGTCGTCTTCCCAGGGCCATCGCGGCCGTCCACCGCGACTTCGGGCCAACGCGACCCCGCCCCAGCCCGCCACCAGAGCCGCGCCGGCGACGACGAAGATGAAGCCTCCCGTCACCAGCCGTTCGACGACGGATGCCGGGAGCACGACGTCGCCGGTCTGCACAGCGCCGGCCACCCACACGGCCGCCAGGTAGACGATCGTGCACGCCGCCGCCGCCCAGACGCCGGCCCAGAAGGAGGGGCGCGGCTGGCGCAGCGCCGCCCACAGCACCAGCGCGAACGCAACGATCGCGGCGACCACTCCCGCCACTCCCGGGAACTGCCCGAAGCCCGGCGCCGAGATCACATCGCGCCCGGTCAGCAGGCTCGTGCCTCCCAGTCCGCCGATCACCAGCGCACCGAACAGGACCGTCGCGAACGCCAGCGCGATCAGCGGCGGAACCCCGCCGCCCGACGGGGTCGGTGCGCGACCGGGTCCGCCCGGCGCCCCGGACATGACTCAGTCGGCCAGCTGGGGCCCTGCCTCGAGGGTCCGCTCGTACTCGCGGCGCGACTCGATGTTCAACTCGGTCATCCGCTTGCCGCGGGCGGCGATCCACGCCGAGAACCAGATCGTCAGCTCGCGCGCGATCACCAGCGCCGCGATGGCGAGCGGGGCGAACAGCTGATCCTGCACGATCTGGGCACCCTGCTGGGCAGTGATCATCCAGAACTGCGCCTCGAACAGCTGTCCGAGCAGGTGCCCGCCGTACGCGGCGAGGCCGACCAGCAGGCCGAGGATCACCCACACGCCCCAGCGGCCGCGGTTGATGATCGCGCCCAGCAGCCAGAACGCGAGGAAGAACACCGCGGTCGGAACCCACAGGCCCCACGTGGTCAGCTCGCCGGACAGCCACGAGCCGACCTTGTCGCCGGTGAGGTCGCCGGTGACCAGGCCGATCGCCAGACCGGCGGCCAGATACAGCACCGCGAAGCAGATCGCGGCGATGATGCCGATGCCGCCGGCCGCAGCGCGGTTGCCGCGTGGCCGCGGCTCTTCCGGCGCCTGCACGAAGATCGGCTGCGGCTTGCCGCGGCTGGGGCTGCTGCCGAGTCGGCACGGCGGCCGGTGCGACGTACGCGGGTTCGACCGGGCAGCGGATGCCTCGTCCACCGCGGTCGTGGAAGGTTCGGCATTGTCCCCGCCCGCGGGCCGGTCGGCTGCCGCGGCACGGTCGGCTGCCGAGCACGGTCGGCTGCCGAGCACGGTCGGCTGCCGCGGCGTCGGCAGCGTCGGCGCGGGTGTCTCCCGCGGCGTGGGCATCGTTCAACTCAGGGGTGGCGAATGCGGACTCGTCGGCGTCGGCGGACGCAGCATCCGCTTCCGGCGCCGCGGGCTGCCGCGCTGCGGCCTCGTCGGCAGACGCATTCTGCTCCTCGATCGTCGGGTTGCGGCGTGCCGCCTCGGCCTCTGCCAGCCCTTCGTGCGCCTGGCCCACCACATCGGCGACGGGCGTCGGCTCCTCGACGGGCTCGCCCATGGGCTCCCGGGGATCACTCATCGCAGGACTCCTCACATGGGGACGGTCCCCTGTCTACGAGGCTACCGTCGCCCACCACGCGCGTCCCGGAACCGTGTCGCCGTGTCTGAAATGCGGTCGGGCCCGGCGGTCGGACGCGGTGCAGGTCGCTCGCGCTGTCGAAATCAGCATCCGCGCCCATAAAGAACGAGCGCGGAAGCGGAAAACGGTAGCGCGAGCAGTCACGGGGCCCGAGACGCGCAGAAGCGCGAGCCGAAGCGAGGGACCACCACCAGTCGCCAGAGTGCCAGCACGGCCGGGCGCGCTCCAGTCGAGCGCGAACTGGCGCTAACCGTTCGCGCTGTCGAAATCAGCATCCGCGCCCATAACGAACGGGCGCGGAAGCGGAAAACGGTAGCGCGAGCAGTCACGGGGCCCGAGACGCGCAGAAGCGAGGGACCACCACCAGTCGCCAGAGTGCCAGCACGGCCGGGCGCGCTCCAGTCGAGCGCGAACTGGCGCTAACCGTTCGCGCTGTCGAAATCAGCATCCGCGCCCATAACGAACGGGCGCGGAAGCGGAAAACGGTAGCGCGAGCCGGATGCCGAGACCCGGCGCGTCAGGCGTCGCGGCCGGTTGCGGCCAGCACCGTGTGCACGAGAGTGCGCACCCCGACCGCGATCGCACGTTCGTCGGCCCGGAATCGAGGCGAGTGCAGATCGACCTGCGGCGCCAGCCCGTCCCACACGCCCAGCCGGGCCAGCGCCCCGGGCGCGTGCTCGAGCAGCACGGCGAAGTCCTCCGCCCCGGCGGACTGCTCGGCCTCGCCGAGGGCCTCTCGGCCCAGCCCGGTCTCGACGGCCCGGCGCACCAGCGCCACCGACGCGGCGTCGTTGACCACCGGCGGGACGCCGCGGATGTACGTGAGCCGGTACTCCGCCCCGCTCGGCGCGAGCAGCTGGGCGATCAGCTCGGTGACCACGGGCTCGGCGTGCTCCCACGCGGCCCGGTCGAGGATGCGCAGGGTTCCCCGCAGCGACCCCTGGCGCGGGATGACGTTCGATGCCTGGCCCGCGCTGATCGCGCCCCACACCAGCAGCGCACCCGCGCGCGGATCGAGTCGCCGGTTCACCGGCAGCGGCAGCCGCGAGGCGACCGCCGACAGCGCCCCCACCACGTCGACGGTGAGGTGCGGCCTCGAGGTGTGGCCGCCGGGACCCTCCACCTCGAGCTCGATCATGTCGCAGGCCGAGGTGATCGGCCCCACCCTCAGGGCCACCTGCCCCACCGGGATCCGCGGGTCGCAGTGCGAGCGCGAACAGACGGTCGACGCCGCGCAGGGCGCCGGCGGCCACCAGCTGGTGCGAGCCGCCCGGCATGACCTCTTCGGCGGGCTGGAACAGCGGCCGCACGCTTCCGGCCAGATCAGGCGCCGACCGCAGCGCCAGCGCCGCGCCCAGCAGGCACGGTCGTGTGCAGGTCGTGCCCGCACGCGTGCGCGACCCCGGGCACGGTGGAGGCGAACGGCAGGCCGCTGCCCTCGATCAGCGGCAGGGCGTCGATGTCCGCGCGCAGGCCGATCACCGGATGGGATGCCGCGGCCCGGCCGGCGATCTCGGCGACCACGCCCGTCCCGCCGGGCAGCACCTGGGCCGGGATGTCGGCCGCCGTCAGGGTGTCGTGGATCAGGGCGGTCGTGGCCGTCTCGTGCCGGGACAGCTCGGGGTGGGCGTGGATCCGCCGACGCAGACCGACCAGCGCGGGCAGGTGCTCGGCGAGCGCGGCATCCAGCCACGCCGGGCCGCGGCCGGCGCCGGGGTCGACCGCCGCGGCCTGCGCGCGGTCCGCGGCCGCGGCATCCTGCCCCGCTCCGGCCATCGTCCGCCTGCCGCCCACCTGCGCGCGGTCCGCGGCCGCGGCATCCTGCCCCGCTCCGCGCATCACCCGCCTGCCGCCCACCTGCGCGCGGTCTGCGGCCGCGGCATCCTCGCCTGGTCCGTGCATCATCCGCCTCCCGCCGCGCTGGCCCATCGGCACCAGCGTAGGCGGCGTCGCGCGACCGAGCACGTGCCTGCCGGCGGCGGATGTGCTTAGCTCGCACCAGACGCACCGGCCCACAGTGGACCGGGCATCAGGAAGTCGCCATGGGTGATGACGTCGGCAGCACCGTGTTCACGCGCGAGCAGCGCAAGCAGTACCGGGCGAAGGTGCAGCGCTGCCTGGACGTGTTCGAGCGGATGCTGCGCGACCACGCGTTCGAGTTCGACCGGCCGCTGACCGGCCTGGAAATCGAGCTGAACCTCGTCGACGCCGACTGGCAGCCGGCGATGGCCAACGCCGAGGTGCTGGAATCGATCGCCGATCCGGCGTTCCAGACCGAGCTGGGCCGGTACAACATCGAGCTGAACGTCTCGCCCCGCCCCCTGCCGGGGGCGGCGGCGCTCGAGCTGGAGGGCTGCTGCGCTCCTCGATGAACCACGCCGAGGAGAAGGCGCGAGAGGCGGGGGCCGGCATCGTGATGATCGGCATCCTCCCCACCCTGCGGCCGGAGCATCTGGAGGGCGAGTGGATGAGCGCGAACGCGCGCTACGCCGCCCTGGACGAGGCCGTGTTCTCGGCGCGCCGCGAAGACCTCGAGCTGGACATCGCCGGCACCGAGTCGCTGCGCATCTTCTCGCCGTCGATCGCCCCGGAGTCGGCCTGCACCTCGGTGCAGCCTGCACGTGCAGGTCTCGCCCGCCGAGTTCGCCGCGAACTGGAACGCCGCCCAGCTGCTGGCCGGCCCCCAGCTCGCCCTGGGGGCGAACTCGCCGTTCCTGTTCGGCAGGCAGCTGTGGGCCGAGACGCGCACCGAGCTGTTCCTGCAGGCCACCGACACCCGCTCGCCCGAGCTGCGCAACCAGGGCGTGCGGCCGCCGGTGTTCTTCGGCGAGCGGTGGATCACGTCGATCTTCGACCTGTTCGAGGAGAACGTCCGCTACTTCCCCGCCCTGCCTGCCGAGACCAGCGACGAGGACCCCGAGGCCGAGCTCGCCGCCGGCCGCGCACCGAAGCTGCAGGAGCCCGGCTTGCACAACGGCACGGTCTACCGCTGGAACCGGCCGGTGTACGACGTCGTGGACGGACGCCCGCATCTGCGGGTCGAGAACCGGGTGCTCCCGGCCGGTCCGACCGTGGTCGACGTGCTCGCGAATGCGGCGTTCTACTACGGGGCGCTGCGGATGCTGGCGGCCGAAGAGCGTCCGGTGTGGACCAAGATGAGCTTCGATGCGGCGCAGTCGAACTTCACCGAGGGCGCCCGCCGGGGCGTCGACGCCACCCTCTACTGGCCGGGACTGGGCGAGGTGCCCTGGGACGAGCTGATCCTGCGGCGCCTGCTCCCCCTCGCGGACGAGGGCCTGTCGCTGTGGGGAGTGTCGGCCGCCGTGCGGGATCGCTACCTGACGATCGTCGAGGAGCGGTGCAAGCGCCGGGTCAACGGCGCCTCGTGGCAGGTCGCCGCGGTCCGCGCGCTCGAGGATCGGGGCATGGATCGCGATCGCGCCCTCACCGAGATGCTCGCGCTGTACGCCGAGGGCATGCACGCCAACGAGCCGGTGCACACCTGGGACCTCCCGTAAGACCGGCCCTTCGTCTCGGTCGCTGCGCCTCGCGCTGAGCGAGCGCAGCGAGACGAAGTGCCCGTCGCTGAGGGACCTGACCGAGGCGCCGTACCGTTTACGGCCAGAGCCGACGCACCAGCTCGTCGGTGTAGCCGGAGGGATGCCACGCCTGCTCGGTCGTGGACAGCCACATCCCGTCGCGGACCACGTTCTCCTCGGTCGTGCGGCCACTGGTCCGGGCGCAGCGGATGCCGCCGCCGGCGTCCGTGCAGTGGAAGCCCTGACTCGCGAACCCCGGGCGGGCGACCGCGGCGGCCGCGGCATCCACTTTCGCGAGCGTCGTGACCACCGTGCCGCCGTCCCGGTCGCGCCACGCGCAGGTCATCAGCACGTCGGGGGTGAGCGCGTCGCGCACCCCGGTCGCGGCGGTGGCCGGCGGGTCCTGCGACTGGTCGAGGACGACGTGCGGCTGCCAGCTGAGCTGGACCCACAGCTTGTCCGGATACAGCGACCGGCAGTCGTCGGTGATGGCCGTGCCGATGCTCTCGATCGGCCGCGCCGTCGCCGGCGCCGAGGCGGCCTGCTCGGCCGCCGTGGCGGAGCGCAGCAGGTCTCCGGCGAACTGCACGGCCGCCGGGATTCCGGGGGCGGCCAGCCACGCCAGCCCGGCCACCACGCCGGCGCACAGCAGACCCGCCGGCCAGGCGATCCACGCCTTTCGTCCCCCGATCATGCCCTTCCTCCCCTGCCCTCCACGGTAAGCGGCGGCGGGGGCATCCGTCCCGCGACCCGCGGAGGGAGGGTGCGAGCCTGTGCACGGCAAAGCGAAAGGCCCCGGCGGATGCCGGAGCCTTTCGCGATGCCGGGGTCGAGCCCGACCGCGGTGCGGCCGGGCTCGTCCCGGGTCAGTTGTACTGGCCGGGCGTGAAGTCGTCCGTCGAGAAGCTGTCGAAGTCGACGTAGCTCAGGTCGGTGTCGCTGTACGCGCCGTCCGAGGCGAAGATGCGGTTGGGGTACCGCTCGCTCTTGGCCTCTTCGGTGGCCTCCACCACGACGTTCCGGTACTTGGACAGTCCGGTGCCGGCGGGGATCAGCTTTCCGATGATCACGTTCTCCTTCAGGCCCACGAGCGGGTCGCTCTTGCCCTCCATCGCGGCCTGGGTCAGCACGCGCGTCGTCTCCTGGAACGACGCGGCCGACAGCCACGACTCGGTCGCAAGCGACGCCTTCGTGATGCCCATGAGCTCGGGACGACCCGAGGCCGGGCGCTTGCCCTCGGCCACGGCACCGCGGTTCATGTCGATGAACCGACGCGAGTCCACCAGCTCACCGGGCAGCAGCTTCGTGTCGCCGTGGTCGACCACGGTGACCTTCCGCAGCATCTGGCGCACGATGACCTCGATGTGCTTGTCGTGGATCGGCACACCCTGCGAGCGGTAGACCCCCTGGACGCCGTCCACGAGGTACTTCTGCACGGTGCGCGCACCCTGGACGCGCATGATCTCCTTCGGGTCCAGCGTGCCCACGAGCAGCGGCTGGCCGACCGAGACGTGCTGCCCGTCCTCGACCAGCAGCGTCGCGCGCCGCAGGACCGGGTAGACGTGCGGCTCGTCGCCGTTGTCGGGGGTCAGGATGACCTTGCGGCTCTTCTCGGTCTCGTCGATCGTGATGCGTCCATCGGACTCCGCGATCGGCGAGGCACCCTTCGGGGTGCGCGCCTCGAACAGCTCCTGCACACGCGGCAGACCCTGCGTGATGTCCTCCGCCGACGCGGAACCGCCGGTGTGGAACGTGCGCATGGTCAGCTGGGTGCCGGGCTCGCCGATCGACTGGGCCGCGATGATGCCCACGGCCTCGCCGATGTCGACCATCTTGCCGGTGGCCAGCGAGCGGCCGTAGCAGCGGGCGCAGACGCCGACCGCCGAGTCGCAGGTCAGGACCGACCGCACCTTGATGGTCTGCACACCCGCCTCGACCAGACGGTTGATCAGCACGTCCCCGACATCCTGTCCGGCCTCGGCGAGGACCTCGCCGCCGTCGGTGACCACGTCGGTGGCCAGCGTCCGGGCGAACACCGAGTTCTCCACGTTGCTGTCACGCACCAGGGTGCCGTCGGCGCCGGGCGCGGCGATCGTGAACTCCAGGCCCTTGTTCGTGCCGCAGTCGTCCTCGCGGATGATGACATCCTGCGAGACGTCGACCAGACGCCGGGTGAGGTACCCGGAGTCGGCCGTGCGCAGCGCGGTGTCGGCCAGGCCCTTGCGGGCACCGTGCGAGGCGATGAAGTACTCCGCCACGCTCAGCCCCTCGCGGTACGAGGAGATGATCGGGCGCGGGATGATCTCGCCCTTCGGGTTGTTCACGAGGCCTCGCATACCGGCGATGTTCCGGATCTGGAGCCAGTTTCCGCGGGCGCCGGAGGACACCATGCGGTTGATGGTGTTGTCCTCGGGGAAGTTGTCCCGCATCGCCTTCTGGATCTCGTCGGTCGCCTCGGTCCAGATCTTGATGAGCTCCTGCCGACGCTCGGCGTCGGTGGTCAGACCCTTCTCGTACTGGCCCTGGACCTTCGCGGCCTGCTTCTCGTACTGCCCGACGATCTCGGCCTTGTTCGGCGGGGTGATCACGTCGGAGAGGGCGACGGTCACGCCCGAACGGGTGGCCCAGTAGAAGCCGGCGTCCTTGATCGCATCCAGCGCGGCGGCGACGGTGACCTTGGGGTACTCCTCCGCCAGCTTGTTCACGATCTGGCTCAGCTTGCCCTTGTCGGCCTGGCCGCGCACGAACGGGAAGCCCTTCGGCAGGGTGTCGTTGAAGATCACCTGGCCGAGCGAGGCATCCACCAGCCCGTAGCGCTCGTAGTTCTCGGGCGCCTCACCCTCGAGGAAGGTGAGCTCCGGGATGCGGATGCGCGCCTTCGCCTGCAGGTCGAGCGTGCCCTCGTCGCGGGCCATGATCGCCTCGGCGACCGACCCGAACACGCGGCCCTCGCCGCTCGCGCCCGCCTTGACCGTGGTCAGGTGGTGCAGGCCGATGATCATGTCCTGCGAAGGCAGGGTGACCGGACGGCCGTCCGAGGGCTTGAGGATGTTGTTCGAGGCCAGCATCAGGATGCGGGCCTCGGCCTGCGCCTCGACCGACAGCGGCAGGTGCACGGCCATCTGGTCGCCGTCGAAGTCGGCGTTGAAGGCGGCGCACACCAGCGGGTGCAAGCTGGATGGCCTTGCCCTCGACCAGCTGCGGCTCGAACGCCTGGATGCCCAGACGGTGCAGCGTGGGCGCACGGTTCAGCAGCACCGGACGCTCGCGGATGATCTCCTCGAGCACGTCCCACACCTCGGGACGGGTGCGCTCGACCGCGCGCTTGGCGGCCTTGATGTTCTGCGAGTGACCGAGGTCGATCAGACGCTTGATCACGAACGGCTTGAACAGCTCGAGCGCCATCTGCTTGGGCAGACCGCACTGGTGCAGCTTCAGCGTCGGACCGACGATGATCACCGAACGGCCCGAGTAGTCCACGCGCTTGCCGAGCAGGTTCTGGCGGAACCGGCCCTGCTTGCCCTTGAGCATGTCGGACAGCGACTTCAGCGCCCGGTTGCCGGTGCCGGTCACGGGGCGGCCACGACGGCCGTTGTCGAACAGCGCGTCGACGGCCTCCTGCAGCATCCGCTTCTCGTTGTTCACGATGATCTCGGGGGCACCGAGGTCGATCAGGCGACGGAGGCGGTTGTTGCGGTTGATCACGCGACGGTACAGG
Organism: Microbacterium elymi; assembly: GCF_021582895.2. Classification (GTDB taxonomy): domain Bacteria; phylum Actinomycetota; class Actinomycetes; order Actinomycetales; family Microbacteriaceae; genus Microbacterium; species Microbacterium humicola. The sequence continues at coordinate 1,020,463 of NZ_CP091139.2, forward strand.
TCGTTCAGATCGGATGTCGCGAACCGGCCGCCGTCCAGCTTGCACCATCGGGCGCAAGCTCGGGCGGGATCACCGGGACGACGTCCAGCACCATCGATGCCGGGCTCATGCCGGTGGACAGGAACGAGTTGACGACCTTCAGTCGCTTGATCGCGCGGATCTTGCGCTGGCCCTTGCCCTCGGCGATCTGCAGGTGCAGATTCTCGGACTCGGCGGCCAGGTCGAACGCCTGCAGGCGGCGCTGGATCGACTCCGCGCCCATGTAGGCCTCGAAGTACTGGCCGAAGCGGTCCTGCAGCTCGTGGAACACGTCGTCCTCGGGCTTGAGGGCGCCGACCTCGAGGGTGCGGAAGTCCTCCCAGACGCGCTCGAGCTTGGCGATCTGCTCGTCCGCGTTCTTGCGGATCGAGGTCATCTCCTTCTCGGCGGCGTCTTTGGTCTTCTTCTTCTGGTCGGCCTTGGCGCCCTCTTCCTCCAGGGCGGTGAGGTCCTCTTCCAGCTTCTGCATGCGCGTGGCGATGCGGGCGTCGCGGCGGTCCGCGATCGTCTTCATCTCCAGCCGGAGGTTGTTCTCGTGCGTGGGCAGGTCGCGGTGGCGCGCATCCTCGTCCACCGAGATGACCATGTACGCGGCGAAGTAGATGACCTTCTCGAGGTCCTTCGGCGCCATGTCCAGCAGGTAGCCGAGCCGCGAGGGGACGCCCTTGAAGTACCAGATGTGGGTGACCGGGGCGGCCAGCTCGATGTGCCCCATCCGCTCACGACGGACGGAGCTCTTGGTGACCTCCACGCCGCAGCGCTCGCAGACGATGCCCTTGAAGCGGACCCGCTTGTACTTGCCGCACGCGCACTCCCAGTCGCGGGAGGGCCCGAAGATCTGCTCGCCGAACAGACCGTCCTTCTCGGGCTTCAGGGTGCGGTAGTTGATGGTCTCGGGCTTCTTGACCTCGCCATAGGACCAACGACGGATGTCGTCGGCAGTGGCCAGACCGATACGAAGCTCATCGAAAGTTGTTGCGTCGAGCACTGGTTCTCCTGTGTGCCTTGTGAAAGCTTGAGTGTGGGCCTGGTCGGATCAGATCTCGTCGATGGACGAGGACTCGAACCGGCTGGAGATGTTGATGCCGAGCTCCTCCGCAGCGCGGAAGGCCTCGTCATCCGTGTCACGCAGGTTGACCGCCGTGCCGTCGGCCGAGAGGACCTCGACGTTCAGGCAGAGCGACTGCATCTCCTTCATCAGCACCTTGAACGATTCGGGCGTGCCCGGCTCGGGGATGTTCTCGCCCTTGACGATGGCCTCGTACACCTTGACGCGGCCGAGGATGTCGTCGGACTTGACCGTCAGCAGCTCCTGCAGCGCGTACGCGGCGCCGTAGGCCTCGAGCGCCCACACCTCCATCTCGCCGAAGCGCTGGCCGCCGAACTGCGCCTTGCCGCCCAGCGGCTGCCTGGGTGATCATCGAGTACGGACCGGTCGAGCGGGCGTGGATCTTGTCGTCCACCAGGTGGTGCCAGCTTCAGGATGTACATGTAGCCGACCGAGATGGGAGCCGGGAACGGCTCTCCGCTGCGGCCGTCGTACAGCAACGTCTTGCCCGTGGAGTCGATCAGCCGGTCGCCGTCGCGCGTCGGCAGCGTCGAGTCGAGAAGCCCTGCGACCTCGTCCTCGCGCGCACCGTCGAACACCGGGGTGGCGACCTTCGTGCCCGGGGCGGCCTCGCGGGCCTGGTCGGACAGCTCGGTGGCCCAGTCGGGGTTGCCCTCGACCTTCCAGCCGGTCTTGGCGATCCAGCCGAGGTGGGTCTCCAGCACCTGGCCGAAGTTCATCCGGCCGGGGATGCCGAGCGGGTTCAGGATGACGTCCACCGGGGTGCCGTCGGCGAGGAACGGCATGTCCTCGACCGGCAGGATGCGGGAGATGACGCCCTTGTTGCCGTGGCGGCCGGCCAGCTTGTCGCCGGCGGTGATCTTGCGCTTCTGGGCGATGTAGACCACGACACGGCGGTTCACGCCGTTGCCGAGCTCGTCGTCGCCCTCTTCGGCGTTGAACTCCTTGACCGCGATGATCGTGCCCTCTTCACCGTGCGGCACCTTCAGCGACGTGTCGCGGACCTCGCGGCTCTTCTCGTTGAAGATCGCGCGCAGCAGTCGCTCCTCGGCCGACAGCTCGGTCTCGCCCTTGGGCGTGACCTTGCCGACCAGGATGTCGCCGGGGCGCACCTCGGCGCCGATACGCACGATGCCGCGCTCGTCCAGGTCCTTCAGCAGGTCCGGGCTCACGTTGGGCAGGTCGCGGGTGATCTCCTCCTTGCCGAGCTTGGTGTCGCGGGCGTCCACCTCATACTCCTCGATGTGGATCGAGGAGAGGGTGTCGTCCTTCACCAGGTTCTGGCTGAGGATGATCGCGTCCTCGTAGTTGTAGCCCTCCCACGTCATGAACGCGACCAGCAGGTTCTTGCCCAGCGCCAGCTCGCCGTTCTCGGTGGCGGGACCGTCGGCGATGACCTCGCCGACCTCGATCCGGTCGCCGGCCGAGACCACGACGCGCTGGTTGTAGCAGGTGCCCTGGTTGGAGCGGTCGAACTTGCGCAGGTAGTACTCCTGGGTGCCGCCGGCATCCAGCTGCACGGTGACCTTGTCGGCCGAGACCTCGTTGACCACACCGGCGTTCTCGGCGGTGATCACGTCACCGGCGTCGATCGCGGTGTAGCCCTCCATGCCGGTGCCGACCACGGGCGACTCGCTGGCGGCGAGCGGGACGGCCTGACGCTGCATGTTCGCGCCCATCAGGGCCCGGTTCGCGTCGTCGTGCTCGAGGAACGGGATGAGGGATGTCGCCACCGACACCATCTGGCGGGGCGAGACATCCATGTAGCCGATGTCCTCGACGTGGAACAGGTCGACCTCGCCGCCCTGACCGCGACGGGCAAGCACCCGCTCCTCGACGAACGTGCCGTCCGCCTTCAGCTCGGCGCCCGCCTGGGCCACGATGTAGTCGTTCTCCTCGCTCGCGGTGAGGTAGTCGATCTGCTCGGTGACCTTGCCGCCCAGCACGCGACGGTACGGGGTCTCGATGAACCCGAACGCGTTGATGCGGGCGAACGATGCGAGCGAGCCGATCAGGCCGATGTTCGGGCCTTCCGGCGTCTCGATCGGGCACATCCGGCCGTAGTGCGACGGGTGGACGTCGCGGACCTCGACGCCGGCGCGCTCACGCGACAGACCGCCGGGGCCCAGCGCCGACAGGCGGCGCTTGTGGGTCAGTCCCGCGAGCGGGTTGTTCTGGTCCATGAACTGCGACAGCTTGCGAGGTGCCGAAGAACTCCTTGATCGCCGCGACGACGGGGCGCACGTTGATCAGGGTCTGCGGGGTGATCGCCTCGATGTCCTGCGTGGTCATGCGCTCGCGGACGACGCGCTCCATGCGGGACAGTCCGGTGCGGACCTGGTTCTGGATCAGCTCTCCGACCGCGCGGATGCGGCGGTTGCCGAAGTTGTCGATGTCGTCGATGTCCAGGCGGATCTCGACGTCCTTGCCGCCACGGCGGCCCTCGAACGTGACATCGCCGCGGTGCAGGCGGACGAGGTACTTGATCGTGGCGACGATGTCCTGCACGGACAGCACCGACTCGGACAGCGGCGACTCGACGCCCAGCTTCTGGTTGATCTTGAAGCGGCCGACCTTGGCCAGGTCGTAGCGCTTCGGGTTGAAGTAGAAGTTGTCCAGCAGGGCGCGGGCGGCCTCGGCGGCCACCTGCTCGCCCGGACGGAGCTTGCGGTAGATGTCGCGGAGCGCGTCCTCCTTGGTGAGGATCGTGTCCTTGGACAGCGTGTCCTCGATCGACTCGAAGCCCGCGAACTCGTTCAGGATGTCTTCGCTGGTCAGCCCCAGGGCCTTCAGGAACACGGTGACGGACTGCTTGCGCTTGCGGTCGATGCGCACGCCGACCTGGTCGCGCTTGTCGACCTCGAACTCGAGCCAGGCGCCGCGGCTGGGGATGATCCGCGACGAGACGATGTCCTTGTCGCTGGTCTTGTCCGGCGTCCGGTCGAAGTAGACGCCCGGGGAGCGGACGAGCTGCGAGACGACGACGCGCTCGGTGCCGTTGATGATGAACGTGCCCTTGCCGGTCTGCAGCGGGAAGTCGCCCATGAAGACCGTCTGGGTCTTGATCTCACCGGTCTGGTGGTTCATGAACTCGGCCTCGACGTACAGCGGGGCGGCGTAGGTCTTGCCGCGCTCCTTGCACTCCTCGATCGAGTACTTCTCCGGCTCCAGGTACGGGTTCGTGAAGCTCAGCTTGCATCGTCTCGCTGAGGTCCTCGATCGGCGAGATCTCCTCGAAGATCTCCTCCAGACCGCTGTGCTCGGGGACATCGCCTCGGCCGGCGGCCTGCGCCTCGGCGACGCGCGCCTTCCACGCGTCGTTGCCGATGAGCCAGTCGAACGACTCCGTCTGCAGCGCGAGCAGATCGGGGACGGTCAGCGTGTCTGAGATCTTGGCGAACGAGAGGCGGGATGCTCCGCGGCCGTTCTTGGGGGTGGTGGTGGATGCGTTGGGCGCAGCGACCAAGGGGATAACCTCCATGAGCCCGGGGCGGGCTTCGGTTCCTTGTCGACAGATGGCGTGCTCGGATCCCCGAACCCCGAGCGCCTCACGTCGCCGCCCATCGGATGCCAGGTCCATCGGGAACAGCGGGGGCACACGGGCACGGCCGACCACCATATGAAGGCAGGGGGAACCAGAGCGCAACTACCAACTATAGGCCGCCAGGCCCTTCATGTCCAGTCGGATTCTTGACGAGTGTCCGATCCTGCGGTATAACCCGCCGATTCCGCTCAGACGGCGGGCGGCGCGTGCCGGAATCGGATGCGGGTGCCCGGCCGTGCCTGCGCGATCAGGTCGAGCGCGGCATCCGTCACGACCGCGATCACCGGGTAGCCGCCCGTGACCGGACCGTCGGCCAGCAGGATGGTCGGCCGGCCGTCCGGCGGCACCTGGATCGCCCCCGGCAGCATCCCCTCGCTGGGCAGCTCGTCGGTGCGGGCGCGCTCCAGCGCCGGGCCGTCCAGCCGCAGCCCGACCCGGTCGGCCCGCGCCGAGACGGTCCACACGGCGTCGAACAGCGCGGTCCGGGCGGAGGCGGTGAACCAGTCCCCGCGAGGGCCGGGGGCCAGCCGGATCTCGAGGTCCTCGTCATCCGGCGCACCCCACGGCATCACCTCGGCCGGAGGGATCGGCACAGCCGCGGCATCCGCCGTGGCCAGCACATCGTCGGCGGCGAGCGGGGACGGCCCGATCCCGGCCAGGATGTCGCTGGCCCGCGAGGTGGCCACGAGGGGCGCCCGGATGCCGCCGCGGACGGCGAGGTAGGCGCGGGCGCCGTGGGCGAACCAGTCCAGGTGCGAGCTCGGCGCCGGCCGGCCAGGCGTAGGACTCGTACGGATCGAGCTCGTGCCCGTCCAGATGGACCGGGCCCCACGCACCGGCCACGGCGAACCACAGGTCGCGCTGCGCGACGGCGCGCCAGCCGCCCATCGTGATCTCGATCCCGGCCGCGTCCTCGGGGTTGCCGACCAGCCGGTTCGCGGTGCGCAGGGCGCCGCGGTCGAGCGCGCCCGAGCGGGCGATGCCCTGCGCCGCATGGCCGGGACGGCCGAGGTCCTGCACGGTCGCCAGCAGCCCCGGGTCGACGACCCGCAGCGCCGCTTCTGGCGCGTCCTCCGGTCCGGGGGCGTCCTCCGGTCCGGGCGCGTCCTCCGGTCCGGGGGCGCCGCGCGGCGTGCGCGGCGTGCGGAACTCCGGAGATTCCGCCGCGGATGGCCCAGAATCGGCCCGAACGGCGCCGGCGCGGGCCGGATCTCCGGAGTTCTGCACACGCGCGGCGGCCGCCTCGACGAACCGGACGCGGTTCCCCGGCGCGAGCAGGGCCGGATCGGCGGCATCCGGGTCGAACAGCGGCGCACCGGTGGTGCCGATGAGGCGCCACCCGCCGGGTGTCGCGCGCGGGTAGGCGCCGCAGAATGCGCCGGCCAGCCCGACCGCGCCGGCCGGGACGCGGGTGCGCGGGGCGCTCCGTCGCGGCACGTCGAACGGCCAGTCCTCGCTGACCAGGTACCCGAATCCGGGGGCGAACCCGGTGAAGGCGACGGTCCAGTCCGCCTCGAGGTGCCGGCGCGCGAGCGCCTCCGGGCTCAGCCCGAGCAGCGCGGCGGTCTCGGCCAGGTCCGGGCCGTCGTAGACGATCGGCAGCTCCACCGTGCGCGGCACGGGTGCGGCTGCCGCCGATTCGGGCGCCTCCGCAGTGCGCTCGATCCAGGTCCGCGCCGCCGACAGCGCCAGCACCTGCGGGTCGACCTGCACGAGCACCGTCCGCGCGGCCGGCACGACGTCGACGACCCCGGCCGGGCGGGATGCCGCCAGCCGGGCGCTGAGGGCGAGCACCTCGCGCAGGGCGTGCGACGGGTCCGCGGCATCCGCTTCGATCAGCACCGCGAGATCACCGAACGGAAGGATGCGCATCGGGGTCACCTCACCAGGGCGCGCGCACGGCGATGCCGGCGGCGTCCAGCGCCGCCCGCACCGCACGCGCCAGTTCGACGGATTCGGGGGTGTCGCCGTGCAGACAGAAGGATGCCGCGTCGACTTCGACCACGGTCCCGTCGGTCGCCTCGACCTCGCCGGAGCGGGCCAGCCGCACCGCGCGCGCGGCCACCGCGGCCGGATCGTGCACGAGGTCGCCGGGCTCGCCGCGCGGCACGAGCGAGCCGTCGGGCAGATAGCCGCGGTCCAGGAACGCCTCGCGGAAGAACGGCAGGCCGATCGCGGTCGCCGCCTCGGCGAGCGCGTCGCCGAGACCGAGGATCGGGATGCCGCGGCCGACCCGCTCGCTGAGCTCGGCGACCGCCTGCACGACCGCCCCGGCCTGCTCGGGGTCCGCGCCGGCGGCGTGGTAGAGCGCGCCGTGCGGCTTGACGTACCGGATGTCGGCGCCGGCGTCCGAGAGGGACGACAGCTGCTCGGCCAGCACCGCATGCAGCTCGAACTGCCCGATCCGCATCGGCGAGCGGCCGAAGCCGGCCCGATCCGGGTAGGACGGATGCGCGCCGATCGCCACGCCGGTGCGGTCGGCGCGTTCGACGGCGGCGTGCATGGATGCGGCATCCCCCGCGTGCCCCCCGCACGCGATGCTGGCACTGGAGACGAGGGCGAACATCGCCTCGTCGTCGGCCGTGGGCGCCCCGTCCACGGTCTCGCCGAGGTCGGCGTTCAGGTCGATCGCGTCCATATCTCCACGGTAGCCCGGGTCGTGCGGCGGGTCACCCGTGCAGAACTCCGGAGATTCGCGCGCGGGCGGCCGGCTCAGGGGCTGATACGGCGCCGCCCGGTCGATTTCTCCGGAGTTCTGCACGCCGCCGCGACGGTACGGTGGTCGCGTGGGCAGGACCAGACAGCGGGACGCGGAGTTCCCGAAGGCGCGCCTGTCCGACGGGACGATGGCCGGGATCGTGCCGAGCCCGTTCGCCTCGGGCTTCGAGCTGCTGGTCGGGGCGACGCCCCAGTCGCACGTCGATCTGGATGACCCGTCCCACCTGCACTTCGAGTACGTGGCTCGGATGGGCGCGGTGATCGACCAGCTGGGGATGCCGGGCCAGCCGCTGACCGCGGTGCACCTCGGGGCCGGCGCCCTGACCATCCCCCGCTACATCGAGCACACGCGTCCCGGTTCGCGGCAGCAGGTGATCGAGCTCGAGCAGGCGCTGGTCGACCTGGTGCGCGCCGAGCTCCCGCTGCCCGCGCCGCATCGATCCGGATCCGCATCTCAGACGCCCGCGCCGGCTTGGCCCGCCTGCCCACCGCGCTGACCGGCACGGTCGATCTGCTGGTCTCGGACGTGTACGCCGGAGCCCAGACCCCCGCGCACCTGACCACCGTCGAGTTCTACACCGCGGCATCCCGCCTGCTCGCCCCCGACGGGGTGCTGCTGGTGAACGTCGCCGACGGCGCCGGACTCGCGTTCGCGCGGCGGCAGGTCGCGACGGTGCGGGCGGTGCTGCCGCACGTGATCGTGCTGGCCGAGGTCCAGACGCTGAAGGGCCGCCGCTTCGGCAATCTGGTGGTCGCGGCATCCGCAGCCGAGCTGCCCACCCGCTGGCTGCCGCGCCTGATGGCCGCCGGCCCCCACCCGGCCAAGGTCGCCGAGGGCCGCGAGCTCGACGAGTTCGTGGGGTCGCTGGCGCCGGTGACGGATGCCGATGCCGTCCCGTCGCCGAAGCCGAACTCCTCGCTGTTCGAGCGCTGACACGCGGGCCGGGCGCCGGCGACAGCAGGTGAAAGCCGGCGACAGCGCCGCGACAGCGCCGCGACAGCGCCATGACAGGCCGGGTGCTGATCCTTGTCGCATGACAATTTCCACTGACTGGGCCGTTGAGGCCGACTCCCTGGTGAAGGTGTTCGGGCAGAACCGCGCGGTCGACGGCGTCGACCTGCGGGTCAAGACCGGCACCGTCTACGGGGTGCTCGGACCGAACGGCGCCGGCAAGACCACCACCATCAACATGCTCGCCACGCTCCTGCGTCCGGACGGCGGCTCCGGCCGCATCTTCGGCCACGACGTCGTGCGCGAGCCGAACATCGTGCGCCAGCTGATCGGCGTCACCGGACAGTTCGCGTCCGTCGACGAGACGCTGTCGGCCACCGAGAACCTGATCATCTTCTCGCGCCTGCTGGGCCTGTCGCGGGCCGAGGCCCGCAGCAAGTCCGTCGACCTGCTCGAGCGGTTCGGACTCACGGATGCCGCGCGCCGGCCGCTGAAGAAGTTCTCCGGCGGCATGCGCCGCCGCCTCGACCTGGCGGCATCCCTGATCGCCCAGCCTCCGCTGATCTTCCTGGACGAGCCGACGACCGGGCTGGACCCCCGCACCCGCGGGCAGATGTGGGACACGATCCGCGAGCTGGTATCCACCGGTTCGACGGTGCTGCTGACCACGCAGTACCTGGACGAGGCCGACCAGCTGGCCGACCGGATCGCGGTCATCGACCGTGGCAAGGTCGCGGCCGAGGGCACCGCCGACGAGCTGAAGTCATCGGTGGGCACCTCGAGCCTGCAGTTGCGGCTGGCCGATCCGGCCGACACCGCCGACGCCCTGCGCGCCATCGAGCGCGTCCTCGGGACGACGGCGACGCTCTCCCCGAGGCATCCCGCCTCACCGCCCCCATGGCCGACGCCGACCGCGTCGCCGACCTGCTGATCACGCTGCGGGACGAGGGCATCCACCTCACCGAGATGAGCGTGCAGAAGCCGACCCTGGACGAGGCGTTCCTGGCGATCACCGGACACGACGCGACCGATCAGGCCGAGGCCGCGCAGAAGAACGCAGAGAAGGAAGAGGTACCGGCATGACCACCCTCACCGCCGACCGGATCGTCCCGGCAGCCGATCGCCGGCTGAGCAACCGCCCCAGCATCCGCCAGAGCGTGGCCAACACTTTCACCATGGCGTACCGCGGACTGATCAAGATCCGCCGCACGCCCGAGCAGCTGGTCGACGTGACGGTGCAAGCCGATCATCTTCACCCTGATGTTCGCGTACCTGTTCGGCGGCGCGATCGCCGGCGACGTGCAGAGCTACCTGCCGTCGCTGATCCCGGGCATCCTGGTGCAGACCGTCATCACCACCTCGGTCGTGACCGGCACCCAGCTGCGCGAGGACATGGACAAAGGCGTGTTCGACCGGTTCCGGTCGCTGCCGATCGCGCGCATCGCCCCGCTGTCCGGGGCACTCCTGGCCGACACCGTGCGCTACGCCATCGCGACCACGCTCACGTTCGCGATGGGCTTCGTGATCGGCTACCACCCCGCCGGAGGTCTGGGCGAAGTCGTCCTGGCCGGCCTGCTGGTGATCGTCTGCTCATGGGCGATCAGCTGGATCTTCGCGTTCTTCGGGGTCATCGCCCGCACCGCCGGCAGCGTGCAGGGCATCTCGATGCTCGTGCTGTTCCCGCTGACGTTCCTGTCCAACGCGTACGTGCCCGTGGACAGCATGCCCAGCTGGCTGGCCTGGTTCGCAAACATCAACCCGGTCTCGCATCTGGTCACCGCGGTGCGCGAACTGGCCAACAACGGCGCCTTCACCTCGGATGCGTGGGTGTCGCTGCTGGGCGCCGCCGTGATCGTGGCGATCTTCGCCCCGCTGACCGTCCGCGCCTACATGCGCAAGGCCTGACCGGCGGCACTCGCCGCCCTGCCCCCGGTCGCTCAGCGGCCGGGGGCGCTCGGCTCGCGCAGCACGGCGAGTCCGCGGAGCACCGCGTCCTCCCGTGGCAGCCCGGCGATCGCGTCCCGCGCCGCGGCCACCCGCTCGGCGCCGGCCACGCGCTCGGCGTGTGCGAAGTGCTCGGTCCAGTGCAGGCTGAGCAGATCCTGCCGGGCGCCGAGCCGCTCGCCGAGCGCGAGCGCCGCCAGCGCCCGATCACGGCGCTCGGGGTGATCCATCGCCCACGCCGACCACCCCATCAGGACGGTGCCCACCACCGGGGCGTCGAGGAACTCCGACCGCATCCGCGCGACCGCCAGCATCCGTCCTCGCAGTCGGCGCGCCCAGCGGCTGCGCGCCGGCTCGGTGAACAGGTCGTCGAACGTCGCGGCCGACAGGGTGCCGGCCATCAGCATCAGGTACCACGGCGATCCGCGCTGGTCACCGGACCGGAACATCGACAGCGCGCGCTCGAATGCCGCACCGGCGTCCGCACCGGCTCCGGAGGCGCGATCGATCTCGGCCAGTCCGTACCAGCCGATGGATGCCGCCTCCAGCCCGTCCTCGGTCATCTCGCGCCCCTCGGTGAGGGCCTGGAACACGTCGCGGGCGGCGTCGAGTTCGCCGAGAGCGGCCAGGTTGGCCCCGCGCAGCCATTCCAGCTGCCGATCCTGCTCGAACGCACCGAACTGCGCGTACTCCTCCGCCGCGATCGCGAGCCATTTCAGCGCCGCCGCGGGCTGGGCCATCTGACTGCTCAGCTGGGCGATCGAGGACGCCGCCATCGCGGCGAACCACTGTGCCGGGTTGCGTTCGCCAGCTGCCACGCGCGGGTGGCCGACTCGAGCGCGGTGTGCATGTCGCCGGAGTTCTCGGCGAACTGCGACAGCAGCGATTCGCCGAGCAGTCGGGTCGCGAGATCGGGCGCGGCGCGGAGCCGCTCGAACGCCGCCAAGATGCGATCGGTGCGGCGCGATGCGCCGGCCTGGAGGATCGCCAGGACCGCATCGGCGAACGCGCCGAGCAGACTGTCCATGTCCGGATGGCGGCGACGGAGGATACGGATGCGCGCGAGGAACCGCAGCGCGCGCGGCTCGCCTTCGGCGCGCAGGACGAATGCGCCGAAGATGAGGGTCACGATGAGGGCGTCGACCGGGACTTCGCGCTCGCCGGTGCGGGCGACCGCGTCGAAGACGACCGGGGCGAACGCCGCGAGCTCGGTGAATGCGCCCTGCACCATCCAGCCCTGGCCGAGCAGGGCGAACAGCAGCACCGTGACCGCGTCGTCGTCCGCGTCGATGGAGCGGCGCAGCACCGAGATCAGGTTGTCGTGTTCGGCGCGCACCTGACGGTTCACCTCGCGCTCGAAGACCTGCCCCAGGCGGTCGGTGCTGAACCGGCAGGCCCAATCGGTCACGCGGGCCCAGGCATCCTCGACACCCCCGGGGGTGTCGGCCAGTCGCGCCAGCGCGTACTCGCGGACGGTCTCGAGCATCCGGAACCGCACCTGCCCGGTGTCGGGACGCTCGCCCACCAGCAGCAGCGACTGCGACACCAGCCGGTCGACGACGTCGTCGGCGGGCTCGCCGAGGACCGTGGCCATGGTCTCGACCGTGAATCCGGCCGGCAGCACGGCCAGCATCGCCATCGCGCGGCGGGCCTGCTGGTCCAGCAGGTCCCAGCTCCAGCCGATCACGGCCTCGAGCGTGCGATGGCGTTCGGGCGCGGTGCGGTCGCCCGTGGTCAGCAGCGCGAAGCGGTCCTGCAGCCGCGCCTCGATCTGCTCGGGGGTCATCGTCCGCACCCGGGCCGCCGCCAGTTCGATCGCCAGCGGCAGGCCGTCCAGGTGCGTGCACAGCCGGGTGATCACGTCTTTCGGCAGCGTCGCGCCGGGGCGCACGGCGCGCGCGCGATCCAGGAACAGCCGGACGGCGGGGCTCTCGATCTCGCCCGCCGTGGACGCCTCGTCGCCGGTATCGGCCGGGCCGCCGGCATCCGCGCCGTCGCGGGCCTCCGCGCCGTCGACCGAGAGCGGCGGGAGCGGATAGGTGACCTCGCCGGCGACCGCGAGCGGGGTGCGGCTCGTGGTGAGGACGCGCAGCGTCGGGACGGCCGCCAAGATGTCGGCGACCCAGCCGGCGACGCCGTCGATGACCTGCTCGCAGTTGTCGAGCACCAGCAGGGTGGGCTGCTCCCGGCAGCGAGACGACCCGCACCCGCAGGTCGGGCCGGGTGCGGGTGTCGGCGAGGCGCCCCCGGGCGTGGCCTCATTGATGCCGAGCGCGGCCGCGATGGCCAGCGGCACATCGTCGTCCGAGCGGACCCCCGCCAGCGACACCACGACCACGGTCGGCGCATCGGATGCCGCGGCCACCGCCTGCGCCGCGCGCGTCTTGCCGAGGCCGCCGGTGCCCAGGATCGTGACCAGCCGGGCGTGCGCGAGCAGCCCGGCCAGAGCCTGCAGGTCGCCGTCGCGCCCGACCAGCTCGTTCGGGGCCGCCTGCGAGCCCGAGGCGCACCCGCGCGCTGCGGGCCGGCGGATCCGCCCGCAGCAGCCGGGTGTTCAGCTCGGTCAGCTCGGCGCCGGGCGAGCTGCCCAGTTCGTCGCGCAGCCGGGTGCGCGAGCGCCGCGAACACGGCGAGCGCCTCGGGCACGCGGCCGGCGTCGGCGAGCGCCCGCATCCAGCGCGCGTGCAGGGCCTCGTCGTACGGGCGGGCGACGGCGAGCGCGGCGAGCGCCGCGGCAGCGTCATCGGGCCGGCCGCCCGTGCTCAGCGCATCGGCACGGGATGCCTCGGCCCGGGCGCGCAGGGCGGCCGCGGCATCCCGCACCGCGTCTGAGACCGGGTGGCCCTCAAGATCGGCGCCGGGTTCACCGCGCCACAGCGTGAGGGCCGCATCCAGCAGCGACAGCCGTTCGGGGTCGTCGGCGGGCAGGCGGTCGGACCGCTCGAGCAGGCCGCGAGCCGTATCGATGTCGATCTCGACGTCGCCCAGCGCGTAGCCGCCGGGCGCGCTGCGCACCGCATCCGCTCCGGCGACCGCGCGCACCCGCGAGACCAGCGTCTGGAGGGCCGCCCGCGGGTTCTGCGGCGGGTCGTCGCCCCAGATGTCGTCCACGAGCGCATCGGTGCTGCGGGTGGTTCCGGTCGCGAGTACGAGCGAGGCCACCAGGGCGCGGGCGTTCGGCCCGCTCAGCTCGACGCGGGCGTCCGCGGCCTCGACCGTGACCGGCCCAAGGATCGCCGCACGCACACTGTTCACAGGCCGAGCCTAGTCATCGCTCCGACGGCGTCTCGGGCCGTTGCACGGGGCGGCCGGAGGGCGGGATGCGCCCGGCGGGGCGGCGGAGCGCGCCGGCGCGGCGGGCGATCGAGAAGCACCGGCCGGATGCCGTGGCCATCACCTCGTGGACGGGAGCACGGACGTGTCCGACCCGCGCCCGCCGGGGCGGGTGGGATGCCTCGAGCCCGGGGACACGCGGCGTCGATGCCCGACCGCCCCGGCCTCGTCAGGCACACTGGAAGCACCGGTCGCGAAGGGAGTTCACGGTGAGCTACATCCAGGGGTACGACCCCGACACCCTCCGCGAGATCGTCGACCCGCATCGCTGCCGGGAGCGGCTGGATGAGATCGGCGGGCAGCGCAACCTCCCCGCGATGCTGGAGCGGGTCTGGCTGCTGAAGGTGCTCGACGACCTCGATGAGGCGCTCACCGTCGCCGACGCCGCCGTCCGGCAGGCCCGGATGGCGGGCACCCGCCGCGACCTGCTGCGCGCGCGGATCCTGCACGCGACGGTCCTGCAGTTCCGCGGCTCGTATGCGGCGGCGATCGCGGAGATGACCACCTGCGCGGCCGAGGCCGAGGGCCAGGGCTGGTCGAGCATCGCGGCGTTCGCGCTCGAGCACCGCGGCAAGGCGCACTTCGACGCCGGGGATTACGACTCCGCGCGCGCCGACTTCAAGCGCGCCCTGTTCCTGCGGCAGGAATCGGAGGCGCCCGAGGATCAGCTGGAGTCCACGCTGATGGCGATCGACACGACCGAACGGCGGCGGGCAGAGGCATCCATCGCCGTCTGACCCGATGTCGCAGGTACGTTCTAATGTCTTCGCATGTCTGAACTGCATCGGGTGCGCGCCTGGGCCGACGCACTCATCTCGCTCCATCTCGATCCCTCCTGGTCGTTCGCGTTCGACAACGCGAAACGCCGCGCGGGCCTGTGCAACTACACGCACAAGCGCATCAGCGTGTCGCGGTACCTGGCCGCCCGATACGACGACGACACGAACCACCAGACGCTGCTGCACGAGGTCGCGCACGCCGTCGCCGGGCCGGCCGCCGGCCACGGCGCGGAGTGGAAGCGGGTCGCGCGACGACTCGGGTACGTCGGCGGCACCACGCATGACGGCGAGACGGCCACCGAGCTGGCGCCGTGGGTCGGGGTCTGCCCGGCCGGCCACGTGGCGTATCGGCACCGGCGTCCCACCCGTCCCACGTCCTGTGTGAAGTGCGCGCCGCGCTACGACGAACGGTTCCTGTTCCGCTGGACGCGCCGCGAGATCGCGCCGGCCGCGCGGCTGGCGGCCATGACGCCGCGCTGACAGAGCTGTCCCGACGGCAGCACCGCACGGTGCCCGCCAGGACGGGCGAAGAGCAGGAGACCACATGGCCTTCCATTCCTGCGGTCCGCACGGCGACGTGTCGGACACGCTGCGGCTCGACGGCAAGGACACGAACCCGCTGCAGAAGTGGCGGGTCGGACGCGCGCCGTCCGTTCTCAGCCCGCGGCGAAGACGCCGTCCCGCAGGATCGGCACGACGTCGGCCGCGTCGAGTTCGGCGGCGCGAAGGACGTCGTCGCGCAGGCCGCGCTCGACCAGTTCCTGCCCCGAGCCGCTCGCGAGCAGCAGGTGCCGCACTGCGCCGCGCAGTCCGCGGAACGCCTCGCACACCACCGCGGCCTCGGGTGACGAATGATCGATCCCGCGTGCCGCGAGCGCGTCGACGACCGCCCCGGCACCCAACTGGTCCTCGATCGCGAACCGCATCTCGCCG
This sequence comes from Microbacterium elymi, assembly GCF_021582895.2. GTDB lineage: Bacteria > Actinomycetota > Actinomycetes > Actinomycetales > Microbacteriaceae > Microbacterium > Microbacterium humicola. Next base: position 1,035,774 of record NZ_CP091139.2, read on the forward strand.
GACCCGTCGCGCTCCCCCGCCGGCACCACGGCGACGCCGACCCGGGTGCCGCGGCGGTGCTGCTCGTCGGTGATCCAGCGGGCCACGGCACCGGCGTTGCGCAGGCTGCCGGCCAGCACGACGGCACCGGATGCGGCGGCCTGCGCCGCGATCGGTGCGCCGTTGATCGACCCGCTGCCGGTCAGCTGGAAGGACGCGCCGCGGGCCGCGGCATCCGTCGCCGTCGTCGTGAACCGCAGCACGTCCACGACCACGACCACATCGGCGGGAGCCAGGCGGGCCAGGCCGGCGAGACCCCAGTCGAGGCGGACCTGGAAGAAGGACTGATCGAACACGTCCGAAAGCCTAGGGTGCGAGACTGAGGCATGCGCATCCTGCTCAAGCTCGTGATCGACTGCGATGCGGATGCCGCGTGGCGGGCGCTGCACTCGCCGCGGGCGATCGCCGAGCTGGACGGCCCCTTCGTGACACTCCGTTCGCTCGAGCACCTGCCGCCGTCGTGGTCGCCGGGCGATGACGCGACCGTCGACCTGTCGCTCGGCCCGCTGCCGCTGGGCGGCAGCTGATCGACGTGAGCGATGTCGAGCGGGTGATGGACGGACAGCGGGTGCGGATCCTGCGGGACAGCGGCATCCCGCTGTCGGGGCCGCTGGCGGCGCTGGATGTCTGGGACCACCAGATGGCGGTGAGCCCGGCCCCGGGCGACCCGGCACGCACGCTGTGGCGCGAGCGCCTCGTGATCGGCGGCCGCGCGGCGCCCGCCCTGTGGCCGGCGCTGTGGGCGGTGTGGCAGTGGCGTGCGGCGCGCATCCGCGCCCTCGCCCGCACCTGGGCCCACGACCCCGAGCCCGCCTGACCCCTGCGCTTTCACCTCGAGATCGTACGATCCGGCCGAGTGCACATCAATCTGGGCCCAGGATGATGTGCACTCGGCCGAATCGTACGATTTCGACAGGGGCGAGGGTCGAGCAGGGGCGGGGTCGGGCAGGGGCGAGGGTCAGGCGGCGAGCGCCTCGACCGGGGTGACCTGGGTGGCCAGGCGCGTGGGGACCACGGCCGCGACGAGGGTCAGCAGTGCGGTGGTCACGACGATGCCCACCACCACCGGCACCGGGATCGCCGGCCACACCATGCCCGCCTGCTCGCCGTTCGGGTTGGCCGCGACCGCGCCGAGCAGGGACTGCGCCCCCGCCCAGCCGTACGCGATCCCGAGCACGACGCCGGTGATCACGGCGGTGATCGCGATGTGCGCGGCTTCCAGCAGCACCACCCGCCGCACCTGGCCGGTCGACAGGCCCAGCGCGCGCAGCAGCCCGAGCTCGTGCCGCCGCTGCACCACGCCGAGCGTGAGCAGGTTGACCAGGCCGACCGCGGCGATGACCGCCGAGACCCCGACGAGTCCCATCATGATGCCCGCGAACGTGTCGAGCACGGTGCTCAGCTCGGGCGGGAGCGTCCCCCGGCCGCGGCGGCCATGACCGCCTTGGCCGATTCCATCGCGACCGAGAACATCGTCACCAGCGTCACGCCGATCACGACGCCGATCGCCATCCGGCTCGAGCGCTCCGGGTAGCGCAGCGCGTTCTCCGCGGCCAGCCGCGCCACGGCCGAGCGGCCGAACATCCGGCCGGTGAGGCGCAGCGACGGCGGCATGAAGACCGTCGCGCCGAGCGCGATCCCGGTGAACGAGAGCAGCCCTCCGACGAAGGCCACCAGGACTCCGGACGGGTTGAGCAACCCCAGGGCGACGCCGGCGGTCAGCAGCAGCATCCCGACCCCCACCAGGATGACCGCGGTGACGTTGCGGCCCGTGCGCCGCGCGACCTCTTCGCGGCGCGCCTCGGTGGACGCCCCCAGCGCCTGCAGCGGCGTGACCGCCAGCACGCGGCGCGAACCCGTCCAGGCGGCGGCCCACGTGGTCAGCGCCACGATCGCCGTCGGCAGGCAGCGCTGCACGCAGCACCTCGTAGTCGACCCCGGTGATGTCCAGCACACGCGCGACGATCGCGATCCCCGCGAACGACACCAGGATGCCGACGGCCAGGCCCACGATCGCGCCGATGACGCCGACCACCAGGCCTTGGCGCGCGACGTCCGCGCGCTGCGCACGCGCCGACGCGCCGATCAGCCGCAGGAGGGCGATCTGCCGGGTGCGTCCGGCGACCACGGTCGAGAACGTGTTCGCCGTCACGATCGCCGCGACGTACACGGCCAGGCCGACGAGGATGACGCCGACCACCCCGAGCACGACGGCCAGCGTCCCGCTCTCGCCGATGTACGGATTCGCCCGCAGCATGGCCGCGAGGTAGCCGGTCGCCGAGATCAGGATCACGCCGAACGCGGCGGAGATGGCCGAGACGAGGATGCTGGCGCCCATCCCCCGGTCGCGCAGCCAGTGGGTCTCGCCGATACCGCCCCCTGTGCCGCTCATGCCGACACCGCTTCGGAGGTCGTCGCGCCGAGCTCGGTGGCCAGCATGTAGGCCGAGATCTCCTCGGCGGACTGCCGCGGCTTGTCAGCGACGATCCGCCCGTCGCCGAGGAACACCACCCGGTCGGCGTGCGACGCGGCCACCGGATCGTGCGTGACCATCGCGATCGACTGGCCGTGCTCGGCGCTGGCGGCGCGCAGCAGCGCGAGTACCTCGCGCCCGGAGCGGGAGTCGAGGTTGCCGGTCGGCTCATCCGCGAACACCAGGTCGGGGGCCGTCGCCAGCGCCCGCGCGATCGCGACGCGCTCTGCTGTCCGCCGCTGAGCTCGTGCGGTCGGTGCCGCAGCCGCCCGGTCAGGCCGAGCGTCTCCAGCAGCGAGTCGATGCGGGCGTGCTCCAGCGCGGACGGCTTGCGCCCGTCCAGGTCGAACGGCAGTCGCACATTGCCCAGGACATCCAGCGTGGGCACCAGGTTGAACGACTGGAACACGAAGCCCACCCGACGCCGACGCAGGATGGTCAGCTCGAGGTCGTCCAACCCGGTGATCTCGGTGTCGCCGATCCAGGCGCGCCCGCCGGTGGGGGCATCCAGCCCCGCCATGATGTGCATCAGGGTGGACTTGCCCGAACCGGACGGCCCCATGATCGCGGTGAACTCGCCGCGGCGGATTCCGACGGTCACGCCGTCCAGCGCGCGCACCTCGCCGGCGCCGGCGCCATAGGTCTTGGTCAGCTGGTGGACCCGGGCGGCCAGCCCGAGTTCGGTCGTTGTGATCTCCATGCCCTCGACGCTACGGATGCCGCACCCCGCCCCGCATCGGTCTGCGGTCGACTCTCGCCTACATCGCTGGGATGATCCCGCACCCGCGCGCGGAGGCCGGAACAGCCTAGTCTGGCGCCATGGCCCACCCTCCGCGTGCGCGGTGAACGCCGCGCGCGTCCTGCAGATCATCGGCTTCGCCCTGACTCTGGCCGCCGGCGTCGCGCTCTGCTTCCTGCCCGCCTTCCAGAGCGTCACCTCCGACTCCGACGGCCACCAGGCGACCCGGACGCAGACCCTCCTCCAGATGCAGGGGAGCGCATATCTGCTGGTTCTGGTCATCCCCGTCCTGATCGCCGCGGTGCCGCTGCTCCTGCGCGGGCGCGCCTGGAGGGTCTCCTCGATCGTGGCCGCCGTCCTCCTCGGCGTGTTCGCGCTCGTCGGGGCCCTCAGCATCGGCGTCTTCTACCTGCCGGCCGCGATCGTCGAGGTCGTGGCCGCCTGCCTTCCGGTCCGACGTCCGGAGGTTCCCTGACGCCACACCGTCGCCGCGGTCACGCACCGCCACCCGCCAGGGCCGCGAACACGCCCGGCACCGGCATTGTCACGGCCCGCGGCGGCCCACCGAGCCGGCCGGGCTGATAATCTGCGATGCAGGGACAGGGGGATGCGATGGCGTCACAATCGGGTTCGGCAACGGGGATCACCGCCGGTCAGGTCATGACCGCACCCGTGATCACCGTCGGCCCGGATGCGACCGTGGCCCACATCGCCGAGGCGCTCACCTCACGGCGGATCAGCGCGGTCCCGGTGGTGGATGCCTCCGGCACGGTGCTCGGCCTGGTCAGCGAACTCGACCTGCTGGCGCGCACCGGCCGGACGGCGCGGGATGTCATGACCACCGCCGTGATCAGCGTCACCAGCGACACCGACATCGAGCAGGTGCGGCGCATCCTGGTGGACTCGCAGATCCGGCGCGTCCCGGTGCTGTCCTCCGGCCGCCTGGTCGGAATACTCAGCCGGCACGACCTGGTCGGCCGGATGGTGGAATGGGCGTGCGGCGTCTGCGGCGAAACCGTCCGCGGCGCGCACCCGCCGCTGGTGTGCCCGAAATGCGGAGGAAGCGAGGACCGGTTCACGCTGGAGGAGCAGCCACCCGGACCGTGACGAGACAGGCGGCCACAAGCCGCGTTGTTCGGTGAGAGGGATTCGACAAATGGCCGGACGAACGCAGGATCCGCAGCGCGACAAGACCGCCCCCGGCGGCAGTGCGCCCACGGACAGTGCGACAGCGTCAACACGTAGGAAAGCCCCCGCGAGATCCGCGGGAGCACGAGCGAAGGGCCCGGCGGCGACCGCCGCCAAGAGCAAGACCGCGGCATCCGCCCCCAAGGGCAAGACCGCAGCATCCGCCGCCAAGAGCAAGACCGCGGCATCCGCCGCCAAGGGGAAGGCCGCAGCATCCCGCACGAAGGGCGCGGATGCCGAGACCCAACTCGCGTACTACCGCGAGATGGAGCTCATCCGCGAGTTCGAGCAGCGCGCGGCCGAGATGTACACGCGCGCCAAGATCGGCGGGTACTGCCACCTGAACCTCGGCGAGGAGCCGTCGGTGGTCGGCCTGATGGCGGCGCTGCGGCCCACCGACTATCTGTTCACGAACTACCGCGACCACGGCTACGCCCTGGCCCGGGGCCTGGGCACCGACCGCGTGATGGCCGAGCTGTTCGGCCGCAGCGACGGCGTCGCACGGGGTCTGGGCGGCTCGATGCACATGTTCGACGCCGAGAAGCGGATGCTGGGCGGCTACGGGATCGTCGGCGGTCAGCTGCCGCCGGCCACCGGCGCGGCCCTCGCCCTCACGTACCGGGGCAAGCCGGGCCCGGACGCCGAGGCCGTGATGTGCCAGATGGGCGACGGCACCACCAACATCGGCGCGTTCCACGAGTCGCTGAATCTGGCGGCGATCTGGAACCTGCCGATCGTCTACGTCGTCATCAACAACGGCCTCGGCATGGCCACGACGGTCGAGCACGCGTCCGGTGAGCCGCTGCTGTACAAGCGCGGGGCCTCGTACCGGATCGAGGGCCGCCGCGTCGACGGCGGCGACCCCGAGGTGGTGCGCCAGGCGGCCGAGGAGATGCTCACGGTCGCGCGCGAGCAGCGTCGGCCCGGCCTGCTCGAGGTCATGTCGTATCGCCTGCGCGGCCACTCCGTGGTCGACCCGGCCCGGTACCGGAGCAAGGAGGAGACGGCTCACCTGAAAGAGCTCGACCCGCTCCCCGAGTACCGCGCGCGCCTCATCGCCGACGGCGTGCTCGATGCGAAGCAGGCCGATCAGATCCAGGCCGATGCCGTCAGCGAGGTCGCCGCGGCGATCGCGTTCGCCGACGCCAGCCCCGAGCCCGGCGCCGAGAAGCTGTTCGACTACACGTACGCGACCGATGTGCCCAACGCGCCGCGTCTGATGCCCGGCGACCCGGTGCTCGCGGCCGGCTGGGACCGGGCCGACGACAAGCAGGAGGCATGACGGCGATGGCCGACAAGACAGACCAGCCCGCAGCATCCGCCCCGGAGATCACCTACCGTCAGGCGCTGAACGACGCGCTGCGGGAGGAGATGACCCGAGACGAGAAGGTCATCCTCCTGGGCGAGGAGATCGGGATCTTCGAGGGCTCGTACAAGATCACCGCCGGGCTGCTGGACGAGTTCGGGCCCGAGCGGGTGCGCGACACCCCGATCGCCGAGGAGGGCTTCGTCGGAGCCGCGATCGGCGCCGCGATGCTCGGCATGCGCCCGGTCGTGGAGATCATGACGATCAACTTCTCGCTGATCGCGATCGACCAGATCGTGAACCATGCGGCGAAGATCTACGGCATGTTCGGCGGGCAGACCGCCGTGCCGATGGTGATCCGCACCCCGGGCGGCGGCGGGCAGCGGCTGGCCGCGACGCACTCGCAGAACCTCGAGGTCTGGTACGCGCACGTCCCCGGACTGAAGGTGCTCGCCCCGTCGACCCCGGCCGAGGCCAAGGCCATGCTGACCGCCGCGATCCGCGACGACGACCCGGTGCTCCTGCTGGAGAACCTGTCGCTGTACAACACCAAGGGCCCGGTCCCCGAGGGCGAGCACGTCGCCGAGTTCGGCAAGGCGAAGGTGACCGTCGAAGGCACCGATCTGACCGTGGTCGGCTACTCCCGCTCGGCCGTGATCGCGAAGGATGTCGCGCACCGGATGGCCGAGCAGGGTGTGTCGATCGAGGTCGTCGACCTGTGCAGCCTGCGACCGCTGGACCGCGAGACCATCTGCCGTTCGGTGCGCAAGACCGGCAAGGCGGTGATCCTCGAAGACGACTGGCTCACCTACGGGATCGGCGCCGAGATCGCCGCGACGATCGGCGAGGGCGCGTTCGACTACCTGGATGCCCCGGTGCGGCGCGTGGCGGCGGCCGAGATCCCGCTGCCGTACGCGAAGTCGCTGGAGAAGATCGCCCTGCCGGACGCCGATGCGCTGATCCGGGTCATCAACGAACAGCTGGATGCGACGCGGTTCGCGCGCTAGAAGAGGGGACCGTGAACGATGCCTGATGTGTTCATGCCGCGACTTTCGGACACCATGACCGAAGGCGCGATAGCGCAGTGGCTCAAGGCCGAGGGCGACACCGTCGAGCGCGGCGACGTGCTGGCCGAGATCGAGACCGACAAGGCCGTGATGGATCTGGAGGCCTACGAGGGCGGCGTCCTGGAGAAGATCCTGGTCCAGCCCGGCGAGTCGGTCGATATCGGCGCCCCGATCGCCGTGATCGGCGACGGCTCCGGATCGTCCGGCTCGGGTGGGGCGGATGCCGCATCCGAGACGGCGGCCGAGGAGCCGGCCGAGACGGCGAAGGGCGCGTCCCAGGCCGACACCGGCCAGGAGCCGCCGTCCGAACGTGCCGACGAGTCCGCGCAGGACGCCCAGGTGAGGGACGAGGCCGCGCCGCAGACCGGCGCCGGGTCGAAGGACGAGGCAGCGGAGGCCGCGGATGTCGCGCGCACGCCGGCCGATGAGTCCGAGGCTCCGGCATCCTCCGGCTCGAAGGTGAAGGCGACCCCGCTCGTGCGGTCCCTCGCCCGCACCCACGGGATCGACCTGACCACGGTGACCGGGACCGGCCCCGGCGGCCGGATCGTCCGCGCCGACGTGGAGCAGCTGCTGAACGCGCCGCAGGGCGCCGAGGCCGCGCCGGCACCGCAGGCCGCGGCATCCGCCCCCACCCCGCCGCAGGCGGCACCCGCCGCAAGCGGCGCCGGTGGCGACCGCGGGCGACGACGACGAGCGCATCCCGATGTCGCAGATCCGCAAGGTGACCGCACGCCGGCTCACCGAGGCGGCGCTGGTGCCGGTGTTCCAGCTGACGACCGTGCTGGATGCCTCGCGGATGACCGAGCTGCGCCGCGACATCAACACCCGGCTGGCCGACTCCGGCGTGAAGATCAGCGTGAACGACCTGATCGTGCGCGCGGTGGCCGTGGCCCTGGCCGCCCACCCCGAGGTGAACGCCTCGTTCGGCGGCGACGCGATCCTGCGGCACAAGCACGTGAACGTCGGTGTGGCCGTGGCGCTGGAAGACGGCCTGGTCGTGCCCGTGGTCAAGGATGCCGACCGCAAGTCGGTCTCGGCGATCGGCGCCGAGGTCAAGGACCTCGCCGCGCGGGCCCGCGCCGGGCGCCTGAAGCTCGACGAGATGAGCGGGGGCACGTTCTCGGTCTCGAACCTCGGCATGTTCGGCATCGACGCGTTCACCGCCGTGATCAACCCGCCCGAGGCGGCGATCCTGGCGGTCGGGTCGACCGTGGACGAGCCGGTCGTCGTGGACGGTGAAGTGCAGGTGCGTCCTCGCACCCGGCTGACGCTGACGGTCGACCACCGCGTGCTCGACGGCGCATCCGCCGCCGCATTCCTGCGGGATCTGACCGATCTGCTGGCCGAGCCGCTGCGGATCCTGGTGTGACGACCCCGCCGACGGGGGCGCCCGGGGCCTTGCGCCGGGCGCTCCCGTTCTTCGTCGCCGCACTCGTGTTCGTGGTGGCGGGCGGGATGCTGGCCGCGGCCACGGCGTACACGACGACGCAGAAGACGGCGTGGGCGACGGCCTACCTGGTGCTCGTCGGCGGCGTCGCACAGGCCGGGCTCGGCGCCGCCATGGGCTGGCTCGCGCAGCGGGCCGGGGCGGTGCTGACCTGGACCGGCTTCGTCCTGTTCACCGTCGGCAATCTCGGGGTCCTGGGCGGCCAGCTGTCGGGACTGGTCCCGCTCACGTTCGTCGGCGGGGGCTGCTGGTGGCCGCGCTGGCGGTGATCATCGCCGCGACCCGCCGGGGTGCGCCGGCGCATCCCGTGCTGCTGTGGGGATTCCGGGCCCTCGTGGTCGTGCTGGCCGTCAGCGTCCCCACCGGTCTCGTCCTCGCCGTCGTCGGGCGCTGAGCCGCGCGGGAGGGCGGCGGCTCAGCCGGGGATGACCCTGGTGGTCGCCAGCTCGCGGAACCACCGGGCGGAGTCCTTGGGGATGCGCCGCTGGTCGTCGAAGTCGACGCGAACGATGCCGAAGCGCTTGGCGTAGCCGTACCCCCACTCGAAGTTGTCCAGCAGCGACCACACGAAGTAGCCGCGCAGGTCGACGCCGTCCTCGATCGCGCGATGGGCGGCGGTGAGATGGCGACGCAGATAGTCGACGCGGTCGACATCGTGGACGGCCCCGTCCGCGGCGACGACGTCGTCGAACGCGGCACCGTTCTCGGTGATCATCAGCGGCTGATCGGGGAACTCGTCGCGCAGCGAGTGGAGCAGGTCGAGCAGCCCGTCGGGGGCGATGTTCCATCCCATCGCGGTGTGCGGCCCGGGCTGCGGAAGGAACTCGACCGCCTCGTCGCTGCCCGGCCAGGCCGTGCCGCCGACGGTCGGCTTGTGGCCGTCGTTGCTCTGCCGCGGCGAGACGCCGTCCCAGGTGCGGACCGTCACGGTCGAGTAGTAGTTCACGCCGAGCACGTCGATCGGCTGCTGGATGCGGCGCAGGTCGCCGTCCTGCACGAACCCCCAATCGGTGACCGCCGCGGTGTCGGCGAGCAGGTCGTCGTCGTAGACCCCGCGCAGCATCGGGCCGGTGAACGCCCGGTTGCCGAGTGCGTCGATGCGCCGGACGGCGTCGGCATCGCCCCGGGCCACGTGCAGGTTGAGGGTGACGGAGTATTCCGGGGTGCCGGTGGAGGTGGCGCGCAGCGCCTCGACCGCCCGGCCGTGCGCGAGATTGAGGTGGTGGACGGCGGCGAGGGCGGCGGCGGGCTCGCGTCGGCCGGGCGCGTGGCCGCCCTGGCCATAGCCCAGGTAGGCCGTGCACCAGGGCTCGTTGAGCGTGGTCCAGGTGTGCACGCGGTCGCCGAGCGCCGTGCCGAGGACAGCCGCGTACTCCTCGAACGCGTCGACCGTCCCGCGCACCGGCCAGCCGCCGGCATCCTCCAGCACCTGCGGCAGGTCCCAGTGGTACAGCGTCGCGACGGGGCGGATGCCGCGGGTCAGGAGTCCGTCGACGAGGCGCGAGTAGAAGTCGATGCCGGCCTGGTTCACAGCGCCGCGGCCGATCGGGATGATCCGCGGCCACGAGAGGGAGAACCGGTACGCGTCCAGCCCCAGCTCGGCCATGAGGTCGAGGTCCTGCTCCCAGCGGTGGTAATGGTCGCACGCGACGTCACCGGTGTCGCCGTTCCACACCGCACCCGGCGTGCGGCTGAAGGTGTCCCAGATCGACGGAGTGCGCCCGTCCTCGTGCGCGGCGCCCTCGACCTGGTAGGCCGCGGTCGCCGAGCCGAACGTGAAGCCCGGAGGGAACCGAAGTCCGCTGTCTCGGAAGTCCGTGCTGCGGTCCAGGGGCGGCGAATCCATGCCCACGGGCACTCCCTCGGTCGAGTGTGGCGTCGCGCCACCCGGCGCGCCCCGAGTCGGAGCACTTCGATTCAGGCTAAAGGAATCCCGAGCGGCCGCGTGCGCTGTCGGCGGGGGCCGCCCGCGCAGGCACGGGTGACCCGAGCGTGTACGGTATGTGGCGTGCCGCTGACAGACCTCACCCTCGACGAGCTCCGCGACTATCGCCCCGAGGTGGCCGAGCCGGCGGACTTCGACGACTTCTGGCGCCGCACGCTGGACGAGTCGCGCGCCGCGGCGACCGATCCCCTGCTCATGGCCGCCGACACCCCGATCAGCCAGCTGGTCATCGAGGACCTCACGTTCGCGGGATTCGGCGGCGAGCCGATCCGCGCGTGGGTCACCCGTCCGCGCAGCGACACACCGCTGCCGGCGGTGATCGAGTTCATCGGCTACAACGGCGGACGCGGCATCCCCGGCGAGCGCCTGCAGTGGGCGGCGGCCGGCTACGTGCACATCCTGATGGACACGCGCGGCCAGGGCAGCGGGTGGGGCACCGGCGGCGAGACCCCCGACCCGCACGGCTCGGACGGCGCCGTTCCGGGATTCATGACCCGCGGCATCCGACACCCCGACAGCTACTTCTACCGGCGGGTCTTCACCGACGCGGTGCGGCTCGTCGACACGGCGGCGGCCCTGCCGTTCGTCGACCGGACGCGCATCAGCGTGACCGGCGGCAGCCAGGGCGGGGGCATCACCCTCGCCGCGGCCGCGCTGCACCCAGGGGTGTTCGCCGCGATGCCGGACGTGCCGTTCCTGTGCCACTTCCGCCGTTCGGTGGAGCTGACGCCCGGCAACCCGTTCGGCGAGGTCGAGCAGTACCTCGCCGTGCACCGCACCGCCGTCGACCAGGTGTTCACGACGCTGTCGTACTTCGACGGCGTCAACTTCGCCCGGCGGCTCGGCGCTCCCGTCTGCTTCTCGGTCGCGCTGATGGACGGCATCGTCATGCCCTCGAGCGTGTTCGCCGCGTTCAACCACTGCGCCTCGCCCGACAAGGCGATCGAGGTGTACGAGTTCAACGGGCACGAGGGAGGCCAGACCGAGCAGTGGCTGCGTCAGACCCGCTGGCTCGCCGCCCGCCTCTGATGCGGCGGGCGGAAGCGAGAGTCTGCGGGCGGCGAGCGCTCGTCCCCCGGTGGCCGGGGCGGGGTTCACCGCGCGCGATCGTGAGCCGGGGGCACGGGGACCGGGCCGGTGCTCTGGCGCACCACGAGGTGCGCCGGCAGGTGCACGTACTGCTGCTCGGGCTCGCCGCGACGCAGCATCTCCAGCACCATCCGCAGTGCCTGCGCGCCCATGTCGTGCAGCGGCTGGGCGACCGTGGTCAGCTTGCGGGGTGGTGGCGGCCGCCTCGGGCACATTGTCGAAGCCGACGATCGAGAGGTCCTCGGGCACCCGGATGCCCATCTCCTGCGCGACGTCGAGCACCCGCACGGCGGACAGATCGTTCGCGGCGAAGATCGCGGTGGGCCGCTCCGGCAGGCTCAGCAGCTCCTGCGCGGCACGGGTGGTCGACTTGCCCCAATACGCGCCCTCGCGCACCAGCTCCGGATCGAACGGGATGCCCGCCTCGGCCAGCGACTCGCGATACCCCTGCTCACGCAGCACCGCGGACTGCAGATCGCCGCGCCCGCGCACATGGGCGATCCGCCGGTGCCCGAGCGAGATCAGGTGCCGCATCGCGATGCGGGCGCCCTCGACGTTGTCGGTGTCGACCGCGGGCACGTCCCCGTTGCCCGCGTGCGGGTCGATGGCGACCACGGGGATCGAGACGCCGGGCAGCCGCACCGTCGGGGTGACGATGATGGCGGCATCCATCAGCGTCCCGGCCAGGCGCGACAGCGACCGGCGCTCCCAGCCCACGAACGTGTCGTCGGTGAGCGCGCCGGCGTAGGCGAGCAGCTCGTAGCCGGACTCGACCGCGGCCGCCGAGATGCCCTTGAGCAGCTCGGCCGAGAACGGCTCGAAGCCCGCGACGAGGATGCCGATGACGTTGGTGCGGTGGCTGCGCAGGCTCCGCGCGACGAGGGATGTCTCGTACCCGAGCTCTTCGATCACGCCCGAGACCTTCTCGATCGTGCGCTGTGCGACGCCGTACCGCCCGTTGGCGACCTTCGAGACCGTCGCGACCGAGACCCCGGCGGCACGCGCCACGTCGTGGATCGTCACGCGAGCAGGCATGGCGGGGCGGACGGAATCGGCGGTCACGACGCTCACGCTACCTCACGGAGGGAAAACTGACGGTCAAAACGATAACGATATCGAAAACGATATCGAAAACGTTTGACATCGGCTGATCGAGCATGCCAATCTCGCTGATGCGGCAGACCGCAACGCCGCGCCCACGAAATGAAGGAGTTTCCACGATGAAGAGGAAAGTTCGCGGCGCGACGCTCGTCGCGCTTGCCGCGGGCGTCGCCCTGGTGGCAGCCGGCTGTTCCGGCGGCACCGGAGGAGGCGACGGCTCGAACGGCGGGGTCACGCTCACCCTGTGGCAGAACAGCACCACCGGCCCCGGCCAGCAGTACTGGATCGATGCGGCGAAGGCGTTCCACAAGGACAACCCGAATGTCACCGTCAAGGTGCAGTCGATCCAGAACGAGCAGCTGGACGGCAAGCTGCAGACGGCGCTGAACTCCGGCAACCCGCCGGACGTGTTCCTGCAGCGCGGCGGCGGCAAGATGGCCGCGATGGTCGAGGCCGGTCAGGTCATGGACCTCACCGACTCGATCACCGCCGAGACGAAGCAGTCGGTCGGTGAGGGCGCGATCAAGGCCGAATCGATCGACGGCAAGGTCTACGCGATGCCGCTGGACGTGCTGCCCGAGGGCCTGTTCTACAGCAAGGACCTGTTCTCCAAGGCCGGCATCACCCAGCCGCCGACCAGCATGGACGAGTTCAACAGCGACGTGAGCGCGCTGAAGAAGTCCGGTGTGATCCCGGTGGCCGTCGGGGCGAAGGATGCCTGGCCCGCCGCGCACTGGTATTACAACTTCGCCCTGCGCCTGTGCAGCGAGCAGACGCTCAACGACACCGCCAAGTCGCTGAAGTTCACCGACCCCTGCTGGACGGCCGCCGGCAACGAGCTGAAGAAGTTCGCCGACACCAAGCCGTTCCAGCCCGGCTTCCTGACCACCTCGGCACAGCAGGGCGCCGGCAGCTCGGCAGGCCTGGTCGCCAACCACAAGGCGTCGATGGAGCTCATGGGCGGATGGGACCCGGGCGTGATCGCGTCGCTGACCCCCGACACGAAGCCGCTGCCCGACCTCGCCTGGTTCCCCTTCCCCACCGTCAGCGGTGGCGCGGGTGATCCGGCCGCGATCATGGGCGGCGTCGACGGGTACTCGTGCTCGGCCCAGGCCCCGAAGAAGGAATGCGCCGCGTTCCTGAACTTCCTGGTCACCCAGCCGCAGCAGGAGGCCTACTACAAGGCGTTCAACTCGCCGCCGGTCAACACCGCGGCGCAGAAGATCGTCACCGAGCCCTATCTGAAGGACCTGCTGGCCGCCTACAACAAGGCCCCGTACGTGTCGCAGTACCTGGACACGCTCTACGGCCAGAACGTCGGCAACGCGCTGAACGTCGCGGTGGTGAACCTGCTCGCGGGCAAGGGCAGCGTCCCCGACATCATCACGTCGGTCAACCAGGCTGCGGCCAAGGGATAGTCGAAGCGATGAGCAAGACCCTGGGCGAGAAGGCCGGGACGCTTCCTGCTCAGGAGCGCACATCGGTCGAGAGCACCGCACACGCGGCGGTGCTCTCGACCGGACGCCGCCGCGGCAGACGGCGAGCCGCCTGGACCACGCGGCTGGAGATCACGCTGCTGGCCGGGCCCGCGATCATCGTGTTCCTCGGATTCGTGATCTTCCCGGTCGTGATGGCGGCCTACTACGGCTTCTTCGACTGGAAGGGCTACGGCCCCGCGACGGACTTCGTCGGTCTGAAGAACTACGCCATCATCCTCACGGATCCGACGTTCCACGAAGCGCTGATGCACAACGGCATCATCGTCGTCCTATCGCTGGTCATGCAGGGGCCGGTGGCGATCCTGCTCGCGCTCCTGCTGAACCAGAAGATGCGCGGGCGCACCGCCATCCGCGTGCTGATCTTCGTTCCGTACGTGATCTCGGAGGTCATCGTCGGCACCGGCTTCAGCCTGATGCTGCAGACCGACGGAGCCGTCAACGACCTGCTCAAGAGCATCGGCCTGGGCTTCCTGCAGGCCGACTGGCTCTCCGACCCGAGCGTCGCGATCTGGACGCTGATGCTCATCCTGACCTGGAAGTACATCGGCTTCGCCGTCATCCTGTTCCTCGCCGGCCTGCAGGGCGTTCCCACCGAGCTGTTCGAGGCGGCCGCGATCGACGGCGCGTCGTACTGGCAGATCCAGCGCCGGATCACGCTGCCGTTGCCTGGGCCCCACCATCCGCATCTGGGCGTTCCTGTCGATCATCGGATCGCTCGAGCTGTTCGACCTGGTCTACATCGTGTGGGGGCAGTACGTCGCCGGCGTCGCCGGCACCTCGACGATGGCCACCTACATGGTCACCAACGGCCGTGACGCCGGCAACTTCGGCTACGGCAACGCCGTGGCCGTCGTGATCTTCTTCATCTCCATGATCATCGCGCTGATCTACCAGCGCTTCGTCCTGCGTCGCGACACCGCCGGCGCTCTCACCGAAAGGCAGACGCGATGACGGCCGTCGCCCCGCACCTCGCCCCGCCGGCCCGCCCCGAGAGGGAACGGCTGCGGTGGGGAAGCCCCGTCGTCTACTTCATCGCACTCGTGCTGGTCGCGGTGTGCATCGCCCCGGTGCTCTACATCGTGGTGGGCGGGTTCCGCACCAACGCGCAGATCACCACCGACCCGGCGGGTCTGCCCAACCCCTGGGTGATCCAGAACTACATCGACGTGCTGACCAGCGAGACGTTCTGGCTCGAGGTGGGCAATTCGCTGATCGCCGCCGGCATCACCACGATCGGCGTCGTCGCGCTCGGACTCATGGTCAGCTACGTGCTGGCCCGCTACACGTTCCACGGACGCGGCGTGATGTACTCGCTGTTCGCCGCCGGGCTCATGTTCCCCATCACCGTCGCGATCACCCCGCTGTACATCCTGGTCAAGGACCTGGGCCTGATGAACAGCCTCGCCGGCGTCATCCTGCCGCAGATCGCGTTCGCCCTGCCGGTCACCGTGATCATCCTCGTGCCGTTCCTGCGCGCGATCCCGGATGAGATCGAAGAGGCGGCGGCGATCGACGGGGCCGGACGCCTCGGCTTCTTCTTCCGGATGGTGCTGCGCCTGGCCGTCCCCGGAGTGGTCACCGTCGGCATCCTCGCCTTCATCGGCAGCTGGAACAGCTACCTGCTGCCGCTGTTCATCCTGAACGACCAGGCCACCTACACGCTGCCCCTGGGCGTGCAGGCGTTCTCGTCGCAGTACTCGGTCGACACGGCCCGCGTCCTGGCCTTCACCTCGCTGGCGATGCCTGCCCGCACTGATGTTCTTCCTCGTCTTCCAGCGCCGCATCGTCGGCGGCTTGACCGGCGCGGTCAAGGGCTGACGCCTCGCTCACTTTCCCACGACAGGACCGCCGATGCACGACATCCCCGCCTTCCCCGATGTCTCCGACCGTGTGCGAGCACTGCACGCCCGGATGACCCTTGACGAGAAGCTCGCCCAGCTGGTGGGCTATTGGCTCGACCAGAACGGCACCGTCGCCCCGATGCAGAGCGAGATGGCCGCCGGGCAGAAGGATGCCGGGGCCTTGGCCGAGGTGACCGAGCACGGCATCGGCCACTACACGCGGGTGTACGGGACCCGGCCGGTCCCCCCGGTCGAGCGCGCGCAGTGGCTGTGGCGCGAGCAGCGCCGGCTCAAGCGCGAGACCCGCCTGGGCATCCCCGCGATCGTGCACGAGGAGTGCCTGACGGGGCTGGCCGCCTGGCAGGCCGCGGTGTTCCCGACGCCGCTGGCCTGGGGCGCGTCATTCGACCCGGAGCTGGTGCGCGAGACCGCACAGGCGATCGGCGGGTCGATGCGCGAGCTCGGCGTGCATCAGGGCCTCGCGCCCGTGCTCGACGTGATCCAGGATCCGCGCTGGGGCCGGGTGGACGAGTGCATCGGCGAGGACCCGTACCTGGTCGGCACGGTCGGCACGGCGTACGTGCAGGGTCTGCAGGACGCCGGCGTGCACGCCACGCTGAAGCACTTCGTGGGCTACTCGGCCTCGCAGGCCGGCCGCAACCATGCGCCGGTGCACGCCGGTCCGCGCGAGATCGCCGACGTCTTCGTGCCGCCGTTCGAGATGGCGGTGCGCGACGGCGGCGCCGCGTCGGTGATGAACGCGTACACGGCGCTGGACGGCGTGCCGATGGGCGCCGACCCGGAGTACCTGACCACGCTGCTGCGCGAGCGGCTGGGATTCGACGGGGTCGTGGTGGCCGACTACTTCTCGGTCGCATTCCTCGAGGTGATGCAGGCCGTCGCCGCCGATCGCGGTCATGCCGGCGCGCTCGCCCTCGAGGCGGGCATCGATGTCGAGCTGCCCACCGGCGATGCCTACCTGCAGCCGCTGGCCGAGCTCGTGCGCTCCGGAGAGGTCGACGAGCGATACGTCGACCGCGCCGTGCTGCGCGCGCCTGCGCCAGAAGGAGCAGCTGGGCCTGCTGGACGCCGATGTCTACGAGGACGAGCCGCCCGCGCAGATCGACCTCGATTCGCCGCGGCACCGCGAACTCGCGCGACGGCTCGCGCAGGAGTCGGTCGTGCTGCTGGCCGATGACGGCATCCTGCCGCTGCAGCCCGCGGCGCGGATCGCGGTCATCGGCCCGAACGGCGACCTGCCCGAGGCGCTGCAGGCTGCTATTCGTTCACGAACCACGTGCTGGCCCATCATCCCGGCGTCTCGTCCGACGTGCGCATCCCGACCGTCGCCGAGGCGCTGCGCGATGCCGGTCGCGAGCTCACCGTCACCCGCGGCTGCGCGGTGGACGGCGATGACGAGTCCGGGTTCGCCGAGGCCGTCGCCGCCGCGCGCGGCGCGGATGTCGCGGTCGTGGTCGTCGGCGACCAGGCGGGGCTGTTCGGCCGAGGCACCGTCGGCGAGGGCAACGACGCCGAGTCGCTTGCGCTCCCGGGCGTCCAGCGGGCGCTGGTCGAGGCGGTGCTCGAGACCGGAACCCCGGTCGTGATGGTGCTGCTGACGGGTCGCCCGTACGTGCTGGACTGGGCGCTGGATGCTGCAGGGCCGCGTCCGGGTGCCGTGCTGCAGGCGTTCTTCCCCGGTGAAGAGGGCGGCACGGCGATCGCCGACATCCTGACCGGCCGCGCGGTGCCGTCGGGGCGCCTGCCCGTCTCGCTCCCCCGGTCGACGGGCGCGCAGCCCTATACCTACCTGCATCCCATCCTCGGCGGCGATTCGGATGTCACGGCCTCGCGCTCCACGCCGGTGCGCCCGTTCGGGTTCGGGCTGTCGTACACGACGTTCGACTACACCGACCTGTCGGTCGACGGCATGTGTGCGGCGGGCGCGGCGTTCGACGCCGAGGTCACCGTGACCAACACCGGCCGCACGGCCGGCACCGACGTCGTGCAAGCTGTACGGGCACGACGTGCACGCCTCGGTGACCCGCCCGGTCGCCCAGCTGCTGGGCTACGCCCGGGTGCACCTGGAGGCGGGCGCCTCGGCGCGCGTGCGCTTCCGGGTGCCGAGCACCCGCTTCGCGTTCAGCGACCGGCGGATGGTCCGGATCGTCGAGCCCGGGGACGTGCAGGTGTGGGTCGGCGCGCACGCCGCGGCCTCGGCCGCGACCAGCCGGGACGACGGCGGCTTCGGCGCCGGTTCCGATGCCCGCCGCCAGCCCGTCGCGCCGGGCGTGCCCGGAGCCGCGACGCCGCGGGCGGTGGTCGCGATCACCGGCCCGGCGCACGACGTGACCGGGGCGGACCCGCGCCTGGTCACGTGGGAGCTGATCGGCGCGGCGGTGCCGGTTCGGGCGTGAGCCCGGTGCTGGTTCAGGCGTGACCCCGGCCGGGCTGCGGCCCCAGGCCGTGCTCGAACGCGAACACGACCAGCTTGCACCCGGTCACGCAGGGCGAGCTTGGCGAGGATCCGGCTGATGTGCGTCTTCACGGTCGCCTCGGACAGGTACTCGCGTGCGGCGATCTCGGCGTTGGACAGCCCCCGCGCCGCCAGGGCGAAGATCTCGCGCTCGCGCTCGGTGAGCGTGCCGTACGAATCCGGGATCGGGGCGGGTGCGGCATCCATCGTGTGCGCGAACAGGTCACGGGTGGCGGATGCCGCGATCACGGCCGACCCGGCGTGCACGGTGCGGATCGCCGCCAGCAGGAACTCGGGGTCGGCGTCCTTGAGCAGGAACCCGCTGGCGCCCTGCCGGATCGCGCGGGCGGCGGCCTCGTCGAGGTCGAACGTGGTCAGCATCACGATGCGCGGAGCATCGGCATCCGTCAGCAGCTTCCGCGGTGGCGGCCAGCCCGTCCATCACCGGCATCCGGATGTCCATCAGCACGACGTCCGGGTGGGTCGCGCGCACGATGTGGATGGCCTCGCGTCCGTCGGAGGCCTCGCCCACGACCTGCAGATCGGGCTGCGAATCGATCACCATGCGGATGCCGGCGCGGAACAGCGCCTGGTCGTCGGCCAGCACCACCCGGATCATTCGGCTCCTCCGCCCGGTGTCGCAGGCGCCACCGGTCGCGCTGTCGAAATCTGCAGACGCGCCCGTAAATCTCGGGCGCGCACCCGGAAAACGATAGCGCGACCGGGCAGCCGTCCCGGACACGCGCGCCTGCGCGGTGAGCGGGTCACGCGCTCGGTCCGATCGGGATCTGCGCGCGCACGACGAACGCGTCGCCGTCGACCCCGGCATCCAGCGTGCCGCCGGCCAGTACCGCACGCTCGCGCATGCCGATCAGACCGTGGCCGCGGGTCTGAGCCGGCGCGGCCGGCACCGCGCCGATCGCGTTGCGGACCGCCGCCTCGACCCGGTCGGCATGCCATGCCAGGCTCACGTCCACCGGTCCGCCGGCACCGTGCCGCAGTGCGTTGGTCAGGGCCTCCTGCAGGATGCGGTAGACGGCCAGCTGCACGGCGGTCGGCGGGTCCGTGCGCGGCGCGGGGTCGATCGTGACCCGCAGGTCGACCCCGGCGGCGCGCAGCTGGCCGAACAGCGCCTCCAGATCCGCCACGGTGGGCTGCGGACCGTCCTCCTGACGATGCCGCAGCTGGGCCAGCAGCACCCGGACGTCGGCGAGTGCGGCGCGCGCGGTCGCCGAGATCGTGCCGAGTGCCTGCCCCTGGGCCGAAGGGTCGGATGCCGCGGCATAACGCGCGCCGTCGGCCTGGGCGATGACCACCGCCAGCGAGTGCGCCACCACGTCGTGCATATCCCGCGCGATCCGCGCCCGCTCCTGCTCGGCGACCGCGTCCGCCTCGGCGCGCTGCTGGGCCAGACGGTTCGCCTTGGCGCGATGCGCGGTGCGCGTCAGCGCCCCGACGGTCCACGACAGCAGGAGCGCGAACGCGATCGCGATCAGCACCGCGGACGCCAGGGTGAGCGTCTCGAGGGTCAGAGAGGCGGCGCCCATCACCAGGAAGATGTAGGCCGTCGCGACGAACGCTCCCCCGAGCGCCGAGCCGAACCCGACCCAGAACACGACCCGGGTGCCGTAGGCCGCCGCCGTGTAGAGCACCGCGAACACGGCCAGATCGCTCAGGTTCGGGGAGCGCCCGAACCCCATCTGCACGAGGGCGCCGGCCCAGGCCAGCCCCAGGGCGAGCGTCGGCGACAGCCGCCGCACCGCGACGGCGGCGCCGAAGATCGTGCACAGCAGCACCGAGGCGACGACGTCGATCAGCGGGCGGAACGAGCCGTGCGCCCCGACCACCAGCTCGGCCGGCAGCGCCGCCAGCGCGAACAGCGCCGCGACGACGATGTCGACCGTGAGCTGGGTCGGCGTGAGACGGCGGAACACGGTCTTCACGCTACGGGAGCGCGCGGACCGCGGCATCCATCGTCCGATGTATTCGCCGCCTCCCCCTCAGGCCTCGAGCCGCTGGCGCAGCACGTACTGCAGGATGCCGCCGTGCCGGTAGTACTCGCGCTCGGTCGGAGTATCGATGCGGACGGTGGCGGTGAACTCCCGGGCCTCGCCGTCGTCGGGCTCGACCCGCACGGTCACCTCGGTCGGAACGGCATCCTGCCCCTCGAGTCCGATGATCGAATAGGTCTCGGTGCCGTCCAGCCCGAGCAAAGCGGCGGTCTCGCCCTCACGGAACTGCAGCGGCAGCACCCCCATGCCGATGAGGTTGGACCGGTGGATCCGCTCGAACGACTCGGCGAGCACCGCCTGGGCCCCGCAGCAGGGTGCCCTTGGCCGCCCAGTCGCGCGACGAGCCCGAGCCGTACTCCTTGCCGGCGAGCACGATCAGAGGTATGCCCTGCTCGGCATATTTCTCGGATGCCGCGAAGATCGAGGTCTGCTCCCCCTCCGGCAGCAGGCGGGTGAAGCCGCCTTCCGCGTCCACCAGCTCGTTGCGCAGTCGGATGTTGGCGAACGTGCCGCGGATCATCACCTCGTGGTTGCCGCGGCGCGAGCCGTACGAGTTGAACTGGCGCGGCTCCACGCCGTGCTCGGTCAGGTACTCGCCCGCCGGAGAGTCGCGCTTGATCGTCCCGGCCGGCGAGATGTGGTCGGTGGTCACCGAGTCGCCGAGCTTGGCCAGCACCCGCGCCCCGGTGATGTCGCGCAGCAGGTCCGGCACGGCGTGCATGCCGTCGAAGTACGGCGGACGGCGCACGTAGGTCGAGTCATCCTGCCAGTCGAACCGGTCGCCCTCGGGCACCGGCAGACTGTTCCAGTTCTCGTCGCCGGCGTACACGTCGGAGTAGCCCTCGGTGAACATGCGCGCCTCCACGCACGAGTCCACGACCTCCTTGATCTCGTGCGTGGACGGCCAGATGTCCTTGAGGAACACCGGCTGCCCGTCGTCGCCGTCGCCCAGCGGGTCGCGGTTCAGATCCACGTGCATCGATCCGGCGAGCGCGTAGGCGACCACCAGCGGGGGCGACGCGAGGAAGTTCATGCGCGTCTGGGAATGGATCCGGCCCTCGAAGTTGCGGTTCCCGCTGAGGACGGATGCCACGGTCAGATCGCCGGCATCCACCGCCTGTCCCACCTCTTCGATGAGCGGCCCCGAGTTGCCGATGCAGGTCGTGCACCCGTATCCGACGAGGTTGAAGCCCAACTCGTCGAGGTACGGCGTGAGGCCGGAGCGCTCGAAGTAGTCGGTGACCACGCGGGAGCCGGGGGCGAGCGAGGTCTTCACCCACGGCTTGCTCTTCAGCCCCTTCTGCACCGCGTTGCGCGCGAGCAGCGCCGCCCCGATCATGACCGACGGGTTGGAGGTGTTCGTGCAGGATGTGATCGCCGCGATGACGACATCGCCGTTGTCCAGCTGCGAGCTGTCGCCGCCGACGGTCAGCGTTGCCGGGTTGGACGGCCAATCGATCGCGCCCCCGTCGTCCTCGGCCACCGTCACGGCCGCGGCGGGCTCGAACATGTCCGGCTCGCCGAGGAACGGATCCGAGGCCGGGAACGTGTCGTCGATCGCATCGTCCAGCGCAGTCAGCCGCTTCACGTCCGCGGTCGGGTCGGCCAGCAGCCGCTCGACGGTGCGATGGGCCACAGCCAGCGGGATCCGGTCCTGCGGGCGCTTCGGCCCGGCGATCGACGGCTCGATCGAGCCGAGGTCGAGCTCGACCACGTGCGAGTACTCCGGCTCGTGCTCGGGGTCGTGCCACAGCCCCTGCTCCTTCGCGTACGCCTCGACCAGCGCCACCCGCTCGGGGCTGCGGCCGGTGAAGCGCAGGTAGTCCAGGGTCTCGTCGTCGATCGGGAAGATGGTGATCGTCGAGCCGTACTCGGGGCTCATGTTCCCGATCGTGGCGCGATTGGCCAGCGGCACGTTCGCCACCCCCGGGCCGAAGATCTCGACGAACTTGCCGACCACCCCGGTCTGCCGCAGGCTCTGCCACGGTCAGCACCATGTCGGTGGCGGTCACGCCCTCGCGCAGCTCGCCGGTGAGCTTGAGCCCGATCACCTCGGGCAGCAGCATCGACACCGGCTGGCCGAGCATCGCCGCCTCGGCCTCGATCCCGCCCACGCCCCAGCCGACGACGCCGAGCCCGTTGACCATCGGCGTATGCGAGTCGGTGCCGACCAGGGTGTCGGGGTAGGCCTGCGGCATCCCGTCGCCCTTGTCGTCCGCCCCGAACACGACCCGGGCGAGGTATTCCAGGTTGACCTGGTGGCAGATGCCGGTGTCGGGCGGCACGACGACGAAGTCGTCGAACGCATGCTGGGCCCATCGCACGCTGGTACCGCTCGCGGTTGCGCTCGAACTCGAGGTCGGCGTTGATGCGGGATGACTCGGGCCGGCCGAAGCTGTCGGCGATGACCGAGTGGTCGATGACGAGTTCGACGGGGATCAGCGGGTTGACCTGCTGTGGGTCTCCGCCCAGCTCGTCCATCGCGTCGCGCATCGCGACCAGATCGACCACACAGGGAACGCCGGTGAAGTCCTGGAGCAGCACCCGGGCCGGCGTGAATTGGATCTCGGTGCCTCCGACATCCTTCGCATTCCAGTTCGCCAGCGCGGTGACCTGCTCGGCGGTGACGGTCACGCCGTCCTCGTTGCGCAGCAGGTTCTCCAGCAGGACCTTCAGGCTGTACGGCAGCCGGCCGGCGTTCGGGACGCTGTCCAGTCGGAAGATCTCGTACTGCTTGTCTCCGACGGTGAGCGTGTCCTTCGCTCCGAAGCTGTTCGACATCGATAACCCCTCCCAGCACGAGCGGCGGTGTGCAGACGACACCGGCGACGCCTCTCCCCATCATGCCCCGTTCCGCGGGGCTGTGGGCCGTGCCGGCTGGGGGTGGTGCCGCTGGCCGGGGTTGCGGCGCGGACGCGGTGCGACCGCGCCGCGGTGCGGCCGCAGCCCGACCCGACCGCAGCCCGACCCGCAGAATCGCCGAAACCAGGGATCCTCCGCGAAACCCAGGCGGAGGCCCCCGGTTTCGACGAGAATCCCTTGTCTCGCCGATCGGGGGCCGGGCCGCCGGGGGCCGGGCCGTCGCGGGGCCGGGCCGTCGCCGGGCCGTCGCCGGGCCGGGCCGCCGGGGGCCGGGCCGATCAGGCCGGGCCGCCGGTGATCAGTCCGCGGCGGGCGGGAGGGGCACGAGCGGGCGCTGCTCGTAGAAGGTCTGCAGCACCACCGTCGTGCGTGTGCTCACCGAGGCGGCACGTCGGATGTCGCCGATCAGCCGTTCGAGGTCGCGCGGCGAGGCGACCCGGACGAACAGCATGTACGAG
Organism: Microbacterium elymi; assembly: GCF_021582895.2. GTDB lineage: Bacteria > Actinomycetota > Actinomycetes > Actinomycetales > Microbacteriaceae > Microbacterium > Microbacterium humicola. The sequence continues at coordinate 1,059,319 of NZ_CP091139.2, forward strand.
GCCTCCCCCGCGATCGAGTGGCACGCCTCGATCTCGGTCAGATGCTCGAGCAGCTCGGGGGCGTCGTCGGGCTGGGCCGGGTCCAGGGGCGAGATCTCGATGAACGCCGCCAGCGGCTTGCCCACTGCCTCGGCCGCGAGGATCGGCCGGTAGCCGGTGATCACCCCGCGCGACTCGAGTCGCCGCAGCCGCGCCTGCACGGCCGACACCGACAGACCGACGCGCGGAGCCAGCTGTGCCAGCGTGGTGCGCGCATCGGCGGAGATCTCGGCGACGATGCGGGTGTCGACCGCGTCCAGTGCAGCATCCGATGGCGAATCGCTCATGACCGTAATATTATCGGTAAGACGGCGATTCAGCCGGAAGATTTCGTGTCATTCGAAGATCGGAGGTTCCCATGTCCATGAGTCAGGTCCACGCCGAGCGCGCGCAGAAGACCGTCGTCGGCGAACCCGAGCACCGCACTGAGCGAGCGGAGCGAGACGAAGGGGTCGTCGAAGACGTACGGGGCGTCGAGAACGGCTCCGCGTGGTCGGCGCTGAAGGATGCCGCGACCGCCCTGCAGACGATCCAGGTCCAGGACGGCTCCGTGCCCGACGAGAAGACTCGGGCCGCCGAACTGGTCGAGACAATCGTCGCCTCGATCGCCGAGCTCGCGCCGCTGTTCCCGCACGACGAGGCGTACCTCGCGGCATCCGTCGTGGACTTCCGCCGCTGGGCGGACGAGGGCTTCGGCATCCCGGACTTCTACGACTCGCTGGTCGCGTTCCATCCGGAGCAGCATCGCGTGGACGGCCTGCGGCACCTGGTCGTGTTCCCGATGTATACGCAGAACGGGTCGCGCAACCGGCACGTCGAAGCGCTGATCGTCGAGGTCATCTGGCCCGAGTTCATCGCCGCGCTGGAGGCCGGCGACTACGGCAACAAGCTGTTCGTGTCGCTGCGGCTGATCGATTTCACCCCCGGCTACAACACGAACTCGGCCGTGCTGTTCCCCGAGACGGTGGCGATGCGCGAGATCCCGACGTTCACCTGGGGCGCGATCTTCCAGGACCGCGAGGCGGCGCGCTACCGCCGAGTGGTGCGGGCGGCATCCGAGATCACGAAGCTCGACCTGCCCGCGGAGGCGGCGCGCATGCTGGAGGACCAGAAGCTCGCCGAAGAGGTGTTCGTGATGTGGGACATCATCCACGATCGCACGCACATGCGCGGCGATCTGCCGTTCGATCCGTTCATGATCAAGCAGCGGATGCCGTACTTCCTGTATTCGCTGGAGGAGATGCGCTGCGATATGACCGCGTTCCGCGAGTCGGTGGCGATCCAGGCGCGGCTTCAGGCGCAGGACGAGCGCACCCCCGTCGAGGAGCAGATCCTGGAGCACGCTCGGCTGGTGCAGTACGCGGTGATCTTCGACCGGATCTTCCGGTTCGCGATCACCGGGTCGCGGGTGCGCAACTACGACGGGCTGGGCGGCCAGCTGCCTTCGCGTGGCTGCACCAGCGGGGCGTGCTGCACTGGACCGACACCGCACTCGCGTTCGATTGGGGCCCCACGCTCGGAGGCTCGGGTCAGCGCGCCGGCGATGGCTCGAGTGAGCGCGGGGAGGGCGACGTCCCGGCCGCCGTGGTCGCGCTCGGGGATGCGATCGACGAGCTGTACTGGAAGTCGATCGATCGTCCGAAGATCGCGCACTGGCTGGCCGCGTACGAGCTGGTGAGCGGCGTGGTGACGCCGCACCCGGCGTCGGCGTGGGCGCGCGGCCTGCCCGACGACGTGCTCGCCGGTCCGCCGAAGTGGTACACGGATGCCGTGCTGGACGACGAGTTCCCCCACTCGATGTTCTACGAGGCCCTGGAGAAGAAGATGCGCGACGTGATCGCGTCGACCGCCGGCATCCGCGGCACCGACTGACCCCCTGCATTCTTCTCGAAATCGTACGATTTGGCCGGGTGCACATGAAACTGGGCCAGATTTGATGTGCAGTCGCGAAGATGATGTGCAGTGGATGACGCGGGCCCAAGGCCCCGGGATGACGCGGGACCAAGGCCCGTGGATGACGCGGGCCCAAGGCCCCGGGAGAGGATGCCCCGATGACGGACCTGACCGGTCGGACGGTGCTGGTGGCCGGAGCGACGAGTGCGAGCGGCCGCATCGCCGTGCAGACGCTGGTGGATGCCGGCGCCTTCGTGGTCGCTGTCGGACACGACCCGGTGAAGCTCGAGGCGCTCGCCGAGCAGATCGACGCGACGGACACCGGCGCACCGTGGGTGACCGAGGCGTGCGACCTCGCCGACGAGCAGGCGGTGTTCGGGCTCGCCGAGCGTCTGCGCGGCGATGACACCCGCGTCGACGGCCTGCTGCATCTGGTGGGCGGATGGCGCGGCGGCGGAGGCCTGGCCGGACAGACCGATGAGGACTTCCGCTTCCTCGAGGGGTCGCTCACCGCGCTGCGGCACGTGAGCCGGGCGTTCGACGACGATCTGAAGGCATCGGATGCGGGCCGCCTGGCCATGGTCTCGTCGGTCTCGGTCGCCCGGCCGCTGGCCGGCGGAGCGAACTATGCCGCGGTCAAGGCGGCCAGCGAGGCCTGGATGCGCGCAGTCGCGCAGGGCTTCGCGAAGGCGGCCAGGGATGCCGATCACCCGCTTGCCGCGGCGTCCGTCGTGTTCCGGGTGAAGGCTCTCCAGGGCCTCGAGCAGACCCTCGCCGATCGGTTCGCCGCCCTCTGGGACACCGACGCCGCCGATGTGAATGACACGGTGATAGACCTCACGACGTGATCGGGTGACAACGGCAGGCCGGATCGAGTCTCGGAGACGGTCCGCGGCGCCTCTGCGCCGATCCGGCCTGCCGCTGCCACCGGCGAGTGCCCCGCACACGAACTAGATTGGATACCTGTGACCCCTCTGCATGATGCGAACCTGCGCGGCTTCGCCAGCGACAACTACTCCGGCATCCATCCCGAAGTGCTGGCCGCCATCGCCGCCGCCAACGGCGGGCACCAGATCTCCTACGGCGAGGATGCCTACACCGCCCGCCTGCAAGAGGTCATGTCCGACCACTTCGGCGAGGGGGTCGAGGCGTTCCCGGTGTTCAACGGCACCGGCGCGAACGTCACCGCGCTGCAGTCGATGCTGCCGCGGTGGGGTGCGGTCGTGGCGGCATCCACCGCGCACATCAACGTCGACGAGCAGGGCGCCCCCGAGCGCATCGGCGGGATGAAGCTGCTGACCGTCCCGACCGACGACGGCAAGCTCACCCCCGAGCTGATCGACCTTCAGGCCTGGGGCTGGGGCGACGAGCACCGCGCGCAGCCGCTCGTGGTGTCGCTGACGCAGTCCACCGAGCTGGGCACGCTGTATACGCCCGACGAGCTGCGGGCCATCGCCGATCACGCGCACGGGGTCGGCATGCGCGTGCACATGGACGGCGCGCGCCTCGCGAACGCGGCGGCATCCCTCGACCTGCCGCTGCGCGCCTTCACCCGCGACGTCGGCATCGACGTGGTCAGCGTCGGCGGCACCAAGAACGGCGCGCTGGGCGCCGAGGCGATCGTCGTGCTCAACCCGGAGGCATCCGCCGGCCTCGTCTATCTGCGCAAGATGAACATGCAGCTCGCCTCGAAGATGCGGTTCGTCTCGGCGCAAGCTGGTGGCGCTGCTGGAGGGCGATCTGTGGCTGCGCAACGCGCGGCACGCCAACGCGATGGCGCAGCGTCTGCGGACCGGCATCGAGGCGGGCCTCGCCGACGGCTCCATCAGCGGCGTCGGGTTCACCCAGGCGACGCAGGCCAACGGCGTGTTCGCGACGCTGCCGGCCGGCGTCGCCGACCGGCTGCGGGAGTCATTCCGGTTCTATGACTGGGGCCCCGCGTCCGGAGGCTCGGATCAGCGCGTCAGCGATGATCCGAGTGGACGTGGGGAGGATGCTGCGCGCAACGAGGTGCGGTGGATGTGCTCGTTCGACACCACTGAGGACGACATCGACGCGTTCCTCGCCGCGATCGCGCGCGAGACCACCTCCGGCTGACCGGCACTCCCAGGCTCAGTTGTCCGCGTCTTCGACGATGCGCTCGGCTTCCTCGATGACCGAGCTCTCCCCGTCGGCGTCCGTCGCTTCCCCGTCGGCGTCCGCGTCGGCATCAGCATCCGCCGCCGCGTCGGTCGCGGCATCCGCCGCGTCGTCCTCGGCAGGCGACACCGGCGCGCCCTCGGCGGCCGGCAGAGTCGAGGACGGCCGGATGAGCTCCTTCACCTCGGCGAGGAAGCTCGTGAGCTGATGCTGCTGCCAGCGCAAGCTGGCGTGCGCGGTCCTCGGCGTCGCGCAGCACGTCCTGCGCGTTCGCGGTGACCAGGTCCATGATCTTCTGCGCCTTGGTGCGGGCGTGCTCCAGATGCTCGGCGGCGCGCAGCTGCGCGTCGGCCTCGATCTGCTGCCCTGTGCGCGGGCGAGCTTCTCGAAGTCGTCCGCCTTCGCGGTGACGCGCTTCGCGTGCTCCAGCGAGGCGGCGACCTGCTCGTTCGCGTCGGTGGTGATCCGCTCGGCGTGGGCGACGGCCTGGTTGTCGCAGCACCAGGAACTCCTGGTGCGCGTCGTCCTGGCGCCGGGTGAGGGATGCCTCGAACTCGAGCGTGCGCACGCGCAAGCTCGCGGACCGCCTCCTCGGCCTCGGCGCGGTCGCGGCTGGTCTCGCGTGCCACCATCGAGCGCAGCGCCGCCGCGCCCTTCTCCGCCTCGGAGCGGATGGCGGCCGCCTCGCGGTCCGCCTGCTCCACCTTCTCGGCAGCGTGCGCGGCTTCGCGCTCGAGCAGCGCCTGGTGCGCGGTCAGCTCGGTGTCGATTCGCAGGCGCGCCTGCTGCGCCTCGTGCTGTGCCTGGGCGATGATCCCCTCGGCCTGCGCCTGCGCGTCCGCGCGCCGACTGTCCACCTCTTCGCGCGCGGCCTCCAGCAACCGGTCGCCCTGCACGCTCGCGTTGCGGATGAGGGTGGACGCCTGCTCCTCGGCGACCCGCAGGATCTCCTCGAACTGGCGCCGGTTCGGCGACTCGGTCGGGGACCCGCTGAGTTCCTCGCTCAGCGCCTGCACGTGCTTCTGCGCCTCGGTCGTCTGCGCGTGCGCGGCGGCGAGGTCGGCCTTCAGCTGGGCATGCGCCTCCTCCAGCCGGGCACGTTCGGCAGCCTCGTCCGAACGGACCTGCTCGACCTCTTTGCGGCGCTGGGCTTGCGGCATCCTTCAGCTTCGCCTTCAGCGCGGCCAGCGCGTCGCTGTCCTGCGAGCGGGCGGCGGTGGCGGCATCCTCCAGCTCTTCGACCCGGCTCTGCAAGCTGCGCAAGCGACGTCGTGGCGCGGTGGCGCTCATCCTTGAGCCGGGCGGCCTCGTCACCCGAGGTGCGCAGGCGCGTCTTCAGCTGCGAGATCGCGGCATCGACCTCGTCCTTGTCGTACCCGCGGAACGCGGTGTTGAAGCCCGCATCGGCCGCGGTGGCGGCCAGCAGGGTGTCGAACGGCGTCTCGGCGGACTCGGCGTCGGTCTGCGGCGGCTGGTCGGACATGGGTGTGTCTCGGCTCTCGGAAGTGGGGTTCAGCGCGAGACAGCGCGACGCCGGAACCGCCTCGCCGCGCGCGGCCGATGGCGGGTCAGCGGACGCTGCCTACGACACCGGGGGGCAGTGGCGCAGATGCTCTGCGTGCGGACACGGTGAACACTACCGCCCCTGCCTGAGTGTCCTCAATGCCCGCGCGCGGCCGATGCCGCCGGCATTCAGCGGAGCGCGCCGACGCTGGCCAGCGCCATCCGCAGCAGCGTGCCGCGGCCGCCCTCCATGTCGGCCGCGACGGCATCGGATGCTGCTTCCTCGGGCCCGAGCCACGTCACCTCGAGCGCATCCTGACGAGGATCGCAGGTGCCGGTGACCGGCACCACGAACGCGAGCGAGACGGCATGCTGTCGGTCGTCGTGGAACGCGCCCAGCCCCGGCATCGGGAAGTACTCGGCCACCGTGAACGGCGTCGGTTGCAGTGGGAGCAGCGGGAACGCCATCGGGCCGAGGTCGTTCTCCAGATGGCGGAACAGCGCGTCGCGGACGGTCTCGCCGTATCGCACCCGGCCCGACACGATCGTGCGGGTCATCTCGCCCAGCGGCGTCGCGCGCAGCAGGCCCACCTCGGTGACGACGCCGACGCCGTCGGTGCGCACCGGGACGGCCTCGACGTAGAGGATGGGCAGGCGGCGCCGCGCCTGCGCGAGTTCGACGTCGGTCAGCCAGCCGGGGTTCACGCTCCCCGCACCGGTGCCGAAGCCCTCGAGCGAGCCGGGGATGAACGGCTCGCCGCCCGGGGTCGACTCCTCCGGGTCCGGCTCGGGATCGGGGTCAGGCGTGCGGACGGGCATGTCTCCTGTATACCCCACGCATCCGTCACTCCGGTGGTTGCCGGATGTCGGATCGCCCGCCGGCCGGAGGTTCTTCGACGACGTCGCGCAGGCGGAGCAGTGCATCCGTCCAGAAGACCTCGTACCGGCGCAGCCACGGGGCCATGGCCGCGTGCAGCGCGTCCGGGTCGAGGCGGTAAAGCTGGTTGCGCCCCTCCTTGCGGGCGCGCACCAAGCCGGCCGCCCGCAGCGCCATCAGGTGTTTGGAGATCCCCGATGCCACCAGGCCGGGGAAGGCAGCGGCCAGGGCTCCGACCGACTGCTCGCCCTGGGCGGCGAGCAGGTCGAGGATGCGGCGACGCGTCGGATCGGCGAGGATGCGGAAGACCTCGTCGGTGGCATCAGGCGACATCGGCTCCCACCGCGGCCGCCAGCGCCTCCAGCACGAGGTGCTCGGCAAGGCCGCGCACGTACGCCTGCTCGATCGCCGCCCAGCGCGGCGACCCGATCCCGGCGAAGCCGTCGTGCCGCAGGGTGACCCGGGTGCCCGTCGTGACGGCCTCCAGCAGGAAGACGAGGCGGGCGGGATGCCTCCACCCGGCATCCTGCTCGCACCAGCTCAGCACGAGTCGACCTTCCGGCACGATCTCCAGCACTGTCCCGGTGATGGTAGTGCCGTCGGGCCCGGTCATCCGGTACTCCCCGCCCCGCTGCAGATCGATGTCGAGATCATCGGCCAGCCAGGAGCGCATGCCCGCGGGCTCCGCGAACTGCGCCCACACGCGGCTGGGCGGGGCGGCGATGTCGAGGATGCGCGTGATGTCGGGCATGGGGAACTCCTTACTCTTCGGTAATGCATTACCGTACAGTAAGGTCATTCTGATCGCAACGCCCTCGCTCTCAGTCGTGGGCGGGCACCCGCGGGATCGAGTCCAGCAGCAGGCGCGTGTAGGGGTGCTGCGGCTGCCTCGAGGAGTCGAGCAGTCGGACCTTCCTCGACGATCCGCCCGCGCCGCATGACCAGCGTCGTCTCGCATACGCGGCGCACGACGGTCAGGTCGTGGCTGATGAAGACCACGGTCAGTCCTCGGTCACGACGAATGTCGGCGACCAGGTCCAGCACCTGCGCCTGCACCGACACATCCAGCGCGCTGGTGGCCTCGTCCATCACCAGCACGTCGGGATCGACGGCCACCGCACGGGCGATGGCGACCCGCTGCCGTTGCCCGCCCGACAGTGTGCGCGGACGCGCCGATGCGTGGCGCTCCTCGAGCCCGACCGCGGTGAGCAGCTCGACCACGCGCCGGCGCAGAGCGGCATCGCGTCGGCCGGTGTGCAGCCGGAGCGCGTCTTCGATGGCTCGCCCCACCGGGACACGCGGGTCCAGCGACAGGTACGGATCCTGGAACACCATCTGCACAGAACGGGCCCGCGCAAGCCGCTCGGCGCGGCTGTGCGCGGCGCCGAGTCGGTCACGGCCGGCAATGTGGATGTCGCCGACATCGGGACGTTCGAGCCCCACGATCATCCGCGCCAGCGTGGATTTGCCCGAGCCGGATTCGCCGACCACGCCCAGCGCGCCGCCACGCGCCAGTGCGAACGAAGCGCCCGACACGGCCTGCAGGGGCGCTCGACCCGCCACGTGGTAGCTCTTGCCGAGTCCCTCCACCCGCAGTATGGGCTCATCTGCGGGCGCCGGCGCGGGCTCGGCCGGAACACCCGCGTGCCGCAGCCCGGCCGCCGCTGGGCCGGCGGTCCGGTCCAACGATGGAGTGGCCTCCACGAGGCGGCGGGTGTACGCCGCCTGCGGGTTCCCGAAAACGTCGCGCGCCGAGCCCTGCTCCTGAATCACACCGTCGTGCATCACATAGACGCGATCGCAGATGGATGCCGCCAAGTTGAGATCGTGCGTGATGAACAGCATCCCCATCCCACGCTCGCCCCGCAGATGCTCGAGCACGGCGACGATGTCGGCCTGGGTGGTCACATCCAGTGCCGAGGTGGGCTCGTCGCAGATCAGCAGCTGGGCGACGAGGTCAGCGCTCCGGCGATCATCACGCGCTGGAGCATGCCGCCGGAGAACTCGTGCGGATGCTGACGCAGATGCGCCCGGGGATCCGGCAGCCGGACAGCATCCAGCAGGTCCAGTGCACGCGTGTGGGCATCGGCCGCCGAACAATGCTCGACCAGCCGCATCGTCTCGGTCATGTGGTCGCCGATGGTGCGCATCGGATTGATCCCCGAGCGTGGATCTTGGAAGACCATGGCGGCACCTTCGCGACGCACGCGCAGCACGTCCTTTCGATGGGCGCCGACCATCTCGCGGCCGGTGACCCGCATCGACCCGCCGAGCGTCGCGGCGGCAGGCGTCAGGCCGAGCGCGGCGCGCGCCGTCAACGACTTGCCGGAGCCGGACTCGCCCACCAGTCCGACCGTCTCTCCCGCATCCACGTGCAGCGTCACGCCACGCAGGAGAGGCGTGCCGTCGGCGAGCGTCAGGGTGAGCTCCGAGACCTCGAGCAATCTGCTCGCCATTGCGGTATCGGTCATGCCACATCTCCTCCGATGCGATCGGAGATGTCCTCGCCGATCACGTTCACTGCGACGACCGCGAGCACGACCGCGACGGCCGGGACCAGGGCCGGCAGGAAGGCGCCGGCGACGATGCCGGCCTGCGCCTCGTTGATCATCGCGCCCCAGTCCGCTGTCGGCGGCTGCACGCCCAGCCCCAGGAACGAGAGCCCGGCCAGCTCTGCCAGGATGTAGCCGAAGTTCAGCGTCGACTGCGCGCCGACGACCGGGGTCACGTTCGGCAGCACCCGGCGCAAGCGCGATCCAGGGCCCCGAGAAGCCCTGCACACGGTAGGCGGCCACGTACGGGCGGGACCGCTCGGCACTGACCAGAGCGCGGGTCAGCCGCGCGACGTACGGCGCGTATGCGATGCTCATCGCGATCACCGGTGCGATCAGCCCCTTGCCGAACAGCGCGACCGCCATGATGCCCAGAAGCAGCGACGGAAACGCGAACAGCACATCGAACAGCCGGCCCAGGACGGCATCCAGCCAGCCGCCGCGCCAGGCGGCTGCAAGACCGAGCAGGATGCCCACGATCGTCGAGCCGACGACCACGGCCAGCGGGCCGAGCAGCGCGGTCTGCGCGCCGAACATCGTGCGGCTGAGCAGATCGCGCCCGAGGCCGTCGGTGCCGAGCCAGTGCGCGGCGCTGGGGCCGGCGTTGATGGCGGTGAAGTCGACGGCATCCGGTGCGAACGGTGCGATGACGGGAGCCAATGCTGCCATCAGCACGAGCAGCACCACGACGATGACGGCGACCCAGGTGGTGGCAGAAGCGCGCGGGAAGCGCGTGGTGCGCAGAATGCGCAGGGTCATGGTCGCAGTCGTGCTCATCGTGCGGCTTCCCCGGCGGCCAAGCGTAGATCCAGCAGTGGTTCGAGCAGATCGACGGCGGTGTTGACAACGAGGAACACCGTGACCACCAGCAGCACGATGGCCTGCACCACGGGAAAGTCCAGTCGGTCGACGGACTGCACCAGGAGCGAACCGATGCCCGCGACCCCGAATGCCGCGTCGACGATCGTCGTGGCCACCAGCATCCCGGCGATCAGCGGGCCGCCGACGGTGAGGATCGGGCGCAGCGAGTTGCGCAAGCACGTGCCGGCGCACGACGGCGCCGGCCGGCACCCCGCGACTGGTGGCCACCTCGACGTGCTCACGCGAGAACTGCTCGACCATCGCCGAGCGGGTCACCTTGGCGATCAGCACGACGAACACGATGGTCAGCGTGAGTGCGGGCAGCGTGAGGTGGTACACCATGTCGCCGAACCCTTCGCCGGCGCCGAAGGTGGGGAACCAGCCCAGATCGACCGCGAACACTGCGATCAGCAGGATTGCGACCACGAAGGACGGCATCGCGCTGAGCACGGTCAGCCCGATCAGCGTGACCCGGTCGGCGGCGCGGCCGCGGTAGACCGCGGCGACGATGCCGGCGACGAGCCCGAGCACGAGGATCGCCACCGCGGCCATCCCCACCATCAGCGCCGTGGTGGGCAGCCGACCCGCGATCACCGAGGACACATCCTGCCGATACTGCAGCGAGCGACCGAAGTCGCCGTGCAGCATGTCGACCACCCAGTTGACGTACTGCTGCCATGGGGGCAGGTCCAGTCCGAACTGCTTCGTGACCTCGGCGATCGCCTGCGGGTTCGGACTGCGCCCGCGCAGCAGGAACCGTACGGGGTCGCCCGGAACGATGAAGCGAGAGAAGAACACCAGCAGTGACGCGAGGAACAGCGTGAGCACGAGGCTCGCAAGCTTGCCGACGACCAGCCGCACCACCGCGCCCGACCGCCCGCGGCGTGCGGCGGAGGCGGAAGCGTCGGCACTGTCGACCGGGTCCCGCAGCAGGTCAGCGCTTGCCAAGGGTGGCCGCCCACGGGTAGTACAGGAACGCGATCGACGGCTGCAGGCCGGTGATCCGCTTGCCGAGGAACACCGTCGTCGGCGCGTCGAACAGCGGCAGCCACGGCAGCTTGCTCGTTGGCGATCTTCTGCGCCTTGGTCGACAGCTTCGCCCGGGCGTTGACGTCGGAGGTCCCGATCGCCTCGTTCACGACCGTGTTGAACTCCTTGTCGTCCCACTCGCCGTAGTTGCTGAACTGGCCGGTGCGCAGCACCGCGTACATCTCCAGCGGGTCGGGGCTGGACAGGTACCAGCTGGTGTAGAACATGTCGATGCCTTCACGCGCACTCGGGTCGGAGAACAGCGCGCTGAACTGCGCCGGCGTGAGGGTGACGATCTTCGCCTTCAGCCCGATGGCGTTGGCGGCGGCGGCCGTGCCCTGCGAGACGATGTTGAAGTCGTTGCCGATCGGCGCCGTGGCGAACACGACCTCCTTGCCGGTGGCGCCGGCCTCTTCGACCAGCTTCTTCGCAGCCGCGACGTCGTACGTGTAGTCCTTCAATCCGTTGAACGCGTCATCCACGGTCGATTCGTCGACGCCGCTCCACACCGATTTCGTGGTCATGGCGTTGGTGACCTCACCGATGCCACCGGTCATGGCCTTGACCATCTCCGGTCTGTTCAGTGCCATCATCAGCGCTTGGCGCACGCGCACGTCACCGAGCGCGCCCTTCAGGTTCGAGATCACGATGTTGTTGACCGCGGTGTTCACACCGAGGTACAGGTGACCGGCATCCGTGCTGCGAGCTTCGGCAGCGCCTCGGCGGGCAGCATCCAGCCTGCCGTCGACGGCACCGGTGGTCAGCGCGTTCACGCGCGCTGTGGAATCGCCCATGAACACGAACGTGAAGGTCTTGTTCTTGGCCCTCAGCGCGGTGTCCCAATAGTCGTCGTAGCGCTCGAGTGTGATCGACTCGCCCGACTCCCACGACGCGACGCTGTACGGTCCGGTGCAATTGACCAGCCCGGTCGAGTTGCCGTAGTCCTTGCCCTTCTCAGCGAGCGTCTTGGCCGACTCGACCACTCCGGCCGATGAGCCCATGGCCAGATTGAACTGCGAGTCGGGGATCGAGGTGGTGACGGTGACCTCGTACGGCCCGGTCTGCGTGATCGATCTCACGTTCTGGTAGACATCGGCCCACGACGACCCGACAGCCGGGTCCATGTGGCGTTTCATCGAGGCCACCGCATCTGCGGCGGTCATCCTGGTTCCGTCGTGGAATGTGACGTCCTTGCGCAGTTCGTAGACCCACGTGGTCGGGGTCGGGTTGCTGAACGACTCGGCCAGGCTCGGCGACAGCGTCCAGTCCGGGTTCAGCCGCGAGCGACTCGCACACGTTGGCCAGGATCTGGTTGTCGGGGTAGTCGAACGCGTAGGCGTAGTCGAGCGAATACGGCTCGGCATAGACGGCCCAGGTGATGCTGTCGATGTCGCCGGAGGGCGCCGGCGTGTCGGCGGTGAGGCTGTTGGACGTCTTCGGCGTCTCGGGCTGCTGTCGAGCCGGCGCATCCGGTGACCACGAGCGCGGCGGCGACGATGCCGGCAGCGGCGGTCAGGATGCGGTGACGGTGCTGAGCTGTCATGAGTGCTCTCCTGTGGTGACGGGGGTACGGGTGTAGACCTGCGTGCCGCCGATCCACGTCGCGGCGACCTCACAGAGGTGGATGTCTGCGCTGGGCAGCGTGAACGGGTCGGGGTCGAGCACGATCAGGTCGGCGGCGAACCCCGGCGCTATCCGCCCGGTCTCGTGCTCGCGATGGTTGATCCACGCGGTGCCCGACGTATAGGCGGCCATCGCGGTGGCGAGGTCCAGGCACTGGCCGGCTCCACCCAGCGAGGGCAGTCCCGACCCGGGATACGCACGGTTCACCGCGACGTGGATCGCATCGATCGGCGCCGCACTCGAGACCGGCCAGTCACTGCCCCCGGCCAGCCGCGCGCCGGCGCGCGCAAGGTCGCCGAACGGATAGTGCCGCGCCTCCGCGCCATCGCGCAGGAACGGGAGGGTCAGCTCGTCCAACTGGTCCTCATGCGTGGCCCACAGCGCCTGGATGTTGGCCGTGGCATCCAATCCCGCGAAGCGGGGACATCGACCTCGTCGACCATCTGCAGGTGCGCGAGGTGATGTCGGCCGTCGGTCGCGCCGTTCGCCTCGCGCGCCGCTTCCAGCGCGTCCAGGGCCACCCGCACGGCGCGGTCGCCGAGTGCATGGAAGTGCACCTGCATGCCCGCGGCATCGAGGGCGGTGACATATTCGCGCAGGTCGTCCGGCAGGCACGAACGTCAGTCCAGAGGCGCCGGAGTCGTGGCCGTGCTCGTCGCGGTAGGGGGTGAGCATCGCGGCGGTGTGATTCTCGGCGACGCCGTCGACCATGATCTTGGTGGTGCCCAGGCGCAACCGGTCGCTGCCGAGCGCGGCGATCTCGTCGCGCCGCGCGACCATCTGCGCGACCTGCTCCGCGCCGCCGTCGCGCTCCCACCACTGTGCACCGTCGACGTGCACACGCAGTGTGCCCTCGGCGAGCGCTCGTCGGTAGGCCTCCAGGCCCTCGGCCGTCCCGGCGAGGTCGCCGATCATGGCATCCTGCCAGCCGGTGATGCCCAGTGCGATCAGACGCTCCTGCGCGCGCAGCAGTCCGCGGTAGGCGAGCTCCGGGTCGGCGGCGGGCGTGACGTGCGCGAACAGGTTCCCGGCGCCTTCGTGGAACGTTCCGGCCGGAAACCCGTCCGCCTCGCGGATGAGGACGCCGTCTGCGGGGTCGGGCGTGGACGCGTCCAGGCCCGCGGTCTGGATGGCGGCGGTGTTGGCCCAGGTGGAGTGGTGGTCGCGGCTGAGCAGGCATCACCGGACGGTCGGCGACAACCGCGTCCAGCAGACGACGTGTCGGATTGCCGCGGGGGAAGTGGTCCATCGACCAGCCGCCACCGAGGATCCAGGCGCCGGGCGGCTGCCGGGCGGCGTATTCCGCAACGATCGCGATGGCGGCGTCGGCATCCTCAGCACCCGACAGGTCGCACTGCAGCAGTTCGGTCCCGCCCCCGATCGGGTGGATGTGCGCGTCCTGGAAACCTGGCGACAGCAGGGCGCCCGCCAGATCGACGACTCGCGTGTGGGGACCGACATGGGCGACCAGCTCGGGATCCGGCGCCACGGCGACGATGCGACCATCCGTCACGGCCACGAACTGTCCGGACACCGGTGCCCCTGATCCGGTGAAGATCGCACCGCCGGTGAAGATCACATCAGCCGTCATGGCCGTCCTTCCGCGTCGAAGTTCTGCTTCGAGCGAGGCTAGATGCAGTCAACGTCGTTGTCAACACTGTTGACTCAATGGACGTGGAACAAGTTAGGCTGACAGGGGCGTCGGGGATGCACGCGGCGCATCGGTGCACCCGCCATCTCAACGGCGGCGAACGAGGGTGGGAATGGCGAATCACACGACCGCGAATCACCGGGGAAGAGCGCAGACCCGACTCGACCGCGAGGCGATCGTCGCAGCGGGCCTCGAGCTCGCGGCCTCGAGCGGCCGCGCGACCGTGTCAGTGCGCGAGCTGGGCGCTCGGCTGGGAGCCGATCCGACGGCGATCTACCGACACTTCTCCAGCAAGGAGGAGGTGATGCGTGCCCTGCTGGACGCGGTCATCGCCGAGTCGGTGGCGGCGGTGCAGGCAGAGCCCGCGGACTGGGAGCAGCGGTTGCGAGAATTGGCGACGCACACGCTGCGCACCTTCATCCGCTACCCGGCGATCGGCGCCGAGGCCACGACGCTGACCACACATGGCCCGGGCGAACTGTCGGCGATCGAGCTGATGCTGGACGCATTCACCCGCGCCGGCTTGAACGATCAGGATGTCGTGCGCCACTACGCGCTGCTTGCCCAGCACTCGCTGTCCGGGGCTGCGGGCATCGCACGCGCGCAAGCGGGAGGGCGAGCCCGGCACCGCGCGCGTGAACGGCGCCAATCCCTGGTTCGATGCGCCGCTTCGCCCTGACCCCCAGCTGTTTCCGCGCTTTGCGGCCCTGGCGAACGAGCTCGTCGATCTGCAGGACGACGAGCTGTTCCTGCTCGGGGTCGAGTTCGTGATCGACTCTGCACGGCGGCTGGGCGCAGCCGCCGACTGACGGACGGGACGTCGGTGCACGCTGGCAGGATGGGCGCATGAGCTCTTTCGACGCGCCCCGCATCGATCCCGACGCCGCACTGTGGTCGGCCCCGGCCGACGTGCGCGCCGGCCGGCCGCTGCTCGTCCTGCTGCACGGCTACGGCGCCGATGAGCACGACCTGTTCGGACTGTCTCCGGCGCTGCCCGAGGCGTTCGTCACGGCGTCCGTGCGCGCGCCGCTGACCCCGCCGTGGCCCTCCCCCGGGCACTCCTGGTATCCGATCGAAGATGTCACCGACGCCGACCTGTCGGGGCCGCGCGCACGCGACCCGGAGCGGGTGACGGCAGCGGCATCCGCGTTCTTGGAATGGCTGGATGCGGCGGCCGGCCCCGCGAGCACCGTGGGACTGCTCGGCTTCTCGCAGGGCGCCTCGGTGGCGCTGCAGGCGATGCGGCTGGCCCCCGAGCGGTTCGCGTTCGTGCTGAATCTGTCCGGGTACACCGCCCCCGGCGAGCTGCCGGGCGATGCCGAGCTGCAGCGCCGGCGTCCGCCGGTGTTCTGGGGGCGAGGGGCGCTCGACGACGTGATCCCGGCGCCGCTGATCGACCGCACCACGCAGTGGCTTCCGGCGCACAGCGAGCTGTCCGGACGGGTCTACCCGACGCTCGGGCATGGCGTGTCCGAGGAAGAGGTCGCCGACATCCGGGTGTTCCTTGACAAGCGGCTGGCCACCCTCGACGCCGACGGATAGCGGGCGCGGGTGCCGGGGCGCGGTCGCCGGGGCGCGGGTGCCGCCGCGCGGTCGGCGCGGCGCGGATGCCGGAGCGCGGTCGGCGGGGCGCGGATGCCGGAGCGCGGGCGCGAATGCGGGCGCGCGGGTGCCCCAGCCCCGGCCCGCGCGGCGTCAGTCCACCTGCACCTGCACGGTGATCATCCTGTGGTCGGACAGCGTCGAGTCGGCGACGGCGGCGTCGTGCACCGTCATCCCGGCGACGAACAGGTGGTCGATCTCCTGGTCGGGGGCCTCCGCCGGCGAGGTGTAGGCGGGCCGGATGGGAGCGAGCGCGTCGCGGGCGCCCGAGGCGAGCGCAGCCGCCAGGACGCCGTGTCGGGTGTCGTGTTCAGGTCGCCGCCCCCGATCACGGGTCCGCGGGCGGCGGCTGCGGCCAGCGCCTGCGAGAAGAACGCCGCCTGGCCCTGCGTGGCGTTCAGGTCGTCGCCGTCGGGCTGCAGGTGGGTGGCGATGACCTGCACGGCCGTGTCACCCCACTTCATGGTGGCCGAGGTCATCCCGGCGCCGGTGAGCGAGTCGAACGCCGGGTAGCGCTGTGAGTCGGCATCGTGCACCGGCAGGTCGGTGAGGATCGCGTCGCCCCACACCTGATCGCCGGCTGGCCCGAAGACGAATCGCATGCCCAGCATCCGCGCCATGATCGCCAGCTGATCCTGACCGCCGTTGAGCAGCCAGCCGCGGTCGACCTCGCTGAGCAGCACCACGTGCGCCCCGGCATGGCGGATCTGCTCGGCCACCGCCCCCGGCACGAAGCGGCCGTCCAGTGCGTACCCCATGCGCAGGTTGTAGGCCGCCACGGTGAGAGGCCGATCGGTGGCGGATGCCGCGACCGGCCGGGTCGGGATCGTCAGCGCCGGCCCGACCAGCGCGGCGATCACCGCGATCACGGCGGCGACGGCCGACGCGGCGACCGCCCGTGCGCCCCCGGCCTCGATGCGCTGCGCCTCGGCGGGATCGAAGGCGGCGTCGGAGTCGGCCCCGGGCATAGAGCCGGACCCGCGCGCAGAGCCGGACCCACGCGCGGAGCCGGACCCGGGCGCAGCCCCGGAATCGCGACCGATGCGACCCCGAATCCCGGCCCGATACGACACGGCCCAGGCCGCCAGTGCCACCGCCGCGGCGAAGATCACCCAGTCCGCGCGATACCCCAGGTCGTAGCCGGCGTAGAACGCGAAGAACAGCAGCGTCCAGATCACCCCACCCACACCCGCCGCCACGGACGCCGTCCGCGGCGAGCGACCCGCCCCGGCGAACAGCAGCAGCCGGGCGGCAGCTGCCGGTCCGACGACGAACCCCGCCGCCGCCCACACGCTCAGCACGCCCTCGAAGCCGCCGCGCGTGACCTCGAGCGGCACGGCGACCAGCACCGCGGCGGGGAACAGCACGGCAGAGAACCACGGCCGTCGACGCGGAGCCGGCAGGAGCGCGACGATCACCGCCGCCCAGACGCCGACCACGACCGCCAAGGTGCCCCAGATCGGGCTCAGCACCGAGCCCCGCCCGACGTCGGACAGCCCGAGCAGCACGATCAGCAGCACCGGCGGCAGCGCAGCGCGGTGCGCGCGGCGACCGGCGCATCGCGCGCCCGTGCCGCGCCCCGCATCGCGACGACGACCAGCACCGCCTGCACGATCAGCAGCGCGACATCCCATCCGTCGCGGCGCCAGACGGCGCCGAACGTGCCCAGCAGCGCATGTGTGGACGCGCTCACCGCGACGCCCAGGAGCACGCTCGGCACCAGCGCGCGACCGAGCGACCCCGCGCACAGGCACAGCGCGCCGAAGGCCAGCACGACCCCGACCGAACTGCCGTACAGCTGGATGTCGCCGCCCTCGGGGTTGATCGCCAGCGCGATCCGCACCACGAATGCCGCCAGCAGCATCCACCCCGCCCACCGGGCGAGCCGGCGGCGGAGGAACGCGACGATCACGAGCGGAACCGCCATCACGAGCAGCGCGTACGCCCCCATCACCTCGGCCGGCGTCTGGGCGGCGCGCCCGAACAGTGTGATCAGCGACGGCGTCCACACCCGCCACAGGTCGATGAGCAGCCACGTCGCCAGGACGCCCAGGGCACTCACCGACCGCGTCGTCATGTGCGCCAGTCTGCCGGATGCCGCCGACACCGGCAGGCCGATCTGCTAAAGTGGCTCGGCCCTGTCCCCGACGTGAGGAATGGAATGACCGAGATCGCCGCCGCGCGCTGACGCTGCCCGATCCGTCGTTTCTCGACGTGTCGTGCCGTCACCGGACAATCCGCTGCCTCGCAGCACGTTCGCGCGCCGACCGTCGATCTCACCCCTCCCGCTGCGGGAGCGCCTCGGGCATCGATGTCGGCGCACCCCGACATCGAGGAGGCCCCATGCCTGCACACACTCTCTCCGCTCCCGTCGTCCTGGATCGGCTCTCGTTCGCCTGGCCGGACGGCTCGATCGCCCTGCGCGACGTGTCCGGCGCGTTCGGCGCCGGTCGCACCGGGCTGGTCGGCCGCAACGGATCCGGCAAGTCGACGCTGCTCCGCCTGATCGCCGGCGCGCTCGAACCGTCCGGAGGCCATGTGACGGCGGCATCCGACATCGCGTACCTTCCGGCAAGCTGACGCTCGGCACCGAGCGACCGGTGGCCGAGCTGCTCGGCGTCGCCGAGACGCTGGCCGCGGTGCGCGCCGTCGCGGCCGGCGACGCCGACCCGCGGCACTTCGACGCGATCGGCGACGACTGGGACATCGAGGCCCGGTCGATCGCCGCGCTGGCCGAGGCGGGGCTGCCGGACGGGGCCCTGGACCGGACGGTGGGCGAGATCTCCGGCGGCGAGGCGGTGCTGGCGGCGGTCGCCGGCATCCGGCTGCGACAGGCGCCGATCACCCTGCTGGACGAGCCGACGAACAACCTCGACCGCGACGCCCGGCACCGCCTGTACGACATGGTGCGCGCGTGGCGCGGGACGCTGATCGTGGTCAGCCACGACATCGCCCTGCTCGAGCTGATGGACGCCACCGCCGAGTTGTACGACAGCGAGCTGTCGGTGTTCGGCGGACCGTACTCGCAGTGGCGGGACTGGCGGGAGGCCGAGCAGTCCGCGGCCGCACAGGCCGAGCGCGCCGCCGAGCAGGTGCTCAAGCGCGAGAAGCGCCAGCGGATCGAGGCCGAGACCAAGCTCTCGCGGCGCGCAGCGGTGGGGCGCAAGGCCCAGGTCTCCAAGCGCGTGCCCGGCATCATCGCGGGCGGGCGCAAGCGCGCGGCGCAGGTCTCGGCCGGACGGCTGCGCACCGAGATGGGCGAGAAGGAGTCCGCCGCCCGCGCCGCCCTGGACGCCGCCGAGCGTCGTGTGCGCGACGACGACGCGGTGCTGATCGACCTGCCCGACCCGGGCGTGCCCGCCGGGCGCCGGATCGCGACCCTCGCCGACGACGCGCGCGAGTGGGTCGTCGCGGGGCCCGAGCGGGTGGCCCTGATCGGGCCGAACGGCGCCGGGAAGACCACGCTGCTCGAGGAGCTGGTGGCATCGGCCGTGCAGAACTCCGGAGTTTCGGACGCGCCCGCCTCAGCCCGGGCCGATTCCGGCCCATTCGGGCTGCATCTCCGGAGTTCTGCACGCGCCCAGGCCCACACCGACCGCGTCGGATACCTGCCGCAGCGCGTGGACGGGCTGGATGATGCCGCCTCGGTGCTGCAGAACGTGCGGGCCGCCGCGCCCGGGACGCCGCCGGCCGAGATCCGCAATCGCCTCGCGCGATTCCTGATCCGGGGGGATGCCGTGGACCGGCCGGTCGCGGCGCTCTCGGGCGGCGAGCGGTTCCGGGTGGCGCTGGCGCGCCTGCTGCTGGCCGATCCCCCGCCCCAGCTGGTGGTGCTGGACGAGCCGACGAACAACCTCGACCTGGACACCGTGGATCAGCTCGTGGACGCCCTGTCGGCCTACCGCGGCGCGGTGCTGGTCGTCAGTCACGACGACGCGTTCCTGCAGCGGCTCGGCGTGGACACGACCCTCGAGCTGACCCCCGACGGCCTGGCCGAGCGGCGCTGAGCGACTCACCGGGTTCGGAGGATCGCGCCGACCTCGGATGAATTCGCCCAGGTCGTCCGAAGAAGGCCGGATTCTCCGGGCCCTGTGAACGCGGGGGCGGCGGTGGGAGGATGTCGGCATGGCCACACTCATCCGTCCGCGCGAGGACCGCGTGTTCGCGGGCGTCTGCGCCGCCGTCGCGCACCGCTTCGGCTGCCGCGTCCTGGTCGTCCGCGTGCTCGCCGCGGCCGGCCTCATGTTCTTCGGCGTCGGCCTGTGGCCGTACCTGTTCCTGTGGGTGCTGATCCCGTCGGAGTGACGGCTGCGCGTACGGGAGTGACCACTGCGACGTGATCGCTACGCGTACGGGGTGACCGCGACGATCGACACCTCGAGGGTCGCGCCGTTCGGCGCGGCGAAGCTGACCGCCTCGCCCACCCGGTGTCCGTTGATGGCGGAGCCCAGCGGGGACGTGGGCGAATACACCTCGATGTCGCCGTCGGTGCGCACCAGGTCGCGGCTGCCGAGCAGGAAGGTCTCCACCGAGCCGTCCGCCTGGAACTTCACGGTGATGCGCATGCCCGGCTCGACGACGCCGTCGTCGGGCTTCGTCCCGACCTCCGCACGGCGGATCAGCTCGCGCAGCTCGAGCACCCGCGCCTGCGGGGCCTCGTCGCTGGGCATGGCCGTGAGCTCGTCGAGTTCGCTCTGCAGGGCCGCGAGGGCGGCCGGGGTCATCCAGACGGTGTCCGTTCCGGTCACGTTCGACACGATCGGCTCCCTTCTCACTGTTCTCAGGGGTGGCAAAGAACTTCCAGCTTAGCCCGGATGTCGGTGATACCGGCAAAGATGGGGAGGTGGGCGACGTGATGGACCTCTTCGGCGCGGCGACGCGGGAGTGGTTCCGCGGCGCTTTCGCGCACCCGACCGACGCGCAGCGCGGCGCGTGGGAGGCCATCGCCGCCGGCAAGCACGCCCTCGTGGTGGCGCCCACCGGATCGGGCAAGACGCTGTCGGCGTTCCTCTGGGCGATCGACCGGGTCTTCCACGCGCGGGATGCCGGTGGCCCGGCCGCCGATCCGCGCCGCCCCACCGTCCCCGGGCCGAGCACCGCGGCCCGACGCACCCGCGTCCTCTACGTCTCTCCGCTGAAGGCGCTGGGCGTGGACGTGGAGCGCAACCTGCGCTCGCCCCTGGTCGGGATCGCGCAGCAGGCGCGACGCCTCGGCGTTCCGATCCCGGATGTCACGGTCGGCGTGCGCTCCGGCGACACGTCGGCGTCCGATCGCCGCAGGCTCGTGACCGCTCCCCCCGACATCCTCATCACGACCCCCGAGTCGCTGTATCTCATGCTCACCAGCCAGGCCGCCGAGACCCTGCGCGGCGTGGACACCGTGATCGTCGACGAGGTGCACGCGGTGGCCGCCACCAAGCGCGGGGCGCACCTGGCGGTGAGCCTGGAGCGGCTGGACGAGCTGCTGGACCGGCCCGCCCAGCGCATCGGCCTGTCGGCCACGGTGCGGCCGATCGACGAGGTCGCCCGGTTCCTCGGCGGCGCGGCGCCGGTCGAGATCGTCGCCCCGCGGGCGACGAAGACGTTCGAGCTGAACGTCGTGGTCCCGGTCGACGACATGCGCAATCCGCCGCCGGCGCCCGAGTCCTCGGCGCCCGAGTCCCCGGCTCCCGCATCCCCTGCTTCCGACGGCTCCGCCGCGGCAGCGGATGCCGCGAACGGCGATGCGGCTGACGGCCAGTGGTATGCCCCCGCCCCGGAGAGCACCGAGATGACCGGCTCGATCTGGCCGCACGTGGAAGAGGCCATCGTCGACCGGGTGCTGCAGAACAAGTCGACCATCGTGTTCGCGAACTCGCGGCGGCTCGCCGAGCGGCTGACCGGCCGGCTCAACGAGATCTACGCGGAGCGCCTCTCGGCCGATGCGGACGCCGACGAGCCGCCCGTGCTCGCCAAGGCGCACCACGGCTCGGTGTCCAAGGAGCAGCGGGCCGAGGTCGAGGACGAGCTCAAGCGCGGCATCCTGCGCTGCGTGGTGGCCACCTCGAGCCTCGAGCTGGGCATCGACATGGGCGCGGTCGATCTGGTCATCCAGGTCGAGGCGCCGCCGTCCGCGGCATCCGGCCTGCAGCGCGTGGGCCGGGCCGGCCACCAGGTCGGCGAGATCAGCCGCGCGGCGCTGTTCCCGAAGCACCGCAGCGACGTGCTGCACACGGCGGTGGTGACCGAGCGGATGCTGTCGGGCCAGATCGAGGCGCTCTCGGTGCCGCAGAATCCGCTCGACATCCTCGCCCAGCAGACCGTGGCCGCCTGCGCCGTCGGCCCGGTCGACGTCGAGGGCTGGTACGTGACGGTGCGGCGCAGCGCCCCGTTCCGCACGCTTCCGCGCTCGGCGTACGAGGCGACGCTCGATCTGCTCGCCGGCCGGTTCCCGTCCGACGAGTTCGCCGAGCTGCGCCCCGCGTGGTCTGGGACCGCGACCAGGGCACGCTCACCGGCCGCCCCGGCGCGCAGCGGATCGCGGTCACCAGCGGCGGGACGATCCCCGACCGCGGCATGTTCGGCGTGTACGCCGCCGGCGAGAAGGTCGGCGCCCGGGTCGGCGAGCTGGACGAGGAGATGGTCTACGAGTCGCGCGTCAACGACGTGTTCACCCTCGGCACCACCAGCTGGCGGATCGTGGAGATCACGCACGACCGGGTCAACGTCGTGCCGGCGTTCGGACAGCCCGGCAAGGTGCCGTTCTGGCACGGGGACGGCATCGGCCGTCCGGCCGAACTGGGCGAGGCGCTCGGCCGGTTCTCGCGCGAGGTGGCGGCCTCCGCGCCCGAGAAGGCGCAGGCCCGGCTCGTCGAGTCCGGGCTCGACGAGAACGCCGTCGACAACCTGCTCGGCTATCTGGCCGAGCAGCGCGAGGCCACCGGGACGCTTCCCACCGACCGGACGCTGACCGTCGAGCGCTCGCGCGACGAGGTCGGGGACTGGCGCGTCATCCTTCATTCCCCGTACGGCATGCAAGTGCACGCGCCGTGGGCGCTGGCGGTGAACGCCCGCATCCGCGAGCGGCTCGGGGTCGAGGGATCGGCGGTCGCCAGCGACGACGGGATCATCGCCCGGATCCCGGATGCCGAAGCCGAGCCCCCGGGGGCCGAGCTGTTCGTGTTCGAGCCGGATGAGATCGACCAGCTCGTCACCGACGAGGTCGGCGGGTCCGCGCTGTTCGCCTCGCGGTTCCGCGAATGCGCGGCACGCGCGCTGCTCATGCCCCGGCTGAACCCGGGCCGCCGCAGCCCGCTGTGGCGGCAGCGGCAGCGGGCCGCGCAGCTGCTGGAGGTGGCCCGCCGGCATCCGACGTTCCCGATCATCCTCGAGACGCTGCGCGAGGTGCTGCAGGACGTGTACGACCTGCCGGCGCTCGCCAAGCTGTGCCGCGGCATCGGCGAGCGCCGCATCCGGCTCGTCGAGGTCTCGACATCCCAGCCGTCGCCGTACGCCCGCGACCTGCTGTTCGGATATGTCGGCGCGTTCATGTACGAGGGCGACTCGCCACTGGCCGAGCGACGCGCGGCGGCGCTGTCGGTCGATCCGGCGCTGCTGAGCGAACTGCTGGGCAAGGTCGAGATGCGCGAGCTGCTCGACCCGGAGATCATCGCCCAGTTCGAGCGCGAGGTGCAGCGGCTCGACGCCGAGCGGCACGTGCGCGGCGTGGAGGGCGTGGCCGATCTGCTGCGGATGCTGGGGCCGCTGGATGCCGCCGAGGTCGCCGCACGGCTGGAAGCCGAGCCCGCTTCCGCGGCACCGACGCCGGCCGCGGCATCCACCCACCTCGACGCCCTCGTCGCCGCGCATCGCGCGATCCCGGTCACGATCGGCGGGATGCCGCGGGTCGCCGCGATCGAGGATGCCGGGCGGCTGCGCGATGCCCTCGGCACCGCGCTGCCGGTCGGCATCCCCACCGCGTTCCTCGAACCGGTCGCCGATCCCCTCGGCGACCTGGTGGCCCGGTTCGCCCGCACGCACGGGCCGTTCCGGGCGGATGCCGCGGCCGAACGCCTGGGCGTCGGCGTCGCGGTCGCCCGCCTCACCCTCCAGCGGCTGGAGGCCGCCGGCCGGGTCACCAGCGGATTCTTCCTGCCGGAGGCCTCTGCCGGGTCCGGCCCGGACGACGCCGAGTGGTGCGACGCCGAGGCCCTGCGCCGGCTGCGGATGCGGAGCCTGGCCGCCATCCGCGGCAGCGTCGAGCCGGTCGCACCCCAGGCGTACGCGCGCTTCCTGCCGGTGTCGGCAGCACCTCGACCGGCCGCTGGAGGGCATCGACGGCGTCGCGGCCGTGGTCGAGCAGCTCGCCGGCGTGCCGATCCCCGCCAGCGCGTGGGAGTCGCTCGTCCTCGCCTCGCGGGTGCGGGACTACTCGCCCGGCATGCTCGACGAGCTCACCGCGAGCGGCGAAGTGGTGTGGTCCGGGCACGGCGCGCTGCCCGGCCGGGACGGCTGGGTCGCCCTGCACCCCGCCGATGCGGCGCCGGTGACGCTGGCCGAGCCGGTGGGCGAGATCGTGCCCGGATCGCTCGAGGAGCGGCTGCTGAATGTCCTCGGCGCGGGCGGCGCGTACTTCGCGGGTCAGCTTGCGGACGCTGGCGGATGCCGAGAACGAGCAGTCTGTGATCGAGGCGCTCTGGTCGCTGACCTGGGCGGGGCGGGTGACCAACGACACCTTCGCGCCGCTGCGCACGCTGCTTTCGGGCGGGTCGCAGGCGCACAAGGTGTCGCGCCGCACGCCGCGCGCACGGATGTACCGCGGCGCGTCGCCGTCCCGGGCATCCGCCCCGCCGCGTCCGCCGGCGATCGGCGGCCGGTGGTCGGTGCTGCCCGCGCCCGAGGCCGACCCCGCGCTGCGGGCCACCGCGACGGCCAGCCTGCTGCTGGACCGCTACGGCGTGGTCACCCGCGGCTCGGTGGTCGCCGAGCAGGTGCCGGGCGGCTTCGCGCAGATGTATCGGATCCTCGCCGGATTCGAAGAGGCCGGGCACTGCCGGCGCGGGTACGTGATCGAGCGGCTCGGGGCGGCGCAGTTCGCGGCATCCGCCACCATCGACCGCCTGCGCGAGTTCGCCGGCCTCACCGACCCGCCCCCGCTGACCGCCCGCACCCTCGCGGCGGCCGACCCGGCCAATCCGTATGGGGCGGCGCTGGGCTGGCCGGCGCTGGAGGGCAGCGCGCACCGGCCCGGCCGCAAGGCCGGGGCGCTCGTCGTGCTCGTGGACGGCGAGCTCGTGCTGTACCTGGAGCGCGGCGGCAAGACCGCGCTGGCGTTCAGCGAGCATGACGGCGCGCTGGGTGCCGGATGCCGGAGCCTCGCCGAGACCGCGCGGGCCCGGCGCCTGGAGACCCTGACCATCGAGCAGGTGAACGGCGCGTTCGTGTTCGGCACCCCGGTCGGTCGCGCCCTGCGCGCAGCCGGCTTCGTCGAGTCGACGCGCGGGCTGACGCTTGCGCAAGGTCACCTCCCGTGCCTGAGGGCGACACCGTCTGGCAGACCGCGCGCCGGTTGCACGAGGCGCTGGCGGGGCGGACGCTGACCCGGTTCGAGCTGCGCGTCCCCAGGCGGCGACCGTCGAGCTCACCGGGCAGATCGTCCGAGAGGTGGTGCCGCGCGGCAAGCACCTCCTGCACCGGATCGGCGAGTGGACGCTGCACTCGCACCTGAAGATGGAGGGCGTGTGGGTGGTCCTCGGTCCGGGCGCCCGCTGGCCGCGACCGGCACACACCGCCCGCGCGATCCTGTCCACCGCCGCATGCGACGCGATCGGGTTCGACCTCGCCGAGGTCGCCGTCGTGCCCACCCGCGACGAGTCCACGCTCGTCGGACACCTCGGCCCCGACCCGCTCGAGCCGGACTGGGATCCCGCCGAGGCCGCCCGGCGTCTGGCCGGCGACGCGCGTCCCGTGCACGTGGCTCTGCAGGATCAGCGCAACCTCGCCGGGCTCGGCAACGAGTACGTCAACGAGGTGCTGTTCGTCCGCGGCATCCTGCCCGCCACCCCCGCATCGCAGGTGGACGGCGTCGCGCTGGTGGCCACGGCGGCACGGATGCTGCAGTCCAACCGCGATCGGACGATCCGCACGTTCACCGGCGACAGCCGACGCGGCGCCGCACGCTGGGTGTACGGCCGCGACCGGCAGCCGTGCCGGCGCTGCGGCAGCCGATCCGGCGCAGCGCGCTGGGCGCCGACCCGACGCGGGAGCGGCTCGTCTACTGGTGCCCTTCCTGCCAGCGCTGACCCCGGCATCCCGCCCCCGCAGACCCGCGTGCATCGTCCGGACAGAGTGTCTGGCCGACGTCGATCGGCAGGCGGATTCGTCCGTTTCGGACCCGCGCGTATTGCGCCCGCGCGGGTCCCGGGATTGAATCGCGTTCCAAGGGGCGACGTCGCCCGAGAGGGAGGCTCCGTGACCACCACCACCCCGGCCCGTCCGGAACCCGAAACGGACGAGACGACGGGCGCGGTTGCGATCGAGCGGGTGACGAAGCGCTACGGCGACCAGACCGCCGTGGACGACCTGTCGCTGGACATCCGCGCCGGCGAGTTCCTCTCCCTGCTCGGGCCATCCGGCTGCGGCAAGACCACGACGCTGCGGATGATCGCGGGGTTCGAACGACCGGATGCCGGGGACATCCGGATCTCCGGACGATCCGTCCTGAGCCTGCCGCCGTACAAGCGCAACGTGAACACCGTGTTCCAGGCGTACGCGCTGTTCCCGCACATGAGCGTGGCTCAGAACGTCGCCTACGGGCTCGAGCAGAAGCGGGTGCCGAAATCCGAGGTGCGCGAGCGCGTGGCGTCCGCCCTCGGCATGGTGCAGATGGTCTCGTTCGCCGACCGGCGGCCGGCTCAGCTGTCCGGCGGTCAGCAGCAGCGCGTGGCGCTGGCCCGGGCGCTGGTCAATCGTCCGTCCGTGCTCCTGCTGGACGAGCCGCTCGGGGCGCTGGATCGGAAGCTGCGCGAGGAGATGCAGCTCGAGCTCAAGCTGATCCAGGCACAGCTGGGCATCACGTTCATCTTCGTCACGCACGACCAGGGCGAGGCCCTGTCGATGAGCGACAGGATCGCGGTGATGCGCGCCGGACGGATCGAGCAGCTCGCCGACTCGGACACCATCTACGGCGCGCCCGCATCGGCGTACGTCGCCGCCTTCGTCGGCCAGCAGAACTTCTTCGACGGCACCGTCGCCGCCGACGGATCGAGCGTCGACAGCGCGCACGCCCGGCTTGCGCCCGGCGGCGCGGATCACCGACATCTCCCCCGGCATCCCGGCGCTGGCCGCCGTCCGGCCCGAGTTCGTCGAGATCTCGGTCGAGCGACCGGACGGCGACGCCAACATCGCCGAGGGGCGCATCATCGGCGTCTCGCACCTGGGCGAGACCATGCAGTTCCTGATCCAGTTCGGTCGCGAGATGTCGATCATCGCGCGGCGCCCCACCCCGGACGCACCGCGGGTGGCCATCAACGACACGGTGTGGTGCACCTGGCGGCCGGAGTCGGTCCAGGTCTTCCCGACCGACGAATCCGCCATCCACGGCGGCTTCGTCCAGCCGCCCACCACCGGCACCGTCCGCACGCGCTGATACCCGACCGGCCGAGAGGAACACCATGCCCGAGAACAACACCGTCCGCATCCTCGCCAACCAGCCCGCGGCGAACCGCCTCGTGGGCGACATGACCCGGCGAGGGTTCTTCTCGATCGCCGGCATGGTCGGCGGCACCGTCCTGCTGGCCGCCTGCTCCAGCGGAGGCGGGACGGGCGGCGGCGCCAAGCCCGGCCCGCAGGCCACCGGCGGCAAGCTGGAGAGCTCGCTGTCGATGTACTCGTGGGGCGACTACGACGCACCCGAGGTGCTGGCCGCGTTCACGAAGGAGCTCGGGCCGAAGCTGACCGTCGACTCGTTCGGCTCGAACGAGGAGCTGATCGCGAAGCTCGTGGCGGCCAAGGGCACCGGCGGGTACGACATCATCGTGCCGACCGGCGTGTACATCCCGCAGATGGTGCAGAACAACCTGCTGATGAAGCTGAACAAGGACCTCATCCCCAACCTGAAGTACATGGACCCCGCCTACCTCAGCCGCGGGTGGGACAAGAACAACGACTACTCCATCTGCAAGGCATGGGGCACCACCGGCTTCGTCTACGACAAGTCCAAGATCACCCGTGAGCTGAAGACCTGGAACGACTTCCTGGACTGCGCGCAGAAGGAGGCCAGCGGCAAGACGAGCGTGCTGGATGACCCCGCCGAGATCACGGGCATGTACTACTGGGCCAACGGCGTCGACTGGAACACGACCGATGACGCCGAGATCGACAAGTGCGAGAAGTTCATCGTGGAAACGCTCGCCCCGCACATCGCGGCGTTCGACTCGTACCCGGGCAGCGGGGCCATCCCGCAGAGCGCGCACACCCTGATCGAGGTGTGGAACGGCGACGCCCGCCAGGGCATCCTCGCTTCGGACGACCCGGACAAGTGGCAGTGGGTGCTCGGCTCGCCGACCACCGAGCTGTGGATGGACAACTGGGCGATCGTCGCGTCCGCCCCGCATCCCGAGGCCGCGCACGCGTTCATCAACTTCGTGCTCACGCCCGAGAACCAGATCAAGAACGTCGACTACATCGGCTACCACACCGGCGCGAAGGACATCGAGGCGACCGCCCGCAAGGACGGCCTCGAGATGCTCGACCTGGTCTTCTTCACACCCGACCAGCTGGCGACGATGAAGGACGGCGAGGTCAACTCGGCGCAGACCCGCACGGTCGACATCTACAACAAGGCGAAGGCCGCTGCCGGTGCGTAGAGTCCGCCTTCCCGGCTTCATCCTCGCCGTCCCGGCGTGGCTCTGGCTGCTGGCCTTCTTCGTCGCGCCCGTCCTGGTGGTGTTCTGGTACAGCCTCGGATACAAGCCCGGGCTGTTCGCCACGCACGCCAATGACAAGCTGTCGCTGGACCGGTACGCCGAGGTGCTCACCCCGACGTTCTTCGACACGTTCTGGAACACCCTGTGGATCGGGATCGCCGGCACGCTGCTGTGCTTCCTGATCGGGGCGCCGGTCGCGTATTGGATGGCGCTGAAGGCCCCGGCGCGCATGAAGGGGCTGCTGATCGCCCTGGTGCTGGTGCCGTTCTGGACGAACTTCCTCGTGCGCACCATCGGCTGGATGGTGATCCTGTCGCCCGAGGGGTGGATCTCGCACGCGCTGCAGGCCGTCGGGCTGGCGCCGCTGGACATCCTCTACACGAGACCGGCGGTGCTCTTCGGGGTCGTGTACAACTATCTGCCGCTGATGATCCTGCCGCTGTTCGTCGCGTTCGACCGGGTCGAGCTGTCGGTGCGCGAGGCGTCCAAGGACCTCGGCGCCAACCGCTGGCGCACGTTCGCGCGGGTGACGTTCCCGCTGGCACGGCCCGGCATCATCGTGGGTGCCCTGCTCGTGTACATCCCGCTGATGGGCGACTACATCACGGCGACCGTGCTGGGCGGCGCGAAGGGCAACATGGTCGGCCAGCTCGTGGCATCCCAGTTCCAGACGGCGCAGAACTGGGCGCTCGGCTCGGCGATGGCGGTGATGCTGATCCTCATCATCCTGGGCTCGGTCGCCCTGATGGCCGGGATCATCTGGCTGCTCGCCCTGCCCATGCGCATGCGCAATCGGGTCACGATCCAGGAGGTCGCCGCATGACATCGGTCGAGCCCGGTCTGGGCAGCATCCCGGCCGCCGCCGTCGACATCGATGAGGGCACGCCCGTCTTCCGCGCCGGCGCCGACCGACACGAGGACGTGCCCCAGCACCGGCAGCGCCGCGCGATCACCGATCGGCTGCTGACGGTGTGGAGCGTGCTGGTCTACATCTTCCTGTTCACCCCGATCCTCGTGATCGTCATCTACTCGTTCAACAACGGCCGGCTGCTGGTCGCATTCGACAGCTTCGGCTTCGACGGCTATCTGGCCCTGTTCCGCAAGCCGGTGATCGCGGATGCCGTCATGGTGTCGCTGCGCACCGGTGCGATCGCCTCGATCCTGGCCTCGGTCCTCGGGACTCTCGCCGGGATCGCGCTGGCGCGCAAGCCCGGCAAGTGGACGTACTGGTTCGTCGGGATGCTTGCTGGTCGCCGTCACGCCCGAGATCGTGGACGCGGTCTCGCTGCTTCCGTGGCTCGTCTTCCTGGGCCAGGACCTGGGCATGTCGATCTTCAACGACGGCACCATGCGGCTGGTCGTGGGGCACTCGCTGTTCTCGGTCGCGGTGGTCACCTACATCGTGCGCGCCCGGCTGGTGGGCATGCCGGCCAACCTCGAAGAGGCCTCGGCGGACCTGTTCGCCCCGCCGCTGCGCACGTTCTTCCGGGTGACGCTGCCGCTGGCGATGCCGGCGGTGCTGGCCGGGCTCCTGCTCTCGTTCACGTTCAGCCTGGACAACACGATCGTCTCGGCGTTCGTGCAGGTGTCGGGGTCCACGCCGTGGCCGGTCTACGTGCTCAGCTCGCTGCGCAAGCGGACTGCGCCCCGAGATCGCCGGCGTGTCCACCATCATGCTGCTGGTGACCCTGCTGGCCCTGTCCGTCGTCGCGATCGTGCTGAAGCGGGCCGGCGACTCCGCCGCCGACATCGCCCGCACGATGGCCGGCGGCTGACCAGATCCCCGAAGGAGTCCCCCATGCCCTACGCCGACCTCGTCTTCTCCGGCGGACCGGTCTTCACCGCGAACACGGTGCGCTCCCGCGCGAGCGCCGTGGCCGTCACCGCCGGGCAGATCGTCGCCGTCGGTCACGACCTGGGCGAACTGGTCGGCCCGCGCACCGAGGTGGTCGACCTGCGGGGGCGGATGCTGGTGCCCGGCTTTCAGGACGCCCATGTGCATCCGGTGTGGGGCGGACTGGACATGCTGCGGTGCGATCTGTCGCCGTACGAGTCGGCGCCGGACTACCTCGACGCCATCGGCCGGTACGCGGCATCCCACCCCGACGAGGGGTGGGTGCTCGGCGGTGGATGGGCGATGTCGGCCTTCCCCGGCGGCACTCCCACCGCATCCGCCCTCGACACCGTCGTGCCCGACCGGCCGGCGTTCCTGCCGAACCGCGACGGTCATGGCGCCTGGGTGAACTCGGTCGCCCTGCGGCGCGCGGGCATCGACCGCGACACCCCCGACCCGGCCGACGGGCGGATCGAGCGGGATGCCGACGGCGTCCCGACCGGCATGCTGCACGAGGGGGCGATGACGCTGGTCAACACGCCTGCCGGCCGAGCCGCCGTCGCGCCTGGTGGAGGCGCTGGTCCAGGGCAGCGCTATCTGCATTCCTACGGGATCACCGCCTGGCAGGATGCGATCGTCGGCTCGTACGGCGATGCCGGCGACCCGGGGCCCGCCTATCTGTCGGCGGCCGCCGACGGACTGCTGACCGCCCGCGTCGTGGGTGCCATCTGGTGGGACCGCGCCGCCGGCCTCGAGCAGATCCCGTCGATCGTCGCGCGCCGCGAGCAGTACCGCGGCGGGCGGTTCGCCGCCACCAGCGTCAAGGTCATGCAGGACGGCGTGGCCGAGAACTTCACCGCATCGATGCTGGAGCCGTACGGCGACGGGCACGGGCATCCCACCGACAACTCGGGGATCTCGTTCGTCGACCCGGCGATCCTGAACGAGGCGGTGCCGCAGCTGGACGCGCTCGGCTTCCAGGTGCACTTCCACGCGATCGGCGACCGCGCGGTGCGGCAGTGCCTGGATGCCGTGGAGCAGGCGATCGGTCGCAACGGCCGCACCGACAATCGGCACCACATCGCGCACCTGCAGGTGGTGCACCCGGACGACATCCCGCGGTTCCGGCGCCTGGGCGTGGCGGCGAACATGCAGTCGCTGTGGGCGACGCTGGAGCCGCAGATGGTCGAGCTGACCCTGCCGTTCCTGGGCGAGCCGCGCGCGGGCTGGCAGTATCCGTTCGGCGACCTGCTGCGCGCCGGCACCGTGCTGGCCGCCGGCAGCGACTGGTCGGTGTCCAGCCCGAACCCGCTGGCCGCGATCCACACCGCGGTGAACCGCACCGCCGCGCCGGGCTACGAAGAGGGCGAGTACGACCCGTTCCTGCCGGAGCAGGCGATCGACCTGGCGACCTCGCTGACCGCGTACACCGCCGGTTCGGCGTGGGTGAACCACCTCGACGCCGACACCGGAACGGTCGAGGCCGGCAAGTACGCCGATCTGGTGGTGCTGGACCGCGATCCGTTCGCCGGGCCGGCCGATCAGCTCGGCGCCACCCGGGTGCTGCAGACCTTCGTCGAGGGCGAGCGGGTCTACGCCGTGGACTGACGCGCAGGCCCTCTTGGCCGACAGCAGGAGATCCCGGCCGGGGAGGGAGATGTGAACGATCACACATCCTTCTTCCGTCGGAATCTCCTTCCCCCACCCTGCAACCGAACGGAGCTGATACCCGTGGGCACCACCGTCTTCGAACGACGCCGACCCGCCGCATCCACCGTCGCGCACGCCCTGCGCGACACCGCACACGCCGTCTTCTGGCGCGACGACCTGCCCCCCGGGCTGACGCCGGACCGGCCGGCACTGACCGGCGCGCACACCGCCGACCTGGTGATCGTCGGCGGCGGATACACCGGCCTGTGGGCGGCCCTGCTGGCCACCGAGCGGATGCCGGATGCCCGGATCGTGCTGGTGGAGGCGCAGCGGGTGGGCTGGGCGGCATCCGGGCGCAACGGCGGCTTCTGCGAGACGAGCCTCACCCACGGACGCGAGAACGGCCTGTCGCGCTGGCCGGACGACATGCCGCTGCTCGAGCGGCTGGGCATGGCCAACCTCGACGCGATCGAGGCCAGCGAGGCGCAGTACGGCATGGACTTCGAGTTCCAGCGCACCGGCGAGCTGTCGCCGGCGACCGAGCCGCACCAGGTGCCGTGGCTGCACGAGTGGCACGACGAGGCCGTCGCCCGGGGCGAGGAGGGCGTCGTCTTCCTCGATCAGGATGCCGTGCGCGCCCAGGTGAACTCGCCCACCTACCTGGCCGGGGTCTGGGAGCAGCGCACGTGCGGCATCCTGCATCCCGCGCGGCTGGCCGCCGAGCTGGCACGCGTCGCCGAGGAGCGCGGGGTCGAGATCTTCGAGCAGAGCCGGGTCCGCGCGCTGCAGACCCCGGGCAAGGTGCGCGCGACCGTCGTCACCGAGCACGGGCAGGTGCAGGCCGACCAGGTGATCCTGGCCACGAACGTGTTCCCGTCTCTGCTCAAGCGCAACCGGCTGATGACCGTGCCGGTGTACGACTACGTGCTGATGACCGAGCCGCTGACCGACCAGCAGCTGGCCTCGATCGGCTGGCAGGCCCGGCAGGGGATCGGCGACCTGGCCAACCAGTTCCACTACTACCGGATCACCAAGAGCAACCGCATCCTGTTCGGCGGCTACGACGCGATCTATCACTACGGCCGCAGGGTACGCGCGGAGTATGAGGACCGACCCGCATCGTATGAGCGTCTGGCCGGCCACTTCTTCACCACGTTCCCCCAGCTGGAGGGCTTGCGCTTCACGCACCGGTGGGCGGGCGCGATCGACTCGAGCACCCAGTTCGCCGCGTTCTACGGCACCGCCCGCGACCGCCGCGTCGCGTACGCCGCCGGTTTCACCGGACTGGGGGTGGGGTCGACCCGATTCGCGGGCGAGGTGATGCTCGACCTGCTGGACGGCGCCGAGAACGAGCGGACGAGTCTGGAGATGGTGCGCAAGCGGCCGCTGCCGTTCCCGCCCGAGCCGGCCGCCGCGATCGGCATCAACGCCACCCGCTGGTCGATGGATCGCGCCGACCACAACGAGGGCAGGCGCAATCTCCTGCTGAAGACGCTGGATGCCGTCGGTCTGGGGTTCGACTCATGACCAGAATGGATGCCGGTGCCGCCGCGGTCGCGGCATCCCTGGAGATCCCGGACGAACCGGTGCCCGCCGACCGGGTGCGCGCCGGCTCGCCCCGGACCGGGTTCCTCGATCTGGACGAGACCGAGGGTCGGGCGATCGGAGTCTGGGAGCACACCCCCGGCGTCTCGACGGATGTGGAGGCCGACGAGGTCTTCGTGGTGGTCGCCGGCGCCGGACTGATCGAGTTCACCCGGCCCGCGCTGCCGCCGGTCGAGCTGCGCCCGGGAGTGATCGTGCGGCTCGCCGCGGGGATGCACACGGTGTGGACCGTGCGCGAGACCCTGCGCAAGGTCTACATCGCCTGATCGCGCGCCCGTGCGCTATCGACCCGAACTGCGGCGGACCAGCAGCGCCAGATGCAGCGCGGTCTGGGTCTCGCCGTCGTCCAGGTCGACGTCCAGCAGCCGCTCGATCTGGGCGAAGCGCTGGTAGAAGACCGAACGCGACAGGTGCGAGGCCGACGCGGCCGCTGTGCGATTCGCGGGGTGCGACAGCGCGGCGGCCAGCACGTCGAGCAGGTCGCCGTCGCGGGCCAGGTCGTGCTCGATCAGGGGCGCCAGCATCCGCTCTCCGTGCTCGAGCAGCCGATGGTCGTCGCGGAGGGTGGAGACCAGGCGCACGAGGGGCCGGTCGTCGGCGCGCCGCAGTTGCGGGCCGCCGCGCTCGCCCCGCACCCGGTTGCGGGCCAGATCGATCGCCTCCTGCAGCGAGACCAGCGCGGCATCCAGTCCGGTCGCCGGCGACCCCACCGACACGACGAGGCGATCCGAGCCGTCGGCCGCCTCCGCTCCGAACGCGAGCGCGGCGGCGTCGCTGAACGCGCTCCCGGCCGGCAGCGAGAGCAGGATGCCGGCGGCCGGACCGGCCACATTCGCCGGCGCGGATCCGGTGACAGCGCGTCCCCCGACCGCCCGGGCCGCGGCATCCACGCGCTCCGGGGTGACCATCGCCCGCGCGAGGACGACGCCATGCAGCACGCGGCCCTCGACGGGCAGACCGGCGGCGGCCAGGCGGGCGGCGGCGCCCTCGGTGCTCGCGAAGCGTCCGGACAGCAGGCGGTCCAGCAGTCGGCGACGCGCCTGTCGCTCCCATTCGTCGACCGGCCCGTCAGCGAGCCGCCCGAGGGCGAGGGCGATCGCGCCCTGCTGCAGCACGCCGAGTCGGCCGGCGGGATGCGCCGGCCCCGGCAGGGCGAGCAGGTGGCCCCAGCGGGTGCCGCGCGCCTCGACCGGCACCACCAGCCACCCGTCCTCGGCATCGCCGCGGTGGGCTGCCCGCGAACGGCGCTCCCAGTCCGAGAACAGCTCGTGCTCCATCGCGGGCGGGACCTCGGCGGCGACCACATCGTGGCCGAGGTTCTCCAGCACGACCGGCGCATCCAGGGTGATGGCGAGCGCTGCACGACATAGTCGGCGGGCGAACCGCGCAGGATGAGGGCGGTGAACCGGTCGCGCACCTCGTCGCGTGCCCGCAGCGCCGCGGTCTGCCGGTCGATGATCAGCCGGTGGACGACCTCGGTGACCGAGACGAACTTGACCTCTCGGTCGAGCACCGCCAGCACGAGTCCGTGCCGCCGCGCGGCGTCGATGATCACCGCCGGGGTCCAGCGGTAATGCGCGCCCAGCTCGAGGACGAGCCCGGCCACACCGGCATCCACCAGTTCGGCGATGAACGCGTCGAGGGCCGCCGGGTCCTGCGGCCAGCCCGAGCCGGTCGACAGCAGCTCGCCCCGTTCGAGCAGCCGGGCCACGCCGGCGCTGTCGGACACGTGCGCCCACCGCACCCGTGCATCCAGTCCGTCCTCGCCGACGAGCACCTCGGGCACCCCTTCGACGAGCGACGGCAGCGCGAGGATCTCGCGGACGGTCGGCAGCCCGGCGTCCGAGCGCTCGGCGCGCGGGCCCGGACGATCCGTCTCAGGCGAAGGGAGGGCGCGCTCGACGCTCATGGTCGGCATCCTCTCGCTCGGGTGATGGTGCCGGATGCTTCAGCTTATGCGGCCCCGGACCATCTGTCCGGAGCCGGCACGGCGTCCCCGGGCAGGTCCATTCCCGTGCTGTTCTTCGACGATGGAAACGAGCTCGCTGGTCTGGTGGCACGGGCGTGTGGGAGAGTCGATGGCATGTTGCGTGACGACGATCGTGATCTGATGCGTGCCGTCTCCGGGTACCTCCAGCGAGTGAACGAGCTGACAGCCCGGGAGGAGCCGTCGGTCCGGTCGCCGTTGGGTGATGTGATCAGCGACCATCTCGGGGTCGATGCATCGCAGGTGTCCGTCGTGGTGGAGCACATCGCCGACCATCGTCTGGTCGACGCAGACCTCGCGCTGGACGACCTCGCGCAGAGCGACGGCCGCCTTCTCGGCGTCACCGGCGGCGAGCAGCGGCATCATCAAGGACTCGCAGAGTGGATCGCCAACCCGCACACACGCTACGCGCCCGGCCCGGTGGACTACGCCGAGCGGGCCACCGGCCCGAACTCGAGCAGGCGCGTCGTGTCGCTGGGCGTGCGACTGCTGCGCTTCGAAGGCACCCCTCTCGCGCTCGCCCAGCGCGCGGCCGCCCCGCAGTATGGCAGAGCAGACGCCGTGGTCGAAGTCATGAGCGCGGACGATACGGCCGTCTCTCGCTTTCTCGAGGCCCTTCGCCGCACGATGATCGACAGAAGCGTGCTGCGCGGCCAGGTGCTGTCATTTCAAGCCACCGAGTACGGGCGAGACGCCGGCGCCACGTTCGTGGAGCGGCCGGCGGTCCCCACAGACGACATCGTGCTCGCGGAGGGCGTGCTGGAGGAGATCGTCCAGCACGTGATCGGCATCGGGAAACACAGCGACGCGCTGCAGCGCGCGGGTCAGCATCTGAAGCGCGGTGTGCTCCTGTACGGCCCCCCAGGCACGGGCAAGACCCTCACGGTTCGCCATCTGCTCACCGCCACGCCCGACGTCACCGCCGTCGTCCTCACCGGAGCAAGCATCCGCTTCATCGGCCCAGCGACCGAGATCGCACGCACCTTCCAACCCGCGCTTGTCGTGCTCGAGGACATCGACCTCGTCGCCATGGAGAGACATGGCACACCCCAGCCGCTGCTGTTCGAGGTGCTCGACGCGCTGGACGGGCTCGACGGTGACGCCGACGTGGCCTTCATCATGACGACGAACCGCGTCGAAGTGCTCGAACGAGCCCTCGCCGAGCGCCCCGGTCGCGTCGATCTCGCCGTCGAAGTTCCGCTCCCCGCCCCGGGCGAACGGCGCCGCCTGTTCCGCCGGTACGCGCAGAGCCTGCCGTATACGCGTGCGGTGCTTGACGAGGCAGCGGATCGAGCCGAAGGGACGACGGGCTCGTTCGCGAAGGAGCTGATGAGGCGCAACGTGCTGCGCGCAGTTCAGGACGGGCGTGAACCCCGCGACGAAGACCTCACCGCGGAACTCGACCGCCTCATGGACTCACGTGAGCAGCTCACGCGTTCCATGCTCGGATCCAGCAGCGAACACGCGTCCGAGTTGCCTCCGGACGGGTACCACGCATCCGGGCCGCTGCCCGGCGGATACCACGCCGCCACCTTCGGATGGGTCGACGGCTGACCACTGCCGGCTCAACGCTCGAACACGACCTCCCCGGCGACGACGGTGACGGCCGTCTGCAGCGAGACCAGCACCTCGGCCGGCATCTCGAACGGATCGCCGGTCGCCACCGCGAGGTCGGCACGCTCCCCCACTCGCACGCGGCCGGGGCGCCCCAGCACGAGTGATGTCGAACCGCTCGTATACGCCGCGAGCGCCTGAGCCAGCGTCAGCGCCTGATGCTCGGCGTCGAGCGTCGGCGGCAGCGCGCCGGCGGCCAGCGGCG
The DNA here is from genome assembly GCF_021582895.2 of Microbacterium elymi. GTDB lineage: Bacteria > Actinomycetota > Actinomycetes > Actinomycetales > Microbacteriaceae > Microbacterium > Microbacterium humicola. Next base: position 1,096,888 of record NZ_CP091139.2, read on the forward strand.
GCACCTCGACCCCGGGCGGCGGCGGCGCCCAGCGGTTGACCGCGACGTGGATCGCGAGCCACGGATCCGCCGGCGACACCGGCCAGTCCGACCCCATCGCAAGGTCGGCGCCGCCGTCGGCCATCGTCCGGAACGGATAGCCGTGCAGCATCCGCTCTTGGCCGATCAGCGTCACGACGAAGGGGTCGGGCGCCGCCCACAGCCCTTGGATGTTCGCGGTCACCCCCAGTGGTCCGAACCTCTTGGCGTCGTCGGGCTCGCACCATCGACAGATGCGCGATGTGGTGCCGCGGCCCGGCGCCGTTCGCCGCCCGCGCCGCTTCGATCGCATCCAGCGCGACCCGAATGCCGCGATCGCCCATGATGTGCAGGTGCAGTGCGAACCCGGCCGCGTCGAGCTGCAGGACGAACTCGCGGATCGCCGCCTCGTCGAAGTGCAAGCTCGCCGGTGAACCCGTCGGCGCTGTGGTTGCAGTACGGCTCGAGGAGTGCGGCCGTCTCGCCGTGCGGCACGCCGTCGATCATCGCCTTCGCCGTCGATGTGTCCAAGCCCGCGGCGGCGTTGCGCTCGCGCAGCTCGACGAACCGTGCGACGAGCGCCGGCACGTCCTCGCGCCGCAGCCCTGGAGCGATCCACAGCGCCCCCGACGTGTCGCTCTTCAGCGTCGACGAGGCGATCCCCCGCAGATACGCGGGCGTGCAGTCGGCCTTGCCGTTGTAGTCGCCGAGGATCGCCTCGTGCCACCCGCTGACACCGAACGACCACAGATATTCCTGCGCGTTCAGCAGCCCGGCGTACATCTCGTCGTCCGTCGCGGGCGGAATGACGCGCCCCACGATCTCCGCCGCCGTCTCGTTCAGGTAGCCGATGGGAACGCCGTCGGCGTCGACGTGGATGTGACCGTTGTGCGGCTGCGGCGTGTGGCGGTCGACCCCGGCGAGCTCCAGTGCGCGCGAGTTGACCCACAGGGTGTGGTGCCCGGCGTCGCTCAGTGCGACTGGCCGGTCGCGGACGATCTCGTCCAGCTGGTGACGGGTCGGCACCGAGAAGAGCTCATGACTCCATCCACCGCCGGTCAGCCACTCGGCATCGCTTGCGCTCCGCTCCCTCTCGGATCAGCGCGAGCGTCTCCTCGACGGTGCGAGCGGGGGTGAGGTCCAGGCTCAGCCGTTCGACGCCGGCGAAGACGGCGTGCGCGTGCGCGTCGACGAAGCCGGGATGGATGAGCCCGCCGCCCGCATCGACGACGCGCGTCGCGGCCCCGGCAAGCTCTTCGACGCGGATGTCGGAACCGATGCGGACGATGCGGCCATCGGCCACGGCCACCGCGGTGCTCTCGGTTCGCGTCCTCCCGTCGAAGACACGTCCATTCGTGATGATGAGGTCTGCCGTCGGTGTCATTCGTCCCAGCTCTCTGCGTCGTCGTGGTGATCAGACCAGCCGGAACACCCGGATGATCACAAGGCCCGGTTCCGCGCGGGCATAGCCGATGAACTGCGACTCGGTCAGCCACCGCAGTTCCGGGTGCTCGGTGCGGAACTGGAACGCCGTGCGGTAGTAGAGCTCCTCTTCGTCGACGGTCTCACCGGCCAGCATCCGATCGAATGTCGCCTCGTCGGTGCGCCAGATGCCGCGATTGACGACCTCCACGGCGGCGGACTGGTCGGCCAGTTCCGCCTCGATGACATACCGCGCGTCGAGGGCGACGGTCAGCCCGCGGCCGTTCCACCAGTCCCCTCCGCTGTCGAGGATCGTGCCGCGCAGACGCGGACCGTCGAACGTCCCGCCCGAGACCCGCGCGAAGTGCAGTCCCTCCCCCGGGACGGGGCCGCCCAGCTGCCGAGGTTCCTCGACCTCGCAGCGCAACTCGAAGCAGTACTCGAAATCGGGCGTCATGAGCGGCATCGGGCGGTCTCCCTCGTCATTGCGGAATGGTCGTACTGCGGGTCACGGTGTAGAGCGAATGCGTGCGGCCCAGACGTCGCCGCCGCGGCTTCCATCCCTCGCGCGGAATCGAATCCAGCAGAAGGCGCGTGTACTCCGCCTGCGGGTCGTCCAGGATCTGCGTCGCCGTGCCGCGCTCTTCGATCCTGCCCTCGCGCATGACCACGACCTGATCGCACAGCCGCCGGATCACCGTGAGGTCATGGGTGATCATGAGAAGTGCCACGCCGGTTTCGCGACGGATCGTGTCCAGCAGCGTCAGGATCTCGACGCGGGTGGTCACATCGAGCGCCGAGACCGCCTCGTCGAGGACGAGCAGCTCGGGGTCGGCGGCCAGCGCGCGCGCGATCGCCACCCGCTGGCGCTGCCCACCCGACAGCGCACGCGGGCGCACGTCGAGGAGCTCCTCCCCCAGCCTGACCTGCGACATGAGCTGGCGCACGCGCGTGCCGATGGCGCCCTTGTCGTTCTTCGGCGAGTGCACCCGGATCGCCTCGACCAGGCATTGACGCACTGTCTGCCGCCGATCCAGCGACTGGTACGGGTCCTGGAAGACCATCTGGGCGGTCTTCGCGCGCTGCCGACGATCGGTGGTGCTGCGGGCCGGCCGGGTCCAATCCTGCCCGACGACGGTGATCGTGCCGCTGTCGGCCCGTTCGAGCCCCAGCAGCAACCGAGCCGTCGTGGACTTGCCCGACCCCGACTCTCCCACGATCCCCAGGGAGCCGCCGGGCGCCAGCTCCAGCGAGACGCCGTCGACGGCGACCAGCGTCTCACGCCGGCCGTCGTCGCCCCGCACCTGGTACGTCTTGTGCAGCTCGCGGGCGGACAGGATCGGCGTCGCCTGATCGTGGTCGGCGCCCAGCGGTGGGGCCTCATCGAGCGCGGCGTTCATCAGGACCCTCGTGTACTCCTCCTTCGCGTCCCGCCGCATGGTCGCCGCGTGCAGGGTCTCGACGATCCGCCCGTGCTGCATGACGGCGACCCGGTCACACACGGCTCCCGCCAGCGCCAGGTCGTGGGTGATGAACAGCAGCGACAGATCGCGATGCGCGCGCAGCTCCGCGATCACCGCCATCACCTCCTCCTGGGTGGTGACGTCGAGCGCTGTCGTGATCTCGTCCGCGAGCAGGATCTCCGGATCCATCGCCAGGGTGGCCGCGATCATCACCCGCTCGCAGCAGGCCGCCGGACAGTTCCGCGGGATGCTGGCGCATGCGACGGCCGGGATCGTTGATGCCGACCTCGTCGAGCAGTTCGATCGCCCGGCGGGTGGCGACCTTCGGCGTGGCGCCCGCGACGTGCACGAGCGCCTCGGTCATGAAGTCGCCGATCGTGCGCAGCGGATTCAGGTGCGCACGCGGGGTCTGGAAGATCATGCCGATTCGTCGCGCACGCAGGTCGCGCAGGTCCCGGCCGCTCATCGTGTCGATATCGCGTCCGTCGATCCTGATCGCGCCCCGGGTCGTGAATCCCTCGGGGAGGATCCCGGCCACGGCCCTGACGGTGAGCGTCTTTCCCGAGCCCGACTCGCCGACCAGGCCCACCGCCTCGCCTCTGCCCACGGTCAGGCTGCTGTCGAACACGAGCTTGCCGCGGGCCGTCGACGCCCGGGGCGAAGACGTCGAGTCCGGCGATCTCGAGGACGGGTGCGCTCATTTGTCCTTCTCCTCGGCCCAGACCGTCACGCGCGCCCCGATGATGCCGACGGCGAGCACGGTGATGACGACGAAGATCGCCGGGAAGACCGACTGCTCGGGGGCTCCGGCGAGGATCCCGGCCTGTCCGCTGGAGATCATCGACCCCCAGTCCGGGTTGGGCGGCTGCTGGCCGAGCCCGAGGAACGAGATGGCGGCGAGGTCGAGCATCGCGTAGCCGAAGCCGACTGCCATCTGCGCGGCCACGATCGGCACCATGGCCGGCAGCAGGTGCCGGAAGCAGATGGCCGCGTTCGACACTCCCTGCACACGCAGTGCCGCCACGTACGGCTTGCCGAGTTCGCGCGCAGCCGCCGTCTGCGAGAGCCTCGCCACGACCGGGATGTACGCGATCGACAGGGCGATGATCGGGGCGAACAGCCCTTTGCCGAAGAGGGCGATCGCCAGCACCGCGACCACCAGGCCCGGAATGGCGAAGATGACGTCGATCAGGCGAGAGATGCCGCCCTGCACCCAGCCGCCGTACCACGCCGCGACCAGCGCGAGCATCACACCCATGAGAGTGGACAGGATGACGACCGCGATCGGGGCGAACACCGTGACACGTGCGCCCACGAGCACACGGGAGAGGATGTCGCGGCCGACGTCGTCGGTCCCGAAGGGATGCGCCAGGCTCGAGGCGCCGTTGACCGGTCCGGTATAGAGCTGATTCGCGTCGAACGGTGCCACCCACGGCCCGATCACCGCGCCGAGCGCGATGATGACGAACATCGCGAGGCCGACCAGGAACATCCAGTCCTTCTTTGCGGCCCGGCGCGCAACGTCGGGAACCGTGCCGCCGGCGATCTGAGCGACGCTCATGCTCTGCTCCCGCCGCCCACGCTCGTGGGATCGATGACGGCGCTGATCAGATCGGCGATGGCGTTGAGCACGACGAAGATGGTCACCAGCAGCAGCGAGATGATCTGGACGACCGGAAGATCGGCGCGGGCCGACGCCTGCACGAGCAGCGCCCCGATACCGCCCACGCCGAACGCGACCTCGGCGATCGCCGAGGCGGCGAACAGGCCGGCAACCGTCGTCCCCGCGATGGCGAGGATCTGCGGGGAGGCGTTCCGGAAGACGTGCACGGCGAAGATGCGCTGCCGGGGGATGCCGCGCACCCGCGCCGTATCGACATGCTCGGAGTGCAGCTGCGCGACGAGGGAGCTGCGGGTGATGCGGCTGATGTAGGCGAGGAAGAGGACTGCCAACGACACCGCGGGAAGGATGAGATGCCATATCCGGTCCCAGAAGCCGCTGCCTTCGCCGTACACCGGGAACCAGCCGAGGGACTTGGCGAAGATCCAGATCAGCAGGATGGCCACGACGAAGGTCGGAAGTGCCATGCCCAGGGACGTCAGGATCGAGACCGTCCGGTCGACCGCGCGGCCCCGGGTGGCGGCGAGGATGCCGGAGCCGACGCCGAAGATCAGGATGAGCAGGACCGTCAGGATCACGAGTTCCAGCGTGATGCCGAACCGGGGGGCCACGAGGGTCATGACATCCGTCTTGTAGATGAAGGAGCGCCCGAAATCCCCGTGGAGAACGCCGCTGAGCCACAGCCAGTAACGCGTCCAGACCGGATCATCGAGGTGGTAGTCGGCCCGGATCTGGGCGACGAGCTCGGGAGTGGGCTTGGCGCCTCCCGCCAGCGCCGCGATCGGGTCTCCCGTCAGCAGCACCGCCGAGAAGATCACGACACTCGCGAGGAACAGCGTCAGCAGCAGGCCGCCGAGCCGCCCCAGCAGCATTCGGGTCAGGGCATTCGTCATGCCGGCTCCTCGCTTCCGATCCTCTGGTCGTTGTCTCGATTGTCCGGCACGGTGGGGCCGCGACCCGTTCGCGGCCCCACCTGCCGTGGCGCTACTTGCCGCCCAGGTGCAGCGCCCAGGGGCTGCTGTAGACGGCGACCGAGGTCGTCACGCCCGTGAGCTTCTTGCTCAGGTAGGTGAGCTGGTACGTGCCCGCCAGTGTCACCTGGAGCTGATCCGGTGCGAAGATCTTCTGCGCTTGCGACGAACTCCTCCGCGGCGGTCTTCGCATCCGTCGCGTTGCGCGCCGCCATCATGTGCTGCGTCACCTCCGGGTTGTCGTAGCCGCTCCAGTTGAAGACCCCGCCCCGGTCGGGCGGCAGGATGAACAGCGACGGGTAGCCGAGCACTCCCGGAGTCTCCAGATACCCCTGGGTCGCGACGAAGTCGACGCCCTCGCGCTTGCTCGGATCGTAGAAGAGAGCGCCGAAGTCGGAGGCCTGCATCTCGTTGATCTCAATGGTCAGGCCGATCTGCTGGCCGGCGGACTGCACGATCGCCGCGGTCTGCTGGAATTCCTTCGCGCCGGCCGGTACGGCGATCGTGAGCGGCTTGCTGACGTCGACCCCGCTCTCCTGGACGAGCTTCTTGGCGGCATCGATGTCGACCTTCGGCTCGGGCAGCGCGTCGTATCCCGCCCGGTAGACGGAGGATTCGTCCATCGACTGGAACGAGAACTCCGGGACGATCGTCTTCTGCACGTATCCGAGCCCGTTGACCACCGTGTCGATGTACTGCTTGCGGTCGATGGCCAGGCTCAGCGCCTGACGGATCTTCGGGTTCGCGGCGGCGGAGGTGGCCGACGTCGGCCCGAAGCTGTACGAAGCGGTCGAGTGGCCGACCGTCAGCGTCCCGGCGCCGTCACCTTGGAAGGCCGCCCGCGAGGCGGGCGGCACGTTGATCGCCCCGTCGATCTCGCCCTGGGTCAGCGCGGTGGCAAGCGTAGAGCCGTCCGCGACGAAGGTGTAGTTCAGGTGCTTCACCAGCGGCGCGCCTCCCCAGTAGTCCTCGTTGGCGACGGTGTCGATCTTGCTGCCCGGCTTCCACCCGCCCTGCTCGAGCTTGTAGGGGCCGGTGCACATCAGGCCGGTGTCGGCCGTGCCGAGCTTCTCGCCGGCCTTCTCGCCGAAGGCCTTCTCCATGACCGCCCCGCCCTGACCGCTGATGGCATCGCGGAATGTCGTGTCGGGGGCGACGAAGTGGATGGTGACCTCGTGCGGACCGGTGACGACGATGCCGTCCTTCGGCTTGATGAGGGTGAAAGCGCCGTACCACTGCGACGCGGGGTTCATGTTCAACCCGAGGCTGTAGACGACGTCCTCCGCGGTGACCGGCTTGCCGTCCCAGAACGTCACGTCGTCGCGCAGCGTGATGACGAAGGTCACCGGGTCGACGAACTCGGCGCTCTCTGCGATGCCCGGCTTGATCGAATAGTCGGGCTCGAGCGACAGCAGGTTGTCGCAGAGGTTCGGGATGATGAGGTTCGCCGACGACGCGGGGTTCAGCGTCGCCGGCTCCCCCTCGACGATGGCCCAGGTCACCGTGTCGACGGGGGTGGTCCCCGCCGGCAGGGAGTCGACCAGGGTGATGTTCTCGGTCTTGCCGTTGTCGGCGTCGCTGCCGTCGCGGGCGGTGCATGCGGTGAGCGTGAGCATGGCCACGCAGGCGAGCGAGCCCACCGCCAGTGCGATTCGTTTCATGTGACGTTCCGTTCGGATCTGCACGGCCCGATACCGGATCACTCCGGTCTGCGGTCGCTGGATGGAAAGAGGTGCTGTTCGGGTGTCGGTGTTCAGTTGCGCGCAATGACGTCGAAGACGCCGCCGTCAGGCCAGCCGGTACACGCGGATGCAGACCTGGCCGTCTTCATCCCGTGCGAGGCCGACGAACTGGTTCTCGGCGAGCCAGCGGTGCTGCGGGCATCGGTCTGGAAGACCGGGGCCGTCCGGAAGTAGAGGCCCGGCTCATCCTCGGGGATGTCCTCGCCGCGCTCCATCCGCTCGATGAGCTCCGACGTCGCCCGGAAGTAGCCGCGGTTGAGGATGTCGATGACAGCCCCGTCGTCGGCCCGGATCAGGTAGCGCGCCTCGAGCTGCGCGGTGCCGAACCGCTCGACGGCCCAGTCGCCGCCGCCGGAGAGGACTTCGCCGTTGAGCCGGGGCCCCGCGACGCTTCCCCCGACACCGGGGTGAACGACAGCTTCTCTTCCGGACCGCGGCCGATGTGGAAATCGGGTTGGATCGTCGCTCGGATCTCGAAGACGTACTCAAGAGTGGGTTCCATCACGGCAGCTCTCCTTCGAGGACGGACAGGGTCAGGGCGAATGCCTCGGGGCCGCCGATGACGAGTGACTGGCTGTTCACGCGGGTCGGCCCCCACGTCCAGGGATCGGCGCCGGTGCCGGTCTGCGGCAGGAACTCCGGGTAGTCGCTGCCTGGAGATGTGCACGCGCAAGCCGGTGGCCGGCGCGGAGGCGATATCCGATCTGGCCGAGATCGACATCGACGGTCGCGGCCTCGGTGGCATCGGCCAGCTGAACCTGGCCTCGCGCTATTCGCAGGGCCGTGCCGTCGGGGGCGACATCGAGGACGCGGACGAAGAAGTCCAGCACGGGTCCGTCCGACCACACGCGGGCGCGGGCGCTGACGGGGCCGGCGAGGTCCACATCGACCGCCAACGGCTCGGAGTCGAAGCGCAGCACGTCGTCGCGGTCGCCGATCTGCGCCTCGTCCGGGTGGAAGAGCAGGTAGGAGAAGGCGTCGGGAACGCTGGAGGGGACGAGGTCATCGGGATCGTGCACCCACGTGCGCACGTGGGCACCTTGCTCCGCCTGGGACGCGAGCGAGCCGGATGGGGTCGGAAACAGCGTGACCGGGCTCGCGGCACGGGGCGGCCATGACGGCTCCTCGCGCATCTCGTCGGTGCCGCCGAGGCTCCAGATGACGCGGGGCACATCGGCGGCGACGCCGTTGTCGCGGACGAACACCTCGAAGAAGGCGAGCGCCGGGTCGAGAGTGCGGGGCAGCAGATCGCGAATCTGCCGCTCGCTGCGCTCCATCACGCGGTCCTCCTCGGCGTCGAGCAGCTGGAAGGACTCGTGGTCGATCGATTCGATCCGCAGGTAGTGGTGGGCGTCCCAGTTCGGGTGGTGTGCGATGCGATCCACATCAGCCCACGCCAGCGGCGCGCAGTTGTCCCACCAGCCGATGGTGTGCAGCGTCGGCACCGAGCGTCCCGCGAAAGGGTCGCCGGCCGGAAAACGAGGCAGGACGGGGTTCGGGTACCACTGATCGTACGAGAGCCCGCGCCCACCGACCTGTGCCATGAACTCCTCCGCCTGCGCGGCGAATTCGCGGCGCGACGAGTCGAGCTGCCAGATCAGCATGTCGTTGTCGAAGAACTGCGTGAGGGGATACATGTAGGTCACGGTCCACTCCACCGCGCGCGTGCGCTGCCCGGGCCTGCGACGCACCGGCTCACCGAGACCGGTGCCGGTCACACGCGGAGCGATGGCTTTGAGCGCCGGATGGCCGCTGGCGGCCGCCGCCCATTGCGTGTAGCCGAAGTAGCTGTCGCCCCACATCGCGACCCGGCCGTTCGACCAGGGCTGCCGGGTGATCCACTCGATCGTGTCGTAACCGTCGTCGACCTCGTTCACGAACAGGAGGGCGTCGCCCTCCGACCGGAACTTGCCACGGACGTCCTGGGCCAGCACGCGATAGCCGTGCCGCGTGAAGTATTCGGCGATGAGGGGGATGAAGCAGTACACGCCCGACTTGTCGTACGGCAGCCGAATGAGGATGGTGTCGCCCGCCGTCGTGTCGGGTTCCTCCGGCGCACCCGGCAGGTAGACGTCGGCGGCCAGCTTGCACTCCGTCACGGGTGCGGATTCGGGCCGCGAACGAATGCGGGCCTTCGGCGGCCGGCGGGATCCGCAATACCTCGGGCATGGACTCTCCTTCGAGTCGGACAGCAGGGGGCTTCTGCGGTCCGGGTGACGGTCACGTTACGGACTGCATCGTTGATAGTCAAGTATGACTAGACAATCCTTCACCCGATACGCTGAAGCACCTGATAGTTTATAGTCAATACCGACTATTAATGTCAGATGTTCAGGAGGACCCATGACGCGCCCCTCCGTCGCCGTCGAGCGACGTCGGCAGATCGCCGAGGCGACCATCCGGTGCATCGGTGCGCACGGCTATGCCGGCACGACGCTGGATCGCGTCGCGAACGAGGCGGGGATGGCCCGCGGGCATGTGCGCCACTTCGCCGGCAATCGTGACGAAATGCTCGTCGCCGCCGCCTGGTACCTCTATTTCTCGGTCATTCCGGCCGAGGGCGACACGATGCCATCGACCGATGGGTCCTTCCTGCCGTCCGCCGTGCACACCTTCGACGATGCGCTGGACTACCTGTTCGGGGAGTTCGCCGACCCGGGGCCCGAGAACGCGGCGGCGCTCGCCTTCGTCGAGGCCGGACGGACGAATCCGGACATCCACGCGATCGTCGTACGAGCCTACGAGAGCATGCACGAAGAGCTCACGACGCTGCTGACCGCAGCATCCCCCACTCCCCCGTCCAGAAATGCGAGCGGGTTGCGGCGGGCGTCGTCTCGATCGCGCTCGGCAACGTCTTCATGAGCGACATCGAGGTCTCGCCGTCCCGCAACGCGTCCGCCCGCGCGACGGCGGAGCTGCTCGTCGGCACCCTCGGGGGCGCCTCCGCTTCCTGAACGATCGGTCGGTATTCCGCGCGTATAGTGGTGCCGACCCCCGGAAACGGGAGCCGTGCATCCCACGCCGGGGCGACGGCCGCCGTCCCGGTCCCTGTGCGAGGAGGACCGGTGCGAGAGAAGACGATGCCGGCATGACCGTGCGCGAGACGCGGCCTCGGGTCCCACGGCGCACGTCGCTGAGCACCCGCTCCGCGCGCCGGGCACGGCGGGCCGCGATCCGCACCGCGAGCCCGCATTACCGCTGGATCGCCCTGTCGAACACGACGCTGGGCGTGCTGATGGCCTCCATCAACGCGTCGATCCTGCTCATCGCCCTGCCGGACATCTTCCGCGGGATCGGCGTGAACCCGCTCGAGCCCGGCAACACGAGTCTCATGCTCTGGCTGATCATGGGCTACATGGTGGTCACCGCCGTGCTCGTGGTCAGCTTCGGGCGGCTGGGCGACATCTACGGCCGGGTGCGGATGTACAACGCCGGCTTCGCGGTGTTCACCGTGTTCTCGATCCTGCTCGCGGCCACGTGGATGCAGGGCACGCCGGCCGCCCTGTGGATGATCGTGATGCGCATCCTGCAGGGCGTCGGCGGGGCGATGCTGTTCGCCAACTCGAACGCGATCATCACCGACGCCTTCCCGGTGGCCCAGCGAGGGCTGGCGCTCGGGCTGAATCAGGTCGCCGGCATCGCCGGGTCGTTCATCGGGCTCATCATCGGCGGGCTGCTCGGCCCGATCGACTGGCGGCTGGTGTTCCTGGTGTCGGTGCCGGTCGGGGTGATCGGCACCGTCTGGGCCTACATCAGCCTGCATGACACCGGCGTGCGCCGCCGGGCTCGGGTGGACTGGTGGGGCAACGTCACGTTCGCCGTCGGTCTGGTCGCGGTGCTGGTCGGCATCACCTACGGCATCCAGCCGTACGGCGGCCACACCATGGGCTGGACGAACCCCGCGGTGCTGGCGGCGCTGGGCGGCGGCATCCTCGTTCTGATCGTGTTCGGCGTGATCGAGACGCGGGTCGCCGAGCCGATGTTCCACCTGTCGCTGTTCCGCATCCGCGCCTTCACCGCCGGCAACCTCGCCTCGCTGCTGAGTTCGCTCGGCCGCGGCGGGCTGATGTTCGTGCTGATCATCTGGCTGCAGGGCATCTGGCTGCCGCAGCACGGATTCGACTTCGCGTCGACGCCGCTGTGGGCGGGCATCTACATGCTCCCGCTGACGGTCGGCTTCCTCCTGGCCGGACCGGTCTCGGGCTGGCTCAGCGACCGGTTCGGCGCGCGCACCTTCGCGACCGGCGGGATGCTGCTGGCGGCGGCCAGCTTCGTCTGGCTGCTCCTGCTCCCGGTCGACTTCTCCTACCCGCCGTTCGCGGCGGCACTGCTGCTGAACGGGATCGGGATGGGCGTGTTCGCCGCGCCGAACCGGGCCGGGATCATGAACAGCCTCCCGCCGGGAGTGCGCGGGGTGGGCGCGGGCATGAGCACCGTGTTCCAGAACGCCGCGATGGTGCTGTCGATCGGCATCTTCTTCTCGCTGATGATCACCGGGCTGGCCCGGTCGCTGCCGCAGACCCTGTCGGCGGGCCTGATCGCCCACGGTGTGCCGGCCGCCGCCGCGGCGAAGGTCGCGGCGCTGCCGCCGGTGAGCGTGCTGTTCGCGTCGCTGCTGGGCTACAACCCGGTCCAGACGCTGCTCGGGCCGGACGTGCTCGGCCGGCTGCCGGCATCCTCGGCCGCTTACCTGACCGGGCGCGGCTTCTTCCCCTCGCTGATCTCGCAGCCGTTCGCGGACGGGCTGACCGTCGCGTTCGCGTTCGCGATCATCGCCTGTCTGGTCGCGGCGTTCGCGTCGGCGCTGCGCGGCGGGAAATACGCGTACGACGAACCGGTTTCGCAGATGGGGTCGGGAATGAGATGATTTCTTACAGGGTTATTCCTATTACCGGCAGCACCTGATGTCGGGGAGGACACTGTGGGCAAGAACTACGTGGACATCGAGAACGATTCGGGCGAGACCCTGCGCTATCGCAAGCATGCGAACGGGCGCGGGCTGATCGCCCATGGGGCGAAGGTGCACCCGAGCGCCATCGTCGAGACCGGCGCGTACGTCGAACCGCGCGCCCAGATCGCCGCCGGCGTGCATGTCGGCCACGGCGCCTGGGTCGAGGCGGATGCCGTGATCGGCGCGGGCGTGCAGATCGCGCCGCACGCGCACATCGGACCGGGCGCCGCCATCGGCGCGAACGCGAAGATCGGCGTGCGCACGCACATCGGCGATCACGCCATGGTCGCCGTGGGGTCTCTGATCGGCGACGACGAGACCATCGGCGACGGCGAGCGGATCGCGACCGACCGCCGCGGACTGCGGCTGGCCGCCTGAGCCGCACCGGCGACACGCGGCAGCCGGACGAAGCGTCCGGCGAGCCGTGAACTTCGCGACGGATCGGGCCTGCTGACGTGCGGCATCCCCTGGAAAGCTGGGGGCAACACGCGGGAGTGGGGATCAGGCGATCTGTCCGGAAGGACGGGCGCGCGTCCCTCGCCGGGCCGACCGGGCCGGCGGACCCGTGCCGCCCGGAAGGACCCCGATGAACACATCCGCGAGCACGGCCGTGGTCGGATCCGTGACCACAGCATCGTCTGACGACGCGGCCGCGGCATCCGATCTCCCGATGGTCGGCCACTGGATCGACGGCGCTCCCCGCGCGTCGGCGAGCGGGCGCACCGCGCCGGTGTTCGATCCGGCCACCGGCCGGCGTCGCGCCGAGGTCGCGCTGGCCGACCAGGCCGACGTGGATGCCGCGATCGCGTCCGCGCAGCGCGGCTTCCGGGAGTGGGGCGGCTGGTCGATCGCGAAGCGCCAGCGCGTGCTGTTCGCGTTCCGCGAGCTGCTGAACGCCCGCACCCGCGAACTGGCCGAGATCATCTCCGGCGAGCACGGCAAGGTGGTCTCGGACGCGCTGGGCGAGGTCATGCGGGGCCTCGAGGTCGTCGAGCTGGCCTGCGGGTTCCCGCAGCTGGTCAAGGGCGGGTTCAGCGAGAACGCCTCCACCGACATCGACGTGTACACGCTGCGTCAGCCGCTGGGCGTGGTCGGGATCATCTCGCCGTTCAACTTCCCGGCGATGGTGCCGCTGTGGTTCTTCCCGGTCGCACTGGCCGCCGGCAACGCGGTCATCCTCAAGCCCAGCGAGAAGGACCCGTCGGCGGCGCTGTGGCTGGCCCGGCTGTGGTCCGAGGCGGGCCTGCCGGACGGCGCCTTCACGGTGCTGCAGGGCGACAAGCAGGCCGTGGACGGCCTGCTGCACTCCCCCGCGGTGCAGGCGATCTCGTTCGTCGGATCGACGCCGATCGCGCAGTACATCTACGAAGAGGCATCCCGTCACGGCAAGCGCGTGCAGGCGCTCGGCGGGGCGAAGAACCACATGCTGGTGCTGCCCGACGCCGACCTCGACCTCGTCGCCGACCAGGCCGTCAACGCCGGCTACGGCGCCGCGGGCGAGCGTTGCATGGCCGTGTCGGTCGTGCTGGCCGTGGGCGAGGTCGCCGACCCGCTGCGGGCCAAGATCGTCGAGCGCATCGACCGGCTGAGGGTGGGGCCGGGCACGGATGCCGTCGAGCCCGACATGGGGCCGCTGATCAGCGCCGCGCATCGCGACAAGGTCGCCGGCTACGTGGGCGTCGCCGAGCAGGACGGCGCCGACATCGTCGTGGACGGGCGCGGGTTCACCGTGGACGGGCACGAGGACGGCTTCTGGTTCGGGCCGACGCTGATCGACGGCATCCCGACCGACTCCCGCGCCTACCAGGAGGAGATCTTCGGCCCGGTGCTGTCGATCGTGCGGGTGGCCACCTTCCAGGAAGGCCTCGACCTGATCAACTCCGGCCGGTTCGGCAACGGCACGGCCATCTTCACCAACGACGGCGGGGCCGCACGACGCTTCCAGAGCGAGGTGCAGGTCGGCATGATCGGCATCAACGTGCCCATCCCGGTGCCGGTGGCGTACCACTCGTTCGGCGGGTGGAAGGCGTCCCTGTTCGGCGACGCGAAGGCGTACGGCGTGCACGGGTTCGACTTCTTCACCCGTGAGAAGGCCGTCACCGCGCGCTGGGTCGATCCGGCCACGCGCGGCCGCTCCGCCCGGGGCGGCATCGACCTCGGCTTCCCGCAGAACGACTGAAGGACCCGCTCATGACCGACACGCTGCCGACCACCGTCGACCGGGCCGCCGACGCGCGGGTGCGCGCCGACGACCGCGGGCACGTCTTCCACTCGTGGAGCGCGCAGGCCCTCATCGACCCGCTGCCGGTCGCCGGCGGCGACGGCGCCACGTTCTGGGACTACGCCGGCAACAGCTACCTCGACTTCTCGAGCCAGCTGGTGAACCTGAACCTCGGGCACCAGCATCCCGATCTCGTCGAGGCCATCCAGCGACAGGCCGGGCGACTGGCCACGATCCAGCCGTCGATGGCCAACGACGTGCGCGGCGAACTGGCCCGGCGCATCAGCGAAGTCGCCCCCGACGGGTTCTCGAAGGTGTTCTTCACCAACGGCGGCGCCGACGCGGTCGAGAACGCGGTGCGCATGGCGCGCCAGTTCACCGGCCGGCGCAAGGTGCTGGCGATGTACCGCAGCTACCACGGCAACACCACCACCGCGATCTCGCTGACCGGCGACCCGCGGCGCTGGGCGAACGAGCCCGGCGACGGGTCGGTGGCGCGCTTCTTCGGGCCGTACCCGTACCGCTCGCCGTTCCACTCGACCTCGCCCGAAGAAGAGACCGCGCGGGCGCTGGAGCACCTCGAGCAGACGATCGTGCTCGAGGGCGCCGCCACCATCGCCGCGATCATCATCGAGACGATCGTCGGCACCAACGGCATCCTGGTCCCGCCGCCGGGCTACCTGGCCGGGGTCCGCGAGCTGTGCGACCGGTACGGCATCGTCTACATCGCCGACGAGGTGATGGTCGGCTTCGGCCGGATCGGCGAATGGTTCGCGTTCCAGGCGTTCGACGTGGTGCCCGACCTGATCACGTTCGCCAAGGGGGTGAACTCCGGGTACGTGCCGCTGGGCGGCGTGGTCGTCTCGGATCGCATCGCCGGACACTTCGACACGGTGTCGTTCCCCGGCGGCCTGACCTATTCCGGGCATCCGCTGGCGTGTGCGGCCGGCGTCGCCACGTTCGAGGTGTTCGAGCGCGACGGCATCCTCGCGCGGGTCCGCGATCTCGGCGACCGGGTCGTCGGGCCCCGGCTTGCGCGAGATCGCGCGACGGCACGCCTCGGTCGGGGACGTGCGCGGCATCGGCCTGTTCTGGGCGATCGAACTGGTGCGCGACAAGCAGACCCGCGAGCCGCTCGTGCCGTTCAACGCGACGGGGGCGGATGCTGCGCCGGTCGCCGCGGTCGCGGCGGCCTGCAAGAAGGGCGGCGTGTGGCCGTTCACGCACTTCAACCGCCTGCACGTGGCCCCACCGCTGGTGATCTCCGAGGACGACCTCGTGCGCGGCCTCGACGTGATCGATGCCGCGCTGCACGCCGCGGACGAGTACATGTAAGTCCCTGAGCGAGCCGACACAGGTCCCTGAGCGAGCGAAGCCGACACAGGTCCCTGAGCGAGCGAAGCGAGACGAAGGGCCGGAAGGATCGAACCAACACAGGTCCCTGAGCGAGCGAAGCCAACACAGGTCCCTGAGCGAGCGAAGCGAACACAGGTCCCTGAGCGAGCGAAGCGAGACGAAGGGCCGGAAGGATCGAACCATGACCCTGCACAACATCATCGACGGCGCGGCGGTCGAGCCGTCCGGACCGCTGCTGGATCTCGTCTCACCCGTGACCGGCGAGGCCTATGCACAGGCCGGAGTCTCGACCGCCCTGGACGTGGATGCCGCGTTCGCCGCGGCATCCCGCGCCTTTCCGGGCTGGCGCGATGCGACGCCGGCCGCCCGCCAGCTGGCGCTGTTCCGGCTCGCCGACGCTCTTGCCGCGCACGCGGACGAGTTCGCCGACCTGGAGTCGCGCGACACCGGCAAGCCGCGGGCGAGCCTGGTCGCCGACGAGATCGACCAGTCGGTCGATCAGCTTGCGGTTCTTCGCCGGCGCGGCCCGCGAGCTGAACGGCCGGGCGGCGGCGGAGTACGCCGAGGGGTTCACCTCGTACGTGCGGCGCGAGCCGATCGGCGTGGTCGCGCAGGTGACGCCCTGGAACTATCCGCTGAACATGGCGATCTGGAAGATCGGGCCGGCCCTGGCCGCCGGCAACACCGTGGTGCTCAAGCCGAGCGAGACCACGCCGTCCACGACGGTGCGGCTGGCCGAGCTGGCCGCCGAGATCCTGCCGGCGGGCGTGTTCAACGTCGTCCTCGGTGACCGCACCACCGGCGCGCTGCTGACCGAGCATCCTGTGCCGCAAGCTGGTCGCGATCACCGGCTCGGTCCGGGCGGGGATGCAGGTGGCCGCCGCGGCGGCGAGCAGCCTCAAGCGCGTGCATCTCGAGCTCGGCGGCAAGGCGCCGGCCGTCGTGTTCGCCGACGCCGACCTGGCACGTGCCGCCGCCGGGATCGCCCAGGCGGCGTTCTTCAACGCCGGGCAGGACTGCACCGCCGCGACCCGGGTGCTGGTTCAGGCATCCGCCCACGACGCGCTGGTGCGCGAGCTGGTGGCATATGTGCGGGGCAACATCCGCACCGGCGCACCCGATTCGGGGGCCTTCTTCGGGCCGCTGAACAACGCCGGGCAGCTCGAGCGCGTGACCGGGTTCATCGACCGGCTGCCCGCGCATGCGCGGATCGAGACCGGCGGGCGCCGGCAGGGCGAGGCGGGGTACTTCTTCGAGCCGACGATCGTGTCGGGCGTGCACCAGGACGACGAGATCGTCCAGTCCGAGGTGTTCGGCCCGGTGCTGACCGTGCAGCCGTTCGAGACCGAGGCGGATGCCGTGGCCCTGGCCAACGGCGTGCCCTATGCGCTCGCGACCTCGACGTGGACGACCGACCACGCCACCGCGATGCGGATGAGCCGGGCGCTGGACTTCGGCTTGCGTCTGGATCAACGCGCACATCCCGTTCGTGTCCGACATGCCGCACGGCGGGTTCAAGCAGTCCGGATACGGCAAGGACCTCTCGATCTACGGCTTCGAGGACTACACCCGCGTCAAGCACGTGATGTCCAGCCTCGCCTAGCTCCGCCCCTCCTCTCTCGCCGAGATTGTCCTCCGTCCGCCGAGATTGTCCTCCGTCCGCCGAGATTGTCCTCAACAACCTCGCGGTACCGAGCACAACCTCGCTGAACCAACGACAACCTCGCGGGACGAACGACAACCTGGGCCAACAAACGACAACCTCGCTGAACCGAGGACAATCTCGCGGTACGAACGACAATCTCGGCCAACAAACGACAACCTCGCGCGACCGACGACAACCTCGGCGGGCCGGGTCAGTGACCGGAGATGAGGTCGGCGATGCGCGCGACCGGCGGCGTGCGCGAACCGCCCCGCGCCTCCTGCGCGTCGGCCATGCCGTACGCGGCATAGATCGCGTTCACGGCGATCCAGCGCAGCGGCTCGACCTCCCATTTCCTCGCGCGATGCCCGACCCACGGCAGATGCACGAGGTCGGTGTCGCGCTCGAGCACGAGATCGGCCAGCGTCCGCCCGGCCAGGTTCGTCGCCGTCACACCGGTCCCGACGTATCCGCCGGCCCAGCCCAGCCCGGTGCGCCGGTCGTGCCCGACCGACGCGGCCCAGTCGCGCGGCACCCCCAGCACGCCCGACCACGCATGCGCGATCGGCACCGCGGCCGCCGCCGGGAACGCCCGGTGCAGCAGCCGGGTCAACCCGCGGACGGTGCGGTCCTGCGTGCGCCCATCGGTGTCGACCTTCGACCCGTACCGGTACGGCACGCCGCGACCGCCGAACGCGATCCGCCCGTCGGCGGTGCGCTTGCGCATACGTGTACACGTGCGCCAGGTCGCCCAGCGTGTCGGCGTGCGCCCAGCCGATCTGCTCCCATACCGCCGCCGGCAGCGGTTCGGTCACCAGCAGCGACGAGTTCATCGGCAGCCACGTGCGGTGCTCGCCCCGCAGATTCGCCGTGAATCCCTCGGTCGCCCGCAGCACGTGCGCGGCCCGCACCGACCCGCGTGCCGTGCGCACCAGCCCCGGCTCGATCGAGACGGCCGGCGTGTCCTCGTAGATCACCGCACCCGCCCGCTCGACCGCCGCCGCCAGCCCGCGCACGAGCTTGGCCGGGTGGATGCGGGCGCAGTGCGGATGCCACATCCCGCCGAGCGGACGGTCCACAGCGACCCGCTCTCTGGTCTCGGCCGGCCCGAGCGCGGCGACATCCGCCCCCGGCCAGTCCGCCTCGGCGGCCACGACCGCCCGCAAGCCGGGCGAGCTGCGCCGGCGTGTAGGCGACGTTGAGCTCACCGCCCTTCGCGATGTCGCACGCGATGCCCTCGACGCCGGCGACCCGGATCACCTCGTCCACCGCCGCGTTCAGGGCGGCCTGCTGACGGATGCCGCCGTCCCGGCCGTACCGCTCCCGTCCGCCGGTCACCGAATTCGTCAGCCACCCGCCGTTGCGACCGGATGCCCCGAACCCGGCGAAGCGCGCCTCCACGACCGCGACCCGCATCGACCGGTCGAGCGTGCGCAGGTAGTACGCCGCCCACAGTCCGGTGAACCCGGCACCGACGATGCACACGTCCACGTCGACATCGCCCGGCAGCGGCTCTCGGGGGCTCGGCAGACCGAGCTGCTGCCACCAGAACGACACGCCGCCGTTGCGCATGCGACCACCCTGTCCAGATGCGTTTTCCATCTCTTGCGAGCCATCCTAGCTACGGAATCCCTCTTGTAGAACCGGCTGGACAACTGATACCGTGCGGTTAGGCGAAGGAGACGAAGGATGCCGCAACCTGCACGCGCCGCGATCGATGACACCTCGAAGGCGATCATCGAACAGCTGCAGGCGGACGGGCGACGCTCGTACACCGAGATCGGGCGCGCCGTCGGCCTCAGCGAGGCCGCCGTCCGCCAGCGCGTCCAGCGCCTCATCGAGAGCGGTGCGATGCAGATCGTCGCGGTCACCGATCCGCTCCAGCTCGGCTTCGCGCGTCAGGCGATGATCGGGGTGCGCGTCTCGGGCGATGCCCGCACGGTCGCCGAGGCGGTCACCGCGCTGCCCGGCGTGACCTACGTCGTGCTCACCGCCGGCACGTTCGACGTGCTCGTGGAAGTCGTCTGCGAAAGCGACGACGAACTGCTCGACATGCTGAACGGCAGCATCCGTCCCCTTCCCGACGTCGCCCACGCCGAGGCGCTCGTCTACCTCAAACTCCACAAGCAGCTCTACGACTGGGGCACACGATGACCATCACCAGCTCTCCCCGCACCGAAGCCGAACTGCAGCAGATGGCCAAGGACCACCTCTGGATGCACTTCGCCCGGCAGTCCGTGATGACCGACGGCCCCGGCGTGCCGATCATCACGCGCGGCGAGGGCCATCACATCTGGGACTCGCAGGGCCGCAAGTACATCGACGGGCTGTCCGGTCTGTTCGTGGTCAACGCCGGACACGGGCGCAAGCGGCTGGCGGATGCTGCCGCCCGCCAGGCCGAGCAGCTCGCGTTCTTCCCCATCTGGTCGTACGCCCATCCGTCGGCGATCGAGCTCGCCGACCGGCTCGCCGGCTACGCACCGGGAGACCTGAACCACGTGTTCTTCTCCACCGGCGGCGGCGAGGCGGTCGAGACGGCGTTCAAGCTCGCGAAGTATTACTGGAAGCTGCAGGGCCGGCCCACCAAGCACAAGGTCATCTCGCGGTCCATCGCCTACCACGGCACGTCGCAGGGGGCGCTGGCGATCACCGGCATCCCCGACATGAAGGCGATGTTCGAGCCGGTCACCCCGGGCGGGTTCCGCGTGCCGAACACGAACTTCTACCGGGCCGACGAGGCAGGATTCCCCGGCGGCACCGAGGCGGAGTTCGGCCTGTGGGCGGCGAACCGGATCGAGGAGATGATCCAGTTCGAGGGTCCCGACACGGTCGCGGCGGTGTTCCTGGAGCCGGTGCAGAACTCGGGCGGATGCTTCCCCCGCCGCCGGGATACTTCCAGCGCGTCCGCGAGATCTGCGACAAGCACGACGTGCTGCTGGTCTCGGACGAGGTGATCTGCGCGTTCGGGCGCATCGGCGAGTACTTCGCCTGCGACGCCTACGGCTACCAGCCCGACATGATCACGTTCGCCAAGGCCGTCACCAGCGGATACTCGCCGCTGGGCGGCACGATCGTCAGCGATCGCATCTATGAGCCGTTCGCGCACGGGAACGCCTCGTTCCCGCACGGGTACACGTTCGGCGGGCACCCGGTCTCGGCTGCGGTGGCCCTGGAGAATCTCGACATCTTCGAGGAGGAGGGGCTGCCGGCCCGGGTGCGCGAGAACTCGCCGGCGTTCCGATCTACCCTGGAGAAGCTGCTCGACCTGCCGATCGTGGGCGACGTGCGCGGCGACGGCTACTTCTTCGGCATCGAGCTGGTCAAGGACAAGGCCACCAAGGAGACGTTCGACGAGGACGAGTCCGAGCGGCTGCTGCGCGGCTTCCTGTCCCGGGCGCTGTTCGATGCCGGGCTGTACTGCCGCGCCGACGATCGTGGCGACCCGGTCATCCAGCTCGCCCCTCCGCTGACCATCGGGCAGAGCGAGTTCGACGAGATCGAGCAGATCCTGCGCGGCGTGCTCACCGAGGCCTGGACGCGGCTGTAGGCGGTGGCAGGACTGGGTACCGCGCCGCCGCCCGGACTGCGGCATCCATTCCTGGCCCGTTCTGCTCGCAGGAACATTTCGCGATCCGGGCGCGTCACCCCGGCGTGTCGCGGGGGCTGAGCCAGATCTTCCTGCGAATTGAACGGTCCTCTCGATCGCGCTCGGTGACGTCTTCATGAGCGATCTCGAGGTGTCGGCGACACGCAGCGTCGCTGCGCGTGCGACGGCCGAGCCCGCGGCGCACACAGGACGGGATGCCGGGGTCCTGTCGGGCCTCAACGACTAGGTTGAACAGTATGGCGAGCAGGCGATCCGGCGGAGGACGAGCACCCCGGCGCACCGCGAAGCCGGGTACCGGTCGGGTGCCCAAGAAGCCGGCCGCCGAGAAGACGCCACGGAAGAACCCGCCGACGCCGGGACCCCTTCCCGCCGGCCCGTTCCGTCTCGGTGCAGTCCCCGGCGCGACTCCGGGCAAGTGGATCCGCATCTGGGAGGAGCGGATGCCGCGCAATCCGCTCGAACTGATCCCGCTCACCGCCGCCGCGCAAGCGCGACGCGATCGGATCGGGCGCGGTCGACGCGGCCCTCGTGCGCCTGCCGATCGACCGCGCCGGACGGCACGTGATCGCGCTGTACGACGAGGTGCCGGTGGTCGTCGTCCCGGCCGAATCGGATCTGACCGCCGCCGACGAGCTCGAAGCCGCCGACCTGGCCGGCGAGGTGCTGATCACCCCGGCCGACGACGTGCTCGGGTTCACGGCATCCGGCACGCGGGAGCCGAGCTTCGCTGCGCCCGAGACGACCGAGGATGCCGTGGCCACGGTCGGCGCCGGTGTCGGCGTCGTCATCGTGCCGATGTCGCTGGCCCGGTCTGCATCACCGCAAGGACGTCACCTACCGGCCGCTGCGCGGAGGACCGATCTCCACCGTCGCGCTCGTGTGGGACGCCGACCGCCCCTCGGACCTGATCGACGCCTTCGTAGGGATCGTGCGCGGCCGCACCGCGAATTCGTCGCGCTGAGGCGTGGTCACGCGCCGGGGGCGGCCTCGGCCCTTCGTCTCGGTCGCTGCGCTCCCTCGCTCAGGGACCTCTCCGACACCAGGTCCCCGAGCGAGCGCGGGACCGACGTCAAGCCCCGTCCGACGCCCGGCCCTTCGTCTCGGTCGCTGGCGCTCCCTCGCTCAGGGACCTGTCCGACACCAGGTCCCCGAGCGAGCGCAGGACGGCCCTTCGTCTCGGTCGCTGCGCTCCCTCACTCAGGGACCTCTCCGACACCAGGACCCTGAGCGAGCGCGGGACCCGGGCCCTTCGTCTCGGTCGCTGCGCTCCCTCACTCAGGGACCTCTCCAACGCCAGGTCCCTGAGCGAGCGCAGCGAGACGAAGGGCCGAAACCCCGGCACAGCGCGCCCTACAGCTCCTCCTCACGGAGCTGGTCGACGATCTTGGCCGATGCCGCGGCGCGGGCTGCGGCATCCGCCCCCTCGTCGAGCGCATCCAGGCGCGCGGCGATGCTGCCCGACACGAGCGGGGCGGCGAATGAGGTGCCGCTCCACACCGCGAACCCGCCGGTGAAGTCGTCCGGATCGAGCGAGTCGCGCTCCTTGCCGTGCGCATCGCGCCGCGTCACCGCCTGGGCCCCGCCGTTGAAAGCCGGGAATGTCGAGAGCACCGACACCCCGCGCGCATACAGATCGATCCACGGGGCGGTGTTGCTGAACAGCGCCACGGTGCGGCCGTTCGGATTCTTCGCCCCGACGGCGAGCATCGGCGCGCAGCCGTCCTCGCCGGGGAACGCCGCCGGGAACATCGGCCGATCGGTCGCGTCGTTGCCGGCGCTGCACACGATCGTGGTCCCCGCCGCCGCGATCTCCAGGAGCACCAGGCGCAAGCCCGGCGCTGTACAGCACGTCCTCGGGGGTCTCGTGGTAATACCCGAGCGACAGGTTCAGCACGTCGATGCGCTGTCCTCCGGGCAGCCCCTGCGCGTGGCGCAGCACGAGCTCGGCGACCTGATCCATCGCGTCGATGAGGTCCGACTCGATCACCCGGCCCAGACTGTCGGCGATGCGCGGTGCGAGGATGTCGGCATCCGGGCATGCCTGATGCACGACACCGGCCACGAACGTGCCATGCCCCGATACCGGATCGATCTGCCCGTCCAGCGGCCCGACCAGGTCCGGATTCAGGTCCGGGTCCTCTGCCATGTCGGTCAGGCCGATCGGCACCCCATCGAGCTCGACCCGGGTGCGCACGACCCCGGGACGGAACCACGGATGCTTCGCGCAGCCGGTGTCCATGATCATGACGATCGGACGATCGCGCTTGCGTTCGCGCGAACGATGGGGCGCGTCGCCGACCCACGTCACGGCTTGACGGCCGCCGAACCCGGGCAGAGCGTAGGCGCCGAGTCCCGCCGATGCCGGGTTCGTCGAACCGAACGGGTTCGTCGAGGTGAACGGATTGGTCGACGTGAACGGGTTCGTCGATGTGAACGGGTTCGTCGAGCCGAAGGGATTAGTGGAGGTGAACGGATTCATCCCGATCGGGCCCACGGTCAGCAGGTGGTCGAGTCCGACGCCATCGAGGTTCACGCCCTGCCGTGCGGCAGCATCCAGCACAGCCCACGCGTCCGGAACCGACCCGGCCGCTGCCCCTGGGCGAGAACCTGCACCCTCGTCACCGACGTCGCCCGCGGCCCCTCGCGCCCGGGCCGCGAAGCGCGCCGCTCGATCGTGACAACCGGCTGCGGCTCGAACTGCCAGCCGGCGCTCACGAACGCCGCATTGAGATCGCGCACGACCTCGTTCACGTCCCGCCGGCCCGACACGAGCAGGCGATCCGGGATGTAGACGGTCGGGAAGACCCGGCTCGGACCGGGTTCGGCCGGCGGCTGCAGGACCACTCCGAGCGGCTTGATCGCCTCCTCGCGCTGCTCCCAGCTCGCTCCCCCGCGCCGGGCGTCGACCGGCTCACCCGGCCCGTTCTTTTCCGTCTGGTCGTCCATCGTGGCCTCCTCGCCGTGCGCAGCGCGCGCTCCCCGTGATCTCGAACTCTAGCGGTCCCCGCGACGCCCCAGCGAGGCGGATTCCCCTGGAAAGACGGGGAGGATCCCGGCTTGCACCGGCATCCTCCCCCTTGGGTTCGGCGACGGCGCCCCCAGAACACCGTCCCCACTCGCTGCGCTTCCCCTGTGGGCCCGACTCCCCAGTCATGCGGCCCGGTCGCGCTGCGAACGTCCCACCGTGTCAGAGCGGGGGCATCCCTCGCTGATACACGCGCAGTCAGAAACCCGCGCCGTGCGCCTGGAACGGCGTCACCAGTCCGGTGCGGGCGGATGCCGCGGCCAGCGCCTCGGCGGGGTCCACCCCTGCCGACAGCTCGGTGTGCATGGCCCCGAGCAGTTCGCAGGCGGCGTCGTCGGCGACCACCACCGGAGTGGCGATGACGCATCGCGCGCCGGCTGACAGCCACATCCGCGCCATGCCGATCGCCTCCTCACCCCAGCGGACCGACGAACGGCCGCCCTCGCAGGCCGAGAGGATCACGATCGCCGGGACCCGTCCGATCCGATCGATGTCGTAGCCGAAGAGCGTGCCATCGGCCAGTTCCAGCCCCGAGAAGAGGGCGTTGTCGGCCGCGTGCTGGCCGTGCGCCGCGATGTGCAGCACATCGACCCGGGACGCGAGCTCGGTCACGGCATCCGCCCTCGCATCCTCCCGATCCACGATCACCGGGGCAGTCCATGCCGCCGCGGCGGCACGCACCTCCTCATCGCCCCGGGCCACGCGAGGCCCGACGGCGAATCCGGCGGTCGCGATCGCAGTCCGCGGTTGCTCGCGATCCCGCACCCACTGCGACGCCGACGCGGCGAGCGTGAACGCGCGGCCGCGCATGGCCGGCAGCATCGCCCAGGGGATGCCGGAGAGGATGCCGGGGGCCGTGATCACCACGCGGCGCGAGCCGACCGCCGCCAGCGGACCGTCCAGCAGGGCCGCCGACAGCGCCTGCAGTCGCGCTTGCAGCGATTGCAGGACCGCGGCCGCGAGGGGGCCGGTGCGCACGGTCGCGGCCATGTCGAGATCGGCGCGCAGCCCCGGCATGAGGTCGCGGATGGCGGCCAGGCCCGGCAGCGGGACGACGCGCTGCGCATCCGCGGTGACCACGAGGGCGGTCACCGCGTCCCCGGAGTAGATGTACGACAGCACGGCCGTGGCGTCATCGAGCGCGCTGACCAGTTCGGGCAGCGGATCCGCTGATATGCCTCGCCCGAGGAGGTCTGCGTCCATTGCCGGGTGCGCGCCCGCTCTCGCAGCACCATCCCGCGCGCGCTGGTCGCCCACGCCGGATCGTCGGCACGCAGCATCCGCACCTCGGCGAGGTCGGCGGCGAGGTCAGGGTCGGGCGGCGGACGCAGCGGCACCACCTGCTGACTGAGCTGCCGGGCGCGCTCGGACCACTCGAACACGACGTCGGGTCGTCCCGAGCGCGCGGCGGCGTCGAGGCCCACCAGCGCGAGACCGTTCCCGTGCATCGCCACAGAGGTCTGCAGGTCGAGGCTTCCGAACGCCGCACGCCACCGGGTCAAGTGGTCCAGGCCTCGTGCGGCATGGCGGCGGGCCGCTGCATCGTCCCCCGGGCGCGCGCGCTGACGGCCCGAGCCTCATGCGCCAGCAGCTGCACCTGAATCGGCGCCGACGCCGGCACGCGGATCGTCGAGCCAGGGGGTCTCTGCCCGTGCCGCGCCTGCCAGATCGCCAACCCCAGTCGCAACGACGCTGCTTCGCTGGGGAATCCGGCGCGACGCAGCCGGGTCGCGAGCCCGGCCACCTCGTCGGTGGAGGGGATGCGCCCGGCATCCGGCAGCCGCCCACCGCCGCGTCGCACCGCCCCGCCGCTGAGCACGGCGCGCATCCGCACGGCCTCGGCGCGCGCCGCCCACGTCCGGTTGCCGAGCAGGTCGAAGCGTCGCGCCGCGGCTGCGGCCGTGCGGCGAGCATGCGGCGGGTCGTGGGTCAGCTGCGAGCACGCGAGCTGGAATTCCGCCTCGGCCCGCAGCTGGGTCATGCGGTGCGCGCCGAACAGCTTCGCCGTCGCCGCCAGCAGCTGCTCCGCGTCCCGCGTCAGACCGGCGTCGCGCAGCACCTCGGCGCGGTCGGTGTCGCAGATGCCGGCGGTGATGGGGGATGCCGCGGCCCGGGGGCGCGCCTCCTGCATGCCGCGCAGCGCCGCGACCAGGTCGCCCTGCAGCAGCGCCACGTACGCACGGTTGTGCTCGGCTTGACCACCGTCCACCGGCAGGCCGGACTCCGCGAAGATCCGTGCGGCGACGTCGAGGTCGACGGCCGCGCCGTCAAGATCGCGCACCTGCAGTCGGGCGACGCTGCGGTTCATGCGCACGCGCGCCTCGGCCACGGGGTCGTCGGCGAGTCCGGTGATCGCATCGGACAGCAGCCGCTCGGCGTCGCGCAGGCGTCCGCCCACCAGCGCGAGCGCACCGAGCTGGCCGAGCAGCACGGCACGCGTGCTCTCCTGCAAGCTCGGTCAGGGCGAGGGCGTCACGGCACAGGCGCTCCGCCTCGCCGGGATGCCCCGTGCGCTGCAGCACCACGGCCTGGGTGCCCATGATCCGCGCACGCAGGTCGACGTCCTCGACGATGGCCGCAGCACGTTGCAGCGTGCGCTCGGCCGCGGCGAACCGTCCGCGGATGCTCTCCTCGACGGCACGACGATGCAGCTTGCGCGCTCGGGGCCACGCCTCTATCTTGGCGCAGGCCGACGACTCCAGGAGTCCGTCGCGGTCACACCTCGAACTGCGGCGTCTGGAACTCGCGCACCTCGTCGCCGACGCCGCGCACTGTCAGCCGCACCCGGGTCAGCCCCGCACGCACGCCGTCGAACGCGAACCGGCCGTGCTCGCCGGGCTCGGTGCCGCGCTCGTGATCGCCCTGGACCAGTCGCACCGCGACGGCCGCAGCATCCACCCACCCGTCGATCCGGCGGTCGCCGTCCTCGGTGACGGTCACGTGCAGCGGCACGCTCGTCTCGCCGTCGCTGAACTGCAGCGTCGAGGTGTCGCCCTCGCCGCGCACCTCGGCGTACTCGCCTTCGACCATGGTCAGCAGCGCGTACTCGCGAGTGAGGTCTTCGACCGCGACCGCGGCGACCATGCGGTCGACCAGGCCCGCCGGCTCGGGATCGTGCTCCCGCCACATCGCGCGCAGGTGCGCGAACATCGCCGCATCGGCGGCGAAATCCTCATGTTCCATACGCCATCGCCCCCTCATCGCCCAGCAGTGCGCGCAGCTTGACCAGGCACCGCTGGCGAGTCGGGCCGATCGAGCCGATCGGCATCGACATCTCCTGCGCCAGCCGGGCGTAGTCCGGGCGCTCCTCGAACGCGATCACCCGCAGAGCCGCTGACAGCGCTCGGTGAGCTGGCCGACGGCATCCCACAGGCGATGCGCCCCGTCCAGGCGTGTGGCGGATGTCTCGGCCGACTCCTGCGTCGGCAGCTTGGGCTCGAGGTCCTCGGTCTCGGTGACGTCCGCGCGCCGCTGGGCGCGTCCGACGCGCCAGGCCTCGCGGCGGGCGGTCGTGGTCAACCAGCCCGACACCGCCCGCGCGTCGGCGATGCTCTCGTGCCGGCGGACGAGGGTCAGCCAGGTCGTCTGCACGACATCCTCGGCCAGGGCCGCGTCGAGCCCGTAGGCGCGCACGATGTGCCACAGGGTCGGGGACATCAGCCGGACCAGGTCGTCCATTGCTCGCGCCTCGCCGTCTCGCCATGCGCGGAACAGTGTGCCGGCGCGCTCCCAGCGCGGCAGCTCGTCCGCGGGCTCGGCCGACGCGGCATCCCCCAGAGTCGTCATGATGACCATTGTGTCCACAACAACCCAGAGCACGGTAGTCCTCCCCCTGATACCTCCCGCCCCTCCGCCGGGCTTCTCGCTGCGAAATCGTACGATTTGGCCGAGTGCACATGAGTCTGGGCCGAGTTTGATGTGCAGTCGGGAAATTGATGTGCAGTCGCGGGTGCGGCGGGGTGCGGCGTGTGCGGCGTGCAGGCTGCGGCGCCCGGGCGGGGGCTCGAGGTCGGCGGTCGAGTGCGGGGGTGCTGCGATTGCGGCGGCTGACACCGTTGCAATTCAGTCGACGCAAAATGCGGGCTTCAACGCCAGCGAGCAACCATATGTGACGACCGAACAGCGACCCACGAATCCAGTCGACGCAAAATGCGGGCTTCAACGCCAGCGAGCAACCATATGTGACGACCGAACAGCGACCCACGAATTCAGTCGACGCAAAATGCGGGCTCCAGCGCCCGCGAGCAACCATATGTGACGACCGAACAGCGACCCACGAATTCAGTCGACGCAGAATGCGGGCTCCAGCGCCCGCGAGCAGCCATGTGCGTCGACTGAGCGACCAGGATGTCACGCCTCGGCCGCGCGCCCTCAGCGCCCGCGAGCAGCCATTTGTGACGACCGAGCGACCAGGATGCCACGCCTCGCCCGCGCGCCCTCAGCGCCCGCCCGCGCCCGCCGGCTTCGCCGCGGCCAGCGACGCCTCGACCGTGTGATCCGGGCCCTTCGCCTCGTCGCTGTGCGCACGCAGCACCGCGAGCGCCCGGGCCTCGAGGGTGACATTGCCTCCGGGCGGCACGGGGTGGTCGCCGTTGCCGTGCGCGCCGGTCTCGACGACCAGGTCCCAGCTCGGGCTGGCCTTGACCCACGGGATGCGGAAGTCGATCGCCTCGTCGCCCGCGTTGAACAGCACGATGAAGTGCCGATCGGTGATCGTGCGACCCCGGGCATCCCGCTCGCGGATCCCGTCGCCGTTGAGGAACACGCCGATCGCGCGGCCGAAGCCCGACTCCCAGTCCTCCGGCTGCATCTGCGTGCCGTCCGGCCGCAGCCAGGCGATGTCAGGCACCGGCGCGCCTTCGCTCCGACGGATCGGACGCCCCTCGAAGAACCGGCTCCGCCGGAAGGTCGGATGCTTCCGCCGCAGCTTCGAGAGCTTCGCGGTGAACTCGATCAGCGGCAGGTCCGCGGCATCCCAGTCGATCCAGGTCAGTTCGCTGTCCTGGTTGTACCCGTTGTTGTTGCCCTGCTGCGTGCGGCCGAGCTCGTCGCCGTGCGAGATCATCGGCACGCCTTGGCTCGGCAGCAGCGTCGCCAAAAAGTTGCGCTCCTGCCGTGCGCGCAGCGCGAGGATCGCGGGGTCGTCGGTCGGCCCCTCGACACCGCTGTTCCACGAGCGGTTGTCGTCGGTGCCGTCGCGATTGTCCTCGCCGTTGGCCTCGTTGTGCTTCTCGTTGTACGAGACCAGGTCGCGCAGGGTGAAGCCGTCGTGCGCGGTCACGAAGTTGACGGATGCCACGGGCCGGCGCCCCGAGTGCGCGTACAGGTCGCTGGACCCGGTCAGGCGCGACGCGAACTCGCCGAGCGCCTGCGGCTCGCCGCGCCAGAAGTCGCGCACGGTGTCGCGGTACTGTCCGTTCCACTCGGTCCACAGCGGCGGGAAGTTGCCGACCTGGTATCCGCCCGGTCCGACATCCCACGGCTCGGCGATGAGCTTGACCTGCGAGATCACCGGATCCTGCTGGACGATGTCGAAGAACGCCGACAGGCGGTCGACCTCGTAGAACTCCCGCGCCAGAGTCGAGGCCAGGTCGAACCGGAACCCGTCGACGTGCATCTCGAGCACCCAGTACCGCAGCGAGTCCATGATCAGCTTGCAGGGTGTGCGGATGACTGACGTTCAGGCTGTTGCCGGTGCCGGTGTAGTCCGTGTACCGGGCCGGGTCCTTCTCGTCGAGCTTGTAGTAGGCGGCGTTGTCGATACCGCGCATGCTCAGCGTCGGGCCGAGCTCGTTGCCCTCGCCGGTGTGGTTGTAGACGACATCCAGGATCACCTCGATGCCGGCGGCGTGCAGGGCCTTGACCATCGCCTTGAACTCCTGCACCTGCTGGCCGCGGTCGCCCCCGAGGCGTACCCGTTGTGCGGGGCGAGGAACGCGATCGTGTTGTAGCCCCAGTAGTTCGCGTGCGCGTGATCGGCCGAGCTGGCGGCATCCACGAACTGGTGCACGGGCATCAGCTCGATCGCGGTGACCCCGAGCTTGCGCAGATGCGCGATGATCGCCGGGTGCGCGAGGGCGCTGTACGTGCCGCGGATCTGATCCGGGATGTCGGGATGCCGCTCGGTCAGCCCCTTCACATGCGCCTCGTAGATGACCGTCTGGGCGTACGGGGTGTGCGGTGCGTGGTCGCCGTTCCAGTCGAAGAACGGGTTGATCACGACGCCGCGGACGGTGTCCGGCGCCGAGTCGTCGTCGTTGCGCTGCTCGGGGTCGTCGAGGTCGTACGCGAACAGCGACTGCCCGTGCACCGTCTGCCCCTCGACCGCCTTGGCGTACGGGTCGAGCAGGAGCTTGGCCGGGTTGGCGCGCTTGCCCTCGGCCGGTTCGTACGCGCCGTGCACCCGGTAGCCGTAGCGCTGGCCGGGCGCGATCTGCGGAAGGTAGGCGTGCCAGACGTACCCGTCGACGTCGACGAGGTCGACGCGGGTCTCGGCGCCGTCGTCGTCGAACAGGCACAGTTCGACGCGCTCAGCGGCCTCGCTGAACAGCGCGAAGTTCGTGCCGTTGCCGTCGTACGTCGCGCCCAGCGGGTACGCCGCCCCGGGCCATGTCTCCATCGTTTCCCCACCTTGAGTCGACGTTCCAGACTACCCGAGGTCGCGTCTCAGCCCGGCGGGGCCAGCAAGCGCGATCCGGTCGTCGAGGTAGCCCTCCAGCGGGACGAGCGCACCCGTCCGGCTCCAGCGGATGCCGGGCACCGAGCCGAGCATCGCCAGTGGGCCGGATGCCTCGCCCCGCGCGAGCGCGGCCGGGTCGAGCCGCTCCCACCCGATGTGCACGGGCTCCCCCTCGGCGAATCCGCCGCGCCGGGCCGCTGCGGCCAGCGCCGCCCGCTCGCGCTGCGACTCGGCGGTGAACCCGCGCCGTACGTCCTCGCGGGCGCGCAGGATGTCGCCGGTGGCCAGCACTTCGTCGTCGGTCAGCAGCAGCACGCCCAGATGCCAGGCGGTGCCGCGCGGCTCGATCCGCGGCGGGCGGGCGATGCCGAGGATGCGCCGCGGCACGACCAGCTCGCCCAGCCGCTCACGCGGGAGCTCCGAGAGACGCCGCCGTGCGGCATCCATCATCTCCGCGACGTCCACCCGGCCAGGCTACCGGCGGGTGGGCGTGCAGAACTCCGGAGATCCGGTGCATGCCAGCCCGCGCCGCGCGGGCTCCCAGGGCGATCACTCCCGCGGCGCGCGAATCTCCGGAGTTCTGCACGCCGCCCCGCGGTCCCCGGCCCCGGACACCTCGACCCCGGGCACGCCCGCAGCCGGCTCAGACCGCGAGGATCCGGGTGCTCTCGATCTCGCGCGTGCCGCCGTGCATCTCGCGGTGCAGCCGCTCCATCCGCTCGTCGAGGAGGGCGGCCGAGTCGGCGGCATCCTTCAGCTCCGCCAGCAGGTCGCCGGGCACCTGCTGCTGGTACTTGTAGTAGATCTTGTGCTCGAGGCTGGCCCAGAAGTCCATCGCGATCGTGCGGAACTGCACCTCGACCGGCACCTCGATCGGACCGGTGGACAGGAACACCGGAACCTGCACGATCGCGTGCAGACTCTTGTAGCCGTTGGGCTTGGGGTGCGAGATGTAGTCCTTGACCCGCAGCACCGAGATGTCGGGCTGCGTGGTCAGCAGGTCGAACAGCCGGTACGCGTCGGCGGTGAAGCTCGTGGTGATCCGGATGCCGGCGATGTCGGTGATGT
This sequence comes from Microbacterium elymi, assembly GCF_021582895.2. Lineage (GTDB taxonomy): Bacteria > Actinomycetota > Actinomycetes > Actinomycetales > Microbacteriaceae > Microbacterium > Microbacterium humicola. The sequence goes on from NZ_CP091139.2 coordinate 1,128,674, forward strand.
GACTGCGGATGCTGGCGAAGTCAGGGTCGATGCCCTTGCGCACGACCTTGTCGACGATGCTGTCCGGGGTCTTCACCCGACTGGAGACGTGCTCGATCGGGTTGTATTCGTGCAGGTACTGGAACTCGTCGCGCAGGATGTCGATCTTGGTCGAGATCTCATGCAACCCGAACTGGTACGGCAGGCAGGAATCGCTCGAGCTCGTCTCGCAGGGAGCGCAACTGGGACGGGGACATGTCGACGGGGGCGTCGATCTCCGGCTGGTCGAGCATGGCCCCACCCTATGGATCAGGGCTGAGAGTCAGGCCAGCGTCGGCGGCCCGACTTTACGAGTCGGCTGTGAATTATGCACGAGTGCATGTTTGCATTTGCGCAACTTCGGGTACGCGAGGAAGATTGCACGAGTGCAAGAAGAAGCTCCCCTTCCCGGACTGCGCGAGCGCAAGCGCGAGCAGACCCGCCGGCGCCTCGAGACCGCGGCGGTCGAGATCGTCCTCGAGGACGGTCTGGACAAGCTGACCATCGATGCGCTGAGCGAACGTGCCGAGGTCTCACCCCGCACGTTCTTCAATTACTTCGACAGCAAGGAAGATGCGATCCTCGGCGTGCGCACGCAGGAGGACACGCAGGAGCTGGTCGCCGAGACCCTCGAGGGCATGCAGCCCACCTCCCTGCTGGACGGCGTTCTCGAGCTGCTGAGCGCCGTCGTGCGCGGCCCCGGCCGCGACCTGCACGAGCAGCGGCACCAGATCGTCCGCGCGCATCCCGAACTCCTGCAGCGCAAGTTCTCGCACATGGATGGGATGCTGAGTCCGCTCAGCGACGGCGTGCGCGCGCTGATCGACCGCACGTCGGGGCCCGCCCAGAAAGATGCCGTGAAGAAGGATGCTGCGCAGAAGGATGCCTGCGCCCTGCTCGGACGAGCAGGCCCAAGTGGTCCTCATGACCTGCGGCGCCGCCATGCGCGCCGCCACGATCGAGCTCGCCCGCGAGCACTCACACCTCTCCACCGATGAAGCAACGGCACGACTGCGCACCCGCGCGGCCGCGCTGGTACGAGAAATGACAGGACTACTGCAATGACCGCAACCGCGGACACGGCGGCCGTAGAGCCGCACCACACCCGGAACATCCTGCTGGTGTTCGCCGGGCTGATGGTCACGATGCTGCTGGCATCGCTGGACCAGACGATCTTCAGCACCGCGCTGCCGACCATCGTCGGCGACCTGCACGGCGTCGACCAGATGACCTGGGTCATCACGATCTACATCCTGGCCTCGACGATCATGCTGCCGGTGTACGGCAAGCTCGGCGACCTGATCGGCCGCAAGGGCATCTTCATCGCGGCGATCTCGATCTTCATCCTGGGCTCGATCATCGGCGGCTGGGCGCAGGACATGCCCTGGCTGATCATCGGCCGCGGCGTGCAGGGCATCGGCGGCGGCGGGCTCATGATCCTGTCACAGGCGATCATCGCGGATGTCGTGCCCGCCCGCGAGCGCGGCAAGTACATGGGCATCATGGGCGGGGTGTTCGCCATCTCGTCCGTGGCCGGCCCGCTGCTGGGCGGCTGGTTCACCGATGTGATCGGATGGCGCTGGGGCCTGTGGATGAACATCCCCCTCGGCATCCTCGCCATCGTCGCGGCCGTGATGTTCCTGCACCTGCCCAAGCACCCGAAGCGCAAGGTGAAGCTGGATGTGCTCGGCATCGCACTGCTGGCCCTGGCATCCACCGGCATCGTCCTGATCACGACCTGGGGCGGCCATGACGCGCCCAACGGGTCCGCCTGGGATTCCCCGCAGATCATCAGCCTGATCGTCGGCACCGTGCTGGCCGCCGTCGCGTTCGTGTTCGTCGAGATGCGCGCCGCCGAGCCGGTGATGCCGCTGCACCTGTTCCGCAAGCTGAACTTCAACCTGATGACCGCCGCGGGCCTGGCGATCGGCGTGGCGATGTTCGGCACGCTCGCCTACATCCCCACCTACCTGCAGATGGTGACCGGCGCCAACGCCACCCAGTCGGGTCTGCTGATGATCCCGATGATGGGCACCGTGCTGCTCTCGTCGATCGTGTCGGGGGCGCTCGTGAGCCGGACCGGACGGTACAAGTGGGCGCCGATCACCGGCACCCTCGTCACCGCCGTCGGAATGGTGCTGCTGTCGACCATGACCGCCGACATGCCGGTATGGCTGATCTGCGTGTTCCTCGGCGTGATGGGCCTGGGCCTCGGCCTGTGCATGCAGATCTTCGTGCTCGTCGTGCAGAACACGTTCCCGGGCTCGGAGGTCGGCGTTGCCACCTCGACGAACAACTACTTCCGGCAGATCGGCGCGTCGCTGGGCTCGGCGATCGTCGGGAGCCTGTTCGCCACGCGGCTGCTGGACCTGCTCAGCGAGCGGATGCCGGCCGGCGCCGGCGGCTCGGCCGGCGGGGCCAACAGCCTGACGCCCGAGCTGGTCAAGGGCCTGCCCGAGCCGATCCACGGCATCATCGTGGGCGCCTACAACGATGCGCTGACGCCGATCTTCCTCTACATCCTGCCGCTCGTGCTGATCGCGACCGTCCTGGTGTGCTTCGTCAAGGAAGTACCGCTGAAGAAGACGATCGACCGCGGCGACGTCGCGGCCGAGAGCCTGGAGATCGACGGTGCCGACTCGGTCGCGGTCGTCACCGGCGCGCTGAGCGTGGTGGGCGAGGACGGCACGACGGCGGCCGCGGCGACGACGTCGACGCTGACCGCCGAGCGCGAGGCTGCCGGGGACGACCCGGCCGCCGACCGCCCGTAGGAATCCTGGCGCCACACAGGTCCCTGAGCGAGCGAAGCGAGACGAAGGGCCGGTACCCGCACAGGTCCCTGAGCGAGCGGCGCCCTCATAGGTCCCTGAGCGAGCGAAGCGAGACGAAGGGCCGGAACCGCACATCCGCGGTACCGGCCCTTCGCCGTATCGCCGCGCCGGCTCAGGCGTGGTCGTCGGCCGTGGTGCTCACCGGCACGCGGTCGCCGTGCAAGCGACATGGCGATCAGCGGGAACAGCAGGACCGACAGCATCCCGGCTCCGACCAAGACCGCGGCGGCCGCCGTGGAGAGGATGCCCTTGTCCACGCCGATCGCGGTGACGGCCACGATGATCGGCAGACCGGTGGCGCCCATCAGCCCCGTCGCGATGCGGTCGCGCATGCTCGATCCCGGCGGCGTGGCCAGCAGCGACGGGATGCCGCGGACCACCAGCAGCACGAGCACGGTGATCGCGACCAGACCGAGCAGAAGCGGGGTCTGCAGCAGCGAGCGCAGGTCGAAGGTGATGCCCGTGTAGATGAAGAAGATCGGCACGAGGAAGCCGAAGCCGACGGCTTCGATCTTGCTCTCGACCTCTTCGCGGTCGTGCGCGTCGGCGTCGCGGATGAGCAGACGCCAGACGATGCCGGCAGTGAACGCGCCCAGCAGCATGTCGATGTCGAGGAACACGCTCAACGCGACCAGTGCCGCCAGCAGCAGGAGCACGACGCGCACCGCGAACTGGCCCGAGGTGTGCAGCGTCGCGCTCACGAAGCGGTGCAGCGCGCCGCGCGGGGCGGCGAACGCGTACCAGATCGCTCCGCCGGCCAGGAGCACGTAGACGGCCAGGACGATCGTGGCCGCGCCGGGCGAGCGGGCCCCGAGGAACACCGAGATCGCGACCAGCGGGCCGAACTCGCCCACCGCGCCGAGCGCGCCGACCGCGCGGCCGAACGGGGTGGCCATCTCGCCGGTGTCGCGCAGGATCGGCAGCAGGGTGCCCAGCGCGGTCGAGGCGAGGGCGATCCCGATGATGATCGCGCCCTCGCCCGGAGCCACGATGAGGCCGAGCGCGACGCCGGCCACCAGGCTGATCAGCCAGCCCCAGATCGCACCTCGGCCGGAGCGGCCCCGCAGCGCGCTGAGCTCGATCTCGGTGCCGGCCACGAAGAACAGCATCGCCAGCCCGAACTCCGACAGGGTGTGCACGAACTCGGACGGCTGGGCCCAGCGGAGTACCGACGGGCCGATCAGGATCCCGAGCACCAGCTCGAACACGACGACCGGAATCCGCACCCATCGTCCCAGCGCCCGCGCGGCCACGGGCGCCAGCACGGCCATCAGCGGGATCAGCACGAAACTCGGATTCACGCGATCAGGCTAGCGTGCGACGCCGCTCGCGCCGCCGCGTACGCTCGAGGCATGTACGTGCCGCACTTCAATCGCATCGACGACCTCGACGCCGCGCGTGCGTTCGTGCGGCAGGCCGCCGTCGGCACGCTGGTCACTGCCGGCGCGGACGGCGTGCCCGACGCGACGCTCCTGCCGATCCTGTGGGACGGCGACCGGGTCATCGCGCACTTCGCGCGCGCGAACGAGCACTGGAAGCGCATCGCCGATGGTGCCGCGGGGCTGGTCATCGTGTACGGGCCGGACGCGTATGTCACGCCGAGCTGGTACGCGGCCAAGGCCGAGCACGGCAAGGTCGTGCCCACCTGGAACTACTCCGCGGTGCACCTGCGCGGAGCGGTGACCGTGCACGAGGACGCCGGGTGGCTGCGGGATGCCGTGACCCGTCTCACCGATCGGCATGAGGGCGAGCGCGACCAGCCCTGGGCGGTGACGGATGCCCCGGAGAAGTACGTCGCCGGGCAGCTGCGCGCGATCGTCGGCCTCGAGATGCAGGTGGCGGACGTCGAGGCCAAGGCCAAGTGGAGCCAGAACCGCTCCGACGCCGACCGCGCCGGAGTCGTCGCGGGGTACGAGGCCGAAGGCCGCCCCGAGCAGGCCGCGCGCGAGCGCACCGGCACGCTCTGACCCCGGCATCCTGCCCCCGACCGGGGCTCAGCGGCGGTCGCGCTCGACCGCGTAGCTCGGCGCCATCGCCTCCATCTGGTCCATGACGAGCCTGATGGCCCCGGGCTGGCGGTCCGGCGGGTACTTGTGCTTGACGAGCAGCCGTTTGATCGACGACCGGAGCTTGGCGCGCACGTCGTCGCGCACCGTCCAGTCCGTGCGCACGTCGCGTCGCATCACCTCGACGAGGTCCCGGGCGATCTGGGCGAGCACGTCCTCGCCCTGCACGGTCACCGCCGACTCGTTCTGCGCGACGGCGTCGTAGAACGCGAGTTCGTCGTGTGAGAGCGGAGGGGTGAAGGACTCGCCGCGGGATGCCTCGGCCTGCACCTCCTGCGCGAGTGAGACCAGCTCGGCGATGACCTCTGCGCTGGTGAGCTGCTGATTCGTGTAGCGGAGCATGATCTCGCCGATCCGCTCGCTGAACGCCCGCTGGCGCACGAGGTTGCCGCGCGTGGCGGCCATCGACGAGTCGATGAGCGTCTTGCGCAGCGCCTCGATCGCCAGTTGGGGGTTTCGCGCCTGCTGCGCCCGATCCAGGAAGTCCGGCCCGAGGTCCTTCAGCGACACGCGCGGCAGGCCGGCCGCCTCATAGATGTCGAGCACCTCGCCGGTGGCCATCGACTGCGCGACCAGCTGGCCGAGCAGCCGCTGGATCTCGTCCGAGATCGGCTCGTCCCGCGCCTGCCGGTCCGAGGCGTCGTACTTCGCCATCCACACCCGCGCCTCTTCGTAGAAGGCGATCTCGTCGTGCAGCTCGACGAGTCCCGGGCGACGGGATGCCAGGGCCCAGGCGCGTGCGAGTCCCGAGCTGGCCGCGCGGTAACGGGCGGCCAGCCGCTCTGCCCCGAGGTCGGGGGCGTTGAGCGGGTTCTGCTGGTCGCGCAGGTAGTTCACAGCCGTCGTGACCGCGGTGAGCATCGCCCGCGACCCGCCGCGCGCGAGCACTCCCCGCCAATCGCAGGGCGCGAGCATCTCGCGCAAGCTGGGTGACGAACTCGAGGGCGATCTCGACGGCCTCTTCGACATCGCGGCCGATGGGGCGCATCGCCTGGTCGTCGACGGTGTACTCCGACAGAGCGGTGGCGAGGTTGTCCGCCAGCGGCGCGTAGGCGACCAGAAGCCCGTCCTGCTTGCCCCGGTACGTCCGGTTCACGCGGGCCAGGGTCTGCATGAGCAGGGCGCCCTTCAGCGGCCGATCCAGGTAGAGGGTATGCAGCGGCGGGGCGTCGAATCCGGTGAGCATCATGTCTTTGACGATCACCAGTTCGAGCTCGTCGTCGGCATCCTTCAGCCGTGCCTTGATCGCGGAGTTCTCCGAGTCGCGCCGCACGTGATCGCGCACGGGCGGCTGGTCGCTCGCCGTGCCCGAGTAGACGACCTTGATGCGTCCGGCATCCAGCGCGTCCGCGTGCCAGTCAGGTCGCAGCGCGACGATGGCCGCATAGAGCCGGGCGCAGATCTCGCGGGTGCCGCCGACGATGAGCGCCTTGCCCGGGGCGCCGATGAACGGCTCCATGCGCGCACGGCGCTCCTCCCAGTGGGCGACCAGGTCGGCGGCGAGCGCATCGATGCGCTCGGGGGCGCCGTACACGGCGTTGACGACGGCGACGGATGCCTCGACCCGCGCGCGCTCCGCGTCGTCCAATCCGAGGGTGACCTCGTCGGCGGCGCGGTCGATCTCGTCCTGGCTCATGCCGTCGGCCAGCGCGACCTTGATCAGTCTCGGCTCGAACGAGACCGGCACCGTGGCGCCGTCGGTCACGGCCCGGGTCAGGTCGTAGATGTCGATGTAGTCGCCGAACACGGCCTGGGTGTCGCGCTCGGCGAATGAGATCGGGGTGCCGGTGAACGCGATCAGCGTGGCGTGCGGCAGCGCATCGCGCAGATGTCGGGCGTAGCCGTCGAGGTCGTCGTAATGACTGCGATGTGCCTCGTCGACGACGACGATCACGTTGCGTCGGTCGGTGAGCAGTGGATGCCGGATCCCGGCATCCTTCTCGGCCTTCGACAGTCCGAACTTCTGCAGCGTCGTGAAGTAGATCCCGCCGGTGATCCGGCCTGCCAGCTCGTCACGCAGCTGCGCCCGCTCGTGGATCTGCTTCGGCCGCTCGGGCAGCAGCAGGCTCTGCGCGAAGGTCTGGAACAGCTGCCCGTCCAGCTCGTTGCGGTCGGTGACCACGACCAGGGTGGGGTTGCGCAGCTCGGGGCGGCGTGAGACGAGGTTGGCGTACAGCTCCATCTCCATCGACTTGCCCGACCCCTGGGTGTGCCAGACCACGCCGGCCTTGCCGTTGGAGGCGACGGCCGCGACGGTGCGGCCGACGGCCTTGGTGACGGCGAAGTACTGGTGTGGTTTGGCGATCCGCTTGACCAGCCCATCGGGGCCCTCGTCGAACGCGGTGAAGTTGCGGCAAGCCTGCAGGAACCGCTCCTGATTGCACAGGCCGTCCAGCGCATCGTCGAGAGGCTGGATATCGATGCCCTCTTCGATCCGCGGCTTGCGGCAGCGGGCGCCGTCGTCGTCGACGTTCCACGGCGCGAAGTGGTTCAACGGCGTGAACGGGGTGCCGTATTTGGCGCCGGTGCCGTCGCTGGCCACCGTGAACACGCAGAAGCGGAATGCCATCGGCAGCTCATCGAGGTAGGTCTGCAGCTGCCAGTAGGCGTTGGAGACCCCGACCGACTCGGCGCCCGCGGCCTTCAGCTCGAGGATCGACAGCGGCATCCCGTTCACGTAGAGCACGAGGTCGAACCGGCGGTGCACGTCGCGGTCGCGGACGGTGACCTGGTTGACGGCGAGCCAGTCGTTCTGCTCGGGCTCGGTGCTGATCAGCCGGATGCGCGGATTCTGCTCGATGCCGTCCGTGTCGATGTAGCTGAGCGGGTACCCGTCGACCAGGCAGCGGTGGATCCGGTGGTTCTCGGTGATCGCGTCCTGCGAGCGCGGTGCGGCGATCTCAGCGAGCGCCTGCTGCAGGTAATGGCCGGGGACGTCGGGGTTGAGCCGGCGCAGCGCCTCGAGCAGGCGGGGACGGATAAGGAGCTCGTCCCAGGTGTCGCGCTCGCCGCTGCCCGGGGCGATCTTCTCGCCCGCCAGGGGCCGCCAGCCGAGCTCGGCGAGCGTCTCGAGCGCGACGCGCTCCCATTCGGACTCCGGGATGCGGGTCATGAGCGGGCTCCTTGCTGTGGTCGGGGTGCCTCACGGCGCCCGGCGCGCTCGGCGAACCGATCGATGGCGCCGAGGATCTCTTCGCTTCGCCAGAACGGCCCGAGACGATATTCGGATTTCGACCGGAGGATTCCGGCGTCGACCAGGGCCGCCAGTGGCGGATAGACGTTCGGCTCTGCACGCCGAGTTCGGCCGCAGCCGTCGCCGAGTCGAGCACCGGTCGGCGCATGAGCACGTCGAGCAGCTTCCAGGCGTTGCTCGAACGACGCACCGTCAGCCGTTCGTTCCAGCTTTCGCGGATCTCGTCCATCTCGGCGATGAGCGTCCGTGTGTTCCCCACGGCACGGGCCGCGGCATCCGCGAAGGCCTTCACAATCGGCGTGACATCACCGGTTCGATAGGCGCCGAGGGCGCGATGATACCCCTCGGTGTCGGCGAGGAGCCCCGCCGATACGGGAAGCGCCACGTTGCGGGTGACTCCACGGGACCTCAGCAGAGACTGAGCGAGTGCGCGGCCGGTGCGCCCGTTGCCATCGGTGAACGGATGGATGGTCTCGAACTGCGCATGGCTGACCGCGATCAGAACCAGCGGCGCGACGTCTTCGCGCTCGCACGAAGGCCACCACATCATCGATGAGACCGCTCACGCGAGAGTGGTGCGGGGCGACGAACTCGGCGCCCACCGGGCTGTCGCCGCGTGTTCCGATCCACACGGCCTCTTGGCGCCAGCGTCCGGGCGTGTGCTGCGGCTGTCCCGCCATCAGCACCTCGTGCATCCGGGCGACTGCGTCGGCGGAGACATCGTTCGACAGTTCGATCGCTGCGGTCATGGCACGGGTGTTGGCGGTGATCATCTCGGCGTTGCGGCTCGTCTTCGCGCCGAGCTCGGCACTGAAGATCGCGCGAGCGGATGCGGTGATGTTCTCGATCTGCGACGACGATGCCGCCTCTGAACGCAGCAGGACGGGGGCGAACGACGCGACCCGACCGCCCAGTTCAGCATCGAGGCGGCTCAGCTCACGTGCGGCAGTGTCGGCTGCGGTCAGAGCGTCGGCATCAGGATGCGGTGACAACGTCGCGATCAACGGTGGCACAGCGGACAGGTAGGGCACGCCGGCGCGAGCGCGCTCCGCGTCGACACCCCAGGCCGAACTCGGCACCCACACCTGCTGCTCCATCGCGAGTGCGGGCCATGCAGCGGTGTTGTCAGCTGTGCCCATAAGCCATCATCCCAATTTTATGAGTAACTATATTACTCATAAAGCGACCCGAACCACTCGAGGTCATCTCGAGGATCGACACGCTCCCGAAGAGGTTGTGCACGGAATGTGTACATCTTCGTACGAAGACGTACGATCCAGTCCTTCCGGAGGTCCTGACGAAACCACTGCACGCTGATCCCCGATCGGAAGAGGTCGCCGCACTGACGGGCCTGCTCAGTCGGCTTGATCTCAGGGCGTTCGACGAGCCGACCGCGCGGCTGTCCGTCGCGCTCTCGACCATATATGGCCTGCGTGCTGCGGACGGCGCCCATCTGGCCACAGCCGTCTCCGCGGGCGCTGATGTCTTCCTCACCGACAACCGCAAGGACTTCTCGCGAGACATCTCCGAGATCGACGTCGTGTATCCGCACGATCTCTAGAGCCGGCAGGGACCATCGCACAGCGGAAAGCATCCTCATCCCGCCAACAGCCGCACGAGTCCGTCTTCGCTCACGATCGGGATGCCGTAGTCACGAGCCTTTCGCGCCTTGCCCGAGAGAGAGTCGGGGTCGGCGGCGGCGACCAGCGCGACCCTCTTGGTGACGGTGGGGTGCGTCACGAAGCCGCGCGCACGCAGGCTCAGCTTCCCAGTCCTCCCGCGCCCGACTCATCTCGCCTGTGAGCACGATCATGTCACCGGGGCGCAGTACGAAGCGGGCGGACTCGTCGGATGCGGGGGCCGACGAAGCTCCACGGGGCGAGTCATCCGTCCCACGGAGTTCGGCTGGCAACCGGCAAGCTCGGCGACGGCTGCGAGGTCGTCCCGCTCGTCGGGGGTGAGGACGCTGTCGGCCCACGCCTCCCGCACAAGGGCCGCGTAGTACTCGGCGTGCAGCGCGTCCGCCAGTGAGCGCGTGAGCCCCAGTTCTGCGGCGATGGTAGCGAGCTGGTCACCCTCGTTGACCGAGATCAACCGGTCGAGCAGGCACCGATCGAGAACCGCAAGGTACTCAGCTTCTGCGCCGGCGTCTGTGCTGCGGGCGGCCGAGGTCGAGATCCGTTCGAGGAAGTGCGCGGGGGCGTATGAGTGGTCACCGCGCACCTTCCACGCGACGCCGGTTGAAGATGCGTACGGGTAGGGGAACGCGTCGCCCGCGTGCGCCGCTTGCGCCCAATAGTCGGTCCAACCCTGCCACTGCGCGCTCATCCGCATGTACGCGACGAGAAGTTGCGCCGTGGAGTGTGCGTCTGATCCGGCGCTGTGCGCGAGCGCATTCTCGATCCCGAACTGTTCGCATGCCCGCACAAGAGCACACGATCCGCCGAGACCGAAGTTCGAGCCCAAGCGCATGGTGCACAAGCTCGGCACCGGGCCCGGCAACAGATATCCGCAGCGCTCGAACTCCGCCTGCAGAAAGCGCTCGTCGAAGGACGAGTTGTGTGCGACGAAGGTACGCCCGTGCAGCAGGGTCGCGAAGTCGGCGGCGATGTCATCGAACGTTGGGGCGGCGAGGATTTCCGCAGCGCTGATGCCGTGGATGTGCCTGCGGCCCGAGGTCGCGTTCTGGGTTGACGAGCGTCTCCCACCGCCCGCTGATCACCCCGTCATCCTCAACGTGGGTGATACCAATCTCGACGACGCGATGGTGATAGGACGGCAGTATGCCGGTGGTCTCGAAATCGACGACAGCGAAGGGCATCAGTGGCTCCCCTCTCGGACGTCGGGCGGACTACTCTGGTCCGCGATAGCAGCACCGCGGGTGCACTCTCGATATTGTCGGATCATGTGGCCTGATGACGATCTCGCAACCTGGCGCGGAAGTCTTACAGGTCTGCAGCGCCCTCGGGCTTCAACGGTCATCCGTGCTCCTCGGGAACGGGCACGATCCTCTGGTGCGGGCGCCTTTCTCGCTCTGGGCGCAGATAGCAGGCAGTACTGGGTCAAGGTGCCAGGCAACGGACAGGGCGACCAGGTTCTCGTCAATGAAGTGATCGTGGCCGAGGTCGGAAAGCTCATCGGTGCTCCCGTGCGTGAGCGCGCGCTCGTCACCGTTCCGCCCGTCGTCACCACGTGGTCGGACTTTCCCGCAGCCGTGAGTACTGTGCCGCTGCTTGCACACGGGTCGCTCCATGTACCGCACGCCGTGGACGACGACGACTTGACGTACACGCGTCGCGACGACAACGCCCGGCGCCAGGCCGCGATGCTCGGCCTCTGGGACCTCTGCGTTGGCGAAGACCCGCAGTGGCTGTACGAGACGACCGCCGCATACTCCGTCTGGTCATACGACCACGGACTCTGGTTCTCGACCGGCGAGGGAGACTGGAATGCCATGGTGCTGAACAGACTGCTCGACACGAACGCCTCGTTCCCGAACCCCCCAACAGAAATCAGCGTTCGTGCGCTGCGAGAGACGGCCGCTCGTATCAGTTCTCTGGCCAGCGGAGAACTGCTGACCGCAGTGTCTGCCGTCCCAGTAGAATGGGGTACCGGCGACGAGGATCTCGAAGCGATGGCGTGGTTCTTGTTCAGCCGCCGCGGGCCCGTCGCACACAGGCTCAACGACCTCGCGGCCGCTGTGTCGGGCCGACAGACGACAGGATCCTCGAAATGAGCGCGGCATACCTTTACTGGCTCGTACGCTACGTCCCCGACGTAGCGCGCGGCGAGCGAGTAAACGTCGCCGTCATCGTGGGACGCGACAGTGGAGATTGGGCGGTCCGCGTTGCGCCGAACTTGCGTCGAGCCAGCCGACTCGGCGGCGACGCGGGTGCCATTCGCCCCTGGCTCGATCGCCTCCAGCGCTCTATCGACGATTACGAGCGCCCCCCGTTGCACCTCTTCACGAGCCCCGACGACGTCCGCGTAACGCGTGCATGGCTCGAACTGGTCTCCCATCGGTTCAACAATGTGCTTCAGATCAGCCCGGCGACCCCGGTCGAAGCAGAGTCTGCAGCCGATGGGGCGGACTTTCTCTTCGCCTTGCTGGTGGCCACTCCCGAGGTAGCGAACCGATCGCGCACGCGTACCCGAATCATCAGCGACCTCGCCCAGTTGTACGAACGCACTGCGAATCTGGAAGTCGGTGAGTCGTTGCTCAGCCGACCCAGGGCGGTCATCGGTCGACAGCGCGGGCGTTTCGACTTCGCCGTGATCGACGACCACGTAGACCAGTTGTCGCAGGTCTTCGCGTTCGATGTGCAAGATGTCGACTCTCTCGAGCAGCAACTGCAATCCTGGAACTTCGTCGTCGGTTGTCTGCGCAGCGACGGTGCAGAGGTCTCGGCACACGGAGTAACGACGCGCGCCGATGCCGCCGTACCGATTGCGGTCGCCTTCCAGGAACCCCCTGCCGGACAATCTGCTCGTCATGGCGAGGTCTTCGCCGCTGCTCGCGAAGCATGGGTATCGCTCGGCGTCCGAGCGATACCCAGCACCGAACTCGATCAGATACCCCGAGAAGCGCGCGAACTCATAGCGGCCTGATTCGGTACACGCTGTGATGCCGGGGAGAGCGCCGGTAACACCCCTCAGGATCCTTACCCAGCTTCGTCGACGAGGGCGCGCAAGGTGATGTTCACCCTTCTCTCCACTCGGGACTCTCGGCCGACTCATTCTCGCCCCAAGCGCACGGTCGTCGTCGTGCCCAGCGCCGTCACCTCGTAGCTGATCTCGTCATCGCCGTACGAGAATGTCTTGGTGTCGTCATGCGAGGCGAGAAGTGCGTTGTCGGTCTTGGCTTTGTCACGTGTCGAGTCCCACGTGAAGGTCTGGCTGGCGTCGGTCGGCAGAGTCGCCGTCCCCACCCAGTAGATCGACGTGGTGTCACCGCCGTCGGCAACCCAGTCGACCTGGATGACTCCGTCAGCGATGGTCGCCTGCTGATAGTTCGTGTCGCTCTTCGCGTTCGTCTGCTTCCACGATCCGTCGAGGTCGACGGGCTGTGGGGCGGGAGCCTCGGACTTCTCGGCAGCGGGCTTCGACGCGGCCGGCGCCTCGTCCGACGCGCCGCTCGGAGCCGGTGAGGCCGACTCCGACGATGAGAGCGATGGCGGATGCTGCGAGGAAGGGCGCGACGCGCATGGTGGTTCCCTTGGTTGAAGAGCAGGTTCTCATATCGATATCGGCCACAGGACCCAGCCGGACAGATGACTGCACATGTCAGACTCCTACCTCGGATGCCGCGGCCTCCGCCTCGCGCACGCGAAGCTTGCCCGACATGAGCTGTGGCAGGAGGGCGTCGCGGGTTGCGGCGAGGGTGCGGTTCTCGGTCGCGAGTGCGTTTACGTGCTTCCGTAGCGGCGTAGCAACATCTTCGAACCGCTTGACCCGGTCACTCGTCAGGACCGCGACAGGCGCGTCAAGGAAGCGATCTGCGCGGACGGCCGGGTATGCGCTTCCCTCTGCGACGTTCTCAAGATAGGCACTGAATTCGGGGCGGCGCGTGACCTCGTAGAGGTAGGCGAACCCGACCGAACGGGGCGAGAGCACAGCGAGCCCAGTCGACGCGACCAGGAGAGGATCGTCGGTCAGGTTCAGCGCGTGCGAGCGGCGATTGGGTCGGACGGTCGACCAGATCGTGTCTCCGAAATGAACTCTGCGACGAGCACGTCCGGGCGCGTCATCCCAGCTGCTGAGTTCTGGGAATGTGAACCCGCCCACGGCAACGGACGCAATGTCGATATACCGCAACGAGCCCCCGGCGACGGGCTTGACCGCATCAGCATTGACACTGGCAATCTCCCCCAACTCGGTCAGTTCATGATCCAACGACAGTTCACGATCCAGCAAGGCGGCTAGGTATTGATCGGCGGTGGCGGCGAGCTTGGTGTTGGCGGCGATCTTGTCGTCGAGGGCGCCTAGAACCTCGGCGATCGCCTGCTGCTCGGGGAGGGGTGGGAGGGGAACTTCAATACCACGGAGCGACGTCAGCGGCTGTCCGATTCCGGGCGTCCCAACAGTCGATGCCCGCTTCAATAGTTCATCTCGGCCAGAACTCCGGAAGTACAAGAGCACATATCGAGGATCTGCGATCTGCGGATTCACCGTCAGCTTCATCATGCTCGATGACAAGAGCCATTCTTCATTTCCGACAAGGGCTACTCGGCCGATCGCTCCACGGTGCGGAAAGACAAGATCGCCCTCACGCACGATGCAAGCAGGAAACTCAGCGGCCGTCTCCGGCGCGACGTACACGACGTCATCCGACTTCAGCACCCAGCGGTCACCAATGTTCTGGCCACGAACAACCGGGACCCCGCTGCTTGTGTACCTGTCTGAACGAAGCGCCGACCCGAAGGGGCCAATTGCGATTGAACGAGGCTCGGGATTCGCGATATCCGCCACCGTTAGTCCTCGCCGGTTCACGACACCCTCCCCAGCTGCTCGCGCACGACCTCCGCCAACCGTGCCGACTCGGCGAACTGGGACTCGAGTTCAGCACGCAGACGCGCGAGCTTCTCTTCGATCGGCTCGCCGTCGTCTTCGACCTCGGCAGCACCGACGTAGCGGCCCGGGGTCAGGGCGTAATCGGCAGCCTTGATCTCGGCCAGCGATGCCGAGTAGCAGAAGCCCGGGGTGTTCTCGTATGGTTCCGGCCCTTCGTCTCGCTGCGCTCGCTCAGGGACCTGGGTACTCGCTCGCTCAGGGACGTCTCGGCCGAGCCAGGCGTGGTAGGTGTCGGCGATCTTCGCGATGTCGTCATCCGACAGCGCGCGCTCGGCGCGGTCGACCATGTGGCCCAGCCCACGGGCATCGATGAAGAGCACCTCGCCCGCGCGCTTGCCCTTGTCGCGGGCGAAGAACCACACGCACACCGGAATGCCGGTCGACCGGAACAGCTGCGTGGGCAGCGCCACCATGCACGAGACCAGGTCGGCCTCGACGATCTCGGCGCGGATCTGGCCCTCCCCACCCGAATTCGACGACATCGAGCCGTTTGCCATGACGACGCCGGCCTGCCCGCCGGGCGCCAGCTTGGAGAGGATGTGCTGAATCCACGCGTAGTTCGCGTTCCCTGCCGGCGGCACTCCGTACCGCCACCGCGGATCCGACTCGCTGCGGGCCCAGTCCTTGATGTTGAACGGCGGGTTCGCCATCACGAAGTCGGCCTGCAGCTCGGGGTGCAGATCGCGCGCGAACGTGTCGCCCCACCGCGGCCCCAGGTTGCCGTTGAGCCCGTGGATGGCCAGGTTCATCTTCGCCATCCGCCAGGTGCGCTCGTTGAGCTCCTGCCCATAGACCGAGATGTCCGATCCCTCGCCATGGTGCGTGTCGATGAACTTCTCGGCCTGCACGAACATGCCGCCCGACCCGCAGGCACGGGTCGTAGACCCGCCCGTGCGTGGGCTCGAGCATCTCCACCAGCACCCGGACGACACCCGCGGGGTGTAGAACTCTCCGCCCCGCTTGCCCTCGGCGGCGGCGAACTTCTCCAGGAAGTACTCGTACACCTCGCCCAGCAGGTCGCGGGCGCGCCGCCCGGTCTCGCCCGACTGCCCCTGGCCGGCGAATCGCGCCGAGTTGAGCAGATCGATCAGCTCGCCCAGCCGTCGCTGGTCGACGTTGTCACGGTTGAAGATGCGCGGCAGCGTGCCGTTCAGCTGCGGATTGGCCTGCATGACAGCATCCATCGCCTCGTCGACCAGCTTGCCCGCCTGCTTCTCGGGCGAATCCAGCGACGCCGCGAGCCCCTTCGCGTGTTCGGCGAGGAACGCCCACCGCGCGTTCGCGGGAACCCAGAACACGCCCCGCCCGGTGTACTCGTCGACATCGTCGATGAGCTCGGCGATCTGGTCGGCGTCGTATCCGTCGGCCTCGAGCTCGGTGCGGATGTGCGCACGGCGCTCGTCGAACGCGTCCGACGCGTACTTGAGGAACACCAGCCCGAGGATGACGTCCTTGTACTGCGAGGCGTCCATCGACCCGCGCAGCTTGTCGGCGGCCTTCCACAGCGTGTCCTTCAGCTCCTTCATCGTGGAGGGCGACTGCGGGGCGGTCTTCGCGGCTCTTGGCATGGTTCCTTCTTATCGGTGAGGTGCGTCATTCAGGGTGACCGCGCGGGCGGCCACGGCGTCGGCGAGCAGGGCGGTCATTCGGTCGAGTCGGTCGATGCGGTCCTGCAGCTGTTCGCGAGTGGCGGATGCCGCGGCCAGCACCGCCCGCAGGGGTGCCACCTGTGCGGGGTCGACGACGCGCACCTGGCAGCGGCGCCAGCCCGACGACACGGCGGCCCCGGCTGCGATGTCGGCTGCCACGAGTTCGGGGACCAGTCCTCCGGGGTCGCCCGGCGTGATCCGCAGCACGCGTGCGGGGTAGACGACGACGTGCGAACCGGAGTGATCGACCCAGGCGCGCGGTGACCGACTCGTGCGGAACACGACGTCCCCGGAACGCGTCAGTGCCGCACTCGGATGAGCCTGCGCGAACCCGAGCTGATCGACGCGTCGCGTGCCGATCGCGGCGGGATCATCGAGGTCATCGGCGGTCACCACGCCGAGCCCGTCGTCGCCGAACTCGTCGACATCCACCCGAGTTCCCGGGATCACCCGCACGTGCCCCGCGGCGAGCGCATCGGCGAGCGTCATGGTGCGCGGGACGACCGCCCCCGGCTTGCGGCGTCGGCGCGAGCGCGGGGGCGTCCGCGGCTTGCCGCCTGGATCGCCGCGTCGAGCTGCGCCGACAGGTCGCCGGATGCCGGCACCTCCCGCATCCGCCGAGGTGCGGCATCCTTCACCAGCGCACCGGGACGAGCCAGCACCGACGACGTGCGCTGCAGACGGGCGAACCGGAACGCGTGCGCACGAGCCTGGCCCGGACCACCGAGATTGGCCAGGATGTCGCTGACCAGATCGGTGACGGCGGCACGGGTCAGTTCCACTTCGGTGAGGTCCGCGAGCGCGATCACCCGATCGCCGAGGGGGATGTCGGCGTGGGGGCCGCACACCCACAGCGCCAGCGCCTCACGCGAAGCCGTCGTCACCAGCCCCGGGCGCAGACGGACGATCGCCCGCACCCGCCCCGTCCGCAGGGTCTCGGCACGGACGGCTGACAGTGCGGCCGGCAGGGCATCCACCAGGCACCGCGCCGGCGCGATCACCACGGCCGACTCGTCGGAGCCCAGCCCCAAGGTGAACTCGTCCACGGCCGCGAGGATCGCCTCGACGCCCTCGCCGGGCGTGAGCGGATATCGCGCGACCGCCACCACGGATGCGTCGCCCGGGCCGAGGCCCACCGGTACCCCTGCACACATCGAACGGCGGCGCAGGGCGCGTGCCTGGTCGCTGCCGGGGATCTCGACGTCGGCATCGCCGTCGAACGGCTGGAGGATCGCGTCGAACAGTGCGGCGTCGATGCCCGGCTCGATGCGCAGCGCAGGACGCTCGGCGCCGCCGACCAGCCCGTGGACGAGTGCGACGGCGAGGTCGCGTGCCCGCCCGCCGAGGTCGCCGGCCGATCCGTGGGCGCGCTGGGCTCGATGCGCTCGGGCACTCATGCGCGCCAGCGCCGCTGCGGGTGAGTACGCCGCGTCGACGAGGGCGTCCACATAGGCGAGCCACGGCGCTCCCCGCTCGAGGTGGCGCGCGATCTCGGCCCGCAGATGCGTGTCGTCGGGGTCGCCTTGGCGGGCCAGCGCGGCGAGTTCCTCGGGCCCGTGGTCCGCCAGCACCGCTTGCGCTCTGCGCGCGCAACGTGATCAGCGCCGACAGCTCGGCGACGGAGTCGGGGTCGGCCAGGTCGATCGACATGCCGTCGGCGGACGCCGCAGCGTCGGCGATCGGATCGGGGTTGTTGCCATGGCCGGTCTCGGCGAGCCAGACCGCGACATCGTGCGCGTCGAACAGGTCACGCCCGCCCTTGCGGGCCGCCGGAGATGGGAAGGGAGCGTCACCGCCGGCGAATCGCGTGCGCCACATCGATGCGACGGCACGCTGCACTCCCGCCAACTCGGCCACGCCCGACAACGACATCAGCAGCGGCTCGGGTGCCGTCCCTGCCGATACGGGCGTCGTGGTCATGTGCTCACCGTAGCGGGGCATTCCGCGCGAGTGGGGGCATTTGCTTGATAAGAGGCCTTATCAACTGGATTGAACCACAGCACGACGGTCGCTTCTAGCGTCTGTCTCTGGCGACGCGCCGCCAGGGCGGGTGTCGGGAACGGGGGAACCCGTCGCCCGCCCGCTCCGCCGCAGACAGTTCGCCACCGAACAGAGGAGAGCACCGTGAAGCGACTCATCACCGTCGGCCTCGCGCTGGGGTCCTACCTGGCGCTCTGACAGCACATCCTCCCGACACCGAGAATCACCATCTGAAAGGACAGACCATGACCACTCCCCCGACCCCGATGGGTCCCGACACACAGCCTCCCGCACCGCCCGTCTCCTCCGCAGCGCCGCCGCGGGCCGAGGGCAAGCAGTTCCTCGCCGCCTGGCTGCTGTCGTTCTTCCTCGGATTCCTCGGCGTCGACCGCTTCTACCTCGGCAAGGTGGGCACCGGCATCCTCAAGCTCATCACGTTCGGCGGGCTCGGCATCTGGTGGCTCATCGACCTCATCCTGATCCTCACCGGCACGATGCGCGACCGCGCCGGCCGGCCGCTGGTCGGGTACCACGCGCACAGGAAGATCGCCTGGATCGTCACGGCCGTTCTGGTCGTGCTCGGCATCGTCATCGGCTCGGTCAGCGGTGCGAACGCGGGATCGTCGACGCCGGGTGCGGACGTTCCCGCACAGACGCAGCCGCCCGCGGCAGCCGACTCGACGGCGTCGGCCCAGGCATCCGCCCCCGCCGCCGAGGCATCGGCGGCCTCGGACGAGGCATCCGAGTCTGCGGACGAGGCTGAACCGGTCAACGCCGCCGCCGTCTGGGCGGATGACTCGTTCGGCACGTTCGCCCCGGTCAAGAAGACAGGGCACGGCGACTCGCTGATCACGCTGCCGAAGGGCGCCACCGGCGGCATCGTGACGGCGACCCACAAGGGCCAGCGCAACTTCGCGATCAGCATGCTGGACGCGTCGAACTCGTCGACCGGCGAACTGCTGGTGAACACGATCGGCCGATACTCGGGCACCACGGCATGGGGGCTGATGGCACTCGGGGACGGCGTGCGGCTGCAGGTCACCGCCGATGGCGACTGGACGGTCACGATCTCTCCGTTCGCAGCCGCGAAGGAGTTCACCGGGTCGGCGAAGGGCACGGGTGACGGGGTGATGCTCTACAACGGGGATGCCGCGGCACTGACCGCGACGCACAAGGGGCAGCGCAACTTCGTCGTCTACGAAGAGACATCCGAGGCCTTCGGCATGGGACTGCTGGTCAACGAGATCGGCGCCTACTCCGGCACCGTCCCGTTCTCGGCGGGACCGTCGATCCTGACCGTGCAGGGCGACGGAGCCTGGACGCTGAAGGCCGAGTGACCTGCACCGACGCGGCCTGACTCCTCTGGCAGGCCGCCTCGGTGCGCCGCAGCGAACCTGTGGATAACTCTCGGCGTCGTCGATTCGGATGTCGGAGCCCCCGTGAATAATCGAAGGTATGGACGAGCTCACGGAACGACTGGATCGCATCGGCGATGCGCTGTCGTCCGTGGTGCGCACGGCATTCGACAACAACGCGATGGCCGCGGCATCCGATGACGACTTGCTCCGGCTTGCCGCGTACAGCATCAGAGATGAGCCGGCTCGCCGACGCGATGCTGGTCGAGGCGACCGGGCACATCCAGGCGCGCGACGATGCGGCCGACCGTGGCGATCGGCTCTGTTCGCGCAAGGGATGCCGTGACACGAACGAGTTGCTGCGGCGGGCGACCCGCTGCTCGTCGCAGCGCACCGCCGAGCTCGGTCGTGCCGCGCGGGGCGTTCGCCGTCGCCTCGCCGTGTCCAGCGGCGAACTGCTGCCGGCCCGGTTCCCCTGCCTCCGTGAGGCGCTCGGCGCCGGCGAGGTCTCGTCCGAGGCACTGAGCGGCATCTTCCGGGTGCTCGAGCAGGCACTGCCGGCCGCGACCGTCGAGCAGCGGCTGGCCGCCGACGAAGAACTCGCGGCGGCCGGCCGCGGTGCCTCACCCGGGGGTCACCCGCCGGCAGGGTGCGACGATCTGCGACTGCAGGCCCAGGTGTGGGCGGCGGTGCTCGACCCCGACGGCGCCGAACCCCGCGACGACCGGGCAACCCGGCTTGCGTGAGTTGCGTCTGGGGCGCGCGCGGGATGGCATCGTGTCACTGCGCGGCAATCTGCTGGTCGACGTCGCCGCGCAGCTGCAACTCCTGCTGGACGCGCAGAACAACCCGAAACGGCAGGGGCCGACCTTCGCTCCGATCCCCTCCGACGACTCTGATGAGCCGCCGAAGTCCCTTGCCGACCCGCGCACGATGCCGCAGCGGGCGCACGACGCGTTCGCTGCGATCCTGATCGCCGCGGCAGGCTCAGCCGACACGCCCACCCTCGGAGGCGCTGCGCCGACCCTCACCGTAGCCGTGCGTGCCGAAGACCTCGAGTGCGGCAGGGGCTACGCCCATATCGATGGGATCGACGAGCCGGTGCCGCTGCACGTGGCACGGCACGCCGCCTGCTGCGGCAAGATCGAGCGGGTCATCCTCGACGCGTTCGGACGCATCCTCGACATTCAGGTCCGGGACCGCATCTTCACCCCGCATCAGCGCCGAGCGATCGCGCTTGCGCGACGGCGGGTGTGCGATCCCAGGGTGCAACGTACGCGCGACATGGTGTGAGATCCACCACGTCCGCGAACACTCCGAGGGCGGCGAGACATCCACCGACAACGGGGTGGCACTGTGCTGGTTCCACCACCGGACGCTCGAGACCAGCGGCTGGGAGGTGCGGATCTTGAACGGTGTTCCGCAGGTCCGCGGCCCTGCCTGGTGGGACCCGCACCGCCGATGGCGACCCGTGGACAACCATCCGCTCTGGATGCGAAAACGAGTGGGCGCCCACCGCACCGGGTGAGCGCAAGGCAGAGGCATTCCGCGTCGAGTTCCGGCCGAACGGCCCACGAACCCCGCGAAGCGTGGGAACATGCGGGTATGGCGACCACGACTCCGGTCGACCTGACAGACACGAAGACGTCATCTCTCCCGCCTCGCCAGGCCGAACTCCTCACCCGCACCCGCGTTGCGCAGAAGGGCAACATCGTCGTCCGGTGGATCACCTCCACCGACCACAAGACGATCGGGTACATGTACCTGATGGCCTCGGTGATGTTCTTCATGCTCGGCGGGGTGATGGCCCTGATCATCCGGGCGGAGCTGTTCGAGCCGGGGATGCAGATCATCCCCACGGACGATCAGTTCAACCAGCTGTTCACGATGCACGGCACGATCATGCTGCTGATGTTCGCGACGCCGCTGTTCGCCGGGTTCGCCAACGCGATCCTGCCGCTGCAGCTGGGGGCGCCGGATGTCGCCTTCCCCCGGTTGAACGCGTTCGCGTTCTGGCTGTTCCTGTTCGGGTCGACGATCGCGGTGGCCGGATTCCTGACCCCGCAGGGGGCGGCGGCGTTCGGCTGGTTCGCCTACCAGCCGTTGGCCAACGCGACATTCTCGCCGGGCGCCGGCGGCAACCTCTGGTTCATGGGCCTGGCCATGAGCGGGTTCGGCACCATCCTGGGTGCGGTGAACTTCATCACCACGGTGATCACGATGCGCGCTCCGGGCATGACGATGTGGCGCATGCCGATCTTCTCGTGGAACATCCTGCTCACCAGCGTCCTGGTGCTGATGGCCTTCCCTGTGCTCGCGGCGGCGCTGCTCGCGGTAGCGGCCGACCGCATCCTCGGCGCACACCTCTTCGACGCCGCGAACGGCGGTGTGCCGCTCTGGCAGCACATGTTCTGGTTCTTCGGCCATCCGGAGGTCTACATCATCGCGCTGCCGTTCTTCGGCATCGTGACCGAGATCTTTCCGGTCTTCAGCCGCAAGCCCGTCTTCGGCTATCGCACCCTCATTTTCGCGACCATCGCGATCGCGGCACTGTCGGTGTCGGTGTGGGCGCACCACATGTACGCGACGGGGGCGGTGCTGCTGCCGTTCTTCTCGCTCATGTCGATGCTGATCGCGGTGCCCACCGGGGTGAAGATCTTCAACTGGATCGGCACCATGTGGCGCGGATCGGTGACGTTCGAGACGCCCATCGTGTTCGCGATCGGGTTCCTCACGTCGTTCGTGTTCGGCGGCCTGACCGGCGTCATCCTCGCCTCCCCGCCGCTGGACTTCCATGTCACCGACTCGTATTTCGTGGTCGCGCACTTCCACTACGTCGTGTTCGGCACGGTGGTGTTCGCGATGTTCGCCGGGTTCTACTTCTGGTGGCCGAAGTGGACCGGCAAGATGCTGAACGAGCGCCTCGGGATGGTGCATTTCTGGATGCTGTTCATCGGCTTCCATATGACGTTCCTGGTGCAGGCACTGGCTCGGTGTCGCCGGGATGCCGCGTCGATACGCGAACTACGCTCCGTCTGACGGATTCACCTGGATGAACCAGGTGTCCAGCATCGGCGCCATGCTGCTGGGCGCATCGATGATCCCATTCCTGTTCAACGTGTGGGTCACGACCCGAAAGGCGCCAAGAGTGACCGTGAACGACCCGTGGGGCTTCGGCGCGTCGCTGGAGTGGGCGACCAGCTGCCCGCCGCCGCGGCACAACTTCACGTCGATCCCGCGGATCCGCAGCGAGCGCCCCGCGTTCGACCTGAATCATCCCGAAGCTGCGGAGCCCGCGAAAGTCTGACGCGGCGGAACGAGGACAACCTCGGCGAACCGAGGACAACCTCGGCGGATCGAGGACAACCTCGCGCGACGCAGGACAACCTCGCGGGACGCGGGACAACCTCGAGGGGGCGGCGCGGGTCAGGCCGGGGGGACGAGGGTGATCGGGCTCCAGCGGCCGGGATGGGCCAGCTCGGCGTACTCGACCGCGACGCCGTCGGGGCCGACCTCGGCCGTGCACAGCAGCAGCGACTGGGTCGGGTAGCCCAGCGGCCGGTTGTCGCGGATGATCGCGCGCTCGTCGGTCGGATCCAGCTGGGCACTGCGGGCCAGGACGGCGAGCCACGACTCCTCCCAGCTGGGGGCATCCGCCGGGTCGTCGGCATCCCACTCGGCGGCCGCGCGGGCGAACGTGTCGTGCCAGGCCACGATCCGCGCCGACCGGGCGTCGTCGAGGTCGTGGTGGGCGATCATGTGCACGCCGGGCGGCACGGCGACCTCGGTGCGGGTCGTCCCGTCCCATGTGATGATCCGGACGCCATCGGGCCGGACGTCCACGAGGTTGAACCCGGGCACGGCCTCGGTCGGAGCGATCGGCTTGCCCGCGACAGCCTGCAGCGCGATCCCGCCGCGCGAGATCGGCGCGATGCCGTCCGGCACTTCCGGGCTGTGCCGGTTCAGCAGGATCGCGAGCCGTCGGGCCGAGGCATCCGCCGCCAGCCACGCCCCGCCCGCCCGCACGTCGCGCACGCCGACGACGCCGGGCCGTTCGGGCCACGAGGCGGCCAGCGGCAGCCAGGGGCGGTCGGCGTCCTCGTCGCGCACGGCGAGGATCCGCACGGTCTCGTCCGGGAGCTCGGGCACCCGCATGATCACGGTGCACATCGGATGCCTCCGCCGATCAGTGGCAGGATCGAGCCATGTTCATCGTCGTGGGAGTGACCGGTGGGATCGCGGCCTACAAGAGCGTCCACCTGGTGCGGCTGCTGGTCAAGGACGGTCATGACGTCCACGTCGTCCCGACCGAGGATGCGCTGCGGTTCGTCGGGCTGCCGACCTGGGAGGCGCTCAGCCGCCACCCGGTCACCACCAGCGTGCACGACGACGTCCCGCAGGTGCGCCATGTCGCCCTGGGCCA
Source organism: Microbacterium elymi (assembly GCF_021582895.2). Classification (GTDB taxonomy): domain Bacteria; phylum Actinomycetota; class Actinomycetes; order Actinomycetales; family Microbacteriaceae; genus Microbacterium; species Microbacterium humicola. The sequence continues at coordinate 1,152,759 of NZ_CP091139.2, forward strand.
GTCCGCCGATCTGGTGATCGTCGCTCCTGCCACAGCCAACTCCCTCGCGAAGATGGCCGCCGGCATCGCCGACGACCTGCTCGGGACCACCCTACTTGCCACGACGGCACCGGTCGTCGTCGCGCCGGCCATGCACACCGAGATGTGGCGGCACCCGGCTACGCGGGCCAACATCGCCACGCTCACGGCGCGGGGCGTGCACGTGGTCGGGCCGGCGGACGGAGAGCTCACCGGTGGCGACTCAGGGCCGGGGCGGATGCTCGAGCCGGAGGAGATCGTCGCCGCCGCCCTCGCGATGCCTGCGCCCGCAGGATCTGGCCGGCCTGCGCATCGCGGTCTCGACCGGAGGCACGCGCGAGCCGATCGACCCGGTGCGGTTCCTCGGCAACCGGTCCAGCGGGCGCCAGGGCATGGCGCTCGCGCGGGCCGCCGCCGATCGCGGGGCGGCGGTGACGCTGGTCGCCGCGCACACCGACGACGGCGTGCTGGCCGACGCCGCCGGGCTCACCGTCGTGCGCGTGGCCACGGCCGCCGAGCTCGACGACGCGATGGCGGATGCCGCGGAAGGCGCCGATGTGGTGGTGATGGCGGCCGCGGTCGCAGACTACCGGCCGGCAGAGACATCCGACGCGAAGCTCCGGAAGGATGCCGTCGACGGGCCGGGACGAGTGCTCGACCTTGTCGAGACCGCCGACGTGCTGGCGGGACTGGTCCGCGCGCGCCGCGACGGGCAGACCATCGTCGGCTTCGCCGCCGAGACGGTCGGCTCGCATGAGGAGCTGCTCGAGCGCGGCCGGCGCAAGCTCGCCCGCAAGGGCGCCGACCTGCTCGTGGTCAACGCCGTGGGCTGGACCCAGGGGTTCGAGAGCGCCGACAACGAGGTGGTCGTCCTCGCAGCCGGCGGCGACGTCGTGGCCGAGGCATCCGGAACCAAGCGCGCCGTCGCCGACGCGGTCTGGGACGCCGTGCGCGCCGTCCGCGGCTGACACCCCGCGCCCGACCCCGTGAAGGGGGATGGCGAGGCGCAGGGGGACGGAAGGGCCGTGTATCAGGAGGCGGGCGGCAGGGGTCTTCCTGGTGAGCGGGGAGGTTCCGATGAGTGCTCCGTACAGCCCGAAGAACATCGTCGTCTGCCTGGACGGCACGAGCAACGAGCTCGACCACCATCCGACGAATGCGGCGAAGGTGTTCATGATGCTCGACCTCGACGACCCGGCGACGCAGATCGCCTACTACGACCCCGGCGTCGGGACGCTGCCCTCGGCCACCGCGCGCGGCGCGATCGGACGCCGGCTGTCGCGGCTGGGCGGCCTCGCCTTCGGCTTCGGCATGCGCCGGAAGGTGAGTCAGGCCTACGGGTGGCTGGTCGAGAACTACCGTCCCGGCGACCGCATCTACATCTTCGGGTTCAGCCGCGGCGCGTACACCGCACGGGCGCTGGCGGCGCTGCTGGCGCGACCGGGCCTGCTGCGAACGGATCCGAGCACCTCGTCGACTACGCCGTCGCGCAGTATGTCAAGCCGGTCGGCACGAAGAAGGCGGTCGCGCTGCGCGCCCGCGAGGCCCAGGCGTTCGCCGATGCGCTGTGCTGGGGCACCGCGGGCGAGCCGGTGGCGCCGGCATCGGGGGATTCGCGGATGCCGTGCCCGACGAGCTCGCCGGCGACGTGCACGCGATCCCGGTCGAGTACCTCGGCATCTGGGACACCGTGGAGGCGTGGTTCGCGGGGCTCGGAAGCCTGGACTGGCCCGACACCTGCTCGCTGTGGAACGTGCGCCGCCTGCGGCACGCCGTCTCGATCGACGAGACCCGGCGCTCGTTCCGCTACCTGCCCGTGGATCGCCGCGACGGGTTCGAAGAGGCGTGGTTTCCCGGGGTGCACTGCGACGTGGGGGGCACGTTCCACGATCACGACCTGGCCACCATCGCCCTCAAGTGGGTGTTCGACGGGGTCTGCGACCAGCTCCAGCTTGCGCGATCGCCGGCCCGCCGAGATCTACGCGCGCTACTGCACGGTGGAGCGGACGTTCGCCCAGACCGCTCCCCTGCACCAGAACTCATGGGTCTGGAACCTGCTGATCCCGCTGCGCCGGCACCTCCCGGACGACGCCGTGCTGCACGAGTCGGTGCGCGAGCGGCGGGCCGCGGTGCCCGCCTACCTGCCGAAGCTGGCCCGGGCGGAGGCAGCCGATCGCTGGACCGACCCGGAATGGTGGATGCCGCGGCCCGCCGCCGTCACAGTCGCTCCGGCCGGAACCCGTAGCCGACCAGACGTGCCAACAGCGGCTTGAGGACCGGCAGGGCGGTCCGCAGCACGGCGCGCTGCATCCGCGTCGGCGGATTGTCGACCAGCCGGCCGACGCGCCCGGTCGCGATGACCCGGTGCCCGGCGCGCTGGATCCGCTGCATCAGCGCGGTCGGCCGCTCGCGCCGCGCCTGCACGGCCGCACACGCGCGATCAACCGCGTCGTCGGAGGTGTCCGGGACGGCGGCCTTTCCGGCTCCCCCGCCCAGCGCCGGAACCAGCACACGGGCGGCGGCCACGGCATCCTGCACCGCGTAGTTGATGCCCACGCCGAACATCGGCGACATGGCGTGCGCCGCATCCCCGATGCACAGGACCCCCGGCCTGCCACCAGCGCGGCAGGCGGTCGATCTGCACCGACAGCAGCTTGACGTCGTCGTACGAGGCGACTGCGCCGACCACGTCGGCCAGCCGCGGCACCGTGCGCGCGACCCGGTCGCGGAACGCCCCGATGCCCTGCTCCTGCAGCCGGTCGAGCGATCCCTTGGCCACCAGCAGCGCGCACTGCAGATACTCCGGCCGCGGGATCGTGATCGCCATCCCCTCGGCGTTCGCCCAGGCCAGCGTGTCGGGAACCGGACGCTCGGGCCGCGGCACCCGGAACCAGAGCACGTCCGTGTCGACCGGGCTCACCTGCGGCACCAGCGCGAGCGCGCGGCGCACGGTCGAGGACCGCCCGTCGGCGGCCACCACCAGCCGCGCGGTGACGGTCAGCTCGCCGTCGGCGGTGCGCGCCCGCACCCCACGAACACGGCCGCCGCTGCGGATCACGTCGGTCACCTCGGCGCCCATGTGCAGGTGGAAGGACGGATGCTCCCGCCCGGCATCGGCGAGCAGGTCGAGCAGATCCCACTGCGGCATGAGCGTGACGAACCGGTTGGGTGCCGGCAGCGAGGTGAAGTCGACCGCGTGGATCCGGATGCCGTTGATCACGACATCCAGCCGCGGCAGCGGGGCGTGCTCGATGGCCTCGAACCGCGCGCGCAAGCCCGAGCGCGTCGAGCAGGTTCAGGGTGGAGGGATGCACGGTGTCGCCGCGGAAGTCGCGGAAGAAGTCGTCGTGCTTCTCGAGCACGGTCACGTCGATGCCGGCGCGAGCCAGGAGCAGCCCCAGCATCACCCCGGCGGGCCCGCCGCCGGCGATGCACACGTCAGTCCCCGGTGCGGTCACGCTCGCAGGATACGCCCGATCTCCGGTTTCGCGCAGGGGGCGGGCGCGGGCGGCTCAGACGCCGGCGGCGAGGAACAGCCGCCCCGAGCCGGTGATGCGCACCTCGGCGGGTGCGTCGATGAAGACGACGGCGCCGTGGTCGGCGGCGGCATCCGCCCCGTCCGCCGACAGTGCGAACGACCCCTCGACGGTCAGCGCGATCGCGGCCGAGCCGGTCTGGACGGTGGCGTCGCCGGTGATCAGCAGCAGCTCGAACCCGACTCCGGCGCCTGACGGCACGGACATCGGCCGGTAGGCGACCACATTCGCGCCGCGCGCGAGCGGCGCGAGGCGCGACGGGGGGCCGGGCGTGAAGTCGAGCACCTTCGCCAGCTCGTCGCGGTCGACGTGCTTGGGGGTCAGCCCGCCGCGCAGCACGTTGTCGCTCGGGCCCATCAGCTCGACGCCGGTGCCGCGCAGGTACGCGTGGATGTTGCCCGCCGGCAGCCACAGCGCCTCGCCGGCGGCGAGCGTGACGTGGTTGAGCATCTGCGCGACGAGGATGCCCGGGTCACCGGGATACTGACGCGACAGCCGATCGATCAGCTCGAACCGGCGCGGGTGGGCCTGCGCGATGACCGACGCCGCGGCCACGGCGGTCGCGACCTCCGTCGCCCCGGACAGCAGCCAGGCGAAGCCCTCACGGACCCCGGTGGCCGCCGCATCCCGCCACGGCGCCAGCTCGTGCGGCGCATCGGATGCCGCGGCCAGCGCATCGATGAGGTCCCGCGTCTCGTCGACCGGCCGGAAGCCGCACAGCGCCTCGAACCCGTCCTCGACGGCGACGATGAGCTCGGGCTTCGCGTTCGGATCCTTGTAATTGCGCTCGCGTGCGGTCAGCGGAATGCCGGCGGCCTCTTCACGCGCGAACCCGTCGGCCGCCTGCTCCGGCGTGGGGTGCGCCTGCAGCGAGAGGGGGATGCCGCGGCCAGCAGCTTCAGCAGGTACGGCAGCGCTGTACCCGACCACTGCTCCCAGCCGGCCAGGTCGTCCCACGGGATGTCCTGGTCGACGGCGCGGCTCGGCGAGAGCGGGTGCGCGCCGAGCCACAGCTCGGCCTCGGGCCCGCCGGTGGGAGTCCAGCCGAGCGTGCGGGCGACGCCGTCGACCGCGCCCCAGGCGTAGTCGCGGGGAGTGTTCGTCAGTGGGATGAGGGCGGTCATCGCGTCCTTTCGGCCGAGCGGCCCCTCCAGCGTACGGGGGTGCCGGAGCCGGGCCGCGCGTTCGGTCGTCACGATCCGGTGCCTGCCGCGGACGGAAGCAGCAGTTCGTGACGACCGAACCGCGGCCGCCGACAGGCGCGATCTTCAGTCGACGCAAATGGCTGTGCGATGGAGGCGCGAGCAGCCGTATGCGTCGACCGAACCGCGGGCGCGATCTTCGGTCGACGCGAATGGCTGTGCGACGACCGCGGGAGCAAGCCGTATGCGTCGACCGAACCGCGGGCGCGATCTTCAGTCGACGCAAATGGCTGTGCGATGGAGGCGCGAGCAGCCGTATGCGTCGACCGAACCGCGGGCCGCTGACGTCCGCGAGGTTCAGTCGTCACAACGCGGGGCCTGCCGCGGGCCAAAGCCACGGTTCGTGACGACCGAAGCGGCGGGCGCGGGGTTCAGTCGTCACAACGCGGGGCCTGCCGCGGGCCAAAGCCACGGTTCGTGACGACCGAACCGACCGTCAGGCCGGATACAGCCCGACCGTCAGGACAGGTAGGCGTCCAGCGGCTCGAGCCGCGGCTGACTGCGCTCGTCGGCCACGGCGGCGGCGCCCACGGCGCAGGCGGCCCGCAGTGCGGCCTCCTCGTCGAGCCCGCGCAGAGCGCCACCGTCAGCGCCGCGGCGAACGCGTCGCCGGCGCCCACGGTGCTCACGACGGATGTCGGGACCGACGGCGCCGCGGCGATCTTCACGCCGCCGCGCAGCAGCACCGCCCCGTCGGCGCCGAGCGTGAGCGCGACCAGCGGTGCGGTCGCCAGCCGCGGCAGGTGCGCGTACTCCCCTCGTTGACGATGAACAGACCGACCCGGTCCCACAGCACCGGCCCCAGCTCGCGGGCCGGCGAGACGTTCAGGGCGAACAGTCCGGTGCTCGTGCGTGCGACGTGGTCGACCACGTGCGGCGCGACCTCGAGCTGGGCCAGAACGGGCACGGCCGGATCCCGGTCGATCCGCTCCGGGTCGATCTGCAGATTCGCCCCCGGGCACACGACGATCGAGTTCTCGCCGGTCTCGTCCACGACGATCAGCGCGGTGCCGGTGGCCTCGTCGGCGGTCTGGACGGCCGAGACATCCACCCCCGCATCCGCCAGCGCGGCGCGCATCTGGTTGGCCGCGGCATCCGGTCCGACGGCTCCGAGCATCCGGACCGACGCCCCCAGCCGCGCCGCCGCCGTCGCCTGGTTGGCGCCCTTGCCTCCGGGCTGATGGGTGAGGATGCCGTCGGCCACGGTCTCGCCGGGGCGCGGCGCGCGCTCGACCCGGGCCACGACGTCCTGGTTGATCGCACCGAGCACATCAAGCCGAGGCACATCGAGCCGAGGCACATCGAGCCGAGGCACATGCCCCGCCCCATCGCGCCGATCCACATCCGAGCGATCCACATCCGGCCGCCCGGTCATGACCGCGCCTCGCGCGGCGCCTTCTTGGCGACGACCACCTTCACGCCGCGCTTGCGCAGCCGGTCGACGTGCGCGCGGTCGGTCTCGGCATCCACCACCACCGCGTCGAAATCGCTCAACGGGAGCATGGCGTGCAGCGCACGACGGTCGAACTTCGTGTGATCGGCCAGGAGGATGCGCGTGCTCGCCGACTCGAACATCGCGCGCTTGACATCCACGGTCTCCAGGGTCTGGTGGAACGCGATGTCGTCGGTGATCGCCGAGGTCGACATCACCAGCACGTCGGCGCGCAGCGACGCGAACGCCTCGACCGCCATGCGTCCCATGAACGCCGAGCACCAGTTGTAGAACTGCCCGCCTACCGACAGCAGCGTGATCCCGCGGGTGCCCTTGAGCTGCTCCATGATGGTCAGCGTGTTCGTGATCACCGTCAGCGGGGTCTTGGCGTGCAAGGCGGCACCAGGTGCAGCGTGGTCGTGGAATCGTCCAGGATGATGGCCTGGCCGGGCTCGATGAACTCCAGCGCGGCGCGGGCCAGCGCCTCCTTCTCGGCGAGCTGCCGGCTCGACCGGTAGACGTCGCTGGATTCGACCAGCGCCGTCGACATCGCCGTGGCCACCCCGCGGTCCTTGCGCAGCGCCCCGGCCCTCGAGCTCGTCCAGATCGCGATGCGCGGTCATCACGCTGATGTTGAACCGGTCCGCGATCTGCTCGATCCGGATGGCGCCCTCGGCCATGACCGCCTCGGTGATCTCGCGCTGCCGCGCCTGCTGCCGGCTCTGCCGCGACTGCGGCTGAGTCGTCGGTGCGCTCACATCGCCTCCCGGGTCTTGGTCTGCATCCTGTCAGAGCTGCGTTCAGAGTAGCGCCGCGGCCTCTTCCACCACCCGCTCGAATTGGGCCGGGTCGTGCGCGAACCGGCCGAGGAACAGGCCGTCGACCGCCGCGCCCAGCGTGCCGAGCAGGCCCGGCCCGGCGCTGCCGCCGTAGAGGACGGATGCCGCGGCCACCCGCGGATCGTCGGCCAGGGCGGCGCGCACGGCGACCGCGACGGCGGTCACGGCCGCGGCCGGCGCGGGCTCCTGCGCGCCGATCGCCCAGACCGGTTCGTAGGCGACGATCAGCTCGTCGACCACGGTGCCGTCGGGGATCCCGGCCAGCGCCGAGAAGAGCTGCCCGACGCACGCGGCGGCGGCATCCTCGTCGGGGGTCTGCTCGCCCACGCACAGGATCGGGACCAGCCCGTTGCGCACGGCCGCCGCCAGCTTGCGGCGCACCACGCCGTCGTCCTCGCCGAACACCGAGCGGCGCTCCGCGTGGCCGACCTCGACGTAGCGGCAGCCCGCCTGCCGCAGGTCGGCGCCGCTCACGGCGCCGGTGTACGCACCCCGGTCCTCCCAGAACAGATCCTGCCCGCCGACCTGCACGCCGCTTCCCTCCAGCGCCGCACGGGTCGCCTCCAGCGCCGGCAGCGAGGGCAGCGCGATCAGCGTCACCGCACCGGAGCGCACGGACGCCTGGCGCCGCGCGATCGCGGCGACCTCGTGCGCCCAGCGGACGGTGGCAGGGATGTCCAGATACAGCTTCAGGCTCACGCCCAGAGTCACCGTGGTGCGCCCGCCCATCAGGCGGCGTCTCCGCCCGACCCGGTGCCGCTCGACCCGATGCCGCTCGACCCTGCGTCGCCGGACTCGTAGTCCTTGAGCACCGCGACCTTCGCGGCGGATGACGAGGACTCGTCGAACTCGTAGCCGAGCCATTCCTTCGCCAGGCGGCGGGCCAGCTCCAGCCCGACCACCCGCTGGCCGAAGGTGAGCACCTGCGCGTTGTTGCTGAGCACGCTGCGCTCGACGCTGTAGCTGTCGTGCGCGGTGACGGCACGGATGCCGGCGACCTTGTTCGCCGCGATCGCGACGCCCAGCCCCGTCCCGCAGACCAGCAGCGCGCGGTCGGCGTCGCCGGCGGCGACCTTCTCGGCCGCTGCGATCGCGACGGTCGGGTAGGGGGTGTGCGACTGCGCGTCCACGCCCACGTCGATCACCTCGGCCACCCTCGGATCGTTCTCGAGGTCGGCCTTCAGCGCCTCCTTGTACTGGAACCCCGCGTCGTCGGACCCGACGATCACGCGCCATGTGCGAGCCATCTCAGTTCTCCTTCTGTTCGTCTGCGTGCTCGTGGGCACGCTGCTCGGCCAGCAGAGCGGCCACCGCCGTCATCGCCAGCGCGAGCGAGACCGCGCCCGGGTCCGGCGTGCCCAGGCTCTTCTCCATGTGCGGACGGGCGCGACCCACCCGCGGCAGCAGGTCGGAGGTCGCGGCCGCCGCCGCGGTGGCCGCGGTCGCAGCATCCGTCCATGCCGCCGTCAGCCCGTCGCCGGCGTCGACCCGCTCGGCGAGGCGCTGGACGAACGGCACCAGCGCGTCCACGAGGGTCTTGTCGCCGACCTCGGCCTTGCCGAAGCCCTGCACCGCGTCGCGTGCGGCGGCGATGCCCTCGGCCACCGCGCGCGGCCCGGGCGCGTCGGCGTCGCCGAACCGCTCCCCGACCGCACGCAGCCCGTTCCCCACAGAGCCCCGGAGGTGCCGCCGGCCTTGTCCGCCCATGCGTCGCCGGCACGCGTCAGCACCGTGCCGGCACCCGCTCCGGCCGCCACCGCGTCGGCCGCGGCGGCGTCGGCGGCATGCGCTCCCCGCTGCATGCCGATGCCGTGATCGCCGTCCCCGGCGATGGCGTCCAGTCGGCCGAGCTCGTCGGCCTCCCGGTCGATCACCGCACGGATGGCGGACAGGGCGGATGCCGCGACCCGGCCAGCTGTCGCGGACTCCGGTGCTCCCGGCGGAATGGTCTCCTGCTCGCCCTGCTCCTCGGCGACGGCGGCGTCGCCGGTGGGCAGGTCGATGGCGCCCTTGCGATACGCGGGCGTGTAGGCGGGTGCGCGCCAGGCCTGCTCGAGGTCATCGTCGAGCCAGACCAGGGTGAGCGAGACGCCGGCCATCTCGAAGCTGGTGGCGTACTCGCCGACCTCCGGCTCGACGATCTGGATGCCGGCATCCTGCAGCGCCGCGGCGATCCCGCCGTAGAGCACGAACAGCTCCTCGGACTTGACCGAGCCCAGCCCGTTGACGATCACCCCGACGCGGTCGCCGGACGTGTCGGGGCGCTCGGCCAGGCAGCCGCTGCACCAGCAGCGCCGCCAGTTCGTCGGCGGTCGGCAGCGGCAGCGTCTCGATGCCGGGCTCGCCGTGGATGCCCATGCCGACGGCCATCTGGCCGGCGGGCACGGTGAACAGCGGCTCGCTCGCGCCCGGCAGCGTCGAGCCCGAGAACGCGACGCCCATCGAGCGGGTGCGGTCGTTGGCACGGGCGGCCAGCGCGGTGACCTGGTCCAGCGGCAGGCCCCGTTCGGCCGCCCATCCGGCCACGCGGAACACGACGAGGTCGCCGGCGATGCCGCGGCGCTTCTCGCTCTCGTCCGGGCCGGCGCTGCAGATGTCGTCGGTGACCCGCACCGTCTGGCACGGGATCCCCTCGGCGCGCAGCCGCTCCTGCGCCTGATCGAAGTTCAAGGCGTCGCCCGCGTAGTTGCCGTAGGTGAGCAGCACTCCGGCATCGGTGGCCACGGAGCGGGCCACCGAGTGCACCTGCTGTGCGCTGGGCGAGGCGAACACGTTGCCCATCGCCGCGCCGTGCGCGATCCCCGGACCGACGAGGCCGGCGAACGCGGGGTAGTGCCCGGATCCGCCGCCGATGACGACGGCGACCTCGCCGTCCGGCGTGGCCGCGGCTCGGGCGACCCCACCGCGCACCCGGCGCACGAGGCCGCGGTGGACCGCGACGAAGCCGTCCGCGGACTCATCGGCGAACTCGGCGGCATCGTTGAGTACGTAGCTCATGGTGTCCTTGTCGGATGTGGGCGGGCGAAGATGCTGCCGGATCGGATCGGATCCGGCGGGAGGTACCGGGGGCGGATGCGTGGCATCCGCCCCCGGCGCCGGCCGCACGGGAGCGCACGGCCGTCTGCGGACCGGTCAGCCGCTGTAGGTGAACGGACCGGTCATCTTGTCGACGTTGTCCTTCGTGATGAGGATGCAGTCGAAGGACTGCTTCTCCTGCGCCGGCTTCTTGCCGGTGCGGATGTACTCATCCAGCTGCTGGACCGCCTTCTGCGCGAACACGGCCACCGGCTCGAGCACCGTGTAGGCCAGCTCGCCGGACTTGATCGCGTCGACCGCGTCCGGCGATCCGTCGAACCCGCCGACGACGATGCCGCCCTTGGTGCCGTCCACGGACAGCTTCTTGCCGGCCTGCTTGATCGCGGCGATCGCACCGAGCGCCATCTCGTCGTTGCCCGAGATCACGGCGTTGATGTCGGGGTGCGCCTGCAGGATCGACTGCATCTTCTGCTGCCCAGCGCGCGGTCCCAGTTGGCGGTCTGCTGTGCGACCTTCTTCCAGTCCGGGTACTGCGAGATCACGGTCTTGTAGCCGTTCGACCGGGTCGCCGCGTTGTTGTCCGAGGGCAGGCCGAACAGTTCGGCGTAGCTGCCCTTGGTGCCGGCGGCCTTGATCCACTGCTGCGCGCCCAGGGCCGCACCCTGCGCGTTGTTGGAGACCAGCTGGCCCAGGGCGACGCCCTGCTCGTTGATCTCGGCGTTGACCAGGAACACCGGGATCTTCTTGGCCATGGCGCGCTTGATGTTTCCGATCGAGCCGTCGGCGTTGGCCGGGTCGAGGATGATGCCGGCGGCGTGCTTCGCGATCGCCGTGTCGATGATCGTCGACTCGGTGTTCACGTCGCCCTTGGACGCCGCGACGGATGCCGTGTAGCCGAGCTTCTCGGCCTCGGCCTGCGCGACGTTGCCCTCGGTCAGCCAGTACGGGTTGGACGGGTCGTTGACGACGATCTGGATGAAGCCGCCAGCCTTGCCGCCGCCGGCGCTCTCGGACGACGACGGGTTCGAGCCGCTCTGGCCGGAGCAGCCGGCCAGGGCCAGAACCGCGGTCAGCCCGAGGGCTGCGACCGCAGCGAATGATCTACGGGACATATCTGTTTCCTCTTCTTCTCTTCGGTGAGCAGGTGCCGGCGGTCAGCCGGCGTTCTCGGTGACGACTTTCTCGGCGGCGTCCGGTCCGCCCGCCGGTGGTGCGGCGGCGTCCGGCGGTGTCGCCGGGCCGGCCTTGCGACCCTTGCGCGAGCGCAAGCTGGATGCCGTTCAGCAGCACCGCGAGCACGATGACGGCGCCGGTGAACACGGTCTGCACGTAGGCGGAGATGCCCACGATGGTCAGGCCCGCAGCCAGGAAGCCGATCACGAAGGCGCCCAGCAGCGTGCCGCGCACGTTGCCGGTGCCGCCCATCAGCGACGCCCCGCCGATGACCACCGCGGCGATCGCGGTGAGCTCGTACGACGTGCCCTGGGTGGGTCCGGCGCTGGTCAGCTCGCTGGTGAGGATGACGCCGGCGATCGCGGCGCAGACGCCGGCGATCACGTAGGCGCGCACGCTGACCTTGCGCACCGGCACGCCCGACAGCTCGGCGGCCCGGCGGTTGCCGCCCTGCGCGTACAGCCAGCGGCCGTACACGGTGCGGCTGAGCAGCAGGCTGGCCGCGAGGCTGACCAGGACCATGATCCAGACCCCGACCGGGATGCCGAGGATCGAGTTGAACCCGAGCCAGGCGAAGCCGGTGTTTCCCAGCTCCTCCTTGCCGCCGAGGTTGTTCACGGTCAGGCCGTTGGTGGTCAGCTGGGCGAGGCCCCGCACGACGTACATGGTGCCCAGGGTGGCCACGAACGGGGCGACGTTCAGCCGCGCCACCAGCACGCCGTTCAGCAGTCCCACCAGGGCCCCGGCGGCCACCGCGAGGACCACCACCACCCACACCGGCGGGTAGAGGATCACCCCGCCGACCGGGAAGCCCTGCAGGGCGAGACCGGCGACCATGCCGGACAGTCCGAGCGTGGAGCCGACGGACAGGTCGATGCCGCCGTCCATGATCACCACCAGCATCCCGATCGCGAGGATCGCGTACACCGAGACCTGCTGGCACATCACGATGATGTTCGACAGGGTCGGGAACGCGGCGGGCGCGAGGAACGAGAAGACCGCGAAGATCACCACGAGCGCGAGGAAGGCCCGCGCTTCGAGGAGGACCGCGGCGGGCGTGAGCCCTTGGAATGGGCGGCGCTTGCCGGACAGGAGTGCTTCAGCCATGAGATTTCCTTAGGGACGGGGGCTAGGCCCCGACGACCGCTTCACCGGAGGCGGCCATGATCTGTTCCTTGGTGACGGTGGGATCGAACTCGGCGACGATGCGGCCGCGCGCCATCACGACGATGCGGTGTGCGATGCTCAGGCATTCGCCGACCTCGCTGGTGGAGTAGACGACGGCAAGGCCGGTGCGGGCGCGCTGGGCGACGAGCTTGAAGACCTCGGCCTTGGCGCCGACGTCGATGCCGCGGGTGGGCTCGTCCAGCAGCAGCACCTTCGGCCCGGTGGAGACGATCTTGCCGATCACCACCTTCTGCTGGTTGCCGCCGGACAGTGAGCCGATCGGGGCGCCGCCGCCGTCGGTCTTCACGTGCACGTCGGCGATCGCGTCGGCGCTGTGCGCCTTCTCCTGCGCGCGGGAGACGAACACGCCCTTCACGAACGTGCTGACCGCGGCCAGCGAGATGTTGCGACCGACGCTGAGGGTCGGCACCAGACCGTCGCGCTGGCGGTCCTCCGGCACGAGGCCCAGGCCTGCGGCGAGCCGGTCGCGCAGGCTGAGATTGGTGATCTCGCCCTTGCTCATCCGGACCGCTCCGCCCACCGTGGGGCGACGTCCGGCGACGGCCTCGAGCAGCTCGGTGCGGCCGGCGCCCATCAGTCCGTAGATGCAGACGATCTCGCCCTCGCGCACCTGCAGCGACACCTGGTCGACCAGCATCCGGTCCGGCTCCTTCGGATCGGCGACGCTGACGTCGTCGATGTCGAGGGCGACGGGGCCGAACTCGTACCCGACCGGCGGCGAGCCCAGGTCGAAGTGCTCGCCCACCATGTTGCGGACGATCCACTCCAGGTCGATCTCGTCCGCCGGCGCCTTCGCGGTCATCGCGCCGTCGCGCAGGACGACGGCCTGGTCGGTGACCTGGAGCGCCTCCTCCAGATGGTGCGAGATGTAGACGATCGCCACGCCCTTGCTGGTCAGGTCCTCGATCACCCGGAACAGGATCTCGACCTCGTTGGCCGACAGCGCCGAGGTGGGCTCGTCCATGATGAGGATGCGCGAGTCGGCCAGCAGCGCCCGGGCGATCTCGATCAGCTGCTGCTCGCCGAGCCGCAGCTCGGACACGAGCACGTGCGGGTCGATGTCCAGTCCGAGGTCGGACATCGCCTCGCGGCTGCGCTGCTCCTGCCGGCGGTAGTCCACGCCCAGCCCGCGGCGCAGCTCGCGGCCCATGAACAGGTTGTCGCGCACGGAGATGTTCGGCGACAGGCTCAGCTCCTGGTGGATGATCGAGATGCCGTGTGCGCGCGCGTCGTTGGTGTCGGCGAACGTCACTTCGGCGCCGTCGAGCAGGATCGTCCCGTCGGTGGGCTGTTCCACACCGGACAGGATCTTCATCAGCGTCGACTTGCCGGCGCCGTTCTCGCCGAACAGGGTGGTCACCGTGCCCGGGTACACGTCGAAGTCCACGCCCTTCAGCGCGCGCACTCCGCCGTAGTTCTTGACGATGTGCCGGGCCGACAGGACCGGCTCTCCGAGCTGCTGTGGCGCGTTCATGCGATCACTTCTCCACCGTGATCTGCGACGGCGTCACGTTCCACTGCTGCGGGTTGATCAGGGTGAACGCCCCCTCGACCTTCACGGTCTGGCCCTCGAGCCCGGAGGCGTCCATCTTGGCGAGGTTCTTCTTCAGCTCCTCATTGATGGCGGCCCCGGCATCCTGGTACTGGATCTGGTTCTCGAAGTCGTTCAGCGTCACCGTGCCGGTCACGTCGCGCAGGTCGGTGCCGTTGACGGCCGGGCCCAGCTGCAGGCCGACCTTGATGTCGTCGGGCAGGCCGGTGACGGTGATCGGCGTGTAGCCGGATGCCGGGATCGTGCCGACCACGCCGGTGAACGTCACCGGGATGATGTAGGTCGCCCCGTCCGCCGATTTGCCGTACTGCTTCGCGGCAGCGGCGGCATCCGCCTTCACCGCCGTCGCCAGGGTGGACGCGTCCACCGCGTTCTTGGCGATGTAGTCCTGGATCTTCGGGAACTGCGTGGCCCCGTACTCGGCCGCGTTGAACTGCTGCGTGCCCTGGGCGAGCTCCGAGTCCTTGGGCACGACCTTGGTGCTCAGAGCCATCGCGATCACGAGGAGCACGAGTACGCCGATCCAGATCAGGCGCTTGACCAGGGGGCTGAGGCCCTTGCGCTTGACCGCGACGGAGGTGGTGGCGGCGCTCATGGGATCAGCACCCGGGACTCGCTGTCGTTCGGGCGGATCTGGAGCTTGCGCCCGGTGCCCGCGCGGAACATGTCCAGCGCCTCGGCGTAGTCGTCCAGCGTGAACGAGTGGCTGATCATGGCCTGGGCGTTGATCGCGCCCGCCTCGAACAGCTCGACGGCGCGGCCGAACGAGTTGAGCACGGCCATCGTGCCGACGATCGAGATCTCGTCGCGGTACACGCGGAACGGCGAGAACTGCGCCGTCCGGTCGGCCGGCGCCACGCCGAAGTCCTGGAAGAAGCCGGCGGGCTTGACGCGGGTCAGGGCGTCTTCGATCGCGCGGATGTTGCCGGTGCAGTCGATGACCACGTCCCACTTCTCGCGGTCGGCCTGATCGGCGCTGGTGTAGCGGTTCTGGATGCCGCACTCGGCGGCGACCTGCAGTCGGTCCTCGTTCAGGTCGACGATGCTCACCGTCGAGGCGCCGGCCCGGCCCGCGAGCTGCGCCATGAGCAGGCCCATCGTGCCGGCGCCGTAGACCAGGACGTGGTCGCCGAGGCGACGGGGCAGGACGTCCCAGCCGCGGATGGCGCAGGCCAGCGGCTCGATGAGGGCGGCCTGGTACAGGTCGGTCTCGGGCTTGAGCTTGTACACGTTGGTGGACGGCGCGGTGAAGAACTGCTGCGAGGCACCGTCGGAGGCGACCACGCCCAGGCCATTCCACTTCGGGCAGAGGTTCTGGTGGCCGTTCAGGCAGAACTCACACTCCCCGCAGGTGGTGCTGGGGTTGATCGCGACCTGGTCGCCGACCTGGAAGTCGTAGACGCCGTCGTTGACGCCCTCACCGAGCGCCACGATGGTGCCGGTGGCCTCGTGCCCGGGAACCAGGGGGAAGACGGTCCCCTCGAACTCGCCGTCGAAGACGTGCGTGTCGGTGCCGCAGATGCCCACCGCCGCCGTTTCGATCAGGATCTGCTTGTACCCCGGTTCGGGGACCGGCCGTTCTTCGAGAGTGAGCTCACCCTCGGCGGCGAATACAACTGCGCGCATCTTTGCTCCCGTTCGCGGCGCGGCCACCGTTACGGGCGGTGGTCGTTCACCTCGTGTTATTTTCAACGTGATCTTGTCACATGATCACGTTAGATACACCATAGGAACAGTGGCGCACGGATGTCAACACACCGTGTCCGACTCGTGACCGAACAGAGGAGCCGACGATGCCCGTCCCCCAGAACATGCGCGCTGCGGTGCTCGCGCAGGCCGGTGAGATCCGCCTCGGGGAGCGGCCGGTGCCGGTCCCGGCGGCCGATGAGGTCCTGGTCCGAGTGACCGCGGTCGGGGTGTGCGGATCCGACGTGCACTTCTACCACGAGGGCCGCCTCGGCGACTGGGTCGTGGACGAGCCGCTCGTGCTCGGACACGAGTCCGGCGGCGTGATCGTCGCGGTCGGGTCGGGCGTGGACCCGACGCGGATCGGCGAGCGCGTCTCGGTCGAGCCGCAGCATCCGTCGCCGTCGTCGGCCGAGACGCTGCGCGGCGACTACAACCTCGACCCGCAGATGCGCTTCTATGCGGTGCCCGGGACCGACGGAGCGTTCCAGGAGTACGTCACGATCCAGGGCCACTTCGCCCACCGTGTGCCGGACAGCGTCAGCGACCACGCCGCGGCGCTGCTCGAGCCGCTGTCGGTGGCGATCGCCGCCGGGCGCAAGGCCGGGTTCGCCGTGGGTTCGCGCGTGCTCGTGACCGGTGCGGGCCCGGTGGGCCTCGCCGTGGCGCAGGTCGCCCGGGCGGCGGGCGCCGCCGAGGTGATCATGACCGACATCAGCCCGGCCCGGCGCGAGGCGGCGCTCCGGTTCGGCGCGACATCCGCGCTCGACCCGGTGGCCGAAGCGGACGCCGTGGCCGGTGCCGCGGTCGATGCGTTCGTGGATGCCTCCGGCGCCGGTGCCGCGGTCCGGGCCGGGATCGACGCACTGCGACCGGCGGGACGAGCGGTGCTGGTCGGGATGGGCCTGGCCGAGCCCCTGCCGGTGACCCGGATCCAGAACAACGAGCTGGTCGTGACCGGCGTGTTCCGCTATGCGAACACGTGGCCGACGGCGGTGGCCCTGGCCGCCGACGGCCGGGTCGATCTGGACGCCATGGTGACCGGGACCTACGGCCTGGCCGACGTGCGCGCCGCCCTGGAGTCGACGACGGCGCCCGGCACGATCAAGAGCGTGGTCGAGCCGCAGCGCTGAGCCGGGGAGGGTTGCGCTGGGCCGCGAGGGTTGCGCTGAGCCGGAGGGTTGCGCTGAGCCGGAGGGTTGCGCTGGGCCGGAGGGTTGCGCTGGGCCGGGAGGTTGCGCTGAAGGTCCGGATGAGCCGCAGAAGGGGCAGAGACCCGACGCGGCGGGGGCTGAGGGTGGGGATCCGCCACCCTCGGCCGGGAGCCTGCCCGACGGGCAGTTCGACGACGCCGAGATGCCGACCACCGACGGCGAGCCGGCGGAACGCGACCCCCGTCCCGATCCTCCGGCGAAGCACGCCGACCGCAGCTGAGCCACACTCGGGGTGCGGGAGCCCGGGGCCCGTTTCGACTGCGCCGGTCTCCGGCATCCGCGTCGTGGATCGATCGGGCGCCCGGCCGCGGCGCCGTGACGAGGCGTCAGCGCGCGCGGCGACGTCGCCGCAGGCGGCGGGCCCGGGAGACGGCGCGCAGACGACGGATGCCGCGGCCGATGCGCTCGTGGAGGACCCAGTACGCGGCCAGCGCCAGCAGGGCGAACGGGAGCAGTTCGGGTGCGAGCAGGAACGTGCCCAGCAGCGCCTCCAGACCCTCGAAGCCGACGACGGCGGCCGCGCCGAGGATCATCCAGGTGTTCAGCCTCCACAGCGGCGCGGCCCACAGCTCGCATTCGACGACGGGCTCGTAGCCGGAGCAGGCGGAGGCGACGCCGCAGACGGCCGCGGCGAGTGCACGGGGTGGACCGGGTGGCGAGAGAACGGAGAGAAGACATGGCGATGCTTTCGTGAGAGAACGAACACGGATGCGTGTGCCGCCTCGCTGCCGCAGGCCTGCGGCATCCAATCCGTCGTCGTGCATGCCGCATGCGGCATGCATCGAGCGGAGCAAGGCTGACCCGAGCATGTATGCGCGTCAGCGCGACCGTGTCAGCGCGGTGATCGGCACCGGACTGGCGTCAGCACGCGCGTCAGCGCAGTGTCGTCAGCGCAGTGTTGTCAGCGCAGTGTCGTCAGCGCAGGCATGTCGACGCGGTGTCGTCAGCGCAGGGCGAGGCGGCCGAGCACGACGCCCGGGGCGCGGGGACCGCGACCTCCGTCGGGGCGGCGCGTCGTCGCCCGTGGCACGGCGAGGCGGAAGAACGGCTCGCGCTCGGTCGCGGGGATGGATGCCGCAGCCAGTCGGCGGACCACGGTGGCCAGCACCGCGGCTGCCACGATCGACAGGACGGCGAGAGCCAACAGGGTGGCAATCAGCATCGTCAGCGAGGTGGAGTGCAGTTCGAGCCAGGCCCAAGTCGACAGCGCGATGACGCTCTGTGACAGCAGGTCCACGCTCGTCCTCGTCTCGCTCTGTGTCGTCGGATCCCCGGGTGTGCCCATTGTGCCACGGCCGCCCGCCAGGCCGCCCATCTGTCTGCCGGCCTGCGGGCCTGCGGGCGAATGCCGTGCCTGCGGGCCTGCGGGCCGCGGGCCTGCGGCCGATGCCGGGCCGTCGTGACGCCGTCCGCGCCCGCGTCCTCGGCCGCGGCCTCGCGCCGGCGAGCTCCCCAGGTCGTACGCGCTAGCGTTTTCCGCATCCGCGCATGATCCTTTCGGGCGCGAACACCGAAAACGACAGCGCGAGCATGGGCCACCACCCAAACGACAGCGCAAGCCGGAAACGACCGCGCAACCGGGTCGCGCGCACACTCCCCCGCGTCGCGCTAGCGTTTTCCGCATCCGCGCATGATCCTTTCGGGCGCGAACACCGAAAACGACAGCGCGAACGTGTGCCACCACCCAAACGACAGCGCCAGCCGGAAACGTGCGCGCCAGCCAGCCGCCCGCCCACTCCCCCGCGTCGCGCTACCGTTTTCCGCATCCGCGCATGATCCTTTCGGGCGCGAACACCGAAAACGACAGCGCGAGCATGGGCCACCACCCAAACGACAGCGCCAGCCGGAAACGTGCGCGCCAGCCGGAAACGTGCGCGCCAGCGGGTCGCGCGCCCACTCCCCGCGTCGCGCTAGCGTTTTCCGCATCCGCGCATGATCCTTTCGGGCGCGAACACCGAAAACGACAGCGCGAGCATGGGCCACCACCCAAACGCCAGCGCCAGCGCCAGCGCCAGCGCCAGCGCCAGCGGAAAACGACAGCACGATCCGACGCCGAGGCCCGCGCCCGGAGTGACCCCCCGCCGTCGCCGCCCGCCACAGGGCGGTCAGGGGCCGGAGGGCGGAGCCGGGGGCGCGGCGGCGATCTCGACCAGCATCCGGGATGCCCCACGGACGGCAGCACCCCGCCACAGGGCGGTGAGGGGACGGGTGACCGGATCCCCGGCGATCTCCACCCGGCGCACGCGGCCGAGGGCGACCTCGTCCGCGACGGCCAGCTCGCTGAGCACGGCGGGCGCGACTCCGGCCGCGACGGCCGAGAGCACCGCGACCGTGGTGGCCAGTTCCAGCGCGGGATCGGCCGGCTCCGCTCCCATCCGTTCCCGCACCGCCAGCTCGTAGCCGGTCCGCGTGCCACTGCCGCGCTCGCGCGCGACCAGCGGCATCCGCGCCAGCGTCGGCAGGTCGATTGCTCCGGTCCAGGCATGCCCGGGCGGCACCACCACGACCAGCCGATCCACGGCGACCGTCGTCGAGCCCAGGTCGGAGGGCACCAGCGGGCTCTCGATGAACCCGAGGTCCAGCATCCCGTCGCGCAGCAGCCGCGCGATCTCGACACTGTTGCCCGAGCGCAGGCGCACGGCGGTGGCATCCTTCCCTGCCGCCAGCTGGCGCTCGCGCAGCTGCAGCATCCACCGCGGCAGCAGCCAGGCGGCGATCGTCTGGCTTCCGCCGACGGTGAGGGTCCGCTCGGGCGAGGCGTGCAGCAGGTCCAGCGCCGCGCCGAGCTTCTCGGCCGCGGCCAGGACGTCGCGCGTCCAGGCGACCACCGATTCTCCGTCGGAGGTCAGCCGCGCACCCTGCGGCGACCGCACGAACAGCTCGACGCCCATTCTCTGCTCGACCGCACGCACCCGGGTCGAGACCGCCTGCTGGGTCACGCGCAGTTCGCGGGCCGCCGCCGACATGCTGCCGGTGCGGGCCACAGCATCCACCAGTTCCAACGCCGCGAGCTCCGGCACCCGTCCACGCATCACAACCTCCGCTTGTATCGCCACAGACTATCCCCGCCTACCGCCGCGCCACCCGGCTTGCGCAACGATGGAGCACGTGCAGCTCTCGCCCGTCGTCACCCTTCCGCATCGACTCGGAACCCGCGCCGCGGCCGTCTGGCCCGGCGTCGCCGTCTGCGTGGTGATCGCCGCAGTGGCCACCGTCGCCGGGCACTTCGTGCCGATCCTGGGTGCCGCCGTGCCGGCGATCGTGATCGGCGTCGTCATCACGCTCATCCGTCGTCCCGCCGAACGGCTGCGGCCGGGCATCGCGTACAGCTCGAAGTTCCTGCTGCAGTGCGCCGTGGTGCTGCTGGGCGCGCAGCTGTCCTTGGGGAGCATCGCCCGGGTAGGACTCGAGTCGCTGCCGGTCATGCTGTCGTCGCTGGCGGTGTGCCTGGCCGGCATGTGGATCATCGGCCGGGCCCTGCGCATCGAGCCGCGCCTGCGCACCCTCATCGGCGTCGGCACCGGCATCTGCGGCGCCTCTGCCATCGCCGCCGTCGCGCCGGTGATCGGGGCGGCCAGCAGCGAGATCGCCTACGCCGTCTCGACGATCTTCCTCTTCAACGTGCTCGCGGTGGTCATCTTCCCCGCCGTCGGACACCTGCTGTCGATGGATCCGCACACGTTCGGACTGTTCGCCGGCACCGCCGTCAACGACACCAGCTCGGTGGTCGCGACAGCCAGCGTGTTCAGCGCCGCCGCGCTCGGCTACGCGGTGGTCGTCAAGCTCGTCCGCACGCTGATGATCATCCCGATCACGGTCACGCTCGCCGCCGTCGAGGCACACCGCAGCGCCTCGTCGGGCATGTCGCTGCGGAAGGTCGGAACGCTCGTCCCGTGGTTCCTCATCGGGTTCCTCGTCGTGGCCGTGGTGAATTCGCTCGGGGTCATCCCCTCGGGCGCCCAGGACTTCCTCGTGCAGGCGAGCATCTTCCTCATCGCGGTGGCGCTCGCCGCCATCGGACTCTCGACGGATGTCGCGGCCCTCCGCCGCGCCGGCTGGCGCCCGCTGCTCCTGGGCGCGATCCTCTGGATACTCGTCGCCGTGACCTCGCTGCTGGTGATCTGGGCCACCGGCGGCCTCGCCTGAGCCGCGGGGTGGCGCGTCCGGCGCGGCATCCCGGCACCCGGCATCCCGGCACCCGGCACCAAGCACCCGGCCCCTGGCACCCGGGCGCGGCATCCCGGCACCCGGCACCCGCGCAGCACCGTGACTCGTCAGAAGGGGTCGGAATCCTCGCACGAATTCCAGCCACTCGCGGCAAGTCACCGCTCGATGCGCGTGATGAACTTCCCGCTCACACAGGGCGACCGGCTCGGTGCACGCCCGGTGTGCCGCACCGCGACCCGGCGCGGCGCACGGGCCGCGACCGCCGGGCCGCCTCACCCGACCAGCGCGCGCACGCGACGGGCATCGCGCACGGCGGCGCCCCCGAGGTCGTTGTTGAAGGAGGCGACCACATCGTGTCCCGATCCCCGCCACCGGCCGATCCGGTCTGCCCAGCGCTCGAGTTCCGCATCCGAGTACGAGTCCGTGTACAGCTTGCTCCGGGTGCGGCCCGTGGAAGCGCAGATACACCGTCTCGGCCGTCGCCCGCGGCACGCACGGCAGCCCGGCCCCGCTCATCACGCAGTACGCCGCGCCGCGGCTCTCCAGCAGCGCGTACACCGCGTCGTCGTCCCAGGACGGATGCCGCAGCTCCACCGCCACGCGGATCTGCGGCGGCATCGCCGCCAGCAGCGCCGCCAGCCGCTCGTCGTCGCGCTCGGTGGCGGCAGGAAGCTGGAACAGGAGGAACCCGGCGCGGTCGCCGAGCGCCGCCATGCCGTCCGCGAGCCGCGGCATCCACTCCTCCGGATCGCGCAGCCTCCGCGCATGCGTCAGTCCGCGCGGCGCCTTGACCGTGAACAGGAACCCTTCCGGCACCCGATCGCGCCACGTCGCGAACATCTCCGCACGGGGCCAGTGATAGAAGCTGGCGTTCAGCTCCACAGTGTCGAACTCGTCCGCGTACACCTCCAGCCGCCGCGCGGCCGGCGTTCCCGGCGGATACAGCACGCCCCGCCAGTGGTCATAGCTCCACCCCGACGTGCCGATCCGCACGTCGCCGCCCCGGCGGCCACCACCGCGCACGCCGTCGCGGCCCCGGCCGCCGCCCCGCACGACGCCGCCCTCAGACGCCGATCCACGCACCGGCCGCGACCAGCAGCGCCTCGGTGCCGGTCTGCAGCGTCGGCTGCATCACGGGCAGGAACAGCGGTGAGTGGTTCGCCGGGATGTCGGAGTCGACCGTCCCCGCCTGCACCGCGGCATCCCACTGCTGCGGGTCCGTGCCGCCGACCGACCAGTACACGTACGGCACGCCCAGCGCGCGCGGGAGGTCGCTGAAGTCCTCGCTCGCCGTCTGCAGCGCCATCTGCTCGGCACGCTCGCCGAAGTGCGCGGCGAACGCCCCCGCGACGCGCGCCGTGGCGGCCGGGTCGTTCGACGTGAGCGGAAAGCTGTCGAACACCTCGAACTCGGGCTCGCGGGTCGCGCCGCTGGCCGCGCACTCGGCGCGCACGATCCGCTCGACGGCGTCGCGCAGCCGCTGCCGGGTCTGGTCGGTGTAGCTGCGCATGTTCACCTCGAGCACCGCCTCGTCCGGGATGATGTTGCTCTTCGACCCGGCATGCATCGACCCGACCGTCAGCACGGCCGGCTCGGTCGGCGCGATCTCGCGGGCGACGACGGTCTGCAGCCGCACGACGATCATGGATGCCAGGACCACCGGATCGATCGTGTTCTGCGGCATCGACCCGTGCCCGCCGCGTCCGAACACCCGGATCCGCATGCTGTCGGCCGCCGACAGCACCGGCCCTTCCCGCGTCAGCGCACGTCCCGATGGGCCCCGCAGCACGTGCTGGGCGAGGGCGACATCCGGTCTCGGGATGCGGTCGGCCAGGCCGTCCTCGATCATCCCGCGGGCGCCGTCGCCGGTCTCCTCGGCGGGCTGGAACAGCGCGATCACCGTGCCGCGCCACGCCTCGGGGCGCGCGGCGAGCAGCCGTGCCGCGCCGAGCAGACACGCGACGTGCACATCGTGCCCGCACGCGTGCATCACCGGGACGGTCTGGCCCGCGGCATCCGTCGCTTCGACCGTGCTCGCGTACGCGGCCCCGGTGGCCTCGCGGATCGGCAGCGCGTCCATGTCGGCGCGCAGCAGGACGGTCGGGCCGTCACCGCCGACCAGCACCCCGACGACGCCCGTGCCGCCGACGCCCTGCTTGAGGCGGTAGCCCCACGAGGTCAGCAGCCGCGCGACCTCGGCTGCGGTGCGGGTCTCGTCGTGCGACAGTTCGGGATGCCGGTGCAGGTCGCGATACGTGTCCTCCTGGTCGGCGCGGATCGATCCATACTGCGCGACGAGGTCTGTGAAAGCCGACATGGATGCCTCCCCCGGCGTCGCTCCACGGGCGCCCGAGCGTCACGATACGCCTAGGGACGCGGGTGGAACCACGGCCCGCGCGCGTGCGGGATCCGCCACCGGAATCGCAGCGACAGCACCCGGAACGCGAACACGAGCGCGGTCACCGCATACAGTGCGATCGGCCCGTACCAGCCGACGTACCAGAGGCCGGCGATCAGGACGGCACCGATGAACGCGGGAACGGCGTACAGGTCGTTCGGATTGAACAGCTGCGGGTCGCGGTTGGCCACGACATCCCGCATCAGTCCACCGCCCACGCCGGTCGTGACCCCGAGCAGGATCGCCGCGATCGGGTTCATCCCCGCCGTCAGCGCCGTGACCGTGCCGGTCGTGCAGAAGACGGCGAGTCCGGCGGCATCGAAGACGAGCAGCGTGCGCGAGTAGCGCTTG
Organism: Microbacterium elymi; assembly: GCF_021582895.2. GTDB lineage: Bacteria > Actinomycetota > Actinomycetes > Actinomycetales > Microbacteriaceae > Microbacterium > Microbacterium humicola. The sequence goes on from NZ_CP091139.2 coordinate 1,176,551, forward strand.
CACGAGGCCGCTGAGGAAGAACACGAGTACGGCCGCGAGCACCGGCGGGGCGAAGTGGATCGGCTGGGCGAATGCGGCCGGGGGCGCACCGATGACGAGGTCGCGGATGACGCCGCCGCCCAGGCCGGTCAGCGATCCCAGCAGCAGGGACGCGACGATGTCGAAGCCGCGCCGCGCGGCCAGCAGGCTCCCCGAGATGGCGAAGAAGAACGTGCCGAGCAGGTCCAGTGCCAGTCCCCACGTCACACGAGCACCTCCCGGTCGGGGCCAGTGTATCCGGCCGTGCAGGGGGCGCGGATGCGGCATCCGGTGGCCCGCTCACGCCGCCGCTGTCACAGATCGTGGGGCCGCCCGGTCACCCCTGTGGATGCCGCGGCCGGCGCGGCGGAGAGGGCGAGGACATGCGGATCACGGTGGTAGGCGGCACGGGACTCATCGGAACCCGACTCGTGTGGCGACTGAAGGCCGACGGGCACGATGTGGTCGCGGCGGCCCGTGCCACCGGCGTCAACTCGTACACGGGCGAGGGACTCGCCGACGCCCTGGCAGGCGCCGACGTCGTCGTCGATGTGTCGAACTCGTCGTACCTCGACGAGCGCGGTGCCCAGGACTTCTTCTATGCGTCGACCTTGAACCTGCTGACGTACGGGGCGGCGGCCGGTGTCGGACACCACATCGCCCTCTCGGTCGTCGGCACCGACCGGCTCGCGGCCGGCCAAGGCGGGTATTTCATCGCCAAGGCGCAGGCAGCAGCGCCTCATCGTCGAATCGGGCCGACCGTTCACCATCGTGCACGCGACGCAGTTCTTCGAATTCGTCCGCAGCATCGCCGAGCAGGCCACCGTCAGCGGCATCACCCACGCGGCCGATGTGCTCATCCAGCCGATGGCTGCCGACGACGTCGCCGCGGCGGTCGCCGCCGCCGTCCGCGGCGGACCGGCGCAGGGCATCGTCGAGAACGCCGGCCCGGAGGTGTTCGAGCTGCGCGAGCTGCTCAGCCGCGATCTGCGCTTCCGCTCCGACCCGCGGCAGGTGGTCGCCGACCCGCTGGGAACGTACTTCGGCGCTGCTCTCGGCCGAGAGGATCTGCTGCCGGGCGCCGATGCGAGACTGTCCACGACACGATTCGCCCAGTGGCAGGAGGGAACGCGGTGAGCGACGACCTCGACCTCGCGGCGGCCCAGTTCGCCGAACACCGCCGTCGGCTGTTCGGCATCGCCTACCGGATGCTGGGCACCGTCGCCGATGCCGAGGACGTGCCTGCAGGACACCTGGATCCGGTGGCAGACCACGGACCGATCGGCCGTCCGCGAGCCGGTGGCGTTCCTGACGACGGTCACGACGCGACTGGCGATCAACGCGCTGCACTCCGCACGGGTGCGTCGCGAGACGTATATCGGCCCGTGGTCGCCCGAGCCGGTGAACACGGAGGACGATCCGGGTCTGGGTGCCGAGCGCGCTGAGGCGCTCGAATACGCGGTGCTGATCCTGCTCGAGAAGCTCACCCCGACCGAGCGGGCCGCATATGCGCTGCGCGAGGCGCTCGACTATCCGTACGACCGCATCGCGGACGTCGTCCAGACCACGCCCGTCGCCGCCCGCCAACTCGTCAGCCGCGCCCGCAAGCACCTCGCGTCCGAGCGTCAGGCGAAGGCGGATGCCGCTGCCCACCGTCGCCTGCTCGAGGCCTTCCTGGCCGCGGCCCAGCGCGGCGACACCGCACGGCTGGAGGCGCTGTTCGTCGACGACGTCGTCAGCTACACCGATGGCAACGGCGTCAAGCTCGCCGCCCGGATCCCGGTGCGCGGTCGCGCGCGCGTGGCGAAGTTCGTGGCGGCGTTCTCGAGCCACTTCTGGAAAGCCAAGCGGATCGACTGGGTGACCGTCAACGGCCTGCCCGGCGCCGCGCTCGTGCAGGACGGAGTGGTCACCACCATGCTCACTGTCCACGTGGGCGTTGACGGCATCCACCAGCTGCTGTGGATCATGAGTCCCGACAAGCTGCGCCACGTGACCGCGACCGGGCTGTGATGCGTCGCCGGCACGCCGGCGCGGACGCGGCAGCTCAGCGCCTGCTGGCGGCGTGGCAGGCACGGGACGCCGCAAGCCGTGACTGCCGTCCTGCACCGCCGCACTTCGCTGACCGCCGATGGCGTGGGCACTCTCACCGAGCCGGTCCGCGGCGCTGCCGATGTCACCGCGACGCTGCGATCTGACCGACGGCGCCGGTCGCCTTGAGCTCGCCGAGGCCACCGGGATGCCCGCGATCCTGCTGCGCACGCCGGGCGGCGGGGTGCGCGGGGTGGTGGTCGTCGAGTCGCGCCGACACCTGGTCATCCGGCTCTGGGCGATGTTCAACCCGGCCAAGCTGACGATGTGGACCTGACGGTGTCACAGCGGGCCGCGGCATCCGGTCACCACTGCAGAGCGCGCATCCGCGCGCGAAGCGAGAGGAAATGACATGGCACGCATCGTCGTCGTCGGCGGCACCGGACTGATCGGATCGAAGGTCGTCGACAAGCTCACGGCCCACGGACACGACGCGGTGGCTGCCCGCGCCGAGCACCGGGGTCGACACCATCACCGGCGAAGGCGTGGCGGCAGCGCTCGCCGGCGCCGACGTCGTCGTCGACGTCTCGAATTCGCCGTCGTTCGAGCAGCGGGCGGTGCTCGACTTCTTCACGACCTCGACCACGAACCTGCTCGAGGCCGAGAAGGCCGCCGGCGTCGGACACCACGTCGCGCTGACCATCGTCGGCACGAACCGTCCGCAGCAGATCCCGTACTTCGCCGCGAAGATGGCCCAGGAGCTGATCATCCGCGAGTCGGGCATGCCGTACTCACTGGTGCACGCGACCCAGTTCTTCGAGTTCCTCGGCAGCATCGCCGACATCTCCGTGGTCGGCGGCGAGATCCGCCTTCCGGGCGCGCTGTGCCAGCCGATCGCCGCGGCGGATGTCGCGACCGCTGTCGCCCAGACCGCGGCCGGGGCGCCCGTGAACGGCGACATCGAGATCGCCGGGCCCGAGCAGTTCGGGCTCGACGAGTGGATCCGCCGCGGGCTGGCCTTCCGGAAGGACCCGCGTCGGGTCGTGCGCGACGACACGGCCCCGTACTACGGCGCCGCGATCGATGAGCGCACGCTCGTCCCCGTGGACGGCGCCCGCATCTTCGCGACGACGCTCGAGGAGTGGCTGCCCGCGAACCCCCCGCGCAAGTAGCCGTCGGGACGAGGGCGCCGCGCATGGTCTGCGCGGCGCCCTCGTGCTGTGGGCTCGCGCGGCTCCGGGCGGCATCCTTGCGCTGGTTCTTGTGCTCCTTGAGCGACCCCGGTGTCTGCCTTCTGGAGACTCACCAGTTGATCCGCCCCGGGGATCAACTGGTGAGTGCACACGACACATGACCGTCGCCGCCCGGGACGGGAGTCTCCGGACGGCGACGGGATCTGCGACCCGCGGCCGGTCACGCCGGCGTGAGCGAGGCGATGTACGCCTTCCCGGCCTCGGCGATGGTCGCCGCGACGGCATCCGGCTGCGACACCGAGATCGCGTGCGATGCGCCGGCGATCTCGGTGATGCCGCGCGAGGCCGCGCGGGCGGCACCGGCGCGGTGGACGGCGACGGGGATGTTCAGATCGGCGTCGCCGAACACGTGCCACGACGGAATGCTCTTCCACGCCGGGTGCGCGGTCGGCAGCGGTTCGGACAGCGCCGCCTCGGTCACCGGGCGCTGGGTGACGGCCATCACGGCCGCCTCGTCCGCGGCCACGTCCGCGGCGAACTGGTGCGCGAACACCTCCTGGCGGATGGCGAACTCGTTGCCGCCGGTGGCCACCGGGGAGGCGTTCAGCGCCGCGCCGAGCGTGCTGCCGGGCGCGCTGGTGGACAGCTCGAACGCGCTCTGGCCGGTGTCGGGCACGAACGCGGCGACATAGACGAGGCCGACGACCGCGTCGTTGTCCGCGGCGGCTTCGGTGATCACCATGCCGCCGTACGAGTGGCCGACGAGGATGACGGGGCCGCCGATCGCCGCGATCACATCGTGCACGTACGCGGCGTCACCGGACAGACTGCGCAGCGGGTTGGCCGCCGCGACGGTCTTCACATCGTGCTCGCGCAGTCGCGCGATCACGCCGCTCCACGAGGCCGACTCGGCGAAGGCGCCGTGAACCAGGACGACGGTGGGCTTGCTTTCGGACATTTTCTTCTTCTCTCTATTGGGGGTGGATGTCACCGTGTGGTGGATGTCACGCGCGGCCGAGAGCCTTGCGCAGGATGTGCACGGCCTGCTCGACCGCGGCCGTGGTCGCCGCGGAGGGCCGCAGCGGGTTCAGCATCATGAAGTCGTGGATCGTGCCGTCGTAGCGCACGAACGTGGTGCGCACGCCGGCCTGGATGAGCTTGCGCGCGTAGGCCTCGCCCTCGTCACGCAGCACGTCGTTCTCGTCGACGATGAGGAACGTCTCGGGCAGGCCCCTCAGGTCGTCGACGGGTGCACGCAGCGGCGAGGCCGTGATGCCCTTGCGCGCATCGAAATCGGGCAGGTAGCAGTCCCAGAACCACGCCATCGCCGCGGCGGTCAGGTGATACCCCTCGGCGAACTCGGTGTAGCTGGGGGTGTCCATGGCCGCATCGGTCACGGGGTAGTACAGCGACTGGTGCACGAACACCACGTTGCCGCGGGTCTTGGCCAGGAGCGCGACGACGGCGGCCATGTTGCCGCCGACCGAGTCGCCGGCGATCGCCATCCGCGAGGCATCCAGCCCCTTCTCGGCGCCGGAATCGGTGATCCACTGTGCCGTCGCGTAGGCCTGTTCGATGGCGACGGGGTGCTGCGCTTCAGGCGAGCGATCGTATTCGACGAAGACCACGGCCGCCTCAGCGCCGCTTGCCAGCTCTCTGACGAGCCGGTCGTGCGTGCCGGCGTTGCCGAGCACCCAGCCACCTCCGTGGATGTAGAGCACAGTCGGCAGCGTGCCGACGGCGCCGGCCGGACGCACGATGCGCACGCGCACGTCACCGACGCTCGCGGGCACGGTGATCCACTCATCGACGACCGCGGGCATCTCGATCGGGCTGCCTGCACACCGTCGAGGAGTGCACGGGCACCGTCGACGCCGCGATCGGCCAGGGCCGGCGGTGCGGCAGCAGCCTCGGCGAAGGCGCGCGCTTCCGGCTGAAGGATGTGATCGAGCATTTCTGCTCCTTTCCTGTAGGGGATACAGGGCAGACCTGGCAACCCGACCTCTTGTGACAGCGACGCCCGATTTCATGACACTATTTATATGCTTCCTATTTCCTCGTGCACGATGTATTCTGCCGATCAGAGAAGAAGTGAACGGACGCCGACCCCAGTCATCCAGGCTCCCGCCGGCGTCGCACGACGGGAGCTCATCATGGCCATCGAGACACCGGAATCGCGGCCGGACGACGGATTGTCCGACTTCATCGCCGCACGAGGAGGCATCTTCGCGGCGGCCTATCGGCTGACCGGCCGGGCCGGCGACGCGGAAGACGCCGTGCAGGAGACCTGGCTGCCGATGGCAGCGCCACGATCGCAGCGGCGTGCGGAACCCTGCCGCGTTCCTGGCGACCACTGCGCGCCATGTGGCGATCAACGAGCTGACCAGCGCGCATGCCCGACACGAGGTGGCCACTGCCGAATGGCAGGACTGCGCCGCGCGCGAAGACGACCCCGCCACCCATGCGGAGCGCACCGCAGCGCTGGATGCGGCCGCGGCGAGACTCGCCGCGCATCTCACGCCCGCCGAGCGGGCGGCGTTCGTGCTGCGGGTGGGTTTCGACTACCCCTACGCGCGGATCGCGGCATTGCTGGAGACATCGGCAGCGGAGCCCGTCAGCTCGTCAGCCGGGCTCGGCGCGACCTTCTGTGCGCACCCGCACGGTCCGAGCCCGGCAGCGTCGCGCACCGCCACCTGCTGCGCGAACTGATCTTCGCGTGTCGCACGGGCGACCTCGAGCGTCTCGAGATGCTGCTTCGACGCGATGCCGGTCTCGGCACCCGGCGACGCCGAGACCCCGCTGCAGGCCGATCCGTGCACGCGGGATGAGGGGTCGACAAATTCACTCGTACACAATGTGATCGCATACGATGGATCGGTGTTATCGTCGTGATGTGACCGATCCCGAATCCCCGAACATCGCCCTGGATGACATGGTCTGCTTCAACCTGCACGCGGCGTTCCGCGCGGTGACGGCGGTGTACCGGCCGCTGCTCGAGCCTCTCGGCCTGTCGTACCCTCAGTACCTCGTGTTGGCGGTGCTCTGGGACCAGGGCGACGTGCCGGTCGGCGATCTGGTCGGGCGCCTGCAGTCCGATTACGGCACCATCACGCCATTGGTCAAGCGGATGGAGCAGCAGGGGCTGGTCACCCGCACCCGCAATCCGAAGGACGAGCGGTCCGTCGTGGTCTCCACCACTCCCGCCGGGCAGGCACTCAGCGAGCACGCGCCGCAGATCTACCGCACCATCACCGAGACGTTCGGGTTCACTCCCGAACGCGCGGAAGTCGCCCTCGACGTACTCCGGTCCATCTCCTCGCGGGCTTTGAAGACCGCCTGATCCGTCACATCACCCGCCGGCATCCGGTCACTTCTGGCGAACGGGTCGAGACACGACCCCGGACGGGAGACGGACTCATGCGCATCGTGGTCTTGGGCGGTACCGGACATATCGGCAGACTCGTGGTGGACCGACTGGAGAGGCGGGCCGAGGCCGTGGTCGTGGCATCCCGCCGCACCGGTGTCGATGGCGTGACGGGTGTGGGGCTCGACCATGCCCTCGCACTCGCGGACGCCGTCATCGACGTGACGAATGCGCCCCACCCGGATGGAGACGGGGCTCGTGACTTCTTCACGACGATGACCGCCCGGACGATCGAGGCGGGGTTGGCCGCCGGTGTACGCCACCACGTCATGCTGTCGATCGTCGGCGCCGATCTTCCCGAAGGCGACGGCCACTTCGCCGCGAAGGCGGCGCAGGAACGAGTCTGCTGCTGGCCGATCGAGACGAACGCTTCGTCGTCGCGGATGAGAATGCTCGCCCGCACGGATTCAACATCGCGTCATCGGTTCTGCTGCCCGGCGACGATGCGATCGTCGGCGAGACGACCCTCGACACCTGGATCCGTGAGCCGCGGCGGCATTGAGCGCGCCACCCTCCCCCTCACCGGGTCCGGGTTTTGTTTCGCCCCGTTGCGGCCCGCTTCGGGATGCCGCCGGCTCCGCCTACTCTCGAGGGATCCCGATCAGAAGGAGATCCCCGTGAACACGCCGCCGACCCGCACAACGCCCCTCTCGGTGCGTGAGCGTGTGGCGTGCATGTGCCAGCACGGCGATGTGTGCTCCTCGTTCGCCCCGGGGCACGCGCTGCATCTGATCCAGGCGCGCCTCGCGTCGGCGACGCCGGCCGAGTGGGTCGACGCCGTCGTGACGGACGTGGATGCCGCGGCCGGCGTGCTCACCGCGCACGCGCTGGACGGCACCCGGCACACCGTGTGGAACGCGGGCGGCGCCGCACTCGAGGCGGCGCCCGGCACCCCCGTCGCACTCCACGTGCGCTATGGCGTGCTGGCCGTCGGCCGCACGCAGTTCAACGTCGCGCTCGCCGCGTGACGACGCGCGTCGCGTGACGATGCGACTTCGCTGACGGCCGCAGCTCAGGCGGCCGCCATCATCGCGTCGCGCATCTTGCCGCAGGCATCCATGCACGCCTTGCACGACTGCGCGCACATGCGGCAGACCTCACTGTGGTCGGCGTGCTCCATGCACGCGTCCATGCACATCTGACACATCGCCACGCACGCGTCGAGCATCGCCATCATCGCCGCCGGCGTCATGCCCTGCATCCGCATCATCCCGCGCATCATGGTGTTGCACATGTCTGCGCAGTTCATACATGCCGGGGCGCAGTCCATCAGCTTGCATCGAGCACACGGTGCACGCCTGCTCGCACGCCGAGCAGGCGTCCATACACTCCTGCATCATGGCCATGTCCATGGCGGGCATGCCGGGCATCGACATCATGTCCTTGCTCATGGCGCCCATCATCATCGCGTCCATCCGATATCCGCCTTCCTCCGGTACGGCGGGCAGGATGTCCGCCTGAGGCTCAGGGTAGCCCTCGCCACGCACGGCGTCGATGGGTGTGCGCCCGCCCTCCGCACGGGCTCGGATCACCGCTGCGGAGCGGCGACGGCCTATCATCGCCGTCATGCGCATCGTCGCGATCCTCTGGCGTTCGACGCACCCCGGGCCGACCGTCGTCGTCACCGTGATCGCGTGCGCGCTCGGGCTCGCGGTCGGCCTCGGCCCGGTCCGGCTGGTCGCCCTGACCGCGGCGGTGCTGGCCGGCCAGATCTCGATCGGACTGTCCAACGACGTCCTCGACGCCGCCCGCGATCGCGCCGTCGGACGCTCCGACAAGCCGCTCGCCCGGCCTGACGCCCCGGTCAGTGCGGCGTGGACCGCGGCGGTGATCGCCTCGCTCGTCGCCCTCGCCGTCTCGGCCGCGCTCGGGTGGTGGCTCGCCCTGGCGCACGCCGTGTTCCTCGGCTCCGGCTGGGCGTACAACGCCCGGCTGAAGTCGACGATCTGGTCGGCCGCGTGCTTCCTGGTCGGATTCGGCGTGTTCCCCTCCCTCGCCCCGCTGGCCCTGCCCATCCCCCACGTCGCGGCGGGGTGGGCGTGGGCGACCGGTGCGGCGCTCGGGGTCGCGATCCACTTCTCGAACGCGCTGCCCGACCTGGAGGACGACGCTCGCACGGGGGTGCGCGGGCTTCCGCACCGGCTGGGGGCGCGGGGGTCGGCGGTGGTCGCGTTCGTCGCGCTCCTCGCCGGCACCGCGGCGGCCGTCGTCGGGCCGCTCGCGGCAGGGGCGACCGGCGTGGCGCCGATCACGGCGGCCGCGGGCGTGGCGGTGACGGCCGTCGCGGTATGGGGGCTGGCGGCGTCGCTGCGGGCGCGTCCGGGGCGGCTGGTGTTCCGCCTGGTCATGCTGGCGGCGCTGATCCTGGCCGCACAGCTGGTCGTCACCCGGTGAGCCCGTGCGCCGTCCGTCCCGAGCCGATCCGCCCGTCGCGGTCCAGGCCCATGGCGTAGGCGCGGGCCAGCATCGGCCCGAACGGGCCGGACAGTGCACCGGCGAGGGCACCGGTCACGACCCGATGCGCGAGCGCCGATCGCGGTCGCCCCAGAGCGGTGTTCGCCGCGGCCAGCCGCACGGCCGTGCGGGCCGAGGCGAGGCGCTGCCGTTCCCACCGCGCGAGCTCGTCCGAGGACTCCACCTGCGGCAGCCAACGGGCGATCAGCGGCGCCAGGGTCGCGACATCCAGCAGCCCCAGGTTCATCCCCTGCCCGCCGATCGGGCTCACCTCGTGCGCGGCGTCGCCGACGACGAACACGCGTCCGAGGCGCAGGCGGTGGGCGACCGCGCGACGGATGCCGAATCCGGTCACCCGCTCGATCCGCGCCGCCAGGGCGTCATCGCCGGTACGGTCGGCGACGGCGCGACGCAACCGGTCGACCGCCGCGGCATCCGTGTCATCGAGCGGTGCAGAACCGCGATCGGATGCCGCATCCCAGGCGACGAGCCGGCGGCCGCCACCGGGCAGTGGGAAGGACTCGAGCACGCCCGCGGCATCCAGGGTGACCGCCGCGACCTCGGCCGACTCCACCGACGGCCCCGGCACATCGGCCATGAGGTACCGGTCGCGGTAGGCGTGGGATCGGACGCCGGCCGCGGGCACGAGATGCCGGCCGCCGGCACCGGCCGCGACGATCACCGTGCGCGCGATGAGCCGCTCGGCGGCCTGAGGCACGGACGGGTCGCCGACGCGACCGGTCCCGCGCGAGGCCGGCGCCGCCACGAGCACGTCGACGACCGTGCCGCGGTCGTGCACGGCGACCGCCCGTGACGCGCGCCGCGGCGGCGGCCCTCCTGCGGCCACGGCCGCCTCGGTCCGCGCCTGGGCAGCGTCGCCACGAACGGGAATCGGGTGTCGAGCCGGTCGAAGCGCACCTCGCCGAGCACCCGCCCACCCGCCCGCGCGACGCCGCGCGGCACGCGCGCCGCATCGGCGAGGATGCGGTCGGTGGCACCCGACGGCTCCAGCGCCGCGAGCACCGGAGCGTGCACCCCGATCGCGCGACTGCCCGGCGCCGGGTCGGGGCGCGCCTCGAGCAGCACGACATCCAGGCCGAGTCGGGCCAGCTCCGCGGCGGCGAACAGTCCGGTCGGCCCGGCGCCGATGACGATCACGTCGTGGTCGGGACCGCCGCTCACCGCGTCACCGGCCGGTGCACGGCGAGCAGGCGGAACGGCCGGGCGCCGGCGACCGCCCAGCCGGGCGGCAGCGCGGCCGCCAGCTCGCCGGCGGTGAAGCTGCGGCGGATGTCGCGAGCCCGTCCGTGCGCAGGAAGGTGCCGGGCGCCAGGGGCAGGATGCCGATCGCGTAGGCCGCGTAGGCGGTGCGGCTGCGGGCGATGTCGGCGTGGACCGCCAGCCGGGTGGCGAGCCTGGAGGTGTCGGCGAACAGCGCGGAGCGGTCGCGGTCGTCGAGGTGATGCAGCACGTGGTTCGAGATGACGATGTCGAAGGCATCGCCGGCGGCGACCAGCTTGCGCACTCGTCGCGGCGCGGTAGGCGACGCCGCGTTCGGGTCGCGCGGCGCACGCCACCGCGATCGCCCGGGGGTCGGGGTCGATGCCCACCCCCGTCACGGCGAAGCCGTCGGCACGGGCGGTGCGCACGAGGCGGCGGAGGATGTCGCCGCCCCCGCACCCGATGTCGAGGATGCGCACCGGTCCGGCGGCGTCGGCCAGCGCGGGCCGCAGGTGCGTGCGGTACACGCCCGCCCATCCGGCCACCAGCCGGTTCACCAGGGCGAACCGCTCGAGCGTGCGACGCAGGCGCTGCGGATCGCAGGCCGGATCGTCCATCAGCTCGGCGAGCCGGTCGGCGCGCACCGCGAGGCTCACGCCGTCGCCTCCCGGCGGACGAACTGGGCGGTCTCGACGGTCAGGCCCGGTCCGAACGCCAGCCCGACCACCCGTGCGTCGTCGCCGAGCGCACGGTCGGCGAGGATGCGCTGCAGGATGAACAGCACCGTGGCGCTGGACATGTTGCCGAACTCGCGCAGCACCGCGCGCGAGGTCGCCATCGCGGCATCCGGAAGCCCCAGTCCCGCCTGCACCCGGTCGAGGATGCTGCGCCCGCCCGGGTGCACGGCCCAGGCGTCCACCGCGGCGATCCGGGCAGGCATCGTCACGGCTGTCCTCGGGCTCGGCGGCGCCGCCGAGCGCGGCGCGGACCACGCCGCGGATCTCGCGTCCGACGATGCGCGGCACCTCGGCGGTCAGGATCATCTCGAATCCGGCATCCCCGACGGTCCAGTCCATCGCGGACTCGCCGTCGTCGGTGATGCTGGTCGAGAACGCCCCCAGCTCGAGCACCGCGGCGTCGCGCCGCGCCGGTGCGCCGGCCACCACGGCGGCCGCCGCACCGTCGGCGAAGACGGCGGACGCGACGATCTGGTCGGGGTCGCTCGATGAGCGCAGGTGCAGCGAGCACAGCTCGGCGCACACCACGAGCACGACCGCCTCGGGCTGGGCGGCACAGATCCGCGCCGCGGCCCGCAGGCCCGGGAACGCGGCCGCGCATCCCATGAACCCGAGGTGGTAGCGCTCGGCGCCGGCCGGGATGCCGAGGTCCCGCACCAGCCGGAAGTCCGGTCCGGGCGCGAAGAAACCGGTGCACGAGACCGTGATCACATGGGTGACCTGGGCCGCCGACATCCGTGCGCGCCGCAGGGCGTCCAGCGCCGCCGCGGCGAACAGCCCGGGCGCCTCACGCCGGTAGACCTCGTTGCGCGCCTCGGTCGACGGCGACCGCAGCCGGTCGTCGGCGTCGAGGAACAGCCCCTCCCCGCCGGCGAGTTCGGCGACGACGCTGTGCCGGTGGTCGATCGCGGCATGGTCGAACGCCGCGCCGATCAGCCGCACCGCGCGACGGTCGATGCCGGCCTGCCCGGCGAACAGGTCGCGGATCCGCTGCTGGGTCAGTCGGGTGGGGGGAGCGGCCGTTCCGACCGAGAGGAGTGCCGCCGTCATGTCCCCAGCATGCAACCGCTCCCCCGGTCACGTCAACGGGCTCGCGCATCCGTCTGCGACCGGGGGCTCGACGAGCCTCGTCCCCCCGCCGCGTAGCATGCCGGTGTGACCGCCTACTTCGAACGACTCGGCCCGACCTCGTTCCGCGCGACCGATCACACCCGCGGCGCGTGGGATCCGACCCAGATGCACGTGGCGCCCACGATCGGGCTGCTCGCACACGCGATCGAGTCCGACCGGGACGCCCGCCGCGACGACGGCCTGCTGCTCACGCGCCTCTCCGTCGACATCCTCGGCACCATGCCCGTCGGCACGCTCGAGGTCGCGGTGCGCGTGCTGCGCCCGGGCCGCACCATCGAACTCGTCGAGGCCACCCTCGCGCACGACGGCCGCACGGCGCTCATCGCCCGCGCGTGGCTCGAGCAGGGTACGACACCGGTGCAGTGCAGTGGAGCGCGCTGCCGTCGATCCCCGGCCCGCACGAGCTGGAGGCATTCGATCCCGCGGCGGGCTGGGCCGGCACCTTCGCGCGCACGATCGAGGCGCGGCGGCGGCTGGTCGAGCCGGGCCGTGGGCAGGTATGGCTGCGGCTCGGGATGCCGCTGCTCGACGACGAGCCGGTGAGCACGACCGCGCAGGTGCTGGGCGTGGCCGACATCGTCAACGGGATGACGCCGCGGCTGACACCGGAGGTCGCGAACTACCCGAACCTGGACCTGACGGTGCACCTGTTCCGGCTTCCCCGCGACGCGTGGATCGGCTTCGACACCGAGGTCTCGATCGGCGCCGACGGCATCGGCCTGACCCGTGCCGCGCTGCACGACGCCGACGGCCCGATCGGCGCGAGCGCCCAGACCCTGACCGTGCGGCTGCGCGACGAGTGACGCACCGGCCCGGAGGCGGTCGCCCGGCGGCTCAGACGGCCGGTTGGTCGTCCAGCCCGCCGGCCTCGACGAATGAGCGATACATGTCGGTCTGCAGGCAGGGCCGAGCCGAGCATCCCGCTGCGCGAGAGCTGCTCCAGCCGGCCGACCAGGTGAGGCGGGATGCCACGTCCCACGTGGTCGCGTGGGCCTCGGCGGCGATTGCGGCGGCGACCTCGCGCGCCCGGCGCAGGGCGTGGGCCGCGGCGGATCGGCGCCGATCGCCGAGCCCGCGGAAGCGGTAGCCGTGGCCGGGTGCGACATCCCACTCGTCGTACGGCGCCAGCGCGCGCAGCGAGCGCAAGTAGTCGGCGAGGGGATTCGTCCCCAGCTGGGCGCCGAGTCCCAGCCCCGGGTAGACGGTGGGCAGGATGTGGTCGCCGGAGAACAGGATGCGGCGCTCCTCGTCGGCGATGCAGATGTGCCCGGGCGTGTGCCCGGGGGTGAGCACGGTCCGCCACCGCAGGCCGTCGACCGGGATCTGGTCGCCGTCGTCCACGAGGATGTCGGCGGTCAGGGCGATCCGGTTCGGGCCGCCGTGCTCGGCCATCCGCTCGCGGAGCGCCCGGGCCGCGGCATCCGGGACGCCCCAGGCCTCCAGCGATGCGAGCTGGTCGGCCGCGCCGCCGGCGCCCGCGGCGTCGATGGAGGCCTGCTCGCGGCGGCCGAGGACCACCCCGGCACCGGAGGCGGAGCGCAGCCGCCCGGCCGACCCGATGTGATCGGGGTGCGCGTGCGTGACGACGACCGTGCGCACGTCGGCGAGCCGGCGGTCGATCGTGGCGAGGAAGGCGTCCAGCGCCGAGATCACCGCGTCCGAGTCCCACCCGGGGTCGATCACGGTGACGGCACCGGATGCCGCGCGGTGCACGACGCCGAGCGTGTAGGTGAGGAACGAGCCCGGCATCGGCAGCGGCACCGACCACAGCCCGTCGTCGATCGGCTCCGGCTCGGGGATGCCGCCCGTGGTGGCGGCCTGATGCCGCTGCGCGCTGATCGGATGCATCTCAGACGCGAGCCCCACTGATCCGGTCCGGTCGTTCGCGCACCCGACCGAGCCTACGCCGCGCACGCGGGTGCGCGTGTCACCCGAGCGCGGCGCGCAGCGGGTAGTCCTGGTCCTCGAGGATCACCTGGGATGCCGCACCCGAGGTGCGATTGACCACCACGGGGGCCAGGAGGTTCACGCTCACCCCGTCGCGGCGGGGGTGGGCCACGACCAGCAGCATCGCGTCGTCCGGCGAGGCCAGCCCGAGGTCGGCCACCTGCTCCTCGCTGAGGATCGGGGCGTAGCCGGATGCCACGGTCTGCGGATCCACGAGGAAGACCCGCAGCTCGGTTGCTCGGCCGCGTGCATCGCGAACAGCCCGTCGGCCCCCTCGATCGGGGTCAGGGCGAACGCGGTGTGCGGCGCGAAGCCCGGCGGCGGCGCGACGAAGGACAGGGCGACGAAGGACTCGGCGACGGAGGAGGCGGAATCGGTCATCGCAGGAAGTCCATCAGCGACGGCTCGAGCACGCGCCCGGTCACGGCCAGCGCGGAGCGGTACACGAGCTCCTGCGACTGCAGCCGCACCAGCACCTCGACCGAATCGACATCCTCCACGGCCGCGCGGCGGGCCTCGAGCGAGACGGCATCGTCCACGGCGGCCTCCTTCGCGCGCTCGATCTGGGACTGACGGGCGCCGACGGCGCCCTGGGCACTGAGCATAGCGGTGCGCCGTTCATCGATCGCGGTGAGGTGGTGGCCCACATTCGTCCCCGAGCGCAGGTCGGCCACGACCGAGTCCAGCAGCGCGAACACCGAGTCGGCACCGGTGCCGAAGACGGCCGCGCCGTCGGCGTCCACTCGCACGGTGACCCCGTCCGAGATCCGTCGCTGCACCTCGGCCCCCGGCGTCCCGGTGAACCCGTAGGCGGGGTCGAAGGCGACGCCGGCATCGGATGTCCCGGCGAAGACGGTGCGGCCCAGCAGCGTGGTGTTGGCCTGGGCGAGCAGCTCGGCCCGGATGCCCTCCAGCTCGGTGGCGATCGCCTCCTTGGCCGTGGCATCCAGCGCCCCGTCGTTGGCGCCCTGCACGGTGAGGTCCCGGGCGCGGCCCAGCAGCGCGGTCGACGACGAGATGGCGCTGTCGGCCGTGGTCACCCAGGCGAGCCCGTCGTCGATGTTGCGGGCGTACTGCTGGGTGCGCTGCGCTGCGCATGCACCTGCAGGGCGGTCGCCGCGGCGGCCGGGTCGTCGGAGGGCACCGCGAAGGCGCGCTGGGATGTCGCCTGCTCCTGCAGGCGCGCCAGCTGGGCGAGGTTCGCCTGCAGGTGTCGCATCGCCGACTGGGCCATGGCCGGGGCCGTCACACGCGAGATCATCGTGCTCCCTCTCTCATCGGCCGACGATTCCGGTCTTGTTGATCAGCACGTCCAGCGCCTCGTCGATGGCGCTGAGCACGCGGGCGGATGCCTGGTAGGCGGCCTGGTAGGTGACCAGGCTGAGGGTCTCCTCGTCGCCGTCGACGGCCGCCACCGACTGCTGGGCAGTGGTCGCGGCCACCGCCGAGGTCTCGGACAGCCGGGCGCGCTGCACGTCCCCGGCGGTGGACACCCCGAAGCGGAGCACCTGGTCGGCCCAGACGGCGTCCGGCGAGCCGTCGCCGGTGCCGAGCCTGCGACATGGCGTCGGCGTTGGTCGCGTCGAACGCGCCGGCGCCGGGTGCGGCCAGGGCCAGATCGGCGCCCGAGGTCGGCACCACGCTCAGCCCGAGCGCGGCCGGACCGGTCGCGGCCAGCGCGAAGAAATCGCCGCCGGCGGTGCCGGCTGCCGTCACTCCCAGGTGGTGCTGCGCGTTGACCCGGTCGGCGAGGGTCGTCGCGACGGTGTTGTACGCGGCGGCGAGCTGGGCCAGCGGTCCGCCCTGGCCGGCCGGCGCGAGCACCGAGAGCGCCCCGCCGAGTTCGCCGTCGCCGAGCGCGACCGGGAACGCGGACCCCTCCCAGCCCAGCGTCACCGGCTGCCCGCCGTCGATCGTGGTCGGACCGCTGACGACGAGGTGCCGGGCCTGGGCGCCGGACACCAGCGCGTTCCCGTCGACCCGGACGGTGAGGGTGCCGTCCGGTTCCTCGCTCGCACGCGCGCCGGCCATCCGGGCGACGTTCTGGGCGAGCACGCCGCGCTGGTCGATGAGCTCGTTGGCGGTGCGGCCGGAGGCCACGGCATCCCGGATCTGGCGGTTCAGCGCGGCGATCTGATCGGCCGCGCTGTTGATCTGCGACACGGTGCGGTCAACGCCCGTCCGGGCGTCGCTCCACTGCCCGGCGACGGTGCGGTACCCCTCGGCGAGGCGGCCGGCCAGCTCCTGGGCCGAACTGAGCACGACCGCGGCGGCGGCGCCGGAGTCCGGGGCGTTCGAGAGATCCTGCCATCCGGACCAGAACGCCGACAGCCGGGCCGCCATGCCGTCTGCGGTCGGCTCGGCCAGCGCCACTTCGGCCGTGGTGGCGGCCTGCGCTCGCGTCGACCAGAAGCCCGATGCGGCGAGGGTGTCGCGCACCCGGGCATCCAGCAGCGCATCGCCCAGCCGGGCGATCCCGTCGACGGCCACGCCCTGGCCCGGTACGGCGCCGGTCGAGAACCGGCCGGCCTGGGCCACCGCGGCGATCGCGTGCGTGTTCACGCGCTGCCGCGTGTACCCGTCGGTGGTCTGGTTCGCGATGTTCTGCCCGACGACATCCATCCCGCGACGCGCGGCGGCGAGCCCGGATGCCGCGGTGTTCAGCCCGCTGAAGGTGGACATGCTCCCTCGCTCACATCTCGGTGTCGATGATGCGGGCCGCGTCCTCGCGCGTGCGCCCGCCGTGGGTCGTGTACTCGCCGGTGTCGGCGCCGAGTCCGGCGATCGTCTCCTGCGTGGCGCGCATCACCGACGTCAGCTGCCGCACGTTGACGTCGCGCAAGCTGTCCGATCTCGGCGACGAGCTGGGTCAGCACCCGGAGGTGATCGGTGAACACGTCGCGCCACGGGTCGGTGGGGGCGTGCTCGACGAGCTCGCGCAGGGTCGCGCCCTCGGGCGCCCCCCACTCCTCGGCGACCGTCGCCGCATCGACGACGCGCGCGATGCCCGTCGTGCGCAAGCCGGTCCAGCACCTGCTCGATCTCGTGCGTGGCGAAATGCATCCAGCGACCGTCTCCGGCGGCCAGGCAGCTGCCTGGACCTCGAGTTTGAACAGGAGCATCTCCAGCAGCTCACGCTCATGCCAGAGCCGCATCGACAACTCGTTCGTTCCCATCGGCTCCTCCTTCCCCAGTGATCCCCAGTCGCGACGCGCCGATTTCAGCGTTCGTCTTGTCCTATCGACAGACTCTCCCCTATGGTTATGCACGAAGATGAGCGTTTTCTCATTTTCCCCGATCGCGGGGAGAAGGAGAGGCGTCGCATCGTCGGTTCCCAACCGGAGCCGTCGTGATCTGGGGACACCGAAGCTGTCGGGGGACAGCCAAGTAGTGAGAGACATCCAGATGCAGACGCGAGCCGAGCGCAACCGCCTGATCGAGGACAACCTGCCACTGGTCGGATACCTCGCCGCCGAGACCCACGCGCGCGCCACGAACGTGCCACGCGAAGAGCTGGCCGCCGTCGGCGCCCTGGCACTGGTGACCGCGGCGGACGCGTTCGACCCGACCCTGGGCGTGCCGTTCGGCGCCTACGCCCGACGCCGCGTGCTGGGCGCCTTCGCCGACGAGATGCGCGCGATGGACTGGGCCTCACGCGGCACCCGCAAGCGCATCAAAGAGACCGTCGCCGTCCGCGACACCCTGACGGCAGGGCTGGGCCGCACCGCCACGGTCGCCGAGATCGCGACCGCGATGGGCGTGCCCGCCGAGACCGTCAGCGACGCGCTGGCCGACGCCGCGCGCACGGTCACGACCCTCGACGACCCATCCGCGCAGGATCTGGCCGGCGACATCCCGCTCCCCGAGGAGTCGGCACTGCTGGCCGAGCGCCGCGAGGTGCTGGAGTGCGCCGTCCGGGCCCTCCCCGAGCGGATGCGGCACATCGTGCAGGCCGTCTACATCGACGAGCGGCCGGTCAAGGAGATCGCCGACGAGCTCGGCGTCTCGCACTCCGCCGTCTCGCAGCAGCGCTCCGAGGCCGTGCGGCTGCTGCGCGACGCGCTGGACCAGTTCTTCGCCGACGGCGACCGGCCCGAACCGGTCTCGCGGGTCTCGGCATCCGTGCGCGAGGCGTTCTTCGCGCGGATGATCGAGGCCGGCGGCCCGCGGATGGCGAACGCGCTTGCGCCCGCGCACGGCCGTCGCCGTCTGAGAGATCCCGACGCGCGCCTAACGACGGCGTATGCGGCGCCGATAGCTGTCTTCGGAAGCCCACGGATGGGCTCCCGGGTACCCCATCACGGAGGAGAAACACCATGGGTATGCAGATCAACACCAACGTGTCGGCACTGAACGCCTACCGCAACCTGTCGAACACGCAGAACGACCTGTCGAAGTCCCTCGAGAAGCTCTCGAGCGGCCTTCGCATCAACCGGGCCGCGGACGACGCGGCGGGCCTGGCGATCTCCGAGGGCCTGCGCTCGCAGGTCAACGGCCTGAACGTCGCGGCCCGCAACGCCCAGGACGGCATCTCGGTCATCCAGACCGCGGAAGGCGCCCTGACCGAGGTCCACTCCATCCTGCAGCGCGTGCGCGACCTCGCGGTGCAGGCCGGAAACGACTCGAACAACGTGGACTCGCGCGCGGCCATCACGCAGGAGGTGACGGGGCTGGTCGATGAGCTCGGCCGCATCGCCGACTCGACGAACTTCAACGGCATCCAGCTGCTGGACGGGAGCGTCGCCTCGCTGTCGTTCCAGGTCGGTGCGGACGGGTCCGCCGCGAACCAGATCTCCGTCGACCTGAGCGGTGCCGACATCAAGACGCTCGCGACCGACCTGAAGACGGCGATCGTCACCACCGACGGCTTCGCCGACGCGACGGTGGCGGCCACGACGATCACCACCGTCAGCGACGCCATCACCACCGTCTCGACGGCCCGCGCGGGCCTCGGTGCGGCACAGAACCGGTTCGAGTCGACCATCAACAGCCTCAACGTCTCCTCGGAGAACCTGGCTGCCGCCGAGAGCCGGATCCGCGACACCGACATGGCGTCCGAGATGGTCAAGTTCACGGCGAAGAACATCCTGTCGCAGGCCGGCACGGCCATGCTCGCCCAGGCCAACCAGGCCAACCAGGGCGTGCTGCAGCTGCTGCGCTGATCACGCTGAGACACCGGGCGGCTCCGCGGGTGACCGCGGGGCCGCCCTCCCCCACCTGACGCGGAAGGACACCCATGGGACTCTCCCTGGACGGCCTCGTCTCGGGCCTGGACACCACGGCCCTGATCAAGTCCCTGATGGACGTCGAGGCGATCCCGCGCAACCTGCTGTCGGCGAAGCAGACCGACAAGAGCGGCATCATCTCGCAGCTTGCAGACCCTCAACGCCTCGATCCAATCCCTCGCCGACAGGGCGAAGAAGGCCGCGTCGGGCACGGCCCTCGCGCAGTTCACGACCACCTCGTCCTCCCCCGCCGTCACCGTCACCGCGGGATCCGGCGCCGCGCCCACCTCCGCCGACATCGTGGTCGACAAGGTGGCCCGCGCGCACACCGTCGTCTCCGCGGCATCCGCCACCTGGCCGGACGACCCGCCCGTGCTCACGCTCGAGAACGCCGCCGGCGAGCGAGTGGAGGTCACTGCCGCATCCACGTCGATGCAGGATGTGGCCCGCGCCATCACGGATGCCGGAGCCGGCATCACCGCCACCGTCGTCCGGGCCGGCACCGACGCCGACGGCAGCCCGGCCTACCGGCTGCGAGCTGACGGCGGACGAGACCGGGGAGGCGGGAGCGTTCCGCGTCCTCCGCGGCGACCTCGGCGCGGCCGCCGCCGGGACCGCCGCCGACATCACCACCGCACCGGGGGGCGCGGTGGTGACGGTCGGCAGCGACGCACAGCTGCGGCTGTGGGCGGGGACGGCCGCCGAGCAGGTCGTCACCTCGTCCGGGAACACGTTCACCGGCCTGTTCCCGGGCGTCGACGTGACGGTCGCCGCGGCATCCGTCGAGCCGGTCTCGATCGGCGTGGGCGTCGACGACGCCGCGCGCGCCAAGACCGTCGGCGACTTCATCACGCAGGTCGCCTCGATCCTCAGTCGCATCGACAAGGGATCCACCGCCACGGTCGCCGATGCCGCCGGCGGCACCACCACGCTCGGCGTGTTCACCGGCGACAGCACCGTCCGCGCGCTTGCGCCAAGCGGTCGCCGACGCGATCCAGCACCCGGTGGACGGCGTCTCGCCCTCGACGATGGGAATCTCCATCGACCGGTACGGGGTGCTCTCGTTCGACAGCGAGAAGTTCGCCGACGCCGCGGCCGCCGACCCCGCGGCCGCCGAGGCGATGTTCACCGGCATCGCCGCCCGCGTGCAGGATGTGTCCGAGCGGTACTCCGACAAGTACGACGGGCTGCTGACCACGCGCATCGTCGGACAGCAGAGCGAGGTGAAGGCGCTCGGCGACCAGATCGCCCGCTGGGACGTCCGGCTCGAGCAGCGCCAGGCCTCGCTCGAGCGCACGTATGCGCACCTGGAGACGATGCTCTCGCAGATGCAGTCGCAGTCCTCGTACCTGACCACGCAGCTGGCCAGTCTTTCCACCTCGCAGAGCGGATCGAGCTCGTGAACGCCGCGCTGAGGGCCCAGCAGCGGTACCGCGACGACGCCGTCCTCTCGGCCCCGCCGGAGCGGCTCGTCACGATGCTCTACGACCGCCTGCTGCTGGACATCGAGCGCGGCGAGGCCGCGCAGCGGGCCGGCGACTGGGCGGCCGCGAGCACCCACCTGCAGCACGCGCAGGCGATCGTCGCCGAGCTGTCCGGCTCGCTCACCGACGCCTGGGACGGCAGCGACGGGCTTGCGCGCGCTGTACACCTTCGTCACCCAGACCCTCATCGGCGCGAACATCGGCCGCGACGCCGACCGCACGCGTGCGTGCCATGAGCTGATCGCGCCGCTGCGCGACGCCTGGCACGAGGCCGCGGCGCAGGCTGAGCGGCGTGCCCGCATGACGGATGCCGCCTGGCCGGCCCTGCTCGAGCGGTTCGAGCAGGATCTGGGCGCCGATGCATCGGTGCGGCCGTGGGCGCCGCCGTCGACCCCGCTGCCGCCCGAGCTCGCCGACCGGGCGGGGCGGCTCCTGGCACGGCAGCAGGAGCGCATCCGCGAGGTGCACGACGAGCTGGACGCGCTGCACCGCGAGATCGTCGCCCTGCGGCGCATCCCGCCGGTGCGCGGCGATGCCCCCGCGCTGCTCGACCTCGATCTGTAGGAGATCGACCCGTCGGAGATCGACCCGCCAGAGATTTATGAGAGCCGTCTAACGTATCGCTCCGGACCGCCGATAGAGCACCGCGAGCAGGGATCGCTCGACACTCGGCCAGGGAACGGCCGCCACTGACCGACTCGACATCGGGAGACGGGGCCGTGCTCGATTCTGTGACCATCTCGGCGCTGACCAGCGCGCTGAACGGGCTCTCGCTGCGGCAGCGCACGATCGCCGACAACATCGCCAACATCAACACCCCCGACTACCACGCCAAGCGCGTGCAGTTCGAGGACGCGCTGGCCGCCTCCGTCGCGGCCGGTGACGGGAGCGCGACCGCGACGGTCGGCGAGTCGCTCGAGCCGACCCGGCTGGACGGCAACAACGTCAACCTCGACACCGAGACGCTGTCCAGCATCGACACCATGCTGCGCTTCCAGTTCGCCTCGCAGGCGGTCGACGGCTCGTTCTCGGCGGTCCGCACGGCGCTGAGGACCACCTCATGACCTTCGACGCGATCGGCATCGCCGGCACCGGCCTGACCGTCCACCGCAAGTGGCTGGACGCGCTCAGCGACAACATCGCCAACATCAACACGGCCGTCGCGCCCGGCGACACCGCGTTCCGCGAGCGCTACGTCCGCGTCTCGGCGGGCGAGATCACGCCCGGCGCGTACGTGGCCGGCACGGCGCTGGGGGATGCCGAGGGCCGCCTCGTGCAGGAGCCGGACAACCCGCTGGCCGACGCGGACGGCTACGTGCGCTACCCCGACATCGACCTGGGCGACCAGATGGCCCAGCTCATCCTCGCCCAGCGCGGCTATGAGGCGAACGCCGGCGTCGTGGACCGGGCCCGCACCACCTACGAATCCGCCCTGCAGATCGGACGAGGCCGATGAGCTCCATCCCCGGCATCGGCGCCGTCTCGGCCGCCCTTCCCCCGGCCACGACCACTCCCGCCGTCGCGGCTGCCGGCGACGACTCCGGCTTCGCGTCGAGCCTCGCCGGCGCCGTCGACGACCTGCGCGGGCTGCAGACGACCGCCAACCAGCTCAGCGTGGCGGCGGTGACCGGCGACCTGGATGACATCCA
Organism: Microbacterium elymi; assembly: GCF_021582895.2. GTDB lineage: Bacteria > Actinomycetota > Actinomycetes > Actinomycetales > Microbacteriaceae > Microbacterium > Microbacterium humicola. The sequence continues at coordinate 1,199,065 of NZ_CP091139.2, forward strand.
CTCCGCGATGATCGCCTCCACCCGCGCCGCGGTCACGCTCGAACTGGTCAGCGCCGTGCGCAACAAGGGCGTCGACGCGTTCAACGAGATCATGCGGATGCAGGCCTGATGCCCCAGCCCGTCACCACCGCGCTGCGCCGCGTCGGAGCCTTCATCGCGGGCTTCACGCTCGCGCAGCGCACGATCGCCATCATCGGGCTCGCCGCCGTCGTCCTCGGCGGTGTCGCGCTGTTCAGCTGGCTGTCCCGGCCGGAGTACACACCCCTGTTCTCCGGGCTCAGCGCGTCGGACGCGAACGCCGTGGTCGAGCAGCTGCGCTCGTCCTCGGTGTCGTACGAGCTCGCCGATGGGGGCGCGACCGTGCTGGTGCCGAAGGACGACGTCTACGACCAGCGCCTGGCCGCGGCATCCGCCGGCCTCCCCACCGCCAGCTCCGGCGGCTACACCCTCCTGGACGAGATGGGGGTGACGGCATCCGAGTTCCAGCAATCCGTCACCTACAAGCGAGCGATCGAGGGCGAGCTCGCCGCCACCATCTCGTCCATGGACGGGGTGACGGCGGCATCGGTGAAGCTCGCCATCCCCGAGGAGAGCGTCTTCGTCTCCGAGACGAAGGACCCGACGGCGTCGGTGTTCGTCGAGCTCGGCGACCGCTCGACTCTGTCGGCGCAGAAGGTCGAGGCGATCGTGCACCTGACCTCGGCGGCGGTCAGCGGGCTCAAGCCCGAGAACGTCGCCGTCGTCGACCAGGCCGGGCACACGCTGTCGGCGGTCGGTGCCGGCACCGCCGGCAGCGTCGACGAGCAGGCGGGCGACTACGAGACCCGGATCGCGGCGAGCGTGCAGAAGATGCTCGACTCGGTGGTCGGCGTGGGCAACGCGACCGTCACCGTCGCCGCCGAGATCGACCACTCGTCGAACCAGCGCCAGGACGAGACGTACACGCCCGCCGAGGGCGCGCCACCGGCGAACGAGCAGACCAAGACCCAGACATCCAAGGGCAGCGCGAGCGACGCCGGGGTGCTGGGGCCGGACAACATCGCCGTGCCGTCGGGCGACGCCGGCGGCGAGAGCCAGACCACCGAGGTGACCCGCAACAACGTCGTGAACAAGTCGGTGCAGACCACCACGACCCCGGCCGGAGAGCTGCGGCGCCAGTCCGTCTCGGTGGCCGTGGACGCGACCGCCGCCGGCAGCGTCGACGCCGATCAGCTTGCGCGGGCTGATCGCGACGGCCGCGGGCATCGACCAGAAGCGCGGCGACACGGTCGCGGTGGAGTTCGTCCCGTTCAGCCAGACCGAGGCGACCGCGGCGCAGGAGGCCCTGCGCGCGGCGAAGGAGGCGGAGGAGGCCGCCCGTGCCGCCACGCTTGCGCAACACCATGATCATCGCCGGGGCGGTCGCCCTCCCCCTCCTGATCGCGGTCATCGCGCTGATCGTGCGCGCGCGTCGGCGTGCGGACGACGAGGACGAGCCCGAGTACGTGCCCCTGCTGGACGGGCGTCCGCGCTCGCTGCTGGGCGCACCGGCGGCCGCGGCGACCGAGCGGCTCGAGCCGGCCCCGGTCGCGACGCTGGAGTTCACCGACCCCGAGCCCGCGCCGGAGCAGCCCGATCCCGAGCACGAACTCGAGCCCGCGCAGGTCAGCCTCGAGCGCCGCCGCGGCGAGATCGACGCGTTCGCCCGGCAGGATCCGCGGCGCACCGCCGAGGCTGCTGCGCAGCCTGCTGGACGAACGGCAGGACGCATGACCGTGCTGACCGGGCGGCAGACCGCCGCCGTCGTCGTCCTCAACCTCGACGGCGCCCACGCCGTCGAGGTGATGAAGCATCTGTCCGAGTCCGAGGCCGAGGCCCTCGCGGCCGAGATCGTCGCCATGCGGCAGCTGGATGCCGAGACCACCGCCCGCGCGCTGGGCGAGTTCCATCGGCTCGCCTCCGGCCACCTCCCGCCGGGGCGCGGCGGCCGTGACATCGCCGCGCGGCTGCTGGAGGCATCCCTCGGCTCCGAGCGGGCCGCGAGCGTCCTCGGCCGGGTGACTGCGACGAAGGCGAGCGCGGCCTTCGACTTCCTCGCCGCGGCCGCTCCCGCGGAGCTTGCGACCCTGCTGGACGGCGAGCTGCCGCAGACCGTGGCGCTCGTGCTGGCGCACCTGCCGGCCGAGCAGGCCGCCACCGTGCTGGCCGCACTGCCCGATCCCGCACGCACCGACGTCGCCCAGTCCATCGCCACGATGGGCACCGCCACGCAGGAGGCGATCGCGATCGTCAGCGACGCGCTGCGCGCCCGCACCGGGGTGTTCGCCACTCGCGAGACGCCGGAGATGCTCGGCGGCGTCGAGCCGCTCGTGGAGATCATCAACAGCTCGGACGCCACCACCGAGAAGGCGCTGCTGGCCAGCATCGAGGCGCGCGACAGCGCGCTGGCCGAAGACATCCGCTCGCGCATGTTCACGTTCGCCGACATCGTCCGGCTCGAGGACCGCGACGCGCAGCGCGTGCCTGCGCGGCATCGACATCCGCGCCCTCGCCCTCGCACTGAAGGGCGCCCAGCCCGCGATCGTCGAGCTCATCCGCGGCAACGTGTCCGAGCGCAACCGCGAGGTGCTCGACGACGAGACGCGCGCCCTCGGGCCGGTGCGGATGTCGCAGGTCGAAGAGGCGCGGGCCGAGATCGTGCGCACCATCCGGGCGCTGGAGTCATCCGGCGACATCATGGTGCGCCGTTCGGACGAGGACGAATATGTCAGCTGACGCCTTCGCCCCCGCCGTCTTCCCGCGCCTGCACGACGCCGATCTCGAGGCCGAGCGCGAACGTGCGCGCCGGCACGGATTCGTCGCCGGGCACGCGGCGGGGTTCCGGGCGGCGGCGCTGGTGACCGAGGCCGAGACCGAGGCCGCACGGGCGCACCGCGCCGCGGCGGACGCCGAGGCGGCCCGCCGGGTGGCCGAGGCCGTGGCGATGCTGCAGACGGCGGCCGCCGCGCTGACCCGGCGCACGCGCGAGCTCACTGCGGCGACGCAGGCGCAGGTCTTCGCGCACGCCGTGGAGTTGGCGACGGTGCTTCTGGCGGGCGAACTGGCCGACGGCGAGACATCCGCCCGGGCCGCGGTGCGCCGCGCGCTGGGCGCCGACGACGCCGCCGAGGTTCGTGAGCTGCGGCTTGCACCCGGACGACCTGGCCACCTTGGCTCGCCTCGACATCCGTCCCGATGGCGTCGTGCTCACCGCGGACGCGGACCTCGCGCCGGGGGATGCCGTCGCCGTCCTGGACGAGGGGCACGTCGACGCGCGAGTCGACGCGGCCCTGGAGCGGGCGCGCCGCGCGATCGCGGAGGCGACGACGTGAGCGCCTGGGGCGCGGTCGTTCAGGCCGCCCGGCCCGAGCGCGTGGGGCGGATCTCGCAGGTGCGCGGACTGAGCGTGCAGGTGCGCGGACTGGAGTGCGCGGTCGGCGACCTGGTCTCGCTGGCCGACGGCCGGCACGCCGAGGTCGTCGCCACCGGAGACGACGGGTTGCGCTGCATGCCGCTGGCCCCGCCCGACGGGCTGATGGTGGGCGCGCCGGTCCGCGCCCTGGGCGGGCCGCTGCGCGTGCCGATCGGGCGCGCCCTGCTCGGCCGGGTGGTCGACGGGCTCGGTCGGCCGATCGACGGCCGCGGGCCGGTCACAGCGCCCCGGGTCGGCCTCGACCACGAGCCCCCGTCGGTGATGGGCCGGGACCGCATCGCCGCGCCGCTGCCCCTGGGCGTGCGGGCCATCGACACGCTCACCACGATCGGCCAGGGCCAGCGGGTCGGCCTGTTCGCCGGGTCGGGGGTCGGCAAGTCCTCGCTGCCGTCCATGATCGCGCGGGGAACCGAGGCGGACGCCGCCGTCATCGCCCTGGTCGGCGAGCGCGGCCGCGAGGTGCGCGAGTTCATCGACGACGACCTCGGCCCGGAGGGGCTGGAGCGCGCGGTCGTGGTGGTCTCGACATCCGATCAGCCCGCCATGGCCCGCCTGCGGGCCGCGTTCACGGCCACCAGGATCGCCGAGTCGTTCCGCGACGAGGGGGCGCACGCCATCCTGATGATGGACTCGCTGACCCGCGTCGCGATGGCGCAGCGCGAGATCGGGCTGTCCGCCGGCGAGCCGCCGGCCACCCGCGGATACCCGCCGTCGACGTTCGCGCTGCTGGCCCGGCTGCTGGAGCGCGCCGGCACCGACCGGCACGGCTCGGTCACCGGGATCTACACCGTGCTCGTGGATGGCGACGACCACAACGAGCCCATCGCCGACGCGGTCCGGTCCATCCTCGACGGGCACATCGTGCTCGATCGCGCACTCGCGCTGACCGGGCATCACCCGGCCATCGACATCCTCGGCTCGGTGTCGCGGGTGGCCGGCAAGGTCGCCTCGGCCGATCAGCGCGCGCTGGTGACGACGATGCGCGCGGTGCTCGCGGCCCGACGCAAGCGCGAACGATCTGATCGACATCGGCGCCTACCACTCCGGCGCGAATGCCCGGGTGGATGCCGCGATCGCGCATGAGCGCGAGATCTCGGACTTCCTCACCCAGGGCCTGGGCGAGACCAGCCCGGCGGAGGAATCGTGGCGGCGACTGGCCGCGCTGGTGTCGAGCTTCGGAGGTGTCGGATGAGCCGATCGTTCTCGCTGGCGGGACTGCTCCGGGTGCGCAGCGTGCAGGAGCGCGAGGCGGCGCAGCGGCTGTCCCGCGCGGCCGTCGAGGCGAATCAGACCGCGGCCCGCGACCGGCGGCTGCGCGCGGCGCTGGGGGGTGCCGACCCGGAGACCATGGACTCCGCGTCGCTGGCCGCCCTCGCGGCATCCCGCGCGTCGGCGCGTGCCATGCTCGCCGATGTGTCGGCGCTGTCGGCGCTGCAGCAGCAGGAGGTCCGGACCGCGCGCACTGCGCACGACGCCCGGCGCCGCGAGGTGCGAGGGCTGGAGAAGCTGGCGCAGGCCCACCTCCGGCAGGTGCGCGCGGACGAGCTGCGCGCGGAACAGGTCGAGCTCGACGAGATCGCCCTGCGGATGCGGGCGGACGACGCATGAGCGGGCTGCGGGGTGTCGTGGCGGGTGTCTCCGGGGCCGGTGGCCGGTTGCCCTCGGCTCGGGCGAGGAAATCTGCCGAGGCGAGGAGCGAACCGGCCCGTTCGGCCCTCTCTTCGGCAATTCCCCTCGGCTCGGACGAGGAGGTGGCCGCGTGAGCATCGCGAGTCTCATCGCCGGCCCGGCGGCGACCGGCCCGCGCACCGCGGCGTCTGCGCCCGCCACGGGCGACCCGGCCGCGGCCGCGGCGTTCGACGACGCCGTGCGCGGCGTCGTCGGATCCCCGCCGAACGACCGCCCCGGGCATGCCCGCGGCTCCGGTTCTCCGTCGACCCCCGGTGACGAGACCACCGACCCCGGTGACACGGGCGAGGCGGATGCTGCGACGGATGCGGTATCCGCGGTGCGGGGCGGCGCCGTATCCGGTTCCGTGCCCGGGGATCTCATGCCTGGCCTCGTGCCTGGGGATCCCACGGCGGGCCTCATCCTGGCGAGCCTGGTGGGCGGCAGCCCGGCCGGCGGCGCTCCCCTCGGCGGCAGCCCGGTCGGCGGCAGCCCGGTCGGCGACGACGGACCCGACGCGACCGGCACGCGCACCGCATCCGGTACACCCACCGCAACCAGCACGGATGCCGCCATGCTCTCAGCCGCCGCCACACAAGGAACGACGCCTCCGCCCACGGGCGCGACAGCACAGACGTCGCCCCTGACACCGAGCTCACCCACGACACCGGGCGGGCTGTCCCCGGTATCCGCCGCCGCGCCCGGGCCTGTCACGACCGTGGATGCCGCCGCCGCGCCCGCGCCTGTCACGACCGTGGATGCCGCCGCCTCGCCGGCGACCGGGCTTGCGCCGGCGTTGGGGCCTCCGCCGGCGACCGGGCTTGCGCCGGCGACCGCGATGCCTGCGCCTGGCCGGTCGCCGGGCGACCTCCCACCGACCGGCCAGACCGCGGCATCCAGCGCGCACAGCCGGATCGCCACGTCGACCGATCCGACCCCGCCCGCATCCCCCACCTTCGCCGACTCGGCGAACGGCGCGGCTGCTCCGGTCGCCGCTCCGCCACTGCCGGCCCCTGCCGCGACCGCCGCACCCGCCCCTGCGCCGACCGCCGCACCGGCCGCCGCACGGGCCGGGCTGGCGCCGCAGGTCTCGGCGCCGGTGCTCGCGCTCGCGCAGGCGCCGAACGGCGACCACCGCATCACGCTCACGGTCTCGCCCGACAACCTCGGGCCCGTCACCGTGCGCGCGCACGTCTCCGACGGCGTCGTGCGGATCGAGCTGCACGCGCCCACCGACATCGGACGCGACGCCCTGCGCGCCATCATCACCGATCTGCGCCGAGACCTGGCCGGCACCGCCCCGCAGGCCTCGATCAGCGTCTCCAACGGGGATGCCGCAGCCGGCGGCGGAGGCGGGCAGCTCGGAGGCGGGCAGGCCGGAGGCGGCTCATCGGGTCCGACCGGCGGCGCGCCCGGACAGGGACGGCCCGGTGCCGCCGACCCGGACCGCCGACCCGACGACGCCCCGACAGCCCGGCCGGCGCGCCCCTCGGCCGACAGCCTGACCTCGACCGGGATCGACATCTTCGCCTGACGCGGAAGGACATCATGACCACCATCGACCCTGTGGCCCCCACCGGCCTCTACACCGGCAGCACCGGACCCACCACCGAGCGCAAGCAGACGCTGGATTCCGAGGTGTTCCTGAAGCTGCTGGTCACCCAGCTGGCGAACCAGGACCCGAGCTCGCCGATGAACACGAACGAGATGATCGGGCAGACCACCCAGCTCGCGTCCATGGAGCAGCTCACGGCGCTGGCCACCACCTCGTCCGAGGGCTTCGCGCTCAGCATGCGCCAGACCGCCGCCGCCCTGATCGGGCAGCAGGCGCAGTACCTCGACGCCGACGGCGTCGAGCAGACCGGCAAGGTCAGCGCCATCTCGTTCGCCGGCGCCGTCCCGCAGCTCACGATCGGAGACGCCAGCATCCCGCTGGATGCCGTCTCCGGCCTGTCCCTCACCTCCTGACCCCGAAGAAAGGCACCACCATGCTCCGTTCGCTCTACTCCGGCATCTCGGGCCTGCGTTCTCACCAGACCATGCTCGATGTCACCGGCAACAACATCGCCAACGTCAACACGACCGGCTTCAAGGCGTCATCCGTGCAGTTCCAGGATTCGCTGTCGCAGCTGGTGAAGAACTCCACGCTGCCCCAGTCCGGATCCGGCGGCTCCAACCCCGCCCAGGTCGGACTCGGCGTGCAGGTGGCCGGCATCAGCACCAACTTCGCCCAGGGCGCGTCGCAGTCCACCGGCGTGCCGACCGACCTGATGATCGCCGGCGACGGCTTCTTCGTCGTGCGCTCGGGCGCCGAGACCCGCTACACCCGCAATGGCGGGTTCACGTTCGACGCGAACGCCCGGCTCGTCAGCGCCGACGGTGCGCTCGTCCAGGGCTGGACCGCCCAGAACGGCGTCATCCAGCCGGGACAGGGAGTCGGAGACATCCGCCTGCCCGTCGATGCGACCCTGCCGGCCACTCCGACGACCGGCGCGACGGTCACCGGCAACCTCCCGGCCGAGACCGCGGTCGGCGACCAGCTGGTCCGCGACGTCCGCGTCTACGACGCCGAGGGCGGCAGCACGATGCTCGCGCTGACGTTCACCCGCACCGCCGGTGGATGGGATGTCGCGGACGGCGCCGGCGGGACCGCCTCGCTGGCCTTCACCGACGGGAAGCTGACCGGCGGCGGCACGCTGGTCTCGGGGGGCGTCACGGTCGACCTGACGACGGTCACCGGCTTCGCCGATGTGAACACCGTCGCCTTCGACACGCAGAACGGCGAACCCGCCGGCACCCTGCTGTCGTACGCGCTGTCGGATGACGGGAGCCTCATCGGCACGTTCAGCAACGGCGAGACGCAGGTGCTCGCCCGCGTCGCGCTGGCGACCTTCACGAACCCGGGCGGACTGGAGAAGACGGGCTCGTCGCAGTACGTGCCCAGCGTCAACTCCGGCCAGCCGACACTCGGCACCGCCGGCGCCGACGGCATGGGCAAGATCGTCAGCGGCGCCCTGGAGATGTCCAACGTCGACCTGTCGCAGGAGTTCACCAACCTCATCGTCGCGCAGCGCGGGTTCCAGGCGAACGCGCGCATCATCACCACCAGCGACGAGGTGCTGCAGGAGCTGACGAACCTGAAGCGCTGACGCATCCGGATGCGCCGTCGATGGTAGACGCTCGCATCGGTTCCTCCACAGGCGACGTGCCGGGAAGGTTATCCACAGAAAACACTCATGACCGGCCATTCCCGTCTCCGTCGATGTCGGAGGTGGTCGGCATGATGGGAGGATGAACACGTCACCGGCAGACCTGATCGAGGCGCTCACGCACCTCGACGACCTGCTGGCTGGCGACGTGCGAAACGCCCTCGATGAGGACGTCGGGCGGCTGATGACCGACGACGAACTCGTTGCGTTCACGAGGGTCACCGAGTCACTCGGGCGACGGGTGGACGCACTGCGGGTCACCGCGGCCGGTGAGGTCGATGACCGGTCCCGCACCGAACTCGGCGAGGAACGGCTCTCCGCCCGGGCCGGGTGCATGAATGCCGCCGATCTGCTGACCCGGCTCACGGGGATCGGTGGGACCAGCGCGCGCGTCCGGATCCAGCACGCGCACGCGATCGCGACTCGCACGGCACTGACCGGTGAACCTCTTCCTGCCCGGTTCCCGGCGGTGCGCGACGCACTGAGCGACGGGGCGATAGCGGTCGACAGTGTGACCGCGATCGTCACCGCCCTCGCTCCCCTCGCCGACCGGTGCGACCCGACCCACCTGGCCGCCGCCGAGCACGAACTGGTCGCCGCAGCGATCGGCGCCTCCCTCGACGGCGCCCCGGCGTGCTCGGCGGATGACACCCGCATCCAGGCGAAGGTGTGGGCCCTCGTGCTCGACCCCGACGGCACCCTCCCCGACGACGAACGCGCGCTGCGCCGACGCGGGTTCCAGCTCGGCCGGGAACGCGACGGGATCGTCCCGGTCACCGGGAATCTGCTGCCCGACGTCGCCGCCCAGTTCCAACGCCTCGCCGACGCACAATTGAATCCGCGCGTCGAAGACCGCACGGACGACCCCGGCGTCCGGTTCCGCCCGGCACCCGACAGCGCCGATGCCGGGACCGACGGAGACGAGCCGCGGGACACCCGCACCCACGAGCAGAAACTGCACGACGTGCTGGCCACCATCCTCGGAGTCGCCGCCCGCTCCGCCGAAAGCCCGACCCTCGGCGGACTGCCACCCACCCTGCTGGTGACCATCGCCGCCGACGAACTCGACCGTGACGACGGGGTCGCATTCATCGACGGAACCGACAGCACCGTCCCCGCCCTCGTCGCCCGCCACGTCGTCTGCTGCGGCGGCGTCCAACGCCTCATCTTCAACACCGACGGCCGGATCATCGAACTCGGTACCCCCCAGCGCGGCTTCACCGGCCAGCAGCGCCGGGCCATCACCGCCCGCGACGGAGCCTGCATCATCCCCGGCTGTCAGGTCCCGGCAGCCTGGTGCGAACTGCACCACGTCGAAGAACACGCACGCGGCGGACCCACCCACGTCGACAACGGCGTTCCGCTCTGCTGGTACCACCACAGCACCATCGACACCAGCGGATGGGAGATCCGCATGATCGACGGCGTCCCCCAAGTTCGCGCCCCCGCGGCCATCGATCCCGCCCGGCAATGGCGCCCCACGTCAGGATCACTCCACCGCGCCCGCGACGCGCTACGGCGACAGCTGCTGGGATGACCACCCGATCGCCGAAGCCGCCACGATCGCACACCAGCACGGAGCGCGGGTGCACGTGGATGGCACGTTCGGATTGTGGGCCGTCGCGAGCAGGAAGCACCCGTGGGCCTCACCGGGCCGGAGTTCGACAGCGAGAAGCAGATCGACAGCGAGAAGCACTGAGCGCCCCACACGCCTAACCAACCGCACCCGAGTGCCGAAAGTCCTGTGTGACGGTCCAGGAAGGACCGCCCGCTGCCACCCCGTACAGGGCGGCGCACACTCTCCAGGATGGAAGACCGATGATCGTCGTCACGCGCTTGAACCGCACTCGGTTCGCGGTGAATCCCGACCTGGTCGAGCGGATCCAGGCCGCACCGGACACCACCATCACCCTCGTCGACGGGGCCACGTTCGTGGTGACCGAGACGATGGACGAGGTGATCCAGCAGATCACCCGCTTCCGCGCCCGGGTGCTCGCCACCGCCGCCGCATGGCCGCAGGACACCGCCCCGCAGGACACCGCCCCGCAGCACGCCGAACACCACCCGGCCGGCTCCGAGGGGGTGCGCTGATGGATCCCGCATTCATCATCGGGCTGGTCCTCGCCTTCGGCGGGCTTCTGGCCATGATCGGGCTGGAGGGCGGCTCGGTCTCGGCGCTGCCTTGCCCGCCCCCATGGTGCTGGTGTTCGGCGCGACGATCGCCGTCGGCATCGCCAGCGGCACCCTGCGCGACGCGGTGTTCGCGGTCAAGTCGCTTCCCGTGCGTTCCGCGGCGACAAGCGCACCGCCCACAGCATGATCGCGACCGTCGTCGCGTACGCCGAGAAGGCGCGCGCCGAGGGCCTGCTCGCCCTCGAGCAGGCCGTCCCGGACGAGGACGACCCGTTCGTCCGGCAGGCGCTGCAGGGCATCGCCGACGGCACGGATGCCGAGGAGCTTGCGCATCGTGTGGGAGGACGAGATCGCGTCCACCGCGGCGCGCAACCAAGCGGCATCCAAGTTCTATTCGACCCTGGGCGGGTTCGCCCCCACCGTCGGCATCATCGGCACGGTCGTCTCGCTCACGCACGTCCTGGAGAACCTCGACAGCCCCGACACGCTCGGGCCGATGATCGCCGCCGCGTTCGTGGCGACCCTGTGGGGCCTGCTCTCGGCCAACTTCATCTGGCTGCCGATCGGCGGTCGGCTTGCAGCGGCTGGGCGAGCTCGAGCTGGAGCGGATGACGCTGCTGATGGAGGGGATGCTGGCGGTGCAGGCCGGTTCGCCGCCGAAGCTGGTGAGCGAGCGGCTGCGCGCGATGGTCTCGCAGCGCCCGACCGAGAAGGCCGAGAAGAAGCCCGCGCCCGAGCGGCGCGCGGCCGGCGAGCCGACCGCGAGTCCGGTGACGTCCCCATGAGCACGCGGCGCCGGCGCCGTGCGGCGCCGGAGGAGCACCACGGCCCGGACGAGCGCTGGATGGCGTCGTACCTCGACATGGTCACGGTGCTGATGTGCATGTTCATCGTGCTGTTCGCGATGTCCACCGTCGACGCGGAGAAGTTCGTCGCACTGAGCAACTCGCTCGCGACCGGTTTCGGCCAGGAGGCGTCGAAGACGGTGGATGCCGCAGAGGGCGTGGTCGTGCCGGCAGAGCTGCTCGACGAGGACGCCGTCGGCTTCGCCGACATCGCGATCGCCGAGGCGCGCGCCGAGTTCGATGAGCTCTCGGCCCTGCGCGACCGGCTTGCGCGAGGCGCTGAAGAAGGAGGGGCTGGAGCGCACCGCCACCCTGACGATCGACGAACGCGGGCTGACGATCGGCCTGGTCAGCGCCGACACCTATTTCGCCACCAACAGCACCAGGCTCTCGCCGAAGGCCATCCACGTGCTCGATGCGCTGGGCGGTGTGCTGGTGGATGTCACGCATCAGATCTCGGTCGAAGGTCACGCCGATCGGCGCACCGCCGCCGCCCCGTTCCCCACGAACTGGGAGCTGTCGGCGGGACGATCCACCCAGGTGCTGCGGTATCTGGTCGAGGACCGCGGCCTGGATCCCGGGCGCGTCAAGTCGGTGGGCTTCGGCGACGCGCACCCGGTCGCCGCCGGATCCAGCGCCGCCGCCCTGGCCCAGAACCGCCGAGTCGACATCGTCGTGCTCTCCGATGCCCAGGAGGAGGTGCGCCGGCTTGCTGCCGCAGTTGCAAGCAGCGCAGAAGCCGCTCTGATCCCACTCCCCGCGCCGCCTTACGCACGCCGGTCGCCGCCCGATAGTCGAGGGCGTGGTGATCGAGACGAGTGCGCCCCTCGACGTCCCTGCAGACGCCGGGGCGTCCATCGAGGTCGAGGTCTACGACTTCGGCCGGCCGGCGACCCTGTCGCGCGAGCACGCGCGCCTGCTCGAGCTCGCGTTCGAGACGTTCTCGCGCCAGTGGGCGTCCCAGCTGTCGGCGAAGATCGGCGTGCGCACGCACGTGTCGGTCGAGCTGGTGACGATGCAGACCTACGACGAGTACGCCGACTCGCTTCCTGCCACCACCACCATGGTGGTGTGCGCCCTGCCCGAGTCGGACGAGCGCGTCATCCTTCAGTTCCCGCTGTCGGCGGCCATCTCGTGGATCGTGCAGATGGTGGGCGGCAAGCCGGTCGCCCAGCCCGAGGAGCGGCCGTTCAGCCCGATCGAGCAGGCCCTCGTGCGCGCGCTGATGACGGATGCCGCCGACAATCTCACGAACTCGCTCGGCGGGCTGCTGCCCGCCCTCTCGATCGCCGGCATCCAGTACAGCTCGCAGTTCGCCCAGGTGGCGGCCGCCAGTGACGTGGTCATCGTCGTGCGCTTCTCGATGCGCCTGGGCGACCGCATCATTCCGGCGAGCGTCATGCTTCCGGCATCCGTCGTCCTGGAGGGCCTGACCTCGCAGAACCCGGAGCGGACCGATGCGGCCACGCCCGGACGCTGCGCCGGCAGGTCGAGGCCACGCCGGTCGAGGTCGCGCTGCGGCTCGCCCCGCGCACGGTGCTGCCGCAGGAGGTCCTCGGCCTGATGGTCGGCGACGTCATCTCGTTCCCCCACGCGGCCGACCGGCCGCTCGACCTGGTCACCGACGACCACCTGATGGCCACCGCCGCCGCCGGCACCAGCGGTGCACGGCTGGCCTGCGTCATCACCGCGACCGCGCCCGATCCCGCCGAGGAGTCCCCGTGACCAGCACCACCGCCCACGAAGCCGCCGTCGCCGCCGCGTTCGCGGCCACCCTGCCGACGGCCGTCCCGGTCACCGCACGCGCCGCCCAGGCGTCCGGCGACACCGGCGAGGCCGTCGTCGTCAGCTACATCGGGGAGACCAGCGCGCAGCTGGCCGTGCAGATCCTCGATCAGGAATCCCTGATCGACGGCCTGCTCGAGGCCCCCCTCCCCGACCGGCTTGCACGGGGCGATGGCCGCCGCGGTCGCCGCCCTCGGCCCCGGGACCCTGGGCGAGGCCAGCGTGGAGGACGCCTCGCGCATCTTCGCGCATCCGCTCGCCCAGGTCTTCGACCTGCAGGACGAAAGCGGTCGCGCGATCGGGCGGCTCGCGGTGCGGATCACCCACACCGCCGACACCGCCGGCCACGCCTCGACGCCTTCTCGACGGTTGCACCGCATCGCCGGCGTCGAGATGGAGCTGACCGTGGAGATCGGCCGCACCCGGATGGCCGTGCGCGACGTGCTCGACCTCGAGCCCGGCCGCATCGTCGAGCTGGATCGCTCGGCCGGCGCCCCCGCCGACGTCAAGCTCAACGGCCGGATCATCGCCCACGGCGAGATCGTCGTGGTCGATCAGGACTACGCGGTGCGGATCACCCGCATCCTTGAGAACGCCGAGGTCTGAGCTGGAAGACCTGCTGCTGGCGCTGCGCGTCGCCGTATCGCTGGCGGCGGTGCTCGGCGCGCTCTGGTACCTGCAGCGCCGGCTCTCGCGTCGCACGGCAGGTGCCGGAACGCGCCGCCGCGCCGAGCAGAAGGTCACCGTGCTCGGCCGCCAGGCCCTGGGGTCGAAGGCCCAGCTGGTCATCGTCCAGACCGAGGACGCCCGCTACGTGCTCGGCGTCACCGAGCACGGTGTCAGCGTCGTGGATCGGCTGCCGGCGACCCCGCTCGCCGCGGACGAGCCGGCATCGATCGAGCTGCGCCGCAGCGCGCCCGTCCGCGCGCCCCTCCGCGCGCCCCTCCGCGCGCAGGGCCCCGCCGCGATCGCGTCGTTCGACAGCATCCTCACCGCCGCCTCGACCACGGATGCCGCGACCTCCCTCCCGCTGCGCGCCGATCGCCGCGCGGCTGCGCCGTCCGCGTCCGTCCTCCTCTCCGCCGAACGCGCCGCCGCCGGGCGTCCGCCCCTCAGCCCGTTCTCGTCGCTGACGACGCTGGGCGGCCTGTGGCCGCGCGGCATCGGTGCCGGCCGCAGCGCCGGCCGCCCGGCATCCCACGGGCGGCGCACCCTGCGCTGGACGCTGCTGATCGCCGGCGTGATCGTGGTCGGCGGCATCCTCGCGATGACGATCGGCACCCCCGCGCACGCCGCGGTCGTCGACCCGACGCCGCCCACCCCGCCGGCCAGCGGCATCACGATCGACATCAACGGCGACGACGGCTCACCCTCCGCCTCGATCCTGGCCCTGCTCGGGATCACGCTGCTGTCGGTCGCCCCGGCCCTGCTGCTGATGATGTCGTCGTTCACGAAGATCTTCGTGGTGCTGGCGATGACCCGCAACGCCCTGTCGCTGCCGACCATCCCGCCCAACCAGGTGCTCGCCGGGCTCGCCCTGTTCCTGTCGCTGTTCATCATGTGGCCGGTGCTCACCGACATCAATCAGGTCGCCGTGCAGCCGTATGTGGACGGCACCCTCACGTTCGCGCAGGCGATCGACGTCGGCCAGGGACCGCTGCGGGACTGGATGCTGTCGTACACGCGTGAGGAGGACCTCGCGCTCATGTCGCGGGCAGCGGGGTGGCCAACCCGGCCGATCCGCAGAGCGTCCCGCTTGCACACGCTCATCCCCGCGTTCATGATCTCCGAGCTGCGCGCCGCGTTCGTGATCGGGTTCGTGATCTTCGTGCCGTTCCTGGTCATCGACCTGGTGGTGGCGGCGGCGCTGATGTCGATGGGCATGATGATGCTGCCGCCGGTGATGATCTCGCTGCCGTTCAAGATCCTGCTGTTCATCCTCGTGGACGGCTGGGGTCTTATCGTGCGGTCGCTGCTGGAGAGCTACGGAGGCGGCGGATGAGCCCCGAAGCCGCCCTCGACATCGGCGCGCAGGCGCTCGTCATCGCGGCGAAGCTGGCCGCTCCCATCCTCGTGACCGCACTCGTGGTGGGCTTCGCGATCTCGCCGTTGCAGTCCATCACCCAGGTGCAGGAGGTCACGCTCTCGTTCGTGCCGAAGGCGATCGCCGTCGGCATCGCCCTGCTGGTGGCGGGCAACTGGATGATCACCGAGATGATCTCGTTCACGAACGAGATGTTCACCCGCATCCCCACCCTGCTGTCGGGGGGATGACGTGCACATCCCCGTCGACTTCGCCTGGCTCGAGGTGACGATGCTGGCCGCCGTGCGCATCACCGCGTTCCTGTTCATCGCCCCGCCGTTCTCGTACGGCGCGATCCCGGCGCGCATCAAGGGCATGCTCGCGGTCGGGCTCGCCCTCGCCGTGAGCGGCACGGTCGCACCCGGCTACCAGAACCTCGACACCGGGCCGTTTCTCGGAGCCCTGGTGCTCGAGCTGATCATCGGGGGCTGCTCGGCTTCCTGGTGCTGCTCTGCTTCTCGGCGGTGCAGGCGGCCGGCGGTCTGATCGACGTGTTCGGCGGCTTCCAGGTGGCCCAGATGTTCGACCCGCAGGCGCAGGTGAACGGCGCCCAGTTCGCCCGGCTGTTCCAGATGACGGCGCTGGTCCTGCTGTTCACCTCGGGCGGCTACCAGCTGATCATCGCCGGGCTGACCCGCAGCTTCACCGCCGTACCGGTCGACGGCCCGTTCGCGGTCGCGGCATCGGCCCGCCTGCTCGTGGACGGTCTGTCGCAGATGCTGCTGGCGGCCATCCAGATCGCCGGCCCGCTCATCCTCGTGCTGTTCCTGGCCGACGTCGCGCTGGGCCTCGTCACCCGCGGGGCTCCCGCGCTGAACGCGTTCGCGCTCGGTATGCCGGTGAAGGTGCTGCTGACCCTGGTGCTCGCCGGTGCGGTCTATCTCGCTCTCCCGCACATCGTCGAGTCGCTCGGCTCGGATGCGCTGCGCATGATGCGGGGGGCGGGGCGATGAGCGGCACCGACAGCGGCGAGCGCAGCGAGAAGGCCACCGACCGTCGCCTGCGCGAGGCGCGGCAGAAGGGCAAGCTGTCGCGCAAGCCAGGACCTGACCGCCTGGCTGGGCATCGGGGCGGCGGCCCTGTGCATGCCCGCCGCCATCGCTGCCGGGGCCTCCGCCGGCACCGAGCAGATGATCGTGCTCAGCGCGGTCATGCGCGACCCCACGCCGGCCGCCGCGATCAGCGCTCTCGGCCGCGGACTCGGCTCGGTGCTGGCCACGCTGGGGCCGCTGCTGGCCACCGTGAGCATCGTCACCCTCGTCGGCTCGGTCGCGCAGGGCGGCGTGCACCTGCGGCTGCCGACCGGACGGTTCCAGCAGTTCAACCTGGTGAACGGCATGAAGCGGCTGCTGGGTGCCCAGGCGCTCTGGGAGGGCGCGAAGGCGCTGCTGAAGACCGCCGCCATCGCGATCGCGGTGTGGGCGGTGATCGCCGGGCTGATGCCGGTGCTGGCCGCCAGCGGCGCCCACTCCGTCGCGCTCCTGCTCGACACTGCCGCCGACGGCACGGCGGCGCTCCTGCAGGCCACGGTCGGCGTCGGCCTGGCGCTGGCGGCGCTCGACGTGTTCGTCGTGATGCGCCGCAACATGAAGCACACGCGCATGACCAAGCGCGAGGTCAAGGACGACAGCAAGAACACCGAGGGCGACCCTCTCGTGCGCCAGCAGCGCCGTTCGCGCCAGCTCGCGATGAGCCGCAACCGGATGATCGGCGCCGTCGCCGACGCGGATGTCGTCGTGGTCAACCCCACGCACATCGCCGTGGCGCTGCGCTACGAGCCGGGCAAGTCCGCCCCGCGGGTCGTCGCGAAGGGCAGCGGGTGATGGCCGAGCGCATCCGCGACAAGGCGACGGATGCCGCGGTCCCGCTGATCCGCGACATCCCGCTCGCCCGCGCCCTGCACGCCGCGTGCGAGCTCGGCCAGGAGATCCCGGAAGACCTGTACACCGCCGTGGCGCATGTGCTCGTGTTCGTCGACGCCCTGCGTCGGCGGGGAGCTGCCCGCGGCATCCACTCCCTTCCCAAGAGGAGGACCGCATGAAAGACCTGCTGCGCAAGCTCGCCGTGCCGATCGGCGTGGTCGGCATCCTGATGCTGCTGGTGGTGCCCATCGTCCCGCTCTGCTGGACACGCTGATCATCCTGAACATCATGTTCGCGCTGGTCGTCCTGCTGACGACGATGTTCGTCAAGAAGCCGCTGGACTTCTCCGTGTTCCCGTCGCTGCTGCTGGTGGCGACGCTGTTCCGCCTCGGCCTGAACGTGGCCTCGACCCGGCTGGTGCTCGGCGAGGCGTACGCCGGGCAGGTGATCGAGGCGTTCGGGCAGATCGCGGTGGGCGGATCGCTGATCATCGGCGCCGTGGTGTTCCTCATCCTCGTGGTGATCCAGTTCGTGGTGGTCACCAAGGGCTCGGAGCGGGTGGCCGAGGTCGGCGCGCGCTTCACCCTGGATGCCATGCCCGGTAAGCAGATGGCCATCGACGCCGACCTGAACGCGGGGCTCATCACCGACGTGCAGGCACGGGAGCGGCGGGCCGAGGTCGCCGCCGAGGCCGACTTCTACGGCGCGATGGACGGCGCCTCGAAGTTCGTCAAGGGCGACGCGATCGCCGGGCTCGTGATCATCATCATCAACATCGTCGGCGGCATCGCGATCGGCATGGTCCAGCGCGGGCTGTCGATCGACGAGGCGGTGAGCACCTACACGCTGCTCACGATCGGCGACGGCCTGGTCACCCAGATCCCCGCCCTGCTGATGGCCGTGTCCACCGGCATGATCGTGACCCGCTCGGGCGCCGACACCGAGATCGGGCAGGCGGCATCCGCCCAGCTCGGGCAGTCGCGGCACGCCCTCGCGATCGCCGGCGGCGCCGCCATCGCGCTCGCGCTCATCCCGGGGATGCCGATGCTGCCGTTCGCCACGATCGGCGCCCTGCTGCTGCTGGCCTCGCAGCGGGTCAAGGCCGGCCAGGCCCGCCGGGCCGCCGCCGCCGAACCGGCGGCCGCCGCGCCGGCCGCCGAGGGGACGGACGAGCTGCTGGACCGGATGCGGGTGCACCCGCTCGAGATCCTGCTGGCGCCCGACATCGTCGACCTCGTGGTGGGCGGCCCGGACGATCTGCTGGCGCGGGTGAAGGCGCTGCGCCGCCGGATCGCGCTCGAGCTGGGTCTGGTCGTGCCACCCGTGCGCACCCGGGACAGCGTCGAGCTCGGCCCGTCCAGCTACGTCATCCGCGTCGCGGGGGTCGAGACCGGCCGCGGCACCGCACCGGCCGGATCGGTGCTCGCGCTCGGCCAGGGGCTGGACACGCTGCCCGGCTCGGCCGTGCACGACCCGGTGTTCGGGCTTCCGGGCAAGTGGATCCCGGCGCAGATGCGGCACAGCGCCGAGGTCGCCGGGGCCACCGTGATCGACCGCGCCAGCGTCATCGTCACGCACCTGTCCAGCGTCATCCAGTCCGCCGCGGACCGCCTGCTCAGTCGCGAGGACGTGCGCCAGATGACGGATGCCCTCAAGCAGGTCTCCCCCGCCGCCGTCGAGGAGCTCACCCCGTCGCTGCTCTCGCTCGCCGAGATCCAGCGGGTGCTGCAGGGCTGCTCGCCGAGCGCCTCCCGATCAACGACCTGGCGCGCATCTACGAGGCGCTCGCCCTGCGCGCCCGGGTCTCGACCGAGCCGGAGGGGCTGATCGAGTCCGCTCGCGCGGCGCTCGGGCCGGCGGTCGGGGCGCGCTTCGCCGAGGCCGGCACGCTCCGGGTGATCATGTTCGCGCCGCTGCTGGAGCAGGCACTGCTCGAGGGCATGCGCACGGCCGAGGACGGCTCGCACATCGTGCTGGAGCCGGATCGGATGGAGGCGGTCATCGCCTCGGTGAAGCAGACGGCCGCCGCGGCCGGCGACGGCGGCGAGACGGTCCTGGTGTGCGCGCCGAGCCTGCGGGTCGCGGTGCGCCGGCTCGTGTCTGCCCAGACCGACGGGCTGCCGGTGCTCTCGTACACCGAGGCCAGCAGCGCGGGAGTGGCGATCGAGACGGTCGGTGTCGTGCGCGAGCAGGTGCCCGGCGCCGCATCCGCGAAGGCGGTGGCGTCCCAGTAGGGTGGGAGGATGCTGGTGTTGACGAGGCGGATCGGCGAGAGCGTGCTGATCGGCGACGACGTCACGATCACCGTGCTCGAGGTCAAGGGCGACAGCATCCGCATCGGCATCGACGCTCCGCGCTCCACGCGCATCCAGCGTGCCGAGATCGTCGCCGCGGTCGGCGAGGAGAACGTCTCGGCCGCGGCCGACGCCGGCGCCGACGCCCAGAGCGCCATCGTCGCCGCGCTGTCCCGGCGCCGCCCCTCCGACCGGTAGCAGCCCGCGGCGGACCCGCGCCACCCGGAGCCGAGGGGCTCAGGCCTCGTCGACGACCCGGTCGAACAGCTCCTCGCGGGGCACGTCCGGGTCGGGGCCGCTGCGCACGCCGGTGTCGAGCGCGTCGATCCGCGCGAGCTCGGCGGGCGAGAGCTCGAAGTCGAAGACGTCGAAGTTCTCGTCGATCCGCTCGGCGTGCACCGACTTCGGGATCGCCGAGCGCCCCTCCTGCAGGTGCCAGCGCAGCATGATCTGCGCGGGCGACCTGCCGTGGGCGGCGGCGAGGTCGGCCAGCGTGGGGTCCTCCATGACGCTGCGACGCTCGTCGCCCCACGGCCCGGGGTAGAAGGTGATGCCGCCGATCGGCGACCAGGCCTGCGTGACGATGCCGTGCGCGGCATCCATCGCCCGCACGTCCGGCTGCGAGAAGTACGGGTGCAGCTCGACCTGGTTGATCGCCGGCACCACATCGGTCGCCGCCAGCAGCCGGTCGAGGTGATCGGGTATGAAGTTGCTGACCCCGATCGCCCGGACCCGACCGTCGGCGAGCAGGGTCTCGAGCGCCTTGTAGGCAGCGATGACCGCGTCGAACCGGCTCGGCGCGGGCTGGTGCAGGATCAGCAGATCGAGGGTGTCGACACCCAGCTTCCCGGTCGCCTTGTCGAACGCGTGCAGGGTCTTCTCGTACCCGTAATCCGAGACCCACACCTTCGTCTCGATGAAGATGTGGTCACGGGCGATGCCGGAACGACGGATGCCCTCGCCCACCTGGCGCTCGTTGGCATAGGCCGCCGCGGTGTCGATGTGCCGATAGCCGACCCGCAGGGCGGTGTCGACGGCGGCCGCGGTCTCTTCCGGCGGACTCTGGAACACGCCCAGCCCCAGGGCGGGCATGATGACGCCGTTGTTGAGGGTGATCTCGAACATGGATGCTTCTTCCTCTGCGATGACCGGGCCGACGGCGGCGGTCAGATCTTGATCGGAAACGTGAGCATCACCACGATAAGCACGATCGCGATCACGACCGCCAGGCCCAGGAGGGTCCGGCGGACCCAGGGCGCGAACTCCCGCTTGCGACATCGCGGTGAGGAACAGGACCAGGGCGAACATCACGGTCAGCAGCGAGAAGTTGTCGCCGCGCTGATTGTCCACCAGCGCCTGGGCGAACTTCGCATCCGCCCGGGCACCGAGCTCGGCGGCCTGCTTCGTGCCCGGCGGCACATATTCGTCCATCGCGAGCGGGCCCTGCTCCTTCCGGCCCTCGGCCACCCAGGCGTCGAACGCCACCCGGAACTCCGGGCTGAAGCGCTGCTCGATGTACGCGGCGAGGTCCTTGTCGCCCTGCGCATCGGCCAGCGCCCACTGCACGTATACGGTCAGGTCGAACTGGCGCGCGTCGCGCGCGGCGCCGTCGGCCGAGGACTGCTGGATCCGCGCGCTGGAGGCCTGACTGAACGCGATCGACATCTCGCCGCCCCATTTGGACGCCTCGAACCCGCACCAGGCGGTGAGCACCGCCGTGATCGACAGCGTGAACACCGTGATGATGTCGAACAGGTGTCGTCGCCGTGACGGGATGGCGTTCTCGTGCTCACTCATCCCCGTGCTCCATGCTCACCGTCGTGCCCCCATCGAATCCGCTTCCCCCGGTCCGGCCGCTGGTCTGATCCTGCCCCCGGCGAGCCGACGCGGGCCGGAGCGTTCGCCCATTGCGGGTGACGATTCCGGGACCTACCACGATCCTGTTCTTGCTCGCGCCCAGGAATCACCCGTGACGGGGGATGACAGAAGCACGTCCGATACGCCAAGCTGGGCGCGTGGGCCATGCGGTCCACTTCCTACGAGGGGTGACAAATGACTTTCTGGTCGAGTTTCTGGGACATCATCTGGTGGTTCTTCTGGGCGTTCGTGTTCATCTCCTACCTGTTCGCGCTGTTCGCCGTCATCGGCGACCTGTTCCGCGACCGCAAGCTGAACGGCTGGTGGAAGGCCCTGTGGATCATCTTCCTGATCTTCGTGCCGTTCCTGACGACGCTTGTCTACCTCGTCGCGCGCGGCAACGGCATGGCCGAGCGCAGCGCCGGTCAGGCCAAGTCCGCACAGGCCGCGGCCGACGACTACATCAAGTCCGTCGCCGGCGCGAGCCCGAGCGACGAGATCGCCAAGGCGAAGGCGCTGCTGGACTCGGGCACCATCACCGCCGACGAGTACGCCCAGATCAAGGCACGCGCGCTCGCGGGCTGACGGTCCAACACGGCCGGGCTCCGGCATCCGTCTGACGGATGCCGGAGCGCGCGTCCGTGTCCGGGGCGCAAGCGGTCGGCGCTCACCGGTCCAGCACAGGAACCGCCGGTACCATGAGGGTCCCGGCGATCTCCGCCGGATCAGGGAAGACTTCTCGTTGAACGTCGGGCTCGTCGCCCGGCCGCGATTGCGTCGCCTCCTCTGAATTACTCAGAGGATCGCCATGTTCCCGTCTCCCTCCGTCCCCGAACTCATCCCGACCTCCCTGCCCCGCGGGTCGACGGCCGTCGTCTACTGCGAGGGCCAGTTCGGCGAGCAGGACGGCAAGACCGCCAACGGGCTCGTGCGCCACTCCGAGCGCTACGAGATCCTGAGCGTGATCGACAGCACCCGCGCCGGCGACGACACCGGATTCGTGCTCGACGGCGTGCGCAACGGCATCCCGCTGCTGGCGAGCCTCACCGACGCCATCGCCCACGCCGGTGCTGTGCCGGACTACCTCATCTGCGGGATCGCCCCGTCCGACGGGCTCCTCACGGCCGATCAGCGCACCGTCCTGCTCGACGGGATCACCCGTGGGATGCACATCATCAACGGCCTGCACGAGTTCCTGGCGGACGACATCGAGTTCGCCGCCGCCGCCCTGCGTGCGGATGTGACCATCACCGATGTCCGCCGCCCGAAGCCGAAGAAGGACCTCCACCAGTTCTCCGGCCGGATCTTCGACATCCCCTGTCCGCGGATCGCGATCCTCGGCACCGACGGGGCCATCGGCAAGCGCACCACCGCGACCCTGCTCGTGGAGGCGCTCAACGACCGAGGCGTCAAGGCCGTCCTGGTGGGCACCGGACAGACCTCCCTCATCCAGGGCGGCAAGTACGGCGTCGCTCTGGACGCCCTCGTCCCGCAGTTCTGCGCCGGCGAGGTCGAGAACCAGGTCGTCGCCGCATATGAGACCGAGCGCCCCGACGTCATCGTGGTCGAGGGGCAGGGCGCGCTCAGCCACCCCGCCTACCTCACCTCGGCGTACATCCTCCGCGGAAGCAGACCGGCCGGCGTCATCGTCCAGCACGCCCCGAAGCGCAAGACGCTCGGAGACTTCCCGATGATCGCCATGCCCACCGTGGCCAGCGAGATCGCCCTGATCGAGGCGTTCGCCGACACCCAGGTGATCGGCGTGACGATCAACCACGAGAACATGAACGACGCCGAGATCGGCGCCTCCATCGACGAGTACGAGCTCGACCTCAACCTGCCGGCGACCGACGCGCTGACCCGGCCGCTGGATCGCCTGGCCGACATGGTCCTGGACGCCTTCCCGGGCATCGAGGCGGCTCGCTCCGCCCGTGGCGGCGCCGTCGACGGATCCGGCACTCCTCTCGCCGGGTCAGCGAGCCCGGTGGCGCCGCGCTGATCCGACGGCGCTCGGGGCCGGCGCGACCGGCTCGACGAACTCGGTGACCGTCCGCTCCCCGAGCTTGACCACGATCACGCCGACGAGCACGAGCACCGCACCGACCGCCTGCAGCGGATCGGGCAGCTGGCCGAGCATCAGCCAGCCGAACAGCAGCGCGGCCATCACCTCGGCCAGCGCGACGAACGAGGCCAGGCGCGAGCCCAGCATCCGGGTCGACGTGATGCCCAGCACGTACGCGAGCGCGGTCGCGAGCAGTCCGATGGCCAACACCGGCACGAACCACGGCACGGTGCCGAACCGGTAGGCGACGTCGTGCGTCGTCCATCTCATGGGCAGCACGCCGACGGTGCCGGCCAGGGTCAGCCCGACCGCACCGACCAGCAGTCCCAGCCCGGCAAGCGAGATCGGCGGCAGCCCCGTGTCGCCGCGGCCGGACAGCACGAAGTACGCGGCCGCGCCGATCATCGCCCCGAGCGCCCACAGGATGCCGGGCAGGCTCACGCGGGCGCCGGTGAGGATGTCGAGCATGAGCACGAGGCCGGCCAGCGCGATGACCGCGCCGAGGATGCCTGCGCCCGCTCGGCCGCTCGCCGCGGCGTGCCCACAGCCACAGCACGACCGCGACGGGGGCGGTGTATTCGATCAGCAGCGCGATGCCGACATCCATCACGGCCACCGCCTGGAAGTAGAACAGCTGGGTCGCGGCCACGGCCAGCACCCCGTATGTGACGATCAGGCCGGCATTCCTGCGCACGATCCTCCACCGCCCGCGCAGCGCGACCAGGGTCGGCACGAGCAGCACGAGGGCGGCGACCCAGACGCGGGCGGTGACGGCGGCCCCCGGGGTCCAGCCGGCGTCGATGAGCCCGCGCGCCCAGGCCCCCGACATCCCGAACGCGAAGGCGGCGCCGAGCGCGGCCAGCAGTCCGACTCCGACTCGGGAGCGGACGTCATTGGTCACTGTGCTCATGATCCATGACGCTAGCCCTGCCCGGTGTAACATGTCAACATGATCTTCGCCGATGACACCGAAGACGCCCTGCGGGCGGCCGTGTGGCTGGCAAACAGCGCAGAAGCGCCCGACACGCTGACCTCGCCGGCCGATGTCGACCGACTTCTGCAGGAGTTCCCCTACTCCGGACGCATCGATCGGGACGAGGCCGAACTCGCCGGACTGCGGGCGCTGCGGCCGAGCTGCGCGGGATGCTGCTGGCGCCGCGTGACCAGATGGTCGCGCACGTGAACTCCGCCCTCGCCGCCGTCACGCTGGCGCCCCGTCTGACCCGCCACAACGGGGCCGACTGGCATCTGCACGCCGTGGCCGATGATCGGCCGCTTCCCGAGCGCATCCTCATCGAGACGACCATGGCGCTCATCGACGTCATCCGGGCCGAGGAGGGCAGCCGGATCACGGTGTGCGCCGACGCGGACTGCGCGGCGATCGCGCTGGATCTCTCTCGCAACCGGTCCAAGCGGTACTGCTCGACGACGTGTGCGAACCGCAATGCGGTCGCCGCCTATCGGGCCCGGCAGGCGGCGGGCTGAGCGCGACGCGGTAGGCGTCTCGGCCCGCGCTGCCGCTTTCTGCTTCCGCGCCCGAATCTTTCATGCGCGGATGCCGAAAACGGGCGCGCGAGACCGCAGCCCCGCGCGCGTCTCGACCCGCGCGGTCGAATTCCGCTTCCGCGCCCGAATCTTTCATGCGCGGATGCCGAAAACGGGCGCGCGAGACCGCAGCCCTGCGCGCATCCCGACCCGCGCTGTCGTTTTCTGCTTCCGCGCCCGAATCTTTCATGCGCGGATGCCGGAAACGGGCGCGCGAGCGACCAACCTCGCGCGCTCAGGACGGATCGAGCAAGCTGCGACACCCGATCCAGCGCACCCGGGACGAGGGCGAAGTAGGCCCATGTCCCGCGCTTGCGTGCGGGCCAGGAACCCCGCCGCGGTGAGGACCTTGAGGTGGTGCGAGATCGTCGGCTGACTCAGCCCGACGGCGTCGACGAGATCGCACACGCACGCCTCGGTGTCCGGCGCCGCCGCCACGATCGACAGCAGCCGCAGACGGGCCGGATCGGCGAGCGCCTTCATCGTGGTCGCGAGCTGCTCGGCTTCGGCGATCGTCAGCGGCTCCCGCACGAGAGGCGTGCAGCACGCGCCGGCGGAGACGTCGATCACATCCAGCATCCGGGTCATACATCGATCATAATCGATATTGACAGTCGTCGATAGATGGCGGCAGAATCGACGTGTGGCACCCACCGACATCCCCCGGAGGCAGTTGTGACGTTGCTCGATCTCACTCCCCGCGCCGCGCCGACCGAGAGGCTGTCGGGGCTCCCTGTGGCGATCATCGGGGCCGGGCCGATCGGCCTGGCGGCCGCGGCCAACCTCGTCGAGCGCGGCATCGACTTCATCGTCTTCGAGGCCGGCGACAGGATCGCGGCCAGCGTGCAGGAATGGGGGCACACCCGCCTGTTCTCGCCGTGGAAGCATCTCGTCGATCCGGCATCCCGGCGGCTGCTGGAGGAGCGCGGCTGGGCTCTTCCCGATCCGGAACAGGCCCCGAGCGGCGCCGAGCTGGTCCGACGGTACCTCGTGCCGCTGGCCGCGCTCCCCGAGATCTCGTCCCGGGTCCGGCTCGGCGTCGAGGTCATCGGCCTCGCCCGCGAGGGAATGGACCGCACCCGCACGAGGTCGCGCGCCGCGACGCCGTTCACGGTGCGGACCCGCGACCGGCAGGGCAAAATCGAGGATGTCGCGGCCCGGTCGGTGATCGACGCGTCGGGCACCTACCGATCCCCCAATCCGCTGTCCGCGAGTGGGCTCGCGCTGCGGGGATGTCCGAGATCGAGGAACGCGTCGTCCCCGCCCTCCCCGATGTGCTCGGCCGTGACCGGGCGCTGTTCGCCGGAGCACACACCACAGTCGTCGGCGCCGGCCACTCGGCCGCCAACACCCTTCTGGGGCTGGTGGAGCTTGCGCGCAGCGAGGCGCGCAGCGAACCGGGCACCGCGATCACCTGGCTGATCCGCAATGCGCAGGCCGCGCGCGTCTCGTCATCGGCCGACGATGAGCTCGCCGATCGTGCACGGCTCGGCGCACGCGTCGACCAGGCCGTCGCCGAGGGCATGGTCGAGGTGGTCTCGGACTTCGAGATCATCAGCGGCCGCCGCGCGGGCGATGCCGTCGAACTGGTCGGCCACCGTCGGGGCGACGTCGTCACGCACCGCACCGATCTGGTGGTCAACGCCACCGGGTTCCGCCCCGATCTCGGCTTCCTGCGCGAGATCCGCCTCGAGCTCGATGAGATCGTCGAGGCGCCGAAGCGGCTTGCCCCGCTCATCGACCCCAACCTCCACTCGTGCGGGACGGTCGAGCCGCACGGGTTCCGCGAGCTCGCCCATCCGGACCCGGGATTCTTCATCGTCGGGATGAAGTCCTACGGCCGCGCACCCACCTTCCTGCTGGCCACCGGCTACGAGCAGGTGCGGTCAGTCACCGCGTGGCTGGCCGGCGACGCGGCGGCGGCGTCCCAGGTCGAGCTGGTGCTGCCGGCCACCGGAGTGTGCTCCACGGCCGACGGCGGCGGATCGCTGCGCGTGACCGCGATCCGCGAGCTGACGGCCGCCGACTGGCCCGCGGTCGAGCGGATCTATGCGCAGGGCATCGAGGACGGCGAGGCGACGTTCGAGACGACCGTGCCCACCTGGGCGGCCTTCGACGCCGGGCGACTCCCCCGGCCGCGCCTGGTCGCCGTGGACGATTCCGGCGCGGTCGCCGGCTGGGTCGCGGCATCCGCCGTCTCATCCCGCGCCGCTTACCGCGGCGTGGTCGAGCACTCGGTCTACGTCGACCGGGCCGCACGCGGACGGGGCCTCGGCCGCCTGCTTCTGACGGCGTTCATCGCCGCCGCCGAGGATGTCGGCATCTGGACGATCCAGTCGAGCATCTTCCCCGAGAACACGGCCAGCCTGCGGCTGCCGCGAGGCTGCGGGGTTCCGCACCGTCGGCCGACGCGAGCGCATCGCGAAGGCCGAGGCGGGCCCGCACGCCGGCCGGTGGCGCGACACGATCCTGATCGAGCGGCGCAGCGCCGCCGACCCCGTGACGGCCGACCGCCCGCTGCACTGATCCGAACCCGAGCCGGGCCGGACGGGCCGCGCGCAGGGGTCAGATCGAGTGGTCGTGGATGCCGCTGGTCAGGGTGGTCCCGTTGAGGTCGAGATAGAGCTGGTGCTCGGTGACCGACAGCGTCATGGTGTTGCGTCGCCCGAGGGCGGCCGCGGCCGCCTCGACGAAGCCCGGATCGAAGCTGTGCACCGCGATCGCGTCGGCGCGGTGGATGGTCTTGCCGGTCCACTGCGCAATCACCCGGACCGGGTCGCGGTGGGTGTACACGGCGGTGCGGTCGGCGAGCTTGCTGCCGAAGTGCAGGCGCGCGGCATCCGGTGCGCCCACCTCGATCCACGCGGTCACCGCGCCGGTGCGGTCTCGTACGAGCACCGCCGGCTCGTCGGCCGAGGCGATCCCCTCGCTGAAGGCGATGCCCTCTTCGAACTCGAGGCAGTACGCCAGCACCCGCGTCATCATGAACGCGTCGGTCTCGGACGCCTGCCGGGCCACGCGCAGTGACAGATCGTCGTACACCCCGCGGTCGACGTCGGCCAGCTGCACGGCGAATGTGTGGATGACCGCGCCGATCGACATAGGGCCCGAGTCTACGCGGGACCCGCGGACTCGACTGTGCCCGCGGCCCCCGCCGTGCCCGCGGACCCGCCCGTGCCCGCGGACCCGCCCGTGC
The DNA here is from genome assembly GCF_021582895.2 of Microbacterium elymi. Classification (GTDB taxonomy): domain Bacteria; phylum Actinomycetota; class Actinomycetes; order Actinomycetales; family Microbacteriaceae; genus Microbacterium; species Microbacterium humicola. Next base: position 1,227,055 of record NZ_CP091139.2, read on the forward strand.
CCGCGGACCCGCCCGTACCAACGGCCCCGACCGTGCCGGCGGTCGGTGCGAGGTCGCGCATCAGCGCGGCGCGGATCGGCGGAGCGAAGCGCGCATAGCCCGCGGCGTTGAAGTGCAGGCGGTCCGGGCCGAAGAGCGAACCGTCGATCTCGCCGTCCGGCGTGAGCAGGCTCGGTGCGGTGTCGATGAAGGTGATCTCGCCCGACTCCTCCGCCCACTCGCGCAGCAGACGGTTCGCCAGGGTGATCTCGCCGCGCACCTTCGCCCGCGACGGCGTCTCGGTGATCGCGACGTAGAAGATCGGGACTCCCGGCAGCCGGCGACGGACGTCGGCGAGGTACCGGCGGACGCGCGCGACGACGTCGGCTCCCGTCTTGGACACGAACGGAAGGCCGTTGATGTCGTTCGACCCCGCATAGACGACCAGCGCCCGCGGCGCGAAGGGCAGCACGAGGCGGTCCAGATAGAACGCCTGGTCGCCGATCTTCGTGCCGCCGATGCCGATGTTGGTGGTCGCAAGCGGGGCCAGGTCGTCCGCGGACGAGGTCCAGCGCTCGAAGAACGAGCTGCCGGTGAGCAGGATGTCGCCGTTCGGCCGCTTGCCCCGGTAACGCTGCTCGATCTCGGCGACCTTGCGCCCGAACACCCGCGGGTGATCGCCGCCGAACAGCCAGAGCATGGCGGCCCAGCCGGTCGCCGCGACGGCGAGCAGCGCACCCACCACGATCCCGCCCACGCGAGCGGCCCGCCTCCCGCGCGCACCGCGCACGTTGCCGGACGAGAAGTTCACCGCACGTGTCGCGATCCGCATAGAGGCCACGGTATCCCCCGGTTGCCGACCGGGGGACGCGAGGTCGATCTCGGCACGTCCGGGCACCTCGTCCACTAGGTTCGGGAACGTGACCGCCACCGTCCCCACCTCCACTCCGGTCCGGAACCTGCCGCTGCGGCAGAGGCCGTTCGACATCGCGTTCCTGGTGGTCTTCTCGATCTTCATCGTGACCTGCATCATCAGCGACTCGGTCGAAGGACTCGGACTCGATCAGGTCGCCGACTCGCCCAATCTGCTCGTCCAGTGGAACTACTGGTACGCGAGCAACTTCGACCCGCTCTATCAGTCGCACCCGCTGTGGCTTCGCTTCATCAGCGGCACGTCCGCCTTCGTCTACGTCATCTTCTACGTGCTGCTGATCATCTCCATCGTCCGCGGCTGGAACTGGATCCAGCTGCCCAGCGTCATCTACGCGACGATGATCATCGCCCTGACCGGCATCCCGATCTTCGGGGTCGAGTTCTTCGGCCGACCGGGCGAAGTCAGCCCCAACATCCCCGTGTTCCTCGCGTTCAACCTGCCCTATATCGTCTTCCCGCTCGCCTGCTGATCCGCATGCGCACGCCGCTGCCGTTCGCCCGGCGCTGGTGACCTGGCCGGCCGGCGAGGTCGGCTAGCCTGGTCGTTTTGGTCATCGCCGGCCGTCCCGGCGGGGAAGGTCGACGTGTGCTCGAGCTCGGTCTACCCGTTCTGATCCTGCTCGTCGCGATCGCCCTGGTCGGCGGCATCGGCATCACCGCTCTCGGGCCGGGCGGCGTGCTGGTCACCATCGGGCTGTTCGCGCTGACCGACCTGACGCCGGCGATGGTGGCGGGCACCTCGATCGTCACCCATATCGGCACCGGACTGCTGGGAACGGCCGTGTACCTGCGCTCCGGGCAGTTGCGCGAGCCGGTGACAAGACGCACATCGGTCGTGCTCGCGGCCACAGCGCTCGTCGGCACCCCGATCGGCGTGCTCGTGAACTCGCTGTTCTCGGTGCGGGCCTTCGGAGTGCTGCTGGGCGTGTTCGTCGCTGTCGTGGCCCTCCTCGTCCTCTACCGCGAGCGCCGGACGCGTCATCTGCCCGAGGGCGCTCACCCCCGGCATCCACTCGCTCTGCTCGTGCCGCTGGGGCTGGGCATCGCCGTCGTCAGCGGCATGTTCGGAGTCGGAGGGCCGATGCTGTCGGTTCCCGTGCTGATCGCCATCGGCGTGCCCCTTCTCCCTGCGCTCGCCGCCGCGCAGGCGCAGAGTATCGTGATCGCCTCCGTCGGATCGATCGGATACGCGATGCAAGGGGCCGTCGACTGGCCGCTCGCGTTGCTGGTAGGGATCCCCGAAGCGCTCGGCGTGGTCATCGGCTGGAGGGTCGCGCACGCGATCCCGACCCGACGACTGAAGGTCGCGCTGGTGGCCGCGCTTCTCGCCCTCGCCCCCTATCTGGCGCTGCACGGGTGACCGGCACCGCGAGCGGCCATCGCCCCTGGCTCTCCTCCGCGCGGGGTCGGCTTCAGCCGAGGAGTTCGGCGGCCAGCGCCTGGATCCGCGTCTTGATCTCGTCGCGGATGGGCCGGACCGCTTCGATGCCCTGACCCGCGGGATCATCGAGCGTCCAGTCCTCGTATCGCTTGCCGGGGAAGAACGGGCAGGCATCGCCGCAGCCCATGGTGATCACGACGTCCGACGCCTGCACCGCTTCGGTGGTCAGCACCTTGGGCTCTTCCGTGGTGATGTCGATGCCGTCCTCGCGCATGGCCTGGACGGCGACAGGGTTGATCCGGTCGGCGGGGAGGGAGCCGGCCGAGCGCACCTCGATGCGATCGCCGGCGACGCGGCGCAGGTAGCCGGCCGCCATCTGGGATCTCCCGGCGTTGTGGACGCAGACGAAGAGCACGGCGGGCTTCTGAGCGGGCATGAGGAAATCCTTCGGATCAGTGGGCGACCAGAGTCTCGAGCAGGGTGCGGACGCGGGTCTCGATGTCGCCACGGATGGCGTCGACGCCCTCGGCCGAGGCGAGGGCCGGATCGCCGACTGACCAGTCCTCGTAGCGAACGCCTGGGATGATCGGGCAGACATCGCCGCAGCCCATGGTGACGACGACATCCGCGGCTCGCACCGCATCGTCGGTGAGCGGCTTCGCGAACGCGGTGTCGGCCGCCTGGCGTCCCGCGATCTCGGAGAGAAGAGAGCGGACCTGCGGGTGGATGTCCGGGGCCGGGGTGGAACCGGCGGAGCGGGCGACGACCTGCCCGGCGCCGAGCCGGTTGACGAGGGCCGCGGCGAGCTGGGAGCGCCCCGCGTTCTGCACGCAGACGAAGAGCACCTGGGGCACCGACGTCTCGCGGTCACGGCTGAGGTCGGCGAGCCGCTGCCGGGCGAAGCGCTCCGTCAACGGAATCAGATGCTGCGTGAGCCGGGCGGAGCGGACCAGCCCCGCGTACGACTCGCGCACGATCGCCACCACCAGATCACGGTGCAGGTCGGTGAGCTCCTCCGCCAGCTCCTCCGCGAGGCGGGTGACCCGGGCATCCATCGTGCGCAGCGCGTCCGCCTGCTCGGCGCCGTCGTCTCCGGTTTCAAGGACGACCGCGGGAGCGAAGGCCTCCAGGAGCGCGGTGGTGGCGGCACGGCGGGCGGGGGCGATGCGGTAGTAGACCCAGGTGCCGCGCCGTTCGGAGAGCAGCATCCCGGTGTCCCTGAGCACCTTGAGATGATGCGACACCGTCGGCTGTGAGACCTGTGCCAGCTCGGCCAGGTCGCAGACGCAGCATTCACCGCGGGGGTCCGTGGCCAGCGCAGACAGCATCCGCAAGCCGGAGCGGATCGGCGAGGGCCTTCAGGGAGTCGGCCAGGGCTGCCGCGTACTCCGGTCCGATGGCGTGGGATGACGAGGGCGCACAGTCTTCGGCGGCGAGGGCGGTGCTCATGCGGCGTTCCCTTCGTATGGGTCGGTGTGGAACCAGGCGCGGGCGGCCCAGAGCGAGACGTAGACGAGTGCGACCAGCACCGGGACCTCGATCAGCGGGCCGACGACTCCGGCGAGGGCCTGGCCCGACGCGGCGCCGAATGTGCCGATGGCCACAGCGATGGCCAGCTCGAAGTTGTTGCCCGCGGCGGTGAAGGCGAGCGTGGCGGACCGGGCGTAGCCGAGTCCGAGCCCCCGGCCGAGGAGGAGCCCGAGGAACCACATCAGACCGAAGTAGGCCAGGAGCGGAAGGGCGATCCGGGCGACGTCGAGGGGTTGGGAGGTGATCGCCTCGCCCTGGAGCGCGAACAGCAGCACGATGGTGAACAGCAGACCGTAGAGGGCCCAGGGGCCGACTCGGGGAAGGAACGTCGCCTCGTACCAGTCCCTCCCCCGGCGCCGCTCACCGATCCAGCGCGAGGCGAAGCCCGCGACGAGCGGCACACCGAGGAACACCAGCACGTTGAGGGCGATCTGCCCGACCGACACGTCGAGCCCATGGGAGTCGAGGCCGAGCCAGCCCGGCAGCACGGCGAGGTAGAACCAGCCCAGGCAGCGAGAACGCCACCACCTGGAAGACGGAGTTGATCGCCACCAGCACGGCGGTGGCCTCACGGTCGCCGCAGGCGAGGTCGTTCCAGATCACCACCATGGCGATGCAGCGGGCGAGGCCCACGATGATCAGGCCCGTGCGGTACTCCGGAAGGTCGGGCAACGAGCCAGGCGAGGGCGAACATCAGCGCCGGGCCGACGAGCCAGTTCAACACCAGCGATGAGACGAGCAACCGCCGGTCGCCGGTCACCGCCGCAACCCTGTCGTAGCGCACCTTCGCGAGCACCGGGTACATCATCACGAGCAGTCCCAGCGCGATGGGCACCGAGACTCCACCGACCTCGAGCCGCGCGAGCAGCTTCCGAGACGCCGGGCACCCCCCGTCCGAGGACGAGACCGGCGACCATGGCGAGCACGATCCAGGCCGGAAGCCATCGGTCCAGGGTCGACAGCCGGCGGACGGCGGGGCGAGCCGCGGCTCCGACTTGATTCGACATTCTTCTATATTGATGGATGTCGAATCAGGCCGCAACCTGCTCGCGTCAGCGAGCCACGATCTGGCGGCGACATCCGATCGTCGACACGTGTCGTCATGTGATGCGTGTCGGACGTGTGCGGGAGAATCGCGGCATGGAGTGGAGCGAGCGACAGCTCGAGTTTCTGAACGAGAACCATGCCGCGGCGATGATCACGATCGCGCGGGACGGCACCCCCAAGGCGGTGCGTGTCGGCGTCGCCCTGGTCGACGGCAGGCTGTGGAGCAGCGGCACCGCAGACCGGATCCGCACGACCCGGCTCCGCCACGAGCCGCGGTGCACGCTGTTCGTGTTCGACAAGGCATACGCCTACCTCACGATCGAGTCGACCGTCACGCTGCTCGACGGGCCCGACGCGCCGCAGCGCAACCTCGAGCTGTTCCGCGTGATGCAGCGGCGCCCGACCGGCCCGTTGACCTGGTACGGCGAAGAACTCGACGAGGATGCCTTCCTCACCCGGATGGCCGAGGAGCATCGGCTGGTCTACGAGTTCGCTCCGACGAAGGCCTACGGCCTGCTGTGAGACCCCGGGCGGAAGTCGCCTCGGCGAAGGACAGGTACACGCTCGCGGTCCACGTGTAGGCGCGGTCGCGAAGACCTTCGCCGGTCAGCGCATCGAAATTCTCGGCGAAGCCGCTCCGCTCGCAGAGCCGGCGAAAGCGCTCGCTGACCTCGTCCGCAAGCGCGACTTCACCGGCCGCGCGCAGACCGGCCTCGACGATAGCAGTCGCGGGTGCCCAGATCGGACCGCGCCAGTAGCCGTCGGGGGCATAGTGCGGAGAGTCGACGAGTTCGGTCGCGAGTCCGTACCGGGTCAGGTGGGCCTCGATACGAGGCACCAAGCCCGCGACGACCGACGCGGGCAGCCGGTGCGCGGCGATGATGGGCAGCGCCGTCAGCAGGCTTGAGTCGCTCGCGGGCCGATGCCCGATCACCGATCGAGCGGAGAGCGTCTCACCATCCCACAGCTGCTCGACCAAAGCAGCCGCGACCGCATCCGACTCCTCCCGCCACCCGGCCGCATCTTCCGGCGCCACCTCGTCTGCCAGCCGGGCAAGCTCATCCAGCTGCACGATGAGGAAGGCGGCCAGGTCCGGGGACTCGATGAGCCGATCGGCGTCGAACACGGTCGAGTTGTCCCAGCCGCTGTCATTGCCGTGTTCATAGAAGGGCAGCCGGCTGCCGGGAGCACGCCGATGGTCCAGCCAGTAGCGAGTCCAGGCCGAGAGCCGCAAGTAGACCTCGATGAGCGTCTCTCGGGGGATCGGCCCGCCCAGACTCCTGCGAAGGAGCCCGAACGCCCATCCGTGGATCGGCGGCTTCACGAAGTTGTAGAGCACCTCCGAGTGCGTGACCGAGTCCGGCAGCGCTCCGGTCTCGGTCTGATGGTCGAACACGACCAGGAACTGGTCCAGGGCCAGGTCAGGGTGCGAGCGCGCGAGCGCGAGCGCGTTGAAGCAGTGGTCCCAGCTCCACACCTTGTCCATCCAGTGCTTCGACATCAGCACGGTCTCGCGCGTGACGAAGCCGAGCGGACGGACGGTGGCAGACCACAGGACGTATGCGGCCAGGGCCGCAGCGGGATGCTGCGCGCGAAATGGGGCCACCGCATCCGCGTACGTGTCGAACTCCGCGCCGCGCGCCGCCACCAGTTCGTCGAACGTGTCCGCACGGGCCGCCGCATGCGGCTCGGATTCGACCTCTTCGACCGCGACCTCCCAGGCCAAGCCGTCCGCACCCGCGTGCACACTCCGCTCACCGGTGCCCAGGAGCTCGGAGCCGACGATGGCGAAATCACCCGCGATCCGGCTGATCCGATAGCGTCGTCCCGTCTCGTACGAGGTCAGGACGGCGGATCCGTCGACCGGCGAGTGACGAAGCCGGTGAACAGGAAGCTGCCGGTGAACGGGGTGAGCCCGGCAGCCGCGTCCTCGAGGACGAGCGAGAGCCCCTCCCCCGCAGCCGCACGGTGTTCACGTCGGCGAAGACCGCCTCCATGAAGCCGGATGCCGCGTCCCATCGCAAGCCGCTTGCGGGGATGCCGCGGGCAGCGCCTCGAGCAGTTCTCCTCGGTCGTAGACCAGGACCGCGAGCACCGGATGCATGCCGGTCTGATGAGAGACCAGATGCACGTGCGGCGATCGAGTGTGCAACCCGGTCACCCGGGACACGGACAGCCAGGATCCGCGCATGCTGAACGGCACCTCGTCCAGCGAGAACTCCAGTCTCGGCATCCTCAGTCCTTCACCGCGCCGGCAGTCACTCCGGCGGCGACGTACCTCTGCGCGACGATCAGCAGGAGTGCGGCGGGGATGGATGCGACCACCGCCGTGGCCATGATCGCATTCCAGTCCTGTGTGTTGTTGCCGATGTACTTGTAGATGCCCATGGTGATCGGCTGGAAGTCGCCGCCGCGGTTGAGCGTGGACGCGAAGATGAAGTCCGACCACGCCCACAGGAACGCGAACAGCGACACGGTCACGATCGAGTTGCGGCTCACCGGCAGGATCACCGACCGGAAGGTGCGCCATGCGGATGCGCCGTCGATCTTCGCCGCGTTCATCAGCTCGTCCGGGATACCGGCCATGAACGCGGTGAAGATGAGCACGGCGAACGGCACCGCGAGGGTCGAGTCGGCGAGGATCAGACCAGGGACGGTGTCGAGGATGCCCCAGTTGAAGAAGATGAGGTAGAAGCCCATCGCCATGATGATGCTCGGGATCATCTGCGCGATCAGAAGCGTGAAATCCATGGCGGTGCGGCCGCGTGGCCGGAGCTTGGCCAGCGCGAATCCCGCCGGCGCGGCCAGCACCAGCGTGAGCGCCACGGTTCCCAGGCCGATGACGAGGCTGGTTCCCAGGTAGGGCAGCTGCTCGTTGAGCACCGTACGGTAGCCCTCGAACGTGGGATTGACGGGGAAGAAGTTCGGCGGGTCCTTGCGCAGCTCGGTCGGCTGAGTGAGCGACACGTTGATCATCCAGTACAGCGGGAACAGCATGATCGCGGTGAGCGCCAATCCGATGACCGTGTTCGCGACACGGCGGGTCGAGGTCATGACTTCTCCATTCGGCGCTGGGTCCGGATGTAGATCAGACCGAAGACGAAGGCGATGAGGATCAGCAGATTGCCCACTGCTTGCGGCCGGGCTGAGTTCGGGTGAGCCGCCGCCGAAGCCGAGCCGGTACGACCAGATGGCGAAGGTCGTCGATGCGTTGCCGGGTCCGCCTCGGGTCATGATCCAGATGATGTCGAAGACCTTCAGGGTGTAGACGAGCCCGAGGAGGATGGTGATCGCCGAGACGGGGCGGAGGAGCGGGAACGTGATCCGCCAGAAGGTCTGCCACCCGTTCGCACCGTCGAGCGAGGCCGCCTCGTAGATGTCGTTCGGAATGCCCTGCAGGCCGCTGTAGAGGATCACGAGATTGAACGGGATGCCGATCCAGATGTTGGCGATGAGCACCGACACCATCGCCCATTGGGGAGAGGTGAGCCAGTTGATCTGAGGGACGCCGAGGAGCGCAAGTCCGGCGTTGACGACGCCCGACTCGCTGTTGAGCATCCATGCCCAGGTGGATGCGGAGACCAGCAGCGGCAAGAGCCAGGGGACCAGGAACAGCGCGCGGAGCGTGGCGGCGAGGGGGAACCGCTTGAAGAAGAAGACGGCCAAGGCGAGCCCGATGGAGTACTGGAACGCGATCGAGACGATCGTGAACACCGCGGTGTTGATGAGCGCCGGCAGGAAGGTGGAGCTCTGGAGGATCTCTGCGTAGTTCTCGAACCACACGAACGGGGCGGTGCCGTCGATGAAGGAGCGCAGCGTGTAGTCGCGGAAGCTCAGGTCGAGGTTGCGGTAGAGCGGGAAGGCGTAGAACACGACCATGTAGACCGCCACCGGCGTGACGAACGCCCACGCGGTCAGCTGGCTTGCGCAGTCTGCGCCGGGACGCACGCGTTCGAGCGGCCGGGGATTTCCGGTCGCGCCGTGGCGCGGGGAGGACGCGTCCGTCGAGGACGCGGCCTTCCCCGCGATCACGAGCACGGGTGTCTCCGCGGGGGACGATGGTGCGGGCATCCGATTGCTCCTTTGCGGACCTGTGCGAATCGACCGGCGGCGAGCCGAGACTACTTCAGCTTCTCGACTGCTGCCGCCTGCGCGTCCTTCAGCGCGTCGGCGGGGCTCGCGGCACCGCTCAGGGCGTTCTGGACCGCGGTGTACAGCTTGCTCCGAGATGACGCCATACGAGATGCCGAGGTTGTCGGCCGTGCGCGGCTTGGCATCGCCGACCGCGGTGGTCCAGAACTCCAGCGTCGGGTCGGCGGCGAGCTGCGCCTTCTGGCCTTCGGCCGTGGGCGCCACATAGCCCAGGGCCGTCGCGCCGGCGTCTCCTGTGCTGAGGCAGTCCACGATCTTGACCGAGGTGGCGTAGCGGGCGGTGTCCTTCTGCACGGGGATGGTGATGAACTCGCCACCGGTGGGAGCCGGCGCGACGCCCCCGTCGAAGCCAGGCACCTGGATCGACTTGTAGCCGGCCTTGTCGGCGGCGGACTTGAACCACGAGCCGTTCTCGGCGAACGCGAACTCGCCGGTCATGAACTCGTCCCAGCTCGTGCCCTGCGTGTTGGAGAGCACCGAGTTCGGCGCGAGTCCGTCCTTCACCCAGCCGGTCCACAGTGCGAGCGCACGCTCCGCCTGCGCCGAGTCGAGCTTCTTCAGGTCGGCGCCGGCGCCCCAGAACCACGGAAGGAACTGGAAGCTCCCCTCCTCTGTCCCGACGGCCGAGAACGTGATGCCCTTCTTGCCGGCCGCGACGGCCTTCTTCAGCGCGGCGGTGAGGGATGCCGCATCCTTCACCGATGCGATGTCCACGCCCGCGGCCTTGAGCACGGTCGGGTTGTAGTACAGGCCGAGCGTGTTCGCGCCGACCGGAACACCGTAGTACTTGCCGTCGATCTCGCCGGCGCTGAGGATGTTCGCTTCGATGTTCGAGACGTCGAGCCCGTTGTCGGCGGTGGTCGTCAAAAGGCCGGCGTCGGCCAGTGTGGAGACCTTGGGGTTGTCGACCATGGCGATGTCCGGAAGGTTGCCGGCGGCGGTGGTGAGGTCCTTGACGGTGTCGCCGGTGTTGCCGGCGTTGCGCTTGATGGTGATGCCGATGTCTGCGGCGCACTCGTCGATCGCCTTCGCCCACGTCGACGATGCATCACGGTCGGGGTACGGATCCCACAGCGTGTACTCGGTCGAGCCGGCGGAGGGCGTTCCTCCGCTGCCCGACGATGAGCATCCGGTGAGTGCGGCGGCGCTGACGCCGACGGCGACGATGACCGCACCTATCGTGCGGGCCTTTCGGGTGGTGTCCACGGTGTTCCTCTCTGAAGGTGGTACGGGTAGTGATGGTCGAACCGGTTCGAACCGGAGCGGCGAAATCGTTCCGCGCCGCGGCTGTGGATCAGCGGGTGCTTCCTCGATCCGTCAGCTCAGGCGCGATGAATCGGACCACGGGCATGCCGGCGGCAGCATGATCCTTCATTCGTCGCACGAGTGCCTGGACCGCGGCGCGGCCCAGCTTGTCCGGCGACGTCTCGATGGCCGTGTACGGCAGCGAGAACAGTCGGCCGAAGTCTTCGGCGAAGATCCCGACCACCGACAGGTCATCGGGCACCTTCACCCCACGCGCGTTCAGCACGGACGGAAGTCCGGCGATCATCGCGTCGTTGTGGATGATGATCGCCGTCGCCGTGGGACGCGCATCGAGGATGGCATTCAGCGCCTCGGCGATCTGCGGCTGCTCGGTCTCGCCGTAGTACGGGAACATCCGCAGTCCATAGCGCGCGCCCCGCTCGAGTGCCGCCTCGCGGAAACGCCACGCGTAGGCCCCACCGCGCGCGATCACATGCTCGTGCGGCGCGATCACGATGATCTCGCGGTGGCCCCGCTGATAGAGGTGGTCCACCAGCATCCGCGCCGCCTCGCCGAAGTCCAGGTCGAACACGTCCAGCCCGTCGGTGTCGCGGGGAAGTCCCACAAGGGCGCCCGGCTGTCGTGCGGCGCGCAGCGGCGCCACACGGGCGTCGTTGTGGCTGACGTTCAAGAGCAGGACGCCGTCGACCATGTCCGAATCGGTGATCCGCTCGAGCGCTCGCGGCCCGTCCTCTTCGGTGACCATCAGGATGTCGTACCCCTCCTCGCGGGCCGCATCCGAGATCGGAAGGACGTATTGCAGGCATGGCCGGCGAGAATTCGTCGCGGAAGAACTGTACGAACAGTCCGATGACCATGGTCTGGGAGGTCGCCAGCGCGCGAGCCCCCGCATTCGGGGTGTAGCCGAGCAGGTCGATGGCCGTCTCGATGCGATCGCGGGTCTCGCTCGAGATCGCCCGCTTGCCCGACAGCGCATAGGAGACGGTGCTGCGGGAGACCCCCGCGACCCGCGCGACGTCCCCGATCGTGGCCACGGCGTCTCCTGTTCTTCGTCGAACCGATTCGACTCGGGATGTCTCACCCACGCCGCTTCGCGCGCCGGTTTGTCGTCGAACGCGCCCGAATCGGGCACTTGACCGTCGAATCTCGGTTGAGTTCGACCCCATGAGTGGATACTGTAATCGAACCGGTTCGACTCCGCAAGCACTTCGACATCCTTCGCCCTCGACCAGGAGGAACCTCCCTTCGTGTCCGCCATCACCACGCCACCCCGCTCAGCATCGCCCGCGATCCGTCCCATGGCACCGGTCACCCCGAGCCGCGGTGCCCTTCGACCGCTCGGCCTGGACGAGGTGCGCCTCGTGGACGGCTTGTGGGGCGAGCTTGCATCGGCTCAACGCCGACGTCATCATCGACCACTGCCACACCTGGACGTCACGGATCGGCTGGATCGCCAACTTCGATCGCGCCGCGGGCACCGCGGACGGCGAGCACGCCGGGATCGAGTTCGTGGACTCCGAGGTGTACAAACTGCTCGAGGCGATGGCGTGGGAGCTCGGCACTCATCCGGATGACGCGCTGGAGTCGCGGTACCGCGATCTGGTGCACCGTATCGGCGCCGCCCAGGATGGCGATGGCTATCTGCACACGAGCTTCGGCCACGAGGGTCAGCCAGCACGGTACAGCGACCTGGAGTGGGGGCACGAGCTGTACTGCTTCGGGCATCTGATCCAGGCCGCCGTGGCGCGCCTGCGCACCGGGCACGACGACGAGCTCCCCGCGATCGCCCGACGTCTCGCCGACCACCTCTATCGGGAGTTCGGGCCGGAGGGCAGATCTGCCCTCTGCGGTCACCCGGAAGCGGAGATGGCCCTCGCCGAGTTCGCCCGGGCGACCGGCGACGAGCGCTACCTCGTGCTGGCGACACTGCTGGTCGAGCGGCGCGGCCACGGGCAGCTGAAGACGACGCCCTTCCACGGCCACGAGTACTTCCTCGACGATCTGCCGGTCCGGGATGCCACGGTGCTGAGGGGGCACGCGGTGCGAGCCCTCTATCTCGCTTCCGGGGCGGCGGATGTCGCGATCGACAACGGCGACGACGAACTGCTCGGTGCGGTCAAGGCCCAGTGGGCCAACACGGTCGCTCGACGCACGTACATCACCGGCGGAATGGGAGCCCACCATCAGAACGAGGAGTTCGGCGAGGACTACGAGCTGCCCGCCGACCGCGCCTACGCGGAGACGTGCGCGAGCATCGGCTCGGTCATGCTGAGCTGGCGCCTGCTTCTGCGCACCGGCGAGCCGAAGTACGCCGACCTGATCGAACGGACGCTGCTGAACGGCATCCTGGTCTCGCCGCGTGAAGACGGCAGGGCCTTCTACTATGCGAACACCCTGCACCAGCGCACGGCGAGCACGGGCGAGTCTGAAGCGGGACTGAGCGAGCGGGCCGAGGCCACCCTGCGCGCGCCGTGGTTCGAGGTGTCGTGCTGCCCGACCAACGTCGCCCGCACCCTGGCCAGCCTCCCCGGCTACCTCGCGACGGCGGACGACGGCGGCATCCAGCTTGCACCAGTATGCGCCGATGGAACTGGACACCACGCTTTCGGGCGGGCAGCGCGTCGCCTTCCGCGTGTCCACCAGGTATCCGTTCGACGAGAGGATCACGATCACCCCCACCCGTGATCTCGCCGCACCGATCACGCTGACCCTGCGGATCCCCGCATGGGCGGCGGGCAGCGCATCGGTGACCGTCAACGGGCAGGAGGTGCCGATCACGGGCGCCACAGTGGCCGTCACTCGTGCGTTCCAGAACATCGATGCGATCGAACTCATCCTTCCGCTCGAGCCGCGTTTCACCTGGCCGCATCCGTCCGTGGACGCGGTACGGGGTCAGGTCGCCGTGGAGAGCGGCCCGCTCGTGCTCGCGCTGGAGGACGTCGATCTGCCGGACGGGATCACGGTGGACCGGGTGACCGTCGATACGGAAGTCGATCCGGTCTCCAGAGGCGGCGGCGCGCGCGTCCGCCTCCGAGTCCATCCCGCTTCGGCAAGGGACTGGCCGTTCGGCCAGGCCGAGACGTCGACCGGCGAGCCGCTCCAGGCCGATCTCATCCCGTATTTCCGCTGGGCGAACCGGGGACCGTCCACGATGAGGGTGTGGCTCCCGACATCCCAGCGCGGATGACGGGAACGATCCAAGCCAGCGTTCGGGCGGGCGTCGACGTGGGACTATTCTGAGGTCGAATCGGTTCGCGAGGGGGTGGTGGTGTGGTGACCATCGGCGATGTGGCCAGCGCCGCGGGCGTCTCGCGGAGCACGGCATCGTATGCCCTCTCCGGCAAGCGGACCATCTCGCCCGAGGTGCGCGCGCGGGTCGCCGATGCCGTCCGCGAGCTCGGCTACACGCCGAATGCCGGCGCACGGGCGCTGGCGACATCCCGGACGAGCGTGATTGCCCTTCTGGGCCGATTCCTGTCCGACGAGTTCGCGCCGGCGATGCCTGCACTACATCCTCGGAGTGACCAACCGTGCGCGCGAACTCGGGTACGACACGCTGCTGGTGTCAGAAGACGACGGCGTCGCTGCGCTCGAGCGGATCTCCTCGTCCCGCATGGTCGACGGATTCGTGCTGTTGAACGTCGCCGAGAATGACGACCGGCTTCCCGTCCTGCACAGCGCGGCGCAAGCCGGGTGCGCTGGTGGGGCTGCCCGGCGACCCGGACGAGCTCGATGTCTTCGATCTGGACTTCCCTGCTGCCGGGGCGCTGATGGTGGACGAGATGTTCGCCCGCGGGCATCGCGAACTGATCCTGGTCTCGCAGCCCGTGCACGTGATCGAGCGCGGCGGTGCCTACGTGTGGCGGCTGGCTGATCGTGCACGGGAGCGCGCCGGTGAGCTGGGCATCACGCTGCACGACCACCACGGCGCAGCGGGCAAGCCGGCGATCGGCAGCGACCTGCACGGATTCCTCGACGCGCACCCGTCCGCGACGGGACTGCTCCTGAACAACGAGGCCGCAGCCGCCGCGCTTCCGAACGTGCTGGCATCGCGGGGGCTGACCTGCCCCGAAGACATCTCGGTGGTGGGACGCTACTCCGACGACTTCGCGCGGATGTTCTCGCTGCCCTACTCCGCGGTCGACAGCGCCGCCGACGAGTTGGGCCGACGCGCGGTCGAAGCCCTGGTCGCCCGTATCGACCAAGGACCGTCGGCGTCCCCGGCCCGCATCGAGCTCATCGCCCCCGTCATCCATGATCGCGGGAGCATCGCACCGCCGCGCCAGTGAGAGCGGATCGCTTACGAGTCGCTTGCGCGCCCGTCAAGGCCGAGATGCGGTGCGCGGCCGGCGAGGCCGCGCACCGCATCTCCGGTTCGCCGTCCTACTTGTCGAACGAGAACTGTGCGGTGTGCGTCGTCCCGTCATCCAGCTTCGAGCGAGAAGGTCGCGCAGCGTCCCGCCCAGGACTTGTCGGTCTTCCACACGTAGACGTACTGGTCGGCATCGGCGTCATACTTCAGCCCACTGGCACCGGCCGTCACCGTCTGCTCGATCTCGTCGACCGTGGCCGAGGGTGCGCACGTTCCGAACTGGACCGTGGGCGATCCCGCCGCCAGGATGTCGGTTCCCTGATCGCCGTTCAGCGTGAACTTGATCGGGACCGCACTCCCGGCCTTGACCGAGTTGACCACGTCGCCTGAATCGACGGGCTGGGCGAAGCCCGACCAGTCGTACACGACGGCGTAGCCGCAGCTCACCGCGGCAGAGCTGTTGCCCGCGGCATCCGTCGCCGTGCCTGCCGGCACCGTAACCGTCTTCGCGCCGACGCTCGAGGTGTCCAGTCCGATCGAGCCTTCTGCCGGAGTCGCCAGCCCCGACCCGTTCGCCTCGTCGGTCGCGCGCCAGCTCGCAGCGGCTGTGGCGCCGAGCTGCACGGCCTCAGTTGGGCACGTGACCGTCACCACGGGTGCGGTGATGTCGACGCGGGTCAGCTTCCAGAAGCGGTCCGCGGTCTGGGCGTCGGTTGCCGTGCTGGTGGCCGACCCACCGGTGCCGAGGACGACGGTCCCGTTGCGGTTGCCTGCCCGACGAGTCCTGGAGGGTCGCTCCGCCGGCCTCATCGAACTTGTACTGGGCGACGTCGCCCGCCGCGGCCTGGCCGGCCGCGAGCGCCGCCACGTCATCGGCCGACAGCGCCCGGCTGTAGATCGCGAAGTCGTCGATCGCTCCGTCGTATGCCGGATCGTTGTACTGCGACTTCCCGAGGTAGTTCCGGGTCGTGTTCCCCAGTGCGGACGGCTTCACGGTCATGTTGTTGTTCGTTGCGACCACGGTGCCGTTCAGGTACATGGTGCCGCGGGTGCCCGAGACGGTCACGACGACATTCGACCACTGGTTCAGCGGGAAGTTCTGCCCGCCGTATGTCAGCTGCTGCTCCGCACCGGCACCGCTGTTCGTGATCGCGAACCGCGGTCCTGCGCCACCGGCGTTCATGGTGAGGAACATGTTGACGTTCTGGCCGGTTCCGAAGTCGAACACGCGTGACCAGCTCGTGAGTGCGGCCGGCTTGATCCACGTCGAGATCGACCAGTCGCCGGTGAGGCCGCTGACGATTCCGCTCGGCAGCGAGCCGTAGGACGCCGTCTTGCAGAAATCGAGCGCGGACCCGAATTTGCCCGGCTGACGAGCGCCGTCGGCTTGGCAGTTCGATGTCGGCGATCCGTCGGTCCACTGGATGACGGCAGCACCATCGTTCTTGCTCAGGCCCATGACCCCGAGGGTCTTGCCCGTCGCGTAGTTGGCCAGACGCACGTCGCCCTTGCCATCGGGGACGAGCTCCGACAGCTCGCTGCTCGGCCGTGCTCTCATCCTCGATCACGGCCGGTGCGCCGTTCGACGTCGCCCCGCCCGCGATGGAGAGCACACGACCACTGGGCGTGTGGACGACCTTGTAGAGTCCCTGCCCTGCGGGCACGAGCTTCCACACCTGACCGGTGGTGGTGGATTCCGCCTGGACGACCGGCGTCCCGTTCGCCGTGGCGCCGCCCAGCGTGGCGAGCTGGAGCCCGGCACTGAGGTTCGTCAGAGAATAGGTTCCCGACAGGTTCGTCGGATCGCCGGCCGGTGTCACAACCACCTGATAGCCGTAGGTCGGGTTCATCACGATCGGCACGGTGATCGAGCCGTCGGCACCGACCTCGTAGGTCGTGTTGGAGATGTTGATGGGACCATCCGTCTTCACCGTGCGGCCGTACGAGGCCGTGAAGTCCAGCTCCACGTTCACCTTCGAGCCGAGCGACAGCTTGTCGAGTCCGTTGATCTTCACGGATGTCGGTCCCGTGTTCCCGCCGGTGATGACCCTGACCTCGTCTCGCGCATCGTTGACCGAGGCGGCACCGTCGAGCGGGCTCTCGTTCGACGGTGGCGTCGTGGTGACCATCTGGCCGCTCATCTGCGCATACCAGGTGTAGAGCCAGTACGCGCCGTTCGGGTCTCCGTTGCGTCCGGTGAGAAGGTCGCCGAGTGCGCCGGACTGGTTCCAGAACGGAAGCTCGGCTCGGGTGATCCCGTACCGCTCGAGCTTCGCGATGTAGCCCACCAAGGGTCCGGACAGCCCGACCTCGGCGGGTGCCGCGTACTCGGCGATGTCGATCGGCCGCTCCGGTATGTTCAGATCGGACAGGATCTTGCGGACATTCTCCACGTCGCCCTTGATCTTCGAGGAACGGATGAGTTCGTGCCATTCGAGGACGTCCGGAAGCGTGTCGGTCGCCTTGGCGTGCTCGAAGAACGCGCGCATGTTCGAGATGTTGTCGGAGTAGCTCGGGCCCTGGATGGGCATCGTCGGGTCGAGGCTGCGTACCAGGCGGTACGTGTCCGTCCACATGTCGAAGAACGACCCGTTGGCCGTCTGCCACGTGATGTCTGGCTCGTTCCAGATGGCGTAGGCGACGATGTTCGTCTTGCCGGATGCCTTGGTGTCCTTGACCATCTTCTCCACCGCGGGCAGCCACTCGGCCTTGTTGTAGCGGTACGGCCATCCGGGAAGGTAGTCGACGAGGCGGATGACCACTCCGGCACCTGCTGCCTTGGC
This sequence comes from Microbacterium elymi, assembly GCF_021582895.2. Taxonomy (GTDB): domain Bacteria; phylum Actinomycetota; class Actinomycetes; order Actinomycetales; family Microbacteriaceae; genus Microbacterium; species Microbacterium humicola. Next base: position 1,244,438 of record NZ_CP091139.2, read on the forward strand.
CGTGTCCGCGACAGAGAGCGCGTCCCCCGTGGGCCTTGCGTGCCGCCTTCCGGCTTCTGCATGAAGGTGTGGGGCTTGATCGGCAGGATCTTGTCCAGCGTCGGGATGTTCGCGCCGGCGAGCCCGTAGAGCGAGCCGCTGGCCATATGCGTGACCGGACGGAACGGCTGGTCTGCCTCGACCACGAGGGTGCTTGCCGCGCCGGGCGCCGCATCCGCGGGGAGTGCCAGCGTCAGCAGACCGCCGCTGGCCACGATCGCGGCCGCGGTCATTGCGGCGATTGATCGTCGACTGCGGGTTCTCCAGGCCAGGCCAGCACGCTGGCCTCCTCCGGGGACATTCATGGGCCGCGACCGCCGCGCGGGGTTGATTCTCTTCATCTGCTTCGTCTCCATTGATCGAGGCGTTGCCGGTCGGACGTATGACCCGGCCGAAAGTGTCGAACCGGTTCGACAAGCATTAAAGCATCGAACGGAGTGAAGTGGCAAGGGCCTCTTCTTGCTGCGTGCAGTGAAAGTCGGGGCTCGCTGAGGGACCGCCCCGAACGTCACCAGAGCCCGTTCAGCCTGCCGATATCATGTGCCCTATGGATCCGCTCTCCAGCGTCGTGCTCACTGTGGCCCTGTCCGCGGTCGGCTACGCGTCTGGCCGACATCGGTCCAGACCTCGGTCATCCGATGGATGAGTCCGTCCCGGAGGTGCACGAACGTGGCGCACTCGAAGTGGTCCGTACCGCTTGCGCCGTGGCCGGTGACGTGTGATCGGCAAGCGGCTGCATCACCGCCGCCGACCAGCTCCTCGACGCGCAGCCGGTCGAAGCCTGGATACTCGGCGTTCAGTCGAACCCACGAGTCCCGGTCGAGGTTCTCGCCGGTGTGCACGTAGCGACAGACGAAGTCCGGGTGCAGGTACTCGCCCAGCGCGTCCCACCGGCGCTCATCGATGGCCTGCATGAGTGTGCTGAGGATGTCCGCGGCGTCCATCGCCAAAGACTAAGAGCGCGCGCCGACATCCCTCTGCGTGCTGCGTGCGAGTCCGGCCGCCTCAGCCGCCTCGCGATGGAGCTTGCACCTGGTCGGCGGCGGTGAGCGTCTCGTCGCCATCGAACCTGTGCGGCGCGCCCACTCCGGTCTCGATGAACTGCGTGAGGCTGCCGTTCACGAACATGGTCCACGCGTTCGAGCAGACCTCGTAGCACTCATCCTGGGGCTTGAGGCCCTCGTGCGTGAAGATGATCCGCGTTCCACCATCGGTCTCATCGATGTCGAATCGGACGGTGGTCCCGGTCCACTCCTGCTTGTCAGCGATGAAGTCGAGGTAGCTGCCGGTGACGAGCCACGCGACCCGCCGCTCGGGGGCGATCTCGGTGACTCGGAATCCGCTGTAGTGCACACCGGGGACGAGGTAGACGAACTCGTCGCCGACTGCGGCGGTCGAACCGGTGATCCGTCCCCACCATCCGGCGACGTCATTGATCGCGTCGAACGCTTCTCGCGGCGTGGCATTCACTGTGATCGTGGTCGTGAAGTTCGCGGTCATCTGTCTGCTCCTCTACGTGCCTCTCACGAATGGAAGGCGGGGTGAACTTGTGTGATGCAAGTCACCGTAACCCAAGGCGCTTGCATCACGCAAGTGATAGAGTCGAGCCATGTTGGGCAAGACATACGACACCCAGGTGTGTTCGATCGCGCGATCACTCGAGCTCGTCGGCGAGCGGTGGAGCCTGCTCATCATCCGCGACGCGCTCTTCGCTCGAGTGACCCGCTTCGGCGACTTTCAGCACAACCTCGGGATCGCAACCAACGTGCTCACAGCGCGACTGGCGTCGTTCGTAGACAGCGGCATCATGGAGCGCGAGGGTTCCGTCGACTACATCCTCACCGCAAAGGGTCACGCACTGGCTGTCGCGCTGATAGCCCTCACCGAGTGGGGCGATTCGTGGGCATCACCCATCGAACCGCCGATCCTCTACCGACACACCGCGTGCGACGCCGGCGCGGTGCACGCGGTCGCCGTATGCGAGAAATGCGGCGTTGTCCCCGCAGAGGAGATCACCGTAAGCATCGGCCCGGGAATGCCGGCCGAATACCTCGCCGAGCGGCGCGGCGGAACCCGCTAGGGAATGCCGGGACGATTGCTGGGACGCGAACTCAGGCAAGGTCGGCCGCCGACGAGCAGCCCGCGTCTGGCCGGACGATGTGAAGCCGTCGGTCATGATGCATGCGGATGCCGAACGCGAACGTGATGTCTCGGGCATCCGTCGCGAGGGGGATGTGCAGGAACCCTCACGCCTTGTAGCGTCGAGGGCATGGATATCGCGTCGATGATCATGGGCGGCGCGATCGCGTCGATTGCGTGGATCGCCCTCACGCCCTGGAGCAAGCTCAAGCGACTGAAGAGCTCGAAGCCGGCGAGGAGGACGCTTAGTCTCCCCCGCCGTTCCACAGTTGTTCCGTTACCGCCGCGTTACCGCTGACGCTGAATGAGATTCCGACCGGGTCACTGGTCCTGCAGCCCTTCGACGGGGAGCTGGTTCGGCCCTCGCGACGCTCGGCCATCGCGTGTGTTGCCGCGACCGCCGGCCTGCGTTGGAAAAGCTGCGCCACATCCATAGGTGACGCTCGGGCCACGTGTTGCCTCAGAAGGGATGGCGGGGGATTCATTGTGGCGGTGACGGTGGGAATTGAACCCATGCACCCGAGATGTATCCCGATCTCGAACCCCGGTTCCACGCGGATTCGCGCAACTCAATCTCTCGCACGTGGTCAGTGTTGAGGAGTCAGGGACAACTTGAGTTCACGCGCATCCGCGAGTCTGCTGATGGTCGCCACAGTGGGGTTCGCGGCGCCCGATTCGATACGGCTGATCTCTGACTGCTGGATACCGGTGACGGCCGCCAGCGCCGGCTGACTCAGCGACTTTGCGGTACGTGCGGTGCGGAGTTGCTCGCCGAGCTCGGTGCGGGCCGCCATCTCAATCTGGAACACGCGCACAGCCGCATCATGAACACGTCGTTCGTCAGCGGTCCAACTCTGCTCAACCCGTCACCAAGAGGCTTCCCCCACTCGCCCGGCAGATGTCGATCCCGTGGACCTTCAGCACGTGGCTGATCGCGGCGGTGAGCACGCCTGCTCGTAGCCGCCGAGTTTCGAGAAGAGGCGCTCGAAGTCCGCGCCCTCGTACTCGATGCTCCATGCGCGCGCGTCGCCATCCATCACGCGAAGCTACCTCAGCCCACCCCCACGACCGACGGGCGATTGTGGATCGACGCCGATCGAACCGGACCGAAACGGAACGAATCCCGTCTCAGCTGATCGAAACAGACTGAAACGGGATTCGAAAGTGGCGGTGACGGTGGGATTTGAACCCACGGTAGGGGGTTACCCTACACAACTTTTCGAGAGTTGCACCTTCGGCCGCTCGGACACGTCACCGCCGTCAAGTGTACGTGACGAAGCCGCGCTCGCCAATCCGAGCGCCCGCCCCTCTCACCAGGCGGCGGCGACCTCGGCGTGCATGCGCAGGATCCCCTCGGTGGTGCCCTCGGGGGCGCGGCCGATGCCGCACTCCGTGGCCACCCCGAACGTCGTGACGTGCCGCCGGGCGGCGGCGATCCTGCGGATGGCACCCTCGGCGCCGTCCTCCCGGTGCACCAGGCCCAGGTACAGCTCGGTGTCGCCGAGCTCCAGGCCGGCCAGCGGCGCATAGTACGCGTCGTCATCGCGCTCGATCGGCACGGGCAGGTGGATCCAGTCGATGCGCCGAGCGGATGCCGCCACCAGCGCGTTCGCGAAGCGCACGAGGCTGCCCGCGTCGGTCGGTTCGACGAAGTGCTTCTCGGCCACGTCGCCGTAGCAGAGGTGGAATCCGACCTCGACATCGTCCGGGACCCGGTCGGCCTGCTCGGCCGAGCGCGACGTCAGACCGCCCCACACGTCGCCGTCCCACCACGGGGCGGCGCTGACGCCCTCGATCATCCCGAATTCCACCGCGTTGTCCCATTGGATCGCGAGGTCCTCATGCGGGATCGTCCCGAGGATCTCATCGAGCTCGCGGTACATCGCCGCCCGGTACACCGGCTCGATGCCGGCGCGCTGCTCGGCCGGGAAGAACGCCCCGACGACGGCCAGCGGCGTGGGCAGCGACACCTGGAAGCGCGTGCCCGCCGGCACGACGCCCTCGTCCCGCAGCCGGGTGAAGATCGCGTACGAGTCGACCGCCGCCGACGCGTACCCCAGCGGCGGCAAGCCGAGCGATGCCGGGTCGACGCCGTCTGCGATGCGCAGCGGGCGGGCATCCAGCATCCGCAGTGGGATGCGCTCTGCACCGACGCGCTCGATCCCCTCCGCCTGCCCGAGGATGTCGGGCTGGAACATGATCCAGTGGAAGCGCGGCCCGCATTCCCCATCGGGAATGCGCTTCAGGTGGGGGCCGAGGATGCCGGCGGCCCGGCGAATGGTGGTCTCGGCGTCGTCGTAGTTGACGCTGCCGACCAGGTGGGCGCCCTGCGGCTGGGTCATGATGCTCCTTCGGAAGACCGGGAGCCAGGCGACTCCCGGGATGGACGGGGAGTCGCAGCCAGTGCCCTCCAGGGGCGCGAGGCCTCGCATCAGCGCTGCGAATAGGTCAAGAATGCCACACTGGTGCCATGAGCGTGATCGAGAACTCCAAGCTGACGGTCGTCGGCGCCGGCAGCGTCGGATCCAGCACCGCCTATGCCGCGCTCATCCGCGGATCCGCGCGGCACATCGCGCTGTACGACATCGCGCGCGAGCGGGCCGAGGCCGAGGTGCTCGACCTCGCGCACGGCACCCAGTTCACCGGCTCGAGTGACATCGTCGGCGGCAGCGACATCTCGGTGGTCGAGGGGTCGCACGTGGTGGTGATCACGGCCGGGGCGAAGCAGGATCCGGGCCAGACGCGGATGGACCTGGCCGCGGTGAACGCCCGCATCCTCGCCACGATGATGCCGCAGCTTGCTCGAGGTCGCCCCGAACGCGATCTACGTCATCGTCACCAATCCGTGCGACGTGCTGACCGTGCTCGCGCAGGAGGCGACCGGCCTTCCCCCGAGCGGATCTTCGCGTCCGGCACGGTGCTGGACACGTCCCGCCTGCGATGGCCGCTGGCCCGGCGCGCCGGCGTGTCGACCGCCAGCGTGCACGCGCACATCGTCGGCGAGCACGGTGACACGCAGTTCCCGCTGTGGTCGCAGGCGACGATCGGCTCGGTGCCGATCCTGGACTGGCGACCCGCCGACGCCGACCCGTTCACCGAGGGCGAGCTGGCCGAGATCGCCGACGACGTGCGGGATGCCGCATACACGGTCATCCGCGGCAAGGGCGCGACCAACTATGCGATCGGGCTGTCCAGCGCACGGATCGTGGAGGCGATCCTGAACGACGAGCACGCGCTCATGCCGGTCTCGACGGTGCTCGACGGCGTGCAGGGCGTGAGCGGAGTGGCGCTGTCGGTGCCCTCGATCGTGAGCGCCTCCGGCGCGGTGCCGATCCGCGAGACATCTTTCTCGGACCGCGAGCGCGAGCTGTTCGCACGCTCCGCAGGCGCGCTGCGCGAGGCGGCCGACGCCCTGCGCTGACATCGGATGTCGCCGGCCCGGCCTAGCCTGGACGCATGGCCACCAAGCAACCCACCGGCTCCCCGTATCGCTTGCACGGAGTGCGGGTGGACGACGCTGAAGTGGGTCGGCCGGTGCGGCGAGTGCCAGCAGTGGGGCACGGTGGTCGAGGCATCCGAATCCACCGGCCTGGCGGCGCGCCGCATCACCGCAGCCGCCCCGCGGCCGGGCGCCGGGCACGCCCCATCACGATGATCGACACCGCCTCGACCCCGCGACGCACGAGCGGCGTGGGCGAGTTCGACCGGGTGCTGGGCGGCGGCGTGGTCCCCGGCGCGGCGATCCTGCTGTCCGGCGAGCCCGGCGTGGGCAAGTCGACGCTGCTGCTCGAGGTGGCCGCGCAGTCCGCTCGCGCGGGGCGACGCGTGCTCTACGCCAGCGGCGAGGAGTCCACCGCGCAGGTGCGCCTGCGGGCGGAGCGGACGGGCGCGTTGCACGACGAGCTGTTCCTGGCGGCCGAGACCGACCTGGCCACCATCCTCGGCCATGTCGACGAGGTCGAGCCCGAGCTGCTCATCGTCGACTCGGTGCAGACGGTCTCGTCGTCCCTGTCGGACGGACTGGCCGGCCACCCGAGTCAGGTGCGCGAAGTGGCCGCGACGCTCATCCGCGTCGCGAAGGACCGCGCGCTGCCGATCATCATCGTCGGCCATGTGACCAAGGACGGCTCGATTGCCGGGCCGCGCATCCTCGAGCACCTGGTCGACGTGGTGTGCCACTTCGAAGGCGACCGCCAGACCGCGCTTGCGCTTCCTGCGCACGCTGAAGAACCGGTTCGGCCCCACCGACGAGGTGGGATGCTTCGACATGACCGGCGCCGGCATCGAAGAGGTGCCCGACCCCAGCCGGCTGTTCCTGGGCAGCGGCAAGCCCGTCGCCGGCACGTGCGTGACGATCGCGCTCGAGGGGCGGCGCGCGCTGCCGGTCGAGGTGCAGGCGCTCACGGTGCCCACCGCTGCGCCGAACCCGCGCCGCGTCGTCAGCGGGGTGGACGGCGCCCGTGTCGCCATGATCCTCGCCCTGCTGCAGAAGCGGACCGGCGTGGACCTGTCCAAGCAGGACGTGTACGTGTCCACGGTCGGCGGGGTGCGGCTCGTCGAGCCCGCCGCCGACCTGGCCATCGCGATCGCGATCGCGACCGCGCTGCGCGACCAGGCGGTGCGGCACGACGTCGCCGCGGTGGGCGAGCTGAGCCTGTCCGGCGAGATCCGACCGGTCACCCAGTCCGCGCAGCGCCGGGGCGAGGCCGGCCGGCTCGGCTACCGCACGGTGATCGACGACGGCGCCCAGTCCATCGCCCGCGCGCTGAACATGGTCGCCGCGACCGCGATGGCTCCGACATCCGCGAACGACGATGTCCCCGAGTTCTGAGTCGTGGGCCGGCGGCAGGAGGCTGGTTGGTGCCGGCTGTCAGGCGTCCAGCGCCGCGATGAGGTCGTCCGGCGACGCCTGCATCGGATGCGGTCCGGCGATGTCGAAGAACACCGTCGTGATCTCGTCGCCGTGGGCCGCCAGGAACGCCCGCAGCCAGGCCGGCGAGTGCAGCCCGACCGCCGGCGGCAGGGTGGCCGGCTTGTGCGTCGCGTCGCTGAAGAGCAGCAGCGCCACATCCCCCGACTCCGGGTCGCGATACGTCCACACCTCGCCCGAGTCGCGTGGGTCGTCCGGTGCGCCGGGCCGCATCAGCGGCACGACGGTCGGCCCGTGCCGGAGGGCGAAGGCCACCGCCGCCATGTCCTGCGTCTGCAGCGCGTCGGCCAGCGGGGTGTTGCGGAAGTCGAGGGGCTTGGGGGGACGCTTCTTGCCGGATGCCACGACTCCAGCGTAGTCGGGACGGAAAAGGGCCCCCTCGAGTCGCTCATTGGGGACTGGACGACACGAGAGGGCCCGCACGCTGCAACGGCGGTCGGGGACTCGCTGGGGACGAGCCGTTCAGCTGCTGGGGACAGCTCCACCGCGCCTATGCGCAACGTATGCCTACAGTGTAAGGGAAATCCGATTCCAGCCGCTGTCCCCCTTTTGGGGACAGCTCTCCGCAGCGTTGCCGCAGATCAGTACAGCTGGAAGAGGGCGTCGTCGATCGATTCGATCCCGCCGATCGAGACGGTCAGGTGATAGGTCGCACCGCCACCGGGCGCCTTCGGCCGGTTCTTCGCCTCGCAGGTCGCCACCGATGATCGGGTGCGGTCCCAGGTGATCGGCGTGGCGCTGGCGACCTTCTGGCCGGCCTTCAGCAGCACCACCATGTCGCTCGGCTCGGTCTGACAGTCGGTGGACTGCCACCAGGTGTCGCTGCCGCTGGTGATCGCGAATGTCTGCGCGCTCGTGCCGACATTCAGGGTGCAGGCGGCCGATCCGGTGTTGGTCAGCTGGATCGACAGTTTCGGGTCCTGCCCGGACGCATAGCTGCTCTTGTCGGTGACGGCGGTCACGGCGACGTCGTTCGCGCTGCAGGGCTTGGCGGATGCCGCCGGTCCGGCGCTCGCCTTCGCGCTCGAGGTCGCACCCGGCGTCGGCGACGCACTCCCCGGGTGCCGGTCGGCGTCGCCGACGGTGTGGCCCCGCTGGTGTTCTGCACCGACGGCAGCAGCGGGTCTGCCGACTGGGTCGCGGCATCCTTGTTCCCCTGCTCTGCGCTCCCCCGCCATGGCTGCGCGATCAGCACCCACACCACGGCCACCACGATGACCAGCAGCACGAGCAGCACCAGGAGGCGCCGGCGCCGATAGACGGCGGGCGAGTGACGGCGGTGGGGTGTGCTCACGGTGTCAGGGTAAGTCGCCGGCCGCCCCCGCACCGGGAGGGCGCGCCCGGGCCCAGGTCGATCACAGCGGGAGGAGCGCGCTCACAGCAGCTTGATCATGCGCGTGTTCCCCAGGGTGTTGGGCTTGACGTGCGCGAGGTCGAGGAACTCGGCGACACCGGCATCCGGGCTGCGCAGCAGCTGGGCGTACACGTCCGGATCGACGATCTGCTCGCCGATCGGCGTGAAGCCGTGCCGGGTGAAGAACGACACCTCGAAGGTGAGGCAGAACAGCCGCGACAGTCCGAGCTCGATCGCCCGGGCCTCCAGCACCTCGACGATCCGACCGCCGATCCCCTCATGGAGCCGGTCCTCGCGCACCAGCAGGGTGCGCACCTCGCCGATGTCGCGCCAGATCACGTGCAGGGCGCCGCATCCGATCACCGCGCCGTCATGCTCGGCGACCACGAACTCCTGCACCGCCTCGAACAGCGACACCAGCTCCTTGCCGAGCAGGATGCGCCGATCCACCAAGGGGGCCAGCAGCCCGTGGATCGCCTGGACGTCGGCGGTGCGGGCGGGGCGGATGACGATCTCGGTCACTCGCCCAGCCTACGACCGACCCGCCCGGCGACCCGGGAGGACGGGGCGGTGCCGGGCTGGGCCGGCGTCAGTCGCTCAGCGCCGTGCCCCGCATGGTGAACCAGCCGAACGCCTCGTCGATGCGGGCGAGGAGATCTTCGTCGTCCCCGGCCAGCCACTGCTCGTACGAGGCGAGGCACATGCCCAGACATGTCCAGCCGATCGCACGCGGACGGAAGGCGTCGGGCGACTCGCCCAGGCGCCGCGCGGCGTAGTCGACAACGACCTGCCGCCAGTCCGCGTAGCGCAGCGAGGAGTGCGCGATCAGGCTCGGCACCGTCAGGATCAGGCGCATCCGCTCGCGGTGGAACGGGATCTCCTCCTCTGGAAACCGATTGAACTCGATGACGGCTTCGTGCAGCGCGTCCATGAGCGCGACGGAGTCGCCGAGCGCGTCGAGGTGGGCGGCCATCTTCGCGAGGAGTTCGTCGAAGCTGCCCAGGCCAGGTCGTTCTTGGATGCGTAGTAGCGGAAGAACGTTCTCCGACCGATCCTGGCGGCGCGGGCGATCTCATCGACCGTGGTCTCGTCGAAGCCGTTCGCCAGGAACAGCTCCAGGGCGATATGGCTCAGCTCGTCGCGCGATGTCGACGGCGATCGGCCGCCGCGGGACCGCCGATCAGCGGCTCCAGAGGCGCTCTCCGCCAGATTCTCATCCACGAGCTCTTCCAATCGGCACTCGGTGTCACTACTATCGTCCCCAACAGCGAGATCCGTCGACGACGACAGATATCCGCGGAAGGAGCATCGCATGGAAAGGGAGACCTTGGCCGGCGAAGCGCTCCGGTCTGATCAGAAAATCGTAGACCCAGTCCTGCGCGGCCTGCCTGCGGACCGCGCGCTGATCCCGACATCCACGCCGACCGGCGTCGGGCGTCACGAGGAGGGCGAACGCATCGACCCCCGCTGAGCTCCGCCGTCTGTGGCACCCGCGACACCCGGGTGTCGGGGCGAGGTGCGTCACGAGGGGCGCCGATTCGGCGCGCCCGCAGACAGAAAGGAACCCACGATGGGACTTCTCGATGGAAAGGTCGTGCTCGTCACGGGCGGCTCGCGCGGTCAGGGCCGCGCGCACGCCGTCACCAGCGCACGGGAGGGCGCAGATGTCGTGATCGTCGACACGCTCGACCAGATCGGATCGGTCGCCTACCCGATGGCACAGCAGGCCGACTTCGACGAGACGGTGCAGGCAGGTCGAAGCCCTCGACCGCCGGATCGTGCCGGTCGTCGGCGATGTGCGCAAGCAGGCCGACCTGGACCACGCCGTCGCCGAGGGGATCGCCGCACTCGGCAAGATCGACGTGCTGATCGCCAACGCCGGCATCTTCTCACTCGCCCCGGCGCACGAGCTGACCGACGAGATGTGGGATGACATGATCGCGGTGAACCTCACTGGCGTCTGGAAGTCCGCCAAGGCGGTGCTGCCGCACATGATGGAGCGCGGCAGCGGTTCGATCGTGATGACGTCCTCGATCAACGGCCTCGAGCCGGGCGTCAACTACGTGCACTACTGCGCGGCGAAGTTCGGCGTGGTCGGGATCATGAAGACCCTCGCGCTGGAGTATGCCCGACACGGCATCCGGGTGAACTCCGTGCACCCGGGCGCGATCCTCACTCCGATGACCAGCTGGCAGGGCGCATGGGACATGATGTCGGGCAAGCCGGCCGGCGAGGGCACCGAGGCCGACATGCTCGAAGCGGGCTACTCGTTCCACGCGCTGAAGGGCGCCGGCTTCCTCTCGCCGCAAGCGGATCGCTGACGCCGCGCTCTGGCTGAACTCCGATCTGGCCGCCGCCGTCACCGGCATCTCGGTGCCGGTGGATGCCGGCCACCTGCTGCAGCCCGGATACAACCCCGACCCCGTCAAGTGACGGTGTCGCCCACGAAGGAAGGATCCCGATCATGGGAAGAGTAGAAGGCAAGGTCGCTTTCATCACCGGAGCGGCGCGCGGCCAGGGTCGCAGCCACGCCATCCGGCTGGCGCAGGAGGGGGCCGACATCATCGCGGTCGATCTTCTCGAGGACATCCCAGGCGCCCCGTATGCGCGGGCGACCGAGGAGGATCTCGCCGAGACGGTGAGCCAGGTCGAGGCGCTGGACCGGCGGATCGTCGCCACCAAGGCCGATGTGCGCGACTACGCGGGGCTCAAGCAGGCCGTCGATGACGGGGTGGCCCAGCTCGGCCGCCTCGACATCGTCTCGGCCAACGCGGGCATCTCCACGCAGATGGCACCGGCCGACGAGCTCGGCGAGGACATGTGGCAGAACATGATCGCCACGAACCTCACCGGCGTGTGGCACACGGCCAAGGCCGCCATCCCGCACCTGAAGGCCGGTGGTCGCGGCGGGGCGATCGTGCTGACGAGCTCGGATGCGGGCCTGTTCGCGTTCCCGAACATCGCCCACTACGTCTCGGCCAAGCACGGTGTAGTGGGTCTGATGCGCACGCTGGCACTCGAGCTGGCGCCGGACATGATCCGGGTCAACAGCATCCATCCCACCCAGGTGGATACGCCGATGATCAAGAACCCGCGGGTGTACGGCCTGTTCGTCGGCAAGGAGGAGGGCACCCTGGAGGAGTTCCTTCCGGTCTCCCAGGCGATGAACGCGCTGCCCATCCCCTGGGTGGAGGCCGTGGACATCTCCAACGCGCTGCTGTGGCTCGCCTCCGACGAGGCACGCTATGTCACCGGCGTCGCCCTGCCGGTGGACGCGGGCGCGGCGATCAAGTGAGCGGCGGCGATCCGGCGCAAGCTCGCCGAGAGCCGGAAGCGGATCGCCGCCCGCATCGTCGGCCGGGAGCGTGAGCTCGAACTCACGCTCGCGGCCGTCGATGCCGGCCGCGACATCGTGCTGGAAGGTCCGCCCGGCACCAGCAAGACGACGATCCTGTCCGCGATCACCTCGGAGTGGGGCATCCCGCTCCTGTTCGTGGAGGGCAATGCCGACCTCACCCCGTCGAAGCTGGTCGGCCATCACAACCCGGCCCGCGTGCTGCGCGAGGACTACTCCGCCGACAACTTCGTGCCGGGCCCGCTCGTGGAGGCCATGCAGCAGGGCGGCTTCCTCTACATCGAAGAGTTCAACCGTGCACCGGAGGACACCTTGAACACGCTGCTGACGGCGATGGCCGACCGGTCGATCGCGGTGCCGCGGGTCGGCCGGATCCGCGCCGAGCCCACGTTCCGCGTGATCGCGTCGATGAACCCGTACGACAACGTCGGGACCACGCGCCTGTCCACGAGCGTGCACGATCGGCTGAACCGGCTCGCCGTGGGCTATCAGGACGCAGATGCCGAGGAGCGCATCGTCGCATTGCGCTCCGGGGTGTCCGACCCGCTCGGCGAGCGCCTGATCCGTGATGCGGTCGCTCTCACGCGCGCCACGCGCGAACACGACGACGTGCGGCAGGGCTCGAGCGTCCGCGGTGCCATCGACACGGTGCTGGTGGCGACCCGACTCGCCCGGCTGCGCGGGGTGGATGAGCCGGATGCCGCGGACTACCCGGAACTGGTCTTCGATGCGATGATCGTGGCACTGTCGGGGCGGATCCACCTGGATGAGGCGGCCGAGACCACCCCGGAGCAGGTGCTGCGGGAGATCTGGGAGGACCGATTCATCCTGGAGCCGCACCAGGCCGCGCCCGGCTGAAGGGAGATCGCGGCCGACTCGCCGCTTGCGCCGCGGCGGGCGCGGCACGCGCACCCCGGGCACGCCGCTGCGGCGCCGGCCGAAGGAGTTGGACGCCGCCCCGACCGCATTCGAGGTGAGCGGCGATGAGGGCGGCCTCGTCCTGCGCGCCACGCGCACCGGTCGAGGCGCGAGGACGGTCGCGGCGCCGCGCGGGCAGGCGCGCGCCGAGACCGACGAGGTCGGCACGGTCGTGCCGCTTCCCGCCGACGGCGCACCCCCGACCCGGTCGTGCGTGAGATCGCGCAGCAGATCGCGACCCGATTGTCGGTGGCCCACGCTCGCCACGACGTCACCGCACGTCGCGGCATCGGCGAGCTGGACAGCATCCCCTACCGGGGCACCTCGGACGAGATCGACCTGGACCGCACGATCGAGGTGCTCGCCGAACGGCCCGTCCCCGACGATGAGGACATCATCGTTCGCGAGCGCCTGCGCACGAAGCGCTCGGTCGTGCTGCTGGTGGATGTCTCCGGGTCGATGCGCGGTGAGCGGATCAAGACGGCTCGCTGCCACGGTGGGTGCGCTCTCGGCACAGCTGCGAGCACGACGCTCTCGGCGTGATCGCGTTCTGGTCCGACGCCGCGATCCTCCTCCCGCTCGGTGCGCCCGTCTCGCCGACGGCGCTGCTGGATGACATCCTGCGCCTGCCGGCGCGCGGACTGACGAACGTGGCGTTCCCGCTCGAGCTGGCCGCGACGCAAGCTCGCACGGGTGCCGGCGCGCGATGCGCGGGTGGTGCTGCTGTCGGACTGCGTACACAACGCCGGACCGGACCCACGCCCTCTCGCCGCGCGTCTCCCGCGCCTGGATGTGCTGCTGGATGCCAGTGGTGAGCAGGACGTGCAGCTCGGGCGCGAGCTTTCGGCACGCGGTCGGGGCACCTGCCGCATCATCCACGGGTACCGCGATGTCGCACCCGCGCTCGGCCAGATGTTCCGCACATGAAATCCGAAATGCCCTTCTATATGACACTCAGTGCCAATAGACTGTGCGGGATGCGACGACGCATCATCCAATGACACGGAGGTCATCATGACAGGACGCCTCGAAGGCAAAGTCGCCTTCATCACCGGAGCCGCACGCGGCCAGGGTCGCGCGCACGCGGTCCGCCTGGCCCAGGAGGGCGCCGACATCATCGCCGTCGACCTCGCCGGCCATCTCGACCACGTTCCCTACGACTCCCCCACTCCGGCCGACCTCGACGAGACAGTGCGCCAGGTCGAGGCGCTGGATCGACGCATCGTCGCCGCGATCGCCGACGTCCGCGACATCGACGCGCTGCGCGCGGCGGCGGATAGGGGCGTGGCCGAGTTCGGACGGCTCGACGTCATCGTCGCGAACGCCGGCATCTGCATCCCCGAGGCCTGGGACACCATCACACCCGAAACCTTCCGGGTCACCATCGACACCAACGTGGTCGGCGTCTGGAATACCGTCATGGCCGGCGCGCACCACATCATCGACGGCGGACGCGGCGGATCCATCATCCTGACCAGCTCATACGCGGGCAAGAAGATGCAAGCCCTTCATGGTGCACTACACGGCGAGCAAGCACGCCGTGACGGGAATGACCCGCGCGTTCGCAAGCCGAACTCGGTCCGCACAGCATCCGGGTCAACAGCGTCCACCCCGGCGGCGTGAACACGCCGATGGGCTCCGGCAACATGGTCGAGGCGATCACGAAGGCCGGCGAGACGAACCCGGCGCTGAATGCGATGGGCACCCCGTTCCTGCCGATCTGGGCCGCCGAACCGGAGGACATCGCCAACGCCGTCGCGTTCCTCGCCTCCGACGACGCCCGTCTGATCACCGCCGAGCACCTGAGCATCGACCAGGGCGCTCACACCTTCTGAGCCCGCGCTCCGCGCAGAGAGGATCGCATATGTACTGGCCGTGGAAGCAGAACCCGTGGTTCGAGACCGTGCTGGAGGCCCAGCGCCGGGCCAAACGGCGGCTGCCGCCGTCCGTCTACGCCGCACTGGTGGCCGGATCGGAGCGCGGCAAGACCCCCGCCGACAACACCGACGCGTTCGCTGAGCTGGAGTTCGCGCCTCATGTGGCCGGCCACCAGCCCGAACGTGACCTGTCCACGACCGTCCTCGGCATCCCGATCTCGCTGCCGGTGTTGATCTCGCCGACCGGGGTGCAGGCCGTGCACCCCGACGGTGAGGTCGCGGTCGCGCGTGCCGCGGCGGCACGCGGCACGATCATGGGGCTGAGCTCGTTCGCCAGCAAGCCGGTGGAAGAGGTCGTCGAGGCCAATCCGAACACGTTCTTCCAGATGTACTGGACCGGCTCGAAGGAGTCGATGATCCAGCGCATGGACCGGGCGCGGGAGGCAGGCGCCAAGGCGCTGATCGCCACGCTGGATTGGTCGTTCTCGGTCGGCCGCGACTGGGCAAGCCCCTCGATCCCGGACAAGATGGATCTGAAGGCGATGGTCCAGTTCGCGCCGGAGGGCATCATCCGCCCGAAGTGGCTGATGGAATGGGCCAAGCACGGCATCCCGGATCTGAGCGTGCCCAACCTGCAGCCGCCGGGCGGCGAGGCGCCCACCTTCTTCGGCGCGTACGGCGAGTGGATGCAGACGCCGCCGCCGAGCTGGGAGGACGTGGCGTGGCTGCGCAAGGAGTGGGGCGGCCCGTTCCTCCTCAAGGGCATCACCCGGGTCGATGACGCCAAGCGCGCCGTCGACATCGGAGCGAACGCCATCTCTGTCTCCAACCACGGGGGCAACAACCTCGACACCACGCCGGCCACGATCCGCTGTCTCGGCCCGGTCGCGGACGCGGTCGGCGACCAGCTCGAGGTGCTGCTGGACGGCGGGGTCCGCCGTGGCGGCGACGTCGCCAAGGCGCTCGCGCTCGGTGCCCGGGCCGTCATGATCGGCCGCGCCTACCTGTGGGGTCTGGCCGCGAACGGCCAGACCGGGGTCGAGAACGTCCTCGACCTGATGCGGATGGGCCTGGACTCCGCCGTGCTCGGGCTCGGACACTCCTCGATCGGCGAGCTCGGCCGTGCCGACCTCTGGATCCCGCAGGGCTTCGAGCGCACGCTCGGGGCGCCCAAGCCGGCACCCCGACCGCGCCGCGCGCCGGCCCGCACATCGGCGGGGATCACCGCACCCTAGGCGCAAGCGCCTTGACGACGAAGAGCGGATGCCGCGCGGCATCCGCTCTTCGTCGTGATGATCGCTACGCGCCGGCGATGATGTCCGGCGTCGCCTCGATCTGGTTCTGCGCACCGACGCCGACCGCGATGCGCTCGCCGCGGGGACCGTGCTCGAACGCGAACTCGCCGTCCTCGACGTCCACCTTGATGTGGTCGCCGGTGTTGAGCTCGCCGTGCAGGATCCGCTCGGACAGCTGGTCCTCGATCTCGCGCTGCATGGCGCGGCGCAGCGGGCGGGCACCCAGCGCGGGGTCGAATCCGACCTCGATCAGCTTGTCCTTGGCGGCGTCGGTCAGCTCCACCGTCATGTCGCGGTCGAGCAGGCGCTCGTCCAGCTGCTTGACGAACAGGCCGACGATCTGCCGCAGCTCCATCTTGTCCAGCTGCGGGAACACGATGATGTCGTCGACGCGGTTCAGGAACTCGGGCTTGAAGTGACGCTTCAGCTCCTCGTTGACCTTCCCCTTCATCCGCTCGTAGGTGGTCGTGGTGTCACCCTCGACCTGGAAGCCCACCGGTCCCCCGGCGATCGCCGACGAGCCGAGGTTCGTCGTCATGATGATCACCGTGTTCTTGAAGTCGATCACCCGACCCTGGCCGTCGGTCAGACGACCTTCCTCCAGGATCTGCAGGAGCGAGTTGAAGATGTCGGGGTGTGCCTTCTCGATCTCGTCGAACAGCACCACCGAGAACGGCTTGCGGCGCACCTTCTCGGTGAGCTGGCCGCCCTCTTCGAATCCGACGAATCCCGGAGGGGCGCCGAACAGCCGCGAGACGGTGTGCTTCTCGCCGAACTCGCTCATGTCCAGCGAGATCAGCGCGCCCTCGTCGTCGAACAGGAACTCGGCGAGCGCCTTGGCCAGCTCGGTCTTGCCGACGCCGGTGGGGCCGGCGAAGATGAACGAGCCGGAGGGGCGCTTCGGGTCCTTCAGCCCGGCGCGCTGGCGGCGGATCGTGCGCGAGAGCGCGGCGATCGCCTCGTCCTGGCCGATGACCCGCTGGTGCAGCGCCTTCTCCATGAAGACCAGGCGCGAGCTCTCCTCCTCGGTGAGCTTGAACACCGGGATGCCGGTGGCCTGGGCGAGCACCTCGGCGATCAGGCCCTCGTCCACGACCGCGTGGGTCGCGACATCCCCGCTGCGCCACTGCTTCTCCAGGCGGAGGCGCTCGGCGAGCAGCGACTTCTCCTCGTCACGCAGCGAGGCGGCCTTCTCGAAGTCCTGATCCTCGCTGGCGGCCTCCTTGTGCGTGCGCACGTCGGCGATCTTGTCGTCGAGTTCGCGCAAGCTCGGGCGGGCTGGACAGGATCGACAGGCGCAGGCGGGCGCCGGCCTCGTCGATCAGGTCGATGGCCTTGTCCGGCAGGAAGCGGTCGGCCACGTACCGGTCGGCGAGGTTCGCGGCGGCCACGAGCGCGCCGTCGGTGATCTGCACCTTGTGGTGCGCCTCGTACCGGTCGCGCAGTCCCTTCAGGATGTTGATGGTGTGCGGCAGCGTCGGCTCGGCGACCTGGATCGGCTGGAAGCGGCGCTCGAGCGCAGCATCCTTCTCGAAGTGCTTGCGGTACTCGTCCAGCGTGGTCGCACCGATCGTCTGCAGCTTCCCGCGGGCCAGCAGGGGCTTCAGGATGGATGCCGCGTCGATCGCGCCCTCGGCGGCACCGGCGCCGACGAGCGTGTGGATCTCGTCGATGAACACGATGATGTCGCCGCGGGTGCGGATCTCCTTGGTGACCTTCTTCAGCCGCTCCTCGAAGTCACCGCGGTAGCGCGAGCCGGCGATCAGCGAGCCGAGGTCGAGCGAGTAGAGCTGCTTGTCCTTCAGCGTCTCGGGCACGTCGCCCTTCACGATCGCCTGGGCCAGACCCTCGACCACGGCGGTCTTGCCGACGCCGGGCTCGCCGATCAGGACCGGGTTGTTCTTGGAGCGGCGGGAGAGGATCTGCATGACCCGCTCGATCTCCTTCTCGCGCCCGATCACCGGGTCGAGCTTGTTGTCGCGGGCAGCCTGGGTGAGGTTGCGGCCGAACTGATCGAGCACCTGCGATCCGCCCTGCGCGGTGGCGCCGGGATCGTGCGCGGCGCCCGAGACGGCGGCCGGCTCCTTGCCCTGGTAGCCGCTCAGCAGCTGGATGACCTGCTGACGCACCTTGTTCAGGTCGGCGCCGAGCTTGACCAGCACCTGGGCGGCGACACCCTCGCCCTCGCGGATGAGGCCGAGCAGGATGTGCTCGGTGCCGATGTAGTTGTGGCCCAGCTGCGAGCGCCTCGCGCAGCGACAGCTCGAGCACCTTCTTGGCGCGCGGCGTGAACGGGATGTGGCCGGTCGGCTTGCTGACCCTGGCCGATGATGTCCTGCACCTGCTCGCGCACGGCATCCAGGGAGATGCCGAGCGACTCGAGCGCCTTGGCAGCGACGCCCTCCCCCTCGTGGATCAGCCCCAGGAGGATGTGCTCGGTGCCGATGTAGTTGTGGTTGAGCATCTTCGCCTCTTCTTGGGCGAGCACAACCACACGACGGGCACGGTCGGTGAATCTCTCGAACATCTCTGACTCCTCCGGGCGCTCACCTCTGGCGCCTTGCATCGAGCGTAACGAGAGGGCGGATGCTTCTCGGCGGTGTTCGCCGTCGGCATAGCGTCACGGAGTTCGCCGAGCGCTGGACTGCGAGGTCGGCGAGCTGCTCGTGCGCGCCGATTGAGCTGCGGCGGTGCTTCGGTCGTCACGAACTGCGACCTGCGGCATCCGCAGCCCTCAGATCGTGACGACCGAATGGCAGCCCGCAGCGGCCCGGAATCACCGCGTGCGCTGCGCGATCGCCGCACGGACACGCGCGATCATGGTCGCCGGATGTGCGAACAGCAGGGTCCGCGTCACCCGAATAACGCGCCATCCCTCATCTTCGAGGCGCGCCAGACGGTCGACGTCGTGCTCCCATTGCTGGCCATCGTTGTGATGTGTCCCGTCATATTCGATGGCGATCTTCCACTCCGGATACGCCATGTCGACGCGAGCGACGAACCGGCCATGGCTGTCGAAGACGTCGTGGTCGAGGACGGGCTCGGGCAGGCCGGCATCGACGAGGGTGAGGCGGGTCCACGTCTCGGTCCGGGATGCTGCACCCGTCCGCACCCGAGCCAGAGCGTCACGGAGTTCGGTGATCCCCCGTCGCCGCCCGGCATGAACCGCTGCGGCGAGCTGATCGATCGTCGCCGAGGGAGGCGGGACGTCCTCCCAGGACCGAGAGTGCGGCGGGCGCTGCACGCGCACGAAGTGGTCGGCGATCGCGACGAGGTCATATGGATGCGGCAGCTGTCCTGCGAGCATCGCCCAGGTCGACGCCGGTGAGGTGAGTCGCAGTCCCGAGACAGGATGAGTCACTGTCCAGACGAGACCGGGCCGGATCGCATGGCCCCGGATCCCGGCTCCGCGCGGCGCGCGGTCCGGCCAGAACACGCCCACCTCGAGGACGTCCGGATCGAACGCCGGACGAGGCTGCTCGGGATCCCGATCGGCGGCGAGCAGGCCGCGTGGGACGGGAGCGTCCCACAGCACAGCTTGCGCTCAGTCCGCAGAAGAATGCCGACGTCGACATGACGGGCGCGTACTGCGCAGCACGCTCGTGCACCCGCCGCACCTCGGCTGTGCGGGGATATGCGCGTTTCGCGTCTTCATCCTCGTCGACGATCAGTTGAGCGCCGAGCACCGACCGCACGCCGTGGAAGGGGCGATGCAGGTCGTCGGCGCGTAGTCGCGAGTCAGCCACTCCGGCGCGGAGCGCCGCCCCGACGCCGAATGCGGCGCCCAAGCCGGGAGGGAGCTCACCGCGTGCCATGACGCCACGCTGGCACAAGTCGCGGAAGCCACGATGAAGTTATCCACAGGCCGCCCCTCAGGGCGCTCAGTCGTCACGAACTGTCACCGACAGCGTCACCGGCCGCAGTTCGTGACGACTGAGAAACGGCCCCGGCGCTCGGTCGTCACGAATTGCAGCTGACAGCATCCCGAAGTCACAGTTCGTGACGACCGAACGGCCGGCCATGGCCTACCCGCAAAGCCCACCCCACAGGCGGCATCCGTTCCGATCCAGGCGAGAAGTTGCCACACTGGGGTCATGGCGCTGCACATCACGGCCGATCCGGCCGCCGACGAACTGCTCACGGACAACCCGCTGGCCCTGCTGATCGGGATGCTGCTGGATCAGCAGGTCGCGATGGAGACCGCGTTCTCGGGGCCGCTCAAGCTGCGCGAGCGCATCGGGGCAGTGGATGCCGCCACCATCGCCGACGCCGATCCCGAGTCGCTCGTCGAGGCGTTCCGGCAGACACCGGCGATCCACCGGTATCCGGGGTCGATGGCGGCGCGGGTCCAGTCGCTGTGCCAGCGGATCGAGCAGGACTGGGACGGTGACGCGAGTGCGATCTGGACGCGCGACGCACCCACCGGCGCCGAGGTCTACGCACGGCTGCGGGCGCTGCCCGGCTTCGGCGAGCAGAAGGCCAAGATCTTCCTGGCCCTGCTGGGCAAGCAATGCGGCTTCGACGGCGATGGATGGCGCGAGGCATCCGTCCCGTACAGCGAGGACGGATCGCACCGCAGCGTCGCCGACATCACGAGCCCCGAGTCGCTGACGCGGGTCCGCGAGTTCAAACGCGAGATGAAGGCCTCCGCGAAAGCGGCGAAGCAGCCGGGCTGACGGCGGGCATCCAGCTGCCACCCCTCGCTCCGGACGCCGCGGTGCCCTAGCCTGTGAGCACAGGGAGGTCAGTGCCATGGGCGAGAAGATCGTGGTGGGGGTCGCGGCCGCTCCGGTGGCCGTGCGCACCGTCGACTGGGCGGCACGCCGCGCCGCGGCGCTCGGCCAGGAGCTCGAGCTGCTGACGATCGTCGGCGGGGCCGTCGGCTCGGTCGGCGAAGACAGCATCGTGGAGGGCGCGCACGAGGCGGCGGCACGGATGCTGCAGCAGCACGCCGAGCGTGCGCAGACCGCCGGGGCGTCGGTGACGACCCGGGTCGAACGCGGCAATCCGGTCGCGGTGCTCGTCGAGGCATCCGCCGAGGCCGGTCTGCTCGTCATCGGCAGCGACTTCGGCGGGCCGGATGCGCAGCCGCGGGGCGCGCACGGCATCCGGATCACGGCGGCCGCGCACTGCCCGGTCGTGGTGGTCCCCGACATCGACGTGGACGGACGCTCGGGCGTGGTGGTCGGCACGGACGGATCGGATGTCTCGGCCGACGCCGTGCGGTTCGCCGCTGCCGAGGCATCCCGGCTCGGCGAGCCGCTGGCCGCGGTCAGCGTGTGGACGCCGATGCCGATCCCGGGGCCGATCAGCGGGTATCCCGAGCCGTACCTGGACGGCATGCAGGATGTCACGGCCGAGATCCTCCGCAACGCACTGGTCGAGGTGCGGGCCGAGCATCCGGACCTTCAGATCATTGAGCAGGTGGAGTGCGGGTACCCGTCGACGGTGATCACCGGCCTCGCCGAGAACGCCCGCCTCGCGGTGGTCGGCAGCCACGGGCGGGGCGCGATCGCACGACTGCGCTGCTCGGCTCGATCAGCCACGAGGTGCTCGCCCGGCTCGCGACGGTCACGGCGATCCTGCGCTGACGGCAACGACCGCCCGCGCCCTCAGCCCCGCGCGCGCAGCTCGCGCTTGAGCAGCTTGCCGCTCTGGTTCCGCGGCAGCTCGTCGACGAACTCGACGCGCTTGGGCACCTTGAACGGCGCGATCATCCCCTTCACATGCGCGATGAGCTCCTCGGGCCGCACGTCGGCACCGTCACGGCGCACGACGAACGCGGTGATCGCCTCGATCCAGCGCTCGTCGGGCATGCCGACCACGGCGACCTCCGCGACGGCCTCGTGCGTGTACAGCGCGTCTTCGACCTCGCGCGAGGCGACCAGGATGCCGCCGGTGTTGATGACGTCCTTGATCCGGTCGACGACGGTGATGAAGCCCTGCGCGTCGCGCGTCGCGAGGTCGCCGGAGTGGAACCAGCCGTCGCGGAACGCCTCGGCCGTCGCGTCCGGGTCGTTCCAGTACCCGTCACACAGCTGCGGCGAGCGGTACAGCACCTCTCCCGGCTCGTCGGCCGCGACATCCCGGCCCTCGGCATCCACCACCCGTGCCGCCACGAAGAACACCGGCCGGCCGCACGATGCGGGGCGCTCGTCGTGCTCTTCCGGACGCAGCACGGTCGCCAGCGGCGCGACCTCGGACTGGCCGAAGCAGTTGTAGAAGCCGAGGTCGGGGTACCGCTCGCGCAGGCGCTGCAGCACCGTGACCGGCATGATCGATGCTCCGTACTGCGCCTTCGTCAGCGACGAGAGGTCGCGGGTGTCGAGATCGGGGTGGTTGGCCAGCGGCACCCACACCGTCGGGGCCAGGAACAGCGACCCGATGCGCTCGGACTCGACGCGCTCGAGGATCTCGGGCACCACCGGCGCGCCCAGGAGCGTGATCGTCGCGCCGATCGACAGGTACGGGAGCATGAACACGTGCATCGCGGCCGAGTGGTACAGCGGCATGCAGATCAGCGGCCGGTCCTCGGGGGTGAAGTCCAGCGCGAGCAGGCACGAGACGTACTCGCTCACCAGCGCTCCGTGGCTCATCATCGCGCCCTTGGGGCGGGATGTCGTGCCCGATGTGAACAGCAGCTGCACGAGTTCGGATCCGTCCACATCGTCGTCGAACGACGGAACGGGGCCGTCGGACGCGGCCTCCAGCAGCGATCCCACCCCGTCGCGCAGCGGGACGACCTCATCGATCCCCAGCTCGGCGCATACCGGGGCGGATGCCTCGGCCAGCGCCGGGTCGACGAGCACGAGCCGCGCGCCCGAGAGCTCGAGCAGGTACTTCAGCTCGCCGCCGCGCAGCGCGTAGTTGATCGGCACGTGCACGAGACCTGCGCGGGCGCAGGCGAGGAAGCCGATCAGATACGCGTCCGAGTTCGTGCCGTAGGCGGCGACGCGATCACCGCGCTCTGCACCGCGCGCCAGCAGCCAGGCTGCGGCACGCGAGACCGCGTCGTCGAGGTCGCGGTAGGTCCAGGCCCTGTCCTCGAAGGTCAGCGCGGTGCGGGCGGGAGTACGGGCGGCGCTGCGGCGGAGGACGCCGTCGACGCTGTCGGCGCGGGGGTTCATGTGGGAAGCCTAGTGCGCGGGATGCCGGAGCTGGCCGCGCCGCCACGGTGACGGACCCGCTCTCGCATCGAGCGTCGTACCCTGCTTCTACTCTAGATCGTATGGAAAGACATCGGGATCAGGAGAGAATGTCGCCATCTGCTGCTCAGTCGCTGATCCGCGAGAGCGGTTCGAGTGTCGTACGCCCTCACTACTCTGGGAGGATGAGCAGGCATCGAGGTCGGGCAGGAGGAATGGTTCCCTCCCGTCCTCGTCGGCGAGGATGCCGCGCTGGCCGCATACGACGACTATGTCGCCGCCCAGCCCGGCTCGGACTGGGGTGATGAGCTGATCTCGTCGGGGGCGGTGCACGACCGCGAGGTGGACGCTTTCGAGGCCGCCGCGCAGGTCGCGCGCGGTGCGACGGCACAGCTGTACGCGGCGTGCGCGCGCGTGATCGCCGACGCGATGGCCTACCCCGACGCGTGGTGCGGTCCCGACCCGACGAGGGATCCGGCCTGGCGCGACCCGCGGGATCGGGCGATCGCCCAGGTGCGGGCATCCCGGGCCGAGTTCGCCGAGCGGGCCGCGGTGTGCGACCTGGCCGTGCGGGTGCACGTCTCCGAACGCACCATCCGGGCCCGGGCCGACACCGCCCGCATCCTGCAGGAACGCTGCCCCCGCACCTGGGCGGCCTTCTGCGACGGACTCCTGGACGAGCGCAACGCCGACACCGCCGCCGACCTGGCGATCACCCTCCCCGCCGACGACCCCGAGACCTGGGCGACGTTCGACCAGCGCGCCGCCGACACCGGGCAGAAGCTGCCGGTGGGCAAGTTCCGCACCTGGGCGCGGGCGCTGCGCGAGCGGCTTGCATCCGAGTCGATCGATGCCCGGCACGAGCGGGCCGCCGAAGACCGACGCATCTGGACGCGGCCCGAGCTGGACGGAATGGCCGACCTCGGGATCCACGGCCCGGCCGCCGACGTCCACGCTGCCGACACCCGCGTCGACCGGATCGCCCGTCACCTGCACGAGCAGGAAGGCGAGACCCGCACCCTGGCGCAGCTTCGTGCCGACGTGGCCCTCGCCCTCCTGAACGGCGCCACCGTCGACGGCGCCGCCACCGGTGCCGCCGCAGGAAGGCCGGCGGTCGCGATCACCGTCCCGGTGATGACCCTGCTCGGTCGGTCGGATGAGCCGGCGATCCTGGACGGATTCGGACCCATCGACCTGAACACGGCGAAGAGGCTCGCCGGGGATGCGTCCTCGTGGGTGCGCATCCTCACCCACCCCGTGGATGGCACGGTCCTGGACGTGGATCGCACCACATACCGGATCCCGAAGGCCCTGCGCCGCTGGTTGGGCATCCGCGACAAGGTCTGCGCCTTCCCGGGCTGCGGTCGCCTCGCCCGGGACTGCGACATCGACCACAGGACCGAGTGGCAGCACGGCGGGAAGACCGCCGCCGACAACGCGGGGCCGTTGTGCGAACATCACCATGTGGTGAAGACCGAGACGCTGTGGCAGCCCACACCGATCCCGATAGCGGGGCCACCTGGTGGGTGTCGCCGACGGCGAAGGTCACCGACGCCGACCCGCCGCCCTGGTGACGCCCGGGTGGTGGTACTCCTCCCTACGCGCCCTTCAGCCGCTCCGCGAGGTACTGCTCGACCGCCGTCAGCGGAACGCGCTCCTGCGCCATGCTGTCGCGATCGCGCACCGTGACGGCGTCGTCGTCGAGTGAGTCGAAATCGACGGTCACGCAGAACGGGGTGCCGACCTCGTCCTGCCGACGGTAGCGACGGCCGATGGCGCCCGCATCGTCGAAGTCGGTGTTCCACCCGTGGCCGCGCAGCGTCGCGGCCAGCTGCCGCGCCATCGGCGACAGCCTCTCGTTGCGACTCAGCGGCAGCACGGCGACCTTGACCGGCGCCAGCCGCGGGTCGAGCTTCAGGACCGTGCGGGTGTCGGTGCCGCCCTTGGCGTTGGGCGCCTCCTCTTCCCGGTAGGCGTCCACCAGGAACGCCATCATCGCCCGGGTCAGGCCGAACGAGGGCTCGATCACATACGGCAGATACTTCTCGCCCGAGGCCTGATCGAAGTACGTGAGCGACTGGCCCGAGGCATCCGTGTGGTTCTTCAGGTCGAAGTCGGTGCGATCGGCCACCCCCATCAGCTCGCCCCACTCCTTGCCGATGAAGCCGAAGCGGTACTCCAGGTCGATGGTGGCGTGCGAGTAGTGCGCGCGGTCCTCTTCGGGCACGTCGAAGCGGCGCATGTTGTCGGGGTCCAGGCCGAGGTCGGTGAACCAGTTCCAGCATTCCTCGACCCAGTGCTCGAACCACTGGCCGGCATCGGCCGGCGGGACGAAGTACTCGATCTCCATCTGCTCGAACTCGCGGGTGCGGAAGATGAAGTTGCCGGGGGTGATCTCGTTGCGGAACGCCTTGCCGACCTGCCCGACGCCGAACGGCGGCTTCTTGCGCGAGGTCTGCACGACGTTGGCGAAGTTGATGAAGATGCCCTGCGCGGTCTCGGGCCGCAGGTACTGCAGTCCGGACTCATCGTCGACCACACCCAGGTAGGTCTTCATCAGACCCGAGAACGCCTTCGGCTCGGTGTACCGGCCCTTCGTGCCGCAGTTCGGGCACGGCACATCGGCGAGACCGTTCTCTGCCGTGCGGCCCTTGCGCGCCTCGAAGTCCTCGATGAGCGTGTCGGCACGGAACCGCTTGTGGCACTGCAGACACTCCACCAGCGGATCGGTGAACGTCGTGAGGTGCCCGGATGCCTCCCACACCCGCTTCGGCAGGATCACCGACGAGTCCAAGCCGACCATGTCGCCGCGTCCCCGGACGAACGTCTGCCACCACTGCCTGCGGATGTTCTCCTTCAGCTCGGTGCCGAGTGGGCCGTAGTCCCACGCCGAGCGAGAGCCGCCGTAGATCTCACCAGCCTGGAACACGAACCCGCGATGACGGGCGAGGGCGATGACTTTGTCGAGGCGCGACGGCTCGGCCATGGTGGCTCCAATGGTCGGAAAGAAAGGAGGATGCCGCAAAGCTGCGGCATCCTCGATTCTATCGGCGCGGGGCAGACGCCCCGCCGGGCCTCACTTGATGAACGGGATCGTCATCGGGTACGAGTAGTACTCGCCCCTGTTCGCCTTCACGGCTGCGATGATCGAGAACACGATGTTCACGATCCAGGCGGCCAGCATGATGAGCAGTCCGATGAAGATGAACGCCGTGATCCAGCCGACGATCCAGGCGATCAGCAGCGTGAGCTGGAAGTTCAGCGCCGTCTTGGTGTGCGCGTTGATGAACGGGCCGCGGTCCTTCAGGACGAGGTACCCGATCAGTGCCGGGATGAACTCGAAGAAGATGCCGCCGATGTGCACGAGCGTCGCCCAGAGCTTCTCGTCGGACGGGTTCATCGGCTGGGGCCCCTGCGCGTAGCCGCCGGGCGGCGGGACCGGCGGACCCTGCGGCGGAACGGGCGGCTGCTGAGGAGGAATCGGCGGTGTGCTCACGGGCATGAGCCTAGGGGGTAACTATGCGCGGGCGCCAGAGGCGGAGCAGAGCGACGATGACAATTGTCATGGCGTTGGATGCCCCGGTCCACGCAGACTGGAGGCATGGCCAAGCCTCTCATGATCGACGACGACGCCCTGGACGACCTCGAGCGCGAGCTCATGGGCCGCGCACGAGGGCGTGTGCTCGAGATCGGCGCCGGCCGCGGCGAGAACTTCGGCGCGTTCCGGCCCGACATCGCGTGGCACGGCCTCGAACCCGATGCCGAACGGCGTGCGGAACTCGCGCGGCGCGCCCGCGAGTGGGGTCACGAGGCGTCGCCGATGGATGCCGTGGCCGAGCAGCTGCCGTTGGGTGAGGCATCCGTCGACACCGTCGTCGCGACGTACGTGCTGTGCACCGTGACGGATATCGAGACCGCCGTCGCGGAGGCGCGGCGCGTGCTCACGCCCGGCGGCCGGGTCCTGCTGGTCGAGCATGTGCTCGCGCCGCACAGCGCGACGATGCGCGGGCTGCAGCATGTGGCGACGCCGTTCACGAAGCGCTGGTGCGGCGGATGCCACCAGGACCGCGATCCGCTGCCCGCGCTGCGGGCGGCCGGGTTCACCGACGTCGAGGTGCGCCACCGTCGCGTGCACGACCGGCCGCTGCCGCCGGAATCGATCCTTCTGTACGAGGGGGTTGCGCCGCGGTAGCAAGGCGCCCGTCACACCCGACCGGGTACCCGCACCGGAATGCCCGGTTCTTCGCTCACCTCGGCCAGGACCCTGAGCGAGCGCAGCGAGACGAAGGGCCGATACCCGCCCACAACCCCGCACGCTTCGTCTCGGTCGCTGCGCTCCCTCGCTCAGCGAGCTGCCATTCTCCGCGCCCCTGAGCGAGCGCAGCCCCCCAGGTCCCTGAGCGAGCGCAGCGAGACGAAGGGCCCGGAAGCTCCTTCAGCGCCGCAGCTCGACCCGATCGACGGTGAACTCGTCGAGCGCGGCGGGGTCGATCTGGATGCCCAGCCCCGGACCGGTCGGCACCGCGATGTGCCCGTCCTCGAGCACGGCCGGCTCGGTGACGATGTCGCGGGCGTAGAACCGGCTCGACGCGGACACGTCCCCGGGCAGCGTGAAGCCGGGCAGCGCGGCCAGGGCGGCGTTGGCGGCACGGCCGATTCCCGTCTCGAGCATCCCGCCGCACCACACCGGCACCCCGGCATCCCGACACAGATCGTGGATGCGGACGGCCTCGAGATACCCGCCGATCCGGCCGGCCTTGATGTTGATGACGGAAGTCGCTTCCAGCGCGAGCGCGTCGCCCGCGGCCTTGGCCGAGGTGATCGACTCGTCCAGGCAGATCGGCGTGCGCAGCCGCCGCGCGAGAGTCGCGTGGTCGACGATGTCGTCCTCGGCCAGAGGCTGTTCGATCAGCAGCAGGTCGAAGCGATCCAGCTCGGCGAGCGTGTCGACATCGGCAAGCGTGTAGGCCGAGTTGGCGTCGACCTGCAGCGGGATCGCGCCGAATTCATCGCGCACGGCGGCGGTCTCGGCGACATCCCGACCGGGCTTGATCTTGATCTTGATCCGCACGTAGCCCTCGTCGAGGTACCCGCGCACGGTGTCCACGAGGGTGGCCGCGTCGTGCTGGATGCCCACCGATACGCCGGAGGGCACGCGGTCGCGGACCGCGCCGAGGTACTCGCCGAGCGGGCGGCCTTCCGTGCGCAGCGCAGCATCCAGCACCGCCAGCTCGACGCCAGCCTTGGCCATCCGATGCCCGATGAACGGGTCGAGGATGCCGGCGACCTGCTCGGGTGCGACGGTGTGCGCATCCAGCAGCGCCGGAATGAGGAAGCGCTGGGCGACATCCCACGCGCCGTGCGTGTATTCACTGGAGTACAGCGGAGCGTGCTGCGTGACGATCTCACCCCAGCCGTCGCCGTCGCCGGTGAGGGCGCGCACGACGATCACCTCGCGCACCGACTCGGTGCCGAACGACGTCGTGAACGGGGCGACCAGCGGGATGTGCAGGACGCGCAGCTCGAACCCCTCGAGGGCGATGGATGCCGCGGGGCGGGCGATGGGCATGGCCCCAGGCTATCCCCGGTCAGAGCATCGGCATCCAGTGGGGTCAGGGCCCAGGCCCGGTCAGGGCCCAGGCCCGGTCAGGGCATCGGCATCCAGTGCGGGATGCGCAGCGCCTGGTCGCGCACCGGGCGGAACGTCGAGCGGCGCCGGTCATGACGGTGCAGGGTGCGGTGGAGCATCCGGCGGAGCACGCGGACCGGCTGGGTCGTGGCATCCATCTGCAGCTCCCCTCCTCGGCGGTATGGCTTGCCGGGAAGAGGAGGATGCTGCCCACGCAGATACACGCCGTCGGCGCGCGGCGTGGTGTTCGTCAGCGGGCGGCGCGGCGGGCGACGCTGTGCGGCGGCGTCAGCGGGCGACGCTGCGGGCGCCGAACTCACGCCCGTCCGGGTCGTCCTCGCTTGCGCGGGCGCAGCCCCTCCGGGGCCGGCCAGGGCAGTTCGAATCGGGTCACGGGCACGTCGATCGCACCGAAGTCATCGGTCTGCACGACGACGTGGTCGGGCGTGACCTCGACCATCCGCACGCGCAGGGGCGGGGCATCCGCGCGGTCCAGCATCCAGATGTCGGCGAGCCAGCCGATCCCGCGGCGCTCGAGGACGGCCTCGGCGTCCAGCCAGTCGATCGGCTCGGACGCGTCCCGCCCGAGCAGGTCGACGGCGACCCAGTCGTCTCCGGCCGGCCGGATCCACCCGACCAGCTCGCCGTCGTCGCGACGGTGTTCGGTCCAGTCTGCAGGGAGCATCCGCCCACCCTACCGGCGCCCGGCGACGACAACCTCGGCGGACCGAAGACAACCTCGGCGGACCAAGGACAACCTCGGCGAACCGACGACAACCTCGGCGAACCGGGGACAACCTCGGCGGCGGGGGTCAGGGGCGGGTGAAGAGGTAGCCGCGATCGTCGGCGAAGCCGGCGGCGACCAGGCCGTCCCCCAGGCGTCCGAGGAACTCCTCGCGCACGCGCCGGCGCCAGGCCGCGGCATCCTCCGGCGATCTCGCCCGCACGGCCTCGATGTCCGGCGGCACAGCCACCGTCGCCACCACCCGATCCGGTTCGGGCGTCGGCGCCGGCGGCGCCGCCAGCGCCCACGAGACCAGCAGCCGATCCGACTCGTCGCCACGGTTCACGCCGTCGTCCATCGGGCCGTACTGGTTCACCAGGTACTCCGACACCCGGGTGCCCAGCACGCGCAGGTTGAAGTGCGCGTTGCGGGCCACCAGCGGATCGAACGTCCAGGTGATGTGCCCGACGCCGCGCGCGAGCGCCCACTCGCGCTGGTGCAGTTTGAGGGCTCGGCCGAGTTCGTGCCCGCGGTGCGAGGGCAGGATGCCGGTGATGTGCGAATGCATCGACCGGGCCGACGGCTGCTCGAAGAACGCCACCGACGCACCGATCATCCGCTCGCCGTCGTACAGTCCGACCGCGTAGTTGCCGGAGTGCGCGAGCGCCCGCAGCAGGTTCGCCGGCATGCCGCTGCGATCGCCGCCCCACACTTCGCCCAGCACCGCCGAGGCGCTGAACACCTGCTCCACCGTGTCGAGGGGGCGGATGCGGATGCCTGCCGGCAGCGCGTACTCCTGTGCCATGAGCCCAGTTTCGCACCGCGGTGAGTATGCGGGAAGGGGAGCGAGCGGACCGGCGGCGGGCGGACCGATAACCTGGATCGGTGAACCGGGACGAGGACAGCAGAAGACGCCTCACCCGGATGCCGCGGCAAGGGGCGATCGTCGCGGTCCTCGCGATCGCGGGCCTGGCCTCGTCGTTCATGTTCACCCTGGTCGTGCCGATCCAGGCCAAGCTGCCCGAACTCCTGCACGCCAGTCGCGAGGACACCGCCTGGGTGGTCACCGCGACGCTCGTGGCCGCGGCCGTCATGACGCCGATCGCCGGACGCCTGGGCGACATGTACGGCAAGCGCCGGATCGTCCTGGTGCTGCTGGCCGTGCTGGTGCTCGGCTCGGTCATCGCCGCGGTCTCTCCCGGGATCATCGGCGTGGTGATCGGCCGCACGCTGCAGGGCGCGGTGACCGGCGTGATCCCGCTGGGCATCTCGATCCTGCGCGATGTGCTGCGCGAAGATCGGGTGGATCCGGCGATCGCGCTGATCAGCGCGACGCTCGGCGTCGGCGCCGCGCTGGGTCTGCCCATCAGCGCCCTGATCACCGAGCACAGCGACTGGCACGTGCTGTTCTGGATGGCGGCGGCCCTGGGCGCGGTCGTGTTCGGCCTCGTGCTGTGGATCGTGCCGGTCAGCGTGCTGCGCACCGCCGGCCGCTTCGACTACGTCGGCGCCGTCGGGCTCGCGATCGGCCTGGTCGGGGTGCTGCTGGCGATCTCGCGCGGCAACGAGTGGGGCTGGGCCTCGCCGGCGGTGCTCGTCTGCGGGATCGGCGGCCTCGTGGTGCTGCTGGCCTGGGGCGGGTACGAGCTGCGCATCGACGATCCGCTGCTCGACCTGCGCGTGGCCGCGCGACGCCCGGTGCTGCTGACGAACATCGCCTCGGTGGCGATGGGGTTCGCGCTGTTCGGCTCGAACGTCATCTACCCGCAGATCCTCGAGCCTGCCGGTGGGCACCGGCTCGGGGTTCGGACTGTCGCTGGTGGCGGCGAGCCTGGTGGTGATGCCGTCCGGCCTGGTGATGATGGTGCTCTCGCCGTTCTCCGGGCGCCTCGCGCGCGCGTTCGGGCCGCGGCCTGCCTCGCTGCTGGGGGCCGTGGCGCTGATCGCCGCCTACGGCTACACCCTCGTGTTCTCCACCGAGGTGTGGCAGATCCTCGTGGCCAACATCCTGATCGGCGTGGGCATCGGTTTCGGCTACGCGGCGATGCCGATGCTGATCATGCGCTCGGTGCCGCAGACCGAGACCGGCGCCTCCAACGGGCTCAATGCCCTGTTCCGGTCGCTCGGCACCAGCACCGCGGCCGCGGTGATCGGCGCGGTGCTGGCCACGATGACCATCGTGCACGACGGCGTGGCGGTCCCGTCACCGGCCGCGTTCCAGCTGTCGTTCGTGCTCGGCGGGGCCGCCGCGCTGGCCGCGCTGCTGATGGCGCTGTTCATCCCCGCCGCACGCGACGCCCAGGAGCGGCATCCGTCCCTGCCGGAATAGGGCCCGCGCGAACGGGGCATCCCGGTTACCGTGGAATCCATGAGCACGCCGGAGAAGTCCGCGCCGACCGCGCATGGCAGTTCTGACACCCGGTTCTTCGGGCAGCCGTGGGCCCTGGCCCACGTGTTCGGGGTGGAGATGTGGGAGCGGTTCAGCTTCTACGGCATGCAGGGCATCCTGCTCATCTACCTGTACTACTCGGTCGCCGACGGCGGGCTGGGGCTCGATCAAGGCGTGGCCGGCGGCATCGTCGGCGCCTACGGCGGCGCCGTGTATCTGTCCACCGTGCTGGGGGCGTGGATCGCAGACCGGATGCTGGGGTCCGAGCGGGTGCTGTTCTACAGCGCGATCGTCATCATGGCCGGGCACCTCGCGCTCGCCCTGGTCCCGGGCCTTATCGGCGTCGGGATCGGGCTGGTGCTGGTCGCGGTCGGCTCGGGCGGGCTCAAGGCCAACGCGACCTCGGTGGTCGGCACCCTCTACTCGCCGGAGGACACCCGGCGAGACGCCGGCTTCTCGCTGTTCTACCTGGGCATCAACCTGGGCGCGTTCCTCGGTCCGATCCTGACCGGCGCCTGCAGTCCACGATCGGCTTCCACTGGGGCTTCGGACTGGCCGCCTTCGGCATGGCGCTCGGCCTCGTCCAGTACTCGTTCGGCCGGCGGCAGCTGCCCGCCGAGGCCAGTCACGTGGCCAATCCCCTGCCCAGGAGCGGATACCGCTGGGTGTGGATCGTCGCCGCGGCGGCGATCGTGCTGATCGTCGTGCTGGTGCTGGTCCGCGTCATCCGCGCCGACAACCTGTCGACCATCGTCATCCTGGCCACCGTGGCCGCCGCGATCGCCTATTTCGCGGTGATCCTGTCCAGCCGGCGCATCGACGCCACCGAGCGGTCGCGAGTGTGGGCGTTCCTGCCGCTGTTCATCACGAGCGTGGCGTTCTGGTCGCTCTACCAGCAGCAGTTCACGGTGCTGACGGTGTACTCCGACCAGCGCCTGGACCGGAGTCTGTTCGGATGGGAGATGCCGGTCTCGTGGGTGCAGTCGATCAACCCGGTCTTCATCATCATCCTGTCCGGCGTGTTCGCCGCGATCTGGACCAAGCTGGGCAGACGCCAGCCGTCCACCCCGGTGAAGTTCGCGCTGGCGGCGATCATCATGGGCGGCGCGTTCCTGCTCTTCCTGCCGTTCGCGGACGGCGGGCCGAACTCGACGCCGCTGCTGGCGATCGTCGGGATCCTGTTCGTGTTCACCGTCGCCGAGCGTTGCTGTCGCCGGTCGGGCTGTCGGTGACGACCAAGCTCGCCCCGGCCGCCTTCCACACCCAGATGGTCGCGCTGTTCTTCCTCTCCGTGGCGCTGGGCACAGCGATCTCGGGGTGGCTCGTGCAGTTCTACGACCCGAAGAACGAAGTGCCGTACTTCGCCATTCTCGGCGGCATCGCCATCCTCGTCGGGATCGGCCTGGGCCTGGCCGCCAAGCCCGTGCTGGCGCTGATGCGGGGAGTGCGCTGAGGCGCACTGTCAACCCCCTCGTCACACGCGGCCGGCGGCATAGCGTCGCACGCACGACGAAGGGAGACGCAGATGTCGACAGGAGCATTCCCGCCCCCGATCCCGATGGGCGACGACGACCCGGAGGCCAGGCCGATGCGGGAGGACGACGACGGCGACGAGGTCCTCGATGAGGATGCCGACGACGACCTCATCGACAGCGCCGAGGCCGACCGCCTCGCCGTCGAGGGTGAGGGCGACGAGTTCGACTAGCCTCGGCGGACCGAGGTTCACTCCTCGAGCGCGACGATCCCGAGCAGACGAAGGAGTTCGGCGCGCTCGTCCGCGGACAATCCGGCCGTGAGGGGCGTCGTGGCGGCGGCCAGCGCGGCCGCTGCCGCCACGGCGAGCCGCCGACCCGAGGGGGTCGCGCGGATGAGCGTCACGCGACGGTCCGCCGCATCGGGCACCCGCTCGACCGACCCGCGCTCGGTGAGTTGGTCGACGAGGCGCAGCACCCGACTCGGGTCGAGGCACAGGATCCGGCCCAGCTCACGTTGTGACCGGGGCGAAACGGACGCCAGCTCGAGCAGGGCATAGGGCTTGATCGAGAGGTCGAAGGGGGCCAGAGCCGCGTCCGAGGCCTTGGCCGCGAGGTACGAGAAGCGCGACGCGAGGAAGCCCGGGTTGCCTCTGAGGACGCCGACCCGTTCTTCCACTGCTGTCGATTCCACGTTCAGACCTCCGGACCGAAGTCTAATCATGGCCGCGCCCGTGCCCGCGCGGAGGATGAGGCCATTCTCATCTCGTTGTTCAGAACAATCATTGTCAGAAACAACGACCCCTCCCTACACTCGGTATCGTCGGCCGCAACGTCGCGGACGACGTGACCGCCTCGGTGCGCGCTGTCGCATCACGGCAGAGTGGAGAGGATCCGCATGTCCGTCAACACGAAATGCACATGCTCATCGCACCGCGCAGGGGCGGGAGGCCGTCGATGAGAACACGACTGCGCTCCACCGCCCTGGTCGCCGCAGCAGCGGCGACGCTCCTGGTGGGCATCGGCATCGGGCCCGCCGTCTCGGCCTCCACCTCGCCCTCCGGCGCACACCCCGGACACAGCGCCCACCACGATCAGCGCCCCGTTCAGGCTCACCCGAGCGGGCTGGAGGAGTGCGCGGGCCTCGCCGACTTCAGCTACCCGAACACCACGATCGACTCGGTCGCCACGGTGGCGGCCGGAGTGCTCAGCAACGGCGGCGAGCCGATCGGCGCCCACTGCCTCGTGAAGGGCCGGATGAACGAGAGGGTCAGTCCGGTCGATGGCCAGACCTACGCGATCGGCTTCGAGATGCGCCTGCCCACCGCCTGGAGCGGCCGCTATCTCTACCAGGCCAACGGCGGCATCGACGGCAGCGTCGCGACCGCGATCGGCGGAGTGGGCGGCGGGGAGAGCGGCCTGCAGATGGGCATGGCCGTGATCAGCTCGGACGCCGGCCACACCGGCAGCCAGAACCCCACCTTCGGCCTCGACCCGCAGGCGCGGCTCGACTACGGCTATCAGGCGGTCGGCACATTGACCCCGATGGCCAAGGCGCTCGTCGCCGCCGCCTACGGCCGCGGTCCTGACGTCTCGTACATGACCGGCGGCTCCAACGGCGGCCGGCACACGATGGTCGGAGCGGCCCGATATGCCGACGAGTACGACGGCTTCCTCGCGGTCTCTCCCGGGTTCGATCTGCCGCAGGCCGCCGTCGCCCAGCTCTGGGGCGCTCAGCAGTGGGCCACCGTCGCCACCGAGCACGACCTGAACTCCGCGTTCACCCCCGCCGAACGGCAGACCGTCGCGCAGGCGATCCTCGCCGCGTGCGATCGCCTCGACGGCCTCAAGGACGGCATGGTGCAGGCATCGCAGAAGTGTCAGAGGGTCTTCTCCGTGTCTCGGGACGTTCCGACCTGTGACTCGGAACGCGACGGCACCTGCCTGACACGCGCGCAGAAGAACGTGGTCGCCACGGTCTTCGCCGGCGCGAAGACGAGCACGGGCAAGAAGATCTATGCGTCCTTCCCCTACGACCCGGGCCTGGCGCAGTCGGGATGGGCGGGGTGGAAGTTCTCCTCCTCGATCAGCAACCGCGACCCGGCCGCCATGGGATACGTGTTCACGTCACCGCCCGACGCCCCGGCCCTGGACGACTTCTACGACTACGCGCTGACCGTCGACATCGATCGGATCGCCGCATCCATCTATCAGACGAGCGGAATCTACACCGAGAGCGCGATGCAGTTCATGACGCCGCCGCAAGCCGACGAAACTCGACACCCTGCGCGACAACGGCGGCAAGATGATCGTCATCCACGGCGCGGCCGACGGCGTCTTCTCGCCGGACGACACAGCCCGGTGGTACGACAGCCTCGACAAGCGGTACAAGGGCAAGGCCGGACAGTTCGTGCGGTACTTCGAAGTGCCCGGCATGGGCCATGTGCGCGGAGGCCCGGCCACCGATCAGTACCGGGCGCTCGCGGCGCTCATCGACTGGGTCGAGCGCGGTGACGCGCCGGACCGCCTCGTCGCGACCGTGAACCCGTCCAACCCCGAGGCTGCCGTCGGGGTGGTCGCTGGACCGCAGCCGCCCGCTCTGCGTGTACCCGGCGGTGGCGACCTACCGCAAGGGCGACCCGGATGCCGCGTCCAGCTTCGTCTGCAAGCAGGACAACTCGAACGGGCATCGAGGGAAGGGCAGGAGCAGTCGCTGACGCTGCCCATCGTCCGAGCGAGCAGACGGCCGACCTCACGAATGCGTGAGGTCGGCCGTCTGGTCGTCGACGATCACGACAGGCGGGCCGGTCAGGCCCGCTCAGCCGCGATCGAGCGGATCAGCGCGTGCTGCCGGCGCAGCTGGTCGGGCGCTCGGTACAGCTCACGGTGCCCTTCGTACTCGCTGGAGAACCATCCGCTGTATCCGGCGTCGAGCGCGACGTCGAGGATCTCGCGCCACGGGATGTAGTGGTCGACGAGCTCGTCGTCGACCTCGTAGAACTTCGCCTGGAAGTACACCACGTGCTCCATCACGTCGGCGAGGTCCGACACCGGCACGAACGGCACCTCCGGCGGGCGTGCGCTGCCAGTGCCCATCTGGAACGCGGCGCTCCCGCCACGGCGCGCGTACCGCTGCACGTCGAACACGCCGGTGTCGATGAGGAGGCCGAACTGCTCGGTGCCGGTGCGCTCCTTGAACTCGAGGTACTCCTCGACCACCGGCGACTTGATGACCGTCGGCCAGTGGATCTCGGGGCAGATCACGATGCCGAGCTCGGCGGCGAGGTCGAGGTTGCGCTGGACGGCGTCGGCCCAGATCGGGTCGACCCGCAGATCCTCGCTGATGACGCCGATCTTCGGCCGCAGAAACGAGAAGCCGAGCCGGCCGGCCAGCCGGAGGTCGAGCTCCAACTGCGCCGCGCCCTCGGCGACGGTCATCGACCGGCCGGGAAACCGGCGGGTGTCCAGCCACGAGCCGTACAGCGTCGGGGTGAGACCCAGGCGTTCGTTGCCCGAGAACCAGGCATCGATCCACGCTGTGGACGGGTTCGGGTAGTCCCGGATGTGCCCTTCGCCGAGGATCTCGAGACCAGTCGCGCCGAGATCGGCGACATCCTCGATGCAGTCCTCCACCGTCATCGTCACACCGAGGTCCTCGGTGTAGCTGTACAGCGACACGCCGAGCCCGAAGGGCAGGTTGTCGGTGCTCATCGGACGATCACCACCTTCCGCTTCGCGGTCCAGATCGAGGGCTCCAAGCTCCTCGGGGATGTACGACATGCGCACGCGGAGCACGAACGTCACGTCGTGGATGCCGCGGCTCAGGCCACCGGGCTTGGAAACCGTCAGCACGGCCGGCTCGTCCATCGGCCAGCGTGCGTCGGTGGACGCGCGCAGTTCGGCGAATGAATAGTCGCCGGTCGGCAGCGACCAGCGGATGCCCTCGCCATCGAACTCCTCACCGTCCACGACGACGGTGGGCTCGTCGAGCAGACTCGCCCACATGCCTCGGTAGTACGGGCTTGCGCACGCGCAGCTGGAAGCCCGTGGGGGCTTGCTCGGGTCCGACGTTGCGGAACCCGGCTGCTTGGATCAGCGGTTCTTCGAGCATGTTCTTCCTTTCGTGTCCATCACGCAGACGCGTGGGTGAGGTCCTCGACCGCCTGCCGCGCGCCACGCACAGCGAGTGCGACGCTGGTCAGGGTGGGGTTCATCGTGTTGGCGGTGGGGATCAGCCCATTGCCGCCGACGACGAGGTTCTCGTACCCCCAGACCCGGGAGTACGGGTCGGCGACCGAGGTGTCGTCATCGGCCTCCCCCATCCGCATGGTGCCCATGTAGTGCAGGCTCGACCCGTTGGGCAGCAGACGCGGGTCGGCCACGAACGTGCCCAGCGCGTTCCCGGCGCGGCGCAGCATCCCTGTCGCGAATTCGATCTCTTCGTCTTCGCTGTCGGTGAGGGCGTACTCGATCGTCATGTTGGGCAGGGCGCGGTAGTCGAGCTCGTCATCGTCGAAGCGCACGCCGTCCTCGACGCGCGGGTGCTTGCGCACCCCGTAGCCCATGTTCACGTAACCCCACCGGTTGCCCGCGGCGGGGTGCTCCGGGTCGAGGGGGAACGGCGGGTTCTCGGCATACATGACCTGCAGCGAGATCGGGTGATCGGGTTCGGAGAACGGGATGCGGTTGACCGCCCCGACCGGATCGGCGGGGTTCTGTGCGCGGCGGGCGAGCTCACGCCCCAGCTCGTCGTCGGTGACGAGGCGCGACATCCGTTCGCCGTCCAGTGCCACGGTGCCGATCACGACGTGATGCTCGGTGAGGTAGCGGCCGAGCGCGCGAGGACGGATGCCCGACGCCCACGGCAGGCTCGGCGACCGGAACGCGTCGGCGGCGACCACCACGAGGTCGGCGGGGACGAACTCCTGCTCGTGCGTGCGCAGATCCTCGACCGTCACCCCGGTCACGCGCGTGCCGTCGCGCTCGATGCGACGTACGAGGGTGAGGTCGCGCAAGCGTGAACCGCGCTGCTTCCGGCGTGCCGGATTCGATCAGGGGTCCGAGGACCACGTCGGCGCCCGCCCAACGCATCGAGCCGTCCGGTTGGGGATCGCCGGCGACGGGCAGTGTGCTCGGACCGTAGCCGTCCGGCAGCATCCCCTCGAATGCGTCGGCCAGCAGCGTGCTGATCGCGGCCGAGATCGCCGAGTCGGCGAACGCCTCGTGCTGCACGTGCAGCAGACGCTCCGCATCGGCGATGAGCTCGTCCCACTCGGCATCGGGGATGAACGGGATGCGTTCGCTGAACGAGGGGGCGGGTGTCGCGCACGTCCAGTGGGCGCCCATGCCGCCGACGTTCGTGGATGCGGCGGCGGCCGGGAACTGCTCGGCGTGCGCGGCTCCCGGGGCGCCGAAATCGAGCAGATGGGTGCCGCCCCGTGCGGTGAACATCCCCTCCACGACGACGCCTTCCGGAATGCCGAGCGATGCGCGGTGCTCTCCCGCCTGAGGACCCTGCGACCGCTCGCGCGCCGTCGCCTTCGCGACGGGGTCGACGATGTTGCGGACGCTCTCTCCCGGTGTCTCGGTCAGCTGCGGCCCCGCCTCGAACATGACGACGCGGGCGTCGGGCACCCGTTCGAGCAGCGCACGCGGGCGTAGGCGGACCCGATCGGTCCGCTGCCGACGATGGCGATGGTGGGCGATGTTGTCATCGGGTGCTCCTCACAGGATGCCGCGGCGCAGCCACGGGAACGTCGGGATGTTCGTCGGAGAGCCGGCCGGGCGGCAGCGCAGCGAAGCCACGATGCCGACCGCATAGGTCGCCGCCAGCGACAGGAAGATCGGGGCGAACACGTCGCGGTACAGCTGCGCGATCTGCGTCTGATCGGCAGCGGATGCCGCATGCACGACTGCCGGCGTGAGAGAGGCCGCGTCGAGCCCGGGCGGGAGCCCGCCCGCGACGGCGAAGCCGATGACGCCGCCGATCAGGGCGGTGGCCACCGTGGCGCCGACCTGGCGGACCAGATTCACGGTCGCCGTCACCGTGCCGGTCTCACCCGGAGGTGCGGCGCTCTGCACGACGGCCACGATCAGGCTCATGAACGCCCCCGTGCCCAGCCCCACGATCGCCATCACGAGCATCGGCACCCACAGCGGCAGGCCGACCGGCAGGATCGCCATCACGGCCAGGCCCGCCGCGCCGAGGATCGTGCCCACCAGCGGGAAGGCCCGATAATGACCGGTCCGGCTCGCCATCCAACCGGTCGTCAGATTGCTCACCAGCATCCCGAACACCGTTGCGATCGGCACGAATCCCGAGACGGTCGCGCTGGTGCGATACGCCATCTGGAAATAGGTGGGCAGATAGGCGGTGATCGAGAACAGCCCGATGCCGACGATGGCCGAGATCACGATGCCCGTGGCGATCGTGCGGTCGGCGAAGTGGCGCAGCGGGACGATCGGATGAGCCGCACGCAGCTCGATGACGAGGAACGCGGCAAGGCACACGGCCGCGATTGCGAACGCCACGAGGGCGGCGACCGTCTGCTGCGTGTCGACGACCCACGTCACGGCGAGCACGAGCGCGACGATCCCGCCCGTCAGGGTCGCCGATCCGGCGACGTCGAACCGGGAGCGCCCACCGCCGGGGATGTGCGGCACGGCGATGACGGCCAGCACGAACGCGACGATGCCGACCGGCGCATTGACCCAGAACACCCACTGCCAGCTCCAGTAGTCGGTGATGAGCCCGCCGATGACCGGCCCGACGAGGATCGCGACGGGGAACGCGGCGCCGATCACCGCCATGTACTTCGGACGCTGCCGGGGCGTGGTCGTCTCGGCGATGATCGTCTGCGACATCAGCTGGAGGCCGGCAGAGCTCATCCCCTGCACGACGCGCGCGATGATGAGCCAGAGCATCGACGGTGCGAACCCGCACCCGATGGACGAGGCGATGAAGACGACCATCGAACCGAGGAAGACCGCCCGCGGCCCGATCATGTCGCCGACCTTGCCGAGCACCGGCAGAGCACCGTGCTGGCGAGTGTATATCCGACGACGATCCAGCTCATCTGCTCGAGCGCGCCGAGCTGTCCGGCCACGGTGGCCAGGGCGGTCGAGACGACGGTGTTGTCCAGCGCCCCGAGGAACGAGACGGTCAACAGGGAGATGACGAGGAAGCGGAACCTCAGCGGCGAGAGTGGCATGATTCAGTCACCCGAACGACCGGGCCGTCGACGCGACGGTGTGTGTCCCGGGACGCGGCAGCACGGCCGGGATCGGGCTCCGCGAGGAACCCCGACGTCACGTCTATTCTAGGCGTTCTTCGGTGCGAAAGCAACAGAAGTGGAGCGCCTGCGTGCACGCGTCCGCTCACGCGCAGGCGGCAGGCTCGGGCGCCGCGACCTGCGGGCCGACCGCCCCCGACAGCTCGCCGATGCCCTCGATCACCATGCGCACGACGTCGCCGGTGGCCAGCGGGGGCGGGGTCAGAGCGCCGTTGCGGCCCCACAGCTCTCCCAGGCATCCGCCGTTGCCGACAGTGCCCGACCCGAGCACGTCGCCGGGGACGACCCGTGAGTTGCGCGACGCGTAGGCGACGAGCTCGGGCAGCGGCCAGCCCATGTTCGAGATCAGGTCCTCGCCGAGCAGCTCGTCGTTCACGTAGACCTCGGCGCGGACGGCGAGGAACCCGTCCTCGTCCAGGTACGGCTCGAGCTCGTCCGCGGTGACGATCCACGGCCCCAGACTCATGCCGAAGTCCTTGCCCTTGGCCGGGCCCAGGCGGACCTTCATCTCGCGGCCCTGCAGGTCGCGGGCCGACCAGTCGTTCATGATCGTGTAGCCGAAGATGACGGATGCCGCATCCTGCGCACTCAGGTTCGCCTGGCCGATTCCGGGGACGGCGCCGACGATGACGGCCAGCTCGAGCTCGAAATCGAGGCGCTCGGTCACCGGCGGCGAGACGGGCTCGTCGGGGCCGAGCACGGTGTGGGGGTTGGTGAAGTAGAACGTCGGTGCCTGGTACCACTCGGGCGCGACGTCGCTCTTGCCCTCGACGCCGGCGCTGATGCCCTCGACGTGCTCCTCGAACGCCACGAAGTCCCGGATCGCGGCCGGCACCAGGGGTGCGAGCAGGCGCACCTGCGACAGCGGCGTGCCTGCGGCATCCCGCACGCGCGTGTGCAACTCGCCGGTCGCGCCCAGCCCTCGGGCGAGGATGTCGGCGACGGTCAGTCCGTCCGGGAAGGGCACGACCCGATCGCCGATGACGAAGCCTTCGTAGACGGCACCGGGCGCTTCGTCTCGTCGCTGCGCTCCTCGCTCAGCGACCTGATTCTGCCAACGTGCGATCCTCATGCGTGCACCTCCAGCGGACGTCCGCCGTTGTAGTCGTACATATCCTGCCAGGCGGCGGCGAAATCGGGCTCGACGCCGT
The DNA here is from genome assembly GCF_021582895.2 of Microbacterium elymi. Taxonomy (GTDB): domain Bacteria; phylum Actinomycetota; class Actinomycetes; order Actinomycetales; family Microbacteriaceae; genus Microbacterium; species Microbacterium humicola. The sequence continues at coordinate 1,286,147 of NZ_CP091139.2, forward strand.
CCAGCGCGGCCAGCGCTCGGCGCAGGTTGCCGGCGATGCGCTCGGGCTCGAGGAGACCGGCGAACCCGCCGAGGTCGAGCCCGCGCGCCGCCTGCAGCGGGGTCAGGCCGCGCTCATGCGCGTCCCGGGCCGCGTCGATCAGGAACCGCAGGTAGTCGGCGACGGGCTCGAGGCAGCTCCGGTCCGCCGACGGCGCCGTGTCCCGGCACGACGACCTCCGGCCGCAGCGCCGCCATCTGCTCGAGCGCACCCAACCAGCCGGCCGGCGAGCCGGACAGTGCGAACGGGGTGCCGCCGCTGAACACCAGATCACCCGTGAACAGCACGCGCTCTTCGGGGAGCCAGACGTAGGAGTCACCCTGGGTGTGCGCCGGCGTTCCGGGGTGGCGCACGTCGATGCGGCGGCTGTCCGGGGTGAGGGTGACGCCGGTGTCGAAGACGACGGTGGGCGGCCTCGGCCGGACGTCGCCCTGCTCGAACGGTTCGAAGATGTGCGGGGCGAGCGGATGCGGCTGCCGCAGGTCGTCGGCGACGGTGCGATGCGCGATGATCTCGACCTCGCCCAGGAGCGACGCGCCGTTGCAGTGGTCGGGATGCGAGTGGGTCAGCACCAGGCGGCGGATCGGCGCCGCGACCCCGGCGGCCGCCTTCAGATAGTCGCGGGTGCGCCGCTCGGTCGAGGTGACGTCGACGCTCGTCGCGCCGTCCGCGCCGTCGATCAGGCCCATGTTGTTGACCATCCAGCCGCCGTCGGGCTGGACATACGCCCAGACGCCGTCGGCGACCTGCTGCATCATCGGTTCGTCGGTCATGTCCACGTTCCTCGTCCCTCGGCCGGTCACGCGCGCATGCGCGAGGCCAGCAGTTCGTCGGCGGTCCCTGTCAGAATGCGCTGCGTCACGTCATCGGGCAGTCCTGCTCCCCGGACGAATCCGACCGGATCTTCCGGCCCCATGTCGAACGGGAAGTCGCTGCCCAGCACGACCTGGCTGGGGCCGGCGACCTCGATCAGGTGCCGCAGCACGGACGGATCGTGCACCACGGTGTCGAACCAGATCCGCTTCAGGTACGACGACGGCTCGTGCGCGCAGCCGCGCGCGTCCGGTCGCACCCGCCACGCATGGTCGGAGCGTCCGATCGACGTGGGCAGGTAGCCGCCGCCGTGCGCGGCGACGATCCTCAGGCCCGGATGCCGGTCGAGCACGCCCGCGAAGATCAGGTGCGACAGCGCCACCGCGTTCTCCACCGGCTGGCCGACGGTGTTGGCCAGGTAGAACCGGTCGAGCCGCTCGTCGAGACTGCAGCCGAACGGGTGCAGGAACACGATCGCGCCGAGCTGGGCCGCACGCGCCCAGAACGGCTCGAGCCGCTCGTCGGACAGCTCGACGTCACCGGCGAACGAGGAGATCTCCACCCCGGCAAGTCCCCGCCCGAGCACCGCGTCGTCCAGGCACTCCACGATGCGCGCCGGATGCTGCAGCGGCACCAGCCCGAGCCCGGTCAGCCGTTCCGGTGCCGCCGCGACATGCTCGGCGACCAGCCGGTTCGTCTCGCACGCCACCCAGACGGCCAGCTGCTCCCCGCCCACGGATAGAAGTGGTTCGGCGAGGCGCTCACCCACTGCCGGTCCACGCCCTGCTCGTCCATGGCGGCGAGCCGAACGCGCACGTCGGTGAGCTTCGGGATGCGCGCACCGACCATCGGGCCCGAGACGGCCTGGCTGGCGGCGCCGTTGCGGACCGCATCCAGCGCCTCCGCCGCCGCGAACCCCTCCGGGTCACGGCGTCGCACCTCGTCCTGCAGGGCCGGCAGCAGGACGTGGGCGTGGACGTCGGTGACGCTCATGCCGGCTGCGCCATCTGCTGCGCGATGCCGAAGATCAGCCCACCCATGTCGGCGTCGCGGACACCGTCGATCTGCCACTGCCCGAGCTCGCACGGAGGCGTCGACCACCGCCTGCGCACGGGGCAGGCGGCGCGCGTGGAACTCGTCCCAGACCGCCTGGTCCACGGCATCCCGACCGATCAGGAGCTCGGTCAGCACGACCGCGTCTTCCAGCCCCTGCGCGGCGCCCTGCGCGATGGTCGGCGGGCACGAGTGCGCGGCGTCGCCGATGATGACCACTCGGCCGCGGTTCCACGGGGCCTCCACCACGTGCTGGGTGAACCAGGTGTGGTTGACGTGGGCGCCGGCGGCGAGGTCGGTGCGGATCGACTCCCACGGGCCGCCGTACGCCATCGACTCGCCGAGCATGATCTGCGTCGCCTCGGCGTCGCTCACACCCGACCGGTCCTGTGCCTTCTCGACGAGGATCGCGTACATGGTGTCGGGGCCGGTCGGCGTGTACCCGGCGATGTAGACGGGGCCGCCGTAGTACAGCTCGGTGCGCACCACCTCGGCGGGACGCGACACGAACGCGCGCCAGATTCCCATGCCGGTGGACTGCGGCTCGGTGTCGATGCCGATGAGCCGGCGCACCGCCGAGTGCAGTCCGTCGGCCCCGATGACCAGGTCGAAGCGTCCGACGGGCGCCTCGTCGACGACGACCTCGACCTGGTCACCGGTGTCGTCGATGCCGGTGACGGTGCTTCCGAACCGGAAGCGCACGCCTGCCCGCTCGGCGTGCGCGAGCATGATCCCCGCCAGGTCGGGACGGTACATCCCCATGCCCGCCGGGTAGTCGGGACCGCCGGTCTTCACGTCCGGCAGCTCGGCCACCACCGGGGCGGTCGGGCCGGGGGCGCGCAGGGTGAGGCCCTCGAACGGGAAGCCGGCGGCGCGCACGTCCTCCCACACGCCGAGCGCATCCAACGCCCGCAGGGCGTTGCCCTGCAGCGTGATGCCCGAGCCGAGTGCGCTCAGCTCGGGCTTGGCCTCGAAGACGTCGACCTCGACACCGGCCTTTGCCAGCTGGATCGCGGCGGCAAGGCCCGCCACACCGGCGCCGACGACGGCGACCGTGGAGACTGCGGTCATCTCAGAACCTCTCTGTTCTCTGTTCGTGAAGGGGTGCGTCAGCTTGTCGCGTGCGGGTCGGCGACGCAGCGGACGATCTGGGTGCCCAGGCCCTGGATGCTGCCGGTCATCACGTCACCATCCTGCAGGAACCGGCGCCAGTGCTGGCCGTTGCCGGCCGGGCTGCCGGTGAGCAGCAGGTCGCCGGGCAGCAGCGGCATCGTCTGCGACGCACCCGAGATCAGTGCGGGGATGTCGAACAGCAGATCGGTGGTCGAGGCATCCTGCATCACCTGCCCGTTCAGCTCCAGCCGCACGCTCAGGTCAGCGCCGTCGACGAACGACGACGGCACGAGGAACGGACCGGTCGGCAGGAACCCGGGGGCGTTCTTGGCGCGGTACCAGTCGGTGCCGATCTCCTTCATGTCCTTGCGGAACACGAGGTCGCGGGTGGTGATGTCGTTGCAGATCGTGTAGCCGGCCACGTGGTCCATCGCCTCGTCGCGCGAGACGCGGAACGCCTCGCGGCCGATCACGACGGCCAGCTCCAGCTCCCAGTCGTGCACCTCGCTGTAGTCGGGCAGCACGAGTGGGACGTCGTCGCCGACCACGCACGCGGGCAGGCCGATGAAGAAGTACGGCTCGCCGTGCGCGGCGCGCTCGTCCATCAGCTTGCGCGGCGAATGCGCGGGCCTCGTCCGGAGTCCGGTCGGAATTCTGGGTCAGGCCCGCGGCGACCAGCTCGATGACGTGCTGCCGGTAGTTCGCCCCGGTCTGCAGCACCTGACGCGGCGTCACCGGAGCCGTCAGCACGGCGTCGGCCAGCGGCATCCATTCGCCGTCCGCCTCGGCGAGCGCGGCGATCCGGTCCCAGTCGGGCGCGGCGAGGAACGCGTTCAGATCCGCGGCGCCCAGCTCGTCCGAGCGCAGGTCGCGGATCTTCTGGCCCGTCACCAGCGCCGTGCGCACGGCGTCGCCGTCGCGCCGGCGCGCCAGTGCGAACGGGACCTCGAGGCTGTCCGTGGGCACGATCAGCCCTGCCCGTGCTTCGCGTACGGGTTCAGCAGCGCGCCCTTGATCTCGTCGGGCACGCCCTCTTCGGTGGCACTCGGGCCGTCGGCGGGCGGGAACGACTCGGTCATCGACATCGGCATCGCGCCGTTGCGGTAGAAGTTGTTCGAGCCCTGCGACGGATGCCAGGTGTTGGCCTCCCAGTCGGGCACGTAGTTGCGGTAGCCGCCGGTGTTCAGCTCGATGCGCAGGGTGGAGGGCTCGCGGTAGTAGAGGAAGTTCTGCTCGCCGATGCCGTGGATGGACGGGCCGTACTCGATGGCGACGCCGTTCTCCAGGAGCACGTCGGCGGCGATCAGCAGCTCCTCGCGCGTGTCCACCCAGAATGCGTAGTGGTTGATGCGTCCGGCGGCGCTGGATCCGTCGAGGACGACGCCGAGGTCGTGCGACTTCTCGTTCGTGGTGAGCACCGAGAACACCGAGATCGGCGCCTCGTCGAGCTCGGTGCGCGCCATGTGCCGGAAGCCGAGCACCTCGCTGTACCAGGCGGTGAAGGCGTCGACGTCGCTGGCCGCGATCGTGACGTGGTCGAGCTGGCGCGGGGCGCCGGCGACCTTGCTGCGGGTGGAGGGCCGGTCCGGGTAGACGGATGCCTCGGCTCCGGCGGACTGGTGGCGCGTGACGTCCCAGTGCAGGGTCATCGAGTGGCCCCACGGTCCGGTGAACCGGTAGGCGCGGCCGATCTTGTGGACCTCGACCCATTCGCCGGTGGCACCGGCGGCCTCGATGCGGCGCACGGCCTCGTCGAGCGCCTCGGCGCTGGAGGTTCGCCAGGCCATCGTGGCCATGGACGGCTGGTCGCCGGGAGTCACCACGACCGAATAGGCGTAGTAGTCACCCCAGCAGCGCAGGTAGACGGCGCCGTCGATGCGGTCGACGACGGTCAGACCGACCTGCTCCTCGTAGAAGCGGACGGAGGCCTCGACGTCAGGGCTCGTCACCGCGACGTAGGAGAGGTGGGACAGCAACGTGCTCATCTTCGAACGGTCCTTTCCGAGGGCGAAATCGCTCGCCCTGGGTCGAGTCTGTGGCCCACCATCACATCAGGGAAGCCGATTCTCGCTATGGTGCGGATCAGGCGCGTTTATGTGCCCGGTGGCCGATGACATATCAGCTCCGCCCGCGTGAGATCGTGCTCGAGGTCGTCGAGATCACGCACCGACTCCGCACGATCCAGCGCGTCGATCGCACGCCGCAGCGCAAGACGCAGCCTCGACTCCCAGCGGGTGGGAGTCATGCGGGCCCCCGCCCCGTCGTCGATCAGGACACGTGCCGAGCTGTCGACACCAATGGCGACGTCGGTGCGCACCGTGCCGAATGCGGCCGCGCTGATCCGTCCACGATCCGGGTGACGCGTGTCCACCGCGGTCAGAGACGTCACGGTGAGAGTGGCGACCGCGTCACCGGCGTCGAGCAGAGCGAGCGCGCCCCGCTCGGTGGCCTCCGATGACCGCAGCCGCAGGGGCGCCCCCGAGAGCACACGCAGCCAGCCGATGGCATCAGCCACGACCGCCGGCACTGCCCGCGGCGATGCAGCGCACTGCGCCGTGTACAGCGGCGCAGCTTCCTGACGATCGGCGTCGGAAGCGACGTCGGCCCTCAGCCACCGTCGGTCAAGAACGACAGGTACCGTGACGGCTCCCGCGCACAGCGCGCGAAGCTCCGTCGCCGCGACGGCGGCCGGGTCGGCGACGACGAGGGCGGCAGCTCCTGCCGCAAGGAGTTCTTCTGCAGCCGACACCCAATCGGGCCCACCCGCGAGCACAGCGACCGCGCCCCGGGGATCAGCGACCGGCCGTGCGCGCAGCGGCAGTTGAGCGACCGCTGCCGCCACAACGCCGTCAACGTCTGCTCGTGCGGCAGCGAAGACGCCGATCCGCTCCGCCGGGCTCACCGCGCGACTCCGTGACGAACGGCGTCGGCGGCGGCGTCTGCGATGTCGATCGCGAAGTGCGCGTCATGCAGGATCTCGTCGTATTCGACGGGCGTCGATCTCTCAATCGCCGCGAGGAGGGCTCGCCACTCCGCCACATATCCATCCTCGGCATCGCGAGGGTACTCGGTCGACTTGCCATCGTCGGAGTACACCCGAACGGATGCGCTGCCGGCATGCACGAATGCGGGAGGGAAGTCGACATCCACCATGTCAGACCCGGTGCCTATCGACATCCGCCAACGCGCATCGGGTCCTCCCGGCAGCATGAGGGCAGTCAGCTGAACGAGAACGTCCCCGGCCCGCAGTCCTATCGCGTAGCCGATGGGAGGCACGGGCCTCGCATACACGACGCGCGTCAGACGCGGTGCCAGGTCACGCAACGCCGGCAGGTCGTGGATGCCCAGTCCGAGAACAAGCTCGCGGACAACCGCGGCAGCGAACGCGGGATCATCCCAATCCGGCCGTGGCCGCTGGGCGGATCGCATGTCCGGAGCCAGCTGCGTGACGACATCGTGATAGCGCCCATTGGGCGGAAGAGCGATAGTGACGGCGACGGTGTGCACGCGAGCTTCGGCGGCGACCAGATGGTGCTTGGCTCGGGCCCACGCGGGGTCGAAGTGATGATTCGTGCCCACGACGAGCATCGTTCCCGCCTCACGACACGCCGCCACGACTGCGTCTGCGTCTGCGTGGGTCATCGCTATCGGCTTTTCGCACAGGATCGCTCGCTTGCCGGCGGCGACGCTCTGAAGGATCTGGTCGGCATGCCGACCGACGGGACTGCAGATCGCGATGACGTCGACCGCGGGGTCTGCCAGCAACTGGGCCTCTCCCGCCGAGAATCGGGCGCCGGTGCCAGTGGCCAAGCCCTGGGCACGTCCGCTGCCGCCATCCGAAATGTGGACGATGGCGAAGTCCGGCGATAAATGGGCGATCGTCGGCAGGTGGAGAGCCGCGGCTCCCGGACCCGCTCCCATGACGCCGACGCCCACAGTCATGCGGCAACTCCCTCGTTGATCCACTTACGTCGAAAGCATACCTAAGTTGCTTCACTCTAGAGCCTACTTGTGCCAGACTTGGCGCGCATATCTCCCGAGTTGTGCCAGAATCTGTCCATGGCAACCGGATCCGCTCTGCGCTTCGGCGCCCAGACCGATGAAGTCACGAGTCTGTTGCGGATCGTCAATCTCGTCCGGACCGAAGAAGCCACCACCCGCCCCGAGATCGGCAGACTCACCGGGCTCGGGCGCGGAGTGGTCACCCAGCGGGTCGACCAGGCTATCGAGATGGGATTTCTCGAAGACGGGGAGTTCGGCCGCTCATCCGGTGGCCGCGCGCCGCGCACGCTGCGATTCCGCTCCGAGCAGGCGCACATCATCGTCTGTGCTCTGGGCGCACTGCACGTACGCGTCGGAATCGCCGCGCTCGACGGCGACATCCTCGATCAGACTCACCAGGACTGGGACATAGCGCGGGGCCCGGCCGAGACCCTTGACACCGTGATGGCGATGATTGACGAGCTCCTCACGCACCATGGCGAAGTGCCGGTGTGGGCAGTGGTCGTCGGCGTCCCGGGCCCGGTGGACTTCGAGAGCGGCCGACCTGTCGCCCCGCCGATCATGCCGGGGTGGAACGGCTTCGACGTGCGACGTCGCTTCGAACAGCGGTTTGACGCGCCCGTATGGGTCGACAACGACGTGAACCTCCTGGCCCTGAGCGAGCGAGCTCGGCGCGACACCGATGACGTCGACCTCATCTATTGCAAGGTGGGATCGGGCATCGGCGCAGGTCTTCTCTCGCACGGCCGCATCCACCGCGGGGCGAACGGTGCTGCTGGCGACATCGGTCACGTGCGCGTACGCGACTCGGAGACGCCGTGTCGATGCGGGAAGGTGGGATGCCTCGAAGCCGTCGCCGGCGGCTGGGCACTGGTGCGCGAAGCTGAAGACGCCATCGCCGCCGGAGCAACCGGCGCTCTGGCGCGCGCGTCCGCGGCCGGTGACACACCGACCCCGGACCGCATAGCGCGCGCAGCGGAGGACGGCGATGCCCTCTCCATTTCGCTCGTCCAGCGCTCGGCGCGCGTGGTGGGCGAGTCGATCGCCGCGCTCGTGAACATGTTCAATCCCGGCGTGATAGTCATGGGAGGAGCCATCGCTGCGGCGGGCGAGCTCTTTCTCGCCGAAGTGAGACAGCGCGTGTACGAACTGTCTCTTCCGCTGGCGACACGCGATCTGAGCATCGTCAATTCGATGAACGACGAGCGCGAGCCGCTGCGCGGCGGAGCCGAACTCGCGCGTGAGCAGCTGTTCGACGCGACGTTCCCGCGCTGGTTCGCGGACGGTCGCCCGACGATCGAGGGAGTGCGCGCCGCATCCTGAGTGGTGCGCCAGCATCACTGATGCGCCACCCGCACTTCTTACGAAATCAGACAGAAGTGTGTATCTTGTGGACTTACTACGACCGCAAGGACAGTCATGCCCCTCACCTTCCTGCGCGATGACGCGCTCACCGCGACGGCCGACGGCTTCGAGCTGCGCATCGCCCTCCCCTGGATCCGCGCGCTGCCGCTGTCGAGCCTGACCGATGTCGTTGTCTCGTTCGACGGCAGCAGTGTCGACGACCTCCGCACGCCTGCGGCCGCCGACAGGTGGTGGCCGGCGCAGGACCGCGTCGTGCTGCGCGGCGGCCGGGACGTGACATCCGGTCCGATCGATGTCGTCGTTGACTTCGGCCTTGACATCCCCTACCTCACTGCCGGTGCGGAGGGTCCGTTGCGGCTGCCTTTCCACGAGCACCGCACACTGCGCAGCAGCGCCACCGTTCCCGGCGTCTCGCAGGACATCGCATGAGCGCCATGGCCGAAGGGTGGACTCTCGCCGCTTCCGCGTTCAATTGGACGCCCGACATCGTGCGCGCAGAGAAGACGACCTCAGAGCTCGCCGCCGGCGCGGCCCGGGTGGCATCGACCATTGAACTCGAGCTGGGACAGATGGTGCGCACGTACCCGGAACCGGACTCCGTAGAACTGCGTGCCCTGCGCACCAGGATCGAGGCCGCGGGCGGAACAGTCTCGATCGTAGGAATCTCCCTCGACGACTGGCATCTGATGGGCGAGGGCAGGGCTCGCCGTCGCTCGGATGACGAGCGCCTCGCATTCCTCATGCCACAGCTTGCGCGCTGCGCGCATACTGGGCGCGTCGGGGGTGCGACTGCCGATCGGGCAGGCGGGCACTGCGCTGCTGGAGCGAGCCCTGCCGCATCTTGAGGAGCTGGATCTCGTGCTGTATGAAGAGGCGCAGGGCCACCAGACACCGCAGAATCCGGCGCACGCCGAGGACTACGAGACGTTGGCACGGATCGACGACCCACACCTGCGTCTGCTCATCGACGTCAGCATGCTCATGCCCCAGCTCCCGGTCAGCTACCTGGACGCGCTCTCCGCCGGCGGCGTGAATCCCGAGCTCGTTCGCATCCTGTCGACCGAATGGCAGGATCCCGCGACCCAGGTCGCGGTGTTCGATGCTCTGCGCGACGGCGCCGTGCCGCCGCGCGTGCACACCCTGTTCATGGATCTCGTGATCCGGTTCGGCAGATCGAATGCCGCTGCCCTGACGGGGGTTCTGTCATTGATCGGCGGCGTCCATGTGAAGTTCTGGGACCTCGACGACGCAGACGGCCGCGTCACAGGACCCGTCCGTGACCTTGCAACGATGTTACGGACCTGCCGCTTCACCGGAACGCTCTGCAGTGAATGGGGTGGACACGAGTGGCTGGATGCGGACGCCACCGAGATGACGCGCGCCCATCTCGCGCTGACACGCACCATCCTGTCATCGAGATGAATGTGACCACAGCAGCGCGGGCGCCTCAATATTCGCCGCAGGACGGGTCGGCACGCTCAATACCGAGCAGTGATCACCCCTCGCGGTTGTAGTAAGGCCAGGGCAGGAATCGACGCTCGCCCCGACGATCCGGTCCGGTAACCGACACCGCCCCGGTCGCCGCCCATTCGACACCACGCGGGAACATCTGGATGAACTCGATGCGGCGGAAGGTGTCGATGTCGTGCCCGATGGTGATCGTGAACGACCGCCCCGCGCCGTACTCGTTGATCCACGCGATGGGCTGGTCGGTGTTCATCCCGGGAAGGGCCGCGATACCCCCCGGCGGGATGTCCACCGGGTAGTGCGACATCGGCCAGACGGGCGCGTTCTCGTACGACTCGAGGTCGTCGAACGTGGTCAGCAGCGCCCGCGCACCGTCATACAGCTGCACGCCGGTCAGGATGTCGTCGCCGGTCACCGTCCACCGCGCGCTGATGCCCTCGGTGATGGGATGCCGCGGCTCGACCGTGTCGAGCTGCGCCTCGCCCCACGGCCGCGGCCGCAGGCCCGTCTCCCATGCGCTGAGTTTCGCGCCGCGCATGACGTTGTACTCCTCGGGGTAGCCCCACGAGTCCTCCTGCGCAGCCGATCCGTGGAACCACACGATGCCCTTGCCGTGGTCGTGCACGAGGCGCAGCAGCGCGGCGTCCGTCTCCGCACCGAAACCGACGGCCTTCTCGTGATAGCCGTCCCGCCCCTCGAACACCACGAGGACGACGTCGTACTTGTCGATGATCTCGGCCCCCAGGCCACGGGGGTCTTCGACCACCCGCACCCGGAAGCGGCCGGTGTCTTCCAGCAGAGTGGTCAGCCACTCATTGTGCTGACGGAAGCTGCGCACCTCGTTGTCGTGCTCGCGCGTCATATGACCCGACAGGATGAGGACGTTCACGATCTCGGACATGTCACTCCTAGCGGAAGGTGTCGGTGAAGGTCTCGTACGGCACCGGCGGGACTGGCTCGAGCTTCTGCACCGTGGTCGGACTGTACGGGTGGTTCTCGCTGGGCACAGGCTCGTCGGCCGGCGGCATGAAGACGGGCTTGCCGTCGTCGCCGAAGTACATGAGGTCGAGGTCGAAGGCCGCCTGGTTCTTCAACCCGAAACTCACCCAGTTCTCATCGAAGGGCGCGCGCGCCAGCTCGTAGCAACGGAACTTCCAGAACTTCCACTCTCCGTCCTGGCGCAGAAAGTCGATCGCATACTTGCACCACACCCAGTGCGCCCAGACCTTCTGCCCGAGCACCTCGCCCTCGGAGTACATGTCGGGGAATTCCTTCGCGACCTCGGGGTCGGTGAGCGCGCTGATCGCGATGGCGCCGACGCCGATCGCGCGAGAGGAATGGAGGCGGTTCATTTCATCCCTTCTGAGTGAGTTCGTGTCGTACGTACCAGGAGTTGAGCATCGCCATCTCGGCGGGCTCGCCGGCGTGGTCGCTCTCCACGACCACCCACCCGGCGTAGCCCCGCTCGCGGAGGGCAGCGACGAAGCCCTTCACGTCGACGAGACCGCCCTCGGTGCCGAGCTCGTAGAACCAGCGCTCGATGCGGCGGCACGCCCCGCCCTGCAGGCATCGTCTGCTCGGCGCCGGGGGTGAGGTATTCGTCACCAGCGTCCGTGTCGCGCACGTCTTTCAGGTGGACATGCGTGACGCGCTGGGAGTGCGCACGGTAGAACGCGAGCGGATCGATGCCGGCGATCATGAACTCGGCGGTGTCGAGGGCGAGGCCGACCAGCGCGGGGTCGGTCGCATCCAGGAGCGTCTCGAGTTGCGCGGGAGAGTGGATGCCGCCCAGGCAGTCGTAGTGCAGCGCCAGGCCGACACCCGCCTCGCGGGCGCGCGCCCCTACGCGATTCCACAGTGCACCCAGCAGCCGGATCGCGTCGTCGTCGAGCGGTCCGGTCATCCATGCAGACGGCGCGGGCCGCACAACGAGCTGCTCGCCACCAACCGCGGCGAGGAAGCTGACGAACGGCTCCGCTGCGGCGACGATGGCGTCGTGCTGGCTCGGGTCGAGCGGCATGAGGAAGGCATAGCCCTCCTCCTCCGTCGGCATCCCGGGATCCCAGAAATGGCTCGAGAGGCCCCCCACGGCGGCTCGGGCAAGGAACTGGCGGAAGCCCGCAGGCATCACCGTGATTCGCGAGGATGACCTCCGGCCGGCCGATGTTGTCCCAGCGCCCGCCCATGCCACTGGCGAGCTCGATGTGATCGAAGCCGAGCGCTGACACGGTCTTGAGCGCGCGCAAGCTGATGGTCGTGGCGCACGAAGATGTCCATCCGGAAGTTCCACTGGTTCAGGGCGTAGGCCCAGCGCAATCCGTCGCTCACCGTGCGACCTCCTTCTCGGCCTCGGCCTCGGTCTGGGCTGCGGCCAGCACGTTGTCGATGTACCACTTGGCGACGCAGGTCGCCTCGGCGTAGCTCCCCGAAGGTGTCGGCCTTGTCGTGCTCGACCGTGAGCCATCCGTCGTATCCCGACGCCACGATCTCCTTCATCAGCGCGGGGAAGTCGACGAGCCCGCCTTCGGTACCCATCTCGTAGAACCACCGGTCGACGCCGGGCGCCATCAGTTCCGGGTCGGGCGGCGTGCGGTACGCCTCGTTGCGATCGACATCGTGCGTGTCTTTGAAGTGGAATCCCGTGCACCGCTGTCCGTACTCGCGGAACAGCTCGACCGGGTCCAGCCCCGCGATGGTGTGCTGCGCGGTGTCGCAGAAGAAGAACACGGTCTCGGGGTCGCTGTAGTCGAAGAACGTGGCGAGCTGCTCGCGTGTGCGGATCGCACCCCAGAACTCGAAGTGACAGGTCGTCTTCATGCCGTGCTCGAGAGTCATGGCCCCGACACGTGACCACAGCTCGGCAATCGCTTTGATGCGGTCGTCGGTGACGGGCTCGGTCTGGTGATAGGTGCTCGACGGCATGACGATGAAGTTCTCGACGGATAGCCCGTCGAGTGCCTGCACTGTGCGCAGCGAATCCGCGAAGATGCGATCGTGGGTCTCGCGCACATGCGGCGCGGTGAACGCGGTCGCCGACGGATACGCGGTGAATATGCCGGTGATCTTCTCCATGCCGACCTCGCGCAGCCGCTGTTCGAACCCCTGCAGCGATCCGTACATGCCTACCAGCGCCGGCAGATAGAAGAAGAACGTGTCGAATCCGGTGAACCCGGCAGCCGCGAGCTGCTCGAGATATCGGTCCATGTGCGCGCGGTTGAACTGGGGCGGCAGCGGCCCCTGCGGCGTCTGGGTCACCCAATGGTCCATGTACGACCACTTGATCCACGTCATTTCCGGATCCCGTTGCGAATCAGGCGTCGGCCGCGACGGCACGAATGAGGGCGGTGGATGCCACGGACTCCCCTGTCGGGTAGTACTCGAGCCCGATGGGTCCGTCGTAGCCGACGGAGCGGAGGATGCCGAGTCGCTGCGGCCAGTCGAGCTCGCCCGAACCAGGCTCTCCGCGGCCGGGGGCGTCGGCCAGCTGCACGTACGCGAGGACGTCCGCCGCGTTCGTGAGCTCCTGTTCCATGTCCTCCCCCTCGACGGCGGAGTGGTAGATGTCATAGAGGATGCCGAAGAACGGCGAATCGACGCCATGGGCGACGTACACCGCCTCGGCGGTGCGGTCGAGCAGCGACCCCGGGTGGTCGACGCGGACGTTCACGGGCTCGAGCACCAGGGTGATGCCCGATCCGTCGATCTGCGCGATCGCCGTCCGGTAGATCTCGATGAGCTTGTCGAGCTGCACCTGGCGCTTCCACCCGCCGAACCCCGTGCCGCTGCCCACCACGATGCGCGGGCAGCCGAGATCGCGGGCGATCGCGACTCCTTCGTCCAACTTGCGGAAGAACTCGGAGTGGTCCCATGGCGGGATCATGAACTGGGTGCGGGGTTCGCTCAGCTTGCGCGGTGAGCTGCGTGCCGGTCTCGTCGAGGGCGGCCTTCAGGGCGGGGAGGTCCTTCGGTGTCGCCGGCGCGTCGACTCCGGTGGGGCCCCACATCTCCACGGCGGTGAAGCCTGCCGCCGCGGCGACGCGGACCCGGTCGTGGTAGTCGCCGGCCTCAGTGAAGAGCAGCTCGATGTTTGGGGCGAGTTGGTAGGTCATGCGGGGACCGTAGCATGAATCCCGACTTGTCCGTAAGTATTTATTTCCGACTCATCCGTAGGTTTTCAACCTGTGGTTGGATAGCCGCGTGGCCGATCGCAGCAACGGATACGCTCCCGGGCGCGCACGGCGCGAGCGTCTCCTCGACGCGGCCATCGCCGCGTTCGGCCAGTCCGGCTTCCACACGGCCACCCTCACCGACATCGCGCGGGCCTGCGGCATCTCCCGCCCGGGTCTCCTCCACCACTTCGACAGCAAAGAGGCGCTGCTGACCGCCGTGCTCGAACGTCGCGACCAGATCGATGCCGAGATCTTCATCACGGCGATAGACCGGTCGAGCTCTCCTCTGCAGGCGATCGTCGATATCGCCACCGCGAACTCGAAGACGACGGGACTCACCGAGCTGTTCGCTGTGCTCTCGGCCGAGGCGACGAATCCGCAGCATCCCGCGCACGACTACTTCGTCGCGCTCTACACGCGCCTGCGCACCGATCTCGCCGCCGCGCTTGAGGCGATGCGTGCTGCAGGCGAACTGCCGGCCGACCAGTCCCCGACAGAGCTCGCGAATGAACTCATCGCTTTGAAGGATGGCTTTGCCCTGCAATCGCTCCTGCAGCCCACGGCAGTCCAGCCCGCGACGGCGCTGGCCGCTGCGATCAAGCGGCTCACGGGGGTCACCGTCACCGCGGCGCCCTGACCGGCCGCCGCGCGTTCAAAACTCCGGAAGATCGTCGGTCGTGGCGACGCTCGCCCGCGCCATTGCATACCCTCGGCGACGCGGCGCGCTCGATATTCCGGAGTTCTGCGCAGCAGGGACGGCCGGCGGGCCCGCCTACTTCGTCGAGAACGCCGCGTCGAAGGCGGCTGCGGGCGGGGTGATGGCGTTCAGCTCACGCACGAAGGCGAGCGCCTCGGGCGCTCCCTGCAGGCGGTCCATTCCGGCGTCCTCCCACTCGACGCTCGTCGGCCCGCTGTAGCCGATCGCGTTCAGCGCGCGGAAGATCGGCTCCCACGGCACCTCGCCATGACCCGTCGAGACGAAGGTCCAGCCGCGGCGGGGGTTCGCCCACGGTAGGTGCGAGCCGAGCACGCCGTTGCGGCCGTCGAGGTTCGTGACCGATTCCTTGACGTGCACGTGGAAGATGTCGTCCGCGAAGTCGAGGATGAACGCCACCGGGTCGAGCTCTGCCACATGAAGTGCGATGGGTCGAAGTTGAACCCGAAGCTCTTCCGGTGCCCGATCGCGTCGAGAGTCGCCTTCGCCGTCCAGTAGTCGTACGCGATCTCCGACGGGTGCGGCTCCAGCGCGAACCGCACGCCCTCCTCCTCGAAGACGTCGAGGATCGGGTTCCAGCGGTCGGCGAAATCGCGGTAGCCCGCCGCGATCATCTCATCCGATGCCGGCGGGAACATCGCCACGTACTTCCAGATCGACGACCCGGTGAACCCCGTGACGGTCTTCACGCCGAGGCGCGCTGCCAGGCGGGCCGTGTTCTTCAGCTCCTCGGCGGCGCGGCGGCGCACGCCCTCGGGGTCGCCGTCACCCCAGACGCCGTCGGGGAGGATGTCGCGGTGCCGCTGATCGATCGGGTCGTCGCAGACCGCCTGGCCCTTGAGGTGGTTCGAGATCGTCCACACCGTCAGGCCGTGGCGCTCGAGGATGTCGAGCCGGTCCTTGATGTAGGCGTCGTCGTCCCAGCGGTTCGGGTCGAGATGGTCGCCCCAGCAGGCGATCTCGAGGCCGTCGTACCCCCACTCGCCCGCGAGCCGGCAGACCTCCTCGAATGGCAGGTCGGCCCACTGGCCGGTGAACAGCGTGATGGGACGTGTCATATCACTCTCCTTCGAAATCAGACCCGGGCCGGAAGGTCGGTGCGCACCCAGGCGGAGTCGTTCGCCGCACTGCGCACGACGGCGGCGAGCACGCGCTGCACGCCCAGCCCCTCGGCGAACGTCGGATGCGGGTCGATGCCGTCATGCAGCGCCGCGACGAGGTCGACGACCTGGTGGACGAACCCGTGCTCGTAGCCGAGCATATGGCCGGTCGGCCACCACGCCGCCATGTACGGATGCTCCGGTTCGGTCACGAGGATCTTCGCGAACCCCTGCCGGTCGGCGGGGGCGGTGCGGTCGTAGAACTGCAGGCTGTTGAGGTCTTCGAGGTCGAACGCGAGAGCCCCCTTGTCGCCCGACACCTCGATCGTGAGCGCGTTCTTGCGCCCGGTCGCGAACCGGGTCGCCTCGAACGAGACGAGCGCTCCGCTCGACAGCCGGCCAGTGAAGATCGCGGCGTCGTCGACGGTGACCTCGCCGTATCCGTCGGCGGCCACGCCGGAGAGCCCCGTTCCGGACCGCAGGCAGCGGGCGCTGCTTCACGATCGTCTCGAGGGTGCCCGACACCGCCTCGACGGTCTGGCCGGTGACGAACTGGGCCATGTCGATGATGTGCGCGCCGATGTCGCCCAGCGCCCCCGAACCGGCGTGTTCCTTCTGCAGCCGCCACGCCAGCGGCGCCTCGGGGTCGACGAGCCAGTCCTGACGGTACGCGGCCCGCACCTGCTGCACCGTCCCGATCGTGCCCTGGGCGATGAGGTCGCGCAGGAACGTCACGGCCGGGACGCGACGGTACGTGAAGCCCACCATCGCCTTCGCGCCACGGTCGGCGGCACGCTCGGCCGCGGCGAGCATCGCCTCGGCCTCCGCCACGGAGTTGGCGAGCGGCTTCTCGCAGAGCACGTGCTTGCCGGCTTCGAGTGCGGCGATCGCGATCTCGGCGTGCGAGTCTCCGGGCGTGACGATGTCGACGACGTCGATGTCGTCGCGGGCGATCACCTCACGCCAGTCGGTCGCCGACTCGGTCCATCCCCAATGCGACGCGGCCTGGGCCACGGCATCCGTATTCCTGCCGACCAGCACGCGCATCTCGATTTCTTCGGGCAGGTCGAACACCGCCGGCGCCTGCCGCCAGCCGACGGAGTGTGCGGCGCCCATGAAGCCGTACCCGATCATCGCCACCCGGAGGGTCATGCGAGCACCACCTCTCGCTCGACCGGCACGCGGTTCGTGACGTAGCGGCCGGGGCCGCCGTCGACGCCGGGCATGATCTGCATGTACAGCAGGCGCATCGTGAGCACCACCTCGACGGTGAGTGCGGCCCCCAGCTCGGGCGCCTGCGCGAGCGGGATCAGGATGTCCGGTCGGTCGGCGACGAACCAGAGCGTCTCGGACTGCTCGGCAGCTCGTCGATGCGATAGGTGCGCCCGTTCAGCGCGAAGCGGAGCTCCTCACGCGGGATCCGGACGCCGTCGACGGATGCCTCGACATCGTCGACGGCCGACAGCCAGAGGCTGCGGTACCAGGGGATCTGCACCGAGACGGCGATCCCGTCGTCGGTGCGCCGGACGTCGTTCGCGGAGAACAGGGAGTTGTGCGTGGCCATGATGTTCCTCGCTGTCAGGCCGGGACGATGGCGTCTTCGATCGCACGCCGCATGAGCGCGTCGCTGCTTCTTCACGAGCTCGATGGGATCCGCCTCGCCCAGGTCGCTGAACGCGTGCCCCTCCCACTCGCTGGAGAGGTATCCCTGGTAGCCGCCGGTCACGAACTGGCGCACGATGCGCGGGATGTCCATCGCGGGCTCGTCGCCGTTCGCGTCGATGTCATAGAACTTCGCGTGCACATGGAAGATCTGCGGCATGATGTCGAGCCACTCCTCCGGCGGCACCAGGCCGTGCATGTTGAACGCGAGGCGGGTGAAGGGGCCGAACCGCACCGGGTCGACGCCTTCGCCGCGCAGGTAGTCCTCGAACGCCTGATTGCGCACGTGCATCGGCTCGGGCCGGTGCCAGATCTCGTCCATCACGGGGAAGTGCCGCTCGTCGAGCCCCATCTTCGCCAGCTGCGTCGAGCAGCGTCGGCGACAGGCTGTGCATCGTCGACGAGAAGTCGGCGGTGAAGCCGAGGCGGTCGCTGCCGAGCTCGTCGTACATCTCCCGGATGCCGAGCACCACCGGGTCGTTCGGACCCTGGGGTGCGTGGATCTCGTAGCCGAGCTTCTGGTCGTACTCCTCGGCGAGGGCAGCAGCCGACGCAGGAGCTCCTTGCCGGCGGAGCGGATCACGACGCGCGTGAACCCGAGCGTGTGCGCGGTCTTCAGCTGCCGCGCGAGGAAGTCGTGCTCCTCGTCGGGCGTCATGTCGCGGTCCTTGCGGCGGCCCATGTCGAGGTTGGTGCCGACCGCGCTGGGCTCCAGGCCGTACTTCTCGAGCGTGCCGAACCAGAGCTTCACGAACGCCCTGTCGACATCGGGATACGTGCGCAGCAGCTGGGCGATGTTGAACTCGACGCCGGGGCCGATGCCGTTCTCGGCGACGGCGGCGATGAGGGTCTCCGGCGTGTAGAGGCCCGCCGCGAACTCGCTCGTCATGGAGTAGAGCGTCGTGCCGAGCTTGATGCCCGTGCCGGCGATGGAATCGCTCATGCGCGTGCTCCTTCCGTGCGGGCGGCCGGTGTGCGCTCGTCGGCGCGGCCGGGGCTCAGCCACTGCGACAGCTGCGTGCGGGCGGCCGCCGCATCCGTCTCCATCCGGCTTCCGGCGTCTTCTGCCGCCGACCGCTGCACCGCCTGCTCGGCCGCGACGATGTCGAACGGGCTCTGCCAGTGGTTCCAGTGCCATCCCTCGTACTCGCTGGAGATGGCGCCGTTGTAGCCGTTCTCGACGAGCAGGCGGATGAGGCCCCGCACCGGGACCGACGGCTCTTCGCCTGACTCGTCGATGCCGAAGAACTTGCCGTGCACGTGACGGATCCAGGGCATGATCTCGAGCCAGTCGTCGACGCGCGCGGGACCGAACAGCCCCGTGCCGTTGATCCCGAAGTCGATGCCGAGATCGGGCCGGCCGTTCTCGGCGCCGAGGGCGATGAAGCGGCCGAAGCGCTGTCCGTGCTCGGCCTGGTCGGCGGGCGGCCCCGCCCGGTAGAACTCGTCCCACAGCGCGACGACCTCCGACAGCAGCTCGTCGGACGCCCCGCGGCGACGGTAGGCCTCGATGAGCGACGGGGCGAACCCCGTGGTGGTCGCCCCCCAGTCGGCGGTGAAGCCCAGGAAGGGAGATCCGACCTTCTCGTACCGATCGCGCAGCGCGAGGATGCGGGGGTGGGAGGCGTATTGGTCGGCGTGCACCTCGAGGGCGAGCGTGACGCCGTAGCGCTCGGCGACCGGGGCGAGCCGCTCCATCGAGTCGGGCTCGATCGAGATCTGCACGCGGGCGATCGGGAACCCGAGCTTGGCCGCCGCCTCGATCTGCCGACGCATGTACTCGACGAGCTCGTCCTGGTTCAGCAGCCGGTCGCGGTGGATGCCGATGTCGGCGTTGATCGCCAGCGAGGTCTGCACGAGCCCGACCTCGTCGACGAGATCGCGGAAGCGCCCGGCGAAGGAGTCGTCGACCGCCGGGAACCCGCGGAAGCTGGAGAAGCCGATGATCTCAAGGCCCGGGCCGTTGCCGTCGGCGGCGACCTTGCGGATCAGTCCCTCGAGGTCGTACTCGCGGCCGTGGAACGCCCGCGTGAAGCTGTAGAGCGTGACGCCCTGGATGGGAGTGCCCAGCGTGGAGGTGCTGAGGCCGGTCATGCCGCCACCTCCCGCGCGAGCGTCATCGTCTTGGTGTCGCGCTCCTCGATGTGGAGCACCTCCCGGTCGCCGATCACGATGTACGGGATGTAGAGGGTGAGGCCGACTGTCACCTCGTGCTCCGCAGCGGGCGCGAGGGCGACCTCGCCGGAGAGCACGGCGGAGTCGAGGGGGAACCACCACTGCTCGGTGTCGTCGACCATCTCGGCGAAGGTGAACGTCTTGCCGTTCATCTCCCACCGGAGGGTCTCGGCCGGCGCCGTCGCGCCGTCGACCGTCAGGCTGGCGCCGGCGATACAGGATGCCGGAAGCGCCCGGTACCACGGGATGCGCACTTCGACCGACGTGCGCGTGCTGTCGCTGGTGAGGGTGCCCTGCTCGATGATGCGATCGGGGATCACGGCATCCACCTCCCTACTTCTTCTATGTTCCTACACATTAATGTCTCTTTTCGACATAAGCAAACGGCGTTCACCCGGCGGCGGTCAGCGAGGGGCGCCTCATCGCCCGAGCTCCTGGGCGATCCGTCGGGCACCGCGCACCGCGAGCGCGACGGAGGTGAGCGTCGGGTTGCAGGCGGTGGCGGTCGGGATGACGCCGTTTCCGGCGACGAACACCCCCGGCGCCTGCCAGACCTCGCTGTCGGGGCCGCAGACGCTGCGCCCGTCGTCGGTCTCGCCCATCCGCACGCTGCCCTGATAGTGCAGCGACGCACCGAACGGCATCGTGAACGGGCGCTCGTCGATCGGCTCCCCCACGGCCTTCCCCCAGCGCACGATCTGCGCCCGGCCCCGTTCGAGCATCTTGTGATCGCGCTCGGTGAGCCGATAGCGGATGCTCATCGCGGGCATGCCGTACGCGTCGGTCTTCTCGTCCGAGAACTCCACCCGGTCGTCCCACTGCAGGTCCTTCGCCGTGAAGAGCCCGAGCCCGACGATCGTGCCGGGCGCCGCGGGGTCGTCCTCGGCGAGTGGCACCGGCGAGGCGTCCAGCTTGCATGATCTGTCCGTGGAACGGCTCGGCGTCGGTGAACGGCACCCAGCTGACGCCGCTCTGCTCGCTGAGCGAGCCGCCGACGACGTCGTGCTCGTCGGACTGCCCCACGGGCGCGCGGTGCGACGGTGATGCGGCGTCGCGGATGCGTGCCGCGAAGACGATCTGCGATTGGTCGTTGAGCATCCGGCCGAGGGCTGCAGGGCGGATGCCCGACGCCCACAGCACCTGCGGGGTGCGCAGCGCATCGGCCGCCACGACGACAAAACGCGCCCGCACCTCGTGGACTGCCCCCGTACGCAGGTCGCGCACCTCGACGCCCGCCGCGCGCCCGTCGTTCAGGAGGACGCGTGTGACGAGCGACTCGTCGCGCAAGGCGAAGCGCGGGTTGTCACGGGTGACGTCGCCGAGGACGACGTCGGATCCCGACCAGACGAGGCCGCCGTCGAGACGGCGGTGCACTGCAAGCGGCATCTTCTGCACCCGGCGGTCGGGGGCGCGCGAGTCGTCGACCTGGGCGGCAAGGCGCTCGCGGACGAGGTCGGTGTACGGTGCGCCGTCGAACGCGTCGGTCGTCACGCCGAGCAGCCGGTCGCCCTCGTCGAGAAGCTCGTCGAGATCGTCGAGGAAGCCGATCCTCTCGCTGTCGCCCGGCCGCGGGCAGGCTCCCGTCCAGTGGGCGCCCATGCCGCCGACGTTGCTGGAGAACGCGGCGACGGGAAGGCCGTCCTCGTCCGGCGAGGCGTAGCCCTCCGCCAGGAGGTAGGTGCCGGGGCGCGCCATCCGGTCGCCGGACTTCACCGCGCCCGGGGAGTCCACCGTGGCGGCGCCCGCTCCCGGCCCCTCGGACCGCTCCTGGGCGCGGGCGCGAGCCGTGGCATCCACGATGTTCTTCACGTGCGCCCCCGGCGGATCTGACACCGTGGGGCCCACCTCGAACATCGCGATCGTGGCCTCGGGGGCGCGTTCGCTGAGGATGCGGGCATAGGCGGCCCCGGTGGGACCGCTGCCGACGATCGCAACGTCGACAGACGCGGGGTAGCGGTTCATGGGTCTCCTGTTCAGAACATCGGGTGGTCGTGGGCGGCATGCGTGGGGACCCGCTCGAGCACGTCAGCCCTTGAGCCCGCCGGCGAAGCCCTGGATGAACTTCTTCTGCGCGAACAGGTAGAACAGCAGGATCGGGATCATCGAGATGATGACGATCGCGAAGATCGAGTTCCACTTCGACACGAGCGAGCCGATGAAGAAGTACATCGAGACCGGAAGTGTCTGGTTCTCGGACCCGCCGAGGAAGATCAGCGAGGTGAAGAAGTCGTTCCAGATGATCAGGCCGGCCAGGATCGCCACCGTTCCCGTCGCCGGCGAGATCAATGGCAGAACGATGCGGAAGAAGATCTGCGTGCGGCTGGCTCCGTCGATCGCGGCTGCCTCTTCGTACTCGGTGCCCAGCCCCCGGAAGAACCCGGCATACAAGAAGATCGACAGCGGCAGCATCATGCCCGTGTACAGGACGATCATGCCCCACACCGACCCGGTCAGGCCGATCGCCCGCGCGCCGATGTACAACGGCACAGTGCCCAGCTGCGTCGGAAGGATGATCGCTATCAGGAACAGGTAGTACACCGCGCGAGACCATCGGCGGGTGGACCGCGAGATCACGTATCCGGTCAGAGCGCCCAGCACGACGAGGCAGAGGATCGACCCCGCGGTCATGATGATGCTGTTGACCAGACCCATCAGGATGTTCGCGTTGCCCTGGCCGTTCAGGGCGGACGCAAAGCTCTCCAGTGACGGATGCTGCGGCCATGACAGCGGCGAGGTGGTGTAGATCTCGCTGTCGGGCTTGAGCGCTATCGCGATCAGGAAGTAGAACGGCAGCAGGAAGATGAGGGCGAGCACCCACAGGGATACCTCGCGCAGTGCGGTCAGCTTCGTGTAACGGAACACGGTTCAGGCCTCCTCGGGGCGCCCTGAGGTCAGCCGCTGCTGGATGACGGCGAACACCAGGATGATCAGGGCGAGCAGCAGCGCCAGCGCGGCTCCGTAGCCGAAGTTGCCGAGCGAGAAGGCCTGCTTGTACACCTGCGTGGCCAGCGTCTCGGTCGCGCCGGCCGGCCCACCGTTGGTCAGCGCCATGATCTGGTCGAAGACGCGCAAGCCCGTTCACGATCCCCAGCGTGGTCGCGATGGCGACGGCCGGCCGGATCGCCGGCAGCACGACATGCCAGAAACGCTGCCAGAGGTTTGCGCCGTCGATCGCGGCGGCCTCTTCGATCTCCGGTGGGACAGATGCGAGCCCGGCCATGTAGATGACCATCGTGAACCCGGTCTGCTGCCAGACCAGGACCACCAGCACCGCCCAGATCGCCAGATTGGGGTCTGCCAGCCATGGCCGCACCCACGCCTGGAGACCGACGGCGGTGAGCACCGCGTTGATCGGGCCGTTGAAGTCGAAGATGAACTTCCAGATGTATGAGACGGCCAGCGGGCTGAGCACCGCCGGCATGAAGAACAGCACCCGCAGGGCATAGCGGGTCTTCACGAGCCGGTTCAATCCGAGCGCGATCCCGAGGCCGATGACGTTCGTGAGGATCACCGACGTGATGGCCAGGAACAGCGTGTTGCCCAGCGCGCCGATCTTCGCCGGATCCTGGAAGATCGTCACGAAGTTCTCGAACCCGATCCAGTGGAACGTGCCGATGCCGGTCCAGTCCGTGAACGCGAAAGCGCCACCCACCGTGGTGGCCACGTAGTGGATGCCGAGCACGAGCACGACTCCGGGCAGTGCCCACCACCAGTGTCCGAACCGCAGCACGCCGGGACGCCGTGGCGTGCTGTTGGGGCGGCGTCCCCTCTGCTTGCGCTTCGGGACGATCACCGCCTCGGTTTCGGAATAGATCGTCGTGCTCATGTCCTCGCCAATCCCTGCATCGTCGTGTCGCCCAGGTCGTCACCCGGGTGAGCCTTCCCCCGGGTGACGACCGACCGTCGCTACCCCCAGGCCTTGTCCATGTCAGCCAGGACCTGGTCCACGGTCTTCTGCCCGGTCAGCAGTCCCTGCACCCCAGCGCCGAGCGCGTCGTAGACGGCGGCATTCGACCAGCTGGAGTTCGGAAGCGGGACGAAGTCGCCGTTGTTGACGATGTCGGCCACCGGAGCGAACGGCGTGCTCGAGAGGTCCTCGCCGAGGGGGAGTGCGCCCGCGGCTTTGGCGAACACCTTCTGCCCGTCGGCCGTGGTCGCCCACTCGACGAACTTGCTCGCAGCAGGGTTGTCCTTCGACTTCTTCGAGAGCGAGAGCGCGTAGTCGGCGCCGGCAATGCCGAATGCCTTGCCACCCGCGGCGGGCGGCATCGCCTCGATCACGAAGTCCTGGTCTGGCGCGCTCTGCTTCAGGTCAGAGGCCGAGCCGCTGGGGATGAACGCCGCCAGCGAGGTGCCCTGGAGCACGTTCGAGGTGATGGCGTCGAAGCCGGCACCCTCCACCCCCTTCTGGAAGCAGCCCGCCTTGTTCATGTCGACAATGTCGTTGAGCGTGTCCTTCCAGCCCTGCGTATCGGCGAACGTCGTCTTGCCGGTGGCGCGGTCCTCGTTCCACGTCGGGGTTTCGGCGTACACCCGGGTCGCCGAGATCGACATTGCCATCAGCCCCGTGTTCGGCGGCATGGAACCGGCCAGCACGAACATCGACTTGCCATTCGATGCCAGGTCCTTGCAGGTGCTGAGCATCCCCGCCCAGTCGGTTGGATAGGTCACTCCGGCCGCCTTGGCGGTGGTGTCGTTGAGCACCGAGCCTACGAAGGTCAGTCCGAGCGCGACGCCGAACGTGTTGCCGCCGTCCTGGAACTGGGACTCGGATCCGTTCGGGATCGTCTTGGCCGCCGCGTCGCCCAGGGGTGCGAGCAACCCCGCCTTGGCGAGGGTGACAGTGCTGTAGGTCTGCCCGACGCCGGGCGCGGTTTGGAACACGTCCGAGGCGTTGCCCGCGTTCAGCTTGCGTCGTCACGGTCTGACCGTAGGAGTCGTTCGGGACCTCGTTCAGAGTGATCTTGACGTCGGGGTTCGCCTTCATGTACGCCTCGGCGAGCGCCTTGTACGGCGTCTCGACGGCGCTGTTGGTGACGGCGTACGACAGCGAGAACCCGGTCGATCCTCCGTTGCCGTCGCCGCTGCCGCCGGAGCAGCCGGCGAGGACGAGTGCACCGGCAGCCGCGGCGGCGACGAGACCGCTCCGGACCACGTGGGAGCGATGATGCTGTGACATGATGCAAGCCTTTCTGACTTCATTGTCGGCGGCGCGTTCGGGAGAGAGACCGTGCCGTATGCATCAGTATGACCGAGATGCGCCCGAATTACACATAAGATTCTTCGATATGCAGCATAAGTGGCGGCGGATCGCATATCGCTGGGGTCGATGCGACCTCCTCACGGCATAGGCGCTGCTGATAGATTCTCTCTACCTGCACCCGGAGGATCTCGACGACGTGGCCGATCACACCTTGCTCTCCCGACTCGATCTGAACCTGCTCGTCTCGCTTGATGCGCTTCTCACCGAGCGCAAGCGTCACCCGCGCCGCCGAACGGCTTGCATCTGAGTCAGCCGGCCCTGAGTGCATCGCTGGCCAGGTTGCGCACGCACTTCGGCGACCCGATCCTCGCCCGGCGCGGGAACACTTATGAACTGACCCCGTTCGCGTTGCGGCTCGCCGATCACACCACGACCGCTCTGGAGGCGGCGCGCCGTGTCTTCGAGAGCCAGGCCACATGGGAACCGAGTGAGTCGGTGCGTGAGTTCTCGATCTACGGCTCCGACTACGGGTTCACGACGGTCGGGCGCGTCGTCTCGACGCTGGCGGCCGAGCGCGCTCCCGGTGTGCGCTTCCGCTTCATGCTCGCACAATCCGGTCGTGGTGGAGGACGCCGCCAACAGGTTGCGCTCGGTCGACGGCATGGTGATCCCCCACGGCATCCTCAGCGACCTGCCCTACGTCGACCTCTGGCACGACGACTGGGTCGCCATCGTCGCGAGAGACAACGACGACGTCGGCGACGCCCTCTCCCAGGAGGAGTTGGAACGGATGCCGTGGGTCATGAACTACCAGACGCGGTCGGCCTTCACCTCTGCCGAACGGCAGGTGCAGCAGCTCGGCATCGAGCCGCACGTCGAGGTGGTCGTGGAAAGCTTCCTGGCGATGCCGCACTTCATCGCCGGCACCGGTCGGGTCGGAATCATCCAGTCTGCGCTGGCGCCCCTGGCCGAGCGGATCGGCGAGGTGCGGAGAGTCGGGCTGCCGTTCGCACCCACGTCGCTGGTGAACGCGCTGTGGTGGCATCCCGTGCACAGTCGCGATCCCGAGCACGCCTGGATGCGCGAGCTGTTCGCCGAGGCCGGGAGCATCGTCACTCGCCAGCTGACTGAAGACAGACCGCAGCCGGGTTGAGCCGATGACCGAGCCCGAGCTGCGACTGAGCCCGGCTCCGAGGGCCGCTCAGGCCGTCGGAACCACCGATCGCATCGCCGAGCGGATGAGATCGTGCTGCTTGCGCACGAGCACGAGCGGGTCGACCTCGCCGAGCTCGGCGAAGGCGTGCCCTTCCCACTCGCTCGACCAGTATCCGCGGTAGCCGCCGTCGACGAACACGCGTACGAGCTCTGGATAGTCGATGGACGGCTCCTGCCCGTTCTCGTCGATGTCGTAGAACTTGGCGTGCACATGCAGGATCTGCGGCATGATGTCGGCCCATTCGCGCGGGTCGACATGGCCGTGCATGTTGAAGGCGAGGTGGGCGAACGAGCCGAGGCGGCCGGGGTCGAAGTCGCGGCCGCGCAGGTAGCCGATGAATTCCTCCTGCCGGTCGCGCATGGCGGTATCCGTCGCCCAGATGCGCTCGAGCGTCGCCAGTGCCTTGTCGTCCAGCCCCGCTCGCTGCACGGCGCGGAGGAGAGTCGGCGACATCGCGTGCATGGTCGCGGAGAAGTCGGCGACGAAGCCCAGCAGCGGCGAGTCGAGCTCGGCGTACGTCTCGCGCACTCGCACGATCTCCGGAGAGTTGGGGCCCATGGGCGCGTGGATCTCATACGCGAGCTTCAGGTTCTTCTCTTCGGCGACCGGCAAGGCCGGCGGCAACGCTCGGGCTTGGCCGACTGGATGCGCACCAGCGGGAACCCGAGCTTCTCGGCCCCCTCGAACATGAGCCTGGAGAACTCGAACTCCTCGTCGGGCGTCATGTCACGGTCGCGTCGCCGACCCATGTCGAGGTTCGCCCCGAACGAGCTCTCATCGAAGCCGTGTCGGTCGAACGCTGCGCGCCACCCACGCTCGAACTCGTCCGACACGTACGGGTAGGTGGGCAGCACCTGGGATGCCACGATCTCGATGCCGGGGCCGATCCCCAGCTCGGCGACGCGGTCCAGCAACCCGTCGAAGTCGAACCAGCCGGCGCGGAACTCGGCGCTGGCTGAGTAGAGGGTCAGGCCCAGCTGGAACGGATCCTCCTCTACCGCCGGCGACGGGGGCGCGACATCCGACACCAGCGCCGGTACGGGAGCGTCATGATCGGTCGCCACCAGGCTGAGCGTCTGGTGCACGATGTTCGGCACGTACATGCCCGGGCCGCCGTTCTCACCGGGGGCGATCTGCATGTACGGCAGTCGCAGCTCGCCGTGGATCGTGACCTCGTGCTGCTCGCCGAGCGCGATCGGCTCGTCGCGGTGAACGATCAGGAGCGGATGCTCCTGCAGATACCAGAGCACCTCGCTCTGCATGGGAAGATCGGCGATCGCATGCCGTGCCCCGGCGAGCTCGAACACCATGTCGCCCTCCGGCACATCCGCGCCGTCGACGCGCAACCGGATGGTGCTCACCGACGACAGCCACAGGCTGCGGTACCACGGGACGGTGAGGGACAGAGCCAGACCATCGGGGTGGACTCGGAGGCTGTCGGCGGTGATCAGTCCGTTGGGCATGTCTTCTCCTTCGTAGACCGCAACCAGGGCCCGCCGCTCATCGTAGCAACATTTCTGTCCTTTTTACGCATAAGTTTGTAGGATGAGCGCATAACCGCGAAGGAGCGATATGTCACCGCAGACATCCTGGCTCGAGCACGCTCGGCGCACCTCCGACATCGATGGCTTCCGCCTCATCGCGCACCATGACCTCGGCGGAAACGGCGACGGATTCCAGGTCATCCGCCGCGACGATCTGCTCTATATCGCGCATCTGGGCACAAGCCCGGCAGCGCTCACCATCCTCGATATCACCGACCTCGACCGCCCCCAGCTCGTGTACCAACGCGAGCACCCCGAGAACACCCGATGCCACAAGGTGCAGGTGGCCGGGAACGTGCTGATCCAGAACAACGAGCGCCCGTATTGGGTGCAGGATACCGCGACCGCAGCGACGACCGGACTGTCGGTATTCGACCTCACCGACCCGGCCGAGCCGCGACAGGTCGGCTTCCACCCCGCCGACGGCGAGGGGACGCATCGGCTCTGGCTGAGCGAGCTGCCGTACGCGCATATCTCGCACACACTGCCCGGTGGCCGCACGCAGAGCTACGACATTGTCGACCTCTCAGACCCGACGGATCCGATCTCGGCCGGATCGTGGTCGGTTCCCGGCACCTTCGCCGCCGACGACGAGTCGTGGTGGCGCGGGCACCCACAGGAACAGGAAGGCGTTCACGGAGTCATCCCCCACGGCGATCGCGCCTACGTCTCGTGCTTCGACGCCGGCATGGCGATCCTCGACATCTCCGAGATCGCCGCACCGACCCTCGTCAGCCGCATCAGCTGGTCGCCGCCGTTCGGCGGCTTCGTGCACACCGCCCTGCCATTGCCCGACCGCGGTCTGGTCATCGCCACCAGTGAAGGCGTGCCTCATCAGCTGCAGGCCGGCGACAAGCGCATCTGGGTCATCGACGTGCGCGATGAGACTCATCCGGTCACCATCGCCACCCTGCCCGAACCCGTGCCCCCGACATCCACCGGCGCCACGTCGTTCGCGCAGCTGCCCGGAGTATACGGACCGCACAACCTGCACGAGAATCGACCGGGCAGCCTCATCGATGACCGGACCGTCTTCGCCACCTACTCCAATGCCGGGCTGCGGGTCTGGGACATCACGAACCAGTTCCAGCCGCGTGAGGTCGCGCACTTCGTTCCGCCGGCGCCACAGGGCCAAGAGTCGTCCCTGCTGAACGACCTGTACGTCGACGAGCACGGCGTCGTGTTCGTCACCGACCGCGCCGGTGGCGGGGTCTACATACTGCAATATGAGGGGAGACTGCCGTGACCGTGCGCCGTATTCTCATCGTCGGCGGCGGCCCGGCCGGCCTCACCGCAGGCCTCGCCCTGACCAGGGCGGGGTTCGAGGTCGAGATCGCCGAGCTCGAAGACCGCCTGGCCGCCGCCGGTGTCGGAGTGCTGCCGAGAACTCGCCGCTGCGCGCCCTGCACAGCCTCGGCCTGACCGACGAGATCGTCGCGCGCGGCTGGCCGCACGGCCCGATCCATCGCCTGGACAGCCAGGGACACGAGTTCGACAGGGCGACGCCGCCGGCCCTGATACCCGGGCTTCCGGCCACGGTGGCCATCTCGCG
The DNA here is from genome assembly GCF_021582895.2 of Microbacterium elymi. Lineage (GTDB taxonomy): Bacteria > Actinomycetota > Actinomycetes > Actinomycetales > Microbacteriaceae > Microbacterium > Microbacterium humicola. The sequence goes on from NZ_CP091139.2 coordinate 1,315,335, forward strand.
GCAGATCCTGGCCGACATCCTCGGGCGCGCGGTGACGGATTCCGGAATCCGGCTTGCGCCTGGACAGCACTGTCGACGCGCTCGATGAGACCGGTGCAGACGTGGACGTCACGTTCCGCGACGGCGAGCACGCGCGGTACGACCTGGTGATCGGCGCCGACGGCGTGCACTCCCGCGTGCGACACCTCACCTTTCCCGAGATCGGCGAAGAGGAGTATGTCGGCCAGGTGTGCTGGCGGGCCGTGGCTCCGCGTCCGCCGGAGGTGACCGAGTACCTCATGTACCACGGTGCCGGCAGCAAGGTCGGGCTCGTGGCGATCTCTGCCGAGCAGGTGTACCTGTACATGCTGCAGAACGTGCCGGAACCGCCGGAGCGACGAGGCGGCGACCGGCGCGACGAGCTGCGCGCCGCACTGGCGGAGTACGGGGGCTCGGTGCCGCAGGTTGCGGCGACACTCGAGCCGGGCGCGGAGGTGCGCCGGCTTACATCGCTGCTCGTTCCGGCGCCCTGGCACCGAGGACGCGCCGTGCTCATCGGCGACGCCGCCCACGCGACGACGCCGCACATCTCCTACGGTCTGGGCATCGCCGTCGAAGACGGCCTGGTGCTGACCGAGGAACTGGTCGCGCACGGCTCCACCGCAGCGGCGTTGAACGCATTCTCGGATCGCCGATTCGAACGTGCTCGGATGGTTGTGGAGAACTCTGTGCAACTGTCGAAGTGGGAGCAGGATCCGCATGCCGACATGGCTGCCTACGGCGCCCTCATCGGCCGGACTCTCGGCGCACTGACTGCGCCGATCTGAATGCAGCAGGGCGCTCGCGATCGTCACCGCGCCGGCAGAGGGGACGGGGTCATTCCTCCACGGCGATCGGGGTCGGCCGGCGCCCGTTCACGATCAGCGTGGCGATCGTGAACACGGCCGCGACCACACCCACCACGGCGACACCGGTGGCGAGGCCGCCGACCGCCGCCGAGATCGCGCCCATCAGGATCGGGGTGAGGAACTGGCCGAGGTAGAACGACGCCGTCCACCATCCGGTGACCCGCCCACGCTCCTCGAACCGAGCCGTGGTCACCGCCCAGGTCAGCAGTGAGGGCGAGCAGGCCCGACCCGAACGAGGCGATGATCGCGCCGACGATCACGCCCGGCAACGCCGGCACCAGCCCGACCACGATCATGCCGACGGCCTGGAAGCCGAAGGCGATCGGCAGCAGCCGCACCGGTCGCACGACCGCGAGCCGGGCGAACAGCAGTCCGCCGATCGCGGTGGCCAGGGATGCCACGGCCGCGACGGCGCCGATGACGGCCGTGTTGCCGGCCGCAATCCCGGTGCCCACCACCAGGTAGCTGACCTCGATGATCAGCACGTAGAACGCGAAGCCGCCGAACAGCGTCACCAGCAGCGGTGCCATGATCCGACGCCACGGCACGCGGGCGCGCTCGCCGGTGGCCACATGTGCGTCGGTGGGGTCGGCTCCCGGCTCCCACAGCGAGAACAGCATCGGGATGGCGATGATCACACCGGCCAGGTACACCCAGAACGGCACGTGCCAGCCGCCGGCGCCCAGAGCGCCGCCGATCACGATGAACGCCGTGGCCGCCAGGGTCGTGGTCACGGTCTGCAGGCCGAGGTAGCGGTTGCGGCGCTTCTCCTCGTGGAAGTAGTCGACGATCAGCGTCGTGCACACCGTCATGATGGCGGCCTCGCACACGCCGACCAGGACCCGGCTCACGAGGATCTCGGTGAGGCCCTCCAGCCAGACCGGCGCGGTGCCCACCAGCGAATAGATCACGAGGGCGCCGATCAGCAGCTTCTTCCGGCCCAGGCGGTCGACGATCTGTCCGGCGAAGGGGGCGAACAGCGCGATCATCAGCGCCGGGATCGCCACGATCATCGGCACGAGCACCTCGGCGCCCGGCTCCTTCGCGAAATGCTCCGACAGCTTGCGGCAGCACCGGTGTGATCAGCACCGATCCGAGCACGGGCATGCAGCTGCCCGCCAGCAGCAGGACGGCCTGCCACACCCCTGCCCGTCGGGTGATGGGCGCGGGCGGGCGGGAAGCGACATTCGACATTGAATCTCCTCGGGCGATTGACTCGCCTCGATTCAATCGCCATGCGGCACATAAGCAAACCCCGGATCCACTATGCACATCATCAGTCTGGCGGATACCGCCCCACGCAGATGCCGGCGCGCCCCTCACAGGGTTCGGAGGATCAGCCGGAGTTCGGACGATCTCGCCCGAATCATCCGAACTTGGCGCGGTCCTCCGAGCTTTTGCGGGACCGCGTGCGAACGGTTCGTCCGGGTGGCAGCGCTCGTCCCCGACAGGGTGCGCAAGCGTCGCCGACACGCCCCAGGGCACCTCGACGACGATGGATGCGGCATCCGCCCCACACTCCCATTCGACGCCGAGCCGACCGTACGGAGTCCCGACCGCCGCGCGCACCCGCTCCGGCCCGGCGTCCAGATCCGGCTCGATCACAGCGGTGCGATAGCCGGGTGCGGTCTCGCGGATTCCGGCGACCCGCCGATAGAGCCAGTCGTCGACGCTGCCGGTCGCGTAGTGGTTGAACGACATCGGGCGGATCTCGCCGTCCGGCGCGATGGCATCCCATGTCTCCCAGAGCGTCGTCGCACCCCGGTCGACCTGGTAGAGCCACGACGGCGTCTGGGATTGCCACAGCAGGGTGCGGGCGAGCTCGGGGTATCCGCTGTCCCACAGCGCGTCCAGCAGGTGCGGCGTGGACAGGAACCCGGTGTCGAGCCGATCGCCGCGTGCGTGCACGAGCTCGACCAGGCGCGCCGCGGTCCGTCCGCGCAAGCCCGACGGGGACCATGTCGAACGCCAGCGCCAGGACGTAGACGCCCTGCAAGCCGAACCGGCAGGTCACCCGCGGCATCCACGTACTCGCTCGCGAAGGCGGCACGCACCTCGGCGGCCCGGGTGGCCAGCTTGCGCGGCATCCGCCTCGCGCCCCAGCACCGTGGCCATGGATGCGGCGAGGGTCAGCGTGCGGGCTTGGAACATCGGCGCGATGTACTCGCCGGTCAGGGCCGGGGCGATGCCGATCGCGTCGTGCGTGGGCCGCCCCTCCATGGTCGACGGGGTGAGCCAGTCGCCGAACTGCTCGCCGGTGTTGTACAGCAGCGACTGATTCCGACGCTGCGCGGCCGTCAGCTCGACGCCGGAGAGCCGTGCCGGCAGTTCGGCCGCCGCGGTCGTGCGCTGGAACTCGATCCATCGCCGCACGGCGCCGAAATTGTCCTCGACGAGGCGTCGGTCGCCCGATCGGCGGTACAGCGTCCAAGGCACGCTCGCTATCGCGTCGCTCCAACCCGCCGCCGCGACGATCGAGCCGACGCCGGTCGCCGCTTGGGCCGCCTCGGCGTCGAACGGCGAGCGCGGCGAGAAGATCGGGACGCGGCCGTCCTCCAGCTGATCGGCGCGCAGGTTCTCCAGCCAGCGCGACACGAACGGCACGACCTGCGCGTTGTCGGCGGCGGCGCCGACGAATGCCTGGAGGTCGCCGGTCCAGCCCGCGCGCTCGCGCTGCGGGCAGTCGGTGGGCACGGACAGGAAGTTGGCGCGCTGGCTCCACACGATGTTCTCGTGCAGCCGCTGCCGAGCCGCGGATCGGATGTCTCGAACCGGCCGGTCTGCGCCAGATCGCTGGCGATCACCACGGCGAGGATGTCGGCCGCGTCGAGCCGGTCGATCCCCCGGATGCGGGCGTAGCGGAACCCGTGGCAGGTGAACTCCGGCTCCCAGCGGTCATCGCCTCCGGCCGCCACGAACACGTCGGTCTGGTCCTTGTTGATGCCGACGATGTTGGTGAACCACGTGTCATCGGCGGCAAGGGTCTCGGTGTGCTCGATCACGATGCGCTGCCCGGCGACGGTATCGCGCAGCTGCACCCGCACCCGTCCGGCGATCACCTGCCCGAAGTCGACGACCGCGCCGTCGGCCGTCTCGGTGACCGACACCGCCGGCAGCTCGCGTACGCGCCGGATCGGCTCGCCGGTGAAGGGACGCAGCGCCTCGTGGTCGCGGCCCACCTCTGCCACCGGCATCCACCCGGCGTCGTCGAATCCGGGGCGGTCCCAGCCGGCGGGCTCGGCGCGGCGGTCGAACAGCTCGCCGACGAACAGATCGGCATAGGCCCACGGCCCCGGGCGCTGCGCGCATCGGCGCCGGATGCCACGATCGAGGTCGTCCCATCGGCGAAGTCCAGGTGCAGCTGCCAGATCGCCGAAGTGCGGGTGCCGAACTGCGCGCTCGACCCGGTCAGGCCCAGCCGGCCCGCCCACCAGCCGTCGGCCAGCGCGACGCCCAGCACGTTCTCGCCGGCCGTCAGCGCGCCGGTCACGTCGTAGCACTGCACCGAGATGCGGTGCCGGTAGGCGTCCGACCCGGGCGCGAGCACCTGATCGTCGGCGCGACGCCCGTTCACGAACGCGGAGTAGACGCCACGCGCGGTCGCGTACAGGCGGGCGCGCACCGGCTCGGCCTCCAGCGTGAACCTCTGCCGCACAAGCTGCGGCGGGCGCAGGCGCTGCTCCGGCGGCCCGACCGGCGTGGCGCCGCGGATCCAATCGAGGATGCTCCACCGCTCCACGACGGCATCCTGCTGCGCGGGTTCGACCCATGCCGCCTGCCAGTCCGCGGCATCCAGCAGCGCCGTCTCGAACGACGACGACGCCCAGGCGGTCCACGCGCTGCCCGCTGCGCGGCTGCGCACCCGCCAGGTGTACGTGCTATTCGAGCGCAGCGGCGCGCCGGCGTAGTCGATCAGGGCCGTCTCGGGACTGGCCACGGCGCCGGTGGCCCACACCTGGTCCCCACCCGCCGCCACCTCCAGCTGGTACGCCGCCTGCGCATGGTCGACGAGCCAGGTGAAGCGGGGCACGGTCACGCCGATGCCGATCGGCGCGGTCAGGTACTCCACGCGCAGGTCATGGCAGGCGGCCACGGGCCCTCCTTCGGTGAGGGGCGTTCAGGCGAACCGGGTGGTCAGCGTGCCGAGGCCCTCGATCTCGCTGACGAGCACGTCGTCGGCGCCGATGAACCGCGGCGGGGTGCGACGGTTGCCGATGCCCGACGGGGTGCCCGAGAAGATGATGTCACCCGGCAGCAGGGTGCACACCGCCGAGAGCCGCACGAGCAGCTCGGGCACGTCGTAGAGCATCATCGAGGTGCGCGAGGACTGCATCCGCTCGCCCGACAGGCTGCACCCGATCGCGAGATCGTCGCGGTCGGCGAGCTCGTCGGGCGTGACCAGCCAGGGGCCGGTGGGCCCGAAGCCGGGGAACGACTTGCCCAGGCTGAACTGCGGCGCCGCGCCCTGCAAGCTGGGTGATCCGCTCGGAGAGGTCCTGCCCGATCGTGAGCCCGGCCACGTGCTCCCACGCGTTCTCGCGAGTGAGATGGAACCCCTCGCGGCCGATGACGACGACCAGCTCGACCTCCCAGTCCACGTGCCCCTCGGGCAGCGTCACCACGGTGCGCGGCCCGACGATGCAGCTCGGGAACTTCGTGAAGGTGACCGGTGCCGCGTCCGGCGGGTAGCCGGCCTCGGCGGCGTGCTCGGCGTAGTTCAGGCCGATCGCGAACACCTGCCGCGGACGCGGGACCGGGGCATCCAATGCCGACGGGTCGAACGGGGTGGATGCCGCAGTCGGCGCGGTCTGCGCCCACTGCGCGAATGCGGCCCAGTCATCGAACAGCGTCTGCGGGTCGGGACCGAACCGGCCCTGCGAGGCCGCGGCGACGTCGACCGTGCCGTCCTCGGTGACGAGGACGGCACGGCCGGCGAGGTTGGCGAGCTTCACGCGATCACCAGTCCACGCGCTGCGGGGCGGGCTCGCCGTAGCGGTCCTCCCACGAGATGACGCGGTTGCGCAGCACGCCGATGCCCTCGATCTCGGCCTCGACCACGTCGCCGGGCTTGAGGTAGAAATCGAACGGGTTCGGCTTGCACCGCGGCCACACCCGAGATGGTGCCGGTGGTGAGCAGGTCGCCCGCGCTGAAGATCTGCGGCGAGTGGTAGGCGACCAGGTGCGGCCATTGGATGCGGGTGCGGTTGGTGTTGCCCTGCTGGCGCACCTCGCCGTTGACCCGCAGCTCCATGGCCATGTTGTGCATGTCGGGCACCTCGTCCTTCGTGACGATCCAGGGCCCGATCGGGCAGAACGTGTCGATGCCCTTGCTGAACGAGAACACGCCCGATTCCATCTCCTTGCGCTGGATGTCGCGCGCGGTGATGTCGTTGAACACGGTGAACCCGGCGATGTAGTCTTCGGCCTCGTCGGCGTCGAAGAACTTTCCGCTCTTGCCGATGACGATCGCCATCTCGAGCTCGTAGTCCAGCTCCTTGGTCAGCCCCTCGGGGTAGACGATGTCGTCGTCGGGTCCGATGATCGCGTCGAGGTTCTGGAAGAACACGATGCCCTTGTGCACGGGGTGCGACCAGTCCACCGCCGTGAGCTCGTTGTGGTGGTCGATGAAGTTGCCCGCGGTGTGGAAGAACTTCTTCGGGCGGATCGGCGCCTCCAGCTTCACATCCGCGTACGCGAGCCGCTCTCCGGTCTCGCGCACGTCGCCGCCGCGCTCGAAATACTCGCGGGTGGAGGGCACGTCGAGTTCGAGCACGACGCCCTCTTCCAGTTCGAGGCGGCCGACCCGGCCGCCGTCGAAGGTGATGAGCTTCATGGGATTGCCTTTCTTTATTGGGACTGGCTGTCCTGTCCATGCGCGAGACGGCGCTCGAGCGCGGACAGCAGAGTGTTGATGACTACCACGCCGATGCACACCACGACGATCATCGCGTCCAGGCGCGCGCCCTGGTGATTCGTGATCTGCTGCGTGATGAAGGAGCCGATGCCGTCCACCGAGATCATCAGCTCGGCCAGCAGCACGCCGAGCATGGTCAGGGAGGCGCCGATCTTCAGTGCGCCGACGACCTCGGGGAGGGTGGCCGGGAGCACGACCCAGAGAAGGCGCTGCCCGGAGCCGGCGCCCATCACCTGCGCCGAGGTGAGCAGGTCGGGTCGCACGACGTTGCTCGCGGTCATCACGATCAGGACCACCGGGACGATGCCGTGGATGACGCCGAACGCGACCTCGGACGGCGCACCGAGCCCGAGCCACAGGACCAGCAGCGGGTAGAACGGGACCATCGGGAGCGCGTAGAGGATGGAGACCACGTCGCGGGACCCCGCAAACGAGCCGCGTGAGAGCCGGCCCAGCAGCGAGCCCCAGGGGCACACCGGCCACCACCACGATCAGGAAGGCCTCGAGGAATCGCAGGGTCGTGTTGCCGAGTTGGAACAGGGCGTCCGGCGTGAGGATCCCCTGCAGGCCCTCGGTCGCCACGACCGAGGGCGGCGACAGGTACGGGTTGCCGGCCAGGGGACCGGCGGCGACGACCTCCCACACGATGACGACCGCGACCACCGTGGCCCACCGCAGGATCGCTGCTTTCGCACGCAGCGAGAGGCCGCGGTGCGACACGCGCGCCTGCGCGTTCGCGATCGTCTGGGTGGGGGTCGCCACGGTGGTCCGCCGTCCGCTACTTCTGCAGCGCGTCGCTGTAGTACGCCGACTGCTCGGGCACCGAGTCCGCGATTCCCAGCTCGGGCAGGGCGTCGGCGTAACCGGTCAATCCGGCCATGTTGATCTTGCCGTCCGTGCTGAAGTTCGGGACGAGGGCGTCATAGGTCTTGCCTGCGATGTCCTTCTTCATGCCGAGCTTGTCGACGGCGAGGGCGATGGTGTCGTCCCGGTTGTCCTTCATCCACTGGATCGCGTCGGTGTAGGCGGCGGTGAGGCCGGTCAGGGTCTTCTTGTTCGACGAGATGAAGTCCGAGGACGCCATCAGGATCGCGAACTGGTCGGTGTCGCCGATCGCGTCGTCGGCGGTCTGCGCGATCTTTCCCGTCCCTTCGGCCTCGACGGTCAGACCGAAGTTGACCGGCAGGACGAACGCATCGATATCGCCCTTGGCGAGCCCGGCGATCGTCGAGGCCGGGTCTCCCAGCGGGACCTCGGTCACGCTGTCGAATTCGACGCCGACGGCCTTCAGCGCCGCCCGGACGATGTAGTCCGTCAGCGATCCGACGCGGGAGATGCCGACCTTCTTCCCCTTCAGGTCGGCGAAGCCGGAGATCTTCGAGTCCGGCCCGACGACGAGCACCATCGGGCTGGGTGAGTAGATCCCCCAGAAGGCCTGCAGATCGATGTCGTGCGCGACGGCCGAGACCGGCTCGAGCCCGGTCGCGGCGCCGACGTCGATCGAACCGCCCGCCATCGCCTTGGTGAGATCGGAGCCGGAGGTGAAGTCGACGATCGACGCGTCGATCCCCTCCTTCGTGAAGAACCCCTGCGCCGCGGCGACCCGGGCCGGCATCGCGTGGATGAAGTCCTGCCCCTGGACGAGGCCGATCTTGACGGTTGCGGCATCCCCCGATGCTCCGGGGGCCGCGCCCCCGCTTGCATCCTGCGGTGAGGCCGACCAGCGCTTGCGGCGAGAACGCCCAGCGCGATACGAGAAGTGATCTTCATCGTTCAATTCCCCTTCTTAGTGCGGTGGTGAGCAGTGCGAACAGAATGTTGACGACGATGGTGAGCACGATGACGATCAGGACCCAGCCGAACAGCGCCGGCGTGTCCAGGCCCTGGCTGGCCGCCGCGAGCTGATAGCCGACCCCGGCGGCACCGGAGATGAATTCGGCGGCGATGATCGTGACCAGCGACAGCGACATGGCCACCCGCATCGCCGCGATCACCGCCGGGCTGACGGCGGGGATCACGACCGACCCCACCAGTCCGAGTCCGCGGCCACCCATCGTCCGGGACGCGGTCATCAGCGTCGGGTCGACCCGCGCGACCGCGCGCATCGTGCTGATCGCGATCGGGAAGAACCCGTACAGTGCACCGATCGCGACTTTCGAGGGCGACCCGACGCCGAGGGTGGCCGCCAGGACCGGATACAGGATGATCAGCGGGAGCGCACTGAGGGTCGTGACCATGGGCTCGTAGGCGGCCACCAGCAGCTTCGACGAGCCGACGACCACACCCAGGACCACGCCCGCGACGGTCGCGATGGCGAACGCGGTCCCGGTCTCGGCGAGCGTGACTCCGATCGGCTGCAGGATCTTTCCCGGGGTCGTCGCCAGCTGGGCGAGACTGTCCAGCACCGCACCGGGAGACGCGAGCAGGAACGGCTTGATCGAGCCGAACGACGTCAGCGCCACCCAGACGAGGAGCACGAAGGCGATGACGCCCACATACGTCGCACCCCGTCGAAGCGTGATCACGCGGCATCCTGCCGATCTGCGTAGAGCAGCGAGCTGAGCCGGTCGGTCAGCTCGTGGAAGACCGGGTCGCGCATGAGCGAGGCGTGCCGCGGGCGCTCCAGCGGGACCTCGATCACGTCGCGGACATCACCGGGCCGCGGACCCATGACCACGATCCGGTCGGAGAGATAGGCCGCCTCGGAGAGACTGTGCGTCACGAAGACGACGGTCTTCTGCTCCTCCTCGAGGATCGTGATCAGCTTGCGCCCCGATGCTGAGCCGGCTCTGCTCGTCGAGCGCGGCGAACGGCTCGTCCAGCAGCAGGATCTTCGCATCGGAGACGAGCGCCCGCGCGATCGCGACGCGCTGACGCATGCCCCCGGACAGCTTGCGGGTATCGGTCGGCGACGTCGCCGAGCCCGACGCGCACGAGGGCGTCCATCGCGCGGGCCCGACGCTGCCGGCGGGCACCCCGGCGAACTGCAGCGCGATCTCGATGTTGCGCAGCGCCGAGCGCCACGGATACAGCGCGAGGTCCTGGAAGACGAACGAGATCTCGGCCGGGCGCGGGCGCGTCACCGGACGCTCCGCGACGCTCACCCGGCCCGCCGTCGGCGGCAGCAGGCCGCCGATGGCGCGCAGCACCGAGCTCTTGCCGCATCCGGACGGCCCGATCAGGCTCACGAACTCACCGGGCCGCACGTCGAAGCTGATGTCGTGCGCGGCCACGACGTCGCCGTACATCAGCGTCACGTCCTCGACGCGCACCGCCGGTGCCGCGTCCGGGCCCGCCCGGGAGCCGATTCGCTCCGGCACCGTCATCGCTATGCGCCGACCATCGTGTTGCCGCCGTTGGCGACGATGTAGCCGCCGGTCAGATGCGCGGACTCCTCGGTCGCCAGCCACAGGCAGGTGCCGGCGATCTCTGCGGGGGTGGCGATCACCCCCATCGGCGTCTGCGCGAGCACCTGCTCCCGACGTCCGTCCTTCCAGTCCTGACGACTCTTGAGCCGTTCGGTCTCCATGAATCCCGGGGCGAAGGTGTTCACCCGCACCTCGGGCGCCAGTGCGCGCGCGTACGACTTCGTCACGCCGAGGATGCCGTACTTCGCCGCCGCATACTGCGGCGCCCGCGGCGACCCGTTCACGACGACCGTCGAACCCACGTTCACGATGGCCCCGTGCCCGTCGGCGTGCATCCGCTCGCCGAACTCGTGCGTCATGAGGAGGGTGCCCTTCAGATCGACGTCGATGACATCGTCCAGCGCCTGCTGCGTGAGCTCGCGCCATCCCTGCTGCTCGCTGGACATGTCGCCGACGTTGTTGACGAGCACGTCGAGGCCGCCGAACTGCTTCCAGACCTCGTCGGCCATCGCCTTGATCTGGTCCCACTTCGCGATGTTCGCCTGCACGATGATGCCGTCACTGCCGGCTTCGCGCACCCGCTCGAGCGTGCGCTCGGCGCCGGCCTTCGAGCTGTTGTAGTGGACGGCGACCTTCGCGCCCTCCTTCGCGGCGCGCACCGCGATCTCGGCGCCGAACCCGGTGCCGGCGCCGGTGACCAGCACGGTCTTTCCGGCGAACCGGGGGTAGATCTCGGACATCTTCGACCTTCTCTCTTCTTCGATCCGCTCCTGCGACGGTCAGACCAGCGTGCGTCCGCCGTCGATGTACATGACGTGTCCGGTGATGAACCCCGCGTGCCGGGACGACAGGAAAAGCGCCGGCCCGGTCACCTCGTCGGGGGTGCCCAGCCGCCCCGCCGGCACCATCCCCTCCAGGCTCGCGCGCTTGCCGGGCTTGGCCAGCTCGCCCGCGGTCAGCGGGGTCTCGATGTACCCGGGCGCCAGGGCGTTGACCGTGACGCCGGCCTCGGCCCACTCGCGTGCCATCACGCGCAGCAGCTGGTTGACGCCGCCCTTGGAGGCCGCATAGGGCCCGTGCGAGTGATGCGCCAGCAGCCCCGAGACGCTGGACAGGGCGAGGATGCGCCCGGACCCCTGCGCGACCATGTATCGGCCGGCTGCCTGGGCCACCCCGAAAAGGGTCGAGAGGTTCACCTGCAGGATGTGGTCCCATTCGTCCTCGGTGAAGTCCAGGATGGGCCGGCGGTCGTTGATGCCCACCGCGTCGCAGCACGTCCAGGCCCCCGAGCCGGTCGACCGCCTCATCCACCACCCGTGCGCCCGCGCCATGCTCGGTGAGATCAGCCTGGATGGGCAGGTACTCCACACCGGCTGCGGCGGCCGCCGCGCCGAGGGCGTCCAGCACGCTGGAGTCACGGTCGACGACTGCGACGGATGCCCCGGCCGACGCGTAGGCGAGGGCGCAGGCGCCGCCGATCCCGCCGCCGCCGGCCACGAGCACCCGTGACCCGCGCAGGCCGAGCCAGTCGGTGTCGGTCGCGGCGTGCGGCGTGATCTCGGCGGTGGGGGCAGTCGCCATCGGCGTCTCCTCGGTCCATTCAGGCGTTTTATTGACTGAAAGCTTCTTTTGTTAGATGAATCTATCCCAGGGGAAGGCTCTCGTCAAACCCCGTGGGATGCACCGCCGCGGCCAGCAGCGCGAGCGTGCGCTCTGCGGCCGGATCGCCGATCTCGTTCAGGTAGCCGTGCATCGCGCCGCGCTGTCGCTCGATGCGCACGTCCACTCCGGCGCGCGCGAGTTCGGCGGCGAACGCCTCGCCCGAGGGGCGCAGCCGGTCGCGATCGGCGGTCACGACGAGCGTGCGGGGGTATCCGGTCAGGTCGTGGCCGCCGGGGAACGCGTACCGATCCGACGGCGTGTCGCCCAGGTAGTTGGCATTGATCGCCTGGGTCGCCTCCGGCGGGAAGGTGAGGGCCGCAGGAAGGCCCGTCAGCAGCCCCTCGAGCTCGGCGTCGGCTGGCGGCAGCGGAGCATGCAGGACGGGGTAGACCAGCCCCACCACGCTCGGCACGACGGCGTCGGGGTCGTCGGCGGCGCGATCGCGCAACCGCATCGCCGCGCCGGCCGCCAGGTTTCCCCCGGCGCTGCCCCGCCAATCGCCACCCGGTCCGGCGCCGCGCCGAAGCGCTCCGCGTTCTCGACCGCCCAGTCGAACGCCGCGACCGTCTGCAACGAGGCGACGGGATGGCGAGCACGGGGGCCCGCCGCCGAGCCTCGGCGGCCATCTGCTCGGGCGACGGCATCCCGGCCTCCGGCGGAGCGGGGGCAGCGAGGCAAGCGCATCCAGCGGCGCCAAGGTGTAGTCGACCGAGACGACGGTGGTCCCGAGCGCACTCAGTCGGCGCCCGACCTGGTCGGCCTCGGGCATCTCGACCGTGCCGAACATGAACCCGCCGCCGTGGAGCCAGACCAGCATGGCGCCGGTGGGCACCTCGGCGGGATACACGCGCACCCGGAAGTCATATCCGCCGCCGTTCAGGGCGATGTCGTGGATCCGCACCGGGGTATGCATCATGGGACTCTCCTTCGAACTCGACGAGCTGTCGTCTGGGTGATTTGTCACAGCCGCCCTCATGTCCCTGCACCCGTCAGTTTCGCTGTCAAGTCGCCGATCATCAATCGCATGTCGATGCCGGTGAACACCCGCACCGGCGGCCTCCCGTCGAGGACATCGCCGTATCGCGCATCCGGGGTGAGGGCGCAACGCGTGCGCCGCTGCGACGGCGAGGACGTCGGCTCGGCACGGAAGGGCCCGCGCAGTGCGGTGAGCACCACCAATGGGCTGTCGCCGAGCACGACCGTCTCGCCCAAGTCGATCCCGAGCATGTCGGAGAACCGATCACCGAACTCCCACAGAGTGTCCACAAGGTGCGCCGCGAGCGGACCCAGCCGTGCCATGTGCTGCAGTTCGGCCCACGAGACCAGGCACTGCTCATACGTGGTTTCGGGAACCTGCCAGATTTCGACCGGCGAGGCGAACACGACTCCGGCGGCGATCGGGTCGATCGTCGTGTTGAACTCCGCCTCCCGCTGGGGGCTGCCCGCGGGTTCATCGTCATATCCGGGGCCGCCGATCCACACCAGTGTGAGGCGATCGGCCACGCGTGGCTCGTGCAGGAGGGCCGTGGCGAGCGCGGTCAGCCCGCCGCCCGCGCAGTAGAAGAGGGGGAGGTCGGTGTCGTCCCGCATCGCCTCAGCGATGACCGCGCGGGCTGGGGCGTCCAACGGCGGAAGCTCGCCTGTGCGCAGGCTCTCTTCGCTGCCGCCGATCGCCCGTTCGGGCCGGCCCAGAAGCTGGAGAATCCGATCCGCCGACGAGACGCCGCGGGCGACGACCCCGGCGTCGAGCTCGGCCAACGCGTCGGGGATCTTCGACGCGATCACCAGTCGCACGTCCGCCGAGTCGCTGAGCAGATGGTGGGCGAGCTGGAACAGCCCGTCCGGATCACCACCGAAGTCGTTGTCGAGGATCACCCGCACGCGAGCGGTCAAATGCCAGCCCCTTCGGCACGTTCGCACAGGTAGCGCGCGATGCGGTCTACCGTGTGCAGCGCAGAGGCGTCGCCGATCATGTTCAAGAACCCGTGCGTTGCCCCCGGCTGGCGGACGTACTCCACGTCGACGCCCGAGCGCGCAAGATCCCCCACATAGGCCTCGGCCGATGGACGGAGGTCATCCCCGTCGGCGGCGACAATGAGTGCCGGGGCGACGCGGCGGAGGTCATGCCCGCCGGGAAATGCGTACATCTCCCCCGGCGACGCGTCGCCGAGGTAGTTCGCGTTGATCGCCTGCGTCTGCTCGGATGAGAATCCGAACGGCAGTTCGGCGAGCATCGCGGCCAGTTCCGCGTCGGGCGCGGGGTGCTCGGCGTGAAGAACGGGGTAGACGAGCACCTGGGCGAGCAGCCGGGCGTCGCCGCTGTCGCGCACGCGCAGCGCGGCCCCGGCGGCGAGGTTCCCCCGGCGCTGGCTCCGCCGACGGCGACGAGTTCTGGCCGACCGCCGAACTCGGCCGCGTGCTCGCGGGCCCACTCGATCGCCGCTGCCGTCTGCACCGATGCGACGGGATAGGCCGCACGCGGACCGGCGGCTTCCAGCGAAGCGAGGAACTCATCGGGTGACGGCATTCCGTCCATGGGCGGGAGCGGGGGGAACTGCGCGATCACCGCTGTCGGCGCCAACGTGTAGTCGAGCGAGATGACGGTCGTTCCGCGACGGGCGACCTGGCGGGCGGTCTCGTCAGCTTCGGGCATCTGAAGATCGCCGTGGATGAAGGCGCCACCGTGCAGCCAGACCAGCACCGTGCCGTTCGGGTCCGCACCGTGATCGGCTGCCGGATAGACACGCACGCGGAAGTCGTACTCCGCCGCGTTCAACGCCACATCATGCGTGGCGATGGGCGACTCGGTGGTGTCGGCCATGACACCCCTTCCTTGATCGGAGATCGGCATCCAGTTCATTGCATGAAAGCATCTTTCGTCTATCGAATGTATGCTGAATCCGACGATCCGTCAACTGTCGATGGCCGCATCGTCCACGTCGAGAGGATTCCGATGACCGGACGCATTCCGCCCTTCGCTCCCGAGGAACTCCCACCCGCCGCCCGAGGCGTCTACGACGCGATCGCCGGCGGCCGGCGGGCACAGGGGCCGCAGCACTTCGCTCTCACTCGTGCGGACGGAACGCTGCGAGGGCCGTTCAACGCATTCCTCCTCGCCCCGCCGCTGGGCAGCGCGCTGCAGGATGTCGGAGCGGCCATCCGCTATCGGGGCGCGCTCACCGATCGCGCTCGCGAGATCGCCATCCTCATGGTGGCCGCACGCTGGGACAGTGCCTTCGAACGGGAGGCGCACGAGGCGGTCGGCCGGGCCGCGGGTCTGACCGACGACGAGCTCGCATCGCTTGCGCACCGGCGCGCCGTCGGGCTTCGCCGGGGACGAGGCAATGGTCGTCGCCGCGACCACCCAGCTTCTGCACGGCGACCTGGACGACACGACATGGGACGATGCATCTCGCGCCCTCGGTGCCGCAGTCGTCTTCGAGCTCACCACCCTCGTCGGCTACTACTCGACCCTTGCGCTGCAACTGCGGGTGTTCCGGGCCGAGCCCTGACTTTGTCCAGACGTTGACAACAAGATACGGTTTCACACGATGAAAGCACCAGACAGCATGACCGCCACTGCGAAGGCCAGTCGCTATCGCATCGAGGCCCTCGCCAAAGGGCTGGACGTGCTGCGGCTGTTCGACGAGACCACCACCGCACTGAAGCTGCGCGAGATCTGCGACCGCACCGGCATCCCGATGCCGACCGCGTTCCGGGTGGTCGCGACGCTCGAAGAGGAGGGCTTCCTGGAGCGCCTGCCGGACGGTGCCATCCGTCCCGGCGTCGCCGTGCTGACCCTCGGGTCGGCGGCGCTGCGCGGCTCGAGCCTGGTACAGCTCAGCGAGCAGCCGCTTCGTCGCCTGGTCGAAGAGACCGGCGAGACCGTCAACCTCGGCGTGCTGCTGGGCGATCAGGTGCTCTACCTCGTGCGACTGCGCAACTCGGACCTGGTGACGGCGAACATCCAGGTGGGGTCGACGCTGCCGGCGGCCTACACGTCGATGGGAAAGCTTCTGCTCGCGTATCTCAGCGATGACGAGCTGAACGCGACACTCGCGACTCATGACTTCGAGCGGGATGCCGGCCCCAATGCCGCGCGATCGCCCGACGAACTGCGCGAGCGGCTCGTGTTGATCCGCGAGCAGGGATACTCACTGCAGGACCAGGAGGTCGCCGCCGGTCTCCGGTCGGTGTCGGTGCCGGTGTTCGGCCGTGGGGCCAAGCCCGCCGCGGCGATCAACATCGCGGTGGCGTCATCCCGGCACGGCCTCGACTCGCTGCGCGGGCCGATGCTTGAGCGTCTCCGCGCCACGGCAGACGACATCTCGCGACGGTTGCGCGCCATCTGAATGAGAGGGTGATCCGGTCTGCTCGCAAGCGCGATGGTGCCCGGCCGCGGCCGTTCGGGTCGGGTGACCGGACCGTCCTGCTCCGTCAACCGACCGCCTGTGCGAACTCGTAGGTGCCGGCCGCGACGCGGCGTTCATCCACACCGGGCATCCGCACCACGGCGGTCGCCCCGTCGGGGACGATGACGACGGCCTGCAGGATCCCGGCGTCGATCTGCCAGGACACGCTGGCACGGCCGTGCGGCGTCTGGAGCGAGGTCTCCGCGGAGGTGATATCGCCGCCGGGCTGGGGCGCTACCAGCATGGTCCGATACCCCGGATCGAGCGGCGACAGCCCCCCGACCGTGCGGTGCAAGCCAGTCGGCCACGGCGCCGAAGGCGTAGTGGTTGAAGCTGGTCATCTCACCGGGGTTGATCGTGCCGTCCGGCAGCATCGAGTCCCAACGCTCCCAGATGGTGGTGGCACCCATCGTCACGGGGTACAGCCACGACGGCATGCCGCGCTCCAGCAGCAGCGCATATGCATCACCGAGATGACCCGTCTCGGTCAATGCGTCCAGCACATACGGGGTGCCGGCAAAGCCGGTGCTGACCCGGTAGTCCGCGGCGCGCACCAGCTCGGCTAGCCGATCCCCGGCGGACTCCACATGCTCATCCGGAAGGATGCCGAACGCGATCGCCAGACTGTACACTGTGACGCAGTCGCTGCGGATGCGCCCAGACTCAGCGACATAGTGCTCGATGAAGGCGTCGCGCACCCGATTGCGGAGGGCGTCGAACTCCGCGGCATCCGCGCTCGCTCCGACGATCGATGCCGCTTCGGTGAGAATCGTCGCTGTCCGGAATGCACACGCCGTCGCGACCACGCCCGGATCGGCCTTCGCGGCGCCGGGGTCATCGGGCGGCGCATCCGGATCGAGCCAGTCGCCGAACTGCATCCCGGTGTCCCAAAGGCCGGACGGCGACAGCGCGTCAGCGACGCTGCGCGCGTGCGCAGCCATCAGCGGGTAGGCGGTGCGCAACGTCTGCTCGTTCCCGTACGCGCGCCAGAGCGCCCAGGGCACCCAGGCCGCGGCATCCGCCCAGACCGCCGTCGCACCGGGCGCGGGAAAGCCGGTGTCGAGGTACTTCAGCACATCGGGTACGACGACCGGCACGGTCCGCTGTGTCGATGCGGCGCGCTCGAGTTCGGCGTCGACGAGCCAGTCGGCGAGGAACGCCTCCACGTCGCCAAGATACGTCGCGGTGGGTGCGAAGACGGCGAGGTCGCCCGTCCAGCCGAGCCGCTCGTCGCGCTGCGGGCAGTCGGTCGGCACGCTCAGAAAGTTGCCCCGCATCCCCCACGCCACGTTCTCGTGGAGCCGGGTCACCAGCGGGTCGGAGCAGGAGAAGGTGCCGATGGGACGGATATCGGATGCCACGACCACGGCGGTGACGGCAGCGGGGTCGAGCTCTCCCGGCCACCCGCTGACCTCGATGTAACGGAATCCGTGGAACGTGAACGTGGGCTCGAACACATCGTCGCCGCCGCTCAGGATGAAGCGGTCGGTCGCATCGGCCGCGCGCAGCGGACGGGTGCCGAGCTCGCCGTCCTCGAGAACTTCCGCGTGCCGCAGCACGACCTCGCTGCCTCTGGCACCGCGCACGCGCACCCGCACGAAGCCCACGAGGTTCTGCCCGAAGTCGACGAGCGTCGCACCCGACGGCGATGTCCAGACGTTCTGCACGGAGATTTCGCCGACCCGGCGCACGGGCTCTGACGTCCGCGCCACGAGCAACGAAGTGTCGAACTCCACCTCATGCACGGCACCCCAGGTGCTGTCATCGAAGCCCGGCAGCATCGGCGCCGGATCGCGCAGACGCGCGTCGACTGTCTGCCCCTTGTAGAGGTCGTCCGCGATCACGTCACTCGTGCCGGCGTGCCAAGAGTCATCGGTCACGATGTGCTGCACGTGGCCGTCGTCGAACTCGATCAAAAGATCAGCGAGACCCGCGCGCTCCGAGCCGTAGACCTCGCGGTCGCCGGTGAAGCCGAGATAACCGGAGTACCAGCCGTGGCCGATTGCGAGCACGATCGCGTTCGCCTGGGTGATCAACGCGGTGACATCGTGCTCCACGATCCGGACACGCCACTCGTAGCTCGTCCACCCCGGCGCGAGCAGCTCATCCGACGTCGCCGCGCCGTTGATCCACGCTTCGATGACCCCGAGCGCACTCAGTGCCAGCGTGGCGCGTGAGATGCTTCCGTGGCCCTCGTCCAGCTCGAACTCGCGACGCAAGCGGAGCGGCATCGGCGACTTCCACCGGCGCGATCATGCGGGCGGTCATGCCTCGGGCACCCGTCACGCCCGTCCTGCCGGCGCGCGGTGCTCCCGCACGATCTCGGCGTACCGCGCGGCGCTCGGCTTGGCGGTGCGCTCGAACGTCTCGGTGTCGAAGGAGTGCAGGCCGAACCGCGGACCGTAGCCGAAGATCCACTCGAAGTTGTCGATCAGCGACCAGTGCAGGTAGCCGAGTACCGGAGTGCCTTCGGCAATGGAGTCCAGCATCGCGTCGATCGATGCCGCGGTGAACTCCTCGCGCACCGAGTCGTCGGTCGTGCTCATGCCGTGCTCGGTGACGAACACCGGCTTGCCGCTGCGCGCGTGCGCGTACTCGATCGCGCCCCGCAGCGAGCCCGGGTCGACGAACTGGCCCATCTGGTTGCGCAGGCCGCCCTCGGGCGCGGGCACCTCGCCGCCCGGACCGTATGTGAGTCGCTCGTAGTTCTGCACGCCGATGAAGTCGTCGTCCCGGGCGAGGTCGAGCCAGTGGTCGTAGAGTGCCGCGCGCTTGCGGTCGCGGATCGCCTCGCCGCCAGGCAGCGCCACGTCATCCACCATGGCGATCGACAGCCCTACCGGAAGATCGGCGTGCTCGGCGCGGATCGCATTGCGGGCGAGGAGGTGACCGCGTGTCATGCCCTCCTGCATCCCGTCGTAGTCCTCGGGGACCATCACGTTGCCGGTGCGGTAGCGCTCCACTCCCGCGGCGCGGCTCGCGGCGTCGAGCGTCGCGCGACTCTGCTCGTGCACGAACTCGGGCAGGATCCAGCTCAGCAGACGCGGCAGGTTCGGCTCGTTCAGCGTGACGCCTGCAGCGAGGCGATCGCCCAGCTTCGCGGTGACCGTGCCGCAGAACTGCGCGAACAGATCGGGCACATCGGCATCCAGCCATGCGCCCTTCTTCGCCACCCAGTGGGGCAGCGTGAAGTGGTTGAACGTGACCACCGGCGCGATACCGCGGGCGAGGCATCCGTCGACCATCCGGTCGTAGTGGTCGAGGGATGCCGCGTCGATGACGCCCTGCTCGGGTTCGATGCGCGCCCACTCGGTCGAGAAGCGGAACGCGTTCAGGCCGAGCGCGGCGAGGAGGTCGAGGTCGGTCTCCCACAGCTGATAGCTGTTGCAGGCCTTGCCCGAGCGCTCCGCGAAGACCGTCGGCTCGACGTTCTCAAGGAACCAGGTGTCGCTGTTCGTGTTGTCGCCCTCGACCTGATGGCCGGCGACAGAGGCGCCCCAGAGGAACGCGGCGGGAAGAGTGGACATGTGATGCTTCCTATCGTCGAGTCAATCGGTGCAGCGGCGGGCGAAGGCGATGGCGCGCTCGAGCAGACCTCGGCGATCGACGTCGTCCCCCTGCCACATGTGGCCGGCTCCGGCAACGAGCTCGAGGTCGGCGGATGCCCCTGCTTGGGTGAGCGCGGCTGCGAACAGCCTGCTCTGGCTGAGGGGAACCGCCTGGTCATCCTGACCGTGCGCGATCAGGAACGGCGGCGCGTCCGCGTGCACGTGGGTGACCGGGCTGGCCTGGGCGGCGACGGCGAGATCGGAATCGACGGTCCCACCGAGCCAGCCCGCTTCGCGGGTCTCGGGATCGCTCAGCTGACCCAGCTCCGTCGCCATCGCCACGATGTCGGCGGGACCGTACCAATCGACCACGCCCCGAACGCCCGCATCGGGGCGCAGACCCACGAGGGCGGCGAGGGTCGCCCCTGCCGACTCGCCCCACAGGACGACGCGCGAGGCATCGAACCCGAACTCATCGGCGTGTGCGCACAGCCACTGAACGGCGTCGAAGACGTCATCGAGCTGCGCGGGGAAGGTGGCCTCGGCGCTGAGCCGGTAGTCCACGGATGCCACGGCGAAGCCGGCGTCCACGATGCGGGCGAACGGGTCGTCCGCCGTCATCGTCGGGCAGAACATCCGGCGACTGCCCAGGCGGAAGCCGCCGCCGTGCACGAAGACGATCAGTGGCGCCCGGTCCGCACCGAGGTGCAGATCGAGGCTGAGCGGACGGTAGCCGACCGGCTCCGCGAACACGAGATCGCGGAGCACCCGCTGTGCCTCGGCATGCGCTGTGTCAGTCACGGAACTCGAACTCGGGCAGGAAGACGGTGGCGTACTTCTCGCCAGCGGCGCGCATCACCTCGAACGGCGGCACGTAGATCCCCTCAGGCTCGGTGGCATCCGTCTTCTGCCCCATGGCGTGGAAGAACCGCTCGAAGCCCGCCGTGCCGGCGCCGAACACCTTGGTGGTCGCCTCGGTGCGGAACGCGTGCACCGTGCCGGCCGGCACGTAGCCGAAGTCGCCGGTCGTGAGGGTGGTCATCGAGTGATAGTCGGCCTCGTCATCCATCCACACCGACAGCTCACCGTCGACGACGTAGAAGAACTCGTGCGTGCGGAGGTGCTTGTGCGCAGGGATCCGGTCGCCCTTGGGAGCCTTCATCGTCCATGCGCCGTACTGGTCTTCGGTTTCGTCCGCCGACAGGATGATCTCGAAGAGCTGGTCGAACACCAACGACTTCTCGCCCTCCCCGTCCCGCAGGATGAACGGCTTCGGCGAGGCCGGGAGGATGCCGGCGAAGGCGACCTTCTCGGGGTCGTCAGTCGTGAAAATGGTCATGCTTACCTCCGTGTAAACAGTGCGCGCCCTGAGGCGTCGAGCTGCCGGCTCATTCCCGCGGCTCTTTCCGATTGTTCAATTCTGTGCGTCTGTCACGCCCGGAAGCCAGTTCGAGATCCCTACACGACGTTAGCCACAGGCTAAGGTGAACGACATGGATGTCCCTATCCACGTGATCCGGTATTTCTGCGTCCTCGCCGAAGAGCTTGCACTTCGGCCGCGCCGCCGAGCGGCTGAGCATCACCCCGCCGTCGCTGAGCCAGCAGATCAGCCGGCTGGAGCAGCAGATAGGCGTCAAGCTCTTCGATCGCAGCCCGCGCAAGGTGGAGCTGACCGCGTACGGTCGAGACCTGTTGCCGCTGGCGCGGCGGGTACAGGACGACCACGATCAGGTCATCGACTGGGCGCGGTCCGTGCGCCGCGACCGGGACGCGCCCGTGCTGCGGGTCGGGGTCGTGGCCGCCGGCGCGGGTTCGCTGACCACCGCCGCGATCTCGGCCACCATGACGGCGATGCCGAACGCGAGGATCGAGATGCGCCGACTCGGCTTCTTCGACGTCGCCGACGACCTGGAGTCCGAGAGGGTGGACGTCGTGTTCGCCCCGTGGCCCATGCGATTGCCGCCGAGAATCAGGGTCGAGCCGCTCTGGCGGGAGGCCCGGGTTCTGGTGGTCCCCGTCGAGCATCCGCTCGCCCGCCGCGAATCGATCTCTATCCTCGACGCCAACGACGAGACCTTCGTCGCCGTCTCGGGCGGGGTCCCAGAGGTGGTCGACTGGTGGATCGTGGACCCCCGCCCCGACGGCTCTCGGGCGAAGCGGGGGCCGACCGCCGACAGCGTCGAGGGACTGCTCGAACTCGTCGCCGCCGGCGCCGGGGTGAACATCGCCGGCGAATCGGCCGGACGACACTACCGTCGAGATGAACTGGCCTTCGTGCCCGTCCACGACATCGAGCCGGCGACGATCGTGCTGTGCAGCCTGAACGACACCCGCAATCCGATGGTGCGCGCCTTCCGCGAGACTGCAAAGGATCTCTCGCCCCTCGTGGACGCCACGTTCCACTGAGAGCCTGCTGCGGCCGGCTAGTCCCGCCCGAAATAGTCGAGTGTCCGCAACACGATTCGTCCGCTGGCAGCGAAGATGCCGAAGACCCGTCCGGTGAACGCCTTCGCCGTCTCGAACGACCAATGCCGCCCGTCCAGCTCGGCGAGCAGTATGGGTTCCCCATGCGAACAAGCGAAGAGCCGGATGATGTCACCGCCAACGGCTCCCACGCTGAAGTCGCCTGGCGGCGGGGTCATCGATATCCGCAGCTGGACATCACCGGCCGGCAGCATGGCCTCCCAGTTGTGGTCGAGGCCCGCGATGACGGCGCGGCCCGTGACCACCACATGGTTGTCGACCCCGCGGGCTTCGATGCCGAACCAGTTATCCTCCGCATTGCGAACGGCGAGCCCGCCGGTTCCGGCGCGGACGTCCAGCACCGCGCGGATGTCGACCTCGAGGTGGCGCTGCCGCTGCCCGACGAAGCACGGATCGGGCGCATTCATCGTGCGGTCGTCGCCCTCAAACACCAGCCCCTGCATCGATGCAGTGACCAGTTGCGACGGAGCGCGGCGCACAGCGACCCATTCCGGGTCGGCCACCCCGAGACCGGTGGTGAAGTCGTAGCGCGCGTCTTCGGTTCGTGAAGCGGCGAGCTGCGGCATCCGCACGCACGGCCACTCGTCGATCCAGTCGACCGTCGTGATGAACGTCTCGCGCCCGAGCGGCGAGAATGACTGCGCGAGCCCGACTGGCCGCACGCCGAGCAGCACCATCCGAGTCGCACCGTCGGGATCATCAAAGAGGTCGGCGTGACCCGTGTTCTGGATCGGCGCACCGGTGCCGGCGGCAGTGAGGATCGGGTTCTGCGGCGCCGACTCGAACGGTCCGTCCGGTCGACGGCTTCGGGCGACGGTGACAGCGTGTCCGCGGTCGGTGCCACCCTCCGCCGCAAGCAGATACCACCAGTCGCCACGCCGATACAGGTGTGGCCCTTCCGGCGAATAGAGCCCGCTGCCCGCCCACAGCGGGCGCACCCGTTCGAGCGCCCGGCCGGTGCTGAGATCGACGCGCACCTGCCGGATCGCATCAGGATGACGCGCGAACGTCACATAGGCGGTGCCGTCATCGTCCCAGGCGAGGTCCGGGTCGATGCCGTCGACCGCGTCGATCACGACGCCGTCATCCCAGGGGCCGGCTGGATCGGTCGCGGTGAACACGACGCAGCCGCGCCCGCCCAGGAAGACCGACACGATCAGGTGAAACCGGCCGTCATGGAAGCGCAGCGTGGGCGCCCAGACGCCACCCGGTGTGGGCACCCGTGCCAGAGCCACCTGCTCGTCGCGCGTGGCGACGTGCCCGATGAGCTCCCACTCGCGCAGGTCCGTGCTGCGGTGCACTGGCAGCGCCGGCAGGTACTCGAACGACGAGGTCACCAGGTAGTACGCCCCGTCGGTCCCACGGGCGATCGTCGGGTCGGGGTGGAACCCGCCCAGCATGGGATTCGTGGCGATGGGCACGGGCGTCACCGCGCGGCCTCCTGCAACTTCGCCTCCGCCCGCAGCACCTTCCATTCCTCCCGTCGACGAGCCTGCTCGTCGGGATCGGGAACGGGCGACGCGGCCACGAGAACCCGGGTGTAGAGCGTTGCGGGTTGCGCATCACATCGGCGGTCACTCCCTGCTCGACGATGCGACCGCGATTGAGCACGACGACCCGCTGCGCGAGGAACTCGACGACCGCCATGTCGTGGGCGATGAAGAGGTAGCCGAGATCGGTACCGACTCGCAGCTCGGCGAGGAGGTTGAGCACCTGCGCCTGGGTCGACAAGTCGAGCGCGCTGACGGCTTCGTCGCACACGACAAGGCGCGGATCGGTCACCAGCGCACGGGCGATGGCGATGCGCTGGCGCTGGCCTCCCGAGAACTGACGCGGGAGGCGCTGCTCGGACCCGGACGCCAGCCCGACGGCGGCCAGCACGTCCGCCACCCGTCGGTCGCGTTCGGCCCGCGGCACTCCCGCGACGCGGAGCGGTTCGGCGATCGCGTCGCCGATCGGCCGCCGTGGGTTCAACGATGAGAACGGATCCTGGAAGACCGCGCGCAGATCGCCCTGGAGCGACCGACGATCCTTGGCACTGGCATGGGTGATGTCGCGCCCCTCGAAGAGGATCTGCCCCTCGGTCACGGGCTTGCGAGCCCGAGGATGGCGCGGCCGATCGTGGTCTTGCCTGAACCCGACTCGCCGACCAGGCCGACGGTCTCGCCTCGCGCGATGGTGAACGACACATCGCTCACGGCGGCCGGACCCTTGGCGCCATAGCGGACGGTGAGGTTGCGGACCTCGAGGAGCGGGGTCGGTGCGACCCGCGCCGTCGCTGCGTCGGTGACCACAGTGCTCATCGTTCTCCTCCGGCGCCGACCGGCTGACGCCACTCCTGTTCACGGCCGCGCACCGCGTCGTGTCGAACGCATCGGACCTCGCCGACACCCTCGGCACGCGATTCGAGCGCGATGGGAGCGAGGCATTCCTCTCGGGCGAAGCGGCAGCGTTGGGCGAACCGGCATCCTTCCCCCACGAGCCCGGCAGCGGCACCTGTCCGGGGATGGACGCGAGCGTGGTCGTGCCCTCGAAGTCCACAATCGCGTGCGGGTCGGCAGCGAGAAGGGCCATCGTATAGGGATGCTCCGGACGCACGAGCACGTCGCGGACACTGCCCGTCTCGACGATCTGCCCGGCGTACATCACCGACACGTCGTCGCAGATGTCGGCGACGACGCCGAGATCGTGCGTGACGAGGATGACCGACATCCCTCGCTCGGCGATCAGGCCGCGCAGCAGTCCGAGGATCTCGGCTTGAACCGTGACGTCGAGGGCGGTGGTCGGCTCGTCGGCGATGAGCAGGCGGGGCTCCCCCGCGAGTGCCAGCGCGATGGCCACACGCTGGGCCATTCCGCCCGAGATCTGGTGCGGATAGCTCTTGAGCACGCGCGGCGGATCCACGATGCCGACGTCGACGAGCAGTTGCTGTGAGATGCGCTTGGCCTCGGCCGAATCCACTCTGCGCAGCCGCTTCACAGCGACGCTGAGCTGCGACTGCACGGTGAACATCGGATCGAGGGCTCGCGTCGGCTCCTGTGAGATGAATGCGATCTCGTGACCGCGCACCCTCGAGAGCGCCTGTTCATCGGCGCGCGCCAGGTCGATGTCGCCCCATTGGATGCGTCCCGACCGCACGGACAGCCCCGGCGAGAGCAGGCCCAGCATCGCGTACGAGGTCACGCTCTTGCCACATCCGGATTCGCCCACGAGTCCGGTCACCCGGCCCGGCTCCACCCGGAGGGACACGCCCGTGACCAGGGCGGGGCCGTCGTCGACGCCGATCACGAGGTCGTCGACGACGAGTTCGTTCGCACGGGCGGCGACCGGGGCGGCCGTGACGACCCCGCCGCGCGTCGCATCATCGGCGATGATGGCGAGGTTCTTGCGCTTGCGCCGCCGGATCGCGACCAGCGGCGGCGGCGCGGTCGCACCGCCGCCCAGGACATCGCCGAGCGCATTGGCCGCGATGAGCGTCAGCGCAAGGACGACTCCGGTGGGCACCATCATCCACGGCTGCTGGAAGATGAAGCCCGCGGCACTCTGGATCATGCCGCCCCAGGTCGGCGCGGGCGGCTGCGGTCCCAGGCCGATGAAGGCCAGCCCGGCCTGGATCATGATGCCGACGCCGAAGAAGATGACGAACTGGACCACGACGGTGGTCAGCATGTTCGGCAGGACGTGACGGAAGCTGGCCACGATCGGACGCACTCCGTCGACGGTCGCCGCCTCGACATAGAGCTGCTTCTGCAGCGATGCCGCCTGCCCGGCGAAGATCCGGTAGAGGGCGCCGAAGAACAGGATGCCGAGCACGGCCATCACGACCGGCATGTTGGTTCCCACCGCCGCGATGACCGCCAGGATGATGACCATTCCGGGCAGCGAGAGCACGATCTCGGCAATGCTGTTGGTGACGGATGCGCCGCGCCGGCTGCGCACCGCCCACAGTGTCAACGGCAGGGTGACTGCCACCCCCACGATCGGTGCGATCAGAGCAATCCCGATGGTCGGGGCGGCCGCGGTGACGATGCGCGAGAGCAGGTCGCGTCCGAGTTCGTCGGTGCCCAGGAGATGCGCCGCAGAGGGGCCCTGCAGGCACGGCGGAGAGGTCCTGATGGAGCGGCCCGTATCTCAGCCAGAGCGGACCGGTCAGGGACGCCACGAGCAGGCCGACGAGCCAGATCAGCGAGATCACGACCGTCGGCGAACGCAGCGTGACGAATCCGCTTCGGCTCTGCCGACGCGTGGTCAGGATGGAGGTGGTGGAGACCGTCATGAGGCACGCAGTTTCGGGTCGAGAGCGCGGTTGAGGAGTTCGAGCGCCAGGTTGACCACGACGACGACGAACGTGGCCACCAGCACGAGCGCCTGCACCGACGGCAGATCTGCGCTTCCCACCGCCGCCTGCATGGCCTGGCCGATGCCCGGCAGCGCGAACAGCAGCTCGATGACGACCGACCCGCCGAACAGAACGATGAACTGCACCGCGATGCTGGCGACGATCGGCAGGCTCGCTCCGCGAAGCGCGTGCACGTAGATGATGCGCCAAGTGGGTGTGCCCACCGCTCGCAGCGTGCGGATGTGCTCCTGGGCGAGGGATTCGGCCATCGACGCTCGGGCCTGACGGGCGATCACGCCCGCCGAGGTGAGGGCGATGGTCAGGACCGGAAGCACGAGCGAGCGCGCCCAGCCTTCCGGACTGGTTTCGAAGGGGACGAAGCCGGTCGCGGGCAGCAGCCGCAGCTGAACGGCGAAGACATACACGAGCAGCACCCCGACCCAGAAGGCGGGAAGTGAGAGCAGGATGCCGGTGATCACGGTGATCACGCGATCCGTCGCCCGACCGCGCACCGTGGCGGTCACGCCCAGGATGATTCCGATGATCGCGCTGAGCAGCGTGCCACCCACCGCGAGTGCGGCCGTGACGGGCAGCCGCTTCGCCAGGGCCTGGTTGATCGGCTGCCCATCCACGAGTGAGACGCCGAAGTCGCCATGGAGCACGCCGTCGATCCAGCGCACGTACTGCTGGATCCAGGGGTCGGACCAGCCGATCTTCTCGTTGTAGGCCTGGATCTGCGCGGGCGTCGCGGACTGCCCGAGGGCGACCCCGCCCGGGCTGGACCCCGACAGGTGCACGAGCATGAACGCGACGGCCGACGCGACGAGCAACGTCACGATGGCGAGGCCGACTCGCTTGCCGATATAGAGGAACATCATCACTCCCCGTGGTTCCGGTGCCGCCTCACGACGACACCGGAACGCGATCAGGATGCCGGCTGGATGGATGCCAGGAGCGGGTAGGGCTCGGCGCCCGGGAAGGTGAGCTTGGCCACCTTGGACGTGTCGTACGCCCACGGCGACAGCTTGCTCGAACAGCGGGATCAGCCAGCCGGAGTCGACGATCGATCGGTTGAGATCCTTCAGTGCGGCGGTCTGCGCATCGGCGTCGCCGGCGCCCTGCGCGGCACCGAGAGCCCCCGCAGCCTTCTGGATGTCGGGGTTCTCGGCCTTGTGGTAGTTCGCGAAGCCGAAGAGCACCCCGAACACGTTGCTCAGCGGGTTGGTCCAGGGCAACGGGAGCGGTCCGCCCAACGGAGTCGTCTGCACCGCCTTGAACTGCTCTTCGGTCGACGACGAGTTCTTCAGCTTCACCTTCACGCCGATGGCCGCCCAGTAGGGCTGGAGCGCCTCGATGTCACGCTGGTTCCCTGGCGTGATATTGAATGTGAAGCTGAATCCGTTCGGGTAGCCCGCTTCGGCCAGCAGCGCCTTGGCAGCGGTCGGGTCGTAGGCGTACTGCGTCTCGAGTTCGGGCAGGTATCCAGGGTTGTCCGCAGGCAACGCGTTGGCCGTGGGGACCTCTCCCTTGTGCACGGCGTTGACGTAGGCCTTGCGGTCGATGGCCATCGACAGCGCCTGGTAGACCTTCGGGTCGCTCCACTCGGGCCCGGTGGCGCCCACCTTGTCGAACGCGATGATGTTCTGGACGGTGCCGCCGTTGGCGACCAGGCCGACGCCGGCCGAGGTGACCTGCGCCTGGGTGTCGGAGGTGATCTCGGCGACGTCCACCTGGCCGGAGATGGCGGAGTTCACGCGCGCCTGGGGATCCAGGATCGGGCGGAAGTCGTACGAGTCGAAGGGATAGGGGTCCTTGCCGGCGTAGTCGGCCTTCTTCACCTGGAGGTAGGTGTTGCCCTTCGTCGTCTTCGACGCGTCGATCGTCAGCGGTCCCGAGCCGTCTGGTGCCGCCGCGAGTGTGGTGCGGTCGGCGGCGGCCTTGGCGCCCACAATCGCGCCGGCCGGCATGGTGAGGTTCGCCTCGAATCCGGGGCGCGGGGCGGTGAAGCTGAGCGTGACCGTGTCGTCGTCGACGACCGTGACCTTGGAGATCTCGTTGTCCTGGCCCTTGCCGAACTGGTTGTAGGAGTTCAGTTCGGGATTTCCGATGCCGGCCAGGTTCGCCTTGACCAGTTCGGCATTGAGGGTGGATCCATCGGTGAAGGTCGCGCTCGTGTCCAGATCGAGCGTGAGCTGGGTCTTGTCGGCGTTGTAGCTGAACTTCGTCACCAGGTCGGGGACGACCTTGCCGTCCTGGTCGAGGGTGAACAGCGAGTCGTACATGCCCTCGTAAAAGATCCGCTGGCCGGTGCCATAACGCACCGGGTCGTAGCCGGACGGGGCCATATCGGCCTGGATGCCGATGGTCAGCTTGGAGGTGTCGACGGGACCGTCGGTGCCACCGCCGCCGCCACCGCCGGAGCAGGCACTGAGTGCGAGAGCCGAGACGGCGACCGCTGCGAGGACGGCGGCGCCCCGTGCGGCGTAGTTCTTTCGAGACATCCTGATCTCCTGTGATCGGTGCAGACTTCGACGTCGTATGTCGTAAGCGGCGTGCGGGTCACGCGAGCTTGTGGTCAAGCATGGACACTGTCCAGCCGTTTGGCCATTCGGATTCGCACGACGCGCATTAGGGTGCGCCTAACGGTCCCTCACTCGCCATGAGAACGATGAAACGTACTTTCATCCAATGAATCAGCAGATACACTTGTGAACCGGTGAGATCGAGGAGGATCACGGTGACGGAATCACCCCACAGCCGACTGCGCGGTGCTGCCGGCGCGAAGCCCCGCGGCTACGAGGGCTTCGGAGGCCTGGTCGCCCCGAACTCGTCCGCCTCGACGCCGTGGTGGCCGGTCCCGACATCCGCCGCTCCTGGCGCCCCGAACGTCGTCGTCATCCTCGTGGACGACATGGGCTTCAGCGACGTGCAAGCCGTTCGGCAGCGAGATCACCACCCCGGCGATCCAGCAGCTCGCCGACGACGGCTACCGGATGTCCAACTTCCGGGTCACGCCGCTGTGCGCCCCCTCGCGCGCGGCGCTGCTGACCGGGGTGAACCCGCACCGGGCCGGATTCGGGATGGTGCCGCACGTCGACCCCGGGTACCCCGGGATGAGCATGCGGCTGCCGTCGGACATGCCGACGATGGCCGAGTCGTTCCGCGCGAACGGGTACGCGACGCTCATGGTCGGCAAGTGGCATCTCACCCGCGAGGCGGACATGCACGACGGCGCCGACAAGAGCACGTGGCCCATCCAGCGCGGATTCGACCGGTACTTCGGGTCGATGGACGGCTTCACCACGCTGTACCACCCGCATCGGATCGTGCGTGACAACTCGCCTGTCACCGAGCAGTTCGGCGACGACGACTACCTCACCGACCGGCTCACCGACGAGGCCCTCGGCATGATCGACGCGCATCGCTCGGGCGGGGCGACGCGGCCGTTCTTCCTCTACTTCGCCCACCACGCCGTGCACGGGCCGGTGCAGGCCAAGCCCGAGAAGATCGCCGCGCATCGCGCGGCGTACGACGCGGGGTGGGATGTCGTCCGGGCGCAGCGGTTCGCCCGCCAGCAGGCCGGCGGACTGCTGCCCACGGACGCGGTGCTCTCGCCGTCGGACGCCGAGCAGACCGACGGCGTGCCCGCCTGGGACGATCTCGACGACCGGGAGCGGGAGCTGTACGCCCGGCACATGGAGGTGTATGCGGCCGCCGTCTCGTCGATCGACGAGAGCGTCGCGCGCATCGTCGCGCACCTGAAGGCGCTCGGCGAGTACGAGAACACGATCATCGTGTTCACCAGCGACAACGGCGGCAGCGGGGAAGGCGGGGTGGAGGGGACGCGCAGCTACTTCAGCCGCTTCACGACGATGCCGCTCCTGCCCGAGGACTGGGTCGCCGACGTCGAGCGCCCGCTCGATGAGATCGGCGGACCGCGCGTGCACGGCCACTACCCGCGCGGGTGGGCGCACGCGTCGAACACGCCGTTCCGCCTGTACAAGGGCTCGGTGCTCGAGGGCGGCGTGCACAGTCCGCTCATCGTGTCCTGGCCGCGAGGGTTGCCCGCGCCGACGCCGATGCCGGGGTGCGGGATCGGTTCGCCTTCGTCACCGACCTCGCCCCGACGCTGTTCGAGCTGGCCGGGATCACGCGCCCCGCTCGCTGCACGGCCGGCCGACGACATCCATCGACGGCTCGAGCTTCGCCGCGGCGCTGCGGGACCCGCGGATGGATGACGCGGGCATGGGCGACGCGGATGCGGCGGCAGCCGCGACGGAGCCGGCGGGGCAGTACGTCGCACTCCTCGGCCAGCGCGCGTTCTACCGCGGCCGCCACAAGGCCGTCGCCACCGGGCGTGGCCGCCCCGACGACCTGAGCCTCTGGTCGCTGTACGACATCGTGTCGGATCCGGCCGAGACCGAGGACCTCGCCACCGAGCACCCGGCGCTCGTGGCCGAGCTCGCCGAGGCGTGGCGGCAGGCGGCGTGGCACAACACCGTGTTCCCCGAACCGGACGAGCCGACCCTCCTGGCCACCCGCCCGTCGACCGACCTGGCGCTGGCGCAACCGGTGACCCTGCGCCCCGGGATGCCCACGCTGGAGCGGTTCCGCTCGTCGCGGCTGATCGGCCTGCGCTCGTTCGCCATCGAGATCGAGGTCGGCGGTGCGCTCGGCGACGGCGTGCTGGTCGCGCACGGCGACCAGGGCGGCGGATATCTGCTCTGGGCCGAGGCGGGAGTGCTCCATCTCGGCTACAACGCCTACGGCGACCTGCGGCGCACCCAGACCGCCGTCCCCGCGTCGGTGGGCCGCATCATCGCGCGGTTCGAGGCCCTGCGCGAGCTCGCGTGGCGGGTGGAGATCGAGGTCGACGGCGCCCCGGCGATGGTGCTGGATCGGGTGGCCATGCTGGTCGGCATGGCGCCGTTCACCGGAATCAGCGTGGGGCGGGATGCCGGGGGGCCGGTCGACTGGGAAGCTTGCACGAGCGGCACGGCGCCTTCGAGTATCGCGGCGCACTGCAGCACGTGCGGTACGTCCCCGGCCCGAAGGCCGCCTACAACCGCGAGATCATCGTCGCGATCGACGAGCTCAGCGCGCAAGCTGATGGACTGACCCCATGACGACGACGATCGAGCTGACGCTGCTGGGGACGGCCGGAGGACCCGGCGGTCATCTGCATCGAGCGGGGATCGCGAGCCTCGTGACGGTGGGCGGCCGCCGCATCCTGGTGGATGCCGGTGTGGCCGTCGTGCAGCAGCTGGCCCACGCCGGCTGCGCGGTCGGCGATGTCGACACCGTCCTGCTGACCCACCTCCACGACGACCACACCGCCGGGCTGCCGGCGCTGATGACGTTCCGGCACACCATGCGCGGCCGGCCTCTGACCGTGATCGGTCCGCCTGGCACTGCGGCCCTGCGCGACGGCATCCTCGCGTACCTGCGCACCAACACCGCGATCCGCGGCCGGGAGGGCAGCCTTCCCGACCCGGCGACGCTGCTCGCCGCCCGCGAGGTCGAACCGGGAGTCGTGATGGCGGATGCCGCGGTCACCGTGACCGCGGTGGAGAACACGCACTACGCCCTCACGTCGTTCGACGGCGCGCACCGCTCGTACGCGCTGCGCTTCGATTCCGGCGGGCGGTCGATCGTGTTCACCGGAGACACCGGCGAGAGCCCGGCCGTCACCCGGCTGGCGGCCGGGGCCGACATCCTGGTCTCCGAGATGGTGACGGAGGCGGATGCCGCCGCCGTCCCGGCGCCGGTGCGGGCGCACATGCGGGCCGAGCATCTGTCGCCGACCCAGGTCGGGCGGATGGCGGCTGCGGCGCGGGTGCGGACGGTCGTGCTCTCGCACTACACCGACGCCGGACCGGACGACCTCGCCGCGATCGCCCGGGAGTTCTCCGGCGAGATCATCGCAGGCGAGGACCTGATGCGTCTGTGAGCCGGCCGGTCGGTGCGGGTCAGAGCCGGTCGGAGCGGACCGGTGCCGGTCGGAGCGGGTCAGAGCCGGTCGGAGCGGGCCGGTGCCGGTCGGAGCGGGTCAGAGCAGCGCGAGGTCGGCGTCGATCGCGGCGGCGGTCTCCTGCAGCTGCGGCAGGTAGTCGTGGGTCACGACATCCGCCTCGACCCGGTGCGTGCTGGTCGAGACGTTGACGGCGGCAACGACCGATCCGTCGCGGGCGTGCAGGGGCACGGCGATCGAGCGCAGGCCCGGCTCGAGCTCGCCGTCGACGAGGGCCCACGCCTGGGCGCGCACCCGGGCGAGCTCCGCGGCCAGGTCGGCCGCATCGGTCACGGTCCGAGCGGTGAACGACTCGTGCGCGGATGCCGCGAGCGCGGCATCCCTCGCCTCCGGCGGCAGCGCGGCCAGCAGCACCCGACCCATGCTCGTGGCGTAGGCGGGGAAGCGCGTGCCGATCGTGATCCGCACGCTCATGATGCGGCGGGTGGGGACGCGGGCGATGTAGACGATGTCGCCGCCGTCGAGCACGGCCGCCGACACGCTCTCGTCCACGGTGCGGGAGAGCCGCTCGAGGTGCGGCTGTACCGTCTCGGGCAGCGACAGCGCCGAGAGGTAGCTGAAGCCGAGCTCGAGCACCCGCGGGGTGAGGGCGAAGGCGCGCCCGTCGCTTGCGCACGTAGCCGAGGGTCTCGAGCGTTCGCAGGAACCGGCCGGCCGCCGCGCGGGGGATGTCGGCGCGCTTCGCGACCTCGCTCGGGTTGAGCCGGGCGTGGTCGCCGTCGAACGCGCGGATCACGGCCAGTCCGCGGGCGAGCGACTGCACGAAGTCGCCCGATCCGGTCGCCTCACTCACGCGCACCCTCCCCCGTCATCCGCCCGCTCCTCCGAGGTTGTCCCCCGTCCCGCGAGATTGTCCCCCGTCCCGCGAGGTTGCCCCCCGTCCCGCGAGGTTGCCCCCCGTCCCGCGAGATTGTCCTCGGTTCGTCGAGATTGTCCCCGGTTCGTCGAGATTGTCCCCCGTCCCGCAAGGTTGCCCCCGTCCCGCGAGGTTGTCCTCGGTTCGTCGAGATTGTCCCCGGCGTGGGGCACAATCTCGGCGAACGAACGACAACCTCGACGAACATATGACAACCTCGGCGGGAAGGGCGGGGCGGGAGGGCGCGGGGCGGGAGGGGGCGGGGTCAGCGCTCGAGGACGACGGCCAGGCCCTGGCCGACGCCGATGCAGATCGCCGCGACCGCCACGCCCGAGCCCCGTCGGCGCAGCTCGTGCGCGGCGTGGCCGATGATCCGGCCGCCCGACGCACCCAGCGGGTGGCCGATCGCAAGCGCGCCGCCGTGGATGTTCACCTTGTCCGGGTCCAGCTCCGGCCACCCCTGGATGTCGGCGAGCGACTGCGACGCGAACGCCTCGTTCAGCTCGACGAAGTCCACGTCGGCCCAGGTGCGGCCCGCACGGGCGAGCGCCTTGTTGGCCGCCTCGATCGGTGCGAGCGGGAACACATCCGGGTCGACCCCGTGCGCCCCGCGGCCGGCGATCCGCGCCAGGGGCTCGGCATCCACCGCGCCTTCCCGTCCGAGCAGGCACAGCCGACGCGCCGTCGTTGATCGACGAGGAGTTGCCCGCGGTCACCGATCCGCTTCCGTCCGTCGCGAACAGGGCGCGCAGTCCCGCGAGCTTCTCCATCGACGTGTCCGGGCGGATGCCCTCGTCGCGGTCGAGCTCGGCGCCGGGCACCTGCACGATCTCGCCGGCGTAGACGCCCTGAGCCCAGGCATCCGCCGCGAGCCGGTGCGAGCGCAGCGCGAAGGCGTCCTGCTCCTCGCGCGAGATCCCGGCCTCCCGGGCGACCTTCTCGGCCGACTGACCGTTCGAGATCGTCCAGTCGGCGGGCAGCCTCGGGTTGGTCATGCGCCACCCGATCGACGTGTTCCACATCGTCTGGTTGCCGGTGGCCGGCCACGGCTTGGCCGACTTCTCCACGATGAACGGCGCCCGGCTCATCGACTCGACGCCGCCGGCGAGGATGATGTCGGCATCTCCCGACTCGATCGCCCGCGAGCCCTGGACGACCGCCTCGACCGAGGAGGCGCACAGGCGGTTCACGGTCACGCCGGTGACGGATGTGGGAAACCCGGCCAGCAGCGCGGCCATGCGCGCGACGTTGCGGTTGTCCTCGCCGGCCTGGTTCGCGTCGCCGAAGATCACGTCGTCGATGCGCGCCGGGTCCAGTCCCGTCCGCTCGATCGTCGCCTTCATCACGAGGGCGGCCAGGTCGTCGGGGCGCACGCCGGCCAGGGCTCCGCCGGCGCGGCCGAACGGGGTGCGGACGGCGTCGTACACATAGGTGGCGGTCATGTCAGTCTTCCTTCCGGGATGCCGCGGCTGCGGCATCCGTCAGTTCCAGTCCGGTCAGCTCGGCCAGCGACGCGACGGTGTTGTCGCCGAAGACCTCGCGCACGGCGAAGCCCTCCGGGGTCACGTCGAACACGGCGTGATCGGTGTAGACGCGGGTGACGCAGCCGACGCCGGTGAGCGGGTAGGTGCAGGCCGCGACCAGCTTCGACTCGCCCTTCTTGGTGAGCAGGTCGGTCATCACGAACACCTGCTTGGCGCCGATGGCCAGGTCCATCGCGCCGCCGACGGCCGGGATCGCTCCGGGCGCCCCGGTGGACCAGTTCGCCAGGTCGCCGGTCTGCGACACCTGGAACGCCCCGAGCACGCACACGTCAAGGTGGCCGCCGCGCATCATCCCGAACGAGTCGGCGTGGTGGAAGTACGCCGCGCCGGGCAGTGCAGTGACCGCCTGCTTGCCCGCGTTGATGAGATCCGGGTCGACTCGGCCGGCCTCGGGTGCCGGGCCCATGCCGAGCAGGCCGTTCTCGGTGTGCAGGATGATCTCCTGGTCGTCGGGCAGATAGTTGGCCACCAGCGTCGGCGCGCCGATGCCGAGGTTCACGTACGAGCCCTCGGCGATGTCGGCGGCGATCCGCGCCGCCAGGTCCTGTCGGCTGATCGTGGTCATCGCTGGGCCTCCTGCCCGGTCGCGGCATCCGATTCCAGCGGAGCACCCTCGAGGTCGACGCCGCCGATGAATGCGCCCTCGCGCAGCCATGGACGCGCGCCCAGCGCCACGACCCGGTCGACGAAGATGCCGGGCGTCACCACCGTCTCGGGGTCGATCGCCCCCAGCGGGACGACCTCGTCCACCTGCACGATGGTCATGGTCGCCGCCGAGGCCATGATCGGCCCGAAGTTGCGGGCCGTCTCGCGGTAGACGATGTTGCCCCAGCGATCTGCCCGCAGCGCGCTGACCAGGGCGACGTCGGCCTTGATCGGATACTCGAGAGCGTACTCGCGGCCGTCGATCACCCGGTGCTCCTTGCCCTCGGCCAGCTGGGTGCCCACCCCGGTCGGCGTGAAGAACCCGCCGATGCCGGCGCCGGCGGCGCGGATCCGCTCGGCGAGATTGCCCTGGGGCACCAGCTCGAGCTCGATCTGGCCCGCGCGGTACAGCCCGTCGAACACCCACGAGTCGTGCTGGCGGGGGAACGAGCAGATGATCCGACGCACCCGCTTCTCGGCCAGCAGGGCGGCCAGGCCCACATCGCCGTTGCCGGCGTTGTTGCTCACGATCGTGAGGTCGCCGGCGCCCTGGGCGATCAGGGCGTCGATCAGCTCGACCGGCTGACCGGCCCGGCCGAATCCGCCGATCATGATGGTCGCGCCATCGGGGATGCCGGCCACGGCGGCCGCGACATCCGGCACGGTCTTGTCGATCACGAGCCCTCCTCCTCAAGGTCACATGCTGTTCGCTGTGCGAACGTATGTCCGTCCTGTGAACAGGATATCACGCCTACGGCCCAATCCGGCGGGTCCGAGGTATTGCGCATTCGGGGCAGAAAATATAGCGTGCTATCAGCACGGTAGTTCAGCGTTTATGTCTCATCGCGACATAGTGTGATCGTCGCCGCCGCGCCACTGGAGGTAATGATGTCGTCGCTGACCGACCCTGTCACCGCGGATACGTTCGACGTGGTCGTGGTCGGAGCCGGGGCGGGCGGGCTTGCGTCGGCCGTCCGGGCCGCCCACGGCGGCGCATCCGTCCTGGTCCTGGAGGCGGCGGATGTCTGCGGCGGTGCCACCGCGTGGTCCGGTGGATGGCTATGGGCGCCGCGCTCGATGCTCGCTCGCGCCGAAGGCGTCGACGAATCCCTCGACGACGTCAAGGCCTACCTCCGCGCCGCGCTCGGCGACGACTACGACGAGGGGCGAACGGATGCGTTTCTCCGCACCGCTCCGGAGATGATCGAATTCTTCCACACCCGGACGGCTCTGAAGTTCGTGCCGGGCTCCCGGATCCACGACGTGTACGGCGACCTGCCCCACGCGGGGACGGGGAACCGCTCGGCCGGCGCCAAACCCGTCAACGCCCGGCGGCTGAGCCGGTCGGTGCGCCGGCTTCTGCGCGGACAGCTGTACGAGACGTCGTTCCTGGGCATGGGGATCATGGCCGGGGACGACCTCGGCGGCTTCCTGGCCGCAGCGCGGGGCGACCTGAAGGGCCTCTGGCACTGCACCTGGCGACTGGGGCTCGCACCTGATCGACCTCGTGCTGCACCGACGCGGGATGCAAGCTGGTCAACGGCGGCGCGCTGATCGGACGCCTGCTGCAGGCCGCCGAGGACGCCGGCGTCCGGATCCTCGTCTCGTCGCCGGCACGCCGGCTGCTCACCGATCCCGGCGGCCGGGTGACCGGTGTCGTCGCACGCACGCCGAACGGTCCGCGCGCGTTCACCGCCCGGCGCGGCGTGGTGCTCGCCGCCGGTGGCTTCCCGAACGACATCGAACGCCGCAGCGCCCGCTTCCCGCGCACGCCCACCGGCGCGGAGCACTGGACGCTCGCGCCGGCCACCACCGACGGCACCGGAATCTCGCTGGGCGAGAGCGTGGGCGGGGTGCTGACGCAGGGCGCGTCGGCCGGGGCCTGGTGCCCCGTGTCGCTGGTGCCGTATCGCAGCGGCCGCGTCGGCGTCTTCCCGCACATCATGGACCGCGCCAAGCCCGGCAGCATCGGGGTGGTCAGCACCGGACGCCGCTTCGTCAACGAGGCGAACGGGTACTTCGACTATGTGAGCGCGATGTTCACCGCGGCGCCCGAGGGTGAGCCCGTGCAGTCCTGGCAGATCGCCGACTCCCGCTTCGTCCGGCGCTTCCCGCTGGGGATGGCCAAGCCGCGCCCGGTGCCGCTGTTCCCCTATCTGCGCGGCGGCTACCTGGTCCGCGCGCGATCGCTGGGCGAGCTGGCCCGGAAATGCGGGATCGATCCGGATGGACTCGTCGAGACCGTGGCGCGATTCAACGCCGATGCACGGCGGGGCGTCGACCAGGACTTCGCGCGCGGCTCCACGCCGTTCAATCGCTACGGCGGAGACGCCACCCACACGCCGAATCCTTCGCTGGCTCCGATCGACAGACCGCCGTACTACGCCGTGCGGGTGCGGCCGGGCTCGTTCGGGACGTTCGCCGGGCTCGCCGCCGACGAGCGCGCACGGGTGCTGGATGCTGCGGGCCGGCCGATCCCCGGGCTCTATGCGGCGGGGGCCGATCAGGCCAATGTGATGGGCGGTCACTACCCCGCCGGCGGCGTGAACATCGGACCGGCCCTCACCTTCGGCTTCGCGATCGGGCGCGAGCTCGCCCAGACCGCACCCACCCCCACCCCGATCAAGGGAGACCCGCAGTGACCAGGCAGATCGGCGTCGCACACCTCACTCTCCTCCCGTTGACACCGCCTGAAATGGTCACGGTCGCCGCAAGCCGTCGGCCTCGACTTCGTCGGCATCCGCGTCCGTGCGGTCAGCGCCGAGGAGTCCCTGCCGGCCATGCATCCCGGTTCGCCCGTCCTGCTCGAGACCATCGCGCGGCTGCGCGACACGGGCGTGGTGGTCCGCGACGTCGAGTTTCTGCCGATCACCGCCGAGACCGGGCCAGACGACTGGAATCCCGCGCTGGAGACCGGTGCGCTGCTGGGGGCCGGCGTGCTCACCGTCGCCGGGGCGGATGCGGATCGGTCGCGCCTGGTCGACACGCTCGCACGCCTCACCGTCGATGCTGCCCAGTTCGGAATCCGCCCCGCCCTGGAAGCAATCTCGTATCAGGTGGTCAGCCGGGTGGACGACGCGGCCGCGATCGCCCGCGCGACCGGGGCCGCCCTCATGCTGGATCCGCTGCACATCCAGCGCGGCGGGTCGAGCATCGATGACGTCGCGGCGCTCGACCCCGATCTCATCCCGGTGCTCGAGCTGTGCGACGCGCCGCTCCGGCTGGCCGACGACGGCCCGGGCAGCGCCGACGCGCGGCAGTACGAAGCGCGGAAGAACAGGCTGCTCATCGGCGACGGCGCGCTGCCCTTGGCGGCCCTGCTGGCCGCCGCGCCCGCCGGCACGCCGGTGAGCCTGGAGATCCCCAATGAGCGCCTGCAGGCCGAACTGAGCCCGACCGAGTTCCTCGCCCGCAACGCGCACGCCGCCCGCGAGCTCATCGCCCACGTCGACGGCGGCCAGGCCGCCGACCCGGGAGGCACGACGGATGTCTGAGCCGACGATTCCCGTGCCGACGATTCCCGAGACGGCCGTTCCCGAGCCCACCTGGGAGCGCAGCGTCGACCTCCTCGTGCTCGGCACCGGCGCCGCCGGCCTGTCGGCGGCCACCACCGCGGCCGCCCGGGGGCTGGACGCCC
The DNA here is from genome assembly GCF_021582895.2 of Microbacterium elymi. Taxonomy (GTDB): domain Bacteria; phylum Actinomycetota; class Actinomycetes; order Actinomycetales; family Microbacteriaceae; genus Microbacterium; species Microbacterium humicola. The sequence continues at coordinate 1,354,662 of NZ_CP091139.2, forward strand.
TGGTGCTGGAGAAGACCGAGTACCTCGGCGGGACGACCGCCTACTCGGCGGGTACCTGCTGGATCCCCGGGCACCGCCATCAGCGCGCGCTCGGCATGACCGGGGAGCGCGCCGCCGCCGAGCGATACCTCGATCTGATCGTGGGCGAGCGCGCGCCGCGGGAGCTGCGGGAGACGTATCTGGACCGCGGGCCGGAGATGATCGACTTCTTCGACGGGCTCGGCGTGCGCTTCTGGCACTCCGCATCGGTCATCGACTACCACCCCGAAGTGGACGGCGCAGGGATCGGGCGGGCGCTCGAGCCCGAGACGTTCGACGGACGGCGGCTCGGACCCGAGGACTTCCGCCGCGTGCGCTGGCCGGTGCCCGAGTTCTCGCTGTTCGGCGGGACGCTCATGGTGCGGCGCGCCGAGGTCAACCGGCTGCTGGAGCTGTTCCGCGGCTCGCCGCGGGCGGCCGCGCTCGCGCTGCGACTCGGCATCCGCTGGTTCTTCGACCGACTGCGCTATCCCCGCGGGACGCGCCTGGCCATGGGCAACGCCCTGGTCGCGCACCTCTTCTTCGTGTTGAAGCAGCGGGGCGGGCAGGTGCTGTTCAACAGCACGGTCAAAGAGCTCATCACAGACGGCGGGCAGGTCGTCGGCGCCGTCGTGGAGTCGCACGGCCGCGAGCTGCGGGTGCAGACCCGACGCGGCGTCGTGCTGGCCGGCGGTGGATTCTCGGCCAGCCGCACCTGGCGCGAGCAGCATCTCCCCAGCCGACGCCGCAGTTCACCCGCGCCGCCGAGGGTGCGACCGGCGACACCCTGGATCTCGGCGTCGCCGCCGGGGGGACCCTGGGCCCGGACCACGGCGACAACGCCCTGTGGTTCCCCAGCTCGATCGGTCGGCGACGGGACGGGTCGCTGATGGTCTTCCCCCACATCTGGGACCGCGCCAAGCCCGGGATCGTCGCCGTCACCCGGGCGGGCCGCCGCTTCGTGGACGAATCGGTGTCGTACGATCAGTTCGTGCGCGCGATGTACGCAACCGACGCCGACGCCGAGGCTGGCGCCGCGAGCATCCCGGCCTGGCTGATCATCGACTCCGCCTCGCTGCGCGCGTACGGCCTCGGCATGATCCGGCCGCACACCCCGCGCCCCTTCCTGACGAAGTACGTGCGCGACGGGTACATCCATCGGGCCGGCAGCATCCGATCCCTTGCGACGCGCATCGGCGTCGACGCCGACGGACTGGTGAGCACGGTCGCGACGGCCAACCGCGCCGCGATCACCGGCGTGGACGAGGAGTTCGCGAAGGGCACGAGCACGTTCGGTCGCCAGTACGGTGATCCCCGGCACACCCCCAACGTCAACCTGGGACCGATCCGATCCGCTCCCTTTTATGCGCTCCCCGTCGTGCCCACGCCCTTGGGCACCGCCCTCGGCCTGCGCACCGACAGCCGTGCCCGCGTGCTCGACGCCGACGGCTCGCCCATCCCGGGGCTGTACGCCGCCGGCAACGACGCCGACTCGCCGATGGGGGCCGAGTACCCCGGCGCCGGGTGTCAGGTCGGCGCCGGCATGACCTTCGGGTATGTTGCGGGCATGGATGCCGCCGGGCGACCGGTGGACGATTAGGGGCGCTGTGGAAGCACGTTGGCTGGAGGCGTTCGTCGCCGTCGCCGAGGAACTGCACTTCGGGCGCGCCGCACAGCGCCTGCACATGGCGCAGTCGCCGCTGAGCCAGACGATCCGCCGGCTCGAGACGAGCCTGGGGGTGTCGCTGTTCGACCGCAACACCCGCAGCGTCGTCCTGACGCCGGCCGGGACCGCGCGCTGCCTATGGCCTATCGGGTGCTGCGGGACGTCGCGCTCGCCACCGCCGCCGCCCAGGCGGCGTCCGGTCGGGTGCACGGCACCGTGCGGATCGGGTTCTCCGGCGCCTTCAACCACCTCACCCTGCCCGCCCTGGCCCGCTCCATCCGGCGCGACCTGCCCGACATCGATCTGGAGCTGATCAGTCGGATCAGCACCGGGGAGGGGATCACGAAGCTGCGCAACGGGACCCTCGACATCGCATTCGTCGGGCTGCCGATCGGCGGGGCACCGGCGGTCACATCGCGCCTCATCTCGCGGATGGAGATGGGCGCGGTCGTCCCCGAGGACCATCCACTGGCCGACGAGACGTCGATCAGCGTCTCGCGGCTGGCCGACGACGACTTCCTCTGCATGCCGATGGACGGCTCCTCCGCGATGGCCGACGCGCTGATGCGCTGCTGCGCGGCCGGCGGATTCCGCCCGCGGGTGGTGCAGGAGATCACCGACCCTTACATGCTCCTCACCTTCGTCGCCGCGGGAATGGGGGTCAGCATCGCCGCCAAGGATCTGAACACCATCCTGCCGCGTGGCGCGCGCTGGATTCAGCTGGAAGACGATCCGGTCTACATGGACCACGGGATCGCGTGGATGGCCGAGGACCACTCGGCCGCGGTGGCCGCCGTGCTGGAGCTGTCCCAGACGATCCTGCCGACCCCGGCCGAGAACGCTCAGTAGTCGGCGCGGCCGCCGGACAGGTCGAAGACCTGACCGGTGGTGAAGCTGCTCTGGTCGCTCGCGATCCACGCGACAGTGGCAGCCACTTCGCCGGCGGTCAGGAAGCGCTGCATCGGGATGAGGGCCTGCGTGCGCTCGATGAACTCCGGCGTGAGCTGCGCGAACAGCTCGGTCTCGACCATCACCGGCGCCACCGCGTTCACCGTGACCCCCGATCCGGCGAGCTCCCGGCCGAACGCCTTCGTCATCCCGACCACCCCGTGCTTGGCGGCGACGTAGGCCGCCAGCATCGGCGTCGCCTCCTTGCCCGCGATCGAGGCCACCGTGATGATCCGGCCGTACCCGCGACGCCGCATCTCGGGGACGACGGCCTTGGCCACAAGGAACGCGCCGGTCAGATCGATGTCGACGACCCGACGCCACGCGGCGGCGTCGTACTCCCAGGCGTTCGCGACCGGACCGGTGATACCCGCGCACGAGATCAGCACGTCGACCCGGCCGATCATCCCCACCGTCTCGCGCAGTGCGGCGCGCACCGATTCCTCATCGGTCACATCGACCGCGAGGGACGGTGCCCGCACGTCGCGCCCGGCGGTCTCGGGGGACGCGCGGTCCCAGACCACGACATCTGCTCCGGATGCGGCGAGCAGATCGACGATCTCGCGCCCGATGCCGCCGGCGCCGCCGGTGACGACGGCGTGCATGCCGTCGAAGGAGAACGTCACCTGGGACATGTAGGCAGGCTACCCGTGGATCTAGTGCAGATTCAATAGAATTAATGCTCAACTCAGTCGTTCTGTTTACACATTTCCGATCGATACTGGAAGGAGCCCACGGCTGCCGGCCGCACATCGATCGAGGGAATCATCACCCATGTCGACATTCATCGTCACCTACCACTACGCCGACGACAGCGACGCGCGTCGCACCGAGCATCGACCCGACCACGTCGCGTTCCTGCAGGGGCTGCGCGACGCCGGGGTGCTCTACATGAGCGGCCCGCTCACCCAAGAGCCGCCACGGGCAGTGCTGGTGCTGGAGGATGACGACGTCCCGAGTCTCGAAGCGCGGATGGACGAGGATCCGTTCCACCGCAACGGCCTGATCGCCCGGCGCGAGATCGAGCCCTGGAAGGTGTTCTTCGATCCGCGCCGCCCGGCGGACCGGTGACCGGCATGCTCGCCGCGCGCACCGTCGCCCGGCAGACTCTGTCGTTCGACGAGGTGCCGGTCCCGCAGCGCGGTGCCGGCGACTGCCTGGTCCGGATCCAGGCCGTCAGCCTCTGCGGCACCGATCTGCACATCTTCGAGGACGACTATCCGACCGAGCTGCCGATCGTGCAGGGGCACGAGATCTCCGGAACCGTGATCGAGGCGGATGACCGCGGCCGGTTCGCGATCGGGGACCGGGTGGTGGCCGACCCGCTGGTCTCGTGCGGCGCGTGTCCGGCGTGCCGTTCCGGTCACGCGAACGTCTGCGCGCAGCTGTCCGTCCTCGGCTGCTACCAGGACGGCGGGCTGACCGAGATGTTGAGCGTGCCCGCCGTGCGTCTGCACCGGATCCCCGACGACCTCGCCCTCGGCGTCGCACCGCTGGCCGAGCCGACGTCGATCTCGCTGCAGGCCGTCAGCCGCGCCGCACCGCAGCCAGGCGAGGTCGCCCTCATCTTCGGCTTGCGGCCCCATCGGGCTCCTGGCCGCGCTCGCCCTGTCCGAGGGCGGGGTGACCGTGGTCGCCGCCGACATCGACGAGCATCGCACCGCGCTGGCCGCCGCGTTCGGCGCGACGCAGACGATGCTCGTCGGCCCCGCCTTCCCCGATGCGGCCCAGCGCGAGCTGCTGGCCGGGCTCACCGACGGAGCCGGGCCGCAGATCATCATCGAGGCGACGGGCGCACCGGCCTCGCTGGAGAACGCGATCCGCCTGATCGCCCCCGCGGGCCGCATCGTCCAGGTCGGAATCTCCTCGGGCCGAGCCGCTGTCGCGATCAAGGACCTCACCGACAAAGAGATCGACCTGCGCGGCAGCCGGAACAGTCGCGGCCTGATCCCCGAGGCCCTCGGCCTGCTCCAGCGGCATCCCGATGCCGCCTCGACCCTCATCACCCACCGATTCCCCCTCGCCGACCTGGCCGGAGCGTTCCGCACCATGGCCGATCGCACTGTGCCGACGGGGAAGATCGTGATCGACGTCGCCCGGCCCGAGGGCGCGGTCGAGGGTGTGACCCGGTGAGCGCCCGAATCGAGTCCGGCGTCGATCGGCTGCCCGCGCGGGTCGACGTGCTCGTCCTCGGGTCCGGCGCCGCGGGCCTGGTCGCCGCGCTGCGCGCCGCCGACGCCGGGGCCTCGGTGTGCATCGCCGAGAAGGCGTCGCTGCTCGGCGGCACCACGAGCGTCGGGGGCGGCGTCATGTGGGCGCCCGCGACATCCCGGGCGCGCGCGGGCGGCTTCGACGACTCGGCTGAACAGGCGGTCGCCTACCTGACGGCCGCATCCGGGCACGTGATGGACGACGAGACGATCGAATGGTACGTCCGGACGGCGGCGGAAGCCGTCGACTACCTGCTAACGCAGACGCGCGTGAGCCTGACAGCCCTGGCCCGCCCCGACTACCGCGGCGAGTGGCCCGGAGCGGCCGCCGGCGGACGCAGTCTCGACAACGACCCGTTCGACCCGGCCGACATCCCCGGACTCGCGGACGCGCTGCGGCCGTCGTCCTACTTCCCGCTGCTGACGATGGCCGAACGGGACGAGCTGAACGGCGGCGCGCCCTCCGCGGAGCTGCTGGACGAACGCCGACGGCACGGTGTGCGCACCATGGGCGGAGCGCTCGTCGGCTCCCTCGCGGCCTCCGCGCTGGACCGCGGCATCCCGATCGTCACCGAGGCGCGTGCCGGGTCGCTGCGCCGGAACGGAGAGGAATGGGATGTCGGATTCGACTCCGTCACCGTGGGCGCGCACAGCGTGGTGGTCGCAACCGGCGGATTCGAGTGGAACGCCCGGCTGCGGGACGCCTTCCTCGCGTTCCCGATCACCCCGATCAGCGCCCCATCCAACGAAGGCGACGGCCTGGAGATGGGGCTGACCGCCGGCGCAAGCCGTCGCCGACATGACCGCGATCTGGGGCGTTCCGGTGCTCGCGCCGCCGACTCAGCTGTATGACGGGAAGCCGTCCGGGCGAATGGGGAACGTCGAGATGACCCTGCCTGGATCCATCGTGGTGAACGCGGCCGGCGAGCGCTTCGTCAACGAGGCGCTCGCCTATCAGGACACCACGCGCATGTTCGGCGACACCGACTCGCGGACCGGCCGGCTTGCGCAACGTGCCCGCCTGGCTCGTGTTCGATCAGGCCTTCGCGCAGCGCTACCCCATCGCCGGATCCGGTCCGGGTGCCGCCCCGGACTGGGCCCGGACCGCGGACACCGTCGACGAGCTCGCCGCGGCCTGCGGCATCGACGCCACCGGCCTGCGCTCGACGATCGAACGGTTCAACCGGGATGCGGCCACGGGCCAGGACCCGCAGTTCGGGCGGGGCGAGAGCCCCGAAGACCGCTTCCTAGGCGATGCCGGACACACGCCGAACCCGTGCCTGGCACCGCTCGCAGCGCCGCCGTTTTCGGCCGTGCCGCTGCATCCTGGCGTCCTCGGCACCTCCGGCGGGCTGCGCACGAATGCCGAGGGACAGGTACTGGACTGGACGGCGGCACCGATCCCCGGGCTGTACGCGGCCGGGAACGTGAGTGCGAGCGTCTTCCGCAACACCTACCCGGGCGGCGGCGCGACGATCGGGTCCGCCATCACCCGCGCGTTCACGGCCGGCGCGGCGGCGGCAGTGGACGGGCGGCCCGGATGACGCGCATCGGGCTGATCGGCGCCGGCGCCATCGGCCACACGCACGCGCACACGGTGGCGACCACGGACGGCTTCGAGCTGGCCGGGATCGCCGACCCCACCGATGCGGGCGCCGAGCTGGCCGCACAGTTCGGGACGACCCACCACCGGGACCACCGCGGGCTGTGGGACGACATCCCACCGGATGCGGTGATCATCGCGACGCCGAACGACCTGCACGTCCCGATCGCCCTCGAACTGGTCGCCGCCGCGATCCCGATGCTGGTGGAGAAGCCCATCGCGACCACGGCGGCCAAGGCGCGCACGCTCGTGGCGGCGGCCGAGCGCGCTGGTGTCCCGGTGCTGGTCGGGCACCACCGTCGGTACCACCCGGTGGTGCGGCGCGCGAAGGAGATCATCGCGTCCGGGCGGCTGGGCCGGATCGTCGCCGTGAGCGCCACGGCGTTCGTGAGCAAGCCGGATGAGTACTTCGAGGTCGCCTGGCGGCGCGCCCGCGGAACCGGGGGGCCGTTCCTGATCAACCTCATCCACGAGGTCGATCTGCTGCGCCATCTCGTCGGCGAGATCACGTCGGTCTCGGCGCTGGCATCGTCCGCCACCCGAGGCCTGGAGGTCGAGGACACCGGCGCGGTGATCTTCGGTTTCGACACCGGGGCCGTGGCGAGCCTGGCGATCTCGGATGCCGTCGCCGGGCCGTGGAGCTGGGACCTCACCGCGGGCGACTCGCCGAGATTCCCGACCCATCCGGTGGAATCGCACCGGATCGGCGGGGAGTCCGCATCCCTGACCCTGCCGACGCTGGAGCTCTGGGAGCACGACGGCCCGCGTAGCTGGACCAGTCCCCTGCATGCCGTGCACGACGAGGCCGGGCCGGGCGACCCGTACAAGGCCCAACTGCAGCACCTCGGCGACGTCGTCGCCGGGCGGGCGGTGCCGTTGGTCAGCGCCCACGAGGGCACCCGCGACCTGGAGGTGGTCGAGGCGGTGGCGCGCTCGGCGGCGACCGGACAGGCCGTCGACGTGTGAGCAGGGCCGTGCCGTCAGCCGGCGGTCAGCGTCTTCAGCCGGCGCAGGGCGAGCTCGTAGCCCTGGATGCCGGCGCCCATCACGACGGCCGAGGCCGCCTTCGACACGTATGACAGGTGCCGGAACGGCTCGCGCCGGTGGATGTTGGTCAGGTGGACCTCGATGACTGGGCGCTCCGCGGCCAGGAGCGAGTCCAGGATGGCGATGGACGTCGAGGTGAACCCGGCCGGGTTGATGATGATGCCGTCGGCCTGCGTCCGCGCCTGCTGGATGAGGTCGATGATCACCCCCTCGTGGTTGCTCTGGTGGAACGAGATGTCCAGCCCCAGCTTTTCGGCCGTCTCGGTGCACAGCCGTTCGACATCCTCGATCGTGTCGGTGCCGTAGATGTGCGGCTCCCGCAGCCCCAGAAGGTTGAGGTTTGGCCCGTTGAGGATCATGATCAGCGGTCTGCTCACTGTGGTCTCCTTGTCGTCATCGAGCCGCCACCAGCTCGAGGAAGTGCGTGCGCATCCGCGCGGCATCCGGTCGGATGCCGGTGATCAGGCGCATCCCCTCGACGGACTGGCCGACGTTCATGCGTCCACCGTCCAGGGTCTTCAGTCCCCGCTCTCGGGCGGCGGTCAGCAGTTCGGTCTCGATCGGGAAGTACACGACATCGGCGACCCATGCGCCATCCTTCAACTCGGCGACGTCGAACGGCGCTCCGGGGTGGTTCAGCATCCCGAGCGGGGTCGCATTGATGGCGCCGTCGGCACGGCCCAGTGCCGGAGAGGCGTCCCGCGTGCTCACGGTATCGACCTGCTGGGCCGGGAAGACGTCGCGTAGCCGCTGCGCCAGCTCTTCCACCCGGACGGGATCGATGTCGGCCAGGGTGAGCCGACTCGCGCCGAGCGACAGCATGGCGTAGGCGACGGCAGAGCCGGCCCCTCCTCCGCCGAACTGGACGACATCGTCGAGGGGCAGTCCGGGCAGGCCGTCCAGGATCCCGTCTCGGAATCCCACCCAGTCGGTGTTGTAGCCGATGAACCGCCCGCCGCGGATGATGACCAGGTTCACCGCCCCGAGCCGCTGCGCGTTCCCGATCGATCTCGTCCAGATGGGGGATGACCAGCTGCTTGCACGGGTAGGTGATGTTGACCGCGGAGTAGCCGGCGTCGCGCAGTTCGTCCAACAGGTCGCCGACGCTTTCCGGCGGCAGGCCGCGATCGGCGAGATCGACCAGCGTGTAGGTGTAGTCGAACCCGAGTGCGGCGGCCTCCCGCGTGTGCAGCGCGGGCGAAAGCGACGGGCCGATCCCTCGTCCGATCAGCCCCACGCGGAAGCGCGCCGGGGCCGGGTCCTGCTCGATCATCGACCCTCTCCTCAGATGCCGAGGTAGATCTTGCGCACGCGCGGATCGGTGCGCAGTTCGGCGGCCGATCCCTCGATCTCGATCCGGCCGTTCTCCATCACGTAGCAGTACGTGGTGGCTTCGAACGTGAGCTTCGCGTTCTGCTCCACCAGGAGGATTCCCATGTCGGCCCGGTTCAGCCGCTGCACCACGGCCAGCACCTCGTCGACGAGCTTCGGAGACAGTCCCATCGACGGCTCGTCCAGCACCAGCAGGCGGGGCTTGGACATCAGCGCGCGACCGATCGCCAGCATCTGCTGCTGTCCGCCGGACAGCGCACCGGCCAGGCGGGTGCGCATCTCGCCGAGGACCGGGAACATCTCGTAGATCTCGGTGACCTGCGCCTTCGTCTCGGCGTTCCAGCGCTGGATGTACGCCCCGAGGAGCAGGTTCTTCTCCACGCTCAGGCCGCCGAAGACGTGGCGTCCCTCCGGCACGTAGCCGATCCCCTCACGCACGACCTTGCGCGCGGGGATGCGCTTGAGGTCCACCTCGCCGTACTCGAGCCGCTCCGCCCGTCGGGGCACCAGGCCCAGCACCGCCTTGAGCGTGGAGGTCTTCCCGGCGCCGTTGGCACCGATGATCCCCACGGCCTGGCCGATGTCGACGGAGAAGCTGACGCCCTGCACGGCGGCGACTCCCCCGTAGTTCACGTAGAGCCCCTCGGCGACCAGCTTCGCCGGATTGTGCCCGGAAGACGAGGTCAGCCGATGTGCGGCCGTGTATGCATCGCTCATTCTGCCGTTCCCTCCACCGGAGCGCTCTCGAGCATCTCCTCCTCCAGCTTCGCGTCGTCACCGAGGTAGGCCTCGATGACCTCCGCCGACTTGGCGACCTCCTCGGGGAGCCCGTCGGCGATGACCTTCCCGGTCGACAGCACCGTCACCCGATCGCACATGGACATCACCAGGCCCATGTTGTGCTCGATGATGATCACGGTGACGCCCATGGCACGGACGTCCTTGACGATCGCCTTGAGCTGGTTGACCTCGTCGCCGTTCAGCCCGGCGGCGGGTTCGTCCAGCACGGCAGCTTCGGCTTGGTCGCCATCGCCCGGGCGATCTCGACGCGACGCTGTGCACCGTAGGACAGCTCCGAGGGGACGGCGTCAGCCATCTTCAGGAGACCGTACCGCTCGAGGATCTCATCGGCTTCCTGCCGCATCCGGCGCTCGGACCGCAGCACGAACAGCGGCCGGAAGATGTACCGCCAGCCCCAGCGACTCTTCGTGCGGTCCACGCCCATCTGGACGTTCTCCCGCACCGAAAGCAGCGCGAACAGCCGCAGGTTCTGGAAGGTACGGGCCACGCCGCGCAGCGACAGCCGGTACGACGGTGTGCTCGTCGATCGCTCGCCGAGGATCTCGACGGTGCCGGACGTCGGCGGGTGGATGCCGCTCATGACGTTGAACAGCGTCGTCTTGCCCGACCCGTTGGGTCCGACCAATCCGCGGATCTCTCCCTCGCGCACCCGGATCGATACCCCGTCCAGCGCGCGGAGACCCTTGAAGGCCTTGACGACCTGGGTGACCTCGAGCACGATCGGGGCGCCTTCGGGCGGTCCGTTGACCGCGCCGGGCAGGTCGACCGCGAACGGGACGTAGGGGGCGACACCGAGGCCGCCGGCCTGCTCGCTGGAGCGTCTGCGCCGCCAGAGCTTGATCAGGCGGGCGGGGATGCCGGCGATCCCGGTCGGAAGGAAGACCACGAAGATCACGACCAGCGCGCCGTAGCCGAGTTGCGCGTAGATGGAGAAGTCGGCCAGCCAGGACCGGACGAAGATGAGTCCGACGGCGCCGATGACCACGCCCGGCAGGCTGTGGCGTCCGCCGATGATCACCATGGCCAGGAGCAGGAACATGTTGGCCAGGCTGAACGACTCCGGGGCGACGAAGCGGATGAGTCCGGCGTAGAGCGCGCCGGCGACTCCGCCGTACAGCCCGCCGAATGCGAAGGCGATCATGCGCAGCACCGGGACCCGGGTGCCCATCGCGGCGGCGGCCAGGTCGTCGTCGCGCATCGCGCGCAGTCGGCGGCCGAGTCGGGTGTGGACGATGAACGCCGCGAATGCGATGCCGAGCACCAGGAAGAACAGGCCGAGGTAATAGAAGAGGTAGTCGTCGCCCAGGTCGATCCCGAAGAACGTCGGCGCGGGGACTCCACTCAGCCCTTCGGCCTGGCCGGCCAGTGGCAGGTTTATCACCAGGCTGATGAACGCCAGCGACAGCCCGAGCGTGACGATCGCGAGATAGTGCGACTGCACCCGCAGGGCCGGGATGCCGACCAGCAGAGACACGAGGATCGCCAGGACCACGCCGGCCAGGGCCGCCGGCCAGAACGACCATCCGGCGTGCAGCGTGAGGATTGCGGCCGTGTAGGCGCCGACGCCGAGGAAGGCGACCTGGGCCAGGTCGAACTGGCCGGCGATGCCCATGGACAGGAACAGTCCGATCGCCAGCAGCCCGAAGATCATCGAGACGTTGCTGACGTGGATCGTGTACGGGTCGACCAGGTACGGGAAGATGAGCGCCAGCACCAGCAGGACGAGCAGCGGCGCGCCCAGGGTGGCTGTCTTCTTGAGCGTCATGCGCGGTTCACCGTGCTTTCTCCGAAGATGCCGGTCGGGCGGATGATGACGATCAGGGCGAACGCCACGAACGCCACCAGATCGGCGTAACCCTGTGCCAGCCCGGATGCGAACGCGTAGAGGATGCCGAAGGCGAGACCGCCGACGATGGCGCCCTTGATGTTCCCGAACCCGCCCAGGATCGCGGCGGAGAATCCCATGATCCCCAGGCTCGCTCCGAAGGTCGGGCTCACGTAGAGGACGGGCCCGGCCAGGCCGCCGCCGAGGGCGGCCAGCCCCGAGCCGATCGCGAAGGCGATGGCGTTGCTGCGACCCACGTTGATCCCGAGCGCCGTCGCCTCTTCGTGGTTGATGGCCACGGCCTGCATCGCGATGCCGCTCTTGGTGCGATCCAGGAACAGCCAGAGCACGAAGGCGGCGAGCGCGGCGACGACGACCACCACCAGCTGATAGCGCTGGATGAAGATGCCGAACAGCTCGAACGGTGCGCCGCCGACGGGTGTCGGCACCGCCTCGCCCGTCGTGCCCCACACCAGGATCGCGATGCCCTCGAGCATGATGCCGAACCCGATGGTGCCGATCAGCATCAGGTCGAAGTCCTTGTTCTCGAGCGGGCGCAGGATGCGCTCGATCACCAGGCCGATGACGGCCGTGGCCACGATGGCGATGATGATCGAGACCCAGAACGGGAGCTTGGCGCTGATGTAGAACGTCGCCGCCAGGTAGGCGCCGACCATCAGGATGTCGCCGTGGGCGAAGTTGACCAGACCCATCGTGCGATACACGAGCGAGAAGCCGAGGGCGACGAGCACGTAGATCGCGCCGAGGCCTATCCCTCCGACGAGGGTCTGCAGGATGAACTGCATGCTGTCCTCCAGAGTCCCGCGTCGGTCAACGCTGATCCGACCCGGGTGGTGGTGTGAGAGTGGGGTGGCGACGGATGACGGGGGCGGGATGCCGCGCCCCGTCATCCGTCGGGCGATCAGCTCGCCGGGACGAGGTTGCCGCTCGCGTCGATCTTGCCGATCTGGGTCTCGTGCACGCCGATGCCGTTCGCATCGAAGGCGAAGTGCCCGACCAGGCCGTCGTACGTGATCGACCGGATGGCATCGCTCAGCTTCTGGCCGGTCGCGACGTTGGACTTCTTCAGCGCCTGGATCAGGATCTGCGCGCCGTCGTAGGCCTTGGCACCGTGGAACTCGCCGTCCTCGTTGTACTTCGCCTTGTAGTCGGCGGCGAACTTCTTGGTCTTCTCGTTCGTGTCGTTGCCCAGGTAGGGCGTGCTCACGATCGTGCCCTCGGCGTTGGCGGTGCCGGCGGTCTTGACGTAGACGGGGGTGCCGGCCGGGGCGCCGCCGGCGATGATCGCGTCGATGCCGAGCTGCCGTGCCTGCTTGACGATCAGGCCGGTCTCGACCTCTTCGGTGCCGGTGAACAGCACGTCGGGCTTGGCGTCGCGGATGCGGGTGAGCGCGGAGCTGAAGTCCTTCTGATCTGGGGTGACCACCTGGTCGGCGCTCGGCGAGACTCCGAGGGCCTTGAGCGAGGCCAGGAAGGCATCGTGCTCGCCGGCCCCGTACGCGCCGTTGTTGCTGATCATCGCAATGTTCTTGTAGCCCTTGGTGGTGACCAGGTACTTCGCCAGCGTCTCATCGAATGCGGTGCTGGGCGGGCTGTTCAGGAACACGAACGGGTTGTGGAGCTCGCCGAGCTTCGGCGACTGTCCCGACGTGATCATGGGGATCTTGTTCTCGGCCATGATGGGCGCCATCGCCAGCGCGTCCGCGCTCTCCGCGGTGCCCATCATCGCGATGTTCCCGTCGCCGGCGACCTTCCGGGCGAGGTTCGTGCTGACCGTGGGATCTCCCTGGTCGTCGTACAGGGTGTACTTGATCTGACGGCCGTCGATGCCGCCGGCGTCGTTCAGCTCGTCGAAGGCCATCTTGACGCCCTTGTACTCCCAGTCGCCCAGCGAGCTGAGCTGACCGCTCTGCGCGTTGACGATCGCGACCTTGATCGGGCCGGTGCCACCGCTCTCGGCGGCCCCTTTGTTCTGTCCGGGCGCTGCGCAGCCGGCCAACAGCATTCCCAGTGCCGCCGCTCCCGCGAGCAGCGTCGCCGTCCTCGTGATTCGCCTCTGAACCATGTCTCACCTCTTTGTGCTGGGGAAGCGATCGGGCTCGAGAGCCGGGTCGCCCCGCGTCGGGACATCTGCACGCTCTGGGGTCGAGCGTCCTTCAATTGAACATAAAGCGGGCCCGATTATCCGTCAAGAGCTATTTATTGCCCGTTCGTAATCACAGTGACACCCGATTCCGCTAGGCCCGGACGCCTGCGCGTGCACCGCGTCTGGATGCCTTCAGCCTGCGGCCAGGTCGTGCAGGGCCCGCGTCAGCTCTTCCTGCGTCGCGGTGCGCCCGCGCGTCGGCCGGCCGATGCCGTCCAGGAGGATCAGCCGCACGCCGTGGTCGTACTTCTTGTCGCGCTTCCATGCCTCCTGCAAGCCGGTCGGCGTCGATGTCGGCCACGGTCGGCAGTCCCAGGGCGTTCAGCAGTGCGCGGTGCGTCTCGACATCCGCCGCCGCCAACCGGCCCTGCACGTGCGAGAGATGCGCAGCGGCCATCATGCCGATCGCGACGGGGGTGCCGTCGTCGCTGGCGTCCAGCTCCATCAGCCATTCGACCGCATGCGCGAAGGTGTGCCCGTAGTTCAGGAACGCCCGCTCACCGGACTCCCGCTCGTCCCGGCAGACGATCGCCGCCTTGAACTCCTGGCTGTCGCACACCGCCTGATACACGGCGAGCGGATCGCGGCGCGCAGCCGGCCTGCCAGCGACAGCAGCCGCTCCACGGCGGCGGCCGAGTCCAGGAGGGCGTGCTTGGCGATCTCAGCCAGGCCCGCGGCGTAGCCGCGCTGGTCCGCGCCCGCGGCGACGTTCGTGTCGGCCACGACGGCGATCGGCTGGTGGATGGTGCCGATGAGGTTGCGCCCCTGCGGCAGGCTGATGGCGTTCTTGCCGCCGATGGCCGAGTCGGCCTGGGCCACGAGCGTGGTGGGGATCAGCGCGAGCGGCATGCCCCGGTTGAAGAGGGAGGCCACCAGTCCGGCGACGTCGCACACGACCTCGCCGCCGATGCCGACGACGATGTCGTGGCGGTGGATGGCGTGGTCGGCCATCTGCTCGGCGATCCGCGAGATCGTCTCGAACGTCTTGCTCGCCTCGCGGTCGTCGACGCGGACCGGGATGACGGTCCTGCCCCCGAACTGCCCGGCGATCGCCTCGGCGATCGACGCGTCGCGCTCGGCGGTGACGAGCACGATGTTCTCGGCGGCATCGGCGGCCGGGATCAGCTCCTGCGCACGCTCGAGAAGGCCGCCGCCGGCGTGGGCGAAGTACGTGCCGCCGATCGTGGCGACGAGCCGGCTCGAGGCATCCGCCAGGACCGGAGGCGGCACCATGAACCGGAGGATCTCGACGGCGACATCGTCGGCGCGCTTGCCCATCGTGTCGACGCGGACCGTCGCCAGCTCTTCGTACAGCGGAAGCCGGCGGTCGTAGATCTCGCGCACGCCGGAGGTCTGCAGCAGCGGGCGGAAGCTGTCGCCGTTGATGCGCTGCATCGCCTGCTCGTACGGCACATCGAGGTAGACGACGGTGTGGGATGCCAGCATCCGGCGGACCTCGGGGTCCAGGGCCGCCCCACCGCCCAGCGCGAGGACGGAGGTGGCGTCCTCGAGCAGTTCGGCCACGACCGTCCGCTCGATCTGACGGAAGTACCGCTCCCCGTGCAGATCGAACATCTCGCGGATCGACCGGCCCTCCCGGCGTTCGATCAGCACATCGCTGTCGACGAACGAGACGCCGAGCATGTCGGCCACGATGCGCCCGACCGTCGATTTGCCGGCACCCATGAACCCGATCAGGACAACCATAGAGGCGCATCTTCCATTGGGCGTATCTTCGTCAGTGGGGCCGAGGGCGGATCGCGCCCGGACCTCCCGAGAACCGACTCCATGATAGGGGACGACGATGGCGACGACCGGCACCCCCCGGCCATGGTCGGCATCCCTGGCGTCGCTGCGGCCCCCGCGGATCCGCATCGACGACAGCGGGTCCCACGCGCGTCCCGTGCTCCTGCATCAGGGGTTCATGATCGAGACCGAGCTGGTGTGGGAGGGCATCCGGGCAGCCCTGCACGCGGCCGGGCGACCCTGTGCCACGCTCGAAGAGCATTACCTGCGGACGATCGATTCGGCCCATGCGCTCGGTCACGATCCGGACCTTCCGCTGGCGCAGTCCCTGGCCGCCGCCATCGACGCGCTCGACGTCGACGAGGTCGACGTGATGGCCGAGGGGTCCGGCGTCGAGCCCGCCCTGATCCTCGCCCTGAACGACGCGCGGGTGCGACGCCTGGTCCTCTGGCGACCCGCCGAGATCTCGCTGGACGCCGACGACGCCCTGGCGGCCGGCGATGCCGCTCCCCTCGCGATGACGGAGGCCGAGGTCAGCATCGGCGCGCTGTGCACGCACACGCACATCGACACGCTGGCGCCGGTCGCCGGTCTGCGGCTGACGCTGTCGTCGCTGCGGATCCCCGTGCTGATCATCGATGACGGGTCGTCCGGCTCGCCAGAGCTGCTGGCCCGCCGCATCCCCGGCGCGTCCCGGGTGGAATCGCGCAGCCGCCGCAGCACCCTCGCGGACGAGCTGCTGATCAGACGCGCCCTCGCCTTCCTCACCGAGGGGGCGCCGAAGCCGGCTGCGGTGCGGCGTCGGTAGCCCGCGCCGTCACGCGCCGTCACGCGCCGTCACCCGCGCCCGCGATCACGGCACGGTGGGTAGAGTCTCCCCGACGAAAGGTGCCGAGCCGATGCCGACGATCCCCACCACGACCGCGGGCAGCCTGCCCCGCACGCAGGCGCTCATCGAGGCGAACCGCGCACGTGTGCTCGCCGACGACGGCTTCACCCTGACCTCCTCTCCGGAGTTCGACGAGCTCGTCGCCGCGGCGGTGGCGGATGTCGTCGCCCGCCAGCGCGCGGCCGGCGTCACGCTCGTCGGCGACGGCGAGTTCGGCAAGGCCATGTCCAGCGCCGTGGACTACGGCGCGTGGTGGTCGTACTCGTTCCAGCGGGTGAACGGCCTCACCCTCACCGACGTCGACCCGCTCACCTCGGCGCCGGACGCGCGCGAGGTGCCGGGGCAGCGCGCGGTGCGCTCCGAGCCGGGGCGGATCCGCCTCACGTCCTTCGTCGACCGGCGCGACCGCCGGGCGTTCCCGGCCGTCTACCACGATGCCGAGGCGGTGCCGTCCGGACGCATCGCGACCGCGTTCCCGACCACGACGGGTCCGATCAGCTATCGCGGGCAGGATGCCGTGGCCGCCGACATCCGTCATCTGAAGGCCGCGCTCGCCCCCGGCGAGCAGGGCTTCCTCACGGCGATCTCGCCCGGCAGCGCCGCGCGCATCGTCGACTCGCACTACGCGAGCGAGCAGGAGCACATCGACGCCTGGGCGGATGCGCTGCGCGAGGAGTACCGGGCGATCGTGGACGCGGGGCTGGTCCTGCAGATCGACGATCCGTCCCTGGCCGAGAACTGGGACCAGATCAACCCCGAGCCGTCCGTCGCCGACTATCAGGCGTTCACGAAGATCCGGATCGACGCGTTGAACCGGGCGATCGCGGGGCTGCCGAAGGAGCAGGTGCGGCTGCATCTGTGCTGGGGCTCGTGGCACGGCCCGCACACCACCGACATCGAGCTGCGCCACCTGCTGCCGGTCGTGCTGCAGGCGAACGTGGGCTCGCTCTCGTTCGAGGCGGGCAATGTGCGGCACGAGCACGAGTGGGCGGTGTGGAAGGATGCCGACGTCCCGGCCGACCTCGTCCTGGTGCCGGGCGTGGTCAGCCACGCGACGAACGTCGTCGAGCACCCCGACCTGGTCGCCGAGCGGATCGGCCGCTTCACCTCGATCGTGGGACCCGAGCGGGTGATCGCCTCGACCGACTGCGGCCTCGGCGGGCGGGTGCACCCCGACATCGCCTGGGCCAAGCTCGACTCCCTCGGCGAGGGCGCACGCCGCGCGGGCTGAGCCCGCCGCGCGGCCGCGGCGAGATCAGGCCTCGGCGAAGACCTCCTGCGCGATGCGGAACGCGGTGTTCGCGGCCGGGACGCCGGAGTAGATCGCCGACTGCAGGATGACCTCGGTGATCTCGTCGACGGTCAGCCCGTTGCGCAGGCCCGCGCGCAGGTGCATGGCGAGCTCCTCGTGGTGACCGTGCGCGATCAGCGAGGTGATCACCGCGACCGAGCGCGACCGCCGGTCCAATCCGGGCCGGGACCAGACATCCCCCAGGCCACGCGCGTGATGAAGTCCTGGAAGTCCTCGGTCACCGCGGTGATCTTCGCGTTCGCACGGTCGACGTGCTCGTCCGAGAGCACGGCGCGGCGCACGGTCATCCCCTGCTCGAAGCGCTCCTGGTCGGTGCGGCGTTCGGTCGTCATGGTGTCTCCTTCGATCGGGGCGTTTCGTCTGGGTCGCTGCGCTCCCTCGCTCAACGAGCGGGAGGGACCGCTCAGCGGCCGGCGGCGAAGAATTCCGTGGGCAGCCGGATCACGGCCTGCGGGTCGTCCACCGGCGACAGGTGCGAGGCATCCGCGATCCCGGCGGCACGCCCGTGCTGCACTCCGTCGGCGATCTCGCGGGCCGAGCTCTCCGGGGTGACCAGATCATGCTCGCCCCAGATCGCCAGCACCGGCGCGGCGATCCGGCCGAGCCGGTCGCGTGCGTCGAACGCGGCCAGCGCCTCGCAGCACAGCGCATAGCTGGTGTCGTCGGACTCCTGCGGCACGTCGGCAGCCGACCGGTCAGCTCGGGATGCCGGGCGATGGACCCGGGTGCGAACCACCGCTGCGCCGACCCGATGATCAGCGACGAGGTGCTCTGCGCGCGCACCTGGGCGGCGCGCTCGTGCCAGCTGTCGGCGGTGGCGATCTTCGCGCCCGAGCACAGGATCGCCGCCTGGGACACCAGCTGCGGATGCCGGCGGCAAGCTCGAGCCCGACGGCCCCGCCCAGCGACACCCCGGCGTAGTCGATCCGATCCGCGCCGAAGCCGGCCGCGAGGGCGGCAACGGCATCCGCCAGCTCGGCGACGGTGAACGGGTCGACCGCGGCCGGCGATGCGCCGTGCCCGGGCAGATCCCACAGCGCGACGCGGTGCGGCCCGGCCAGTGCGGGCACCACCTGCTCCCACATGATGGTCGAGGTGCCCAGCGACGGGCCGAGGATCAGCAGCGGCGCCTCGGCGGGGCCGATCGGCTCGGTGACGGCGAGGACGGGGACGGTCATGCGTTCTCCTCGGGGGCGATGGCGTCCTCGACCAGGCGGGCGGCCAGGCCCGTGTACGCGGACGGGTCGAGCAGTCGGTCGACGTCGATTCCGGATGCCTCGGGCAGCGCGCGCACCGCGGCAGCCAGGTCGCCCCCGCCGGCGGCCGCCTGCACGAGCGCGGCCACACGGTCCTTCCCGATCAGCGGGGTGAGCACGATCGACAGGCGCTCGGCGACGATCAGTCCGTGCGTGAGGGCGAGGTTGCGGGCCACCGCCTCGCCGTGGACCTGCAGCCCGGCCACCAGCTGCGCCGCGTGCGCGGTGGCACCCAGGGCGAGGCGGAGCAGCTCGCGCAAGCGTGGGCCACTCGGCGTGCCACGCCCCGTCGGGCCGCTCGTCGACCGCCAACGCGGCGGCGGTGTGCAGCGTCGCGGCCAGATGCGGCGCCCGCAGCGCGGCCGAGCGGATCAGCACCGACTCGGCGGGGTTCTGCTTCTGCGGCATGGCCGACGAGCCGCCGCCGGCCGACTCGGACAGCTCGGCGATCTCGGTGCGGCTCAGGGTGGCCACGTCGGCCGCGATCACGCCCACGGCATCGATGGTCTGGACCAGTGCGTCGCCGAGTTCGGTCACCGGCCAGCGGGTGGTGTGCCACGGAGCCTCGGGCGCGGTCAGTCCCAGCTCGCGTGCGAACGCCGCGGGCAGGCGGGCTGCGGCATCCGCCCCGCCGATCTCGGTGAACGCGGCGAGCGTGCCGGCGGCCCCGCCCAGCTTGCGCGGGCAGTTCGAGCGCGTCGATGCGTCCCGCGGCGCGGCGCACGCCGCGCAAGCCAGGTGGCCGCGCGCAGACCGACCGTGGTCGGCACGGCGTGCTGGGTTAGGGTGCGGGCGGCGGCGGTCTGATCGCGTCCGGCGGCGGCCAGCGCGGCGAGTGCGGACTGCGCCTCGGCGAGCGCGGAGCCGATCTGGGCCACCGCGTCCCGCGCGATGAGCATCAGCGCGGTGTCGAGGATGTCCTGGCTGGTCGCCCCGCGGTGCACCCAGGTGCGGGCCTCGGCCGGCACCCGGGCCTTCAGCTGCGGGACGAGCGGGATCACGGGGTTGCCGCCGGCGACGGATGCCGCGGCCAGCGCGCCGATGTCGATCCCGGCGGTGTCGATCCCGGCGGTGTCGATCCCGGAAGTGTCCATTCCGGCGGCGTCGTGCCCGGAAGTGTCCATTCCGGCGGCGTCGTACCCGGCGATCTCGATCCCGGCGCCGTGCCTGCCGACCCCGGTCCCGCCGAAGGCCGCCGAGACCGCGTCGGCCGCGGCATCCGGTGCCGTGCCCACGCGCACCCACGCGCGGGTGAGCGCGACCTCGGCCGCGATGAGCGCGGCCAGGACCGCCGCGTCGGCGACGGCCGCGTCGTGGCCGACAGTCACCGGGGACAGCAGGTCGGCGCCGTCTCGCGCGGCGCCGTCTCGCTCAGGGACCTGGGTGGGGCCCCCAGGCGGATCAGAAGGCAAGGAAGACGGTCTCCTTCTCGCCCTGCAGGCGGATGTCGTGGTGCAGACTCCCGTCCGGCAGACGCGTCGCGACGAGCGTAGCGCGCTCGGAGGCGCTGAGCGAGGACAGCAGCGGGTCGGCGGCCAGCAGCTCCTCGTGCTCGGGCAGGTAGATCCGGGTGTGCAGCTTGTCCGGCAGGCCGCGGGCGAACACGACCACCGCGTAGAACGGGGCCTTCCCGTCGGCGGCTCCGGGGTTGCGCGTCCAGAACTCGTAGCGTCCGTCATCCGTCGTGAACGAGCGGCCGAAACCGGTGAAGGTGTGGTCGTCGCGGTGGAATGCACCGCGGGCCCGCGAGACGCTGCCGTCGGCGTCGGCGCCGAAGATCTCGATCATCGAGTCCGGGATCGGCGCGCCGGCGCCGTCGTACACCGTCCCACCGAGCACGACGGCGCCCGGGCTGTGCGGGTGGACGACCTCGTGCATCTTGGGGTAGACGGTGCCGTAGGCGAAGAACGGGCCGATGGTCTGACCAGCCGTGGGCTGAAGGGTCTTCTCGCTCATCAGTGCTCATCCTCCTGCTCGGACCAGGTCGCGTCGGGGCCGTCGATGACGATGTCCCAGCGGTAGGCCATCGAGAACTCGGGCACCGTGAGGTCGTGGTCGTAGGTGCTGATCAGGCGGTCGCGGTCCTGCTGCCGGCGGATCGAGTTGTAGATCGGGTCGAGGGCGAACAGCGGGTCGCCGGGGAAGTACATCTGCGTCACGATGCGCTGCGTGAACGCGCTGCCGAACACCGAGAAGTGGATGTGCGCCGGTCGCCACGCGTTCTGGTGGTTCTTCCAGGGGTAGGGGCCGGGCTTGATCGTGGTGAACAGGTACTCGCCGTCGTCGTTGGTGACGAAGCGGCCGGCGCCGGTGAAGTTCGGGTCGAGGGGGGCGGGATGCTGGTCGCGCTGATGGATGTACCGGCCGGCCGCATTGGCCTGCCAGATCTCGATCAGCTGGTTCGGCACCGGGCGGCCCCACGAGTCGAGCAGGCGCCCGCGCACCGTGATCCGCTCGCCCTGCGGCTCGCCGGAGTGCTCGAGCGTCAGGTCGGACTCGATCGCGGCCACGTCGCGCTGCCCGAACGCCGGCGAGAACAGCTCGATCGTCTCGGGATCGACCAGCTTCGGGTTCTTCGTCGGGTGGCGCAGCAGGCTCGACCGGTACGGCGGGAAGTCGTGCATCGTGAGCGGGAGCTTCTCGCCCGCCGCCTCACGCCGCTCGTACTCGGCGTGCAGGTCCCGGATCTCCTGGGTGATCGCCGACTGCGGAGGGAAGTCGTGCGACGCGAGCAGCGACTCGGGCGCCGCCGCGGTCGCGGCCCCGGGCTCGAGGACGACGGAGGACGAGAACGCCTCTTCGCCGGTGGGATCGGGATCGGTCATGGTGTCTCCTTCGACGCGCCCGGCCTTCGGGAGTGGGCGCCACCTCCAGGGTGACAGGGCGACGGCATCCCCCTCGGATCCACTCTCACTCAGTGAGATTTCTGCAGGTCCTGACGGAGGTCCTTCGCCGCCTGCACCACCAGCGGCGCGAGCCGGCGCACATCGGCGCGCTCCAGGTGGACGACCAGCCCGATGGCGATCGGCGGCAGTCCGTCCACGTGCGCGAGGGCCGCAGCAACCGACACGTTGCCGAGGGTCATCTCCTCGCGGGTCGTCGCGTACCCCCGGGCGCGGGCCCGGCGCAGCTCGGCGTGCAGCGTAGCCGGGTCGGTCACCGAGTGCGCGGTCTCGCGCTCGAGCGGCACCGAGAAGAAGCGGTCCAGCCACGCGTCGTCGCGGGTGGCCAGCAGCGCCTTGCCGACGCCGGTGGTGTGCAGCGGCTGCCGGCCGCCCATCCGGCTCAAGGTCGGGATGGAGCCGGCGCCGGTGACGCGCCCGACGAACAGCGCGTCGGATGCCGCGGGGCTGGGGCCGTCCAGGACGGCCAGGTGCACGTTCTCGCCGGTCGCCTCGTAGAGCCGCACCATGTGTGCGAGCGCCGTCTCGCGCAAGCCGGAGCGACAGCGGCGACAGCTCGCCCAGCTCCCACAGGCGCGCCCCGATCGCGTACCGGTGGCCCGAGATGCGGGTCAGCAGCCCCTGGGCGACCAGGCTCGCCAGCAGCCGGTGCACGGTCGAGGTGGGAAGCCCCGTGCGCCGGACGAACTCGGCGGCGGTCGCGGCCGGCTCGTCGGCGGACAGGCAGGCCAGCAGGCGCATGATGCGCTCCAGCATCCCGTCCTCGGTCATCGCGCCTCCCGCGCCCGAGGGTACCGCGCCGTTCTCGACATGGCCTGTTCGCGACCCGCCCCGGGCCGATGCCCCGTGAGAAGGTGGGCGCATGGCGAACTCCCCCTCCGGCGACGCGGTCATCGATCGGCTGCTGCGGGTGCTCGAGACGTTCACCCCGACCCGCACGATGCAGACCTCGGCCGAGATCGGGCGTCGCGCGGGTCTTCCCTCCTCGACCGCGCACCGGCTGGTCGGCGAGTTGGTCGAGGCGGGCCTGCTCGAGCGCGACGAGGATCGCCGCATCCGCGTCGGCATGCGGCTGTGGGAGCTGGCGACCCGCTCGTCCGCGGCCCTGCGGCTGCGCGAGGCGGCGATGCCGGCCATGGAGCGGGTGCAGGCCGCGGTGCGCGAGCACACCCAGCTGGCGATCCTCGAGCAGGATGAGGCGCTGTTCCTGGAGCGGCTGTCGAATCCGGATGCCACCTCCAACGTCACCCGGATCGCCGGGCGCCTCCCCCTGCATGCCTCCTCATCCGGGCTCGTGCGTGCTGGCCTACGCCGATCCGGGCCTGCAGGAGCGGGTGCTGGCCGCCCCGCTGGCGCGGGTGGCCGCGGCCACGATCACGGACGCGCCGACCCTGCGGCGCAAGCTCGCCGAGGTGCGCCGGCTCGGGCATGCGGTGGCACCGGGATCGATCGAGGATGTCGCGACCGGCCTGGCCGTGCCGGTGCGCGACCGTGCCGGCCAAGTGGTGGCCGCGCTGTCGGTGATCATCGCCCGCGAGGCGCCGGTGGAGGCGCCGCTGTCCACCCTGCATCGCGCGGCCCGCGACATCCGCTCAGCCCTCGAGGGCTGAACACGACAGCCTCGGCCGGGCCGAGGGGATGTGCCGAAGCGAGGGCCGATTCCCCCGAACTCGCCCTCTCCTCGGCATTTCTCCTCGGCCCGGCCGAGGAGTGAACACGACAGCCTCGGCCGGGCGAGGCATCCCACCCTCGAGGCGCGAACCACCCGCACCCGGCCCCCGGCCCCCGGTCCCCGGTCCCCGGCCCTCGGCCCTCGGCCGGGCCGAGGGGATGTGCCGAAGCGAGGGCCGATTCCCCCGAACTCGCCCTCTCCTCGGCATTTCTCCTCGGCCCGGCCGAGGAGTGAACGTCCGACTCCCATTCATCGGGCGTCCTTGGCCATGGCGCACGGGGATCGACCAGAATCGAGGCACCGCCACACCGCCGGCGACACGTCAAGGGGGACACATGACCACCACCGTCCGCACCCGGGTCGCCATCGTCGGCGCCGGGCCCGCCGGTCTGCTGCTCGCGCAGCGCTGCGCCGAGCCGGCATCGAGTCGATCGTGATCGACAGCCGCTCGCGCGAGGACATCGAGCAGACGATCCGCGCCGGCATCCTCGAAGAGGGAACGGTCGAGGCGCTCGTCGCGGCCGGCGTCGACACGCACGCGCACCAGACGGGCATGCGCCACGACGGCATCGAACTGCGCTTCGACGGCGCCGGTCACCGAATCGACTTCGCCGAGCTGGTCGGCCGGGGAGTGTGGCTGTATCCGCAGCGTCTGGTGCTGCAGGACCTGCTGGCCACGCTCGTGCCGGCGGGGCAGGACATCCGCTTCGGTCTGACCGCGCAGCGCGTGGAAGAGGTCGACGGCGAGCGCCCACGGGTGATCGCGACCGACGCCGACGGGGCCGAGACCCAGATCGTCGCCGAGATCGTCGTGGGCGCGGACGGCTCGCACTCGATCGTGCGCAAGGCGATGTCGGGACCCCGTTCCGGGATGTACCGGGAGTACCCGTTCGCCTGGTTCGGCATCCTCTGCGAGGCGCCGCCGAGCGCGCCCGAGCTCATCTACAGCAACTCGCCGAACGGGTTCGCCCTGATCAGCCAGCGCTCCGACACGGTGCAGCGGATGTACTTCCAGTGCGAACCGGATGTCGACCCCGAGGCGTACTCGCAGGAGCAAGCTGTGGGAGATCCTGCAGTCGCGGGTGCCGGGCACGACGCTGCACGAGGGACCGATCTTCCAGCGCGACGTGCTGCAGTTCCGCAGCTTCGTCGCCCGCGAGCTGCGGCGGGGTCGCGCGGTGCTGGTGGGGGATGCCGCGCACACGGTGCCGCCGACCGGCGCGAAGGGCATGAACCTGGCCATCGCCGACGTGCTGCTGCTCGAGGGTGCGCTGCGCGCGTTCCTGCTCGAGGACGACGCCCGGCTGCTCGACGGGTATGAGGAGGCGGCGCTGCACCGGATCTGGAAGGCGCAGAACTTCTCCTGGTGGATGACGAGCATGCTGCATCAGACGCCGGATGCCTCGGACTTCGACCGGATGCGGCAGCTCGGCGAGCTCCGCTCGGTGACCGACTCGCGCGCCGGGCGGACCTACCTGGCCGAGGCCTACACCGGCTGGCCGGTCGAACTGCCGCGCTGAGCCCGAGCCGGGGGCGGCTGAATCCGGTCGGCCGATTCCAGGAACCCCGCGGGCCGATCCCTGGGACGCCCGTCGGCCGCTCCCCGGGCGGACGCCCGTCGGCCGATCCCTGGGACGCCCGTCGGCCGATCCCCGGGGACGCGCGTGTGCGAACCGGAGGTTCAGCACCGTTTCTGAACATGCCTCGGCGCCCGGGACCGTGTCGGCACCGTGCCCGCGGTGCGGGGGCGCCCCAGCACTGGGATAGAGTCCCAGCGATGAGCACCGGCGCGATGACCAGGCGGACGTCCGTCGCCGCACTGACGGCCGCGGTGCTGCTGGTGGCCGCCAACATGCGGCCGACGATCACCTCGGTCGGACCGGTGCTCGGCCAGATCGGCGACGACACCGGCATGAGCCCCGGGGGCCTCGGCCTGCTCGCCGCGGTGCCGCTGCTGGCCTGGGGTGCCATCTCGCCGTTCGCCCACGTGCTCAGCCGGCGATTCGGGATGTCGCGGGTCGTGCTCTGGTCGCTGGTGCTGCTGGTCGTGGGCACGCTCGTGCGCTCCCTGCCCGGTCCGACCGTGAGCCTGTGGCTGGGAACCGTGCTGATCGGGGCCGCCCTGGCGGTCGCGAATGTGCTGCTGCCGGCGGTGATCAAACGCGACTTCCGCCGGGTTCCGCTCGTGATGGCGCTGTACACCGCGCTGCTGGCCGGATTCGGCGCGGTCGCCTCTGGTGTCGCCGTGCCGATCTCGCTGATCGGCGGCCCCGACTCCCCCGCCGGCTGGCGCACCTCGCTCGCTCTCATCGGCTGCGCCCTGCCTCCGTTCGCGATCCTCGCCTGGGGATGGGCGGTGCCCGGCAGCATCCGGGGACCGCGGATGCCGGGGCTGATCGCCCGACCCGCAGCATCCGCTCCGCCCCTGACGTCAGCGCCCCCGGCATCCGCGCCCTCGGTGACCGCCGCACGACCGCGACGCGCGGCGATGTGGCGCGACGGCCTGGCCTGGCAGGTCGCGGTGTACATGGGCCTGCAGTCGGCATCGTTCTACATGCTCGTGACCTGGCTCGCGACGATCTCGACCTCGACCGGGCGCAGCGAGGTGCTGGCCGGCATCGACGTGATGCTGTTCCAGCTGTTCTCGCTGGTCGGCTCGATCCTGCTGCCGCTGGTCCTGCGCGGCCGCAGCGAACGGCTGGTCCCGGCGCTGATCCCCGTGCTCGGGGTCGCCGGCGTCGTCGGGCTCATGGTCGCACCGGGAGTCATCGACCTGTGGGCCGCGGTGATCGGCCTGTTCTCGGGCTCGTCCCTGGCCATGTCGCTGACGCTGCTCGCCCAGCGGGCGCGCGACCACGACACGTCGGCCGCCCTGTCGGGCATGGCGCAGTCGGTCGGCTACTTCATGGCCGCGTGCGGGCCGGTGCTGTTCGGCTGGCTGCACGCCTCCACGGACGGATGGACCGTCCCCCTGGCCCTGCTGCTGGCGGCGATGGTCGCGCAGGTGGTCACCGGGCTGTTCGCCGGGCGCGACCGATTCGTGCTCGATCCGCGCTGACGGCGCGCAGCCAGGATCAGTCCTCGTCGTCGACCGCGAGCCGACGGATGAGGTCGCCCAGCTTGCGCGCGCTCGCTCGCGCTGAGCGAGCCGAGAGTGCGCTCCTCGGCCGCCTGCGCCGACGCCCGCGCCGCGATGAACGCCGCGCGCCCCTCGGGGGTGGCGACGACGACGTTGGCACGCCGATCGCCCGGGTCGGATTCGCGCCGCACGAAGCCCTGCCGCTCCAGGCCGTCCACCAGCGCGACGATCTGACTGGGGTCGAGCTCGAGGAAGTCCGAGAGCTCGCGCTGGGTGGGGCGGGCGTCGGAGACGACCACCCCGAGCACCGAGTACGAGCGGACCTTGAGCGCGTGCGCCGAGAGCGCCTCACTCGTGCGCGACAGCGACAGCGCATTGGCCCGGGCCAGCAGGAAGGCGACGTCGCCACCCACCGTGGTGCCCCAGAGCCGATCAGCGCCGACGTGCTCCTGGGTGGTCGTCCGACTCATCCGATCCTCCTCGATCCGCTCGTGCGGTTCCCATTCTGCACCTTAACAACCACAACTATTGACATTTACAATGATTTGGGTTTGCATCGAAGTCAACAGGCAAAGGAGCACGCATGTCGCTGGAAGGCAAAGTCGCCATCGTCACCGGTTCGGGCCGGGGGCTCGGACTCGCATATGCCCAGGAGCTGGCCCGGCAGGGAGCATCCGTCGTGATCAACGACGTCGACGCGCAGACCGCCGCCGACGCGGTCGCCTCGATCGAGGCCGACGGCGGCAAGGCCGTCAGCGTGGTCGCGCCGGTCGGGTCCACCGCGACCGCGCAGCAGCTGGTGCAGACGGTCGTCGACACCTTCGGACGCCTCGACATCCTCGTCACCAATGCCGGCGTGCTGCGCGACACGGTGCTCTGGAAGATGAGCGACGACGACTTCGACACCGTGATCGGCGTGCACCTCCGCGGCACCTTCACCTGCGTCCGCGAGGCCGCCACCTACATGCGCGCGAACGAGATCGCCGGCCGGATCATCTGCATCGGCTCGCCCACCGGCCAGCGCGGCAACTTCGGCCAGACCAACTACGCGGCCGCCAAGGCCGGCATCGTCGGCATGGTGCGCACCTGGGCGCTCGAGCTGCGCAAGGCCGGGATCACCGCGAACGCCGTGATCCCGGTGGCCGCCACCGCGATGACTGCGACCGTCCCCTACTTCGCCGCCGCCATGGAGGCCGACGCGCAGGGCGAGGCCATGCCGCCGTTCTTCCGGCACGACCTCGGGTTCGGCACCGCCGACGACGTCGCCGGGCTCATCGCCTACCTGGCATCGGATGCCGCCGCCGGCGTCACCGGTCAGGCCATCGGCATCGGCGGCGACCGCCTGCAGGTCTGGTCGCACCCCGAGCCGGTCGTGACCGCATACCACGACGGCGGCTGGAGCTACGACGCGCTGCAGGCCGACTTCGCCGGCCTGTACCAGGCCCAGGACGTCGGCGAGAAGTTCCCGCCGCTGCCCGACGAGCTTGAAGCGCTGACCGCCCGTCCGGAAGAGGCATCCATGACCCGCTACGAATCGGCGATCGACGTCGACGCGCTCGACGCGATCGACGTGCACGTGCACATCGAAGACGACGGCCACGGCGGCAACTCGCTGCCCGCCGACCTGTCGGCCGCCGCCGACAAGTACTTCAGCGCCGGCGGCCCCGCCCGCGACCTCGACGCGGTCGCCGCGTACTATCGCGAGCGCCGGACGGCGGCGGTCGTGTTCACCGTCGACGCCGAGACGCAGCTGCACCACGCCCCGATCTCAAGCGCCGACATCGCCGCGGGCGCCGCGCGCCACAACGACATCCTCATCCCGTTCGGCTCGGTCGACCCGCACCGGGACGACGCGCGGGACCGCATCCGCCGGCTCGTCGACGAGAGCGGGGTGCGCGGCTTCAAGTTCCACCCGACCGTGCAGGGCTTCGACCCGAGCGACGACCGGTGGTTCCCGCTGTACGACGCGATCCAGGATGCCGGCGTCCCCGCCCTGTTCCACACCGGGCAGACCGGGATCGGCGCGGGCCTGCCGGGCTGCTACGGGTTCCGGCTCGGCTACTCGAACCCGATGCTGCTGGATGCCGTGGCCGCGGCGTTCCCGCGGCTGCAGATCATCATGGCCCACCCGTCGGTGCCGTGGCAGGACGAGGCGCTGTCGGTGGCCACGCACAAGCACAACACCTGGATCGATCTGTCCGGCTGGAGCCCGAAGTACTTCCCCGCCGAGCTGGTGCGGTACGCCAACTCGCTCATCAAGGACCGGGTGCTGTTCGGCTCGGACTTCCCGCTGATCACCCCGGACCGCTGGCGGCGGGACGCCGAGCAGGCGGCGTTCAAACCCGAAGTGCTGCCCGGCATCATGAAGGACAATGCCGTGCGACTGCTCGGCCTGGGCGCCTGACCGGCTCGTCCGCATCCATCCGACCGCGTCCATCCGACCCGCGTCCATCCGACACAAGGAGAGAAATGACCACCACCGTCCCCTACGCCGAACTGCCGGGCCTCGTCGGCCGCGACCTGGGCTACACCGAGTGGCGCGAGGTCACCCAGGACCAGGTGAACACGTTCGCCGACGCCACCGATGACCACCAGTGGATCCACGTCGACCCCGAGCGCGCCAAGACCGGCCCGTTCGGCGGCGCCGTCGCCCACGGGTTCCTCACCCTGTCGCTGACCATCCCGATGTGGACCGAGCTGCTGGACGTCGAGGGCGTGACCACGAAGGTCAACTACGGCCTCGACAAGGTGCGGTTCGTCTCGCCGGTGATGGTGGGCGCCCGCATCCGGATGAAGGCCGTCATCGCCGATGTGACCGAGGTCGCCGGCGGCTACCAGATCGCCGTCGACCAGACCGTCGAGATCGAGGGCGGCAGCAAGCCCGCGGTCGTGGCCCGAGGGCTCAGCCGGTTCTACGCCTGACGCTGCGTGCGGCGGAGAACAGTGCTCCGCCGCAGGCCGCAGGAACACCACAACTGAACACCGGCCCGGCAACGGGCATCCCGTACCCGAACACCCGAATCGCAATCACACGCAGTAACAAAGGAGTCGCTGACATGAAGAAGACCCGCTTCGCCGCCCTCGCGGTGGCCGCCGCCACCGCACTCGCCCTCACCGCCTGCTCGTCCGGATCGCTCAGCGGCGGAGACAAGAGCGGAGCCCCCTCCGCAGGCGGCGACCTCACTCCGGTCACCGTCGGGCTGCTGAAGATCGCACCGTCCGCCGCCGTGCAGATGGGCATCGACGACGGCATCTTCGCCAAGCACGGGCTGGACGTGAAGGTTCAGCTCGGCCAGGGCGGTGCGGCCCTCCTGCCGGCCGTGTCGAGCCAGTCGATCCAGTTCGCCGTCGGCAACCCGCTGTCGGTGCTGGTCGCCTCCAGCCAGGGCCTGGACATGAACATCATCGCCGGGTACTCGAGCATCGAGGTGCCCGAGGACAAGGCGCCGTCCGGCGTCGTCGTGAAGAAGTCGTCCGGGATCGACTCGTGGAAGGATCTCGCCGGCAAGACGGTCGCGGTCAACGCGCTGAACACCCAGGGCGACCTGACCACGATGGCCTCGGTCGAGGCGGACGGCGGCGATCCCAAGGCGGTGAAGTTCACCGAGATCGCGTTCCCCGACCAGCTGGCGCAAGCTGGAGCAGGGGCACATCGACGCCGCGTGGGTCCCCGAGCCGTTCCTGTCCGCCGCCCTCGCCGAGGACGGCATGACGTTCCTGGGCGACCCGATGCGGACGATCCCCAACCTCTACACGATGGTCACGTTCACGTCCGGCGCGTACGCTGATGCCCACCCCGAGGTGGTGAAGGCGTTCCGGGACGCGATCACCGAGAGCACGAAGGCCGCGATGGACGACACCGCGCACTACGACGAGGCGATCGTCGCCTTCACCGGCATGCCGGCGGATGTCGTGAAGGGCATCCACCTGGAGCACCTGACCGGCACGCTCGACCGCTCGGTCATCGAGAACCTCAGCACGATGGCGCAGAAGTACAGCTTCGTCAAGCAGGCGCCCGACCTCGACAAGGTCATCGTCGACTGACCCCCGTCCGGCGCCGCCCACCCCGGCGGCGCCGGACATCCACCCTCTTCATTCACCGTCGAAGGAGAAGCCATGCAGAACCAGGGGATCGGCACCTGGGTGGCGCGGCGTGCCCAGCGCATGCGCGAAGACGTCGCGATCGCGTTCCGCGACCAGCGCCTCGGCTACGACGAACTCGACGAGCGCATCACCCGGCTCGCGAACGCGCTGAGCGAGCGCGGGGTGCAGCGCGGCGACCGCGTCGCGTACCTCGGCAACAACCACCCGTCCTTCCTCGAGGCGCTGTTCGCCACCGCGGCGCTCGGCGCGATCTTCGTGCCGCTGAACACGCGCCTGGCCCCGCCCGAGATCGAATTCGCCGTCGACAACTCGGGGGCATCCACCCTCATCTTCCACGCCGACCTGCACGAGCTCGCGCGCGCCGGCACGTGGTCCACGGGCGCCCGCCGTCGCATCCAGGTTGGCGGGATGCCGCTGCCCGGCGTCGAGGACTACGAGACCCTCGTGGCATCCGGATCCACCGACCGCCTCGACCTGACGGTCACGCTCGACGACCCCGCGATGATCCTCTACACGTCGGGCACCACCGGGTACCCGAAGGGCGCCGTGCTCACCCACGGCAACCTCACCTGGAACTGCTTCAACGCGCTCGTGGACTACGGCATCAGCGCGGACGAACGCGTGCTGCTGATCTCGCCGATGTTCCACGTGGCATCCCTCAGCATGGGGGCGCTGCCAGTCCTGCCTGCAGGGCGGCACCGTCATCCTGCACGAGAAGTTCGAGCCCGGTGCCGTGCTGCACACCGTCCAGGACGAGCAGATCACGATGCTCTCGGGCGTGCCCACCACCTTCCAGCTCGCTGCAGGAGCACCCCGACTTCGCGACCACCGACATCTCCAGCCTGCGCCACCTCACGTGCGGCGGGTCGACGATGCCGCAAGCGGATGCTGGAGGCCTACGAAGAGCGCGGGCTGCACTTCTCCTGCGGCTACGGCATGACCGAGACCTCTCCCGGGGCGACCGCGATGCCGCCGCGGATGAGCACGGCCAAGATGGGGTCGTCGGGTCTGAAGCACTTCTTCACCGACGTGAAGATCGTGGACGAGCAGGGCCGCACGCTGCCGCCCGGCGAGGTCGGCGAGATCTGGGTGCGCGGCCCGAACGTCATCTCCGAGTACTGGAACCGGCCCGACGCCACCGCCGAGGCGATCGTGGACGGCTGGTTCCGCTCCGGCGACCTCGGCTCGTTCGACGAGGACGGCTACATCTACATCTCCGACCGCCTGAAGGACATGATCATCTCGGGCGGCGAGAACATCTACTCCGCCGAGGTCGAAGGCGTGATCATGCAGATCCCGGAGATCACCGGGGTCGCGCTGATCGGCGTGCCGGATGAGAAGTGGGGCGAGGTCCCGATGGCGGTCGCCACCCGGGACGACGCCGCGCACCTCACCGCCGACGATGTCCTCGGACACCTGCAGGGCGACTTGCCAAGTACAAGATCCCCCGGGCCGTCGTATTCGTCGACGAGCTGCCCGCACCGCCAGCGGCAAGATCCGCAAGGCCGACCTGCGCCGGGCGTACCCCACCCTGCCCGACGCGTCCGAAGCGAGGACCCCATGACGGCCGCCGCGCCCGACGAGACCATCACCCGCACGGTCGCCGTCGCCCAGGCGCGATCCCGGCGACGCCGGATGCGCCCGAAGCAGACGCTGCTGGGCCTGGCCGGCATCCTGGCCTTCCTCGCGATCTGGGAGATCGCCGCCCGCAGCGGACTGGTCAACGGCAAATACCTGCCGCCGCCGACCGAGGTCATCCCCCAGCTCGTGCAGATCGCCGCCCTGGCCGACTTCTGGGTCGCCGTCGGCGACACCATGCTGGCCTGGGCACTCGGCCTTCTCATCGCCGTCGTGCTGGCCTGCGTGCTCGGCGTGGTCATCGGGCTTTCGCCGTTCCTGCGGCGCGCCACCCATTCCACGGTCGAGTTCCTCCGCCCGATCCCGTCGGTGGCGCTCATCCCGCTCGCGGTGCTGCTGTTCGGCGTGCGGATCGAGTCGAGCCTGCTGCTGATCGTGTACGCCGCCTTCTGGCAGGTGTTCATCCAGGTGCTGTACGGGGTCGCCGACGTCGACCAGGTGGCGATGAGCACCGGCCGCAGGCTACGGGTTCTCGACCTGGCAGCGCATCAAGGACATCGTCTTCCCGACCACGCTGCCGTACCTGATGACCGGGCTGCGGCTGGCGGCCGCGGTCGCGCTGATCCTGGCGATCACCGCCGAGCTGATCATCGGCACGCCAGGGCTGGGGCTCGAGATCCTCAGCGCCCAGAACGCGGGACTCTACTCCACGATGTACGCGCTGGTGCTGGCGACCGGGCTGCTGGGCGTCGTGATCAACTTCGGCGCCCGCGCGCTGGAGCGCCGGCTGCTGAGCTGGCATCACTCCGTGCGCGAGGAGGTGCCGGCATGAAGAAGGTCCTCAGCGGCATCGCGTTCACCCTCGGACTGCCGATCATCCTCATCCTCCTGTGGTGGCTGGCCACGGCCGTCTCGACGAACTTCTTCGTCCCCACGCCCGGTGAGCTGGTGACCACGTTCTTCCGGGTCTGGTTCGGCCCGGCGTTCTGGGAGGACGTGCTGCCGAGCCTGGGCCGATTCTCACTGGGCGTGATCGCGGCGATCGTGGTCGGCATCCTGCTGGGCATCCTGATCGGCCTGAACCGCACGCTGCGCTCGATCACCGAGCCGGTGTTCGAGTTCTTCCGTGCCCTGCCGGCGCCCGCGCTGATCCCCGCGCTGCTCCTGCTGTTCGGGCCCACCGATGCCGAGAAGATCTTCCTCATCGCGCTGGCCAGCGTCTGGCCGGTGCTGCTGAACACGATCGAGGGCGTGCGGGCCGCCGACCCGGTGCAGAACGAGACCAGCCGTTCCTACGGCATCCACGGATTCAATCGGGTGCGCTACCAGATCCTTCCGTCGGCGGCCCCGCAGATCCTCGCCGGCGTGCGGCAGGCCCTGCCCATCGGCCTGATCCTCATGGTCATCTCCGAGATGTTCGCGACGACATCCGGCCTCGGCTTCTCGATCATCCAGTTCCAGCGACGGTTCGCGATCCCCGAGATGTGGTCGGGCATCCTCGTGCTGGGACTGATCGGCTACGCCGTCGCGATCATCTTCCGCGTCGTCGAACGTCGCCTCCTGCGCTGGTACCACGGACTGAAGGACATTGAGAATGCCTGCCTGACACCCCCTCGACACCATCGCCGGCGGACGGACGCTGCCGGCCGAAGACACCCTGCTCTCGGTGCGCGGCCTGAAGAAGGTCTATCGCACCGACGGCGGCGACATCGAGGCCGTCCGCGACCTCACCTTCGACCTGGGCAAGAACGAGCTGACGTGCCTTGTCGGTCCGTCGGGTTCGGGCAAGACCACGCTGCTCAAGTGCATCGCGGGGCTGCTGGCCCCCACCGAGGGCGAGGTCGTCCTCGGCGGCCAGAAGATCACGGCCCCGCCGAAGAACATGGCCGTCGTCTTCCAGGAGTACGGCCGGTCGCTGTTCCCCTGGCTGCGGGTGGCCGAGAACGTGGAGCTGCCGCTGCGCAACGCCGGGATGCCGAAGGCCCAGCGCGCGGACCTGGTGGCCGAGGCGCTGGAGAACGTGGGGCTGGCGCACGTCCCCCGCTCCTACCCGTGGCAGCTGTCCGGCGGCATGCAGCAGCGCGTGGCGATCGCACGCGCGATCGCCTACCAGCCCGAGGTGCTGCTGATGGACGAGCCGTTCGCGGCCGTCGATGCGCAGACCCGCGCCGACCTGGAGGACCTCGTCCGCCGCGTGCGCAAGACGCTGGGCATCTCCATCCTGTTCGTCACGCACGACATCGACGAGTCGGTGTACCTCGGCGAGCGCGTGGTCATGCTGTCGAGCTCGCCGACGGTGGTGCAGGCAGGACCTCGTCGTGGACCTCGGCCCGGAGCGCGACCAGCTCGAGACCCGCTCGCTGCCCCGGTTCACCGAGCTGCGGCACTTCGTGTACGAGCAGATCCAGCTGGCCAAGAGGGGGGCCGGCACCCACGCGGCCGCCTCATGACCGAGACCGCCGGGCGGCGGCTCGGCGTCCGGCTCACGGGCGCGCTCGGCTACCTCTCGATGGCGGGCTCGCTGTCGACCGATCTCTACCTTCCGGCGTTCCCCGACATCGCCGACGATCTCGGCGCGCCGGCGTCGGTGGTGCAGCTGACCCTGACGGCGTTCCTGATCGGCTCGGCGCTCGGCCAGCTGGCGATCGGATCGGTCTCGGACGTCTTCGGCCGCCGGCGCACGCTGATCGTCGCCCTCGCCGTGTTCACGGCCTGCTGCTTCCTGGCCGTCGCCAGCCCCGTGATCGGGATGCTGATCGTCGTTCGCGGCGTGCAGGGCTTCGCCGGCGCGGCCGGCTCGGTCCTGGCGCGTGCGGTGGTCGCCGACCTCAGCGCCCCCAAAGAGGCGGTGCGCGCGTTCAGCCGACTGTGGATCATGACCGCGCTGGGACCGGCCGTCGCCAGCCCCCTGGGCGCGCTGCTCACCCAGCTCGGCGGCTGGCGGACAGCGCTGCTGGGCCTGGCGGTGCTGGCGACCGGGATGCTGCTGACGGCGATCCTCGCGATCCCCGAGAGCCTTCCGCCCGAACGTCGCCACCCGGCCACGCCGCACGCGATCGGTCGCGCGATGGGCCGGCTGCTGCGCGACCGGCGGTTCGCCGGATGGGCGGTCGCGTTCGGGATCTCCTATGCCGGCCTGATGAGCTACATCGGGTCGTCGTCGTTCATCGTGCAGGACGTCCTCGGTGTCACCCCTCTCGGCTACGGCTTCACGTTCACCGCCACATCGGTCGCCGTGATGCTGGGCGCCTGGCTGAGCGGACGGCTCGCGCCACGGTGGACGCCGGCCGGGGCGCTGCGGTTCGGACAGCTGCTCGCACTCGGCGCGGCGGTCATCGCCGCGATACTGGCGCTGACGCACACGCTCACCCTCGTCGGCTACGTGCCGCTGGTCGTGGCGTTCTGCATCGGGTGCGGCACGATGATGTCGACCGCATCGGCGCTGGCCGTGGGCGCCGCCGGCGCCACCGCGGGCACCGGCTCGGCGCTGATCGGCTTCATCCAGTTCGTCCTGGGTGCGATCGCATCCCCCCTGGGCGGCATCGCGGGGACCGGCACCGCCCTGCCCGCCACCGTCCTCATGACGCTCTGCCCGGTGATCGGCCTGGTCGCGGCATCCATCGCCGGTCGGGCGCCCGCGCGACCCGTGCGCTGACGCGCGCCACCGCCTCCGTAGGATGCCCCCATGGCCCGTTCCGTCCCCCTGCCCCCCGTCGCCGAGAGCGAGCCGCGCGCGCGCCCGCAGAACCTGATCCTCAACCTGCTGGGCATCTACTTCCCCGACGCGGAAGGCTGGCTCTCGTCCCGGTCGATCGTGGACGTCCTGGCCGATGCCGGCCACGGCGAGCCGGCGACCCGGGCGACCCTGGCCCGGATGGTCCGGCGCGGGCTGGTCTTCCGACGCGTCGACGGACGCCGGACGCTGTTCGCGCTCACGCCGGAGGCGCGGGGCATCGTCGAGGACGGTCGCCGTCTGGTCTGGGAACGCGATCCGGTGAACCGCACCTGGGACGGCTCGTGGACCTCGCTCGCGTTCTCCATGCCGGAGTCGTTCCAGAGGCAGCGTCATGAGCTGCGCACCCGACTCAGCCGGGCGGGATTCGGAGCGGTCCGTGCCGGGCTGTGGATATCGCCCCACGACGTGGATCTCGACCGGGTGCTGGACGGCCTCGACCTGGCCGAGCACATCATCGTGATGCGGGGGGTGCCGTCCCCTCCGACGACCCCCGAGGTCGTCGTGGCACAGGCCTTCGACCTCGACGCCGTCGCCATCCGATACGAGCGCTTCCTCGATCGCTGGGCAGACGTCGGGCGGGCCCATCCGGCGAGCAGCGAGATCCTCATGACGAATCACCTGCTGCGACGTGCTCGGCACGATCCGCGACTGCCCGTCGAGTTCCTCCCCGAGAACTGGCCGGCCGAGACCGCTGCCCGCCTCTACCGCACGCGCTACGCGGAGTGGCACGAGCGGGCGCGGCAGGACCTGCTCGCCGAACCGGTCTAGCTCCCCGCCGCCAGATCGTCTACACTTTTCATACAGATGCACACAGAGTGTCGAATGTTCCGGGAAGCGCCCACGGCGAGGACCGGCAGAAGGAGAGAGCATGGCCTCGGTTTCGCTTGCGCGCACCATCTTCGACGAGTCTCATGACGACTTCCGCGAGACCGTCCGCTCGTTCGTCGAGCGTCACGTCGTCCCGCACCTCGACGAGTGGGCGGAGGCGGGTCGCGTCGATCGAGGCCTGTTCCGCGAAGCCGCCGAGCTCGGGCTGCTCGGCATCTCCGCACCCGAGCGCTTCGGCGGCGGCGGCGTCGACGACTTCCGGTACAACGCCATCCTCATCGAGGAGCTCGCGCGCGTGGGCGCCACCGCTGTCGGGATGTCGATCACCGGGTTCAACGACCTGATCGCGCCGTACCTGGTGGCGCTGGGCACGGACGAGCAGAACGAGCGGTGGCTGGCGCCCATGATCGCCGGCGACACGGTGGGGGCGATCGCCCTGACCGAGCCCGGCACCGGCTCGGACCTCGCCGCGATCACGACCACGGCCCGCCCCGAGGGCGACCACTTCGTGCTCACCGGGGCGAAGACCTTCATCTCGACCGGCATGCTCGCCGACGTCGTGATCGTCGCGGCGCGGACCGATCCCGATGCCGGCCGCGGCGGGATCAGCCTGCTCTGCGTGGAGACCGATCTGCCGGGCTTCTCCCGCAGCGGCCCGCTCAAGAAGGTGGGGCTGAAGGCGCAGGACACCGCCGAGCTGTTCTTCGACGAGGTGCGGGTGCCGCGCTCGGCCCTTCTGGGCGTCGAGGGCGGCGGCTGGGCGAGCTGCGCCACAACCTCCCGCAGGAGCGCCTGAACATCGCGGTGACCTCGATGGCGCGGATGCGGGCGACCTTCGACCAGGCGCTCGCGTATTCCATCGAGCGGCACGCGTTCGGGCAGTCGATCGCCTCGTTCCAGGCGAACCGCTTCTACCTCGCCGAGCTTGCCACCGAGATCGAGGTCACACAGGTGTTCGTCGATCGCTGCATCCTGGATGCCTCGAACCACGAACTGGACGAGGTCACCGCGGCGATGGCCAAGTGGTGGGTCACCGAGCTGCATCAGCGCGTGATCCAGCGCGCCGTCCAGCTGCACGGCGGGTACGGGTTCATGACCGAGTACGCGGTCGCGCAGGACTATCTCGACTCCCGGGTGGCCACCATCTTCGGCGGCACGACCGAGATCATGAAGGAGATCATCGGCCGGAGGCTCACCCGCCCCTGACCCCGCGGCATCCCGCCCCGCGGCATCCCGCCCCGCGGCATCCCGCCCCGCGGCATCCCCCTCCCTCCCCGCCCTTCTGTGACTCGTCAGAAGTGGTCGGAATTCTCGCAGACATTCCGACCGTTTCTGACGGGTCACAGACGCGGTTGGGGAGGAATGGGGCGGCGGAGCAGGATGCCGCCGGGCGGCGGGTCAGGAGGGGCGAGCGAGCAGCGTCTTCAGGTCGGCGCGCAGGCGAGCGACCTGTTCGGCGGGCATTCCGGCGGCCAGCTCGACCTGGACCTGGGCGACGAGGGGCGCCAGGCGCCGGCGCTCGGCGGCGCCGTGCGGGGTGAGCGAGACGACGTTGCGGCGGGCATCGGCGGCCGAGCGGCGCCGGACGATGAGTCCGCGCCGCTCCATCCGCGCCACCAGGTCGGCGATCGTGGACCGGTCCAGATCGGCCTGGTCGCACAGCTCCCGCTGACTGGCCTCGCCGTACCGGTCGAGCACCACGAGCACCGTGTACTGCACGCTGGAGATCTCCGGCGAGACGATCCGCCCCCAGGCCGCGACGTGCAGCGCTGCGCGCGCCGGATCAGGTATCCGAGGTGCCGCTGCGGCTCGGGCTCGTCGGCGCCGGAGGCACCGGAGGCCCCGTCGGCGTCGTCGAGCTCGGAGGGGACGGATGCTGCGGTCACAGCATCCATCATCCCCGTGCCGATCGATCGGGCTCCACGAGGAACCCGGCGAAGAACGCGGCCAGCCCGGCGTGGTCGGCCAGCGGGAGCACGTGCGCGACGTACTGGTCGGGCCGGACCACGACCACCGCGCCGGCCCGGTCGATGCCGCGGGCGGCGAAGATGTCGCGCTCGGGGTCGACGGCCCACGCCTTCTCCCAGTCCTGCAGGCCGAGCGGACCGGAGCGCGGCAGGCAGCGCCGGCACCTGCCCGAGGTCGACGTCGTGGTGCCCGCGCCGGAACACGCCGTGCACGTCGATCACGCTGTCGATGTCGGCACCGTCGGGGGTGAACCGCACGACCGGAGAGTCGGATGCCGCGCCCAGCCACTCGGCGGTCTCGATCAGGCCGCGTCCGCTCTCGTCGTCGAACACGTAGACGCGCCACCGCCCGTCGGCGCGGTGCGCGTGCCCGAGCTCGGCCCGCTTCGCGTCGGCGACGCGCACCACCGGCGCGGAGTGGAACCGCGTGCCGATCTCGAAGCCGGCGGCCAGATGCTGGTGCTCCGGGCCGCCGGTCAGGGTCGACGGGGTGTAGGTGGTGGCCAGACCCGCGGTATAGCGGCCCTGCCGGGTGAACTCGGCCTGCATCTGCTCGCTGGTGACCCCGCCGCGCTCGGGATGCTGCGGGTCGACGGTGGGCTGGGCGACGAACGCCGACCAGAACCGGTCGAACTCGATGAGGTCCTCGGCCACGGTCTGGCGCTCGGCGGAGTAGGTGTGCAGGAGCGCGGCATCCGACCGCCCCTGCAGCACCGCGGCCAGCTTCCACCCGAGGTTGAAGGCGTCCTGCATCGACACGTTCATGCCCTGCCCGGCCTTGGCCGAGTGGGTGTGGCACGCATCCCCCGCGATGAAGACGTGCGGCAGGCGGCCTGTGGCGTCACCTGCCGGCACGTCGTCGAACCTGTCGGTCAGCCGCTGGCCGACCTCGTACACCGACGACCACACCACCGACTTCAGCTCGAATGTGTAGGGATGCAGGATGCCGCGGGCCACATCTGCGATCTGCGCGGCGGTGGTGTCGCGGATCGCCGCGTCACCGGCGGTCACCTCGCCGAGGTCGACGTAGCACCGCACCATGTTCCCGCCCTCGCGCGGGATCATCAGCAGGCTGCCCTTGCCGTCCGACTGGATGACGTTCTTGGTGCGCCAGTCCGGGAAGTCGGTGGTCGCCAGCACGTCCATGACGCCCCACGCGTGGTTGGCGGCGTCGCCGCGCAGGTGCTGGCCGATCGCCCGGCGCACGTTGCTGCGCGCGCCGTCGCAGCCGACGACGTACTTCGCCCGGACGGTGAACTCCTCGCCGGCACCCTCCCCCGCCGCATCGTCGCCGGTGCGGCGCAGGGTCACCTCGACCGGATACTCGCCGTCGCCGACCGTGAGCGTGACGAACTCGATGCCGTAGTCCGGCTCGAGCCGGCTGGACGACCGGGCCGCGTGATCGAGCAGGAACTGCTGCATCCGCGCCTGGTTGACGATCACGTGCGGGAACTCGCTGAGACCGGCGGGGGTGTCCTCCACCCATCCGGTGCGCTCGATCCGCGAGCGGTCGGCTGCTGAGGGCCCCCAGAACCGCACCTCGTTCACCCAGTACGCCTCGCGCACGAGCGCTTCGGCCAGGCCGAACGCCTGGAACATCTCGACCGTGCGGCAGGCGACGCCGTCGGCCTGCCCCTTCTCCAGCGGGCCGCCCCGCCGCTCGACGATGCGCGTGTCGATGTCGGGGAACGCCGCCAGCTGCGCGGCCAGCACCGATCCGGCGGGGCCGGTGCCGACGATCAGCACGTCCACGGTCGGCGGGATGTCACGGCTGCGGGCGATCGCCTGCGGCGAGGCCGGCTCGAGGCCCGGGTCGCCCGGACGGTAGCCGTCGCGATAGAACTGCATGCGATCTCCTTCGATCAGCGCCCCGGAAGCGGGATCGCCTCCACTATATCGTCAGTACCCCAACGATTCTAGTCCGGGAAGCCGGAACGTCGGCTCCGCTCCTCACCCGGTCCGGGAGGCGCGACGCAGCGAGACGGTCACGATCAGGCCGGGGATGAGGAAGAGCAGGACGGCGACGAGCTCCACGATCAGCGGCAGCACCCAGGCACCCGTCAGCTCGTGCAGCAGGCCCAGCAGCAGCGGACCGGTCGCGGCGACCGCATAGCCGATGCCCTGCACGATCCCGGAGCGGCCGGCCGTGGTGTGCTCGTCGTCGCCGAACGCGTTGATCATGATGAACACGATCGTGATCCCGGCGCCCTGCGCGAATCCGCCGATGAGGCACCAGGCCAGCCATCCGCCGGGGGCCAGGAGGAAGCCGAGAGGGATCGCCAGCCACCCGATGCCCACGCACAGCACCCCGACCCGGATCGAGGTGCGCAGCGTGATCACCGGCAGGATGAGGCATCCGGCGACCCCGGCGACCTGGAAGACCGAGGCGATGAGGCCCGCGTCGGTGTGCGAGTAGCCCTGACCGGCCATGAGCGTCGGCAGCCAGGCGGTGATCGCGTAGAAGGCGAACGCCTGCCCCGCGAACGCCGCAAGCCAGGATCCAGGTGGGCGCGTGGCGCAGCACCGACACGCGCGGAGCGTCGATGTCCGGGCGCGGGCCGGGGTGCGGCACGAACGCGGCGCGCAGACCGCGCAAGCGGGATCCACGTGGCGAGGGCGGCGACGCCGAACATGGACCACGCCACGATCGCCCAGCGCCAGCCCACCGCATCGGCCATCGGGGCGGTGCCCAGGGTCACGGCGAGTGTGCCCACGTTCAGCGCCGAGGTGTACACCCCGGTCATGGTGTGCGCCCGCCGGGCGCTGTACTCGCGGGCGATCACGATCGGCAGCACGACGTTGCCGATGGTGACGAACGCGCCCATCACGGCGGTGCCCGCCAGCGCGGTGCCGATGCCGCCGGACGAGCGCAGGATGCTGCCGAGGATGACCCCGATCACCGTCACGGTGAGCGCGACGTCGGCGCCGGCCCGGCGGATGATCGCGATCGCCAGCGGCGCGCAGACGGCGAAGCAGAGGACCGGGATGGTGGTCAGCAGCCCGACCACCCCGGCCCCCACGCCGAGGTCGTCGCCGATGTCGAGCGCGACCGGCGCGACGGCCAGGATCGGCCCCCGCAGCATCGTCGCGGACAGCACGATGACCACCGTCAGCAGGGCGAGGGAGCGGATGCGCGCAGTGCGTTCGGGCATGATCGGCAAGGCTACGCGCGTTCGATCCGTTTCACTATCTCGATAGTGACATCGGATGCGGCGGGCTCACGCGACCGGCAGCGTGAGCGTGCCCTCGGTCACGGTGTGCGTGTTCGGCACGAGCGCCGCCGCGGTCAGCGGATTCTCGCCCGTGCCGGCGCTGCGAGCGAACTGCGGGAACGATCCGCCGGCCAGGACGAGCCGGATGCGGTGGCCCGCCCGGAACGTGTACGCGGTGTCGAGCAGCTCGACCCGCACCGGGCCGTTCGCATCCCCGCGCAAGCCGCACGCAGCCCTCGGCGACGTTGTGCGATCGGCCGCGGGGGTCCACGTCGCTGATCCGCGCGAACAGGTCGGCGTCGGGGTGCTCGGCGGCGTGCTCGAGCTCGACGATCGGCGCCCCGCGCACCACGACATCCTCTTCCAGCACGGCGGTGGAGTAGACCAGCGTGTCGCCGCGGTCGGCGAGCCGGCCGTCCTCGACGTATCCCCCGCCGCTGATGATGTTGCCGCCGACAGTCGGCGTCGGATCGGCCGGGTCGTACACGAACCGGCGTTCGCGCGCTGTGCCCAGCGCCTCGGCGAGCGCCGCGCCGTCGAAGTGCAGCGTCCGGGTGGTGGATGCCGCGGGCCAGTCGTCCCGCTCGACCCAGGCATCCGTCCCCTTGTCGTACACCCGGACCCGCGCCATCCGCGCCGGTCCCGGGATCCCGGCCACGTGCGCATCCAGCCAGGCGAGGGTCTCGACGGTCGTGACCTTGGCGGCGGCGCCGGTCAGGTCGAGGTGGGTCCACGGGCCGACCGTCAGGGCCGTCTCGACGCCCCGCTCGCGCAAGCCGGCGGTACTGCTGGATGCTCTGCCGCAGGAAGATGTCCTGCCATCCGCCGAGGATCAGGACGGGGATGTCGGTGCGCTCCAGCGCCTCGGTGTGCTGCATCGGCGCCCAATAGGGGTCAGCGAGATCGTCGCGCACCAGCCGGTCGCGCAGCCACGGGGCGGCGTCGCCGAAGTGCGCGACGGCCGCATCCACGGTCGGGGTGGCCTGCAGGACCGGCCGCAGCCGGCGGTTCGCGGTGATCATGCCCAGGATCGTGCGCAGGATGCCGCGCCCGCCGAGCACGACCGTCTGCTCGGTCCAGCCGAACAGGTCGAGGGTGAACGTGCCGGTGCCCCAGGCGTGCCGGCTGAAGTCGTGCGGACCCATCAGCACCACTGCAGCGACCAGGTCGGCGGGCGGGTCGGCGAGCATCGCCCACTGCGTGTAGCCGAGATACGATCCGCCGACGGTCGCGAACCGACCCGGGTACCAGTCCTGCTCGCGCATCCAGGCCGCGACATCCTGACCGTCGGCCTGCTCGGTGCGCATCGGGTCGAACTGACCGCCCGAGTCGGCGGTGCCGCGACTGCTGACGAACAGCACGGTCCAGCCCTGCGCGGCCCACGGCCCCGCCATCCTGCGGGCGATCATGCGGCCGCGGCCGTACGGACCGCGGGTGAGCAGCAGCCCCTTCGACTCCCCGGCCGGGGTGTACAGGTCGGCGCCGAGGGTGATGCCGTCGCGCAGCGGGATGCGCAGGCCACTGACACGGTACGCGGCCATGTCAGTGGGCTGCGCTTCCGGCCAGCCCGATGCGACAGGCCTGGAGCATGGCGCGCAGCGACTGCGCGTCGGCGTGCGAGAGCGAGGCCGTCATGTCCTGTTCGATCTCGGCGACCGGTCCGCGCATCCGCTCCAGCAGCTCGTACGCGGTCTCGGTGAGCGAGATGTGCTGCTGCCGCCGAGACGACGGGTCGGGGACCCGGCGCACCAGGTCGCGCGATTCGAGGGTGTCCAGCAGCTGGGTCATGCTCTGCGGGCGTACGAACGACATGCGCGCCAGCTTGCGCGGCGATCAGCCCCGGGTGCCGTTCGAGCACGGTCAGCACCGTGTATTG
This sequence comes from Microbacterium elymi, assembly GCF_021582895.2. Classification (GTDB taxonomy): domain Bacteria; phylum Actinomycetota; class Actinomycetes; order Actinomycetales; family Microbacteriaceae; genus Microbacterium; species Microbacterium humicola. The sequence continues at coordinate 1,398,437 of NZ_CP091139.2, forward strand.
GACGGCGGTGATGCCGTGTGCGGCGGCCAGCTCGTCCAGGCGGGAGCGGACGGCGAGCTCGACCTGCTTGATCAGGTACAGCATGGTCACCGGCGGCGCCTCGGTCGCGGTCGCGGTCGACACCGGCGACCGCGCGCTAGCGGGCATCGACGACGGCCTCCTCGTGCACGGCGAGGCCAGCCGCCGGTGGGCGGCCGCCGCGCCGAAGCCGGGCCACCGCATCCGTCACCGACGGCACGATGCCGCGCGGCAGCGCAGCAGGAACACGACCAGCACGACGCCATAGCCGGCATACTGCAGGATGGGCCCCGCCGTCGGCGGCAGGCCGGGCAGCGAGGCCAGGGCACTGGGCAGGCCGAGCCAGAGGCTCAGCGCCACTGCGCCGACCACGCCACCCCAGAGGGTGCCGAGCCCCCCGACCATGGCCATGATGACGTAGCCGAACGAGGCCAGCGGCGGGTAAGTGTCCTGGCTGACGAAGGGCGTGAAGAACGCGCCGATGCCGCCGGCCAGGCCCGCGAAGGCGCCGGCGATGGCGAACACGACCACCTTGCTCGCGAGCACCGGGACGCCGCTGGAGGCGGCCGCGCTCTCACTGCCGGCCAGGGCCCGGATGCCGCGGCCGAACCGTGAGTTCACGAGGTTGTGCACGGTGGCCATCGCCGCCGCCAGCGCGGCGAGGGCCAGATACGCGTACGGCAGCTGGCCGCTGAACACGATCGGTCCGACCGACAGCGGCGGGATGCCGAAGATGCCCACGCCGCCGCCGAGGAACGGCACGGTCGCCATGACCGTCTGGATGATCAGCAGGCACGGCCAGGGTGCCGAACGCGAGGTAGTGCCCGCGCAGCCGCAGCAACGGCCAGCCGATGAGCGCGGCCACCACCGCCCCGAGGATCGGCGCCAGCACGAGGGTCAGCAGCGGCGGGAACCCGAGGTTGACGGTCAGGGTCGCCACGGTGAGCCCGCCGACGGCGACGAAGGCGCTCTGGCCCAGCGAGACCTGGCCGGCGTAGCCCATGAACAGCGACAGCCCGGTGACCACCACCGCGGCCAGCACGGTCTGGACGAAGAACGTCAGGTCGGTCAGGACCAGCGGGACCAGCCCCAGGAGCACGAACACGGCGATGGCCGCGATCCAGCGGGCCCGGCCCAGGGCCGGACGCACGCGCACGGCGCTGGTGCTCATTTCGCCTCCTCGGGGTTCATCGTGCCGGCTCGCACGATCATGATGACCAGCATCATGAGCAGGGCGACCGGGGTCTGGTACGAGCCGTTGCCGTAGGCGGCGACCAGCTGCCCGACCACGCCCAGGATCACCGCGCCCAGGAACGTCATCCACGGGCTTGCGCAGCCCGCCGAAGATCGCGGCGGCGAAGCCGCTGAGGATCAGCGGAAGGTCCGAGGACACCGACACCGCCGTGGTCGGGGCGATGAGCACGCCGGCAAGGCCCCCGAGCGCGCCGGCGATCGCGAAGGCGACGAGCCCCATCATCCGGGTGTTGATGCCGACCAGCCGGGCCGCGCGCGGGTTGGATGCCGCCGCGGTCAGCGCCTTGCCGATGTCGGTCCGGGCGAAGAACAGGCTCAGCAAGCGCGAACGTGACCAGCGCCACCAGGAACACGAGGATGCGCTGGCTGGCCAGGTTCACACCGAGGATCTGGATGCTGCCCCGAGGCCCGGCGGCGAGACCGGGTTCTGCCCCCAGATCGCGACCACGACCGCTTCGGCGATCATGCCCAGCCCGAGGGTGATCAGCAGCGAGATCATCGGCGGCGTGCCGCGCTTGCCGATCGCGACGATGCCGATGGCCACGCCGATCACGGCGCAAGCAGATCACGGCCACGAGCTCCGCGACGCCGTGCGGCAGCATCCCGCTCAGCAGCGTGTACGAGATCATCGCACCGAACACCGCGAGCATGCCCTGCGCGAAGTTGAGCACGTGGGTGACCCGGTACACGACGACCATGCCGCTGCCGACGAGGGCGAACGATCCCGCCAGCGCGAGACCCGAGAGCAGGTAGGTGAGGAACGCCTGCATGTCAGACTCCCGTCGCGTTCGGATCGAGGCCGCCGAAGTAGGCGTCCTGCAGTTCGGGGGCGTCCCGCAGCTGCGCGGTGGGCCCCTCGGTGACGATCTGTCCGGATTCGAGCACGTAGGCGCGCGAGCACAGTTCGAAGGCCAACCCGATCTCCTGCTCGATCAGCAGCACGGCGGTCCCCCGCGAGCGATTGAGCTCGGCGAGATGCTCGACCAGCTGCGCGGCCACCATCGGCGCGAGCCCGAGCGAGAGCTCGTCGACCACCAGCAGGTCGGGCTGGGCCATCAGGGCGCGACCGACCGCGACCATCTGCTGCTGGCCGCCGGAGAGGGTGTCGGCGCGCTGCCGGCGCAGGCGCTGCAGGTCGGGAAGCAGCTCGTACACCGGGCCGATGTCCTTCGGACGGTGCCGCCAGGCGCCCAGGCGCAGGTTGTCCTCGACGCTGAGCTCGCCGAACATCTGCCGTCCCTCGGGCACCTGGGCGACGCGCCCGCCGACCTCGATCCGTCCGGACACGGTCTTGACCAGCCCCGAGATCGCGTTCACGAGGGATGTCTTGCCCGCCCCGTTCGGACCCACGAGGGCGACCAGCTCCGCGTCATCCACGGTCAGCGAGACGCCGTCCAGAGCCGTGGCCGCCCCGTAGCGGACGACCAGGTCGTCGATGGTGAGCATCATGCCGCGGCCGCCTTGCCCAGGTACGCCGAGATCACGCGCGGGTCGCGGCGGATCTCGTCTGGAGTGCCGTCGGCGATGACCTCGCCGAGATCCAGGACGGTGATGCGGTCGGCCAGCGACGTCACCATCGACACGTCGTGCTCGATCAGCATGATGGTCATGCCGTCGCCGTGCAAGCTCGCGGATCAGCTGCGACAGGTCGCGTCGCTCGCTCGCCCGCAGTCCCGACGCCGGCTCGTCCAGCAGCGGCAGCTTCGGCCGGGCGGTCAGCGCCCGGGCCAGCTGCAGGCGCCGCTGCTGGCCCAGCGGCAGCTGCTCGGCGTCCCGGTCGGCCCAGTCGGCCAGCCCCACCCGGGCCAGCGCCTCGCGCGCCGAGGCGAAGATCTCGCGCTCCTCGCGTCGGTGCCGCGGCAGGCGCAGGACGGCGCTGGCCGCCCCCGCCCGGGTGCGCGCGGTGGCTCCCACGGCGACGTTGGCCAGCACCGACATCCCGGGGAAGATCCGCGCCCCCTGGAACACGATCGCCACACCCCGCCGGGCACGCCGGTGCGGCGGGAGCCGGTCGATGTGCTCGCCGTCGAGGGTGATCCGACCCGAATGGGGGTGCAGGTGTCCGCTGATCATCGTGAACAGCGTCGACTTGCCCGCACCATTCGGGCCGATCACCCCGCGCAGCTCGCCGTCCGCGACGCTGAGGGAGACATCCCGCGCCGCATACACGCCGCCGAACGCCCGGGAGAGCCGGTCGACCTCGAGCATGGCTACTTCGGCGCGTCCGTCTTGAACTTCTCCGCCTGGTAGTCGGTGGCCGTCCAGACGCCGTCCTTGACCACCATGATGCCGATGGCACTCGCGTCCAGGCCCATGTGGTCGGTCTTGCTGTAGTGGTAGTGGCCGTTCGGGGTCAGCAGATCGGTCGCCTCCAGCGCATCCCGGATCTTGTCCCGGTCGGTGGAGCCGGCCTTCTCGATCGCGTTCTTCAGCAGCTCGATCGCCGTCGCCCCGCCGTACGCGAACTCGGGCGGGTTCACGTTGTCGTGCTGTGCGCGCCACGGGCCGGCCACGGCCATCACCAGGTCCTTGTACGGACCGGCGGGGATGGCATCGGGGTCCAGCGCCGCGGTCGTGGCGCCGATGACGCCCTCGGCGGCGGCACCGGACGGCTCCAGCCACAGGTTGGACGCCTGCGAGCCGGTCACGTAGAACGGCACGCCCTTGCCGGCGATCTGCTTGGTGATGATGACCGGCGCCGGACCGGAGCCCCACTGCACGAACGCGTCGGGCTTGGCGGCGACGACCTTGGTGATCAGCGGCGTGAAGTCGGTGGCGGCCGGGTCGTAGGCCTCGTCCAGCACGATCTGCATGCCGGCGGCCTCGGCCAGGCTCTTGGTCGACTTCTCACCCGTCTGCCCGTACAGGTCGGTGCCCGTGTAGGCCACGGCGATGGTCTTGACGCCCTTCGCCTTCCAGTAGTCCACGAGGGCGGCGGCGTAGATCTTCGTGCTGCCGGGCGAGGTGAACGCGTAGGGGTTGCTGCCGTCCACGTATCCGTCGACCGGGCTGAGCGCGATCGTCGGGATCTTGTACTGGGTGATGCTGGAGCTGACGGCCATCGCCGCGGACGTCATCGAACTGGCGAGCATCGCCGAGTAGCTCGAGTCGGACGCCATCTGGTTGAACTGCTTGACCGACTCTGTGGGGTCGGTCTTGTCGTCGACGACGGTCAGTTCGATCTTCTGGCCGTTGATGCCGCCGGCCTTGTTGATGTCGGCGACCGTCTGCTCGGCCGCTTCCTTGTCACCAGCTCCGAGCGCCGACAGCGGGCCAGTCAGCGGCATGACCGCGCCGATCTTGATGGGCCCGGGCAGCGCTGCCGGACGGCGATGTGCTGCCTCCTGCGGAGCATCCCGCCAGCGCGAGCGCGGTGACGGATGCTGTGGCGAATGCGGCGACGGCAAGCAGGGTCTTGGATCTCATGGTCTCTCCGATTCATCGTTGAACACAGAAGTCGGCGTCATCATCGGGTTGCATCGGCGCCATTATCAGGTTGCCTGACTGTCAGGAAGTATGAACGAGCGAAGGGGTCGGAGTCAACCCTCAACCCCAGAACGATGCGAGGCCGTGACATCCGCTTCTTACGAAGGTCGGGAGCCGGACCCCCTTGTGCAATTCACAGGAGTCCTGATAATTGTTCCCGTCACCTACTGTTCGGACGAAGGAGTTCGCATGACCAGAGGATTCACCCGCGCCTTCACGACGGTCGCCGCAGCCGCGGCGCTCGTGCTCACCGGAGGTGTCGCCGCTCAGGCCGACGCCACGACCACCGCCCCCTCATCCACCCACTTCACCGGGACCCTCGCCGACGGTGCGACCTGGGTCGCCGACAAGCCCGCCGACTGGAACGGCGTGCTCGTGCTGTACAGCCACGGCTTCGGCACGCTCAGTCCCTCCGACGCCCCGAACCCCGACACCCAGGCCGCGCTGCTGGATTCGGGCTACGCGCTGGTCGGATCCTCGTACAGCGGACCGAGCCTGTGGGCCCTGGCATCCGCCACCGACGACCAGTTCGCGGCGCTCGCCGCCGCGAAGAGCGTGATCGGCCACCCGCGGCAGGTGCTCGCCCTTGGCACGTCGATGGGCGGGCTGATCAGCGCGCAGGAGGCCGAGCGCGGCAACGGCCGCATCGACGGCGCCCTGACCACCTGCGGGCTGCTCGGCGGCGGGGTGAACCTGAACAACTACCAGCTCGACGGGGAGCACGCCATCGCCCAGCTGCTGGCCGATGACCCCGACATCCAGCTGGTCGACTACGCCGATTCCGGGCAGGTGCAGGCGGCGACGGCGGCGTTGACGGATGCCGTGACCGCCGGGCAGCAGACGGCCCAGGGCCGCGCGCGCATCGCGCTGGCAGCGGCTCTGATGCAGACGCCCGACTGGATCAGCGGCGACACCCCGCCCACCGGCTACGCCGAGCAGCAGGCGCAGGAGGCCGCGTGGCTGCCTCCGCAGCTGAGCTTCGTCATCTCGGGGCGCCCCTCGATCGAAGCATCCGCCGGCGGCAACGCGTCCTGGAACGTCGGCGTCGACTATGCGAAGATGATCCGGCGATCCGACCGGTACCCGCAGATCCGCGCGCTGTACCGGACGGCGGGGCTCAACCTCGACGCCGATCTGCGCACGCTCACCCGGACCGCCGACATCGCCCCGGATGCCGACGCGCTGCGCAACCTGACCGCGACGTCCACGGTCACCGGCAAGATCACGGTGCCCGAGCTCACGCTGCACACGATCAGCGACCAGCTCGCGCCGATCACGTACGAGCGCCAGTACCGCGACCAGGTGAACCGCGCCGGCCGCGGCCACCTGCTGCGCCAGGCGTACACGCAGTCGATCGGGCACTGCAACTTCACTCCGGCCGAGATCGTGGGCGCGCTGAACACCGTGCACGCCCGCGTGTCCACCGGCCACTGGCCGAGCACGACGGCGCATGCCCTGACCCGGGCGGCGGATGTCACGGGTTACGGCGACAGCAGCTTCATCACGTATCACCCGGCCACGTTCGTGAACGCGCGCACCTACCCGCCGCGGCACCACCGCCCCTCCTGGCGCTGACCCGGGGTCTGATCCGGCCCGGGCTGGTGGGCCCGGGTCGGTTCGACCCGGTGCGCGGGCCGGGCGGCCGTGGTCGGTGCGCCCGGTCCGCTTCGCTGACTCGTCAGAAACGGTCGGAATCGGCATCCGAATTCCGACCACTCGGGGAAGGTGACGGCCTGTTCAGGTCCAGGCCGGAGCTCGAGGGAAGTCGGATGCCGACGGTCCCGCCGCGAACGTGGCCGTCCGCGACGCGATGGGGTTCGGCGCGCGCTGACGGGCCGGCTATTTCGCGCCGGCCTGGCCGACGTTGCGCATCGCGAAGCCGCCGCCGTCGACGTAGAGGATCTGGCCGGACACCCAGCGGGCGGCGTCGGTGGAGAAGAACAGGGCCGCCGAGGCGATGTCCCAGTTGTTGCCCTCGACTCCCATCGCCACGTTCTGCCGGCGGATCTCGCGCTGCTCCTGGTTCATGCCGTGCGCGGCGAACGCGCCCCAGATCATGCCCACGCGGACGCAGTTGACGCGGATGCGGCGCGGCGCGAGGGTTGCGGCGGCGCCGGTGGTGAGCTTCTCCAGCGCCGCCTTGGCGATGCTGTACGGCAGGCCGGGTCCGCGGCCCTCGGCCGCGCCGGACGAGATCAGCACGGCCGAGCCGCCCTCGGTCATGTGCTTCTGCGCATGCCGCAGCAGGTACCAGGCCGACTTCAGGTTGAGGTCCATGGCGAAGTCCCACGCCTCGACGCTCGTCTCGAAGATGCCCTCCACGCCGCCGCCGCCGATCGAGTCGGCGACCACGTCGATCCGTCCGAAGCGCGCGATGACGGCGTCCACCGTCCGGGCGACATCCGCGTCGTCGACCATGTCCACGATGAAGGCCTCGGCCTCGCCGCCCGCGGCCCGGATGCCGTCGACGGTGCGCTGCGCGGCGGCCTCGTCCCGATCGAGCACCGCCACGGCGGCGCCGTTGCGGTGGTACAGCCACGCCATCGCGAAGCCCACGCCCCCCTCGGGGCCGCTCAGTCCGCCGCCAGCGACGACGGCGACCCGGCCGGGCAACCACGGCGGCCCTGCCGTGGCGAGGGCATCGGTGACGGGGAATTCCCACGTGGACGGATCGCTGGGCATCGGGTCGCTCCTTCGTGTCGGGATGTCTCCCACTCTGGCCGACCGGCACCTCCCGCCACGTGGTCGGTTTCGCCGGGCGGAAGCCCAGGCCGCGCGCCCGAAGAAGTCAGCGGCCGATGTCGAGCCCCGAGCCCTCACCTCACCGGGAAGGCCCGGCCGGACCACTCCCCGAACACGCGGAACACCATCGACATGGCGGCGTTCGGCGAGCCGGCGACGATGATCGGCAGGCTGACGGCGGATGCGTCGGCGAAGACCGGGTGGAAGTGGTCGTCCGGGAACGGACCCTCCGGCAGCCGGCTGAGCCCCTTGCCCACCGCGGCGAGCTCGCCCTCCGTCCGGCCGGCGTGTGCGACGAGCCACTCGCGTACGTCCTGCTTCGACATCCCCGCCTCGGCGAAGACCCGCGCGTGGTCCGGGTTGAGCACAATGCCCACCGAGGAATGACGGAAGATCCAGGCACCGGACCGCTGGATCGTGTCGGCGAGATCGCGCAGAACCTCGACCGGGTCGGTGAAGTGCCGGTTGTCGACGAACTCGCACGTGCGCACCAGCATCACCGACACCGCGCTGTCGCCCGGCTCGAGCCCGCCGTCGACCGAGAACGGCTCCCACGGGCTGGACTCCTCGTCCTCGGCGATGCCCATCGTCCACCGGCCGGGAAGTCCCTGGGTCGCCTGCTCGAACTCATGCGGGCGGATGCCGAACCCGTTGCGCACGGTCAGTCCGAGGGCGCGCGGGATGGCCGCATTGGCCCGGAATCCCGGCCCGAGCACGCCCCCGGCGGCGTTCACGCCGAGTTCGGCGCGCAGCGGCCCGTTCACGATCACCAGCGGCGCCGGCCCACTCGTGCTCTGCCATCCACCGCCGCCGGCGGCTCGATCGGCCGAGAGGGCATCCCACGCGGCCAGCACCGCCGGGAAGTACTCCGGCCGACAGCCGGCCATCACCGCGTGCACGGCCGCGTCGCGCACCGTGACCGCCCGGCCCAGGCCGACGTGCCGGGCGACGATCTCGTCCGGGTCGCGCGTGGTGCCGGCCAGGAACCCGGCGATCGACTCCTCGGTCGCCGGCAGCACGGCAGCCCGTCCGACCAGCCCCGCTCGTACAGATGGTCGGCGACGGCGTGGGCCGCCTGCGGGTCGAGGACGGTGTCGGCGCTCACGCGGCCGGCCCCGCGGAATCCGTCATCCGCGCTGCGGCATCCGCCACCGGCTCCGCGGCATCCGTCATCCGCGCCGCGACCGCGTCGGCCAGCTCGTGCGCCCGGACTCCCAGCTCGTCGGCGCTGAGGTTGGCGACCGGATGGGCGGTGAGCAGATAGGGGAAGCCGCCGTCGCCCTTCAGATCGGCCATCGCCTGGGCGGTCGTCGCGAATGCATCGGTGCAGATGACCGCGGTGGGGATCCCGGCCTGCTCCAGCGCCACCCCGTCGGCGATCGCCGCGGCGCTGCACGAGCCGCAGTCGCCCACGCCGATCACGACCACGTCGCACTCGGCGGTCAGCTCGTGCAGCAGCTCGTCGGACAGGGGCAGCGCGAACGGCCGCTTGGTCCGGGCCACGAGCCGCCCGGCGCCGTGCCGATCGGCGAGGATCTCACCCAGGTCGCCGAGCAGTGCGGCGGCGTTGCGCTTGGTGTTCTCCAGCAGCCCGACCCGCAGTCCGTGCAGCGAGGGCTGCCTCGGCGCACGGCGCGGACTCGGGGTCGGCACGACGCGGGCCGTGCTCACGGTCGGATCGATGATGGTCTGCATCGCGGGTCCTCCTGGCGTCTCGCGTCGGACCAGGATGCGACGCCGAGACCGTCGCCGTCGCCGGCCGCTTCCGCGCGGTGGAAGCGGAACTGCAAGCCGAACTGCGACGCCGGGTCGGACGGACGCCCCCGCTCAGCGCCGCGCGAGATGCCGCAGGTGGAATTCCCGCGCGCCCGGGCTCATCGGCGCCGGCCGGTCCAGCAGCGCATGCGAGGCCCGCACCGCGGTGCCGCGCACGAGCTCGGCGTACTGCTCGGGCTCATGCCGGTCCAACAGGCACACCAGACCGACGGATGCCTCGACCTGGCCATCCGGTCCGGTCACCGGCGCCGCCACCGAGCCGGCGCGTGCGGTCAGCAGGCCGCGCGTGATCGAGACGCGGTCGTGGCGGATGCGCTCCAGCAGCGCGCGCAGCTCACCCGGGTCGACGATCGTCTGCGGCGTGTAGCGACGCAGGGGGCCCCTCAGGTACTCGTCGATCACGTCGTCCGGGGCGAACGCGAGCAGCACCAGGCCCGTGCCGCCGACGTGCATCGGCAGCCGACCGCCGATGCGGTTCTGGCCGGTGTAGTTCGGATGCGGGCGCAGCGCCTCGAGGTAGATGAGATCCAGCCCGTTGCGCACCGCGAAGTGGACGGTCATGTTCGTGCGCCGGTGCAGATCGATCAGATGCGGCAGTGCCCGCTCACGCAAGCCGCAAGCCCTCGGTGGAGGTCGAGGCCAGTTCGAGGATCTTCGGCCCCAGCCGGTACTTGCCGCACTCGTCGACCTCCAGGCCCTCCCACGCGAGCACCTCGTGCACGAGCCGGTGGGTGGTGGTCAGCGTCAGCCCGGCGTGGCGGCTGATCTCAGACAGGGTGAGCCGCCCGCCGCCCTTCGTGAACGCGCCCAGCAACGCGAGCACACGGCCGGCCGCGGTCATCTTCGGTGCATCGATCAGGCTGTCGGCGGACATCGTCGCTCCTCCCTCACCGTCGGAATCGACGCTAGGCCCACGGCTGCCGCCGATGATCGCCCTTTTCGCTGCACGGAAGACGGCGGGGCCGCCCGGATCCCGGACGGCCCCGCCGCTGTGCTGTCGCTGCCTCGCCGCCGTGCGGATCAGCCCTTCAGCGACATCGTGGTCCACGGCAGCATGCTCGTGGACGGCTGGCGGTCCAGCTGCCCGTCCCAGCGCGTGGTGTTCACCGTCGGGAACGAGCCGTAGTACCAGCTGATCGGCGCGTAGAACATCAGCTCGTCGGCCCGCTGCTGCAGGTCCTTGAAGGCCTCGCCGCGCTGGGCGCGGTCGGTGGTGGCCAGGGCGGCGTCGGCATCCTTCTGGATCCGGTCGTCGCAGATCTGCGAGGGGTTGGATGCCGCGGCCCGGTCGGGGTTGCAGGCATACCAACGCACGATCCCGGTGCTCGGATCGGCCCCGACGGTGGACCGCAGGAACGCGAGGTCGAAGTCGCTGTCGGTGTACACCTTCTCGGTGAACACGCTCCCCGAGGTGCCGACGAGGTTCGTCTTGATGCCCACCTCGGCCAGCTGCGACTTGACCATCTCGGCGGTGGCGGCCACCTCGGAAAGCTCGGAGATGTACCGCACGTTCAGCGTGAACCGGGTGCCGTCGGCCTTCTTCGGGAACCCGGCGTCATCCAGCGCCGCGTTGATCGCATCGACGTTCCGGGGATACTCGCGGTCGAAGTCGATGTCGGTGTTCAGCGCCCAGTCCAGCTCGGGCGGGAAGAACCCGGTGGCGGGCTCGCCGAGCCCGGCCAGGGCGACGTCGGTGACCGCCTTGCGGTCGATCGCCGAGAACACCGCCTTGCGCACGGCGGGATCGGCCAGCGCGGTGCTCTTGCCGTTCATCATCACGGTCACGTCCTGCGGGAAGAACCCGGTCCGCTGCAGTTCCAGGTTCGGGTCGTCGGCGACCTTCTTCTGCTGTGACGGGTCGACGTCGGCACGGTCCACCTCGCCGGTCGACAGCGCCGCCATCCGCGCGTTCGGATCGGTCATGATCGGGTAGACGGTCCGGTCGACCTGCACCTTTCCGCCCCAGTAGTCCGGGTTCTTCACGAGGACGACCTGCTGGCCGGACTCATACGAGTCGAACTTCATCGGGCCGGTGCCGATCGGGGCCATGTTGGCCTTGTTCGTGACGTAGTCGGTGCCCTCGTACACGTGCTTGGGCAGCATGAACTGCTGCGCGACGGTCTCGAGCACGGGCCCGTACGTCTCGGAGAAGTGCACCACCACGGTGTGCTCGTCGGTGACCTCCACGGACGAGATGTGGTCGGCCAGCGCGGCGCCGAACGTCTGCAGGGCGACGATCTCGTCGAAGTTGAACTTGACGTCCTCGGCGGTGAACGGCTCGCCGTCGTGCCATTTCACGCCGGAGCGCAGATGCAGCGTGAGCTCGAGCCCGTCGTCGCTCAGGTCCCACGACTCGGCCAGCCCGGGGGTGAGCTTGCCGGTCTCGTCGATCCGGATCAGCGTGTCCATGATCTGGGCGCTGAACATCGTCGGCGTGGCGCCGCTGATGAGCTGTCCGTTCAAGCCCATCGGGTCGTCGGCGATCGCCTGGACGTACACCTTCTCGCCGTCGGCATCCGCGCTTCCGCCGGTGCAAGCCGGTGGCGACCAGCGCCAGCGCCGCGAGGGCACCGACGATCCCGGCCACCCGGGTGCTGTTTCTTCTGCTCATGATCTTCCTCTCGGTGGGGAGCCGGCCGTCATGCCAGGACGGGGCTGCGGCCAGCAGCTCCTTGGTGTACGGATGCCGGGGGTCGGCGAAGATGGCGTCCTTGCTGTTCTCTTCGACGATCCGGCCGTCCTTCATCACGTAGACGTAGTCGGCGACCTTGCGCACCACGGCCAGATCGTGCGTGATGAACACGTATCCGACGCCGAGCCGCTCCTGCAGGTCGCGCATGACGTGCAGCACGCCGGCCTTGACCGAGGCATCCAGCGCGGAGACCGCCTCGTCGGCGATGATCACGCGCGGGTCCAGCGCGATCGCGCGGGCGATGAGCACGCGCTGGCGCTGGCCGCCGCTGAGCTCGTGCGGGAACCGGTCGACGAACCGGTCGGCCGGGCTCATCCCGACCAGCGCCAGCACGTCGGCGGTCTTCTCGCGCACGGCGCTGCGGCTGCGCGCCATGCGGTGCAAGCCGGATCACTTCGCCGATCGCCTCGCCGACGCGCTTGCGCGGGTTCAGCGACCCGGCCGGATCCTGCAGGCACCGCCTGCACCCGCCGCCGGTAGGCGACGGTGGCGGCGCGACCCATCTGCCGCAGCGGCACGCCGTCGAGTTCGACGCTTCCGCCGGTCGGGGCCAGCAGGTCCAGGAGCAGGCGGCCCAGCGTGCTCTTGCCGCTGCCGCTCTCGCCCACGATCGCGATGAACCTGCCGGGCTCGGCCCGCAGAGTCACGTCCGTCACGGCCGCCACCTCGCCGCCGCCGCGCCGTGCGCGGAACACCTTCGACACGTTCTTGGCCTCAAGAAGCACGGGCGACCTCCTCGGCCAGTTCGCGGCGCAGGGCCGGCGGGATGGAGTACAGCTCCAGTCCCTCGTCGGTCACGCTGCGCACGCTGCGCAGCGAGCGCCTGGGTGTAGGGATGCTGCGGGTGATGCAGCACCTCGTCGGTGGCGCCGTCCTCTACGATCCGGCCGTTGTACATGACGTAGATCCGGTCGGTCATGCCGGCCACCACGGCGACGTCGTGCGAGATCAGGATGAGGGATGCCCCGGCCCCGGTCACGGCCGCCTCCAGTGTGTGCGGCGACCCGCCGCTGCACCGTGGCGTCCAGCGCCGTGGTCGGCTCGTCGGCGATGATCAGTTCCGGCTGCTTGGCCAGGGCGATGGCGATCAGCACCCGCTGGCGCATGCCGCCGCTGAGCTCGTGCGGGAAGCGCTCGGCGACGTCCTCGACCCGGTCCAGCCCGGCCTCGGCCAGCGACCGGTGCACATGGGCGAGCACGTCGGCCCGCGGCATCCCACCGTGCACGCGCACCGATTCGGCGACCTGTCGCCCGATCTTCATGGTGGGGTTCAGGAACGTGAGCGGGTCCTGGAACACCATGCTCACGGTGCGGGAGCGCACCGTGTCCCATGCGTCGCGCGAAGCGCCCAGCATCTCGAGGCCGCACATCCGGATCGAGCCGTGCACCCGCACCCGGGGCGAGGTGGGCAGCAGGCCTGCGATCGCGCGGCCGGTCACGGACTTGCCGGATCCGGATTCGCCCACGATCCCGATCCGCTCGCCGTCGGCGACGGTCAGGTCGACGGCGGTGACCGCTTCGATCTCGTCGCGTTCACCGGACGGCAGCACGACGTTGAGGCCGGCGACCTGGAGCAGCGGCGTCGACGGGGCATTCGCACTCATTTGACCCTCCCGACGGTCGGGTTGAAGGCGTCGTTGAGTCCGTCGCCGAGGATGTTGATGGCCAGCACGGTGAGGAAGATCAGCGCGCCGGGGAACAGCGCGAGCCACCAGCCGGACTGCATGTACGCCTGCGCCGAGTTCAGCAGCGCGCCCCAGCTGGGCCGGTTCGAGTCGCCCACGCCGAGATAGGCCAGGCCCGACTCGACGAGGATCGCCCGTCCGACCGTCATGCTGGTGGCCACGAGCACCGGCGGCATGGCGTTGGGGATGACGTCCGACCAGATGATCCGCGGGCCGCGGAACCCGGCGGCCTTGGCCGACTCCACGTACCCCAGCTGCGAGATGCGCATCGCCTCGGCACGGGCGATCCTGCCCACCGCCGGCCACATCGTGATCGCGAGGATCACCACGATGATCAGGACGCTCGAGCCGAGCAGGGCCGCCGCCACCAGTGCCAGGACCAGGCCCGGCAGCACCTGGAAGAACTCGGCGACCTTGACCAGGGCGGTATCGGCGAAGCCGCCGTAGTACCCGGCCAGGCCCCCCACCAGCAGGCCGAAGGTCATGCACAGCAGCGCGACGCTGAACCCGACCAGCAGCGAGATCTGCCCGCCGTAGACGACGCGGGCGAGGTAGTCGCGGCCGAGCATGTCGGTGCCCAGCGGATACTCGGCACTCGGCGGGGCGAGCACGGTCTGCGAGGTCGTGACCGGGTCGCCGACGAAGAACGGTCCGAGGAACGAGATGAGCGCGATGACCACGAGCAGGATGCCGAACACCAGCGTGGACGGCTTGCGGAAGAAGGTGCGCCAGGCCGAGGACCGACGCCGGCGTGCCAGCGCGACCGGCTCGGTCTCGGGCGCGCCGCCGGCCGGGGCGCCGATGTCGATGCCGGTGCCCGGGCGGGGGGCGGCGCCGAGCCCGGCGGTGTCGATGTCGCTCTGCGTGGTCATGCTCTCGCTCCCGTCGTGCGGGCGAAGCGCGCGCGCAGGCGCGGATCGACCAGGCCGTAGACGATGTCGGTGAGGATGTTGACGATGATGATCGTGACGGTCAGGACGATCGCCACGCCGAGCACCACCATGTTGTTCTGCGAATTGATCGCGTCCACGAACAGCAGGCCCATCCCGGGCCAGCCGAAGACGCTCTCCACCAGCGCCGACCCGGCGAACAGGAATCCGAGGCTGTAGCCGGCGACGGTGACCATCGGCAGCAGGGCGTTCGGCAGGGCGTGCTGCCACAGCACCCGCTGCGGGCTCAGACCCTTCGAGCGGGCGGTGTCGATGAAGTCCTGCCCGAGCGACTCGATCATCGAGGCGCGCATGATCCGCGTCTTGTACGCCAGCTCGGTCGCGGCCATCGTGATCACCGGGAGCACCAGGTAGCGCAGCGAGATCCCGCTCTGGCCGTACGGCGCCTTGCCCTGCGTCGGGAACCAGCCCAGGGTCAGCGAGAAGATCAGGATGAGGATCATCCCGAGCCAGAACCCCGGCACCGAGAACAGCCCGACGGCGATGCCCGAGATGCCGCCGTCCAGCCACCGCCGCCGGGTGCGCGCGGCGATCGAGCCGAGCACGATGCCGCCGATCGTGGAGATGAGGAAGGCCGGCACCGCCAGCGCCAGCGTGTTGCCGGCCCGGCTGAGGATGAGCCCGAGCACCGGCTCGTTGTTCGTGCCGAAGGAGTAGCCCAGGTTTCCGGTGAGCACGTTTCCCACGTACGCGAGGTAGCGCTGCCATACCGGCTGGTCCAGGCCGTAGGCGGCGGTGATCTGGGCGCGGAACTCCGGCGAGATCGGCACATCGCCGACCAGGGTCTGCACCGGATCGCCCGGCGCGAGCTCGAGCAGGAAGAACAGCACCGTGATCACGACCAGGAACAGGAGCAGCGACGAGAGCAGCAGCTTGCCGACATGAACGACGTACGACTTCACAATCACTCCCTCGTGTGCGGCGTCGGGCCACCATCGCCGCCGGGGCCCCACGCCCTCAAGGCGTGCTTCCGCGGTGTGGAAAGGCCGCCGCGAGGCATCCGGATTTCCCTCTTGTATTTACCTATGCCCATAGGTAATGTGGACTATCGGAAGCACACAGCCGCGCTTCCCTGGCAGACGGAAGGATCCGTACGTGGCTCATATCGCCCCCGCACCGAACAAGACCGCCGCTCTCGAGTTGGTGGAGGGTTTCTCGTTGGAGATGACGGGGAAGGATGTCCCGGGATTGCGGGAAGCGGCGTCTGTGATCCCGCAGGGCACGAAGATCAACGTGACGTTCCTGGGTAACGAGGACCTGCCGATGCGGGTCGCGGCGGCCAAGGCGGTGAAGGAGCTGGGCTTCGTCCCGGTCCCGCATATCTCGGCCCGGCGGATCGGGTCGCTGGCCCAGCTGGAGGAGTTCCTGGGCGCCCTGGCGGAGGTCGGCGCGACCGAGCACGTGTTCTCGGTGGGCGGTGACCCGGCCGAGCCCGAGGGCCCGTACCCGGACTCGTTGAGCGTGATCCGCACCGGCATCCTGCAGAAGTACGGGGTGCGGGAGGTCTCGATCGCCGGTTACCCGGAGGGTCACCCCGACATCCCGAACGATGTGCTGTGGCAGCACCTGGAAGACAAGTCCGCGGCGCTTTCGGAGCAGGGGCTGGATGCTGTCATCCTGACCCAGTTCTCGTTCGACACCGACCCGGTGGTGGCCTGGATCGATCAGGTCCGCTCCCGCGGGATCGACACGCAGATCCGGATCGGGACGCCGGGACCGGCCGGGATCAAGCGGCTGCTCGGGTTCGCGCGGCGCTTCGGGATCGGGGCGAACGCGATGATCGTGAAGAAGTACGGGTTCTCTCTGACGAACCTGATGGGCACCGCGGGCCCGGACCGGTTCGTGTCGGATCTGTCCGCACGGCTGGCCGAGGATCAGGGATCCGGTAGCGTCAAGCTCCACTTCTATACGTTCGGCGGACTGAAGGCCACCTCCGAGTGGGCGGCCGAATACGTGACCGCCCAGTCCTGAGGAGACACGGCATGACCGCGCATATTCAACCGAACAAGGATCACGCCTGCCTGATCGTGCACGGCCCGGACCAGCCCGGGCTGGTCGCGGCCGTGACCGGGCTGATCACCCGCAACCAGGGCAACATCGTCACCCTGGACCAGTACTCCGACAACCCGGCCGGTGGCGCGTTCTTCCAACGGGTGGTGTTCCACCGGGCGGACCTGTCCGCGGCGCTGCCCGAGATCCAGGCCGACCTGGACGCCACACTGTCCCCGTATGGGGTGGAGTGGACGTTGACCGATCAGTCCATCCCGAAGCGGATGGCGATCCTGGCCTCCACCAGCGACCACTGCCTGCTCGAACTGCTCTGGCGGCACCGCCGCGGTGAGCTGCCGGTCACCATCCCGATGGTCATCAGCAACCACACCAACACCGCCGAGGACGTGCGCACGTTCGGGATCCCGTTCTTCCACGTCCCCTCCGCCGGGCCGGACAAGTCCGAGGCCGAAGCGAAGATCCTGGAACTGCTGGCCGGGAACGTGGACTTCGTGGTCCTGGCCCGGTACATGCAGATCATCAGCGAGGACTTCCTGCAGAAGGTCGCCGTCCCGGTGATCAACATCCACCACTCCTTCCTGCCCGCCTTCATCGGCGCCGCCCCGTACCGCAAGGCCAAGGAACGCGGCGTGAAGCTCATCGGCGCGACATCCCACTACGTCACCGAAGACCTCGACGAGGGACCCATCATCGAGCAGGACGTAGCCCGCGTGGACCACTCCATGACCGCGAGCGACCTCCAAGCCCGCGGCGCCTACGTCGAACGCGCCGTCCTGTCCCGCGCCGTCCAATGGCACGCCGAAGACCGCGTCATCCGACACGGCAACCAAACCATCGTCTTTTGACCCCGACCAACCATCCCGAAGAAATCATGAAACAGAGAGGTTCCCATGGCTGACAACCTTCAGCAGCTGCTCGATGCGACCAACCCCGTCGAGCTCCTGCGCAACTCGCAGATCGGCTCCTACATCTATCCGGTCGTCCCCGCGGACTTCCAGAACTGGATCAAGGAGCAGAAGGCCTGGCGTGACACGTCGGTGCTCTACGACCAGTCCCACCACATGGACAACGTGTTCCTGAAGGGGTCGGACGCGATCAAGCTGATCAGCGACACCGCGATCAACTCCGTCGCGAACTTCGCCGTGAACAAGGCCAAGCAGTACGTGCCCACGACCGCCGCCGGTCACGTCATCGGTGACGGCATCCTGTTCCGCGAGGCAGAAGACGAGTACGTCTACGTCGGCCGCGCCCCGGCCTCGAACTGGCTGCTCTACCACGGCGAGACCGGCGGCTATGCGAACCTCGACGTGAGCGTCGACCGTCGCTCGCCCTCGCGCCCCTACGGTCACGGCGTCTCGCGGAAGTACTACCGCTTCCAGATCCAGGGCCCGACGGCCTGGCAGGTCATCGAGAAGCTCAACGGCGGACCGCTGGAGAAGCTCGGCTTCTTCAACATGTCGACGATGCGCATCGCCGGCAAGGACGTGCGCACGCTGCGCCACGGCATGGCCGGCGCCCCCGGGCTGGAGATCTGGGGCCCTACGCTGACCACGACGCCATCCGCGACGCGATCGTCGAGGCCGGCGCCGAGTTCGGCCTGGTCCCGGTGGGCTCGCGGGCATACCCGTCGAACACGCTCGAGTCGGGCTGGATCCCCTCGCCGCTGCCGGCCATCTACACCGGTGAGGCCGAGCGCGCGTACCGCGAGTGGCTCGGCGTCGACAGCTACGAGGCCACCGGCACGCTCGCCGGCTCGTTCGTCTCGGACAACATCGAGGACTACTACCTCACCCCGTGGGAGCTGGGCTACGGCAACTTCGTCAAGTTCGACCACGACTTCATCGGTCGCGACGCGCTGGAGAAGATCGACCCGGGCACGCAGCGCAAGAAGGTCACGCTGGCGTGGGACGCCGAGGATCTCGGCAAGGTCTGGACGTCGCTGCTGAACGTCGACGGCCCGAACTACAAGTTCTTCGACCTGCCCCTGGCCAACTACGGCTCAGCCAACTACGACTCGATCGTGGATGGCGACGGCACCGTCGTCGGACTGTCGATGTTCACCGGCTACAGCGCCAACGAGCGGCGCGGCCTGTCGCTGGCCGTGGTCGACCCCGACGTGCCCGAAGGCACCGAGCTGAAGGTCGTCTGGGGTGAGCCGAACGGCGGCACCAGCAAGGCCTCGGTCGAGCCGCACGAGCAGACCGAGGTCCGCGTCGTGGTCAGCCCCGTGCCGTACTCGACGGTGGCGCGCTCGACGTACCACGGCGGATGGCGCACCGGATACACGAACGAGTGAGCCGGTCGCTGTGACCTGACGGAGGGGTTCGGGCGTCCGCCCGAACCCCTCCGTTACTTCCGGTGGCGCCGCTGGCAGCCCGGGAACATGACTTGTTAGCCTCGGAGGTGAGAGGAGCCCCATGAGTCTGCGCTACGCGATCCTGGCGATCCTGCGCGTCGGCGCGCTGTCGGGATACGACCTGCAGAAGCAGTTCTCCCAGTCGGTCGGCCACGTGTGGCATGCGCCCGACTCGCAGATCTATCCCGAGCTTGCGCAAGATGGAGCACGCCGGGCTCATCGAAGGCGAGGAGCAGACGCGCGGCGAGCGCGGCACCCGGCGGGTGTACCACGTGACCCCGGCCGGTGAGACGGCGTACCGCGAGTGGCTCGCATCGCCGGCCGAGTATCAGCGGGTGCGCGATCCGGCCCATCTGCGCGCGGCCTACCTCGAGAACGCGACCCCGGACGCGGCGCGCGCCTTCCTGCACGCGCACATCGCCCAGTGGGAGGGCGAGCTCTCGCAGTTCCAGGGTCAGATCGACCAGATCGACCAGATGACCAGCACCATGCTGAACCGCCGCCTCGAGCGCATCCCCGCCGTCGAGCGCGAGCGTGCCATCGACTTCAAGCGGTTCGCCTACGAGGGCCTGGTCGACCGCGCCGACGTGGAGATCTCGTGGGCGCGCCGCGGGCTCGACCTCATCGAGCGGCTGGAACGCTCCGGCGCGTGGGACGACATGCTGGCGGCCTCCGCGCCCGAGTGAGCTCAGGCGCCGGGCTACGAGGTCTGGGGGCGGACGGCGTCGGAGAGGAAGGTCGCCACGCCGGAGAGGAACTGACCGCCGTCGACGCCGACCTCGGCGCCGGTGATGTAGCTCGCGGCATCCGACAGCAGGAACACCGCGACGTTGGCGACCTCTTCGGGCTCGCCGCCGCGGTGCAGCGGGGCGACGGCGAGGTTCGCGTCCAGGAACGTGGCCGGGGCGCTCGCGGTCATCTCGGTGCGGATGTAGCCGGGGTGGATGATGTTGACCCGGATGCCGCGCGGGCCGAGCTCGGTCACACACGAGTGGGTGAGTCCGCGCAGCGCCCACTTGCTCGTCGTGTAGGCGGCGGTGTAGTGGCCGGTCAGCCCGGCGGCGGAGCCGATGTTCACGATCGCCGACCCCGGGCCCATCAGCGGCAGCAGCGCCTGGATGCCGAGCATCGCGCCGGTGACGTTGACGGCGAGCACCCGATCCCAGTCGGCGCGCTCGACCGCGCCGATGCGCACCCGGTGCGTGACGCCGGCGTTGTTGATCAGGCCCTTCACCGCGCGGGCGCCGAGCGATTCGGCGAGGGCACTCCACTGCGCCTCGTCGGTCACGTCGAGCCGCCGATAGGTGACGGTCCCGGCAAGGCCGGCTGCGGCATCCGTCAGCTCTGGCGCGTCGTCGCGGACATCCGCGGCGATGACGTCGGCGCCCTGGCGCGCCAGCAGCAGCGCCTCTTCGGCTCCCTGTCCGCCGGCGGCACCCGTGACCACGAACAGGTTCCCCGCGATGCCGGGCAGCGTCATCTCGGTCATCATGCCTCCGGGCTGATGGGGCCGGGTCCGTCATGCGGTCCGTGATGCATGAGGGAATCGTGCACGTTCTCGGGAAGCACAGCGAGCACCTCGTCGCCGAATCGTCCACCCACGAGCACGAAGGCGACGCGGGCGAGACTCTCGCCTCGGTTGGCCCAGGCATGCTCGGTGCCCCGCTGGACGATGACATCGCCGGCTCGGGCGGTCACCTCGCCGTCATCCAAGATCAATGTGATCTCTCCTCGAGCACGATCCCGTAGTCGATCGACTCGGTGCGGTGCACCGGCGACTGGAGACCGCGTTCATCGAGGTGTCCGGGAAGGAACTCGTTGATCCGGATGCGGGTGCCGTGCTGTGGCGGGGGCACCGTGATCGAGCCGGCGGTCGGGTCCTCGGCCCCCGCGTGGATGTCGGCGGGCACCGCGTCCGTCGCCCACACCTCGTGGAAGGCGACGCCATCGTCGGGCAGCGCGCGCGTGACCGGCACCGGTCCGTCGCTGACGACGACCGAGACCCCCTGCGCGTCGTGGCCGGTCACGACGCGACGCGGAACGTGGAATCCGTCGCCGATCGGGTCGACGCTGGCGGCACCCTCGCCGCGGTGGTTCTTCATCGGGCGCGTGACCTCCTGTCGAGCCTGCAACCTGTGGTCCGGGTGCCGGTCGATCGACCGGCACCCGCTGCCCGCGCTCAGTGCCCGGCGAGGGCCTGCCGGTCGATCTCCTCCTGGTTCTCCACGTACGGCGTGCCGTGCGTGTGGAAGGTGGCCACGGTCTTCATGCCCCAGGCCTGGCCCTTGGCGCGCTCGGCCTGGCTCCACTGCACGGTCGGATAGTCCGGGTCCAGCAGCGAGCCGCGCCTGGGCGTTGGCGAACTCGATGCGGTTGCCGCCGGGCTCCCACACGTACAGGAAGAACGTCTGATTGATCGCGTGCTTGTACGGGCCGTACTCGATGTAGATGCCGTTCTCGAGGCAGATGTCGGCCGCCTTGAGGATATCCTCGCGCGAGTCCGGCGCGAACGCGAAGTGGTGGAAGCGGCCGCGTTCGCCGGTCCAGTCCTCGGAGTACACGACGTCGTACGACTTCTGGTGGAACCGGAACCAGCGGGCCGCGAAGTGGCCGTCGTCCATCCGCACCCGCTCGGACTCGCGGGAGTGCATGACGTCCTGCCAGAAGTCGCCGGCGGCGTCCACGTCGGCGGCGAGGTAGTTGATGTGGTCGAGGCGACGGGCGTTGATGCCCCGGCCGGGGTACGCCGAGGCCTGGTTCTTCAGCGCCGGGCGGTCCTCGTCGTCGGGCACGTACAGCTCGGTGTCGTAGTAGATGCCCATCAGGTGGCCGTCCGGGTCCTCGAACTCGTACGAGCGGCCGACGCCGACCTCGGGCTCGCGCCAGCCGTGACCGAGCCCGGCGGCCTCGATCGCGGCCACCCGGCGGTCGAGCGCGTCGGGGCTGGTGGTGCGGAACAGGGTCCGGCCGACGCCGTTGGTGTCGGATGCGGTCAGCTTGAGCGAGTACAGCTGGTACTCGTCCCAGGTGCGCAGATACGCCGAATCGCCGACGCGTGCGACCTCGCGCATCGCGCAGATGTCGCGGAAGAAGTGCAGACTCTCGTCGAACTTCGGGGTGAACAGCTCGATTCCGCCCAGGTGGGCGAGGTCGAAGCTCTCGGGATGTGCCATGGTGGGTCCTCCTTGACGGCTGGTACTGGTCACAGTCGCGGACGGGGAAGACCCGTCCGTCGAAGATCTTGCGGGCGGTGCGCAGCGACGTCGAGGTGGCCCGCCACGTGCCGTCCTCGTCCGCGGTCACGCGCACGCGGGCGGTGAAGGTGCCGCCCGGGTGCTCGATCGGGGTGTCATCGGCGTCGCCGAGGCTGGCCAGAGCGTGGCCGACCGAGCCGGGGATGCGGATGCCGGCGGCCACGGATGCCGCCATCAGCACGCCGATCGAGGTGTGCACACGCGACGGGATGAACGCGCGCGTGCCGATGGCGCCCCCGTGCCGGGGCGGCGACAGCAGGAACATCTTCGGCACCGTCTGGGCGGCGACATCCCCCAGTCCGAACAGGCGGCCGGCGTGCAGCCGCACCTGCTCGAGGGCGCCGCGCAGCTCGGCGCGCGACTCCAGCTCCTCCGGAGTCTCGTCACCGCTCACGCCGAACTCGGCGGCATCCATCAGCACCACGGGCATGCCATTGTCCACCAGTGTGACCCGGTGACCGGCCACGTCGTCCACTGGGTTTCCGGTGGGCAGCAGCGGCTTGGCGCCGGGGGCCATCTCGAGCTCGATCGGGCTCGCGGTGCCAGGCACGCCGGCGATGGCCACGGTGTTCATCAGCTGGGCGCCGTCGTAGTCGGGTCGGCCGCCGGACGAGGCGAAGGTCGCCGTGGCGAGGTCGCCGGTGTTCACCAGCCGGATGCGGACGGTCGTGTGCGGGTCGCCGGCGGTGATCAGTCCCCGCTCGACGGCGAACGGGCCGATCCCGGCCAGCAGGTTGCCGCAGGTCTGCCGATCGCTGACGATCGGCTCGTCGACCGCGACCTGCAGGAACAGGTAGTCGATGTCCACGCCCGGCTCGGACGAGGCCGACACGATGGCGACTTTGCTGGTCAGCGGGTGCGCCCCGCCCAGACCGTCGATCTCGGTCGGGTCCGGGCTGCCCATCACCCGCAGCATGAGGTCGTCGCGCTCGGCCGGGTCGGCCGGCACGTCCTCGGCGAGGAAGTAGGCGCCCTTCGAGGTTCCGCCGCGGATGAGCATGCAGCGGATGCCGTCACGCACCGGGTCGGCATGCACCGGGTCAACGTGCACCGGGTCAGCATGCACCGGGTCGCCGTCCAGCGGATCAGCGGCCACCGAAATACTCCTCCTGCGTGACGTAGGTGACGCCGAGTTCGGCCAGCAGCGGTCGCAGGCCCTTGCGGTCAAGGCTGAGCTCGGTGCCCGAGGCGTAGGCCTCGCGGTCGGCGGCCTCCTTCGCCACGCGGGCCTCGGCCGCCGTCAGCGCGGCGTCAGCCCCGGTGCGCGGGACGATCACGACGCCGTCGTCGTCGGCGACCACGATGTCACCGGGCGAGACCAGCTGTCCGCCCACCACGATCGGCACGTTCACCGAGCCGCCGGTCGCCTTGACCGATCCCTGGGCGAACACGTCGGCCGCCCAGACCGGAAAGCCCATCTCACGCAGGTCGGCGGTGTCGCGCACGCCGGTCGAGGTGACCAGGCCCCGCACGCCGCGCGCCTTCAGCGCGGTGGCGAACAGGTCGCCGAAGACCCCGTCGCCGCTCGGCGACGTGGTCGTGACCACGAGGACGTCCCCGGCCCGGCACTGCTCGACCGCGGCGTGGATCATCAGGTTGTCGCCCGGCCAGTTCAGCACGGTGACAGCCGTGCCGGCGATCCGCGCACCCTGCTGGATGGGACGGATGCCCGGGCCGACCAGGCCGGTGCGGCCCATCGCCTCGTGGACGGTCGCGACCCCGTGGACGGCGAGCGCGTCGGCGGTCGCCGCATCCCCCGGGCGATGTCGGTGACGATCACGCCGCTCATTCGAGCACGTCCGTCACCTGCGGGTAGTAGCGCATGTACGCCTCGCCCATGGTCTCGTGCGGCAGCCCGAGGTTCGGGCCGGCGTTGCGCTTGACCTGCACGCCGCGACGGACCGCGAGGTCGGTGTAGTACGACCACATGTGCTTCTGCGCCGGCAGGCACTCCATCGCGGCGCGCTTGCGGGGAAACGCCTCGGTGACATCCAGCAGCACGTTCGGCTTGAAGTCGCACTGCTCGCTCTGGTGCGGCTCGAAGAAGAAGACCGGCGGTGCGCCGATGATCTCCTCCTTGTTCGGGAAGCTGCCGTCGGAATTGGCGACGCCGATCGCCTGCGCGAGCACACGGGCTTCGAGCGCCATCCGCGCCGCTGCCGGGTGGTCGCCGTTGTACGGGTCGATCAGCGGATGCGTCAGCACGACGGTCGGCTGCACGCGCCGGTACACGTCCACGAGCTTGCGCCACCTCCTCGGGCGATTCGCGCAGCGGGTAGTCGCCGAGGTCGAGAAACTCGATCTCGGCGCCCAGGGCGGATGCCGCGGCCTCGGCCTCTTCGCGGCGGACGGCCTTGATCTCGTCCAGCGACTTGCCCGCCAGCCACTGCGACGCGGACTCGCCGCGCTCGCCGTAGGACAGGCAGACCACGGTCGCGCGCTCGCCGCGCAAGCGCGGCGGCGGCGATCGCGCCGCCTGCGCGCCAGACGAAGTCTCCCGCGTGCGCGCTGACCACCAGCAGGGAAGGGCTCACGCCAGTCATCGGACTCCTCACACGTCGTCGGGTCGCGGGCCGTGCGGCGGCGGATCCGCCAGGCGGGCACGGCCGCTCCCCACCAGCGAACCACACCCCGTGGTATTGGTCAAGAAATTGTCGACAATCTTGGTTCGTTTTTCACCGGTCGGAAATTACCTATGGACATAGTGATATTTCGTCCGTACCATCGAGCCAGGGTCGGTCCGCACGCGACAGTGCACAACAACGACAGTGCACGACAACGACAGTGCCCGCAACGCGGTGCACGAACGACAGTGCGCGCAACCAGTGCGCAGAGCCGACATCGACGTCGAAGGAGAACAACAGCATGGCTGGGAATCTGCAGGAACTGCTCGACGAGAAGGGGAACATCGTCCAGATGCTCCGCGACTCACAGCTGGGCACATACATCTATCCGGTGGTGCCGGCCGAGTTCACGAACTGGCGGCGCGAGCAGAAGGCGTGGCGCGAGACCGCGGTGCTCTACGACCAGACGCACCACATGGTCAACTTCTTCGTCTCCGGTCCGGACGCGCTGAAGCTGCTCAGCGACACCGGCATCAACTCGTTCGCGAACTTCCCGGTCGACACCGCCAAGCAGTTCGTGCCCACGGCATCCAACGGCGGCGTGATCGGCGACGGCATCCTGTTCCACGAGGGGCCGGACGAGTACGTCTACGTCGGGCGCGCGCCGGGCGCGAACTGGCTGCAGTTCCACGCCGAGACCGGCGGGTACGACGTCCAGTTCCGCTACGACGACCGCTCGCCGTCCCGCCCCTACGGCGAGGCCGTGCACCGCGACTACTACCGGTTCCAGATCCAGGGACCGGCGGCCTGGTCGATCATCGAGAAGCTCGCCGGCGGCACCGTCGAGCAGGTCAGGTTCTTCCGCATGGGGCACATGACCATCGCGGGCGAGCAGGTGCGGACGCTTGCGCCACGGCATGGCCGGCGCGCCGGGCCTGGAGCTGTGGGGGCCGTACGCCCAGCACGGCAAGATCCGTGACGCGATCCTCGAGGCCGGTCGCGACCTCGGCATCGAGCCGTGCGGATCGCGGGCGTATTCGTCGAACACGCTCGAGTCGGGCTGGATCCCCTCGCCGCTGCCGGCGATCTACTCGAGCGAGGGCGAGCGCGCCTACCGCGAATGGCTGCCCGCGAACAGCTACGAGGCCATCAACGCGCTCGCCGGCTCGTTCGTCTCGGACGACATCGAGGACTACTACCTGAACCCGTGGGAACTCGGCTACGGCTCGTTCGTGAAGTTCGACCACGACTTCATCGGACGCGACGCCCTCGAGAAGCTCGACCCCGAGCAGCAGCGCAAGAAGGTCACGCTGGCGTGGAACGACGAGGACCTGTCGAAGATCCTCTCCTCGGTGCTGGACCGCTCGGGCCCGGGCTACCAGTTCTTCGACCTGCCCAACGCGAACTACGGGTCCAGCAACTACGACGCCGTGATCGACGCCGACGGCAGCACCGTGGGGCTGTCGATGTTCACCGGCGTGACGGCGAACGAGAAGCGCGGCCTGTCGCTGGCCACCGTCGACCGCGACGTGCCGATCGGCGCCGAGGTGCGCGTGGTCTGGGGCGAGCCGGACGGCGGGTCCCGCAAGACCACGGTCGAGCCGCACGAGCAGCTGGCCGTGCGCGCCGTGGTCAGCCCGGTGCCGTACGCCGAGACCGCCCGCCAGGAGTACCACGGCGGCTGGCGGACCACCGGCACGCTGTAGCACGCGAGACGCACTGACGCCGCCCGGGCCCCCGGGCGGCGTCAGTGCGTCGGGGCCGGCACGCCCTCCTGCGAGCGAGCGGCGCGCCCGACGCAGGTAGTCGGCGAAGGCCGCCGCCTCATCCACCGAGAAGTCGCTGAGGATCAGCCGCTCCAGCTCGGTCACCCGCGGGCGCGCCCGCGCGATGGCCGCCGACCCGGTGTCGGTCAGGTACAGCAGCAGCCGACGCGCATGCCCGGGGTCGCGCTCGCGTCGCACCAGACCCGACTCCAGCATCGGGTCCATGGTCTGGGCCATCGTCTGGGCGCGCACGAACGACCGGCGCGCGAGCTCGGAGCTCGTGATCCCGGGGCGACGCTCCAGCACGGTCAGCGCGGTGTACTGCGCCGTCGTCATCCCGGCCGCCGCGCACGCGCCGTCGATGTACGGGCGGAGCGCCAGCTCCACCTGCTTGATGACGTATGTGAAGTTCGTCTGGTCCATGGCCCGTTCAGGGTAGCGTGACCGGCGGCTCTCAGTGCACGATTGCGGTCGACGCAGTGGGCAGCGCCGTGCCCAGGTACGCCCCCTCGCCCTCCAGCCGACGCTCGAGCTCGGCCACATCGACGGCGGCGGATGTCACGCCCGCACCGAGCGCCAGGTCGGCGGCGGTGCCCGCGGCCTGGCCCATGACGAAGCACGGGCCGGTGACCCGGCCGGAGGACTGGCCGCGCTGCGCTCATCGAGGCGCAGCGCCCGGCGACCAGGAGGTTGTCGACCTGCTGGGGCACCAGCATCCGGTAGGGCAGCTGGTTGAAGCCGCGCGAGTCGGCCGGCGCGAAGCGGAACTCGACGTCGCCGATCACATGCGCCTCGACCGGCCACCCGTTCACGCCGATGGTGTCGTCGAAGTCGGCGCAAGCCGAGCACGTCCTGCTCGGTCAGCTGGTAGGGCCCGACGATGCGCCGGGTCTCGCGGATGCCGATCTGCGGCGCGATGTCGACCACATAGGAGTCCTCGAAGCCGGGGGTGCGCTCGCGGATGAACGCGAACGTGTCGCGCACCTGACGGCGTCCCTGGATCTCGCCGCGGGTGAGCTGGCGCACGTCCGTCCCGTCGATGGCCGAGCCGTCCTCGTTCGAGAGCTGGGTCAGGTTGGAGCGCCACTCCAGCGGGTTGCGCTGCGGCCGGACGATCGGCTTCTTGCGCGGGAAGCTGTGCGTCCCGGCGGCCTCGGCGTCCTCCATCAGCGTCCGGATGGTCTTCCACGCCGGCCCGGCCTGCACCGGGTCGACGCCGTTGATCCGGAACATCAGCGACGGGTAGAGCAGGTGCTCGCTCCGCTCGAACGGGGCGCCGGCCCAGGCCGCGACATCCCCGTCGCCGGAGGCGTCGATGAAGAATCGTCCGCGCACCAGGCCGGCGCCGGACTTCGACTCGACCACCACGCCGTCGATGCGACCCAGATCGTCGTGCACGAGGCCCTGCACCGCCGCGTGGAAGAGCAGCTCGGCGCCGGAGGCGAGCACGAGATCGTCGGCGGCCATCTTGTAGGCGGAGATGTCGAACGCCTGCGCCATGATGCGGCCCTCCACCGACAGGTGCGGTTCGCTCAGCCCGTCCAGCCGCTCGAGGCGCTCCAGCAGCTCGTCGGCGTAGCCGCGGATGACGCGCACGTCCTCGCCGTGGACCCGGGCGTGCAGCCCGCAGAACGTGCTGAGTCCGCCCATCGTTCCGGCGCCGCCGAGGAACCCGTACCGCTCGATGAGCAGGGTCGAGCGGCCGACCCGGGCGGCTGCGGTGGCGGCCATGATCCCGGCGGGGCCGCCGCCGACGACGACGACCTCGTACTCGCCGATCACCGGCACCTCGCGTGCCGGCAGGGTCACGGTGGCGCTCATGCCGACGCCTCCGCCCCGGCGAACGGCGCACGGTCGTCGTTCTCGCACGCCCCGCAGGCCCGGCAGCCGAGCACCGCGCCGCAGGAGAGCGGCTGGACCAGCTCGCGGTACTGGTCGAGGTAGCCGCCGCCGGCGTCACGCTGCTCGGTGGGAGCGTAGGGCTCCCGGGCCGCGAGCTCGTCGGCCGGCACGCGCAGGTCGAGCGTCCCGGCGACCAGGTCGATGTGGATCACGTCCCCGTCGCGCACCCGGCCCAGCGGTCCGTCGGCGACGCCCTCGGGCGAGACCTCGCCCACGGTGATGCCCTGGTTGACCAGCCCGCTGAACTGCCCGTCGGTCACGAACGCGACCTTGTCGGCCAGCCCGCGGGCGTTCAGCGCGAAGATGAACGACGAGGTGAAGCCGAGGGCCGGCCCGCCGACGGCTCCGATCCCGCGGATCACCGCGACGTCGCCGGGCTCGAGCGTTCCGTCCGTGATCGCGGCGATCCCCTGCTCGCGGCTGCCGAACACCCGCGCCGGGCCGGTGAACTGCTTCGGACCGGGGTCGGGCACCGGGCGCTTGGCGACTCCGCCGCCCGGTGCGAGCGAGCCGCGCAGCACGACGATCGCCGGGTCGGTGCTGTACGGGCGGTCCAGCGACCGGATGATGCTCCCGTCCGCCGGGACCGCGGCATCCGCGTTCTCGGCGAGCGTCTTCCCGGTGACGGTCAGCTGCCCGCCGTCCAGCAGCGGCATCAGCTCGCGCAGCACGGTGGCCCCGCCGCCGGCGTCCTCGAACTCCTCGGTGAGGGTCGGTCCGTTCGGGCGCACCGCGCACAGCACCGGGGTGGACCGGCCGAGGACGCGGTACTCCTCCCACACGTCGATGTCGACGCGGGCTTCGACGGCGATCGCCTGCAGGTGCTTGATCGTGGTGGTCGAGCCGCCGACCGCGAGCATCGCGCGCACGGCGTTGCGCACCGAGCCGGCGGTGATGATGTCGCGGGGCGGATGTCGCGCTCGATCATCGCGACCAGGGCCGCCGCCGACCGGCGGACGCTGTCCCACATCGGCTCGCTGTTGGCCCGGACCGGGGCGGCGCCGGGCACCGCCATGCCGATGGCCTCGGCGACGATGTGCATCGAGTTGGCGGTCGCCAGTCCGGCGCACACCCCCGGTCCCAGGATCGCGTCGTCGGCCAGCTCCTGCAGCGCGTCGGTGGGCTCGTGGGTGACGGCGGCCATCGCCGCCTGCAGGAAGATCTCCTCGACATCGGCGGTGCGCCCCTCGGCGAGTCCGCTGTGCTGGTAGCCGCACGGGATGATCACCGTGGGCACGTTCAGCCGGCCGGCGGCCATCAGGTGGGCCGGGGTGGTCTTGTCGCACGAGCTGAGCGCGATGATCGCGTCCAGCTGGGCGCCCTCGACGGCGACCTCGACGTCGTTGACCATCAGGTCGCGGCTGGAGAGGATGTAGCTGCCGCCGCGTCCGGCGCTTGTGATGAAGTCGGACGGGGCCGCGGTGCGGATCTCGAACGGCAGGACGCCCAGCGCGCGCAAGCTCGGCCTTCAGCACCGGGACGATGTCATCCAGGTGCCCGAAGCAGGCGGCGAGGTCGGATGAGCTGTTCACGATCGCAACCTTGGGCTTATGCGAGCTCGTCGGCGCGGATCCCCAGCGGCCGCCATTCGGCGCGCCGCGCGATGCCCAGGGCGGAGGACGGGGAGAAGTTGCTGCGCAGTTCGGTCATGAGTCCCTCATCGACGTCGATGGTGTACGGATGCCGCCAGTGTACGCATTGCGGTCGCTTGGTCGCAATGCGTGACGTGCAGTCATTCTCGGTGTTAGCCTGCCCACGTGCCCGAAGCAACGAAGATTCAGGAACGCGTGTTCGCCGGCGGGGAGTACCTCGACTCCACCAGTGCCGAGCGGGTCACCGCCGCAAACCCGTACGACCGCACCGTGATCGGCCATGCGCCGGACGGCTCGCCCGAGGACGTCGACCGCGCCGTGCGCGCGGCGCGCGAGGCGTTCGACCACGGTCCATGGCCGCGCCTGTCCCCCGCCGAGCGCGGCGACTGGATCGACCGACTGGCCGACGAGCTCGAGGCGCGCGCCGGTGAGATCGCCGCGTTCGTCACGGACGAGGTGGGCCAGCCCATCTCGGTCGCGCGCTTCATGAACGGCATCCGTCCCGTCCAGCATCTGCGCTACTACGCGCGTCTGGCGCGCGAGCTCATGGTCGAGCAGGAGCGCGAGAACGTGGACCGCGACGGCACCACGCTGCACCTGCGGCAGCCGCTGGGCGTGGCTGCCCTGATCGTGCCGTGGAACCACCCGCAGTCCTCGACCACGCTCAAGCTCGGCCCCGCACTGGCGGCCGGCTGCACCGTGGTGATCAAGCCGGCGGCCGAATCGCCGCTGGACATCTTCGCGCTGGCCCGGGCCGCCCAGACGATCGGCCTGCCGCCCGGGGTCGTCAACATCGTCACCGGCGGCCGCGAGACCGGGCAGGCGCTGGTCGCACACCCGGGCGTGGACAAGGTCGCCTTCACCGGGTCCAGCGCCGCCGGCCGTCACATCGCCTCGGTGGCCGGACAGCGACTGATCCCGGCCACGCTCGAGCTCGGCGGCAAGTCGGCGGCCGTCATCCTCGACGACGCCGACCTGGACGCCGTGCTGGCAAGCCTGCGGGTGGCCTCCTTCGGCAACACCGGGCAGAACTGCAATGCGCTCTCGCGCGTGCTGGTCCCGGCATCCCGCTACGACCGCACGGTCGAGGCGCTCGTCGACCTCGCCCGCGACCTGCGGGTGGGCGATCCGAAGGACCCGGCGACCGAGATCGGGCCGCTGGTCTCGCAGCGCGCGCTGACCCGGGTCACCGGCATGGTCGACGAGGCGCGGGCGACCGGGGCGACGGTGCTCGCCGGCGACACCGCGGCGCCGACGGACGGCTGGTTCTACGCTCCGCGGATCATCACCGGCGCCGACCCGGACAGCCCGATCGCGCAGCACGAGATCTTCGGCCCGGTGCTCTCAGTGCATCCCTACGTCGACGTCGACGATGCCGTCCGCATCGCGAACGCGACGCGCTACGGCCTGGGCGGTGCCGTCTTCAGCGCCGACGAGGGCAGAGCCCTGGAGGTCGCGCGGCGGGTCAAGACCGGATCGATCGGCCTGAACGGGTACCGGCCCGACCTCGGCTCGCCGTACGGTGGCGTGCGCGACTCCGGCGTCGGGCGCGAGTTCGGCCCGGAGGCGATCGAGAACTACCGCGAGAGCACGTCGGTCTTCCGCTGACGCCTTCCGCTGACGCCTTCCGAGCGGGGCGGATGCCGGGGCTCCCGCATCCGCCGTGTTTCAGGTAGCCTGAGATTGAGCGTCGATGCTCACCAGCAATGGTCCGAAGGAGGAGCAATGCCCATCACGTCCCGCGCCGCGATCGTGCGCGAAGTCCCCGGCGAGTTCGAACTGGCCGATGTCCTGGTCGACGAGCCGAGGCAGAACGAGATCCGGGTGCGGATGGTCGCCGCCGGCATGTGCCACTCGGACTACCACATGATGACCGGCGACAGCGTGGCCGGACACCTGCCGATGGTGTGCGGACACGAGGGCACCGGCATCGTCGAGTCGGTCGGGCCGAACACGCCGGGCTGGGAGGTCGGCGAGGCCGTCGTGTTCACCTGGATCCCCAGCTGCGGCAAGTGCCGCTGGTGCACCTCGGGCATGACGAATCTGTGCGACCGTGGCCGCTACCTGCTGGCCGGGCACCGGTTCGACGACGAGGACAGCTACCGGTTCGCGCTGCCGGACGGCACGCCCGTCGGCCAGATGTGCCAGGTCGGGTCGTTCTCGGAGCACACCCTGGTCTCGGTGGACTCGGCGATCAAGCTGCCCGCCGGCGCCGATCTGGAGAAGGTCTGGCTGCTGGGCTGCGGTGTGGGCACCGGATGGGGCAGCGCCGTGTACGCCGCCGAGACGCAGCCGGGCGACGTGGTGATAGTGATGGGCGTGGGCGGTGTCGGCATCAACGCCGTGCAGGGCGCGCATCACGCCGGCGCGGTCGCGGTGATCGCCGTGGACCCAGTCGAGTTCAAGCGCGAGTCGGCGCTGCGGCTGGGCGCCACGCACGCGTTCGCGACGATGGACGAGGCGGCCGACTTCGCCCGCTCGATCACGAACGGCCAGGGCGCCGACCGGTCGATCGTGACCATCGGGGTGGTGCGCGGCTCGCATGTGGCCGAGGCGGTCTCGGCGATCCGCAAGGGCGGGGTGGCGGTGGTCACCGGGATCGCGCCCGACGACGAGACCGGCATCCCGATCAGCCCGCTCGAGCTCACCCGCTACCAGAAGCGCATCCAGGGCACGATCTACGGACACGCCAACCCGCAGGCCGATGTGCCCCGCCAGCTGCAGATGTACGACGCGGGCCAGCTCAAGCTCGACGAGCTGATCACCCGGATGTATCCGCTCGAGGACATCAACCAGGGCTACCGGGACATGATCGAGGGCCGCAACATCCGCGGCGGCATCCTCTTCTGATCCCGCCTCGCGCCTCCCCCGTCTCCCTCCCGTCAGTCGCCGACTTGTCAGAATCGGCTGCTTTGAGCGCGGCCATAGCGACCACTTGTGACGGGTCACGCCTCGGAGGCGGTCGGGAGGGGCAGGGCGCGAGCCGGGCGCAGCCAGCGGACTGCCGCGTTAGGATCGCCGCAGACCCGTGCCGGCACGAAGACGCCTCGTCCGTCAGCCGGACGCGGGTCGAAGGAGAGGAGTCGCCCGCACATGCGCGGAGACGTCGATGACATACGGGTGGCTCTCCTCGCTCGGGTGACCGCCGCCTTCGACGCGGAGATCGAGCACCATGCGCCGACGGCCTCGATCGCCTGGGATGCCTGGCCGACGGTTTCGGATCTGATCGGTCACCTGGGGCAGATCCACCTGTGGGCGGCCCGGATCGTGAGAACCGGGAACAACGTGCCCCGGAAGACGCTGCCGCCGCCACCGGTCGGAGACAGGCGACGGTGGTACGGGGACTGCCGGCGCGAACTGCTGGCGGCGCTGACGGAGACGCCGCCCGAGCGCCCGTGCTGGGTGCTGGGTGAGTCCGCGGAGGGCGAGGCGCGCTTCTGGAGCCGGCGCCTCGTCTATGAGAGCGTCAAGCACCTCACGGATCTGCGCGCCGCCGGCGGCGCATCATGGCGCCCCGCGCCCGAACTCGCACCGGTCGACTACGCAGACGGGATCGACGAGCTGTTCGAGGTGTTCCTCCCGCGGAGTCGCCCGTCGCTGGACCCGCTGCCGGAGCCCGTGACGCTCGCCGCCACCGACATCGATCGCACGTGGACGATCGCCCGGGATTGGCGTGCAGCCGACGCCGCACCGGCGGCGGGAGGGTCCAGGGTCACTGCTTCCGTCGCCGATCTCGCGCTGTTCATGTGGGAGCGCGCCGATCCGGGCCGCCAACCGGAGCGGTTTCTCATCGAGGGCGGGGATGCCGCGGTCGCGGCGCTCGCGAACGCGTCCGTGCACCCCTGACGAAGCCGTGGGACCGGCCCGGTCAGGGGGCGGGGCGGTAGAGGTGGGGGTTCGCGCCGAGGTAGCCGCGCGCGATGCGGTCGGCGGCGACGCGCAGCACCGGCACGACGTCACGGGTGAGGGATGCCTCGTCCTGCCGCACCGTGGTCGAGGACACCCCGAGCGCCCCGACCGCTTCGCCGCCCACGGTGATCGGCACGGCGGCTGCGACCATGCCGGGGTTCAGCTCCTCGATCGACACGTCGTAGCCCTGGGTGCGCACCTGCGCGATCCGCGCGCGCAGGGCCGCGGCATCCGTGATCGTGTGCGGGGTGTGCGGCTCCCAGTCGACCTCGGCCAGGGCGCGGGCGAGCGCGGCCTCGCCGAGTCCCGCCAGCAGCACCTTGCCCACGGCGGTGGCCGACGCGGGCAGGCTCATCCCGACCCTCACCGCCCCGGGCAGCGGGCGGTGATCCTCGACGCGCGCGACGTGGATCACATCCGCGCCGCTGAGCACCCCCAGACTGCACGTCTCGCCGAGCTGGGCGACCACGTCGTCCATCGCGGGGCGGGCGATCTCGGGCAGCGACGAGTCGGCGAAGTACGCGGCACCGAGCTCAAGGATGCGCGGGGTCAGACTCCACAGGCCGCGCTGCCCGCGCATGTAGCCGAGGTGCTCGAAGGTCAGCAGGATGCGGCGCACCACCGGCCGCGGCAGACCCGCACGGGCCGCGATGTCGCTCGCCGACAGGGGCGCCGAGCGCCCGTCGAAGACACGCAGCACGGCGATGCCGCGCTCGATGCTCTGCACGCGGTCGCGCGATCGCTCTGTACGCTCTGCGGTCACGGCCTCATCCTAGGGTGCGCACCGGTGGCGGGATGCCGCGGTCTGGCGCGTCCGCCCATTATCAGGTAGCCTGATACTCAGAGCGAAGATGCTCCGCGTGCGAACGCGATGCGACGAGGCGAGAGAGGCACCATGGCCGAGAACCCCGTGTCCGTGACGATCGACGAGCTGCCCAGTTGGCGGGCCGCACGTTCGGTCCGTCCAGCTGGAAGACGATCACGCAGGAGGAAGTGAACCTCTATGCGCAAGCTGTCGGGCGACGACAATCCCATCCACGTGGATGCCGACTTCGCGGCGGCCACGCCGTTCGGCACCCGCATCGTGCACGGACTGCTCACCCTGAGCCTGGTCGTCCCGCTGATGCGCGAGGTGTTCACGATCACCGAGGTGGGGATGGGCATCAACTACGGCCTGAACCGCGTGCGCTTCCCCTCGCCGGTGCCGGTGGGCTCGCGCATCCGCGTGACCGGCGAGGTCTCCAATGTGACCGAGGTCGCCGGCGGCTGGCAGATCGAGGTGCCGATCACGTTCGAGATCGAGGGCGGCGCCAAGCCGGCGTGCGTGGCCGAGCTCGTCCTGAGGTACTACAAGTGAGCGCGCCGATCCGCCTGGACGGCAAGGTCGCCATCGTCACCGGCGCCGGCCGCAGCCTCGGCCGCGCCTACGCCCTCGCCCTGGCCGACGCCGGCGCCGCCGTGGTCGTCAACGACGTCGACCCCGAGACCGCCGCGCAGACCGTGGCCGACATCGAGGCCGCCGGCGGCCGTGCCACTGCCGTGGTCGCCCCGGTCGGGCCGACCGAGACCGCCGACGCGCTGGTGGCGGCGGCCGTGGGCGAGTTCGGCCGGCTCGACGTCCTGGTCGCCAACGCCGGCGTGCTCCGCGACCGCGTGCTGTGGAAGATGGGGGACGACGACTTCGACCTGGTCATCGAGACCCACCTGCGCGGCACGTTCACCTGCGGGCGCGCGGCCGCGACCCGCCTGCGCGAACAGGGCACCGGTGGCCGCATCATCCTGATCGGCTCGCCGGCCGGACAGTTCGGCAGCTTCGGCCAGACGAACTACGCCGCCGCGAAGGCCGGCCTGGTCGCGATGGCCCGCACCTGGTCGCTGGAGCTGGCCCGAGCCGGGATCACCGCCAACGCGGTGATCCCCACCGCCCTGTCGCCGATGACCGCCACGATCCCCGCGTACACCCAGGTGTACGAGGACTATGTCGCCGGGGCCGACATCCCCACCGAGTATCGCCGCGATCACGCCCTCGGCACCCCGGAGGACGTGGCATCCCTCATCGTCTGGCTCGCATCGGATGCCGCCGCCGACGTCACCGGTCAGGCCATCGGCATCGGCGGCGACCGACTGACCCTGTACTCCCACCCCGCCGTGCTGCGCACGCTCGACGAGGACGGCGGGTGGAGCCCGGATCAGATCGACGAGGCATGGCACGCCGACCTGGCCGCGCACGCCCAGCACTCCGGGCCGCAGGATTGACCCATGCGAGCACACTACGCAGACCTGTGGCAGGCCGTCGCACGCGCCCTGCCCGACCGCACGGCCCTGCAGAGCATCGACGGCGAGCGCTGGACGTATGAGCGCTTCGCCCGCGAGTCCGGCGCCCTGGCGGCATCCCTGGGCGCGCACGGCGTGCGCCCGGGCGATGCCGTCGCGATCCTTCTGTACAACCGTCCCGAGTTCCTGATCACGTTCTTCGCCTGCCTGGCCAGCGGGATGATCCCGGTGCCGCTGAACTACCGGCTTGCGCGCGGGCGAGGTCGCCGCACTGCTGGACGACTCCGGCGCCGCGGTGCTGATCCACCCGACCTCGCTCACGCCGGTGGCGACGGATGCCGCGGCCCAGGCCGCCGGCGACGTGCTGCTGAGCGTCGTCGACGACGACACCGCGCCCGCGCCGGGTCTGAGCTGGGCGGACGCGGTCGCCGGCGACACCCCGCTGCCGCCGGCCGCCCCGGACGGCGCCGAGCTGTGGATCTACACCGGCGGGACGACCGGCCGCCCCAAGGCGGTGCGCTGGGACGAGCAGGACATGTTCGAGGTGCAGATGTTCGCCACCTACTCGCTCTCCGAGCGCCCGTGGCCGCACACCCTCGACGAGGCCGTGGCCATCGCGAGCGACCGCTCGTATCCGCCGATGGTGAACCTGCCGTTGGCGCCGTTCATGCACGGCACGGCGCTGACGACGTCGATGAACACCCTCACGATCGGCGGCACCGTGCTGATCACCGGCTCGGCCCGGCTGGACGCCGAAGCCGCCGTGCGATTCGCCAACGTTGCGCACGCGACCCGGGTGATCGTCGCCGGCGACGCGGTGACCATCCCGCTGGTCGACGCCGCCGAGCGGCTGGGCGTGCGTCTGGAGACGGTCACGTCGGTGATGAGCTCGGGCATGCGGTTCAGCCCGGAGAGCAAGCGCCGGCTGCACGAGCTCGGCGATCTTTCCATCTTCGACCTGCTGGCCTCGACCGAGGGCGGCGGGTTCGCCGTGACCACCACGACCGGCGTCGACAATCTGCCGGGGCGGCCGCAGCTGTTCCCGACCGCGGTCGTGCTGGACGAGCAGCGGCACGAGATCCAGGACCGGCCCGGGGCGCTGGGCGTGCTCGCCCAGCGCGGCGCACTGCCGCTGGGCTACCACGGCGACGCCGAGAAGACGGCGGCCACCTTCCCTATCATCGACGGCGTCCGTCACGTGGTGCCCGGCGACTGGGTCCGGGTGGAGGACGACCGTCACATCGAGTTCCTCGGCCGCGGCAGCGGCGTCATCAACACCGGCGGCGAGAAGGTCTACCCGCTCGAGGTCGAGGAGGCGCTGCTGTCCCATCCCGCCGTGGCGGACGCGGTCGTGCTCGGCGCCCCGGACCCCCGGTTCGGCGAGGTCGTGACGGCGGTGGTGCAGCGCGGAGCGGACGTCACCCCGGACGAGCTGCTCGCCCACGTGGACAGCCTGCTGGCCGGGTACAAGAAGCCGCGGCACATCCTGTTCCGCGCCTCCATGGACCGCACGCCCACCGGCAAGGTCGACATCGGCTCGCTCCGGGACGAGGTCGTGCGCGATCGCAACCAGAAGGGGTCCGCATGACCGATCTCGACCGCATCCGCGCCATTGACACCCATGTGCACATCCAGGTCGATGACAGCGGCCACTTCGGCGCATCCGACGAGCAGCGCGAGGCGATGGACCGCTACTTCGGCAGCGGCGAGCCGACCCGCACCGTCGATGAGACCGCCGCGTACTACCGCGAGCGCGACATGATGGCCGTGGTGTTCACGGTGGATGCCACCACCAACACCGGTCATGCCCCGAACAGCATCGACGACATCGTGGCGGGCGCGGCGCGCAACGCCGACACCCTCATCGCGTTCGGGTCGGTCGATCCGCTGCAGGGCGACGCGGCGCTGGCCGAACTGCACCGGCAGGCCGGCGACCTCGGGGTGCGGGGGTTCAAATTCCATCCGACGGTGCAGGGCTTCGACCCGTCGGCGCCCGAGTTCGACCCGCTGTTCGCCGCCATCGAGCAGCTGCGTCTGCCGATCGTCGTGCACACCGGGCAGACCGGGGTGGGTGCAGGCGTCCCGGGAGGACTGGGTCTGCGGCTGGGCCTGTCCAACCCGATGCTGCTGGACGACGTCGCGGCACGGCATCC
This sequence comes from Microbacterium elymi, assembly GCF_021582895.2. GTDB lineage: Bacteria > Actinomycetota > Actinomycetes > Actinomycetales > Microbacteriaceae > Microbacterium > Microbacterium humicola. The sequence goes on from NZ_CP091139.2 coordinate 1,436,820, forward strand.
GGAACTCCCCATCATCCTGGCGCACCCCAGCGTCCCATGGCAGGACGAGGCGATCTCGATCGCGACGCACAAGGCGAACGTGTGGATCGACCTGTCCGGGTGGTCGCCGAAGTACTTCAGCCCGGCGCTGGTGCGCGCCACCCGCACCTATCTGAAGCACAAGATGCTCTTCGGCTCGGACTTCCCGGCGCTCACCCCCGACCGCTGGCTGCGCGACTTCGCCGGGCTCGAGCTGCCCGACGAGGTGGTCCGGCTCGTGCTCAAGGACAACGCCGTGCGCCTGCTGGGGCTCGAAGGGGGATCATGACCGACGGCCCCGTGGAACTGGACTATCCCGGAGACCTGCTCGGCTTCGCCGACGATCTGACCGCCGCCGAGAAGGCGAAGCTGGCCGAGCTGCGCGCGTACTTGGACGAGAACGTGCGTCCGGTACTCGTGGAGCGGTGGGAACGCGGCGACAACCTCGCCGACTTCCGCCGTCCTCTGGCCGCGCTCGATCTGCTCGATGCGCCCGAGCTCCTCGACGACGAGGGGATGCTGCGCCCGCTGTACCGCGGATTCGTCACCCTCGAGCTGTGCCGGCTCGACCTGGCCATGTCGATCACGTACGGCGGCCAGGTGGGCATGTTCCGCACCCTCGTCCACGCCGGCGGCAAGCCGGAGCAGATCGCCGCCTGGGACACCGGCATCCTGGACTTCAGCTTCACCGGATGCTTCGCCCTGAGCGAGCCGGACCACGGCTCGGATGTCGCCGGCGGGATGGCCACGACAGCGCGGCGCACCGCGGACGGCTGGGTGATCGACGGCGCCAAGCGCTGGATCGGCAACGCCACGATCTCGGACAACCTCGTCATCGTCGCCCGCGAGGCCGACGGGGATCGTGTGCTCGCGTTCGTCGTGCCCGCCGACTCTCCGGGCGTGCGCCGCACCGTGATCGCGCACAAGGGCGCGGCACGGCTCGTGCACAACGCCGACATCCTGCTCGAGGGCGTGCTCGTGCCCGAGGAACGACGCCTGCCGCGGATCGAGGGGTTCCGCGACATCAACCGGGCATTCCGCCGGCTGCGCGCCGACATCGCCTGGAGTTCGGCTGGTATGCAGTTGGGGGCATATGTCGCGGCCCTGCACTATGCGCAGCACCGCGAGCAGTTCGGACGCCCCATCGCCGGCTTCCAGCTGATCCAGGACAAGCTCGTGCAGATCGTCGGCAACATCGCCCAGACGCTCGCGCTCGCGGTGCGCACGACGACCCATCCGATCGCCGACGACGTGTCGGCGAGCCTGGTCAAGCGCGTCGCCGCCGACCGTCTGCGCGAGTCGGTCGCGCTGGCCCGCGAGACGATGGGCGGCAACGGCATCCTGCTCACCGGCGACGCGATGCGCTTCTTCGGCGACGCCGAGGCGATGTACACGTTCGAGGGCACCCGCGAGATCAACACGCTCATCGTCGGCCGGGCACTGACCGGGCACAGCGCGTTCGTCCGCTGACCGCAGCCGGCCTGTGCGCCGATCAGCGATCGTCGTGTGCGCGGAGCTTTCGGTTCACGGCATCGACGGAACGCAGTATGGACCCGTCCGTGTCGAGCCCGGCGATCAGGCCCTCGACCATCGGCTGGACCAGCTGATCCATGTCGTTGAACATCAGCGGTCCGTCGCCGATCTGCTTCGGCGTCGCCGCAGCGCGCGCCGCCTCATACAGTCCGATCGTGGCGGGCGAGAGGATCTCCCGGGCGTCGTAGGTGTCGCGCATCTGCTTCGCCCTCAGCTCGACCGCCTGCACCGCCACGAACAGCGAGACCGCCAGGAAGTGCGTGAAGACGTCGAGGGTCTCACGTGCAAGGTTGGCCGAGTTCATCGCCTGGCTGTTCACGTTCTGGTTGAACTGCTCCGCATGGGTGGGGAAGCGGTCGACGATCGACTGCCCGTAGAAGCCCATCAGCGGCATCATCTGATTGACCGCCACTTGCAGCGACTTCAGCCCCACGCTCATGCCGTCCATGTGCCCGGTCAACGACGGTGCCAGACCGTGGTTGAACTCGGGTGCCATCAGCAGCGCCGTCTGCACGTCGATGTGCTTCGCCATCAGTCCCAGGTGGTACCGCAGCTGGTCCATCGCGACGCCGGTGTACTGGGCGAGGAAGTTCCCGGTGTGCAGGATCTCGCCGCGCTCCCCGTCGACGAGGGGGTTGTCGCTCGCGCTGTTGGACTCCACCTCGATCTGGCGCTTGACCGTCACCATCCCGTCCACGATGGGTCCGATGTACTGCGGCAGGCACCGCAGCGAGTACCGGTCCTGGATGAGCACCCCCTCCGGGCGATCGCGCGCACCCCCTTCCTCGTTGCGGATGGCCGCCGAACCGGTCACGAGATCGATCATCGCGGCGGCCGTGAAAATCTGGCCCGGGTGCGGCTTGACCGCCTGCACGAACGGGGCGAAGCTCTGGTCCGTCGCCAACAGCGCCTGGGCGTACAGCGCATGCACGCCGAAGCCGACGGAAGCCAGGTCGAAGGCACGGTTCACCGCGACAGCCGCTACCGCGGTGCACGCTGCCGTTCCGTTGTTCAGCGCGAGCCCCTCCTTCGGCTTGGAGCTCGAGGGGCTCCAGGCCGAGTCGTGCGAGAACGGTGAGCGCGTCCAACTCCTCCCCCTCGTAGTCCACGAGGAACCCGGCGTCAAGCCCGAGGATCGCGCCCGCGATGTAGCTCAGCGGCACGAGGTCGCCGCTGGCTCCGATCGAGCCTCGCTGGTACACCTGCGGCACGGCGTCCGCATTCAGGAATGTCGCGTACCGCTGGACGATCTCGAGGCGGATTGCCGATGCCCCCTTCACGAGCGAATTCGCGCGCAGCGCATCGCCGCGCGCACCTCCTCGGCGGGAAGCCGCGGCCCGGTCGCCGTCTTGTGCTGCCAGAGCGCCAGTCGCTCGAGCTCGACGAGCTGGTCGGCCGGCACGTGGTGGTCGGCCATGGCGCCGAACAGGGTCGAGACCCCGTAGACCGCCTCACCGCGGGCCAGCGCATCACGCACGACGTCCCTCGACCGCTCCATCCGTGCCCGCACGTCCGGATCGCCGGTGATCTCCACCGGTTCGCCATTGGCCACAGCGGCGATCTGCTCGACCGAGAGCCCCTCACCCGAGATGATGACAGTCATAATCCATCCGTTCCGCATCGGTGCCCGGACCTTCGTCGGTCCGGGACAGGCGAATCACGCCTCCCTGCGATCGTGCCCCGGCCGACAGCGCGGACGGAAACAGCGAGTGCGTCCGGATAGACAATCCCGAGTTGTGAAAGGGATCGGCCGTGTCAGCGGCCGGGATGCTCGATCGATGACACGAGTGCGGTCTCCCGCTCTCGCACGCGGCGTGCCGCGTCGACGAAGTCGCGGATGAGCGGACTCTCCTGATCAGCCCGCCACGCGATCGCGCACTCGGTGCCGGGGACATCCCGGATCGGGACGAACCGGACATCCGGATGCGGGGTCAGCCGGGCCGCACAGGCGGACGAGATGCTCAGGGCACGTCCGGAGGCGACGATCTCGATCTCCTCGGCGTGGGAACGGGCGAGGATCGGGGCAGGCATGGGGGTCGCGCGATGATCGGCCAGGGTCCAGAACCGGTGATAGCGCTCATCGGTGGCGTTGCTGACCGTGATCCGCTCGCCGAGCAGCTCCGCGACCGCGACATCCGGCTGCGCGGCGATGGGATGGCGGGACGGTACGACCACGACGCGGGGCTCCACGAAAAGTCGCTCGGTGCGCAGTCCGGGAACGTCGATGGGAAGGCGCACGACGGCGACGTCCGAGGAGCGGTCGGCCAGGCCCGCACTCGGGTCGGCGAATGTGAACTGTCGCGTCACGATCTCGGAGCCCGGTCGCGCGTGGCGGAACTCCGCCAGTATCGGCTCGGTCAGTTCCAAGGCACCGAGCACGATGAGACCGAGCTGCAGGATCCCCGGGTCGCCGCGGATCGCCTCCACACCGGCATCCAGCTCGGCGAGTGCTCGGCGGCAGGCCTGCACGAACAGCTCGCCGGCCGGCGTCAGTTCGACGGCGCGGGTCGTGCGCGTGAACAGCGTGACCCCGACCTCGGCCTCGAGCGTGGCGATCTGCTTGCTCAGCGCCTGCTGCGAGACGAACAGCTTGCGCCGCGGTACGCCCGAAGTGCAGGTTGTCGGCCAGCGCGACGAACGCGCGGAGGCGCCGGATCGAATCCACAACCATTGATTGTACATCCGGGCAGAGAAGCTGTTTCAGATCCCGCTCCCGCCGCGCAATGATGGCCCAAAGCCGATGTCGTCTGAGCAGAAGTGGTGACCCACCGTGACACAGCGCAGTCGCTCCACATCCCGCCCCGCGCACGTGGTGACGAGCAGCGAGGGAACACCGCTGCTCGAGCTCTCCGACATCCGGGTGTCCTTCGGCCACGTCACCGTCGTGAACGAGGTGTCGCTGGATGTCCACGCCGGCGAGGTGATCGCGCTGATCGGGCCCAGCGGCGCGGGAAAGAGCACCCTGCTCGCGAGCATCAACCGCTTGGAATCGCCGGACTCGGGGACGATGAGCTTCAACGGGCGCATCGTCGGCTCGGATCGCCGCTCCCTGAACGCCCTCCGCCGCGATGTCGGCATGGTGTTCCAGCAGTTCAACCTCTTCCCGCATCTGACCGCGTACGAGAACGTGATGCTCGCCCAGATGCACACGCTGGGCAGATCCAAGGCGGACGCACGCATCCGGGCCGAGCAGGAGCTGACGCGTGTGGGTCTGGCCGAACACGCCGACAAGAAGCCCGCGCAGTGCTCAGGAGGTCAGCAGGAGCGCATCGCGATCGCCCGCGCTCTGGCGATGGATCCTCAGCTCATGCTCTTCGACGAGCCGACCGCCTCCCTGGACCCCGAGCTCAGCGTCGAGGTGCTCAGCACGATGCGCCGGCTCGCGGACGAGGGGATGACGATGATCGTCTGCACCCACGAGATGCAGTTCGCCGAGGACGTGTCCGACCGGGTGATCTTCATGTGCGACGGAGCGCTCCTCGAGGAGGGCCCGCCTGAGATCCTGCTGCGCACCCCCAGCACGCCCGCATCCAGCAGTTCCTCACCGCATATCGAGGCCGATGATGTGGGACCTGCTCGAACTGCTCGCGAGAGGCGTCGGGACGACGGTGCTCATCACGGTGCTGTCGTTCGTCGTCGGGGCCGTGCTCGCGGTTCCCCTCGTGCTCCTGCGGCGATCGCCGAGGAGGTGGCTGCGGCTGCCCGCGCTGGCGGTCGTCGAGCTGACACGCGCCGTCCCACCACTGGTCTGGCTGTTCATCGTGTACTACGGCATCGGCTCGGGTGCGGTCAAGCTCGACACCCTGCAGGCATCGGTCATCGGACTCGGCCTCATCTCGGCCGCGTACCTGACGGAGATCTACCGCGCCGGCCTGGACGGCCTGCCGAAAGGTCAGTGGGAGGCATCCACCGCACTCGGGATGCCACGCCTCGCCTCGGCGCGGACCGTCATCCTGCCGCAGGCGGTGGTGACCATCATCCCGCCTGCGGCGACCTATGCGATCGGCCTGCTGAAGGACAGCGCGGTGGCCTCGGTGATCGGCGCGAAGGACATCACGTTCTATGCCAATCAGCAGACGCAGGTCGATCTCAACGGCCTCGGCAACTTCGCGGTCGCGGGGCTTCTGTACATCGCCCTGAGCATCCCGGTCGCCGTTCTGGGACGCGCCGTGGACCGCCGGCTGTCCAGAAGGCTGGTCGGCGCATGAACGATCTGCTGAGCCAATGGGGCCTCCTGCTGCCCACGCCTTGCCCGGCCTGCTGGTCACAGCGCAAGCTCACGGTGCTCTCCCTCGTGTTCGGCCTCCCCTTCGGCATCGTGCTCGCGGTCGGGACCCTGGCCTCACCCCGCGCCCTCCGCTGGCCGGTGATCACGATCGTGGAGATCGGCCGCGGTCTTCCGGCGCTGATCCTGCTGTATCTGGTCTACAACGGCCTGCCGCAGGTGAACGTGCTGTTGAGCAGCTTCCCGCCGCGGTGCTGGCCATCGCCCTGACGACGGGCGCCTACTCGGCAGAGGTGTTCCGCGCCGGCATCCAGGCCGTACCGAAGGGACAGCGTGAGGCCAGTCGGGCGTTGGGGCTGAGCAGCTGGAACGAGTTCCGCCTGGTGGTGCCTCCCAGGCCGTCCGGATCGTCATCCCCCCGCTGATCGGTCTTTCGATCATCACCTTCCAGGGCACATCCCTCGCGTACGCGATCTCCGTGCCGGAGCTTCTCAGCCGCGCCTACAACGCCGGCACCATCACGTTCCAATTCCTCCCGCCGCTCACTCTCGCGGGGATCCTCTACGGGGTCGTCTCACTCATCGGCGTCGCCCTGCTCGGCATCCGTCGGCGCAGACGTCCGCGTCCGCAGATAAGCCACCCCCGCTGCCGAGCAAGAGCATCCCGTTCTGACGCGGCACACCGACCGCACGACACCCGAACACCACAAGGAGCACCCGATGTCCATCACACGAACTGCGCCGGCCGTGGCCGTCACCGCCATGCTGGCGATCGCGCTGAGCGCATGCGCGGCCACCGCCGCCGGCGAGCAGCCCGGCCGACTGGAGCCCCGCCCATGCGGAGCTCGAGACGATCACGCCGGGCACCCTGACGGTCGCCGCGTACGTGTCTCCCCCGTACACGGTCGACGATGGCGGGACGATCAAGGGCGTCGACGGCGACATCGTCGCCAAGATCGCCACAATGGAGTGCCTGACCCTGGACATCTCCTCCGTCGCCGGGGCGGCACTCCCCTCGACGATCGATTCCGGACGCGCCGACATCGCCATCGGAGGCGTATATGCGAGCCCGGATCGAGCCAAGAGCTTCAGCCTCACCGATGCGATGTACCTCGACCAGGCGGCGATCCTCTCCCGTGATGGCATCGACTCGCTGGCGGGCCTGAAGGGCAAGCAGCTCGGCGTCATCCAGGGGTACCTGTGGAACGCGGAGTTCCAGGCCGCACTGGGTGCCGACGCCGTCAAGGTCTACCAGACCTCGGCATCGCTGATCGCCGACATCAAGAACGGGCGGGTGAATGCCGGGGCCTTCACCAGCGCCGAGGCCTCGCTGCGTGCCGCCGAGGACACGGCACTCACGGCCAAGCCTCGCGCCCACCGCCGACATCCCCTCCAGTCAGAAGCCGAACGACGTCGTCCTCCTGCTGAACAAGAAGGCGGCCTCGCTCACCGAGGCGATGAATGCGGACATCGCCACGCTGCTCGACGAGGGCAGGCATCGCCGACATCCTGAGCGCGAACGGTCTCGACCCGTCGCTCGCGGCGACCGGAAAGTGAATGCGGACGAAATGGGCAGCGGATACTCGCACATCGTCATCGGCGCCGGCGCGATCGGCAGCGCCACGGCGTACGCGCTGGCCGACGCCGGGGCGGACCGCGTGCTCGTGATCGAGCAGTTCGATCTCATCCACGGATTCGGCTCGTCCGGAGATCACTCGAGGATCATCCGTCACGCCTACCAGAGCACTGACTACACCGGACTGACACCGGCGATGTTCCGCGCGTGGGAGACGATCGAGAACAGGTCGGGATGCAAGCTGTACACCCGCACCGGCGGACTCGATCTGGCCCAGACGGGCACTCCCGGTGAGGACGTGCTGTACTCATACAAGGCGGCACTGGATGCCCGATCCCATCCGTACGAGAACCTGACCGTCGACGAGATCAGGGCCCGCTACCCGCAGTGGCGTCTGGACGACGATGTCGTCGGGATCTTCCAGCAGGACGGCGGTCTGCTCGACATCCGTCGAGCGGTCTCGACCATGACATCCCTCGCCCTGTCGGCGGGCGTGACCTTCCTCCCGCGTACGACCGTGACCGGCATCGACGTCCGTGACCGCGGAGTGTCGGTGTCCACCTCGGCGGGCGCCTTCGACGCCGACAACCTCGTGGTCGCCGTGGGGTCGTGGATCCAGGACCTGACCGCGGATCTCGGTCTCGACCTGCCCATCACCCTGTCTCAGGAGCAGGTGACATACGTCGCGACACCGCAGTTGAACGCGTTCCGACCCGAGGACTTCCCCGTCTGGCTGTACCACGGCGAGGCCTACGGCGACTTCTACGGCTTTCCCGTCTACGGAGAGGCCGCCATCAAGATCGGGCGCGACATGCGCGCGCATTTCATCGAACGTGACCAGCGTCGATTCGACCCGGATGCGGAAGAGGCCGCCTACCTCGTGGAGTTTCTGCGACGCCATCTGCCCGATGGCGTCGGCCCGGTCCTCATGAGCCGCACGTGCGTCTACGACCTGACCCCCGATCGCGACTTCATCCTGGACACTCTGCCGGGAAGTCCGCACGTCGCCGTCTTCGTCGGCGCCGGGCACGCGGGAAAGTTCGCAGCCCTCGTCGGCTCGATCCTCGCCGACCTCGTGACGGCCGGGGCGACGGAACACGAGATTTCACCGTTTCAGATCACCCGCGCGGCGCTCACGGACCGGGGGTTCCATCCGGTCTGGGCCTGACCAACCGGCACACTGCTGAAGAGTTACCTGCTGTCCCCTTGACTTGAGTCTCAGGTTACCTGATACTGGGGCGATCGGATCCGCAGCGATGTGGATCGACGAAGGTCGAGGAGGACCTGACGCCGTGACGACTCAACAGCAGCATCCGCCTGCCGCGCCCGCCCTGGATGTCGTGGGGGTGAGCGTCCGGTACGGACGGTCGATCACCGCCCTGCGGGAAGTGAACCTCACTGTGCACGACGGCGAGGTCGTGACTCTGATGGGGCTCAACGGCGCCGGCAAGTCCACCCTGGCGCGGGCCGTCACCGGACTCCTCCCCGCGCAGGGCGGCACGATCACCGCCGGACACATCCGCAGCTTCGGCGGCGACCTGACCCGCCGCTCGCCACGCACGATCGTCCGGCACGGCGTCGCCCAGACGCTGGAGGGTCGACGCATCTTCGGCGCGATGACGGTCACCGAGAACCTCGAGATGGGCGGGACGACCGTCCGCGGCGCCCAGCTGCGGGCCAACCGCGAGCAGATGTTCGCGCTGTTCCCGCGCCTGGCCGAGCGTCGCGACCAGGCCGCCGGCCTGCTGTCCGGCGGCGAGCAGCAGATGCTGGCCGTCGCCCGCGCGCTGATGTCCTCGCCCGGCTGCTCGTGCTGGACGAGCCGACCCTCGGCCTGTCGCCGAAGCTCGTCACGTTCGTGCGCGACACCATCCGCGCCATCCGCGAAGCCGGCACCAGCGTGCTGCTGATCGAGCAGAACGCGACGATGGCGCTGTCGGTCGCCGACCGCGGCTACGTGATCGAGCACGGCCGGATCGTGCACGAGGACACCGCGGCGCACCTGCGCGAGGACGAGGGTCTGCAGCGGCTCGCTGCTCGGCCTCGGTGCGGAGGAGGCGGCATGAGCACGGATGCGGCACCCCTGCTGGATGTGCGCGACATCGAGCTGACGATCGGCGGGTTGCACATCCTTCGCGGAGTCTCGTTCGACGTGCAGCCCGGCGAGTTCTTCACCGTGATCGGCCCGAACGGGGCCGGCAAGACATCGCTGCTGAACGTCATCAGCCGCATCTACCGCCCGACCGGCGGCACCGTCACGTTCGACGGCGCCCCGCTGCTGGGCGCCAAGCGCTCGGCGCTGGCCGGTCTCGGCATCGCCCGCACGTTCCAGAACCTCGCCCTGTTCGAGCAGATGGACGTGCTCGACAACGTGGTCCTCGGCCGCCACCGGCTGATGCGCTCCGGCGTGCTCACCGGCGCCGTCTGGTTCGGTCGGGCACGTCGCGAAGAGGCGGCGGCGCGCCGCGCCTGCGAGCCGCTCATCGACCTGATGGGCCTGGGCGCCTACCTGCGCCGCCCCATCGGCGACCTGCCGTACGGCATCAAGAAGCGGATCGAGCTGGCCCGGGCGCTGGCCGTCGAGCCCCGGCTGCTCCTGCTGGACGAGCCGGCCGCCGGCATGAACGACGACGAGACCGACGAACTGGCCGAGTGGATCCTGGTCGCCAAGCGCGAACTGGACCTGACCGTCGTCATGATCGAGCACGACATGGGGCTGGTCACCCGGCTGGGCGACCGCTCGCTCGTGCTGGACTTCGGCACCACCATCACGATCGAGTCGCCCCGAGCCGCGATCGCCGACCCGCGGGTGATCGCCGCCTACCTCGGCGACGAGTCCGACGACGCCGAAGACCCCACCACCACCGGCAACATCGCGCTGAAGATCCCGAAGGGTCTCACCCGGAAGGCGCCGCGCACGCGAAAGGGAGCGCTGCGATGACCGACATCCTGCAGATCCTCGTCTCCGGCATCGCCCTGGGCTGCCTGTACGCCGTGCTGTCGCTCGGCTTCGTCGTCGTGGCCCGGGCCTCCGGCATCCTGAACCTCGCTCAGGGCAGCTTCGTGGTGCTGGGCGCGTACCTCGCGTACGCCCTCATCCATCAGGCCCGACTGCCGTTCTGGATCGGCGTGATCATCGCGATGGCCGTGGTCGCCGTGTTCGCCGTCGCCCTCGAGGCGCTGGTCGTGCACCGGGTCACCGACCACTTCGTCGCGCTGCTGGTCACGTTCGGGGTGACCATCGCGATCGCCCCCATCGTCACCGCCATCTGGCCGGGCGACTCGCTGAACCTCAACGACCCCTGGGCACTGAACGTGATCCGCATCGGCGGGATCGGCATCACCGCACGCGACGCCACCCTCATCCCGATCACGGCGCTCGCTGCTCGCGTTCTACCTGTTCTTCCGGTTCACCCGGATCGGCCTGAGCCTGCGGGCGACCGCCATCGACGGCGAGGCGGCCATGGCCCAGGGCGTGAGCACCCGGCTGGTCTACGGCATCTCGTGGGGCATCGCCGGAGCGCTCGGCGCGTTCGGCGGCGTGGTCCTGTCGACCACGGTCGGCGGCGGCGTCCGGCCCGGCCTGGAGGTGTACGCGTTCCTCGCCCTGCCGGTGATCATCCTCGGCGGCCTGGAGTCGCCGCTGGGTGCCGTCATCGGCGGCCTCATCATCGGCGTGGTCCAGCAGTTCGCCGTCTCGCTGGTCCCGGAGAGCTGGGGATCCGGATTCTCGGATGTCGTCCCCTACGTGGTGATGCTCGCGATCCTGCTCATCCGCCCCGCAGGCCTGTTCGGCCGGAAGGAGATCCGACGCGCATGACCGCCGCCACCGTCGACGCCGCGCCCGCGACCCGCCCGCGCACCCGCGCACCGCGCCTGTTCGACACCCTCACGAAGAAGATCCTCGCGGCCGTGTTCGTGATCGCGATCGTCGCGATCCCGTTGAACATCGCCGACAGCTACGTGCTCACCGTGCTGGCCACCGCCGCGGTCGCCGCCATCGCCTGCACCGGGCTGAACCTGCTCACCGGCTACGCCGGGCAGATCTCGCTCGGGCACGCGTTCTTCGTCGGGGCCGGCGCCTTCGCCGGCCAGGTGCTGGGCGGCGAGCTGGGGCTGCCGCTGCTGCTCTGGCTTGCCGCTGGCGGGGCTGTTCGCCGGCGCGCTGGGTGCGGCCATCGCGCCGTTCGCCCTCCGCCTGCGCGGACCCTACCTGGCGATCGTCTCGCTCGGGCTGGTCTACATCGGCATCTATGCCGCCCGCAACCTGCCGGCCCTCACCGGGGGTCTGAACGGCACCGTGGTCACCGCCCCGGTCGCCATCGGTCCGGTCGACTTCGCCGCCCTGCAGGTCGGCCCCTTCCTCCTCACCCGCGAGCAGGGCATGTTCATCCTGTGCTGGGGGATCCTCGCCCTGGTGCTCTGCTGACCGCGAACATCGTGCGCTCGCGTTCGGGCCGGGCGATGCAGGCCATCCGCGATCACGACCTGGCCGCCGAAGTGCTCGGCGTCAAGCGCCTGCCGTCGATGATGAACGCATTCATCGTGTCGTCCGTGCTCGGCGGCATCGCCGGCGGGCTGCTCGGGTGCTGCTGCAGTACATCCGCCCGGAGAACTTCGGCCTCGACCTGTCGATCCAATACGTCGCGATCGTGGTCATCGGCGGCCTCGCCAGCATCTGGGGGCCGGTCCTGGGCGCGCTGTTCATCGGGCTCGTGCCCGTGGTGGCGATCTGGCTGGCCGACTACCTGCCGTTCATCGCCAAGCCCGGCCAGCACGGCGGGATCAGCGTCTCGGGCTTCGGCCTGGTCGTCTACGGCATCCTCATCGTCGTCTTCCTGCTGTTCCGCCGGGGCGGGCTCATCTCGTTCTTCCGCATGCCCGCCCGCGCCGCGGCATCCACGTCCACCACTCCCTCCACCGCCACGACGACGCAATCCCGCACCGAGATATCCCCGCCCACCACCGAGAACCAGCAATCCACACCCGAGAAGGAAGGACCCACACCGTGAAGAACCGCACTCCCGGCGTCCTCGCCATGGCCGCTGCAGCCGCTCTGCTGCTCACCTCCTGCGCCGTCCAGACCACCGGCGGCGACAAGCCGTCGGCCGGTCAGACCGCCGAGCTGAAGTCCGTGCCCGGCTTCGACATGTCTGACGGCGTCATCCACGTCGGTCAGATGACCGCCCTCAGCGGTCCGCTCGCCCCCTCCTCGAACGAGCAGGTGGCCGGTCAGCAGGCGTACTACGACATCGTCAATGCCAAGGGCGGCATCGACGGCAAGTACAAGGTCAAGGTCGTCACCGCCGACAACCAGTACAACCCCCAGCTGGCCGTGCAGGAGTATCAGCGGGTCAAGGACCAGGTCGTGATGCTGTCGGGCGTCCTCGGCGACGCGTCGACCGAAGCCCTGCTGCCGATCCTGCGGCAGGACAAGGCCGTCGCCCTGCCGTCGACCCAGAGCTCGCGCTTCACCAAGGACGAGAACCTGGGCATGACGTTCACGTCCTACCAGTCCAACGTGTGGAACGCCCTGGCGTACATGTTCGAGAAGGGTGAGATCACCAAGGACTCCACGGTCTGCTCGATGATCCAGGCCGACCAGTCCGGGCAGGCCCGGCAGGACGGCCTGGACTACGCGGCCAAGCAGCTCGGCTTCAAGGTCGGGCCGAAGGCCGAGTTCGCCCCCACCGACACGGCGTTCACGGCGCAGGTGCAGACGCTGAAGAACGCGAAGTGCGACGTCGTGGTGTTCGGCGGTGCGACCAACAACGTGCCGAACCTCGTGGCCGCGGCCACGCAGCTGAGCTACTCGCCCACCTGGCTGGCCGAGTTCTTCGCGATCGCCCAGTCGTTCAAGGACACCGACATCGCCGGGTATCTGAAGGACCACTTCATGATCACCGGTCTGGCCGGCGACCTCGACGACAGCTCGATCGAGGGCATCAAGATGCTCACCGACCAGCTCGGCAAGACGCCGACCATGCAGAACGTGTACGGCTTCATGCAGGCCATCACGGCCACCACGATCCTGGAGAAGGCCGTCGCCCTGGGCGACCTGTCCGGACCGGGCATCATGAAGGCGATGGACGAGCTCGACAAGGTCAGCTATCTCGGCCTGAACGGCGACATGACCTACGGGCCGGCGGCCGACCGACTGCAAGCCGGACACGTCGTCGATCTTCTCGTACGACCCGGCCGCCCCGGGCAGCCTGAAGGCGCTCGCGGCATCCTTCGTCGCACAGGGCGGACGCGGCCCCGGCTTCTGATCGTCCCCACCTCCCGACCGATGCCCGTCCGCGCTCCGCGGGCGGGCATCGTCGTGTCAATCCGCGGCATGGCGCGCGCCACCTCAGACCACGACGGGCCGGTCGTCGTCGACCCCGGAGTCCGCTCCCGCGTCCAGCCCGGCGAAGTAGTCCAGCGAGGCCAGCGACGAGCTCACCAGGGGGCGGATGCCGGGGCGTGTGCCGGCTCCGGAGGCCCCGCCTTCCGGCAGGTAGGCCTCTTCCAGGGCGCGGGTGATGCCGGCCGCGCCGACCGTCAGCAGTTCGAGGATGCCCTGCACCGGTGCGCCGTCGTTAGGCACGACCACCCCCAGCGCCGCGTAGATCACGCCGTGCGGACCCATCACCGGGACCGCCACCCCGCGGGAGGCCTCGTGGATGTGCCCGGGCAGATCGACGAACCCGGCGGCCCGCACCCGACGCAGCCGCGCCCGCAGCTCGAGGCCATCGCGGATCGTGTGCGCGGTGTAGTGGGTCCAGCCGGCGGCGATCACGTCTTCGACCAGCAGGTCGTCGGCGTGTGCCAGCAGCACCAGCCCGCTCGAGCTGACCGGCAGCGGGGTGCGTCCGCCGATCAGGGTCGCGTTGATCACCGCCTCGCGGGTCGACATCCGCTCGATGAACAGGATGTCGCGCCCGGTGCGCACCCCCAGCTGGGTGTGCCTGCCGGATCCGGGCGTGCACGCCGCTCATCCACGGGCGCGCCAGCTCGCGCAGTCCGAGGGCGCCGGGGGTGCGCGAGGCGAACTCCCACAGGCGCACGCCCAGCCGGTAGGAGCGGTCCGGCATCCGCTCCAGCAGCCCTTCCGCCTCGAGCTGAGCGACCAGCCGATGCGCGGTGGACGGTGCCAGCCCCGCCTCGTCGGCGATCTCGGTGAGCGTCAGGAACGGTCGCAGCGCGTTGAACGCCTCCAGCACCCGCAGGTGCTTGCGCAATGCCGACTCGCCGGCAGACCCTCTTGCCATGGCGGCCCCCTGGGCAACAGGTTACCTGTCGCCCAGGGGGCCGGCGCATCCGCCCAGAACTCGGGAGGTCAGTCGTTCGCGCGGTACACGGTCCGGGCGTACTCGTGGTACGGCGCCGGGGCCACCGTGGCACGGATGCGCACCTGGCGGTGCGACGCGTCGACCTGCGGCTTGTGCGAGATGGGGTCCTCGCCCCAGACGATCTCGACCACGGTGCCGTCCGGGATGTCCTTGTCCAGCGTGGCCAGCGACATGTACAGCTGGTCCGAGGCGACGTACCCGGCGTCGGTGGAGATCCCGACCCGCGCGCCGTCCTTGACCACCTCGTCCATCTGGAACAGCCCGTAGCGGGCCTTGGGGAACTCGAGGAACTTCGCCGGGATGCCCGGCTCGACCTGCGAGCGCACGACGGCCGCGACATCCTCCGCGTTCCACAGCAGCGTCACCTTGTGCCGCTTCTGATTCTCGGCGTGCTTCTCCAGCGCCTCGCGGCCGTGGAAGTCATGGTCGAAGCGCACCGACTTGCCCAGCCCGATGTCGTACGGGGTCATGTAGTAGTCGTGGATGTCGGTGGAGTACAGCGAGCCGCCGATCGAGCCGGCCCGCGCGGCGGGCAGCCACTCCCGGTACTCGGCGAAGTCGTCGTCGTAGATCGCGGCGAACGGGGTGGGCACCCAGCCGGACTCCAGCGGCGTCGACGAGTACGCCTTGGCGCCCACCCGGCGGATGTCGAACTCGGCGCCCGCGTCCATCAGCGCGTTCAGGACGATCTCGTTGTCCTCCCACGGTCCGTAGAACTCGAAGCCCGGCTGGCCGGCCATGCCATGGCGCAGCGCGCGCACCGGCCGGCCCGCGATCGTCACCTCGCCGATGTGGAAGAACTTGATGTCCGGCGCCGGTCCGCCGAAGACCTTCTCCATCACATCGTCCGCACGGGGGCCTCCGAGCTCGTACCGGTAGAACGTCGGCGGCTCCTTGCGCATGTTCGAGTTCGCCTCGAGCCGGTGGTGGACGTCGCGGCCGGCCGCCTCCGCCTTCTCGGCGTTGAAGCGGACCCAGTCGATGAGCAGGTGGTGCCCGATCAGGACGAGCCCGTCGGGTCCCTCGGAGTTGTAGAACAGGATGCCGTCACCGATGAGGTAGCCGTCCTTGTTCACCGCGATCAGCTGCTTGGCCACTCCGGGACGGAAGGTGGCGAACGTGTTCGGCGAGATGCCGGACAGCATCGGGATGAGGTCGGCGCCGTGCAGGAACAGCTGCGTCATGTGATGCGACTGGTCCATCAGGGCGACCGTGGCGTTCCACGCCCGCTGCTCGTCCCGCCAGTTGGTGAACTCGGGCGCCACCGGGAACGTGAACGCCGGCCAGTCCTGGTCTCGCAAGGCTCCACGGCGCTGCCGGTCCGGGCGATCGCCTCGGCAAGTGATTCGGTCATCGTCGACCCTTCCTTTCGGTCTCAGGGGCAGAGTAAGCACCTTGCGGACGGCACGGCACGGTCGATTCCTTTGAATGGAACCGATGCGGCGACCACGGCGAGATGCGGCGAGACTGGAGGCGGTCGGGCGGCCACGCACGCGGTCCACAACGGTTGGGTAAAGACATCGGCGACTTCGATCCAAAATCGTTGACAATCCAAGTGCGAATCCGTACCGTCCCATCAGGGGCTGTGTCCGTCCTCCACCCGAGGATCCCTCTACCCGAGAGGCACCGCCCGGGCGAAGACCGTCCGTCATGGGCAATGAGGCAACGACCACGGGGAGGCGAGCCATGGCCGCTCGATTGACGTTGCGCGACGTCGCGCTGCACTTCGGCGGGGTGAAGGTGCTCGACGACGTCGCGTTCGACGTCGAGCCGGGGCAGATCCTGGGACTGGTGGGCCCGAACGGCGCCGGCAAGACCTCGCTGTTCAACTGCATCAGCGGGCACTACAAGCCCAGCGCCGGATCGATCCTGATCGACGACACCGAGGTCAGCGGCGCGCGCCCGGCGACCCTGGCCCGCCACGGCCTGGCCCGCACGTTCCAGCACCCCGCGCTGCAGCTGCACGAGACCGTGCTGGAGAACATCCTGCTCGGTGCGCACACCCGCCTGCCGGGCGGTCCGCTCGAGTGGGCGCTGCGCCTGCCGCACACGAGCCGCGCCGAGAAGCGGCTGCGCATCGAGGCCCGCGACCTGCTGGAGCGCAACGGCCTCGGCTGGGCGGCCGACGTCCGCGCCGACGAGCTGTCGCACGGCCTGCACAAGGGCGTTGAGCTGTGCCGGGCGCTGCTGATGAAGCCGCGCCTGCTGCTGCTGGACGAGCCGGCGGCCGGGCTGCCGCACACCGAGGTGGAGCAGCTGATCGCCACCGTGCGCCGCATCCGCGACCAGGACGACATCACCGTCGTGGTCGTCGAGCACCACATGGGACTGATCGCCGCGCTGACCGACCGCGTGGTGGTCCTGGACCACGGCCGCAAGCTGATGGAGGGGACGGCCGCCGAGGCGCAGTCCGATCCCCGGGTGATCGAGGCGTACATCGGAAAGGACGCGACGGATGCCGCTGCTTGAGCTGGAGGGCGTCACGGCGTTCTACGGTCCGGTCCAAGTGCTCGACGGGGTGTCCCTGTCCGTGCCGGACGGCGGGGCCGTCGGCATCCTCGGCGCGAACGGCGCGGGAAAGACCACGACGCTGCGCGCGGTCAGCGGCACGGTGCGCGCCGGCGGGAAGATCACGTTCGACGGCAAGAGCATCCGGGGACTGCGACCCGATCGGGTGGCGGGCCTGGGCATCGCCCATGTGCCGGAGGGGCGCGGCACCCTCGGCGACCTGAGCGTGCGCGAGAACCTGCGCGTGGGCGCGTACCTGCGCCGCGACCGCAAGGCGATCGCCGGCGACATCGACTACTGCCTGGACCTGTTCCCGCAAGCTGCAGAACCGCATCCGATCGAACGCCTCGGCGCTGTCCGGCGGCGAGCGGCAGATGCTGGCCGTGGGGCGGGCGATCATGTCCAAGCCGCGGCTGATGCTGCTGGACGAGGCATCCCTCGGACTCGCGCCGAGCACCGCGAAGGACGTCTACGCGGCGATCGGGCGGCTTGCGCCGCGAATCCGGCATCGCCATGGTGGTCGTCGAGCAGAACGCCAACCTCGCCTTCACCCTCGTCGATTCGGCCACGGTGCTCGAGACCGGACGCAACGTCCTGTCCGGCAGCACGGCCGAGCTCAAGGGCATGGACGAGATCCGACGCGCTTACCTGGGAGGCTGACCGGTGGGGACGTTCATCCAACTCTTCGTCGACGGGCTGTCGACAGGCTCGATCTACGCCGCGCTCGCGCTGGCGATCGTGCTGGTCAACCAGGCGACCGGCCTGGTCAACTTCGCCCAGGGCGGCATGGCGGTGCTCTCCGCCTACATCGCCTGGCTGTTCGTGAACATGGGCGTGCCGCTGATCCTGGCGATCCTGCTGTCGCTGCTGGTCTCGTTCGTCCTGGGCGCGGTCATCGAGCGCTACCTGATGCGGCGCTTCGAGCGCGGCGACCCCGACACCGCCGTCGTGGTCACGATCGGCCTGCTCACCCTGATCACCGGGCTGTGCGGCTGGCTGTGGACCTACAACAACCAGCAGTTCCCGTCGCTGTTCTCGCTGGACACCGTCCAGGTGCTGGGCGCATCGATCAGCGTCCGCTCGATCGGCACGACCCTGGTGATCATCGTGATGATGGTGCTCGCTGCAGGGACTGTTCGTGGGCACCAAGCTCGGACTGGCGCTGCGCGCGGTGGCGATCAACCCGCAGTCGGCCGCGTTCTCGGGGCTGCCGGTGGGCCGGCTGCTGATGGTCGGCTGGGGCCTGGCCGCGGTGCTGGGCGCGATGGCCGGCGCACTGGTCGCACCGCAGCTGACGCTGACGCCGGGGATGATGGACAACGCCCTGGTGTACGCGCTGGCCGCGGTGATCCTGGGCGGGCTGACCAGCCCGTTCGGCGTGGTCGTGGCCGCCTGGCTGATCGGCGTGCTCGAGAACCTCGCCGCCGTCTACCTTCCCTTCATCGGCTACGACCTGAAGGTCGCGGTGCCGTTCATCCTCATCTTCGTCGTGCTGATCGTGCGACCCCAAGGGCTGTTCGGCCGGAAATCGGTGGTGCGCGTCTGATGTCCGTGACCTCGTCCTCGCGCACGCCCTCCGTGCGCCACAAGTCCCCGTTCTTCCAGCGCAGCTGGGTGCGGTGGGCCACCGCCGCCCTGGTGGTCGTGATCCTCGTGGTCGCGCCGCTGGTGATGCCCGAATTCGCCAATCAGACCGTCGCACGCATCGGAGTGTTCGCCGTGGCCGTGCTCGGCCTGAACGTCGTGATGGGCTACACCGGGCAGGTCTCGCTCGGCCAGATCTTCTTCGTCGGCTTCGGCGCCTACATCACCGCCTACGGCGTGCAGCACGACTGGAACCTCGTGCTGGTCTTCGTGCTGGCCTTCGCGGCCCCCGCCGCGGTCGGCCTGCTCATCGCGCTTGCCGCCGCCCGCCTGGGCGGTCTTGCGATCGCGATGGTGACCATCGCGCTGCCGATCGTCGGGGTGCCGCTGGCCAAGCGCCTGAACGACTTCACCGGCGGCTCGCAGGGGATGTCGGCCCGGTTCACCGACGCCCCCGAGTGGAGCGGCCTGTACAACGACCAGTGGCAGCTGTACCTGGTGATCATCATCACGGCGATCGTCTTCCTGCTCACCCGCAACCTGGTGCGCGGGCGGTACGGCCGCGCGTTCGCGATCGTCAAGGGCAACGAGGCGGTGGCGTCCTCGATGGGGATCTCGCCCTATTGGTACAAGGTGATCGCCTTCACCGTGGCATCCCTCATCGGCGGTGTCGCCGGCTTCCTCTATATGGTGGTGGTGCAGTACACCTCGCCCGAGACGATGAGCTTCGGCCACTCGATCACCCTGCTGGCCGCGATGGTGATCGGCGGCGCCGGCAGCATCATCGGGTCACTGCTCGGCGGCGCGTACTACGTGCTGGTGCCGCAGCTGACCAACATCGTCGACCCGAACGCGACGGCGCTGCTGCAGGGCGCGATCCTGCTCGTGGTGCTGTTCGTCCTGCCCGGCGGCCTCGTGTCGCTCCCGCGCGTGCTCGCCCGCCTGTTCCGGCGCCGAGGCGGCGGTTCCGGGCGCCCCCAGACCACTCCGATCGCGGAACCGGACCCGGCCGCCGCGGTGGAGGGAAACCCAACAGAGAGGCAAGGTCACGCATGAACATGCGCAGAACAGCTCGGAAGGCCGTCGGCGTCGTCGCCATGGCATCCGTGGTCGCGCTCGCGCTCGCGGGCTGCTCCCGCGGCGGCGGCGGCAACGATGAGACGGGCGGTGCCTGCGGCGTCGAGCCCCGGCATCACCGACACCGAAGTCACGATCGGCATCACCACCCCGCTGTCCGGCGCCACCGCCGGCCCCGGCACCTGCACGGTCGCGGGCGTCACGGCGTACTTCGGCGAGAAGAACGACAAGGACGGCGGCGTCAAGTTCGGCGACGGCAAGACCCGCAAGGTCAAGATCGAGGCGCTGGACGACGGCTACGACCCGCAGAAGGCCAAGGCCAACTACGACCAGCTCAAGGACAAGGTCTTCATGATGGGGATCGGCCTGGGCACGCCCACCAACCGCGCCTGGCGCGAGGCGGCCATCGCCGACAAGGTGCCGCAGGTGCTCGTCGAGACCGGCGACCCGATCTTCTCCAACAAGGAGGAGAGCCCGTGGCAGGCTCGGGTTCGTCCCGACCTACCTCAACGAGGGCGAGGCGTTCGGCAAGCTGCTGGCCGCCTCCGGCAGCGCACACAAGGTCGCCATCCTGTCGCAGAACGACGACTACGGCGAGGGCTACGTGCAGGGCTTCAAGGACGGCATCAAGGGTGCCTCCAACATCACGATCACCAAGGAGCTCACCTACGAGGCCACCGACACCTCGGTGGACGCGCAGCTGACCGAGCTGGCCGCCACCGGCGCCGACGTGTTCTTCAACGCGATGTCGATCACCCCGCTGGTGATCACGTCGCTGCAGAAGGCGCAGCAGCTGAACTGGAAGCCCAGCTGGTTCCTGCCCTCGAACACCTCCAGCCCCGGTGCGATCCTCGAGCCGGGCAAGGCGACGGCGTTCCCGGGCGTGTACACGGTGGCGTTCTCCAAGTCCGCATCGAGCCCGGCGACCGCCGGCGACGCCGACATGAAGCAGTTCCTGTCGGACCTGAAGACGTACGCGAAGTACGACGGCACTCCGGCGTTCCCGCACTGCGTGTGGAGCTACATCAGCGGCGCGACCCTGGAGCAGGCGTTCGGCAAGATGACCAAGCCGACCCGTGACGACTTCATGACGGCGCTGCGGTCCATCTCGGACTTCAAGGCCCCGCTCATGCTCGACGGCACCGCGGTGAACACGACCGAGGACGGCCAGCCTGCCGTCTCGACCGTGGTCGTCCAGAAGTACAACGGCAAGGGTTACGACACGGTCAGCTCGTTCGGCTGATCCGCTCGTGACGAGGGCCCCGACCGGATTCAGATCCGGGCGGGGCCCTCGCGCGTGTGCGGGATGCCGCGGCCCCGCGCCGGCGACGGGATGCCGCGGGCCGGCGTGACCCGTGGCGTACGCGCGCGGTCAGTCCGCCGCGCGGAGGACCTCGATGATGCCGGCCAGATGCTCCCGCGTGGCCACAGCCGCGGCATCCGGGTCGCCGGCGATGATCGCATCGATGATCGCCACGTGCTCGGGCGCGCTGGTGGCGGCCCGTCCGGGCAGGAAGCTCAACCGGAACTGGTGCCGCGCCGATTGGGCCCGCAGCCGCTCCAGCAGCTGGGTGGCCGTGGCATGGCCGCTCATCTCGCGGATGCGGCGGTCCAGCTCCTGGTTCAGCCGCGAGTACCGCACCAGATCGGTGGACGTCACCGCGGCCTCGATCCCGTCCCGCAAGCTCGCGCAGGGCCGCCACGTCGTCGTCGGTGCGCAGCTGGGCGGCCTTGCGTGCGACGAGGGACTCCAGGCCCATGCGCACTTCGACGATCTCGACGGCCTCCTCCACCGTGATCGCGCGCACGCGCGCGCCGCGGTTGGGAAGCCGCTCGACCAGTCCCTCGTTCGTGAGGTTCAGCAGCGCCGTGCGCACCGACGAGCGCGATGCGCCGTAGCGCTCGCTGATGTCGGCCTCGATAAGACGCTGATGCGGCGCGAACTCCGCGTTCTGGATCGCCGCCCGCAGCTGCCTGGGTCAGTTCGCCGGGCGCCGACACGCCCTCTTCGATCACCGTCGTGGACACACTGCCTCCCTGTGCACGGCGTACACCGGCGACAGCGGATCTGCCCGCCGGTGACGCAGCCCGTCCTCCGAGAATATCGCCGCCGATGAGTTGGCGACGAAATCCCAGATGATTTTGTCGCGAGTCTTGAGTACCGCCGTCGAGTGGGCGACGATGGAGGTGTCGGCCTCCCGCGAGTCGGCGGGACGCCGCACGAGCGTCACCCGGCCATATCGCGCACACCCGAGCGCGTCCGGACACGCGGTTCAGAGAGGTGGACAGGGATGTCTGAGACCATCGAGGCGGTCGGCCGGTCAGTGCGCACCGGATTGTTCATCGGAGGCGCCGAGCGGTTCACCGACGAGGTGCTGCCGGTCGCCGACCCGGGCAAGCCGGGCCGGATCGTGGGCGAGGCCGCATCGGCCTCCCCCAGGACGTGGCCGACGCGGTCGCCGCGGCGAAGGCGGCGTACCCGTCGTGGTCCGCGCTGCCGGCCACCGAGCGCGCTGCGGCGATGGCCGCGGCCATCGCCGGCGTGGGCGACGACCGCGACGCGGACGCCGAGATCCTGTCGCAGGAGAACGGGAAGATCCGGCTCGAGGCCTGGGTGGACGCCCTCGTCTTCGAGCTTGCGCTGGAACCTGGCCCTGCAGATCGCCGACCAGGTCGACGAGGTGACGACCCTGCCGGTCGTGCCCGGGGCGATCCCGGTGGCGACCCGGGTCGCGCACCAGTCTCTCGGGGTGGTGAGCCTGATCGTGCCGTTCAACTGGCCGATCGCCATCCTCGGAGCATCCCTGCCCTATGCACTGCTGGCCGGGAACACCGTGGTCGTGAAGGCGCCGCCGACCACGCCGCTGGCGATCACCCGCGTCGTCCAGCGGGTGGCGGCGGGGCTTCCCGCCGGGGTCCTGAACGTGATCAGCGGCAAGGACGAGAACATGTCGGGCCTGATCCAGAACCAGGATGTCGCGAAGGTGTCGTTCACGGGCAGCGTGAACGGCGGCAAGCGGATGATGCAGATGGGCGCGACCACGCTGACCCGGGTGACCCTCGAGCTCGGCGGCAACGACCCGGCGGTGTTCCTGGCCGATGCGATCCTGGACGACGAGCACCTCGACCGGCTGTATGCGGCGATCTACGACACCACCGGGCAGATCTGCATGAACGCCAAGCGCGTGTTCGTGCACCGCTCGCGGCTCGACGAGGTCGTCGCGGGCCTGTCGGCCCGGCTCGAGAAGGCCGTGCTCGGCTACGGACTCGACGAGGGCACCACCATGGGTCCGCTGAACTCGGCCGCGCAGAAGGCGTTCGTCGAGGAGATCATCCAGGAGGCGAAGGATGCCGGAGCCGACGTCCGCGAGTTCGGCACAGTGCCCGGTGGCGAGTTGGAAGGCGGCAACTTCGCGCGTCCGGCGATCGTGGTCGACCCGGACCTGTCGCTGCGGGTGGTGACGCAGGAGCAGTTCGGCCCGGTCATCCCCGTCATCCCGTTCGATGACGAGGACGAGGCCGTGCGCCTGGCCAACGACACCTGGGCCGGCCTGTGCGGGTCGGTATGGACCGCTTCGCCCGAGGCCGCGCAGCGCGTGGGCTCGCAGCTGGTGTGCGGATATGTCTGGGTCAACGACCACGGCGCGACCCGCCTCGACCTGCGTGCGCCGTTCGGCGGCATGAAGGGCTCGGGGTTCGGCCGGGAGCAGGGCATCGAGGGCGTCCGCGACTTCCAGGACACCCGCGCCATCGCCACGATCGACCCCGCGGCCCTCGCCGCGATGGCGCACTGACCCGATCGGCGGGGGCCCGGATGCCGGGCCCCCGCCGTGCCGGTCGCGGCTGTCGGGTCAGGGCGAGACATCCTCGAGCCCCCGGTTGCGGGTGTGCACCGTGAACTGGGCGAGGATCGAGGCGATGATCAGGAAGCACGAGATCAGCATCAGCGCCCAGAACACCGACAGGTGCGGGATCAGCGGCGCCAGCACCATGATGCCGATGCCGCCGCCGAGGTGACCGACGCCGTCGACGATCGCGAATCCGGTGGAGCGCGCCCGGGTCGGGAAGTTCTCCGCCGTCAGCGCATAGGTGGGCGAGACCCACAGGTTGAAGCCGGCGAAGATCAGGATGGCCCCGATGAAGTCGACGACCAGCGACTGGCCGCCGATGGCGATCACCACCGCGCCGATGAACGTGACGATGGTCCCGACCGGCAGCCAGTAGCGCCGCTCCATCTTCTCGACGATGAACGACATGATGATCGCCTCGCCGACGAAGCCGAGCGTGCCCACAGCCGCGATGACGCCCGCCTCGGGCGGGCTGAACCCCAGCGAGGTGAACACCGAGGTGAAGCCCGCCGCGTAGGCATAGACCGTGATGTAGCCGAAGAACCAGAGGAAGAACAGCAGGATCGTCCGGCGCAGATAGACCGGGTTCCCGAAGATGTCGGCGTACGGCACGCGGCGGGCCGGCGGCCAGTGGGTGGGGACGGCGGTCAGGGTCGGTTCGGCCAGCGCGCCGCGGCGGGCCGCGCGGGCCTCCATCGAGACGGCGACCGCCTCGGCCTCGGCGATGCGCCCGCGCTCGGCGAGCCACCGCGGAGACTCCGGCAGTTGGAACCGCAGCACGATCGCGACGATGGCGAGGATCGCGCCGATCGCGTACATCCACCGCCAGCCCGATTCGAGCCCGAGTGCGAACGGCAGGCCCGCCGGCCACGGCGAGGCCGGGGTGGTCAGGAACAGCCCCAGCCAGATGCCGAAGAAGGCGCCGAGTGCCGACATGATGAAGATCACGGTCGTGAACTTCGCCCGCGAATGCTTGGGCGAGACCTCGCCGATGTACGTGTTCACGATGGCGAGGTCCGCGCCGATCCCGATGCCGGTGATCACCCGCGAGATCGTGAAGTTCGCGAAGTCGCCCGACAGTGCTGTGTAGAGCGATCCGAGGCCGGTGATCAGCATGGTGATCAGCAGCATGTTCCGGCGGCCGATCCGGTCGGACAGGGGCGAGAGCACCAGGGTGCCGACCACGTAGCCGACCAGGTTGAGCACCACCGGCAGCGGCAGTGACGCCAGCGCGTTCTCGGGTGTGCATCCTGCGACCAGCTGGGTGCAGGTCTGCACGAACGACACATTGATGTCGAAGATGTCATAGAACGTGAAGAGAAACCCCACGCCGATGATGGCCAGGAACGCGGGCGAGAGCGACCACGTCCGGATC
Organism: Microbacterium elymi; assembly: GCF_021582895.2. Classification (GTDB taxonomy): domain Bacteria; phylum Actinomycetota; class Actinomycetes; order Actinomycetales; family Microbacteriaceae; genus Microbacterium; species Microbacterium humicola. The sequence goes on from NZ_CP091139.2 coordinate 1,461,897, forward strand.
CGGTCCAGTCGGGCCATGAGCTGACGCGACTCCTCCGGGATCACCTCGCCCTGCAGGCTGTCGGGTGCGGCCCGGCCTGCCGGGCCGCTCATCGCGCCGCTCCCGTCGCGGGTGCGCCGATCGAAACTGCTTCTGTCCCGTTCATGTCCGTCCCTCCACTGCTGTGTGTCAGGTGCCGTCAGGAACGGCACGCGCAACGGTGTGGGATCGGGTCGGACATCGCCGGCATGCCGAAGCTGCCCAGCGGACGGAAATCTACCACTGTGTGAGACCGGTGCGGCCCGCTCCGCGCGAATTCATCAGAAGCGGACGTGGCGTTCGCCTCTCGGCCCTTCCGCGTGGCCGGTCAAAAGCGGTCGTGGCGTTCGCCTCTCGGCCCTTCCGCGTGGCCGGTCAGAAGCGGTCGTGGCGTTCGCCTCTCGGTCCCTCCGCGTGGCTGGTCAGAACGGGGGCAGTGGTTCGGGGACGAATTGGACCGTCGCGACCGGCGTGTCGATGTAGATGCGGCCGGTGGGGCTGGTCCATCTGAGGCGGCCGTGGCCGATCTGCTCGACGCGCCAGAGGGTGTGATGTTTGACGATGTGATGGCGTCGGCAGAAGTTGGCGAGATTGCCCTTGCTGGTGGGCCCGCCGCGCGCGGCGTCGATCGTGTGGTCGTGATCGCAGTGCCAGACCGGTTGGGTGCGAGCCCGGGAACCGGCAGTGCTCGTCGCGCGTGTCGAGGAAGCGTGCGAGGGCGGCCGTCGGGCGGTATCGGTCGACGGACATGGGCTCGCCGGAGTAGGGGTCGGTGAGGACGCGGTCCCAGCCGGGGGCGGATGCCGCCAGTCGCTTGGCCGTGCTCAGATCGATCGGCCCGTAACCGGCGAGCAGGGCGGGCTGTCTGCTGTGGCCGAGCAGGGTGAGCACGGGGATCGTGATCTGCACCTTCGCCTGGATGGCATCGATGGGATTTCCCGTGGTGTGCCCGGCGGGGGCGCCGGTCAGGAGGATGTCAGCGAGGATGTCGGCCCGCTTCTGATCCATCGTCCGGGTGTCGCCCCGATCAGCGTGGGTGTCCGCGTGTGCGGTGCCGCCGGTGATCAATGCGAACCCGCCGCTGTCGTCTCCGTCCGCACAGATGGCCGCTTCTCCGTCCGCACGACCATCCACCTCTCCGTCGGGGTCAGCATCCGTGTCGGGGTCAGCAGCCGCGTCGGGGCCAGCATCCACGTCGGGGTCAGCATCCGCGTCGGGGGCATCCGCGTCGGCGTCAGCATCCGCGTCGGCGTCCGCATCCGCGTCGTCGTCTGCATCTTCTTCGGTGATGGTGAGGTGGTGCGCGATGGCACTCAGGCGGTCATAGATGGCGTGCGCGAGGACGGCCGGCCCCTCGTAGATGACGCGGGCGGTGTCGTCGGCGAGGTCGATCAAGCGCACTGTGCGGTCTTCGTGAGCCCGGCGGATGTTCTCGGCGGCCGTGTCGGGGTCGATACGGGCGGCGAGCACTTTGACGATCTTGCTCAGCCGGAACGGTGTCTCATCGGCCGCAGCCGCCAGCGCGCGCGCCTCGTAGTCGGCACGTTTGGCATCGTCGGCGATCGCGGCCCCGGCATCGACGATCGTGCGCGCGTGAGCGAGGTCGATCTCGCCCGCCGCCAGCGCGGCATAGGCGGCCGGGAACCGATCGAGCAGAAGCGCGGCGTCACCCATCCGCGCTTGGACCGACCGGTCGGACAAGCGCATCGCCGCACCGAGTTCGCTGGAGACCTCGCGCAGCGGCAGGTCATCGCCGAACCGCTGGCCGGCGTCATGCCATTCCCGCTCGCGGGCGCTGACCAGGTCCACCGCCCGCGCCAGCTGCGCGGCCTCCTTCGCCTGCAATGCGGCGATCTGACGGCGGGTGTCGACCACCTCATCCACGAGGGCGTCCAGGGCGCGCCAGCTGCCGGACGACTGCTGCTCGTTTCCCATGGCCGCCTCCAGACGAACGCCGACAGATGAAGGGCGTGTCCACGACGTCTGGAGTGAGGATGATCTTGGCCGGAAGCTGGTGCGTATCGAGGACTGCTTGCTCTCTCCACTCTAGCACCTATCTTCTATTTTGCAACCGCGGAATGTGAGAGATGTGTCATATTTGCTTCCGTCCGTCGGAGAACCGGACACCGCGCTGATGCACAATGGAGCATATGACGGCCCCGCCACGACTCGACCTCGACCGGTACCTCGACCGCATCGGATACTCCGGCACGCGTGAGGCGACCCGGCAGGTGCTGGACGAGATCATCGCCCGCCACACGACGGCGATCCCGTTCGAGAACCTCGATCCGTTCCTCGGGACACCCAACCGGCTCGATCTGGAGTCACTGCAGCGCAAGCTGGTGGACCGCGGGCGAGGCGGCTACTGCTTCGAGCACAATCTGCCTGCGGGCGGTCCTGCTCAGCCTCGGCTTCGCTGTCCGCAGCCTGTCGGCACGCGTGCTCTGGCGCGCAGACCCTGAAACCGTCAATCCGCGCAGCCACATGCTGCTGGTGGTGTCGGTCGGCGACGAGCAGCGGATCGCCGACGTGGGATTCGGCGGCATGGTGCTGACCACGAGCCTCGCACTGCAGACGGATGCCGCGCAAGCCGACGCCGCTGGAGCCGTTCCGCCTCATGCAGCACGCCGACGAGTACATCCTGCAGGCGCTCATCGGCCCGGAGTGGCATCCGCTCTACCGCTTCGACCTGCAGGCACAGCTGCCGGTCGACTACGAGGCACCCAACTGGTATCTGTCGACCTCGCCCCATTCGCGGTTCGTCACCGCGCTGGCGGCCGCGCGCGCGACCTCTGAGCGCCGCTATGCGCTGGCCGGACGGCGCTTCACCACGCACACACCCGGGCAGCCGTCGCAGAGTCGCATCCTCGAGGACGTCGCGCAGCTGCGTGCGGTGCTGGCCGAGCAGTTCCAGCTCGACACCGACGGGCTCGACCTCGACACGGCCTTCGCGCGCGCCGAACGGCCGTGAGAGGGAGGCCGATCCGGCCTCAGAACACGTACTCCATCAGCTCCACGCCCAGGGTGCGGAAGGCCTCATGCGCGCGAAGCCGGTGCGCGATCGAGAGGTCGTCGAAGCACACGATCAGCGCGTACGAGATCCCCGCGCGCGGGCCGGCGAGCACTCCTGCCTCGGCACGGATGCCGGAGTCCCGGCCGGTCTTGCTGATGAACAGCAGCCCGTGCTCGTCGTTGAAGTGCGCGAAGGGGTCGAGACCGGTGGCCGAGGCGACGAGCGAGAGGTCCTGGTTCAGGCTGAGCCATTCGGCCACCTGCGCGCTCACCCCGGCGGTGACGACCTCGGAGTTCACCAGCGCGGCGAACAGCTGTGCGAGCTCGCGCGCGGATCCGAGCGCCACCTGCGGCGCGTCATCCGGCCCCCGCTTGTCGCGGAACCGGTCCAGCAGGGCCGACCGGGTCAGGCCCAGCTGCTCGATCCGGGCGCGCACGGCGGGCAGGCCGACCCGGTGGATCAGCGCGTTGGCCGCCAGGGTGTCGCCGGATGCCGCGGCCAGCACGGCCAGGTCGGTCACCGGCAGCGCGGGGGCCTTCAGATGCTGCCAGAGGCCGCCGGCCTCGACCCGGTCGATGGCCGATCGGTCGATGATCTCCAGGCCGTCCAGAGTGCCCGCCTCGATCTGGGCGGCCACCTCGATCAGCAGCGGCACGACGCCGAGCCCGGCCACCGGCAGCGTGACGAAGTCGTCGCCCGCGAGCACCGCGCTGCCGCGATCCAGATCGTCGATGCGCACCGACACCTTCGCGCCGGACCGGGCGAGCTCGTCCAGCGCCTTCAGCGTCGACGTGAAGGTGCGTCTTCCGGCTGCCGCCCTCCTCGGCAGTCGTCTGCTGCTGCGTCGCGACCCCCGTAGCGATGCAGCTTCCCGTTGGGGCTCTGGGGGCGTGCCCACGGCCATCCTTCCGCGTTCAGGTGGGTCGGTGCGTGCTGCGCGGATGCGCACACGCGATATTCGATTGTGAGGCGCGATTCCCCGTCCCGCGGCCGCTCGGGCCTCGATCCCGGGTCTTCGTCACCAGATCGTGACGCGCTGTTCGGCGGGAAGCCAGAGCGCATCGTCCTCGACCACGTCGAAGGCGTCGTAGAAGGCGTCCACGTTCCGCACGATCTGGTTGCAGCGGAACTCGTTGGGCGAATGCGGGTCGATCGTCAGCAACCGGATGGTCTCGGCATCCCGCCCCTTCTGCCGCCACACCTGCGCCCAGCTCAGCAGCAGGCGCTGGATGCCGGTGAACCCGTCGATCTCGGGTGCTTCGGCCTCGCCCAGCGACAGCGCGTACGCCTTGATCGCGATGCCGAGGCCGCCCAGGTCGCCGATGTTCTCGCCGATCGTCAGCGCGCCGTTGACGTGGTTCTCGACGGGCAGGCCGAGCGGGACGAGCGCGTCGTACTGCTCGATGAGGCTCTTGGTGCGCTCTTCGAAGGCGGCGCGGTCCTCGTCGGTCCACCAGTCCGCCAGCTTGCCGGTGCCGTCGAACCGGCTGCCCTGATCGTCGAACCCGTGGCCGATCTCGTGGCCGATCACGGCCCCGATGCCGCCGTAGTTGGCCGCGGCATCCCGCTCCGGGTCGAAGAACGGATACTGCAGGATCGCGGCCGGGAACACGATCTCGTTCATCATCGGGTTGTAGTAAGCGTTGACCGTCTGCGGGGTCATGAACCACTCGTCGCGGTCGATCGGCTGGCCGATCTTGGCCAGCTGCCGGTCGTGCTCGAGCACGTGCGCCCGACGGACGTTGCCCACCAGATCGCCGGCGTCGATGGTCAGGCCGGCGTAGTCGCGCCACTTCACCGGGTAGCCCACCTTCGGGGTGAACGCGTCCAGCTTGGCCAGGGCCCGCTCGCGGGTGGCGGGACTCATCCACTCCAGGTCGCGGATGCTTGCGCCGATAGGCCTCGATCAGGTTGGCGACGAGCTCATCCATCTCCTGCTTCGCCGCGGGCGGGAAGTGCCGCTCCACGTACACGCGGCCGACGGCCTCGCCCATCGCCGCCTCGACGATGCCGACGCCCCGCTTCCAGCGTTCGCGGTTGACCGGGACGCCGGACAGCTGCGTGCCGTAGAACGAGAAGTTCTCGGCCACGAACTCATCGGTCAGGAACGGCGCCGCGGCGTGCACGATCTGGAAGCGCAGCCAGGCCTTCCAATCCTCGAGGCGGTCCTCGACGAGGATCCGGCCCAGGCCGTCGAGGAAGCTCGGCTGCATCACCACGGCCTCGGTGAAGCCGTCCTCGTGCGCGGGGGCGACCGCGGCGCGCCAGGGTTCGAGGTCGACGCCGACCAGCTCCTGCACCTCGTCCCAGCTCTTCAGGTTGTAGGTGGCGACCGCGTCCCGGCTTGCGCACGTTGTCCCAGTGGTGCGAGGCGACCTCGGTCTCGAGCGCGAAGATCCGCTCGGCGGCGTCCGCGGCATCCGCCACCCCGGCCAGGTCGAGGATCCGCGCGATGTGCTCACGGTAGGCGGTGCGCGTGGGCGCGAAGCTGTCGAGACGGAAGTAGCTCTCATCGGGGAGGGTGATCGCGCCCTGGATGAGGAACGGGACGTAGCGCTCGGGATCGCCCGGATCCGGCTCGATGTACAGCTCGATCAGGCCGCCCACGCCGTCGCGCTCCAGCCGGCCGACCGTGGCCAGGAAAGCGGGGATGGAATCGATCGCATCCACCGCGGCCAGCTGATCGGTGATCGACCGGGTGCCCAGCTCGGCGATCCGGTCGGTGTCCATGAAGCTGGCGTACAGGTCGCCGATCTTGCGGGTCTCGGTGCCGGGTTCGGCATCCTGGGACTCCTCGATGATCGTGCGCACATGCACCTCGGCCTGCTCGGCGAGGAAATGGAAGGACCCCCAGCGGGCCTTGTCGTCGGGGATCGCGGTCGCGTCGATCCAGGATCCGTTGACGTGGCGGAACAGGTCGTCCTGCGGGCGGATGTCGGCGCTGAACGCGTCGAGCTCCAAGCCCGATCGGGGGATTCGGTCATGCGATCCAGGATATGCCGCGGAGGAGACATCCGTGTGCTGTCTCGGTGGCGCAGGGTGGGTGGGGGTGGGCACGGGGCCGGATGTCGGGGGCCGTGCGTAACCTGGGATCGGGAGGCAGACATGACGACATTGACCGATCGTCCGAACACCGCGCTGCTGGTCGTGGACGTGCAGAACGACGTGGTCGGCGAGGCATACGAGCGCGACGCCGTGGTCGCGCGCATCCGCACGCTCGTCGACCGCGCCCGTGACGCCGGCGTCCCGGTGGTCTGGGTGCAGCGACTCCGATCCCGAGCTCGTCCCGGGCTCGGACGCCTGGCGCATCGTGCCCGAACTGGCACCGGCCGACGACGAGCCCCTGGTGGGCAAGGAATACGGCGACGCGTTCGAGGGCACGGATCTGGAGAGCGTGCTGGCGGCTCGCGGCGTAGGCCGCGTGATCGTGGCGGGCGCCGAGACGGATGCCTGCATCCGGTCCACGATCCATGGTGCGTTCACGCGCGGCTACGACACGACCCTGGTCTCGGACGCGCACACCGCCGGCGACAAGTCGGCGTGGGGCGCCCCGCCCGTGGACCAGGTGATCGCGCACACCAACCTGTACTGGTCGTTCCAGGGAGCACCGGGGAAGACGGCGCAGGTGGTCGCGTCCGACGAGGTGGCATTCGACTGACGCGGGCCCGCGCGCGACCGCTGACGTCGGCGCCCACCCGTAGGCTCGGAGCGTGAGCCCGCCCGACACGCTGAACCGCGACATCCTGCGGCTCGCCATACCGGCGCTGGGCGCCCTGATCGCCGAGCCCCTCTTCCTGATCATCGATTCTGCGCTGGTCGGGCATCTGGGGGTCGTGCCGCTGGCGGCCCTCGGCATCGCGTCGGCGGTCCTCCAGACGATCGTCGGCCTGATGGTGTTCCTCGCCTACTCGACGACACCGGCCGTGGCCCGCCGGTTCGGCGCCGGCGACCCGACGCGTGCGGTGTCGGTCGGGATCGACGGCATGTGGCTCGCGCTCGGCCTTGGCGCGGTGCTGGCGCTGGTGGGCTATCTGTCCACGCCGATGCTCGTCGGGCTGTTCGGCGCCGGACCCGAGGTCGCCGCCGATGCGCGCACCTATCTGGGCATCTCGATGTGGGGCCTGCCGGCCATGCTCATCGTGTTCGCCGCGACCGGACTGCTTGCGCGGCATGCAGGACACGGTGACGCCCCTGTGGATCGCCGGCATCGGCTTCGCCGGCAACGCCCTGCTGAACTGGGCCTTCATCTACGGCCTCGGCTGGGGCATCGCCGGATCGGCGACCGGCACCGTCCTCGCGCAGTGGGGGATGGTGGCCGCCTACGTCGCCGTGATCGGGCGACTCGCGCGCCGGCACGAGGCATCGGTCCGCCCACAGCGCGAAGGAGTCCGCGGCTCGGCGCGATCCGGCGGCTGGATGTTCCTGCGCACCGTGTCGCTGCGCGGGGCGCTGCTGTCCACCGTGGCGGTGGCCAGCGCCTTCGGCACCGCCGAACTGGCCGGCTGGCAGGTGGCGTTCACGATGTTCTCGACCGCCGCGTTCGCGTTGGACGCCCTGGCGATCGCCGCCCAGGCACTCATCGGCAAGGGGCTGGGCGCCGGCTCGGTCAGCGACGTGCGCCGCGTGCTGCGACGCACGCTCGCCTGGGGTGCGGGGTTCGGCGTGGTGACGGGGGCGATCATCGGCGGATGCTCCGGACTGATCGGGCTCGTGTTCACCGGCGACGCGCAGCTCGCCGCACTCGTCCAGCCGGCGCTGATCGTGCTGGCCGTCGCGCAGCCGATCTGCGGGATCGTCTTCGTGCTCGACGGGGTGCTCATCGGGGCGAACGACGCCCGCTACCTCGCCCTGGCCGGGGTGATCAACCTGGCCGTCTACGTCCCGGTCCTGGTCGCGCTCGCGGTGTGGCACCCCGGGGGCGCGACCGGGCTCACCTGGCTCGCCGTCGCGTTCTTCGGGGTGTACATGATGGCCCGCCTCGTGACGCTGGGGTGGCGCATCCGTCGCCCCGCATGGCTGACGCAGCCGGCCTGAACGCTCACCGCCGCCGCGGCGGAGTCAGCCGCGACGGGTCAGCTTCACCACCGGGATGACGCGGCTCGTGCGCTTCTCGATAGCTGCGGAAACCCGGAGCCGCCGCCGTGAACCGCTCCCACGCGGCATCCCGCTCGGCGCCCGCCAGCACCGTGGCATGCACCGCGACGACGCCGTCGTCGGGCGTCTCGATCTCGACCTCGGGATGGGCGACCAGGTTGTGGTACCAGGCCGGATTGTCGTCGGCGCCCGCCTTCGACGCGGCGATCAGCCACGTGTCCCCCTCTCGGATGCCCATGACCGGGGTGACCCGTTCCGCACCGCTGCGCGCTCCGATGTGGTGCGGCGAGCACCAGGCCCCGCCCGAAGTGCGTCACCGTTCCGCCGGTCGCCCGGAACTCCGCGACGATCGGATCGTTGTGCTGCGCGTACGGATTGCTCATGCGTGCCTCCTCGGCTCGGTTCTGCTCGGTTCTGCGCGGTCGTACTGTGCTCGATTCCATTCTGCGCGCGGCTCTCACGCCCAGCGCCGGCACCATTCGTACATGACGACGGCCGCCGCCGCGCTGGCGTTGATCGATCGGGTCGAGCCGTACTGGGTGATCTCGACGAGGGCGGATGCGGCATCCAGCGCCTCGGACGAGACCCCCGGCCCCTCCTGGCCGAACAGCAGCGACGCACCGTTCGGGTAGGTCCGCCTGCTGCACCGGCACCGCACCGGGAACGTTGTCGACCGCGATGATCGGCACGGCCTCGGCATCCGCCCACCGCGCGAACGCGGCGACATCCTCGTGGTGCACGACGTGCTGGTAGCGGTCGGTGACCATCGCACCCCGGCGGTTCCAGCGGCGGCGGCCGATGATGTGCACGGTGTCGGCGCCGAACGCGTTGGCGCTTGCGCACGATCGAGCCGATGTTCATGTCGTGCTGCCAGTTCTCGATCGCGACGTGGAACGGATGCCGGTGCTCGTCGAGATCGGCGACGATCGCGTCCATCCGCCAGTAGCGGTAGTGGTCGATCACGTTGCGGCGGTCGCCGTGGGCGAGCAGCTCCGGGTCGAAGCGGTCGTCGGTCGGCCACTCCCCGCGCCCGCCGGGCCACGGGCCGACGCCGTGCTCGGGTCGCTCGCCCTGCGGCTCGGGCCGCTCGCCCTGCGGCTCGGGCCGCTCGCCCTGCGGCTCGGGCCGCTCCTCCTGCGGCTCGGGCCGCTCGCCCTGCGGCTCGGGCCGCTCCTCCCCAGACCCGGCGGCGTCAGGCAGCGGGGCGTCGGTCACGATCCCAGGGTAGCCGCGGCGGCAACCCGGAGCGCCGGAGGCCAGCCGGCGCCGGCGTGCCTGCCCCCTCCGACGCACCCGTCCCGGGCCGCCCTCGGCCCAGGCGAGGGGAAATGCCGAAGCGAGGATGCTCTCCCCGATTCGGCCCTCCTTTCGGCATATCTCCTCGGCCCAGCCGAGTGCCAAACCTTTCGGTCTCCCGAAAACAGCTATAGGATTTTGGTGTGCCGAAAAGTCGAGCGGAGACCGGAACGCGTCGCGTGCTGACACGCGACACTCCCCGGGTGCTCTCGGCCACCGGCCCGCCGGCGGCGGAGCCGCGGCATCCCTCCCCCGCGTGACGTGGATGCTGGGACCGGCGCTGGTGGCCGGGGTCGCCTATCTCGACCCGGGCAACGTCGCCAGCAACATGACCGCCGGTGCGCGCTACGGGTACCTGCTCGTCTGGGTCGTCGTCCTCGCGAACCTGATCGCGTGGCTCGTGCAGTACCTGTCGGCGAAGCTCGGCGTGGTCACCGGGCAGAGCCTGCCCGAGCTGCTGGGGGCGCGCATCCGGCGCCCCTGGGCGCGGCGCGCGTACTGGCTGCAGGCCGAACTCGTGGCGATCGCGACCGATGTCGCCGAGGTGATCGGCGGCGCAGTCGCCCTGCACCTGCTGTTCGGGCTGCCCCTGCTGTGGGGCGGGGGATCACCGGCGCAGTGTCATTGGCCCTCCTGGTCCTGCATTCCCGGCGCGGGCCGCGCACGTTCGAGTTCGTCATCATCGGCCTGGTCGCGGTGATCGCGATCGGGTTCGTGGCGGGAGTGTTCGTGGCGCCGCCGAGTCCGGCGGGCATCCTCGGCGGCATGGTGCCCCGCTTCGCCGACACCGGCTCGGTCCTGTTGGCGGCGTCGATCCTCGGGGCGACGATCATGCCGCACGCGATCTACGCGCACTCGGCGCTCGCCCGCGACCGCTTCGCCGGCGACGCCACCCCGGTCCCCCGCATCCTGCGCGCCACCCGGTGGGATGTGTCCATCGCGATGATCGTGGCCGGCGCGGTGAACGTGTGCATCCTGCTGCTGGCCGCGGCCAACCTCACCGGCGTCGTCGGCACCGACACGCTCGAGGGCGCGTACGCGGCGCTCCGCGACGGGATCGGCCCGCTGATCGCGACGCTGTTCGCGGTCGGCCTGCTGGCCAGCGGACTGGCGAGCACCTCGGTCGGAGCCTATGCCGGCGCCGAGATCATGCACGGCCTGCTGCACCTGCGCGTCCCGCTGGTGCTCCGGCGTGTGATCTCGCTCATCCCGGCGCTCGGCCTGCTCGCGTTCGGCGCCGATCCCACGCTGTCGCTGGTGCTCAGCCAGGTGGTGCTGTCCTTCGGCATCCCGTTCGCGGTGATCCCGCTCGTGCGGCTCACGTCGCGCGCCGAGCTGCTCGGCCGGTTCCGCAATCGCCGGATCACCACGCTGCTCGGAATCCTGGCATCCGTCTTCCTGATCATCCTGAACGGGATGCTGCTGCTGGTCTTCAGCGGCGCGTGAGAGCGCGGGTAGCCTGGGACCGTGGCATCCCCCGCCGTCGACGACTATCTGAAGACCATCTACCACCACACGGAGTGGCAGGACGAGCGGATCACGCCGTCCCAGCTGGCGGCGGTGCTCGGGCTTGCGCCGTCCAGTGTCACCGAGATGGTGCAGAAGCTCGCCGGCGTCGGCCTGGTCACGCACCGGCCATACGGTCCGATCTCGCTGACCGCCGAGGGCGAGCGTCGGGCGGCCGCGATCATCCGGCGGCACCGGCTGATCGAGACGTGGCTGGTGCGCGAGTTCGGCTACGCCTGGGACGAGGTGCACGACGAGGCCGAGGTCCTCGAGCACGCCATCAGCGACCGGCTGCTGGAGGGGATCGACGCGCGGCTCGAGCATCCGCATTTCGATCCGCACGGCGATGCGATCCCCGACGCGGACGGACGCGTGCACCGCGAGGACTTCGTGCGCTGCGGGATGCCGCGCCCGGCCACCGGGGGCGCGTGCTGCGGGTCAGCGACCGCGACCCGCAGCTGCTGCGCGCGGTCGAGGATGCCGGGCTGCACATCGGGCGGGCGGTCGAGGTGGTCGGGGCCGACGCGGTCCGGGTCGACGGCGCCGACCGGGTGCGCCTGCCCGACGGCGTCGCCGACGTGGTGTGGCTCACCGCCTGACCGCCCCTTGCTCGGGATCGTACGATCTGGCCGAGTGCACATGAAACTCGGCCGAAATTGATGTGCACTCGGCCAAATCGTACGATTTCAACGCGGGAGGCATGGTTCAACGCGGGAGGGATGGTTCAACGCGGGAGGCACACGGGAGAGCGCGGTCAGCGGAAGCGACGGCGGGCGCGCGCGGCCTTCTCGAACGGCCAGCGCACGCGGGTCGCGTTCTCGCAGTACTCCCACAGCCGCTCACCGAGCTCGCGGCTGCGGGTGAGCTTGCCCGGCGTCCCGCGATGCGGTGCCCCGTGCACGCCGAAGCGCGGACCCCACAGCTCGCCGCCGCCGACCTCCGGGTCGATCAGGGCGCGCACGAGGCTGCGCGCACCACGATCCTTCGACTGGGCGATCGGCGTCTGCAGGTTGTCGATGAACCGCTTGGTCCGCGACGGCTCGTTCACCCCGCGCACCCCGATCGTGCGGCCGCTGATCGCGTAGCCGGGATGGGCCACGACGCTGGATGCCGGGACCCCGGCCGCCCGCAGGCGCCGATCGGCCTCCAGCCCGAGCACGGTCGTGGCGACCTTCGACTGCACGTATGCGCGCCACGGGCTGTACCCGTCCACCAGCTCGGGGTCGACCGGCTCGTAGTCGCCGTACAGGGTCGACAGGCTGCCGACCCACAGCATCCGCCCGTTCACCACGGCGAGGTTCTGCAGCAGTTCGCCGGCCAGGGCGAAGTGCCCGAGCACGTTCGTCGCGAAGACCAGCTCGTGGCCGCCGGCGGTGCGTCGCTGCCGCGGCGGGTGGACGATCCCGGCGTTCAGCAGCGACTCCGTGCAGCGGGCCGCGGGCCCGCGCGGTCGCAGCCGCGGCCCGGATCGAGCCGAAGTTGCTGGTGTCCAGCAGCAGGGTCTCGACGCTGCCGCGCCGGTCCTCCCCGAGGCGCCGTTCGACGGCGGCGTGCGCGGCGGCCAGACGGTTGGGATGACGGCCGGTCATGATCACGTGCGCACCCGCGCGGACCAGCTGTTCTGCAGAGAAATATCCCAGGCCACGCGTGGAACCGGTGATCAGGTAGCGCCTGCCCTCCAGGTCGGGCAGGCGCACGGGGTTCCACCCGGTTCGCGCCACGCTTCGAGCCTAGGCCAGCCGGCCCGCTCGTGCGCGGATGCGGCGGCGCGACGCGCCCGGCGGGCGGGCACATCCGGCCTGCGCCGCCCCGTCCGCTCGATAGGCTGGCCGCATGCGGACCCGCGCCGATATCGACTGCTGGCTGACCGACATGGACGGCGTGCTCGTCCACGACAACAGCCCCATCCCCGGTGCGGCGAAGCTGCTCGCGCAGTGGCGGGATGCCGGCATCCCATTCCTCGTGCTCACGAACAACCCGATCTTCACCCCGCGTGATCTGTCGGCGCGGCTCGCCCGCTCGGGGCTGGATGTCCCGGAGGACCGGATCTGGACCTCCGCCCTGGCGACTGCCCAGTTCCTGAAGACGCAGCTGCCCGGCGGATCCGCGTTCGTCATCGGCGAGGCGGGGCTGACCACGGCACTGCACGAGGCCGGGTTCATCATGACCGAGACCCAGCCCGACTACGTCGTGGTCGGCGAGACCCGGCAGTACTCGTTCGAGGCGATCACCCAGGCGATCCGGTTCATCAACAAGGGCGCCCGGTTCATCATCACGAACCCCGACTCGACCGGCCCGACGCCGGCCGGGGTGGTCCCGGCGACCGGGTCGTTCGCCGCGCTGATCACCACCGCCACCGGCAAGGAGCCGTACGTGGTCGGCAAGCCGAACCCGATGATGTTCCGCTCGGCGATGAACCAGATCGGCGCCCACTCCGAGAACACCGGCATGATCGGCGACCGGATGGACACGGATGTCGTGGCCGGCATCGAGGCCGGGCTGCGACACGGTGCTCGTGCTCACCGGCATCAGCGATCGCGCCGAGGTGGACCGCTATCCGTTCCGGCCGGACGAGATCGTCGAGTCGGTCGCCGACCTGATCGCACCCGCGCGCTGATCGGGATGAACGCGTTCGAGCAGACCCTCATGCTGGCGGTCACCGCGATCGTGCTGGCCGGCACGCTGGTCGTGTTCGTCGTGCAGTACATCTGCCGCTACGGCAAGCACCGCGACGACGACTGAGGCCCGACCGGCCTACGCGGCAGGGTGCAGCACCAGCGCCGCCGCGCCGATGAGCGGGCCGTCGCCGTGCAGGCCGCTGCGCACCACCCGCACCGACCGGGCGTACTCCAGCGCGGCCGAGGCGCGCAGCGCCGCACCGACCAGGTCGATGTAGTCGTCCGCGACGCGGGAGAATCCCCCGCCGATCGCGATGACCTCCAGGTCCACCAGCGCCGACACGTCCGCCAGCGTCTGCCCCACCGCCGCCGCCGAGCGCTCCACGGCGGCGCGGGCGATGCGATCACCGGATGCCGCGGCAGCGCCCAGCTGCTCGCCGCTGTCGCCGTGCCACCCCTGCTCGCGCGCCCAGGCGACGCTGGCGGGGCCGGACGCGACCTGCTCGAGGGTGCGGCCGTCCTCGGAGTGCATCTGCCCGAGGTGTCCGGCGTTCCCGGTCGCCCCGGCCATCAGACCGCCGTCGAGGATGAATCCGCCGCCGATCCCGGTGGAGACCACCATCGCCAGCGACGCGCGGGCGCCGCGGGTGGCTCCGATCCACGATTCGGCCAGGGCGAGGCATCCGCCGTCGTGCCCGAGACGCACCGGCACGTCACCGAGCCCGGCACGCGCGGCCGCATCGGCGACGGCGGCCTTCAGCGGCATCCCGTGCAGGCTCGGCATGTTCACCGGCGCGATCGTCCCCGCGCCGTGGTCGATCGGCCCGGCGCTGCCGATCCCGACTCCGACGAGTGCGCCGTCCCGCTCCCCCGCCGCATCGCGCACCACCTGGATGAGCGCGCCCTGCAGCTTGCCTCGGGCGTGAGCCGTGGACCGGTCGGGCGGCGGTGCCGGCTCCCGGGCACGACCATGCCGGTGGCGTCGACGAGGGCCGCCTCGACCTTGGTGCCGCCCAGATCGAGGGCCAGAGCGTGGACGGTCACAGCATCCGGCCCGTCACGACTTCACCGATCCGCTCATCAGGCCGCCGATGAAGTACTTGCCCAGGATGATGTAGACCACCAGGGTCGGCAGCGAGGCGATCAGCGCCCCGGCCATGGACGCCCCGTAGTTCGACAGCTTGCGCCCCTGCGACAGGTTCACCAGCGACAGCGACACCGGCCCCTGATTCGCGTCCGAGAGGAACAGCGCGAACAGGTAGTCGTTCCACGCCGAGGTGAACTGCCAGATGATGGTCACCACGAAGCCGGGCAGCGACAGCGGCAGGATGATCCGCCAGTACGAGCCGAGCATGCCGGCGCCGTCCACGCGCGAGGCCTCCATCAGCTCGTTCGGCACGCCCTCGTAGTAATTGCGGAAGATCAGCGTGCAGATCGGCAGACCGTAGATGATGTGCACGATCAGCAGGGTGAGGATGCTGCTGGGCATGCCCAGCGAGGTCTTCATCTGCACCAGTGGCACCATGATCGCCTGGTACGGAATGAACATGCCGAACAGGATCAGCGTGAACACGATGTTCGCGTACGGGAACTTCCAGCGCGAGAGCACGAATCCGTTCATCGAGCCGAGCATGGCCGAGATGATCGCCGCCGGGATCGCCAGCAGGAACGTCCGGCCGATCGGGGCGGCCAGCGTGGTCCAGGCGGTGGACCAGTTGTCGAATCCAGTGGCGCCGTCGGGACCGGCCTGCCACGGCCAGCGCGCGGGCAGCTGCCAGGATGTCACAGCCGACACGTCGGAGGGGCTCTTCAGGCTGGTCACCAGGAGCACGTACACCGGCATCAGCACGACGACCACGAACAGGACCAGCAGCACGTACTTCGCGGTCCGGCCGACGCGGGCCTTCGCCTTGCCATTGGTGGGGATGCCGCCGCCGCCGACGGTGGTGCGGCGCTCGATTCCAGTTGCGACGGTCATCGGCGGGCCTTCCTCTCGGCGCGGGCCGTGTAGATCAGGTACGGCACGATGAAGATGCACACCAGCACCAGCAGCACGGTCGCGATGGCCGACGCCTTGCCGTACTCGGCGCCGGTCAGCGCCACCCACATGTAGGTGGCGGGCACCTCGGTGATGTAGACCGAGCCGGTCACGGCCATGATCAGGTCGAACACCTTCAGCGACATGTGCGCGACGATCACGAGCGCCGACAGGGCGACCGGGCTCAGCTCGGGAAGATCACGTGCCGGTACAGCTTCCACTCGGACGCGCCGTCCATCCGGGCCGCCTCGCGCAAGCTCTTCGGGGATGCCGCGGAAGCCGGACAGGAACAGCGCCATCACGTATCCGGACAGCCTGCCAGATCGCCGGCATGGCCATGGCGGCCATGCCCCAGTACGGCGCCGAGTACCAGTCGTTCTGCAGCCCGCCCAGCCCGATCGACTGCAGCAGCCGGTTCAGCCCGGAGGCGCGGTCATCCTGAGCGGAGCTGAGCAGCCACCGCCACACCACGCCGGAGGCCACGAACGACACGGCCATCGGGAACAGGAAGATGGAGCGGAATCCACCCTCCGCGGTCACGCCCTTGTCCAGCATCCACGCCCAGAGGAAGCCGAACACCATGGTGCCGACCATGAAGAACACGGTGAAGATGCCGAGGTTGGCCAGCGAGTGCAGGAAGCGCGGCTCGGTGAGCAGGTCGACGAAGTTCTGCAGCCCGACGAACTGCGACGCCGACAGCGCCGAGTCCTTCGTCATGGCGGTGGAGATGTTCACGCCGATGAGGACGTAGACGAAGATCCCGAGCAGGATGATCGTCGGCGAGATCAGCAAGCGGCGGCCCCCAGTTGCGGATGCCCTTGCGCATCGTGTCCTCCCGGACGTGATGAGCCGCGTGGGGCGACGGATGCCGCCGCCCCACGCGGGTCGGATGTTACTTGCCGAGGCCCTTGGTCTGCGCCTGGACGAGACCGTCCTGGAGCGCGCCCGCGTCCTTGGTGGACACGTACTGGCCGATGGCCGAGGTGATGTCGTTCAGCCACGACACCTTGACCGCCGCGCCGTGCGCGAGCGAGCTGACCACGGTGTCCTTGGCGAACGAGGCCATCGCGCCCTGCTGGTAGGCGGGGTAGTCGTCCGCGTTCGCGTCGGTGCGCGCCGGGATCGAGCCCTTGGCCAGGTTGAACGCCTTCTGTCCGTCGGCCGAGCTGATCGTGCGCAGCCAGTCCTTCGCGGCGTCAGCGTGCGGCGCGCCCTTGGGCAGCGTGAACGAGTCGGCGAGGAAGTCGAACGTGCCGTCCGTGCCCGGGGTCGGCCAGGTCGTGTACTCCTTGTCGTACGTCTTGCCCTTCGAGTCGAACTCGGCCAGCGCCCAGTCGCCCATCACGTTGTACGCGGCGGTGCCGTCGATGACCATGTCGGTCGCGACCGGCCAGTCCTGGCCGGTGCCGTCGGTGTTGGCGTAGGAGAGCAGCTTGCCGTAGTCGGCGATCGCCTTGGTGACCTGCGGGTCGTCGAACTTGGTCGAGCCGTCCCACAGTCCCTGGTAGCCGTCGGCGCCGAGGTCGGACAGCAGCACGTTCTCGAACAGCTGGACCTGGGTCCAGTCGGTGGCCACCGACAGCGGGGTCGCCACGCCGGCGTCCTTCAGCTTCTTCATGTCGGCCAGCCACCCGTCGATGTCGGCCGGAGCCTTCTTCGGGTCGATGCCGGCCTTGTTCAGCAGCTCGGTGTTGATCCACACGACGTTGGCGCGGTGGATGTTGCTGGGCACCGAGTAGACCTTGCCGTCGACGGTGAGCCGGTCCAGCAGCGTCTTGGGGAAGACGTCGTTGAGCTTGTTCTCCTCATAGAACGAGCTGAGGTCTTCGAGCTTGTCGGCCTCGATGTAGTCGGTCAGCTCGGCCCCGGCGTGCGCCTGGAACGAGTCCGGCGGGTTGTTGGCCTTCAGCCGCGACGCGAGCGCGTTCTTGGCGTTCGAGCCGGCACCGCCGGCCACTGCCGCGTTGACGAACTTGACGTCGGGGTACTGCTCGTTGAACACCTTGGTGAGGGCGTCCAGACCCAGCTTCTCCGAGCCGGATGCCCACCAGGTGAACACCTCGACCTGGTTCGGGTCTCCGCCGTCCTTGCCGCCGCTCGAGCCGGAGCAGCCGGCCAGTGCGAGACCGGCGACCGCCAGGCCCGCGACTGCTGCGAGTGCTTTCCGCATGTGATCCTCCATTGGATGTCGTCAGCCTGCCTTGCGCCGGCCGTGCTCTTCAATAGATTGCCATGAAATCTGAAAACGTTGCCAAATGCAAGACGAGGGGGCGACGGCATCCGTCCTGTGATCGAATCGTGACCGCGCGGGGGGCCGTTTGCGGGTTGACGGGCGGCGACGCGGGGGTGTGCGGGCGGGTCGGCCGGGGCAGGGTCGGCGCGCGGGGTGCGGAGACCGGCGTCAGCGCGCGGGGGGCGGGGAGCGGGACCGGCGTCAGCGCACGGCGGGCGGGGCCGGCGTCAGTGCGCGGGGGCGGGCCGGCCGGGGCGGGCCGGTGCCGACCGGCGTCAGGGCGCGGGGGGCGGGTCGCCGGGGCGGGCCGGGGCGGGCCGGTGCCGACCGGCGTCGGGGCGCGGGGGCGGGTACCGGCGTCGGCGCGCGGGGTGCGGGGACCGGCGTCGGCGTGCGGGGTGCGGGGACCGGCGTCAGGGCGCGGGGTGCGCGGACCGGCGTCAGTGCGCGGTGTGCGGGGACCGGCGTCAGCGCGCAGGTCCGCGGGGAAGAGCGTCAGGGCGCGGCGGGCGGCAGCTCGCCGGAGCCGCGCTCGGCCAGCCGGGTGCCGAGGATGATGCGCTGGGTCGGACCCGCGCGCCCCGCGATGCGGCTGAACAGCAGGTCTGCGGCGGCGCGTCCGATGGCGGTCGGATCCTGCACGATCGTGGTCGTGGGCGGGTTCATCAGCACGGCCAGGTCGAAGTCGTCGAAGCCGACGAGCGCCAGGTGCGAGCCGAGCAGGCGCTGTGCGCCCAGGATCGCCTTCGTCGTGCGACCGTTCGTGGAGAACACGGCGGTCGGCGGGTCGGGCAGCCGGGCGAGCTCGAGGAGCGCCTCGGTGCAGACATCCACCTCGTCGTCCACCGAGACCACGAGAGCGGGGTCGGTCGGCAGACCCACCTCTCGCAGCCCGCGGTAGTAGCCGTCTTCGCGACGGACCGAGGTGTAGCGACCGGAGACGTGCGCGAAGCAGGCGATACGGCGGTGCCCGGCGGCGTACAGGTGCCGCACGGCGCTGGCCGACCCGCCTTCGTTGTCGACCACGACGAGGTCGGCGTCCATGCCGGTCGGGGGCTGGTCGACGAACACGATCGGGGTGCCGGCGCGCTGCTCCTCCTGCAGGAACTTCAGGTCGGCATCCTCCGGCGCCACGAGGATCAACCCGTCCAGGCGGCGCTCGAGCAGGCGGCGGATGATGTGCTCCGCCTCGCGGGGGTCGTCGGTGACGGATGCCACGAGAACGAGCTGGTCGCGCGCGCGGGCGCGCTCTTCCACGCCGCTGACCAGGGCCGAGAAGAACGGGTCGGAGATGTTGGTGACCACCATCCCGATCGTCGCCGACGTACCGGTGCGCAGGGTGTGCGCGAAGTCGTTGCGGCTGAAGTTGAGCTCGCGGATGGCCCGCTCGACGGCGCGCACCTTGGACGCGGCGACGCCACCCTTGCCGGAGACGACGCGCGACACGGTGGACAGACCGACGCCGGCGCGGGCGGCGACATCCTTCATCGTCGCGCGGCGCTGCGCGGTCTCTGTCGGTACGTCTTCCATGGCGGTCCGATCCTGGTTTCTGGCAACGTTACCGGATCCCCGCTGCCCTTCGCGCCCTCGCCCCGCTGCTCGCCGCTCGCCCGCGCTGCTTGCCGCTCGCCCGCTCGCTTGCTCGCCCGCTCGCCCGCTCGCCCGCTCGCGCCGAAATCGTACGATGTGGCCGACTGCACATCAATTTCGGCCCGGGATCATGTTCACTCGGCCAGATCGTACGATTTCGCCCGGGAGGGAGGGAGAGACGCGGGGCGCGGAAGACGCGGCGCGACTACTGCGGGGCGAGGCCGAGGTCGTCGAGGTCGATCGCGGCCAGCCACTGCAGGCCCTCGGCCTCGACGGCGGCCTGGGCGCCGGTCTTGCGGTCCACGATCACCGCGACGGCGACGGGTACGGCCCCCTCGCGGCGCAGCGCCGCGACCGCCTTGAGCGCGGACTGGCCGGTGGTCGAGGTGTCCTCGACCACCACGACGCGCTTGCCCACGACATCCGCCCCCTCGACCTGGCGCCCGCGACCGTGATCCTTCGGCTCCTTGCGCACCACGAAAGCATCCACCGGGCGCCCGGCATGCACCGACTCGTGCATCACCGCGTTCGCGATCGGGTCAGCGCCGAGCGTCAGCCCGCCGACCGCGACGACGTCGAGGTCGCCGATCAGGTCGAGCACGATGCGGCCGATCGCCGGTGCCGCGCGGTGGTCGAGCGTGAGCTTGCGCATGTCGACGTAGTAGCTGGCCTGCTTGCCGCTGGAGAGCGTGAAGTCGCCGCGGAACACGGCCTCCGCGGTGATCAGCCCGATCAGGGTCTGGCGGTCGGCTTCGAGCGCGGGCGTGGAGGCGACGGTCATGTCATCGATTCTATGGGCCCGGATGTCGCAGCCCGCGGCCCGGATGTCCCGGCCCGCGGCCCGGATGTCGCAAGCCCGCGGCCCGGATGTCGCAGCCCGCGGCCCGGATGTCGCAGCCCGCGGCCTGGGACGGAGGCCGCGGTCCCGCATCCGGACACCGCCCTCGTCCTCGGTGCGGCGCGCAGAACTCCGGAGTTCCGGACGCCGGACGGTTCGTGGGAGCAACTTCAGCCCGAGGAGGAGCGAATCCTCCGGAGTTCTGCACGCGCCACCTGCACCCCGCTACCCGCACCCACCGCCCGCACCCGCAACCCGCAGCCGCCACCCGCCCACCCCGCGGCCCGCGCTTCCGCCGCGCGAAGATCTGCGGCTTCTTTCCACCGGGATCGCGCTCAGGCAAGCCCGATACCTGCGCGGACGCCCCTATAGTCGGTCGCATCGGCACCCTGCGGCGCCGCACCCGACACGAGAGGCACGGAGCTCATTGATGCGCATCGGCATAGTCGCTGAACCCACGGGCGAGAACCGCGTCGCCGCGACCCCGGTGACGGTCGCGAAGATCCGCACGCTCGGCTACGAGGTGGTCATCGAACCCGGGGCGGGTGCGGCATCCTCGTTCCCCGACGGCGCCTATGCGGATGCCGGGGCCACCCTGGTCGCCGGACCCGAGGCGTGGGCATCCGATGTCGTGCTGAAAGTGGCCGCACCGACGGCCGAGGAGGTCGCGCGCCTGAACCCCGGCGCCACGCTGATCGGGCTGCTGAGCCCGGCGCTCAGTCCCGACCTGCTCGCCCGGCTGGCCGCACGCGGCGTGACAGCCGTGGCGCTGGACGCCGTCCCCCGCATCTCGCGCGCCCAGTCCATGGACGTGCTCAGCTCGATGGCCAACATCGCCGGCTACCGCGCCGTGGTCGAGGCCGCGCACGAGTTCGGCCGGTTCTTCACCGGCCAGGTCACCGCAGCCGGCAAGGTGCCGCCGGCGAAGGTGCTCGTCGCCGGCGCCGGCGTGGCCGGGCTCGCTGCGATCGGGGCCGCCTCCAGCCTCGGCGCCATCGTGCGCGCGACCGATCCGCGTCCCGAGGTCGGCGACCAGGTCCGCTCGATCGGCGGCGAGTATCTGCCGGTGGATGTCACGGTGGAGCAGTCCACCGACGGCTACGCCAAGGCCACCAGCGAGGCGTACGACAGACGCGCCGCGGAGATCTACTCCGAGCAGGCCCGGGATGTCGACATCATCATCACCACCGCGCAGATCCCCGGGCGCACCGCGCCGCGCCTGATCACGGCATCCGATGTCGCGAGCATGCGACCGGGCAGCGTCATCGTCGACATGGCGGCGGCGCAGGGCGGCAATGTCGAGGGCTCGGTGCCCGGCGAGCGCGTCGTGACCGGCAACGGCGTGACGATCCTCGGCTACGCCGACCTGCCCGGACGCCTGCCGACCCAGGCCTCGCAGCTGTACGGCACGAACCTGGTGAACCTCCTGACCCTGCTCACCCCGGGCCAGGACGGAGAGCTGACGATCGACTTCGACGACGTCGTGCAGCGCGCGGTCACGGTCACGCGCGACGGCGCGGTGACCTGGCCGCCGCCGCCCGTGCAGGTCTCGGCGGCGCCCGCTCCCGCACCGCAGGCGGCGGATGCCGCAGGTGTGCCGGCCGGCCACCCCGAGGCGCCGCCGCCCAAGAAGACCATGTCGCCCGCTCGTCGCGCGGGGCTGATCGCCCTGGGGCTGGCCGCCCTGTTCGCGCTGTGCGTGGTCTCGCCGCCGCCGCTGCCGCAGCATTTCCTCGTGCTGGCACTGTCGGTCGTCGTCGGCTTCTACGTCATCGGCCGGGTCACGCACGCGCTGCACACCCCGCTGATGAGCGTGACCAATGCGATCAGCGGCATCATCATCGTCGGGGCGATGGGCAGCTGGTCGCCCCCAGCCTGGTCGTGCAGATCCTCGCCGCGGTGGCCGTGCTGGTCGCCAGCATCAACGTGTTCGGCGGCTTCGCCGTGACCCGCCGAATGCTGTCGATGTTCGTGCGTGATCCCGCCGACCCGGGGCGAACGGCCGGGGCGAAGCATCCCACCGGTTCGACGCAGGCGGGCACCCGGTGACCGGCGTGACCCTCGCCGGCGCGATCGCCGGCGCGGCCTACATCGTCGCCGCCCTGCTGTTCATCATGAGCCTGGCCGGCCTGAGCCGCCAGGAGCGCGCCCGCGGCGGCGTCCTGTACGGCATCGTCGGGATGATCGTGGCCCTGGCGGCGACCGTCTGGCTGATGCTCGAGGATGCCTGGGGCCAGCCCACGGCGGTGCTGGGGCTGACGCTCCTGATCGTGGCCATGATCATCGGCGCCGCGATCGGCCTGTGGCGCGCGGCGACGGTGAAGATGACCGGGATGCCGGAGCTGATCGCCCTGTTCCACAGCTTCGTGGGGCTCGCCGCGGTGCTGGTCGGATGGAACGGCGCGCTCTACACCGAGGGCATCGCCCCCGATCTGCTCGGCGTGCACCACGCCGAGGTGTTCATCGGCGTGTTCATCGGCGCGGTGACGTTCACCGGCTCGATCGTGGCGTATCTGAAGCTGTCGGCGAAGATCTCTTCGCGGCCCCTGATGCTGCCCGGCAAGAACGTGCTCAACGTCGGCGCGCTCGTCGTGTTCGTCGCGCTGACCGTCTGGTACGTGATCACGCCGGAGCTGTGGCTGCTGGTGGTCGTGACCGCCCTGGCGCTGGCCCTGGGCTGGCACCTGGTCGCCTCGATCGGCGGCGGCGACATGCCGGTGGTCATCTCGATGCTCAACAGCTATTCGGGATGGGCGGCGGCCGCGGCAGGATTCCTGCTGAACAACGACCTGCTGATCGTCACCGGGGCGCTGGTCGGCTCATCCGGTGCGTACCTGTCGTACATCATGTGCAAGGCGATGAACCGGTCGTTCATCTCGGTGATCGCCGGGGGTTTCGGCATCGAGGCGCCGCGCGCGGACGGCGACGAGCCGGTCGGCGAGCACCATGAGACGGATGCGGCTGCCGTCGCGCGGCTGCTGGAAGCGGCATCCACCGTCGTCATCACGCCCGGATACGGCATGGCCGTCGCACAGGCCCAGCACGGGGTCGCCGACCTCGCCCGACACCTGCGCGAGCGCGGCATCGAGGTGCGGTTCGGCATCCATCCGGTGGCGGGCAGGCTCCCCGGGCACATGAACGTGCTGCTGGCCGAGGCGAAGGTGCCGTACGACATCGTGCTGGAGATGGACGAGATCAACGACGACTTCGCGCACACGGACGTGGTGCTGGTGATCGGCGCGAATGACACCGTGAACCCGGCGGCCGCGGAGGATCCGGGCAGTCCGATCGCCGGGATGCCGGTGCTGCGGGTGTGGGAGGCCGCGCACGTCGTGGTGTTCAAGCGGTCGATGGCGTCGGGGTACGCCGGCGTGGCCAACCCGCTGTTCTACCGGGACAACGCACAGATGCTGTTCGGCGACGCGAAGGAGCGGGTCGAGGACATCCTGCGGGCGCTGTGAGGCGAGCCGGAAGCCGCCCGTCATGCGGTCGGCGCGGGTAGCGTGGGCGGCAGGACTGCGACGAAGGCTGCGACGAAGGAGGACGAGATGTTCGAGTACGACCCCTACGCGGAGTTGGCGCGGCTGAAGGAACTCCCCACCTTGACGGTGACGAGCACCGATTTCACTGAGGGGCAGCGGCTTCCGCAGGAGAGCTGGGGCTCCGGCGCCGGAGGTGCGGACCGCTCGCCGCAAGCTGAGCTGGTCGGGGGCGCCCGAGGGCACGCGCAGCTTCGCGGTGTCCTGCTTCGATCCGGATGCCCCGACCGGATCCGGATACTGGCACTGGGCCGTGTACGACATCGACTCATCCGTGGGAGAACTGGCGGCGGACGCCGGGAACGGCCGTGCGGGGTCGCTGCCGGCCGGGGCGATCACGCTGCCGAACGAGGCGCGCAGCGAGCGGTACATCGGTGCGGCGCCGCCGGCGACCACGGGCGTGCACCGGTATTTCTTCGTCGTGGATGCGCTGGATGTCTCGCACCTCGACATCGCGCCGGGGTCGACGCCGGCCGTGCTGGGGTTCAATCGGCACTTCCATGCGCTGGCCCGCGGCATCCTCGTCGGCACCGCGTCCGTCGACTGACCGCGCCCCCGTTCTGGGTGCCCCCGACCCCGCCGCTTTCTCGTCGAAATCGTACGATTTGGCCGAGTGAACATCAGTCTGGGCCGAGATTGATGTGCAGTCGGCCAAATCGTACGATCCCGCGGAGGGGGTCGGCGGGGCGCCATAGGCTGGGCGCATGCGCTTGGCCACCTGGAATGTCAACTCGATCCGCGCCCGCGTCGCCCGCACGGTGGAGTTCGCCGTCCGTGAGGATGTCGACGTCCTGGCGATGCAGGAGATCAAGTGCCGACCCGACCAGTTCCCCTACGGACCGTTCGAGGACGCCGGATACGAGGTCCACGCACACGGCCTGAACCAGTGGAACGGCGTCGCGATCGCCAGCCGGCTGCCCGTGGCCGACGTGCAGACCTCGTTCCCGGGCATGCCCGGGTTCGCGAAGGGCCACGAAGGCCCCGACCAGCCCCAGGAGGCGCGGGCGATCAGCGCGCTCGTCGGCGGCACCCGGGTCTGGAGCCTGTACGTGCCCAACGGCCGCGGCCTGGACGACCCCCACTACGTGTACAAGCTCGACTGGCTGGCCGCCCTCGCCGCGCACGTGAAGGATGAGCTGGCCCGCGACCCGGCAGCTGCCGCTGGCCCTGGTGGGCGACTTCAACATCGCCCCGACCGACGCCGACAACGGCGACCCGGCGGTGGTCGAGGGCGTGTCCACGCACGTGTCGCCGCGCGAGCGGGCGGCCTTCGCCGCGCTCGAGGCGGCGGGGCTGTCGGATGTCGTCCGCCCGCTCGTTCCCACCGGCTTCACGTACTGGGACTACAGGCAAGCTGCGCTTCCCCCGCAACGAGGGCATGCGCATCGATTTCATCCTCGGCTCCCGGGCGTTCGCCGACGCGGTCTCGGCCGCCGGCATCCACCGCAACGAGCGCAAGGGCGAGATCCCCAGCGACCACGTTCCGGTGACCGCGGACGTCGACCTCGACCCCGCCGGCGACGAGGACGACGTGCCGATGATCTTCGGCTGACGCCGGCCTCGACCCGCGCAGGCCCCGTCAGTCCCCCAGCGTCATATCCCCCGTGGTGGGCGCACCGGCCGGCGCATAGCGCAGCTGCACCATGCCCTTCTCGGTCGTCACGGCCGGGGCCACCAGACGCAGCGCGGCCGGGACCGCGCCGTCGGGGAACACCTTCTTGCCGCCGCCGAGCACGACCGGATACGTCCACAGCACCAGCTCGTCATACAGCTCGTCCGCCAGCAGCGAGTGGGCGAAGTCCACACTGCCGATCACGTGCACGTTGCGGTGCCGCTCCCGCAGCGCGTCGATCTCGGTGCGCAGGTCCGGCCCGAGCAGCGAACTGCCCTGCCACCCCAGCGCCGGGGTCCCGCGGGAGGCGACGTACTTCGGCACCCGGTCGAAGAGCGCGCCGATCGGGTTGTCGGTGTGCCGGGGCCAGTACGCCGCGAAGATGTCGTACGTCCGGCGGCCGAGCAGCAGCGCGTCCAGCCCCTCCATGTTCTCGGTGACGAGGCGTCCCCCGGTGTCGTCCAGCAGCGGAGCCTGCCACCCGCCGAAGCCGAAGCCGTCGCTGGGGTCCTCCTCGGCGGCGCCGGGCGCTTGGGCCACGCCGTCCAGGGTGGTGAACAGATCGATCAGGATGCGGCCGGTCATGCGCGTGTCCTTTCGTCGGCCGTGCGCTCCGGGACGAGAACCGTCCCGGAGTCGATGTGGAACGTCGCGGCGAACCGCTCCAGCAGCACCGGGTCGCCCGCCAGCACGTGCAGCACGCCGGCGTCGAGGGCGGCGGCCGGCGTCAGCTCACCGGAGATGATGTGCCGGATGCCGGGGCCCGCGGCGATCGTGATGTCCGGGTCACCGGCCGGCGGCATCCCGCCCACCGGCGGCGCGGGCGGCGCCACCTGCGCGACATGCAGCCCTCGGGGGAGACCTGGGCCCGCAGCGCGACGTCGCCCACGTGCAGCTCGTAGTCCGCGGGCGGCGCCGAGGCCGCGACATCCGCCTGGAACGCGGTGCGCAGCGCCATGGTCAGCGAGTCCGGGGTGACCTGGTCGTCGGGGCCGGGGTCGCCCATCGCCTGGAACCCCCAGCGGCCGAGCGCGAGGACGATCGGCTCGAGCTCGCGGCCGTACTCGGTCAGCTCGTACACCAGGCCGCAGTGGTGCAAGCGGCACGCGCCGCACCACTCCGCCGTCCTGCAGCTCCTTGAGCCGGGCGGAGAGGATGTTCGTGGGGATCCGGGGCAGTCCCTGATTCAGGTCGGTGTAGCGGCGGGGGCCGACGAGGAGGTCGCGGATGATCAGCAGCGCCCAGCGCTCGCCGATCAGGTCGACGGCCGTCGTGACCCCGCAGTACTGTCCGTAGCTGCGGGCCGCCACCTACGCGGCACCTTCTCCCTGCGCGGCCAGGGCCGCCTCGGGTCCCTGTTCGACGGCCTCCGGGGCCATGTAGAGGAAGCCGAGCGAGTTGCCGTCCGGGTCGTCCA
Source organism: Microbacterium elymi (assembly GCF_021582895.2). GTDB lineage: Bacteria > Actinomycetota > Actinomycetes > Actinomycetales > Microbacteriaceae > Microbacterium > Microbacterium humicola. Next base: position 1,488,709 of record NZ_CP091139.2, read on the forward strand.
GGTCGCGGCTGTACATGAAGCCGAGGTCCTGTGCCGGGCGCGGTTCGCTGCCCGGCGGCGATGCCGGCCGCGATGAGCCGGTCGACGTCCTCGCGCGAATCGCAGCTGAACGCGACCGAGACCTGCAGGGTGTCGATCGGATCGGCGATCGGCTTGTCGGTGAAAGTGGCGAGGAACTCGCGCTTGAGCACCATGAAGAAGATGTTCTCATCCCACACGATGCACGCGGCGTTCTCGTCGGTGAACTGGGGGTTCAGGGACGTATCGAGCGCCGCGTAGAACGCCTTGCTTGCGCTCCAGGTCGCTGGTGGGAAGGTTCACGAAGACGTTGGTGGCCATGTCGACTCCATCCGAGTTGCTTGTTCTTAACAAGCATGCTTGCAAAGAACAAGCTGGTCGTCAAGACCCGATTCGACCGACCCCTCTCTGGACCCGCCCGCGAGAGCCAGGACCGATCTCATCCGCGAGATCACGCTCGTGCACGCTGTGAGCGCGAAACATGTACACGAGCGTGATCTCGCGTGGGGATGCCGCGGGCGCGGCGCGGTGGGGATGCCGCAGCGCGGCGCGCGTGGGGATGCCGCGGCGCGGCGCGCGTGGGGATGGCGCGGCGCGGCCGGTGTCAGGCCGCGTCGGAGTCTGCGTCCTCCGCGGCCGCGTCCCCCGCGGCGGCATCCGCCGTGTCGACGTAGCGGGCGATGAGCGCGGTGAACGCGGCCAGGTAGGAGGTCAGGAACGCGGCCGTCCCCTCGTTGGAGACCGCACCGTCCACGCCGAACAGGCCGGGCGTGGACTGGATGTAGCCCTCGGGCTGGCCGAGCGTGGGCGCGTTGTAGTGGCTCAGGATCGCCTTCAGATGCTGCTGGGCGGCGGCCGTGGAGATCGGGCCGCCGGAGGTGCCGATCACGGCGGTCGGCTTGTGGTCGAACGAGGCCTGACCGTAGGGGCGGGCCGACCAGTCCAGCGCGTTCTTGAGCACGCCCGGGATGGAGCGGCTGTACTCGGGCGTCACGATGATCACACCGTCCACGTCGGCGATCGCCTGCTTGAAGTCACGGGCGACCTGGGGGAAATCGGCGTCGTGGTCGGGCGAGTAGAACGGCAGGTCCTTGATCGGGATCTCGACGAGCTCGACGCCGGCGGGGGCGAGGCGGGCCAGGGCCCGGGCGAGCCGCCGGTTGATGGAGGTGCTGGAGATGCTGCCGACGATGCAAGCCGATCGTGTACGGGGTCACGGTGATCCTTCTGTGTCTCGATTCGGGCACCGCCTGCTGCCGCCGCGGAGTGGACGCGCAGCGGACGGGAGCCCCGGTCGCGTCCAGTCAAGCGGATCTTCCTATGTCCTATTCCGCCGCATAGATATCGACGCCCGGTCGGGGCTCCGCCGCGCGGGGGAGGCGCGCAGCATCCGTCCCCCGTACGGTGGAGGGATGCCTCTGGACGTCCGCCTGCAGCGACAGGATCTCGCGCTGGCCGCCGCCGTCGGCGTGGGCACGGTGATCAGCGCTTGCGCTGGGCGGGGTCGCCGGCATCTTCGGCGACCATGCCGCGCCGATGTGGGTCGCGGTCGTCTACGCCGCGGTGCTGGCGGCCGCGATCGCGGTGCGTCGGCGCTGGCCGAGTGTGGTCGCCGTCGCCACGGCGGCCGCCTACTTCGCCGCCGGCACCTGGCACGTGCCCGAGCTGTACGCCGGGAACATCGCGATGTTCATCGGCTTCTACACGGTCGGGGCGATCTCGACCGACCGGCGCCGGGCCGCGTGGGTGCGCATCGGCATCACGGTCGGCATGTTCGTCTGGCTGCTGACGGCCACCTTCATCCAGTCGACCAACCCGTCCGACGATTCACCCTCGCAGGCCGGCGCCTTCTCGCCGTTCGTCGCCTACGCCCTGCTGAACATCGTCGTCAACGCCCTCTACTTCGGCGGCGCCTACTACTTCGGCGAGCGCACCTACGCCGCATCGCGGCAGCGGCGCATGCTCGAGCAGCGCACCGCCGAGCTCGAACGCGAGCGCGAGCGCACCGCCGCGCAGGCCGTCGCGCTGGAGCGCGTGCGCATCGCGCGCGAGCTGCACGACGTCGTGGCACACCACGTCTCGCTGATGGGGGTGCAGGCGGGTGCGGCCCGTGCGGTGATGGCGAAGGACCCGGATGCCGCGGCCCGCACGCTCGCGCAGGTCGAGGCATCCGCCCGCGGCGCCCTCGACGAGCTCCGACCAGCTGCTGGAGACACTGCGCTCGGACGACCTCGACACCGCCGCCACGACCCTCGGCCTGGCCGCGCTGTCGACCCTGGTCGACGAGTCCACCGGCGCCGGGGTGCCGACCACGCTGACCGTGATCGGCGATCCCCGGCCGGTGCCCGACACCGTGCAGGTGTCGCTGTACCGCATCGCGCAGGAGGCGCTGACGAACGCGCGCCGGCACGCGGGACCGGATGCCACAGCCGACGTGCGCCTGCGCTATCACGACGCCGGCGACACCGGCACCGCCGAGACCGGCACCGCCGACATCCCCGGCGGGGCCGGCATCGAGCTGGAGGTGACCAACACCGGCCGGCGCGTGGCCCGGGTCGGCCGGGGGCTCGGGCTGGTCGGCATGCGCGAGCGGGCCGCGGCGTGCGGCGGCCGACTCGAGGCGCGCCCTCGGGATGGCGACGGGTTCCTGGTGCGGATCTCGGTGCCCCTGGCGGTGCACGCGGATGCCGGAGCCGACGCGGGTGCCTGAGCCGACGCGCGTGCTGCTGGTCGACGATCACGCGATGATGCGCGCGGGGTTCCGGCTGATCCTGGAGGCGGCGGACGGCATCGCGGTGGTGGGTGAGGCATCCACCGGCGCGGAGGGCGTGGCTGCGGCGGTGCGACTGCGACCCGACGTCATCTGCATGGACGTGCAGATGCCCGATATGGACGGGCTGGAGGCCACCCGGCGGATCGTCGGCGACCCGCAGCTGCAGGCGGCCGTGCTGATCGTGACGACGTTCGACCGCGACGACTACCTGTTCTCGGCCCTGTCGGCCGGGGCGGCCGGGTTCCTGCTGAAGAACGCCGGCCCGGAAGAGCTCGTCCGCGCGGTGCGGGTGGCCGCGGCCGGCGACGCGCTGCTGGCGCCCGAGGTGACGCGGCGGGTGATCGCCCGCTTCGCGACGGATGGGCAGGCCGCGACGGGCGTTCGGTCGTCACAAGACGTGACTCCGACCCCGGGCAATCCGCAGTCTGTGACGACCGAATCGGATGCGCGCGCGCTCGCCGCGCTGCTCACCGAACGCGAGGCCGAGGTGCTCCGCCTGATGGCGGAGGCGCTGAGCAACGCCGAGATCGCCGGGCGGCTGTTCATCGGCGAGGCGACGGTGAAGACGCACGTCTCGAACGTGCTGGCCAAGCTCGGCGCACGCGACCGGGTGCAGGCCGTGGTGCTCGCCCACCGGCACGGGCTGGCGTGACGGCATCCGTCCCGGCCGGCGAGCGGCCGGATCTCCCTCCCGCGGGGGAGGCGCAGCATCCGTCCGGCTCGTAACGTGGAGCCATCACACGAGGAGGACGGATGCTCACACTGAGCGGCATCACCAAGAACTACGGCGGGCGCCGGGTCCTCGACGACGTCGGATTCGAGGTCGCCCCCCGGCGGCTGACCGGCTTCGTCGGCGGCAACGGCGCCGGCAAGACCACGACCATGCGCATCGCGCTGGGCGTGCTCGAGGCCGACGGCGGCGAGGTGCGCCTGGACGGGGCCCCGATCACCGACACCGACCGGCGGCGCTTCGGCTACATGCCCGAGGAGCGCGGTCTGTATCCGAAGATGAAGGTCGCCGAGCAGATCGCGTATCTCGCGCGGCTGCACGGCTATTCGAAGGCGGATGCCGAAGCCAGCGCCACCGGACTGCTGACCGAGCTCGGCCTGGGCGAGCGCCTGCACGACAAGGTCGAGACGCTGTCGCTGGGCAATCAGCAGCGCGCGCAGATCGCGGCCGCGCTGGTGCACGACCCGGAGGTGCTGATCCTGGACGAGCCGTTCTCGGGCCTGGACCCGATGGCGGTCGACGTGGTGGCCGGGGTGCTGACGGCGCGGGCGGAGCAGGGCGTGTCGGTGCTGTTCAGCTCGCACCAGCTCGACGTGGTCGAGCGGCTGTGCGACGACCTGGTGATCATCGCCGACGGCACGATCCGTGCCGCCGGCAGTGCCGAACGGCTGCGCGCCGAGCACGCCGGCCGGCAGTACGAGCTGCACACCGCCGGCGACGTGGGCTGGCTGCGCGCCGAACCGGGGATTGCCGTCGTCGACTTCGCGGCCGGGTCGGCGGTGTTCGACGCCGACAGCGACGAGACCGCCCAGCGCGTCGCTGCGCACCGCGATCGCGCAGGCGCCGGTGCACAGCTTCACCCCGCGCCGCCCCTCCCTCGCCCAGATCTTCAAGGAGGTCATCCAGTGAGCACCACGACATCCGCTCCCCCCACCCGCACGGCGCGTGTCGTGCCGGCGGCGCCGAGCATCGCGCAGAGCACCTGGCTCGTCGCCGAGCGCGAGATCGGCTCGAAGCTGCGAGCAAGGTGTTCATGATCTCGACCCTGGTGATGTTCGCCATCGCGCTGGGCGGAGTGATCTGGGGCGGGTTCGCCGCGGCGAACCCCTCGCTGACCCCGGTCGCGGTGACCGGCCAGACGGCTTCGGTGGTCGAGGACGTGCCCGGGCTGAAGGTCACCACCGCCGCCTCGGCCGACGACGCCATCGCGCTGGTCAAGAGCGGGAAGGCGGATGCGGCCATCGTGCCGGATCCGGCCAGCCCGACGCAGGTCAAGCTCGTCGGCGACACCTCGGTGCCCGATGGGCTGGTCGCGCAGCTGAGCGTCTCGCCCACGGTCGAGCTGCTGACCCCGAGCTCGCAGGACTGGCTGCTGCGCTATCTGGTGGCGATCGGGTTCGGGGTCGTGTTCCTGATGTCGGCGTCGATGTTCGGCAGCACCATCGCGCAGTCGGTGGTCGAAGAGAAGCAGACCCGGGTGGTGGAGATCCTCATCTCGGCGATCCCGGTGCGGGCGCTGATGGCGGGGAAGGTCATCGGCAACACCATCCTCGCGATGGCCCAGATCGTCATCCTCGTCTCGATCGCCATCGTCGGGCTCAGCGTGACCGGCCAGAGCGCGATCCTGACCGGCCTCGGCGGTCCGATGGTCTGGTTCGCCGTGTTCTTCCTGTTCGGATTCATCCTGCTGGCGGCGCTGTTCGCCGGCGCCGGCGCGATGGTCTCGCGGCAGGAGGACATCGGGTCGACCACCATGCCGCTGACCATGCTGATCCTCGCGCCGTACATCCTGGTGATCCTGTTCAACGACAACCCGGTCGTGCTGGCGGTGATGTCGTATGTGCCGTTCTCGGCCCCGGTCGGGATGCCGCTGCGCCTGTACCTGGGTGACGCGCAGTGGTGGGAGCCGCTGCTGTCGCTGGTGATCCTCGTGGCCACGTGCCTGGCGGCGATCCTGGTCGGCTCGCGGCTGTACCGCAACTCGCGCTGCGGATGGGCGCCCGGGTCAAGCTCGCCGACGCCCTGCGGACGTAGGCGCGGCGGGCCGGAGCGGCGAGGAGGATGCGCGCCGAGGGCCGCGATGTCAACCCGGTGGTGGGATGCCGGAGCCGACCGCGATCCTGAGGCGATGTCCTCGCGCCTGACCGCACACGCGTGGGCGCGGATGCCCCGGCCGCCGGCCGCCTGGACGAGCGCGACCTGCAGTTCGTGCAGGAGCAGACCGAGATCGTCGACGGACGGGCGATGCCGCCTGCTCCACGGGACCGCCGGTTGTCAAGGGCCTCTTCGAGGGCATCGGGCGTCTCTAGCGTGATCATCGCACGCTGACCGAGACGCTCTGGAGGGATGGCGATGATGACCACGAACGGCGCCGACGACCCGCGCGACGACCACCGCGAAGAGGGATTCCCGCCCCAAGGGCAGGATCAGCCCGGTCACCTCGACGAGGTGACGCCCAGGCCCGACCACGGCGAGAAGAGCTACGAGGGTCATGGCCGCCTCCGCGGCAGAAGGGCGCTGATCACCGGAGGCGACTCGGGCATCGGCCGTGCCGTGGCGATCGCGTTCGCACGCGAGGGCGCGGACGTGGCCATCGCCCATCTTCCCGAGGAGCAGGAGGACGCGAACGAGACGATCCGCTGCATCCATGATGCCGGACGCAACGGACTGAGCCTTCCCGGCGACGTGCGGGACGAAGCCTTCGCCGCGCAGATCGTCGACCGCACTCGGGACGAGTTCGGCGGCCTCGACATCCTCGTCCTGAACGCGGGCTATCAGAAGGACCGCGACAGTCTTGCGACGCTTCCCACGGAGGAGTTCGACCGGGTGATGCGCACCAACCTGTACGGGCTGATGTTCACCGCCCGTGCCGCCATCCCGCACCTGAAGCCGGGGGCGACGATCACCGTGACGGCGTCGATCCAGGCGTTCCACCCCTCTCCCGTGCTCATCGACTACGCCATGACGAAGGCGGCGCAGGTCGCCTTCATCAAGGCGCTCGCCGAAGAGCTGGGCCCGAAAGGGGTGCGGGCGAACGCCGTCGCCCCCGGACCCATCTGGACCCCGCTGATCCCGGCCACCGGCTGGGGTCCGAAGCAGCTTGCATCCTTCGGCCAGGACACCCCGCTGGGCCGCGCCGGGCAGCCCGCCGAGCTGGCCGGCGCCTATGTCTACCTCGCGTCGGACGACGCCTCGTACGTCTCCGGTGCCGTGCTGCCGGTCACCGGCGGAAAGCCGCTGTGATCGGGGCGCGGCACCGGCGGGCCGGGCGAAGACGCCACCGCCGGCCCCGCGCGGTGCTGCCCGTCGTCGTGCTGACCGTGGCGCTGGCCGGGTGCGCGCCCGCCGGGCCGGACCCCGCGATGGTCCTGACCGTGAGCGATGCGGTCAGCGCGGCCCGTTCGGCCCGGATCGGGTCGAGCAGGACGAGCAGGGACGGCTGTTCGGGACCACGGCATCCGTCGTCTACCAGGACATGGCACAGAAACTGGCCGACGCCGGACGCGAGCTCGAGCTGGCGGATGCCTCGACCGCCCTCGACGCCCGCTACCGGCGCGACGCCCTGGGCGCCACGCGCACCGCGATCGAGGGGGTGCACGCGGCCGAGCACGGTGAGCTCGCCGCCGCCGCGGACCGGCTCGACGCCGCCGACGCCGCGTTCGCCGCACTGGAGAAGCGATGAAGAAGCTGTTCGCGGTCGCGCTCGGCATCCTCACCGCGATCGGCGGGTTCGTCGACATCGGGGACCTCGTCACGAACACGGTCGTGGGCGCGCGATACGGCATGGGCCTGGCGTGGGTGGTGGTGGCCGGCATCATCGGGATCTGCATCTATGCCGATATGGCCGGGCGGGTGGCCGCCGTCAGCGGACGGGCGACGTTCGAGATCATCCGCGAACGGCTGGGTCCGCGCACCGGACTCGCCAACCTCTCCGCGTCGTTCCTGATCAACCTGCTCACCCTCACCGCCGAGGTGGGCGGCATCGCCCTGGCGATGCAGACTGGCGTCGGGAGTGGCCCCCGGAGCGTGGATCCCGGTGGCCATGTTCGCGCTGTGGATCGTCGTCTGGCGCGCCAAGTTCTCGATCATGGAGAACGTCGCCGGCATGATGGGGCTGTGCCTGGTGGTCTTCTCGGTCGCGGTCTTCCTGCTCGGCCCGGACTGGGGCAGCTGGCCGACCAGGCCGCACGCCCGTGGACGTCGGGAGCCGGAGATCTGTCGTACTGGTACTACGCGGTGGCCCTGTTCGGTGCGGCCATGACGCCGTACGAGGTGTTCTTCTTCTCCTCGGGCGCGGTCGAGGAGGGCTGGACGAAGAAGGACCTGGGCACCGAGCGGATCAACGTGTTCATCGGATTCCCGCTCGGCGGCATGGTGTCGCTGTCGATCGCCGCCTGCGCCGCCATCGTCCTGCTGCCGCACAGCATCGACGTGACCTCGCTTTCGCAGGTCGTCCTGCCCGTCGCGCAGGCCGGCGGACAGCTCGCACTCGCATTCGCGATCGTGGGGATCCTCGCCGCCACCTTCGGCGCCGCGCTGGAGACCACCCTTTCCAGCGGATACACGCTCGCCCAGTTCTTCGGCTGGAGCTGGGGCAAGTTCCGTCGGCCCCGGCAGGCGGCACGCTTCCACCTGTCGATGATCATCTCGCTGCTGATCGGGGGCGGCGTCCTGGCCACTGGGGTCGATCCGGTGATGGTCACCGAGGTGTCGGTGGTGTTCTCGGCGATCGCACTGCCGCTCACATACTTCCCGATCCTGGTGGTCGCGAACGATCCGGACTACATGGGGAGCGAGGTGAACGGCCGGGTGCGCAACGCGCTGGCCGTGATCTTCCTCGTGATCATCCTGGTGGCGGCGATCGCCGCCATCCCCCTCATGATCGCGACGGGGATGGGCTCATGAGAGGGGCGCGGCGTCCGACCCACGAGCTGGACTGGTACCGCGACCCGGAGGGCCGCGGGATCGATGCCCGGTTGCATCTGCTGGATCGGCAGATGCTGGACCGCGACCAGAAGCCCGTCAGCACTGTGGACGACGTCGAGCTCGACGGGGCGACGATCGGCCAACCCGTCGACCACGACCAGCCGCCCACCGTGACCGCCCTCCTGGTCGGGGCGGCCGTGCTCCCGCGGATCTTCGGCGGAGCGATGCCGCGCTCACGATGGGCCCGCATCGACTGGGAGCATGTGACGGCGCTGGACACCGTCATCGAACTCAACGATGCCGCCGAAGAGCTGGACGCGGTCTGGCTCGAACGCTGGATCAGGGACCGCATCATCGCGCACATCCCGGGAGGCGCGCATGCTCCTGAGTGAACTGCTCGGTTCGACCGTGCAGAGCAAGGACGGCCGCCACATCGGCCACGTCGTCGATGTCCGGTTCCAGCGGCAGCCGGCGACCCGCGGGCACGCGGGAGCGCTGACGCTCATCGCTCTCATCGTCAGCCCGCACAGCCGGATGTCGTTCTACGGCTACGAGCGGGGCCGCGTCGATCAGCCGGTGGCCATCGCCAAGCCGATCGGGTGGCTGCGACCGGCGATCGCGGGTGATCCCATGGGAGTGCGTGCAGCGGGTCGAGACGGGTGCCGTGATCCTCGGCGTGGACCCGCCCGACATCCCGTTGGACGTGCGGCGTGCCATCCCGGGACAGCGCTAGCCCGTCGCGCCGGCCGTCTGATGGCGTGTCGCTCATCCCCTGCTCTCTTCCTCACCTCCTATCGGCTGCTGGCGATCGGCTCTGAATGCGTCTCGTCGTGCCGACGCCGCGCGAGTTCTGCGCAGATTCCGCGTTCCCGTGACCGCAGTCGAAAGCAGTCCGCTTGTTCGCGCGCCTTCTCGACGCCGTCCAACTCGACGAGGAGCTCTCGGATGGTGGCAGTCCGCAGGTCACGGTGTGACTGCTCGTACTCATCCATGGGCGACCGCCTTTCGTCTGTTGTCAGAACCTAAGTCCGACGGTCCGAGCGAAGAAGAGGCTTGCGAACGGCGAGTCGACGGTGTACGGCGGAACCGACTCAGCGCGCCGTCGATGCCGTCGCGCGACGACGAGAAGAGCCACGCCCGCGATGACCGCGATGATGGTCGCCACCCGTCGCAGGCGCCGGGTGTCGACGGCGGGCAGGAGCCGCCGTCGGATGCGCTCCACACCGCGCAGCTTCGCCTTCAGCGCGGACACGGCGGCGGCCAGTTCGGCGCGCGAGCGCTCGACGTCGGTCATCGATTCGGTCGTCATGCCCACCCAGGGACGTTCCACCTCGTTCTGCCATCGCACGCTCACGGTGAGACCTCGGCTTCTCAGCTCACACGGAACTGCGCGATGTCGTCCGCTCGCAGGGTCAGCCCTGTGCCGGGAGCGGAGTCGTCCAGCCGCAGCGTCCCGCCCTGCGGGTCGAGGGCGCCGTCGAAGAAGCGCGTCTCGATCCGCACGTGGTCGTGGAACCACTCCAGATGGCGCAGGTTGAGGGTGGCCGCGGCGACGTGGGCGTGCAGGTGGGGGCTGCAGTGCGCCGAGACGTCGAGTCCGTACGCCGCCGCGACGGCCGCGGCGCGTCTCCACTCGGTGATCCCGCCGCAGCGCGAGGCGTCGATCTGCAGGCAGTCCACAGCCAGCGCCTGGCACATGCGGTGGAAGCAGACGAGGTCGAACCCGTACTCGCCGGCGGCGACATCCGCGTCGATCGCGTTGCGGACTTCTCGCAGACCGTCCAGGTCGTCCGATGATACGGGCTCCTCGAACCAGCGCACGTCCAGGTCGGCAGCCGCGTGTGCGAGCCGGATGGCCTGCTTGCGGGTGTAGGCACCGTTCGCATCCACATACAGCTCGGCATCCGGCCCGATCACCTCGCGCGCCCGTCGCGTGCGTTCCAGGTCGCGTGGCACGTCCGTCCCCCAGGACTGCCCGATCTTGATCTTCACCCGCGGGATGCCCTGGTCGTGCACCCACCGCCCCAGCTGCTCGGCCAGCTGCCGATCGGAGTACGTCGTGAAGCCGCCGCTCCCGTACACCGGGACCGTGTCGCGCACGGCCCCCAACAGCCGGTGCAGCGGCACCCCGAGCAGTCGCGCCTGCAGGTCCCACAGGGCGGTGTCCACGGCCGAGATGGCGTAGCCGATCGCCCCCTGTCGCCCGCTGTTGCGCACCGCCGCCACCATCGACTGGAAGCACCTCCCGGTCTCCAGCGCACTGCACCCCACCACGAGAGGCGCCAAGGTGTCCCGGACCACGTCAGCGCACTCGACGGCGCCGTACGTCCACCCGGTCCCGACGACTCCGCCCGAATGGGCTCGGACCAGCACCATCGTCGTCGAGTCCCACGCGATCGTGCCGTCCGCTTCAGGCGCGTCGGTCGGGATCGTATAGGCCCGGACCTCAAGACGCTCGACCCGCGGGTCCGCCATCACCGCCCGCCCCTCCCCGGCCCGACCGACCGGCGTGCGAGCCGACCAGCTCATCCTGGATCTGCTCCAGCGACTTGTCCTTCGTCTCGGGCACCCTCCACACGAAGAACAGGAACGCGAGGACCCCGAGGCCGCCGAAGACGAAGAACGTCCCCTGCCGGCTGATCAGCGAGATCAGCGTCAGGAACGTTCCGGCGACGATGAAGTTGGCCGCCCAGTTGAACACCGTCGCCACCGACATCGCCTTGCTGCGGATGCCGGTCGGATAGATCTCCGAGATCATCAGCCAGAACACGGGACCCAGCCCGACCGCGAACGAGGCGATGTAGACCAGAAGCGCCACCAGTGCCAGATAGCTCGCGTGCTGCTGCAGTGCCGGTGAGGCGAAGAACACCCCGAGGAAGACGATGGCGACGGTGAGTCCGGCGGTGCCGATCAGAAGCAGCATCCGACGCCCCACCTTGTCGAGGAGCAGCACCGCGACGATCGTGAAGACGACGTTGGTGACGCCGACGAAGACGGTCTGCGTGATCGCCGCGTTGTCGGTCAAGCCGGTCTTGGACAGGATCGTGGGCGCGTAGTAGATCACGGTGTTGATCCCGACGAACTGCTGGAACACGGCCAGTCCGATGCCGATCCAGATCAGCGGTCGGATGTTGGGACGCAGCAGGTCGCGCAGCGTCGTCGAGTTCTCCTGCTCCTTCGCCTTCCGGATGTCGCGGATCTCTTTGTCGATGTCCGCGTCGGGATCGGATCCGCGCAGTCGCTTCAGGACGTCACGGGCGTCATCCTCCCTGCCCTGCTCCATCAGCCAACGGGGGGTGTGCGGGACGGTGAGCATCCCGATCGCGAGGACGGCGCCGGGGATCGCCCCGACCCCCAGCATCCATCGCCACCCGTCGGGCACGTTCGCAAAGGCGAAGTTGACCAGGTACGCCAGCAGGATGCCCAGCGTGATCAGGAGCTGGTTGAACGAGACGAGTCCGCCGCGGATGCGCGGCGGCGAGACCTCGGAGATGTACAGCGGGGCGACGAAGGATGCCGTGCCCACCGAGAGCCCGAGGATGAAGCGGAATGCGATCAGCATGGGGATGCTGATCGCGAACGCACAGCCCAGCGCGCCGATCACATACACGCAGCCCGAGATGACCTTGGTCCATTTCCGGCTGAGTCTGTCGGCCAGGTAGCCCGACAGGATCGCCCCGAGGATCGCGCCGAGCGGCAGCACCGAGACGATCCACTCCTGCGCGACCGAGCCGGCATGCAGGTCCTTCTTCACGAACAGCAGGGCGCCCGAGATGACGCCGGTGTCGAAGCCGAACAGCAGGCCGCCGATGGCCGCGATGATCGAGACGCGCGCAGCAGACCGTTGCCGCTGGCGCGCACCCCGTTGACGAAGCTGCTCATGACCTTCTCCTTTGACGGGGGCGGCCTCAGTCGTCCCGCTCCTTGTCGTGATGAAGGGTGTCCTTGATGCGCTCGATGCCCTCGCTGACCAGAGCCTTGGCCGAGTCGACCAGGACCGTCGGCTCCTCCGGGTCGCCCTTCAGCAGCGCCTCGGCGGTGTTCTTCGCGAACTCCCACGTGATGTGCGGCGGGAGGGGCGGCACGTTCTTGCTCGTATGTGCGTCGATCAGGGTGACGCCGCGATTCGCGAACGCGGCATCCCACGCGGCGGCGACCTCGTCGTCGGTCCTGACATGGATGCCGGTGAAGCCGAGCAGCCTGCGCCCATCCGGCATAGTCGACGGACTCGACATCCTGCGATTCCGACCACACCGGGTTGGCGTCCTCGGTGCGCATCTCCCACGACACCTGGGTCAGGTCATCGTTGTGCAGCACCATCACGATCAGCTGCGGGTTGTCCCACTGCCCCATGTACTTCTTGATCGTGATCAGCTCGTTCAGCCCGAGCATCTGGAACGCGCCGTCGCCGATCGTGCAGATCACCGTGCGGTCCGGATAGGCGAACTTCGCGGCGGTGGCATACGGCATGGCCGCCAGCATGGTGGCGAGCCGACCCGACAGGTCCCCCAGCATCCCACGGCGCAGGCGGATGTGATGGCCGTACCAGTCGGCGGTCGACCCCGCATCGGCCGTCACGATCGCCTGTGGCGGGAGTCGCTTGTTGAGCTCGTGGTAGACCCGCCGCGGATTGACGCCGTCGTCGTATCCGATGAGCGCCTGCGCCTCCATCTCGTTCTCCCATTCGACCATCTCGTCGGCGACGTCGGCCTGCCAACCGTGGTCGCGCTTGGCGTCCAGGTGCGGGATGAGAGCGGTCAGAGTGGCCTTCACGTCGCCCAGCAGGTTGAGCTCGGTCGGGTAGCGCAGACCCATCTGCTCGGGCTTCAGATCCACCTGGACGGCTCGCGCCTGTCCGCTCGGTGGCAGGAACTGGCCGTACGGATAGTTCGTGCCGAGGAGGACGAGCGTGTCGCACCCGCTCATCTGGTGCACGCTGGGCAGCGATCCGAGCAGTCCCAGCTGCTGCGAGTGGTGCGGGATGTCGGAGGGCACGACGTGCTTGGCCCGGAGCGTGGTGATGATGCCGGCGCCGCACAATTCCGCGGCCTTCAGGACTTCGTCCGTCGCGCCGTTCGCCCCGTTCCCGACGAGGAACGTCACCCGCTTCCCGGCGTTGATGATGGCCGCGGCCTGCCGGACGTCGGTCTCGGGAGGCGTGATGGCGATCGAGGGGGCGACAGCGCTGGATCGCGACACCCAGTTCGCCGGCTCCAGCTCGGGCATCTCCATGCCCTGCACGTCGTGCGGCAGGATGACCACGGCGGGCCCGAGTCGAACCTTCGCGGTGCGGAACGCTGTGTCCAGGACAGCTTGGGCCTGGGCCGGCGAGACGACGGTCTGAACGTACACCGCGACATCCGACAGCACGCGTTCGAGATTGCTCTGCTGCTGGGTGAAGGTGCCGAGGGCGTTCAGGCCCTGCTGGCCGACGATCGCGACGACCGGCTGGTTGTCCATCTGTGCGTCATACAGCCCGTTGAGCAGATGGAACGCACCGGGGCTGGAGGTCGCAATGCAGACACCGACCTCGCCGGTGAACTTGGCGTGGGCCGTCGCCATCAACGAGCAGATCTCCTCGTGGGTCGGACGCACGTACTGCAGACCGTCCCCATCTCGCTGAGCCCGGCCCAGAGCGCCGTCGAACTCGCCGATGCCGTCTCCCGGGAATGCGAAGACCCGACTCACTCCCCACTCCCTGATGCGCTGGATCACGAAGTCACTCACCGTTGCCATGGCTGTCCCTTCTCTTTGCGTCCTTCGACGTCCGGTGTCTGAATGAAGCGATCCGCTGCACGGGCCGCGACCGCCATGATCGTCAGGGCAGGGTTGGCGCTGCCCTGCGTGGGCAGCACACTCCCGTCCACGATCAGCAGGTTCGGCACCGCGAAGCCGCGCAGTCGGCATCCACGACCCCGTCGCGCTCGGAGGCCGCCATCCGCGCGCCTCCGACCAGGTGCGCGAAGCGGTCGATCGTGATGACCTCCTCGGCACCGGCCGCGGTGAGGATGCGCTCCATCACGGCCGTGGCGGCGCCGACGAGCGCCTTGTCGTTGTCGCCCTGGGTGTAGTCGAATCGGGCGATCGGCATCCCATGACGGTCCTTCTCCTCGGCCAGCGTCACCCGGTTGTCGGGCCGCGGCAGAAACTCGCACAGCGCACCGAGACAGGCCCAGTGCACGTAGTCGCTCATGTAATCGCGCAACGTCGCCCCCCAGTGGCCCTGAGCCGCCACATGCTCTGCCCAGGTGATCGGCAGCGGCGAGACGGTCTGCACCGAGAAGCCGCGCCGATAGGGCTTGGCCGGGTCGGTCTCGTAGAACTCCTCGGTGCTGACTTCGGGTGGGGGGCCCTTCCACATCCGCACCTCGTCGGCGAAACGGCCGCCGGTCTGCGGCGCCCCCTGCACCATGAGGTAGCGCCCGACCTGATCGAAGTCATTGCACAGGCCGTTCGGGAATCGATCGGATGTCGAGTTCAGCAGAAGCCGCGGGGTCTCGATGGAATACCCGGCCACAGCCACTGTCCGCGCGCGTTGAAAGCGCTGCACGCCGCCGCGCACATAATGCACGCCCGTGGCCCGGCCGGTCCGCTGATCGATTCCGATCCGGGTGACCATCGAGTCCGGGCGCACCTCGGCACCGTGGGCGAGGGCATCCGGGACGTGCGTGATCAGGGGCGAGGCCTTCGCATTGACCTTGCACCCCTGCAGGCAGAATCCGCGATAGATGCAGTGCGGGCGGTTGCCGAAGCGACCGCTGGTGATGGCGACCGGGCCGACCCGGGTGGTGATGCCGCAGGCCTCGGCGCCGCGCTGGAACACCTCGCCGTTGCCCGACACCGGGTGCGGGCTGTACGGGTAGGAGTGCGGGTCTCCCCACGGCCAGTGCTGGCCCGATACCGGCAGCTCCTCTTCGATCTGTTCGTAGTACGGCTGCAGAGCCGCGTACTCGAGGGGCCAGTCGGCGCCGACGCCGTCATTCGACCACGTGCGGAAGTCGCTCGGGTGGAAGCGGGGCGTGTACCCGGCGTAGTGGACCATGGACCCGCCGACGCCGCGGCCGGAGTTGTTCGCTCCGAGGGGAACAGGATCATCGCCGCCGATCTCGCGCGGCTCGGTCCAGTAGAGATCGTGCGAGCCGGCCTCGTCGCTGACCCAGTCGGTCTCCGGATCCCAGAACGGCCCGGCATCCAGGCCGACGACGGACATCCCGGTCCGTGCGACGCGCTGCATCAGCGTCGATCCACCGGCTCCGCAGCCGACGATCACGAGATCGATCTCATCGTCATCGTCGAATACGCGCATGTTCTCACGCAGCCCGGGAGCGATCCGTGAGCCGTCGGGACCCAGCAGCCACGCGGACTCATTGCGCGCGCGCACGGCGGTCATCGCGCATCCCCTGCGGCGCGGCGCGAAGCGACGGGGTCGTGGCGCGGATGCGCGTCGACCACCTCGAACGGCTCGCGCCGATCGATCCCGAGGTTCTTGTACCCGCGGGGGTACGCGGGCCCATCGAACCCGATCTCGTTCCAGGCCCACGGGTGGGAGTAGAACGCCGTGCATGCATAGCGGGTCCAGAGGCTCCACACGTGTGCAGCGGCCATTCCATGCCATCCGCGGGCACCCAGATCCTGGACCGCCTGCAGCAGTTCGGTCTGCTGTGCCCACGTGCACTCCGCGAACGTCACATCGCGGAGGGCACGCGCGTCTGCGTCCAGGCCTGCCAGAGAGTCGCGCCACGCCTGTGCGTCCGTGGGCATCGTGCGATAGTGCCAGCCATCGGTCTGGTTCTCAGCCAGACGCACATCCACCATCTGCACGACGGGGATGCGGGGCTCGGTGCGTTGAGAGAGGAGTTGATCGAACAGTGCGGAGGCGGCTGCCTCCTCCGGTTCGGTGAAGAACCGCATCGCCGGTGGCCGATCCAGCCGCCGCTGGACGACAGCAGCCGTCGCGGCATCCCAGTGAGGCGCCTGTGCCATCACATCGAACCCGGGATACCGGTCGCCGCCCTGGCGGGGCTCCAGCGGAAGCGCGCTCACTTCTCGCGCCTCAGAACAGCAGCGAGCACTCCCATCCCGCCGACCAGGGTCACCAAGAGCGGGGCCATGAGGGGCGGCCCCATCTCCATGTTGTAGCGGAAGTTGCGCCACCCTCCCGGCTTCTGCCTGATCCCCCGCCCGTGCAGCCACAGACCCTGCAGCCCGTTGGCGACGATCGTCGCAGACGCAAGGGGCAGCGTCTTCGCCGCCCGTCGACTGCACACTCCTGCGAGGCCGGCGGCCGCCCCGACCGGGCCGAGCACGATCGGCGCCCACATCCACCGATTGCCGAAGCTCGCCTTGTCGTGCTCGAAGAAGATCTCGGCCGTGGTGACCATCGCCCCCACCGCCGTCAGCCCGGACAGGCTGCGTTCGAACCGTCCCGTGCGCACATTGCGCAGGACCCGATCAATGCCATACATCGTCTCCACGCTGGGATCGTGCATGTCCGGATCCCGTTCGGCCAGGGGGTGGCCAAATCACTTGCTCCCGGTGTATAGCTGGGGCCCGTGAGTGATCACGTCATCGGAGCCTGAGGGTGGAACTCATGTCCGGGGTGAAGCTGAAGACGATCTCGACCAGGATTCCGGCGCGGCTCGATCGCCTCCCGTGGTCGAGATGGCACTGGCTGGTGGTGGTCGGCCTCGGCACCGTGTGGATCCTCGACGGCCTCGAGGTCACGATCGTCGGGGCGATCGCCAGCCGGCTCACCGAGAAGTCGAGCGGCCTCGGGCTGACCTCGGCACAGGTGGGCCAGGCGGCGGCGATCTACGTCGCCGGGGCGTGCGTCGGTGCGCTCGTGTTCGGCTACCTCACCGATCGGTTCGGCCGCAAGCGGCTGTTCATCCTCACCCTCGGCCTCTACCTGCTGGCCACGGTCGCCACCGCGTTCTCGTTCACGCCGCTGTTCTTCTTCGTCTGCCGGTTCTTCACCGGTGCCGGCATCGGCGGTGAGTATGCGGCCATCAACTCGGCGATCGATGAGCTGATCCCGGCTCGACGACGCGGCGTCGTCGACCTCGCGATCAACGGGTCGTACTGGCTGGGCACCGCATTCGGCGCGGTGCTCACGGTGTTCCTGCTCAACACCGCCATCTTCCCCGCTGGGATCGGCTGGCGGATCGCCTTCGGGCTCGGAGCCGTGCTGGGGCTGACGATCCTGCTGGTGCGTCGCAATGTGCCCGAATCACCGCGGTGGATGTTCATCCACGGTCGGGACGAGGACGCCGAGCGGCAAGTCGCCGAGATCGAGGCCACGGTCCAGGACGACACCGGGCGCGAGCTGGACGAGGTGCCGGAGGACCAGGCGATCGAGATCCACCAGCGCCGGTCGACCGGGTTCGGCGAGATCGCGAAGACGGCCATCACGCGCTATCCGAAGCGCTTCGTGCTCGGCCTGTCGCTGTTCATCGGCCAGGCGTTCCTCTACAACGCGGTGTTCTTCACGTACGCGCTGGTGCTCACCAAGCTGCTCGGCGTCCCCTCCGACATCGCCCCGTGGACCCTGGTGCCGATCGCGATCGGCAACTTCCTCGGTCCGCTTCTGCTGGGCCGGCTGTTCGACTCGGTCGGCCGGAAGGTGATGATCTCGGCCTCGTACATCGGCAGCGGCATCCTGCTGGTGGTCACCGGAATCCTCTTCGATGCGCGGGTGCTGGATGCCGTGTGGCTGACGGTGTGCTGGGTGATCGTCTTCTTCTTCGCCTCGGCGGGCGCCAGTGCCGCCTACCTCACCGTCAGCGAGATCTTCCCGATGGAGACGCGGGCGATGGCGATCGCGTTCTTCTACGCGGTCGGAACCGGGCTGGGCGGCATCATCGGGCCCCTGCTGTTCGGCGAATTCGTGTCGATGGGGATCTCGGCCGTAGCCCTCGGATACTTCATCGGCGCAGGACTGATGATCGCCGCCGGCCTGGTCGAGGTCTTCCTCGGGGTGAACGCCGAACGCCGATCCCTCGAGGACATCGCCGCGCCGCTGTCGACATCCTGATCGGGCCGCTGTCAACCCCATCACCGGCGAAGGCGCCTGCGTTCGAGACTGGCAGAGATCAGGCCCGGGCCAGGAGGAGAGCATGACAGTGGCACGTGACATCATGATGCCGTCGCCGCAGCACGTCAATGAGAACGACACCCTCGCCGACGCGGCGCGGTTGATGGCGGAACTGGACGTCGGATCTGTGCCCATCTGCGGCGATGATGGGATGCTGCAGGGCATGGCCACAGACCGGGACATCGTGGTGAAATGCCTCGCCCGGGGCGGGGACCCCCGGAACGCACCGGCAGGCTCGCTGGCAGATGGCAGACCGGTGGCGGTGTCGGCGGACGACGAGGTCTGGGACGTCGTGGAAACGATGTGCCAGCACCGGATCCGGCTGGTCCCGGTGATCGAGAACGATGATCTGGTGGGTGTCATCGGACAAGCGGAGGTGGCGCTCGGCTTCGCGCCCGACCGGAGCGGCCCAGACGTCCCGGAGTGACAGACCCGTCCCTCGTCGTCAAGGCCCTTGCCGGCATCGAGCGGCACCCGGATGCTGGCGGTATGAATGACCAGCGATCGACGCGCCCCGCATCGGGCGAGACCACCACGCACGCTGCCTGGGGCGCCGGCGCTCCACGCCTCATCGTGACGCGCGAGGACAGCCGGAGTGAAGTGCGGCTCAAGGACGACGTCACGCGCATCGGATCCGGTGCGGATGCGGACATCCGCCTCGACGGCATCGGCGCGACCGCCGCTGAGGTGTTCCACGACGAAGCCGATGAGTATGTCTTCATCCCGCACGAGTCCGGCGAGACGAACGCGCGACTCCGGCCGATGGACACGGCGAGGGGCCAAGACGGCGAGGTGCTGCGCACCGGCGCACGTTTCACCCTCGGCGACTGGACGTTCGTCTACATGCGGGACGAATACGCTGACCACGGACGGCCATATGGAGGGCGTGAGGGCGGCGAGGGATCGGGCGAACCGGCGCAACCGGAACGGCCGGATTACCCAATCGAGACGAAGGACGCGCCAACGGACGAAGAATGAGCTACGGCACCACTTCGGCGGTCTCGTCGGCCCCGTTGTGAGCCGGCTCCGACACAAGGTGCAGGCCCGACGTCGAGTTCGCCGTGTAGGCGAGTGCGTCCAGCCACGCCGGGTTCACCGCTGGCGTACGACTCCCGTAGTACTTGAACACCAGCGACGCGTGCGCGTGCATCCAGACGCTGGTCCGACCGTCTCCGACACTCGCATCGTCCCTCCAGGTGAACTGGAATGCCTCACCGCGCCGCAGTTTGTTGCTGATCACGACCTGCAGGTGCGCAAGCGCACGGTCCTCGATCTCGACGCGCACCGATCCTTCGTAGATGAACTTGCCCATGGTGGCCTCCCCGCAGTCCTCGTTGACCAGTATGCGGCTGAGCGGATCGATCTCGCCCGCCGAGGTCTAAGCTCCCATCGTGGGGACAATCTATTACGGCGGGTCAGCGACGCCCATACACATCGAGGATCGGGCGCTCGCACATCTGAAGGTCGTGATCGCCACGAAGCTGCGACGGGGCGAGAGCTTCACGGTGTCGTGGCAGCATCCCGACGATCAAGCACGGGGCCGCAGGCACGATCTGGTTGCACCCGTCCATCCCGCTTCGGTTCGTGTTCGATGAGCCCGAGCCGCCTCCGCTCAGCCGTCACTGGATCGACGAGCTCGCGAACTCGGCGAACACGTCTGGCGGCATCCTGCTCGTCTCCGAGCACATCGACACCGGAGCGATCGACATCCCCGACACTGCCCCGCAGATGGTGGATGTCGCCGCCGACGACGCGGCCGGATAGCGGACATCGCAATGAAGCGGCCGGGATCCGAGGATCCCGACCGCCCGTCGACCCGCGTCAGTCGAGTCCGTCCTTCACATCCTCGACCGCCTTCTTGACTCCGGCCTTGGCCTGATCGACCTTTCCCTCTGCCTCCAGGCGCTCGTCGTCGGTCATCTTGCCCGCGGCCTCCTTGCCTTTGCCCTTCACGTCTTCGGCCTCATTCTTGATCTTGTCGTCGATGCCCATCACGCTCTCCTTCATATGTCCCACGCGCAGTCGTCTACGTCGTTCGTCTCCATTGCAGGCGGCCGCGGGGAGCGGGGAAGAGGGTTGACGTCGAACACCGGGTGTGCTCACGCGACCGCCTGGATGTGCGCGAGCGGCTCACGGGCGATCCACACGTCGTCCCAGCCCTCGGCTTCCTATCACCGTGCGCAACGGAGAGTCAACCCCCGCGACGGGCTTCGCGACGGCATGCCACGGTCATCACACATCGGTCGGCTCAGACGTCCCGTCTGCCGGCGACCCGTTCATGACCGGAAGGAACTCCCCCGTGAACATCGCACTCGTCATCATCATCGTCATCGCTATCATCCTCGCCATCTTCGGCGGGCTGAACTCAGCGCTCAGCTGGTTGCTGTGGGTCGCCATCATTGTCGGCGTGATTGCTCTGATCGCCTTCCTCTTCCGACTGATCAGCGGCCGCAACCGCGCGTAGGTCCGGCCGCCCCCTGAGAAGACATCCTGCAAGGAGGAACGACATGTCAGAGAAGTCACCGGCCAAGAATCGCCGTCGCGCAGCTCGCGGCGGCTCGGGTGCCAAGCGGACGGCCGAGCAAAACGCGGAGAAGGGATTCCGCGCCTCCGCCGAACTGAAGAATCACCTTCAGACCGTCCTCATCGACCTCATCGAACTATCGCTGCAGGGCAAGCAGGCGCATTGGAACGTGGTCGGCACGAACTTCCGTGACACACACCTCCAGCTCGACGAGGTGGTCGCGGCTGCTCGCCGATTCAGCGATGTCATCGCCGAGCGCATGCGCGCGCTGCACGCCCTCCCGGACGGCCGCAGCGACACCGTCGCGGCGACCACGAGCCTTCCGGAATATCCGCAGGGAGAGATCGACACGACAACGACGGTGGACCTGATCACCGAGCGGCTGGACGTGACGGTCGGCACGGTGCGCGACGTGCACGATGCGGTGGACGAAGAGGACCCGACGACCGCGGACATCCTGCACGACATCCTGTCCAGTCTCGAGCAAGCTGTCGTGGATGGTCAGCGCCGAGAACCGCTCACCGGCGGTCAGATGAGCCCGGCCGCCGGCCACGGCGGCACCGCACTCACCCTCGCCGACACGCCGTCCGCGGCGGCGCGCGACGTCGAGCGCGCCGCCGCGGACGTGGGCGAGCTCGGCACGCAGGTGGAGGCCACGATCGAGTGGGCGGTGCGGCTCTCCAGCCGCATCCCGCTTCCCGGACAGGGGCGGACGGCCGACCGGTGGAGCGCACTGGCGACCGCTGGAGCGCTGGATGTCGGTGCGGCGCGAATACTCGAACCGCATCTGGATGCGCTCGCCATCCTCGACGAGGCACGCACGGCGGGCGCCCTGGCCTCGGACGACGAGCATGACCTCGACACGGATGGGCGCTCATCCTGGGGCGTGTTCGCCGCCGAGGGCGCCGCGCGGGTGGACGCACATCAGGATGCGGCAGGGCATTGGCGGCTGAGGGGCACCAAGCCGTGGTGCTCGCTCGCTGCACAGCTGAGCCATGCCCTGATCACCGCCTGGGTCGGTCCGCAGGCGCGCCGGCTGTTCGCCGTGTCGCTGCGGGACCCCTCGGTGCGCCCGCACAGCGGGCCGTGGGTGGCCCGCGGTCTGCGCGCGATAGTGAGCGCGGCCGTCGACTTCGACGGCACCCCGGCGATCCCCGTGGGTGAGACGGACTGGTACCTGAATCGCCCGGGCTTCCGCTGGGGTGGGATGGGCGTCGCCGCCGTCTGGTGGGGCGGCACCAGTCCGATCGTCGACGCCCTGACGGAAGCGGCCGAACGCCCGGACGCCGACCAGATCGCACAGCTGCTGTGCGGCGAGGCGGATGCCGAGCAGTGGGCGGCGAAAGTCGTCCTCGCGGACGCGGCTCGGCGGGTCGACGCGCCACCGACGTCCGATGCGCGTGCGCTGGCCGAACGGGTGCGCGCCGTCGCTGCGCGGGCCGCCGAGCGCGTGCTGACGCTCGCCGACCACGGGCTGGGTCCCGGCCCGCTGACCACGAACGAAGACCACGCACGGCGCGTCGCCGATCTGCGCATCTACCTGCGCCAGCATCACGCCGAACGGGATCTCGCACGGCTGGGGCGATCGGGCGTGACGTGATGACCGTCAGCTTCGACCATCGAGAACCGGGGACGTCAGAGGATGCGTGGGAGGATGCCGCACCCTGGCGTACCGCGCCGGAAATGGCACTGGACATGGAAAGGCTCATCGTCCTGGCCGCCCACCCCGACGACGAGACTCTGGGTGCGGGCGGTCTCATCGCCATGGCGGCCGCCCGCGGCATCCCCGTCACGGTCGTCGTGATGACCGACGGCGAGTCGTCCCATCCCGACTCGTCCCGGCCGCACGACATGCGCCGCGAACGCCGGCAGGAGGTGCTGGACGCCGTGGCCGACCTCGCGCCGCAGGCGGCGATCGACCTTCCCGCGTTCCCCGACGGCGGGCTCCGGGAGGCGGCTCCCGCCGTGCGGCGACACGCGCAGAACCTGCTGTCGAACACAGAAGGCACCGTGACGGTCGTCGCCGTGCCCTGGTGGGGCGATGGGCACCGCGACCATCGCGTGCTCGGCGAGATCGCCCGCCGGCTGCGCCCTGCCGGCGCCCAGATCATCGGCTATCCGATCTGGCTCTGGCACTGGGGGGATCCGGCATCGACGGACACCGACGGCTGGTGCGCGCTGCGACTCGACGAGGCCGCGGCGGCGGCCAAGGCACGGGCGATGCGGCGCCACGTGAGCCAGATCGAGCCGCTGTCGGACCGGCCCGGCGACGAGGCGATCATCCACGGCGAGATGCTGCGGCACTTCGAGCGCGGGTTCGAGGTGTTCATCCAGCCCGAGCCCGTCCCGACGTTCGACGCCGCGTGGTTCGAGGAGCGGTACGCGCGTCGATCCGATCCCTGGGGCGTCGATTCCCGCTGGTACGAGCGGCGCAAGCGGGACGTGATCGCCGCCTGCCTGCCCCGGCCGCGGTACGGGCACGTACTGGAGCTCGGCTGCGGAACAGGTGCGTTCACGCAGATCCTCGCCGACCGCGCCGAGGACGTCGTGGCGGTGGACGCCTCCGCACACGCGCTTGTGCGCGCACGCGATCGACTCGCAGGCGTCTCGCACGTGCGGTGGCAGCAGGTGGATCTGCTCGCGGACTGGCCCGGTGGCTGTTTCGATCTCGTCGTGCTGTCCGAGGTCGCGTACTACTGGTCGGCATCCGATCTGGACGCCGTCCTGTCGCGCATCGACGGATCGCTCGACGCGGATGGTGAGCTCGTGGCCTGCCACTGGCGGCATCCGATCCCCGGCGCCCCGCAGTCGGGAGACGCGGTCCACGACGCGATCCGGGCGCAGGCGAACCTGTCGCCGTCTGTGCGGCACCGCGAAGAGGATTTCATCCTCGAGGTCTTCGCGCGCCCGGATCGCCTGCAGTCGGTCGCGGCCAGGACCGGGGTGGGGCCGTGAGAAGGCGATGCGGCCATACCGTCGACAACGCCGTCGAGGTCATCGCCGTCGTCGTTCCGGTTCACGACGAGCAGGACCTGCTGGCGGACTGCCTGGCATCGCTGGTCACCGCGGCGCGGGCGGTGCGCGCGGTCACCTCCGTGCATGTGGTCCTCGACGCTTGCGCAGACGACTCGGCACGGATCGCCGCACGCTTTCCCGTGATCACGATGACGGTGGACGCCCACTCGGTCGGCGTCGCGCGGGATGCTGGTGTGCGATCCGTCCTGCGCTCGTTCCCGCACGTCCCGCCCGCGCGGCTGTGGATCGCGCACACCGATGCCGACTCCGTGGTCCCCGCGCACTGGCTCTCCCATCAGCTGGCGCTCGCTGAGGCGGGGGCGGATGTCGCGATCGGGACGGTCCGGCCGGACTTCTGTGATCTGTCCCCGGAGCAGACGGACGCCTGGTGGGCGACCCACGTGCCGGGCGTGGCGAATGGCCACGTGCACGGCGCGAACCTCGGCACTCGCGCAAGCGCTCTGGCGGACGCGGGTGGATTCCCGCCGATCCCGTTGCACGAGGATGTGCGACTCATCGAACAGCTGCGGATGCGGGGCGCGATGATCGTGGCATCGGACGGCTCCTGGGTGCGCACGAGCGGCCGGCAGTACGGCCGCACCGATGGCGGCTACGCCGAGTACCTGCGCACGCAGCTCATTCCGCTGGCGGCGTTGGTCGAAGGGGCCGAGCGTCAGTCAGCGAGTGAGATCTCGACCTGACCTCCGCTGATCCTCGTGCGAAGTCTCAGCCTGCGGGCTGGTGGCCGGCCCGTGCACGACCGACCCGTCCGCCAGGGCGAAGGTGCTGCCGTGCCACGGGCACACGACGCACATGCCGCGCCGGCCCTCCTCGATCAGCGCGCCCTCGTGCAGCGGTCCGGACAGGTGCGAGCACCGGTCGGTGAGCGCCTGGACCCGGTCGCCATCCCGGTACAGGAGGACGGGGACCGTGTCGACGACGCGCCGGGTCATGGCCCGATCCGACAGCTCGTCCAGTGCGCCGACGTCGTGCCATCCCTCCGGCAGCACGTGCGGGACGCCTTCCACGTGGTTCGCGCCGAGCGCCAGCCGATATGCCAGGTGGCCGCCGAGGTAGCCGCCGACGGCTTGCCGCCCCAGGCCGGCCAGGGTCAACCGCCGTCCGGTCGAGGCGCGTCCGCGCACTCGCGCGACGAAGGATGCCGCGAAACATCCGACCGCGACGGTGTTGGCCGCCCAATGGACGACACCCACCCTCATCTGCGATTCGTGGCCCTTCGCCCAGTCCAGGATCCCCGTGGCGGCGGCCGGCACGGCCGCGGCCGTGCCGAGGCCGACCAGCGCGGTGGCGGATCGTCCCGCGCCCGGCATTCGGTCCAGCGCCGCGGCAGACAGCCAGGCCCCGAGCGGAAGCTGGACGAGCAGCGGGTGGAGGGGATGTCCGAGGGGAACGCCGTGCAGCAGGTCGCGCGCCTTCCCCGTCGGGATCAGCCGGTTCACGACGCCGCTGAGCGGCAGCGTGAGCCGGTCGAGCGCCCGTGCGGATTCCAGCTTCCGCAGCGCTCGCTTCACGAGAACTCCTCGACCAGCGTTCGCGTTCAGATTCGTCATGACGACACGCTAGGCACACACCCGACCGCGACGCCGGGGGCTTGACATCCCGCTGTGCCACGCTCTGACGACACTAGCTCGGCCAGCACCCGCGGGGACTCGTGCGCCATATCCGGGTCAGACTACCGGGGCTTGTGGCGGGCGCGCGCCAGCGCGTCGGCGGCGCGCACCAGCGCCAGGTGCGAGAACGCCTGCGGGGTGTTCCCCACCTGGCGCCCGGCCTTCGGGTCGTACTCCTCCGACAGCATCCCGACATCGTTGGCCAGCGCGCACAGCTTGTCCATCAGCGCGCGCGCATCGTCGACTCGATCGGTGGCGGCGTACTGCTCCACCAGCCAGAAAGAGCAGGCGAGGAACGGCGACTCCTCGCCGGACAGCCCATCCACGCCGGTGGTCGTGCGGTAGCGGCGCAGCATCCCATTCTGCATCAGGTCGTTCTCGATCCGGGTGACCGTGGCGAGCATTCGCGGATCGTCGGGCGCGCAGAACCCCACCTGCGGCAGCAGGAGCAGGGATGCGTCGACCTCGGTGGTGCCGTAGTACTGGGTGAAGCAACCGTCGGTGACGCCCTGCGTGTCGACCTCGTCCTTCATCCGGTCGCGCAGCGCGCGCCACGAGTCCACCGCTCCGTTCAGCCCGTGCTTCTCCACGGCCCGCACTGCGCGATCGAAGGCGGCCCACACCATCACCCGCGAGTGGGTGAACATCTGCAGCTCGCCCCGGATCTCCCACAGCCCGTTGTCGGGCCGGTCGATCTGGCGGGCCGCATAGCCCACGAGCTTCTTGGCCAGCGGCCAGGAGAACTCCGAGTCGGGCAGTCCGCCGTCGCGGGCCGCCGACAGCGTCACCAGCACCTCGCCGACCACGTCGGCCTGGTACTGCAGCGCGGCCCCATTCCCGATCCGCACCGGCGATGAACCGGCGTACCCAGGAAGGGTCCGGATCTCGCGTTCGTACAGGTCGCGCTCCCCCGCCAGCCCGTACATGATCTGCAGATCGGCCGGATCGCCGGCGACCGCCCGCACCAGCCACTCGCGCCAGTGCCCGGCCAGGGCGACGAAGCCGTGGTCCAGCAGCGCCTCCAGGGTCAGGGCGGCATCGCGCAGCCACACGAACCGGTAGTCCCAGTTGCGCTCGCCGCCGAAGTCCTCCGGCAGGGATGTCGTGGCCGCCGCGGCGATCCCCCCGGTCTCATGGTTGGTCAGGGCGCGCAGGATGAGCAGCGACCGCACCACCATGTCCTTGTGCGCCCCGTCGTGTTCGATCCGGTCGGCCCACCGCTGCCACCAGTCGCGAGTGCGCGCCACCTCCTCGTCGACGTCCAGGCGCGGCGGAGTGCGCAGTTGCGAGGGGAACCACGTCAGGCTCAGATCGACGCTCTGACCGGTCGCGACCGCGACCTTTCCGCGGTGGACATGATCGGCCGCCTTGAGCAGCCCGCCGCGCAGAACCACGGCATCCGGCCCCGCCATCGCCACCAGCTCGGGCGACTCGTCGGTGCCGGTCTGACGCACCCAGGGCATGGCGCGGGCATAGTCGAACCGCATGCGCACTGCGTTGTCGAACTCGACCAGACCGGTGATGCCGACCACGCGCCGCACGACGTCGATCCGATCCGAGTCGACGTGCCGATGCGGATCGACCGGCATGAAGTCATGCACCTCGGCGATGCCGCTGGCCGTCTCCCACCGGGTGATCAGGACGAACGTGTCGCCGTCGTAGTGCCGGCTCGCGGTGGCGGCCGCGTCCGCCGGATGCAGGCTCCAGCATCCGTGATCCTCGTCGCCGAGCAGCGCGCCGAAGACCGATCCCGAGTCCAGCCGCGGCAGGCAGAGCCAGTCGATGCTGCCCGTGCGTGAGACCAGGGCCGCGGTGCGGCAGTTGCTCAGGAGTGCGTATTCCTCGATCGGCGTGGACATCGCTTCCGAGTCTGGCACCGCCGCATGTCGGACGCCAGGACATCGGCCGACGGATCGGATTATGGTGAACGATATGCCGAAGACGACGACGTTTCTCATCCTCGGAGCATCCGGCGATCTCACTTCGCGTCTGCTCCTGCCCGCTCTCGGCCAGCTGCTCGAGCGCGAACCGGATCGCCAGATCGTGCTGCACGGGGCGGGATCGGATGCCTGGAGCAGTCGCCGGTGGAAGGACGCTGTCCGCGACGCCTTCACATCGGCGGATGCCGAGGACATGCTCGATCGGGTCGCCGACACGACGTACACGCAGGCTGACATCACCAAAGCCGACGACCTGAAGAAGCTTCTGGATCGGGCCGAGGGCCGGCTGGTGATGTACTTCGCCGTGCCGCCCGCGGTGACGGTCGCGGCCTGCGAGGCGATGCAGAAGCTCACACTGCCCGACGACACCGTGCTCGCGCTGGAGAAGCCGTTCGGCGGGGACGAAGCCGGCGCCCGCGCGCTCAACGCCACTCTGACCACACTGGTGCCCGAGAAGAGCATCTTCCGGGTCGACCACTTCCTCGGCCGGTCGACGCTGCTGAACATCCTCGGCGTCCGATTCGCGAACCGCCTCATCGAGCCCGTGTGGTCGGCCGACCACGTCGAGTCGGTGCTCGTGCGCTACGACGAGTCGCTCGCCCTGGAGGGCCGAGCCCGGTATTACGACAAGGCCGGGGCGATGGTCGACATGATCCAGAGCCACCTGCTGCAGGTGCTGGCCGTGCTGGCGATGGAGGAGCCGGTCGACCTCGACGAGATCGACCTGCGCGACGCGAAGAGCGCCGCGCTGCGCGCGACGCACATCTGGGACGACAATCCCGTCCGCCACTCGCGGCGCGCACGCTACACCGCCGGCACGATCGACGGCCGTCAGCTGCCGTCGTACGTCGACGAGGAGGGCGTCGACCCGGCGCGGGAGACCGAGACGATCGCCGAGATCGTGTGCGAGGTGCGCACGTCTCGCTGGGCCGGCGTGCCGTTCACGCTGCGCAAGCGGCAAGGCGCTGGGCGAGAAGACCGCTGAGATCGTGGTGCGCTTCCGGCCGGTGCGCCACATCCCGGACGGACTGACCGGACAGCCCGACGACGGCGGCCTGCTGCGCATCGGCCTCAGCCCGGACCGGATCGAGCTGGTCCTCAACGTCAACGGCGGCGACGATCCGTTCGCGCTGCGCCGCGAGTCGCTGTCGACGAAGATCGGCAAGAGCACCATGCTGGCCTACACCGAGGTGCTCTCGGCTTGCCTGGACGGGGATGTCGCCCTGTCGGTGCGCGGCGACGCGGCCGAGGAGTGCTGGCGGATCATCGAGCCGGTCCGCGATGCCTGGGAGCGCGGCGACGTGCCGCTGGAGGAGTACCCCGCCGGGTCGACCGGCCCCGCCGACTGGGCGACCTCAGGTCCCTGAGCGAGCGCAGTGAGACGAAGTGCCCCGAGCGCAGTCTCAGGTCCCTGAGCGAGCGCAGCGAGACGAAGGGCCCCGAGCGCAGTCTCAGGTCCCTGAGCGAGCGCAAGCGAGACGAAGGGCCCCGAGCGCAGTCTCAGGTCCCTGAGCGAGCGCAGCGAGACGAAGGGCCGGCACCCGACCCCCGCGCGGTGGCGCCCCGCGCCGGTGGCACCCCGGGCGCGCCGACACTCGCGGCCGCCCCGATTCGCCGAGACCGGGGATCCTCCGCGAAACCGGGGGCATGCGCCTGGGTTTCGCGGAGAATCCCCGGTCTCGCGGATGCGGTGACGCGAAGTCGCCCGGTCGGCGGATGCGGTGTCGCGGAGTCGCCCGGTCGCGGGGGCGGGCGGCACCGAGTGGGGACGTCAGCGAGACGCGAACAGGCCCGAGATCGCCTGAGCGCGGGCGTCGTCGAGGGCGGGGTCGAGGCGGCCGTCGGCCGAGAACCGGCTGACGCCGTGCAGGGTGCTCCAGAGCAGTTCGGCGCGCACGGCGCGCTGGCGGGGCGTCTGGCCGCCGACCGCGCGCTCGAGCATCGCGAAACCCTGGCGCAGGACCTCCGGGGTGTCGTCGGAGGCGAACACGATGCCCGTGCGGGCCGACGTCATCACCTCATAGACGGCAGGATGCTCGCGCGCGAACGCGAGGTAGGCCGCAATGAGCGCCGACAGCATCCCGGCCCCCTCGCCGGGCGCGCTCATCGCCGCGGCGAGTTCGGTGTAGCCCTGGATCACGACGTGTTCGACGATCTCGTCCCGTCCGCCGGGGAAATGCCGGTACAGGATCGGCTGGCTGAAGCCGATCGCGTCGGCGAGGCGCCGCACGGTGACTGCGGGCCAGCCCTCCTGCTCGGCGATCTCGCGCGCTGCCCGGACGATCCGCAGTTCGCGCTCGCGGATCCGTTGGGTGTCTTGCGGTGATCGGGCCATGACGCTATGTTAGCAGCACTAACCCTTAGCACTGCTAACACTGGAGGAATCATGACCATCGTCATCGCCATCACCGGGACGCTCGCCATCCTGAGCCTCGCCGTCATCTTCGGCACGGATGTCGTCGGCGCCCTCGTGCAGCGGTCCGTCTACGCCGAGCTGGACGAGCGCTCCATGGTGCAGGTGGTCGGTCGCGGCCACTACTACGGCGACCGCCGGATGCCGGCCATCGGGATCTCCGGCACGATCCTCACCGCCGCCACCGCCGCGGCGGCGTTCCTCTGGGAGTCGACGCTCGCCGGCATCCTCGCATCCGCGGGCTTCATCCTGGTGATCGTGTGGCTGCTCTTCTATGCGGGCATCGCCAAGCCCATCAACACGACGCTCACCGCCGCCGCGCTCGCCGGAGAGGTGCCCGCCGACGCCCGCGCCCTGCAGGCGCGCTGGGAGTCGATCCTCCCCCTGCGGGTCACCCTGACCGGCGTCGCAATGGTCCTGCTGCTGGCGACGCTCGTCCTGCTCTGACCCCGGACGCGCCCCGACCGTCGAGACCGGGGATTCCCCTCGAAACCCGGGACATGCGCCTCGGTTTCGCGGAGAATCCCCGGTTTCGCGGAATCGGCGGGCGCAGGCCGCTCAGTCGAGCAGCTCGGCCTCGATCACGTCGTCGTCGGGGCCGGATGCCGCGGCCTGGCCGTCACTGGTGAGCACGAGCGACGAGCCGTCGGCCGCGACATCCACCCGCACCACGTCGCCGTCGTGCACGGTGCCCGACAGCAGCGCCATCGCGAGCCCATCCTGAACCTCGCTCTGGATGAGGCGGCGCAGCGGCCGCGCCCCGAACACCGGGTCGTAGCCGCGGGCGGCGAGCCAGGCCCGGGCGTCCGGCGTCACGGCCAGCGTGAGCCGGCGCTCGTGCAGCCGACGCTCGAGCTGGTCGACGGCGAGCTCCACGATCTGGGCGAGGTCGTCCTCGCTCAGCGACTGGAACATCACGATGTCATCGAGCCGGTTGAGGAACTCGGGCTTGAACGCCTGGCGCACCAGCGCCATCACCTGCTCGCGCTTCTGGTCGGCCGACAGCATCGGGTCGATCAGGATCGGCGAGCCGAGGTTGGAGGTGAGCACGAGGATGACGTTCGTGAAGTCGACCGTGCGCCCCTGCCCGTCGGTCAGCCGACCGTCGTCGAGCACCTGCAGGAGCACGTCGAACACCTCGGGGTGAGCCTTCTCGACCTCGTCCAGCAGGCACGACGCTGTACGGGCGGCGGCGCACGGCCTCGGTGAGCTGTCCGCCCTGCTCGTAGCCGATGTATCCGGGCGGGGCGCCGACCAGCCGCGACACGGTGTGCTTCTCGCCGTACTCGGACATGTCGATGCGCACCATGGCGTGCTCGTCGTCGAACAGGAACTCGGCCAGCGCCTTGGCCAGCTCGGTCTTGCCGACGCCGGTGGGTCCGAGGAACAGGAACGATCCGGTCGGCCGGTTCGGGTCGCTGATGCCCGCGCGCGACCGGCGCACGGCATCCGCGACCGCCTTCACGGCCGGCTTCTGTCCGATCAGCCGCTTGCCGAGCTCGGACTCCAGGTGCAGCGCTTCTCGGTCTCGCCCTGCGACGAGCCGCCCGACCGGGATGCCGGTCCACGACGCGATGACGGACGCGATGTCCTCGTCGGTGACCTGGTCGCCGACCATGCGGTCCTCGCCGCCCTCCGCGCGCTCGGCGTCGGCGAGCTGGCGCTCGGAGCCCGGGATCTCGGCGTACAGCAGCCGCGACGCCTTCTCGAGGTTGCCCTCGCGCTGGGCGCGCTCGGCCTCGCTGCGGGCGGCATCGAGCTGGGTCTTCAGGTCTCCGACCCGGTTCAGCGTCGCCCGCTCCCGGTCCCAGCGCGCCTGCAGCTCGCCCAGCCGCGCCTTTTCGCCGCTGAGGTCGTCGCGCAACGTCTGCAGCCGCTCCTGCGAGGCGGCATCCTTCTCCTTCTTCAGCGCGAGCTCCTCGAGCCTGAGCCGGTCGACGTGACGGCGCAGCTCGTCGATCTCCAGCGGCGCCGAGTCGATCTCCATGCGCAGCCGCGAGGCGGCCTCGTCGATCAGGTCGATCGCCTTGTCCGGGCTTGCCCGGGCGGGGATGTACCGGTGCGACAGGGATGCCGCGGCCACGAGCGCCCCGTCGGCGATGGCGACCTTGTGGTGGGCCTCGTAGCGCTCCTTCAACCCGCGGAGGATCGCGATGGTGTCTTCGACCGTCGGCTCGCCGACGTAGACCTGCTGGAAGCGGCGTTCCAGCGCGGCATCCTTCTCGATGAACTCGCGGTACTCGTTCAGCGTGGTCGCGCCGATCAGGCGCAGCTCGCCGCGCGCGAGCATGGGCTTGAGCATGTTGGATGCCGCGACCGACCCTTCGCCGCCGCCGGCGCCCATCAGCACGTGCAGCTCGTCGATGAACGTGATCACCTGTCCCTCGGACTCGGTGATCTCCTTGAGCACGCTCTTCAGCCGCTCTTCGAATTGGCCGCGGTACATCGCGCCGGCCACCAGCGCGGAGATGTCGAGGGCGATCAGCTCCTTGCCCTTCAGCGACTCGGCGACGTCGCCGGCGACGATGCGCTGGGCGAGGCCCTCGACCACAGCGGTCTTGCCGACGCCGGGCTCGCCGATCAGCACCGGGTTGTTCTTGGTGCGGCGGGTCAGCACCTGGCTGACGCGGCGGATCTCGCTGTCACGGCCGATGACGGGGTCGAGCTTGCCCTGCCGGGCGCGGTCGGTGAGGTTGATGCCGAACTGCTCGAGCGGGGTCTGCTGCTCCTCCTGCCCGGGCTGCGGTTGTGCGTTCATGGGTCTCCTTGAAATCTGCGGGACTCAAACTTGAGTCTTCTGCGCTCAAGTTTAACACTGCCACCTGCCGCGCTCAACGGTTCTGCGCACTCAATGGTCGAGCTGGGCGCGGGCATCCGCGTATGCACGTCGCAGCGCCGCCCCCACCCACTCGTCGCCCTGGTAGACGTTGTCGGCGCCGATGTCCGCGGTCAGTCCGCCGGCCCGCATCTGGGCGAGCACCCGCGGTTCGCTGGCCACCACCTTCAGCTTGCGCCTCGACGGCGGCCAGCTCGTGCGCGTATCGCCGCAGGACCGCGATCAGCGCCAGCCCGAGTTGGTCGGTGCCGCGCAGCCGCACGATCACGACCGCGTGCGACGAGTCGCCCGACACGGTGGGCAGTGCTTCTCGACCGTGGGAGCGCTGGCGAAGAACAGACTGCCGTACGGCTGGAGGATCACGACCTGCCCGCTGCGGATCTCGGCCGGCGGGTCGGTCTCGCGCATCCGGCCGTCCTCGGCGATCTGCACGGCCCGCACACGCACCCGGTTCGACTGCTTGCGCCACGAACAGGACGATGCCCAGCCCCACCCCGACCAGCACGGCGAACTGCAGCGGGATGACCAGCGTGAGCACGAACGTGACCGCCATTATGGAGGTCTGCAGCGGCCCGGCCTTGATCACCGAATAGACGCGGCTCGGCTTGATCGAGGTCACGCCGACCACGATCAGGAGCCCGGCCAGGGCCGGCATCGCGACGTAGGCGACCAGGCCGGACAGGAGCAGGATGACGAGGGCCATCGTCGCGCCGGCGGCGAACAGCGCCATCCGGGTGCGGGCGCCCGCGGCCACGACCAGCGAGGACGCCGACATCGATCCGCCCACCGGCATGCCTCGGAACGCCCCCGCCACGATGTTGCCGACGCCCTGGCCGATGAAGTCGCGGGATGCGTCCGCCGGCCGGCCGTCGACGGTGGGGATGCCCGCCGAGACGCCGGCGCCCTGCACGAGCCCGACGAACGCGAGCGAGAGTGCGGGGACGGCCAGGAACAGGATGTCGTCGAGGGACGGGAGCACCGGCGCGGGCAGCCCGCGGGGGACGTCCACCATGTCGTGCAGCATCTGCACAGGATGCGGCACCCACAGGTTCAGCAGGACGGCCGCGACCGACCCCACGATCACGGCGATGACCAGCCCGGTCGAGCCGATGCGGGTGGGCAGGAACAGGACGATCGCCAGGATCGTGATGGCCCCCACGATCGCCGCCGACACCTGCCACTGCGGGATGTGGCAGCAGATCGATGGTCTTCGTGATGCGGTTCGCGCCGCGCGCGTCGTAGCCGGTGAGGTTGGAGAGCTGGCCGAGCACGATGTTGACGCCGACCGCGGTGATGAAGCCGGTCATCACGGCGGTGGGCACGAAGCTGATGAGGCGTCCGAGGCGCAGCACCCCGGCGATGATCATGATGACCCCGGCCATCATCGCCAGCGTGTACAGCGCGGCGTCCGGATCGGCCCGGCTCTGCAGATCGGCATCGGCGACCACGAGCGACATCGCGCCGGTCGCCTGCACCGCCATGTAGGCGCTGCTGGTGGCGAAGGCGGCGCCCACCATCCCGAACAGGTAGCCGTACAGGCCGGCGAGCGGGTTGACGCCCGCCAGCAGCCCCGAGGCCAGCCCGTCGGGCACGCTCTCCACCCCGAGCACGATGCCGGCGGTGATGTCCTTGCCCAGCGTCTTGCGGGAGAACAGCCCCTTCAGATCGATGCGCACAGGATCACGCTAGCGAAGGGCCTCGGTCAGTGCAGGACTCGTCCGTACACCTCGAGCATCGCGGCGGTGCGCGAGGACTGGCGGAAGCGCTCGGCCACGACCGGGTTCGGCGTCGGCCCGGAGCCGTCGGCGATGTCGGCGGCCGCACGGGTCAGGGTCTGCGCGAGCCCGGCGGTCGAGGCATCCGGCACCTGCCAGTACCCCGATCCCAGCTCGGCGCCGATGTCGCTGTCGCTGATGATGGCCGGCGTCCCCAGCGATGCCCCCTCGAACACGGTCATACCCTGGGTCTCGAAGCCGATCGAGGTCTGCACGACGGCATCCGCCTCGGCGATCCGCCGAAGCGTCTCGACGTACGTCATCCGGCCGCCGAACACGACGGACGCCTCGGGCCCGCGCCGTTCGATCAGCCGCTCGGCCGCACGCCGCTGCGCGCCGCCGCCGAGCACCTGCACGTCGGCGCGCAGCCCCGAGTCGCACAGCGCGTCCAGGAACGGCAGCAGCCGCTTCTCGGGGCTCATCCGGCCCAGCCAGATGAACCGAGGCGGCCCGGAACGCCGCTCGGAGCGGGTGCGCAAGCGCGTCGTCGAGCACCTGATCGTCGATCCCGTTCCAGATCACGTCGATGTGGGGCGACGTGGCGTCGGGACGGATGCCGCGCCCCAGCCGCGGCAGCACCGAGTGCTCCTCGAGCCGACGGGCGAAGTGCGCCGACGGCGCGGTCACCGCGTCCGCGCGGGCGGCGAGCCCGCGCAGATAGCCCCACCCGTCGTGCCCGCGTACGGTCCCGGACGGCGCGCCCAGGGCCCACCGCTGCCAGCCGGTCATCGCCCGCGAGCGAGCGACGGGAACGGCATGGTCGCCGCGATCCCAACCCCGATCCGGTTGTGCATGGTGTGCACCACCGGCAGGCGATGCCGGGCCGCGAACCGCTGACCGGTCAGGGCGCCCCAGAAGTCGGCCTGGATGTGCACCAGGTCGACGGCGGGGCGGGCTCCAGGGCCCGGTCGATGTAGCGATCGGTGCGTCGCCCCGGCCAGGTCAGGGAGTACTCCCGATCTGGCGTGATCGGCATCGACGGCGTGTCGATGAAGTCCGGGTCGTGCACGCGCCCGGCGAGGCTGGCCGCATGCACGCCGTGCATGCGGGGCGCAATCACGGTCACGGTGTGGCCGGCCCGCTCGAGGAACCTCTTCTGCAGCCGCATCGAGACCTGGGCACCGCCGAGCGAGTCCAGGTGCTGGTCGGAGAAGAAGACGACGTGCACGGCGGACCTATTCGGGCAGCGGCTCGCCGCGGTACAGCGCCTCGAACGTGTCGAGGGTGCGGTTGATGTCGTGGATGATCACGCCGTCCAGCGACGCCTGCTGCATGCGGCGGCGCTCCTCGGGCGCCGCGGTGAGCACCCGGGTCAGCCGGTCGGCGAGCGCATCGACGTCGCCCGGCGGGAAGAGGTAGCCGTTCTCGCCGTCGTGCACCAGATGCGGCAGCGCGACCGCGTCGGCGGCGACGATCGGCAGGCCCGAGGCCATCGCCTCCATCGTGGCGATCGACTGCAAGCTCGGCCACCGAGGCGATCGCGAACAGACTCGCCCGCGAGTACAGGTCCCGCAGCTCGTCGTCGGACGTGTGCCCATGGAACGTCACGCGCGCATCGAGCCCCAGCTGATGTGCGAGCTGCTCGAGGTTGCGCCGCTGGTCGCCGCTGCCCACGACATCCACCTGCGCGTCCAGCGCGGGATCCAGCTGTGCGGTCGCCCGCAGGCACGTCGATCTGCTTCTCGGAGGTGAGCCGCCCCACGAACAGGATGCGGTGCGCGTCGCGCGGGGTCAGATCCGGGCGGTAGTGCGACCGGTCGATGCCGCACGAGACCGGGATGACGCCGTGCAGATCGATCGTGGACTCGAGGAAGTCGGCGGCCTTGCGGGTCGGGGTGGTCACGGCGCGGGCCATCTTCAGGGTGCGCTCGGCGTCGTCCCATGCGAGCTTCAGCATCACCTTGTCCAGCACCGGCGGCAGCGTGGTGAAGTCGAGGATGTTCTCGGCCATGACGTGGTTGGTCGCCACGATCGGGATGCCGCGCTTGCGCGCCTCGCGGGCCATTCCCCGGCCGATCACGATGTGCGACTGGATGTGCACCACATCCGGCTTGATCTCGTCGAGGATGCGGCGCGCGTAGTGCTTGCTCAGCCACGGCAGCACGAACGTGAGCCAGTCGTGCGGGGTCCAGCGCCACGACGGCAGTCGGTGCACGGTGACCGGGCGTCCCTCGATCTGCTCGACGAACGTGCCGTGGTTGCGGTGCCCGGCGCTGGGGGCCGACACGTGCACGTCGTGGCCGCGGTCCACCAGCCCGGCAGCGAGGCGCTCGGCGAAACGGGCGGCGCCGTTCACGTGCGGAGTGAAGGTGTCCGCGCCGATCAGGACGGTCAGCGGGCGCGCGGCGGGGGCGTCGGGACGGGGCTGTTCCGTCTCGTGCGCGCGCGGCGCGTCCGACGGTTCGGGATGCTGCGGCTCGGCGCCGGCGGCTCCAGTCACGGTGGGGTGAGTCCCTCTCTGTGGATGCGGCGCCCGAGATGGGGCGGGGCGCCGCATCCACAGTACCCGAGGGGTCCCCGCCTGCCTGGGAGTGCGGGGAGGGTCTGCGCGCGCCCGTCCGGCTGCTGTGCCTGTCGCCGCGGAGAGTCCGGGCATACCCTGGGGAGATGCCCCGACTACAGGCCGACGCGCCCGCCGATCGGTGGGTCCCCGTGACCGGCTCGCTGGGGCTGCGCGGCCGGCGCCACCGCAAGGCGGCGATCCGGATGCTGCTGGCCCAGACGGGCGGTGCCGCCGGGGCGACGCCGGGTCGTCCGGGCGGCGGCGTCTTCGCGTGGATGCTCAGCCAGGCCGCGCCGTTCCTCATCCGCAAGGCCGACGGGCGCATCCTCGCCTGGGTGTGGAAGGACGACCCGGAACTGCTGGTGACGATGGCCCAGCTGCAGGAGGCGACGCCGCAGCTGCGCACCGCCCGCGCGATGATGCCGATCGAGTACGACGACACCGAGGACTTCCGCAATCCCCACCTCGGCGTCGGCGAGCGGCTGATCGTGGCCATGCCGGAGTCGCCGGACACGCCCCCGTTCGCGACCTACACCTGGGACACCGGCACCCACTTCGTGACGCTGACCGCCGTGTCTCCGGACCGCTCCCGCTTCGGCACCCTCACCGGGCCGGTGGATGCCCTGGCCCGCACACTGCGGGTGGTCGACGATCTCACCATCGACGAGTCGACCACGCTGCGCCTGGACCCGCACTGACCCCGCACCGTGCGGGTTACGGTGGTGGGGTGACAGCAGAGATGGTGCTCCTGCCCGGCGGCACGTTCCGGATGGGGTCCCCGGACTTCTACCCCGACGAGCGTCCGGTCCACGAGCGCGAGATGGCGCCGTTCCGGATCGACCGGTACGAGGTGACGAACGAGGACTACGCCCGCTTCGTGGACGAGACGGGCTACGTCACGGTCGCCGAGCGCGACCTCGACCCGGCCGCGTTCGCCGGCGCCGACCCCGCCGACCTGGTGCCCGGGTCGATGGTGTTCACCCCGACGTCCGGGCCGGTCGACCTCGGCAACTGGCGCAACTGGTGGCGGTGGCAGCCGGGCGCGTACTGGCGGCGGCCGTTCGGACCCGAGTCGTCGATCGACGATCGGATGCGGCATCCCGTCGTGCACGTCGCGTTCGAGGATGCCGCCGCCTACGCGCAGTGGGCCGGCAAGCGCCTGCCGACCGAGGCCGAGCACGAGTACGCCGCCCGCGGGGGCCTCGACGGGGCGCGCTTCGCGTGGGGCGACGAGACGTATCCGGACGGTGTGGCGCAGGCCAACTCGTGGCTCGGCCGGTTCCCGTACGACAACCAGGGCGTCGGGGACGCGGCGCCGGTGGGCTCCTACCCGGCGAACGGCTATGGGCTGTACGACATGACCGGAAACGTGTGGGAGTGGACCACGGATTTCTACACGCCCCGGCACCTGCGCCTGTCGGACAAGCCGGTCGACGCCGGCAAGCGGCAGAACCTGCTCGCCGCCGCGAGCGCGCAGGAGGGCTTCCCCGACATCCCCCGGCGCGTGCTCAAGGGCGGTTCGCACCTGTGCTCCCCCGACTACTGCCTGCGCTTCCGGCCGGCGGCGCGCTCGCCGCAGGCGGAGGACACCGGGATGTCGCACATCGGCTTCCGGCTCGTGCAGGACGCCTGAGGTCGACCACCCTCGACGGGTGAGGGATGCCTGCTGCGCACGGCCATCGTGGTTGGCTTCTGCCGAGTGAGCGGTCATCGCGGCCGCACCGAGCGAGGAGGGGCCATGGCCGAGCAGCCGAACATCCTGATCATCTGGGGCGACGACATCGGCATCACGAACGTGAGCGCCTACTCCGACGGGGTGATGGGGTATCGCACCCCGAACATCGACCGCCTCGCCCACGAGGGGGTGCGCTTCACCGATTCGTACGGCGAGCAGAGCTGCACGGCGGGCCGTGCCGCGTTCATCACCGGCCAGAACCCGTACCGCACCGGGATGACGAAGGTCGGGATGCCGGGCGCGAACGTCGGACTCCGTGCCGAAGACCCGACGATCGCCACGGCGCTGAAGAACGTCGGATATGCCACCGGGCAGTTCGGCAAGAACCACCTCGGCGACCGCGACGAGTTCCTGCCGACGATGCACGGCTTCGACGAGTTCTTCGGCAACCTCTACCACCTCAACGCCGAAGAGGAACCCGAGCTGCGTGACTACCCGACGGATGACGACATCCCCGGCTTCAAGGAGCGCTTCGGCCCGCGGGGCGTCATCCACTCCTGGGCGAACGGCGACGGAACCCAGCGGATCGAAGACACCGGCGCCCTGACGAAGAAGCGGATGGAGACGGTGGACGAGGAGTTCCGCGACGCCGCCGTCGACTTCATGACGCGCCAGACCGAGTCCGACACGCCGTTCTTCCTCTGGTTCAACTCGACCCACATGCACTTCCGCACGCACGGCAAGGCCGAAAGCCGCGGGCGCGCGGGCCGCTGGCAGTCCGAGTACCACGACACCATGTGCGACCACGACGACCTGGTCGGCGAGCCGCTGCAGACCCTCGACGACCTCGGCATCGCCGAGAACACGATCGTGATGTACTCCACCGACAACGGCCCGCACATGAACAGCTGGCCCGACGGCGGCATGACCCCGTTCCGGTGCGAGAAGAACTCCAACTGGGAGGGCGCGTACCGCGTGCCGTGCATGGTCCGCTGGCCCGGGCACATCCCCGCCGGCACGGTCCTCAACGGCATCGTGAGCCACAACGACTGGTTCGTCACGCTGCTCGCCGCCGCCGGCGACACCGACGTCGCCGACCGACTGAAGGAGGGCACCGAACTCGCCGGCACCGAATACAAGGTGCATCTGGACGGTCACAATCTGCTCGACTACCTCACCGGGGCCGTCGACGAGTCTCCGCGCCGGCACTTCTTCTACGTGTCCGACGAAGGCGATCTGACGGCGCTTGCGCTACGACAACTGGAAGTTCGTGTTCCTCGAGCAGCGCACGGAGGGCACCCTGGCGATCTGGCTCGATCCGTGGATCGAGCTGCGCGCGCCGAAGATCTTCAATCTGCGCACCGACCCGTTCGAGCGGGCCGATCGCACGTCGAACACGTACTTCGACTGGATGCTCGACCATGTGTTCCAGCTGGTGCCGGCGCAGGCCTACGTCGCCCAGATGCTGAAGACGCTGGTGGAGTTCCCGGCCCGGCAGAAGCCGGCCTCGTTCACGATCGACCAGGTGCTGGCCAAGCTCCAGTCCGTGTCCGGCAACTCCTGACCGGCGCGGGCCGGCCGGCGCCAGTTCTGTCCGCGGCGCGCAGCCGGTTCAGTCCTTCAGCGTGCGGCGACGCGCCCGCCAGAGGCGGATGCCGGCGGGGATGACCGCGCCGAAGAACAGGGCCAGACCGACGCCGAGGCAGGTCTCGAACACGCGCTCGACGAAGCGCGCCACCGGCTGCCGATCCGGCCCCTGCAGGATCAGCGTGAGCGCGATGAACGAGGTGAACCCGGGCGCGACGTACCAGCGGCTCGCCTGCGTGGCCGATAGCGCGGCCAGCGCGAGACCGACCGCGGCCGCTGTGATCGACGTCTGCGGACCGAGCAGGGCCAGCGCCGCGGCCGCGAACGCGCCGACCATGACGCTCACCGCGCGCCCGATGCTTGCGCCGGATCAGTTCGTCCTGCACCGGCCGCATGACCAGGAGCGCGGCACCGGCCGCCCATCCGACGTGCTGCACGTGCAGCAGGTAGCCGATCAGCGCGGCGGCGGCCCCCGCGAGGCCCAGCAGCACGCCGTAGGTTAGCGTGTCGGCGGTGGACGGGGGCGTCGCGCGCGCGGGTAGCGGCACCTGACGCTCGGGCCACGCCATCGCGATGCCCCACGCGTACAAGGAGCCCACGATGATGAGACCACCCGCCACCAGTCCGCCTCCGACGGTCCGGATGCTGAGGCCGATGCCCACCAACGGCAGACACAGCACCAGCACGAGCGTTCCCACCCGGCTGGCGCGCGCCCACAGGGACGCTCCGACGGCGAGAGCGAACAGTCCGATCACGGCCAGGACGGGCACGTGGGTGAGCACGGATCCGACGAAGAACGAGATCCCGCTCAGCATCCCCACCACCGGGATGACCCGACGGCCGCGGCGCACGGCCGGCAGGTTGAACGCGGCGACCGGCATCACGCCGACGGCCAGCCCGAGCCCCGCCGTCGGGTTGAACGGGATGACGATCACGGCGGGGAGGGCGTACAGAACGCCGAGCAGGAAGAACGACCAGTTCCAGGACAGGCCTCCGGTCAGCGCCGGACGCACGTCACGATCCTCGCTCCGCTGCGGCCGCGGCATCCCCGGACAGCCAGCGCAGCCAGCGCGATCCCGGATCGCCCTCCAGCACCAGGGCGCGCACGAGCAGGGTCAGCGGGATGGACAGGATCGCGCCGAGCGGCCCGATCACGAACGTCCAGAAGATCACGGAGAAGAAGCTGAGGGTCAGGCTCAGGTTCACCGCGTCGCTGACGAACTTGGGCTGGACGAACACCTGCAGCACCACGTTGACGACGCAGTAGATGGCGATGACGGCCAGCATCAGCGGCCAGCCGCCGACCACCAGCGCCAGAACCGCCGGCGGAATCAGCCCGATGATGAAGCCGACATTCGGGATGAAGTTGGTGACGAACGCGAGGATCGCCCACACCACCGGTGCGGGCACGCCGACCGCCCACAGGGCGAGTCCGTCGATGATGGCCACGACGGCACCGAACGACGCGTTCACGATGTAGTAGCGCCGCACGCCGGTGTTGAAACGTCGGATCCGCACCAGTGCGGGACGGATGCCGCTGCCGAAGGAGGCCTCCGCCGTGCCGTAACGAGCCGCGTCCGCCGCCATGAACACGACATACGCGAACACGAAGAACAGCGCCGTGACGATCCCGACGACGGTGCCGCCCAGCGACGACACGAAGCTCAGGATCGAGGATGGCTCGAGCGCCGCGGCCGTGGCGCCGGAGACCTGGCTGTCCAGC
Organism: Microbacterium elymi; assembly: GCF_021582895.2. GTDB lineage: Bacteria > Actinomycetota > Actinomycetes > Actinomycetales > Microbacteriaceae > Microbacterium > Microbacterium humicola. Next base: position 1,530,871 of record NZ_CP091139.2, read on the forward strand.
CCGAGGGAGTCGAGCCAGTCGACCAGCGCCGACCCGCTCGCCCGCAGTGCGTCGGCGTAGTCGGCGACCAGGCGGGCGAACTGGATGCCGGCGAACACCAGGAGGAGAGCGAGGGCGATCAGGATCAAGTAGCCGACCGCGATGACGGCCGTGGTCGCGGCCCATCTCGGCCAGCGGCGCCGCTCCAGCGGCGAGCGGATCGGCTCGCAGATGATCACGATCACGGCGCCCAGCGCCAGCGGACCGGCGATGTCGCGGCCGAGGTACAGGCCGGCGAGGGCCACGACCGCGGCGGCCAGCCCGATCAAAGTCCGGAGCATGGGCGAGAGCGCCGGGGCGGCCGGCGCGGCGGGCGGCGGGATGTCGACGGCACGGCGTCTCATCGGGTCAGGCTATCGGGCGTCGGGGTCCTCGGGAAGAACATGAGGCACCTCAGCCCGTGGCCGAGACGAGGCCGTCTTTGACGGTGTCGTGCACCCGCCCGGCAGCATCCATCGCCTGATACCACGTCGTCTTCGACGCGATCCGGGTCGCATCGGCTGGCAGGCGGGCCAGATGCGAGCACGATGCTGCGGCGCGTCAGCTCGCGGTCGAGATCCTCCAACGCGTCGATCACGGTGATCCCGATGGTGACCATCCGCTCCAGATCGAGCACCACGGCCGTGACCGGCGGATCTTCGGCGTCCACCAGCTCGATGACGGCGCGCTCGTTCTCCAGAACGTTGGCCGTGTAGAGCCCTCGACCGAAATGGATCGCCATGGCGGTGTCCGACCGGGCCGGGATGTCGAGGCGCGGCCGGTTCAGTTCGCGCAGCACCAGCACCAGAGTGATCACGACGCCGGCCCCGACCGCGGGCAGCAGCCCGCAGTGAGTCCGATCACCGCGGTCGCCACGGCGACCCAGAAGTCTCGGCGACTGATGCGGGCGAGCCGGACGAGATCGCCGACCTTGATCAGCCCGATCACGGCGACGAACACAAGCGCCGCCAGCGAAGCCTGTGGAAGCAGCGACAGGACCGGGCCGAGGAAAAGGGCGACGAGGACGGCCAACACGACGGTGGTCAGGCCCGCGACCTGGGAACGCGCCCCGGAGCTCTGGTTGACGGCGCTCTGCGAGAACCCGCCCGCCGCCGGCATCGTGGCGAACAGCCCGCCGATCAGTGTCGCGGCCGATATCGCCAGCAGTTCCTGATTGCTGTCGATCTGCGGCTCCTGGGGGGTGCGCAAGCGCTCGCGCGACGCCGATGGTCTCGAGGAAGGCCATCAGGGCGATCCCCAAAGCGCCGGGGACGAGCCCGGCGATATGGGCGAGCGACGGCAAATGCGGCAGGGGAGTCCCTGCGTGATCGGCGCGATGAGCTGGACACCGGTGCTCGGCAGGTCGGTGAAGGCTGCCAGAAGGATGCCGGCACCCACCACGATCAGGGCCGACGGCGACTTCGGCGCGAATCGTTTGAGCACGAACAGGACGAGGATCGACGCCGCCGACAGCGCGACGGTCGGCCAGTTCAGCCCGGGCAGGGCCTCGACGACGCCGGCGATCGACCGGATCATGCCGTGTCCGGAGTAGTTCGAGTCGACGCCGAACAGCGTGGGCAGCTGTCCGACCGCCACCGTCGCCCCCACGCCGATCTGGATGCCGAGGATCGTCGGCGTGCTGATGTTCTCGACCAGCGACCCGAGCGCGAACAGGCGGAGGACCAGCAGCACCGCCCCCACCAGCAGCGTCAGCGTGACCAGATCGCCGAGAACATCCTCGGACCCGGCGACGACTCCGGCCGAGACCATGGTGGTGGCGGTCAAGGTCGCGATGGTCGACGTCGTCGAGACGCTCATCGCACGCGATCCGCCCAGGAACGCGTACACGAGCATCGGCACGATGCAGGTGTACAGACCCGTCTGCGGTGGCAGATCGGCGATCGTCGCGTACGCCATGGCCTGCGGCACGACGACCGCACCGGCCGACAGACCTGCCAGGATGTCCCGCCCCAGCAGGTTGGGCCGATATGCCTGCAACGTGGGCAGGAGCCAGATGCGACCCTTGCGCGTCACGGTCGGGCCATTCACGAAGCACCGCCCACCCGACCACCCATCGGCGCCCCCTCGATCCTGTGGGACATCATCCCGCATGGGTGGGAGGAGCGGATCACCCGAAACGGGTGGTTCGGCCGAGTCGACCCTTGTGGCCGAGCGGGGCGACGGGTTCAATGACCTCAAGCGATGACGCCTGCGTCACGCGCCGGATCGATCGCCGACCGATCGGCGTACAGAGGGGCATCCGATGACCGAGATCCACGACGTGCAGCGGTCCAGTCTGCCGATCCCCGACCTCGCCTACACCGGCACGGTCACCTACGATGCCACCTCCCCCGACACGCACTATCCACCCATCCGGCAGATCCGGCCGCCGGCCGGCGCGCCGAACGTCCTCGTCATCCTCATCGACGACTGCGGTTTCGGCGCCACCAGTGCGTTCGGCGGCCCGGTGCACACACCGAATTTCGAACGTGTGGCCGCCCTCGGGGTCAAATACACCCGATTCCACACGACCGCGCTGTGCTCGCCGACACGGGCGGCCCTGCTGTCCGGGCGCAACCATCACACGGTCGGGATGGGTGGGATCACCGAGATCGCGACGAGCGCACCCGGGTACAACTCTCTGCGCCCCAACAACTGCGCACCGCTCGCCGAGACGCTGAAGCTCAACGGCTACAGCACGGCTCAGTTCGGCAAGTGCCATGAGGTGCCGGTCTGGGAGTCGAGCGCCGTCGGCCCATTCGAGCACTGGCCGCACCCCGGCGGTGGCTTCGAGTACTTCTACGGTTTCATCGGCGGCGAGACCAATCAGTGGTACCCGGCGATCTACGAGAACACCTCGCCGGTTGAGCCGTGGGGGACACCCGAGCAGGGGTACCACTTCATGGCCGACATGACGCAGAAGGCGGTGGAGTGGACCAAGCAGCAGAAGTCGCTCGCGCCCGACAAGCCGTTCTTCACCTATTTCGCACCCGGGGCCACCCATGCCCCGCATCACGTGCCGGCCGAGTGGGCTGACAAGTACAAGGGGGCCTTCGACCAGGGCTGGGACGCGGTGCGCGAGGAGACCTTCGCGAAGCAGAAGAAGCTGGGCGTCGTCCCGCCGGATGCGGTGCTGACCGCACGCAACCCGGGCATCCCGGCGTGGGACGAGATGAGCGAGGCCCTCAAGCCGACGCTGGCTCGTCAGATGGAGGTCTATGCCGGATACCTCGACTACGCCGATCACCATGTGGGGCTCGCTGCTGGACGCGCTCGACGAACTCGGCGAGCTCGACGACACCCTCATCTACCTCATCATCGGCGACAACGGGGCGTCCGCGGAAGGCACGATGACGGGGACCACCAACGAGGGCTTCACCATCAACCACATGGAGGACATCGAGGACGACGCCTACAAGATCGCGCACCAGGGCGACCTCGGGACTCCGCTTTCGTACAATCACTACGCGATCGGCTGGGCGCACGCCATGGACACGCCCTATCAGTGGACGAAGCAGGTCGCCTCTCACTGGGGCGGCACGCGCAATGGCACGATCGTCTCGTGGCCGAACGGGATCGCGGCGCGAGGCGAGATCCGAAAACAGTTCGCGCATGTGATCGATGTGGCCCCGTCGGTGCTGCAGGCGGCGGGTATCCCCGAACCGCACACTGTCAACGGCATCACCCAGCGCCCGTACGAGGGCACGCCGATGAATTACAGCTTCGACGACGCGGATGCCCCAGAACGGCACACGACACAGTATTTCGAGATGCTCGGCAACCGTGCGATCTTCCATTCGGGCTGGACGGCTGTGGCCAAGCACAAGGATCCGTGGCTGTCGTCGTCGCACGGCCTCGACGACGACGTGTGGGAGCTCTACAACGTGGAGGAGGACTGGACGCAGTCGCACGATGTGGCTCCGGAGCAGCCCGAGAAGCTCGCCGAGCTCGAGCGACTGTTCCTCATTCAGGCCGCGCGCTTCAACGTGCTGCCGATGGATGTGCGTTCGGCCGAGCGCTTCAACGGGGAGCTCGTGGGGCGGCCGCAGCTCGTGAAGGGCGACAGCCAGACGTTCTACTCCGGGATGAAGCGGATGAGTGAGAACTCGGTGGTGAACGTCAAGAACAAGTCGTTCACCGTGACCGCGCGCATCGTGGTGCCCGACGGCGGCGCCGACGGCGTGCTGATCGCACAGGGCGGCGCCTACGGCGGATGGAGCGTGTACCTCACGGGCGGCGGGCTCGCCTTCGCCTACAACCTCGGCGGAGTGCAGACGGAGTACACGCGCGCCGACGCACCGCTCGCGAAGGGGGAGCACGAGGTGCGGATGCACTTCGCCTACGACGGCGGCGGACTCGGAAAGGGCGGCATGGTGACCCTCTCCCACGACGACACCGAGGTCGCTTCGGGGCGCGTGACCCGCACGCTGCCGTTCTTCTTCTCGATGGACGAGACCGTGGACATCGGCGCCGACCTCGCGACGCCGGTCTCGGGCGACTACGGACCGACCGGCAACGAGTTCACCGGCGGGATCGTCTGGATCCGCATCGATCTCGGAGACGATGACCACTCTCACCTCGCCGATGCAGAGCACCGCATGCAGATCGCCATGACGCGCCAGTAGACGCCGGCGAAAGCCGTGGACCGTCAGTCCGTCGGGGCGCGCCCCGAGGGCGGGACGTCCAGCGGGGGCTGGCTCGGCGGCGCGTCCGGTGGCTCGGCCAGCCGAGCCGTCAGCGCGGCCACCTGCTCGGTGAGCTGCCTGACCTGCCCGCGGGTGGCGGCCTCGTCGTCGTCGTGACCGCGCGCGACCCGTTCGATCACCCAGGACGACAGGGTCGCCGTCACCACGCCGAGCACGGCCACGCCGCCGGCCATCAGGCCCACGGCCACGGCCCGGCCGCCGAGGGTCACGGGCACGAAGTCGCCGTACCCGACGGTGGTGATGGTGACGAACGCCCACCAGATCGCATCGCCGAAGTTCGTGATGTCGGCGCCGGGAGCGTGCCGCTCGGCATCGAGCACGGCGAGCCCGCCGACATAGATCAGCACCAGCGCGGCGCCCGCGCCGTAGATCGCGATCCGGCTCGCAAGCGCCGAGCCGGCGGTTCGCTCGAGCACGGTCACCAGGGTGAACACGCGCAGCGAGCCGCAGCGGCCGGCAGCGGCAGAGCCACGACGGCGAGGTCGAACAGGTGGTGACGGAACCACGATCCGCGGGGATCGGCGAGCACGAGCCGCACGACGTAGTCCACCAGGAACAGCGCCCACGTCACGCCGGTGATGCCCCGGGCCACGAGCTCGTCCGGGCCGGAGAGATCGGCGATGACCTGCCAGGAGTAGGCCACCAGCCAGACCAGCGAGATCGCCATCAGCGGCCAGTAGGTGGCCCGTTGCCACCGCTCCTCGGTCATCCGCCGGTCTGCCACGCCTCGGACTCTAGGGCCGCGGGAACCGCGCACGGCGGCGACCCGCGGAAGCCCGCGGAAGACCGGCCCGCGGCATCCCCCGCCCATCCCTTGCCCTCCCCCTCTGACTCGTCAGAAGTGGTCGCATTCCCGGCGGCCGATGCGACCCCTTCTGACGAGTGAGTGCGCACTCAGTCGTCGGGGAGGGTGGCGGGCGCGGATGGACGTCCGCCGGTGCCATGATGTGCGCATGAGCGATCCCGGCACCGGCCTGTCACCGGCATCCACCGCCGCACGGAGCGCGTCGGGTCGGGCACGCCGGCGCGTCCTCCCGCGCCGCGGCCTGGCAGAGCTCACCGTCGGCGCCCGTGACCCTCTGGGGATCCTCGATCGCCAGAACTCCGTCCGCGTGCCCGAGCTGATCCCACTGCGGGTGGAGCGGATGTCGCAGAGTCCGTTCGCGTTCTATCGCGGTACGGCGGCGCTGATGGCCGCCGACCTGGCGCAGAGTCCGCACAGCGGCATCCTCGTCGCGTCCTGCGGGGACGCGCACGTGTCGAACTTCGGCTTCTACGCATCGCCGCAAGCGGCGAGTGGTGTTCGATCTGAACGACTTCGACGAGGCCGCGTGGGCTCCGTGGGAGTGGGACGTCAAGCGCCTGGTGACCAGCATCGTGATCGCCGGGCAGGCGACCTCGCGGGATGAGGCGAGCGTGCGGGATGCCGCGACCGGCGCGGTCCGCGCATATGCACGGGCGATCCGCACCGCAGTGGCGATGAGCCCGACGCAGCGCTATTTCTCGCACTTCGATGTCGACGCGGTGCGCGCCACGCTCGACAAGGCGTCACGGAAGGTGCTGCGTGCCGCGATCCGCGCCGCGCAGAAGCGGACCGGCGAGCGCGCGGCGGATCGGACCACGACCCGCGACGCGGACGGGCGCCTGGCGTTCGTCGAGGATCCGCCCCGGCTCACGCATGTCTCGCCCGAGCTCGAGGAGCGCGTGCACGGGTACGCCGACCGGTACGCGGCATCCGCCGCCGTGGACATCCGGATGCCTGCCAGAACTACACCGTGGCCGATGTCGCCCGGCGCGTGGTGGGGGTCGGCAGCGTCGGCACGCGGTGCCACCTGGTCGTGCTCGAGGACGGGGACGGCAACGGCCTGCTGCTGCAGGCGAAGGAGGCCGGGCGCAGCGTCTTGGCCGAGCACGGCGGCATCCGGCAGCCGCGGGCGCTGGACGAGCACGTCGCACGGTTCGGCGAGGGCGGACGGGTCGTCGGGATGCAGCGGATCCTGCAGGCGGTGTCGGACCCGTTCCTCGGGCACCTCCGCTCGGATGGCGGCGTGGACCTGTACGTGCGGCAGTTCCACGACATGAAGGGCGGGATCGAGATCGACGGGCTGGAGGACGAGCCGTTCGCGCAGTATGCGCAGTCGTGCGCGATCGTCCTTGCCCGCGCCCACGCCCAGTCGCCCGCTGCGGCGATGGTGGCCGGCTACCTCGGGGACGGCCGTGCGGCCGCGGAGCCCCTGCGGGAATGGGCACACGCCTACGCCGACCTGTCCCGCGCCGACTACGCGGCCTTCGTCGCCGCCCGGTGACGCCCGGCTGCGCCATCCTCTTCGTCAGCCCGTCGCCTGCCCGGCGATGTGCGACCCGGACGCTCCCCTTCGGTGACTTGCCGCAAGTGGTCGGAATTCCCGCGGGCATTCCCGCCGTTTCTGACGAGTGAGTGGCCGCTCAGTGCAGGCGGGGCGGGACCCAGGTGAGGGCGGGGGATGCGCGAGCCGGCCTCAGTGCGGAGGCTGGGCGGCGAGCCACTCGTCGCGCAGGCGGGGCGTGGTCCGGATCAGCCACGCCTCGGTGATGGTCTCGCGCAAGCGTCGGATCGGCGGTCGCGAGGGCGCTGAGCACCGCCGGGTATCCCTCGAAGTGCGGGATCTCGAAGAACGTGTCGGGGTAGGTCTGCAGCAGCGCCGCCTTTGCCTCGAGTCCGTCGGTGCGGATGGCGAGCACGGTGCCGTCCGGCCAGGTGCGGCCGAGGTCTGCCAGCTGGGCCAGGTCGGTCTTGCGCGGCCCGCGCTCCCAGGCGAACTGTCCCTGCGCGGCACGCCAGGTGACCCCACCGCCGTGGCCCGAGATCTTCTCGGTCACGCCCGGGAACCCGAGGCAGATCGCGCGCACCTCGTCGAGCATCATCATGGCCCCAGTATCGTCCGTCCGGGGTCCCGTTTCCAGGCCGCCGCCCGCCGACCGAGCGGTCGCCGCCGCGCGCACAGCCCGCGTCAGCGAAGCCGTGTGAACCGGAAGTCCATCGCGCTCCAGAGAACATCCCGACGGGGCGGAAGTGAGGATGCCGCACCCCTTCCCCGCTGGGAGGGAGGATGCCGCACCCCGCCGCGGCGCGGGGGTCAGGACGCCGCGCCCGCCCGCCGCGGCGCCGGCCGCATCTCAGCCACAGGGCACTCTCGGCGCGACTCGATGCCGAACAGCGCAGACAGTGCGGACTCGACCTCGCCGGCCCGGCCGGCCGCGGCCAGCTTCCGCGCCCGCACGGACGGCTCGTGCAGGAGCACGCCGGCCAGATGCCGCAGCGCGGCCTCGGTCTGCCCATCGGAATCGCCGCGCCTGCGCGCCCGGGCGATCTCGTCGTCGAGGACGTCGAACACATGCGCGCGCAGCGCGACGAGGGCCGGCGTCACGGCATCCTCCGCCGCCGCACGACGATAGTCCGCCACCGCGGCGTCGACGAGCGCCTGCGCCTCGGCGGTCGCCCCGAGCTCGGGCAGCGGCGCATGCAGGCGCAGCGTCTCCAGGTCGAGCAGCTCGGTGCCCGGCACCGCGGCCACGCCGGGGTCGACATTGCGCGGCAGGCCGAGGTCGATGATCAGCCGCCGCGGCAGCGCGCCGGCGCGCCCGGCAGCGGCGGCGACGGTCGCGGCATCCAGGATGACGGCGGGCGCGACGCTGCAGGTCACGATGAGGTCACTGGCCGCCACGGCCTGTTCGAGGCCGTCGACCGGGACCGCCTTGATGTCGTGACCGGCCGCGAAGCCGGCGGCCCGCCCGCTGCGCGAGTACACCTGCGCCCGGGTCACGCCCCGCTCGCGCAGCGCCGCAAGGCTGGCCCCGGCGTAGCGTCCGGTGCCCACCAGCAGCACCCGGGTGCCGGCCCAGTCGGTGATGCGGGTCTCGGCCATGTCCAGCGCGAGGCGCACCACCGAGCGGCCGGCGCGTGACAGGTCGGTGCGATTCTTCACCCCGCGCGAAGTGCGCGATGCCAGCTGGAAGACCCGCTCCAGTTCGGGCGAGACGGTTCCGCGCTCCCGCGCCCGCTCCAGTGAGCGCCGCACCTGGCCGGCGATCTCGCCCTCGCCGACGACGATCGATTCGAGCCCGCTGGCCACCGAGAACACGTGCGCGGCGACGGCATCGCCGTGCAGCAGGATCCCGGACTCGCGGACCTCGCCGCCGTCCAGCCCGGTGGCGGCGGCCACGGTGTCGACGAAGGCATCCGCGTCGATGGATGCCGCGTCCCACGGACGCTCGGGGTGGGGCGTGGTGCCCGGCACATCGAGGTACACCTCGAAGCGGTTGCAGGTCGACACGACGACGCTGCCATCGATCCCGTCGATCGGCTCGGCGAGCCGGGCGATCACGTCATCGGCACGACGCTCGAGTCGCTCGACGGTGTCGAGCGCGGCGGTGCGATGGCTGGACGAGAAGCAGAGGAGCACGGGGCTCAAGGATACCCCGCCCGGATCAGCGCCTCCCCCGGGCCCGTCTCAGCACTACTCCGCAACGGTCACGGGCACGTCGACCGTGCCGTACAGGGTCGGCATCATGATGCGCACGACCGCGGATCCGCCGGTCGCGTCCGCCGGCACGGTCACATCGACGGCCAGCTCGCCGATCGTCCCCTCCGGGTGGACCGTGCCAAGCGCGCTGACGGCGTCGCCCTGCACCCACTGGATGTCGAGGTCGCCGAACGGCGGATCCGAAGCCATGTTGGTGTCGTTGCACGGCATGAAGTACTTGCCGCGCAACGTGATGGTCTCTCCCGGCGATGCCGAGGTCGGCGCCGTCGTCGCCTCGGGGGCCACGCAGGAACCGGCCGACCCGACCGAGATGATCGCCGTGCACCCCGTGAGCGCCAGTATCCCACCCGCGACCAGCGCCGCCGCCGACCGGATCGCCGTCATCGCCATGCGGCCCACGGTACCGACGCACCGCACCACGCAGGGTGACGATTCGGCCACGGTCGCGCGCGGCAGAGGCAGCACGCCCGGCCCCGCACTCGGGCGGGTCTGCGAGAATCGCCGCGTGACCACCGTCCCCACCGCCCCTCGTCCCCTGCCCGCCGATCATCCGCTGACCGTCGGAGCGACGGCATCCGCCCCGCTCGTCCAGGCGTATCGCGGCGTGCGCCCGCAGACCGCGCCGGTGTGGTTCATGCGGCAGGCGGGCCGGTCGCTGCCCGAATATCGCGCGCTGCGCGCGGGCGGCGGGATGCTGGAGCGCTGCCTCGATCCGGAGACCGCCGCCGAGATCACCCTGCAGCCGGTGCGCCGGCACGGCGTGGACGCGGCGATCTTCTTCAGCGACATCGTCATCCCGCTGCGACTGGCCGGGATCGGCGTCGAGATCCAGTCCGGCGTCGGACCGGTGTTCGACCGGGCGGTGCGCACGGCCGCCGACGTCGACGCCCTCGTCGCGACCGGCCCCCTCACCGCGGACGACGACGCTCTCGAGCCGATCCGGGCGGGCGTGCGCCGGACCGTTGACGCGCTCGGCACGACGCCCCTGATCGGCTTCGCCGGGGCGCCGTTCACCCTGGCCGCATACCTGGTCGAGGGCCGACCGTCGCGCGACCACCTCGCCGCCCGCCGCCTGATGCACGTCGACCCCGACGCCTGGGCGCGGCTGATGGCGTGGTGCGCGGACGTCACCGGCGCGTTCCTGCGCGCGCAGCTGCTGGCCGGGGCCAGCGCCGGGCAGCTGTTCGACTCCTGGGCGGGGTCGCTCTCGCGGGCCGACTACGCGCAGCATGTGGCTCCGGCATCGGCCCGCGCCCTGGGGTGGGCGAGGGGGCTCACCGCCGACGGCGCCGCGGTGCCGCTCGTGCATTTCGGGCTGGGCACCGGTGAGTTCCTGCCGGAGATGCGGGATGCCGGGGCCGACGTGGTCGGAGTGGACTATCGGATGCCGCTGGACGAGGCATCCCGCCGCCTCGGCGACGCGGTGCCGCTGCAGGGCAACATAGACCCCGCCCTGCTGGCCGCCCCCTGGCCCGTGCTCGAGGAGCACGCCCGCGACGTGCTGCGCCGCGGTCGCGCGGCGCCCGCGCACGTGGTCAATCTCGGGCACGGCGTGCCGCCGGACACCGACCCGGATGTCCTGACCCGGCTGGTCCGGCTGGTGCACGACGCCGGTGCCGACGCGGCGCTTCGGTCGCACGACGCCGGTGCCGACGCGGATGCCGCGCGCCGATCGGACGCCGCCGGTCCGACGGGAGCGGAAGCGGTCGCCGGATGACCACCGCGCGGCCCGGCGCGCGCCGGCGGAGCACCCCGCAGCGCGTGGTCGTGATCGGCGGCGGGGCGGCCGGGCTGGTCGCGGCGCGCACCTGCACGGTGGCCGACTGCGAGGTGACGGTGCTCGAGGCCGGCCCGACCCTGGGCGGAAGTGTGGCCCGGCAGGAGATCGCCGACCTGGTCCTGGACGCCGGCGCCGAGAGCTTCGCGACCCGTGGCGGTGCGGTCGCCGGGCTGATCGACGAACTCGGACTCGGGGCGCACGTGGTCTGGCCGAATGCGGCGGGGGCGTGGCTGCACCTGTCCGATCGCACCGTGCCGATGCCGAAGGGCGGACTCCTGGGCATCCCGCCGCGCCCGCTGGCCCGCGACGTCGTCGCGGCGATCGGGCTGCGGGCGGCCTGGCGCGCGCAGCGCGACCGCCTGTTCCGGATGCCGCGGACCGCCGACCCCGCGACGCTCGGCGCACTCGTCCGCGAGCGGATGGGGCAGGCCGTGCTCGACCGGCTCGTCTCGCCGGTCGCCACCGGCGTCTACTCGTCGTCGGCCGACGATCTGGCGGTCGATGCGATCGCCCCCGGCCTGCGGGCGGCGCTGGTGCGCACCCGATCGCTGGCGCGTGCCGCGCACGAGGTGCGATCCGGCGGCGCGCCCACCCGGCCCGCCGCGGCCGGCAGCCACCAGACCGCGGGCACCCCGACCACGCCGGGATCGGCCGCGGGCGGCCTGCGCGGAGGCATGCACACGCTGATCGAGGCCCTGGCCGACGACGTCCTCGCGCGGGGAGGCGGCATCCTCATCGGCACGACGGCCGACGCCCTTGCCCGCGCCGACGACGGCACGTGGGTCATCCACCTCGCCGGCGACTCGACCATGACGGCGGATGCCGTCGTCGTGGCGACTCCGGATGCTTCGGCCCTCCGCCTGCTGACCTCGATCGCGCCGGCACTGGCCGACCTGGACTGGCCGGCGCCGACACGGGTGGAACTGGCGACCCTCGTGCTCGACGCGCCCGAGCTGGATGCCGCCCCGCGCGGCACCGGGCTGCTGGTGGCCGAGGACGCGCACGACCGGGTCGCGGCGAAGGCGCTCACCCACGCCACGGCGAAGTGGGCGTGGCTGGCCGAGGCGGCGGGGGCGGGGCGACACGTCGTGCGGCTCTCGTACGGCCGGGCCGGGGCCGGCAACCCTGCCGAAGACCTGGACGCCGCCGCACTGCGCGCTCTCGCGCTGCGCGACGCGACCGCGCTGCTGGGCACGCCGCTGCGGGACGAGCAGGTGATCGGCTTCGGCCGCGCCGCCTGGGCGAACGCCGTCCCGCTCGCCGCACGCGGGCAGGCCGACCGCATCCGCGCGGTGCGCGAAGCGGTCGCCGCCGCCCCCGGCCTGGAGGCGACCGGCGCGTGGCTGGCCGGGACGGGGCTGGCCTCGGTGATCCCGGACGCGCGGGCCGCGGCATCCCGCATACAGCGAAGCTGAAGGTTTTCTGGGAACTCACAAGGCGCGGGGTGATGATGGGGATCGTGCCCGATCGCGTCTCCCCCTCCCCGAACCCCTCGCCCCCGAATCCGCCGATCAGCCCGCGGCACCCGCGGTCTACACCCTGTGGCTGGTGTTCGCCCGGCCCGCCGAGCCGCTGCCCGCCGAGGCGCTCGCACTCGGCGGCATCCGACCTCGATGCCGCGTTCGCGGCGGCCAAACTGTCCGGCGTGACCGTCCGGGGGATGTACGACGTCTCGGGCTTCAAGGCCGACACCGATCTGCTGTTCTGGCTGCACGGCGACAGCCCCCGGGCGCTGCAGGCGGCCGCGCGGGCACTGCGCCGCGTGCCGGCCATCGCTGCCCTGATCCCGCACACCAACCTCATGGGCGTGCACCGCGAGGCCGAGTTCAACCGCCAGCACGTCCCCGCGTTCGTCCGCGGCGTCGAGCCGAAGCGGTGGATCACGGTGTACCCGTTCGTGCGCAGCAAGGACTGGTACCTGATCCGGGACGGCGAGCGCAGCCGGATGCTGGCCGAGCACGGGCGCGCCGGCGCGGCCTACACCGAGGTGCTGACCAACACGGTGGCGGCGTTCGCACTCGGCGACTACGAGTGGGTGGTGCCGATCGAGGGCGACGAGCTCACCGATCTGGTCGACATGATGCGCGACCTGCGCTACGTCGACGCGCGCCGCCACGTCGTGATCGAGACCCCGTTCTTCACCGGTCGCCGCATCGGCACCGCGGAGGCCGCCGAGGTGCTCTCGTGAGCGCCGGCGCGTTCGACGCGGTGCTGCTGGCGAGCTTCGGCGGACCCGAGGGGCAGGACGACGTCATCCCGTTCCTGCGCAACGTGACGCGCGGCCGCGGGGTTCCCGAGGAGCGGCTGGAGGATGTCGCGGTGCACTATCGCCACTTCGGCGGGGTGAGCCCGATCAATGCGCAGAACCGGGCCCTGACGGCCGCGCTCGAGGCGGAGCTTGCCGCGCGCGGCATCGACCTGCCGGTGCACTGGGGCAACCGCAACTGGGACCCGTACTTCGCGGATGCGCTGCGTGCCGCGCATGAGGCCGGGCACGACCGGCTGCTGGCCGTGGTCACCAGCGCGTACACCTCGTACTCCGGCGTCGGACAGTACCGCGAGAACTTCGAGCAGGCTCTGGCCGAGACCGGGCTGGACGGGGTCGTCTCGATCGACCGCGTGCGCGAATTCTTCGACCACCCCGGCTTCGTCGCGCCGTTCGTCGCCGGGCTGCGCGAGGCGGTGGGGCGGGATGCTTCGTCTCGCTCGCGCTCGCTCAGCACAGGTGCCGCCGACACCCACGTCCTGTTCGTAACGCATTCCATCCCTGCGGCGGCGGCCGACGCCTCCGGTCCCGGGTTCGGGCCGGGGGCGCATATGTCGCCCAGCATCTCGCGGTCGCCGACGTGATCGCCGCGGAGGCGGCGCCCGGAGTGCCGTACTCGCTCGCATACCAGTCGCGCAGCGGCGACCCGCGCACGCCGTGGCTCGAGCCCGATGTGAACGACGAGATCCGACGACTTGCGGCATCCGGTGTCGGCCGGGTGGTCGTGGTGCCGATCGGCTTCGTCAGCGACCACATGGAAGTGCTGTGGGATCTCGACACCGAGGCGGCCGAGACCGGCTGCCGAGGTGGGCGTGGGCTTCGCGCGGGTGGCCACCCCGGGCGTGGACCCCGCGTTCGTGGCCGGTCTGGTCGACCTGATCCAGGAGCGGGTGGATGCCGTGCCCGACGCGCAAGCGTCCGCATCGGACCGCGCTCGGCCCGTGGCCGGATCATGCCCCCGTCGGACGTGGGGCGGAGATCGCCGCGGCCTCGAACGCGACGACTGCGGCCCCAGCGGACGACGTGCACTCCCAGCCTGGGATGGGCGCGGCGGCGGCGCGATGACCGGCACCCCGCCCGCGGCGGCCTCGCGCCCCGACATCCTGCGCGTCGGGACCCGCGGCAGCGCGCTTGCGGTGGCCCAGACGCAAGCTGGTCGCCGACGCCCTGGCCACCGCGCTCGGCGGCATCCCGGTCGAGATCGTCCGCGTGACCACGCACGGCGACGTCTCCCGCGCGTCGCTGGCGAGCCTGGGCGGCACCGGCGTGTTCGCCACCGCACTGCGCGACGCGCTGCGCGAGGGCCGCTGCGATGTCATCGTGCACTCGTTCAAGGACCTGCCCACGGCGCCCGCGACCGGTCTCACCGTCGGCGCGGTGCCGCGACGCGAGGACGCGCGCGACGTCGTCGTCACTCGCGGCGGCGGCCTCGACACCCTGCCGGCCGGCGCCCGCGTCGGCACCGGTTCGCCGCGTCGCGCCGCGCAGGTGCAGGCGGCGCGGCCGGACGTCGAGGTCGTCGACATCCGCGGAAACGTCGACTCCCGGCTGGCGCGACTGCACGCGTCCGGCGACGAGCGGCTGGATGCGGTGGTCCTGGCCGCGGCCGGGCTCGCCCGACTGGGCCGCACCGACGTCGCCGCGCACCCGATGGACCTGGACGCGTGGCCGACCGCCCCCGCCCAGGGCGCGCTGGCCGTCGAGGTGCGCGCGGACGACGCCTCCGCCGGCCCGCTGGCCGAGGCGCTGCGCCGGGTGGACGATCCGGTCAGTGCGGCGCTGGCGGCAAGCCGAACGCGGCGTGCTCGCCGGGCTGCAGGCCGGCTGCTCCGCGCCCGTGGGCGCGACCGCCCGGTTCGAGACCGGCGCCCTCACCCTGACCGCCGCCGTGTACGCGCTCGACGGCAGCCGCCGGGTCGAGGCATCCCACACCCGCCCGGTCGCCGACGGATCCGCGCTGGCCGAGGTCGCCGACGACGCCGCCCGCTGGGTGGTCGCGCAGCTCGCTCGCAGGGCGGCGCCGGCGAGCTCGCCCCGTTCCCGGAGGCCACCGCATGAACCCCCTCATCCGCCCGCGCCGACTGCGTACCACCCCGGCGATGCGCCGGCTCGTGGCCGAGACGCGGATCCACCCCGCGCAGCTGATCCTGCCGCTGTTCGTGCGCGAGGGTCTGACCGCCCCGGCGCCGATCGAGGCCATGCCCGGAGTGGTCCAGCACTCGCTCGACTCGCTGAAGGCGGCGACGGCGGATGCTGCGGCCGCCGGCATCGGCGGGGTGATGCTGTTCGGCATCCCGTCCACCCGCGATGCCATCGGGTCGGCCGCCACCGATGCCGACGGCATCCTGAACCGCGCCACCCGGGCCGTCGCCGCCGAGGTCGGCGACGCGCTGGTGGTCCAGACCGACCTGTGCCTGGACGAGTTCACCGACCACGGACACTGCGGCGTGCTCGATGCCCGCGGCCTCGTCGACAACGACGCGACCCTCGAGCGGTACCGCGACATGGCGGTCGCGCAGGCCGAGGCGGGCTCGGCGCTGCTGGGCCTGTCCGGCATGATGGACGGCCAGGTCGCCGCCGTCCGAGATGCGCTGGACGCCGCCGGGCGCACCGACACCGCGATCCTCGCGTATGCGGCGAAGTACGCGTCGGCGTTCTACGGGCCGTTCCGCGAGGCGGTGGATTCGCAGTTGACCGGCGACCGGCGCACCTATCAGCAGGACCCGGCGAACCGGATCGAGGGGCTGCGCGAGGCCGGGCTGGATGAGGCCGAGGGCGCCGATGTGCTCATGGTCAAGCCGGCGATGAGCTACCTGGACGTGCTGGCCGATGTCGCGGCCACGGCCCAGGTGCCGGTGTGGGCGTACCAGGTCTCGGGCGAGTACGCGATGATCGAGGCGGCCGCCCGCAACGGCTGGATCGACCGCGACCGGGCGATCCGCGAGAGCGTCACCGGCATCCTGCGGGCGGGCGCGGGAGCCGTGCTGACCTACTGGGCGCTGGAGCTGGCCGCGGAGGGGCGGGTATGAGCAACGAGACGTCGTTCACCGAGGCATCCGCCGTCATTCCCGGCGGGGTGAACTCGCCGGTCCGCGCGTATCGGTCGGTGGGCGGCGCCCCGCGGTTCATGGTGTCGGGGCACGGGCCCTACATCGTCGACGTCGAGGGCCGCGAGTACGTCGACCTGGTGTGCTCGTGGGGTCCGCGTGCTCGGGCACGGGCATCCGGCGGTGCGGGATGCCGTGCACGCGGCCGTCGACCGGGGGCTGTCGTTCGGCGCCTCGACGCCGGCCGAGACCGAGCTGGCCGAGGCCGTGATCGCCCGCCTCTCCCGCGTCACCCGGTCCGCGGATGCGATCCAGGTCCCTGAGCGAGCCCCGGCGCAAGCCGGCGCGAGACGAAGGGCCGGTCATCGAACAGGTGCGGATGGTCTCCACCGGCACCGAGGCCACGATGACGGCGGTCCGCCTGGCGCGGGGCGTGACCGGGCGATCACTGGTGGTCAAGTTCGCCGGGCACTATCACGGCCACTCGGACGGGCTGCTCGCCGATGCCGGCAGCGGCCTGGCCACGCTGGCGCTTCCCGCCTCGGCCGGGGTGCCCGCCGAGATCGCCGCGCAGACGCTCGTGCTGCCGTACAACGACCGGACGGCCGTGGAGACGGCGTTCGCCTCGTACGGCCCGCGGATCGCCGCCGTGATCGTCGAGGCGGCGGCGGCGAACATGGGCGTGATCGCTCCCGAGCCCGGGTTCAACGCGTTCCTGGCCGCGACCGCGCATCGGAACGGCGCCCTGCTCATCGTGGACGAGGTGCTCACCGGCTTCCGGGTCTCGCCCGCGGGCTGGCTGGGGCTCGAGCCAGCCGCGGCCGACATCGTCACGTTCGGCAAGGTCATCGGGGGCGGGATGCCGCTGGCCGGCCTCGGCGGGCGGCGCGAGGTGATGGAGCAGCTGGCTCCGACCGGTCCGGTGTACCAGGCGGGAACGCTGTCCGGGAACCCGGTCGCCGTGGCGGCGGGCCTTGCGACCCTCCAGGCAGCCGATGCGGCGGTGTACGCGCGGGTGGACGAGGTGTCGGCGGCGATCGCCGCGGCGACCTCCGACGCGCTGTCCGCGGCGGGGGTGGAGCACGTCGTCTCGCGTGCGGGCAGTCTGTTCAGCATCCAGTTCCTGCCGTCGCGGGCGCACGACTATGCCGGAGTCCAGCGTCAGGAGGCGTTCCGGTACGGCCCGTTCTTCCACGCGATGCTGGAGGCGGGCGTCTCGCTGCCGCCGAGCGCGTACGAGGCCTGGTTCGTCAGCGCCGCACACGACGACGCCGCGGTGTCGCGGGTGCTCGAAGCGCTGCCGGCCGCGGCCCGCGCGGCCGCCGCGGCGGCGCCGTCGGCCTGAGCGGACCGATCGGTCGGTGCCGCCTGCGATGCCGGGTAGGCTTGTCGCGGCGCGGCCCGTCGAGGCCGCCGGATTCGTCGCAGGTCGTGCGACGACGAGCCGCCGATCGGCGGACGAGAGCGTGAGAGCGAGGTGGTGCACCCATGAGCAGTGACAGTCGTCATCCCCTGCCGGGCGCCGCCTCCGCCACGCACTGACCCTCCGTCAGTTCGAGGTCCGGGAAGTGCCGTGTCCGGCATCCCTCCCATCCACCCGCGCCGCGCCGGTGCCCTGCACCGCCGTGGCCGCCCGAGGAAGCCTCGCCATGACCATCACCGAACTCTCCGACCGCATCGACGAACTCGCGCAGCACCTGATGCAGGGCGACCTGGTCGCAGCATCCGATGCCCTCGGCGGGCTGGATCCGCATGAGGTCGTCACGGCGATCGAGCGCCTCAACCCCGGCGAGGGTGCCGTGCTGTTCCGGCTGCTGTCCAAGGACCGCGCGCTCGCGGTGTTCGAGGCGCTCGCGCCCGGCGTGCAGGCCGACATCGTCGGGCGGCTCGCAGGACTCCGAGGTCGCTGCCGTGTTCGCCGATATGGACCCGGACGACCGGGTGTGGCTCCTGGACGAGCTGCCCGCGTCGGTCGCGCCGCGGCTGCTGCGCGGGCTGCCGGTGCGCGAGCGGCAGCTGACCGCCGAGGTGCTCGGGTATCCGCAGAACGCGATCGGGCGCCGCATGAGCCCGGAGTACGTGACGACCCACCCCGACCTCACCGTCGCGCAGACGATGGCGCGCGTGCGGGCCCGGCTCGACGAGGCCGAGACGATCTACACCCTCCCGGTCACCGACCACGGACGCGAGGTCGTCGGCGTCGTGAGCCTGCGCGACCTGCTGTCGGCGCCGGATGCCGCGCTCGTGCGCGACGTCATGAGCGAGGCGCGCACCGCCACGGCCACCAGCGACGTCGAGCAGGCGGCACGGCTGTGCGCGGACATGAACCTGCTCGCGCTGCCGATCGTCGACAGCGAAGGCCGGCTCCTCGGCATCCTGACCCTGGACGATGCGGCGCGCATCCTCAAGCAGGAGGAGAGTCAGGATGTCGCCCGTCAGGGCGGTGTCGAGCCGCTCGGTCGCCCCTATCTGAGCACCCCGATCACACGGCTCGTGCGCTCGCGCGTGGTGTGGCTGTTCGTGCTCGCGATCGGCGCCACGCTGACCGTGCACGTGCTCGAGATCTTCGAGTCGACGTTGGCGCAGCTGACCGCGCTCGCGCTGTTCGTGCCGCTGCTGATCGGCACCGGCGGCAACACCGGCAACCAGGCCGCCACCACCGTGACCCGCGCGCTGGCGCTGGACGAAGTGCGGCCGCGCGACATCCTGCGCGTGCTCGGCCGCGAGCTTGCGCGTCGGATTCCTGCTCGGACTCGCCCTCGGGCTGATCGGCTTCGCCATCGCGGGCGCGGTGTACTCGTTCGACATCGGACTCGTGATCGGCCTCACCCTCGTCGCGGTGTGCTCGCTGGCCGCGACGATCGGCGGCGTCATGCCGCTGGCGGCCCGCGCCATCCGCGTCGACCCCGCCGTGTTCTCGAACCCGTTCATCACCACCTTCGTGGATGCCACCGGCCTGGTCATCTACTTCCTGATCGCGAAGGCCGTGCTCGGGCTGTAGCGGGCTCGGTGCTTGCTCATGAGCTTGCGGAGATCTCACGAGCTGAGGAGGGATTGCGCCCCGCAACCCCCTCGTTTCGTGAGGTCTCCGCAGCTCGTGCGGGAACCTGTGCCCGGCGGCCCGTGGATGGCCACGACCCTTCAACCGGGACTGGGGCACGGTCCGGGCGGACCGGCCGGCTGCCCGCTCAGAGCGGCTCGATGCCGAACGTGAAGGCGCGCCCCTGCCGGAACGGCTCGACCAGTTCGAAGTTCTCGAACGCGATGCCGCTCGGGATGGGATGCTCGCTCATCCAATACGTGTGACGCCCGTTGACCTGGGCGCGCAGCGCCGGGTCCGGGTCGGCGGCACGCCACTCCTGGACGCCGCGTCGCCCGACGTAGTGCCAGT
Source organism: Microbacterium elymi (assembly GCF_021582895.2). Lineage (GTDB taxonomy): Bacteria > Actinomycetota > Actinomycetes > Actinomycetales > Microbacteriaceae > Microbacterium > Microbacterium humicola. The sequence goes on from NZ_CP091139.2 coordinate 1,550,602, forward strand.
GCTCGGCCGTGCCCTCAGCGTAGGTGGCGCCCACCGGGTCGCCCTCGTCCGGACGCGCCCGCACCACGACGTCGCCGCCGTCGCGGACCAGCTCCCCCACACCGAACGAGGCGTGCGGGGCGAACGCGGTGCCGTGATAGTCCGGCCACAGCGCGCTCGCGTGGGCCGTGCGGCCGGAGAGTTCCAGCTCGCGCAGTCGCGCCCAGTTGCCCATCGTGGCCGTCAGGACACAGGCATCCAGCGCCACCGAGGTCTCCCCGGCGAATGCCGCCACCTGCACTTCGTGCGGGCGGTCGCGGGTGAAGCTCGCGGTGACCCACACGTCCGCGCCGTTCGCGAACGGTTCGCAGAGGATGCTGACGGTCAGGGTGTCCCCGTCGACCACGCCGCGCGCGGGATCGGTGTCGGCCCGCGGAGCCGCATCCGACGGATCGTCGGCCGACCAGAACCGCAGCCCGGGGTGTCGTCCAGCCGTGATCGCTCGAGTTCGGAATAGCCGCGCTCGGCCTGCCCGGCGGGGACCGGCTCGATGGCGATGAAGTTGACGAGCCGGTCGCGCGGCTGGTCGAGGTAGGGCGTGAACACCCGGATCAACCCGCGCGGCCCGGCCAGCGGGTGAAGTCCGATCTGCATGCCGTCCGGGTGGCCCCAGCGGGGCTCCCGCGGCCCGGCACCGGCGACCGGCCTCAGCCAGCCGGTCTCGTCGATGGTCGCGTCATGCATGTTGCCTCCTCGGCGTTCAGAACTCAGCTGCGCGGGCCCGAACCGGCGTCCGCCCCTCGGCCCGGCGCGCTCTGCGGCATCCCACCCGCGACTGAACATGAAACCGCCCACTGCACATCAAACTGGGCCCGGTTTCATGTACATTCGGCCAAATCGTACGATCTCGGCGCGGGACGGACGCGGGTTACAGGTCCACGTCGCCGACGAGGTGGACGCGGATGCCCATCCCATCGAACATCGCGGCCTTGGCGGCGAGCGCCTTGTCGGCGGTGGCGGCGTCGGGGGCGTAGGCCAGCTGGGCGTGGTTGGCCTTGTGCCGGGCCATGAACTGGTCGCGGGTCTGGCCGTGCAGCACCACGTTCGCGATCGGCCACTCCGGGTTCGTGACGTCCTTGCGGCGCTGGGTCTCCTCCTCCGGCAGCGCGACGACCGAACCGCGGAACAGGTCGGCGTGCAGCGCCCCGTCGGCGATGTACACGCGCGAGAGGACGACCTCTCCGGGCTTGGACACCCCGTTGATCGTCGCCCCGCCGGCGGGGAAGAACACGTGCCCTTGACGCCATCCCTCGGCCTTGTCCCATCCGCCCAGGTGCGAGGCGGGCACCGAGCCCGAGATCTCGTACACCCACACGAACTGCCCGTCGTACTCCTCACCCCATCGCACGTCGTGCAGCGTGGTGTCGGGGTTCAGCCCCATCGCCGTCCACACCCGGTTCGTGATCAGCGCATCCACCGCGACGCCCTCGTCGGCCTCGTTGAAGTGCGGGAACGCGCGACCGGCGTGCAGCTCGCGCTCGCCGTCGCGGGAGAACACCGGCGGCCGCTCGGTCGAGTTCAGGATGCCTTCGGCCAGGTCAGACGCCGGGACGAGATCCTTCAGCCCCTGCTGGTACTGGATGCCGACGGCATCCAGTCCGAAGTCGTCGGCGATCCGCAGCGCGGCGATGTACATCTTCAGCTGCCACTGCACCTGGTCGCGGGTGAGCTCGGTCGCGGCATCCTGCCCGTACTTGAAGGTCATTCCGTGCTCGATCAGCCAGTCGTACGCCGCGTCGGCCTCGGACTCGGCCACCTCGAGCATCTCGGCGTACAGCGCGGACTGCGACAGGCGCTCCTTGTAGATCCCGGTCCGGTTCAGCAGCTCGTCGTCGAAGATCGCGTTGTACATGCCCATGCAGCCCTCGTCGAACACGCCGATGATGGCCTTGTCGGCGAGCAGCTGGTCGGCAAGGGCCCGACCGAGCTGGGTCTCGGGAGAGTCGGGCAGCGCGGGCAGCTCGTGCACGTGCGACGCATCGTGGGTGATGTGCCCGGTCTGGACCCATTCCCTCAGACCCGCCCGGAACCACTCGTCGGTGAAGTCGACCGACCAGATCGTGGAGTACTCCTTGCCCATCTTCGTCAGGCCCGCGTTCAGGCCGAGCAGACCGACCAGACCCGGCCAGTCGGGCGCGAAGTTCGCCGTCGTCAGGATCGGGCCGCGATGCGTGCGCAAGCCCGGCGAGCACGTGGTGGGAGTACTGCCAGTTGGCGATCGCGACCACCAGCGGCGCATCCTCGGGGATGTTCGTGAAGACCTCCAGGCCCATCCGCTGGCTGCGGATGTACCCGTGACCCCGCTCCTCGTCGACGCCGAACGGCCGCACGACGCTCCAGCCGAGCTGCTCGAAGGCCGCGGTGACAGCCGCCTCGGTCGCCTCCTGCACCGGCCAGCCGGCGACGTTCGCCGACTCGCGCAGGTCGCCCGACGTGATCAGGTAGACCGTGTTCGGCGCGGCGGTCGGGCGGGCCGTGGGAGTGGGAAGTGTGTAGCTCATGGTGTCTCCGTTGGTGAATGGTCAGGTCAGGGGGGCGATGTGCGCATCGCCTTCTGAAAGGTGGATGTCGACTCCGACGACGGTGCCGCTCAGGCGCAGTTCGGCCAGCGCGAGTTCGCCGCCGTCCAGCCGCAGCGTGAGCGCGTCGGCATCGATCTCGACGCGTCCCCAGCCCGTGCCCGTGGTGAACAGCGCGCGCAGCGGACCGGGCTGGGCCGGCGCGAACCCGAGCGTGTGGGTCGGGGCATCCCATCGCTGCCCGGTGAACGCCAGCAGCACGCCCCACGACGCGAGCGATCGCGCGTAGTGGTTGCCGCACTCGATCTCGTTCCACGGGTTGCGCACAACGCCGTCGTAGCGCGCGGCGCGCGTACGCTCGATGAGCAGTGCGTCCTCGACGAGACCGGCGGCGGCGAGGGATGCCGCGACCTGGTGCTCGACGCCGGTCCACACCTCGTCGGAGTAGACGAAGGGGATCGCCGGGCGCCCGCCGGCCGGCCATGAGGCGAGCAGCAGCCCACCCTCGTCGTTCAGCGCATAGACGCGCTGTGTGCTCTCGTGGTCTGTGAGATCGCCGCGGAAGTTGTGGGTCATGATGGCCGACAGCGCAGTGCGCACGCGGTCCGCCGGCAGGATGTCATCGAGCCCGTTCAACTGCGCGTGGAACTGTCCGAGCAGCTGGTCGGACAGGACGCCCTCGCCGTACTGGTAGCGGTGCCCGTCGAGGTCATCGATCACCTGTCGATACCACTGGCCGTTCCACAGCACCTCGTCCATGCGCGCCGCGGCCCGGTCGGCGTGCGCGGTGAGCTCGACCGCCCGTCCGCCGTCGCCGACATGCCGCGCCATCCGGGCACCGGCGCGGAGGGCGGCGATCAGCATCCCGTTCGCGAGCGGCTCGATCCCGTGGAACTCGATGTCGTAGGTGTTGTGCAAGCTCGCCGTCCAGCAGGCCGTCGCCATCGCGGTCCCATTCGCGCAGCGCGTACCCGAGCGCCCGGTCGGCGGCCGGCCACAGCTCGCGCAGGAAGTGGTCGTCGCCGGAGAACCGCCATTCGCGATGCAGCCGGATGACGGTGCCCAGCTGTCCGTCCACCGCCGGACCCATGAACCAGGTCGGCCCGTCGAAGACCCGATTCGACCGGAACTTCTGCGCACCGACCGCGTCGGTCTCGAGCAGGAACTCGTTGCGGCGCGCGCTGCGCTCCAGCTGCGGGAACAGCCACGCCACCGTCTGCGCGTACGACCAGACGTGCGTGCAGGTGCCCTCGCACGAGCCGCCATGGTCGAACGAGCCCTCCCACGCCGCGAACACCGGACCCGCCCCGAGCGCCGGGTTCGGCGTCTCGACCACGAAGCACGTCGTCGACCGCACCGCGGCGATGTTGGCGCCCGCGGCCTGCACGATGACGGGGTCGAGGGTGCCGCCGTACAGCGCCTCGACGAACGCCGTCGTCGCCCCCTCGAGCGCGGGCAGGTGACGGTGCAGGTGGGATGCCGCGGCCCACGCATCCGGCCACAGTGTGGCGTAGTGGTTGCGCACGACCTCGTCGGCGTGCGGATCGTTCCCGATGATGTGGCCGAGCCATCCCCGGTGCCGGTTGGGGAACGACCAGCTCAGCACGAACTCGAAGTCGCGGGTCTCGCCCGGTGCCAGCGCGTGGACGATGCCGAGGGATCCGGTGCGCATGCGCGGCAAGGTGGCGAACAGCTCCGCCTCGCTCATCGGCCGACCGGCGTCTCCCTCCGCGAACAGCCCACGCGGGCGGTCTTCCAAGGTCAGACGCGGTTCGATCTCGAGCAGGCCGTCGGCGACCAAGTCGTTCCAGAACAGGCGTGCACCGTCGGGCCAGAACCCGGTGACCCACTGCGGCTTGGTCGTGGTCGCGGCATCCGTCGTCGTGAGCGCGAGCGTGCCGTAGCCGAAGTCGTCCGCGGGCAGGTCGATGCCGAAATCGAGCCCGCGCACGGCACCCTCTTCGCCCGGGCCGTCGTCCCGCCAGCGCACGGTCTGCGTACCGCGCATGCCGAAGGGCCCCTCGCCGCGCCCCGCGGTGTGGCTGGCCGAGCCGACGATCGTGACGTCGACCGGCGCCGGGCCGGGGTTGGTCACGCGGTAGCGCAGCACGGCGGCCGGGATGCCGGATGCGTCGGGGTCAAGCGGCACCAGCGGCGTGAACGCGCGCAGTGAGACGTCGACCGGCAGCGCATCGTCGGCGAACTCGATCTCGACGATCGGGTACTCGCCGTGCATCGTGGCGGCATCCAGGCGCGGAAGGCCGGCGAGCGCGTCGAACGGAGCCCCGGCATCCCAGTCGTACGGCCCGTTCATCCGGGCCTCCAGTACACGGGTGACCGGCTCGGCCCCCGCCGCGAGGGCGTGGATGGCGAAGAACGTGTGGGGGTTGCGGCGACCCTTGTCGGGCAGGTTCTCCAGCTCCCAGTCACGCAGCTCGCCGCGCGCGCCCAGCGATACGTTCCCCGTGCCGATGCCGCCGAGTGGAAACGCGGCGCGCGTCGCCGTGTGCGGGATGCCGCGGGCCCGACGCGTCATGCGAACACCTCTTCTCGCTGTGTGCCCGCCAATTCGTGCACGACATCCGTCGTCCCGGTGTAGAGGCGCAGGTAGCGGTCGAACAGGGCGTCATAGACGGCGGACGTCGCCGAATTGGGCGTGATGGTCGCCACGACCGGATTCCACTCGGCGATCCGCGGCTCGGTTCCGGGCGCGGTGGTCGCCGTGGCCGCCAGGAAGGCGGCGCCGTAGCTCGCGCCGATCGTGGTCTGCGGCACCTGCTGGGTCAGGCCCGTGGCATCCGAGACGATCTGGAGCCAGAGCTGTCCCTGCGTGCCGCCGCCGACCGCGACGATACGGCGGATATCGGCGCCCGCGGCGCGCATGGTCTCGACGTTGTGCCGGACGCCGAGGGCCGTCGCCTCCAGCGCGGCGCGGTACAGATCGCCGCGGGTGTGCGCGAGGGTGAGGCCGGCGATCACGCCGCGGGCATCCGGATCCTGGATCGGGGTGCGCTCGCCGGCGAAGTAGGGGAGCATCGCCAGTCCCCGCGCCCCGGGTCCGGAAGCCGCGGCCTCGGCGAGGAGCGTCGGATAGTCGGCGGAGGTGAGATCCCTCAGCCAGGCGGTCAGCGCCCCCGACGTGGCCAGACCCCCGGCGAGGTTGCGGGTGCCCTCGAAGGCACCGACCGTGGTCCACATCGACGGAGTGCGCAGCGTGTGCGCACCGGTCGCGATGAGGAACATCGTCGTGCCGTACATCAGCATCAGATCGCCGACCTCGTGCGCGCCGACGCTCACCGCCTCGGTCCACGCGTCGATGGTGCCGGCGATGACCGGTGTGCCGGCCTGCAGCCCCGTGGCGTCGGCGGCGGCATCCGTCACCCATCCCGCGATATCCCCCGCCCACCGCAGCGCGGGCCGTTCGATCCCGGGCGCGATCCGGTCCCACCAGGGCTCGTGCCAGGCGCCGCGCTCGACGTCGTAGAGCGGGGAGGTCTGGCTGGCCGACTGATGGTCGAGCACGTAGGCCCCGGTGAGTCGTCGCGCCAGGAACGAGGCCGGCATGTACAGCCGTCTCGCCCGGGCGTAGGAATCCGGCTCTTCCTCGGCGATCCAGGCGATCTTGGGGCCGCCGGCCTGCGAGGTCAGCGGCGAGCCGCCGATCGCGGTGATCGCCTCGGGGCCGAGTTCGGCGGTGATGCGGTCGATCTGCGCGCCGGATCGGGTGTCGACGCCATACAGGATGGCCGGGCGCACCGGCACGTCATCGTCGTCGGCGAGCAGGACGCACGGGCCCATGCCGCTGACCCCGACGGCTGCGATCTCGGCGTCCGGGCACTGGGCGCGCAGCTCATGGGTGATGGCGACGAACTCGTCCCACCAGATCCGGCCGTCCATCTCGACCCAGCCCGGATGAGGCCGCCGCACCTCGTGCTCGAGGACGGCCGTGGCGAGGATGCGGCCGGCGTCGTCGACGAGGACTCCCTTGCTGCTGGAGGTGCCGACGTCGACCCCGAGAGTGCACCGCATCGCATCCCTCCTCGATCACGTCGGTGTCATCGCGAACCCGGTTCACGCTACACGAAATCGATTTCATCCACAATCGCCGAGGTTGTCCTCCGTTGCGCGAGATTGTCCTCCGTCCGGCGAGATTGTCCCCCGTCGCGCGAGATTGTCCCCCGTCGCGCGAGATTGTCCCCCGTCGCGCCAGATTGTCCCCCGTCCGGCGAGATTGTCCTCGTTCCAAGTAGCAACCTCGGCGCACCAGCGACAACCTCGGCGAACCGAGCACAACCTCGGGCAAACAGCGGGCGAGGATGCCGGGGCTCAGTGTGCGCGGAGGACCGTGGCCGGCTGCAACTCGTTGCGCAAGCACGACCGTGCGCGCCGGCTGGTCGTCGCCGTTGATGCGCTCGAGCAGGAGCCGAGCCGCGGTCACACCCATGTGACGCGCGGGCAGCCGGACGAGCGTCACGACGCTGGGCGAGAGGGTGGTGAACGGCAGGGATCCGATGACGGCCACCCCCACCTGGGGCGGGGTGAGCCCGTGCTCGGTGAGCACCTGGATGGCGCCGACGCCGATCAGGTTGTTGCCGGCCACTACAGCCTCGGGCGGCTCGGGCAGGGTGAGCAGCTCTTCCATCACACTGCGACCGCCCTCGACCTGGAAGGTGGAGTAGCGCAAGCGCATGGAGATCGACATCCGGGACGTGCTGCTCCATCACCGACCGCCAGCCGTCGGCGCGCTCGGACGCAGTCTCGATCTGCTCCGGTCCCGCGATGAACGCGATCCGACGGAAGCCGGCCTGCACGAGGTTCTCGGTGGCGGCACGGCCGGCGGCGCGGTTGGCCATCACCACCCCGTCGATGTCGTACCCGGTGCCTCGATCGACGGCGACGACGGGGCGCCCGGCGGCGATGACGTCATCGAGATTGGTGTGGTCCGCGGCAGCGGCCAGGATCACCCCGGCCATGTGCTCGGACAGCGCGATCTGCAGGTACCGCGATTCCTTCTCCACCTGGGCATCGGTGTTGCACAGTACGACCGAGTAGCCGGCATTCTGCGCGACATCCTCGACGCCGCGTGCCAATTCCGTGAAGTAGGGGTTCTCGATGTCGGGGATCAGCAGCGCGATGACCTCGGACTCCTGTCGACGCAGCGACCGAGCCGTCCGATTCGGGCTGAACCTCAGCTGCTGCGCGGCATCGCGCACGGCGGTCGTCTTGGCGTCAGAGACACCCGCGCCGTTGAACACGCGAGAGACGGTGGCGGGCGAGACGCCCGCGAGCTTCGCCACTTCATAGATGGTGGCCATGGTCTCCCGCTCTGCGATCGGTGCGCGTTGACAGCGCCTCTGGTCCACAATACAGTGGTGAAATCGATTCCATAAGAGTGGTCTCACCGAGAACCCCGACGACGGAGCTGACCCCATGACAACGACGTCCCCACTCTCCTCGCTCAGCGCGCTGCGCGCCGTGCAGACCCGGTCGATCTCGCCCGAGAACTTCGACGGCGCGGTCGGCGGCGGCGGGCGCGCGCGCGAGGGCACCGGCGCGTCCTGCGCGCGCGACCTCGGACCGGGCTGGAAGATCTCGCCCAGCGTGGACGTCAAGGCGGGCGAGACCTTCGAGCTCGCGAACATCTCCGGCGCCGGCAAGATCACGCACATCTGGATCACCACCCACACCGACAACTGGCGCACGCTGCTGCTCCGCGCTTACTGGGACGGCGCCGCTGAGCCTGCCGTCGAGGTGCCCTACGGCGACTTCTTCTGCAACGGCTGGGGCGTGTTCGCTCAGGTGAATTCGCAGGTCATCGCGGCGAATCCCCACGGCGGCTTCAACTCGTACTGGCCGATGCCGTTCCAGACCGGCGCCCGGCTGACGATCGAGAACACCTCGACCGTCGACGTGCGGATCTACTACCAGATCACCTACGAGACCGGCGCGGACTACACGGACGAGGGCTACTTCCACGCCCAGTGGCGCCGATCGAACCCGCTCGATGAGCTCGTGCCGCACACGATCCTGGAGGGGATCGAGGGACAGGGCCACTATGTCGGCACATACATCGCCTGGGGCGTGAACTCCAACGGCTGGTGGGGCGAGGGCGAGATCAAGTTCTACCTCGACGGCGATACCGACTACCCGACGATCTGCGGCACCGGAACCGAGGACTACTTCGGCGGCGCGTGGAACTTCGACATCCCGGAACAGGGATACACCGCCTTCTCGACGCCGTATCTCGGGATGCCGCAGGTCATCCGCCCGGACGGGCTCTATGTGTCGCAGCGCGATTCGGGATGTACCGATGGCACGTCGTCGACCCGATCCACTTCGCCACCGGCATCCCCAAGGTCGACATCCAGGCGCTCGGATGGCGCAGCGGATGGCGGTACCTCCCGCTGCGGGACGACATCGCCTCGACGGCGATGTTCTACCTCGATCGGCCGACGGCGCGGCGCCCGAAGACGCCGAGCGCCGACGATATGGAGGTGCACTTGGGGACGGCTCCGGTCCCCGACATCGGGGCGACACCGCCGCGCGCGCCGCAGGACTGAACCGCGGCATCCGACGGCGAGTGGATGCTGCGGTCAGAGCGCGAGGTGAAGACGCAGTGCGGCATCCACCTGCGTCATCGCCTCGGCGGGAACCCAGCCGACGATGCGCAGGATCCGCCCGATCGACACGGCACGCACCTGTTCGGCCTGCGCCTTCGAGTCGTGGCTGAGGCCGGTCGCATCGGCGTCGAGGAGGACGTGGAACGGGAACACCCGTGCGGTGCTGCTCGTGATCGGCACGACCGTGATCACGCCGCGCCGCGTCCGCACCGCGGCCGCATTCGCGGTGTTGTTGCTCACCACGACCGCGGGTCGCGTCTTGGACGCCTCGGAACCGGAGACCGGATCGAGGTCGACCAGCACGATCGCCCCGCGGCGGACGAGCGTGACGCCGTCGCCGGTCATGCGACCCCGTCGTCTGGCGCCGCATCCCAGGCGGCCGCCTCACCGTCATCCACCCACGAGCCGAACGCCTCCGCGTAGGCATCGGCGAGCTCGCTCTCACGCAGCAGCTGAAGCGCCCGCTGCACCGCGGCGGAGCGGCTCGCGAACCGGCCGGCGAGGACGTCCGCATCGAGTGCGGCGATGTCGTCCTCACCCAAGCTGATGCTCACCTTGGCGCCCATGTCTCGATGCTACTCCGGTCGCATCGGGAATGCGACCGACCGCAGCCTGGCCCTGAGTGCCACCAACTGCCCCGACTGCCGCCTCTGGCGCCTGCCGCCTGTCGCCGAGCGCCGCCGCCTGCCGTCGGCTGCCGTCGAGCGCCGCCGGCCGTCGAGCGCCGCTGACTGCACATGAAATCGCCGAGTGCACATCAAACATGGCGCAGACTGATGTTCACTCGGCCAAATCGTACGATCCCGAGGCGTAGCACGCACGCACACGCGGAGGCGCGGACGCGGACCGGGGGCGCTAGCGCGCTGCGACGCGGGCGCGCAGGCCGTCGACGAGCAGGTCGACCCCGAATGCGAACGCGGCGGCCGAGTCATCGACCACGTCGGGCGCCACCACGCCCAGGCTGTCGAATCGAGCCGCTCGCTGCTCGTGTGAGACATGCCCCAGCACGAAGTCGGCAGCGTCGTCGACGCCCGGGTGACCGTCGCCTCGTCGAAACCGCCTCCGGCGATCGCCTCGGCGAGACGCCTGGCGGCGGCATCCGCCCCCAGTCCCATGCTCAGCGTGCTCGCGACGACCTCCGCCCCGTCCCGGTAGGCGAGCAGTCCATCGCGCAGGCCGGCCGCGGCGGCCCGCACGTCGGCGGCCCAGTCTCCGGATGCCGGGGGCTCCGACCGCAGGGCGACGATGCGCTCCGCCAGCTCGGCGAGCATCGTCTGCTTGTTCGGGAAGTGGTGGTACAGCGCGCTCGGCTGCACCTCGAGCGCGGCAGCCAGCCGCCGCATCGTGAGATCGGGCAGCCCGACGTCGTCGAGAAGCCGCAGCGCCGTCCGCGCCACATCGTCGCGCGTGTGGCGCCGTGCGGTTTCGCCGAGTCGCATCCCCTCACTATAGTGAACAGCGTTCAGGTGAACACCGTTCAGTAAGAGGATGACGCACAGATGACCGACGTGACCGCACGCCCCGCCGTACACCGTCTCGGCGCCACCGACGTCGCCCGCGTCGCCGTGTTCGCCGGCATCGTCGCGGTGCTCGGGCTGCCGGGCGGGTTCACCGCGTTCGGCGCCGTGCCGATCACCGCGCAGACGCTCGGCGTGATGCTCGCCGGGGCGATCCTGGGACCGTGGCTCGGTGCGCTGTCGATGACGGTGCTGCTGGCGCTGGTCGCGGTGGGTCTGCCGCTGCTGTCGGGCGGGCGGGGCGGCATCGGCGTCTTCGTCGGCCCGTCGGCTGGCTACCTTCTCGGCTTCGTGCTCGGCGCACTCGTGATCGGACTGATCGTGCACGCCGGCGGCCGACGCCCGGTGCTGTGGCGCACGGCACTGGGGATCGCGGTCGGCGGCATCGGAGTGATGTATGCCTGCGGCATTCCGCTCCAGGCACTCGTGACGCGGATGCCGGTGCCCGAGACCGCGCTCACGAGCCTCGTCTTCCTTCCCGGCGACATCATCAAGGCCGTCGTCGCCACGGCGGTCACCATGACGCTCGTGCGTGCCTATCCGCGGGCATTCGGCCGTACTTTCGCCGCCACATCGGTCCGCTCGGATGCCGCATGATCCGACTCGCGCATGCGTCGGTGCGCCTCGGCGAGGTCGAGGCGCTGCACGACGTGACGCTCGAGGTCGACGCGCGCACGGTCGCGGTGATCGGCGAGAACGGTTCGGGCAAGTCCACCTTCGCCCGGCTGATCGCCGGGCTGGTGCCGGCGACATCCGGCACCGTGCAGGTGCTGGGCCTGGACCCGGTGCGCGAGACGACCGCGCTGCGCCGTCGAGTGGCGGTCGTCTTCAGCAATCCCGACACGCAGATCGTCATGCCGACCGTCGCCGAGGATGTCGCGTTCTCGCTGCGTCCGCAGCGCGGGCAGCGCCGCGATCGCGCGGCAGAGGCGGTTCGCGTGGAGGCATCCCTCGCGCGCTTCGGGCTCACCGCGCTCGCCGATCGCCCCGCGCACGACCTGTCGGGCGGGCAGAAGGCTTGCTCGCCCTCGCCGGCGCGTTCGTGCGCGAGCCGACTCTCGTCGTCGCGGACGAGCCGACCGCGTACCTCGATGCGCGCAACGCCCGCCGCATCGCCGACCATCTGCTCGCCGACGCCGGTCACCGGCTCGTGCTCGCCACGCACGACCTCGCGCTCGCACGCCGCTGCGATGCGGCCGTGCTGTTCCTGGACGGAACCGTGCGCGCGTCGGGCGACGTGCACGAGGTCATCGCCGCGTACGAGGAGGCGCTCGCGTGCTGACGCTGTACCGGTCTGGACGCGGACCGCTGTACCGGATGCCGGCCGGCCCGAAGCTCGTGTCGCTGATCGCGCTGGTGCTCGCGGTCTCGCGCTGCCGACGGCGCTCTGGGCGGCCGGCGTCGCGGCCGGCGTCTGCCTGCTCGCCCATCTCGTCGGTCTGGGGATGTGCGGGCTGCGGGTGCTGGGCCGTCAGGCGTGGTCGCTGCGCTGGGTGATCGCGCTGATGGTCGCGGGCCAGCTCGTGTTCCTCGGGCCGCTGCCCGCGGCAGTGAACACCGTGCGGGTGACGTCTGCCGTGCTGCTGGCCGGGCTGATCGCGCTGACGACGCCGGTGACCGCGCTGTTGGATGCGCTCGAGCGCGGCCTCGCACCGCTCTCACTCATCCGCCTCGACCCCGCCCGCACGGCGCTGATGCTGACCGTGACGGTCGGCACCATCCCGGATCTCGCGCGGATCGCCCGGGATGTGCGCGACGCCCAGCGCGCCCGCGGCGCGCGCGTCGGCATCCGACGGTTCGCCGTGCCCTACCTGGTCACGACGCTCAAGCACGCCGACGAGCTCGGCGACGCGCTGGCCGCCCGCGGCGTGCGTTAGCGGCGGACTGCCCGATCACCCCGATCAGCGGCCGAGCAGGGCGAGAGGCACAACGGCGACGCCGTCTCGCCGACGATACGCATCACGTCCGGTTGTCACCACCACGCGGTCCGCGAGCCGGTCGCCGATGCACGCGCGCTACTTCAGCCCGGCCATCTTGATGTTGCCGATGATCTGGCGCTGGAAGATGAGGAACAGGATGATCACCGGAGCCGCCGCCAGGACCGACCCCGCCATGAGCAGGCCGAGCTCGGAACTGCCCCGGCCGGTGCGGAATGTGGCGAGGTACTGCTGCACGACGAACCTCTCGGGACTGGTGATGGTGAGGATCGGCCAGACGTACGAATTCCAGTAGGCGAGGAACGCCGTGATTCCCATGACGACGAACGGTGGCTTGGAGAGGGGCAGGAACAGGTAGAAGAAGATCCGCAGGCGGCCGCAGCCGTCCAGCATCGCGGCTTCCTCCAGACTCGACGGGATGCTGAGATAGAACTGCCGGATGAAGAAGATCATCGCCGCCGTGGCCGCACCCGGGATGACGAGGACGGCAAGGCTGTCGAGCATGCCGAGATCCGTCACGACGATGAAGCTCGTGAGCAGGATCGTCATGCCGGGGATGAACATCGTCGTGATGACGGCGACCCACAGCGTGCGCTTGAAGCGGAAGTCGAGGCGCGCGAACGCGTATGCGGCCAGAGAGTTGACCGTGAGGGCGAGCACCGTGAACAGCATCGCCCCCAGGAACGTCCACCCCATCGTCAGGAGGAAGGTGGGATCGCCGAGGATCTGCGCGTAGTTCTCCCATTTCCACACCTCCGGGAAGAACTGGAAGGGGGTCGCCACGACCTCGTTCTTCGACTTGAAGCCGGCGATCAGCAGCCAGAGCAGCGGGAACAGCGCGACCAGCACGAACACCGCTCCGACGATCGCCTTGCCCACCGTGTAGAGCCACCACGCCGTGGTGCGCTGCGGGCGCCGACGGGCCGGCGCGACCTGCTGTGCGACGACGGCCATGTCAGTCCACCAGCCTCTCGGAGTTGACGAATCGGAAGATGAGCGCCGAGACCGTGCCGAGCACGACGAACAGCAAGCGCGGCGGCGATCGAGTAGCCCACGTTCACGTCGTTCGTGAAGTGGTTGAAGATGAACAGGTTCGGCAGCGTGGTCGAGTCCAGCGGTCCGCCCTGGGTCATCACCAGCGGCAGGTCGAGCTGCTGAATGGCGGCGACGAACCCGGTGACGAGCAAGTACAGGATGATGTTCTTCATCTGCGGAATCGTGATGAAGAAGGTCTTCTGCCACCAGTTGGCGCCCTCCATCGCCGCGGCCTCGTAATACTCGGTGGGGATGTCGATCATCGCGGCCACCATGATGAGCGAGGTGAGGCCCATCCCGAGCCAGACCGCGGGGATGGCGATCGCCAGCAGAGCCCACTTCGGGTCTCCGATCCAGGCGACCGGGTCGATGCCGAAGAGCCCCAGCAGCGCGTTGAGCAGGCCGCCCGAATAGTCATAGATGATGACGAAGATGATCGACGTGATGACGGTCGAGATGATCGTCGGAAGATAGATCGAGACCTTGAGGATGCTGGCGAATCGTCGCGAGACCGCGACGACCAGGCTCGAGAACGCGAACGCCAGGAGCAGCATCGGCGGGACCGTCATCGCGACGAACACGAAGCCCCGCCCGATCGCGGCCCAGAACAGCGGGTCGGTGAGCACGTTCGTGTAGTTGCGCCAGCCGACGAACTCCGGGGCCTTGTAGAAGCTCCAGTCCTGGAATGACAGGTACGCCGCGTAGATCGCCGGCCAGATCACGAAGATCCCGAGCAGGACGATCGCCGGCAGCACGAGCCAGTACGCCACCTTGCCGTCGCGGTAAAGGTACCTGCGGTGTCGGCGCCGGGCGTCGCCGGCATCGGGCACCGTCAGAACCTCGGTCTCGGTCATGGTCGGATGCATCACGGTCATGCTCTCACCCCTTCGACACGCTGTTCGGGGGCCGGTCGAGCCCGGCCCCCGAACAGTGGGCGCCTAGTTCTTCGGCGCCTTGCTGGGCAGGTCGTTCTGCTGGATGACCTTCGCGATCGCCGCGTCGGCGGTCTTGATGGCAGCGTCCGGCGAGGCCGCACCCTTCATCACCGACTCCATCGCGGTGCCGACGGCCAGGGACACATCCCACGGGTAGATCGGCTCGGGGATCGCGGTGGGCGCGATCTGGTTGACCAGGATGTCGGACCACGGCGCCTTGGCCGCCGCCTCATCTGCGGCAACCGCCTCCTGCACCGACTTGCGCACCGGGATCTTGGTGAACTGCGTGTTCACGAAGAACGGCACCACGTTCGCGGGGTCGCCCGCGATCGACCACTGCAGGAACTGACCCGCGGCATCCGCGTTCTTCGACTTCGCGTCGATGACCCACTTGAAGTTGCCCAGAGTCGTCGCGGTCCGCCCGTCGGCCTGCGGCGCGTTCGGGAACGCGCCGACCCCGGTCTTGGTGAGCAGATCCTTGTAGTCCGAGCCGATCTCAGACATCATCCACGAGCCCGAGACCTTGAACGCGACCTTCTGCTGGCCGAAGTCCTTGCCTTCCACGTAGGCGGCGAGCGCCTGCTTAGGCATGTACCCCTTGTCCCACAGCTCCTTGTACTGCGCCATCAGGTCGCGATAGCCCTGGTTGTCGATGTCGGGCTTGGTCCAGTCATCCGTGAGCGCGGTGTGCCCGGCGAAGTTGTACTGCTGCCCGACGGTCGACCACGCGAAGGTCGCGGCATCACCGGCCGGCGAGATGCAGAACTGCCCGGCCTTCAGCGTCGGCTTGATCTTCGCGCAGTCCGCCATCAGCTCGTCCCACGTGGTCGGTCCGGCGTCGGCGTCGACACCGGCCGCGGTCAGCATGTCCTTGTTCCAGAACAGCACGGCCTGCGCCTCCTGCAGCAGCGGGTAGGCGTAGAACTTTCCGTCCAGCTCGGACACCGACTGCGCCGCCGGCAGGATCTCCTGCAGCGCCGCCTTGTCGACGACCTTGTCGAGGTCGTACAGCTGGCCGGCGTTGACCGCGTCCTGGATCGGGCCGGAGTGCGTGTAGATGTCCGGCGCCTTCCCCGCAGCCTGCGCCGCCTTCATCTTCTGGTCCCACGCGTCGGCCGGCACCTCGGTGTCGACGACCTTGATCTTGCTCTGCGAGTCGTTGAACTTCTTGACGATGTCCTTGTACCAGGCGTTCTCCGGGGGCGTGAACGTGCGGTGCCAGAAGGTGATGGTGGTGACACCGTTCGCATCGGCCCCGCCTCCGCCGCCGGAGCATGCAGAGAGCCCCAAACCCGCTACGACAAGGGCCGCGCCGACGGCGAGAAGCCTGCTCTTACGCTTGTGCATTCGTCCTCCTCAGGAACACGGCTCATCGATGAACCGTCGCTGTGACCGGTTGACACCGGCGGGTGGTGCCGAGCGGGTGACTCGCGTACCACTGTGAGTCGCCGTTGATCTCGTCGCTCGCCAGAGTAGACGAAATCGATTTCATCTGCAATGGGCTGATACCGGACCGTTAATCAGCGCGGTCCAGCTCAGCCGAGAACCAGAACACGTTGTACGGCCCCCACAGCGACATCGTGAAGTAGATGCGCCGGCCTCCGTCCGCCACGTAGCGCGGGTTCATGAAGGGGGCGTACAGGCCCGGGTAGTCGGATGCCGCGGCCAGCTCGATCGGCTCGCCCCACGGCCCCCACGGCGTGATCCCCTCTCGGATGTAGGCGTTGCCGGCATCCGAGTAGGTCATCAGCCACCGGTCCAGGTACGTCGACCACATCACCGAGAGCTCGCCGATCGTGCCGTCGAGCACGGTCGCGGCATCCGTCATCCGGTCACTCCACCGCGGGTCGCCGTCGGACCCGGTGCCGGCGAAGTACGTGTACGACGCCGCGTCTTCGACGTCCTCCGTCGTCGCCGGCACCCGCATCAGGCGGACCGATCCGAACCGCCCTGCCGGGATGGCCCAGAGGTAGATGAAGTCGCGGCCGCCGTCCGATACGGCCGCCGTCGCCACCTGGATGAAGTCCGATCCGCCCGGCCATCGCGGGGACGGAAGCGGGATCCACGTCCGCCCCTGGTCGCTGGACCGCGCCAACCCGGAGTAGTTCGCATCCCAGACTCCGGCTTGCGCCCCAGTGCCGCACCGACATGTAGAAGATGTAGAGGGCTCCGTCGACGGTGAAGCCGTAGGTCGGGATCTTGGTGACCTCGCCGGTGTCGTCCGGTTCGTGCTCCCCCTCGACCATCGCCGCCGCCAGACCGACGTCGTCCACCGGCGCCCACCCGTCGAACGTGATCCCGTCGGACGGATCGTCGTCGGTGGTGTGAGCGGCGACGTTCGACCGCCAGAAGCCGCCCTGCCCGCCGTAGCTGTCCGGCTCGCGTTCGCCGAACGTGTCGCCGAAGAAGAAGAACGTCTGCTCCCCCAGATTGACCATCGAGCCCAGGTCGGTGCCGGCCACGCCGACGCTCTGCGTGTCGTTGATCGCGTCCGGGCCGGTGAGGCGGGCAACCTGCGTCACCGCGCTCACCCCGCCGAGCACGAACGGCTTGTCGGAATCGGGATCCACCCTCACGCCGTCACCTCCGGAACATGCGACGAGCACGGCCATCAGAGCCGCGGATGCCGCGACGGCGATGCGCCGCAGGCGACGGCGATGGTGCGGGCCACAGCGAGGGGCACGAGGCATGATCCTCCTTGATCAGCCGCCAGTCTAGCGAAATCGATTTCAGCTCCGCAGCTCACCCGATCGGGGCGAGAGGCTGCACCGCCACCTCGTAAGGTCGACTCATGGACCCTCTCCTCGGTGCGAATCTCATCTGGGTCCTCGCCGCCCTCGTCACCCTCGCGATCGACCTGACCGCCCTCATCGTCATCCCCAGGCGCCGCAAGCCGACGGCGGCGATGGCGTGGCTCCTGCTGATCCTCGCTGCCGCTGGTCGGGATCGTGCTCTTCCTGCTGATCGGCAGCTTCCGGCTGCCGAAGAAGCGACGGGACGCGCAGGCGCGCATCGACGACGAGATCCGCGCGCGTACCGCCGGCGAGCCGCGCGCCGACACGTCGTCGTGGCCGCGCTGGCTGCAAGCGGGTGGCGGTGCAGAACGAGTCGCTCACCACGCTGCCCGCGCTGGACGGGAACGCGGCGACGCTCCTGCCGGACTATCAGGGGTCGATCGACGCGATGGCCGAAGAGATCGGGCGGGCCCGGCGCTTCGTGCATGTCGAGTTCTACATCCTCGCGTGGGACGACACCACCCGGGGATTCTTCGCGGCGCTGGAGGCGGCGGTCGCCCGCGGCGTGACCGTGCGTCTGCTCGCAGACTACATCGCCTCGCGCAAGATCCCCGCCTCGAAGGAGACGTTCGCCGAATTGGACCGCATCGGCGTGCGATGGTCGTGGATGCTGCCGGTCGAGCCGCTCCGAGGCCGCTACCAGCGCCCCGACCTGCGCAACCATCGCAAGCTCGTCGTGGTCGACGGCCAGGTCGCGTTCATGGGATCGCAGAACCTGGTCGCCCGCCACTACAACGCGCCGAAGAACATCTCCCGCGGCCTGCAGTGGCAGGAGCTCGTCACGCGGGTGGAGGGGCCGGTGGTCGCCCAGCTCGACACCGTGTTCCTCACCGACTGGCAGATCGAGACGGGCGAGGAGCTGTGGGCCGAGCACGTGCCCAGCAGCGAGATCGCGGCCGCCGGCGGGGCGCCGCTGAGCTGCCAGCTCGTGCCGAGCGGCCCAGGCTATGCGACCGAGAACAACCTCCGCCTGTTCCTGTCGATGATCCACGGGGCGACCGAGCGGGTCATCATCGCGAGCCCCTACTTCGTGCCCGACGAGGCGATGGTCTATGCGATCACCACAGCCTGCGAACGCGGCCTCGAGGTGCAAGCTGTTCGTCTCGGAGGTCGGCGACCAGGGCCTGGTCTACCACGCGCAAGCGCTCGTACTACGAGACGCTGCTGGAGGCCGGCGTGCGGATCTTCCTCTACCCGGCGCCGTACATCCTGCATGCGAAGCACTTCTCGATCGACGACGACCTGGCCGTCATCGGATCCAGCAACATGGACATCCGCTCGTTCAGCCTCAACATGGAGATCTCGCTGCTGGTGCGGGGCGCCTCCTTCACCGCCGCGATGCGCGCGGTCGAGCAGGACTACCGCGACGCCGGCCGCGAGCTCACGCTGGACGAATGGCGGAGGGAGCCCGGCAAGGCGACCTTCCTGGACGGCCTGGCCCGCCTCACCTCAGCGCTGAACTGAGCGGGCAGCCGTTCGGAACGCGGCATCCATGAGCGGAAGATCCAGGTCGAACGCCAGCACCACCGCGCGGGCGAGGGAGGCCTCCTGTCGGCCGGTGAGGAATCCGACCGTGCGGCCGAGCGCCGCGACCGGGATCGTCACGACGTTGTCGACGGCTGCCGCACACGCGTGATCGAGCCCATTCTCAGCGCCGAGGAGAACCTCGCTGCTCAGTCCCTTGATCGTCGACGTGATCGGCACGACCGTCACCTTCGTCATCGTCGCCCGTGCGGCGTCGCGCGTCAGGACGACCACGGGGCGCGTCTTGTCGAGGCGCGCGAGGCAGATCTCACGCACGTCAGTCCTCGATCGCGACGTGGGTGACGGTCCAGTCCACCAGCGCGTCCAGGTCGTCGCTCGTTCCCGAGCGCGTGAGGATGTCGACGTCGTGTTCGGCGAGGATCCGGCGCATCTCGCGCTCGAGCGCGGACGTCACGAGAGCCGCGCGGCTCGGCGCCCGGCCATCGGCGACCTGCTGGTCGAGGAATTCCACCACCGCTTCCGGAAGCCGCACGGCGATCTGGGTCGACATGCTCTCATCGTACCATCGTGCATCCCACATCGGGATGCACCCGCGCCTCACCGCTCGATCACTCAGTGCTCGTTGCCGCGCCGGTAGTTGCCGGTGACGCGCTGCAGCGCCGCCTGATCGGATGCCTCGTCCCGTCCGAGTCGCGCGATCAGCCGGGCCGCGCCCGCACCGCGGACGGTGGTGACCAGACGTCCCGCGCGGGAGATCAGCACGTCACCGGCCTTGGTCACCCGGTACGCGAACGGCTCGTATTCCGACCGGGTCATCCCTGGTCGTCGGCATCCGTCCCCGGCGGCAGCGCCTGGCGCGGGGTCCACAGCACGATGTCGGTGGCGCGACGCACGCGCCGACCGTGGCGCAAGCGTGACCACCGCGCCGGTCGAACCGGCCGCGAACACCCGGGCGCCCGGCCTGTTCTCCACCTCGACGCGGACGCGCTCCTCGAGCATCTGGACCCGCACGTGCAGGTCGCGCACGTGCTCCTCGAGCTCCAGGATGCGCACGATCGCCGGCAGGCTCATGCCGTCCGCCGACATCCGGGCGACCTCGCGCAGCTGCCGGATGTGCCGCAGCGAATACCGGCGCGACCCGCCCTGTGTGCGCGCCGGCACCACGAGGCCCATCCGGTCGTACTGGCGCAAGCGTCTGGGGATGCATCCCGGACAGTTCGGCGGCGGCCGCGATCGCGAAGATCGGCGCCTCGTCGTCGGGCCGCTGATCGTGCATCGGAATCCACCTCCTTGCTGACTGAACTTAGGCGCTCTCTCTGCCCCGGGCGTTTCGTCTCGCTTCGCTCGCTCAACGACCTGTCAGTCTCCACGCTTCGCTCGCTCAACGACCTGTCGGTCTCCACGCTTCGCTCGCTCAACGCGCGGTCTGCGCCTTGGCCATCAGGTCGGCGCGCGGGTTCTCCTTCGGCTCCAGATCGGCGAATCGCTCCAGCGCCTCGCGGGCATTGTCGTCCAGGTGCGACGGCACCGCCACCTGCACCTCGGCGAGCAGGTCGCCGGTGCCCTTCTTGGTCTCCACCCCGCGGCCCTTCACGCGCAGCACGCGTCCGGACGGCGTGCCCGGCGCGACCCGCAGCCGCACCGGGTCGCCGCCGAGGGTGGGCACCTCGATGGTCGCGCCCAGCGCCGCCTCGGTGAAGGTCACCGGGACGGTCACGCGCAGGTTCAGCCCGTCACGGGTGAAGATCGGATGCTGTCGCACGGTCACCGTCACGACGATGTCGCCGTGCTCCCCGCCGTCGGGCGAGGGGCGTCCGCGGCCGCGCAGCCGCACCTTCTGTCCGTTCGAGACGCCGGCCGGGATCTTCACCTTGAACGGCTTGCCGTCCTCGCCGGCGAGGGTGATGGTCTCGCCCTTGACCGCGGTCACGAAGTCCAGCGTGGTGTGGGCCGTGACATCCGCCCCCCGATGCGGACCGCCGTAGCCGCGGTAGCCGCCGGTGGGCTCGCCGAATCCGCCGGGCTGGTTGAACATCGAGAAGATGTCCTCGAAGTTGCCCGACGAGGTCTGGAACCGGGTGCCGCCGCCGCGCCCCTGGCCGAACATGCTGAACACGTCCTCGAAGCCGCCGGCGTCCTGGCCGCCCGCGGTGAAGCGGGCGCCCGAGCCCATCGCCCGGATCTGGTCGTACTCGGTGCGCTGCTCCTTGTCGGAGAGCACCGAGTACGCCTCGCTGATCTCCTTGAACTTCGCCTCGGCGGCGGCGTCTCCCGGATTCGAATCCGGGTGGTACTTGCGCGCGAGCTTGCGGTAGGTCTTCTTCAGCTCGGCGTCGTCGACGTCCTTGGACACCCCGAGCGTGGCATAGAAGTCCTTGTCGAACCAGTCCTGACTGGCCATGGATGCTCCTTTCCGGCCCTAGTCGGCCGGAACGGCGACCACGACCTTCGCCGGGCGCAGCTCCACCGATCCCAGGCGGTAGCCGACCTCCACGACCTCGAGGATCGTCGGCTCGGTCGTGCCGGGGGTCGGCTGCTGGAACACCGCCTCGTGATGCTGCGGATCGAACGACTCGCCGGGCTCAGCATAGGCGACCACGCCCATGCGCTCGACGATCCCGCGGACCTTCTCGGCGATCAGCGTGAACGCCGACCCGTCCTCGAGGTCGCCGTGCTTCTGTGCGCGATCGAGGTCGTCCAGCACGGGCAGGAGCGCCTTGGCGGCCTCGCCCTTGGCTCGGTCGATCTCGATCTGCCGCTGCTCCTCGGTGCGTCGGCGGTAGTTCGCGTACTCCGCCTGCAGTCGCTTGAGGTCGTTCAGCAGCGTCGACTCGAGGTCGGCCAGCTTGGCGTCCTCGGCTGCGGCGTCCGCGTTCTGCATGGCGCCGAGGATGTCGTCGACCGTCAGCTCGTCGTCTGCATCCGGTGCGGTCTCGTCCTGCGACTCGCGGTCGGAGGCGTGTGCCTCCGACCCCTCGCCGCTGGGACGGACCTCGTCGTCATCGAAGTCCTTGTCGGTCATGTCCCCTACTTCTTCTCGTCCTCGTCGTCCACGACCTCGGCGTCGACCACGTCCTCCTCGGGGTTCGGCACTTCGCCGTTGCCCGGGTCGGCGACGTTGGGGTCGCCCTGGGCGCCTTCGGCCTGCGCCGCCTGGTAGATCGCCTCGCCCAGCTTCTGCTGGCTCTGGTTCAGCGTGTCGTACGCCGTCTTCACGGCGTCGTCGTCCTCGCCGGCCAGCGCGGTCTTCAGCGCGTCGACGTCGGCCTGCACGCTGTCCTTGACGTCGGCGGGCAGCTTGTCCTCGTTGTCCTTGATCAGCTTCTCGATCGAGTACGACAGGGTCTCGGCCTGGTTGCGGGTCTCGGCGGACTCGCGGCGCTTCTTGTCCTCGGCGGCGTGCTCCTCGGCCTCGCGCACCATGCGCTCGATGTCGTCCTTGGGCAGGCTGGACCCGCCGGTGATCGTCATCGACTGCTCCTTGCCGGTGCCCTTGTCCTTCGCGGACACGTGCACGATGCCGTTCGCGTCGATGTCGAAGGTGACCTCGACCTGCGGCACGCCGCGCGGGGCCGGCGCGATGCCGGTCAGCTCGAACGTGCCCAGCGGCTTGTTGTCGCGGGTGAACTCGCGCTCGCCCTGGAAGACCTGGATCGCCACCGACGGCTGGTTGTCGTCGGCGGTGGTGAAGGTCTCGCTGCGCTTGGTCGGGATGGCCGTGTTGCGCTCGATGAGCTTGGTCATGATGCCGCCCTTGGTCTCGATGCCCAGCGACAGCGGGGTCACGTCGATCAGCAGCACATCCTTGCGCTCGCCCTTCAGGACGCCGGCCTGCAGGGCGGCGCCGACGGCGACGACCTCATCCGGGTTGACGCCCTTGTTCGGCTCGGAGCCGGCCTCGCGCTTGACCAGCTCGCTCACGGCGGGCATGCGGGTCGATCCGCCCACCAGCACGACGTGGTCGATGTCGGCGACCTTGATGCCGGCCTCGCGGATGACGTCGTCGAACGGCTTCTTCGTGCGGTCCAGCAGGTCCTTGGTGAGGTCCTCGAACTTGGCGCGGCTCAGGGTCTCCTGCAGGTTCGCCGGGCCCGACTCGGTCAGCGACAGGTACGGCAGCGAGATGCTGGTCGACGTCGAGCTGGACAGCTCCTTCTTGGCCTGCTCGGCGGCCTCCTTCAGACGCTGCAGCGCGATCTTGTCACCCGAGACATCCACTCCGGTGGTGTCCTTGAACTGCTTGATCAGCCAGTCCACGACGCGCTGGTCCCAGTCGTCGCCGCCGAGGCGGTTGTCACCGGCGGTGGAGCGCACCTGGATGGTGGAGAAGTCGTCGTCCTTGCCCACCTCGAGCAGGGACACGTCGAACGTGCCGCCGCCGAGGTCGAACACCAGGATGAGCTCGTCCTCCTTGCCCTTGTCCAGGCCGTAGGCCAGGGCCGCCGCGGTGGGCTCGTTGATGATGCGCAGCACGTTCAGGCCCGCGATCTCGCCGGCCTCCTTCGTGGCCTGGCGCTCGGCGTCGTTGAAGTACGCGGGCACGGTGATGACGGCATCCGTCACGGTGTCGCCGAGGTACTGCTCGGCGTCGCGCTTGAGCTTCTGCAGGATGCGCGCCGAGATCTCCTGCGGCGTGAACTGCTTGCCGTCGATGGCCTGGGTCTTCCAGTCGGTGCCCATGTGCCGCTTGACGGAGGTGATGGTGCGGTCGACGTTCGTCACGGCCTGGCGCTTGGCGGTCTCGCCGACCAGCACCTCGCCGTCCTTCGTGAACGCGACGACCGAGGGAGTCGTACGGAAGCCCTCGGCGTTGGCGATGACCTTCGGCTCGCCGCCCTCGAGGACGGAGACGACGGAGTTCGTCGTTCCGAGGTCGATACCCACTGCACGTGCCATGTGTTCTCTTCCTTTCGTGGGCGAGACGGATGCCTCGGCCCGGCTGTCTGATGAAGTCACGGAGCGACGGAACTGACGTTGAGTCGCGATGACTCAAGTGTACGTCGCCGATGCCGCGCTGTCAAAGAAGTTGATATGGACGGACTCAAGTTTGCACTTCGGTGTGCGGGTGCCGTGCCGCGGCGTCCTGGGCGGGTCGTGGCATCCACCCCGGTTGTCCCGTAGCGTGAGCTTCGTGACCGGCACCGATGCCCCCGACCCGCGCTTCTCCACCGCTGCGATGGCGACCACCCCCGACGCGGCTCCGGTACCCCGCCGGCAGGTGTGGTCCTGGGCGATGTGGGACTGGGCGACGCAACCGTTCAACTCCGTCGTCCTCACGTTCGTCTTCGTGTCGCTGTTCCTCGTCTCCGACAGCTTCCTGCCCGCCGACGTCGCCGCGCTGGATCCTTCCGACCCGATCAAGGAGAAGGCGCTGGCCGACCTCAGCAGCGGCTACGGGTTCGTGGCGTTCTGGGCCGGCATCGCCATCCTGCTGCTGGCACCGGTGCTCGGGCAGAGCGCCGACCGCGCCGGACGCAAGAAGCGCTGGCTGCTGATCGCGACGGTGCTGCTGGCGCTCACCCAGTTCACGCTGTTCTTCGTGCAGGCCGACCCGGCCTACTTCTGGTTCGGGGCCATCACCGTGGCGGTCGGCTCGGTGTTCTCCGAGATCGCCGGCGTGAACTACAACGCCCTCCTGGTGACGGTCTCCACGCCCAAGACGATCGGCAAGGTCAGCGGGCTGGGCTGGGGCATGGGCTACATCGGCGGCATCCTGGCCCTCGGCATCGTCGTCGTGCTGAACGCCGTGCACTGGTTCGGCATGGACACCTCCAACGGCCTGGCCTACCGGCTGATCGCGGTCGGCTTGCGCGGTGTGGACGATCGTGTTCGCCATCCCGCTGTTCGTGAACGTGCCCGAGACCCCGTCGAGCCTCGGTGCGCCGCGGGTCGGGTTCTTCCGCAGCTACGTCGAACTCGTCAAGGACATCGCCGCGCTGTACCGCGACCACCGGTCGACGTTCTGGTTCCTGCTGGCCAGCGCCGTGTACCGCGACGGCCTGGCGGGCGTGTTCGCGTTCGGCGGCGTGCTGGCCGCGGTCGTCTACGGGTTCTCGGCGAACGAAGTGATCCTGTTCGGTATCGCCGCCAACGTCGTCGCGGGCATCGCCACCATCTTCGCCGGACGACTGGACGACCGCTACGGCGCCCGCTCGGTGATCATCACCTCGCTGAGCATCCTGGTGGCGATGGCGATCGTCGTCTTCCTCATGCACGACGCCGGCAAGCTGCCGTTCTGGATCGGCGGACTCGTGCTGTCGGCTTGCGTCGGGCCCGCGCAGGCGGCGACCCGCTCCCTGCTGGCGCGGGTGACCCCGGACGGCATGCAGGGAGAGATCTTCGGCCTGTACGCCACCACCGGGCGGGTCGCCAGCTTCCTCGCCCCGGGACTGTGGGCGCTGTTCATCGCCTGGTTCGGCGCCACCTACTGGGGCATCCTGGGCATCGTGCTGGTGCTGCTGGCCGGCCTGATCCTGCTGCTGTTCGTCCGGCTGCCCAAGCACGTGCGCCTCTGACCCATCCGCATCCGCTCCTTCCGCACCCGCTCCATCCGCACTCGCCCTCCCGCTCGCCCCGGCGCGAGGTCACGCCTCCCGGTGGCACAGGCGCCACCGCCCGTTCACCCCGACGACTCCATGCCGTAACCCCGGCTTGGCACGATCTGTGCACGCCAGCAACACCGGACGACGTCGGGAGTCGAAGTGCACAGACCCATCGCGACGGTCATCCTGCCTGCGAAGGATGCCGGACCCTACATCGGCACCACCCTGGAGAGCGCTGCGCCAGTTCGACGATCCGGGCGCGCTCAAGCTCGTGGCCATCGACGACGGCTCCCGGGACGAGACCGGTGCGCACATGCGGCACTATGCGGAGCGATTCGGCCACGCCCAGCTGATCACGAACCCCGAGCCGATCGGCCTGGCCAGCGCCCGCAATCAGGGTCTGGCCCACGTGGAGGGCGATTTCTTCTGCTTCGTCGACGGCGACGACTGGATGCAGCCGCTTCGGCTCGCAGACCCTGGTCGACGCCGTGCGCGCGCTCGGCTTGCGACTTCGTGCGCACGGACCACGTGGCCGTCACGGGGCGCCGCCGGGCGCTCGTGAAGGCGCCGTTCACCTGGCGCAATCGGGTCTTCTCGCCGCGTGAGGCCATCCTTCCGGCCGACGACTCGACGATGGTCGACTATCCATATGCCTGGGCCGGCATGTTCCACCGCTCGGTGCTCGAGCACGGGCTCGCGGTGTTCCCATCGGGCCTGTTCACGGCCGAGGACCGCCCCTGGATCTGGCGGCTGCACCTGCAGGCGGCATCCTTCGCTCTCGTCGACGCGCCCCACCTGCTGTATCGCCGCGGCATCTCCACCTCGCTGACCCAGGTGCGCGATCGGCGCCAGCTGGACTTCACGCGCGCGTTCGGGCAGGTCATCGACATCGTCGAGACGGATGCCGAGGCCGCCCGGTTCGTCCCGAAGGTGGTCGCGACCGTGCTGGCGGTCGGCTCGCGCCACCTGGTGCGGGCGCGTTCCATGTCTCCCGAGCTTGCGCCGCGAGCTTGCGCGACGGCATGAGCGCGCTGCTGGCCCGGCTGCCCACGACGCGCTCGTCCGCGCGCTGCCACGCCTGAGCGAGCCGCGGCGGCGGGTGCTGGCCGGACCGCTGCGCAAGGCGGTCACCGCATGATCCAGCTGTTCGCCCTGCATACCGCGTACGGGCTGATGACCGCGGTCTCGGCCATCGACGAGGGGCTGGTCGAGCCGGCCGACGAGCGCATCCTGGTGCCGATCAACTCCGCCGCCGTCCCCGAGATCCACCGCGGGCTGGACGAGGCCCCGCACCTGCGACCGTTGCTGAGCCGGTTCGACCGGATCGAGCCGCTGACCGCACTGCTGTCGCCGCTGCATCCCACCGGCTGGTCGCCGCGCGAGCAGGAGCTCCCGCTGCTGGAGCGGCTGTTCCGGCGTGCGTGGGGCCTGGGCGAGGAGCCGCTGCATGTGTTCGTGCAGACCCCGCAGGTCGCCCCGACCCGCATCTTCCTGTCGATGTTCTCGCGGGCGACGCTGTCGATCATCGGCGACGGGCTGATGACGTACTCGCCGATCCGCAGTCGGATGCCGCGCTCGGTCGTCGAGCGCGTCGAGAGCGTCGTGTACGCCGACTTGGTGCCCGGGATCGAGCCGCTGCTGTTCGATCAGGCCGCCCGCATCCCGGTCCCGGCGGCGGCGTTCGCCCGGGCGATCACCGAGGTCGACGAGGCGACGACGGATGCCGAGCTCCAGCTGCTCGCCCGGGATCCGGCCAGCACCGCCCTGGTCCTCGGCCAGTACCTGACCGCGCTGGAGATCGTCTCGGCCGGTGAGGAGCTGGCGATGCAGGAGGAGATGATCGATCGCGCCTGCGACTGGGGCGTGGAGCGGGTGGTGTTCAAGCCGCACCCGTCGGCACCGCCCGCGCTCACCGACGCCGTCCGGGCCCGCGCGCTGCAGCGAGGCGTCGCGTTCACGACCTACGGCGGCGACGTCCCGGCCGAGGTCGTGGCCGTGCGCCTGGGCGCCGTCGGGGTCGCCGCCGGGTTCTCCACCGCGCTGCCGACAGTGCAGGCGCTGGCCGGCACGCCGATCGCCGCCGTGGGCAACGACGTCGTGCTGGAACGGCTGGCCCCGTTCGAGAACGGCAATCGCATCCCGGCGACCATCGTCGACGCGCTCACCCGCCCGGGTTCGCCGTTCGCGGCGACCGGCGAGCTTGAGCCTGCTCGTCGACGCGGTCGGGTACGCGATGCAGCCGCGCATCGCCGAGCAGCTGCGGCCGCGGGCCGAAGAGCTGCTGGCCCGGATCAGCCCGGCCGAGCGCACCCGGTACTTCTCCGCGGCACGGCTGGCCCAGCTCGGACTGCCCGGGGCGACCCGGCTGGGCCGCCTGACCTGGACGCTGCGCGGCACCGGCGGCTACGGTCGCGCGGACGAGGCGCGACTGGCGGTGCGCGGGTTCCGCCGCCGCTGCCAGCGCGCGTGGCGGGCGGTGCGCGGGCGATGACCGGGATCGTCGCGGCGATCATCCCCGCCCGCGGCGGGTCGAAGGGCGTGCCGCGCAAGAACGTCCGCCCGGTGGGTGGCGTGCCGCTGATCGCCCGCGCCGTGCGGGCGGCCGCCGCCGCGAGCGGCATCGACCTGGTGGTGGTCTCCACCGACGACGACGAGATCGCCGCGGTCGCGGCCAGGGCCGGGGCGCGCGTCATCCGCCGCCCGGCCGAGCTGTCCGGCGACACCGCCTCGAGCGAGACCGCGGTGCTGCACGCGATGGACGAGCTCGAGCGCTCCGGCGCCCGGCTCGAAGTCGTGGTCTTCATCCAGGCGACATCCCCCTTCCTCCCGACGGACGGGATCGCGGCTGCCGTGGCCGGCATCCGCTCCGGTCGCTGGGACTGCGCGTTCTCGGCCCACGAGTCGTTCGCCTTCGTGTGGCGACGGACGGACGACGGGGATGCCGCAGCCGTCGGGCACGAGGCATCCCACCGCCCCCGGCGGCAGGACCGCGAACCGCACTACGTCGAGACCGGCGCGTTCTACGCCTTCGGCGCGGACGGGTTCCGCGCCGCCCGGCACCGGTTCTTCGGGCGCATCGGCATCGTCGAGGTGCCCGAGCGCACCGCGATCGAGATCGACGATGAGGATCAGCTGGCCGTGGCATCCGCCCTGGCCGGACTGCTGGATGCGCCCGAGCCGATCACGGCACGGGCGGTGGTCACGGACTTCGACGGCGTGCACACCGACGACACCGTGCAGGTCGATCAGGACGGGCGCGAGCAGGTGCGGGTCAGCCGTGAGGACGGCATGGGGGTCGCGCTGCTGCGCACCGCCGGCATCCCGCTGCTCATCCTGTCCACCGAGACCAACCCGGTGGTGCGCGCCCGCGCGGCCAAGCTCCGGGTCCCCGTCATCCACGGCTCGGCCGACAAGGCGGCGGCGCTGCGCGCGTGGGCGGCGGATGCGGGCATCCCGCTGGCCGAGATCGCCTACCTCGGCAACGACGTGAACGACCTCGGCGCGATGGCGCTGGTCGGCTGGCCGGTGGCCGTGGCCGACGCCCACCCGCAGGTGCGCGCCCGGGCACGGGTCGTGCTCACCAGACGCGGCGGGCACGGGGCCGTTCGCGAACTGGTCACCCGCGTGTTGGGGACCTGACGGCATCCGTCCCTCCGGGCGACACCCCCGCGTTGCGCGGCGTTCACCGACGCCGCGGAACCTGAAGCCAAGGACAGCGAAGGGACTGAGATGACCGTCAGCATCGGCACGCACGTCATCGGAGGCGGACACCCCGTCTACGTGATCGCAGAGATCGGCCTCAACCACAACGGCGACGTCGAGATCGCGAAGCGACTGATCGACGTCGCCGCCCACGCGGGCGCGAACGCGGTGAAGTTCCAGAAGCGCACGCCCGAGATCTCCACCCCGGCGCACATGCGCGACACGCCGCGGGAGACCCCGTGGGGCACCATGACCTACCTGGAGTACCGCTATCGGGTCGAGTTCGAGCGCGAGCAGTACATCGAGATCAGCGACTACGCCACGATGGCGGGGCTCGACTGGTTCGCCTCTCCGTGGGACGTGCCCTCGGTCGCGTTCCTCGAGGATCTGAACGTCGTCGCGCACAAGGTGGCCTCGGCCAGCCTGACCGACCTCGAGCTGCTCACCGCGCTTGCGCGAGACCGGCAAGCCGGTGATCCTGTCCACCGGGATGTCGACGATCGAGCAGATCGACACCGCCCTGCAGACCCTGGGTGGGGAGCGGGTCGTGCTCATGCACGCCACCTCGACCTACCCGATGGAGCCGGCAGAGGCCAACCTCAAGACCATCGCGACCCTCCGCGACCGGTACGCCGGCATCCCGGTCGGCTACTCCGGGCACGAGCGCGGCCTGCAGATCTCGGTGGCCGCCGTCGCCCTCGGCGCGGTCGCGGTCGAGCGCCACATCACGCTGGACCGCACCATGTGGGGCTCGGACCACGCCGCCTCGCTCGAGCCGGCCGGCCTCGAGCACCTGGTGCGAGACATCCGCGTCCTCGAAGAGGCGCTCGGCGACGGTGTGAAGCGCGTGTTCCCGGGCGAGCTGGCCCCGATGGCGAAGCTGCGCCGCGTCCCGGCATGATCACCGCCGTCCAGCGATCTGCGGCGCACCGCCTGGGCGGGACGCCGGACCGATCCACGAGGCACCGTCCCGGCGCAGAGCCGGGGCGGTGCACCCGTCTGCAGGTGGTCGCGATCGCCGACGCCGACTCGTACGTGAAGTGGGCGGGCGCCATGCTCGACACCCTCCCGGACGTCGACCGGCGGATGCTGATCGTGCGCACGCCGCTCACGGTGAGCGAGGATCAGCAGGCCATCGCGCTGGACGGGACGGGGCTGGGCCAGGCGGGGCTGGGCCGGGCGGGGCTGGGCGGGACCGGGGTGGATGGGTCCGGACTGGGCGAGACCGGGCTGGATGGGACGGAGGGCGCGGCGGGTTCGACGGACGCCGTGCTCCGCGTCGCGCACGGTGAGCTGGCGGCGCGACTGGCCCAGCTGCGGGCGGATGTCGTGGTCATCGCCGGACGCGGGCCGTTCGTCCGGCTGGTCCAACGCGAGGTCGACCGGCTCGCACAGCGCCCGGTCGTGGTGACCGGACTGCCCGGGATCTCGATCCCCGCGCAGCGCGGGGCGGTGCAGTACCGGCGGCACTCGGACCTCGTGGTGGTGCACTCGCTGCGCGAGGTGCGGGCCTTCCGTGAGGTGAGCCGCCGGATCGGCGCGGACCTGGACCTCGGGCTGGCGACCCTGCCGTTCGCACGGGCCTCGTCGGCTTGCGGCATCCGGCACCGATCTCGTGTTCGCCGCCCAGGCCATCGTGCCGCGCGAGCCGGAGCAGCGCCGCGCGATCGCCGACATGCTGCGCGCCGCGGCGAGGGCCGATCCGTCCCGGCGGGTGGTGCTCAAGCTGCGCCTCGGCCCGAGCAGGGCGAGACCGAGACGCACTACGAACGGCTGCGACTGGCCGACCTGCTCGCGGACCGCCCCGACAACCTCGTCCTGTCGTACGAGCCGATGCACCGCGTCCTCGATCGGGCCGAGGGGCTGGTCACGGTCAGCTCGACGGCGGCGATCGAGGCCATGGCGCGCGGCGTGCCGGTGATCGCGCTGGCCGCGTTCGGCGTGCGCAAGACGCTGCTGAACACGGTGTTCCGCGGCAGCGGCCTGCTCGGAGACGCCGACGACGTGATCGCACGCCGGTTCCGGCATCCCCACCCGCTCTGGATGCGCGACAACTACTTCCACGACCCCGCCGACTCGACCTGGTGGGACCGGGTCCGGGAGCTCGTCGAGCTGCGCCGGCGCGGGCTCCTTCCGGCTCGGCCGGTCCCGGAGCCGCGCGGAGGCGCGCTGCACGCCGCGTTCGAGCGGAAGGCCGTGCTCGGCCACGAGGACCGCACGCTGTCGGGCGCGGTTGCGATCGCGATCGGCACCCCGCTGGCGGGCAGCCTCATCCGCCTGCGCCGGGCGCGGCAGCGCGGCCGGGCGCTGTCCTGGACCGACGACGCCACCGACATCACCGTGACCCCGGCCCTCTACCAGGACCCCATCCGCCGCCCCGTGCCGGTCTGAGCACGCTCGCCCGCGGCCCGGGCGCGCCGCGCGCGGGCGCCCGCGCCTACCGCGGCCAGCTGTCGGCGAGCTTGGTCAGCAGCGCGGCGAGCTGTGCGCGCTCCTCCGGTGTGAAGTCGGCCAGCGCGTCCTCGACGGCGGCGCGGCGATACCCGCGGAACCCGCGCAGGATCGCGGTGCCCTGATCGGTGATCACGATCCGGGTGCGGCGGGCGTCATCGGGGTCGGCTTCGCGTCGTACGAGCCCGAACTGCACGGACTGCTGCACGAGCCGGGATGCCCGGGGCTGGTCCACGCCGATGCGTTCGGCGATCTCGCCGACCGACAGGGGCGTGGATGCCGCGGCCAGCGCCTCGAGCAGGCGCAGCCGTGCCGGCCCGGCGAAGCGCCCACGCGACGATGCCCACGGAGGACCGCCGTGCATGTGCGGATCGAACCCCATCCCGTGGCCGGAGTGCGGCCCCGCGTGCCGGCCGTGCCGCCCGCCCTCCCCGCCCTGGAACGGACCGCCGGGGCCGTGCCCGTGGTGCGGGTGATCGCCGGACTCGTCCTCGAGGTCGCCGGGCTCAGGTCCGCGACGCGGCGGCCGCGGCCCGCGCAGCCGCGCCAGCGCGGCGGCGATCAGCTCGGCAGGGTCTGCGGACGAATCGGATGTCGGGGCCACGACATCCAATTTACATGCAACTTGACATGTAAGGCCATCGCATGTCACACTGCATATACATGTTATCTGACATGGACTGCTTCGGCAGCCTGACGGCCGCGCTCATGCGACCGCACCGAAAGGACCAAGAGATGAACGAGAACGACACAGACCCGGCGCCCGACGAGGGCGCATCGACCCCGACCGACCGCCGACCGCTGGGTGCATGGCTTGCGCCTGGTCGACGCGCTGATCACCCGCGAGTTCACGACGGCTCTCGCCGGCGAGGATGTCTCACGCCGTGACTGGATGCTGCTGAACGCACTGTCCGGCACCGTGGACGCCCCGTGGATGACCGGGCGACTTGCCCACCGCGGCAAGCACGTCCGACGGCTCGCCGAGCGCGGCTGGATCACCACCGCCGACGACGGCGCCTGGCAGCTGACCGAGGACGGCCGAGCCGCCCGCGATCGACTCGCCGAGCGCGTCGACGCCGTGCGGCAGAAGGTGGCCGGCGCGGTCGCCCCCGACCAGTTCGCGCAGCTGCAGGCCTCACTCGAGGCCATCGCCCGCGAGCTCGGCTGGGATGAATCGCAGCCGATGCCCCGCGGTGGCCGCGGCCGTCGGCCCGGCTTCGGCGGGACTCATGCGGGGTTCCACCCCGGCTACGCGCCGGAACGCGGCTTCGCGCCGGAACGCGGCTTCGCGCCGGAACGCGGCTTCGGCCGCGGCCATGGCCGCCGGCCCGGCTTCGCGCCGGACGTCCGGCACGACCACGGCCCGTGGCACCACGACCCGGACGGATGCGAGCACGGCCCGCACGCCGGGTGGGATCGTCACGCCGGATGGGCGCCGGATGCCGAGTGGGACGACCGTGGCTTCGGCCCCGGGCGTCGCGGCTTCGGCCCCGGCCACCACGAGCACCTGCGCGCCGAGTTCGAGCGCCGCCACCACGGCGGGCGCGACCACCGTCGCGCCGAGCGCGCGTATGAGCGCGGCTTCGCGGCCGGGTTCAGCTCGGGGCGCGCCCCGGGCGCCCCTGCGGAGGAATCCGCGTCGGCCGACTGAGCGGCGACGAGATGGCGGGGCTGGGTCTGCGTGAGCAGGTCCGGCCCCGCCGTCGTCTCGGGCGACGCAAGCTCTCCGGTGCAGATCACCCCCGCCCGCGCGGATCAGCCCGCCGTGCCGAGGAAGAGGCCCCCGAACTCGGTGACGCGCGAGGAACGATAGATCGTGCGGTGCGCGCAGCCGAACCGCCAACCCATCGACCGCCTCGACGTGCGTCCGGTCAGCCGCCGAGCGATCCCGCCTCGGAGCGGCCGACATCCGTCACGTGGAAGTTCTGGAACGAACGGGATGCCGTCGGCCCGCGCTGGCCCTGGTACCGGTTGCCGTACGCCCCGGCGCCGTACGGCGTCTCGGCAGCCGACGACAGCTGGAAGAAGCACAGCTGCCCGATCTTCATCCCGGGCCAGAGCTTGATCGGCAGAGTCGCGACGTTCGACAGCTCGAGGGTCACGTGCCCCGAGAAGCCCGGGTCGATGAACCCGGCGGTGGAATGCGTGAGCAGGCCGAGCCGGCCCAGCGACGACTTGCCCTCCAGCCGCGCGGCGATGTCGTCGGGCAGCGTGATCTGCTCGTAGGTCGAGCCGAGCGCGAACTCACCCGGGTGCAGCACGAACGGCTCGTCGGGGGCGACGTCGATCAGGTGGGTGAGGT
The DNA here is from genome assembly GCF_021582895.2 of Microbacterium elymi. GTDB lineage: Bacteria > Actinomycetota > Actinomycetes > Actinomycetales > Microbacteriaceae > Microbacterium > Microbacterium humicola. Next base: position 1,584,481 of record NZ_CP091139.2, read on the forward strand.
CCGGCTGGTCGTCGGCCGGATCGATGAACGGATACTTGTGATTGTCGAACAGCCGGAAGTACCGGTCCAGTCGCACGTCGACGCTCGACGGCTGCACCATCTGCGGGAGCCAGGGGTCCAGCGCGATGCGCTCGGATTTGATCTGCAAGCGGATGTCGCGGTCACTGAGCAGCACGAGGTCAGCCTACCGGCGGCGCCCGGTGTCCGGCGAGCGTTTCGATGCCGGTCAGCCGGCGAGCGTCGCCCGGGCGAGTTGCAGGGCCACCACCGCGATCCCCGACAGCACGAGCAGCGCGCTGAGGCTGAGCGCGACCACTGCCGGTCCACGGCCGGTGCCGATCTGCGAGGCCCGCCGGCCCGCGACCGCTCCCAGCACGAGGGTGAGGATGCCGCCACCCAGCGCGATCGTCGGGACCGCCCACTCGGGCATCGGGGTCACCCAGGCCATCACGACGGCGATCAGCGAGACCAGTCCGACGATGGCTGCCCAGACCGCGATGCGGTTGCGTTCGACGAGCGGCTCGACGTGCCGGACCGCGGTGCTCCTGCGCGAGACCGCACTGAGCGGCACGGCGCTGCCCGCGATCGCCGGGACCGCGCTGCGCGGCACCGCGCGCAGAGACGGCGCTGCCTGCTCGACGCGATCGGTCCAGTCCTCGCCGTCCCACCAGCGCAGTCGACTCGGATCGCTGTCGCGGTACCACCCGGCGGGCATTCCCCCGTGCGCGTGCTCCAAAGCCATGTCGTCCCCCAGTTCGACCGTCGCCATCCGCGCGAACTCCCCAGAGCGCGCGCCCCGCGCAGCGGCGGGACGTGAATGACTGCCCTTATCGTGCAGCATCCTCGGCTCCGCCTGCAAGCAGCACGTCGGGCGTGTCACGGCTGGGCGGGCGGGCGGGTCGAGTTTGTTATGCTGGCCGAACGCACTCTGTGCGTGTGGGGCTGTAGTTCAATGGCAGAACTTCTGCTTCCCAAGCAGACAGCGCGGGTTCGATTCCCGTCAGCCCCTCCACAGTGAATCCCGGTCACGCGTGAGGTTCCCCGCGCGCCGGAGGGTGAGCATCAGGGGCTGTGCGGGTCTAGTCTGGCGGTGACCGGGAACGGCAGTGTGCTTCCTCTGCTCGACGCCGTTAACCCGCCCGGTCAATGCTGGGTCATTCGTTCCAGCCGGAGCGCCCCGCGCCCGCCTCGCTGTCGAGGCCCGCGTGGGGCGCTTCTGCGATTCACCGCGGTCCGGCCTCGAACCTCAGGATTGGCTCAAGCTGCACGAAATGTCCCCCATTTGGGGGACAAGCGGGATGTATCGTTGGGACCGTTCAAACGCACTGGGGGCGTGAAGGACGAAGGGCACCCGTCACCGGCTGAACCGCTGGGGAGTCTTGGCCGGTGGGTGCCCAGAGTTCGTCGCGGATCTTGCGTTTGGGTGGGTGCCGTGAACAGACGCCTGACAGCATGTGCCTCACGACACCCACCGGTGCGCTCCGCCACTGGGGGTGCTCCTGCGTCAGAACGCCGGGCGCGATAGCCGGCGAAGCCCGACGAGACCCATGACCGCGGCGATCGGCTTGAGCAGGATGAGCTCGCCGAACCGGTAGTCCCGTCCGCGGGCGAGCCGTACGGCCAGATCGGGCCGCAGGCATCCACAGGTACGCGCGCCCCTTCTCAGCGTGCAGCGAATCGGAGACGATCTTGATGGTGCCGGCCGTCTCGATCAGCGGAATCGCGTTGCGGATGTTCTCCTCCGTCGTCCTGCTGCCCGCTCGAGCAGCAGCGGGCCGGTATGGCCGAGTTCATCCCGGGCATAGCGGGCCATCACGTCGGCCTCGGGTGTGCGCCCGGCGACGGCGCCCCGCACAGCACGAGGACCGACTCCGGCCCGTCGAGCGAGCGGATGCCGGCGCGCACCCGGTAGCGATTCACCAGGTTCGCGCGCCCATCGCGGTTGCCGAATCCGAGCACGACCACCGCCTCGGGCCCCGGCATCCGCCCGGTGCCCAGTCGCCGCCGACTGGCCCGGCAGTGCATCAGCTCGCCCCATGCGAGCACGCCCGCGCCGGCCAGCAGCGGGATCGCGAGCAGACGGGCGCGCACACGACCAGGCTATGCGCTCGCGCCCAGGAATTCGTTACCGTCAGTCGTCGTAATAGTGGACGGTCCGGCGGATCTGCTCGGCGAACTGATAGATCTCGTCATTCACGTCAATGGCATGCCGTGTCTCGCTCTTCTCCTCATCGAAGAGACCGATGTAGTGCTGCCCGCCATTGAAGTGCAAGCCGAGCGATGGGCTTCCGGTTGTTGTCGTCGAGGAGGACCCCGAAGTAGGACTTGGTGTCGCGCTGAGCGATCCGTACCGCCGGAACTTCACTGCAGGCGATCGCGCGGACGATCTGGTACGCCTCGAGCTCGTCCAACGTCGTCTGGATCCCGCGAGAGTCATCCTCGACCTGCGCCGCGCTCGCCTGCGCGACGCGCTCACTGGCGTCCGAACCGGACACGGAGGCGTCGTCACGATCACTCCCGTAGCCCTGCGAACCCAAGGCAGCCTTGATCCGCTCGTTGACCTGGTCGCTGAGGAACTGCTTCATCGCCTTCCCCACCAACGGTGTGAACTGATCGCGCACACGCTGGGTGAAGGGTGCCGAGTAGACGCGAGTCGCGAGGAAGCGCACCCATTCGGCGTCGGGTGCGCGGAACTGTGCGCCGAGCACGCGTTTCAGTTCGCCGATGTATTTGAGTTCCTCAGCGGCGCTCACCACTGAGTCGATGTCGAACGCATCCTTCGTCAGCTTCAGCAGCTCGGGGATGAGGAATTCGTCGAGCTCAGTGATGCGCAGCACGAGGAACGGCTTCTCATCCATCCGGTTCGGAGCGTCGAGATCCGTGTAGAACTGGTACTCGTCGCCATCCGTGAGAACTGCGATTCGTGCCCGAGCCACGGCGAAGTACCGGAACAGCTGAGACGCGTGGTTGACGCTCAGCGGAGCGCCGATTTTCTTGCACTCCATGAGGATCTGCACGTCGTCACCCTTGACGATGGCGTAATCGATCTTCTCGCCGCGCTTGATGCCGACATCCGCAGTGAATTCAGGCACCACCTCGTTGGGATTGAAGACGTCGTAGCCCAGCACCATCGAGATGAACGGCATGACGAAGGCGTTCTTCGTCGCCTCTTCGGTCTCGATCCCTGCTCGCTGGGCTTCGATCTTTGCAGCGAGACTCTTCAACCTGTCGGCGATTTCCACGTTCTGTTCCCCTCATCGTCATTGATGCGCACGAGAACCGTCCGAGCGCGCTCGGTGCACGTCCCCCGCGAGCCACGGGACTAGCCGCAGCGATCGCGATGTCGCCGGGCACCCCAGTCGCACACAGCGTATCGATAGGTGACCCCAACAGTCGCGTCCGCGGCGCATGTCGCAGAACTCGATCACCGATCGGACCGGCTCCCAGAGGTCCTGGCGCCGCGAGCAGTGTTCCTTCAGGCGAGCGCGGGCTGGGCCACGGTATCTTCCGCCGCCGGCGCCGTGGCGCGACCCACGGCTCACGGTTCACGACCCGCGACCCACGACCGGATTCCCACCCCGCGGCGCGCGCCCCGGCGAGTCGCCGCCGCCCGTGACTCGTCAGAAGTGGTCGTAATTGGTCGGCTCATTGCGACCACTTCTGACGAGTCGGGATCCGCGCTATGGCCCAGCTTGGCCCGCGCCAGCAGTACGGCCCGCCGGCAGCCCGGCCCGCGCCGGCAGCCCGGACGCGCGCGCCCGCCGTCAGGGCGCCGCGTGCCGTCAGGCGAGCGCGGGCTGGGCCGCAGCATCCTCCGCCGCCACCCGCGCCATGGCCCGCTCGACGGCATCCACGTCGCGCACCGCGCCCTTGTCAGCCGACTGCGCCATCACCGCGTACGCGCGCAGCGCCGCCGAGACGTGGCGCACCCGCGTGCGCGGCTGATATCCACCTGCGGCCAGCAGCGCCTCACGCCGAGCGTCCAGTACGTCGTCGGGCACGTCGAGGGTCAGGGATCGGGTGGGGATGTCGATGGAGACGATGTCGCCGTCCTCGACGAGGGCGATCACCCCGCCCGACGCCGCCTCGGGCGAGATGTGCCCGATCGACAGGCCCGACGTGCCGCCGGAGAACCGGCCGTCCGTGATCAGCGCGCACTCCTTGCCGAGGCCGCGTCCCTTCAGGAACGACGTCGGGTACAGCATCTCCTGCATGCCCGGGCCTCCCTTCGGACCCTCGTATCGGATAACGACGACGTCGCCGGGGCCAATCTGCTTGTTCAGGATCTTCTCGACGGCCTCTTCCTGCGATTCGCAGACGACGGCGGGGCCCGAGAACGTCCAGATCGATGGGTCGACGCCGGCGGTCTTCACGACTGCGCCGTCGACGGCGATGTTCCCGCGCAGCACGGCCAGCCCTCCGTCGGTGGAGTACGCGTGTGCGACATCGCGGATGCAGCCGGTCGCGGCATCCTCGTCCAGCGCCAGCCAGCGTTCGGACTGGCTGAACGCGCTCGAAGACCGCACTCCGCCCGGGGCGGCGTACCAGACGTCGCGTGCCTCGTCCGAGGCCTTGCCGCCGCGGATGTCCCAGGCATCCAGCCACTCGCCCAGCGAATCCGCATGCACCGCGTGCACGTTCTCGTCGAGCAGACCACCGCGGGCAAGCTCGCCGAGGATGGCCGGGATGCCGCCGGCCCGGTGGACGTCCTCCATGTAGTACGTGCGCGACCCGGCCACGTTGGGCGCGACCTTGGCCAGGCACGGCACGCGGCGCGACGCCGCGTCGATGTCGTCCAGGCCGTAGGCGACACCGGCCTCGTGTGCCGCGGCGAGCAGGTGCAGGATCGTGTTGGTCGATCCGCCCATCGCGATGTCCATCGCCATCGCGTTGCCGAACGCGGCGGGGGTGGCGATGCTGCGCGGCAGCACCGAGTCGTCGTCCTGGTCGTAGTGGCGGTGCGCAATGTCGACGACCACCTCGCCCGCCCGCTCGTACAGCGCCCGCCGCGCCGTGTGCGTGGCCAGAACCGAGCCGTTGCCCGGCAGCGCCAGGCCCATCGCCTCGGTCAGGCAGTTCATCGAGTTGGCGGTGAACATGCCCGAGCACGATCCGCAGGTCGGGCACGCCGACTCTTCGATGCGCAGGATGTCGGCGTCCGACACGTTCTCGTTCACGGCGTCGCTGATCGCGTCGACCAGGTCGAGAGTGCGCACGGTGCCGTCGACCAGGGTCGCGCGGCCCGATTCCATCGGGCCGCCCGAGACGAACACGGTCGGGATGTTCAGCCGCAGCGCCTGCCAGCAGCATCCCGGGCGTGATCTTGTCGCAGTTCGAGATGCACACCAGCGCGTCGGCCTGGTGCGCATTGACCATGTACTCCACCGAGTCGGCGATGAGGTCGCGGCTGGGCAACGAGTACAGCATCCCGGAATGGCCCATGGCGATGCCGTCGTCGACGGCGATCGTGTTGAACTCGCGCGCGATGCCGCCGGCGGCATGGATCGCCTCGGAGACGATCCGGCCCACGGGCTGCAGGTGCGTATGGCCGGGGACGAACTCGGTGAAGCTGTTCGCGACGGCGATGATCGGCTTGCCGAAGTCGGCGGCGTCCACGCCGGAGGCGCGCATGAGGGCGCGGGCTCCCGCCATGTTGCGGCCATGGGTGACGGTACGAGAACGCAGGACGGGCATCCTTCGATCTTGGGTGGTAGTGGGATGCCGCACCAGACGGTCTTGGTGCTAGTGGTGTCAGTACTACCCTGAGGGGATGCACGACCCGCGACGCCAAGAGCTGGGCGCCTTCCTGCGCTCCCGCCGCGAGCGACTGGACCGGGCGGCGTGCGGGATGCCGCCGGGCACACGGGGGCGGACGGCGGGCCTGCGCCGCGAAGAGGTCGCGGTCGCGTCCGGGGTGAGCATCACCTGGTACACGTGGCTCGAGCAGGGCCGCGACATCCACCCGTCCCGGCAGGTGCTGTCGGCGGTGGCCGATGCGCTGCGGCTGACCGATGCCGAGCGGCGATACGTGCTGTCGCTGGCGGGATACGCTCCCCCGCGGCCGGCGCACGTCGAGCCGGCGCCCGCGCACGTGCAGCGCCTGATGGATGCCCTCGCCCACCCGGCCTATGCGCTCGCGCCCGACTGGGGCATGGCGGGGTGGAACGCCGCGTACGAGCGGCTGTACCCGCGCATCGCGGCGGTGGCCGCAGCCGAGCGGAACCTGCTGTGGCTCGTGTTCACCGACCCGTCGGTGCGCGAACTGCTGGACGACTGGGATGTCACGTCCCGGCGGTTCCTCGCGGAGTTCCGGGCGGAGGCGGGGCGGATGGCCGATCCGTCGAGTGCGCAAGCTGGTGCAGGCGCTGAGCGAGGCCAGCCCGGAGTTCCGGGCCGGCTGGGAGTCGTACGACGTCGGCGGGTTCGAGTCGCGCGAGCGCGTGTTCCACCTGCCGGACGGCGGGACGGCCACGTTCGAGCACCACCAGCTGCGTCCCTCCGACCGGCTCGACCTGCAGCTGGTGGTCTACACCCCGGTGTGACCGGCCGCGGCCCTTCGTCTCGTCGCTGCGCTCCTCGCTCAGGGACCTGACCAGCCCCAAGGTCGCTGAGCGAGCGCAGCGAGACGAAGCGCCCGGACCCGCGACACGCCCCAGCTCAGCGAAGCCCGCCGAGCCAGAGGCCGAGCCAGGCCGCGAGCAGGGCGAGCAGCAGCATCCCGAACGCGTTCGCGGTCGCGGCTCGCCAGCGGCCCTGCTGGGCGAGCCGGACGGTCTCGAAGCTCGCGGTGGAGAAGGTCGTGTATCCGCCGAGCAGGCCGGTGCCCAGCACGAGCGCCCACGGCCCGAGGCCGGAGGCGAGGCCGGTCACCACGCCGAGCAGGAGCGATCCGGTCACATTGACCACGGTCGTCCCGACCGGGTACGGGATGCGGGTGGCCGCGGTGATGGCGCCGTCCAGCACCATTCGCGCGGCGGCGCCGATGCCGCCGGCGACCGCCACGCCGAGGGCGAGCAGCACCGGGATCATCCGCGGCCCGTCCGGGCGCCGAGGGCGATGCCGGCGACGGATGCCGCGGCTCCCACGATCACGGTGGCCAGCGCATACGCGATCCCGAGCCACGGCCGGTCGGCCGCGAACAGGCCGTCGGCCCCGACCGCGAATGTCGAGTAGGTGGTGAAGCCGCCCAGGATCCCGGTGCCGGCGAACAGGCGCAGGCATCCGCCGCCGGCCCACGTCGGGCCCGCCCCGACCCAGCACCGACAGCAGCCAGCCCAGGGCGAATGCCCCGACGACGTTGATCAGGAGGATCGGCACCGGCATCCCGCCCCACTCGGGCAGCACGAGCGACAGCCCATACCGCGCGAGTGTGCCGATCGCGCCGCCGGCGATCACGAGTCCGATCGCCGACCAGCGCAGATGCACGGGGCGAGGGGCGGATGCCGCGGCCGGCGGATCTCCCGGCACCGCGCCGCTCACTCCCACGGCAGCGGTTCGCCGTCGGCCACCGGACGCAGCGGCACCACGAGCACGGGGCGGTGCTGCCGATGGGCGAGGTGGCTGGCGACCGACCCCTGGAAGAACTCGCGGAGCGTCTCGCGCATGGTGGCTTCGCGGGTGCCGACGACGATGTAGCGGGCGTCGACCGTCTCGGCGAGCCGGCCGAGCGCGTGGCCCGGATCACCGGCCAGCTCGCGGCCGACCCAGGCCACTCCCGAGCCGGCGAGCACCTCGTCGATGTGCGCGGCCAAGTTGGAGTCGAACCCGCCCTCGCGCTCGTCCGGCAGGTCGGGGTCGATCGAGCGGGTCAGCACCGAGCCGTCCAGGTGCTCGCCGACCGTGTACCGCTCGAGGTCGACGTGCGCGCATACGAGGTCGACGTGCAGGTCGCGGGCCAAGCGCGCGGCCTCGTGCAGCACGGCATCGGGCAGGCCGGGCTGCACGCCGACCAGGATGCCGCCGCGCGGACCCTTCTCGCTGTCATCCATGTCGCTCCCCTCCTGCCGCCATTCTTCCAGCGACCGCCTCTCCTCGGGGGCGGCGCGGCAGCGTGGCGACCCTGCCGAGCGGGGAAGCCACCGCTCGCGGTGGCAGTCTGGAGGCATGGCCCTCCCCGCAGATATCCACCGCACCGAAGCATCCGCCTGCGGTCCAGCCGGCGCCTCGACCCGACGGGCGGTCGCGCTGTGACGACATCACGACCGCGGACGCCGTATGGGCGATTGATCCACGAGGTCACCGAGACGGTCGCGATCCCGCACACGTACACGCTTCTCATCTGGAGCACGACCATGGTCACGGTGGAGCACCACGGCCTTCCGGACCTGCTGTCGGTCGTTCTCCTGCTCGTCGGCGCGTGCAGCGCGTATGTGGTCGTCGGCCGGGTCGCACACCATCGGCACGGCAACCGCCCGGCGGTAGAACGTCGGGTGATCGCGCATCCGTACCTGGTGGCGAGCGGGAACATCGTGACGCTGATCGTGGCGACCGGGGTGTGCTGGGCGGTGTCGATCGTCCCTCTCGTGCATCTGGCGTGGTTGCTGTCCGGCCTCGCGGGCACGACCACCTATCTGATCGGGGTGGCCCTGCAGGCCTACGTCGTCGCGCACGCCGTGCCGGTCGAGGAGTGACCCGGCGGCGCTACCCCTCGCCAGGCGGCAGCGCGGCGTCGAGGTCGCGCAGCACGTAGTCGAGTTCGTCGACGGTGAAGAGGCCAGGGTGGCGCACCAGCACCTCTCCGGTGGGCGAGAGGATGACCGTGTAGGGGAGTTCGCTCACCCGGAAGCGCGCTGCCTGTGCGCCATCCGGGTCGCGCAGGTTCGGGAACGCGACGTGCGCGCGGGCGGTGACGGCGCGCCCGGTGGCGATCTGGTCGCCGACGTCGACGCCCAGGAAGGCGACGGCACCGTTCAGTCGGCTCGCCTCGGTCTGGACGGCCGGAAGCTGGGTCGTGCACGCCGCACACGTCGATGACCAGAAGTCGACGACGGTGTACCGTCCGTGCGAGGTCGCGCTGCTCAGGTTGCCCGTCCCGCCCAGAGCGTCACCGGTCACCGGCGCGGGGGTGTCTGAGAGGCCGGTGCCCCCGGCGATCTCGCCTGCCAGATTGGCGCCGGTCACTTCTCCGCGCTGAGCGCTCGGCAGCGCGTCGTTCGCGAGCGTGGCCAGCCCGTGCGCGAAGGGAGCGGTGTCGGCGGATTCAGTGCCGAACGCGGCCTGCTCCACGATTCGTCCCTGCGGGCCGATGATGAAGATCTGGCTGCCGTGCGAGATCGTGCGAGTGGCAGGGTCGAGCTCGACCGGAACGCCGTAGGCGCGGGCGGCAGCGCTCAGCCTGCGCCGCGCTGCCCGTGAGATACTCCCAGTTCGGCAACGTGCCCAGCCCGTTCTGCTCGGACCAGGCCCTCACGTCGGACGGCTTCGGGTAGTAGGGGTTCGCGTTGATCGAGACGAACTCGATCTTGCCCCGCGCGGAGGCCGACAGGTCATCGTCGGCCGCGAGGATGTCGGTGGCCAGCATCGCGCACAGGTCGGTGCATCGGTCGTCGCTGAAGGTGAGGACGACCACCTTGCCCCGCAGCTTCGCAGGGTCCACGACGCGTCCGCGTTGATCGGTGAGGCGATACGACGGCGCCGAGACGGGATCGGTGGCCACCGGTGCCACCCCGAGCAGACTCGCGGTCGCCTCATTCACACCCGCTGGCAGGACATCGACCGCGCGCGGCGCGGACGGCGCGCGACCGGCGCCGACGGCGACCAGGGTCAGCGCCACGATGACCGCCAGCAGCCCGGCCGACGAGATCCACAGCACCCAGGTGCGCTGCCAGACCTGCAGTGGTCTCTTATCGTCTCGTGTCACGGGTTCTCCTCTCGGTAGGGGGTGGGGATGCCGCGCCCGACGCGGGGCCGCGGCTGAGATGGGCCGCGACGATGAGGGCGGCGAGAACGAACGCCGCGGCGCCCACGCCGATGGGAAGCCAGGCCCGTTCGATGGCTCCGACGATCCCCTGCTGGGCGGTCTCCAGCACCCGTGTGATCGGAGCGACCAGTTGCGGGCCGCCCGCCTGCCCGACCCAGTACCCGATCAGATAGACGCCGATCACGATGCACACCACGCCCGCGGCCCGGGGCAGGCCGGAGGCGATGCGTCGCAGCCGGCCGAACCGGACCGCGCCGACGAGCGAAGCGATCAGGGCCAGGACGATGGCAAGCAGCCCCATGCCCAGCCCATATGCGACCACGACGGCCGCTGTCACGAGAGCCGACTCGGTGGTGAGCGCACCGCCGACCGCGGCGATGAAGACGGGCAGGGAGCAGCTCAATGAGCCGACCGCGTAGGCGATGCCGAATCCGATCATCGGGAGCACGCCCGCGCCGCTGCGGAACCCCGGCAGGAAATGCATCGGCACCGTCTTCCCCCGCACTGCCATGATCCCCAGGGCCACGATGGCCGTCGCCACCGCGATCATCAGCCATGGTGCCACCGCCATCAGGACCGCGTGCAGCGATCCGGCGAGCAGTCCTGCGGCCGAGAACACTGCGACGAATCCGATCGTCACCGCCAGCCCGGCCCGTGTTCCGGTCACCACGCGCGCGACCCAGCTTGCGGCGGCCGTCCTGGACGAAGGCGGCGAGGTAGACCGGAAGCAGGGGGAATCCGCAGGGGTTCAGCAGCGCGACCATCCCGAGCAGGAACGCGAAGCCGATGACGCCGCCGGTCATCACCCGAGTCGGCCGTCCCGCGTCGCCAGTTCCTGCAGTCGCGCGTTGTAGGCGTCCAGCTCGATGTCGCCGAACCGTTCCACACGACGGTCGACGGCCGCCGTGTGCCGTGCCTCGCCGCGCTGCCATTGCAGGAACAGCACCAGGAGGACCAGCAAGGTGGGCAACTCGGTGAATCCCCAGGCGATGCCGCCGGCGGTCTGCTGATCGCTGAGTGCGGTCACGTGCAGGAACGGCATCGGGACCGCGTAGTAGGTCACGACCGCGGTGCTGGCCATCATCAGCACGACCCCGAAGAAGGCGTGGAAGGGGATCGGCAGGGCCATCTCGGCGATGCGCGCGACGGGGCTGGCCGCACGCCCCATCAGGCCGCTACCTCGGCGCGGGTTCGGATCGACGCCGAGAATTCCCCAGAAGTACAGCATCCCGATCAGCATGAAATGGATGAGCATGAGGTTGTGGCCCCACATGGAGCTCATCAGCACGTCGAACAGCGGTGTGAAATACATCACGTAGAGACTGAACAGGAACAGAAGACCGGTCACGACCGGGTTCGCGATGAACGCGACCGGAGCCGAATGCACGACGCGCAGCAACAGGGCGCGGAGCCGGCGACGGACGCGGCCGCCGCTGGAGAGCGCGCGCAGCAGGAGCGTGATCGGCGCCCCCAGCGCGAGCAGGATCGGTGTCACCATGCTCAGCGTCATGTGCTGGATCATGTGGATGCTGAACAGCTCCATGCCATAGCCGTCGAACCCGGTCGCCGTCATCAGCTCGATCGTGAACACGCCCAGCATCCAGCACGTCGTCCGGATCACGGGCCATCTGTCGCCGCGGCGGACCAGGACCAGCACGCCGGCGACGTAGCAGACTGCCAGCGCCAGCCCCAGCACGGGGAGCACCGGGATCGGCTTGCGGATGCACGGCGAACAGGTTCGCCGTGCTGACGGGCTGGGTCGGCATCCACATGGGGCCGGTCATCGCGGCGGCACCTCCTGCGGGAGGCATCGGCATGTGGGAGAGCAGGCCGATCATCACAGCCCCAGGATCAGAAGGTCGGCGACCGCGGGTTCGCCGGCGGCCCGGTCGAAGGCGCGCAACGAGTCATTGAGCGTGTCGCGGTCGCCCGGATCCATCCGTGCCAGAACCTCTGCGATCAGCGTGCGGCGCTGGTCGGTGACGGACCGCACGAGCTCGTGCCCGCTGTCGGTCAGCGCGAGGATCACCTCTCGTCGGCTGTCGGGATTGCCCTCGCGTCTGACCCGACCGCCCAGGACGAGACGATCCGCCATTCGGCTGAACGTGGACACGTTCACGCCGAGCCGTTCCGCCAGGGCCCCCATGCGCAGCGGACCGGCCGAGGCGAGAACGACCAGCACCCGGAACTGCGGGAGCGACACCTGCTCCAACGCCGGCACCATCGAGCGGGCGATGATCCCCAACAGGGCTCGCGAGGCCGTCACAGTGGCTTCGGCCGCGTCCTCCCGGGAATCGGCCGAGGTCACGCGAGCGCCTTCTCGACACACGTGCATTTCCGCAATATTTGCATCGCGGCAATAATAGTGCGCTCGCGGGCCCGTCGGCCCTTCGAACCGGAGAAGGTGCTACTGGTCGCACTCTCGCGGTTCGGGCGGGTCAGTGGCGGACGACGGCGGCCACGACGCCACGCGCCGCGCGCTCGAGGAAGTCCACGATCTCGTCGGCGGGCCGGTCGGCGTCCACCGCGAGCTCGACCAGCACCTCCTCGGCGAACCCCACCCAGGAGCGCACCGCCACCCGCAGCAGCGGCGAGTCCTCGGTGCCCTGCTCGAGGAGCACGTCCAGCAGGCGCTGCGCGTTCTCGGCCCGCGACTCGTCGATCACCGCACGCACCTCGGCATCGCCGCTGGCCACGCCCCGCACCAGCGAGTAGAACGTGCCGCGATGCTCGCGCACGAACCCCACGATGCGCTGCAGCGTGTCGCGGAAGCGCTCGGCCGGGAGCTCGGCACGGGGGGCGGATGCCTGCAGCAGACTGTCGCGCGCGGTGATCACGACCTCGCGGTGCAGCCCTGACGCGATCCGAAATAGTGGAAGACGAGGGCGCGCGAGACGCCGGCGAGCTCGGACAGGACCTCCATGGTGAGGTTGTCGAGGGGGCGGTCGGCGAGGAAGTTCACGCCGAGCGCGACGAGCTGGGAGCGGCGCTGATCGGGAGTCAGCCGCATCCGACGGTCGGCGGACATGAAAGAAGCCTAATCCGCGATCACTATTGACCGACAGTCAATAGTGTCTAGGCTCGTCCCGGAGCGACACCGCGGTCGCGCCGACGACGAGGGAGAGCCGATGAAGTTCCGCACGTTCGCACGCTCACATGCCGGGCGGCTGGTCCTCACGGCGATCCCCGTCGCCGCCGCGGTCACGCTCGTGACCGCCGGCGTCGCGCAGGGGGCGGTCCCCGTCTCGTTCGCCGTCTCGGGCAGCCAGTTCCAGATCGGCGCGTCCTCGCTGGAAGGCACCGGCTTCTCGCAGTACGCGGGCGTGGCCGAGGACACCGCCGGCAAGAGCCACGCCGTCGCCATCGCCAACATCAAGTCCGCGACGCTGCACGACCTGTGCCAGTCCGTGGTCACCGACACCCCGCTGGGAAAGGTCGGGGTGCTGATCACCGCGGGCGGCGGAGACAAGCCGGCCACGGCATCCGACCTGCAGATCGGGATGACGGGGCTGAAAGGCGACTCGTCGTTCGGCCACATCCGCATCGGCGTGGACGCCTCGACCGTGAACACCAAGGCCAAGGGCTCGGCCGGCGACTTCGCGCAGGACGCCGACACCGTCACGATCAAGAACCTGCAGCAGACGGCCTGGAGCACCCAGGCATCCGTGTTCACCCTCACCGGAATGACCATGAAGCTGACGGACGGATCGAAGGGATGCTTCTGACCGCGTCGATGCGGCGACGGGATGCCGCGGTCCCCGCGGATCGCGGAGGATCCCGGAGCTGGGGCAGGCGGCGGCCGCTGATCGGCGGCATCCTCACCGTGCTCGCCGGCGCCGAGATGTTCCTGTCCAGCCAGCTGGACATCGGGCACCTGCACGTGCAAGCTGGGCATCGAGGGGTTCCAGGCGACGGTGATCCCGCTCGTCCTGATCCTGCTCGGCGCCCTTGCGGTCGCGATGCCCGCACACCACGTGTTCTACGGCGTGCTCGCCCTGGCGGTCGCCGTCTACTCGCTGATCGGGGTGAACCTCGGCGGGTTCGTCCTGGGGATGCTGCTCGGCTGCATCGGCGGCATCCTCATCGTGGCGTGGATGCCGAAGCCGCGCGCGGCCGATGCGGGCACAGCGGGTGCGGCCGATGCGGGCGCCGACGACCTGCAGGATCGCCCGTGACGCGCGGGGGCGGACGCGCTCGGCGGCCTCGGCTGCGGCTTGCCGTCGGCGCGGCGGCCGCGATCGGATGCCTCCTGGTCGGCCAGTCGGTGGTGGCGGCCGCGCCCGCCTCGGCGCAAGCTGTGCATCCCGATCCTGCTGCCGTGCCCGAAGCCCTCGGCCTCGCCGACGCCGACCCCGACCCCGACGCCCACGGACTCGCCGTCGCCCCACGCCTCCGACGCCCCGCCGGCGGCGGGAACCGCCCCCGGCGAGCCGGACAAGGGCACCCCGGCCGCGCCCGACGACCCGGGCGCGAGCACCCCGAAGACCACCGACCCGAGCCTGCTGCCCGCCGATGACAGCATGGTGTTCACCCAGCCGCCCGCCCAGCTCGGGGCATCCTCCCTCTCGTTCTCGGGGCTCCAGGGCATCGCCGCGGTGAAGGTGCGGCTGGCCGACGGGTCGTGGGTCGCGGCGCTCCGGCTGCGGGCCGACAGCATCACGATCGACGGATTCGCGCTCACCGTCCGGGCCGAGACGGGTCCGACGCTGGCGACCACCGCCGACCGGATGACGCTTGCGCGGCGACGTCGCCGTGTACGTGAACTCGCTCACCGCGACCACCGCGGACGGACACTCGTACACGCTCGGGGCCGACACCCCGCCGCCGAAGGACGGCATCGCGCCGTCCCTGGTGCGCGTCACGCTCGGCCTGGTGGGCGCGCGCGCCGATCAGATCAGCTACTCGAACACCGACCAGCGCCTCAGCGAATGACGGATGCCGCGGCTACGCCCGCGGCTCGGCGAACGGCTCTTCCGGGTCGTCCCGCAGCGGCAGCGTCTCGATCGGACCGGTCAGCGGACCGTTGAAGCCGGCGAGCGGGCCGGTCGGATCGGCGATCACCGCATCCGCGGCCGACAGCGGCCCGGCCGGGGCCGGCAGCGTCTGGATCGGACCGGTCCGCTCGGCGCGCTGCGACGCGGCCACGCCCGCGCGCACCGCCCCTACACCCGCGGCGACCACCAGCACGATGCCGGCCAGCTCGAGCGGGGTCAAGGCCTGACCGAGCAGGACGAGACCGGCGAGGGCGGCCGTGGCCGGGGCCAGGCTCATCAGGATCGCGAACGCCGAGGCGGGCAGGCGCCGCAGCGCGATCAGCTCCAGGGCGTAGGGGATCGTGCTCGACAGCAGCGCCACGGCGGCGCCCAGCCCGAGGATCTCGGGCGCAGCAGCACCGCGCCGCCGTCGATGATGCCGAACGGCAGTGACAGCAGCGCGCCGATCGACATGGCGATGGCCAGGCCGTCCAGCCGGGGGAACTCGCGGCCGACCCGCGCCGCAGCCAGGATGTACCCCGCCCAGCTGGCGGCGGCGCCCAGCGCGAACACGACCCCGAGCGGGTCGAGGTGGTCCCATCCGCCGCCGCCCAGGCACACCACCCCGGCCAGCGCCAGCCCCGCCCACAGCCAGGCCGAGGCGCGCCGGCTGGCGATGATCGACAGGGCGAGAGGCCCGAGCACCTCGATCGTGACCGTGACGCCCAGCGGCAGCCGCTCCAGCGCCAGGTAGAACAGGGTGTTCATCGTCGCCAGAACGGTGCCGTAGCCGAGCACGGCCAGCCATGCGTCCCGCCGGTGACCGCGCAGCCGCGGCCGGGCGATCGCCAGCAGGACGAGGGCCGAGAACACCAGCCGCATCATCACCATCCCCACCGGCCCCACCCGGTGGAACAGGAGGACGGCGATCGCGGCCCCGACATCCATGCAGATCTCGCCGACGACGACGAGGCCGACGGCCGAGATCGCGCCCGCCCTCCCCGGCCGGTTCACCGCTCACCCGCCGCCGGTGCGGCATCCCGACGTGTACGGAAGCGGAGACCTCCGGTCACGACCGGGGGACGGGGCACACGGCCGCCTTGGCGATCGTGCTGTGGAACTGGTCGGCCGACCAGGGCAGTCCCAGCGCAGGTGCTTCGCGGTCGCCGGTGGCGGGCGCCTTCGATGCGATCGCGGCCAGCTCGCGCGCCAGGTCGACGATCGGACCGCGCCCGGCGGTCGAGTTGTTCAGCACGACCGCGACCGTCAGCCCGCTCTTCGGGTCCGAGAACGCCGCGGTCAGATACCCTGCCGTCGAGCCGTACTGCCCGACCATGGGCCCGGCCTGGACGGCGCCGCCGGCCGTGGTGAACCAGGAGGGCGAGCTCGCGGTGACCGGCAGCGCGTCGGCGAAACGGCTCTTGTCCGACACCAGCGTCCCCCGGGCCAGCGCGCGCGCGTAGCTGCCGAGGTCGCTGATGTCGGAGACGACACCGGCATCGGTGAAGCCGAAGCTGGCCGACTGCTCGGTGATGTCGGTCTGCTTGTCGCAGACATACGCGCCGCTCTTCGACGTCTTGCCGAGGTAGTAGCCGGGCAGCGCGGTCGACGAGCCGACCACCGGGGCGGCCGCGGCCGGGTCCGGCAGTGCCGTGCTGTCCATGCCGAGCGGGTCGAACACGTGCTCGCGGAGCAGCTCCGCCGCGCTCTTGCCGCTCGCCCGCTCCAGGGCGAGGCCCAGCAGCACGTATCCGGCATCGGAATCCCGGTACGTCACCCCGGTGCGGACCTCGCCGCCGACCTGCCCGATGCCGTAGCCGACCAGCTCGCGCGGGTCCCATACGCGGTCGGGGTTGCCCAGGGACTGGCTCTTCAGCAGCGCGTTGTACGAGCCGATGCCACTGGTCCCGTCGCACAGGCTCTCCAGCGTGACATCAGCGAACCGCGGCATCCCGCCGACGTACTTCGTGATGCTGTCGCCGAGCGCGACAACGTGGTCGTCGGCGAGCGCATAGAGGACGTCGCAGATCATCGGGCGGGTCAGCTGGCCCGCCCGGAACGTCATCTCCGGCGTCACCGCGGTCTTGCCATCCGGCTCGACCGTGCCGAGACCGGCCACCCATGACCCGCTCCACGGCGCCCAGACGCCCACGATGGCACCCGAGGCGCCGGTTGCCGCCATCGCATCGTCGACCGCGCCCGTGAGCTGATCCTGCGTGTCCGAAGGGAGGTTCTTGTCCGGAGCGAGGGTCCCCGCGCCCGGGTCGGCGTGTCCGGCCGAGCAGGCCGCGGCCACCAGGGTGATCGCCAGCACGGCGGCGGCCGACGCGATCACGCGCCTGATTCCTGAGCGGACCGGCATTCTCACCCCCGATGACTGTGCATATGCATTCAAACACACGCTCCCTGCGGAACCGGCGGGCATGACCGGCCGACGGCGGTGCGTCCCGGGCGCCGGGGGCGGGCATCGAGGCGGCGCATCCGTATGGTGGAGGGATGGCGCACATCTTCGAACCGGATGCCGTGGCCGGCGTCCTCGGTCACATGAACGGCGATCACGCTGATGACAATCTCCTCATCGTCCGCGCCTTCGGCGCGCCGGATGCGACCGCGGGCCGGATGACGGGGGTGGACGGCGACGCCGGCACGTGGGAGGCGACGGCGGCGGACGGTGCGACGGCGACGGTGCGCGTGCCCTGGCCGGGCGGAGCGATCAGCGAGCGGCCGGCCGTGCGCCGCGCCGTCGTGGCGGTCTACCAGGAGGCGTGCCGACGGCTGGGCGTGGACGCCCGCAGCGAGCACTGAGGACGGTCACGGCATCCTCATGCCGTTTTCTTGGTTAGGCACGCCTTACCTTGAGCTAGGGTGAAGGTATGAGTGAGCCGATCCCCTTCTCCACCGCGCTGCGCGAGCGCTCCAGCGGCGCCCACAGCGGCAGCGAGCACGCCGGATTCATGGCCGACCTGCTGCGCGGCCGCGGGACGCGGGACGACTACGTCAACCTCGTCGCCCAGCACTGGTTCATCTATGCGGCGCTGGAGGCCGCGACCGAGCGCATGCGGTACGACCCGGTCGCGGCTCCGTTCATCAGCGACCATCTGACCCGGCTGCCCGCGCTGGAGGCCGACCTCGAGTTCCTGATCGGCGCGGATTGGCGCGAGCGGATCGAGCCGCTGCCGGCGACCGTGCGCTACGTCGAGCGGATCACGCAGGTGGGCACCGTGTGGGCGGGCGGGTACGTCGCGCACCACTACACGCGGTACCTGGGCGACCTGTCCGGCGGGCTGTACATCGGCAAGGTGATGCAGCGGCAGTTCGGGTTCGAGACGAACGGGATCGGGTTCTACCTGTTCGACGGGATCGCCGACCCGGCCCAGTTCAAGACCGTGTACCGCGAGCAGCTGGATGCCGCCCCCTGGGACGAGGTCGAGAAGGAGCGCGTGATCGACGAGGTGCTGCTGGCGTACCGCTGCAACACCGAGCTGTTCGAGGATCTCGACCGCCGCCGCCCCGAGCGCGTGGCCTGACCCGCCTCCCTCCGCGCCGAGATCGTACGATTTGGCCGAGTGCACATCAAACTCGGCCAAGTTTGATGTGGTTTCGGCCAAATCGTACGATCTCGGGCAGAAGAGGGGCGGGGTCCCCGGGCGCGGAGTACGGGGGCCGAGGGGAAGCGGCGCGGCCGGTCAGGGCGCGGGCGCGCGCACGCCGGCCATGAACCGCTGCACGTCCGGATCGACCTGGATGTCGCGGGGCCGCAGCGGCCGCGTCAGGTACAGCCCGTCCAGCGCGGTCAGCCGCGACAGCGCGACATACGTCTGGCCGGGCGCGAACGCCCCCGACCCGAGATCGATCACCGCACGGTCATACGTCTTGCCCTGGGACTTGTGGATCGTCACCGCCCACGCCAGCCGCAGCGGGAACTGGGTGAACTCCGCCACGATCTCACGGGTCAGCGCCTTGGTCGACGGCTCGTACGCATAGCGGAACTTCTCCCACACCGCCGGCTCCACGTCGTGCTCCTCGCCGTCGACGTCCACCCGCACGGTGCCGCCGGCGATCCGCGTGACCGTCCCGATCGTGCCGTTCACCCACCGCGGCGGCTCGCCGAACGACCCGGTGTCGTTGCGCAGGAACATCACCTGCGCGCCCACCTTCAGCTCCAGGTCGACGTCGGCCGGGTAGGCGTCACCGCGCCCGAAGTCGCCGTTGACCTCGGCGACCGCGTTCTGGGCCCGACCGGGCAGCGCGTCCAGGTACCGCTTGTTGATCGCGCTCACCCGGTCGTTGCGGGTGGCCAGCGTGATGATCGGGGTCTCGCCGTCGACCGGCTCGGGCGGCGTGCGCGCGCCGGTGTCGTTGAGCATCTGCGCGATGTCGGCGGTCACCCGCCCGTGCCGCACGGCGTTGAGCATCGCCTTGAAGGCCGGATCGGACTGCCGATGGATGTCGCGCAGCTCGCGGATGTGCAGTTCGGCGCCGTACGTCCCGACATCCAGCAGGCCGTCCGCATCCGCCGCCGAGCCGGCCCACACGTGCGCGTCGAAGAACCAGAACGACCGGTAGTGGTCGGCGATGTACCGCGCCTCGTCGCCTCGCGGCGGCACCGGCGCCAGCTGGTACGGGTCGCCGAACATGACCACCTGCGCACCGCCGAACGGCTCGCTGCGCCGGCCTCGGGCGGTCCGCAGCGCGCGGTCCACGGCATCCATCACGTCGGCGTTCACCATCGAGATCTCGTCGATGACCAGCGTGTCGATGGCGTTCAGCAGCTTGCGGGTGGCGTCGGTCTGGGGTTCGTCCTTGCTGCCGATCAGCCCGATCGGCAGCTTGAACAGAGAGTGGATCGTCTGCCCCTCGACGTTCAGCGCCGCCACCCCGGTGGGCGCGCACACGGCGATCTGCTTCTCGGTGTGCCGGGCGAGGTGGTTCAGCAGGGTGGACTTGCCGGTCCCGGCGCGGCCGGTCACGAACACGTGCTCCCGGGTGTCCTCGATGAGCCGATACAGCTCCTCCTGCTCGGCGGACAGGGCGGGCGTGCTCACCCTGTCCATCGTAGGCGGGTCGGCGTGCGTCGATCTGCGACATTCCACAGGGGAATCCCGGATGCCCTTTCCTAGACTGGGTGCGTGGAGCAGCAGGCGAAGGACGCGACGGCCCCGGCGCCGTCCGTTGCGGATGCCTCGGCCCCGCCGGCCACTCCCGTGACCGCGGCACCCGCCCCGACCGGGACCACGTTCGTCGACGCGACCGTCGCAGGCGCCGACATCCCACCCCGTCGCACCCATCTGGGGCGGGATCTGACCGTCATCGTGCTGATCACCGCCCCTGCTGGGCGGCCTCGGGGTGGCCGGCTTCGCGGCCTATCGCACGCTGTACAGCCCGTCGGCGTTCGTCGAGCACTATCTGTCGCTGCTGTCCAGCGGGCACGCGGCCGATGCGCTTCGCGTGCCCGGCGTCGCCGTCGACCGGTCCGAGCTGAAGGCGGCCGGGCTTGCCGACGACGCCTCCGACGCGCTGCGGCAGGCGGCGCTGGCCCCGCTGACCGACGTCCGGGTGGATTCCGAGCAGACCGACGCGGCCGGCTCGCACGTCACCGTCTCGTACCGGGCCGGCGGGTACGCGGGCACCACGACGTTCGACCTCGAGCGCGCCGGGAGCATCGGCATTGTGCCGACCTGGCGGTTCTCCCGCAGCCCGCTCGCGGTGATCGACCTGACCGTGCACGGATCGATGTCGTTCCTGGTCAACGGCTTCGCGATCGACAAGCGCCAGGTCTCCCCCGCCGGCACCGAGGCCGCCCCGGCGGATGCCGTGCCGCTGCTCGTGTTCTCGCCCGGGATCTACTCGGTGCGGGTGGACACGGCCATCTCGTCCTCGTCCGGGGTGGCGGTGCTCTCGGATTCCCCGCTGAAGAACGTGCCGGTCACGGTGCAGTCCGAGCCGACGTCGAAGTTCGTGCAGGTCGTGCAGGACCGGGTCGACGACTTCCTCACCCAGTGCGCGACCCAGCAGGTGCTCGAGCCGACCGGATGCCCGTTCGGCTACGTGGTGCAGAACCGCATCGACGGCTCGCCGGAGTGGTCGATGGATCAGCCGCCGAAGATCGACGTGATCCCGGACGGCGAGGGCTGGGCCATCCCGCCCACCGACGGCGTCGCGCACATCGTGGTCGACATCCGCTCGATCTACGACGGCTCGCTGACCCACATCGACGAGGACGTGCGGTTCACGATGGTCGGGACCATCGACATCTCCCCGAGCGGGACCGCCTCGATCCGGGTGAGCGCGCCGGACAGCGACTGACATGCGCGGGTGGATGCCGCATCCGCCCGCACGCACCGGCTACAGCCGCGCCGTACCCTCACTCTCGCGGGCGTCGCGTTCGGCCAGCGCCGCGAGCCGGGCGTTGTACTCGACCAGTTCGGCATCGCCGGTGCGGTCGGCGTTGCGATCGGCCCGGCGCTCGGCGCGGGCATCGCTCTGGCTCCATTGGATGCCGACCACGATCGCGAGGATGAGGGTGGGGATCTCTCCGATCGACCACGCGGCGCCGCCGCCGACGTACTGGTCCATCATCGGGGTGGCACCCCAGGTGCGGCCCATCGAGCCGAACCACTCGGCCACCATCAGTCCGGACTGCATCATGATCGTGATGCCGAAGAACGCGTGCGTGGCCATCACGAGGATGAGCACCACCAGCCGCATCGCCCACGGCAGCCGGTACGGCACCGGGTCGATGCCGATCAGCGACTGGATGAAGAGGTACCCGGCGATGAGGAAGTGGACGATCATCCACTCGTGCCCGAGATGGTCGTACATCGCCCAGCGGAACAGGTCGGTGAAGTAGAAGACCCACAGCGACGCACCGAAGATCACGGCCGCCACGATCGGGTTGGTGACCACGCGCGCGAACGGGGTGTGCACGGCCCAGAGGATCCATTCCCGGGCGCCGCGGGTCTCGTCCTGCCGCTTGGCGATGGCGCGCATCGCCAGGGTGACCGGCGCCCCCGGGACCAGCAGCACCGGAATGGCCATGTTCAGCAGCATGTGCCCGACCATGTGCACGCTGAACAGGTAGTCCTGGTACGCGTTGATCGGCCCGCAGGTGACCCAGAACGGCAAGCGAGCCCGAGGATCCAGAACACCGTGCGGTACACCGGCCACTTGTCGCCGCGCCGGCGCAGGCGACGCACGCCGGCGAGGTAGAAGAAGATGCCGAAGCCGCACACGACCGCCCAGAGCAGGTCGATGTCCCATTGGGTGAACCAGCGGGCCATGGTCAGCATCGGCGGCAGCGGGGCGCCGGTGAGGATCTCGGCGGGCGTCTGCGACAGCGGCACCTCGGCCCCCGTCGGCGGCGGCGTCCGCGACAGTGCCACGGCGGCGCCGCTGGCCACGCCCATGATGATCAGCTCGCCGACGACGAAGCTCCAGAACCGGCGGCGGGATGCGGCATCCGTGCGCATCGCGGTGATCAGGCGGGTCCGGTAGACGGCGCCGAACAGGCCGAGCAGCACGAGGGCGGCGACCTTGACGATCAGGATCGTGCCGTACCCGGAGTTCAGCCCGGCCCAGCTGCCCACCCCGACGATCGCGCGGCCGACGCCCGAGACGGCGACCACCACGAACGCGACGAGCGCGATCGACGAGTAGCGCGAGACGACGTCGACCATGCGGTCGTGATCCATGACCGGCCGGATCAGCACCAGCAGCACGAGGCCGCCGACCCAGACCGCGGCGCCGATCATGTGCATGACCAGCGAGGTGACCGCGATGTTGTGCGAGGCGAGGTCGCCGGAGTGGCCCTGCGTGCCCATCGGCACCAGTGCGGCCAGCGCGAGCCCGGCGGTGATCAGCGTCATCGTCCAGCCGCGCACGGCGAAGGTCAGCACAGTGAGCACCGCCCCGGCGAGGGTGGTCAGCAGCCAGGTGCGGCCGGACTCGGTGCCCACCAGCCAGCTGCCCAGCCTGCGAGCCGAACGTGTTGTCCAGCCCGACGGTCGCGTTGAAGGTGAGCACGAACGTGAGGAAGCCGGTGAGGCCGGCGGCGATCGTGAACACGGCGGCCGAGACGGATGCCGTGTTCAGCGCGATCTCGAACGGCTTCTCGCCGGCGCGGAGGGCGAACAGCGCGAGCACGAGCGTGCCGCACAGACCGGCGGCCGACAGGTTCACGACCATCGTGACCAGTGGGAGGCTCCACCGCACGAACGGCCCGGGATCGCCCAGCTGCGAGCGGCGCGGCGCCGCCGCCGTACGCGAGCGCCCAGATCGCCGTGAGCAGGGCGGCCGCGACCAGCAGCGCCGGTCCGAGCGCCCGCAGCAGGCGGGCCGGGCCCGCGCTCCCCGGGACTCCGCGCGGCGCGACGGCGCGGCGTGGAGTGAGGGTGGGGTTCACCCCTCAAGCCTAAGCGGGATCGGGCCTGCCACGCCCCGCCGGTGAGGCCGATGTGCGCGGGCGGCGCGTGGGTCGCGATCGAATGCGAGAGGGGATGCCGCGGCTGCGGCATCCCCTCTCGAGCGACCGTCCTACTTGACGGCGGCCTTGAGCTTGGAGCCAGCGGTCACCTTGACGCGCTTGCCTGCCGGGATCTTGATCTCGGCGCCGGTCTGCGGGTTGCGGCCGGTGCGGGCCGCGGTGGCGACCTGCTCGAACGCGATCCATCCGGGGATCGAGACCTTGCTGCCCTTGGCGACGGCCTCGGAGACCGTGGAGAAGAGGGAGTCGAGCACGCTCGAAACGACGGACTGGCTCTGGCCGGTCGCGCTGGCGATGCTCGCAACGAGTTCGGTCTTGGTGATGGACTTGTCAGCCATATGGTGTGTCCTCCAGACGGCGGACCGCCGTCGTTCTAAACGGAACCGAAGAAGGCCTGCCCCCGGCTGGTCTTTCAACCGCGTCGAATGTACCAAGAAACCGCGGAATCACGCGGATTTCCACTGGTCCTGCGTGATCTTCCCCGGCGTGTCGCGCGCCGGGCGTGACTGGTGTGACTGGTGTGACTCCGGCATCCTCCCGCCGCCGGATCGGCGAGGGGCCGGGTACGCCGGTGCGGGGGCGGGGGGCCGACGGCAGGGACGCGAGAAGGCCGGAGCCCGAGGGGCTCCGGCCTTCGTCGAAAGCGTGGTCTACCAGCTGGACTTGGTCACGCCGGGCAGCTCGCCCCGGTGCGCCATGTCGCGGAAGCGGACGCGCGAGATACCGAACTTCGACAGGTTGCCGCGGGGGCGCCCATCGATGACGTCGCGGCTTGCGCAGTCGCACCGGCGACGCATTGCGCGGCAGCTTCTGCAGGCCGACGCGAGCGGCTTCGCGCTCCTCGTCGGAGGCGTTCGGGTCCACGAGCTTGCTTCTTCAGCTGAGCGCGCTTCTCGGCGTAGCGGGCCACGACCTCGGCGCGCTGGTTGTTGCGCGCGATCTTGCTCTTCTTCGCCATAGGATCAGCGCTCCTCTCGGAATTCGACGTGCTTACGCACTACCGGGTCGTACTTCTTCAGCACGATGCGGTCGGGGTTGTTGCGGCGGTTCTTGCGCGTCACGTAGGTGTACCCCGTGCCGGCGGTCGAGCGCAGCTTGATGATCGGACGGACGTCCTGCGACTTCTTGGCCATCAGAGCTTCACACCCTTCGCGATCAGGTCCTGTACGACCGACTCGATGCCACGGGCGTCGATCACCTTGATGCCCTTGGCGGACACGTTGATGGTGATCTTCCGGCCGAGCGACGGCACGAAGTAGGTCTTCTTCTGCACGTTCGGGTCGAAGCGGCGCTTCGTCCGACGGTGCGAGTGCGAGATGCTGTGACCGAAGCCGGGAACCGCGCCGGTCACCTGGCACACTGCAGCCATGGTGATGTCTCCCTCTGTACCGTGAGACCGGACGGCCTCACCCAAGATCCCTTGTCTGCACCCACTCCACGAACCCGTCGTTTCCGACCGGCGAGAATGGGGAGGGTGCGAACTGCGCGCAGGAGTGCGCGCAGACAAGGAGTCAGTTTAGCACGGGGAGAACCGGCGCCCGATCACTGCCGAGCCGAACGGCGAGAGACGGCATCCGTCCGAGACACGGGCTGGAGAAGCGGCGGATGCCCGGGCCGGCAGGCCGGGGCATCCGCCGCTCATGTCAGCGCTTGCGCGTCTTGACGATGCCCTCGTCGGCCTTCTCCCGCTTCTGCGCACGCTTCTCCTTCAGCGTGGCCTGCGGTGCCTTCTTCGCATTCTGCTTGTCAGCCATGGTGATACTCGCGTCCCCTTTCACAGCTGGCGGGTAGTCCCGCCGACCATAGCCGACTTTCACGAGGAAGTCACTTCCTGCCACCTGACCGGGGAATTTCTGTCGTCTCGGCCGTCACGCCGCCGCGTGCGGGTCGAGCCGGTTCAGCGTCGCGACGGTCTGTGCGTAGTCGCCGCGCACCTCGCCGAAGCGCAGCAGCTTCACGTTCTCGACGAGGATCTCGTGGGCGTCCGGCTTGCGCGGCGATGAGCGCCATCGTCTCGTCGGCGAACGCGTCCAGCGGCATCGCGAACGGACTCCGGTCCTGCCCAGGGAGCAGCTCGGTCGCCACCGCGGGCGGGACGAGTTCGAGCACCTTCACGCTCGTGTCGGCGAGCTGCAGACGGATCGACTCCGACAGCTGGTGGACGGCGGCCTTCGTCGCGTTGTAGCTCGGCGTCACGCGCAGCGGGGTGTGCGCCAGCCCGCTCGAGACGGTGACGATCGTCGCGTCGGGGCGGCTGCGCAGCTTGCCTCGACGAACGCCGCGATCAGGCGGATCGGACCGAGCAGGTTGGTCGTGACCATCTGCTCGGCGTCGGAGAGGAAGCCGTCGCCGCGCCAGTCCTCGATGCGCATGATGCCGGCCATCGCGATCAGCACGTTCACGTCGGGGTGCGCGGCGATCACCTCGGCGGCCGCACCGCGGATGCTGCCGGCGTCGGCGGTGTCGATGCGCACGGTGTCGAATCCGTACTGGGTCTGCAGCCGGGCGAGCAGTTCGGCGCTGCGTCCGCCGATGATGACGGTGTTGCCGGCCGCCTGCAGGCGGGTCGCGAGGGCGAGACCGATGCCGCGGGTCGCGCCGGGGATGAAGACGGTGTTTCCTGTGATGTCCATGCGATCCAGAATCCGCGGCATCCGTTCACGCGGTAAGAGACCTGCGGATCGGGGGACTCTCAATCCCTGGTTCCCGCGGCGTGCACGCCGCACAATGGGGGATGGACCGCGTCGCACTCGCCGACTTCCTCCGCCGCCGCCGGGCGTCGCTGCAACCCGCCGATGTCGGGCTTCCGGCGGGCGCTCGGCGGCGGGCGCCGGGGCTGCGGCGTGAGGAGGTCGCAGCCCTGACCGGGATGTCGGCCGACTACTACACCCGCCTCGAGCAGCGTCGCGGTCCCCAGCCGAGCGAGCAGATGCTCGCCGCTCTCGCCCGCGCTCTGCGCCTGACCGATGACGAGCGCGACTATCTCTTCCGCACGGCGGGGCATTCGGCGCCGGGCCGGCGCCGCTCCCTCCCGCATGTCGCGCCGCCGCTGCTGCGCGTGCTCGACCGGCTCGAGGACACGCCGGCGCTGATCCTCTCGAACCTCGGCGAGACCCTGGTGGCGAACCGGATGGCGACGTCGCTGTTCGGCGACACGACGGCACGCACCGGCCCCTCACGCAGCGACGTCTACCGCTGGTTCACCGAGCCGACCTCGCGCGCCGTCTACCCCGAAGACGACCACCCCCGGCTGGCGCGGGCCCTGGTCGCGAACCTGCGGGTCGCGTACGGCGCGATGGGCCGGCGTTCGCGCGCCGGAGAGCTCGTTCGCGCCCTGCAGGAGGTCAGCCCCGAATTCGCCGAGCTGTGGGACCGGCACGAGGTGGCGGCGCGCTTCGAAGACCACAAGACGCTCATCCATCCCGAGCTGGGCCCGATCGAGCTGGACTGCCAGGTCCTGTTCACCGAAGACCAGTCGCAGGCGCTGCTCGTGCTCACCGCCGCGCCGCACAGCGAGGCGGCCGAGAAGCTCGAGCTGCTCTCCGTGCTCGGCACGCAGCGCTTCGGCGGCTGAGGCGGCGGGTCCTCCCGCGCGCAGGCGTCAGCGGGATGCCGCGGCCTCGGCGGCTCCCCGCCCCCAGCGGAACGGTGAGACGGTGCGGTCGCCGGCGATCCAAAACCGCCAGGGGAAGGCATCCGTCCCGGCGATCCCGGCGATGCCGACGCGGGGACCGGATGCCACGGATGCCAGCGGCTCGTCCCGCAGCTCGAGCCGCGCCACAGCGTCGCCGAACGGCGCGGACTCGACCACGTCGATGCCGTCGTGCAGCGCGTGCCGCAGTCCCATCGCGTCGCCGAATCGTCCGGGCCCACGGGCGAGCTCGCGATCGGTGCGGGCAGCCGGCCGGCGTCGCCGCGCGACCTCGAGCCCCTCGACGATCTCGCCGGCGCGCGGCAGGATCCCGCCGGCCTCGCCCTCCGGGCCGCACACCACGTTGGCGCAGGAGTGGATGCCGTGGCTCAGGTACACGTACAGGTGACCGGGTTCGCCCCACATCGTGGCGTTGCGGCGGGTGTACCCCATGCGCGCGTGCGATCCCGGATCCGGCACCGGCCCGGTGCCCTTGCCGTGATACGCCTCGACCTCGGTGATCCGCGCGGCGACGGTCTCGGCATCCACCGTCACCGTGAGCACGCCGCCGAGCAGGCGCGGGGCGACCTCGAGCGGCAGCCCGGACAGCTCGGCGCGCGCGGCCGGATGCATGGCGGAGCGGGCGGATGCCGGGGGCACGGCTCGGTCGATGGATGCGGGGGGCACGGCTCGGTCGGCGGATGCGGGGGGCACGGCTCGGTTGTCGGATGCCGAGCGGGCGGATGCCGGGGGCACGGTCTCGGGTGCGGTGTCAGTCATGGCGGTCGGGGCGGGGCGCCCGCGCTCCACGATACGCCGGAGCGCGGGACCGCCCGGCCCTCCCCGACCACTCGCCCGTGCGTGACTCGTCAAAAGTGGTCGGTATGGTCGCGATGATTCCCGCCAGTTCTGACAAGTCGGGAACGGGCGCGGGGCGCCGACCGGCGCGGCGAGCCGACCGGCGCGCGCCCGAACCGGTGCGGGACCCCGACCCGCGCGCCCGAACCGGCGCGGGGCGCCGAGCGGCGCGGGCTCGCCCGACCGCCCGGCCCCGCACGCACCCCGCCGTAGACTCGCCGCATGCCGCTCGTCTACCTGTGCGTGCGCCCGCAGCATGAGGCGGCCGCCGCCGAATACGCGTCCTTCCGCGAGACGGCCGGTCTGGGTCCGGACGAGCTCGAGCAGCACGACCTCACTCGCGCGCCGCTGCCGGCGGATGCGTTCGAGCGGTGGCGCGGGTTCCTCGTCGGCGGCAGCCCGTTCAACCTGACCGACCCGGAGCGCGACAAGTCCGACGTGCAGCGCCGCGTCGAATCCGAACTCGAGGCGATCGCGGCTCGAGCGGCCGACGCGCGCACCGCGGCGCTGTTCACCTGCTACGGCATCGGGGTCGTCACCCGGATGCTGGGCGGCCAGGTGAGCCGGCAGCATCCCGAACCGACCGGACCGGCGACCGTCGTGCTCACCCCAGCCGGTCGCGACGACCCGATCACGGGCGGCCTCGCCTCGCCGTTCCACGCGCTGTCCGCCCACAAGGAGGGCGCCGGCGCCGCCCCGGCCGGTGCGACCCTGCTCGCCACGAACGAAGCCTGCCCGGCGCAGGCGTACCGGGTGGGCGATCGCCTGTATGCGACGCAGTTCCATCCCGAGTCGACGCCGGTGCCGTTCACCGAGCGGATGGCGCTGTACCGCGACGGCGGATACTTCGACGCCGCCGAGTACGACGCGATCGCGCAAGCGGGTGCTTGCCACGCCGGTCACCGAGCCGGGTCGGATGCTGCGGGCGTTCACGGAGCGGTTCGGCGCTTCCTGACCTCCGCGGCGTGCGACGCCGGACCATCCAGCACGCCCGTCACTGGGACGGCGGCGGAGGCACCTGACACCAGGACAGGTCGAAGCCGGTGAAGGTGTGCACGGCGCTGCCGTCGGCGAGCGCGATCACGTGCGTGACCACCCGGGTCGGCATCGGCATCCGGTACTGGTCGTAGCTGTTCGAGACCGCATCGGGCGCGACGGTGATGGCCGCGTACTGGCCGCTCGGCGACACGCAGGTCTGCAGCAGGGCATCCGTCGGGGGCATGTCGAAGACGGATGCCGCGGCCCCGTCGCCCGCGACCCGGTATACCCGCGTCCCCTCCGGAACGCCCTGGCCGGCGCCGGTGCCGCCGGCCACGTCCAGCACCGTGTAGGGGCGGATCGACCCGCCGTCCGCGCCGGGGATCGGGGTGACGACCCCCATCCGGCCGGGCACGTCGCGTCCGTCGAGGCTGGCCTTGGTGAGCGTGTTCTGGGTGCCGTCGGTGAGGTCGACGGTGACCATCCCGTCGGCCCGCTCGACGACGGCGACGGACGATCCCCGGGCGATGCCGTCGATCGCCATCCCGGTGCCGAGGTCCGCGGCATCCTGTCCGTCGGCGCTGCTCGGCAGCATCCGCCCGTCGTAGGTGAGGACAAGGATGCTGTCGCTGTCGGGCACGAAGCGCCAGTCGGCGACCCGCTTCTCGGTGCCGCTGACGGCGACCTCGGTGGGGGCGGTGTCGGCGGCGGCATCCTTGACCGAGGCGATGAACAGCCGGTTCTCGCGGGCGCCGGCGGTGCCGAGTGCGGCATCCGAGAACGTGTACCCGACGAGCTCGCCGCGGTCGGCGCTCTGCAGCCTGCAGATGGTGCCGGGTCCGGGCAGCGGGAGGGTGCGCTCGCCCTTGCCCTGCAGGTCGGTCACGACGAGCGCCGTGTTGCCTTTGGCATCGAGCGTGGAGATGACCAGGTGCCCGGTCGTGGCGCGGAAGTCCTCGATGTGCTCGCCGCTGAACACCGGCACCGGGTCGGCGCCGTGCAGGTCGGTGCGCAGGATCCGGTCGCCGTGCCTGCCGCGCTCGAGCAGGTACGTCTGCAGCCCCGGCGTGCGGAACGTCTCGGTCACGGTGGTGGACGGGCCGCCGCCGAGCCCGGTCACGCCGGCGACGCGCACCGTGTACTCGGTGTCGTCGTGCAGCGGGAGGGTGAAGCGGATGCCCAGGTCGCGGCCGGCGGTGTCGACGGTGAACTCGGCATCCGGGGTCACCGTGACCTGTGCGGGCCTGATCTTGTGCGAGCGACTGGTTCATCGTCATGATCAGGCGCGCGCCGGATGCCGTGGCCGCGGCATCCGGATCCACGTGCACCGCCGTGGGCCGCGGTCCCTGCGCACCGCCGACGGCGGCCCCGGCCAGTCCGAGGACGGCGAGCGCACCCAGGACGGCCGCGAACGTGCCGGCGAACGCCCGTCCTCGACGCCGGCGGGAGGCCGCACGCCGGGTTCCGGCGTCAGTACTCATACGGATCCTGGGGCTCGGGGATCGGCTTCACGCCGGTCGCCGCGATCTGCAGCGCGCCGGACCCGCTCGAGCGGACGGTGCCGGTGACCTCGATCCACGCGCCGGTCTTCGGTGCGGCGCCGGATCCGACCACCGGGACGCTGGCCGGCTGCGCGTCGATCACGCAGTGGGTGATGATCAGGCGGGTCAGCTCGAAGCCGCCCCCGTCGGCCGGCGTCGCGAATCCGGTCAGGGTGACCGCGTCGCCCTCGAACGCGTCGGGATTCGTGGCGGTCGCGAACACGCTGGCCCAGTCGCCGACCCCGAACTTGGCCGTGTCTCCGTGGGTGGCCAGGCTCACGACATCCGCGCCCGCGAACAGCGGCGCCGCGCCGACGTCGCGGCTCTGCGCGATCTCGGCCGACAGCGACGCGGGCGGCAGCAGGATCGACAGGATGACGCCGGTCGCGGCGACGCCCCCGGTGGCGGCGACCACCGCCCCTGCGCTCCGCCCCACCCCTGCCGCGAAATCGTACGATCTGGCCCACTGAACATGAAACTCGGCCCGGTTTGATGTGCACTCGGCCAAATCGTACGATTTCGCGGACCAGCGGCGGCCGGGGGCGCGGGGGCGTGAGGGGCGTGAGAGGCGTCGCCGTGGTCGTGGCCGTGGTCCTCCTCGGCGCCGGGCGGCAGCAGGAAGCTCAACGCCGCCCCGACCAGCAGGAGCACCGCCATCGGGATCGCGAACCAGTTCGACGACGGGTTGATGTACAGGGCCAGCCGGCCGGTCAGCGCGAGCCCGAGGGTCACCACCGCCAGGCACGAGGCGAGCCCCACGCCGAGCCAGCGGTTCCAGACCGAGGCGCTACGCGACAAGGTTCACCCCCACCCCGATGGCGAACGCCGCCAGCACCACGGTGACCACCATCCCGATCAGCACCCGGGTGGTGAACGTGGTCCGCAGCAGGGCCATCATCTTCACGTCCACCAGCGGCCCCACCAGCAGGAACGCCACGATCGACCCCGGCGTGAACGTGGAGGCGAACGACAGCGCGAAGAACGAGTCGACGTTCGAGCAGATCGACACGATCATGGCCAGCATGATCATCGCCACGATCGAGAACACCGGGTTCGATCCGATCGCCAGCAGCGCGTCGCGCGGCACGAGCACCTGCACGGCACCGGCCACGGCCGATCCGATGATCAGCGCCGGCATCACCGCGCGCAGCTCGACGACGAACTGGGCGAGGCTGCGCCGCCACCGGTCGCCGGGCTCGTGCGTGACCAGCTCGCACGTGTCGCGGAACCGCTCGGTCAGCAGGGCGTCCGGGTCGGGATGCCGGCTGTAGATCCATCCGATCAGGTTGGCGATCAGATAGCCGCCGACGAGCCGCGCGACGAGGATGCCGTCGCTGAAGCCGAACGCCTGGTGGGTCGTGATGATCACGATCGGGTTCACGATCGGCGCGGCCATCAGGAACGTGAGCGTCTCGGGC
Source organism: Microbacterium elymi (assembly GCF_021582895.2). Classification (GTDB taxonomy): domain Bacteria; phylum Actinomycetota; class Actinomycetes; order Actinomycetales; family Microbacteriaceae; genus Microbacterium; species Microbacterium humicola. Next base: position 1,616,281 of record NZ_CP091139.2, read on the forward strand.
ACCGTGAACCCGCGCATGAGCAGGCCGCGGGCGAACGGGACGTTGCCGCACTCGCACACCGGGATCACCATGCCCAGCAGAGACAGCACGGCCCGCCGGGCCCACGCGCGCCGCGGCATCCACCGCTCGATCATCCCCGGCGGGATCCACACCTGCACGACGATCGAGAGCAGGACGCCCAGCACGACGAACGGCAGCGACTCGATCAGCACGCTGATCGCAAGGGTCAGCCCGTCCTGCGCGCGGGTCGGGACCCCGGGCATCAGCTGCGGCGCGAACGCGTCCAGCGCGAACAGCACGGCGATCGCGGCGACGCCGATCCCGAGCAGGAGGGCGCGCCGGGGCGCCGGCCGGCGAGGCGGCCGGAGGCGATCGGTGGGCTTCGGGCGGGCGACGGATGCCGCGGCCGGGGTCCGCGTCACGTCAGCTCGTGCTCTTGCCTGCAGCGTCGCGTCGTGCCGCACAGTCGGCGCACAGGCCGAAGATGTCCACGACGTGCTCGGCCTCGGTGAACCCATGGCCGGCGGCCGTGCGTCGCGCCCAGTCCTCGACGTCGGTCGCGGCGATCTCGACGGTCAGCCCGCACGATCGGCAGATGAGGTGGTGGTGGTGGCCCGGGCTGGTGCAGGCGCGGTACAGGCTCTCGCCCTCGGGGCTCTGCAGCGAGTCGGCGTCGCCGGCCGAAGCCATGTCGGACAGCGCGCGGTACACGGTGGCCAGGCCGATGCCGGTGTTCTCGTCGCGCAGGGTCGCGTGCAGCGTCTGCGCGCTCACGAATCCGGGGGCGTCGGTGAGCGCCTCGCGCACGCGTTCGCGCTGCCAGGTGTTCCGCTGGGCCATGCTCCGAGTCTAGGCGGGCTCCCCGAGATGAGGCTGGGCGTCGGCCTCCGGCATCCCTCACCGCAGCGGGACGGGCTTGACGGTGATCCTCCCCATCCAGGTCGCGACCAGCACCGCCGTCAGCGACCCCGCCGTCATGATCGCCGCGAGCACGACGAGCTGGAACCGGCCGGCCTCCAGCGGCGAGATGCCGCCGAAGATCGCCCCCACGAACGCCCCGGCAGCACGACGAGCCCCGTCGTCTTGGTCTGGTCGATCGTCGGGATCAGCGCGTCGCGCACCGCACGCCGCGCCAGCCCGATCGTCGACTGGCGCGGGGTGGCGCCCAGGGCCAGCCAGCCCTCCACCTCGTCCCAGTGGTCGATGACGGCCGTCGTCAGCATCCGGCCGGTGAGCGTGGCGATGGTCATCGCGTTGCCGATCACGATCGCGCCGATGGCCAGGGCGTAGCGCGGGGTGAACTCCAGCGCGCCGGTGCTGAACACGATGACCGCCGCGAGCAGGATGCCGGCGCCCATCGAGCCGGTCATCATGGTCATCGACCGCCATGACCAGCCGATCCGACCGGTTGCGACCGACGCGGCGATGGCGAACATCACGCACAGGGCGACGGCGATCCAGCCCGGCTGGGTGATGATCCCGCTGAGGATGACGCTGATCACGGCCAGCTGCACGGCGCCGCGCAGGATGGCCAGCAGCGGCGTCCACGCCGCGGGCACCCGGAACGGCAGCAGCACGCCGGTCGTGACCGCCGCCAGCACCGCGACGCCGACGAGGGTCGGCAGGATGTCGGTCGGGATGCTCACACCGCGAGCCTAGGACTCGGAGTCGACGCGCACCGCCGGTCAGAGCTCGTCGGCTCCGGGTGGGGCAGGCGCGGGGGCGGGCGCCGCGGCGGCCCTCGGCATCCCCGAGCGCCGATCGACCGACGCGTGAACGCGCCCCGTGGCCAGCACAGTCGCCAGCACCAGGGCCAGCATCGTCACCGCGAACCCGAGCGACACCCAGCCGGCGCCCAGGCCGACGCCGCCGTCGGCGACGGGCTTGCCCAGCCAGTCCGCGACCGACGCCCCCAGCGGCCGGGTCAGCACGTACGCGAACCAGAACGCGAACACGGCGTTCCAGCGCAGCACGCGATACCCGAGCGCCGGGACGAGGATCAGCAGCGCGAACAGGGCGATCGACGGCAGATATCCCAGCCCCAGTCCGACCGCGGTGAAGTCGCCCAGCGCGGTGCCCAGCGCGAAGGTGCCCACGACGGCCGCCCAGTAGAACAGCTCGCGGCGGGCGCTGGTGATCTCGTGCACGTCCAGGGTGCGCTCGATCAGCCGCCAGCCGACGAAGACCAGTGCCAGCAGCAGGGCGTACACGGCGGTCGAGACCGCGTAGGGCGCCCCGAGCACGACGTGCACGACATCCGCCGCCATCGTCCCGAACACGCCGACCATCGCCACCGCGAGCCAGTAGACGCCCGCGATGAAGCGCCGCCGGGTCAGCTCGAGCGCGAGGGCGGCGGCGAACAGCGCGAATCCGAGCAGCACCGCGACTACCGGAGGCATCACGTGGATCGAGAAGTCCGACAGCGCCTCGCCCAGCGCCGTCGAGGCGCCCTTCGTGACCCAGAACATCACCGACGGAGCGGCCACTCGGCTCACCGGTCGGGCCGCGGGGATCTGTGCGCTCACGCGGAAGAGAGTGGATGTCGCACGCTAAGAAATCACCCAGAGAGCGTCCGCGCGCGACGGCCGCGGCGCGTCTCAGCCGATTCTCAGAGCGAGGCGTCCAGTGTTCTGTGCATGCACACCAGCTCACCCCGCCCCGCGCTCGTCGCGCCCCTGATCCTCGCCGGCGCTGTTCTCGCCGTGGTCATCGGCGCCGGATTCGCGATCGTCGGGCACCCCGACTGGTCGGTCGCCGAGGACCAGGCGATCCGTGCCGTGCAGTCCGTGGGCGGTGCCGGACTCGAGCTCGTCGCCGGGGCGATCGGCATCGGCTTCGGGCCGGCCGGGGCGATCCTGGTCGTCCTGATCGTGCTGGCGGTGGCATATCTGCGCACCCGATCCTGGCGGCTCACGGCCCGCACGGCGATCGTGATCGCGGTGCCCTGGGCGGTCGCCGAGGCGATCAAGGACATCGTGCGGCGACCCCGGCCCGACCCGGCACTCCTCGGCCAGGCGGCCACCACGCCGCTGACCTACAGCTTCCCCAGCGGGCATACGGCGTTCGCGGCCGCCCTCGGCTTGCGCCGTGATCCTGCTGCTCGCAACCGGGCGTGCCCGCGCGGTCGCGGTGGCGATCGCCGCGGTGGTCGTGCTTCTGACCGGCTGGTCGCGCATCTACCTCGGCGCGCACTACCCGACCGATGTGATCGCCTCGATGATCCTCGTGCCGGTGCTCGCCGTGGCCGCAGACCGGGTGGCCGGGCGCATCCGCCTGCTCGCCGACGACGGTCTTCCGACGCACCTGCCGGCCGACGCGCCGTGACGCACGCCCGGGACGGACGTATCTTTCTCACAGGGGCCGCAAGCCGCGCTCGGGGAGGACGACCGGATGGGATCCGCACGATGACCGGCGACCGGCCGCGCCTGCTGCTCGCCGAGGACGACCCGAGCTCGGCCCCCTGATGGCCCGGGTGCTCGACGAGGTGTATGACGTGGTCCTGATCCCGGATGGTGCGGATGCGCTGGCCGCCGCAGTGGACGGCATGTTCGCCGTCTTCGTGATCGATCGCCGGCTCCCCGGGCTGGACGGCCTCGAGATCATCGCCCGCCTGCGCCGCGAGGGGGTGCGCACCCCCGCCCTGATCCTCACGGCGCTGGGCACGGTGCACGACAAGGTGAGCGGCCTGGACGCCGGCGCCGACGACTACCTCGTCAAGCCGTTCGACTTCGACGAGCTGTTCGCCCGGCTGCGGGCGATCCGACGGACCGACGACGGCGAGGGGCCGTTCGTCCGCATCGGCCCGTGGGAGTTCTACCCCGAGTCGCGTGCCGTCTACTCGCCGTACGAGGGCCGCAGCATCCTCACCGATCGCGAGAGCGCGCTGCTCGACTGCTCGCCCTGCACCCCCGCAGGACGTTCAGCCGGGGCGAGATCCTCGAGGCCGTCTTCGATGCGACCGACACGCCCGGCACGGTCGACACGTATGTGCACTACCTGCGGCGCAAGACCGATCGCGACATCATCACGACCGTGCGCGGGCGCGGCTATCGACTGGGGATGATGTGACGGGCCGCGCGAGGCGGCGGCGATTGGATGCCGATGCCCGGCTGGTCCGCCGGACGGCGTGGACGGTCGGGGCGTGGATGACCGTCGCCGCGACCGTGCTGGTGATCGCAGTGCTGGTGGCGGCGTCCTCGATCGTGCTGGGGCAGATCCCCTGGCCGAGCTGCTGGACCGACGGCACCACGAGGAGTCGATCGATGTCGGGGGGCTGGACGCGCTGGCCGGGATCGTCGTCATCGGGCTGCTCGCCATCGTGCTGGCCTGCACCCTCAGTCTGATCGTCACCCGCCGCGCCGTCGCGCCGCTCGTGGATGCGCTGGCCCGGCAGCGCCGCTTCGTCGCCGACGCCTCGCACGAGCTTGCGCACGCCGCTGGCCGTCCTCGACGCGCGGCTGCAGGTGCTCGAGCGCTCTCTGCCGCCCGACGATCCGCAGCGGGGCATCGTCGCCGAGCTTGCGCGCGGACTCCCGCTCGCTGATCGCCGTGGTCTCGGACCTGCTCGACTCGGTCGACGTCGCCTCGTCCGGGCACCAGCAGCCGTGGCGCTCGCACCGATCGTGCAGACGGCGGTGTCGTCGATGCGGATGCTCGGCCAGGACAGGGGCGTGCACGTGACCGCGGGCGACGTCGCCCCGGACGTCTGGGTGCGGGTCCCCGAGACGAGCCTGCACCGCGCCCTGGTCGCGGTGATCGACAACGCCGTGAAGAACTCCGCCGCCGGAGACGCCGTCGAGGTCGCGGTGCGTGCGGACCGCGCGCAGGTGCGGATCGCCGTCCGCGACCATGGTCCCGGCATCCGCGGCATCCCCGTCGAGCGCGTGTTCGATCGGTTCGCGCGCGCCGCCGAGCCGGGCGCCGGCGGTTTCGGGATCGGGCTGTCGCTGGTGCAGGACACCGCCGGGCGGTTCGGCGGCTGGGTCGAGGTGACCGAGACCTCGGCCGACGGGACGACGATCACGATCGGGCTTGCCGCGGGCCAAGCGCCGCTGACAGTCAGTCGGCAGACGTGTAGAGGGCGACGACGCTGCGGTGATCGACGACGCGCTCACGCTCGCGGTATCCGAGGCGACGCAGCTCGTCCACGCCCCAGGTGTCCACCGCCCGACCGACCCGGTATTCGACCACCCACACCCGCTGCACGTCGTGGAACCGGCCGTGGCGGGCCGCAGCATCCACCGACATCGTGGTGTCATACCACGTCGGATCGTCGGGGTACGGCGAGGCCAGCGTGACATCGCGGACGGTTGCGAAGGATGTCGGGTCGGTGTCCATCGCCAGCCGCGGCCGGCGAGATGGGCGGGTGCCATCGTCGAACACGATCGCGTCGCCGACGCGCGCGTGCGTGCGGATCACCTGGGCGATCTGGTTCCAGTCCGACTGGTTCTTCGCGAACGGCGTACGTTGCGAGGCCCACACCGGGACTGCCGCCGCGATGACCGCGAGCAGGGCGATCGGAGCGAGCCGCCGGCCGAATCGCAGTCGCGCGAGCCGGCGGATGCCGGACGCCATCAGCACCGCGGCCGCGGGGGCGGCGTAGGTGCCATACCGCGCGGTGAATCCGGGCGCGACCGGACTCGCCGCGACCAGGATCCCCACCGGGATCACCAGCCAGCACACGGCCAGCACATCCAGCGCGCGCACCGGTGATCCGTCACCGATGTGCCGCGCGGCATCGCCGACCACGCCAAGCGTCGCGATACCGATCAGGGCCCAGGCGATCGCCGCGAACAGCGGTGTGGCGAACCACATCTGGATGAACACGGCGGTCGGGCCCGCGACATCCGTCCCGCGCAGATACCCGATCTGCGCCGTCTGGGTCGCCGCGACGGCGAGCAGGGCAGCGCCAGGGCGGATGCAGTGGCCGATGCGATCAGCCAGCGACGCCGTTGCGGCCGCAGTTCGGGCGTCATCGCGATCGCCGCGCCGACGGCAAGGGTGAGCAACGCGAAGTAGAGGAACGCGTAGACGCCGACCGTGAGCACCACGGTGTAGGCGATCCACCACGGCCGGGAGGGCCCCCGGCCGAGCAGCAGCTCGACGACGATGGCGCACAGGATCGCGGCCAGAGCCGCGTCCCACGCATAGGAACGGGCTTCTTCGCCCGCATAGGTGAGCCGTGGCAGGACCGCGACGAGGACGCCGGCCAGGACGCCGAAGCGGACGGTGCCCACGCGCCCGCACATCCAGGTGACGGCGGCCGCGCACATCCCCGCGGCGAGCGCGGAGGGAAACCGCACCGAGAACGGGCCGGCGCCGAATAGCGCGACCCAGTCGTGCAGGCCGAGGTAGTAGGCCGCATGCACGACGTCGACGTGTATGACCATCGCGAGCAGGCTTCCGACCGGCCGTGTCGCAGACAGGACGCTGGCCGCCTCGTCGCCCCACAGCGAGGGGATCCACGAGCCGGTCATGGCGAGCGCCGCGGCCACGGCGCCCAGGGATACCGCGGCCAGGCGCAAGCCGCCGCCGGGATGGGGGATCCGTGGGGCTGTGGATCCGCCCCTCGAGGTCGAGAGTCGTCATGTCACGGCGTCCCCCGCCGCGGGAAGAACGCGTCTGTCTCATCGAGGTACGCGGACTTCAGGATGCGCACATCGGGACGGAACCATCGACGCCCGTGCCGGCGTCCGATCAGGAAGCCGCCCCCGGCACCGGTGATCACCGCCCCGCCGGCGACGAGAGCGGGCGATCCGGATGACGCGAGGAACGCGCTGACCACCATGGGGTGAGCGTGCGCGCGACCGACTAAGGAAGGTCTCAGACGGCCGTCGTGGCCGCGCAGGCTCTGCGCATCGGCCGTGCCACAAGGGACGGGTGCGGGGCGGACGGCGCCCGGCGGGGGCTATGCCGCCGAGCGCGTGACGCGGTCGCGGCCGGCGCCCACGCCCCGGCAGACCAGGTAGATCACGAACGAGATCGTGGTGATGTACGGGCTCACCGGCAGTTCGCCCATGACGGCGAGCAGGATGCCGCCGACGGCCGAGACGAGACCGAAGACCGCCGCGAGCACGGGCACCGCGACCGGACCGGTCGCCACCCGCATGGCCGCGGCGGCGGGGGTGACCACCAACGCCAGCACGAGGAGGGCGCCGATGATGTGCACGGCGACGGCGACCACCAGGCCCAGCATCAGCATGAACCCGAGCGAGACCCACCGCACCGGCACGCCCCGCGCGGCGGCGGCCTGCGGGTCGAGCGAATCGAAGCGCAGCGGCCGCCACATCAGGACGAGCCCGACCAGGACGACCGCGCTGATCACGATCAGCCAGCCCAGCTGCGCACTCTGCACCGTGACGATCTGGCCGGTCAGCAGACTGAACCGGTTCGCGCTGCGACCCGGATACAGCGACAGGAACAGGATGCCCAGGCCCAGCCCGAACGGCATCAGGACGCCGATGATCGAGTTGCGCTCCCGCGCGCGGGCGCCGAGCCACCCGATGAGCCCCGCGGCGATCAGCGATCCGACGATCGATCCGGTCACGGCATCCGCCCCCAGCAGCAGGGCCGCCGCGGCGCCGGCGAACGAGAGCTCGCTGATGCCGTGCACGGCGAACGCCATGTCGCGCTTGCATCACGAACACGCCGATCAGGCCGCCCACGAGCCCGAGGACGGCCCCCGCCCACACGGAGTTCGACACCAGTGCCAGGATCTCGCCGTAGTCGGCCACGCCGCCGAACATGGCGTTCCAGACATCCCCCAGCTCATTCGTGCTCGCCTTCGTGGTGGTGGTGGGATGCCTCGGCATCCGGTGCGCCGACGACCACGAGTCGGTTCCCGGCCCGCATCACGAACACCGCCGCGCCGTACAGGTCGGTGAGCACATCGCTGCGGAGCACGTCGCGCGGAGCGCCGAGCATGAATCGCCCACCGGCGAGGTAGAGGATGCGGTCGACCTTGCCGAGCACCGGGTTGATGTCGTGCGTGACCAGCAGCACGGCCGCCTGCTGCTCGCGCCGATGCCGGTCGATCATGCGCACGACGGCGTCTTGGTTTGCCAGATCGAGGCTCGTCAGCGGCTCGTCGCACAGCAGCAGCCTCGGCTGGTCGGCCAGGGCCTGCGCGACCCGCAGCCGTCCTGCTCGCCGCCGGAGAGCAGCCCGACCGGACGGTCGGCGAACGCCGCGGCGCCGGCCGCGCGCAAGCTCGTCGACGCGCTCCCGGTCGCCGCGATGCGGGATCGGCGGACCGAACCGGTGCCCGTCGACCCCCAGGCGCACCAGATCGCGGGCCCGCATCGCGGTGTCGCGGGCAGCGGGCGCTGCCGGGATGTATCCGATCCGCCGGTTGCCGGCGCGGTGCACGGGCTCGCCGAGCGCGGTGATCCGGCCCTTGCTGAGCCGGTCGAGCCCGAGGATCGCGCGCAGCAGCGTGGTCTTGCCCGAGCCGGACGGCCCGAGCACGGCGATGAGCTCACCCGGGTCGACGGTCAGGTCCAGGCCCGACCACAGGCCGTGGCCGCCGCGTCGCAGCGCCGCGTTCTCGATCACGAGGGGCGGGCCGGAATGCTCGGATTTCACCACTCCACCTTAGTGATAACGGTTCTCAGTGTGTGCGCGACCTTCGCCCGGCAGACGCCGAGCAGACGCCGAGCAGACGCCGAGACCGGGGAATCGCCGCGAAACCGGGCGGAATGCACTCGGTGTCACGGAGGATCCCTGGTCTCGACATCCGGACGGGGCGAGGGAGGGCACGGGGCGAGGGCGAGCGGCTGCGACCGGGTCGCGGCGGAGGCTAGGACAGGGCGCCGGCGAGCGCGTCGACGTTGGCCGTCATCCAGGTCAGGTAGGTCTCGCCGTCGGGCAAGGCTCGGAGAACCGCAGCGTCGGGATGCCGGCATCCTTCGCATCCTGCTCCACCCGGTCGGTCTCGGCTCCGCCGGCCTGCGCATTGACGACCACGACGGCGACCTGCTTCGCCGAGATGATCTGCAGCGCTTCCAGAAGCGTCGCGGGCGCGACATCCTGCCCTTCCTCGACGGCTTCGCTGAAGGCCGGGGGCGTCTTGTTGTCCAGGCCGGCCGCATCGGTGAGGGAGAGCGGCAGCGGCTCGGTGACGAACACGCCCGTTCCCTCGTGCGCGCTCTTCAGCTGGGCCAGGCGGCCGTCGATCTTCTCGATGCCGGCCGTGAACGCCTGCGCGTTCGTCGCGAACGCGTCCTTGCCCGCCGGGTCGATCGTGCCGAGCTCCTCGGCGACTTTGCCGGCGAGCGTGGCCATCACGGCGGGGTCGTAGAACACGTGCTCGTTGAACCCCTCGAGGTGGTCATGGGCGTGGGCGTCGTCGTCACGGTGGGTGCCGAGGTCGCCGTCGGCGGGGTACTCCGGCGAGAGGGTCGCGGCGGTGATCACGGCGGCCTTGCTGTCGGATGCCTGGATCAGGCCGTCGATGAACGGGTCGAACCCGCCGCCGTTCTCGATCACGACCGCGGCATGCGCCACGCGCAAGCTGGTCGCGGGCGCTCGCCTCGTACTCGTGCGGATCCAGCGCGAAGGAGTCGATGATCGAGGTGACGTCCACGCGGTCGCCGCCGACGGCCTCGGCGATCGATCCGTACACGTTCGTCGAAGCGACCACGGCGATGCGCCCATCCCCCGAGCCGTCGGCGGCGGTCGGGCCGGAGCATCCGGCGAACAGGGCGGCCGTGGAGGCGATCGAGGCGGCGAAGATCACGCGGTTTCTCATCACGTCCCCCACCCTAACCCGTAATGAGAATCATTCTCAACTCACGGGGCGCCTCTCTCCCCCTCTCCCCGCCGCCCTCGCTGTCGGGGCGGCGGCCGGGCCGGGCCGGGCCGGGCCGGGGCGGGCCGGGTCGGGCGGTCGGGGCGGCGGCCGGCCGGCGGTCAGTCGAGCAGGAGGGCGGGCTCCTCCAGGATCGAGGCGACGTCGGCGATGAACCGGCTCATGCCGTCGCCGTCGACCACGCGGTGGTCGAACGATCCGGCCACGGTGGTGACCCAGCGCGGACGCACCTCGCCGTCGACCACCCAGGGCTTCTGCCGGATCGTGCCCATCGCGACGATCCCGGCCTCACCGGGGTTCAGGATCGGGGTTCCGGCATCCATCCCGAACACGCCGATGTTCGTGATCGTGATCGTGCCGTCCTGCTGGTCGGCCGGAGTGGTCTTGCCCTCGCGGGCGGTGAGCGTGAGCTTCTGCAGCGCCGCGGCGAGCTCGCGCATCGTCAGGTTCTGCGCATCCTTGATGTTCGGCACCAGCAGCCCGCGCGGCGTCGCCGCGGCGATCCCGAGGTTCACGTAGTGCCGCACCCGGATCTCGGCGCCGTCTCCGGTCTCGATCCACGCCGCGTTGACCATCGGCGTGCGCCGGACGGCCCAGATCACGGCGCGGGCCACGATCAGCAGAGGCGACACCTTGATGTCGGCGAAGTCCGGCGAGGACTTGAGCCGCTTGACGAGCTCCATCGTGCGGGTGGCATCGACATCCGTCCACACCGTCACGTGCGGGGCGGTGTAGGCGCTTGCGCACCATGCCGCTGGCGACGGCCTTGCGCACGCCCTTGACCGGGATCGTCTCGGTGCGCTCGTCGACGGATGCCGCGGCCGGCGCCGCGACCGGGATGGTCTCTTCGCGCACCGGCGACCAGTCGGGGGTCTCGATGTTGCGGAAGACGCTGGCCTGCGACGCCTGCTTCAGGACGTCGTCGCGGGTGACCTCGCCGGCGGGGCCGGAGGGCGTGACCGCGGACAGGTCGATCCCCAGGTCGCGCGCGAGCTTGCGGATCGGCGGCTTGGCGACGGCTCCGACCGAGGCGCGCACCGGGCGCTCGGCGGGCTTGCGACGGCGCGACTTCACCGGGCCGCCGGTGCCGTAGCCGACGAGCACGGAGCCCTCGGTCGCCGGTTCGGCCTCCGGCTCGCCGTGCTCGCTCTGCCCCATCACGGCGTCGGGGGCGGATGCCGCGCCCGACGCGATCGTGATGATCGGGGTTCCGACATCCACCGTCGTCCCCTCGGTCACGAGGATCTCGCCGACGGTGCCGTCGAACGGCGACGGCAGCTCGACGAGCGACTTGGCCGTCTCGATCTCGACCAGGACGTCGTTGACGGCGACCTGGTCGCCGGGGGCCACGTGCCAGCTGACGATCTCGGCCTCGGTGAGGCCCTCGCCGACATCCGGCAGCAGGAAGGTCTGGGGGCTCATATCGTTCCCTTCGTCACCCCGCCAGCACCGTGCCGAGAGTGCATCTGACGGCCGAGAGAGCGGGCATCACCCATACTCTCGCCCGTCAGATGCACTTTCGCGGTCATCGCGGAGGGTCTTCTCAGTAGGCGAGGACGCGGTCGACGGCCTCGAGGATGCGGTCCGGGTCGGGCAGGAACACGCCCTCGAGCTTGGCGGGCGGGAACGGGGCGTCGAAGCCCGACACCCGCAGCACCGGGGCCTCGAGCGCGTAGAACGCCTCGGTCATGACGGTCGCCGCAACCTCGCCGCCGAGCGACACGAAGCCGGGGGCCTCCTGCGCGTAGACCATCCGGCCGGTGTGCCGGATCGAATCCAGCACCGGCCCGTAATCGATCGGCGACAGCGAGCGCAGGTCGATGACCTCGCACGAGACGCCCTCGCCCTCGGCCAGGGCGGCGGCCTGCAAGCGTCGTGACCATGGCGCCGTGCCCGACCAGGGTGACGTCGGTGCCGCGCCGCACGATCCGCGATGCGTGCAGCGGCAGCGCCGGGGCGGCCTGGTCCACCTCGCCCTTCTGCCAGTACTTCGCCTTCGGCTCGAGGAAGATCACCGGGTCGTCCGACGCGATCGCATCCTGGATCATCCAGTACGCGTCGTTCGGCGTGGACGGCGAGACCACCCGCAGGCCCGGGGTGTGCGCGAAGTACGTCTCCGGGCTCTCCTGGTGATGCTCGACCGCCCCGATGTGGCCGCCGTACGGGATGCGGATGACCACCGGCATCCGCAGCGCGCCCTCGTGCCGGTTCGTGATCTTGGCCAGCTGGGTGGTGATCTGGTCGAACGCGGGGAACACGAACCCGTCGAACTGGATCTCGACCACCGGACGGAATCCGCCCATCGCCAGGCCGATCGCCGTGCCGACGATGCCGGACTCGGCCAGCGGGGTGTCGAGCACCCGCTGCTCGCCGAACTCGGCCTGCAGCCCTCGGTGACGCGGAACACGCCGCCGAGCCGGCCGATGTCCTCGCCCATCAGCAGCACCCGGTCGTTGTCGGCCATCGCGCGGCGCAGCCCGGCGTTCAACGCCCGGCTGAACGGCATGGTCTGCACGGCGGGGCCGCCGTCGACGTCCGCCGGCTCACTCACCGGCGCGGCGGAGGATGCGACAGGAGCGCTCATCGGGTGCCCTCCTCGAGGGATGTCTCGTACTCGGCCAGCCACGCCTTCTCGCGTTCCATCAGCGGATGCGGCTCGGAATACACGTGGTCGAAGATCGTCGAGGCCGGGATCGGCCCCAGCGCGACCGTGCGCGTGCGGATGTCGTCGGCGCCCGCGGCGGCCGCGGCATCCACCTCGTCGAAGAAGGCGTCGGAGGCCCCCCGCCCGCGCAGGTACGCGCGCATCCGCGCGATCGGGTCGCGGCGCGCCCACGATTCCTCTTCGTCCGAGGTGCGGTACTTGGTGGGGTCGTCGCTGGTGGTGTGCGCGCCCATCCGGTAGGTGACGGCCTCGATCGCGCGCGGGCCGGTCCCGGCGCGGGCCTCGTCGAGGGCGCAACGGGTGACCGCGTAGCTGGCGAGCACGTCGTTGCCGTCCAGGCGGACCGACGGGATGCCGTAGCCGGCACCGCGGCGGGACAGCGGCACGCGTGCCTGGGTGGCGACCGGCACCGAGATCGCCCACTGGTTGTTCTGCAGGAAGAACACCTCGGGGGTCTGGTAGCTGGCGGCGAACACCATCGCCTCGTGCACGTCGCCCTGGCTGGAGGCCCCGTCGCCGTAGTACACGATGACGGCCTCGTCGCGGTCCGGATCGCCGGTGCCCGACTTGCCGTCGAAGGCCAGTCCCATGGCCAGCCCGGTGGCGTGCAGGGTCTGCGAGCCGAGCACCAGCGTGTAGATGTGGGTGTTGCCGACGGCCGGGTCGGACGGATCCCATCCCCCGTGCGTGAGGCCGCGCATGAGCCGGATGATGTCGATCGGGTCGACGCCCCGGATCATGCAGACCGCGTGCTCGCGGTACGACGGGAACAGATGATCCTGGGTGCGGGCGGCGTAGGCCGAGCCGACCTGGGCGGCCTCCTGCCCGAGGCTCGGCGGCCAGAGCGCGAGCTGTCCCTGCCGCTGCAGGTTGGTGGCCTGCTGGTCGAACGCGCGCACCACCACCATGTCGCGGTAGAACTGCTCCAGCTCGGCGTCGGGCAGCGCCTCGACCAGGTCGAGATACGGTTCCGCGGCGGGTGTCGGCGCGAGTGATCCGCTCGGATCGAGGACTCGGACCAGGCCCGGGTCGTCAGGGGTCACATCGTCATCGGTGGGGAGCACCGTTCTACGCTAACCGTCGCGCCGGATGCCCCTCCGGAAGAGACTCGACAATGGATCCTGCAATTTGCAGTACCTTCTCCACAGACTCCTCCTCGCCGACCGAGACGCGGATGCCGTCGCCGGCGAACGGCCGGACGATGCATCCGTCGCCCTCGAACCGCTCCGCGGCCTCCATCGTCTGGGCGCCGGTGGCCAGCCACACGAAGTTGCCCTGCGCCTCTGGGACCGCCCAGCCCTGGGCGCGCAGGCCGTCGACGACCCGGTCGCGGCGGTCGGCGATCGTGTGCACGCGCGCAAGGAGCTCGGCCTCGGCGTCCAGGCTCGCCAGCGCCGCCTCTTCGGACTGCGCCGTGACCGACAGGGGCACGGCGGTGGAGCGGGCCGCATCGAGGATGCGGCGGTGCCCGATGGCGTAGCCGACCCGCAGGCCGGCCAGGCCGAACGCCTTGGAGAACGTGCGCAGCACGACGACGTTGGGGTGGTCGTCGCGGCCGAGCTTGCGCAGGCCGTCGACGGCGTCCGGATCGGTGACGAACTCGGCGTACGCCTCGTCCAGGAGCACGAGCAGGTCGGACGGGATCTTGGCCAGGAATGCCTCGAACTCGGCCTGGGTGACCACCGGGCCGGTCGGGTTGTTCGGGCTTGCACACGATGATCGCGCGGGTGCGGTCGGTGACGGCGGCGGCCATCGCGTCCAGATCGTGCCGGGCGTCCGCGGTCAGCGGCACCTCGACCGGCGTCGCCCCGGCGATCAGGACCAGACCCGGGTACGCCTCGAACGAGCGCCATGCGTAGACGACCTCGTCGCCGGGACCGGCGGCGGCCAGCATCAGCTGCGACAGGATCGACACGCTGCCGGCGCCGATGTGCACCTCGTCGGGGGTGACGCCGAACCGCGCGGCCAGCGCCTGCCGCAGGCGGGCGGCCGTGGCATCCGGGTAGCGGTTCACGCCGACGGTGCGCCGCAGCGATTCGACCACCGTGGGCAGCGGCTCGTACGGATTCTCGTTGCTGGACAGCTTGAACGCGTCTTCGCCGGCCTGCTTGCCCTGCCGGTACGGGGGCAGGGCCGCGATCTCGGGGCGGATGCGGACGGGAACGTCTTCGGTCACGCCTCGAGTCTACGAGCCACCGTGCGCGCTCCCCTCTCTGACGCCGGAATCCTCCCTGACGCCGAAATCGTACGACTTGGCCGACTGCACATCAATTTCGGCCCAGGATGATGTTCACTCGGCCAGATCGTACGATTTCGTGTGCCCGGGGATGGGGAAATGTGCCCATGGAGCGATCCGCCGCCGGCGGCTAGCGTTCACTGACGGCCGGCGACCCAGCCGCGTCGGGACGGGAGTCGGGGGGAACATGAGGCCAGGACGCAGAGGGATCGCCGCGACGGCGGCGGTGATCGGGATGCTGAGCCTGGCGACGCCGGCGGTTGCGGCATCCACACCCCCGCCGAGCGACCCCGGCTCGGCCACCGCGCCCCTGCTGGGCACCACCGCGTACCGCGTGGTCGCCCTCGGCGAGAGCCAGATCAGGGTCGGCATCCTGGCGGTGGCGCGCATCCCGCATGGCACGGCGGTCTATTACGCCGTGGCCCCGAACTCCACCGGCGACGCCGATGTGGTCTTCATGCACACCAAGTCGCTGAACGATCCGTTCCCCGTCCAGGCTCTCGCGAACCTGGCCATCGTCGACGTCGCGCACGACGCCGTCTACCAGCCGTTGATCTCGGGCGAGCGCTGCCTGTCGAGCTCTGCCGGCGACCTGTCCGGCACGGACGCGAACGGCACGCCGAGCGTGGGCTACGCGATTCTGCCCGAGCTGCCGACCGATCTGAGCTCGGTCACCATCCGGATGGGCGGGTACGCGTTCCTGCCCGGCATCCCGGTCGGCGACGCGCCCCCGACGGGACCGGTCGCCGCGGCGCCGGTGCCGCTGGGATCCTGGCCCGAGCTGCCGACGAGGCCGCGATCGCCGCCGGCGACGTGAAGCAGGCCACGCGACCGCTGACCACCAACATCGCCGACCCCGTCGCGGCGACCTCCACGAGCCGGACGCGCACGACCGTCGCCCTGGCCTCGGACGTGCTGTTCGCCAACGACAGCGCGACCCTGAACGGCAAGGCGCAGTCCGCGCTGCGGGCGGTGGCCGACAAGATCAACGCGCACGGCACGGGCGTCGTGATGATCGACGGATACACCGACTCGGTCGACTCGGACGCGCACAACCAGGCGCTGTCCGAGGCGCGCGCGCAGTCGGTGCGCACGGCACTGACCCCGCTCGTGACGAACACCGGCGTGACCTTCCAGACCGCCGGGCACGGCGAGCAGGATCCGGTCGCCGACAACGGCACCGCACAGGGACGGCAGCTGAACCGCCGCGTGACGGTCTCGTTCGCGACCGAGGGGGACAAGTGAACCGCAGGATGCCGCACCCGGCCGCCGGCCTCGCCGCGGCGGGTCTCGCCCTCGCGCTGGCCCTGGCCGGTTGCACCGCCACGCCTCCGCCGACCCCGCCGTCGCCGAGCACCCCCAGCCCGACCGCCCTCTCGGTCGATCAGGTGTCGAAGAAGATCGCGGATGCCGCCTTCCCGACCGGGTCGATCGCGCACACCGACGGCACCATCGACGCGATCGACAAGACGGCGGTGACGATCGATGTGGTCGCCCTCGAGGCGCTGCCCGACTCGACGATGCTCGAACTGCGGATCGCCACCGCCTCGGGCAAGGAGGAGCGGATCACCTCGTTCCAGTTCGCTGTCGCCCCGTTCCACGACACCCGCAACATCGGCCTCGTCGACACCGCGAGCGGCAAGACGTACCGTCCGTACACCTACCAGAACGCCCGGGATGCGGACGGCCAGAACACCGGATGCCTCTGCGACGGCTTGCCCGACAGCGCCGACGGCACCGGCATCCTGGTGTCGATGATCATGCCGCCGCTGCCCGACGGAACCGACGCCGTCGACGTCACGATCCCCGGGATGACCACGATGAAGGCCGTCCCGGTCTCTCGCGACGCCGCTCGCTGAGCCGGCCGCTCGCTGAGCCGGCCGCTCGCTGTTCGGCCGCCTCCCGTTCGCTTCACACCCAGCGAGATCGGAAATATGCTCCGCTGCGCGCCAGATTCCGAGACATCTCCCCGATCTCGCGCAGGGGATCCGGAGCCCTGAGCTCAGGCCGGAGGCAGCCGCGGCACGCTGCCGAGCAGGCGCTGCGTGTAGGGATGCGCGGGCGCCGCGAGGACGGATGCCGTCGGCCCCTGTTCGACGATCCGCCCCTGCTCGAGCACGATGATCCGGCGGCACAGCCGAGCGACGATGCTGAGGTCGTGCGAGACGACGACCATCGTCACCGGCGTGCGGCCGGCCTCGCCTTCGCCGCCGGCCTCGCCGCCGCCGCTCGCACCGCCGCCACCGCGGGCACCACCGCCCGCACCGCCACCGTCGCCGCCGCTCGCGTCGCCCTCGGCACCGCCGCCACTGCCGGCCCGGCCGCCGCCGAGCTCTTCCAGCAGGTCGATGATCGCCACCCGGGTGACCATGTCCAGCGCCGAGACCGGCTCGTCGGCCAGCAGCACGCGCGGGTTCGTGACCAGCGCGCGAGCGATGGCGATCCGCTGACGCTGTCCTCCGGAGAACTGGTGCGGGTACCGGTCGGCGGTGTCGCCCTCCAGCCCGACCGAGACGAGGGTCCGGCGGGCCAGCTCCTCGGCGCGGGCACCGGATGCCACACCCAGCGAGCGCAGCGGCTCCGAGACCGTGCGGCCGATGCGCTGGCGCGGGTCCAGCGACGAGTAGGGATCCTGGAAGACCGGCTTGCGCGAAACGACGGTGTGCACGCATGCGCGCGCCCGCCCCGGTCTGCAGTGCGGTCCCGTCGGCGCGGACCGTCCCGGCCGTGGGCGCGCTCAGGCCGAGCGGCAAGCCGGCAGCGTCGACTTGCCCGCCCCGGACTCGCCGACGATGCCGACGTGCTCCCCGGGCTGGATGGCGAACGAGATGCCGGCCAGGACGTCGGGGCCGGACCGGTACCGGAAGCCGACCTCGTCCAGCTCGTACAGCGCGCTCATGCCGGGCCCCCGGCATCCAGCGCCCGGTCCAGCGCCCGCGCCGCGCCCACCAGGCGGCGGGTGTACGGCTCCTGCGGCGCGGTCAGCAGCCGGCCGACCGGACCCGTCTCGACCGCGCGCCCGTCGCGGAGCACGATGGCGGTGTCGGCCATCTCGGCGACCACCGCCAGGTCGTGGCTGACGAACAGGGTGGCGGTCCGGTCGTCGTCGACCACCGCGTGCAGGCAGCGCAGCACCTCGGCCTGGACCGTGACATCCAGTGCGGTCGTCGGCTCGTCCAGGATCAGCAGGTCGGGACGCGACGCGAGCGCCATCGCGATCGCCACCCGCTGCCGCTGCCCTCCCGACGCCTCGTGCGGGTAGGCGCGGGCGATCCGCTCGGGGTCGCGCAGCCGCACGGCGCGCAAGCGCCTCGTGCACGGCCTCGACCCGTGCCCGCCGGCCGGGCTTGGGCGATGCGGCCCGGCCGATCGCCTCGCCGAGCTGTCGCCCCAGGCGCATCAGCGGGTCCAGCGCGGTCAGCGGCTCCTGGAACACGATGCCCACGCGACGGCCGCGCACGGCCCGGGCGATCCGGTCGGGCGCGCCCACCAGCTCCTGCCCGCCGAGCCGGATGCTGCCGGTCACGGTCATGCCCTCCGGCAGCAGTCCGAGGATGGCCAGGCTGGTCAGCGACTTGCCCGACCCGGATTCGCCGATCAGCGCGAGGCGCTGGCCGCGCTCGGCCCGCAGGGTCAGATCGTCGACGAGCACCCGCCCGTCTCCGGCGCGGATGGTCAGGTGCTCGACGCTCAGCACCGGATCGCTCATCGCCGCCTCCGGGTGGGGTCGAAGGCGTCCTGCAGCCCGTCGGCGAGCAGGTTCATCCCGAGCACGAGCACGATCAGCGCCACACCGGGGGCGATCGCCCCGAGCGGGGCCACGTAGACCGTCCCCTGCGCCTGCTCGGCAGGCTGCCCCACGACGCGTTCGGCGGCGGCGCCCCCAAGCCGAGGTACGACAGGCTCGCCTCGGCCAGGACTGCGAGCCCGAACTGCAGCGCCACGATGACCGCCAGGGTCGGCCAGATGTTGGGCAGGATGTGCTGGAAGATGATGCCGGGCCACCGCGTGCCCGACGTGCGCGCCGCCGTCACGTACTGCTGGGTGAGCACCCGCTTGGCGAGGATCCGGGTCAGCCGCGCGACGATCGCACTGCAGGCCAGCCCGATCGCGAGGATCGCCGAGCCGAGCGTCGCGCCGCGGGCGGCGACCACCAGCATCGCCAGCAGCAGCGCCGGGAACGCGATCAGCACGTCCAGCACGGCGGCGATGGCGTCGTCGAACCACCGTTGCGCGAACGCGGCGGCAAGCCCCAGCACGATGCCCAGCACGCCGCCGAGTGCGGCCGAGCCGGCCCCTGCCAGCAGCGCGATGCGCGCGCCCACCATGAGCTGGGAGAGCAGGTCGCGCCCGAGCGTGTCGGTGCCGAGCCAGTGCTGGGGCGAGGGGCCGGTCAGCCGTCCGCCGCCGATCTGCGCCGGCGGGTAGGGCAGGTAGACCAGCGAGACGAGCGCGACCACGACGACGATGCCCACCAGCACCGCACCGATCGTGGCGGTCGCCGACCACCGCCGGTCGCGGCGGCGCGCCGCGGCATCCACCTCGGCCGCGACATCCACCACCGGCGCCGTCACAGCAGCGCTCCCCGCAAGCCGGGGGTCGAGCATCTTCTGCACGAGGTCGGCGAGGAAGCCCACGATCAGCACCAGCATCGTGGTGACCAGGATCACGCCCTGGATCGTCGGGTAGTCGTGCTGGGCGATGCCGGTGACCAGCATCGAACCCAGCCCGGGCAGCGCGAACACGTTCTCGACCACGACGGCGCCCAGGAACGTGGTGGCCAGCTCGATGCCGAGCACCGAGACCAGCGGCACCGCCACCGACTTCAGGCCGTGCCGGAGCATCGCGCTGCCGAAGCTGGCGCCCAGGCTCCGGAAGGTGCGCAGGAAGTCGCTGCCGATCACCTCGATGCACGCCGAACGCACGTAGCGGGCGATCGAGGCCGACATCACCAGCGCGATGGTGATGATCGGCAGGGTCAGCGACCGAAGCGCCTCGGCCGGGTCGGCCCAGTCCGCCTGCGGGAAGCCGCCCGCCGGCAGCACCCGCATGCCGAGCGCGAACGCCCACACCAGCAGGATGCCGATCCAGAACACCGGCACCGCGATGCCGAGCTGCGAGACCGCCGAGCACACCACCCCGACCCAGCTTGCGGCTGTAGCGGGCGGCGACGAACCCCACCGGGGCGGCGATCAGGATCGCCAGCACGAACGCGATGAGCGTCAACGGCAGGGTCACCAGCAGCCGCTGGGCGATCTGCGGGCCCACCGGCAGGCTGCTCACGAACGACGAGCCGAGGTCGAGGCGCAGCATCTGCCCCGCCCACGTGGCGAACTGCTGCAGGAGCGGCTGATCCGAGCCGATCGCGTGCCGGGCGGCCGCGATCTGCTCGGGGGTGGCGCCGACGGCGACCAGCGCGTTCGCCGGGTCACCCGGCAGCATCCGGCAGGCACGAACGTGACGACGGCCGCCGCCGCCAGCGACACCAGCAGGAAGACGAGGCGCCGGAGAATGTACGCGAGCATCGGTCGCCCCTCCTCCCCGGCTGCGGATGCCGTGACCCGGCGCCCTGCGATCAGCCCTGCTTCTTGATCCCGTACACGAAGAACTGCGAGTTCAGGCCGTTGACAGGGTATCCGCTGAGCGTGGTGCGGGCCACGACGATCTGCGGGTACAGGTACAGCCAGTCGCTGGCGGCGTCCTTCACGATGAGCTCGTTGGCCTGCTTCAGGTCGGCGGTCTGCTCGTCGGCCGTCTTGGCCTGCTCGGACTTCGCGATCAGCGCCGTGACATCCGGGTTGTCGTAGCCCCAGTAGAAGTCGGGGTTGCCATACCAGACCACGTCGCGGTCGTTCACGTGCTCCTGCATCGTGGCGGCGAAATCATGGTTCTGGTAGATCTTCGTGTACCACTCGTCGGGCGTGATGATGTTGATCTTCACGTCCACGCCGACCTTCGACAGCTGCTCCTTGATGAACGCCGCCGCCTGCGGGTGCGGGTCGTAGTTGGGGGTGTCCAGGGTGAAGCTGAAGCCGTCCGGGTAGCCGGCCGCGGCGAGCTCCTTCTTCGCCTCGGCGGGGTCGTACGGGTAGAGCGCGCTGAAGTCCTGGTACCACGGGTCGGTGGGCGGCACCATCGATCCGGTGACCTTGCCGTAGGAGCCCCAGATCGAGTTCAGCAGCGCGCTGCGGTCGATCGCCCGGGTGATCGCGACCCGCACCGCGGTCTTGTCGAACGGCGCCTTCTTGTCGTTGAACGCCAGCAACGCTTGGTGGTGGACGACCCGTCGTTGACCTTGTACTGCGGGTTGTTCTCGAACTGGGTGAGCGCGTCCGGGCTCTGCTCGCCGGTGACGATGTCGAGCTGTCCGGACAGCAGCGCGTTGTTCTCGGCGGTCGAGTCCTTGTAGTAGTTGTAGACGACCTGCTTGTTGGTGGCCGGGGTGCCCCAGTAGTCGTCGAATCGGGTCAGGGTCAGGGCGCTGCCCTGCTTCCAGTCCGACACCGTGTAGGGCCCGGTGCCGTCCTCGGTGGTCTTCAGGTCCTTCGCGTCGCGCTGGATGATCCACACGTAGCTGAGGTTGTAGATCAGCGAGATCGAGGGCTTGGACAGGGTGATCACGACGGTCGCATCGTCGGGGGTCTGCACCGAGGCGATCACGGCGAGGTCGCCCTTGCGCGCCGACTGCGAGTCGGGGGCCAGCACCTTCTCGATGCTGTACTTCACGTCCTGGGCGGTCAGCGGCTGCCCGGAGTGGAACGTCACGTCCTTGCGCAAGCGTGAACGTGTAGGTGAGTCCGTCGTCGGAGTGCTTCTCGGATGCCGCGAGCAGCGGCGTGACCTTGCCGTCGTCGCCGAGCTTGTACAGCGCCTCGTACACGTTGCCGTTCAGCGCCTCGGTCACGCCCTGGCCGCCGCCGGCGGTGTTGTCCAGGTTCTGCGGCTCGTAGATCGAGCCGACCTGGATCGTCGCCTCTTTGTCGTATCCGCCCGCGGCGGACGTGTTCTGCGACGCCCCGGCCCCGCAGCCGGCGAGGACGGTGACGGCGGCGACCGCCAGGGCGAGGATGGCGATCGGACGTGCCGTGCGCATGGTTCTCCTTCTCGGGTATGTCATCGGGTCGACCTGGTGGATGCTGCGCCCAGGTCACGTCGCGTTCTCAGCGGCCGTCGGCCGCGGCATCCGGTGCGAACAGCGGCAGCTTCTCGCCGGCGCGCACCGGGACGCCGATGCGGTTCGACGGCGGCGGGAACGGACAGTTGTACTGGTCGCTGAACCCGCACGGCGGGACGAACGCGCGGTTGAAGTCGAGGGTCACGGTGCCTTCGGTGGCGAAGCCGTCCGCGGCGCGCTCGATGAACAGGAACCGCCCGGCGCCGTAGGTCTCGGCGCCGTTGGTGGGATCGGCGAAGACCAGCGCAGCGTGCCGTCGTCGTCGAACGCGCTGAGCTGGTAGTCCTGCCCGGCGATCTCGACGTCGATCCGGCCCGGCACGACCAGGTCGCGGGTGCGCCCGTTGTCGCGCATGTGCTCGAACGAGACGGTGTGGCCCGCCGCCAGCGGCGTGTAGCGGCCCTCGAGCACCCAGGCGGGGTCGTACGGGTAGCAGCCGATGTCGGTGAAGGCGGCGATCGCCGGCGAGTGCGCGTCCCAGCGGCGCAAGCCCTCCTGCTTCAGGCCGGTCTCGAGGTCGGTGCGGCGCAGGGCGGTGATGCTCACCCCGTCCTCGTCGGGGTCGCGCAGCTTGCCTCGGCGGGGATCGTGGTGCCCGCCGGATACCACCGGGTCTCGACCAGGGCGAGGTTGCCGCGCGCCGAGGTGACCGACGCGAGGCGCTCGCGGTGCCACGCCTCGTGCTCCTGCCTGTCGATCGAGTCCATCCTTCTATCTCTCCCCGTCACGGCCGGCGGCTCCGCGCGTGTTACCGCCTGTGACCGGCAGGCGGCGCCGCCTCCCGTGCAGAACTCCGGACACTTCGAGCCGTCCGCCGCGACACGCCGGTGATCGGCCGCGCGGCGGCGCATTCTTCCGGAGTTCTGCACGCGCGCCGGCCGAGACATCCGCCGATCCCGCATGTCAGACTGACCGCATGCGCTTCCTCATCCGCGTCGTCATCAACGCCTTCGCCATCTGGGTCGCGACCCTCATCCCGGTGCTGACCGTGACGGTGATCGCGTTCCCGCCCGGCGACACGCTGCAGTTCGTGCTCACGCTGCTGATCGTGGCGGCGATCTTCGCGATCGTGAACACGATCATCGGCACGATCATCAAGATCGTCGCCTTCCCGCTCTACATCCTCACGCTCGGCCTGATCTCACTGGTGATCAACGGCCTGCTGCTGTGGATCACCGCCTGGCTCACGCACTGGTGGAACTGGGGTCTGCGCGTCGAGTCGTTCTGGTGGGGCGTCGTGGCGGCGCTGCTGATCACCGTCATCAACTGGATCCTCGGCATCATCCTCCGCCCGCAGCGCCGGCGCTGAGCCCGGGCCTCGGGTCGCCCGGTTCGGCGACACTGACTCGGCGTTCATCTGTCGCCGTTGCACGCGGATGCCTGCGACCGCCGTGCATCAGCGACAGATGAGCCGGAGCGGGGCGGGGCGCGGCGGGACGCAGCGGGACGCGGCGCGGCATCCGTCCGCCCTGTGGCCCGCTCGTGGACGACGAGCCCGGATCAGCCCTGCACGTGCGGCGGACGGTTCTGCCGCGGGCGCAGCCGCAGCCCGGGCAGGGCGGGGGCGGGCAGGCGCTGCAGGCCGCCCGGTCCGCCGAGCCCGACGTATCCCTCGACCCGGCCGAACCGGTCGCCCTCGTCCTGCCATTCCTGGCGGAACCGGGCGATCTCGTCCGAGTCGCGGCCGACGAAGTTCCACCACATCACGATGTCCTCGTCGAACGGAGCGCCGCCGATCAGCACGAGCCGCGCATCGGTCGTGCCCTCGTTGCGGGTCCGCAGCCGGGCGCTGCCGATGCCGGTGTACCCGATCGTGGCGCGCGGCACCGGAACTCCCTCGAGCGTGATGTCCCCGGCATCCACCAGCACGCCGTGCTCGAATCCCGGGTCGACGTCCAGCACGAGCGTGGCGGCCGGCGCCAGGCGGATCTCGGCGCCCACCAGCGGAGAGTGCACGTCGACGGGGGATGCCGCCCCCAGCAGGCTGCCCAGGAACACCAGCGCCGACCCGCCGTCGAAGGCCACCGGCTCGGGGGCGTAGTGCTCGAACACGCGCCCGATGGCGTTGCGCACGGCGTCGGGCAGCGCGAGCCACAGCTGCACGCCGTGCAGAGTCGTGGTCTCGGCGGTGGAGACCTCGGAGTGGCAGATCCCGGTGCCGGCCGTCATCAGGTTCATCTCTCCGGGAAGCACCAGACCGACGTTGCCGCCCGAGTCGATGTGGTCGATCGCGCCCTCGAACAGCCAGCTCACGGTCTGCAGTCCGGTGTGCGGGTGGGGCGCGACATCCATGCCGCCCGAGGTCGACACGTCGTCGGGGCCGTAGTGGTCCACGAAGCACCAGGCGCCGATCATCGAGCGCTGGCGCTGCGGGAGCGTGCGGCGCACGGTCATCGCGCGCGGGCCGCCGAGGGGAACCTCGCGCGATTCGATGATCTCGACCGGCGCGCCGTCGGCGCATGCCGATCGCGGCCCCGGCAGTCCCCCGTCGTGGGCGACGATCTCCTGCGGGTGCGCCTCGGTGTTGCTCATGGCCCCATCCTCGCCCGGGGACGCGCGGGCGGCAAGGATGCCGCGGCCGGCCGGATCGCTCGGGTCACTCCCCGTGCCGGAGGACGATCGCCGCCGGCATCCGGCGCACGACCCCGCGGAACAGCGGCTTGGTGAGGGATGCCGCCTCGGCGGCCGCGACGATGCGGGGCGCGTTCGTGACGATGTCGCGCCCCTTCCAGGTCAGGATCGCCCCTCCGGCTTGCGACGACGTTGCGCGCCCAGTTCGTCTTCCGACCCCACGGCAGCCCGATGAGGATGACGCTCTCATCGACGACCGGCACGATGGCGACCGGATTCTCGTACACTGTGCCGCTACGGCGCCCGCGGTGATGCATGACCGCCCACAGCGGGAACCACCGGCGCCCGGCGAGCGCCTTCGCGACCGGCGTGAACGCCCGCTGCGCCGACGGACGCCGGTTCTGCTCACTCATGCCTCCAGGATGCACCCGCGGCGGTCGGCGCGCACGACCCCGCCTCACCGAGGCATCCACCCGGCCTCCTGCCGCACGCGCCCGCCTCACCGAGGCGTCCACCCCGGCCTTCCGCCCACGGCGCCGCCTCACCGAGGCATCCGCCGCGGCCTATGCCCGGGGCGCCTTCATCTGTCGCCGTTGCACGGAAATCCGCGAGGGAGTGCACAACAGCGACAGATGAGGCGGCATCCGCCGACCGCCGGCCGGGCTCAGGCGGCGACGGCCGCCGGCACAGCCGCGGGCTGGACCGCATCGACCCGCCGGCCGACGAAACGCTTCAGCGCGACCAGGAGCAGCGCGGTCACGATCGTCCCGGCGATCAGGGCGACCACAAACCCCCAGATCGGGTCGATCGCGAAGAACACGAAGATCCCGCCGTGCGGGGCACGGGATGCCACGTCGAACGCCATGCACAGGGCTCCGGTGACGGCGCCGCCCACCAGGTTGGCCGGGATCACCCGCAGCGGGTCGGCGGCGGCGAACGGGATCGCCCCCTCGGAGATGAACGACGCTCCCAGCAGCCAGGCGGCGGCGCCGTTCTCGCGCTCGACGGTGGTGAACCCGCGGCGGTACAGCACGGTCGAGGCGAGCGCCATCGCCAGCGGCGGCACCATGCCGGCGCACATCACCGCGGCCATGATGTGGAGGCTGGCGGGCGTCTGGGCGGCGAGGCCCGCGACGGCGAACGCGTACGCCGTCTTGTTGACGGGCCCGCCCAGGTCGAAGCACATCATCAGTCCGAGGATGACGCCGAGTCCGATCGCGCCGGCCCCGGTCAGTCCGTTGAGGAAGTCGGTCATCCGCGCCATCAGCCACGCGATCGGGCCGCCGAGCACGAGCAGCATCAGACCGGAGGCGATCGCCGAGGCGAGCAGCGGGATGATCACCACCGGCATCAGGCCGCGCAGCCAGCGCGGCACGGCGGGCTTGCCGATGAGGTAGGCCGCATAGCCCGCGATAAGGCCGCCGACCAGGCCCCCGATGAAGCCGGCGTTCATGAACACGGCGACCGATCCGGCCACGAATCCGGGGGCGATGCCGGGTCGGTCGGCGATCGCGAACGCGATGTAGCCGGCCAGCGCGGGCACCAGGAACCCCATGCTGATGCTGCCGATCTCGAACGCGATGGCGCCGAGGTAGTACACGAGGCCCTCGGGCGGCAGATGCCAGATCGCGAAGTTCTGCAGCGTGTAGACCGCGTTGCTCACGCCGGAATCGCCGTGCGTGAGGGCGATGGCGTACCCGGCGAGCAGGAACCCGATCGCCATCAGCAGGCCGCCGCCGGCCACGAACGGGATCATGTAGCTGACGCCGGTCAGCAGGATGCGCTTCAGTCGGGTTCCCCCGGATTCGGCCGGCGCGGATGCCGTCGCCGTCGCGGTCGCGCCAGTCACGCGTTCCGCGTGCGGGTCGGATGCCGCGGCCACAGCCTCGTCGATGAGTCTCTCGGGATGCTCGATGCCGGCCTTCACCGACGCGCGCACGACGGGCTTGCCGGCGAACCGCTGCGGCTCGCGCACGTCGACGTCGACCGCGAAGATCACGGCATCGGCGGCGGCGATGACGTCCTCCGGCAGGGCGCGGTAGCCGCTGGAGCCCTGCGGCTCGACGACGAGGTCGACGCCCGTCTTCTTGCCTGCGGCCGTCAGCGCGTCGGCGGCCATGAAGGTGTGGGCGATGCCGGTGGCGCAGGCGGTGACCGCGACGATGCGGGTGCCGGATGCCGCGGCCGGCGCCGCGCCGGGGGCGGCGGGTGCTGTCCCCGGCGCCTCGGCTGTCCCTGGGGCAGTCCCTGGGGCAACCGCCGGACCGGCGGCATCCGTCGTCCCCGCGGCATCCGCGGCACTGGCAGACGCGGCATCCGCGGCAGCCGTACCCACGGCAGCCGTCCCCGCGCCATCCGCGGGCTCTTCCTCGCCGATCGCGACCCGGACGATGTGCACGACGTCGTCGGGGGTCGCGGCGGCGCGCAAGCTGGGAGGTGAATTCGTCCTGCATGAGGCTTCGAGCCAGCTTCGACAGCACCGCGAGGTGCGCCTCGGCGGCGTCGGCGGGCGCCGCGATGAGGAAGACGAGGTCGGCCGGGCCGTCGTCGGCGCCGAAGTCGACACCGGGCTTCAGCCGGGCGAACGCCAGCGCCGGCTGGGTGACAGCGGGGCTCTTCGCGTGCGGGATCGCGATGCCGCCAGGCAGTCCGGTCTCGTCCTGCTGCTCGCGCCCAGGCATCGGCGAAGAGGGCGTCGGCGTCGCTCGCGCGCCCCTGGTCGACCACGCGCCGCGCGAGGGCGCCCAGGACGGCGGCCTTGTCGGCGCCGAGGTCGGCGTCGAGGCTGACGAGTTCGGGGGTGATGGTGTGGGACATGGTGACCTCCATCGGTCGGGGAATGCGGGTCCGTAAGCGAGGGTTCAGAGGCGGGTGACGGCGATGTCGGCCGTCGGCAGGTCAGCGGGTCGCGGCACGACCGTTCCGGGCAGGGATGCCGCGGCGGCGCCGTGTCGGGTCGCCGAGGCTACGCACGCGGCGGGGTCGCCGCCGGTGGATTCGGCGAGCAGGTAGCCGGCCAGCGCGCTGTCGCCGGCGCCGACCGTGCTGCGCACGCGGGTCGGCGGCACAGCGGCGGCGTAGGCGCCGTCCTCGGTGACAAGCACGGCGCCGTGGCCGCCGAGGGTGACCAGCGCCGCGCCGACCCGAGCGGGCACGAGCGTGCGGGCGATGCGGGCGGCGGCGGCGATCAGGTCGTCGTCCGGCAGCGGGCCGGACAGCTCGGCCAGTTCGTCGTCGTTGGGCTTGATCAGGTCGGGGTGCGCGGTCTGCACGACTGCGGCGAGCGCCGGGCCCGAGGCATCCACCGCCACCCGCGGCGCCGCCGCCCCCCACCGGGCCCGCACCGCACCGATGACCCGGGCGTAGAAGTCGTCGGGGACGCCGGGCGGCAGCGACCCGGCCAGGACCACCCAGCGCGCGCCCTCGGCGGCGGCCACGATCGCCGCTTGCAGGGCGTCCAGTTCGGACGTCGACGGGGTGGCACCGGGCAGGTTGAGCTTCGTGGTGACGCCGGCCGGATCGGTGATCGTGACGTTGGCGCGGCAGTGCCCGGTGACCGGCACCGTGCGGGCCGGCAGCCGCTCGGCTCCGAGCACCGTCCGGTACGGGTCGTCGTCGGACAGCGGCAGCACGGCGAGGGCGTCGGCCCCCGCGGCGGCGAGCACGCGGGCGACGTTGATGCCCTTGCCCCCGGCGTCTTCGCGGGTGGATGCCGCGGCCTGCACGGCTCCCGGCTCGAGCGGGGCATCCAGCACGATGGTGCGATCCAGCGACGGATTGAGCGTGACGGTGACGATCATGCGAGCCACACCTCCACACCGGCGGTCTGCAGCGCGGCGGCGAGCTCGCCCGCGGGCGAAGCGTCCGTGACGAGCACGTCGATGTCGTCGAGGGTCGCGAACCGGACGAGCGATTCGACGTCGAACTTGCCCGAGTCGGCGACGACGATCACCCGGCGCGCGGCGCGGACGATCGCCTCTTTGACGGCGGCCTCCTCGGGGTCGGGCGTGCTCAGGCCGAAGGATGCCGACAGTCCGTTCACGCCGAGGAAGACGATGTCCGGCCGCAGCGCGTCGATGGTGCGCACGGTGGCGGAGCCGACGGCGGCGGCGGTGACCCCGCGGACGCGCCCCCGACGACGGTGAGCGTGATGTTGTCGACGGTGGCCAGCACCGGGGCGAGCGTGAGCGAGTGGGTCACGACATCGGCGGTTCCGCGGACGGCGGCCAGCCGCGCGGGCAGCTGCTCGGCGACGGCGGCGGTCGTGGTGCCGGCGTCCAGGAACAGCGATCCGCGGAAGTCGTCGGCGATCGCCTCCAGCGCGCGGGCGGCGATCGCGGTCTTCTCCGCGGCGCGGCGACGGCGGCGTTCGGTGACGGTGGGCTCGGCGTTGCTGCGGCGCTCCTGCGGCACCGCCCCGCCGTGCACGCGGCGCAAGCGCACCGGAGCCCTCGAGGACGGCGAGGTCGCGGCGCACGGTCTCGGTCGTGACGCCGAACCGCGCGGCCAGGTCGTGGACGCCGACCCGTCCCTCGTCGCCCAGCAGCCGCTCGATGAGCTCTTGTCGCTCCGTCGCGTACATCGTCACCTCCGGTGTTTCCCACACATTACAACATGTTCCCACACGACACAAGAGGCAATTCTGTGGGATCGTGTGGTTACTTGCGGGGGTGGGATGCTTCGCCTGTCGCCGCTGCACGCCGTGGCGGGCCCTCGCGTGCAGCCGCGACAGATGAAGCGCCTCCGGCCGGCGCCCGGATATGTCGCTCATAGGGCGGTTCCCTACCGTGGAGCCGTGAGGAAACGCGCGATCGTCCTGCTGGTGACCGCCGGCGTCGTCGTCGTGGCCGGGGCGGCCGTCGCGATCGTCGGCCCGGCGTTCTACCGCGACGTCATCGTGGGTGCGCCCGATCCCACCCCGACCGTGACGGCCGGCGCGGCCGGCGGCGTGGCCGTCGCCGCCGCCGATGTCCAGGGCGACTGGCGGGTGGGCGAGGGGTCGTACGCGGGGTACCGGGTCGACGAGGTGCTCAACGGCACGGATGTCACGGTGGACGGGCGCACCGATCAGGTCACCGGAACCGTGACCGTCGCGGGCGAATCCGTGACCGCGGCATCCTTCACCGTCGACGTCGCCTCGATCACGACCGACCAGGGCAGTCGCGACTCGTACTTCCGCAGTACGGCGATGCAGGCATCCCGCCACCCGACCGCGACGTTCGAGCTGACCGCGCCGGTGGTCGCGGCATCCGCCCCGCACCTGGGCGCCGCCCAGACGGTGACGGCGACCGGAGAGCTCACCCTGGTCGGGACCACCCGCACCGTCACGGTGACGATGGATGCCGTCTTCGACGGCGCGCGGGCCCAGCTGGCCGGCAGCATCCCGATCCGCTTCGCCGACTACGGCGTGCAGGCCCTGGACCTCGGCTTCGTGAAGGTCGAGGATTCCGGCTTCGTCGAGTTCTCGCTCACCCTCACCCGCTGACCCCTCCGCGAAATCGTACGATCTGGCCGAGTGCACATGAATTTCGGCCGAGATTGATGTGCAGTGGGCGATTTGATGTGGTTTGGGCGTGCGCGGGCCGGCACTGGCCGCCGTGCGCGGGCCGGCACGGCCAACGTGCGCCGGACCGACACGGCCAGCGTGCGCGAGGCCGACGCGACCGGTGTGCGCGGGCCGGCACTGGCCGCCGACCGGCCCAACCCCGCCGACCGGCCCACCCCGCCGACCCGCGACCCCGACCGGACCCCACCCATTAGCCCCACTGATGGGCGACCCAAGTAATCCTCAGTCGACTTATCCTTCCGGCCTTGCGATGCTCGACAGGCACGACGCAAGGAAGCGGAGGAACAGCATGGGTCGCAGGATCACGGTCGCTGAGGCGGTGGGGCTCACCCTCGCCCGCCTCGGGGTGAGTCGCGTGTTCGGGGTCGTCGGCAGCGGCAACTTCCACATGACCAACGCCCTGCTCACCGGCGGGATGCCGTACACGGCCGCCCGGCACGAGATGGGTGCGACCTGCATGGCCGACGCCTACACGCGCACGACCGGCGAGCTCGCGGTGGTCAGCCTGCACCAGGGGTGCGGCCTGACCAACGCGATGACCGGCATCACCGAGGCGGCCAAGGCGCGCACCCCGATCGTGGTGCTCACCGGCGACACCCCCGGGCACGCCAAGACCTCGAACTTCTACATCGACCAGGACGACGCGGTCGCCGCGCTCGGCGCCGCCGCGATGCGCGTGCACCGCCCCGAGACCGCCGTCGCCGACACCTATCGCGCGTACGTCCACGCGGTGAAGGACCGCCGCACGGTCGTGCTGTCGGTGCCCATCGACCTGCAGACCGCGCTCGTGGACTGGGACGAGGATGCCGTGCCCGCCGTGCCCGTCACGCAGGGCGCCGGAGCCGGCGGCGACGCGATCCGCGCCCTCGCCGATCTGCTCGCCGCGGCCGAGCGCCCGGTGCTGGTGGCCGGCCGCGGCGCCTGGCACGCGAAGGAGCAGATCGCCCGGATCGCCGGCCAGGTCGGCGCGCTGCTGACCACCTCGGCCGCCGCGCGCGGCCTCTTCCACGACGACCCGTGGCACATCGACGTGATGGGCGGCTTCGCCACCGACGGCGGCGCCGAGCTCATCGCCGGCGCCGACGTGCTCGTGGCCTTCGGCGCCAGCCTGAACCGCTGGACCACCCGCAACGGCACGCTGCTCAAGGACAAGACGATCGTCCAGATCGACGACACCCCGGACGCCCTCGGCAGCCACACGCGCATCGATCTCGGCGTCCGCGGCGACACCGCGGCCGTCGCCGCGGCGGTCGCCGACCTGCTCGCCGAGCGGGAGGTCCGCCGGGCCGGCTACCGCACCCCGGAGGTCGAGGGCCGGCTCGCCCAGACCCTGCTGTGGCGCGACCAGCCGTTCGACGACCAGGGCGACGCCGACCGCATCGACCCGCGCACGTTCACCAACGCGGTCGACGCCATGGTCCCCCTCAACCGGGTCGTGGTGCCCGACGGCGGCAACTTCAACGGCTACCCCGGCGCCTACCTGCAGGTGCCGGACGTGCACGGCTACAGCGTCCCGCTCGCGTTCCAGTCGATCGGACTCGCCCTGGCCAGCGCCATCGGCGCGGGGCTGGCCCACCCCGACCGCATCCCGATCGCCGGCGTCGGCGACGGCGGCTTCATGATGAGCCACGTCGAGCTCGACACCGCCGTCCGCCTGCGGCTGGGCCTGCTCGTGCTCGTCTACAACGACAGCGCGTACGGCGCCGAGGTGCAAGCACTTCAAGCACGTCACCGACGACCTCGACACGGTCCTGTTCCCCGAGACCGACATCGCCGCCGTCGCCCGCGGCTACGGCTGCGAAGCCATCACGGTCCGGTCGGCGGCCGACATCGCGCCGCTGCAGGACTGGCTGGACGGTCCGCGCGAGCGCCCGTTCGTGATCGACGCCAAGACGGCGGCCTTCCCGTCCTGGCTGCTCGGGCACTCGATGGACGAGAACTGACGCACATCCCCCGCACAACCAAGGAGTACAACGATGTCCTCACGCAGAACCCGCTTCACCCTCGCCGCCGCCGGGCTCGCGGCATCCGTCCTCGCCGTCACCGCGTGCTCGTCCGGCCCCGGCGGCGGGGCCGACCACACCGACGGCGAGCCCGTCGCCATCACCGTCGCCTCGCTGCCGACCGCCAACCTCGCCTCGGTCCAGCTCGGCCAGCAGCAGGGCTTCTTCACCGACGAGGGGCTGGATGTCACGATCCAGAACGTGCAGTCCGGCAGCGCGATGATCACCGGCGTGCTGGGCGGATCGTTCGACTTCATCGCCGCCGGCTACGTGCCGGTCTTCACCGCCCAGTCGCAGGGCCTGCCGCTGAAGTTCCTCGCGGGCAACGACACCGGCGCCGACACCCCCGACAAGGACTGGCAGATCGTGGTCGCCGGCAAGGACAGCGCGGTGAAGACCCCGAGGACCTCGCCACCGCCACCGTCGCGGTCAACGCGCTCAAGGGCGTGGCCGAGGTGCAGGTGCGCGCCTCGCTGGAGAAGCAGGGCATCGACGACTCGAAGATGAAGCTCACCGAGATCCCGTTCCCCGAGATGCCGGTCGCGCTCTCGGAGGGGCGAGTGGATGCTGCGCTGGTGCCCGAGCCGTTCGTCACCGCCGTGCTGCAAGCCGGCGGCCACGTCGTGGACACCCCGTACGTCGTGATGGGCAAGCACTTCCCCAACGGCGCGTGGGAGACCTCGCAGCAGGTCATCGACCGCGACCCCGAGACGGTGGCCGCGTTCACCCGCGCCATCATCAAGTCGGTCGAGTACGCCCGGGACAACCCGGATGCCGTGCGCAAGATCATCCCGGAGTACACGTCGGTCAAGCCCGAGATGGCCGCCGCGATCCGGCTGCCGATCTTCAGCCCGGACCTGCCGATCGACCAGATGCAGGAGCTGATCGGCTACACGAAGAGCTACGGGGTCCTGGAGAAGGACCTGAACGCCGCCGACCTCATCTACACGCCGAAGTCGTAGGCCGCACGCCATCATGACGGTCCTGTCCCGACCCGCCCCGAGCGGACCGGCCACCCTGCTGCGACGAATGGGCAGGGGGGTCGGTGCGCTCGGCGGCGTGGTCGTCGTCCTCCTGCTGGCCGAGCTGGTGACCCGGCTCGAGATCCTGCCCAGCCGATTCCTGCCGCCGCCGTCGGTGGTCATCGTCACCCTGGTCGGCGAGCTCGGCACGCCCGAGGCGTGGTGGGCGATCCTGGACACCCTCCGCGGCTGGGCGATCGGGCTGGGGATCGCGATCGTGATCGCCGTGCCCCTCGGCCTGCTGCTCGGCTCGAGCGAGCTCGCGTACCGCGCGACCCGCCCGATCGTGGAGTTCCTGCGCCCGGTGCCGTCGGTCGCGCTCATCCCGCTGGTGTTCCTGCTGTTCGGCCGCAACCTCGGCGACGGCAAGATCTTCCTCGCCGCGTTCGCCGCGATCTGGCCGCTGCTGATCCAGACGATCTACGGGGTGCGCAATGTGCTGCCCACCCAGCTGGACACCGCGCGCTCGTTCCAGATCCGCCGCCGCGACGTCGCCCTGAAGGTGGTGCCTGCCCAGCGCGGCGCCGTATCTGGCCACCGGCATCCGGATCGCCTCCACCGTGGCGCTGATCCTCGTGCTCACCGGCGAGATCGTGATCAACGCCGGCGGCATCGGCGAGCAGATCAACCTCGCCCGCGAGGGCAGCGCCGTGGATGTGATGTACGCGTACGTGGTCATGTCCGGCATCCTCGGGCTGCTGCTGAACGCCGCGTTCGCATGGCTCGAGAAGCGCGTGCTGAAGTGGCATCCATCGCATCGGAAGGTCGAGTCATGACCACGGCGCAGCGCGAGAAGGGAAGGGTCGCCACCCGCCGGGGCGGCTGGTACGTCGCGGCCGAGGTGCTCCTGCCGGTGCTGGTGGTGCTCGGCGTGCTCATCTTCACGAACACGGCCGGCAGCTTCTACTTCCCGCCGCTGCAGGACGTGCTGGTCGCGTTCCAGAAGAACTGGCTGTTCGCGCGGATCCCGGTCGATCTCGTGCCCTCGCTGGCCCGGCTGCTCAGCGGCTACCTCATCGCCGCTGTGCTCGGCGTGCTGCTGGGCGTCCTGCTCGGGCGCGTCGCCTGGCTGCGCCGCCAGGCCTCGCCGATCATCGAGTTCCTCCGGGCCATCCCGCCGCCGGCGCTGCTGCCGTTCACGATCGTCGCGATCGGCGTGGACTCGTCGGCCAAGGTCGCCCTGATCGCGTTCGTGTGCATCTGGCCGATCCTGCTGAACACGATGGACGGGATCGCCGGCATCGAGCCGACGATGGCCGAGACGGCGCGGGTCTATCACATCCGGGCATCCGACGATCTGCTGCACGTGCAGCTCCGGGCGGCGTCGCCGCAGATCTTCGCGGGCATGCGCACGGCGCTCCCGCTGGCGATCATCCTCATGGTGATCAGCGAGATGGTCGCCTCCACCGACGGGCTCGGGTACTTCGTCCTGCAGGCCCAACGCACGTTCGCCCTGGCGGACATGTGGTCCGGCATCCTGCTGCTGGGCATCCTCGGATACCTGCTGAACCTTGTGTTCACACTGATCGAACGCGGGGTGCTGGCCTGGCACCGCGGGGCGCGCGCTGCGGCGCGGTGAAAGGAACACGATGCTGACACTGAACGGCGTGAGCAAGCGCTACGGCGACGCGACGACGGGGATGCTGGCGGTCAGGGACCTCACGTTCCAGATCGGCGGCGGCGAGATCGTGACGATCGTGGGGCCCTCCGGATGCGGGAAGACCACCGTGCTGAAGCTGATGGCCGGGCTGCTGGCGCCGACCGCCGGGACGATCGAGGTGGACGGGCATCCCGTCGCCGGGCCGCCCGAGCAGATCGCGCTGGTCTTCCAGGACTACGCCAACTCGCTGTACCCGTGGATGACGGTGGCCGACAACGTGGCGTTCCCGCTGCGACGGATGAAGCTGAGCCGGGCGGCGCGGCGCGAGCGCGTAGCGCACGCGCTGGAGTCGGTGGGGCTGGGCGCGTCGCCCGACCGGTACCCGTGGCAGCTGTCCGGCGGGATGCAGCAGCGTGTGGCGATCGCGCGCGGGCTGGCGTACCAGCCCGAGATCCTGCTGATGGACGAGCCGTTCGGGGCGCTGGACGCCCAGACCCGCGCCGACCTGGAAGACCTGGTGATGAAGGTGCGGGACGACTTCGACGTGACGATCGTGTTCGTCACGCACGACATCGACGAGTCCATCTACCTGGCCGATCGGGTGCTGGTGATGGGCGCGCGCCCGACCTTCATCGAGGAGGACGTGGCGGTGACGCTGCCCAAGCCGCGCGACCAGCTGGCGACCGAGCAGCTGCCCGAGTTCGGCGAGCTGCGGGCCCACATCTACCGCAACATCAAGGCGTCCAGCCAGCTGATGGCCAAGACGGGGGCGGTCCCCACGTCGTGATCGGGCGGGACGGCCAGTATGGGGTCATGGACCTCAACCTGCTGCGGACCTTCATGGCGGTCTACGAAGCGCGCAGCCTGACCGGAGCGGCATCCGCTCTGCACGTGACGCAGTCGGCGGTGAGCCAGGCGATGAGTCGGCTGCGACGGGATGTCGCGGACGAGCTGTTCTACCGGTCCGGGCGCGAGATGCTCCCGACGCCGTACGCCCAGGAGCTGTTCCCGGTGATCCGGGATGCGCTGGGCCGGATCGAGAACGCGGTCTCGGCGCAGGCGTTCGACCCGGCGACCTCGAGCCGGCGCTTCCGCATCGCACTGTCCGAGCTCGGCGAGATGCACTGGCTGGCCTCGATCGTGGAGCGGGTCAGCGCGGCCGGATCCGGGATGGGCGTGGACGTCATCCAGCTCGATCCGGCCGGGATGGCCGACACGCTCGCCCGCGGGGTGGTGGATGTCGCGATCAACTCGGCGGTCGTCCCGGGCCGGTTCCAGACCTGGACGCTGAAGCACGAGCCGTACGTCGTGCTGATGGCGGCATCCAACCCCCTCGCCTCGGGCGAGCTCGACCTGGCCGCATATCGGGGTGCGTCGCACGCCGTGGTGACCGGGGAATCCGGGCACTCGAACATCGAGCGGGCCGTGGACGCGCTGGGCGGGGCGCGCGAGCCGGTCGCGGTGATGAACCACTTCACGGCGCTGCCGCCGATGCTGTGCGCGACGGACCTGGTCGCCACGATGCCGTACAGCCTGGCCGTGCGGTGGGCGCGCGAGTGGCCGCTGGTGATGCGCGACCTGCCGTTCCCGTTCGATCCGGTGCAGGTGCGGCTGTACACGCGGTCCGCGCATCAGGAGGCCAGCTCGCTGCTGTGGTTCCGCGACATCGTGCTGGCCGCGACCGAGGCCGAGTCGGGCTTCACCCCGGTGCCGGCCGACCCCGCCTGACCGCCCGCCCTGCCCGTCTTCTCCCGCCCGCCCGGCCCCGCTCGGCCCCGCGTCGCGTGGCCCCGCGTCGTGTGTTCTTCGGGATCGTACGATTTGGCCGAGTGCACATGAATTTCGGCCGAGATTGATGTGCAGTGGGCGAATTGATGTTCAGTCGCGCGCGGGCCAAGGCCCGCGGCCCCGTCTCTCCCGCCCGACCCCCGCGTCGTGTGTTCTTCGGGATCGTACGATCTGGCCGAGTGCACATGAATTTCGGCCGAGATTGATGTGCAATGGGCGAATTGATGTTCAGGCGCCCGTGCGGGCCAAGGCCCGCGGCCCTGGGCGAACTCTCGCCGGACGGGGAGGATGGCGACCGAGGTCTGACCCACGTCGACGCCGGCCGCGGCGATGAATTCGCTGTCGTCGGCCACCATCAGCGAGAACCGGTCGAGGGTCGTGACGATGTCGATCAGGGCCCGCTCGGCTCTGGCCGACCTGCTGCCCATCCAGCCGCACGCCGCCAGCGGTCGACCGACACCTCATCGATGAGCGCCTGATTGCTGCCGAAGTGCCGGTAGACGCTGGCCGGGCTGACTCCGGCACGGTCGGCGATGTCGTCGACGCTGATCCGGGCCGTGCCGGTCTCGCTCATCAGCCGCCAGACCGTCGCAGCACCATCGCGCGGGTGCGCCGCACATCATCACGGAGCATGTCTCTCATCTCGTGATGACAGGTTCGGAATCGGCGCTGCCGCGGTGCCGGCGGCGCAGAGTATCGCCGATACCAGCCGCGAACCCGCCTGCTCTCAGCCGCCCAGCCCGTCGCAACGGCAGGGCGGATCGGCCGATCCCCGACTGCAGGTCCCGATGACGCATGATCCAGCCTGCCGTTGCGACGCGGCGCGCTGCACACCGCGCCGCCGAGGCATCCGGCACCGCGCCGCGTCCCGCCCCGCCCGCCGCGGCCGCGTCACGCCCCCGGCGCGACCCCCTCGAAGAGCGCGAGAAGGCCGGCGTCGCGGGTGTAGACGGGGATCCGGTCGATC
This sequence comes from Microbacterium elymi, assembly GCF_021582895.2. Taxonomy (GTDB): domain Bacteria; phylum Actinomycetota; class Actinomycetes; order Actinomycetales; family Microbacteriaceae; genus Microbacterium; species Microbacterium humicola. Next base: position 1,653,681 of record NZ_CP091139.2, read on the forward strand.
GGCGCGGCCGCGGTGATCGTTCGTCCGCCCGCATGCCGCTGCCCGGTCCAGACGTCGATCCACTCTCCGACCGGCAGGTACACGTCGCGCTCCTCGACCCCGGGCGCGAGCACCGGCGCGACGAGGATGTCGTCCCCAGCAGCCACTCGACATCCGCGCGCCACACCTCGGGGTCGTCCGGCCACTCGAAGAACAGCGGACGCATGAGCGGTCGATCGGTCGCGATGCTCTCGGCGGCCGCCGCCGTCAGGTACGGCACGAGCCGCTCACGCAGCTGCGCGTACGCGCGGAAGACGGGGAGGACCCGGGCGTCTCCGGTGCGTTCGGCGATGTTCCACGGCGTGCGGTCGCGCGACGGTGTGCGGTGGTGGTTGAACTCCGAGTGGTACTGCATGATCGGGACGAACGCGGCCGCCTGCGTCGCGCGCAGATACAGCTCGGCCGACGGGATCTCGCCCGAGAAGCCGGCTATGTCCCAGCCCCAGTACACGATTCCGGATGCTGCGGCCGACAGGCCGGCGTTCATCGACCAGCGGAACGCCTCCCAGGTGGGGCGGAGCCGAGCGGCGTGGGAGGTGCGTACGCCGGGGGTCCGGGCGACGCGGTGAGACACGGGCCGCAGTGGCCGGGAGCGGCGAACGTCGGCACCGCGGAGCGGCGACACGGTCTGGATGACGCTCGCGCTGCCCATTCGGCATCCGCGCTCGTTTCATTCGGGCGCGGATGCGGAAAACAGGCGCGCGAGTGGTCGGGGCGCGGGCGGCGCGGTGCGACACGGGCGGGAGCGACGAACGTCGGCACCGCGAGCGGCGACGCGGTCAACCCGGCCGGCAAGCGCGCAGTACGGGGCGGCGATCTCATGTGGACGCGCTCGCGCTGCCCATTCGGCATCCGCGCCCGTTTCATTCGGGCGCGGATGCGGAAAACGGGCGCGCGAGTGGTCGGGGCGCGGGCGGCGCGGTGCGACACGGGCGGGAGCGACGAACGTCGGCACCGCGAACGGCGACGACGTCTGGATGACGCTCGCGCTGCCGTTTCCCGCATCCGCGCCCGCTTCTTTCGGGCGCAAATGCGGAAAACGGGCGCGCGAGCGGAGGGACGCCGAGCGACCGGCCCGACCGCAGGGGCGCCGAGTGACCGGCGCGAGCGCGCGAGCAGAGGGACGCGCCGAGCCGCGGTGCATGCCGGGGACATCGGCGAAGTCGACGACGGTCATGCGCCGTGCACCGTCGCGGCGTCCGTGCGGCTCAGTCCTCGTCGTCCTCGGCGGCGCCGATCAGCAGGCTCAGGCCGATGGCCAGCATCCACGAGTCCTTGCTGATCGCGGTGCCCGCCTGGCTCGGCCAGATGCTGCCCGGCTTGCGCAGCGCCGGGGTGCGCAGGTACATGCCGACCAGTCCGGACGAGAACACCGTCAGCGCGGCGCCCGCGAGGGCGGTGGGGACGAACGGGACGAGCAGCAGCGATCCGACCGTGATCTCGCCGATCGCCAGCAGCCGGACGAATTTGCCGGCGGGGATGCGCGTCAGCGCCGGATACGCACTCGTGGCGCCGGCGTACAGGCCCGCGACCTGTTCCGGGCCGGCGCTGAGCTTGGTGATCCCGGAGTGCACGATGTATGCCCCGGTGGCCAGCCGGGTGGGGATGTCTCGCAACCGCATGATGGCCTCCTTTCCGGCGCGCGACGCGCCGACCGTCTGCACGATACGCCGGATGCGCGGGCGGCGAGCCGTCGAGACGCCGCGGGGCTCAGAACTCGGTCGACCGAGGATGCCGAACCCGCCAGAACCGGGCGATCCGAAGCCCCGCACCCCGCCTCAGCCGCGGACGCGGGAGCGGCGCTGGGCGATCCGCGCCGAGCGGTCGAGGCCGAAGCTGAGCCGGGCGATGTATCCGCCGATGGCGGTCCCGGCGGCCAGGCCCAGCCCGGTGGCGGCGGCCGTCAGCAGCGCGGGCGCCGCCGCCGACGGGTCGAAGTCGTCGCCGATGAGGCTGTACAGCCCCTGGTAGAAGGCCAGGCCGGGGATCAGTCCGATGATGCCGGCCATGGCCATCGCCGATTCGGGCACCTTGATCCACCGGTACGCGAGGTAGGCGATCACCCCCGCGACCGCGCCGGCCACGGCCGCGGCCATCCCCGGCTTGCGGCATGAGCGGGCGCAGCAGGTAGTACACGGCGAACACGGCGGCCGCATCGGCCGCCATCAGCGGCGCCAGGCCGAAGCGCACATAAGAGGTGAGGGCGAAGCCGATCCCGATGAGGGCGACCCCCAGCATCCCGGCCCACAGCCCGCGCCCGCCGCCGAGCGTGGTCCCGACGGCGACGGGTGCCCCGAGCCGGAAGGCGGCGCCGAGCGTGATCCAGATGCCGATCGCCAGGCCCAGGGTGAGCATGACGACCTCCATCATCCGCGCCGCGGCGGTGAGGTAGTAGCCGTCGACGGCGTCGCGGGCGGCCGTGGTCAGGCCGATGCCGGACAGCAGCATGATGATGCCCGAGATGACGATCACGGTCGGGTGGTTCGTCCCCGGCAGCTCGAGTCCCACCGAGCGCAAGCCAGTACATGACCACGGCGATGATGGTGATGGCCGCCGCGCACGCGATCTGGGAGAAGAAGACCGCGATCCCCCACTTGCTCAGGCGCCGACCGATCAGATCGGCGATCACCGCGGATGCCGCGGCCACGACCACCAGCACGACGCTCGCGTTGAACATCACGACCACGCCGGCGGCCAGCACCGCCATCCCGAGCGTCACGATCCACCGGCGGTACGGATGCGGCTGGTTCAGGATCGTGCCGAGCCGCTCGCGCACCTCGTCGACGTCGATCGCGCCGCCCGACGTGACCGCCTCGTCGATCAGCCGGTACACCGCCTGCAGCCGCGTGTAGTCGGTCGTGCGGACCTTCACCACTCGCATGATCGAGATCGGGTTCTCGTCCAGTCCGCGATGCACCGAGATCGTGATCGAGGTGAACGCGATGTCGACGTGGACGTTGCGCAGCCCGTACGTCGCGCTGATGCGCAGCACGGTGGCCACCACGTCGGCCGTCGTCGCGCCGGTGGCGAGCATCGTCTCGCCGGCGCGCAGGCACAGGTCGATGACCGCGCGGGCGTGCCGCTGCGAGAGCGCGTCGTCGCTCCACGGGATCGAGACGCGCTGCGTGGGCGGGAACGCCGCACGGACGATCTCACCGCTGAACACGCGCAGCCGCCGGCTCCACCAGGTGCGCAAGCCGGTCGGGCCGCTGGGCGTCGCCGGTCATCCATCCAGCCTAGGGCCAGGCTCGCGCGGATGCCGGGGACAGCGCGGATGCCGGGGGCAGAGCGGATGCCGGGGGCAGCCGCAGGTGCCGCATCCGAGTGGGCCCGGGACGAGAGCGGATGCCGGGGGCAGAACGGATGCCGGGGGCAAGCCGCAGGGCGCGGCCGTTCGGCCTCCCCGCTCACGGTCGAGGACGCCATATCCTCGAAGTCGTACAATTAGCTGTACATCTTTGGAGGCGCGCATGGACGTGATTCCCGTGGCAGACGCTCGAGCGGGACTGTCGGGACTGATCGCCCGGTTCCGGGCCGATCCCGAGGCCGATCCTGTCGTCATCGGAACGCATCGCCGCCCCGAAGTGGTCCTGCTGTCGGTCCAGGCATATCGGCAGCTGACCGACGCGGGCGCGGCGGGCATCACGATCGATCGGCTTCGAACGCTCAAGCCGGTGATCGAGCGGCTGGCCGCGGCATCCGGACTCAGCGGCGTACGAGTCTACGGATCGGTGGCCCGTGGAGATCAGCGTCCCGACAGCGACCTCGACCTTCTCGTCACGCCAGAACCCGGGGCGACGCTCTTCGACATCGCGCAGTTCGAACTGGACGTCGAGACCGTTTTGGGCGTCCCGGTGTCGGCCGTGCCCGTCACCGCGCTCGATGACACGCGGGATCAGCGGATCCTCGCCGAGGCGGTCGCACTGTGAAAGACGCCGCTTCCCGGCGCTGGCAGCGGCGGCTCGGATGGCAGCCGACGACGGTTGACGAAACGCGCCGCTAGCCCGTCGCGGTGATGCTCTCGTCGGGCGCGGGCCGGCGGAGCACCATCAGGTCCATCCGGCCGGACTGCACGGTCTCGCCGTGCTGGTTGCGCAGGGTCACCTGGCGTTCGACGATGCCGTAGTCCCCGACGAGGTCGGACGGGTGGAGAGGATGTCGACGGTGCACGTGACCGTGTCGCCGATGAACACCGGGGCGGTGAATCGCCACCCGTCGATGCCGAGCAGAGCGACGGCGCTGCCCTCGAACACGCCGGTGCGGGCGATGAGCCCCAGACAGAGCGAGGCCCCCAGCATCCCGTGCACGATCCGCTGGCCGTAGCGCGTGCCCTTCGCGAACTCGGCGTCGGTGTGCACCTGGTTGTTGTCGTTGGTCCATGCGGCGAACGACATGACATCCGCCTCGGTGATGGTGCGGCCCGGACTGACGAACGACTGCCCGGCTTCGAGGTCTTCCAGGAACAGCGGCATGCGCGTCCTCCTTCCAGCGTGCCCGACCAGGCTAGCGCCGGCCCGACGGCATCCGCGCCCTGTTCACCTGTCGCGGTTGCGCACGATCCCCCGCGAACGCGCGCAACCGCGACAGATGAACCGCGCCGCCGAGAAGATTTCACCCCCCGATGTCGATTCCGCTGACGCCCGTTCGACGCGATAGTGAGAGGGGACGAACGGTCCCCACCGATCGAGGAGAATCGAAATGAAGCACATGCTGATCATGCGGGCCACTGCCGAGGCGGTCGAGGCGTCGAAGCAGCTCGATTTCAACGAGGTGCTGAACGCGATGGGCGCATACAACGAGTCCATGATCAAGGCCGGGGTGATGGTCGCCGGCGAGGGACTGTCGTACGAGCCGGGCTACGTCGTCGACTTCGCCGCCGAGCCGCCGATCGTCAGCGACGGCCCCTACGGTGAGGTGCACGAGCTGTTCAACGGGTTCTGGATCATCCAGACCGCCACCGCCGAAGAGGCGCTCGAGTGGGCCAAGCGCTGCCCCTCGGCCCGGGCAGGCAAGCTCGAGGTGCGGCGGGTGCACGAGGATGCCGACTTCGAGGCGTTCGCCGACAACGAGTACGTCCAGAAGGAGAAGGAGTGGCGCGCCGAGCTGGGCGCCAACTGAGCCGCAACGCGAACCGACATGGATGACACCCGGCGCACGGTCGAGGCCGTCTGGCGCATCGAAGGGCCGCGGATCACGGCATCCGTCGCCAAGATGACCGGCGACCTCGGCCTCGCCGAGGATGTCACACAGGAAGCGCTCATCGAAGCTCTCGGGGCATGGCCGGACTCCGGCATCCCGAACAATCCGGGCGCGTGGCTGACGGCCGTCGCGAAGCGGCGCGCGATCGATGCGTGGCGTCGGCGCGAGCGGCTGGACGACCGGTACGCGGCGATCGCGCGGACGCTGGACGAGGCATCCGACGACGACTGGCAGCCGATCGACGACGACGTGCTGCGGCTCGTGTTCACCGCCTGCCACCCGGCGCTGTCGCGCGAATCGCAGGTGGCGCTGACGCTGCGGGTGGTCGCGGGGCTGTCGACGGACGAGATCGCGCGGATGCTGCTGACCAGCGTGCCCACCGTGCAGGCGCGGATCACCCGGGCGAAGAAGTCGCTGGCCGCGGCGCGGGTGCCGTTCGAGACACCCGATCCGAGCGAGTGGAAGGCGCGGCTGAGCGCCGTGCTCGGGGTCGTGTATCTCGTGTTCACCGAGGGGTACGCCGCCACGGCGGGCGACCGCTGGGTGCGTCCGGACCTCGCCGACGAGGCGATCCGGCTGGGCCGGGTCGTGGTCGGGCTCTGCCGCGCGAGCCCGAGCCGCTCGCGCTGGTGGCGCTGATGGAGTTCCAGCGCTCGCGCTTCGCCGCCCGCGAAGCCGGCTCGGGTGCGCCGGTGCTGCTGGCCGACCAAGACCGATCGCGGTGGGACCACGGGCAGATCCAGCGCGCGATCGGGCTGCTGAAGCGGGCGGATGCCGCGGCTCGCGCACACGGCACGGGTCGAGGCGCCTATGCCCTGCAGGCGGCGATCGCGCAGTGTCATGCCGTCGCGCCGAGCGTGGCCGACACCGACTGGGCGCGGATCGTGACCCTGTACGAGGTGCTCGGACGGGTTGCGCCCAACCCGATCGTGGACCTGAACCGGGCGGTCGCCGTGTCGATGGCGCAGGGTCCGGCCGCGGCGCTGGCGATCGTCGACGAGATCGACGAGGCGGGGCGCTGCGCGGCTCGCACCTCGTGCCAAGCGTGCGCGGAGAGCTGCTGGCCCAGCTGGGCCGGGCCGACGAGGCCCGCTCGGAGCTGCTGACCGCGGCGGCGCTGTGCACGAACGCGGCGCAGCGGCACGTCGCTGCGGCAGAAGGCCGAGGGGCTGCGCGCGACGACGGCCTGAGGCCGCCCGGGCGCGGCGCCGGGTCGGCCGGCGACATCGATGCTCCCGCCCGCACGCGACGCGCACTCGGCGCGGTCGGTCTCGCCGCGTTCCGTCGAGGCCCGACGGCGAGGCACCGCGCTCACTCCTGGCATCCTGGACGCATGACGCTCGCTCGCGACATCCCGAACGTTCTGGCCTCGTTCCGCACCACACGACGCGACATGTGGAACTGGCGCGCCGTGGACGAATACGCGTACGAGGCCGAGCAGGCGGTGCCGCTGCTGGCCGACATGGCCGAGGACTACGGTGCGGCAGGGGTCATCCCGGTCGTGCAGAAGGCGATCGCCAGCACGTTCCGCGTGCTGATGCGCGCGGATGACTCGAACGGTGTGATCCAGCTCGTGATCGCCGACCTGCTGACGCTGCACGCCAAGCTGTGCGCCGAGGCACCGCCTGCGCCCGCGACGCTGTCCAGCTGGATCCAGAAGCAGCAGTTCGGTGAGCTGGGCCAGTATTTCACGATCGATGTCATCGATTATGAAGAGGCCCTGGGTGAGCGCGGCATCGCGCGCTTCGAGGCGCAGCTGGCGGCGCGTCGGGCAGAGTTGTCGGCCTTCGACGAGCGTCCCGAGCTGGAGTTCGACCACGATGACGAGTGGCATGCCCGGCATGCCCTGCGGGCCAACCTGCAACGGCTCGCCGTGCTGCACGGGACGAGGCGGCGATCGTCCGCACGCACGGCGGCGATCTTCCGCGTGCGCACCTGCGCGCGGGTGCGGCCGAAGCGCTGCGCGAGGCCGGGTTCGTCGAACGGGCGATGACGGTGGCACAAGAGGGGATGCATCTGCCCGGCGGGGACTTCCAGCAGCAGGAGTGCGGCGAGCTGTGGGTCGAGCTGGTGACGGCTTCGAGCGGGAAGGATGCCGCGGCTGCGGCATCCGAGGTCTTCTACCGGTGGCCGACGGCATCGAATGCGCGCGCATGGGAAGAGGCGGCGGGTGGCACGTGGCAGGTACACCGCGAGGCGGCGATCGCACAGCTTGCGCGGGCGGGCCTGGGAGCTCACCTCATATCTGATCGATGCGGGCGATGTCGAGCGCGCCTGGCACGAGGCGCTTCGCGCCGCCGAGGATGGTCGCTCGCTGCTCGCGGATCAGTGGGACGACCTCGTCACCCGCTACGCCAAGGTCGATCCGGGCGCCGTCCTACCGGTGATGGCACAGCTCATCGACGACCGGCTGGTCGAGGCGAACACGCGCGTGTATCCCGGAGCCGTGCGGCGGATGAAGGCACTGCGCAAGGCTTGCGCTCGATGCGGGCGAGCCCGAGTTCGCCACCGATTACCTGGGGGAACTGCGCGCACGGTACGCGCGGCGACCGTCGCTGATCGCGCGGATGGATGCTGCGCGGGTGTGAGGAGCGGCTTGAAGGGGTTCCCGGCACCCCGCCTCACTCCCCGACGATGCGCAGCCCGCGCGCGCCGAGCGCACGACGATCGGCGCGCAGCGAGGTCAGCAGGCGCTCCAGGTTCGCCTGCGAGTGGCGGGCGACGGCGGATGCCGCTGCCTGCGCGTCGCGGTCGCGGACGGCGTCGACGATCGCGGCGTGCTCGCGCCAGGCGGCATCCCGCCCCTCCTCGCTGCGCATCTCGAGCCAGCGCGCCCGCGCCATGCGGGTCACGGCATCCGTCACCGCCTGCCGGATGAACGGATTCCCGGCCAGCGCGGCCAGCCCCTCGTGGAAGTCGGACCCGCGCCGCATCCCGGCCTCCGCATCGCCGGCCGAGTCCTGGGCGTCGCGGTCGGCCGCGGCGAGCGCCGCGATCTCGTCATCGGACGCGCGCTCGCAGGCGAGCCGCGCCGCGGCGATCTCGACGGCCTCTCGGTACTCGGCCAGGGCCGTGACCTCGTCCAGGTCGATCGGGGTGACCCGCCACGCGCGCCCGTCGCGGGCCGCCAGCCCCTCGGCCTGCAGGCGCATCAACGCCGCGCGCACGGGCGTGCGACTCGCGCCGTACTGGGCCTCGAGCCCGCGTTCGCTCAGCGGCGAGCCGGGGACGAGGTCGAACGACAGGATCGCCTGCCGCACCCGGTCATAGAGCAGCTGGGTCTGTGAGGTGGGCATGGATGCTCGCTCCCGGTGTGTCGGCTCCGCTCCAGTATCCGGCATGAGCGCGAGTTGCGAACTGGATTGGGATACCACTACGGTATACCAATGAGCTGGACGACACAGCCGCGGGTCGGCGGCGCCCGCCCGTGGGTGATGCTGGGCGTGGCGGTGCTCGCGCAGGCCGCCGGCACGGTCTTCCAGTCGGCGCCCGCCTTCCTCATCCCCCTGCTGCACACCCAGCGCGGCATCCCGCTCGCCCAGGCGGGCCTGCTCGCCTCCGCCCCCACGCTCGGACTCGTCCTCACCCTCGTCGCCTGGGGAGCCCTGACCGACCGCGTCGGCGAGCGCTGGGTGATCGCCGGGGGCATGGCCCTGACCGCCCTCGCCGCAGTCGGGGCGGTCCTGGCTCCGGGATACCTCGGGCTCGGCCTCTTCCTCCTGCTGGGCGGGGCCGCCTCGGGCAGCACGAACGCCGCCAGCGGCCGTGTGGTCGTCGGCTGGTTCCCGAAGAACCGTCGCGGGCTGGCGATGGGCATCCGACAGATGTGCCAGCCGCTGGGGGTCGCGGTCGCGGCCCTCGCGATCCCGCCGCTCGCGGCATCCGGAGGCGTGTCGGCCGCGATGTCGCTGCCGCTCGTGCTGACGGCCGTGCTCGCCGTGCTCAGCGTCGTGCTCATCGTGGATCCGCCGCGCCCGGCGCGGACGGGGACGGCGGCCGCGACCCGGCCGGCGAACCCGTATCGGTCGCGCCTGGGGCTGGTCCGGATCCACGCGGCGTCGGCCCTGCTGGTCGTGCCGCAGTTCACCGTGTCGATCTTCGGGCTGGTCTGGCTGACCGCCGATCGCGGTCTCAGCCCGGTGGCGGCCGGCATCGTCGTGGGCGCCGCGCAGTTCATCGGCGCGCTGGGGCGGGTCGCGATCGGGATGCTGTCGGACCACGTCGGCAGCCGGATGAGACCGCTGCGGTGGGTGGCGTGGGCCGCCGGGCTGGTCATGGTGCTGCTCGCGGCCAGCGAGCTCGCCCCGGCGTGGGCGGGCGCGGCCGCGCTGATCGTGGCCGCCACGATCACGGTCGCCGACAACGGCCTGGCCTACACCGCGGTGGCCGAGATCGCCGGGCCATTCTGGTCGGGCCGGGCGCTGGGCACGCAGAACACCGGGCAGTTCCTGGCGGCATCGGTGGTCGGGCCGGCCGTTGGCGGCCTGATCACGCTGGTCGGCTACCCGCTCGCGTTTGCCGCGGTGGCGCTCGCGCCGATCTTCGCGGTCCCGGTCATCCCGCGTGAGCCCGCACCCATCCCGGCCGAAGCCGAAGAGGATGCCGCAAGCCGACGCCTTGGCGGGTCGCGGGGATCGAGCCAGATCCTGAGCCGGCGCGAACGCTCGCGCCGCGCGCGGCCCCGGTCGAGCCGCCTGTGGACTCGGCGCCTGCGACGGAGGATGCTGGAGGAATGACCGGCTTCACCCCCACCGACGCGTTCAGCGGCTTCAGCGTCGACGACATCGCCGCGGCCAAGACGTTCTACGGCCAGACCCTCGGGCTGGACGTCGAGGACAATCCGATGGGCATGCTCGACCTCGTGCTCCCCGCGGGCGCCCACGTGCTGATCTACCCCAAGCCGAACCACGAGCCGGCGAGCTTCACCATCCTGAACTTCAGCGTCGACGACATCGATGCGGCCATCGACGACCTCAATACGCGCGGGGTGGAGACGAAGATCTATCGCGACCCGGACTTCGGCACCGACGAGAAGGGCATCGCCCGGGGCAACGGCCATGGCCCCGACATCGCCTGGTTCCGCGACCCGGCCGGCAACGTCCTGTCCGTGCTCCAGGGCTGACCGCTTCCGGAGGCTCTCAGACCTCCCAGGACACTGGCGCTCTCATCACCGCTCACTACGATTCCCACGATCAACACGGTGAGCTATCGCGATGGCGCAAACCAGCTCACCACCGTGACTTCATCGCTCACCCACACGCTCGATGAAGAACAGCACCTATAGAGAGATCTAGCCGACTATAGTGCCTTTGTATACATAGCTATACTTCACTAGGGGTGACCGCAGTGGATCCAGTTCGCAACCCGTATATGCCCGGCGCCGGTCGCAAGCCGGCTGCTCTCGTCGGACGGGATGCGGTGCTCAGATCATGGCAGGTCGCACTCCAGCGAGCCGAGCGCGGCGTCACAGACCAACCGTTCATCTTGTATGGGCTTGCGTGGTGTCGGCAAGACCGTCCTTCTTACTCAGCTCCGCCACCATGCCGAGCAGCGGGACTGGATCGTCGCGCATATCGAGGCCGGAGGCGAACAGAGTCTTCGGACACTGCTGGGCGAGGCGCTCTATGAACCCCTCTCAGACCTCGACAGACCGGCCGCCGGCCGCCGCCTCCTGAAGGCATTGAAAACAGCGCTGTCCTTCAAAGCGTCGTACGACGCATCCGGTACATGGACCTTCGGGGTCGATCTGTCTACCACCCCGGGCGGTGGAGCAGACAGCGGGATCCTCAGCACGGACCTGAAGAAGATCATCAAGGATGTTTCGCTCGCCGCACGAGAAGAAGGCGTTGGGTTGGCAATCCTCGTCGACGAGGCACAGGAGCTTCAGGATGAGGAACTCACGACCCTCGCCATAGTGGCACAGGCCGCCGCACAAGATGACTGGCCTGTGCTGTTCGCACTCGCCGGTCTGCCGAGCCTTCCTCAGACCTTGTCAGAGGCGAAGTCATACACCGAGCGATTCCAGTTCACGCACGTCGAGAGGCTCAGCGACACCGATGCTCGTGAAGCAATAGCCAAGCCGGCGAGCGATGAGAGTGTCACGTGGTCAGCGGACGCGCTCGACCATCTGGTCGATGCCTCCGGACGTTACCCGTACTTCATCCAGCAGTTCGGTCAGGAAACCTGGAATCACGGTGAAGGCACAAAGATCGAGCTATCCGACGCCGAATACGGCGTCGCCGCCGGGCGCAACCAGCTGGACAACGGCTTCTTTCGCGCACGCTGGGACCGCGCGACGGTTACCGAGAAGAAGTACCTTCGTGCGATGTGCCCCGAGGGTGACTTCGGAATCGGGTCAGGCGAAGTCGCAAACCGCCTGTCGAAGTCAGTGAATAGCCTCGGACCCGTGCGAGCGAACCTCATCCACAAGGGACTCGTGTACGCGCCCGATCATGGCATCGTCGCGTTCACGGTCCCCGGCATGGCCGCATTCATCGATCGCCAGATGGAGTGAGCACCGGGGAGGACGGCCGGTCACTACTCGCCGACCAACGGGCGGCCTTAGTTCGTGAGGTTCTTGCTCGGCTCAAGCCGCCCCCGGGCGTCAGTTGATGATCTCGCCGCGCTCCTCGTCGAGGATGGTCGCCAGGCGCTCCCGCCAGGTCTGCAGCGCTTCGGGCGTCAGCCGCGTCCAGTCCGTGATCTCGCCGACGACCCGTAGCGGCTCGCCTGCGATACGACCGGGTGGGGTTGCCGGGGAACTTCTTGTCGGTCACGTTCGGGTCGTCCTCGAACAGACCGGTCGGCTCGACCAGATAGACACGGGGTTCGGCGTCACCCTGGGCCAGTTCCGCGGCCAGCCCGGCGCCGTCGGGCAGTGCGGTGAAGTAGATGTGGTTCATCACCACCTCGGGCCGGTAGTTCGACCGGTAGCCCGCGGTGAGCAGGTCGCCCTCCCGCAGATCGGCCTTCGTGCCGTGATAGAACGGTCCCTCGTCTGACGGTTGGCTCACTGCGACATCGTAATCCGCGCCGTGCCGCGGATGGATGCTGCCGGGCGGCCGTGGCCCCCGGCAGCATCCGTCTCACCACCCCAGTTCGCCGTCGTCCTCCCAGAACGCGCCGGTGGGGCCGTCCGTCCCGATCTCGGCCAGCTTGCGCGACGATCCGGGCGCTCACGTCGGCCGATCGCCCCGGGTAGCTCTCCGAGCCCCCGCCGCCGAGCCCGGTCGCGGTGATGCCCGGCTCGACCGCGTTGAACTTCACCTGCGGATGCAGCTTCGCGTACTGCACGGTGAGCATCGAGACGGCCGCCTTGCTCGACCCGTACACGATCGAGGGGAAGTGCGATGCCGGGCGCGACGGCTCGTGCGTGGCCCAGAACGAGCCGAGCGCGCTCGAGATGTTGACGACGACCGGGTTCGCCGATCGGGTGAGCAGGGGCAGCGCCGCCTCGGTCACGCGCACGATGCCGACCACGTTCGTGTCGAACGTCGACAGCACGCTCGGGCCGTCGAGGGCCTCGGTCGGGCCGAGACGGTTCGCGATGCCCGCGTTGTTCACGAGCACGTCCAGTCCGCCGTCGGCGGCGATGTGCTCGAACGCGGCGGCGACCGAGGCGTCGTCGGTCACGTCGAGGGGGACGAACCGCGCACCGATCTCGTCGGCGGCGGCGCGGCCGCGTGCGGCATCCCTCGCTCCGACATAGACGGTGTGGCCGTGTGAGACGAGCAGCTGGGCGGTCGCCTTGCCGAGGCCCTTGTTGGCCCCAGTGATGAGGATTGTTGTCATGGTCCGATCGTGCGCGGATGCGGCATCCACAGCCAGCGCTCCGCTCATCGTAGGAACGGCAGTACCACGACAGGCGGCGGTGCGAGTGCCAGGCTGGCAGAGTGGATGATCGCGAATTCGGCCGGCTGGTGCGACAGTGGCGCGATCGGGTCGAGCCGGCGGCGGTCGGGATGCCGGCGGGAGCGCACCGCCGGGCGCTGGGGCTTGCGCCGCGAAGAGCTGGCGCAAGCTGGCGGGCATCTCGGTGGACTACCTGACCCGGCTCGAGCAGGGCCGCGCGACGTCGCCGTCGGCGCAGGTGGTCGAAGCCCTCGCCCGTGCGCTGCGGGTGAGCGACAACGAGCGCGAGCGGCTGTTCCGCGGGGCGGGGCTGTCGGTGCCGGGGCCGGGAGTCGTTCCGACCCGGATCGCGCCGAGCGTGCAGCGGCTGCCTGGACCGGCTGGCGAACACCCCGGTCGTCGTGTACGACGCGGCGTGGAATCTGATCCAGGCGAATGCGCCGTTCGACGCGCTGATGGGGGCCACGTCGCAGCTGCGGGGCAACGACCGCAACGCGGTGTGGCGCAACGTGGCCGGCAGCGGTTCGCGGGCGCGGCACACTCCCGAAGAGCAGGCGCGGCAGAACGCGGGACTGGTCGCCGACCTGCGGATGACGGTCGCCCGGTATCCGGATGACGGGCGGCTGCGGCGCCTGGTCGACGACCTGCGCGCGCAGAGCCCGACGTTCCGCGAGCTGTGGACGTCGGCGACGGATGCCCCGACCGCCGAGCCGTCGCGGCACAAGATCATCGACCACCCGCTGGTCGGCCCGATCGAGCTGGACTGCGACGTGCTCGTCGTCACCGACGACGACCTGCGGATCATGGTCTACACGGCCGAGCCCGGCTCGGAGGGCGCACAGAAGCTCGAGTTGGCGGTCGTGCTCGGGTCGCAGGAACTGGCCGGTCAGGGTTAGATCGACTCATGCCGGCTTCCCGTCCCCTCCGCGCCGCGGCCCTCCTCGCATCGCTGCTGGCCGCCGGGGCGCTGACCGGCTTGCGCCCGCACCATGTCCGGCCGCGACGCGGCGCTGGCCACGCAGGCGCAGCACGAAGCGGCCGACATCGCCCGGCACCTGTACCGCGGTCCGACCGACACGATCGACGACTATGCCCGGTGGGCCGACGAGCGGCTCGGCGGCCTGGCCTCATCCCAGCTGATCGGCTACACGGCCTACCCCGACGCCACGCACGCCGAGCCGTTCGGCACCCTGCAGCTGCGGGTCACGATCGAGCGCTACGACGGCGCCGACCCCTACGTGGCGTGCTTCGAGTCGCAGTTCGATTACTGGGGCGTCGTCACTGACGACCACGCGCACTGGGACGACGACAAGGCGGTCGCCCATTCGATCGACTGCCCGGCGGACGCGCATCCCATCGATCCGCCCGTCGACACCCGCCCCGTCTACGTCATGCCCGATGGCGCCGAAGACGTCGTCGTCGACGTGCTCACCCGCGCGACTGCGGAAGGTTCGCCCGACGACATCCTCGCCGAAGTGAAGAAGCGGATGCCGCAGCCCACCGGCGACCGCGAGGTCGCGTTCGCCGCGTCCGTCACGATCGGCGACCACCAGATCGGGTTCGCGATGGGGGATGCCGACGACTGCCTGCTCGCGGTGCGCCGGCCCACCGGCGGCGTCGAGGTTCTCCACGTTCCCCGCGTGCGCTGCTCGAGCCCGGAGAACTGGGATGCCGCGCCGAGACAGCCCTGCGCCCGGTCGATCAGCTGCGGGCGCCGCACTGAGCCTGCGGGCAACGGCTGGATCAGCTGCGGCGCACCGCCGGTATCCCGCCGTCAGGCCAGGTGGCGGGCGAAGAACCGGGCCGCGTCTTCGCCGGCGAACGAGGGCACCCCGGTGTGGCCGCCCAGGTTGGCCTGGAGCGTCTTCTGGGTCGACCCGAAGGCGTCGAACAGGTCCAGCGCCAGCTGCCGGTCGTTGCCCTCGTCATCCCATCGCAGCGCACGTGCAGCGGGATCGTGACCTGCCGGGCCTCTTCGAGCAGACTCGCCGGCACGTAGCTGCCGGCGAACAGGCCTGCCGCGACGATCCGCGGCTCGACAACGGCGAGCCGGATGCCGATGCCGATCACTCCGCCGGAGTATCCGACCGGGCCGCCGATCTCGGGCAGTGCGAGCGCCGCGTCCAGGAGCGCCCGCCATTCGGGAACGGCCTGGTCGACCAGCGGGAGGATGAGCCGGTCGACGATGTCGCTCGAGACCGGTTCGCCGGCCGCGAGCGCGCTCCGCAGGTCGGCGCGGGCGTGGTCGACGGCGGCGAGGCGGGGCCGGTCGCCGGCGCCGGGCAGCTCGATGGTGGCGGCGGCGAACCCCTGCCCTGCCGCGCCGGTGGCCCGCGCGGCCAGCCGCGGATACATCGGGCCCAGCCGGCCGGGGTGGCCCATCAGGATGAGCGGGACGGGATCGGCGGCGGAGGCGGATCCCGGGGTCCACAGAATCCCGGGGATCTCGTCGAGGGTGAACTCGCGCTCGACGACCTCGTGGTCGAGTCGTCGTTCACTGGTGAACTGCATGGTCGTGCCTTTCGGGAGTGCTCTTCAGACGGCGCTCCCGGACGACCTATCGCCCGACCGTGACCCCGCTGAGGAGCACCCACGTCGATTCGTTCATGGGTATCACCTCCTCGCTTCGTGTCTCGGCTGTGGGGCGAGTGTAGCAGGGGGCGCTGTTGTCGCTCGCCTCTGGAGCACTTGCCCCTGTGACGCCGCGCTTGCCGTGCGGCGTCCCACCGACCTGCCGGCGTCGCTCGCCATCAGCTCAGGCGCGAACGTGAAGGCAGTGCAACGGATGCTCGCGCACGCGTCGGCCGCGATGACGCTGGACACCTACGCCGAACTCTTGGACGATGACCCGGATGCCGTCGCGACGCGGCGCCTCAACGGCGCCATGCCACTGGTGGCGGTGCCGAACGGCCCGCGGACTCGCTACGCCCGACCGTCGTGAAAGCGCGTCGTTGCCGCCCCTCAGCAGATCTCAGAATGCGCAAGCGGGTTTCACGTGGTCTTGCGCCAGAAGGAGCCACCAAGGCGAAGGTGGCCGTGCCCCTGGAGGGACTCGAACACGTTCTGAGCATTTTGCATAGCGACGTCGAACGACAACTTCCGCGGAATTACGCGGGTTTTCGAGTCCGCTACGACATCCAGCGACGTCCGAAAACAGCCAGCGGCGAATGGAATGCGGCCAATCTGCGGCCACGAGTTGGCAGTGGGGGAGCGAGGCTCCGACCGATGCCAGACACGAATGCGGCCAAGACTGTATTGGTCAGGTCCGCAATGAGGCACATTTTGGGCGATTTGC
Source organism: Microbacterium elymi (assembly GCF_021582895.2). Classification (GTDB taxonomy): domain Bacteria; phylum Actinomycetota; class Actinomycetes; order Actinomycetales; family Microbacteriaceae; genus Microbacterium; species Microbacterium humicola. The sequence continues at coordinate 1,670,065 of NZ_CP091139.2, forward strand.
GCGCATGAGTGCACTTTGCTTGGCAATGTGCATCGATGCAGCTTGATGCGTCCTTCTGACGTCAGAGCCCCAGCGAGGAGGTCCTCCGCGAGACCGGTTGCGCGCGCCCGCGCCATCATCCGCGTCGCCGTGCTGACGCTCACGCCGAGCTGATCCGCGACGAGCTTGAGTGGCGCGATCTTCACCGTGGTTGCGATCCGGTACAGCCTCACCGCCTCACGGACGGTCTCGCCGAGCTGGCGATCCGATGCGCGTGCCCGCACGTCGGCGAGGTGCTCGCCCAGCTCCAATGCCATACCCTCGCCGCGTTGCACCGTGACCACTTGCAGCGCAGACCGTTGGACAATCTGCAGGACGCTCACGTCCCGCAGCGAGGCGGCCGTGACTTCCTCCCCGCCCCCGCCCCCGCCCGATCCACTCTGACGGATGCCGCGACCGACCGTCGCAACTGCTGGTCATAAACGACGCGCACACGGATCACACCCAGGTTCTCCGGCTCGCCCGAACTCGCTCGCACTAACGATGAAGGATGCCGCCGAGCTCGTCGGGGTCGACTACCGCACGATTGAGCTCGGCATCGAGAGCGGAACCATACCAACGGTCCAACTCGACCCGCGCCGGATGATCCGCCGCGCTGGCCCGCGGCGCGCCTTTGGCGTCGACGCCTGATAGCGGCGCGACGTGCCCGGCGCTCACCGCACAATGGCGGCCGCTGTCGGAGTCCTCCACTAGCTTGCTTCTCGTGAGTGTTGAATTAGGAGCCCTCCTGGGCGCGATCACCCTCGCGCTTATCGCCGTCGTCGGGTGGGCGGGACCCCGCTGGACCAAGGAGGGCCGCCTCCTCATGCGCATCCGCCGACTCGGGGAGGCTTACGCTCTACTCCCTGAATCCAGTGAGCGCGATCAACTCGGCACCGTGATTACGGAGCTGGCTCATGAACTGAACGCATGGAACGGTCCAGACCGGAGGATGGCGCGACGATGGCGAATCGGTTCATCGATCGGAGCGCTGGTGATCGCCTACGGGGTCATGATTGGTTTCTGGTCAGCGACCAACCTCGATCCAAGCGTGCTCTGGGTCTGGTCGTTGATCGTCGGAACGATGGCCGGCGCTCTCTCCGTCGCGGTAACAGAGATCGCAGAGCGAGTCATCACCCGTCGAGCAGCAAGAGCGGCTCACGAGGCCCGCATGGGCGCCTTCCGTCGAGGAAAGTCATTAAAGACGAACTGACCGTCTCCGCGCGCGAACTATGCACAGCGAGCCACGGCGGGTGATCGGAAAGGCATCGGGGCGGGCATGCTCACGTTGGTGGGGTGCGCAACGAGGATCCCCAAGCGGGCGGTGCACGTTCGACGGGCCCATCTCGGCGCTCAGATGTCAGTTCGCGGAATCCGAGTCGAGTCGATTGGGCCCCCGCCAAGGTCGATCTTTTGCGCTCACTTACGCGTCGACACTATCGATGCGCGAGACGGCGGGATCCTTACCCGGGCACCGCTCGCGAGCAGAGTGGTCGCGTGAACCGAAACTCGGCGGCTAGTGGTCGTCGACCAGCGTCTCGCTTCCGAGCAGTCGAGCGTTCGGCGATGGATTCACCTGAGTCCCTCACCGATTGAAACTTCGACGTGTCCGTACGCCCAGCTAGGGTCAGAGGCGTTGATTTTCGAGGCGTGAGGGGGCGCGATGCAAGCTGTCATCGTTCCAGGTGTACAAGTACAAGAATGTGCTGGACTCGAGTGAGGTGTCCGTCGAGGACGACATCACGACCCTCGTCGGGATGAACGAGTCCGGGAAGTCCACGATGCTGGACGCGCTCTACCGGCTCAATCCCGTCTACGGCGACGGCTTCGTAGAGCTCGAGGACTACCCGCGCTGGAGGCGGAGCCGAGACAGTCGCAGCGAGGACCTCCTGCAGGTCTCGCCGATCCAGGCGACCTTCCGCCTCGAGAAGGCCGATCTCGACACGCTGACGGCGACCCTTGGCGACGGCGTCGTGACTGCCGACAGTGCGCTGGTCGGTCGTCGCTACAGCGGTGAGACGTGGGCACAGGTCGAGCTCGACGAGGCACGGTTCCTCCAGAACGTTCTCGAGGGGCACCCCGACGCACAGGCTTTCGCTGAGCAGCACAACACCGTCGCCGCACTGCGCGCCGCGCTTCAGGCGCTGGCTCAGGAGGAGGCCGATGCCGCTGCCCGTGCCGCTGCCGAAGCCGCTTCTGCTGCCGAAGCCGCTGCGCGGCAGCGGAGGCCGAGGCCGAGGCCGAGGCCGCAGGCGAGACGGTCACGTCGCCGGCTCCGGTTCCTGCGCCTGGCACGTCCATCCAGGAGGTGCTCGCACGCATCTCTGCGGTCGTCGGTACCGGCGATCTCGAGGCAGTGGCGAACTCGATCGTCCTGGCTCGCATCCCCAAGTTCTTCCTCTTCTCGGACTACCAGAGTCTGGAGGGACGGGTCGATGTGGCGACGCTCAGGGAGGATGCCGACGAGCAGCCTGGTGCATCTCCCCGGCAGACCGCTCGTGCTCTCCTGAAGCTCGCCAACACCGACGTCAACGCGATGGCGAACTCGAACTTCGAGTCGAGCACGGCTGAACTGGAGTCGGTCTCCAACGACCTGTCCAGGGAGATGAAGGCGTACTGGAGCACCAACCCCGAGCTCCGCATCAAGATCATGACGGAGCCTGAGACGGTCGCGGACGCTCGCGGGGAGCGCAGCGTCATCCGCTATCTCAACTTCCGCGTCGAGGACCGCAAGCACGACTTCACCAACAACTTCTCCCGCCGGTCGTCAGGCTATAGGTGGTTCTTCTCGTTCCTCGCGGCGTTCAGCGAGTTCGAGAGCCGCGGCGAGGACGTCGTCATCCTGCTCGACGAGCCCGGCCTCACGCTCCACGCCAAGGCCCAGCGGGACTTCATGCGATTCATCAACGAGCGCCTCGCGCCGGCCGGGCAGGTCATCTACACGACCCACTCGCCGTTCATGGTCGACCAGATCGAGCGCGTCCGTGTGGTCGAGGATCGCGGCGAGGACATCGGGTCGGTCACTTCCTCTGACGCGTTGGAGGTGGGCGAGGACAGCGCGTTCCCGCTGCAGGCCGCGCTGGGCTACGACCTCAGCCAGAACCTCTTCATCGGCGAGCGGAACCTGCTCGTCGAGGGCCCGTCGGACCTTGCCTATCTCGACCTGCTCAGTCGTGCCCTCCGCAAGGTCGGAGGGGTGGGGCTCGACGAACGCTGGCGCATCCTTCCGGCTGGTGGTTCCTCGAACGTACCGACCTTCGTGTCACTCCTCGGCCGGAAGGTCTCGGTCACCGTCCTGCTCGACTCGGGTGTCGAGGGTGCGGGCAAGGTCGAAGCCGCGATGAACGCGAACAAGATCGACAGCGATCGGGTGGTTCTCGTCAGCTCGGTGCTCCAGCAGAATCACGCCGATATCGAGGACCTCTTCGCGGTGGAGGACTACCTCGCGCTCTACAACGAGGCGCTGGGCAGGAGCATCACGGCTGAGAGCCTGTCGGAGCACCACGATCGCATCCTGAAGCGGCTCGAGTCCGCGGGAGAGCCCAAATTCGACCACTGGCGGCCCGCCGAGCTCGCTGCACGACCCCGCCCGCGTGGACGCGTTGTCCGCAACGACGCTCGACAACTTCGAGGCCCTCGCCGAGAAGATAAACGCGACCCACCCCTGACGACTCCTCCGCCCCACCCCGGTCGCGAGTGACGACATGGGGTCGGCCATCGTGCACATGCAGGATCGGGGCGTCGCGCAGCGCACCAACGACGATGGTGGCTCTGTCTCCCGTTCCGGAGCGGTCTGACACAGTTGCGGTTGCGGCGCGAACTCCGAAGCTCATTCGCGCTGAGTCCCAATCGGGGAACCGCGCCACCGCGTCTCTCATCGGCCGATCGAAGGCCCTCCGGGCTGGGACGGCCCCTGGTGGGGCGCCGCAGGGTCGTATGGCCTGCCCGGGTTGTAGGGGTCGACCGCTGGCGCCCGCCGCGGCTCCTGGATGCGGACTTCGGGTGCCAGACCGGAGTCGCGCGCGCGACTCATGAGGCGGGTCGCGGTGCTCTGGCTGATCTCGAGAGTGTCGGCGACGAGCTTCAGCGGGGGAAAGCTGATTGCTGTCGCGACGCGATAGACGGAGATCGCCGCGTGGAGGGACTCCATGGGCTCTCGCTCCTTATGTGCCCGCACGCGACTGAGAAACTCGCGCACCGGTACACGGTCGACCTTGTCGCCATCGTCGATGCCGACGTCGACGGTGACGACATCAAGAGCTGACCTCGTCATGATCCAGTGCGTCCGCACCTCCCGGAGCACCTGGCTGGTGATGTCGACGCCCTCCGCTTCGCGCTCGAGGGCAGCGAAGACGACGGCGCTGCGTCCGAGCGTGTCATCCCACTCCACGCGGACGGTGATCGTTCCGCGCGCGCCCTGCTCACCCGACACGCGCGCGCGCCACGACTTCGGAAGACTCACCCCACTGCCGAGATCAATGCGTTCGTCGCTGAAGTCATACGCCTCGACGTCTGCCATGGAGCCCACTATTCCAGGTCGTCGACGATTTGCGAAGAAGACTGTCGATCTTGGCTCACGATTGTGATGGCTTGCGACGAAGGGAGACTGACACTGCTGGCTCACAGGAAGGAAGGGCGATGAACCGGTCACAGGACTGCTTGGCTCTGACAATGAAGGATGCCGCCAAGCTCGTCGGCGTCGACTACCGCACGATCAAGCTCGGGATCGAGAGCGGGACCATCCCCACGGTCCAACTCGGCCCGCGCCGGATGATCCCCCGCGTCCCGCTTGCTCCGCGCCTTCGGCGTCGACGCCTGATAGCGGCTCGACGGGCGGCGCTGCCCAACGTCGAATCAGCCGGCAGGCACGACGCGACCCCTTCCGGCTACAGGCGCGGTTGGTGGCTTCGCCCATCCGCCACTCACGGCACGTCAACCGAGTCGCTGGTGTCCGCGCTCGATAGGGTCGCAGCGTGATCCCGTCAGCACTTGCCGCCACGACCGACCCTGAGGGGCTCTGGTACATCTTCTGGTGGACACAGAACGAAGACATCTCAGAGTGGTTGCGGACCGTGGCCGCCGCGCTGCTCGGTGCCCTGATAGGTGGTTTTTTCACTTTGGCCGGGCAGAGCCGCTCCGCGAAGCACCAGTCGCATCGTGATGAGAAAGCTCGGGAGGCCGCCGTGGCGGACGCACGCCGAGAAGACACCAAGGCTGATGTGCGGGCCCTGTTTGAATCGTTCATCGACCTCGAGCGGTCGATCTCGGACGCCGAGCGCACATTCGGGCAGATGATCTCGCAGCGAGCCCTGGTACCCAGTCTGGAAGACGATCTGGACAAAGGAGCGCCGTCGATTGCTCCGTGCTCAGGCGGGATTGATTCCCGATCGCGCGACGCGGGAGGAAGTAATGCAGGTGATCTACTTTCTCAACCAGGCGCGTAACCAGTCGGCGGAGGGAAACTGGCCCGGGTCGCCCGATCGGGATCTGTATCGGCTCGTGGAGGCTTTGGCCGGCGAGGGAACCGAGATCGTCGAGGCGTACCTGCGCCGCGACCCATTCGAGACGAGGCGTGCGGGCTTCATTGAGAAGCTCGTTCAGACCGACGCCGAGTACGACGAGTGGGAGCGCCGCGAGATCGAGTGCCACGATGATGCGATGGAGGACATCGCAAACCAGGAGTCCAGGCCGTAGGTCCCCGCTCGATGTCACGTTGCTGGACTGTCGTCGCCCGGACTCGCCTCGATGAAATGGCTCGATCGACTCCAGAGAGCATTCGCTGGTCCCTGGCCTATGTCCCACAGGTATGTATAGTCACAACTAAGCTCGTCCGAACGAGTTCCGCACGAAGAGGAGCCGGTTTGATCGGCCATAAAGATCTCAGCGCTGGGATGAGTGCCGAGTTCGAGTTGTCGGGCGCTCGCTCGACCTACCGTCTGCGCGCGAAGGTTGCGGGTCTCAATGAAGATACGGTGCAGCTGAATATGGCTGACGGACGGACCATAGCAGTGCCGCTGACAGCTCTCGTAAGCATTGCTCATGTGGACAAGCCGAATGCTGAGCCGACGCAGGATTCCCGGTCGGCTCGCGTTGCACCCACGCAAGGCGAGTTGGCCCGTGCGATGGAGAGCACCTTGGCAGCCGCCGAGACCGAACCGCAGGCTTTGGAGCGCGCGAAGTTGATCCGCTTGCGCCTCAAGGAAGTGCAGGGTGATGTATCGTCCGCGCTGAACACTCGTCTTGTCAAGGCCGTACTATCTGTCGCGGAGGCGGTCGAGGCGCAAGCTGTCGAACGACGACTTCGTTAGCGCGGCAGGTCCAAGGGATCGCGCTGCCAGTGCCATTCGTCAGGCAAGAGCAGACGGACGATATAGGTCTTCGCGCAACGCTCTGACAATCGCCCTCGTGAGCGCACTCGACAGTTTGGTCGCTGAGCACGAAGAACATTGGATGACCACTTCCACGAGGGCCGCGCACCCACCAGTCATCGTCACCCGCGACCGAGTCAACGTCACGCGAAGAAACGATCACGAGTTCGATCTTCCCGTGAGGATCAGTCTCGACCAGTCGGCGTTGGAACTGCGCGACGTAACGGTCGTGTTGGACAGGTATCGAAATCTGAGCCTGATTGGTCGAGCGCCTAGCCTGCCGCTGCTTGAGAGCGGTCAAACCACGACAGTAAATGTGCGGCTTCGCGACAACCGCAAGCAGGGTGCACGTTCAGATATTCGTATCGACGCGCACCTGAGGTATCGCTTGCCAGATGGTCAGACCCATTCGTCACCTCGGCAGTCCTTGCTGCTGAGCATTCAGGGCAACGAGGCGCACACCGAGATCCCAAATCCATATCGTCCCTACGCAGGCGGCTTGCCAGTGTCATCACCTGAGATGTTCTTCGGGCGCGAGGCAATGATTCACGACCTGGTTCGCGATTTGGGCAAGACGCCAGGGGGTACGTGCTTCGCCGTATATGGGCAACAACGCACCGGTAAGTCGAGCGTCCTTGAGCAAGTGAGAACGCGCCTACTCGAAAGGAAAGCTATCGTCGCCTCGTTGTCAATGGGCACGATTGACCGCCGGAGCGTGACTGTCGATTTCGTGGAAGAGATCCTGGACCAGTTCCGTATCCAAATCGACCGCGCACTTCCTGCCCAAACATCAAGGCTCCTATTGGATCGGTGGCCCGAGACGGCAGCCATAGAGAGCCGCCCGCTGCGGAGCTTTCAGAGGGCGCTGGAGGCAGGCACGGACGCTCCTTCGGTCTACTGGCTTGACTGGAGTGGCATTCGTTGTCGTCGTCGACGAGTTCACATATGTCTACGAGATCCTGCGTCGTCGCGGCATCGACCCCTCGGAACACAACGAACTCAAAGATTTCATGCGGCAACTGAAAGGCCTCCTCGAGGCGAGGCTATTTTCCGCTCTCTTGATAGGCCAGGACACCATGCCGAGGTTCTTGGAGTCGTATCCAAACGAGTTCAGTGTCATGACGACCCGCAAGCTTGACTATCTCACAATGGATGAGACCCAACGACTAGCCGACCTACCAGTCAGAACGGCCGAGAACAGCAGTCGCTATACGGGTTACGCGCTAAGCACGATCGCGTCATATACGGGCGGACACCCGTTCTTTACCCAAATCCTCTGTGACCGAGTGATAACCCTCGTAAACTCCCACAACCGCTCCGAGGTTACCGAGACCGACGTAGAGGAGGCGGTCGAAGGCCTATTATCCGGTCAAGATCGCATTGAGGCGCATAAGTTCGACTGCCTCGTCACAGCCGACAATACGCACACATTGATGTCAAACGTCGAAGACGAGGAGGAGGCCGATGGGACCGAGCTTGCCCTAACCGTACTGCGGAGAATTGCGCACCTCTCTGGTAGCCAAAACAGCCCAGTACCGATCGATCACCTGCAACTTGATCCGTGGCGAGTTATGGCCCTCGAAGATCTGCTCCTACGCGGAGTCCTAAGCCGTAACGAAAGCGGGGTTTCCATCCGTGTTCTCCTTTACGCCGACTATTTGAGAAGACATGAGTGATGACCGATAGAGCAAAGACTCCCGAGCGGGTCCGAGCGCTGCTAAGTGCTCCCGCGAACGTTGCGCTGCACGGAAGCCCCGGATCCGGCAAGTCCTGGATCAGTGATCGCGTAATTCACCTACTCGAGGACGCTGGGCAGCCGGTTATCCGTGTAGACCTCTCGACAACGTCGTCGGGCAAGGACGTGCTTGCCGAACTGCTTGTTGGCCTCAATTGCACCGATGTCCGCGCCCACACGGACACCGGCTCTATCCGTGAGGTATGGCGTTCAGTTCGAACGTGTCTGATGCAGTCGGATCGTCACTTCGTCGTGTTGCTGGATCAGTTCGACCGAGTGGTCCACTTCGACGACGCAGTAGACTTTTTGCTCCTGTTGCGAGAATTGGTGCATCGCCCAGAATCGCTTCGATGCACGGCCTTGATAGTCTCCCGCCGTTCGCTTCAATCCATCGAGACCAAGGTCTCCGGGATCTCAACGCTCGCGAGCGTGTGTTACACCCAGTATCTCGGTAGCCTGGCTGCTAACGACCTCGATGACCTCGGACCGGGTGCAAGCGGGCTCACAGATGCGGAGCGGACCGATTGTCTTCGATGGTCGGGTGGGCACCCCTCACTCGCTAAGTACTGGTTGACAACGCGCCCCGACTTGTCACCTGATCCATCGGGCGACATGGAGCGCGCCAAGATTGCTTTACGCGTTCTGGATCACCTCGCCGACCTGCGTCTGATCGATGCAGCGGCACAATACGTGCTGGGGCCGATCGTCGACGATCTCATGTTCGAAAGGCAAGAGCTTGAATTGCTCGGCATTGTCCCGGAGCAGGTGAACCATGTAAAGGATCGCGGGGAAGAAGAGACGCCCATCTCCTTGTCGGAGCAGCAGATATTTAGAGATGCGCTACGACATCGCACATGGAGCATGAACCCATGGGGCCTCTTGGGACTTGCAGAAGTTCGGCTGAGAGGAGTGATAGATAGTACGCTTCGAGACGTCTACGGGGAGGAATGGGAACACCAGGTCGCCAAGAAGCACCCGGCTGTAAAGAAGGCCCTCGCAGACGCCCATGCTAAACAAGCACGGGACACGAAAATGTTCGCGCGCCAAGCTCCATGGCTGTCCTACACATATCCCGGTGACCTTTGGGACATCGTACAAGTCGAGTGGAGCGCGTTCGTAGGCTTATTCAGCACGAAAGACAAGGCCCACTGGCGGAGCGTCATGACTGGTCTTGCACAGTATCGCGCGCCGCTCGCGCACGGTCGACCTGAAGTCCTCGGTGAGGCACAACGGGCCCAATGCCGCCTGTTCGCCGAAGAGATCATTGAGAGAATTGATCAGTACGAGCATGCGCGGCTGACCCCATCTTTATGACTCTCCGCGCGACGCGCGAACAGCACGAGGGCATTCGAAAAGGCGGTCGGAGCCGACCGAGGTGAGGGGACAAACGGTGTCAGCAAATCTCGAAGATGGGTTGGCGATCGTTGAGCGGATCGAGCGAATTCGCTCCTTGCAGCGAGAACTGCGTGGCGCATTCGCCCGGAGCGAACTCGATGGCGGAGCAAAGGAGGCGGCAGCACATCCCCTGTATCTCGAGGCGGAGGACGAGTTGAGGTCCCTTCATGACCAACTTATGATTCTTATCTAGCCTCCAGCGTCGTTCGGGGAGGCGTAAAGCGCCAGCTCGCCGTATCTCCGAGCATGGATCTCAGCGTGCGATTGAGCGGAAGCCTCAGATCCCCCTTCCTCGCCCCGCACCCGCCGACGGTGCTGGCCCGGCTACCGGTCCGGTCGCCATCGGCGCCAAGTCCCGTTCCCGCGCCGCGCGACGCATCTCCGCTTGGGCCGCGCGCACGGCATCCTGCATCGTCAACTCCGGAGTGCCGCGCTGCATCGACTCGGCGAGGCACTCGCGGGCCGCGGCATCCGTTCGCGCCACGACGATCGCGACGTTGTGCACCCGCCCTCGCGTGAGGCCGACATAGAGCCCTGCCGCATCGACATCCGGCCCGACTACCGACGCTTCGGCGGTGTCGCCCTGCACGCCGTGCGCGGTGGATGCGTCGGCGAGCTTGCAGGTGCTCCCGCGCGTACTCGGAGGACACACGCGCCACCTCTCCGCTGTCGCTCACGGAGGCAAGAGACAGGTGCTCGTCGCGGATGCCGCGCACTACCCACTGCGCGCGATTCTCGACTCCCGTGAGCCGGTCGTTCCGACGGGTCTGAACGATGTCACCGACGAGAATCCGCTGCTCTCCCATTCCCCACGCGGCGACGCAGACGTCGAGCTCGCCCTCATCCACTCGCCGCTGCTGGATGGCGTCGTTGATCGCATCCGCCTCCGCATTCGTGCCAGATACCAGCGTCACCCGCTTGCCGCGCGCGTGCCAATCGAAGTACGCGTCGATCATCCGCCCACGCGCCGCTTCGCGATGATCGACCCGATCGACGTGACCGCGTTCGGCAAGCTCCCCCGCAACGACCAGCGCACGCTCGCGATCACCCGCATCCCGGAGCCGCAGTGTGAGTGCCGCGTAGTCGGGATCGCGGAACCGGTGCACCGTGTCGAGCTCGACCGCAGCGTTCGCGTGCCGGATCGCAGAACCCATCGCGCCCGCATGTCCGACCGGCAACGCCTGGTGCGTGTCACCCACGAACGCCAGTCCGGCGCCCTGCTCGATCGCGAGCTCGACAAGGACGTTCGCCGTCTGCAGGTCGACCATGCCGGCTTCGTCGACGACGATCCGATCGCGAGAACGCAACACATACTGGGTTGGTCCGCAGTATGCGGCGCCCGTGCTGGGATCGACGTCTCCCACTCGAAGCCTGGCGGTCACGCCATCGAGCTGGTCGCGCTCCGCTACGACGTCCGTGCGCGCGAGCGCGCGTATTGCGTCCACGCCCAGCAAGGCACGCCATAGGCTGGGATTCAGCGCGCCGCTCTCCGCACTCTCGGTTCCTGTTCCTAAGCAGTCCAGAAACCTAGACGAGAGAACGGCGTGCGCCCGTTCAGACCCGCTCAACAACCCACGGAAGAGCCAGGAGAGCCACTTCTGCTCACTGAAATTCCCCATGCCGGGTCGCTCCGCCGCATGAGGTTGGGCCTTCCTCGATGCTGGTGGTCTTCGACCACTCCATCAGCCTGCTGAGATCCGCCGATACAGCTCGGCGGGGCGGCCGCGTCCTTCGCTGAAGGTCTCGCCGGTCTGAGCGAGCCCGGGCAGCATCGATCGCCGGAACGTGTCGGGCAGCAGCCTGTGTCCGGCCACGGCTTCATGGACGTGGCGCAACTCGCGGATCGTGAACGGCTCGGTGAGCAGCCCGGCCGGATCTGGTGCGGCGCGATACCTCGAGCGCATCGCATCCACGGCGAACGCGATGATCGCGTCGTGGTCGTACGTCAACGGCGGAAGCGATTCCACTCGCACCACCTGCACTCCGTCGGTCAGGGCCAGCCGGCTCAACTGCACGACGTCGTAGTGCGCGACACTGAGTACCCATCCGCGGTCGTCGCGAGCCGGCGCGTCGAACACGTGCAAGCTGACGGGGATGGATGCCGGTGAGCCCGGCCTTTTCGCGGAGCGCGCGGTCCGCGGCATCCGCCAGCCGTTCCCCGGGATGGACGAAGGTACCCGGCAGGCGTCGACCGCCGTCGCCGTCGGACAGGAGCAGAACCCCCACCGTGTCGTCCCACACCGTGAGTACCGCGGTGTCGACCGCCACGGAGGGGCGCGGGTAGTCCTCGAGCGCACGACCGGACCGGTCACGGTATGTCATGGCTCCATTTTACTGAGACTTGCGCAATGTCGGAGGTTCGCCCCATACTGCAGTTATTAACGCACAAGAGCGTAAAACCTGGAGGAAGACATGAACGACGGCATCCGGGGGACGATCCCCGCCGAACTGATCGGCGGTCCGCTCGACGGCACGCGGTACGGCGACCTGCCCGACACGGGCAAGCCGTACACGAACGTGACGCTGAGCATCCCGCTCACCCAACCGGCTGACGACAGCGACCATGCGATCTACGTCTGCCGCGGTGACGCGAAGCTCAACGGGACGTGGCAGTTCTACTATCTGCGCACGGACGTGGCAGGGCAGGGTGAAGCGCCCGCCGGCACACGGGTATCGCCGGATGCCGGGGACCCGGATGCTGGAGCCCAGGTCGCACTTGCGTGCGCCATCGCGACGATCGCGCACCGCGGCCAGACTGACAAGGCGGGCGTACCGATTCTTGCGCACGCGGCGAGAGTGGCTGCCCGCTTCGACCCGCTGCGGAAACCGCTTGAACACTGCGTCGCCTGGCTGCACGACGTCATCGAAGACACCGGGGTGACGACCGCCGATCTGCGCGCGGCCGGCGTGCATGCCGACATCGTCGAACTGGTCTGCGTGCTCACACGCGCGCCGGGAACGCCGGCGGCCGAGTACTACCAGCGGGTCGCCGCCGTTCCGGTCGCACGTGCGGTCGCCTCGGCCGACATCGGCGACAACCTGCGCCCGAAGCGCACTCGGTTGCTCGACCCTGCGACGCGAGACCGTCTCGCCATCAAGTACGGACGGGCGCAGCGCATTCTCGGCCTGGCGGGAGCGGAGCGTTGAGCGCACCGGAGACTAGGCCACGGGACGAGCGAGGAACGACCAGACGCCCGCTCCACCTGACCGCAATCCAGCTCGACCGCGCCGTCGGTGCCGTGCTCGGCTCGGCAGCGGGCGATGCCCTCGGGTCGCGATACGAATTCGGCCCGGCGTTGCCCGACGAGGTCACCCCGGCATTCGGCCGCGGCGTGTTCGGCCACGACGTCGGCGAGTGGACGGACGACACCAGCATGGCGATGCCGATCCTCCGTGTGCTTGCCGACGGCCGCACACTCGAAGACCTGGCCGCGCTCAACGAGATCGTCGCAAGCTGGTGCGAGTGGTCGCGTTCGGCCAAGGATGTCGGGGCGCAGACCCGCAGCATCCTGTCCGCGCTGCCCGTGCCGACGGCCGCCGCAGCATTCGCGGAGTCGGAGCGCGCACACGCTGCGAGAAACGCAGCGCCGGCAATGGGTCGCTCATGCGCACCGGACCAGTCGCGCTCGGCTACCTCGACCGAACCACCGCCGAGCTCGTCGCCTCGGCCGGTCGCGTCGCGCAGTTGACGCATTGGGAGGATGACAACGTCCACGCATGCGCGCTGTGGTGCCTCGCGATCAGGCACGCCATCATGACCGGCGTGCTCGACATGCGCACTACCCTCGACGTGTACGTACGGACCTTGACCGACACTCGGTCGTTGAGCGAGGAGCGCAGCACCCCCCGGTCGTTGAGCGAGGAGCGCAGCGACGAGACGAAACGCCCGACCCCTGGCCCGTCGAGCGAGGCCGAACCGGCCGAAACGAACCGCCGTTGGTCGGCTCTGATCGACGAAGCGCTCACACCTGGCGCCCATCCGCGCGACTTCAACAAGGCCAACGGATGGGTGGTGCGGGCTTTCCAGGGGGCGCTTGCCGCGGTCGCCGGGTCGCAATCGTTGCCCGATGCCGTGCAGCGCGCCGTCCGCGGAGGTAACGACACCGACACGGTGGCGGCGATCGCCGGGTCGTTGGCCGGCGCGGTGTACGGCGGCACCGCAGTACCGCTGTCGTGGAAGCGCGTGCTGCACGGCTGGCCGGGCATCGACGCCAACGAGCTCACCCGCCTGGCATACCTGGCCGCGCGCCACGGCGAGCCGGATGCCGCAGGCTGGCCGCTCGCCGAGCGCGCAGCCGTGTCACCGGCGAGTGACGTTCTGGTGCGGCATCCGCACGATGACGGCGTGTGGATCGGATCGATCGCCGCGCTCGACCGGCTGCCCGACGAGGTGGATGCCGTCGTCTCGCTGTGCCGCGTGGGCACTGCACAGGTGCCGGCGTGGTGCGAGAGCGTGCAGGTGTGGCTCGTCGACCAGCCGGACCGCAACATCGACGTCGACTTCGTCCTGAGCGAGACAGTGGATGCCGTCTCCGCCCTGCGCGCGCAAGGCAAAACGGTGTTCGTGCACTGCTTCGAAGCGCGCAGCCGCACGGCCGCCGTCGCAGCGACTCTACGGCGCCCGCCATTGCGGCGTTGTTCTGGACCGGGCGTGGGCGGATGTTCGCGACGTTCTCCCCGGGTTCGCACCGCAGGAGTTCCTGCGCGAGGCCGTCAGGAGGATCGCTGCAGGATGAGTGCCCACCGCAGAGGGTGCACGTGCCATGGAATGATGTGCCCATGACGGCCCCTGCGCAGATCGACGCGACCGACCTCTTCTCCCCTGGCAGGAGACGATCGACGGCTGGCAGTCGTTCCAAAGCGCGGTGAACCACATCACGTCCATCCACCCGGATCAGGGGTTCGTCTGGCGCGGCCAGACGGATGCGAGGTGGGGCTTGCACAGTTCGCTGTACCGACTGCTGATGGACACGACTGGTAGCCCGCCTAGCGAGAGCGAGCTGAATACAGCCGAAGCGAGACTGCTGCGCATGGCGCGCACGGAGTGGCGGCTGGACGGCATTCCGGCACTGCAACTCTTCGCGCAGATGCAGCACGTGGGCGCGCCCACCCGGCTGCTCGACGTCACGTACAACCCCCTTATCGCAGCATGGTTCGCCGTCGCCAGAGATACGTCGGCAGATGACCTCCCAGCGCGACTGCTGGCGTTCACCGCAGGAGAGCCACTGCAACTCAACTCAAATTGGAATGGGAACACGCCGCGCTGGCATCGACTTCACGACACCTCCGCACGGCGGGCCGTGAATTGGGGTACGGGATACGGGCGCAAGATCTGGCGACCACCGGCATTGCACGGCCGGATCCCGGCACAGAACGCGGCGTTCATCCTCGATGGCGTTCCGATCGACGCCGTCGATGCGGCGCCGGGCGAAGGCCGCGGCCGTTCCATGTGGGCAGCCGACGAGGTGCGCCGATTCTCCTCGGTACCGATGCGGTTGGCGCATCTCCGTGAGGGGCGTCTCCCCACGAAGGCTCCGGTGTTCACGTATGTCATAGCCCCGGACGCGAAGGTCGAGATCCGCAATCAACTCGAGCAACGGTTCGGCCACCGATTCGCGACCATCTACGCCGACCTCGAGGGCCTCGCCGAGTACCTTGAGAAGTGGCCCGAGGTGCTCACGTAGCGCCGGCGCGGCGAGGGACGAGACGCCAGAACGATACCGAACCTACGAGCGCACGGGCGTGCGCCGTCGGAGCAGACACGTGGATCGAGCAGAAGCCGCCGAGGTTGCGCCCAGCGCGACGACCCCTCAACCGCTAGAGATTTCCGATCCGGAGGTCGGCCTTGAGCCAGGTCTCCACGACGCCTCTCACCGCGGCCTCGAGAGTGCTTCTAAGCGTTGTCCGTCACCCTGGGTGCCTGCGTGCATTGCCCCTTTCTGTTCAGCCCGCGACTCCGTGGCGGCGAGCGTTCTTTTGCCCGGCGTGGGCAATATCTGCGAAGCATGTGCACGGCGCTAGGTTCGGTCTCTCTCGGCAAGCGCTTCGAGCTCGTTCATCAACAGATCAAATCCCGGTGGGGTGAGCTGCTTGAGGTTGTCGGACCAACAACGCCAGGGCGCTCGCGAAGTGATCGTCGACAGTTGTGGGAGCATTCAGTCGTTCGGAGCCCGATCGACAGTCGCCCTTTGCATGACTTCATCTGTTCTGAGAGCATAGAGGCATGGCCCGCGTCAGCCCCGAACCGCACGGAGGTTCCTCCCCGCGCACCGGAGACCTCGCGCTTGGTCGCCGTATCGCTGCGCGACGTGACGAACTTGGGATGAGTCGAAAGGATCTCGCCGAGGCAACCGATCTCTCATACCCGTACGTCGCACAGATCGAAACCGGGTACCGGCTCCCATCTGCAAAGCACCAGGTCACACTTTCGCGTGTCCTCGGGATGTCGCTTGATGACTTGTTCGACACCGCCGGGGCCTTGCCAGTGCCTCGATCCGCTGCCCTATCAACCCGGGTGCGTCCGTCCATCGAGGAGGCGATCACGCGGGCTGTCCAGGACCTGGAAACGCTCCCCACGTCCGTCCGAATGGAAGCACTCAACAAAGTTCAGACTCGCGTGATGCAGGGCGTCGTCGAGGAGCGTAGCCGCGCGCAACGCTGAGTCTTGCTCGACTACCTCACCGTTACACGCGTTGCATCGCAGACGCGTCGTCGCGACCCGACTGTAGCTCGCGGGGCTTCGCCGGCCACGGATTTGTCAGCGACCTCGAGTTGCAGCATTCGCGGTACGTAGCCGATGGCTCTTACCCCAGGTGCCCTGGGAACCACGTCTCCGGGGTGACCGCAGCGATGCGCGACGTTCCTGTCTCGTCGAGGTACAGCACGTCGCCGTAGTTGGTCACGCGAATGGTGCCCCCAGGCTCCATGACGCCGGCCACGGCATCCTCGATCTCGCGCGCGCGCTCGGCGCATATCGGTCTCACCGTATCCCGCAGCGCCGATCCCGAGTCGATGTCGATGAGCTTGCCGTCGCGGATGTCGTAGAACCTCTTGACCAGGAACCCGCGGGCTGTCTCGCTTTCGGGGTCTTCGCCGGTGTAGCCGAGCAGGCGCTCTTGACCCTCGACGAAGCCGCCGACCGCGCCATCGGCATCCACCCACAGTTCACCCATCGGGCGCGCCGAAGTCCACTGGCGGATCTTCTCGCCAGGATCGCCGCTGATCTCCTGGCGAAGCGACGCTCCGGTCGCGATGTCGACCACGTCACGGGTGCGGGTCACCTTCACTCGCCGCGCGGGAATACCGCCACGCCAGAGAGACCCGATCGGAGGGCGAGGCTCGTTGGCCACGGGTTCGAGCGGGATCTCGGTGGGCGGCTCACCACTATCGGCATCCATTGGCGCGTCCTGCAACGTGGAACTCACCTGCGTCTGTCCCGGCTGATGCTGTCCCGACTTGATGCGGTCGATTCTCTTGATCATGCGGATCGCCGGGACAGCAACGCCCATCGACGCTCTCGTGCCGAAGTCGCGCAGATACTCTGCCGCTTCCCGCAGGCTGCAGTACCGACGGCTCATCGGCGAAGTGCAACCACGTATTGCGAGTGTCGATGATCTTCTTCGAGAGCACGCGCAGATCCCCCGTGTTCGGGATCACCTCGCGGTAAACAGTCTCAGGAGCGCTCAGAAACTCCCGCAGGAAGAAGCTCGGGTCGGCCGGCGACTGGCGCCGCTTCACATGAACCGGATCCTGCTCGTTCCGCCATGCGACGTAGTCATCGAACCAGCGCGCACCATGCGTCGGTGAGAGGATGCCGTGACTGCGGTTCGCGAATTCGAGTCCGAATCCGCGCATGAGTGAGAAGTATCCCTTCATCACCTCGCCATAGGTGTTGTGATCAGGGAACTCGACGATATATCCCGCCATCAGTACAGCGCCTCCACTCCACCATCGCGGCCGAAGCCCTTCATGATCGGGATCACCCGCGTGATCGCGAACGCGGCGAAGACCGCCTCGAGCCCGTCCTCCGAGACAGCGAAGGCGGGGTGCTCACGGTACTGCCGAGCTTCCGGCCTGAGGTCCTCATACGCCCCGATCCGAGCGCCGTGCGAGATCAGGAGGTCCGCAGCATCCGCGCCTGCCAGGCCGTTCAGCTCTTCCCACGTGATCGACGCGAGCGACGGGTAACCGCGATCGCCATACTTGAGGGTGCGTAGGAGCGCCACCCGCGCACCGTTGCCACCGTCGGCGAGCGTCATGCGGCCGGCCGCCTCGAGCCGGCGATAGGCGTCGGGGCCAGCGAGGAAGTCGAGGGCTGCACGTCCGCGGAGCCGTCCCCCCAGACCGTGCATCCGATCGTCATGCGCAATCCATCGCTGGATTCGATAACCGCTTCGCGAAGTCTGCCCTCTTGCTCGGTACCCCCGCGGCCGGCCGACACCGAGATGCCGCGGAAATCGACATCCTCAGGTCTCATCACGATGGCGACCAGCCCGACGTTGAACTCGACATCGTCACCCATCAGACGGCCTCCCCTGCCTTCGCCGCCAGCGAGCGTCGTGTACGTGTCGCGCACCATCGTGTACGCGGGACCGGACTTGCCCACCTTCTGCGGGTCGAAGTCTCCCATCTGCATGATGCCCTTGAACCGCTTTGCGATCTCGTCGAGGTTGTCGTTGAGGAACGTCGTCGGGTCCGTCTTCCACGCGATCGTGCCGTCTTCGCGGCGTTCGAGCAGGGCCGAGAGGCCGTAGACGAGCGGGATGATGAAGCCCTCGGGGCTCGCGTACTTCGCGCCCTGGTCGGTGAAACGCGTCTTGTGCGGAGTCTTCGAGTTCGCGGGGTTCATCTTGCTCACTGCGGTGATGCGCCCGTACAGTCCGCCGTTCTTGTTGTACGCCTCCGGGAACTTGCGGTAGATCAGCTCGTACAGCTCGGGGATCTGCCCCGCGATCGCCAGCGCGCTGAACACCGGGATGTTGTGCAAGCTCAGCGACCGCGCCGTGCTCCTTGGTGACCACCGGCGAGCTCATCAGCCGCTCGAAGCGTACGATGCAGTCGCCCTTGTTGCGGTACAGGTTCTGCGGAAGCGGCGGAACGACCGGCTTGCCGTCGTCGGCCGCGGGCATCGGCTCCAGCGTCCCGAGCGGAATCCACGCGAGCGCGACGATGTCGGCCACCTTGATCGGCTTCGGGTCGCCCTGCTGCCATTCCACGCGCTCGCTGATGTACGACGGCAGCGTCTGCTTCAGATCATCGAAGTAGCCGCGCTTGTTCGCCTTCGCCTCGACCTTGAGCTGGACGTTGTTGTTGCGAGCCGCGCAGATGTCGAGGAGGGAGGCCTCGAATTCCTCCGTCACGACCTCATCCTCGGGGTCGGAAGGAACGATGAGCTCCACCGGGATCAGGAAGTCCAGATCGGTGCTGTCACCCTCGCGCACCTTCGCGCGGAGCTCATCGACCGCCTCAGCCTGCTCATGCCACAGAGTGCGGAAGTCGTCCCAGACCTTGACCTTCCTGATAGAGGCGTCGGGCACACCCGCCTTGGCAAGGACGTGGAGGCCGATCGCGAGTGTGTTGTGGCCGCCGTCGAGGATGCCTTCGATCTTGCGCTTCTCGAAGTTCACGCCGATGCGGTCGCGGTCGAGGCGCCGGTAGCTCGACGCACCCAGGAGGATGCCCTTGGTCTTGAAGGGGAAGTCGTTCGGGGTGTTCTCGATCGACTCCCGGATCGCGGCCGTGACCTGTCCGACCTTTGAGGACCGCGGATTCGCCTCCAGATCGATCACGTCGATCACCGGAACGAAGTGCCTCGCCGGAACGAACCCCGAGAAGCGGGTGATGCGTTCAACGGTCTGCTCGACGAGCTTGTCGAACTTGATCACCGCGTGGAATGCGGAAAATGTCGCTGCCACGGTGGTGTTCATTGCTCTACCTCTTTCATTGAGGAGAGCCCCTGGAAACAGAGAGGCCGGCTCGAGGCCGGCCTGTGCTGCGGCGGGTCGGGATGACCCTCCAGAAGCCCTGCCGGGTTTCTTGTGTGGTGACGCGTCTCCATCCGGAGCCGCCAGGTTGTGCCTTCCGCCGGGCATTTCGGCCCGACGTGTCGAGCATGACACGACGACCGCTGAATGCACAAGTAGTTTTTTGCTCAGCGCATAGTCTATTGTGAATGCGACACCACCTGATCCGATCCCGAAGGTCGAACCCGATGAACACGACAACCACGATCAGCGACCGCAACAAGCTCATCCTCGACCGCTACGCCGACGGCGCGACCCTCCAGGAGATCGCTACTGTTGTCGGCCTGACTCGTGAGGGTGTGCGTCTTGTCGTCGTCAAGCACGGGGGAGCAGACGCCGAGGCGTCGCGTGCCGCTCGCCAGGCCGCGAGAGAGGCGGTCGCCGCACAGGCCAGCGACGAGTTCCTGGCCTCGTTCCGCGACCTCGCGTCAAGTCTCGCGAACCAGGGCCTCACGCGAGCCGAGACGATCTCGCGGCTTGCAGTGCTATATCCGGCCATGGATGTCGTCGTGGCCGACGATGCCCTCAAGGCGTCCGGCATCGTGTTCGACCAGAACAACGACGTCGACATCTTCTCCAATGTCGCCCTCGAAGCGGGAGTGTGGTTCCTCCTCGGCTCAGAGCTCCGTCTCAAACCCGACTACGCGTGGGCAGTCGTGAACCTCCCGCAGGAGCTGCTCGACGAGCTCGGAGCGCACCTGGTCGAGGCATCCGTCACCCCTGAGGAACTCGCGACCATCCTGGGCATCATCGGCGCCGCGCAGCGGGCCGCCCTCGACGACGGGACCCTCACAATCACCGGCGCTCGCTACAACGAATTGCGCGGCGAACTGCTCGATGCGATGGGGTTGACGTCCGCGAAGGGCGCGAAGCCATGGCCTCCTACTCGCCAGACGATCCAGAAGCGATACGACGGCTGGAATGACGCCCTTGAGTCGATGGGGTTGGCGACGGCGGCCAAGGGCCGGCAAAAAGGACTGCTGGCTTTCAGCGAGGACGACTACACGCAGGCGATCGTCGACTTCATCGCGGATGCGACGGAGTCTCGCACCGAACAGACCTTTGCGAACTACGAGAAGTGGGTCAAACAGCAGGCGGCTGCGGGCACTCGCCGTCCGTCGCCGGCGTCGATTCGCAACTTCTACGGAGCGTGGCTGCCGGCTCTGCGCCGGGCGGCGCGCGCGCATTCGGCTTCCGGAAGTGTTGGGATGCGTCCCGCAGCACTTCCTCGATAGCGTTCAACCGGGGCGCAGATGCTCCAGACAAGCAAGGAGTGAGCTATGGCGGCAATTGGGAAGTTCGTGGTTGGTGATCGGCAGGTGAAACCGCCCCAGAGCACGGTGGAAGGATATGTGCAGAAGGTCCTGGACGAGGACGGGACCCTCTATCTCTACCTCTACAACTACAAGGAGAGTGGCCCAAGGCCGGGCGACTCCCCAACCCAGAGCATCCACTTCGACTACACCGCCGCTAAGGCATTCAAGGCGATTCTCGACGAGACATTTGGCGGGCTCTAGGAGCGGACACCTACCGGACGCCAGACAACTGCGCCATGGGGACTGACGCAGGTGCACATACCACCTACTGAAAAAGGGGAGCATTCAGACCTGATGAGTGACCTGTACTCGGACGATGAGATCGACATTTTTACGAACATGGTCGGCGCCTGGGTCGCCGGCGGGCAGTCGCTCGATTCGGTACGCAGCTTCTTCGAGCGACGCGAACACCGAAAGAGCTGATCGAACTCGCGATCGCGCGACACGAGATGCGGATGTCCGACATCGCCGGCGTCGAGGTCGTCGTCGACCCGAAGACTCCGCATACGCCGTGGTACCCGGGACCGAAAGCGAGCGATCGCTTCTGGCCCCCTGTGAAGGCCATCCTCGAGGATCGTGTCGGTGATGCGGCCGTCACCGACATCGACAAGGTGACGAGCCTGACGCTGTCGAAGCTGAACCCTCCAGGGAACCACCAGTTCTCGGATCGCGGCCTGGTCCTCGGCTACGTGCAGAGCGGCAAGACGACGAACTTCATGGCACTCGCGGCGAAAGCGGCGGACGCCGGCTACAAGCTCATCATCGTGCTCTCCGGCGTGACCGACATCCTCCGCGATCAGACGCAGGCTCGTATAGATGAAGTGCTGGTCGGCGACTCGGTCGAGTGGTATCCGCTGACGAAACGGGGTGAGGACTTCGCGCAGTCAAGCGGCGCCGCTGCGCTCTTCACGAAGTTCGACGGAGCTCTCATCGCCGTCATCAAGAAGAACCCGGCACGACTTCGCCGCTTGCGCGATTGGATGACCGGCGCAGGGAAGATCGCGATGCAGCATGCTCCCATGCTTCTGATCGATGATGAGGCTGACCAGGCAAGCATCGACGTGGGGGCCGCTGGCCGCACCTCGACGATCAATGGCCTTCTCCGCGACATCTTGAAGCACCCACGCAGTGCATATGTCGCTTACACAGCGACGCCGTTTGCGAACCTACTCATCGACCCGAGCAACGAGAACGACCTCTATCCGCGCACCGTCATCGTGTCGATGCCGAAGCCCGCTGGCTACTTCGGGCCGGAACGCCTCTTCGGCGGTATCGACTCACCGGACGAGGCGGGCCTTGACATGATCCGGACAATTCCGGCGGCAGAGGCGGTGTCGGCCCGACCTCCGGCTGGCTTGGGTGCGGTGAAGACTTGGAGCCCGACCCTCGGTTCGGAGCTCCGCCGCGCGATTCTCTGGTTCGTTCTCTCGACCGCCGCGAAGCGGATTCGGAACGGGCACGGACAGCATTCCTCGATGCTGATCCACACGTCGATGCTCTCGGACGCACACTTTCGCACGCGGGACATCGTTTTCGATGCTCTCGAACCGGTGCGTGTTGGCATCGCGACCAACGACACGAGCACGCTCCTCGAACTTGAGGAG
This sequence comes from Microbacterium elymi, assembly GCF_021582895.2. Taxonomy (GTDB): domain Bacteria; phylum Actinomycetota; class Actinomycetes; order Actinomycetales; family Microbacteriaceae; genus Microbacterium; species Microbacterium humicola. The sequence goes on from NZ_CP091139.2 coordinate 1,692,523, forward strand.
ATCTGGAAGTCGGAGTCGGCGCGCGTGCCGGCCAGCAGCTTCGGGTACGAGTCCATCACGTGGGGTGAGCTGGGGGCGACGCTGCGTGCGACCATCGATGACATCGACATCGTCGTCGACAACTACAAGTCTTCCGACCGCCTGAGCTACTCCAGCGCGAAGCCGACAACGGCCATCGTCATCGGAGGCAACACCCTCTCCCGCGGTCTGACATTGGAAGGGTTGACGTCCAGCTACTTCGTCCGCTCGGCGTCCGCCTACGACACGCTCCTTCAGATGGGCAGATGGTTCGGCTATCGCGGAGGGTACGAAGATCTCTGCCGGGTCTGGATGACCGACGAGCTGCGCGGATGGTTCCGCGACCTGTCCAAGGTTGAGCAGGAGATCCGCGACGAGATCGCGCGCTACCGCCGAGAGGGCCTGTCGCCGCTCGAGCTCGGCGTGCGCATCCGACTGCACCCGGATCTCGCGATCACCGAAGCGGCGAAGATGCGGAACGCCGTGAACGCTTCGCTGTCTTACAGCGGCCGTAACCCGCAGACAACCGTATTCCGGCGGTTGGACGGCGCACGCCTCAATCGCAACCTTACGGCGGCGAAGGACCTGCTGGAAACGGTGCAAGCGCTATGGCGGCGACATCGCGAAGTTCCCCGCGGGCGCCTCGCTCAAGCAGTCGCTCCGTGGATATCGCGACGTGCCCGCGGAGTACATCCTGCGCTTCCTCGAGGACTACGAGTTTGATGAGGACCAGCGCGAGATGACCCGAGCTCTGCTCACCGACTACCTCAAGGACGAACTCCAACAGGACTCGCTGCGGAAATGGCGCGTGGTGATCATGGAGGGACCCAACGGCGAGAAGCTGGATCTTCCCGGTATCGGACAGATCGGCACGGTTGTCCGCAGCCGGCTCAGGAATACAGACGACGATCTCGCAAACATCCGCATCCTCACGAGCGCCGAGGACCGCATCGCAGGCATCGACTGGGAGGGCGGCGAGACGCCGCCCAAGGGCGCAGACCTGGTGGTCGAGCGCTCCGAACGGCACCCAGACGAAGGCATCCTGCGTCTGTACTTCCTCGATCGCACCTCGGCGCCCGCCGCCAGCGCCACAACGCGCGTCCCGCTCGACGCAGTCGGCATCGTCACAGGCATCTCGGTGGACTTCCCGGAGTCGTCAACTCCCGACAAGGCCATCGGCTACGTGATCGCCAACGTGCCGGGCGCAAGCGGACATCGAGGAAGCCGATGCTCTGGACGCCGCCGACAAGGCAGACGAGCAAGAGCTGGACGACGCCGATGAAGCTTGACCTTTGCTCCGAGATGGTCCCGCCCACCGGAATGATCGACGGCGACGCGGCTCGGCGAGCGCTCGGGAAGCCCAACCTCGGATTCTGGGAGGTCTTCCTACGGGAGTCGCTGCAGAACAGCTGGGATGCGCGCGTCGATCGCGGCGGATCGATCGACTTCGCGATCGATGCCGTCCGGTTCGATGCAGCGAGCGATTGCCACGCTTCGCGACCTGGTCTTCGCGGATTCACTGCCCGCGCCGGCCGATCAGCTTGGATCGCTTTTCTCCACGGGCAATCTCAACGCACTGCTCGTCCGTGACGGCGGTACTCGCGGTTTGTCCGGGCCCGCGCCAGCTGATCAGGCGGTCGATGACGGCGTCCGAACCGACTTCCGCAATTTCGTGTTCGACATCGGGCGCGATCTTCGTCGGGAGCTCGGCGGTGGAACGTACGGGTTCGGAAAGGGCGTCCTGTACGACGCGAGCTCGGTACGGACGTGCCTGGTGTACACACGGACGGAGATGGACGGACAGCTGATCGACCGTTTCATCGCGACCTGCGTCGGTTCAGGTTTCGCGCACGCCGGCCGTCGCTTCACCGGCCGCCACTGGTGGGGGCAGCGCCCGAGAACGGAGTCCTCCCCCTTGAGGGCCCGGCAGCGACGGAACTCGCCGCACGGCTCAACATGCTGACCAGTGGCGGCGTTACAGGCACGACGATCGCCGTGCTTGCCCCAAAGGATCCGTCGGTGGAATCCAACGAGGATCTGCCGGCAATCATGGATTCGATCCGGGACGCGACGATGACCTGGGCGTGGCCACATTTCGCGGCCGCCAGCAGTGAGGCGAGCATCCGCTTCGCGTACTCGGTGGACGGCGCGCTGCTTCCCCTCGAGATCGACCACTATCCGCAGATCCAGCAGTTCGCGCTTGCATTCAGGGAAGCCGCTCGGGTCCAGACAGAGGATGGCTACGAGCCCTCATGGCAGGCTGAGGCCTACTCCCTCCCCCTGGACACCAAGCGCCCTCGAACGGGAGTCTTGGTTACCCGTCGGGCTCTCCAAGCGGAATCGATGGAGCGCCGGCTCAGCCGTGATCTCAACGCAACTGTCGCGCTCATGCGCGGCCCGCGCTTCGTAGTCCGCTACGAGAAGGTCGACCCGGATCCGCATGGCCAGTACTTGGCGGGGGTCTTCCTCGCGGACCCCGCAGTGGAGGATGACTTCGCTCGCTCGGAGCCCGTTACACACGACTCATGGGCGCGCGAGCACGGCGCGAGGAAGCTCCGACCCGTCGCCTGGACGCTCGACAGCATTCGAACCGCCACCACCGTGCGACTGCAGGCGCCCGATCCGGAGGACTCCAAGTCGAGCATCGGCGGAGTCGCACACCTCTCGCGCACGCTCGCTGAGAACCTCATGGGGTTCACTGGAAGGGGCGCAGAGAAGCAGCGAAGGACCCAAGGCACGCGTTCGAGAGTGGAGCTGAGCGTGACTGTCAATGGTGACCCCTCCCCTGTCGGCACGGATGGTGATGAGATCGTCGTGGACTTCCCACTCGCGGTTCGCATCCGTCCCGGCGCTGACTTGTCGCGCTGGAAGGTCATGGCAGACCCTCGCGTGGTCGCCGAAGCAGGTGGCGGCGCGACGAAGACTGATGTCGACACCCCCGCCGAGATTATCGGATGGGTGGCCGGTGACGACGTGGTCGCAAGCGGAGCTGTGATCGACGGCCCGAAGCTGAAGGCTGAGGGTCTGAAAGTTCGAGTGGTCCACACCCGCAGAGCCGCGATCACAGTGCAGATCTCGAAGGAGGCTCTCGCGTGACGCACTCGAGCCGGGGGTACCGCGTCCTGCCTCCCACGGCTTGCGCGCATCGACCGCTGGACGATCGCAGTTGAAGATGGGCCGTCCTACGACAACATGACGATCGCAACGGACTGGACGTACTACCAGAGCATCCAGGCGAGCGTCGAAGTGCTCTTGGACGCCGCAGGACTCGCGAGCGCGGCCGGACTGTCCGACGACGCAGAGTTCGGGGTGAGCCTTGCCTGGCGCACGAGCCGCGTGGGACTCCGCGGAAGCTCCGCGATCGTGCCTGTCGACGGCGCGGAAGTAAGCGCGAGCGTGCTGATCCCGGTAGGCGCAGTCGGCGGCTCGCTCACCCTCGAAGCGAAGGTCGTACTCGTGACTCCCGGGACCGGCCACCGGGATGAACTCGCGCCCACGGAGATGGGATCGGTCCTCTGGTCTATGGAGTGGCACGTCATGCTTGAGGGCATCGCGGCTCGACTCCCGATCATTCCCGTGTCGGCGAGTCAACACCCATTCATCGATCTGCACAATGCCCGGTGGCTGGTGAAGGTCGACATGGCCGACCTCGAAGCGCCCATCGACGCAGCGGTGCGCATCTTCGTGAATGAGTCGAATGAGAACGTGCAGCGAATGATGGCGGAACCGGGCGGCGAGACGGCAAACGCAATGACATCGTCACTGCTCATCGACATTCAGCGGGAGCTCATGCGTCTGGCGCTCGCGGAGGACAGCGTGTATGAGCACGACCGTGACTACCCCGATGGCTCTCTGGGAGATGCACTATCTGCGTCGCTCGGGCTGTTCCGGAAGGACTTCGAGCTCGTTGCAGAACATCGCCCAATACGATGCCGCCAGCTTCGACGTCGAACTGCAAGGCCGGCTCGGCGAGGAGCGGGTGAATGGCTGAGGTCCTTATGCCCGCTGGCTGGCCGCGCATGCCCATCGATGAGGCGGTCACTGCTATCTCGAAGCTGTGGGAGCAGTCGCCCGTCGCCGCGGCCGAGTACGTGAACACGGATGTCGAAGGACGCAGGTTCTACGCGACGGCACCTACTCGCGTCGACAAAAGAACGCTGGATGGGCTTCGAGATTCGGTCGTCGCGCTAGCCGAGAAGCACGGGTTTCCCCATACGCGGAACAGGCAGACCTACACCTTTGACCAAGAGCTGGCGGTGCTCTTCGCTGAGTCGGTTCCGATGCTTCCTGTTGAGGCTGCCGATGAAGAGGTTTGGGCGTTCATCACTCTCAGCGTGCTGCCAGACGTGGCGATATGGCGATGGCCCGCGATGCAGGGCGAACCTGACCGAACACTGGTCGATGACGAAGGGGAAACCCGATCGGACTCACGCACTGAGCGCCTCCTGGGCAGGCGACGTGGCGTGTTCCGGCAGGCATGGTGGCGAGGAAACCTGCTCGGACAGGACGCATGCTTGCGGCTCGACGAAGACAACTTCATCAACCTTACCGATCGAGTTTCGCTCACGGGCTACGGGGCCCTTGCGCGGCTCATTGTGCAGGCGCATCTCGACCGCGTAGGACAGGGCCCGTACCATCGGCGTTTCGCTCTTCGGCGCGCACTCATCCTGATCGGCCGTGAGTTCGGACGAATAGCCGTCGAAGCGCTGCCGGAGGAACACGTCAAGACCATCGTCAATCACGCGTTCGATCGCGCGACCGCTGACGTCGCTGAAGAACTGGAGTCGAAGAAGGCGGCCGCTGCCGCCAAGCGGGCCGCAAAGGCGAACGCGGCGGCTGCCAAGCCCGACGCTGAGGACCTACCGGCCGCATCCGAGATGTCGGCGAGTGGATCGCAGATCGATGTGGAGGACTCTAGCTCGACCGCTGACATGGGATCGCCGTCGAACGCTGTCCCGCCCGCAGACGCGAGAGCACGTTTCCTTCAGGCAACGGCGGCATACGCCGTGATCCTCGAGCCGATGCTGGTTCCAGTCGACTACACGACCGCGATGGCGATGCTGGTCCAGGCGAAGCAGCACCTCCGAACATTTGACGGTGATCGGGTTGCCGCGCGCATCTACGACGACCTGGCCGATCTCATGGGCGATTGGGCATCGCTTGACCACGACGCGAGGTCGATCGTCTATGCCGCGATCACGTACTTCGTTGAGGACGAGGACGTTGCTGCGGATGCCGACCCCGGTGGCCTGCTCGATGACGATGACGTCGTGGACTGCGCGTTCGCGGCGCTCGGGCGCGAACGCCATCTGAGCTGAAGCAGACATTCATAAGGAGAAGCCAATGGCGGAAGCGACCAGCCCGCTGGATACGCTGCGGACGATCATCTCGATCTCGGCAGAGAACGAGGGAGTTCCACCATCACGGGCATTCACTGGGCAGGGCATGGCACTGCTCGAGGAAGCCGGCCAGCTGAACGGACCTGAATGGTTTGCAAACCCAGTCGGTCGTATCGATGCGTTCGACTGGGATGCTGACACAGGTCGACTCACTGTGATCGTCACCGATTTCGCACCGAGCAGATGGGGCGAAGTCCGCGACAAGCGCGAACTGCTCCCCGCTGTGAGCGATGCCATTTCGCAGCTCACTCGACTGCTGCCCGCCGCAACTCGAAGCGATGGCGACGCCACGCGCGCAATCTCCTACCTGCGTGATCTGAGCGGTGAGATCCGGGCAATCCGAATCATCGCATTGTCGAATGGGTCCTACGAGACGCAGCAGGCGGCTCTGGAGAGCATCGCGGAGATCCCTGCAGAACTCACCGTCTGGGATGCCGGCGACCTCGCGACTGCGGTGGCGCATACTGCGGTCCGAGAGCAGACGATTCACTTCGACGATCAACCCGGAGGAGGTGTCCCCATTCTTGGGCCCATCGGGGAGCACGATGTGAGCTCTTACCTGATGGTCCTTCCCGGTGGCCTCATCGCCGATCTCTATCAAGCACACGGCGCAAGCATTCTGGGGCGCAACATTCGCGCGTTCCTCCAGGTGAACAACCGCGTGAACAAGGGCATCCGTCAGAGCCTGCGAGAGACGCCTGGATCGTTCTTCGCCTTCAATAATGGGCTCTCCCTGACTGCGACCGAACTGGAGCGATCGCTGGTTGGCGGGGAGCACGTCGTCACTTCGATCAAGGGCCTCGAGATCGTGAACGGCGGGCAGACGACGGCGTCCCTGCACCACGCCAAGTATCACGATGGAATCAGCCTTGCTGGCGTGTCTGTTCAGGCGAAGCTCACCGTTCTGCCCATCCGCGCCGACGAGATGGCTTTGCAGATCGCGCGGTTCGCCAACAGTCAGAGTCCCGTTCGGATGGGCGACCTCACCTCGAACAATCGCTTCTTCCAGAGCATCGAGCAGCTTTCGCGCACGGTGAACTTTTCTGCGGATCAGACAGGAAAGCTGTGGTTCTTCGAGCGCATCCGGGGGCAGTTCGCGACGGAGACCGCCGCCGCGCGCGCCCTCGGCGCGGAGGCGCGCTTCAAGCGGAAGTATGACCGCACTCGCCGTTTCGACAAGGCCGAGCTCGCGAAGTACGAGCTCGCGTGGCTTCAGATGCCGCAGGTCGTTGCCGCCGGCGCAGAGAAGTCGCTTGCAATCTTCATGAACCTCGAGCACGGACCGGCCTCCGGCGGCGTGCCTGATGAGAAGTACTATCGGCGACTCGTCGCGAAGGCCTTGCTATGGGCAGAAACCGACCGCGTCATCGGCTCGCTCGATCTCGGCGGATACAAGGCCGTCGATGTCGGATACACCATCGCACTGATCTCGAACCGGACAGCGGGACGGCTCGATCTGGACACCATCGCTCGGCGTCAGGACGCCGGGGACGCGTGGCGAGACGCCGTGACAGCTGTCGCCCCGGAGGTCCACGCGAACCTCATTCGCGACGCCGGAGCGCGGAACGTGTCGAGCTGGTCGAAGACTACGGCCGCGTGGTCTGCAGTGCAGGACATCGATTGGAACCCCGGTTCGGCTCTCACCACTTCAGAGCCTGCGCCTGACGCTACCCGCATGGCGGTTGCCGCGAGCCAGGCCGTGATCGGTCTCGCAGCAGATGACGAAGACATCACCGCCCGGGAACGAGTGGAGGAGTTCGGGAGTCAGGCGTGGTTCCAGCTGAGCTCCTGGGCGAAGGAGACCGACAACCTGCAGGGCTGGCAACGCGGCATCGCATTCAGCGTCGGACGACTCGTTGCGGCGGGGAAGACCCCGACGGCCAAGCAGGTGACGCAAGCGGTGAAGATCCTCGATGAGGCCGCCCGGTTGGGATTCGCCCCCAAGCGGGGCTGAACGTGGGCGTGGTGGCACCGGATGTCGGACGCCCGGGCGAGAATGGACGAGACGAACGGAGACTCATGACAACCTTCGCGCTGGGCGAGCTATTCTGCGGGCCAGGTGGAATCGCACTCGGGGCCCATCACGCAGCAGATGTTGTCCCCGGAATCGAGGTTACCCACGCATGGGCGTCTGATTACGACCACAGCACCTGCGCCACGTATCGCCGTAACATCCCGGGCGCAACAAGGGAATCGGTCATCCATCAGGACGTTCGCAAGCTCGACATCCGCGGCCTGCCCCCCATCGATGGTCTCGCGTTCGGCTTCCCGTGCAATGACTTCAGCCTGGTAGGAGAGCAGAAGGGCATCCACGGCAACTTCGGCCCGCTGTATCAGTACGGCGTCAATGCGCTGGAGGCACACAACCCGAAATGGTTCGTCGCTGAGAACGTGGGCGGCTTGCAAAGCAGCAATGAGGGTCGAGCATTCAAGATGATCCTCTCGGCGCTCCAGTCCGCGGGGAAACACGGCTACCGGCTCTACCCGCACCTCTACAGGTTCGAGCAGTACGGGGTGCCGCAGCGCCGTCACCGCATCCTCATCGTCGGCATCCGCGCCGACCTCGACATCGACTTCACGGTGCCCTCGCCGTCACTGTATGAGGAAGTCGACGTCAGCGTCGGTCGACGTCTCTCGAAGCCGCCGATTGCGGCTGATGCTCCGAACCACGAGCTCACGCGCCAGGCGAAGCAGGTTGTGGAGCGATTGACTCACATCCTCCCCGGCCAGAATGCCTTCACGGCTGACCTGCCGGAGCACCTCCAGCTCAATGTGGCCGGCGCTCGCATCAGCCAAATCTACCGTCGGCTCGAGTACGCCAAACCGTCCTACACCGTGACGGGGTCGGGTGGCGGCGGCACCCACGTCTACCACTGGCAGGAGCCGCGGGCACTCACCAATCGCGAGCGCGCGCGCATCCAGACATTCCCCGACGACTTCGTCTTCGAAGGGTCGAAGGAGAACGTCCGCAAGCAGATTGGCATGGCCGTCCCGGTCGACGGGGCCAGCGCGGTGTTCACTGCCCTGTTCCGCAGCTTCGCCGGCATCAGCTACGACAGGGTCGACGCGAACCTCCTCCACATGGTCCCGTCCTATGAGGAAGTCGCGGTAGCCAACTGACGTGAGCACTGATCTCATCCGCGACGATCTGTTCCAGCAGGTCCTGCTATCACCGTTGGCAGACGGTGCGGATGAGCTCCACATCCTTACGGGTTACGCCTCTGCAAGCTTCGCGATGTTTCACATCTTGGAAGCGCGCGAACACCTGAAGCGCGACTTCGGTATCCGGCTGAACATCGGCATGACTGGTACGGACGGCTTGCTGCTCAGAGCACACCAGGCGTACGCCGCTGCCGCAAGCGCTGTCTCGGGTGCCTGGCTCCGAATCGCATACGCTCCCGCCGGCATCTCCGACCATTCGAAGCTGTATGTGTGGCTGAGGGGCGGTATCCCGATCAAGGCGTGGTTCGGCTCTGCGAACTACTCCGCGACAGCGTTCGGAATCGACGGAACACGTCGCGAGACAATGGTCTCCATCGATGCGGCATCGGCCTGGCGGATGTTGCAATCTGCCGCGATCGAGTTCGTCCCGGCCGATGGAGCCGATGTCTTCTCCCAGGTTGAGATATACGAAGTGCTCGAGCAGGAGGTCCGGAGCAGAGTCACGGCCGCGAAGCCTGTGACACACGCGGAGCTCACGGGGCGACCCCAGATCTCGCTTCCACTCGTTCAACGAACGAAGAATCCTGGCGAAGTTCACAATGCGGGCGCAGGATTGAACTGGGGCCAGCGCGGAAACCGGCGGCGCGCCGAGGCGTATATTCCGGTGCCCGCGGCAGCGGCTAGATCTGGCTTCTTTCCAAACCGCGGCATCCCATTCGCAGTCCACGCTGATGACGGAGCAACTCTCTTTCTCACGGTCGCTCAGGACGGCGACAAGGCGCTGCACAGCGTGCCAGACAACGCCGACATCGGCTTGTGGTTTCGGCGCCGGCTGGGATTACCTGGTAATGCGTTCGTATCAACGCGAGATCTGCATCGCTATGGCGCCACCGAAGCAGTCTTCACCGCACTCGATGACGGCTCATACTTCTTGAGTTTCTGACGGTTGCGCGTCGCCGGCGGCCTACGCTTGCTGAATGGTCTCCATCGCCGTTCCGCCTCCCAGCACCGAGGGCGCACGACGGACAATGCTTGCCAACCGCCGCAGGGATACCACCCCAGAGCTCAGGGTCCGCCGCATCCTTCACGCCCGAGGCTTCAGGTACCGCGTGGACTTCGCACCCGTCGCCAAGTTGCGCTCGCGTGCCGATATCGTGTTCACCCGTGCGAAGGTGGCCGTATTCATCGATGGGTGCTTCTGGCACATGTGCCCTGACCACTTCATCATGCCGAAGTCGAACCGCGACTACTGGGAGCCGAAGCTCGCACGCAACGTGGAGCGGGACCGTCTGACTGATTTGAGGATGGCTGACGCGGGCTGGAAGGTGATGCGGTATTGGGAGCACGAGTCTGCTGTTGCCGTGGCGGACGACATCGCTCACCGACTTCAAGCAGACTAAACAAGACCGGGGTGATGAGCTCGTGGAGCGCTCCTCGAAGGTGTCGTCCATCGTTGATTCGACACTCTCGTAGGGCGCGAGACGACTGTCCTCGATGTGCACCTCGCGGGCCTCGCCGTACTCTGCCGCATCCATCCAGGCGCGCCCGTATCGCACAGCGGCCTCCCCTCCGACAATCAGCCGCCTCAGCGATCGGGGGCGGCGCAGTGCTCGTCATCGAACGGCTGCTAAGCGGAGCGCGCCAGCGCGAAGTCTGCAAGGAGTGTGCGGCGAGAACGGAGACGCAACCGATCGCTAGACTCTCGGCGTCGCAGGGAAGCGCCCGGGTCAAGCCCCGGGACGTGGTGTAGCCGTTGGTGATCCTTCTGGTTGTATAAGCGCTGAGTTCGAGGATGGGGTCGGTCACCTCGCTTCCGGTGTCGGGGATGAGGGTGAGGCGGGATTTAACGAGGATCTCGAGGCCGAGGTAGCGGCGGCCTTCGACCCATTCGTCGGTCTGCTCGGCCAGGACCGCGCCGACGAGGCGGATGATCGCGTCACGGTTCGGGAAGATGCCGACGGAGTCGGTGCGGCGGCGGATCTCGCGGTTGAGGCGCTCGTTGGGGTTGTTGGACCAGATCTGTTGCCAGAGCCCGTCGGGGAACTGCGTGAACGCGAGGATGTCCGTTCTGGCGGCATCGAGGTGCTCGAACGCGTCGGGGAGTTTCTCCTCGACGTAGTCGAGTAGTCGGTCGAACTGGGCGTTGACGCTGTCGGCGTCGGGCTGGTCGTAGACGGAGTGGAGCATCGCTTTGACCGCCGGCCACATACTCTTCGGGCAGACACTCATCAGGTTCGCTGCGTAGTGGGTTCTGCAGCGTTGCCAGACAGCTCCGGGCAGGTTCGCCGCGATCGCTTCCACGAGCCCGGCGTGGGCGTCGGAGGTGACGAGGCGGACCCCGCCCATGCCACGGGAAGGAGCTCACGGTTCGGCCTGTCTGAGCACCGCCCCGGTATGTCGATTCGCGTCCCTCCCGCGCGTAGAGCCAGTCATCATCGCCGGTTTGGCGGGGGTGTCGGCTGTATCGACTAGCGTGATTCAAGCGCAGACCTGCGCGACAGCCCACTCCACGGGAGCCGAAATGAACAGCGAGATCGAACTGATCGCAGACGGCGATGGCCTTGCCGTCATCGGTGATCGCACGGCGGTCGAACGCTTCCTGAGTTCTGCGGGCGTGCCGTCCAGAGACCTTGCGTTGCATCAGCGGCTCAGTTCGACACTCAGCACCGGAGCCGGTATCGCGCAGGCGAGCTCAGAGGTCGCCGCAAACGCCGGTCGCTGGGTGAAGCTCACAGAGGAGTCGGCGAAGGCCATGAACGTCGGGACGCTGATGAAGGGCTCCTCAAGCGGGGTCAGTCGTGCGGTGCTGACAGACAAGGGCAAGATCAAGGGCATCCTCGAAATCGTCAAGACGCCCCGGTCGATGCTGGCCAACCCGGCGATGCTGGCCGGCGCAAGCGGGCATCATGGCGCAAGCTCGCGATGCAGGCAAACGATGGAGGAGATCACCGACTACCTCGCCGCGATCGACGAGAAGGTGGACGACATCCTGCGCGCCCAGAAAGATGCCGCACTTGCCGACATGATCGGAGTCGGATTCGTCATCGATGAGGCGATGACGGTCCGCGACGAAGTCGGCCGAGTCTCGGATGTCACCTGGTCGAAGGTGAGCGGCGCACCGCAGACCATCGCGCGCACTCAGGCGTACGCCCTGCGACAGCTTGACGCCCTCGCAGAGAAGCTGGAGAAGAAGAACGGGGTCAGCGACCTCGCGAAGGTCTCGAAGATTGCTGAAGAGACCGTGCAGGAATGGCTCGCCGTCCTCGCCCGATGCTTCCAACTGCAAGATGGCATCGCGGTGCTCGAACTCGACCGTGTGTTGGACTCTTCCCCCGAAGATCTTGACCGCCACCGGGCAGGGCTCCAAACCGCTCGCCAGAAACGTCGGGAGCTCATCGCGCGCAGCACGGTGCGTCTCCTCGCCCGCATGGATGCGGCCGCTGCGACAGCCAACGCGAAGGTGTTACTTCACCCTCTACTGTCCGGCGAGGTGGTGCACTCAAGCAATCAGGTCGGGGGCCATGTCATCGAGTTCAACCAACGTCTGGGAATCGAGCAGGGCCGCCAGTCGGTGGAAGCGAAACGGTGGACAGAGGCAGCGTCCGACACGAAGGAAGCGATCATGCTGACGACGGCAGCCGGGGTGACGGCGACAGGACGCTTCGGGACCGAAGCCCTCATGAACGCCAAGTCTGTCGCCAGTAGTGCCTCAGCCGGGATCGCTGAGCGGTTCTCCCGTCGACGCGGTGAGCAACCATCGGATGACCACGCAAGCTGAGCTCAGAGCGCCCGATCCTTAACCCCAGGTTCACGACCAAACCTGGAACAGCAGCACATCGCCGATCGAGCGCCCCGGGCGGTGAGGACGAGGCATGCGAGCGGCATCAACCCCATCCCCCGCCCCAGGCAAGAGCGCGCGGAATTCACCGGTACGGTCGAACCATGTCCTCCTTCGGCTGGCTGGACGCCGACGCGGGCGAGCGGCGTCGGATGCTTGAGATCATCGACCTCTTCCGCGAGCCGGGCACGGTCGACGAACTCGGCATCGGCGCGGTGCGCGACGCACTCTCCGACATTCTGTTCCCGGGCACTTCGGTGCTGCACACACGTCTGCGCTACGTACTGTTCATCCCCTGGCTGCTGCGCCGTGCCGCCGACGACGGCGGCACACCCGACGAGATGCGCGCCCGGTTCCGCGCGCACGAATACCGTCGATGCGGCCGTCGAAGGTCGGCCGGCCGCGGCATCCGACATCACCCCGTTCTGGGTGTTCACGCGGCCCACCGGCGCCGTCATCGAACGGTATGTGCCGACGCAGCCGCTCAGTCGCGAGTCAGCGCAAGCTGGAGCGGCTCGAGCGCACCGTCGGCGCGTACCGGCTGGTGATGGGTCAGCCGCGGCAGGAGGACCTGCTGCGCTACATCGGCGAGCGTGACGAAGACCTGGAGTGGATGCGGATCGACCTCAGCCCGCCTGGGGAGTGAGGCGAGCCACCCTCAACCTTCGCTCGTGCGCTTTCTCGCCGCGCGGAGTGCTTGCGCATGGTCGGCGGCTGAGCTGTCATACAGTGACGCCGATGCGGCCTTGCTCGTCAGTGCGTCAAGTCGGTCGGTCGTCGCGCGGTGTGTGCGCTCGCGGTGCTCGAGCACGTCCGACAGCTTCAGTCGGCGGTGGCGATTCGGCTGGTCATAAGGAACGAATCGCTCCGGGGCCCAGCCGCCGCCGAGCCCACGTGCTCGGTCCGCTGGATACCGTCCCAGTAGAGGAGTGAATGAGAACGCGGATCGGAGAGTCCCCGGATGAAGTGCCCCGACGGAGAGCTGTCTCAGGCTGAGACCGCGACACACCTCGCGCATGCCACTCCGCGTCGGTCACGACCCTCGACGTCGAGAAGAGGACGTGCTTGCGCGAGCGGGTAGCGACCGAACTCGGCTGACCGGCGGTGAACCGCGCCGCCGCCTGTTCGACCAGCGGCAACAGTTCCGCTCCGCCGGGCATCTGACCCAGCTGCATCCCAAGTTGGGACAGCAGCACATCGCCGATCGAGCGCCCGGGCGGGGCTGTGAGCACGAGGCCGGCGAACGGCACGGCCTGCTCGCTGGTCGCGTAGTGGAGCACGTGCAGGCAGCCCTCGCTGTTGCCGAGCCCGACGACCCGCTCAGCATCCACATCGTCACGACCCGTCAGTGCGCCGACTGCAGCAACGATCTCGTCAAGGTGCGACTGCATGCTCATCCGGCCGACCAGCGCGGGAAGGTTCTCGGCGACGTACGGTCCGGATGCCCGCTTGTCGTACCTCATCGACACGAGGCCGGCGTCGGCGAGCGCCTCGGCGAGCGGCCTCGCGCTGCCGTTGCTGCCGGGGATCAGCGGTGAGGTCCAATCACGATCGGTCGGGCCGCTTCCGGCGACCATGACGACGGCCGGGTGAGGCCCCGGGGTGTCGGGCGCCGTGACGGTGCCGTACATCTCGATGCCGTCGAGGGACCAGCTCACCTCTGTGGAGTGCGTCACCCAGTCATGCTCTCACCGCGGCGAGGGCACACCACGGAAACCCGGACGCCGATTCCGATGCTGATGGGTCGTCCGATCGACATCAATCGGCACACGGCTGCGGGCATGGTGTGCCAGCGTCGCTGCCAGCACATCATGCCCGTGGTCGCACTCCGCCTAACTGAGCAGCCGAACGGCCAGCCGCACCGACAGCGCAAGCACGGCGACCAAACCGACCACGCCGGCGACGTTCTGCCACCACTTGTTGCGCATCTCGGCCATCAACCGGCGCCGGTTCGCCATCACGATGATCAGCACAGCGAGGATCGGCGAGACGAACACTGTGCAGGCCTGCGCGACCACGATCAGCTGGATGGGCGACGACTGGAAGGTGAGTGTCACCGCGATGCCGAACGCGAGGATGATGCCGCTGATGATCTTCGCTGCCCTCGAGTTGGATGTCGAGCCCTGGCCGAGGCCGTCAGAGAGCATCGTGCCGCCGGCGGTTGCGTTCGCGATCATCGACGAGAAGGCGGCACCGAAGAACCCGAGTGCGAAGATCGTCGAGCCCACGGCGCCGGCGACCGGCTTGAACACGCCCGCGAGCCCGACGATCGTCGTCGCCGTCTCACCGGTCTGCCCGAGCACGGCCGCCGCGACGATGATGACCAGCGCGGTCATGATCCCGGGTGCGACGATGCCGGGGATCGTGTCGACCATCGTCACGTCCCGGCACTCGGCCTCGGTCCGCTTGCGTTCTTTCGTGCCGTACGAGGTGTAGAAGGCGGCGTTGATCGAGAAGTTCGTGCCCACGAGTGCGACGATGAGCAGCCACGAGCCGCCCGGCGCGGTCGGCAAGAGGCCTGACGCCGCGTGCCCCCAGTCAGGGCGCGAGATGAAGGCGCTGATGATAAAGACTGCAGCCAGCACCGCCACTATCACGACGAGGATCTTCTCGATGACGCGGTAGACGTTCCTGATCAGCAGCACGGCGGCGACGGCCACCGTGCAGACCACGGTCCACATGATCGGGTTGCCGCCGAAGAGCATCGACAGCCCCAAGCCGGCGCCCACGGCGTTGCCCACCGAGAAGCACAGGGTGATGAGGAAGACGCCAACACCGGCGACGACGCCTACCCATCCGCCGAGGTGCTCCTTGATCGAGCTGATCAGCGAGACTGGAGTCTTGATGCCCAGTCGAACGCTCATGTCGGTGAGGAAGATCATCAGGATGGTCGAGACGACGATCACCCAGATCAGGGTGTACTGGAAGGCGCTGCCAGCCTGCACGGCGGTGGTGAGGTTGCCGGGCCCGAACTGCCAGGCGCCCGCCACGAACGCGGGGCCGATCAGGGCGAGCTGCTGCCAGAACGTGCGGCGCGTGGCATGCGAGTCTACGATTTTGCGCATGGTCTGCGTCGAGACCCGCCCGTAGCCGGTGCCGGGCGTAGTCGATGTGTGACGAGTTCTCGTTTCGTCGCTCATCAGGTTCTCCTTCGTTGGAGTGCGGCCGAGCCGCATGTCTTCATTGACGGTGATGTCACAGATCGTGCGGATGCACAACCCGCGAGAGGTTCCGGATACGGTCCGGATGGATGCCCGGGGGTGGGTTCCGCGGTCGGCCCACCCCCGAACCGGGTCAGGCCGATACTGAAACCGACTCCAGCCCAGCGGCGGCGAACGCCTGTGCGATCTCGGCAGCGGCGCCCTCCGGCAGCGGCAGCAGCGGCGTGCGCACGGTGGCGTGGTCGAGGATGCCGCGGCTGACCAGCCCCCACTTCAGCGCCACCGTGCCCTCCATGTGCGAACCGCGGTGGTAGACCGCCTTGGTCACGGGGAGGAGCCTCTCATGGATGGCATGCGCGGCCGCGTAGTCCTTGGCCTTGCCCGCTGCGATGAGATCGACGAGCAGCTCCGGCGCGATGTTGCCATAGCCGACGAGCAGGCCGTCGACATCGAACATCGTCGGCAGCAGGTACTCGTCGTGGCACGACAGGATCTGCAGGTCGGGGTACGCAGCGCGCAGCGCAGGGATCTCGGTGTACCACCGCCGCATGTTGCGCACGCCGTTCTTGGTGTGGTTCACACCCTCCTGACTGGCGATCTCCAGTTGCGTGTCGAGGTCGTAGGAGGCGTGCGTGTTGTCGGGGTACTGGAACAGGATCTCTTCGAGCCCGGACTCTTCCCAGATCGCGCGGTACCGAGTCTGCGGCGCGCCCGGCTGGAACCCGAAGCGCAGCCACCCGTGCGACGGGTAGACCAGAGCGCCCTGGGCTCCGGCATCCGCGGCGGCCTTGGCTTCGCGGGCGGAGGTCAGGTTTCCCTCTTTGGTGATGCCGGCGATGATCGGCAGCCGACCGTCCACCGAGTCGCGGAACGCGCGGATCACGTCGAGCTTGCTCGTCCTCGGTGAGGAACGTGCCCTCGCCGGCGTGCCCGAGCACGACCAGGCTCTTGACACCGTCGATCGAGCCGAGCCAGGAGCCCAGACGCTGGATCGCTGCGTAGTCGACGTCGCCGTCTTCGGTGAACGGGGTGACGGGGGCGGGGTTCAGCCCGCGAAGGTCGAGGACCATGTCATTCTCCTTGAGTGTGAACGTTTGCGGGAACGATTGCAAGTATGGCCGCCAGCGCACGAACAAGTCAAGAGAATTTGCAAGATCGTTCCCGCAAAGGTTTCCAATATCGGCGACGACGCCGGTAGGATCGTTGCGGAGAGGGGACCGTTGGCCAGCGAAGATCGGCTCGAACGACGCGTTGTGACGCTCAAGGACGTCGCCGAGGCGTCGGGCGTGAGCATCTCCACCGTGAGTCGGGTGCTGGATGAGCGCATTCCCCCGACCAAGTCCGCAGCGGCGGAGCGCGTGCGCGCCGCGGCTGACCGCCTCGGCTACCGCCGCAACACGTTCGCCTCGAGTCTGCGCCGGGGCGCGGCAGCGACTGTTGGCGTCTTGGTCCCTCGCCTGAGCGACACGGTGATGGCGCTCATGTTCGAGGCGATCGAGCGCACTGCCCGTCGGCAGGGATACTTCGCGGTCGTGGGCACCTGCGGAGACGACCCGAATGACGAACGGGCTGCCGCTGAGACGCTGCTCGATCGCGGCATCGACGGCCTCATTCTCGCGACCGCCCGGATGGATGATGCCCTGCCGACCTCACTGCGGGACCGCGGCATCCCCCATGTTCTCGTCCTGCGCACCGACCGGATCAGCCCGTCCTCACTCGGCGACGACGAGACCGGCGGCTACCTCGCGGCCCGGCATCTGATCGACCTCGGCCATCGCGATATCGCGCTCGTGAATGGCCCAGAGTTCACATCGACAGGCGTCGATCGCCATGCCGGTGCGCAGCGCGCGTTGCGCGAGGCGGGGATCAGCATCCCGCCAGAACGGGTGCTCTGGACCGGCTACGGGGTCGACGCCGGCGTCGATGTGGGACGGCAGTTGTTCGCGGGCGATGAGCGTCCCACCGCCGTCTTTGCGGCGAACGACAACCTGGCCGTCGGCGTGATCAACGCGGGGAGTGCGCTCGGGCTGACGCCGGGGCGGGAGTACTCCATCGTCGGGTACAACGACATCCCGCTCGCATCCCGGCTGCCGATCCCGCTCACCTCAGTCCGCACGCCGTTCGATCAGATCGCCGCGCGCGCGATCGAGTTGCTGTTGGACGGCGAGAAGCGCACCGGTACCGTGCAGCGCACGTTGCCGACCCTCATCCCGCGCGCGTCGACGGCCCGGCTTGAGGCCGTCGAGGTCTCGAGACACGGCGCATCTTCTACGTTCGAGCACTGACTCGAGAGCCGCTATCCGGACAGTTGGCCTCAGTCGTAGTCCTCCGGGTCACGGCACGCGGAGAACGCCTGCGCATTCAAGCGCGTGTTCCAGATACGGAGTGCGTCCGGGCGGATCTCACGGCTCTGTCGATATTGTCCTTGATCGAACCACGAAACGGTCTCAACTTTCGCGGTCTGGAGTGCGCATGCTTCGTCGAGGGCCGGCTCGAGATCTGTGTCCTGAGAGGCAAGGATCACCAAATCGATGTTGGGGTCCCGCGCCTCACGAACGAGCGCGAGCGCGCAGAGCACGTCGACGCCCTTCTCCTGTGGTTTGCCATTGAGGATAAAGCGGCCAGCGGCATCGGTCGCCTTGCGCCCGTCCTGAGCGCGCGCGTACCGGTATTTGAGCGGACGCAGTGTGACACTGACGCGAGGATCCTGCTCCCAATGTGCCTTCTGCGCGAGGTTCCGCGCATACGCCTTGGGGTCGATGTCTGCCGATGGGAGACCCCGGTAGACGAGGACCTTCCTGAGTGTTGCGTGAGCCCTCCCCTCCCGCTGGTTGCTATTGCGCCGAGTGATCAGTTGGTTGGCGAAGTGGAGAGGATGAACGAGATGCTCATGCGGCGGCTGGTGATGCTCGAACAGTCCGACGCCCGTCAGGTGGACATTTTGATAGTCGATGATGACGGCTGCGCGAAGGTCGGGCATCGTTGCACTCCCAGGACAAGAAAAGCCCCACCAGTCCCGGAGGACGGTGGGGAGCTACCCCCACAGACTGGCACATTCGCAGCTCTGGCGCAAACCGATTTCATCATTGCGTAGAGGTTGCCCGTCACCACCGGGGGGCCTTGCCGCCAAACCAGGCCGCGACCATGAGGATCACGACGTGAGGCGCTCGAACACCATCGTCGACTGAATGCGGCGACATCCCGCGACTGTTCGTGCAGTTCGTGCAGGCGGGCGATCATGAGGTCCGCTGGCTTCACTGATGGCTGACCGATGGTGCAATCAAGCGCGCGACTCGGGCGGCATCCCCCGAAGGGCCGACAGCTCCCCCGTCATTCGCACTCGACCGGCTCCGAACGGAACGAGCACCGTCTCGCCGGCGGTCACGGGCAGCGTTCCACCGTCCCACGCAAGCTGCCCGGTCCCGTCGGTCACGACGATGACCGAGAACTGCGGAGCGAGCTCTACCGCGCTCCCCGGTCTCACCGACAGCCCCTCGGCGCGGAAGAAGGTCTCGGCCCCCGTAGGCAGGAACGACCCGTCGTCGACGTGCCCGAGGCATCCGGCGATCGCGTCCTCACTCAACGCCGAGCGGTCGACAGCGCGCAGCGCCGTGGCCTCGTCGAGGCCGAGCAGCGAGTCCTGCTTGGTCAGCCGCTCGTAGGGCTCGTACTCGAGGATGATCGAGAGGTCGGCCGGCTCCTGCAGCTCGAGGATCAGCATCCCCTCGCCGATGGAATGCGGGATGCCGGCGGGCACGAAGAGCACGTCGCCGGGCCGCAGCGTGACCTCGTTCATCGCGGCGAGCATGGCCGCGGCATCCTGCGTGTCGAACCACTCCGCGAGCGTCGCCTCGTCCACGTCCTCGCGGAAGCCCACCCACGCACGGCCCTCGCCGCCCTCGGCGTCGAGGACGATCCAGGCCTCGGTCTTGCCGTTCGCGACGTGCAGCTCGCGGCGTGCGTACGCGCCGTCGGGGTGCGCGTGCACGAAGATTCGATCGCCGGTGTGCAGCGCTTGCACAGCAGCTTCGAGTCGGCGCCGAACGCGGACACGTGCGCCTCGCCCAGGTATCCGACCGGGTCGGCGGCGATGCGGTCGCGCAGCGTGACCCCGTCGATCACCGTGAGCCCCTGATCGTCCGACCCGAACGTGGTCACGGTGGAGGCCACGAAGTCCTCGGCAGCCACTCGTCGCCGCTCGCGGCGCTCCGGCGGAAGCACTCGATCGCCGCGCCGCCGCGGTACGCGCGCGGCGTCGGCCGGTTCTCGCCGAGAACGACCGGTTCCAGTTGTGTGGTCATGCCGCTTCGATCCTCTCTGCGGCGGCCAGCGCCGCAAGGAACCCGCCGACGAAGCAGTCGCCGAGTCCGATGGTGGTGGGCCGCTCGACCGAGATCGACCGGACCGGCACGCACGTGGCCGGCTCCCCCGTCTGAGACACGATCTCCTCCGCGAACCTGGAGTGTGCGGCGGGCGGCTCGCCCTCCGCGATGGCGGCCACCTGCTCGGCGGTGACCCGGTCGCCGTGCGCATATCGAGCGGTCGCCGCGGACGTGCCGCCGCGCAGCGCCGCCGTGAATCGCGCCGCATCCTCACCATAGGCAAGCGCCCAATGCCGCGTGTGGACGATCAGCGTCGGCCCGGGCACGAGCACGCGGATGTCGCGCAGCGCCCGCGCGACCGAGGCGACATCGAGCAGGTCGACCGATCGCCCCAGGTGCGACTGCAGCTCGTCCTCGTTCATGCTGTACACGTCGACGGCGGGCGCGATGCGCGTGCGCACGATCTCGTGCAGACGGATGTCGTGGAACGCGGCATCCTCGTACATCACCACACCGGGCACCGTGCGCGCCTCGATCGCCGCCTGCACTTCGGCCAGCCGGGCCTTCACGACATCCGCGTCGGTCATGACGTTGAACCCCGAGATCAGAAGCCACTCGGCGAGGCGCACGGCCTCGGCGAAGTCGGGGCTCAGCGCCATCTGCACGTGCGGTGGATCGTTCGTGAAGATCAGCCGGTTCGGCCCCTCGATCTCGATCTCGCCATCGACGAGCGCGACGCGGTCGTGCTCGGGCAGCTGCACGATCAGGTGCGGGTGCATGCCGTCACTGGTCGCGCTGGAGATGTAGTCGCAGTCCTTCGGGTACAGCCGGCGGAAGTCGACGTCGATGCTGACGAGGTGCACGGTGGAGCGCACCCCGAGGGTCCGCATCATGAGCGCCGCGCGCACGCACGTACCGCCGAGGGTGACCGTCTTGTCATGCCGTGCCGCGAACCGCGCGATGACGTCGGGCGACTCGACGAACCGCTCGCCGCCGCGCCGCTCGCGGGCGAACCCGAGGATCACGCACGCGAGCGACCGCTCGTCGCGGATCGGCAGCGTGGGATCGCAGTCCGCGATGCGGATGCCGTGCTCGCGCGCGATGCCCTCGAGGACCTGCGCGTCCCAGACGATCTCGTCGTCGATGGTGCCCCCGAGGCCCAGGACGATGCGCCCGGGCCCCGAGGGAGAATGCGCGTCAGTAGAGATCCGCTTTGCCGGCTGCATCGAAGAGTTCGATCTTCTGCGCCGCCGTGACCTTCAGGGCCGCGATCGGCTCGGGCTGGATGGCGTTCGGCTCGCGCAGTCGTTCGTCGGTGCCGAGCACCTCGCGCATCCGGTTGTGGTACGCCACCTTGATGTCGCTGGAGATGTTGATCTTGTTGATGCCGAGCTCGACCGCCCGCCGCAGTTCGGCGTCGGGGTTCGCCGATCCGCCGTGCGAGCACCAGGGGGATGCCGGTGGCCGCCTTGATCTCCTCGAGCAGGTCATGCCGCAGCTCGGGGTTCTTGTCGGCCGGGTACAGGCCGTGCGAGGTGCCGATCGCGATCGCCAGGCTGTCGACCCCCGTCTCGGCGACGAAGCGGACGGCGTCCTCCGCGCTCGTGTAGATGATCTCGGCGGCGCCGGACTCGCCGTAGCTGTCGTTCGCCCCGATCGTGCCGAGCTCGCCCTCGACCTGGATGCCCACGGCGTGCGCGGCCTCGACGACCTTGCGGGTGAGCGCGACGTTCTCGTCGAACGGCTTGAGCGACGCGTCGATCATCACCGACGTGAAACCGGCCTGGATCGCCCGGATCATCTGCTCGTAGCCTGCCGCCGTGATCCCAATGGATCGCCACGGGCACGCTCGAGCGGTGCGCGCGGGAGTGCATCGCGGGAATCAGGTCGGTCGTGATGTGCGCCACCTCGTCCGGGTGGATCGCGATGATGACCGGCGCCGCCAGTTCCTCGCTGATGTCCATGACGCCATTGAACATCGCCCAGTCGCTGATGTTGAACGCGGGGATCGCGAAGTTGTGCGCGTTCGCGACGTCGAGGATGGACTTTCCTGCGTAGAGCATGTGTCTCTCTTTCTTGTTGAGGTTCCGGGGCCGTCGGCTCAGGCCTTCACGGCGCCGGCGGCCAGGCCGCCGATGAAGTACCGCTGGAAGATGAGGAACAGCACGAGCACGGGGATGGAGCCGAGGATGCTCATGGCCATCACCTCGTTCCAGAGGTAGTTGTTCTGCCCCATGAGCAGTTGGATGCCGACCGGGACGGTGCGCCGGTCGTCGCTCTGGGTGAGGGTGAGGGCGAACAGGTACTCGTTCCACGAGATCATGAACGTGTACAGGCCCACCGAGACCATGCCCGGCACCGAGACGGGCACCAGGATGCGCCACAGCACCGACATCGATCCGGCGCCGTCCACGCGCGCCGCCTCGTCGAGCTCGCGCGGCAGGCTGTCGAAGTACGCGGTCATCATGATGATCGCGTAGGGCAGCGTGAACACCACATAGGTGAGGATGAGCCCCTGGTAGGTGTTGTAGAGCTCGAGCACGACCATGATGCCGAAGAACGGGATCAGCAGCGTGATCGGGGGCACCGCCTGGACGCCGATGATCACCACGCGGATGATCGACTTGAACTTGAAGTCGTACCGGCTGAACACGTAGGCGGCCAGCAGCGCGATGACCAGTGTGATGATCACCACGCAGATCGCCACGATGTAGCTGTTGACGAAGTAGCCGATCTTCACCGGGTCGGTGAGCACTGCGGCGTACGCGCTGAACGAGAACGAGCCGTCCACGAGCTTCGGCGGGAACGCGAAGATGTTCGCATTCGACTTGAACGAGCTCGACAGCATCCACAGCACCGGAAACCCGGCGAAGATCGCGCCGACGACCAGGGCGATGTAGATGAGGACGCGTCCGACGTTGCGTCGCGTGCGGGACTTCATTGCGATGCTCAAAACTGACTCGCCTTCTTCTGCTGGCGCACGTAGAAGATCGCGACGAACAGCGACGCGACGAGGATGACGACCGCGCTCGTGGAGGCCAGCGAGAACTGGTAGCTGTTGAACGCGAGCTTGTAGGTGTAGGTGCTGACCACTTCGGTGTGGTTGATCGGCCCGCCGCCGGTGGTGGCCCAGATCAGGGTGAACTGCTGGGTCGTCCAGAGCAGGTCCAGCAGCGCCATGCTGTACAGCACGGGGCGCAGGGCGGGCAGCGTCACGCTGAAGAACTGGCGGATCAGCCCGGCGCCGTCGACGCGGGCCGCCTCGTACAGATCGGTGGGGACGCCCTGGAGGCCGGCGAGCAGGCTGATCATGAAGAACGGATAGCCGGACCAGATGTTGATCACCGTCACCGCGAGCAGTGCGGTCGCCGGCGTCGCCAGCCACGGCACCGCCTCCTGCAGGGCACCGAGCGTGGTCAGCACGTAGTTGATGACGCCGGACGGGTCCAGGCAGCAGCCGCCACAGGACGGCGACCACGGATGCCGTGAAGATCCACGGCAGGATGTAGATCGCGCGGAAGATCGCCCGGGCAGCGCGTGCACGAGCTTCGAGTTGAGCATCAGTGCGAAGGCGACGCCGATGATCATGTGGATGACGACGCTGGCGACCGTGAAGATCAGCGTGTTGCTGACCGCGTTCCAGAAGTTCGGATCGGTCAGGATCGTGACGTAGTTGGCGAATCCGACGAACTGCGGGTTCTGGTTGGTGACGACGTTGTCGAACAGCGAGTAGACGATGACGATGATGATCGGGATGACCATCAGGCCGAGCACGAGCAGCACGGTCGGCGCGATCAGCACGTAGGGCTCGAACCGCCCGCGCCGGCCCGAATGCGGATGGGACGGCCTGCGGGGTGCGGATGTCGTGATCAGGACGGTGTCTGGTGCAGACGTGGTCATGGAGCTCCCTTTCCGGGTGGCCGGCCGCACCGTGCGGG
The DNA here is from genome assembly GCF_021582895.2 of Microbacterium elymi. Lineage (GTDB taxonomy): Bacteria > Actinomycetota > Actinomycetes > Actinomycetales > Microbacteriaceae > Microbacterium > Microbacterium humicola. The sequence continues at coordinate 1,716,361 of NZ_CP091139.2, forward strand.
TGCGGCCGGCCCGATCTGCGCCTCAGCGAGATCCGACGCGGATCAGAATTGCTTCTTCCACTGGTCTTGGACGTTCTGCAGCATCGTGGTGGTGGGCTCCTGACCTGCCACCGCCTTCTGGAACTCGGTGAGGAACGAGGTCATCAGCTGGTCGGCTGCCGGCAGGCCGGTGAACTCGTTGACCGGCTTGCTCTTCTGGTAGATGTCGAACGCCGCCTTGAAGTGCGGGTCGGCACCGGAGAAGTCGGGCGTCGAGGTCTTGTTGCCGGGGAACCCGTTGGCCAGGGTCGAGAGCGTCGAGTTGGTGTCCTTGTTCATCAGGTACTGGATGAACTTCCACGCCTGCGCCGCGTGCTGGGTCTTCGCCGACATCCCGATGCCCCATGATGCGGTGAGCATGCCCTTCGTGCCGGTGTAGCCGTCCTTCACCGGCTTGCGCCGAGACGCTGAACTTCAGGTCGGCCGCACCCTGCGTGATGGTGGTGACATGTGCGAGCGAGTCGACCATCATGCCGACCCGGCCGTTGATGAAGTTGGTGACCTTGTCGGTCTCCTGCAGGCTGTTCGCACCCGGAAGGACGGCGTCCGACGTGATGAGGTCCTTGACCATGTCGACGGCACCGCTCACGTCCGGGTTGTCGGTGAGGTTCGGCTCGCCGTCCTTGAGCATGCTGCCGCCCGAGGCCCAGGCCCACGACAGGATGTCGTTCTGCGCGCCGTTGGGGTTGGTGGTGCCCAGCGGCACGACCCATCCCTTGACGCCGCTCTCGGTCTTGCTGATCTTCTTGGCATCGGCGCTGAACTCGCTCCAGGTGGTGGGCGGCGTCGTGATGCCGGCCTTGCTGAGGATCGCGTCGTTGGTGAAGAGCGGGTAGACGAAGTTGACCACCGGGATCATGTACGTGCTGCCCTTGAACGCCACCTGGCTGGCGAGCTCGCTGTCGTCGTAGTTCGCCTTCTTCATGGCGTCGGTGAGGTTATACAGGGCGCCCTGCTTGTACAGCGGATTCACCCACGAGCCGTCGAGGCCGACGATGTCGGGCAGCGTGCCCGACGCCGCCTGCGAGATCGTCTGCGTCTGCAGCGACGCGAACGGCGCGCTGATCAGCTTGATCGTGATCTTCGGGTTCGCCTTGTGGAAGTCGTCCACGATCTTCTGCAGTGCACCGCTGGGCATCTCGGGTGCCCACCACTGCGAGAAGGTGAGTGTGACGTTTCCTCCGTCGTTACTGCCGGATCCGCCGCTGCAACCCGTCAGCGCGAGCGCGACCGCCGACGTGGTCGCGGTGGCAGCAAGCATCCATCGCAGCCGCCGAAGCGGCCTCCGAGCTTCCTTGCCCATGATTCTCCCATCGTTGGAATGAGACTGCTGTTCTCTACTGCTTTCTGCAGTTATCTGCATGTTAGAAGCATCTGCCTTGCAGAGTCAAGCAAAAAACGGCAATAATGGGCGGACGGCGTTCGCGGGGCCGCCGGTCCATGCAATCCGATGCGGTTCGATGCGGCTGTTCTATGCTGTTCCTGTCGCCGCACGCGAATCTCTAGGGGGTCAACGATGAGCCTGCCCGACTCCGAGCGGCGCCTTCCGGCGGGGCGCAAGGCCGAACTCGCCGCCTACGTGTCAGAGCTCGGCGAGGTGACCGTCGCGAAGCTGGCCTCTCATTTCGGCGTCTCGACCGACACGATCCGGCGCGACCTCGATCATCTCGACCATGAGGGAATGGTGATCCGCACGCACGGCGGCGCCGTGAGCCTGAGCGCCGGGACGAAGCCCGACACCGAGCTCGAGGTCCGGCTGCGTGTTCAGACGTCTGCCAAAGAGGCAATCGGGCGGCGGGCGGCAAGCCTGGTGGAAGACGGATCTGTCGTCATGCTCAACGGCGGCACCACGACGCTCGCCCTGGCCCGTCACCTGCGCAAGCACCGCAACCTGACGGTGGCGACGAACAATCTGCGCATCCCCGCCGAGATCTCGCCCAACGTCCTGCGCGACCTGTACATGTTCGGCGGCCCGGTTCGGACGGTGACCCAGACCACGACCGGCCCGATCTCGCTGCGTCTGGGCCCGGGCGATCACGAGATCGAGGTGCGCAGCGACCTCGCGTTCATCGGCATCGGCGCGGTGTCCCCGGTCGGCGGCTACTCCACGAGCAACCTGGGCGACGCCGCGATGATGGCCGCGATGATGGCCCGCTCCACACGGGTGGCCATCCTCGCCGACTCGTCGAAGTTCGGGCGGGATCTGTTCGCCCAGGTGGCGACGCTGGATGCCGCGGACTACTTCATCACGAACGCGCAGCCGCCGGCCGACCTGATGGCGGAGTTCGACGCCGGCGGTGTCGAGGTTCTCGTCGCCGAGTAGCGCGCGCCCGCTTGGTCGCAATCTGATTTCGAAGCTGTTGACTCGCCGTTAAATGCGGTATCGTGCACTCCAATTCAGTCCCACATTGAAATCAGTTGCCTTACGCCCGACGTGCGACGAAATCCGCAGGATCCCCGTCGCCGGGCCGAGCTGACGCAAGGGAGCGGTCAGATGAGCTCAGCAGTTCGGCAGAAGCGCCCCGGGTGGCGCACCGTCCTCGTCGTCGCGGTCAGCGCCGTCGCGGCGCTCAGCATGGCGGCGTGCACGCCGGTGCCCAAGGCGACGCAGGCGACGATCAAGTCCCCGGGCATCACGCTCGAGAACACCGGGGCCGAGGTCGACAAGGTCACCATCGCGCTGCCGGGGTCGCTGTCGAACCTGTACCCGGGCGTTGAAGACGGCATCCTCAACTACAACGTCATCGCCTCGGTGCAGGAAGGCCTGGTCGGTCGCGATGCGTCGGGCAAGATGGTCGGCGCGCTCGCCTCGAGCTGGACGACGCCGGATGCCACGACCTACGTGTTCGAACTGCGCAAAGACGCGAAGTTCCAGAACGGCGATCCGGTCACCGCCGAGGACGTCGCGTTCAGCATCAAGGAAGCGGCCGACGCCACAGCATCCCCAGGCACGTACTACTACCTGCAGAACATGGCATCCGTCGCGGTGACCGGGCCCGCCGAGGTGACCGTCAAGACCAAGCACGCCGACGCCGGATTCCTCGTGAACATGTCGATCGCGGGGGCCATCGCGGTCACGCAGAAGAAGTTCTGGCAGGCCCACAACGGCAAGATCGGCACCAGCCAGACGCTGATCATGGGCACCGGCCCCTACAAGGTGACCGAGTTCGTGCCCGACTCGCATGTCACCCTCGAGCGCGTCGACACGTGGTGGGGCGGTGTGCCCAAGGTCAAGAAGATCGTGTTCGAGTTCATCCCCGACCAGAACACGCGCCTGGCCGCCGCGCAGAAGGGCAACGTCGACATCGCGCTGAACGTGCCGATCACTCAGCTCAAGCAGTGGCAGAGCATCGGCGACTCGCGCATCGAGGCCGTCAACGACCTGTCGTACGTGGGCATGATCTTCGACCAGAAGGTCAAGCCGTTCGACGACGTCAACGTGCGCAAGGCCATCTCGTACAGCATCGACCGCGATGCGATCGTGCAGAACCTGCTGCGGGCCTCGGCCAGCCGGCGACGGCGATCATGACGCCCGAGTCACTCGAGCCCGCGTACAGCGCCGACGCGGCCAAGAAGCTGCTGGCCACCCTTCCGCAGTACGACTTCGACACGGCCAAGGCCAAGGCCGCCCTGCAGGCGTCGTCGGTGCCGAAGGGCTTCACGGTCGAACTGACCTACCCCAACACGGGGCCGCAGATCGGCCTGGCCGCGCAGGCGATCGCCGAGAACCTGAAGACGATCGGCATCACCGTGAAGGTCAGCGAGGTGCCCATCGAGCAGTGGCTTGCCACCATCGGCGACGGCAAGCACGGCCTGGGCTTCATGTGGTACTTCTCGACCACCGGCGACCCGTCCGAGATCAACAGCTACCTCGTCGGCCCGGACAACCCGAACAACTTCACCGACCCCGCCGCCGAACAGATCATCACGACGTCGTCGGCGCAATCCGACCCGAAAGCCCGCATCGACGATCTCATGAAGCTCGAGAAGCTCAGCGCCGACAGCGCGGTGAACGCGCCGATCTGGTGGGGCCAGTCGGTGACCTACTTCAGCAACAAGATCGGCATCGACTCATACAGCCCCTACACGTTCGTGACGATGTGGGGACCGCAGCTGTTCTCGGCAAAGGTCAAATGAGCGGCCGGCAGTCCCTGCGCCTCGCCCAGACGATCGTCCTGCGCCTGCTCGGGGTGGCGGTGATCCTGGCGATCATCTCCTTCCTCACCTTCGCGCTGATGTACCTGGCTCCCGGCGACCTGGTCAAGAACCTGCTGGGCAATCGGCCGAGCACCCCCGAGGCGGTCGCCGCGATCCGCGCCCAGTACCACCTCGACGACCCGTTCATCGTGCAGTACTGGGAGTGGCTGAAGGGCGTGCCTGCACGGCGATCTGGGCGAATCGATCCGGATGCAGCGACCGGTCTCGCAGGTGCTGGCCGACCGCAGCAGCGTCACGATCATCCTGATCGTGCTGTCGTTCGTGATCGCCGTCGTCTCGTCGATCCCGCTCGGCATCCTCAGCGCCACCCGCCGCGGCAGCGCACTGGATCGCTTCGCCAGCGCGGTCACACTGACCGGGCTGTCGGCGCCGAGCTTCGCGCTGGCGATCGTCGGCATCTACCTGTTCGCGATGCTGCTGCCGATCTTCCCCGCCTACGGCGCCGGGTCGGGGATCTGGGACCAGCTGTACCACCTGATCCTGCCGTCGATCGTCCTGGCTGCCGGCATCGGGGCGATTCTGATGCGGATGACGCGGGCCGCCGTGATCCGTGAGCTCGACGGCGACGCCATCACGTTCGCCCGCGCCCGCGGGCTGTCGCAGCAGGTCGTCCAGCGCATCGCGCTGCGCGGCGCCCTGATCCCGATCGTGACCAGCGCCGGCCTGATCCTGACGTTCATCATCGGCGGCACGATCATCGTCGAGACGGTGTTCGCGCTGCCGGGCATCGGGCAAGCTGCTCGAAGAGTCCGTGCTGTTCAAAGACCTGCCGACGGTGCAGGCCCTGACCCTCCTGGTGGCCGCGGCGATCGGCATCGTGACGGTGATCGTCGACCTCAGCTATCTGGTGTTCGATCCCCGGGTGCGGGCGAGGGAGCTGAACCGATGACCCTCGAGAACGGCGCGCCGCCCATCGACGGCGGGTTCGAGAACCCCGGCCAAGGCGTCCCGTCGACGCCGACCGAGCGGATCGCGGCGGTCGGCCGCGCGCGCACCCAGTCGCTCAAGCACCGCAGCTGGACGGTCATCGTCTCGGCGGTGTTCCTGGTGCTGGTGGTGATCACCGCGATCGCCTCGCCGTTCCTGCAGACGGCGGCCACCGCGCAGCACATCATGGACGCCACGCTGCCGCCCGGGACCATCGGGCACCCGCTGGGGACGGATGAGCTCGGTCGCGATGTGCTGCTGTTCACTCTCGCCGGCACCGGGTCGGCGACGGTCGGACCGGTCGTGATCGCCGCGGGCTCGATGGTGCTCGCGATCATCTTCGGCACCGTCGCCGGCTATCTGCGCGGCACCACCGACTGGGTCATCGGCCGGGTCGTCGACATCCTGCTCTCGCTGCCCGTCATGCTGGTCGCCCTGGTGGTCGCGGGCGTGTTCGGCGCCGGCTACTGGGTCACCGTGGTGATGCTGATCTTCCTGTTCTGCCCCTCTGACATCCGCATCGTGCGCGCGGGCGTGACCGAACAGGCACCGCGACCGTACGTCGAAGCCGCCCAGATGCTGTCGCTGTCGCCGGCCAAGATCATGTATCGGCACATCGTCCCGAACGTGTGGCCCCTGATCGTGACGAACTTTCTGCTGAACGTCGCGATCGCACTGGTGACGCTGTCGTCGCTGTCGTTCCTGGGTATCGGCGTGGCCCCGGGCACCCCCGATTGGGGGCGCCAGATCTCGGACGGACAGAACATCATGAGCGAGAACCCCGCCATGCTCATCGTGCCGGCCCTGCTGATCGTGCTGGTGGCGATGGCCGTCAACGTCCTCGGCGACTGGCTCGACGACACGCTGCGCGAACGGGGACTGCAGTGAACGGCGATACGCAGGATGCCGCCGCCGGCGGCGCGCACGACGCAGGCGCGTCGGGCTTCACCGCGTCGGGCCTGACCGTGCACGGCCCCGACGGAGTGATCGTCGCGCCGCTCGACCTGACGGTGCCGGCCGGCCGCATGGTCGCCCTCATCGGCGAATCGGGCTCGGGCAAGTCGATGACCGCCCGCGCAATCACCGGGCTGCTGCCCGCGCGGTGTCACCGCCGACGGGTCGGCGAACGTCGCCGGATTCGCCTACGACCTGGCCCAGCGCGGCGAGAACGCCTGGTCGCGCGTGCGCGGCCGGCGGGCTGCGCCTGCCTGCAAGACCCGTTCACGAGCCTGAGCCCGCTGTATCGGTGCGGCGACCAGATCCGCTGGACGCTGCAGGCCCAAGCACAGGCCGCCGGCGGCGGCCGGCCCGGCGCCAAGGCGCTGCGCACCGAGGTCGCGCGGCGGCTGGACGAAGTGCACCTGTCCGAGAAGGTCGCCGGGCAGTACCCGTTCGAGCTGTCGGGCGGCATGCGCCAGCGGGTCGCCATCGCCGCGGCCCTGTCGGCGTCACCGGCAGCTTGCCGATCGCCGACGAGCCGACGACGGCTCTGGATGCCAGCACCCAGGGCGAGGTGCTCGACCTGCTGCGCGAACTGCAGCTCGCGCACCGGATGAGCCTCATCCTGATCAGCCACGATCTGGGCGTGGTCGGCGGCCGCGCCGACCACGTGATCGTCATGCGCCGCGGCGAGGTCGTCGAGCGGGGAGGCGCCGATCAGGTGCTGCGGCATCCCTCGCACGAATACACGCGCGCCCTCATCGACGCCAATCCCGCACTCACCGATCCGATCGGACCGCTCGCCGGCTCACAGCCCGCACTGCTGACGGCCAGCGGCATCACCAAGAGCTTCGGCGGCACCGTCGCCGTACGCGATGCGTCGGTCGACGTGGCCGCGGGCGAAGTGGTGGCGATCGTCGGCGAATCGGGATCGGGCAAATCGACGCTGGCCCGCTGCATCGCGGGACTCGAGGCGCCCGACGCGGGCGTGGTCGAACTCGGCGACACCACGCTGTCGAGCACACGGCACGGGCGCACGCCGGGGAGATGCAGATCGTGTTCCAGGACCCGTATTCGACGCTGAACCCCGCCTTCACGGTGGGGGCGGCCCTGGCCGAGGCGGTGCGCGCCAGCGGCACCGGCGCGGGCACCGGCACGAGCACGAAGCTCACCGCGCGGGTCGACGAGCTGCTGACCTTGGTCGGACTCGACCCGGCAGCTGCGCAGCCGACGGCCGGCGCAGCTGTCGGGCGGGCAGCGCCAACGCGTCGCGATCGCCCGGGCACTGGCCCCCGAGCCGCAGGTGCTCATCTGCGACGAGAGCGTGTCGGCGCTCGACGTCTCGGTGCAGGCCCAGATCCTGGCGCTGCTCGACCACCTGCGTCAGACCCTGAACCTCGCGATGCTGTTCATCACACACGATCTGAGCGTGGTCGCGCGCATCGCGAACCGGGTCATCGTGCTGCGGGAGGGCGTCATCGTCGAACGCGGCACCACCGCGCATGTGCTCACGACGCCGGACCATCCGTACACGCAGGCTTGCTGGCCGCCGCGCACCGCGACAGCATGGCCCACGTGAGCAGCACGATGCCGGACACGACCGAGGGGGCGGAGTGATCACCGTCGAGCACCGGCCCGGAGCACACCTGCCCGAGACGCTCGCCACGCCCGACGCCGTCGTGCGCTGGTCGTCGGTGCGCGAGTTCTGGATGCCGGTGACCACCGTCATCCGCGCGGCCGATGGCACCGCCACCGGCGCGGCGCTGACCATGGCCCGACCCGGCACCGCCTACCGCAAGATCGTCGACACCCTCGCGGCCACCGACGCCGACTACGCCGCCCTGCTCGACGCCGTGATCGCTCTCGGTGGCGACGGCGGCGGGCTGGACGGCATCCTTCCGGCGACGGTGCTGCACCTCGAACAGCGCGCGGCACTGCCGCCCGCTCGTGCGCAGGCGCTCGCCGACGCCGGGTTCGGGCGTCAAGACTCCGCCGTGCCGTCGGTGCCGAGCACCCTGGTGGGCAAGCCGAAGGGCGTGGACGTGTGGTCGCGGTGGAGCACGGATGCCCCGACCCGCCGCATCCCGTACTACGGCCAGACGACCGAGGTGACCTGCGGGGCGGTCACCGCGCTGGGTGCGATGCACGCGGCCGGGCACGGCGCGTTCGCCGCCGACCGCGACGACAACCACTCGATCGAGCTGGGGTTCTGGCGGCTCGCGACCAACCTGCCCGCGTGCGAACCGATCGGCCTGGCCGTGGCCACGCGAGAAGAACTGGGCGAGTACGCCGTCTCGCCGCGGGTGATCGTGAGCACCGATCAGCCCGTGCTGCTCGAGGAGTTCGCCGACCGGCCCGGCGAACTGCGCCTGCGCGAGGACCTGCAGGCCGAGGCCCGGCGCCGCGCGGGCCTGCTCGGCGTGCCGGTCGAGCACCGCTGGATCGACGTCGCCGAGATCGCCGCTCTCGTGCGCGACGGCTCGAACGTCGGCATCCTGATCGACCTCGCCCCGCTCATCGACGACCCGTCACCGCACTGGATCCTGGCCTACGACGTGATCGGCGACGACCTCATCGTCTCGGACCCGTGGGTCGACGCCGACAATGCCGAGACGTGGGCCGACACGTTCGCGCTGCCGCTGCCGCCGGCGACCCTCGATCTGGTCGCGCGCTGGGGCCACCCGGTCTATCGCGGTATCGTCGTCTTTCCGCCGGCGGTGGCGCCGTGACGGTTGCATCGCAGGGTGAGAAGGCGGCATGCAGAAGGCCGCATGCAGAAGGCGCCGTGCAGAGGGGATGCCATGGCTGACGAAGCGGTGACGCGGGCGCGCCGTCAACAGCTGCTCGAGGCCGGAGCGCGAGTGATCGCCGAGCGCGGATTCGCGAACACGCGGCTGGCCGATGTGGCGCAGGAGGCGGGGGTGAGCGCCCCGCTGATCGTGCACTACTTCGGCACGCGCGAACAGCTGCTGACCGACGCACTGCAGTACACCGAAGACCGGTTCTATGAGCTCGTCGCCGAACGTCTCGCCCCGATCGCTCGGGCCGCCGATCGACTGACCGAGCTGATCGTGATCGACTGCTCGCCCGAGCCCGACGTGAACCTGCCGCAGGGCTGGGCGCTGTGGTTCGAGATCTGGAACCGGGCGGCGCATGATCGGGATGCCGCGACCCAGCGCGCCGCGCTGGATGCGCGCTGGGTCGCCGCGGTGGCCGAGATCATCCGGCAGGGGCAGGTCGACGGCGACTTCCGCCCCGAGATCGACTCCGATCGTGCCGCCCGCATGCTCACCGCGCTGCTGGACGGCCTGTCGATTCCGCTCGAGCTGGGCGACCCCGCCGTCACCCCTGACGAAGCCCTGAGCCTGGCCTTCGAGCTGCGCGACCGACTGCTCCTGCCGCCGGATCACGTCCGCGCCCCCGCGCACTCCTGACCGCACTCCCGACGCCGCTCCCGTCGCCGCGCCCGTCCGCGCTCTCGACCGCCCCTTGACATTCGTTGAATGACCGTTCAATGTGTGCATATGACCCTCACGACCGCCCTGACCACCGACTGGCCCCGCGTGCACACCGCGCTTCCGGGGCCGGTCAGCCGCGGCATCCTCGCTCGAAAGGACGCCGTGCTGCAGGGACCCCTGCGCGACGCCGAGAACGTGCCGTTCGTGCTCGGGCGCAAGCACGGGCATCTTCTCGAAGACGTCGACGGCAACGTGTTCGCCGATCACGTGTCGGCGTGGGGCGCCGCCCCGTATGGTGCGCAAGCCGCCGCAGGTTCGGGATGCCGTGACCGGCGCGTGGGATCGCTACGGCATGGAGATCTCGCAGTACCTCGCCAGCGAGCCGGTGGTCACGCTCGCCGAGCGGCTCGTGGCGCTCGCGCCCGGCGCGATCACGCGCGCCGCGCCCACCGTCACCGGCACCGAGGCCGTCGAGGGCGCGGTCAAGCTCGCGCGCGAGGCGACCGGCCGACCGATCATCCTGAGCTTCCTCGGGCAGTATCACGGCGAATCGACGTATCTGACGGCGTCGGTCTCGACCGACATGCCCGGCAACACGAGCGGCATCGCGCAGTATGTGCCCGGGATCGTGCAGATCCCGTATCCGCAGTCGTTCCGTGCGCCGTTCCACGAGGGGCCCGGGCCGTACGACGACACGATGTGCCTGGACTATCTGCGCGACTGGGTGCTGCGCTACCAGGTCGAGCCGAGCCAGATCGCGGGTGTGCTCATCGAGCCGGTCGCGGGCGAAGCCGGGATTCTGACGCCGTCGCAGGCGTTCTGGGATCGCCTGGTGGGCATGTGCCGCCAGTACGGCTGGAAGCTGCTGCCTGGACGAGGTGCAGACCGGTCTCGGGCGCTGCGGCACGGTGTTCGCGGCCGAGCGCTGGGGACTGGAGCCCGATCTGCTGCTGGTCGGCAAGGGCGTGACCGGCGGCGGCCAGGCCGTGGCCGGAGTGCTGGGCACCGACGAGATGATGGCCGACTCGACGACGCACCTCGGCGGCACGTACGCGTGGGAACCGGCCGCCTGCGCCGGCGCCATCGCCGGGCTCGACCTGCTGGCCGATGGCACCGTGCTGGCCAACACTTGCGAGCTCGAGCGCATCGCGCTCGAGGAGTTCCGGCCGCTGGTCGACGAGATCGACCAGCTCGGCGACGCCCGTGCGATCGGGGCATGGGCGTGTCTGGAGTTCGTCACCGGCCGGGGCGAGATCGAGCCGGCGCCCGAGTTCCAGCACGCCGTCAACCTCGCAGCGATGCGACGCGGCGTCTTCGCGATCAGCGAGGCATCCAAGTCGCTGTACCGCATGCAGCCGGCACTGACGATGGAGCCGGAACTGTTCCGCTGGTCATGCCAGCAGATCACCGGCGCGATCCGCGAGGTGGCTCGCGGCTGACGGCCGAGGGCGGCGAACACCGGTCTGGACTGGCAGCCCGACGACGCGGATGCGTTCGACCGCCCCACCGCGCGCGTGGCGATCGCCGGCGAGCACACCGGGCTCGCCCAATCGCTGTCGGGGGCGGTGGCGTCCGGATACCGTGCCGCTGCCGCGCTCGCTCCCGTCCTCACCGCCTGACTCTCGAGGTTTCCGACCTGCGGGGGACCGGACCGGAGGCGTGCATCGCGGCCGATCCCGCCCGCGAAAGCGGTGCCAAGCTGGGAGGAGCAGACCAGACAGGAGACCGCCATGCCCTCGAATGACGAGCACGAGAAGGCCGAGAATCCGGAGGACATCCCGCGACTGTTCGTGCAGTTCGTGCAGGCGGGCGACTATGACGGGCTCGCCTCGCTCTACGAGCCCGACGCCGTGCTCGCGCTTCCGCCGGGCGAGCAGACCCGCGGCAACACCGCGATCGCCGAAGTGTTCCGTCAGGTGTTCGCCGAGCGCACACCGGGCGGGCCGGGATCAGAGCTCGAGCCGGTGCTGCGCGAGCGGAGACTTCGCGCTGACCTCCACGCGCATGGCGGACGGAAGCGTCACGGCCGAAGTCGCTCGCCGTCAACCGGACGGGTCGTGGCGGTGGGTGCTCGACAACCCCAGCATGTGACGTCGCTGCGCCGCCACCACACTCTGCGGCGGTCGTCGTGCAGAACTCCGGAGATATCGACATGCAACGGCGCAACACGCCGAGAATCCGGACCTCGCCGTGTCGATCGTCCGGAGTTCTGCACGCGGCACACCAGACCACGGTTAGTCAGCACTCGGATCTCACCCCGGCGCGACGACCCGCACGACCAGCCCGTGCCGCTCCCGCACGCGCCCGCCCGCGTGGGTGAGCGCAAGGTCGATCACGGCGACCCCGACCTGAAGCGCGTCGATCTGCAGCTCGCGCTCGTAGCTGCCGTGCCCCGGCGTGTGCCCGACCGGAGGCATCCCGACCGTCCGCACCTCGATGGCCGCGGCATCCCCGGTGATGGTGGCCAGCCACCGGTAGCCCTGGCTGCCCGCGCCGGTGATCGGGGCGCGGAACTGCGCCCCGATCGTCAGCTCGAGCTCAGAGGGCAGGTCCAATGATCACTCCGTCGTGCCATCCCGTGCCGTCGCGCCAGAAATGCTGCATGCGTCCATCCTGCCTGCGGGCGACCACCTCGAGGTTGAACCCGAAGCTGCCCTGCACGAGGGCGAGCACCCGCTCGATGGCGGTGCCGAAGCTCGCACTGGGGCGCCACACTCCCGCGCTGTCGCGCCACCAGTGCTCGCAGCACGCCCGAGGCCAGGGCCACGACGAGCTCGTAGTTGCCCGACGCGAACTCGTCGGCGCGCCCGTACTGACCCTCGATCATCACCGGCGCGGTGCGGCATCCGCTCGCGAACGACGCCATCGGCGACCACGCCCAGGTGGTGCCGTCGGCCCGCGCCCAGTGCTGCAGGGTGCCGTCGGCGCGTACGCACACCAGCTCGAGGTCGCCCTTCGTGGTCTGGATCAGGCTCGGCCCCGCCTCGCGCACGTTCGTGCCGAAGACCGGGCCGGCGTGCCATCCGCCGCCGTCGCGCCACCAGTGCTCGCAGCTGCCCGCTGGCCAGCCCCGCCACGACCTCGAAGTTCGCGCCGTACGAGCTCTGCACGAACCCGGGGGTGCCCACCGCGTTGGCCGGCCCGAAGGTCGCGCCGTCGTTCCAGGTGCCGTGCGTCTGATCGAAGTACCAGTGCCGCAGGCGGCCGGCGCTGGACGCGTAGATCAGCTCGAAGTTGCGGTTGTAGGTCGTGCCGGTGGCCGTCGGCTCGGAGCCGGCGTCGTTCGCGAACCCGGATGCCTGGGCCCACGGCAGGCTGCCGGTGCCGTTGTCGCGCCACCAGTGCGCGATGCCGCCGCCCGCGGCCGCGTGCACGAACAGCTCGAAGTTGTCGTGGCCCGCGCCGTCGCCGCTTTCGAACATGGCGCCGTTGTGGCTGAACCGCTTCGCCCACGGGTCGGGGTTCGTGCCGCGCAAGCCCGTACATCACGTTCGAGTCGATGTTGATCTGGCCGTAGCCGATCCAGCCGTACCCGCGGTCGCCCCAGTCGTCTCCCCCGGGCGTGCCGCCCCACGAGTTGCGGATCAGCCAGGCCTGCTTGCGGTCGTCGAACCCGACGACGTCGACCACGTGCGTGCCGTTGGAGCTCTGGTGCGGGGCCGCCTTGTACACGGTCGAGATGTCGCTGTAGCCGTAGAAGTCGTCGAAGATCGTGATGGAGCTGGCCACGGTCGGGCCGACCTGCCAGATCCAGTTCTTCATGTCGTCGACGTTGCTCAGGGTGGTGAACGCGGGGATCTTGACCGTGCGACCGCTGCGGTCGAACGTCGTCGTCGCGGTCGTGTGCTGCGTCGAGCCGGTGCCGGACCTGCCTCGGTCCCGGCACCCAGTAGCCGTCGTTGTGCGCGGCCGGGAACGGCCACGGGATGGAGCCCGGGTCGGCCTGCCCGTTGTTCTTCACCCAGTTGAGTGTGTTCACGGCGTCACCGCACTGCCCGACCACCACAGTCAGACCGCGCACGACATCCCCTTCCGACCGCGGTGCCCACGTGCAGTGCTCGATGCGGGTCATCGCCTCGATGATGCCGGTCGGGGCGAAGATCCAGCAGTGCTCCGAGTCGAACTGGTCGCGCGTGCGGGTGAAGATCGGCCAGCCGTTGTGCGTGCGCCAGTCCACCGCCGCGGGGCGTGCGGGCGCCGGGGCCGGCGGCGCGGGCGGCGTCGGCTTCGGGATCGGCAGGCGCAACCCGGGGACGAGCCCGGGCGACGGCGCCTGCGCGAACTGCCGGGCGATGGGATGCTCGGACACCAGCGTCAGCACGTCGACGCGCTCCGTCGGGTCGGCGGGCTTCGGCGGCGGACCGCCGAGCAGCCGGCGCACGAGGGGCGCGTCGTCGGGGATCGACGGCAGCACCCGCCATCCCAGATCGTGCTGCGCGATCAGCGCTCGCACGTCGCCGTAGGTCTTGAGCGTTTGCGTGGACATGAGGGACTCCCGAAGATCGGATGCCGCAACCTCGGCATCGTCCACCGGGAAGAGCGGCCCTCGCATCGGGCTGATACCGCGGCGAACGCGCGCGCGGATTCGCCATTCCACCTTCGGCCCGGACCGGCTACAGTTTCATGAGAGCTTTCTCATTTTCAAAGGGAGTCGTGCGATGACTGGACGCGCCCGGCGGATCCGGGTTCCGGGTGTCGCCGCCGACTTCCGCGTGCCGCCGGGGTGGACGACGCCGACCGACCAGTGGATCCGCGAGAACGCCTTCTGGCGTCCGCCCGCCGACTGGACGCCACGGGACGGCCTCCCCCTCGCCCCCGCGGACTGGGTGTTCTGGCTGCCGAACCCGCACTGGTACACCACGAGCACCTCGATGTACCGCGGCGTCATGCGCTGGCAGACCAGCGCCGCGTGGCTGGCCCTCGCCTCGATCCTGGTCACCACGGCATCCGCATTCCTGAGCGCGTTCCCGCTCGTGCGCCTCGCCGGGATGGCGCTCGGCGCCGCCATGCTCACCTGCCTCATCGTCTACACCGTCCTCCGGGCGCGGACGACGCGGCGCCTGTTCCGACAGCTCGAGTCCGAGGCCGATCGCCGCCGGTCGCAGCGGCTGACCCGCGAGTACCAGCGCTATCTGGTGACCAGCGCATGACCCTCGATGAGGCACGCCGCCACCTCGGCATCGAGCGGGGCGCCAGCGTGGAAGACATCCAGCAGGCCTTCCGCCGGTGCGCGCGATGGCTGCACCCGGATCGCTTCCCCGAGGTGGATGACGCAGCCCGCGCGCGCCTCGCGCGCGATTTCGACCGCGCCCGGCAGGCCCGCGACATCCTGGTGCGCTTCACGCTGGACGCCGAGCGCGAGCCGGCTCCGGCATCCGATCCTTCGACGGTCCGCACGGCGCCGCGGCCGCGGCCCGGGTCGCGTCCGGCGTCGACTGCACGATCACGGACGGGCGAGCCGCATCCCCCGCGGGCCGATGCGCCGCGGGTCACGCTGCGCTTCGACGAGTTCGTCGCGTGGACGGATGCCGTCGCCTTCGCCGGCGCCGAGCACTCGCGCGGCTGGATCGACTGGCCGCGGATCATCGTCTGGTCGGCGCTCGGACTGGTCGTGACCGGCGTCGTCAGCAGCCTGATCGTCGCGGGCGCGATGACCTGAGCGCGCTGACCTGGACGTCCGGCCGGCGGCTACGGGCGAGCCGCCTGTCCGACCCCCGCTCTACCGTGGGCGGCATGCGCAACGCGAGGGTGATCGACGAGCCGGCCGACGTACATGCCACACCACGGCATCCGCGCGCTCACACGTCGCGCAGGTGCACCCGCTCGCCGTCGCGCGACATGAGGTGGATCATCTCGGCGGGTCCCGGCCCGGCCGAGGCGGTGCCGTGCGGGATCAGGGTGTCGAATTCGACCGCCTCGCCGGCCTCGATCAGGTGCTCCTGGTCGCCGAGCGCAAGGCGCACGCGGCCCGAGACGACGAAGAACCAGTCGTAGCCCGAGTGCACCCGCTGCTCGACGCGGCGCTTCGCGGGCACCGCCGGCAGCGTCACCTTGAACGCCGTCGGCCCCTCGCCGTGACGCGACAGCGCGACCCAGGTGCGGCCGTCGCGCGTGATCGGCGTGCCGTGCACGCGCGGATCGCGGGATGTCTCGACCCCGACGAGAGCGTCAAGTCCGACGTCGAAGACCGTCGCGATCGGCGAGCAGGTCCAGGCTCGCGCGCCGCTCGCCCGATTCGAGGCGCGACAGCGTGCTGACCGAGATGCCGGTGCGGGCCGACAGCTCGGTGAGCGTGAAGTCGCGACGCGTGCGCAGGGCGCGCAGCCGCGGGCCGACCGCATCGAGCATCCCGGCGACGTCGACATGTTCTGTCACGATGCCTCCTTTGCTGTTTCAGCAAGGATAGTTGCTGCTGGCTGCGCCCAGGCCGCAGAGTGAGAACATGACAGACATCGACATCCACGACGCGCTCATCGTCGGCGGCGGCAGCGCCGGACTCAGCGCGGCTCTGCAGCTCTCGCGCCTGCGCTTCCGTGTGCTCGTGCTCGACGACGACGCTCCGCGCAACCGCTTCGCCGGGCACATGCACGGCGTGCTCGGGCGCGACCACACGTCCCCCCTCGAGCTGCTCGCCGACGGGCGCCGAGAGCTCTCCCGTTATGGCGTCGAGGTTCGGCAGGATGCCGCATCCACCGCCACCCGCACCGGAGAGCTGTTCACCGTCACCACCACGAGCGGAGCCACCGCCCGCGCCCGCGCGGTGCTCGTCACGACCGGCGCGCGCGACACCCTGCCCGACGTGCCGGGGCTCGCTGAGCGCTGGGGTCGCGGCGTGCACCACTGCCCGTTCTGCGATGGGTGGGAGAACCGCGACACCCGAATCGGCGTGCTCGCCGAGAGTGCCGACCCGTTCCATCAGGCCCGGATGCTGCGGCGCCTGACCGATCGGATCACAGTGCTCACAAACGGCAGCCCGCCGTTCGACGAGACGCAAGCTGGCGCACTTCGCCGCGTCGGGCATCACGCTCGACCAGCGACCGCTGGCGCGCGTGCTCACCACGAACGACGGCATCCGCGGCGTCGCGTTCGCCGACGGCGGCGAGTCGCCGCTCGATGCGCTGTTCGTCAGCCCCCGCACCGCGCCCCGCGACGACGTCCTCGTCGCGCTCGGCGCAGAGCGGGTGGAGGCCTTCGGCCGCACGTGGGCCGGAGTCGACGCGATGGGCCGCACCAGCGTTCCGGGCCTGTGGGCCGCCGGAAACGTCGTCAGCCCGATGCTCGGCGTCGCGGCATCCGTCGCCGCTGGCGCCACCGCCGGGTACGGCATGGTCGCCGAGCTGCTGTAGGGGTGGGGGAACCGGGCCTCGGCCGGCGAGGGGCGCGCGGTTCCTCCCCAGCCGGGCCCCGGCGGCCGGTTCTCCACCGATCCGGGCCTCGGCCACCTGCGGCGACCGGTGCACCCGTAGCGTCTCGGGCATGGAAGTCACGACCGTTCAGACCGCACTGTCCGTCACTATCGTGCTGCGCGGGATCGACCCGCCCGTCGAGCGCACCGTCACGATGCCCGCGCCCAGCACGCTCGCCGACCTCCACCGGGCGATCCAGCTCGCCTTCGACGGCGAGGTGCACGCCCATCACGTCTTCAGCGACCAGGAGCCGTTCCCCCGCGGCTTCCCGCCCTCGCCGCAGAGCGGGGACGACGACTGCGCCTGGACGACGCGTCAGGACCATTACGGATGGCGGCCCCGCCGTCGGTGGGGCGACACCTGGACGATGATCGACTGGCGCGACCCCAACGTCCTCAGCGAATCCAACACACCTCTGGCTGATGCCTTCGCCGACGGCGGGCGCCTCCACTATCGCTCCGGCGACCCGCACGAACCGGGTGACTTCGCCTGGTTCGCCCTCGACGCACGCAACGCGGCCGAGCCGAGCTCATCGGTCAAGATCATCGACGGCCGCGGCGCATCGCCGCTGTCGCTGCTCGCCGTGGCCGAGTACGCCCAGCTGCTTCGCGCCTACGCCGGCCCCGCGCATCCCGATCACGACGCAAGCCGTGGCGCGGCTGGCGAGGGCAGCCGGGCCCTGGGCGCAGTTCGACCCGACCGGGTTCGAGCAGGGGTGGGTGCAGAAGCGGCTCGACCGGGCACAACCGACCCCGCGCGGCCGCACGCGCTCGCGTCTGGATGCCGTGCTCGAGGCGCTTCCCGCCTCGAACGCGGCCGGACTGGAACGGCATCTCGTCTCGGTGGGTCTGAACGTGCCGCCGCTCGTGACGCGCGACGAGATGATCCAGTTCGTCCGCCCGTTCGCCTGGCTGCTCGATCGTGGCCGCGAGGGGCTGCCGCTCGACGGCGCACACCTGCCGGCCGGGCTCGCTCAGGAGTGGGCGGATGCCTGCGGCACGACGGTCGCGCAGCTTCCGGTGGTGCAGCGGACCGCACGCGAACTGCGGTTCGTCCGCACTCTGCAAGGACGTCTGCTCACGATGAAGAGTGCGGTGCCACTGGCCGATGACCCGCTCGCGCTGTGGGACGCATTGGCCGACAAGCTCCCGGAGGCCGGCGACGGCCGCCTGCGGTTCGTCAACGCCTTGGTTCTCCTGGCGATCGCCGACGGTTCGATCGCAGACGGCGGGGAGGACGGCGGGCTCGATCGCATCGCTCGCGCCCACGATGTCCGCAATGACATCGACGAAGACGCGTGGCGAGCACGCTCCTGGTGGGAGGACCGCGACTTCTTCCTGCCCGCCGATCCGAGCGTGTCGGTGGCGTCGCGGGTGGAGGTCGACAGCATCCGGCCGCTGGTCCTCCCCCTCACCGAGAGGCTGGAGCCTCTCGGGTTGGCCGCGCGCACGCGCGACACCTGGAGGGCGTCGCGCGCACTGCAGGGGTTCGCACAGGCTGCACTGACCACGCCGGCGGCGATCTCGCTGAGTGGCGGGTACGGATTCTGACCCGAGCGACCGCCTTCGCTGCGGCATCCACTCGGTATACTGAAAGTATGACCACGACGATCAAGGTCAGCGACGAGCTCCGCGATCGACTCAAGGCGCAAGCATCCCAAGCGGGCCTCACCCTCGGCGCCCACCTGGCAGAACTCGCGGACCTCGCCGACCGGCGAGATCGCCTCGCCGCGGCGAAGCAGGCGATGGCGTCCTCTCCCGCTGGCGTCGACGAGTACCGAGAAGAGACACGCCGCTGGGAGGCGGCGGAGCTCACCGACGCGCAACATGACTGATCGCGCGCTCACGCCGGGAACGATCGCCTGGGCTGCCCTCGATCCGATCCGCGGGCGCGAACAGGCCGGTCACCGGCCGGTGCTGGTCGTGTCGTCGCTCGGACACCTCGCGGCCGCGACCACGCTGGCCATCGTCCTCCCCGTCACCTCGAAGGACCGCGGGTGGCCGAACCACGTCGTCGTGACCGGACCCGCCGGACTCGACCGGCCCTCGTGGATCATGACCGAACACCCCGGCACCCTCAGCCGCGAGCGACTGACCGGCATCGCCGGTCAGGTCAGCGCCGAGTGCCTCGCGTCGGCGCGGACCTGGCTCGGCGACTTCCTCGACCTCTGGCCCACGCATCCGCGGTGAACGCTCGGACGAGCCGGGGCCATCGGTTCGGCGGCGTGAGTATCGGCCCTTCGTCTCGCTGGCGCTCGCTCAGGGACCTGGGTGGACGGGCGCTCGCGCAGGGACCGGGGTGATCGCATTATGAAGTCTGTGACTGTATTGTGAACACTGATGAAGAGACTCGCTGAGGACATCGCCCGGCTTGCAGTCGTTGCGCGCGGTGAAGGATCTGCACCGCCGCTACGCCCACCTCGGGCAACTCGGCCGGTGGGCGGATGCCGCCGCCCTGTTCACCTCGGACGCCACGGTGCAGGTCGGCGACCACACGGTCGCCGGGCGTGCCGCGATCGCGAAGTGGCTGCCGACCCAGCCGGGCGCATCGGGCCGGCCCGGCACGTTCCGCACCGAGCTCGTCGACGAGCCGCTGGCCCACCTCGACGGCGATGGATCGACCGCCCGCGCCCGCTGGTCGTCCCTCTGCTTCAACGCGGACGGCATCGGGGGCACGGGCATCGACGGCGGCGTCTACGAGAACGAGTACCGGCGCACCCCGAGGGCTGGCGGATCGCCCGGCAGCACTGCTTCCCGCAGTACAGCGGCACGCACGCGGACGGCTGGACCAACATCGACGGCGCCGAGCTGCCGATGGTGCCCTACCACTTCACCGTCGACGAGGTCGGCGTGCCCCTGCCGCCGTCGAACTCCCCGACCCCCGGCCCGGACATCCCCGACGACGAGCTCGCATCCACCATCGCCGCGCTCGAGGACGAAGGCGCCGTGCGCAACCTCGTCCACGCGTACGGCTACTACGTCGATCGGCGCATGTGGACGGATGTCGTCGAGCTGTGCACTGCGGACGTGCAGGTCGACCTCGCCCCCGGCGGATCCTTCCGGGGAGCCGACGGCATCCGTGAGGCGATGCTCACCATGGGCCCCGAGGGCCTGGAGACCGGACAGCTCAACGACCGCCCGCTGTTCGACACCCTGGTCCGCATCCTGCCCGGCGGGCTCGCGACCACCCGCAGCATCGAGCTCGGCATGCTGGGCGACGCCACACGCCACGAGGCGGCCTGGGAGGTGCGGATCCTCACCACCCGCTGCCGCAAGCACAACGGGGTCTGGCGACTCGACGAGGTGCGGCTGGAACGGGTGATGCACGCCGACTATTTCCGCGGCTGGGCCGATGCCGACCTCCGAACCCCCTCGGCTCCGACGGCCGACGATCCGCTCAGCGCCAGCGCCAGGGCCGCCACCGATACAGCCGTCGCCACCGGTGCGGCCGCACCGGCGACGTCCACGGCCGCCACCGATCCGGCCGCACCGGCGACCACCCCGCCCGCGGTGCTGCGGACACAGCTGGACCGCGCCCTGGCCTACGACGGCGTGGAGAACGTCTCATCCGCCTACGGCTACTACATCGACGACTTCCAGTGGACCGAGATGGCGGCGCTGTTCGCCGAGAACGGCAACAAGCAGTCCCCGTTCGCCGGGTACTACTTCGGACGCGACCGCATCACCGCGGCCGCGACATCCTTCTGGGGCTCGCCGCCCGAGACCCGCCCCGGAATCTCGTACCACTGGCGCACCCAGCCCGTCATCTCGATCTCGGCGGACGGGCGCTCCGCGAGCTTCCGGGTGCGGCTCTTCCAGCCGCGCACGCACAAGCTGCCGAGCCGCGCCGGCGACTTCTACGCCGCCGGCTTCCACAGCGGGATGTATCCGAACGACCAGGCCGTCCTCGAGGACGGGCAGTGGCGGCTGTGGAGCCTGACGATCGACGAGCCGTACTTCGTCTCCCTCGACTGGCGCGGCGGATGGGCATCGGTGCCCGCCGCCACCGGAACCGCCCCGAAGCCGAGCCGCCTGATGGAGATCTACCCGCCCGACGTCCCGATGACCGCCCTCGGGCGACGCGCCCGGCACTTCCGCGGAGGCACGGGCGACGTGCGGGAGTGGCCCGAGATCCTGCCGATGTGGTTCCACTACCGCAACCCGGTCAGCGGGCGCACGCCCGAGCACTTCTGGCCGGACGGCGTGCCCACCCGGATCGCGCCGCACACCAGCATGACGGCGCACGGATATCAGCTGCCGCCGGACGGCCCTGCCGCCGCGACGGCGCCGGAGTAGCCTAGCGCGCGCGAGAGACGGGCCGCCGTGCCGCGCAGCTCTGTCGCCTGCGCGGAATCCAGCGCCCCGGGCAGCGTGTGCACGGTGCCCAGGAGCGCGATCGTCGCCGCGACGTCGCCATCGCGGTCGAACACCGGCACCGCGATGCCGCGGGTGCCCGACGTGACCGTGTCGCTCACGGCGATCCCGGTCTGCGCGGTGCGGCGGATGCGGTCGCGCACGCGCTGCGCGGTGACCCCGTCGCGGGCCGCCAGCTCGTCCGCCACGGCCCCGCCGTCGGCGCCGTACGCGGCGAACACGGCCGACTGCGCAGCATCCGCCCCGAGCGTCTGCCCCACCCGCACGGAGATGTGCAGGCTGCGGTCGAACGGCTCGGCGGTGCGCACCACCACCGGCTGCCGGTCGCCCCACACCGCGAGGATGGAGGTCTCGCCGGCGGCATCCGACAGCTCGCGCAGGTACGGCCCGGCGATGTCCACCACGTCGGAGTCGGTCAGCGCGAGCGCACCCAGCTGCGCGGCCAGGGGCCCGAGGGCATACCCCTCGTCGACCCGCTCGAGCAGGCCCGCACTGGCCATCGAGGTGAGATAGCGGTAGACCGTCGTGCGGCCGAGGTCGAGCTCGGCGGCCACGTCCTTCAGCCGGACGGCCCGCACCTCGCGGGAGAACATGCCGAGGATCTGCGTGCAGCGCACGACGACGCGGATGTCTCCCTCCGGCCCTCCGGCGCGATCTGCCACTGCCTGCTCCCACTCCCTTGTCGCTGACGTAGACCGAGGTCAGCCGCTCACGCGACCGGCGGAAGGGCGCGCAGCGCAGCGCGGCGCTCCGCCTGCTCGTCCGGGTCGGGCAGCGGCGAGGACATGAACAGCCGCTTCACGTAGTCGTGCCGCGGCCGCTCGGTGACGTCGACCACCGGACCCTCTTCCACGATCCGCCCCCGCAGGAGCACGATCACGTCGTGGCTGATGTGCCGGATGACACTCAGATCGTGCGACACGAACAGGTACGCCACACCCGTGCGCTGCTCGAGCTCGATCAGCAGGTCCAGCACGTGCGCCTGCGTCTTCAGATCCAGCCCCGACACCGGCTCGTCGCAGATGATCAGCCGCGGCTCGGTGGCAAGGCTCCGGGCGATCGCGACCCGCTGCCGCTGCCCGCCGGAGAACTCGCTCGGCACCCGGCGCGCCGAATCCGCCGGCAGGTGCACGGCATCGAGCAGCTCGCGCACCCGGGCTCGCGCGTCGCGCGTCGAGCGCCCCTGCGCGATGAGCGGTTCGGCGAGGATGTCCTGGATCTGCATCGCCGGGTTCAGCGACGAGTACGGATCCTGGAAGATCACCTGGATGTCGCGGGCCAGGGGGCGCCGGCGGCGACGGGACAGGCTCGTGATGTCCTGTCCGGCGAACCGGATCGCACCGCCCATCGGCGTCGCCAGACCCAGGATGGCCCGGCCGATCGTCGACTTTCCCGACCCCGACTCGCCGACCAGGCCCAGCGTGCGCCCCTGCGCGACTTCGAAGCCCACGCCGTGCACCACCGGCGTCGCGGCCCGGGCCAGGCCGGTCCGGTATCCGATGGTGAGGTCGTCGACCTCCAGCAGCGCCCCGCTCATGCCACCGTCTCCTTCGCCTGGTCGTCGATGTCGATCCGGGTCGTGGTCTCGCTGAGCATCGCGTCCAGCAGCGACACGGTGTAGGGATGCTGCGGGTTGCGCAGCACCGTGCGCACATCGCCGGATTCGACCAGCTCTCCCTGCGACATCACCGCCACCCGGTCGCAGATGTCGGCCACGACCCCGAAGTTGTGCGTGACCATGAGCACCGCCATGCCCGATTCCCGCTGCAGGGTGCGCAGGATCTCCAGCACGTCCGCCTGCACGGTGACATCCAGCGCCGTGGTCGGCTCGTCCGCGATGGGCAGCCGGGCTGCACGAGACGGCACCGGCGATCAGCACCCGCTGGGCCATGCCGCCGGACAGCTGGAACGGGTAGGACGCGAACACCTTCTCCGGGTCCTGGATGCCGACCCGGGCCAGCAGCTCGAGGGCACGGGTGCGCGCGTCACGCGCCGACATCCCGAGCTTGCGGCGCAAGCGGGACGACGAGCTGGCTGCCGACCGTGAACGTCGGGTCGAGGTTGGACATCGGCTCCTGCGGCACGTACGCGATGTCGGTGCCGCGCAGCGCGGTGTAGCGCTTCTCGTCGAGGCCGGTCAGCTCGCGCCCGTCCAGTCGGACGGAGCCCGCCGTGATCTCGCCGCCGTGCGGGAGCAGGCCGAGGACGGCCAGCGCGGTCTGGGACTTTCCCGACCCCGACTCGCCCACGAGCCCGAGCACCTCGCCCGCGCGGATGTCGAACGAGATGCCGTGCACGACTTCGACCTCGCCGGTGCGGTAGCCGTAGCCGACGCGCAGATCCGCGACCCGCAAGCGCGTCGGGTGCCGCATCCTCGCCGACCGCCGGCGGGGCGACGATCGTCGCCGTCTTCCGGCGACCGCCGACCGGCTGGGTACGGTCCTCGAGCGCATCGCGCAGCGCGTTGGAGAACAGCACCAGGGCGACGCTGACCACCGCGATCGCCAGGCTCGGCCAGACGATCAGCATCGGCGCGTCGTACACCCGGCGGAAGCCCTCGTTCAGCATCCCGCCCCACGAGGCGACGGTGACGTCGCCGATGCCGAGGAACTCCAGCCCCGCCTGGATCGCGATAGCGATGACAGCGAGCCGGGCACCCTGGATGAGGATCGGGGCGCGCACCACGGCCAGCACGTGCCGGAACAGGATGCGCCCGTCGGACAGCCCGGACACCAGCGCCGCGTCGACGTAGAGCTCGCCGCGCACGGCGAGCACCGAGGCACGCACGATCCGGAAGTAGGCGGGGGCCAGCATGATGCCGAAGATCGCCATCGCGAGCCAGACCGACGGGCCGACCACCGCGCTGACGGCGAGCAGCACGATGATGCCGGGCAGCGCCATGACAAGGTCGTTCACCCAGCCCGAGACCGAGTCGACCCAGCGGCGGTAGTAGCCCGCGGCGATGCCGACCGGCACGCCCAGGACCAGTGCCACCGCGACGGCGAGCGCGGCGCCCAGCAGGTTGACGCGCGCACCCCACACCAGTCGGCTGAGGATGTCGCGGCCCGTCGTGTCGGTGCCGAGCCAGTGGGCCGCGCTCGGCCCCTGCATGGCGTCGGCGAGCTCTCCCGCGTCCGGCGAGGGCAGGCGGCAGCGGCGCAAGCGCCGCGACCAGGATGACGATCGCGATCACGATCGCCGAGGTCATGCCGAGGCCGTTGCCCAGCAGCCGGCGCGTGACGCCGGTCGTCGGGAGCGCGACGGTCCCTGTGGTCGCACTCATGCGTTCAGCCTCACCTTCGGGTTCACCCAGGCGATGAGCACATCGACCAGGAGGTTGACCACCACCACGATCACCACGTACGTCATCAGCACCCCGAGGATCACGGGGATGTCCGAGCGCAGCGCCGCCTGCACGGCCAGCGACCCCAGCCCGGGCAGGGCGAAGACCATCTCGATCACGACCGAGGCGCCCAGCAGGCCCACCACCTGCACCGCGAGAGCGGCCAGGCCCGGGGTCGCGGAGTTGCGCAGCACCGTGGTGGTCAGCAGGTAGCCGGTGGGCAGGCCGCGGCTGCGGCGGGTGCGCAGGTAGTCGCTCGCGAGCACGGTGATCGCGGAGGACCGCACGTGCTGCGATACCCCGACCACGCCCGACACCGTCATCGCCGCCACCGGGAGCGCGAGCGAGGCTGCCCAGCCCAGCGGCGACGACAGCAGCGGCACGTACCCCGTGGCCGGGAACCAATGCGAGCTGGACGGCGAACACCGTCGCCAGGAACAGGCCGATCACGAACGCCGGCAGGGCGTCGGCCACCGTCACCAGCACCTGCAGCATCCGGTCCACGAATCCGCGGTGCACGGCCGCCGTGATCCCGAGGGCGAACGCGATGAGGGCGGTGAGCACGGTGACCAGGATCACCAGCGACATGGTCACCGGCAGGCGGGTGGCGATGGCATCCGTCACCGACTGCGTCGAGTAGTACGACGTGCCGAAGTCACCGTGCACGACGCCCGCCAGCCAGTTGCCATACCGGACCAGGAGCGGCTGGTCCAGGCCCAGCTCGTGCGCCTTCAGCGCCACCTGCTGGTCGCTGGCCAGTTCTCCCAGCACGTTCCGCGCGATGTTGCCGAGCCCCGGGAGGATGAGCAGCTGGGCGAGGAACGAGATGACGATGATCAGGGTGAGCCCCGACACCGCCCTCTTCAGGAGGAGCGTCTTCACTTCGGCGGCCTCACTTCGCCGGAGCGAATGCCCAGATGGGCGGCTGCACGTAGCCCGGGTAGACCGTCAGGTCGATGCCAGGCGCTGTGAGGTAGAACATCGCGGGCCGATACAGCGGGCCGTACCAGTAGTGCTCCACGAGGTACTTGTTCACCGCCTGTCCGGCCGCGGGACGCTCGGCGTCGGTCGCGTGCTGCGAGCGTCGAGATGAGCTTGTCGAGCTCGGGCGTCTCGGAGTGGAACGGGTTGTACTGCGTGTGCGGCGCGACCGAGAGCTGGATGACCGACCAGGTGTCCAGCAGCTCGAGGTTCGAGAAGTACACGAGCCCGTAGTCGCCGGCCATGATCGACTTGACGGCTTCGCCCGGCGCCCACTGGACGTCCTTCGTCTTGACGCCGATCTTGCTCCAGTACTGCGAGATCGCGGTGTAGATCTCGGGGAGGATCGACCCGGTGCGCGGCCACGGAACGGTGAAGCCGTCCGGGTAGCCCGCCTCGGCCAGGCTGCCTTGGCGCGGGCGGGGTCGTACGGCGAGGCGTCGTCCAGACTCTTGTCGAACGCGTCCATCGTGGGTGCGAAGATCTGGTCGGTCGCCTTGCCGTACCCGCCGCGGATGGTCTTGATCATGGCATCCGCGTCGATCGAGATGGTCAGCGCCTCGCGCACCCGCTCGTCCTTCAGCTTGCGGCAGCATCTTGCCGTCGCGGTCCAGGAAGAACAGGCCCTCCCAGGTGACCATGTTCTGCTTCATGTCGGCACCGGCGACGGCGTTCTTCGCGTCGAGCGCCGCCGAGGCGGTCGTGGTGTGTGCGTACTGGATCTGCCCCGACTTGAAGGCGTTCAGCCGCGCCGTCTCTTCCGGGAAGACCGCGTAGGTCACCGTCGAGTACGGGTACTTCTGGTCCCAGTAGCCGTCCTTGCGCTGGAAGGTGTACTTCGATCCGGGCACGGAGTGGGCCGTGTCCAGCGTGTAGGGGCCGGTGCCGTCCGGGTCGGCGGCGATCGCCTTGGTGCCGAGGTCCTTCGGGTTGCCCATCAGGCCGGCGGCCTGTGTCAGCGAGAACAGCAAGCCGGGATCGGGCTGGGACAGCGTGAGCTTGACCGTGCTGTCATCCACGGCGTCGATGCTCGCGACATTCTGAAGCAGCGGACCGGCCGGGGTCGCGAAGCCCTGGAAGTGCTTCATGTTGGCCTTGACGGCGTCGGCGTTGAACGGGGTGCCGTCCGAGAACTTCACGCCGGTCTGCAGGGTCAGCGTCAGCGTGAGGTTGTCGTCGCTGTACTTGTAGCCGGTCGCGAGCTTGGGGGCGACCTTGCCGTCCTTGTCCAGGATGAACAGCGAGTCGTAGACCGCGAGCGCGTACGGCAGGTATGGGCTCTCGCCGAAGGCGGCGGGATCCCAGCTCGTGGGCTCTGTGAAGGAGTAGAGGTTGAGCGTGCCGGCGTCGCCGTCGGTCGGCGTGCCGCCCGAGGAGCCGCCTGCGGTGCACCCGGAGACGAGCGCGACGCAGACCGCGGCGACGGCAGCGAATCCCACCAAACGTCCTGTCCGAATCATGTGACTTCCTTGTCTTGATGAGAGCGAGGTATTCCGTCAGTTGAACACGTGTTCCACCTGTCGGACATTTCTTGTTGGTCAGACTAGATTGCCGCGCGGCTGAAATCAAGGACTTTGTTCATATTGCGTCTTGGCCGTCCATATCGCGAACGTCTCGAGGGACCTCTCGTCCGTCGATCTCGGGCCCGTCAGGCGGCCGCTGGTACCCGTGCGCGGTCATCCGCGCGTGCGGTGCGACCTCGCACGGAACGCAGTCCGGCCAGAACCGCTCGGGCACGCGGCCGCTGACCGGATTCCGATAGTGGAACCACATGGGCAGGATCTCCGGCCACTCCACCAGCCGACCCGGACCGCCGCGGAATCCCTCCTCGCGCGGGGCGATGTCGCGCAGCAGGATCTCGGGCGGATACGCGGTCAGCACCGGACTCGGCCGCGGCGCATCCCCTCCGGCCGTGGGCTGACGCCGGCCCAGCCCTCGCGCCAGTTCTGCATCGCGACGTAATGCTCGTCGACGGCGAGACTCCACAGTCGCCAGGTGCCGTCCTCGAGGACGGCCTGGTCGTTCGGATACATTCCGGTGTGCAGGCCGCCCATGTAGAAGTCCCGCGGCGTGTCGTCCGGATGGATGGCGGTGCGCGGCTGGAAGAGGCGCGTGCGCAGGTTCGCCGAGCGGCCGTCGTGCGACACGTGGATCACCGGCTGGGTGCGCCAGTGGAAGCTGAGCACCGGCCGGAACGCACGCGTGGTGCCGTAGCAGGCGATGGCGGTGCCCAGGATCGCCTCGGGGCCGATCGCGTAGCCGGCGAACGCGGACTGCTTGTGCCCCTTCGCGGCGAACAGCGCCGCCATGTCGGCCCAGCGGAAGTCGTCGAGGAAGAAGCCATACGCGCCCGACACGTTCTCGACACCGTCGTAGGCCACGCAACGGCGCAAGCCGTCGCGCCAGATCAGCGGTGTCCCCGGCACCCGGAGCCGTCTCGCCGGCCGCGCCGGCGGCGATCGGCGGCTGTGACCGCCCGTGCGGCTCGATCACCCGGGTGGGGTCCGGTCGTCGAGCCCGGATGCCGCCGCCGGCCCATCCCTCGCGGTAGTCGGCCCGGCAGCACATCCACGTCCAGACCGGCGATGCGCCAGAGGCCGCCGGTCCCGGCGACCAGCCGCGCCCGGACGGTGGCGAACTCCCAGCAGGCTGTCCCGGTGCGCACGTCGGCCAGGATCCCGAGCTGGATGCCGCGGGCCCGGGCCGTGCCGTCGTCGGCGATCTCGACGGTCACGTCGAACAGCGGGTGCTCGGCCGCCTCGCCCCATCCGAGGCCCTCCGGCCCGCGTGCTTCGTGTGCGCGCCGGGCGCCTTCGGACCCGTGGAAGACCTCGTCGTCGAACCGGATCGCCGCGTCCACGGTGAACAGGTCGACGACGTCGCCCCACATCCGCCGGTCGAGGTAGTAGCCGTATGCGTGCACGAGGTTGCGGACAGCATCCTCGTCGTTGAGCCGGCCGATGTGCGCGGCCAGTTCCCCCACCGACATGCCGGGATCGGGCGCGTCGCCGACCGGCTTCATGAGCGGGGTCCCCGCGTCGTACGCTCCGAAGTGCGTCGGGATGACCGGCAAGCGCAGCGCCGTTCACGTTGGCCCACCCGTTCACGTCATCCCCGGCGTATTGCGGATGGAAGGTCATCGACGTGATGAGCCACCGCCCGTCTCGCCGGTCGTATCGGTTCTCGTACAGACCGCCCTCCACGGCGGCCGCGCCGGCGCCGTCCCCGAGGAAGACCAGCGCCGACCAACGACCGAACACGGTGTCGCCGTGCGGCGACAGATGCACGACCGGGGCATCGATCAGCTCGGTGTACAGGCCGCCGGGCTGCACGGCCCGCCCGGCGCGCCCGGCCAGCCAGTCGCGGATCTCGTCGCGGCCGTTCAGGGTCAGATCGCCCCAGTGCACGCTCGCGTCCGCGGCGAACAGCGCGGCGGCGTCCTCCGCGCGGCCGAGCTGCAGCGCTGCGCGTACGTGCGCTGCACGTCCTTCGCGCAGCGCAGGGACTCGAGCCGTGCGACGTCCCGGGCGAGGACGCGGATGTCGCCGGATGCAGAGGCGCTCATTTGATCGCCATCGCATTGGCCGGAGAACCGACTCCACCCGGCAGGTTGAGCGGCTTCGCCGTCACCAGGAACTCGTAGACCCCGTCGGTCGCGCAGTCCTGCGCGAGACCGTCGAGCGCCCACATCTCGCCGAGCGCGAAGCCCAGCATGGTCAGCAGATGCCGGTGGATGCCCCCGTTGTGGTCGACGCCACGCTCGGGCGGCTCCTGCCCCTCGAGCCGCAGATCGTTGCCGGGGGTGTACGGGAAGCACTCCACACCCAGATTGTCGACGGCCACCAGCGAGAAGTGATGGTCCCACAGCCACGCGACCACGGCCCGGGTGGTGGCCAGGCCGGGAAGACGCATGTCCGACGTGAAGGCGGCCCGGGCCGCGGCATCCATGTGCGCGCGGCAGTACTCGGCCCACCCGGTGCGCACCAGGAGCAGGTCGCCGTCCTCGAAGCGGACGCCCTGGCGCGCGGCGGTCGCCTCGAGGTCGTCGACGCCGATCTCGTACGCCGTGTCCTGCGCGATCGGCCGGCCCTCCGCCTCGAGGTGACGGGCGACGTCCAGCAGGACGCCGCGACCGACGATCCCCGCTTCGGCATACGTCTGGATGCCGAGAGTGCTGGTCTCGGTGGAGAACTCCTCACGCGCCCGTCCGCCGTAGAACCCGAGCTCGGGGTGCCCGATGTGCCGCAGCGCGTCGATCTGAGTCGTCGCCTGCAGATAGAACGAGTCGAGCCAGTCGTCGAAGTGCCACGGGTTGTTGCTGAACATCGAGTGCTTGGCTTCGGGCCGGGTCCCGGTCGGGAAGGGATCGAACGCCCCGATCGCGTAGTCGAGGTTGAAGGTGCGCCCCGTCCGCACCAGCGCGGCGGCCCGGCGCCGGACCTCCGGCGTCAGGAAGTTGAGGGTGCCGATCCCGTCGTCGGCGCCGAACAGCGACCAGGAGGTCTCGGGCGGATCCGCCTGCCCGAGCTCACGGAAGGACGGCCAGCGGATCTCGGACTCGGGGTGATAGCTTTCCATGACTGTTCACCATATAATCTGAACGTTCGGTTTGTGAACACCGGGTGGAAAACCGAGGGGGATCATGGATGCGGCAAGCGGACTGCTCGCGGGGAAGGTCGTCCTCGTCGTCGGCGCCAGCACGGGGATCGGAGCGGACGCCGCGCGCGCGTTCGCGCAGGAGGGGGCGGCCGTCATGCTCGGCGCGCGCAGCGACGAACTGCTGGCCGCACAGGTCGACAGCCTCCGCGCCGAGGGATTCCGCGCGGAGTCGCAACGCTGCGACGTGACCTCCGCCGCCGACGTGCAGACCCTGGTGGATGCCGCGGTCGAGCGCTTCGGACGCCTCGACGGAGCGTTCAACAACGCCGCGATGACCCAGTCGGGTCTGCTGGAGGAGCTCACCGAAGACGAGTTCGACCGCATCATCGCCGTCAATCTCAAGGGGGTCTGGCTGTGCCTGCGCAGCGAGATGGCGCACATGCGCCGCGCCGGCGGCGGGTCGATCGTGAACGTGACGAGCGTGGGCGCGCTGAAGGCGAGCAGCGGGCTGGGCGCCTACCAGGCCAGCAAGCACGGCGTCCTCGGCCTGACCGGCACCGCCGCCCACGACGGGGGGCCGGCCGGGATCCGGGTCAACGCGCTCGCACCCGGGCCCACCGAGACACCGATGCTCGACGCGACCCGCCTTGCGATCCCCGGCGGCGTCGAGGCGCGCGTCGCGGCGACCCCGCTTGCGCAAGACGGCGACCACGACCGACATCGCGCAGGCGGCTGCCTGGCTGCTCAGCGATCGCGCCTGCCACGTGAGCGGCGTGCATCTTCCGGTAGACGGGGGGTACCGGGTATGAGCCGCGCGACCGAGGAGCGCGGGCCGATCCAGTCCATCGACCGTGCGGCGAACGTGCTCGCCCTGTTCGACGAAGACACCCGGGTGCTGACCCCGAATCTCGTGTCCGAGCGGCTCGGCCTGAACCGCACCACCGCGCACCGGTACCTGCTCGCCCTGCAGGGTGCCGGGTTCCTCACCGCGGGCTACACACCGGGACCGCTGCTGGACCAGCTGGCCGGCCTGGTCTCCACGCGGCAGCAGACGCTCACCCTCGCCCCGGCGATCATGCGGCAGCTGTCCGCGCAGACCGACCTGACCGTCGTGCTGTCGTTCCTCGGCCGGTCCGGCGCCGTGGTGACACTCGTCGAGGAGGCCCGCGAGGGCACCATCGTCCTGACCGTGCGGGTGGGCACCATGCTCGAGCTGAAGGCCGCACAGTCGCGCGCCCTCTTCGCGTTCCAGTCCGACCCGGCCATCGTCTCCCGCGCGCTGGCCGACCTGCCGCCGGCCGAACAGGTCCGCGAGCAGGGCGAGCTCGCGCGGGTGCGCAACGAGCGCATCGCGTGGGCCGACCTCGGACGCACCGGTCTCGCCTCGGTCGCCGCCCCGATCTTCCGGGACGACGAAGCCCAGGCGGCGATGGGTCTGCTCGGCACGAGCCCCCAGCTGGGCGGCGAACACGGCGCCCGCCGGGTGGAGCAGCTGAGCGAGGCCGCCGGCTACCTCAGCTCGCTGCTGACCGACTGACCGACGGTCACAGGGCGGCCATGTAGCCGCCGTCGAGCGGGATCGTCACGCCGTTGACGTAGGCGCCGGCGCGCGAGCTCAGGAACAGCACGAGCCCCTGCATGTCGTGCTCTTCGCCCGCGCGGGCCAGCGGGATGTAGGTCTGCACGTTCTTGCGCACGGTCTCGGCGCTCGCGGAGGTCATGCTCGTCGGGAACGGGCCCGGAGCGATCGCGTTCACCGTGATCGAGTCGTGACCGAGCTTCTTGGCCAGCGACCGGGTGAGGTGGTGCAGTGCGGCTTTGGATGCGCCGTACGCATGCGCCTCCCAGTTCGGCACGTGCAGGCCGCCGATCGAGCCGATGTTCACGATCCGGGCGGGATCGTCCACGCTCGCCGCCGCACGCAGCGGCGCCAGCAGCCCCTGCACGAGCTGGAACGGGGTGCGCACGTTCAGCTCCATGATGTCGTCCCACGCCTGGGTGGTGCTGGCATCGAGCGAGTCCGGGCCGACGGCGCCGGCGTTGTTGACCAGGATGTGCAGACGCTCCTCGTGCCGCGCGAACTCGGCGGCCAGCGCCGCCACCTGAGCGGGATCGGCCAGGTCGGCGACCAGGGGCCGGCAGTCGCCGTCGTCCCCCGACACGGCGGCTGCGACATCCGTCGTCTTCTGCGGATCACGCCCGACGAGGTAGGTCCGCACGCCGCGGCGGACGAAGCCGCGGGCGATCATTCCGCCGATTCCGCCGGTGCCGCCGGTGACGAGGGCGACTTTGCCGCGGACGTCGAAGAGTTCATCGGTCATGAGGGGCCTTTCGGGTCATGTCTGTGGTGGGGATGCCGTCGGCGGGGTCGAACCGGCCGTCCGACCAGTCGAAGTGCACGGCGGGCGCCCGGCCGCTGACCGGGTTGGCGAAGTGGAAGCCGAGCGGCCCGATCTCGGGGAACGGCGCGAACGCGAGGCCCCGGAGCGGGCCGTCGGGGGCCGGATCGAAGGCGGCGATGACCTCGGGCGTGGGGGCGAACTTGCGTCCGAGGTCGGGCGTGACGGCCGACCATCCGCCGGCCCATTGGGTCACGACGATGTAGTCGAGGTCCATGCCGTGGATCCGCCAGACACCGTCCTCGCGCACGATCTGCTCTTCATAGACCCCGGTGACGGTGCTCGCCTCGGTGTCCCAGCCGCTGTTGACCTGAAGCATCCTCAGTCGGACGCGTGCCCGCTGTCCGCCGGGTTCGGCCGTCACATAGGGCTGCGTCTTCTGGTGGATCGGCAGGAAGGTGGGGCGCCGCGGGCGGCGGCCGTAGCGCGCCACGAGCGAGTCGCGGATGCGCTCGCGCCCGATGTAGGTGCCGACGAACGAGAGCTCCTTCCACCCGTCGCGGGCGAACAGGTCGGCCGTGGCATCCCACTGCGCCTCGTCGAGGAGGTAGCCGTACGCGCACGCGACGTTCTCCGCCCCGTCGAACGCCTCGGCGACGGCCAGCGTCGCGCGCAGGTCATCGAGGGATGCCTCGCTTCGGACGACGGGCGGCGGGGTCGCCTCTCGCACCGGATGGGAGAACGCGATCGCGGGTCCGCGGGACTGGGGGTAGGCCGTGCCGAGCGCCGAGCGCGGCGGGAGCTCGTCCCGCCAGCCGCGGTCGTGGTCGGCGAGCAGCCGCGGACGGAACCGGAGTGCGACGATCCGCCATCCGGACGCGGTGCGACGGAACTCGCCGTCGCACACCCGCACGCCCCATCGGTCGGGTCGGCCGGGGCCGGCGATGGACTGCAGTTCGAGGCTGCGCACTCGTGCGGTCGCCCCGTCCGGGGCGATGTCGACGATCGGCATCAGCTGCAGGTGGTCGAACAGCTCGCCGCGGCGCAGCCCGGCCGGCGAGATCGTCTCGAGTGCGAGCCGGATGCCGGCCCGTCCGCCCCACTCGTCGTCGCCCCACTGCAGCACGCCGTCCTCGGCGAAAAGATCGCCGACGTCGTCCCACAGCCGACGATCGACATAGAAGCCGTATGCGGCGAGCAGGTTCTGCACCAGGCCCTGGTCGACCAGGCGCTGCGCGCGGGCGGCGAGCGAGCGCGGTTCGGCCTCGTCGCCGAGAATCCCGTCCGGCACGGGGGTGCCGGCACCGTCCGGGGTGAAGTGGAACGGCACGAGTGGGACGGCGTCCGACACGCTGCGCCAGCCGGTCTCGTGCGGTCCGGCGAACTGCGGGTGGTGATGCAGCACCCCGATCTTCCACACCCCGTCCTCGCGCACGTACGTGTTCTCGTGGATGCCGCCCGACCACAGGGCGCTCTCGCCGTGCCGTCCGGTCAGGGCGAGCTCGTGCCAGCGCCCCCGGCCGGTGGCGCCGTCGGCGGCGACGGTGACGACCGGGGAGAGCTCGAGCCGGACGTTCAGCCGGTCGGGTGCGGCATCCGCGCCCCCCATCGTCCGGCTCAGCAGGGCCAGGATGTCGTCGCGTCCGGTGGCCTCGTGCGGCGGGAGGACGAGTCGGCCGTCGCGGGCGAAGAGATCGGCCATCGCCTCGAGGTCGCCGGCGTCGGCGTAGTGTCCCCATGCGTGCTGCGAGCCGCTTGATCGCCCGCACCGCCTCGGTGCCGGAAAGACGTCCGGCGAGGCGCGCGGTCTCGGTCGTGGTGATCGTGCCGCTCATGGCCGGAACCTCGTGCTCGCGATGTGGCGGACTCCACCACCGTCGCCGGAGCCCGGCTCGGCGAGGTTCATCCAGTAGTGGGTGAGCACCACGCCCGGCTCCACCTCGATCGCACGCGGGTACCCGAGGTCCCATGTCGCCCCGTCGTCGCGCAGGATCACCTCCTGCCCCCAGGTGCGCCCCTGGTCGGCGCTGATCCGATATCGGATGCCGCGGCCCGGCGAGAGCCGATAGCCGTAGACGCACAGCAGCCGGCCGTCCTGCAGCGGGACGAGGTCGCCGGGTGCCCCCAGTCGTTCACCCGGCTCAGCCAGTGCCAGGTGCGTCCGCCGTCCAGGCTCTCGTGGATCTCGACCCAGAACAGGCCGCGGGGGTCGCGTTCGTAGCGGACGGATGCCAGGACCCGCCCGTCCGCCAGGACCACCAGGCGCGGGTAGATGTGCTGGGCCGAGGCGAATCTGCCGCCCGGCCAGAACGGCGACGCCGGCGCCTCGGGCACGATCTGCCCGAGGTAGCGGAACTGGCCGCCGTCCTCGCTGGCATAGACGACGGGCAGCGGGTTCTGGGCGCCGGGCGCCCAGGCGTGCACGCCGAACAGCATCACGCCATCCGGTCGCACCGCGTACATCGACGTTCCGGGCATGGTCACGCCCGGCAGGTCCCAGTTGGGCAGCAGGCGGTGCGGCCGCCAGGTGCGGCCGCCGTCGGCGGATGCACGCACCCACGCGCGGGAGCCGTCGCCCGACATGAGCCGGGGGATGCCTCCGCCCATCACGAGGGTGTCGCGGCTGGTGAAATCCAGCGGCGGCAGGTCGGTCCACTCGTCGCTGGCGCCGCCCGGCAGCTCGGCCTCGGACGTGATCGACATGTCGAACACCGGCACTATCGACTCGTCATCCCACGTCCGGCCCCCGTCATCCGACCGGATCACGACGATCTCACCCGGCTTGCGGACGAGGTTGTAGTGGTCGATGTCGCGATAGTCGGTGGGCACCCGTTTGAAGCCGGCGACCACGCTCCCGTCCGCGGTCAGCCACAGGCCGCAGTAGTACGGCCAGGCTGCGAACTCGTCGTCTCGTCGGTAGACGATGTGGTGTTCGGCGGTCTCATCGCGGCGCGGCGGCCACCCGGTGGGCACGAGCTGCTGGGTGTGGTTCACCGGTCACTTCCCGTTCGCGGGGGTCATCGTCAGCCACGGGCGCCGATCGGCCTGGATCGCCGGCTCGTCGGCGCGCTGCCAGCGCGAGGTGTTCACGGTGGGGAAGGCGCCGTCGTACCAGACCAGCGGCGCGTAGAACATCAGGTCGGCGGCCCGCTGCCGACGGTCCGCAGCGCGGCGGAGCGCTTGTCGCGATCGCTGGTGTCGAGCGCGGCAGATGCGGCGGCATCGAGTTCGGGGTCGCACATGCCGGTGGGGTTGCGGCCGGGCTGCCGGTCCTTGTTGCACGCGTACCAGTTGACGATGCCCAGGCTCGGGTCCGGACCCACCGACGACCGGACGAAGGCGAGATCGTAATCCCCCTTCGCGTACACCCGGTCCACGTAGGCCGCGCCGCCCACGCCGTCCAGCTTCACCTTGATCCCCACGTCGGCCAGCATCGACTCCACCATCTCGACGCTGGAGACCACCGCGTGCAGGGCGTTGATGTAGACGACATCGAGGGTGAATCGGGTGCCGTCCGCTCCCCGCGGGTACCCCGCCTTGTCGAGGGCGGCGTTGACGGCGTCGACGTCGTACGGGAACTGCTCGGTGAAGTCGATGTCGGGATCGACGGCCCAGCCGATCGTGTCGGGGACGAAGCCCTTGCTGGGCACGCCGAGACCCGACAGGGCCTTGTTCACGATGGCCGTCCGGTCGATTGCGGAGAATACGGCCTTGCGCACGGCCGGGTCGGACAGGAACTTCTTCTCCGTGTTCTGGATCATCACGATCTCTTCGGGGAAGGCGCCGTGCGTGAGCAGCTTCGTGTCGTCGTCGCCGGACACGCGCTGCTGCTTGGACGGGTGGAGCACCGCCTCATCGACTTCGCCCGCGAACAGCGCTTCGGCGCGGGCGCTGATGTCCGGGATGACGGTGTACACGGCCTTGTCGACCTTGACGTCGCCGCCCCAGAAGTCCGGGTTCTTGGCGAGGATGACCTGGGACCCCTCGACATAGGAGTCGAACATCATCGGCCCGGTGCCGATGGGATGGTTGTTGGCGGGGTTGGTCACATAGTCGGTGCCTTCGTAGACGTGCTTGGGCAGGCATGAACTGCGTCGACAGGTTCTCCAGCAGCGGCCCGTAGGGCTTCTTCAGGTGCACCACGACGGTGCTCTCGTCGGCGATCTCGACGTCGGCGATGCGCGCAGACAGTTCGCTCCCGTAGGCCTGGAGCGGGACGATCTCGTCGAAGTTGAACTTCACGTCCTCGGCCGTGAACGGCTTGCCGTCGTGCCACTTCACGCCGGAGCGCAGGTGCAGGGTGAGCGTGAGACCGTCATCGCTGAGCTCCCAGCTCTCAGCCAGTGCGGGCGAGAACTCGTAGTCGTCGGACATGTAGATCAGCGGGTCCAGGATCTGGGCGCTGAACAGCTTCGGGGCCGATCCGACCGCCAGCTGCGAGTTGAGTCCGAAGTTCATCGGGTCGCCGCCGACGACGCCCACCCACGCAGGCTGTTCGTCGCCGCCGCCACCGCCACCCCCACCGGTGCAGCCGGCGAGGGCGAGTGCTCCGATCGCCAGCCCCGCCAGCACGGCGATTCCTCTTCTCCTGCTCGTTCCCATCATCCTGACCTCCTTGTCGGTTTTCGTCGCACCTTCAGACGGTGAAGATGCTGCGTGCGATGTGCCGCACGCCTCCGTTCGCCTGCACGGCGTCGTCGCGTCGGTTGAAGTAGTAGAGCGTCCCGATCCGGCCGGGCTCGACCTCGAACGCGTTCGGGTAGCCGAGATCCCAGCCTGCCGCCGTCATCGCGCACGATCAGTTCGGGGCCCCACGTGCGTCCACCGTCCTCGCTGACCACGGCACGGATGCCGTAGGGCTTGATGCGATAGCCGTAGACCACGACCAGCCGTCCGTCCGACAGCACGATGAGGCTGCCGGGCGCGCCGAAGTCGTTGACGCGGGACAGGAAGAACCAGGTGCGGCCCCCGTCGTCGCTCGCGTACACCTCGGTCCACATCACCC
Organism: Microbacterium elymi; assembly: GCF_021582895.2. GTDB lineage: Bacteria > Actinomycetota > Actinomycetes > Actinomycetales > Microbacteriaceae > Microbacterium > Microbacterium humicola. Next base: position 1,753,988 of record NZ_CP091139.2, read on the forward strand.
CGGTGGGGTCGCGCTGGCTCGCGCAGCGTGCACACGATGCGCCCGTCCGGCAGCAGCACGCCGCGCGGGTAGAACCAGCGGTGCCCGCCGAAGCGATACGTGCTCTTCCAGTCGCCGTCGGCGGCGGCGAACGGGTCGTGCTCGGGCGTGATGAAGGAGAGGAAGTGGAAGTCCGTGCCGTCATCCGTGCTCGCGTAGACGAGGGGTCGCCGGTTCCAGCCGTCCTCACTGACCAGGGTGAGGAACAGGAGCGCCCGCCCGTCGGGACGCACCAGGGCCGAGTTGATCGCCGACAGCGAGTGCAGGCCGTCCAGCGGCAGGCGCGCCGACGGCGTCCAGCTGCGGCCGGCATCCTGCGACACGCGCACATAGGCGCGGCTCTCGGGTTTGCCGAACTGGGTGCTGACGTTCCCGATCAGCACATCCGGCCGGGTGAAGTCGAACGGCCCCCACGCCGACAGGTCGGCGGGGAAGTCGTCGTCCGGCGAGACCCGGGGATAGACGTCGAACTCGGGCTTGCCCCAGGTGCGGCCGCGGTCGGTCGAACGAACCGTCACCATCCGGCTGCCCGCGCCGAAGCGTTCGCCGAGGCGATCGTGACTGATGCCGGACGGGTCGCTGTAGTCCGCGTCGAGCGACATGAAGTTCGCGACGAGCTCGGACGAGCCGACCTCCCAGAACCCCATCGTGTACGGCCACGCGCAGAACTGCGCCTCGTCTCGGTAGACGACGTCGTGCTCGAGCTGTGACGCGGGCTGCGGTCTGCGGTACTGGATCGCCATCCGTCACCGTCCGCCGAGGTAGACGCGCGCGGCGTTGTCGTGCAGGAAGCCGTTCGCCTCGTCCTCGGTGAGGAAGTCGGCCGCGGACCGCGCCATCGCCGCCTTCTCCTCGTACGACCACAGCATGCTCTGTCCGATGTCCGAACCCCACACGAGCCGGTCGGGACCGAACTCATCGACCATGCGGCGCACCACGTGGGCTGCCCGCACATTCTCGGCGTCGAAGCGCTCCATATTGATCTCGGTGATCTTGAAATGCACGTTGGGCGCGTCCCGCAGCACCGAGATCGTCGTGTCGATGCCGAAGTGCGGCGGCCCCGGAGCTCGACCGGTTCGCCGGCCTCGCGCGCCAGTCCGACCTCGTACTGCGACATCCCGTACGGCATGCCGCCGTGGTCGAGCAGGATCGGCAGCTCCGAGAACTGCTTCGCGATGATCCGGATCAGCGGCAGCAGGTACGACAGCTGGTTGCGGAACAGGATCAGCGTCATCGGCGTGCCCAGGTCGGCGCACGTCTTCCACACCTCCATCGCCTGCGGCGAGCTCACCCACGCGGTGTCGAGGATCCAGGGGCGCAGGTGCGCCATCCGGAACCCGCGCACGTGCTGGTTCTCGACCATCTCCCGGTAGCGGGCAGGCGTGGCCGGATCCTGCGGGTCGAGGATCACGACCGGATGCAGGCGGCCCGGATGCCGCGCTGCGGAGTCGAGGATGTAGCTGTTGTCGTAGCCGTACAGGTGACCGCGCTGCACGAGGCACGCGTCGGTCACGCCCTGCGCGTCCATCATCTCGATGAGCGCGTCCACGGTCACGGTGTAGTCGGGCTTGCGCGGAACCGGCAGGTCCGGGCGCAAGCGGTGTGGCCGGGTAGGTGGCCCAGTCATCGGAGATGAGATGGGCGTGGGTGTCGAAGAGGGGGCTGGTCATGTCTGTTCTGCTTTCGTCGTCGCCTGCTCGGGTCGGGTGGTCGCTAGCCCAACGTCATGGTCTGCCACGGCATCCGCTCGGCCATCAGGTCGCGCTTGTCCTGTCCCTTCCACCGCGACGAGTTGATCGTCGGGTACGCGCCCCGGTACCACGCCAGCGGCACGTTGAACATCAGTTCCGCCGCACGCGCCTGCAGCTTCTTCAGCGCCGCACCGCGGGCAGCGCGGTCCGAGGTGTCCAGCGCGGCGGCCGCGGCTTCATCGATCTGCGGGTCGCAGACGCCGGACGGGTTGAACCCGACGCGACGGTCCTTGTTGCACTCGAAGTAGCGCACCACGCCCAGGCTCGGGTCCGCGCCGAGGTTGGCCCGGACGAATGCCAGGTCGAAATCGCCCTTGGTGTAGACCATCTCGCTGTACTGCGCTCCGCCGACCGGGACCAGCTTCAGGTCGATGCCGAGATCGGCGAACATCGACTGGGCCATCTGGACGGCGGAGACGACCTCGTTGAGGGTGAGGATGTACACCACCTTGAGGGTGAAGCGCTTGCCGTCGGCGCCGCGCGGGAATCCCGCCTCGTCCAGGGCCCTGTTGGCCGCATCGGGGTCGAAGGGGTACATCTTGTCGAAGTCGACGTCGTGGTCGACCGCCCACCCGAGGGAATCCGGCAGGAAGGTCGTGGCGGGCTCGCCCACGCCGGCCATCGCGGTCTCGGCGATGGCGTGCCGGTCCAGCGCGGAGTACAGCGCCTTGCGCACCGCGGCATCCTTCAGCTGCTCGCTCTCGGTGTTGAAGATCATGATGTCGTCCTGCGGGTATTCGCCGCTTGTGAGCAGTTCGGTGTTCGGGTCCTTGTCGACCTTGTCCACCTGGGACGGGTCGAGGATCGCCTCGTCGATCTCGCCGGCGAACAGGGCCTGGGCCCGACTGTTCGGGTCGGCCACCGTGGAGTAGACCGCCTTGTCGACCTTGCTCACCCCGCCCCAGTAGTCGGGGTTCTTCACCAGCACGACCTGTTTGCCCGGGCTGTACGAGTCGTACATCATCGGACCCGTGCCGATGAGCTCCTTGTTCGCCTCGTTCGTCAGGTAGTCCGTCCCCTCATAGATGTGCTTGGGGAGCATGTACTGCTGCGAGATCGTCTCGATCAGCGGCCCGAACGGCTTGGACAGGTGCAGCACGACCGTGTCGTCATCGACGATCTCGGTCGAATCCAGCCGCGCGGCCAGCTGTGATCCGGCGACGTTCAGAGGCACGAGCTCGTCGAAGTCGAACTTCACGTCCTCCGCGGTGAACGGCTTGCCGTCGTGCCACGTCACGTCGTGACGCAGATTCATCGTGAAGTCGAGTCCGTCGTCGCTGAGCTTCCAGTCGGTGGCAAGCCCCGGGCTGGTCTTGAAGTCGCCGTTCATGAAGATCAGCGGATCCAGGATCTGTGCGCTGAACAGGCTGGGGACGGTGCCGGTGGTGAACTGGGCGTTCAGCCCGGTCGTCATCGGATCGCCGTTCATGGCGCGGACCCAGACGCGTTCGCTGCTGTCGTCCGCGCCGCCTCCGGAGCAGGCGGTGAGGGCGAGCGCGAGTGCGGCGAGTGCCGCGACGGCCGCGCGTCGTGTGATTGTCATCGGATGTCCTCCTTGGTCGCGGCATCGGCGCCGCCGGGGTTCAGGTGGTCGGGGTGAGCGAGGGTGCGGCGGCCAGGAGCGTGCGCGTGTACGGATCCTTCGGGGCGTCGAAGATGCGGTCCTTCGGACCTTCTTCGACGACCTTTCCGCGGTGCATCACATAGACCCGGTCAGCCACCTTCTTCACGACCGGCAGGTCGTGGGTGATGAAGACGAAGCCGACGCCCAGCCGATCCTTCAGATCGACCATCACGCGCAGCACGCCGGCCTTCACCGACGCGTCCAGGGCCGACACCGCTTCGTCGGCGATGATGATCCGCGGGTCGAGCGCGAGCGCGCGGGCGATGAGCACGCGCTGCCGCTGCCCCCGCTGAGCTCGTGCGGGAAGCGATCCAAGAATCGGTCGGCCGGCGACATCCCCACCAGTTCGAGGGTCTGCACCACCTTGTCGCGGATGCCGCTGCCGGTCGCGATCCCATGCAGCCGGATCACCTCGCCGATCGCGCGATCGACGCGCTTGCGCGGGTTCAGCGACCCTGCCGGGTCCTGCAGGCACCGCCTGCACCTGACGGCGGTAGCCGCGCTTGTCGGTCCGGTTCATCGCGGTGATGTCGTGGCCGTCGAGCAGGACGGATCCGGACGTTGCGGGGATGAGGTCCAGCAGCATGCGCGCGAGCGTGCTCTTGCCGCTGCCACTCTCGCCCACGATGGCGACGAACTCGCCGGGGCCGGCCTGCACGCTGACCTCGTCGACGGCGATCACCGGGCTCGCGGACCGTCGGCCGCGGAAGATCTTCGTCACGTTGTGCGCTTCAAGCATCGGTCATCATCTCCGACAGTTCGCGCCGCAGCCCGGCGGCATCGAGTAGAGCTCGACCCCGGGGTCGGTGAGGCTCCGCACGCTGCGGATGAGCGCCTTCGTGTAGGGATGCTGCGGGTCGTTCATCACCTGTTCGGTCGGACCCTCCTCGACGATGCGCCCGGAGTACATGACGTAGACGCGGTCGGTCATCCCGGCGACCACGGCGAGGTCGTGCGAGATCAGCACCAGCGAGGTGTTCAGCTGCCGGACCGTCTGGTCGAGGGTGCGCAGCACATGGGCCTGCACGGTCGCGTCCAGCGCCGTGGTCGGCTCGTCGGCGATGACCAGCGACGGCAGCTTCGCGATCGCGATGGCGATGAGCGCCCGCTGCCGCATCCCGCCGCTCAACTCGTGCGGGAACGCGGCGGCGGCGCGTTCGGCATCGTCGAGGCCGGCCTGGCGCAGGAACTCCAGGGCCGCGGCGGAACGGGCCGCGGCGGATGCCTCGCGACGCCGCGGGATCGATTCGACCACCTGAGCTCCCACGCGCATCGTCGGGTTCAGGAACGTCAGCGGATCCTGGAAGATCATGCCGACGCGGGTGCGCCGGACCTCGTCCCACGCGGTCCGCGGTGCGCCGACCAGCTCGTCGCCGGCGATCTTGATCGAGCCGGACACGCGCACGCGCGGCGAGGTGGGCAGGAGTCCCGCGATGGCACGGCCGGTCACCGACTTGCCCGAGCCGGACTCGCCGACCAGGCCGACGCGCTCGCCGTCGGCGACGACGAGGTCGACGTGGTGCACCGCCTCGATCTCGCTCTTGGCGCCGGTCGGCAGCATGACGCGCAGGTCGCGCACCGCGACCAGTGGCGTGGATGCGGCATCCATGGTCACTTGACTCTCCCCACGGTCGGATTGAAGGCGTCGTTCAGGGCGTCGCCGAGCATGTTCACGGCCAGGACCACGAGGAAGATGCAGCCGCCGGGGAACACCGCCAGCCACCAGGCGTCGCTGATGTAGGACTGGGCCGAGTTCAGCAGAGCGCCCCAGCTGGGGGCGCTCGGGTCGCCGATGCCCAGATAGGCAAGTCCCGACTCGATGAGGATGGCGCGACCGACCGTCATGCTCGTGGCCACCAGGACGGGGGGCATGAGGTTCGGGATCACATCCGAGCGGATGAGGCGCACGCCGCCGAAGCCCGCCGCACGGCCCGACTCCACATAGCCCAGCTGCGAGATCCGCATGGCCTCGGCGCGGACGATCCTGGCCACTCCCGGCCACATGGTGATCGCCAGGATCGCCACCAGGATCCAGATGTTCGCCCCGAGCAGGGCGGCCGCGATCAGGGTGAGGACGATGCCGGGCAGCACCTGGAAGAACTCGGCGACCTTGACCATGATCACGTCCATGAATCCGCCGTAATATCCGGCGAGTCCGCCGACGACCAGGCCGATGGTCATGCACAGCAGGGCGACGCTGAAGCCGACCAGCAGCGAGACCTGGCCGCCGTACACGACCCGGGCGAAATAGTCGCGCCCGAGCATGTCGGTCCCGAGCAGGTGCTCCCCGCTCGGAGGAGCAGCTTCGGGAAGCTGGTGGCGACCGGGTCGGCCACGAAGAACGGGCCGATCACCGAGACCAGTACGAACAGCACCAGCAGCGGGATGAAGACCATCGCTGCCGGGGTGCGGAAGAACGTCCGCCAGGCGGCGCGCGTTCCCCCGGCCCGTCGCGGCGATGCGGCATCCGACTCGGCCGCCGTGGCGGACGCGTTCCCCCGGGCGGGGTCTCGACGATGTCGGTCGAACCGTCCATCTGCTCGACGGTCATGCGGCCACCTCCTGTCGGCGCGGGATGAATCGCGCGCGAAGACGCGGGTCGACGAGCCCGTAGACCACGTCGGTGAGGATGTTGACGATGATGATCGTGATCGTGAGCACGATCACGATGCCCAGGGCCACCATGTTGTTCTTGCGCTCGATGGCGTCGAAGAACAGCAGGCCCATACCGGGCCAGCCGAACACCCGCTCGACCAGGATCGAGCCGGCCAGGATGAACCCGAGGCTGTAGCCGGCGACCGAGATCATCGGCAGGAGCGCATTCGGCATGGCATGCCGCCACAGCACCCGGTTCGACGACAGGCCCTTGGAGCGGGCGGTGTCGATGAAGTCCTGGCCGAGCGACTCGATCATCGACGAGCGCATGATGCGCGTCTTGTAGGCCAGCTCGGTGGTGGCCATCGTGATCACCGGCAGCACGAGGTACTGCGGCCGGATGCCCGTGTCGCCATAGGGTGCCATGCCGCCGGTGGGCAGCCACCCCAGCCAGATCGAGAACACCAGGATCAGCAGCATCCCGAACCAGAAGTTCGGCACCGAGAACAGGCCGACCGCGGTGCCGGAGATGCCCCCGTCCAGCCAGCGCGACCGCGTGCGTGCGGCGATGGATCCCAGCACCATGCCGCCCACCGTGGACAGGATGAAGGCGGGAATGGCCAGGGCCAGGGTGTTGCCCGCGCGGCTGAGGATGATCTCGAGCACCGGTTGCGAGTTCGTCGCGTACGAGTAGCCGAGGTTGCCGGTGAGCACATTGCCCATGTACGTGGCGTACCTGACCAGCAGCGGCTGATCGAGCCCGTACGCCTGGACCAGCTGGTCATGGACGGCGTCGGAGATCGGCACATCGCCCACCAGGGCCTGCACCGGATCGCCGGGCGCGATCTCGAGCAGGAAGAACAGGACGGTGACGACCGCGAGGAACAGCAGGAACGACGAGAGCAGGAGTTTGCCGACGTGCCACAGCCAGGCTTTCATTACGACGACCTCCTTGTTGTTCGCAATGTGCGCACCTTGTGCATAATACGGATTATCTGGAGTGATGTCTACCACACCCGCATCCGTCCCGCCAAGGGGCATCGTCGGTCACAGACGGGGGGCGGCGCTCGCTGTCGGCCGGCCTGCACCCGGCGCCCGGACGGATCGCAGACAGGCCGAACACCGTCACCGGGCGTGCGGCAGCCGGCGATTCGCGGACGACGGCCGGCGTGCCCGGCCGGACGGGTCAGTCGGTCGGGGACGGGATCGCGCCGCCGAGCTCCGCGCTCACGGCCGCGGCGGTCGCACGCAGACTGCCCAGCGCCGGGGATGTCTCGGACAGGTCCGCGAGCTGGGTCGCGCCGAGCACGGCGATGGTGGCGCAGATGCCGTTCTGGTCGAAGACGGGCGCGGCGGCCCCGAACATCCCGCCGTCGTAGCCGACGACGGAGTAGCCGGCCCCCCGTGCGCGCTCCACGTCGGCCAGCAGACGCGCCGTGTCGTCCTTGCGGAGCCCCTTCGCCGCGGCGGCGACCGCGTCGTCACCGGCGTAGGCCAGGTAGACGTGGGTCTGGGCCGCGGTCTCGTCGAGCCGGGTGCCGGGGCGCACGGTGATCATGACCCCGCGGCTGGCATCCTCCTCGACGAGGGCGACGACCGGGCGTCCGGCGGCCCACAGGCTCAGCACCGTCGTCATCCCCACCGCATCCCGCAGCTCGCTCAGGTGGCTGGGTGCGATGTCGACCACGCGGCGTCGGCCCAGCGCCTGGATGCCGATCTGCAGCATGAGCCCGCCCAGGGCGAAGGTGCCGCGGCGCGAGCCGCGCTCGAGGATGCCGGCGGCCGTCATCGACGCGCAGTAGCGGTACGCCGTCGTGCGGTTCAGCCCGGTCAGCTCCGCGACATCCGCCGCGGTCAGCTCGTTCGCGCCGAACAGGCCGCAGATCTGCGCAACCCGATCGACCGCCTGGATGTCTGAGGTGGACGCCTCGCCGCGCTCACTCTTGGCCATGCCGACAGCGTAGTTCACATCGCGACCACATCCCGCTCCATGGTGGACATCTGTCCGACGTGTGCATATTATGAACCAGCAATACGTATTCCGAACAAAGGTGACCATAGTGACGTTCGTCGGCGAAGATTCCCTGACTCCCACCCCCGCTCTGCTCAAGGTGCTCGACGGGGCCGTCGACCTGCATACCCACTCGGGCCCGAGCCCGTTCCCGCGTCGCATCGACCACGTCGACGCGTCCTATGACGCGGCCCGCATCAACATGCGCGCCATCCTGGTCAAGTCGCACCACCACAACACCGCGATGGACGTCCTGGCCATGAGCAAGCCACTCGCCGACGCACCGACGCCGGTGTACGGCGGCGTCGCCCTGAACACCGAGGTCGGCGGCGTGAACCCCTCGGCGGTCGCCCTCGCCCTCTCGATGGGCGGGCGCTGCGTCTGGGGCCCCACGGTCTCGGCAGCACAGCACATCGCCGCTCACAGCCACGACGACGGGTTCCCCACGATCGGCGGCAACCTGTACGAGCGGACCGAGACGGTCCTCGGCGACGACGGCGACGTCTCCGAGGCCGCCGACACCGTGACCAAGCTCGTGGCCGAAGCCGGAGTCATGCTCACCGGCGGTCACCTCGACCCCACCTCGATCTCGGCGTTCTTCCACGCCGCGCACCGCAACGGGGTGAAGCGCCTGCTGCTGCACCACCCGGACTTCATCGTGAACACACCCGAGAACGTGCTCGACGAGCTCGTGGGACTCGGCGCCTTCGTGGAGCACGAGCTGGCGATGTACCACCCCGGCGTCTCGGCGCCGCAATGGCCGATCCAGCGGCTCGTGGACTGGATCGAGCGGATCGGCCCCGAGCACACCGTGATCGATTCCGACCTCGGGCAGAAGGGCAACCCGCTGCCGGTCGACGGCTACATCCTGATCATCCAGGCAAGCCTGGACCACGGCGTCTCCGAGCGCGACATCCGTCAGATGATCTGTCGCAACACCGCCTACCTGCTCGGACTCGAGGACTCGATCTGATGCGTCGAGCCGACAAGGTGATCATCACGACGGCGGTGACCGGCTCGGTCAACATCCCGTCGCAGAGTCCGCACCTTCCGCTGAGCGCCGAGCAGGTGCTGGCGGCGTCGCTGGAGGCGGTCGAGGCCGGCTCGGCGATCATCCACCTGCACGCACGGCACCCGGACGGACGCCCGGCGTTCGAGCCGGAGGTGTTCGAGCAGATCGTGCCGGTGCTGGAGTCCGAGACGGATGCGGTCATCAACATCACGACCGGCGGATCGTCCGCCATGACGATGGATGAGCGGCTGGCGGCGGCGACCCGGTTCCGGCCCGAGCTCGCCTCGCTGAACATGGGCTCGATGAACTTCGTCTACTCGGGCATCGCCGAGAGGGTGACCGAGTGGCGGCACGACTGGGAGAAGCCCTACGTGCTGAACACGTACTCGCAAGCCGTTCATCAACACCTTCGACCGGATCGAGCACACCATGCGCACGCTCGGCGCGCAGGGCACGCGCTTCGAGTACGAGTGCTACGACATCGGTCATCTGTACTCGCTCGCCCACTTCGCCGAGAAGGGTCTCGCCAAGCCGCCGCTGCTGATCCAGGGGGTCTTCGGCATCCTCGGCGGCATCGGTGCGGACCACGAGAACCTCGAGCACATGGTCCGGATCGCCGACAAGCTGTTCGGCGCGGACTACTCGTTCTCGGCGTTCGCCGCCGGGCGCGACCAGATGCAGTTCGGCACGCACAGCGCCTGGCTGGGCGGCCATGTGCGCGTCGGCCTGGAGGACAGTCTCTGGATCGGCAAGGGGCGGCTCGCCGAATCGAACGCCCAGCAGGTCCGCAAGATCCGCGGAGTGATCGAGGACCTCGGAAAGCAGATCGCGACCCCCGACGACGCGCGGGAGATCCTCGCGCTGCGCGGTCGGGACCGGGAAGGAAGCACACCCGCATGAGCACGTATGCCGCAGACGACATCCGCTCCACCCTCGCCGAGGTCTCACCGGTCCGCACGATCGATCCGACGACCCCGATCAAGCCCTCGCAGTGGGTCGAGTTCCTCGCGCACGAGCCGACCGAGACCACCCCGCGCGGCGGACGCACGTGGGTCGCACGCGCGGCGAACGCGGTCATCGCATACTCGGCCGTGAAGGCCGGCGACGTGCTCGCGCGCCGCAGTCAGCCGGACGAGTACGCCGTGCTGATGTACTCGGAGTCCGCGCCGGTCACGGTCAGCGCCGGCGGCGAGGAGGCGCGGGTGGCCGAAGAGGCGTTCGTGGTCGTGCCGCCCGGCGACAGCGAGGTGCGGGCGGATGCCGACGGCATCCTGATCCGTCTGTTCTCCACGCGCGCCGACGACCTGCGCAACGGCGCCCTGAACGCGGCCGCCTACGCCGAGCCCGACCTGCGGGCGGCGCCGCTGGAGCCGTGGCCGGATCCGGTCGGCGGATTCCGGCTTGCGGGTGTACCGGCTGGCCGACACCCCGATCGCCGAGGGGCGCTTCGGGCGCATCTTCCGCACGACCAACCTGATGGTGAACTTCCTGGCCGAGGAACCGGCTCCGCGCGACCGGCGCAAGCTGTCGCCCCACCACCACGACGACTTCGAGCAGATCTCGCTCGCCGTCAAGGGGCGCTTCGTCCACCACATCCGCTATCCGTGGGGGCCGGACTCGACCCAGTGGCGGCCCGACGAGAGTCGCGAGATCGCGACCCCCTCGATCTGCATCATCCCGCCGCCGACCGTGCACACCACCCAGGGGGTGGGTCCGCACCAGCAGCTGATCGACATCTTCTCGCCGCCGCGCGTCGACTTCTCCGCCTCGGGGTGGGTCCTCAACGCCGACGACTACCCGGCCCGATGATGCGACGCAGTCTCTTCCGCGCCGCGTTGAACGACGATCGTCCTGCGCTGGGCACCTGGATCAAGCTGCCGACGACGGGCAGCATGGAGCTGATCGCGCTCGCCGGCTTCGATTTCGCCGTGATCGACCTGGAGCACTCGCCCATCGATCTGCAGACCGCCTATGACCTGATCGGCGTCGGGCTCGCACACCGGGGTCGCGCCGATCGTGCGGGTCCCCGCGCTCGATGCGGCTGTCATCCAGCGCGTGCTCGACGCCGGCGCGGACGGCATCATGGTGCCGCATATCGACACCCCCGAGCAGGCACGGGCGGCGGCATCCGCCGTGCGGTTCCCGCCCCTCGGAGCGCGCGGCGTGGGCGCCACGAGCCGCGCCGGGGACTGGGGCGCCATGCCGCGGGAGGAATATGTGCGCTTCGGTCGGGAGGAGGCCGCGCTCATCGCCCAACTCGAGAGCGCCGAGGCCATCGCCCACGCCGGCGCCATCGCGGATGTCCCCGGGGTGGATGCGCTGCTGGTCGGCACCGCCGACCTGTCGATGAGCGAAGGGCTCGACGAGTCCGACCCCCGGGTGCGTGCGATGACGGCGGATGCCGTCGCGCAGGCGTCCACGAGGGGGATGCCGGTCGGGTGCGCCGGCGCCGCGTCGGCCGAGGCCGTGCAGACCGCGGTCGACGCGGGCCTGCGGTTCATGCTGATGGGAAACGATGCCGGGCTGCTGGGCGCCGCGGCGCGCACGGCGGTCGAGCGCGGAAGGACGGTGAGGTTCACATGACGGATGCCTGGCTGAAGGGGACCCTGCGGCTCCCCCGCGGGTGCACGTCGGATTCGGCGTGCGACAGCGGCTGGTCGCCGAGCTGCCTGCCGACAGCGAGCGCGTGCTCGCCGTGATCGACCCGTTCCTGGTCGGCACTCCCATCTGGGCGCAGCCTGCGACACTGCTGGAGGGTGCCGGCCGCCAGGTGAGCGTGTATTCCGACATCACGCCGGAGCTGCCGGTCGACTCGCTGACCGCGGCCGCGGCCGACGCCGCCGACTTCGGCGCACAGGTGATCGTCGCCGTCGGCGGCGGGAGCGCCCTGGACGCCGGCAAGCTCATCGCCCTGCTCCTCGCGCACGGCGGCCCGCTCTCGCGCTACTACGGCGAGAACCGCGTGCCCGGGCCGGTGCTGCCGGTGGTCGCGCTGCCGACGACCGCGGGCACCGGGTCGGAGGTCACTCCGGTCGCGGTGATCGCGGATTCGGAACGTGAACTGAAGGTGGGCGTCTCCAGCCCGTACCTGGTTCCCGCCGTGGCCCTCGTCGACCCGGAGCTGACCATGGCGGCGCCGGCATCCGTCACCGCATTCGCCGGGATCGACGCGCTCGTGCACGCCGTCGAGTCCTATACGGCCGCGCCCTTCTCCTCGGAGGCGGCGACGGATTCCGCGGCTGCGGTGCCGGTGTTCACCGGGCGGAACGTGCTGACGGCGGGTCTGAGCCTTCAGGCGGCAGGACGCATCCATCGCTGGCTGCCCGTCGCCGTGCGCGACGGCGGCGACCGCCGCGCACGGGCCGAGCTCTCGGTCGGCGCGCTGCAGGCCGGCATCGCGTTCGGTCCGACCGGCACCCACCTGTCACACGCCCTGCAGTATCCGATCGGCGCACTCACCAAGACGCCGCACGGGCTGGGCACGGGCTGCTGCTTCCCTACGTGCTGGACGTTCTCGCGCAGGATGCCGAGGCCGCCCTGCGGATCGGCGAGCTCGGTGCGACGTTCGGCGTCGCGGCAGATCCGGGCGCCGTCGTGGCGGCGCTGGTCGAACTCAACCGCGTCATCGGGGTCCCACCGGACCTGGCCGAGCTGGGCATCGAGCGCGGGCAAGCTGCCCGCATCGTCGAGCTCGCGCTCCAGTCGCAGCGGCTCGTGGCGATCTCTCCGGTGCCGGCTGACGCCGTGCTGCTGCACGAGATCCTGGACAACGCCCTGGCCGGCACGCTGACAGATGGGAGCGCATCGTGACGTACCGAGCAGACCTGTTCATCGACGGCGAGTGGCGTCCGGGATCGTCCGACGAGCGGTTCGCCGTGATCGACCCGGCGAACCTGTCGACGATCGCGCGGTTCGCGGTGGCGACGGCCGAGGACTGCGACGCCGCCGTCGACGCGGCCGCGGCCGCACAGGAGTCGTGGGGCACGACTGCCCCGCGCGAGCGCAGCGAGCCTTGCGCGCCGTGTTCGAACAGCTGCACGCCGATGCCGAGGCGCTGGCGGCGGTGATCGTCGCCGAGAACGGCAAGTCATGGGCGGATGCTGAGGCCGAAGCGGGCTACGCGATCGAGTTCTTCCGGTGGTTCTCGGAGGAGGCGGTGCGGATCGGGGGCGACTACCGCCTCTCGCCGGATGGGCGCAAGCGCATCGTCGTCGATCGGCAGCCGGTCGGGGTCTCGCTGCTGGTCACGCCGTGGAACTTCCCGGCGGCCATGGCCACGCGCAAGCTGGCACCCGCGCTGGCGGCCGGGTGCGCGACGATCCTCAAGCCCGCGCGCGAGACGCCGCTGACCGCCGCCTGCATCGTGGAGGCGATGCAGCGCGCGGGCGCACCGCGCGGGATCGTCAACCTGGTCACGCCGGTGCCGACCGGCCCGCTGGTGGCCCGCATGATCGACCGGCCCGAGGTGCGCAAGCTGTCGTTCACCGGGTCGACCGAGGTCGGGCGCGAGCTGCTGCACGCCTGCGCGGACACCGTGGTGAGCGCGTCGATGGAGCTGGGCGGCAATGCCCCGGTCATCGTCCTGCCCGACGCGGACCTGGATGTCACGGTCGAGGGCGCACTCCTGGCGAAGATGCGCAACGGCGGGTCGGCGTGCACGGCCGCCAACCGGTTCTACGTGCATTCCTCCCTGCACGACGAGTTCGTGGCCCGCATGCAGGCCGCACTCGAGCAGATCACCGTGGGTCCCGGCAGCGTGCGATCCAACGAGCTGGGGGCGCACGTCTCGGTGGCCGAACGCGACAAGGTGGCCCGGCTCGTGGAGGGCGCGGTGCGCGAGGGAGCCACCGTCGTCTGCGGTGGCCGGCCGCTCGAGGGCGGCGCCTTCTACGCGCCCACCCTCCTCGTCGATGTCGCGCACGGCGACACCATCAACACCTCGGAGATCTTCGGGCCCGTCACCGCGATCGTGTCGTACGACGACGTGGACGAGGCGATCCGCATGGCCAACGACACCATCTACGGGCTGATGGGGTACGTGTTCGGTCCGGAGCGCGAAGCGGTCGCCGTGGCCCGACGACTGGAAGCCGGGATGGTGGCCGTCAACCGCGGCGTGGTCAGCGATCCCGCCGCTCCGTTCGGCGGCGTCAAGCAGAGCGGGCTCGGGCGGGAAGGCGGATTCGAGGGCATCCACGAGTTCCTCGAGGAGCAGTACATCGCGTTGACCGCGTGACCGGGCCGCGGCATCCCTCCAGCGGCGCGAGTATCGGCCCTTCGTCTCGCTGCGCTCGCTCAGGGACCTGGGTGAACGGGCGCTCGCTCAGGGACCTGGGCGGACTCGGGCCGCGGCATCCCTTCGGCGGCGTGAGTATCGGCCCTTCGTCTCGCTGCGCTCGCTCAGGGACCTGGGTGGTGGACGGGCGCTCGCTCAGGGACCTGGGCGGTTTCCGGCCGCGGCATCCGGTCAGCCGATCGCCTTCCACGGGCTGTGCTTCTGCCCCGGCCGGTCGCCGCGCGTGTAGTACTGGGCCTCGTACGTGACGCCCTGGTAGAGCGCCACGTCTCCGGCTTCGAACACCCGTGAGGCCGTCCACAGCGCGGTGCCGTCGGGCGCGGACGCCATCTCCTGCCACGGCCCCTTCGCGTCGCCGGGCTTCTGGTTGCGCGTGTAGTACAGCGCCTCGTACGTCTTGCCCTGGTACGTGACCGAGTCGCCGCCGTGGAAGATCCGGGAGGGCGTCCACACCGCGGTCCCGTCCACTCCCACGACGATCTGCTCCCATGCGCCGTTCGGGTCACCCGGCTTCTGGTTCTTCGTCCACCACAGCGCGCGCCACGTCGACCCGTCGTAGGTCACCTCGTCGCCGGTGTTGTACACGGTGCTGGCGTTCCAGTCCGCCGGGGCGGGCAGCGTCAGTCCGACGACCACCGGGTCGTGATCGGATGCCGCGAACGGGTCGGACGCATCGAACAGTTGCCGCACGTTGTAGTTGTCGCGGCTGTACGCATAGGCCACGGCCTCCTGCGCGTTGATCTGCCAGACGTCCGCGCCCGTGACCATCGCCCGCGCCGCCGCATTGGCCAGCACATGGTCGAGCGAGCCGGCCAGGCCGCCGTACGAATAGGTCGCCTCGGAGGGGTCGATCGCGCTGCCGAGGTCGGTGTATCCGGCGTCGTACAGTGCCTGCATCGGGTCCTCGTGCGTGTAGGCGTTCAGGTCGCCGAGCAGGAAGATCCGGTCGGTGCCGATGCTCTTCGCGGTCGCCTCGGCGAAGGCCGCGGCATCCTTCGCCTGATGCACGCGGGTGCAGTTGAACGCGCCCTGGTCCAGGGCCGGATCGGTGTTCTCGGCATCCCCGCCGTTCACGCAGTCGTCGAACAGGCCGTCGGCGTCCGCGCCCTTGGACTTGAAGTGGTTGGCCACCACCAGGAACGCATACTGGGCGGATGTCCCGGCCTTCGTGAACGCCTGCGCCAGCGGTTCCCGCGCGATCGAGAACGACTGGCCCGCGCCGGACTCGTCGCTCAGCACGTGCGAGGCGCCGACCGGCGAGACCTCAGCCGGCTTGTAGATGAACGCGGTGCGGATCACGTCCTGCTGCGCCGTGGGCGGCAGGTCCGCGGCATCCGGCGACGGCGCGTACGCCCACACCGGCGATCCGGCTTGCGGCGTTCAGCGCATCGACCAGCCCGGCCAGGGCCGCATCGCGCGGCTCGCCGAACTTCACCGAGTTCTCTATCTCCTCCAGCGACACG
Source organism: Microbacterium elymi (assembly GCF_021582895.2). Lineage (GTDB taxonomy): Bacteria > Actinomycetota > Actinomycetes > Actinomycetales > Microbacteriaceae > Microbacterium > Microbacterium humicola. Next base: position 1,769,776 of record NZ_CP091139.2, read on the forward strand.
ATGCCGGCGTCGAGCCGGTTGATCCCGGTCACGATCTTGGCCTGCTGCTTGGCGAAGCTCGCGGCCGTGGCGGCGCCGCGCGGGCCCGCGCTGCCGTCGGTGCCCACGCACCGGTTGTCGGTGACGTGGTTGCCCTGCCGGTCGTCGTACCAGGTGCAGGTGCCGAGCCCCTTGGCCACGTACTCCTCGCCGGTGGTGGCGAAGTAGTTCTCCACGTTGAACGTGGCCAGTCGGATGTCTCCGCCGACGGCGGCAGGATGCTGGTTGTCGGCACGGGTGTCGGCGAAGGTCACGACATCCGTGCCGGCGTCGGTGACCTGGTGCGCGGGCTGGAGGTTCCAGGCGTCGAACCGGTACTCCAGGATCACCGGGGCGGTGAAGGTGACGGCCGCGCCCACCCGCGGGTGGTTGTCGGAGGTGAGCCACGGCAGCGGGTCGCCGGTGTGCGAGCTGAACACGGCGTAGTTCCAGCTCGAGCCGTCGTCCAGCGTGATCATCCGGCGCGCGTTGTCGGCGACGGCGGCGTGTGCGGCGTCGCTGCCCGCCGGGCCCACGTCGGTGGGCTGGGCGAGCGGCGTGGTGCCGGCGGCGAGCACGAACGAGCCGTAGTAGTTGGTGTCGTAGTTGTCCGACACGGTGAACGCGCCCTGGGGTGCGAGCAGCTCGCCCTCGTGCGCCTCCTTCTCGGCGGCGGTATCGAGCCGGTTCCACGGGAGGGCTCCGGCGGTCACGGCCGGCAGAGGCTGCGCGAGCTTGGTGACGGTCGGGAACGTGATCTCGGTCGTGCCCTGGTACTCCTGCACCTCGCCGGCGACGCTGACACTCTCGCCGACCGCCACTGCGCCCGCCGACTGCGATCCGAACACGAAGATGCCGTCCGAGGCGCCGGGGGTGGCATCCGGCTCGCCGCCGGAACCGCCGGTCTGCAGGTAGAACCCGTTGAACCCGCCGGTCGGGTAGGCCGCGGTGACCACGCCGGTGGTGGTCACGTGCTTCCCGCTGTACGGCGATGTGTCGGTGTCGGTCCCCTGGATCTCGGCGATGGTCACCGCAGCTTGCCCGGGCCTGCGACCTCGAACGCGAAGGTGGCTGATCCTGCCGCGCCGGCGGCGTCGGTCGCGGTCACCGCGACCGTGGAGGTGCCGGCGGTGTCGGGGGTGCCGGAGATCACGCCGGCGGCGGTGATGACCAGTCCGCCGGGGAGGCCGGTTGCCTCCCACGTGTACGGCGGGGTGCCGCCGGTGGCGGTGAGGGTGATCGGCGCGATCGCGGTGCCGACCGTGCCGGTCCGATCGCCCGGGTTCGTGACGGCGACGGTGGCCGTGTCGCCGCCGCCGGAGTTCTCCGGGGCGGGAGTGCCCCTGGTGAAATCAGCGAGGTTGTCGTCGGTGTCGACGCCGTTGGTGCGGGCGTCGGCGGTGGTGTTGGTCAGTGCGGGAGCGGGCCCGCTCCCCTCCCGGTCGTTGGCGGTGCCGTAGCCGACGAAGTCGACGACTGTGGCGGCGCAGGCAGTGCCGCAGGAGAGCGCTGCGGTGCTGGAGACGAGGGCGACCTTGCCACTGGAGCCCGACATCGCCAGCGTGCCGGTCGCGTCCGGGGTGGGTAGGGGCGTGGTCCCGGCGGCGCCCTGCGCCTCCTGCACCAGATAGTGGCCGCCCGCCGGGATGCTGCCGTGCAGCGGGGTCGCACTCCACGAGGTGCCGCTCGCCGAGGCGTACTGCACACTCCAGCCGTCCAGTGCGATGGCGGCCGCGGTGGGGTTGTACAGCTCGATGAAGTCGTTGGTGAAGGTGGCGCCGGAGTTGCCGCCCCCGCCGTAGACCTCGCTGATGACGACATCCGTGCCGGCCGTGTTCGCCATGGCCGGCGCGGCGACGACCGTGCAGGTGGCGGCCACGGTGGCCAGGCAGACGGCGATGGTGGCGAATCGGTTCATCCCGGGCACACTTCCTCGTGGGGTTCTCGCAGGGAGCGGGCGCCGCCGCCGATCGTCGCCGCGGCACCCGATGCCCCAGAATGGCACGACCCCCCGACGCGCACCAGCCCCTGCGCGAGATGTCAGGCCGCAGACACGGACTGTTCACCGATCCGGGGACATCCGGCCGCTGCGCCCGCCGCGGCCTTGCCCGTGCAGAACTCCGGAAGTTCTCACACGAGGGGCAGGAATCAGGTCATTCTCGGGGGTCTGGGCGCCGGATCTCCGGAGTTCTGCACGCCCGGCCACCGGCGGAGTTCTGCACGCCCGGCCACCGGCACCAGACTCCTCCCGGCCGAGTGCTGCGGCGGGCGGCCGCGGCGCGACCAATCGGCCGCGCCCGGTTCAGAGCCCGGGAGCGGCCGTGCGTCGGCCGGACCCGGCGTGCAGAACTCCGGAGATTTCGACCTTGGGGTCCGGAATCAGAGCCGTCCTGGCCCTCGGGCCACCGGATCTCCGGAGTTCTGCACCTGCGCGCACCGGCGCTGACCCCAGCTCGGGTCCCGCGCGTTACAGCCCGGTGGTGCCGCGCATGCGATGGCCGACGGCGATCGACTCGCCCGAGACGCCCCCGCCGAGCGGCGAGACGAGGAACGCGATGAGGTCGGCGATCTCGTCCGGGGTGCACTGGCCCCCACCGTGCGCGACGGCGCGATCGGGATCGGTGGAGACGATGCCGGGGCTCACCGTGTTCACCGTCACGCCGGTGCCGGCGACCTGATCGGCCAGGTTCTTCGCCGCGATGATCAGCGCGGCATTGCGCACCGACCCCGCGATGCTCCCGGTGGTGAACGCGTTCTGGCCGCTCACCCCCACGACCCGGCCATAGCCGGCATCGGTCATCGTGGGCAGGACCGCGCCCGCCACCCGCAGGAACGCCAGCGACTTGGTCTCCACCGCCTCCAGCACCTGGTCCGGATCAGAGCTCCGTGACGGGTCGAGGGTCTGCGCGGCCGGTGCGGCGGTCACCACCACGGCATCCAATCGCCCGTGCTCCCGCAGCACGCGCTCCAGCCCGTCGCGCACCGAGACGTCGTCGCGGGCGTCCATCACGACGCCGTCCGAGGTGTGACGGGATGCCGCGACCACCGTCGCGCCCTCGGTCCGCAGCCGCGCGGCGACGGCCGATCCGATGAATCCGGTCGCGCCGACGACGAGGACGACGCGCCCCTTCAGTTCGAGGTCCATGCAGGCGACGATAGTCCCGCCGGCGGACGCGGAGAAGCCCAGCGGACCGCTTGTAGTCTGGGATGACGCGTCCAACCGATCTGCGTCCACACCGATCTCCAGGGAGCGAAGTGCGTCTCGTCCTCATCCGTCACGGCCAGACTCCGTCGAACGTCAGCGGACTGCTCGACACCCGGGTGCCCGGGCCGGGACTGACCGGCCTCGGTCTGGAGCAGGCGGCGGCGCTGCCGCGGGCGCTGGCCGACGAGGACATCTCGGCGATCTACGTGTCGACCATGGTGCGCACCCACCTCACGGCCGCGCACCTCGCCGCCGCCCGGCGGCTGGAGACCATCGAACGCCCCGGCGTCCGCGAGATCACCTCCGGCGACCTCGAGATGCGCAGCGACCACGACTCGGTCATGCGGTACATGAGCACGGTCTTCGACTGGACGCGCGGCGAACTGGACCGCCGCATCCCCGGGGGCGAAAGCGGCGCGGAGTTCCTCGACCGGTTCGACGACGTGATCGCCGAGGCCGCGTCCGGCGATCACGAGGCGGTCGCGGTGGTCAGCCACGGTGCGGCGATCCGTACGTGGATGTCGCTGCGCGGCCGGAACGTGCCCTCTGACTTCATCATGCACAACCCGCTGCACAACACCGGAGTCGTGGTCGCGGACGGCACTCCGGACGCGGGCTGGGAGATCCTGAGCTTCATGGGCGAAGCCATCGGCGGCGACCGGGTGGAGTCCGCGGCCGCCGGCCCTGCCGGAGAGCCCGTCGCACAGGACTGAGGCCGCTCGGCCCGCCGCTCGGCCCCGCCGCTCGGCCCTGCCACTCGACCCCGTTGCTCGGCGGGCCGCTCGGCCCTGTCGCTCGGCCCCGTCGCTCGGCCCCGTCGCTCGGCCCCGCCGCTCAGCCCCGTCGCTCAGCCCCGTCGCTCGGCCCCGTCGCTCAGCCCGCGGCTCGGCCCGCTGCGCGACCGGGCGGCCCACACGCTCGCGCGTACGATCGAAGAACCGCATCCTCTCTGCCAGGAAGGCCGCTCCGTGCCCACTCCCGCCGTGCCCACTCCCGCCGCCCTCGCCCACGCCGAAGACCTCGCAGATTTCGTCGCGGCCTCGCCGTCGAGCTTCCACGCCGCCGCCGAGGTGGCCCGGCGCCTGGGCGATGCCGGGTTCCGCGCGCTCGACGAGACGCGAGCCCTGGCCGGCCCAGCCGGGTGGCCGATTCTTCGTGCAGCGCGACGGGGCGATCATCGCCTGGGTCGTGCCCGAGCAGGCATATGCCGAAACAGGAATGCACATCTTCGGCGCGCACAGCGACTCGCCCGCCTTCACGCTGAAGCCGCGGCCGACGACCGGATCGCGCGGCTGGCTGCAAGCCGGGGTCGAGGTGTACGGCGGCCCGCTGCTGAACTCCTGGCTCGATCGCGAACTCACGCTGGCGGGGCGACTCGTGCTCGACGACGGCGCGCAGGTTCTGGCATCCACCGGCCCGCTGCGGCTTGCCGCAAGCTGGCGATCCACCTCGACCGCTCGGCGAACGAGGGTCTCACGCTGGACAAGCAGCGGCACACCCAGCCGGTGTGGGGGCTCGGCGAGGTCGACTCCGCCGACATCCTCGCCGAGCTCGCGGCATCCGCGGGCGTCGACGCCGCCCGCATCCGGGGCTACGACGTCGTCACCGCCGACACCGCCCGCGGACAGGTCTTCGGCAAGGATGACGCGTTCTTCGCCGCCGGCCGGCTCGACGACCTCGCCTCGGTGCACGCCGGGGTGGCCGCGCTGGCGCGGATCGCCGCGCAGCGCGACCTGGACCGGATCGCGATGCTGGCCGTGTTCGACCACGAAGAGGTGGGGTCGGCCACGCGCTCGGGCGCCGCCGGTCCGTTCCTGGAGAACGTGCTCGAGCGCGTCTGGCTGGCCCTCGGCGCCGACCGCGACCAGGCAGCTGCGGGCGCTGGCGGCATCGTGGTGCGTCTCCAGCGACGTCGGCCACTCGGTGCACCCGAACTACGCCGACAAGCACGATCCGGTGGTGCAGACCCTGCTCGGATCCGGACCGATCCTGAAGATCAACGCGAACCAGCGCTATGCGACGGATGCCGCCGGTGCGGCCGCCTGGAGCCGCTGGTGCGCCGCGACCGGCGTGGACAGCCAGGAGTTCGTCTCGCACAACGCCGTCCCGTGCGGCTCGACGATCGGCCCGATCACGGCGACCCGGCTCGGCATCCGCACTGTGGACGTCGGCATCCCGATCCTGTCGATGCACTCCGCCCGCGAGCTGGCCGGCGTCGCCGACCTGCACGCCCTGACCCGCGTCGCCCAGACCTTCTTCGCGTCCTGACGCGCGGGGGCGGGGGCGCGCAGACCGGCCCACGCCGGGCCGGGTGATGCGTACCATGGCCAGACGGGCACCGGGAGGAATCATGGTCCAGGTTCGAGTCGCGGGAGTCGCCCTCGACACGTCGGGGCAGCATGTGATCCTGCTCCAGCCGCTGGAGGCGGTGCCGGCGGAGAGCAAGCTGCTGCCGATCTGGATCGGCGAGATGGAGGCCACCGCGATCATGGTCGCCATCGAGGGGACCGAGACGCCCCGGCCGCTCACACACGATCTGCTGCGCACGGTCCTGGAGACCCTCGGCGCCACCGTGGAGCGGGTCGAGATCACCCGGATCGACGACGGCACCTTCTACGCCGAGATCACCGTCGCCGGCGGCACGGGCGGCGTGCAGCGCATCGACGCGCGTCCCTCGGATGCCGTGGCCCTGGCCGCGCGCACGGACGCCCCGATCTTCGTCGCCGACGAGGTGCTCGCCGCGGCGGGGGTCGACGACGTGATCACCGAGGCCGAGACCGAGACCGAGGTCGAGGAGTTCTCCAAGTTCATCGAGGAGGTCGACCCGGAGGACTTCCGGGAATAACCCGCCCTCATGCCCCCTTCCCAATGTCACAGGGCAGGAGCACAATCGTGACATCGCGTGTATCTGGGGTGCGCACATCGTCTCTGTCCCGGCAGAGCCGTTCCGTCGTCGTGATGGATGCGGCATCCCCCGAGGATCGGACGACATGACACTTCTCACCTCTGACGAGGCCGCGCAGCCGCTGCGCGACGCCCTGGGCACCCGCGTGCTCTTCGCCGCCGACGCCGGCTACGACGCCGCCCGCACCGCCTGGAACCTCGCCGTCGACCAACGACCGTTCGCCGTGGCGCTGCCCGAGACCGAGGCCGAGGTGGCCGCCGTGGTCGCGGCGGCCGCCGCATCCGGCCTGCGCGTCACGGCGCAGTCCACTGGCCACGGCGCCGGCGCACTGCGCGGAGCCGACCTGTCGGGGACGGTCATCGTCTCGCTCCGGGGCTTGCGCGGGGTGGACGTCGATCCGGCCGCGCGCACGGCGACCGTGCGAGGCAGCACCGCCTGGCACGACCTGCTGCCGGTCGCGGCCGAGCACGGGCTGACCGGTCTGCACGGCAGCGCCGCCGACATCTCGGTCATCGGCTACACCCTCACCGGCGGGATCTCGTTCTACGGCCGCCGGCACGGCCTGGCCACCAACACGGTCCGCGCGGCGCGCGTGGTCACCGCCGACGGGTCGATCCTCACGGCGAGCGCCACCGAGAACCCCGACCTGTTCTGGGCCCTGCGTGGAGGTGCCGGCGCGTTCGGCGTGGTCGTCGAACTCGAGATCGACCTGCTGCCGATCGCGGATGTCTTCGCCGGCATGCTGCTCTGGGACGGCGCCCGCGCGGTCGAGGTCGCGCAGGCGTGGGCGCAGTGGACGGCATCCGCCCCCGAATCGGCGACCACCGCGCTGCGGATCATGCACTTCCCGCCCATCCCCGAGCCTGCCGCCGTTCCTGTCCGGCCGGTCGGTGGTGATCGTGGACGGCGCGATCCTCGACACGGATGCCGCGGCCGCGGCCATCCTCCAGCCGCTGCGCGCGCTCGCACCCGAGCTGGACACATTCGCCCGCATGCCCGCACCCGGCTTGGTCGACGTGCACATGGACCCGCCCGAGCCGGCCGGCGCCGTGCAGGATCACGCCATGCTCGCCGCACTGGATGCCCCAGCCGTCGACGCGTTCGTGTCCACGGCGTTCGCGGCCCGGCCGATGGTCAGCGAGATCCGGCACCTGGGCGGTGCGCTCGGACGCCGCCCGGCCGACGCCGGCGCGGTCGGGGCGGTGACCGGCGAGCATCTCCTGTCCGCCGTTCAGCTCGTCCCCGTGCCGGACGCCCTGCCCGCGGCCACCGCCGCGGTCCGGGGTGTGGTCGGCGCGCTGTCGGAATGGCACGGTCCGGGCCTGGCGCTCACGTTCGTCGACGACGACCGCGACCCGGCCGGCGGGTTCGGCGAATCCGCTGCGCGGCTCGCCGAGCTCAAGCTCCGCTACGATCCGGAGGACGTCTTCCTGGCCGCGCATCGCGTGCGCTGACATCGCGGCTGGGCGGGCTCGACAGAACCCGCGGTTGCCGCGGGCGAGTCACCGGGTATCGTGTGCTCGTGGCAAACCAACGACGGACTCCGGGCTCGCAGGCTTCACTTCGTGAAGCCAACCGGGCTCGAATCGTCACCGCCATCAACAAGCACGGCGGCCTGACCCAGGTCGAGCTGGCCGCCATCACGGGCCTGTCCCCGGCGTCCGTCTCCAACATCGTGCGCGAGCTGGCCGGCGTCGGCGTGCTGCGCACCACGCCCAGCACGCGCAGCGGTCGGCGTGCGAGCCTGGTCACGTTCAACCGTGCGGTCGGTCTGGTCGCCGGCATCCACGTCAACACCCGTCATCTGCGAGTGATCGTCGCCGACGTGAACCGCACCGTGCTCAGCGAGCGGCACATGCCCCTGGCCCGCGATCACCGCGCCGACAACGAGCTGGACCGGGCCACGCGCTGCTGGCCGACATGCTCTCCACCCTGGATTCCGGGCTGGACGAGCTGCTCGGCGTGGGCGTGGCGATCTCGGCGCCGCTGGACCGGGCCACCGGCCGGGTGGCGGGCCGCGGCATCCTGCGCGGATGGACCGGCGTCGACATCGCGGACGTGATGCATCGGCGGTCTGCGCCGCCCCGTCCACCTCGACAACGCGTCCAACCTCGCCGCCCTCGCCGAGGCCCGGCTGGGTGCGGGACGCGGCCGGCAGAACGTCATCTACCTCGACATCGGCGACGGCATCGGCGCGGGCCTGATCCTCGGCGGCCAGGTGCTGCGCGGGCACAACGGCACCGCCGGCGAACTCGGCCACACCGTGATCCTGGAGGACGGACCGCTCTGCCGCTGCGGCAACCGCGGATGCCTCGAGGCGATCGCCGGCGGACCGGCGATCCTCGAGCGGCTCGAGCCCATCGCCGGCGCGATGAAGCTCGGCGACATCGTCGTGCGGGCGATGGCCGGCGACGGGGCCAGCATCCGCGCGCTGTCCGATGCCGGCAAGCACATCGGCCTGGCCACGGGCAACCTCTGCAACCTGATCGACCCGGAGCGGATCGTGGTCGGCGGCGACCTCGCCCGCGCCGGCGAGCTGCTGCTCGGACCGATCCGGCTGGCGATGGAGAACTCGGTGATCGTGGATGTCGCCTCCGCCCCCGACGTGGTGCAGGGGCAGCTCGGAGTGAGCGCGGCCGCGATCGGGGCGGCGGTGCACGCGATCGATCAGGTGAACGTGCAGTCGGCGGCGGTCTGAACGGCGTTGCCAAACCGTTGTGTTCAAGTCTTGACGCCAACGCGGGAAGATGGAATGCTCAACATCGTCGCCACAGTGGTCGGCACAGCAACGGAGGTTTCGATGAAGATCACCACCAAGAGAGCGCTCGTCGCCACGACCGCGCTGCTCCTGTCTATGGGCATGCTGTCGGCGTGTTCGAACGGCGCGCAGAAGGCCGGAGACAACGCCTCGGCCTCCACGGGCGCCGACGCGAGCTCGGCCAAGATCGGCCTGCTCCTTCCCGACAACGTCACCGAGCGGTACGCGAGTGCCGATAAGCCCTACTTCGAAGAGAAGGTCAAGGACCTCTGCTCCGGCTTGCGAGGTGCTCTACGCGAACGCCGACGGCGACGCGGCCAAGCAGCGCAGCAGGCCGAGTCGATGCTCACGCAGGGCGTGAACGTGCTCGTCCTCGACCCGTTCGATGGCAAGGCCGCGGCCGCGATCGTGAACCAGGCCAAGTCGAAGAACATCCCGGTCATCTCCTACGACCGTCTCGTGGACAGCGCCGACGTCGCCTACTACGTGTCCTTCGACAACGAGAAGGTCGGGCAACTGCAGGCCCAGGCCCTGGTCGACCGGATGAAGGCCCTCGGCCTGCCGGCCGACGCCGGCATCATCATGGTCAACGGCTCGCCGACCGACCCGAACGCGGCCCAGTTCAAGAAGGGCGCGCACAGCGTCATCGACTCCTCCGGGCTGACCGTGCTCGCCGAGTACGACACACCCGGATGGGAGCCGCCGAAGGCTCAGGACTGGGTCTCCGGCCAGGTGACCAAGTTCGGCGACAAGATCAAGGGCGTCTACGACGCGAACGACGACACCGCCGGTGGCGCGATCGCGGCGCTGAAGGCCGGCGGCATCAAGCCGCTGCCCCGGTGACCGGTCAGGACGCCGCGCTCTCGGGCATCCAGCGGATCCTCGCCGGCGACCAGTACATGTCGGTCTACAAGGCGTTCAAGCCCGAGGCGTACCAGGCGGCCGAGCTGGCCGTGGCGCTGACCAAGGGTGAGAGCCCGAAGGCGGATGCCGCAACCGACACCGCGAGCGGGACGTCCATCCCCTCCTTCCTGCTGACGCCGGTCGCCGTGACCGTCGACAACATCAAGGACACCGTGGTCAAGGACGGCCTGTACACCGTGGACCAGATCTGCACCTCCGCCTACAAGGCGGCGTGCCAGAAGAACGGTCTCGAGTAGCATCCCTCCCGCGTGCCGGCCGGGGCGACCCGGCCGGCACGCGCACCCGTCAACCACCGCCCCACCCCAACGACCAAGGAGCCGCCGTGGCCACAGCATCCGCCACCGACGAACAGCGCGCACCGGCGCGCGAACCCGTCCTGTCGATCCGCGACGTGTCGAAGGGGTTCGGCGCCGTGCGCGCACTCACCGACGTCGCGCTGGACGTCTATGCCGGCGAGGTGGTCGCCCTGGTGGGCGACAACGGCGCCGGCAAGTCGACACTGGTGAAGATCCTCGCCGGCGTGCACTCCGCCGATCAGGGCACCATCACGTTCAACGGCGCACCGGTGTCCATCCCATCGCCGACCGAGTCGCGCGAACTGGGCATCGCCACCGTCTTCCAGGACCTCGCCCTCTGCGACAACCTCGACGTCGTCGCGAACCTCTTCCTCGGCCGCGAGCGTGGCGGCCTGGCGATCGACGAGGAGGGGATGGAACAGCAGGCCTGGGAAGCCTGCCGCCAGCTCTCCGCGAAGATCCCCTCCGTGCGCATCGCCGTCGCATCCCTGTCCGGCGGACAGCGGCAGACCGTGGCGATCGCCCGCTCGCTGATCGGCGAGCCGCAGATCGTGATCCTCGACGAGCCGACCGCGGCCCTCGGCGTCGCCCAGACCGCCGAGGTGCTGAACCTGATCGAGCGCCTGCGCGAGCGCGGCCTGGGAGTGCTGCTGATCAGCCACAACATGGCCGACGTGCAGGCGGTGGCCGACCGCGTCGTCGTGCTGCGCCTGGGCCGCAACAACGGCGTGTTCCGCACCGCGGACGTCAGCTATGAGGACATCGTGGCCGCGATCACCGGCGCCACCGACAACCCCGTCAGCAGCCGGGCCCACACCGGGGCGGCCGACAAGGAGCAGGCAGAATGACGAACGCGACGCCCGAGACCAAGGACAACTCGGCGCCGACCACGGTCGCCGCCGACCTGCAGGACGAGCGGCTGATGCGCGGGGACGGCCTGCGCGGAGTCTTCAGCGCGTTCGGGACGCGCATCCGCACCGGCGACGTCGGCTCGCTGCCGGTCTTCCTGGGACTGATCGTGATCTGGATCGTCTTCCAGATCCTCAACCCGCGATTCCTGTCGGCGACCAACCTCGTCGACCTGACCCTGCAGTGCGCGGCGCTGGGCACCATCGCGCTCGGCGTCGTGGTCGTGCTGCTGGTCGCCCAGATCGACCTGTCGATCGGGTCGCTCGCCGGACTGGCATCCGCGATCCTCGGCGTGACGTTCGTGAGCTGGGGCTGGCCGATCTGGGCGTCGATCCTGCTGTCGCTGGCCGTCGGTGCGGCGATCGGCTACATCTACGGCTTCCTGTTCACGCGATTCGGCGTGCCCACGTTCGTGGTGACCCTGGCCGGCCTCATGGGATTCCTCGGCCTGCGAGCTGTGGGTGCTGGGCCCGACCGGCACCATCAACCTGCCCTACAACTCCTGGATCGTGCAGTTCGCGACATCCTGGTTCCTTCCGCCGTGGCTCGCGTACACGCTCGCCGGACTGGTCGTGCTCGGCATCGTCGTCAACGACGTCACCAGGGCCCGGCGCCGTGCGAAGGCGGGCCTGTCGACCGGGCCGGTGTCGCTCATCGTCCTCAAGGCCATCGTCATCGCGATCGTGGCCGCCGCGGCGATCACGTGGCTGGCCACCAACCGCGGCGTCGCGGTGTCGTTCCTGCTGTTCATCGTGCTGGTCGCGGTGATGGCGTCGGCGCTGACCCGCACCCGGTGGGGACGCTGGATCTATGCCGTCGGCGGCAACGTCGAGGCTGCCCGCCGGGCCGGCATCAACGTGAAGGCCATCTACATCTCGGCGCTCATGGTCGGGACCGTGCTGGCCAGCCTCGGCGGCCTCATGCTCGCGGCGCGGCTGACCGCGGCGAGCATCTCGACCGGCGGCGGCACGACGAACCTGGTCGCGATCGCGGCCGCGGTGATCGGCGGCACGAGCCTGTTCGGCGGACGCGGATCGGCATGGTCGGCGCTGCTGGGCATCGTCGTGATCCAGTCGATCTTCAACGGGCTGACCCTGCTGAGCCTGGACTCGGACGTGCAGTTCATGGTGACCGGTGCGGTGCTCCTGCTCGCCGTGATCATCGACTCGCTGTCGCGGCGCTCGCGCGCCACACACGGCACCGCCTGACGCCTGCGGTGCCTGAGCCCCGCACCGCCGGAAGAAGCAGAGCTTCCGCCTCTTCCGGCTGATGCGCCGGACCGCGCGGCCGCGGTCAGCCGAGCGGGTCGCGGAGCAGCGCGGCGAACGCCGCCTCGGCCGCACCGATCAGCAGCCGATCCTCGGCGAGGGTCGCGGGGCGGATGTCGAGGCCTTCCCCCGAGCTCGGCATCGACTGCGCGCGCACATCGGCGAGCAGTCCAGCCAGGTCGACCTCCGCGATCGTGGCGAGGAATCCGCCCAGCACGACCACGGACGGGTTCAGCCCGTTCACGGCGTTGGCCAGGGCGGTGGCGAGGATCCGCCGCTGCCGCCCGACCTCGGCAGCGACCGCGGGCGAGGCGGATGCCGCCAGCGCGGCGGCGAGCGCCGCGTCGTCCGCGGCGTGCAGACCGACGGCATCCAGCAGTCGACGTCTGCTCACCTCGTCTTCGAGCGCACCGTCCGGGCTTGCGGCGGTCGTCCGCGCGCGAAGCTGCGGGACGGCTCTGACCGAACTCGCCCGCGTACCCGCCGGCACCGACCAGAGCACGGCCGCCGACGATGATCCCGCCGCCGATGCCGCTCGCCCCGCCGTTGAGGTAGACCACATCGTCGACACCGCGCGCCGCGCCGAACAGGTGCTCGGCGACGGCGCCCATGTTCGCATCGTTGCCGACCACGACGGGCAGCCCGGTGGCCTCCGCCACCAGCGGGCCGAGGGCGGCATCCGTCCATCCCAGGTGCGGCGCAGCGCGCACGAGCCCATCGGCCACGCGCACCGGCCCAGGCACGGCGACCCCGGCCGCGACCACGCGCGCGTCCTTCAGCGGGCCGGACCGCCACTGCGCCACCTGCTCGGCGATCAGCTTGCGCGGTCTCGTCGGGGGCGAGCAGCCGGTCGCGCTCGATGCGGGCACGGACCCGGATGCCGCGGTCCAGGCCCACCGCGGCGACGGTCAGCGCATCGACCTCGGGGTTGGCGGCGATCGCCACCGGCGCGGGATCGACGGCGACGACCGGGGACGGCCGGCCGACCCGGCCCTGGGTGTCCGGGTCCTGCTCGCGCACCAGCCCGGCCTCGGCGAGCGCGGTCACCAGGTCGCCGATGGTCGAGCGGTTCAGGCCGGTCCGCGCGGTCAGCACGGCGCGGGAGAGCGGCCCGTCCAGGTGCACCAGTCGCAGCACGTGCGCGAGGTTCGCTTCGCGGATCCCGGTCTGTCTGGCATGGCTCACCCGACCACTGTATGAGATTTGTTGGATTCGCCGACGAAAGCTGGACGCGGCGGGCCATCTGGTATAGGTTGTTGGCAGCAACATTTATCCCCCTCTCCGCCGCGAAGGAGCGCCATGCCCACCCCGACACCCGCCGACAAGTTCACCTTCGGACTGTGGACGATCGGCTACAACGGCACCGACCCGTTCGGCGGGCCGACCCGTCCTCCCCTCGATGTCGTGCATGCGGTCACCAAGCTCGCCGGGCTCGGCGCGTACGGGCTGACCTTCCACGACGACGACCTGTTCGCGTTCGGCTCGACCGACGCCGAGCGGCAGACCCAGATCGACCGTCTCAAGGGGGCGCTCGCCGACACGGGGCTGGTCGTGCCGATGGTCACCACGAATCTGTTCAGCCCGCCGGTGTTCAAGGACGGCGGCTTCACCTCGAACGACCGGTCGGTGCGCCGCTACGCGCTTGCGCAAGGTGCTTGCGCCAGATCGACCTGGGCGCCGAGCTGGGCGCCAACACGCTGGTGATGTGGGGCGGACGCGAGGGTGCGGAGTACGACGCGGCCAAGGACATCCGCTCGGCGCTGGAGCGGTACCGCGAGGCCGTGAACCTGCTCTCGGAGTACGTCATCGACAAGGGCTACGACATCCGGTTCGCGATCGAGCCGAAGCCGAACGAGCCGCGCGGCGACATCCTGCTGCCCACCCTGGGCCACGCCCTCGCGTTCATCTCCTCGCTCGAGCACCCCGAGATGGTGGGGCTGAACCCCGAGGTCGGGCACGAGCAGATGGCCGGGCTGAACTTCGCCGCCGGCATCGCGCAGGCGCTGTACCACGGCAAGCTGTTCCACATCGATCTGAACGGCCAGCGCGGCATCAAGTACGACCAGGACCTGGTGTTCGGGCACGGCGACCTGCACAACGCGTTCGTCCTCGTCGACCTGCTCGAGAACGGCGGCCCCGACGGCGGCCCGGCCTACGACGGGCCGCGGCACTTCGACTACAAGCCCTCGCGCACCGAGGACGAGACCGGCGTGTGGGACTCGGCCGCCGCGAACATGCGCACCTACCTGCTGCTCAAGGAGCGGGCCGCGGCATTCCGCGCCGACCCCGAGGTGCAGGAGGCCCTGGCCGCGTCGCGGGTCGCCGAGCTCGCCCAGCCGACCCTGGCCGACGGCGAGGGATACGCCGAGCTGCTGGCCGACCGCTCCGCGTTCGAGGACTTCGACCCCGCACCGTACTTCGGCGGACGCGGGTTCGGGTTCGTGCGACTCCAGCAGCTGGCCACCGAGCACCTGCTCGGCGCCCGCTGATCCCGCCCCCAGCATGACGCTCGTTGCGGGGGTCGACTCGTCGACCCAGGCGTGCAAGGTCGTGGTGATGGATGCCGCGACCGGCGCGATCGTGCGCGAAGGGCGCGCGACGCACCCGCCCGGGACCGAGGTCGATCCCGAGGCATGGTGGGTCGCGCTCCAGGCCGCGATCACGGCCGCCGGCGGGCTCGATGACGTCGCGGCGTGGGCGATCGGCGGGCAGCAGCACGGCATGGTGGCGCTCGACGAGGCCGGCCGCGTCATCCGCCCGGCCCTGCTGTGGAACGACACCCGGTCGGCCGGGGCGGCATCGGATCTGATCGCCGAGTTCGGGGCGGACGCCCTGGCCGAGCGGACCGGCCTGGTGCCGGTCGCGTCGTTCACGAGCACGAAGCTGCGGTGGCTGCGCGACCACGAGCCCGACTCCGCCGCCCGCGTGGCCGCGGTCGCGCTGCCCACGACTGGCTCACCTGGCGGCTGCGCGGATTCGGCCCGGAACGTCCGGACCTGTCGGCGCTGATCACCGACCGGTCGGATGCCTCGGGCACCGGCTACTGGGGGCCGGACGGGTACGACCGCGACGTGCTGGCGGCCGCCCTCGGCCACGACGCGATCCTGCCGCGGGTGCTCGGACCCGACGAGTTCGTGACGGATGCCGCGAGCCGGCGCGTCGGCGCGGGGGCGGGCGACAACGCCGGTGCGGCCCTGGGGCTGGACGCCCGCCCCGGAGACGCGGTGGTCTCGATCGGGACCAGCGGCACGGTCTTCGCGGTCAGCGCGCACCGGGTGATCGACCCGAGCGGGACGGTCGCCGGCTTCGCCGCCGCCGACGGCAACTGGCTGCCGCTGGTGGCCACGCTGAACGCGGCGCGCGTGCTCGACACGATCGCCGCCCTGCTCGGCGTGGACCACGCCGGGCTCAGCACGCTGGCCCTCGCGGCCGAGCCGGGGGCGGCCGGCCTGGAGCTCGAGCCGTACTTCGAGGGCGAGCGCACGCCCAACCTGCCCGACGCGACCGCGACCCTGTCGGGCATGACCCTGGCCTCGACCACCCGGCAGAACCTCGCCCGTGCGGCGGTCGAGGGGATGCTGGGCGGTCTCGCGTTCGGCATGCAGACCCTGCGCGAGCTCGGGGTGCCGCTGCGCCGCGCGCTGCTGATCGGCGGCGGCGCGCAGTCCGCGGCGGTGCGCGCGATCGCGCCGGCGGTGCTCGGCGTCGACGTCGAGGTGCCGGAGCCGGCCGAGTACGTCGCCCTCGGGCAGCGCGGCAGGCCGCCGGCGTCCTGGCGCGGCCCGGCTCCTGACCCCCTGCCCGCTCACGGGCCCGACCCCGGCGGGGCGGCGCCGTCCTGGCGCAGCCCGGCTTCTGACCCCCTGCCCGCTCACGAACCCGACCCCGGCGGGGCGGCGCCCGGCCCCGGCCCCGGCGGCGCGGCGCCCGGCGTCGGCCTGGGCGACGGCCCCGGCCGCGGGTCCGGGTGCGGACGCGGCGGGGGATCCGGCAGCACCCGGCGCGCGTCGTACTCCACCGCGGTGACCGAGGTCGCGCCGCGCAGCTCGCCGACGGCGCGACGCAGAGCCGTCGTGCGCGGGTCGCGCGCGGCATCCAGCATCCGCGCCGTCGCCACGTACTCCCCAGATGGTGCGGCGCCAGCGACAGGTCCTGCAGTCCGGGCAGCGGGTCGCCGACGCGCTCGACGACGAGGCTGCCCGGCGCCCCGACCCGGGTCGGCGATCCGCCCGCCGCCAACGCCGGGATGAGGTCGTCGGTGTGCCGGAGCTGCACGCTGAGCGTCTCCGGTCCGACGGCCGCCTCGGTCGGCGACCCGGCGGTGGCCAGCAGCCGGGTGTCGTAGCCGCCTTCGATCGCCAACCGGTCGGCGATCATCCCGCCCTGCGAGTGCCCGAACAGGTACACCTGCGCGCCATCGGGCACCCCGGCATCCCTCATCGCCTGCACGGTCGCCTCGTAGGCCGAGGCATCCTCCCCAGATACAGCCGCAGGTTCGAGCGCATGTCCCACGGATCGGCGCCTTCCGTGGTCGGCGAGAAGTCGCGGGTGCCGGCCAGATACACCGCGTACCGCGTCGTCCCGTCGGGCATCGTGTAGGTCTCCACCCGGATGCGTGCGTCGCCCGACGGGATCCGGCCGAGGGCGGCGGCGAAGTCGTCCGGCGGCCCGGTCGCGGTGACCGCCGAGGTCCGCTCCAGCCGCACCGGGCGCGCCGCCCCGTCCAGCCGCTCGTCGGGCCCGATGACGCCGGTGCCCAGGCAGCCGGCGAGCGCCTGCAGATTCTGCGCCGCCGCGGGCAGCGCGATCACGGCGGAGTACAGCGCGGCCGCGACCGGCGCCGGCAGCACCGGCCCGAGTCCCGTCGGCAGCGCCCATCCCAGGTTCGCGCCGGAGATCAGGCCGCCGCCCACCCGGCGCTCCCAGGCGGATGTCGCGCGATCTGCGGCGTCCGCGGCAGCGGGATGCTGCACCTCGGCCCGCCCGGACACCAGGGCAGCTCCCGCCCGGGCGCCCGCCCCGACCGCCATCGCCTGCCGCGCGCGCAGCTCGACGATCTCGTACGTCTCCGCCAGCGTGCGCAGGTCGTCGGCAATCTCGTCCGCCTCGTCCGCGCTCTGCGCGGCGGCCCACGCCGACTGCTCGGAGCGTCGGCAGCGACCCGCCCCAGGCACCGGCCGCGCCCACGGCGGCGAGGCGCTCGGCCTGCGCGCGGAGCTTCATCGCAGGCATCCTGAGCTCCTGCCCCAGGCCGCGGTATCGGCCGGCCGCCGCGCGCAGGCTGCCGGTGTCGACGGCGACCAGCCCGCCGTCGCGGATGTCGAGGTCATCGCTCATCCGTATCCATCGCATCGCTCATCCCGCGCCCATCGCCACACCTCATCCCGCACCCATCGCCACGTACGCCGCGGCGCGCATCGCCCGCAGCCGGTCCTGCTCGTCGACCACCCGGGCGGCGACCCGGCCGACCCCGTCCCGCCACATCCCGGCGTCGCGGTGGTACGCCTGGACGGCCCGCGCCTGCCAGTGCGTCTCGTCGATCACGGCGGATGCGGCATCCTGCACCGCGCGCAGCCGCCGCTCGACCTCGTCCAGGGCGTGGAGAACGGCATCCATCGCCGCCACGGCATCCACGGTCACAGCGCTCATATCCCCACGATGCCAGGGCCCCGGGTGCCGGATGCCGCGGTTTCGCCGATCGGTGGACAGACCGTGTGCGGCCCCATGCTGTGCAGGAACCGCTGGACACCCCAGAATAGGAGCATGACCGATGCGCCGCCGCCCTTCCGGGTCGTGTTCGTATGCACCGGGAACATCTGCCGCTCGCCGATGGCCGAGATCGTGTTCCGCTGGTTCGCCCACTCGGTCGGCCTGGGCCATCGGGTGATCTCCAGCAGCGCCGGCACCGGCGACTGGCACGTCGGCGAGCAGGCCGATCGCCGCACCATCGCCGCGCTCGAGCGGCACGGATACGACCCGGCCACGCACCGCGCCCGCCAGTTCGGCTACCACGACTTCGACGCCAACGACCTGGTGGTCGCCCTCGACACCGGACACGAGCGGGTGCTGCACGAGTGGGCGCGCGGCGAAGACGACGAGTCCAAGATCGCGCTGCTCTCGTTCGACCAGACCGCGGGCGGGGCCCTGGACGTGCCCGACCCGTACTACGCCGAGCCGGAGATGTTCGACGACGTGCTCGGTATGATCGAGAGCGCGTGCCGGGCGCTCTTCCGGCAGCTCGAACCCGCGATCCGCGCCGCCGGCTGACCTGCAGCGAGCCGGGTCCGCGACGAACGGGAGACCCGTGACCGCTCTTGCCCCTCAGCCCCTGAGCCCCCTGGACGGACGCTATCGCGACGCCGTCGCCGGCCTGTCCGAGTACCTGTCCGAGGCGGGGCTGAACCGCGCGCGGGTCGAGGTCGAGGTGGAGTGGCTGATCACCCTCACCGATCGCGGACTGTTCGGCACGAGCCCGATGGCGGATGCCGACAAGGAGCGCCTGCGCGGGCTGTACCGCGACTTCGGTCCGGACGAGATCGCCTGGCTCGCCGCGAAGGAGGCGGTCACCCACCATGACGTGAAGGCTGTCGAGTACCTGGTGCGCGACCGGCTCGCCGCACTCGGCCTGGACGCCGTCGCCGAGCTCACCCACTTCGCGTGCACCAGCGAGGACGTCAACTCGGCCTCCTACGCGCTGACCGTGCAGCGCGCCGTGCTTCAGGTGTGGCTGCCGAAGCTGCGCGAGGTGATCGCCGTGCTCGACGCGATGGCCCGCACGCACGCGGATGCCGCGATGCTGGCGCGCACGCACGGCCAGCCGGCGACGCCGACCACCATGGGCAAGGAGCTCGCGGTGTTCGCGTGGCGCCTGCGGCGGGTGGCCGACCAGATCGATTCCGGCGAGTTCCTGGCGAAGTTCTCCGGTGCCACCGGCACCTGGTCGGCGCACCTCGCCGCCGACCCCGAGGTGGACTGGCCGGCGCTGTCGCAGGAGTTCATCGAGGGCCTCGGCATCGGGTTCAACCCGCTGACCACGCAGATCGAGTCGCACGACTGGCAGGTCGAACTCTACGACCGCGCGCGGCATGCCGGCGGCATCCTCCACAATCTGGCCACGGATGCCTGGACCTACATCTCGCTCGGCTACTTCGCCCAGATCCCGGTCGCCGGAGCCACCGGCTCGTCGACGATGCCGCACAAGATCAATCCGATCCGGTTCGAGAACGCCGAGGCGAACCTCGAGATCTCCGGCGGACTGTTCGCCACGCTCGCATCCACCCTCGTCACCAGCCGGATGCAGCGCGACCTCACCGACTCGACCACGCAGCGCAACATCGGGGTCGCGTTCGGACACTCGCTGCTCGCCCTGGACAACCTGCTGCGCGGGCTGGATTCGATCTCGCTGTCGCGCGACGTGCTGCTGGCCGATCTCGACGCGAACTGGGAGGTGCTGGCCGAGGCGATCCAGACCGTCGTGCGCGCCGAGATCACCGCCGGCAACTCCCAGATCTCCGACCCGTACGCGCTGCTGAAGGAGCTCACCCGCGGCCACCGCGTGGGCGCGGCCGAGCTGGCGGAGTTCGTCCAGGGACTGGACATCTCGGATGCCGCGAAGCAGCGTCTGCTCGCGCTCACACCCGCCGGCTACACCGGCCTCGCATCCCGCCTCGTCCCGTAGCGCGGGCCGGCGGTTCGCCCTGACCGCGCCCCGGTTCGCCGAGACCGGGGACTCCCGGCGAAACCGAGGACATTCCGCTGGGTTTCGCCGCAGATACCCGGTCTCGCGGCTGACCGGCCGGGCTGGCGCGCGCCGAGACTGACCGAGCCGGGACGGCGCGCGCCGAGACTGACCGAGGGCCGGGCCGGGACGGCGAGGGCCGGGACGGCGAGGGCCGGGAGCTCAGCGCTCCGTCGAGTCGTCCTCGTCGGGCGCGGTGGGGGCGGCGTCGGTCTCCGAGGCCGGGGCGGCCGCGGCATCCTTCTCCCGCGCCTCGTCGGCGACCGCTCGATCGCGGGCGATGAGCACGGGACCGTCGATGCGATGCGTGACCTGGTCGGGCTGGACCACCAGCAGCGCAGCGCGATCACGACGATGGTCACGATGAAGGTGATTCCGGCGACGACGAGCGCCATGATCAGGGCATGCGTCGACTCGCCGGGGAACCGGGACTGGAAGAACCCCATCGAGAACAGGGTGACCAGCCCGGCGAACAGCGCGGCGATCAGTGCCAGGCCGAGCAGTTGCGCCGGCTTCATCAGGTCACGGCGCGTGGTGGGTCGCTGGCCGCTCATGCGGCACCTCCGGGATGGTCATCGGATGCGGTCGATTCGGCCGCGAGAGGAGTGTTCGTGGCGGCATCCCTGCGCGGGGAGAATCCCGCGATGCCGAGATAGACGGCGGCGATGGCGGCATAGCCGCCGAACACGCCCACGCCGATCGTGATGCCGGTGAGGGTGAACGTGGCGTGCGCCTCTTCGACCGTGTAGTTCAGCGCATAACCGGCCGGGACCAGGAGCAGGCCGAGACCGAGGAGCACGCCGATCGCGCCGACGGTGATGGCGTCCCGCGCCTCGGAGCGGAGCTCGGGTCGTCGCCCAGTGCCGCGGCCCGACGGGCGCGGAGCCCGGCGACGCCCTCGGCCACGCCGGTGGCCAGACCCCAGCCGATCACCAGCCCGAAGAACAGCCCGTCGCTGCGGATCGGCCCGATCCCCGCCACCATGCCGGCGGCCAGGTCGAGCACGGCCAGCAGCACGGCGGCCGACCGCCGCCCGGCCGGGAAGACCAGCCAGGCTGCGACGAACAGGACGAAGGCCGAGGTGATCGCGAAGCCGCTGAACACCGACAGTCCCAGCGTCGCCGAGTGGTCGGATGAGAACGTGATCATCGCAGCCGCGAGCGCCGCGATGGCGGCGCGCGCGATCTGAAGGTGACGCACCTCGAACGGGCGCACGGCAGAACGAGACGACACGACTGGTTCCTCGACGACGGGGGCTCGCAGAGCGCGAGACGGATGCCTCCAGTCTAGATCGTGCGCCGCCCCGCCGGTCGCGCCCGCCTCCCGGCGGCCCGGCCGAACCCGCGAGTCCGGGCGGGACATCGCCGGGGGACGAGTCAGCGCAGGGCCTGGTCGAGGTCGGCGATCAGATCGTCCACGTCCTCCAGGCCGATCGAGATGCGCACGACATCCGCTCCCGGCCGCACCTCGGCCGGCACCGGTCGATGCGTCAGCGCCGCCGGCAGGTCGGCAAGCGAATCGACCCCGCCCAGCGACACCGCATGGCTGAACAGCCGGACGCCGGAGGTCAGGGCGCTGGCGGCGGCGTATCCGCCGTGCAGGCTGACCGAGAGCATCGCCCCGGTGCCGCGCATCTGCCGGGCGACGATGCCGCGCGGGTCCCCGTCGATGCCGGGGTAGTAGACCTCGCGCACGGCGGGGTGCTCTGCCAGCCAGGCGGCGATCCGGGCGGCGCTGTCCTGCTGGGCGCGCATCCGCAGCGGCAGCGTCTGCAGCCCGCGGTGCAGCAGATAGGCGGCGAGCGGATGCAGTACCGCGCCCGTGATCACCCGGACGCTGCGCAGAGCGACCGCGGTCTCCTCGTCGCAGGCGATCACGCCGGCGATGACATCCCCGTGCCCGCCGATGTACTTCGTGGCGCTGTGCGAGCGACATCCGGGCGCCCCACGCGAGCGGGTTCTGCAGCACCGGAGTCGCGAACGTGTTGTCCACCACCACCGGCACCGACCCGGCCTGAGCCACGACGGCCGCGATGTCGACCAGGTCGAGGGTGGGGTTGGCGGGCGTCTCGATCACGACCAGGGCCGTGTCGTCGCGGATGCTGTCGCCCACGGCATCCTCGGCGCAGTAGGTGGTCTCGGTCCCCAGCAGACCGGACTCGAGCAGGTGGTCCGTTCCGCCGTACAGGGGCCGGACCGCGACCACGTGCCGCTTGCCGGTGGTGCCGGTGTGCGCGATGATCATGGCCGTCGTGGCGGCCATCCCCGACGCGAACGCCACGGCCGCCTCGGCACCCTCGAGCTCGGCGAGGGCCTGCTCGAACCGGGCCACGGTCGGGTTCCAGAGCCGGGCGTAGACCATGCCGCCGTCGGCGAGCGGATGCCCGCCGCCGGAGATCGACTCGTACGAGTCCCCTCCGCGGTCGATGTCCGGCAGCGGATTGGTGGTCGACAGGTCGATCGGCAGCGCATGCACGCCCAGTGCGGCGAGGTCTTCGCGGCCGCTGTGCACGGCGACCGTGTCCAGACCGAGGTGGTTCCGTCCCATACGCTCCACGCTAGCCGCTCGGCCGGGCCGCCCCACCCGCCGGACCACCCCACCCGGCCGGGCCGCCCCACCCGGCCGGGCCGCCCCACTCGCCAGGCCACATCCGCCGACCGGGCCGGCCCCACTCGGCCGGGCACAGATCCGACCGGTCACAACGGCAGGCCGAAATGGGCGTTCCGCCCCGCCACAGCCCCGCCAAGGCCGATCCGGCCTGCCGTTGCCACACACGACCCGCCTCCTCTGGACCTGCCGGACCGGCCCCACTCGGCCGGGGGCACCCCACCGAGCGGCCCGGCCCCACTCGGCCGGGCACAGATCCGACCGGTCACAACGGCAGGCCGAAACGGGCGTTCCGCCCCGCCGCAAGCCCCGCCGCGGCCGATCCGGCCTGCCGTTGCCACACACAACCCGCCTCCCCCGGCCTGCCGGCCCGGCCCCACTCGGCCGGGGCACAGATCCGACCGGTCACAACGGCAGGCCGAAACGGGCGTTCCGCCCCACCACAGCCCCGCCGCGGCCGATCCCGCCTGCCGTTGCCACACACAACCCGCCTCCCCCGGCCTACCGGCCCGGCCTACGATCGGAACATGCGCGTGTTCCTGGCCGGTGCCTCCGGGGTCATCGGCAGCCGACTCATCCCCCTCCTGTGTCTCGACGGCCACGAGATCGCGGGCCTGACCCGCACCGAGAGCAAGGCCGTCCTGCTCGAAGAGCTGGGGGCGACGCCCGTGGTCTGCGACGTGTACGACGCGGACGCCCTCACCGACGCGGTCGTGGCGTTCGAGCCCGACCTGGTGATCCACGAGCTGACCGACCTTCCCGACGACCCGGGGCAGATCGCCGCGTACCGGCTGCGGCACTCGCGCATCCGGACCGAGGGCACCCGCAACCTGCTCGCCGCGGCCCGTGCCGCCCAGGTCACACGCCTGCTCGCGCAGAGCGTCGCCTGGACGATGCCGCCGGGCCCGGGGCAGGACGCGGTCGACGAGCTGGAGCGCTCGGTCCTCGCGTTCGGCGGCGTCGTGCTGCGCTACGGACAGTTCTACGGGCCGGGCACGTTCTACCCCGAGGGCGAGCCCACCGCGCCGCGGGTGCAGATCGACCGGGCGGCCGAGGCCACGGTCGACGCCCTGCATGAGCGCTCCGGCGTGCTGGTGATCACCGATGAGGCAACGACACGGGTGGATGCCGCATCCGCCCCTGTGAAGGAGGTCTGACATGCGCGGAGCAGTGATCCACGCCCCCGGGGACGTCCGGTTCGAAGAGCGGGACGACCCGCGGATCGAGCTGCCGACGGATGCCGTCATCCGGATGCTGGCGACGTGCGTGTGCGGGTCCGACCTGTGGACGTATCGGGGGCTCAACGACATCCGTCGTCCGCTGTGGATGGGGCACGAGTACGTCGGGGTGGTCGAGGAGATCGGCGCCGACGTGCGGACGCTGTCGCCCGGCGACGTCGTCGTCGGCTCGTTCATGGCGTCCGACGGGACGTGCGAGATCTGCCGGGCCGGGTATCCGTCGCGGTGCGTGAACGTGGTCTCGATGGGGTCGCTGGGCGCTCAGGCCGAGCGGCTGCGCGTCCCGTGGGCCGACGGCACGCTGGTGGCGACGCCGGGCGAGCCCGCGCCCGAGCTGATCCCGTCGCTGCTGGCGGCATCCGACGTCCTGGGCACCGGGTGGTTCGCCGCCGAGGCGGCCGATGCCGGGCCGGGCAAGACCGTGGTCGTGGTCGGCGACGGGGCGGTCGGACTGCTCGGCGTGCTGGCGGCCCGGGCCCGCGGCGCGGAGCGCATCATCGCGATGAGCCGGCACGCCGACCGACAGGAGCTCGCGCGGCGGTTCGGCGCCACCGACATCGTCACCGAGCGCGGCGACGAGGGCGTCGAGCGGATCAAGGAGCTGACCGGCGGTCTGGGCGCGCACTCCACCATCGAGGCCGTCGGCACACAGGAGTCGATGGTGCAGGCCATCCGCTCCACCCGCGCCGGCGGGCACGTCGGGTTCGTGGGCGTCTCGCACGGCGTCGCGCTGCCCGGCGAGCTGCTGTTCTACAGCGAAGTCCACCTGTTCGGCGGACCGGCCCCGGTGCGCCGCTACCTGCCCGACCTGATCGACCGCATCTGGCGCCGCGAGATCGACCCGGGCCAGGTGTTCGATCTGACCCTGCCGCTGTCCGAGGTGGCCGAGGGCTACCGGGCGATGGACGAGCGGCGGGCGATCAAGGTGCTGCTCCAAGCCATAGACGTGGGGGATGCCGGCGGTCGGCCGCCGGCATCCCCTCACCGCGTGCTCAGCGCACCCGTCGGCCGTGGGCCAGGTCGATCAGGTGCGGGCAGCACATCGCCCTCGCGCAGTCCGGAGTGCTCGTGCTCGCTGGTGATCCACGGGGTCACGCCCGGCAGCGAGCGCCGCGGTGGCGACGGAGAACTCCAGCGGCACGTACAGGTCGTGCACGTACACCGCGGCCGCGCCGCGCGCGCCCGAGGCGCGCAGGGCGTCGGCGTCGTAGAGCTTCGGCCAGGGGTGGTCGGCGAGCGCGAGCGCGACATCCTTCCACGGCCGCAGGCCGGGCACCGTGTCGAGCCAGTCGCGGTGCACGTGCTCACCGGTCAGCAGCGTGACGTCGCTGCGGAAGTCGTCCGGCTCGACCCGCTCGGCCGACCAGCTCGTCGCGTGACCGTCGGCGTAGCTGGACTCGTGGAACACGTAGTACAGCGGCTCGCGGGCCGAGAACGGCAGGAGGCCGGCCAGGTCGTAGCGGAACGCGTTGGTGTGCGGCTCGTGCTCGAGCAGCTCGTGCAGGTTCTGCCATCCGTCATTCGAGCCCAGCAGCGTGCCCAGCGAGCGCAGCCGCGAGACCGAGACGACCTCGCCGTCCGGCAGCACGATGCGCCCGTCCGCGGCCAGATCCGCCAGGCGTCGGATCGTGTCGCGGTGATGCGGGAAGCGCCGGTAGTACCGCTGGGAGGCATCCCGCAGCTTGTCGTACGTGAGCGCATAGACGTCGTCGGGGTGGTGGCCCACGGCCGAGAGCCCGCCGGTGAAGTAGGCGTCCCGGATGGATGCGGCATCCGTCGTCAGGTACGCCAGCGTGGTGAACCCGCCGAAGGATTGGCCCAGCACGCTCCACGTGGCGGCGCCCAGGTGCTCGCGCATCGCCTCGCAGTCGCGCACGATCGCGTCGGCGCGCAGGTGGGTGATGTACTCGGCCAGCTCGGCGGTACCGCGCTCGTCCAGGTCGCGGTCGCCGACCGGCGTGGAGCGCCCGGTGCCGCGCTGATCGATCATGACCACGCGGTAGTGCTCGAGCGCGGCATCCAGCCACGACGGACTCGCCGGCGCGTGGAACGGCCGCGGCGCATCGCCCCCGGGCCCGCCCTGCAGGAACACGAGGTACGGCAGGTCCTCGCCCCGTTGCGCGCGACCACCGCGGCGTACACCTCGATGGTGCGGGCGTCGGCCGCGTCACCCCACACCAGCGGCACGGTGATGGTGTGATCTTCGACGGTGAGGTCCTGCATGCGACGGGTGGTGACGGCCATGCGCTCGAGTCTAAACGGGCCGCCCCCGTCGCCGAGAGTGCATCTGACGGCCGAGGATGCGGGAAATCACCGCTCTCTCGGCCGTCAGATGCACTTTCGCGGGCGGGGTCACTTCTCGTAGCCGGCGACCATGCCCTTGATGAAGTAGCGCTCGAGCACCAGGTAGGCCACCAGCACCGGGATGACGGTGAGCAGGGCCGCCGCGGCGGCGGCGTTCGGATCGCTGCCCTGGCTGGCGAAGAACGTGGCGATCGCCGGCGCGGTCGTGCGCACCTCGGGGTCGCGGAGGATGAACACGCTCAGCGCGTACTCGTTCCACACCGACACGCTGGTCAGGATGATGACGGTCGCGGTCACGGGTTTGAGCATCGGGAACACGACCCGGAACAGCGTCTGCAGCAGACCGGCCCCGTCCACGGTGGCCGCCTCTTCGATCGAGAGCGGAAGGCTGCGCATGAAGTTCGCGTACAGGAAGATGCTCAGCGGCAGCTGGGACGCCACCATCAGCGCGGTCGCCCCCCAGTAGGTGTTGATCCAGTGCAAGCTGGGCCATCAGCGTGTAGACGGGGACCAGGATGCTGAGGGGCGGGATCATGATCAGCCCGATGATCCCCGCGAACACGAGTCGGTTCCCGAGCGTCGCGCGACGGGCCAGCGGGTATGCGGCCAGCGCCCCCAGCACGCAGATGAGCACCGTGGACGCGACGGTCACGACGGCGCTGTTGCCGATGGCGCGCAGGATGCCGCCGTCCACGATCGCGGTCTGGAAGTTCTGCCAGTAGATCCCGCGGGTGGGGAAGATCCACTGCGACGACAGATCGGTGCGGGGCTTGAGCGCCGTGGTCAGCGTGATGTAGAACGGCACGAGCTGCAGGGCGCAGGCGGCGAGCAGCCCCGCCACCATTCCGATCGTGCCGAGCCGACGCATCACACGTACTCCAGCCGTCGGCGGTTGAAGTAGGTGTTCAGCGCGAGCGTGAAGATCGCGATGATGAGGAACAGGACCACGCCGATCGCCGACGCATAGCCGGCGTTCTGGTTGTCGAAGTAGAACTTCGAGATCAGGGTCGACATCGAGTCGGTGGAGTATCCCGGGCCGCCGCCGGTCATCACCCGGATCACGTCGAACAGCTTCAGCCCGCCGATGAGATTGAGCACGATGCTGGTGGCGAACGCGGGCTCGGCAGCGGCACCGTGATGGAGGTGAACTGCTGCCACGGGCCTGCCCCGTCGATTCGGGATGCCTCGTAGTAGGTCACCGGGATCGACTGCAGTCCGGCCAGGTAGATCACCATGGAGATCCCGACGAACTGCAGCGAGTTCACCAGCACGATGATCGTGATCGCCGACGGCGCGGTGCTCAGCCAGGCCACCCGCTGCCCGCCGAGCGCGACGACGATGTCGTTGAGCCCGCCGTACGAATACGAGAACAGCAGGTAGTACATCGTCCCCATCACGACCGGCGAGACCAGCACCGGCAGGTAGACGATGGCGCGCGCGAGGTTGCGTCCGCGCAGGGCGCGGTCGAGGGCGACCGCGAGGGCGAGCCCGATCACCTGCTGCAGGATCGTCGATCCGAAGCCGTACACGAACGTGTTCCGCAACGCGGTGCCGACCAGGGGATCGGCGAGCATGTGCAGGTAGTTGTCGAGCCCGACGAACGTCCTGGTGGGGCTGTAGCCATCCCACTTCGTCAGCGAGATGGCGATGCCGTTGACCAGCGGGTACACCGTGAACACCGCGAAGACGGCGAGCGCCGGCAGGTACAGCAGGTTGACCCGGCGCCGCACGAACGGCGCTCCCGGCGATCGTGCGGGGCGCCGCGGGGCGGTTCTGCGCGGGGCGGTTCCGCGCCCGGCGACCGCCGTCATGGCCGCTCCCGTTCGGTGGTGGGGCGGCCCCCCGACCTGCCCCACCACCGAAAGCCGCCCCCAGCGGTCACTGGCCGAACAACGAGGAGAACTGCTGCTTCATCTGGTCGACGGCCGCGGCGGGCGTCGACTGGCCGCTGATGACTCCGCCGGTCGTGGTCACCATGGTGTCCCACATCCCGTTGGGCAGGTACACCCGGTCGAAGTACGGCTCCAGCGTGTAGGTGTTCGGCTTCACGAGTGTGTCGTAGCTGTCCTGCAGGACGCCGAGATCGGCGGTCGCGTCCGTCAGGCCGGGGATCGCCCCCAGCGCCTTGGCGAGCTTGCTGATGTTGTCGGGCTGGGCGAGGCAGTCGATGTAGGCCAGCGCCTGCTTCTTGTGCGGGCTCTTGTTCCACACGCCGTAGGCCGTGCCCTCCCCGCCGACGAAGTACGGGTCGCCCACGAAGGACGGGATCGGGATGAAGCCGAGCTTCGCGTCCGGGCTCTGCTCGAGCGCCGTGCTCACCAGCGAGTTCTGCACGAAGACGAACCCCACGTCTCCGCTGCCGAGCCCCCGCCCGATCTCGTCCATCGTGATGGACGAGAAGTCGGGGTTGAAGTCCCCGGCCTTCGCCCACTTCTGCACCTCGTCGAGCATGGTCGTGTACCCGCCCTCGACGAAGGTCCCCTTCGTGAACTTCTCCAGATCGGCGGCGCTGAAGGCGCCCGACGACATGAAGTCGGCGACGTTGCCGGCCATCCACGAATCCTTCGACGACGACGAGAGCGGCGTGACGCCGGCATCCTTCAGCGTGACCAGTGCCTTGGTGAACGCATCCCACGTCGTGAGCGTAGACGGATCGACGCCCGCCTTGCTCAGCGTGTCCTTGTTGTACAGGATGCCCGCCACGTCGGTGGTGATCGGCAGGGCGAAGAACTGGCCGTCCTTGTTCTGCATGGCCGGTGCGAGCGCGGTGTTGAACTTGTCGGCCCAAGACTGCTTGTTCAACGGCTCCAGGAACGGGCTGTAGCGCGGCAGCGACCAGCCGTGCGTCGACCAGATGTCGGGAAGGTCGCCCGAGGCCATGCGGGTCTTCATGTCGGCCTCGTACGTGTTCGTCATCGGAACGAGGTCGATCGTGGTGTCGGCCGGCGTGCAGGTCTTGGTGATGTCCTGCAGCACGGTGAGGGTCGGATCGGCCGAGCCGAGGCCGGTCTGCATCTCGAGTTTCGCCGTGCCGCCCGTGCCGCCGCCACCACCGGAACACCCGGTCAGCACGATGCCGACGGCGGCCAGGCCCGCCACGACACCGCACGCCATCGTCCTTCTCCGTGCGCTCATCTGCTCACTTCCCTGTGATCCCGACCAGCCCTCGAGGTGTGTGGCAAGGAATCTACCCGCGTAACTGAACATATTCAAGTGACGATGCGGATTCGCCCTTCAGTATCGCTGAAATGACGGTATCGCGGGCGCGCCGACACGGCCGCACCTTGACGCGGGTAGATGACTGCTGGATGCTGGAGCGGGCAGGACGAACCGTTCGGAGAGGAGCGTGCATGCCGTTCACGATCGGCATCGTCGGCGCCGGCCAGTTCGCGGACACGTTCGCGCCGCTGCTGACACACCATCCCCTGATCGGCGAGGTCTGGGTCACGGATGTCGTGTCCGAGCGCGCGGACCGGCTGGTGGCGCGGTACGGCCTGTCCGGCACGTTCGACTCGTTCGATCAGATGCTGGCCGACCCTCGCGTGGATGCCGTCGCGATCTTCACCCAGCGGTGGACGCACGGGGCTCTCGCGGTGCAGGCGCTGCGGGCCGGCAAGCACGTCTACTCGACGGTGCCGATGGGCATCAGCGTCGACGAGATCGGCGCCATCATCGACGCGGTCACCGCCAGCGGCCTGGTCTACATGATGGGCGAGACCAGCTTCTACAACCCGGCGACGGTGCTGGCCCGCGATCGGAACGAGGCCGGCGCGTTCGGCCGGCTCTTCTACGCCGAGGGCGACTACCTGCACGACATGGATCTCGGGTTCTATGACGCGTACCGGTTCAGCGGGGGCGAGGACTGGCGGCGCACGGCGAGCTATCCGCCGCTGCTGTATCCCACGCACTCGATCGGCGGCATCCTCGGCGCGTGGGACACGCATGTGACCAAGGCGATCGGGATCGGCGTGCGCGACACCCGCGGTGACGGCGTGTTCGACCGGTCGGTGAGCATGTTCGACAACGACATCTCCAACGCTACGGCCCTGTTCGAGGTCGCCGGCGGCGGCTCGTTCCGGACGAACGAGTTCCGTCGGGTCGGCTACCCGTCGCACATCCGCGAATCGCGCTTCCGCTATTTCGGCACGGAGGCGAGCTTCGAGGAGGTCGCCACCGCCGCCTTCTGGTACACCCGGGAAGGGGCCGAGGACGTGTCGCGGCTGGTGGAGACCTCCGCCACGCTGGACGTCGACGATCCGTCGCTGGCGCACATCGCGCCGGATCTGCGCCCCAGTTTCGTGTCCGGCTACGCCCCGGTGCATCACCGGGAGCGCATCCCGGCGGCGGTCGCGGCGCTGCCGAACGGGCACGAGGGCAGCCACCACTTCCTCGTCGACGACTTCGCCGTCGCGGTCGACGCCGGCGGGATGCCGCCGGTGAACGCGTGGCGGGCGGCTCGCTTCACCGTGCCGGGTATCATCGCCCACGAGTCCGTCCGACGGGACGGCGAGCGGTTGGATGTCCCCGATTTCGGCGACATCCCGGGATCATGACATCGGACGAGGGGCTCTGGGGAGTCGGATGGTGATGGACGGCCGAAGAAGGACCGTCACGCGAGCGGACGTCGCGCGGCTGGCAGGAGTGAGCACCGCGGTGGTCAGCTACGTGCTGTCCGGCTCGGACCGACCGGTCTCGGATCAGGCGCGAGAACGCGTGCGGTCCGCGGCCGACGCCCTCGGGTACCGGCCGAATGCGGCCGCACGCGCTCTCAGCCGCGGCCGGTCGACGATGATCGGGTTCATCGTGCCCGACCAGCGCAACCCGTTCTTCGCCGAGATGGTGGCCGCGCTGGACGGCGCCGCGCACACGCACGACCTGATGGTGCTGACCCTGAACGCGCGGGAGCGCCGCTCTGCGGACGGCGACGAGATCGCCGGGCTGACCTCGCAGGCAGCTGGAGGGCATCGTCAGCGCCGACACCCTCACCGCGCAGGAGCTCAGCATCATCGAGCGCAACCGCATCCCGCTGGTGTACCTGAACCAGTTCAGCGCCCGGTCGGGGCACCCCACCTTCAGCACCGATTACCTCGCGGGCGCGCGGATGGCCGTCGAGCACCTCCTCGGGCTCGGCCACCGGTCGATCGCGTTCGTCGGCGAGGAGTCGACGCTGGATCCCCGCGAAGCGGGCTGGCGGCGGGCGCTGTCGGATGCCGGCATCCCGGCCGGTCCGGCCTTCCGCAGCGGATACACGCCGCAGAGCGGTTTCGATGCGGGACTGAAGGTCGCGGAGCGCCGAGACGAGATCACGGCCGTGTTCGCGGCATCCGATCAGGTGGCCATGGGCCTGATGGCCGCGCTGCACTCGCGCGGCGTCGACATCCCCGGCCAGATGTCGGTCGTGGGCTTCGACGGCACAGCAGAGGGCGCTTTCACCTGGCCCGCCCTCACCTCGGTGTCGCAGCAGGTGACCGAGATGGCGAGGGATGCCGTGGCTCTGCTCGTCTCCGGGGACACCACGCCGATGGCCCGGAACTACCCCGCCGTGCTGCTCGCGCGACTCGACGGCACCGCCGCCGGCCCGGTGATCCGGGCGGGCGGTCGTCACTCCAGCAGGCCGGTCTCGCGCGCGACCGCCAGCACGCGCGAGCGACTGTCGGCACCGAGTTTCGTGAAGATATGGGCGAGATGGGTCTTCACGGTCGCCTCCGTCACGAACAGCTCGCGGGCGATCTCGCGGTTCGAGGCGCCGCGGTCCAGCAACCGCAGCACATCGCGTTCGCGATCGGTCAGGCGCACCCGCGGGGCGCGCATCGCGGTGACGAGCCGCCGGCTGAGCTCCGTGGTCAGCACCAGGCGCCCTGCGGCCGCGTCGCGCACCGCCGCTACGATCGTCGCGGGCTCGACATCCTTGAGCAGGTAGCCGACGGCTCCGGCCTCGATCGCCCCGACCACCTCGGCGTCGCGATCGAAGGTGGTGAGCATGAGGACGGCGGGCGGATGCGGCAGCCCGCGCAGCGCCACGGTCGTCGCGATCCCGTCCATCCCCTCGCCCAGGCGCAGGTCGCACAGCACCACGTCGGGGCGCAGGTGCCGTGCCAGGGCCACGGCCTCGTCGCCGGAGCCGGCCTCGCCGACCACTTCGACGTCGCTCTGCCCGGTCAGCAGCGCCCGCACCCCGGTGCGCACGATCGGGTGATCGTCGACGAGGATCAACCGCACCCGGTCCGCGCCCCGGTCCGCGCCCCGGTCCGCGCCCCGGTCCGCGCCCCGGTCCGCGCCCCGGTCCGACCCGGTCACGGACGCGCCTCGGCCAGCCGCGGCAGATGCGCCGACAGCGCGGTGCCCTCCCCGGGGGTGCTCTCCACGTCCAGCCCGCCGCCGAGTTCGCGCAGCCGGGTCCGCATCGCCCGCATCCCATAGCCGCCGTCGCCGGCGCGCGCGGCGCGGGCGTTCCACCGCTGCGCGTCGAAGCCGGTGCCGTCGTCGGCCACATCCAGCCGGACGGTGTCCCCGGCATCCGCCAGCGTCACCACCACCCGGCGCGCGTCGGCGTGCGAGCGCACATTGGCCAGCGCGGACTGGGTGACCCGCAGCAGGGCGACCTCGGTGGCCGGTGCCAGCGCGGGGAAGCCGGCATCCACGTGCAGCTCGGTGCGGATGCCGGTCTCGTCCTGCAGCCGGTCCAGCATGCGCGCCAGGGCGTCGCCGAGCGCCGTGCCGTCCAGTTCGGCCGGCATGAGCGCGTTCACGATCCGTCGGGTGTCGGCCAGTCCGTCGCGGGCCAGCTCGTCGATCTGCCGCAGGGCACGGGATGCCTCGGCCCCCGTCCCCCGCTCGGCGCCGTCCAGGGCGCCGCGCGCCAGCATCCCGATCGAGGTCATGCTCTGCGCGACGGTGTCGTGGATGTCGCGCGAGAGCCGGGTGCGCTCGGCGTGCACGCCGGACTCGCGCTGCGTGCGCGCCAGCTCGTCCTGCAGCGCGGCGGTCTCGTCCTGTGCGGCCACCAGCGACGCGATCAGCAGCCGGCGCTCGCGGCCGTCCCGGACGAGTTCGAGGTAGCCGCGCGCAATGCCCAGGGCGAACAGGCCGCCCACCACCGGCCCGATCACGTTGGCCGACGACGTGCTGCCGGTGTGGGCGACGGGCGCGACCAGCACGACGACCAGCACGATCAGGCTGTACGGGATCGCCCACCGCATCCGCAGCGCGAAGCCGGCCAGCAGCCACAGCGAGAACGCCAGCCAGACGAACTCGGCGCTGACGGCGACGGCGCCCACCCAGATCAGAGCCAGTCCCAGCAGCCACCACGCGGCCAGCGGCCGGTCGGCGGTGCGGGTGCTCAGCACGAGGCCGGCGGCGTACCAGCCCGCGAACGCGACGGCGACCGCCGCGGTCAGCGCGATCGGCACGCCGTCGGCGGCGGCCCGGACGGCGCCCGCGATCAGCAGCGTCGCCGTGATCAGCGCCTGGCCGAGCCGGATCGACCCGACCAGCCCCGCCCAGGACCGCGGCGCCGGCGCGCTATCGCGCGGCGACCGAGACGGGATGGGTGTCGACATCCTTCGATTCTCCCCCGTCACCGGCCGATTCGTCGACGCCGTCGGCGGACGGGCCGGCGGAGGGGCGGATCCGGCTCGGCCACCACATCCGGTCGCCGAGCACGGCGAACAGCGCGGGCACGATCAGCGTGCGCACGACGAACGTGTCGACGATCACCCCGACCCCCACGATCAGCCCGATCTGGCCGAGCGTGACCAGCGGCAGCACCCCGAGGGCGGCGAACACCGCCGCCAGCACCAGGCCGGCACTGGTGATCACCCCGCCCGTCGAGGCGACCGCGCGCACGATCCCGGCGCGCGTGCCCCGCCGCTTGCGCCTCGCCGCGGGCGCGGTGCACGAGGAAGATCGTGTAGTCGATGCCGAGCGCCACCAGGAACAGGAACCCGAGCAGCGGCACCTGCAGATCCAGCGCCTCCCAGCCGAACAGCACCCGGCCGAGCCAGGCGCCGGCGCCGATCGCGGCCACCGCGCTGAGCGCGTTCACGCACGGCAGCAGCACCGGGGCCACGAGGGCGCGCAGCAGGCCGATCAGCACGACCAGGCTGATGCCGAGGATGAGCGGCGTGATCAGGACGAAATCGCGCAGGTTGCCGGCGCGCGCATCCAGGTCGGTGGCCACCGGCCCGCCGACGAGGGCATCGGCGCCGGGGACGGCGCGGGCGGCATCGCGCACGGTCTGCACCAGCTCGAGGCTCTCCGGGGTGCCCGGCGCGGGCTCGCCGGTGACGACCAGGCGGGTCTGCGCGTCATCGGCGCTGGTGCCGGATGCCGTGACCCGCACGACGCCGGGAACATCCGCGATCGCGTCGGTGACGGCATCCGCCGCCGCCGTGTCGGCGATCACGATCATCGGCTTGCGCCAGGCCCGGATCGAAGTGCGCGCCGAGCACCGTGAGACCGGCAGCCGACTCGGACGGCACGCGGAACTTCTCCACCTGGGTGAGCCCGACGGTGGTGCCGAACAGGCCGGCGGCCATCACACCCAGCAGCACCGCTCCGCCCACGAGGGGCAGCCACGGCCGGCGCACCACACGCTCGGCCACACCACGCCAGGCCCGACCGTATTCGCGCGGCCGGTCGGGACGCGGCACGAACGGCCAGAACACCCCGCGCCCGCACACCGCCAGCAGCGGCGGCAGCAGGAACAGCACCGCGACCAGGGCGATCAGCAGGCCGACAGCGGATGCCACCCCCAGGCCCCGGGTGCCGGGGATCACCGCGAGCACCAGGGTGGCCAGGGACAGCACCACGGTCAGGTTCGACGCGACGATCGCGCCCGCCGTGCCCCGCCATGCCCGGGCGAGCGCACGCCGGTGGTCGGTGTCGACGGCGAGCTGCTCGCGATAGCGCGACACCAGCAGCAGCGCGTAGTTCGTGCCGGCACCGAACACGAGCACGCTGACGATGCCGGTGTCGAACTGCAGCTGCAGGGCGTTGCCGACCGCCACGGTGGCGCTGCCGGCGAGCTCATCGGCGAGGGCGACGACCACCAGCGGGATCATCCAGAGCACCGGCGAGCGATAGGTCAGGATCAGCAGCAGCGCGACGATCACGATCGTCACCAGCAGCAGGGTGAAGTCGGCGCCGTCGAACGCGGCCGCGACGTCCACGCCGAACGCGGGACCGCCGGTCACCTGCACTGCCACGCCAGAGATCGGGTGCGCGGCGACGGCATCGCGCACCGTGGTCACGGCCGCCTTCGCGTCGCCGTCGGCACCGACATCCACGGTCGCCTGGATCACCGCGGCCCGGCCGTCGTCGCTGGGGAACGGCCCGAGCGGGGCGATCCCGGTGGCGGTGCCGACCGGATCGATCAGGGTGCCGAGAGCCGCGGTGTCGCCGGCGGTCAGCTGGGCGCCGTCGTCGCGGCTCGCCACGATCAGCAGGGTCTGGCACTCGGCACCGGGAAACCGGTCGGCGGCCGTGGCGGCCCGTGCAGATTCGGACTGCGGCGGGGCGGCCTCGTTGCCCGCGTCGAGATCGGCGCGGCCGAGCGCGCCCATTGCCAGCACCAGCAGCACGGCGGCGACGGCCAGCGACCACCACGCACCACGGCGGGAGGTCAGGACGGAGGGGATCGAACGCAGAACACGCAGCATGGTCCCCAGTCCAGCCGTCGCCGGCGCCGGGCACGTCGGGAAGATGGCCGATCCTTCTCTCATCCGAACGGATGAGGTGACGGCCCCCTCGCCCGGGCCCGACCGGGGAATCCCGAATAGACTGACCGGGGAAGCGGAGGTCACGGTGCCGATCACGGGGGCGATGCTGGATGTCGCGGCACGACATCCCGAACGCCTCGCCATCGTCGGACCGGACGGTCGCCTCACCTACGCCGAGCTCGTCGCCGACTCGCGCCGCATGTTCGCGGCCGTCGATCAGCTGCACGCGGCACAGACCCGGCCGCCGACGCCGGCTCGCGAGACCGGCGGCATCCCGATCACCGCGATCAGCGTCACGTCGGCGTTCCACACCGCCCGCATCGTGGCCGGCCTGGCCGGGTTCCGCGCCGTCTCGGCGACCATCGACCCGCGCTGGCCGCTCACCCATCGCATCGCGGTGGTCCTGGCCACCGGCATCGGCGTGGTCATCAGCGACCAGGCCGACCTCGCCGAGGCGCTGCACGCGCGAGGCTGGGGCGGTGCGATCCTCAGCCTCGCGGAGTTCATGCAGGTCGAGGCATCCGTCCCGACGGGGGCGGGGTCGAACCCCGAGCCGGGCGTGCGGGATGGCGACGAGCCGTTCCTGCTGCTGTTCTCGTCGGGCACCACCAGCAACCCGAAGGCGTTCCTGAAGACCCGGCGGCAGTACCGCGCGAACGTGGCGGTCTCGGCGGCGCATCTCGAGCCGCTGCCCGGGGTGGCGACTCTCGCACCGGGACCCGTCTCGTACAGCCTGACCCTGTATGCGCTGATCGAGTGCCTGGCCACCGGCGGCAGCGCACACGTGGCGGATGCGTTCGATCCGGTCGCGCTCGGTCGCCGCATCCGCGACGAGCAGATCACCCGGGTCGTGGCGGTGCCCGCCGTCGTGCAAGCGCTCACCGACGTGGCCCGGCGCCGACGCCACGACATCACCGGGCTCGAGGTGGTGGTCACCGGCGGTGCGAACCTGCCGGCATCCCTCCGCGCGGGGCTGCGCGCCGTGCTTCCCGCAGTGCGGCTGATCAGCTACTACGGCGCCGCCGAGATCGGGTTCATCGGCGACAGCCGCGACGGCGACGGCACGTTCATCTCGGTCTACGAGGGGATCGGCGCACAGGTGCGCGACGATGTCGGCGCCCCGGTGCCCGACGGCGAACTCGGCACGGTCTGGATCCGCGCCGACGCATGCTCGGACGGGTATATCTCGGCGACGACCACCGAGCCGCTCAAGGACCCCAGCGGGTGGGCCACCGTGCACGACCAGGGGCGGCTCGTCGACGGCCGCCTGCGAGCTGGTCGGCCGGGCCGGAGACATCACGATCACCGGCGGACACAAGGTCGCCCTCACCGAGGTCGAGCGGGCATTCGACGGGATGCCGGGGCTCGGCGCCGTCTGCGCGGTGGCGCTCGCGGACCGCGGCCTGGGAAGCGTGGTCGCGCTGGTGGTCGAGGGCGACGGGCCCGGCAAGGACGAGCTGATCGCTTGGGCGCGGGAGCGACTCGCGCCGCAGTTCGTGCCGCGCCGCTGGTATCGCATCGAGGCCCTGCCCCGGACTGTGGGCGGCAAGATCCGCCGCCCTGCCACCACCGAGCTGGTGGACGACGGACTGGCGGCCCGGCTGTGAGCGGGGGCGGGGTTCCGACCGCGCACGGGGTTCCGACCGCGGGCGGGGTTCCGACCGCGGGCGGGGTTCCGACCGCGCGCGGGGTTCCGACCGCGGGCGTGGCACTGGCCGCGCGCGGGGTTCCGACCGCGGGCGTGGCGCTCGCCGCGCGCGGGGTTCTGGCCGCGGGCGGGGCCCTGGCCGCGGCATCCACTGCCCCCGCCTCCCTCGCCTTCGACGCTGGGCGCCGCCGGCCCTCGGCCCAGCCGAGGAGATCTGCCGAAGCGAGGATGATCCGGCCCGATTTCGCCCGCGCCCGGGCATATCTCCTCGGCTCGGCCGAGGATGACGGGGGAGCGGACGGATGAGGCAGGTCGTCGTCACCGGGATGGGCGCGGTCACCCCCAGCGGTCTGGACGTGCCCGCGTTGTGGGATGCCGTGGCCACCGGCCGCAGCGCGATCACGGTGCTCGACGAGCCCGAGTTCGCCGGACTCGCCGTCCGGATCGGCGGGCGGGTGCGCGGGTTCGAGACCGCGCCGGGCCCCGCACCGGACCCCGCATCAGGTCCCGCATCAGGTCCCGCACCGGACCCCGCACCAGGTCCCGCATCAGGTCCCGCATCAGGTCCCGCACCGGGCCCCGCACTGAGCCATGCGCTGGCCCGGCGGCTCAGCCCGGTGCAGCACTGGGCGATCGCGGCGGCCGACCAGGCGCTGGCGCAGGCGGCGGCATTCCCGCTGACCGCCGAGCTGCCGTGGGATCCGCTGCGGGTCGCGGTGATCGCCGCCACCGGCTCGGGACCGGTCGACGCGATGCAGCAGGCCACCCGGGCGTACGACGAGCGCGGCCCGCGCGCCGTGCCGCTCAGCCTGTCCATGCACGGCGCACCGGATGCCGCGGCCGCCCTGCTCACCCAGCGCTACGGCATCCGCGGCCCGGCGCAAGGCGTGTCCGCGACCTGTGCGAGCGGCGCGGTCGGGCTGGGCGAGGGGCTTGCGGCGCATCCGTCACGGCTACGCCGACGCCGTGCTGGTGGTCGGCATGGAGGACTGCCTGAACCCGGTGAACCTGTCGTCGAACGCGAATATGCGTGCACTGGCATCCGGGTACGAGGACGACCCCACCGCCGCGTCCCGTCCGTTCGATGCGGGACGCCGCGGGTTCGTCATGGCCCAGGGCGCCGCGGCGATCCTGCTCGAGTCCGAGGATTCGGCCCACGCCCGCGGTGCGGCCGTCCTCGCCCGGCTCGCCGGATTCGGGGCGGCCAGCGACGCGCACCATCCGACGGCGCCGCATCCCGACGGCCGGGGCGGGGCCGATGCCATCACGCAGGCCCTGGCCGATGCCGGCCTCGGCGCCGCCGAGATCGCACACATCAACGCGCACGGCACCGGCACCCCCGCCGGCGATGCGGCCGAGCTGAACGCCCTGGCCGCCGCCCTCGGCGGGCGGGCCCGCAGCATCCCGATCAGCGCCACCAAGTCGAGCACGGGTCACCTGCTCGGGGCGTCCGGCGTGGTGGAGGCGATCATCGCGGTGCAGACGCTGCGGGACGAGGTCCTGCCGCCGACGCTCAACCTCGACGACCCTGCATTCCCGGACTGGAATGTTGTCGCGGCACCACGCCGCGAACGCATCGACACCGTCCTGTCGACATCCTTCGGATTCGGCGGACACAACGGGGCGATCGTGATCGCCCGCGGATGAGGAGAGCCCGATGGACCGAGAAGCCCGCCACGCCCAGCTCGCCGAGCAGTACCTGCCCGATGCACTGCTCGAGCGATTCCGCGAGCGCGCCGCGGTGTACGACCGGGAGAACCGCTTCTTCGACGAGGACCTGACCGAGCTTGCGCGAGCGCGGATACCTGCGGCTGTTCGTGCCGGTCGAGTTCGGCGGCCCGGGGCTCGGCCTTTCCGAGGTGTCGCGTCTGCAGCAGCGGCTCGCCGGTGCGGCGCCGGCCACGGCGCTCGCGGTCAACATGCACCTGCTGTGCACCGGCGTGGTCAAGGCGATGGTCGATCGGGGCGACCGCTCGCTGACCTGGGTGTTCGACGACGTGATGGCCGACGAGATCTTCGCCTTCGGGATCAGCGAGCCCAGCAACGACTGGGTGCTGCAGGGGTCGAACACGGTGGCCGCGCCGACCGGCGACGGCGGGTACCGCCTGTCCGGGGTGAAGATCTTCACGTCGCTGTCGCCGGTGTGGACCCGGCTGATCGTGCACGGGCTGGACACGACCGGCGACCCGATGCTCGTGTACGGATTCATCGAGCGGGATGCCGGGGGCATCACGGTCTCGGACGACTGGGATGTGCTCGGCATGCGCGCCTCACAGAGTCGCGCGACCATCCTGAAGGACGTTCCGATGCGCGCCGACCGGGTCGCCCGCCGGATCGCGCCCGGGCGGGTGCCGGATCTGCTGACCTTCGCGATCACGAGCAACTTCCAGCTGCTGATCGGCGCGGTCTACGCCGGTGTCGCCCGACGGGCGCTCGACCTGGGCGCCGCGGGCCTGAAGCGTCGGAAGTCGGCGAAGGCCGGAGCATCCCTCGCCGAGATCCCGGAATCACGCGCCCGGCTCGCCGACGCGCTGATGGACTACATGGCCGTTCCCGCGCAAGCTGGACGCCTACGCTCGCGATTTCGACGACCTCGTCGATCACGGCACCGGCTGGCCGCTGCGCCTGGTCTCGGCCCGGATCAACGCGTCCAACGCGGCGCGGCGGGCTGCCGAGGCGGCCCTGACCTGCGCCGGCGGCAGCGGGTTCGGCAACGCGAACGAGGTGAGCCGCCTCTACCGCGATGCCGCGGCCGGGCTGTTCCATCCGCCGAGCGCCGACGCCGCACGGCCGATGTACGCGGCGGCACTGCTCGACGACGACTGAGCCGCGACCCTCAGCGGGCGAGCGTGAACGGCGGCCGCGGGCCCTCGATGCGGGCCACCGCGATCTTCACCTCGACGAGTTCGGCTTCGACGCGGGCGAACCGCTCGTCCACCTTGTCGAACCGCTCGTCCACCTTGTCGAACCGGGCGTCCATCTTGTCGAACCGGGCGTCCAAGCGGAGCGTCTGGCGATGCAGCATCCCCGCGATCACGCCCGCGAATCCGACCGCCGCGACGAAGACGGCGACGACCACGCCGATCACGTCCGGTGTCACGATCATGCCTCCATTGTGCCTCGGCCGTTCACCTTCGGCGGAGGACATCGAACACCACGCGCAGCGTGAGCACGCCCGACACGAGCACCAGCAGGTAGCCGAACACCTGGAACAGGCTCAGGGTCGGCGTGATCTCGGGCCCGCCGCCGCTGGTGAGGAGCATCGCGGCCATCACGCCGAACACGCCGGCGAGGAATGTGATCGCGGCGAGGTTGATGAACTCGCGCAGCAGCGCCCGGTCGCGGCGGTCCGCGAGGAGGCGCACGTTGAGGTTGAGCCGCCCGGCGGCCAGCTGTCCGCTGATGTCGTCGATCCGCCGCGGCAGGCGCCGCGCGATCGGGAGCGCGCCGAGCAGCTCATCCCCCACCGCACGCGCCAGCGCGTCCGGCTTCCGTCCCGCGACGAGGCGCTCCTGCGCGTAGGCCGCGGCGGCGGGGACCAGCTCGAAGTCCGGGACCAGCACGCGGGCGCTGCCCTCCACGGTCGCGATCGCACGGAAGGCCGCCGTCAGCTCCGGCGGCACCGCCAGTCCGTGCGCGCCGAGGATGCCGATGACCTCGGTGAAGGCCGAGGCGTCCAGCACCGATCCGGCCCCGAGGTACCGCGACATGAACTCGCCGATCTGACGGCGCAAGCATGAACTCGTCCAGGTCGTCCGGCAGCTCGACGAATGTGATCAGGGTGTCGGCGAACGCACGCGCATCGCCGCGCGAGAACGCCAGCAGCACGTCGGTGATCTGCCGCCGCACCTCCGAGTCCAGTCGGCCGACCGACCCGAAGTCCAGCAGCGCGAGATCGTCGTCGTCGGTGACCATCACGTTGCCCGGGTGCAGATCGGCGTGGAACACCCCGGCATCCATGATCTGTTCCAGCGTGCCCTGGAACAGTCGCACCGCCAGCGCCCGGCGCTTGCGCCTCCGGGATGCGGTCGGCGGCACCGCCCTCGCTCAGGGTCGTGCCGCTGAGGTACTCCATCACGAGCACGTCGCGCGAGCTGAGCGCGGCGATGAAATGGGGGATGCGCAGCCGCTCCCCCTTCGGGCGCCGTTCCTGCACCGCTTCCATCGCGGCGATGTTGGATGCCTCGACCCGATAGTCGAGTTCGTCGCGCAGGCTCGCGGCCAGGCTGTCGGCGAGCTCGTCGAGTCCGAACCGGCGCGCCCATCCGGTCGACTGCGCGAGCCGCCGCGACAGCCGCAGGGCGATATCGATGTCGCGTTCGACCAGCGGCACGATGCCGGGTCGCTGCACCTTGACCGCCACCCGCTGCCCCGACGGAAGCGTCGCCTCGTGCACCTGCCCGATGGATGCCGCGGCCACGGCCTCCTCGCGGAAGTCGGCGAACACCTCCGAGACCGGCCGGCCCAGCGACGCCCCCAGCGTCGGCGCGATCTGCTCCCAGGGTGCCGGCGGCACGCGCTGCTGCAGTCGGCCGAGCGCCTCGGTGAACTCGACCGGCAGCACGTCGGTGCGGGTCGACAGCAGCTGGCCGATCTTCACGAATGCGCCGCCGGCGTCCTCCAGCGCGGCGGTGAGCGCGACGGCCTGGCGGCGCCGCTCGGCCGCGCCGGCGTTGGTCGGCTCGGTGTTGATCTTGAACGGCAGCAGCCGGTGATGCGACGCGATCCGCAACGCTCGGCATAGCGCCGGGTGCGCTCCCGGCTTGCGGCGCATCGCCGCGGCCCACTGATCCGGCCGCGGCAGCGTGCCCTGGGGCACGGCCACCTCGGCGAGCACGAGGAACGCGATCGCCACGAACAGGATGATCCCGAACTGGACCGGGATCAGCGCCGGCGTGTAGGCGCCCCACACGAACTGCGACTCGAAGCCGACCTCGGCGCCGAGCCCCAGGATGCCGGCGATGACGACGCGGACGATGCTCACGCGGATGCCGAGCACCCGCCGGGCGAACGCGCCGATCACGACCATGGCCACGACCGTGGCGATCACGATGACCGCGACATCCAGCACAATCGTCAAGGCGCTCACCGCTGGTTCCTTCCGCCGGGGCCGGTCTCAGCGTATCCGCCGAGACCGCGTGCGCTCAGGCCAGGGCACCCATCGGGTCCCACGCCGGCAGCTCGAGCGGCTCGGTCGTCAGCGCCGCCTGCAGCTCGGCCGGCAGCCGGTCCTTGCGCACCACCACCTCGAAGACGTACTCGTCGAACCACGAGCCGGCCATCGTGTAGAAGCCCTTGTCGGCGTTCTCGGTGCCCCAGCTGTTCTCCACCCGCCAGCGGCGGGCCGCGCCGTCCTCGTCGAGGTCGACACCGGTGAACAGCATCGCGTGCGTCATCGCCGACTCTCCGAAGCGGACCCGCTCCTCCTTGGTCGTGGACAGGTCGACCCCGTACACGCCGGCGTAGTCGAACAGGTCGGCCGCCCACAGCCCGTCCTTGCGCGCCATCTGCGGACCCACGTCGCACCCGAACCAGACCGGCTCGCCGTCGACGATCGTCTGCGCGGCGATCCGCTTGATCAGGTCGATGTCCACGTTCAGGTAGACGACCGGGTCGCCGCCGACCACGTTGCCCAGATGCGCGACGGTCAGCGCGGCGCCCTTCGGGTGCTCGGGTCGCGGGTCATCCACCAGGCACACGTAGTCGGCCAGGTCGATGTCGGTGTACGCGGCGAGGAAGGACTGCGGGGTGAACGAGCCGGCGCGGTGGAACTGCCTCTCGTCATCTCTCCACTGCCACTCGAACTCGGTCGGCGGCACCCCCAGGTGGATCGTGAGGATCCGGTGCGTGTCGGCGAGGATCTGCTCCTTCAGCCGCTGGAGCTCATCGGATGCCGCATCCGCCGCGGCGGCCTGGCGCAGCATCCGCGCCCCACGGCGCAGCTGGGTGCGCAGCGACGAGTTCATCCGCGCCGTGTTCGCCGAAGACTCGGTCTCGGGCATCAGCTCCTTGGGCACGGCGCCGTGCTTGGCGAAGACCGAGACCTCCATGTTCCACTGGCCGCCGTCGCCCATCAGCTGCTCGAGCAGGAACGCCATCAGGCGATCGTCCGGCGCGGTGTCGGCGAGCTGGATCATGTCGTCGAGGAAGTAGTTGGCCCGCTCGATCTTGTCCCAGTACATCGCGTGGTTCTGGCTGAACTCGAAGTCCTTCACGTGCAGGATGCGCCGGGCATCGGCCCGCAGGAGGTTCAGTGCCGCGAACAGCCAGCAGCGCCCCGACTTCTGCTGGTTCGTCGCCGCCCAGTCGTCCAGCCGGTGCGACATGCTCAGCCGCGTGTCGACCACCCGCGCCCGGTTCAGGGCGACCTCGTCGATCGGAGTGCGGGTGACGGCGTTCATCGCACGGACGGCGGACGGATCGGCCAGGAACTGCTCGCGCCAGTGCGCGACGGTGGCCTCGTCGAGGGGAGTGCGGGGGATGCCGCCGCGTGAGCGGCTGCGGCCGTCTGGGGATCGTCGAGAAGCGTCATCCCTTCAGCCTGCCACTGCCGCCCGTCGGCCGCACTCTCCGCGCGCCCGCCCCCGCCCCCGCCCCGTCACCCGAGGGGAGTCAGCCGGCGGCTTTCGCGACCAGTGCGCGCACCCGCTCCTCGACCTCGGGGGTGAACTCGATCAGCGCATAGACCGTGGGCCACATGGACCCGTCGTCCAGCTGGGCGCCGTCGTTGAAGCCCAGGGTGGCGTAGCGCGCCTTGAACTTGCTCGCCGGCTGGAAGAAGCACAGCACGCTGCCGTCCTTGGCATAGGACGGGAAGCCGTACCAGGTCTTCGGCTCGAGCTGCGGGCCACCTCGGTCACGATCTCGTGCAGCTTCTCGGCGAGCTCCCGGTCCAATCCCTCCAGCGCGGCGATCGCCTCCTGGAGCGACCGGAGCCCCTGCTCGCGCTTCTCCGCGCCCTTGGCCGCCTGCTTCTCGGCGCGCAGTT
The DNA here is from genome assembly GCF_021582895.2 of Microbacterium elymi. GTDB lineage: Bacteria > Actinomycetota > Actinomycetes > Actinomycetales > Microbacteriaceae > Microbacterium > Microbacterium humicola. Next base: position 1,814,301 of record NZ_CP091139.2, read on the forward strand.
CCGCCGCCCGCTGCTTCATCGCGGCCCGCTCGTCGGCGCTGAACCCGCTCTTCGTCGTCTTCTCGGCTGTCTTCTCGGCCATGAGCCTTCCCCTTCGTCGTGGTGGATCCCACGTTACGGATGCCGCGGTCCCCGCGCTTCTCGAATCCTGCTCGACCGTCGACTCGATCGAGGACGTGCTGGCACAGGTCGAACAGGCCGGCGGAAAGGTCCTCACCCCGCGGAGCCCGATCTCGGAGACGAGCTGGTGGGCGGTGTTCGAAGACCCGGACGGCAACGTGATCGGACTGTTCGAGGGGACGATGGGCTGACCCGCACCAGCGGCAGGCGCCAGGCGGCGGCGAGCTCGAAGCGCCACCGCAGCGACGATCAGCACGCCCAGAGGGACGTGCAGCCACGGGCCGATGTGGATTCCGGCGTAATACTGCGCGGTCTCGGCGACGGCGATCGCCAGGGAGGACGCGAACGGCCACCGTCGGCCCAGCCGCACCAGGATGACGATCGCGACGATCACCTGCAGATAGCCGATCGCCGTGGTCAGGTTGGCGCCGATCAGGTGCAGACCGAGGCCGCCATGGTCGCCGGAGAGGAGGATCCCGGCGAACACCGGCTGGCCGATGAGCGCCACCATGTGGGCGCTCACGACCCCGCGGAAGACCCATCCGCTCGCATCGGTCCGGCGCTCCACGACGGATGCCGCGGTGATGCGCTCCGTCATGACGTGACCCCGCTCGCCCGCACGAGGGCGATGTCCCCGGCATCCACTGTCTCCGGCCGGCGTCCTCCCCGAGGCCAGGGAACGGAACCGGGCCGACGCGCCTCGAGGCGGATCTTGCCCACGGCGACCCTCGTCGACAGCTCTTTGTATGCCACGCCGAGGCCGCCGGACAGGCAGCCATCCATCGCGACGTCGTCTTTGTGCGCGAACTGCCGGACGGCGGCGCGGCGTCCGAGGCTGACGCACGCACCGGTGAGGGCGAGGTCGATCGCCCTCGGCTCGGTTCCGGCGATGCGACTCAGCACGGTGTCGGCGGCCTGGGCGCCGAGCGGGCCTGCGGCCTGGCGGCTCATGCGCAGCGGTCGCCCCGATGGCGCGGCGGCGTCGCCGGTGGCCACGATCCGATCGTCGTCAAGACTCGTGAGCGTCTCGTCAGTGAGCAGCCGTCCCACCGCATCGGTGCGCAGCCCGCTGTCGGCGGCCAGCGTCGGCACCCCGAATCCGGCCGTCCAGAGCGTCAGCGCGCTCGCGCGCACCGTGCCGTCGGCCAGCACCACCGCCGTGCGTCTCACCTCGACCACACGCTGCCGTTCGAGCACGACCACACCGTGCCGCGACATCCACCGTGCGATGTGACGACGTACGCGGTCGCTCAGGTACGGCGAGAGTCCCTCGGCGCAGACGAGCGTGACCGACCGGCCCGTCCCGGCCAGCTCGGTGGCCGTCTCGATCCCGGTCAGCCCGCCGCCGATCACGGTGATCGGGGCGTCCGCCGGCAGCACGTCCAACGCGGCGCGCGCCCGCTGCGCCGACTCGAACTCGGCGACCGACAGCGCGTGCTCGCGGGCGCCGGCAACGGATGCCGGAGGCTCGCCGGTGCTGCCCACGGCGTAGATCAGGCGGTCGTACGGCAGGGTGCGCCCCGAGGCGAGGAGCACGCCGCGCCCCGAGGGGTCGATTCGCGTGACGGTGTCGACCACCAGGTCGACCGGGGGCGCGAGGATCCTCCGGTAGTCCACGATCGCCGCGGCGGTGCCGGCCACGAGCTGGTGCAGCCGTACCCGCTCGACGAACATCGGCCGGGGATTGATCAGCGTGACGCGCACCTCCGGGCGCTTCCGCAGCCGGTTGGCCGCAAGCGCCCCGGAATACCCGCCGCCGATGACGAGGACCGACGTGTCGTGATTGAGTGTCGACATGAGAGGCTCCCTTCCTTGGTCTCACCCCTCCGACCGCACAGCCGCCCGGATTGTCAGGCGGCCCCACCTGACACATCACGGTGCTGCGCGGTCGGATCAGTGAGAGACATCCCGGAGGGGAATGGGCGAGATCATGACCGACACGTACCCGCCGCCCGGCGAGCCCGACCCGAGATCGCCGGAGGTCGAGGGGGAGCGCCGTCAACTGATGAACGTCGCCTATCGCCTGCTCGGCTCGGTCGCCGACGCCGAGGATGTCGTGCAGGAGGCCTACGTCCGCTGGTACACCCGGTCGCGGGTCGAGCGGGATGCCATCGCCTCACCGGGCGCGTGGCTGACCACGGTCGCCACCCGACTCTGCCTGAACCTGCTCACCTCGGCCCGGGTGCGCCGCGAGAGCTACGTGGGCGAGTGGATCCCCGAGCCGGTCCCCGGCGGATCGGACTGGCGCGTCGCGCTGTCCGGCGATGCCCCGGTCGACCCCGCCGATCGGGTCACGCTCGACGAGTCGATCAACATGGCATTCCTCGTCGTGCTGGAGTCCCTCACGCCCGCAGAACGCGTCGCCTTCATCCTGCACGACGTGTTCTGCTATTCCTTCGCCGAGGTGGCCGACATCGTGGGTCGCACGGCCGCAGCCTGCCGGCAGCCTGGCATCGTCCGCCCGCACACGCATCCGCGCGGCCCGCACGCCCGCCCCGCCGACCGCCGAGCAGGCGGCGGTCATCCGAGACTTCAAGCGTGCCTGGGAGCACGGCGAGATCGACGCCCTCGTCGCCCTCCTCGCCCCCGACGCCATCGCGGTCAGCGACGGCGGCGGGCGGGTCAACACCGTGCCTGCGTCCGATCGAGGGCGCGGAGCAGTTCGCGCGCGCGTTCGTCCGGCTCCGGGAGCTGTTCACCGGGCTGACCATCCGCGAGCGGACGGTGAACGGCCAGCCCGGTCTGGTGGCCGTCCGGGACGGCGTCATCGTGTCGGTCTACGCCTTCCAGGTCGCGCACGGTCGGATCACGCACATCTGGGTGGTGCGCAATCCGGACAAGCTGCGCTCCTGGACCGCGGCGTGACGCCGCCGCAGGATCGGTCAGGGCACGAGCACGATCTTGCCGCGTGTGCGCCGGCGCTCCAGGTCGGTGTACGCCGCCCGCACCTCGGCGAGCGGATAGCGGGCCGCGATGGGCACCTCCAGGCGCCCGGCGGCGATCTCGCCGGCGAGCGCCGCGAGCACGGCGGGGGTGGCGGCCGCGTCGTGTCCGACCCACTGCGCGCCCTTCTCTCGCGCGGTGAAGTCGGCGATGGTCGCGACGCGCGCCGGCTCGACGCCGAGGTCGAGTCCGAGCTCGATGTATCCGCCTCCGTGCGTGTCCAGCAGCGCCGCGATCGGCCGGCCCTCGGCAGCAGCACGGATGCGGTCCGCCAGCCCCTCGCCGTGATAGTCGACCGGAACCACTCCGAGCCCGCGCAAGCCATTCGTGGTTCTCCGGGCTCGCCAGCCCGATCACCCGCGCTCCCGCGTTGCGGGCCAGCTGGGTCGCGAACACGCCGGCGCCGCCGGCGGCCGCCACGACGACCACCGTCTGGCCGGACTGGATGCCGACGGCATCGGTGATCGCGCGGCCCGAGGTGCCCGCCACGAACAGCGCCCCCGCGACATCCCACGGCACCGCGGCGGGCTTGCGCACGAGCTGGTCGTCGTCGACGGCCACCAGCTCGGCGTGGCTCGCGCGATCGTTGGTGAAGCCGAAGACCTCGTCGCCGACCGCGAACCCGGTGACCTCCGCGCCGACCTCGGTCACGACGCCGGCGAGGTCGCTGCCCTCGCCCTCCGGGAAGTGCGCGGGCCAGCGGGCGTCCAGATCGCCGCGTCGGATCGCCGCCTCGCCCGGGTTGATGCCGGCCGCGCGCACCCGCACGATCACCTGATGCGGTCCGGGCGCCGGATCGGCGACCTCCCGCACGTCCAGAACATCCACGTCGCCGTACCGGTCGAATCGCACTGCCTTCATGCCAGCGCCAACCTGACCAGCCTCGGGGTATTCCACCTCGGGTCTGAACGATATATCGTTGACTATCGGTAACGCCCCTCGGTGGGGCACCGTCATCGAACGGAGGATCACCATGAACGGTTCGTATTCGAGCGGACGACCCGACGATCACTCGCACCGCCCGGACTTCGGGCCGCTGGGCTTCGGACTGTGGGATGCCGTCGGCAATCTGCGGGAGGCGTTCGAGCAGCGGGTCGGTCCGCGGATGGGGCGCGGCGACGTGCGCGCGGCGATCCTCGCCCTGCTCCGGGAGCAGCCGATGCACGGCTACCAGCTCATCCACGAGATCGAGGAGCGCTCCGGCGGCGCATGGAAGCCGAGCCCGGGATCGGTCTATCCGACCCTGCAGCCTGCCGGCCGACGAGGACCTCGTCGAGGTCGACCACGCCGACGGAAAGAAGACCTACTCTCTGACCGACGCCGGCCGCGAGCAGGCCGAGGCGGCCGAGGGCGACGCGCCGTGGGAGTCGTCGATGGCCAAGAGCGCCGCGCGCGCCGCCGCGCTGCCCAAGGCGGGGGCGAAGCTGGCGCAGGTGGCTATGCAGGTGGCCCACGACGGATCCGCCGACCAGGTCGAGCAGGCGGTGGCGGTCATCGACGACGCCCGGCGTAGGCTCTACTCGATTCTCGCGCAAGACTGAGCGGATGCCGCCGGCGAGGCCGGGGCCAAGGGGAGCCGATGACCGACGCCAGGGCGACGCGTGTCCGCTATCGCCGGATCATGCGCTTCGCGCTTGCGCCACATGGTGCAGGAGTGGTGGTTCGGCCTGGTGCTGCCCGCATCGGTCTCGGCCGGCTGGCCCGGGCCGGCCGGTCCGCCCGGTTCGAGCGGATCGCCCGGCGCTTCCACGTGCTGGCGGTCGATCTCGGCGGGCTGATGATCAAGGTGGGGCAGTTCCTTTCCTCCCGGTTGGACGTGCTGCCGCCCGAGATCACCGGTGAGCTCGAGTCGTTGCAGGACGAGGTGCCGCCGGTGCCGTTCGCCCCGATCCTGGAGCTCGCCGAGACCGAGCTGGGGGTGGCGCTGGATCGGGCGTATTCCTTCTTCGATCCGGAGCCGGTGGCCGCGGCATCCCTCGGGCAGGTGCATCGGGCGCGACTGTCCACGGCCGATGCCGCGCAGGCGGGAGTCACGGACGTCGTCGTGAAGATCCAGCGGCCGGGGATCGACGCGGTCATCGAGGTCGACCTCGCGGCGCTGCGGCGGATCGCGGGATGGCTCAGCCGGGTGCGGTTCATCGCCGCGCGCGTGGACCTGCCGGCCCTGGTCGAGGAGTTCGCGGTGACCAGCCGGCAGGAGGTGGACTACCTGCACGAGGCGGCGAGCGCCGAGCGCTTCGCCGAGGATTTCGCGGACGACGCACGGGTGGATGCGCCCCAGCCGGTGTGGGAGCGCACCACCCGGCGCGTGCTGACGCTGTCGGACGTGACCGCGATCAAGATCAACGACATCGCCGGGCTGCAGGCCGCAGGGATCGATCCGGCCGAGGTGGCCGACACGTTCGCCGGCGTCATGTTCGAGCAGCTGTTCATCCATGGCTTCTTCCAGGCCGACCCGCACCCGGGCAACATCTTCGTGACACCGCGACCGGGCACCGAACGCGGCTGGTCGCTCACGTTCGTCGACTTCGGGATGATGGGCGAGATCCCGGACGGGCTTCGGCAGGGTCTGCAGAAGGTGCTCATCGCGGTCGCCGCCCGCGACGGCAAGGGGCTGGTCGGCGCGATCCGCGACATGGGCGTGCTGCTGCCGGGGGCCGACTCGGGCGAGCTCGAACGGGCCATGCACGAGCTGTTCGACCGGTTCGGCGGCATGGCGCTGTCGGATCTGGCAGGTCGACCCGCGCGAGTTCGAGGACTTCGCCCGCCGGTTCAGCGACGTGATGCGCACGATGCCGTTCCAGCTGCCGGAGAACTTCCTGCTCATCATCCGGGCGGTCTCGGTGATGTCCGGCGTCTGCACCGCCCTGAACCCGCGGTTCAACATGTGGCACGCGGTCGAGCCGTATGCGCAGCGGCTGCTGCGCGACCAGGGCGGCAGCACGGTGCGCGAGCTCGCCCGCCAGGCGCTGACCGTCGCCGGGGTCACCGCGCGGCTGCCGGCAGCGACTGGACTCCCTCGTGAGCCTCCTCGAAGAGGGCCGGCTGACCGCGCACACGCCGAGCGTCGACCGGCGCATGCGCCGGCTCGAGCGCGCGGCACGCCGGGTGGTCTCGGCGGTGCTGTTCGCCGGACTGCTCATCGGCGGCATCCTGCTGCGGCCGAGCGACGACGTCCTCGGCATCGTGCTGATGTCGATCTCGGCCCTGCCGCTCCTGCACGCGCTGTTCGCCGGCTTCGGCGATCGGTCCGGCGGCTCGAGGTAGCCCTACAGCGCCGCGCCGCGCTGACGGCCGGCGTCGTCCCACCGGTCCTCCACCTGAGCGGCCTCGATCTCGGCGAAGTCGACCGAGTCGATGATCACCCGAGCGGAGTGGTAGCCGCCGAGCCGCTCGTGCACCAGCTCGTTCACCAGCCGGTAGTACTCGGCCGTCGACTCCCAGCTCATCCCGCCCAGCATCCCGATCGTGCGCATGGAGTCAGTCTCGCCGATCGGCGTCGTCGGCGCGTCGCGACGTGCCCCGCCGGCTCCGGTCGGCGGGCGGATCCGGCGATCCGGTGGGGGCGGCGCGGCATACGCTGAGGGGATGAAGGCCCCGCAGACCACGACCGATGTCCGCTCGGCGCTGGCGGCGCTGGGCCGGACGGGCTTCGACTGGCGGCAGTTCGCCTCGGAGCGGATGTCGGTGAACGCGGAGCTGGCGCGGCGATCCGCGGTACTCATCCTCTTCGGTCCGCTGGACGGTGTCCTGCACGGGGACGGCGCCCACCCGGATCCCGTCGACCCGGCGCATGCGGACGTGCTGCTGCTGCGCCGCGCATCGAGTCTGCTGCATCATCCCGGCCAGATCGGGTTTCCCGGTGGCGGGGTGGAGCCGGCCGACGGCGACATCCGCGCCACCGCCGTGCGCGAGGCGGTCGAAGAGACCGGCCTGGACCCGGACGGGCTCGAGCTGTTCGACCCGCTGCCGGACCTGCCACTGGCGGTCAGCAACCACCTCGTGACCCCGGTGCCGGCCTGGTGGCGGCATCCATCCCCCGTGCACGCGGTGGATGCGGCCGAGACCGCCGAGGTCTTCCGGGCGCCGGTCGCGCGCCTGCTCGACCCCGCCAACCGGGTCAACGTCACGCGCATGCGCGGGGTGGACCTGCCCCCGATGCCCGCCTTCGAGCTCGACGGACGGCTGATCTGGGGATTCACCGCGATCATCCTGTCCGGCATGTTCGACACGCTGGGCTGGACCGTGCCGTGGGATGCCGCGCGCACAGTCGAGCCGGACGTGTAGCCGGACCGGACCGATCCGTCGGGCGGCGCTACGCGCGCCGGAGCACCTTGTCCATCGCTTTGCCGCGCGCAAGCTCGTCGACGAGCTTGTCGAGGTAGCGGATCTTCTGCATCAGCGGGTCTTCGATCTCTTCGACCCGCACCCCGCAGATCATCCCGGTGATCAGCGACACGTTCGGGTTCAGCCGCGCGTCGGCGAAGAACTCCTCGAAGGTCGACCCGTCTGCGAGGTGGCGATGCAGCTGCGCGTCGTCGAAGCCGGTGAGCCAGCCGATCACCTCGTCCAGCTCTTCGGCGGTACGGCCCTTCTTCTCCAGCTTGGTCAGGTACAGCGGGTAGACCGCCGCGACGCTGGTGGTGAAGATCCGGTGCATGCCTCCAGGGTACTTGGGGCGACCTCGGTCGAGCGGGTGGTCACCCCGCGATCAGGCCGTCCCGGGCTCGCGGCCCTCGTCCAGAAATGCTCGCGCCGCGGCGTCCGCCGCGGCGAAGGCGGCGAACGCGAAGCGCCCGCCGACCGAGATCCGCGCCACACCGAGTGCCCGCAGTTCCGCGACGCCCGGGCCGCCGCGCCGCAGCAGCACGTTGACCGGACGGTCGACCGAGGTCACGACCGCGCGGATGTCGTCGGCGCGCATCAGCCCCGGGGCGTAGAGGACGTCGGCTCCGGCATCCTGATACGCCTGCAAGCCGGGCGATCGTGTCGGGCAGGTCCTCCCGCCCGTGCAGGAAGTTCTCGGCCCGCCCGGTGACCACGAACGCGGGGTCGACGGCGTGCGCGGCCTCGGCCGCGACACGCACCCGTTCGGCGCTGCGGCGGAATCTCGGATCGGCGCCGCGTCGTCGGGCACGGAGTCTTCGATGGATGCCCCGGCCAGGCCGATCCGGGCGGCGCGGGCGTACGTCTCGGCGACCTCGTCGAGACCGTCGCCGAACCCGCCCTCCAGGTCGGCGCTGATCGGGATGTCGACGGCGTCGACGAGTGCGGCACAGTGCGCGAGCACGATGTCGCGCGACAGTTCACCGTCGCTGTGACCCAACGAGGCTCATCCCAATCGGGGGTGTAGGAGTTGGGGTCTGAAGCCGCCGGTCTCGAGCAGGCTTCGGGCGATGTAGTTGGTCAGGTTGCGGAACCCGAGTGCGGAGCCGCGCAGGTGTTCGAGCCGTCCGTTGAGTGCCTCGGTCGGCCCGTTGCTGGTGCCGGGTCGTTCGAAGTAGGCGAGCACGTCGGCGGCTCGCTTCTTCAGGGTCCGGCCCAGGGTGGTGAGCTCGGTGAGCACCTTGGGGACGCCGGCGCTGAGGTCGGTGATCAGCTTCTCCATGAGCTCGCGGCCACGTTGCCGGTCCTCGTGGCGATAGGCGGCGATCATGCGCTGGTAGACACCCAGGTCGCCTCGACCTCGACGTGAGCGTCATCAACGAACAGCGCGCGTAGCCTGTCGCTCTGCTTGTCGGTGAGCAGGTCCGCGCCGGTGTGCAGCGTGCGCCGCGACTTGTAGAGCGGGTCGTCCCTGAACCCACGGTGCCCGTGGATCGCGAGTTGGACCCGGCGCCGGCACCTGTCGAGGGCGTCACCGGCCAGGCGCACGACGTGGAAGGGATCCATCACCGTGACCGCGTCCGGGATCTCCTCTGCAGCGGCAGTCTTGAACCCGGTGAAGCCGTCCATCGCGACCACCTCGACCGCGTCACGGAAGGCGTCGTCGCGGTCGGCGAGCCAGGTCTTGAACGCCGCCTTCGACCGGCCCTCGACCATGTCCAGCAGCCTTGCTGGGCCGGCGCCATCGCGGACCGGGGTGAGGTCGATGATCACGGTGACGTACTTGTCGCCACGCCTGGTGTGGCGCCAGACGTGCTCATCGACGCCAATGACCTTCACGCCCTCGAACCGCGTGGGGTCGTTGATCAGCAGCCGCTTGCCTTCGGCCAGGACCGCGTTGTTGGCGGTGTCCCACGCGACCCCGAGTCCCTCGGCGACACGGGCGACGGTGAGGTGTGCGACCACGATCCCTTCCAGCGCCCACCGCAGCCCGGTGCGCGAGAGCTTCGCGCGTGGCTCCGCCGCGGCGCTGGTGTCTTGGCGCCACACGTGTCCGCAGTCGGCACAGCGGTAGCGGCGCACTACAACTTCCAGCACGGTCGGTCGCCAGCCCAGCGGCTCGTGGGCCAACCGCCGGATCACGGTGTCACGAGCGGCGCCTTCGCTGCCGCACCGTCGGCACCACTGATCTGGTTCCACCACGCGGCACGCGAGGACCGCACGATCCGGTTCAAGTCGTTGTCCGGTCACGCTCAGACCGAGGCCGTCGAGTCGAGCGAAGGCGGTCAGGTCAGGGCGGCCGAAGCCGGCCGGCGGGGTAGCGTCGGACACGTCGAGGTCTTTCGGATGGATGGCGTAGGAACCTCCGTCGTCGGGAGACCTCGACGTCTATCTGCGGACCGACGCGCCCGGCCGACCTACACCGTCATCTGAGAAGACCCCTGAAACGTCTTCGCCGACGACGGGGCCGGCGAGGAGGATGGCGCGGTGAGCTGAAAGAATGGAGCTTGCTCGGCTTCGACGCCGCCGCAAGCTCCGGTGAAACGGTCGGTACTGGTCGGTCGTCGTCGGTCACCACCGGATGGCGGCGTCCTCCACGCTCGGCGTTTGCGCAGGTCAGCGGCTCGTTCGCCCAGTGGGCGCATCAAGCGATAGACGCAAAGCCGACGTGATTCAGGTCGTCCGTTCGATTCCGACAGGCGGCTCCGGCGAACCGTTCTGGTGGTCGCGCGATGCGCTGGCCTCACGGCTCTGCCCGACACCGACGTCGCTCTCCTCTGCGACGGACCCCTCGCCGGCTGAGCGCTCGCGGCCGGCATCCTGTCCGTGTGCCGATAGGCCTCGCACCGCTCGGCAACGCAGCGTGGCGTTGCGTCGCGACCTGGCGACGGCTCGGCGGGGCGCGATCGTCTCGTGCGTTGGCGGACTACGGGAGCTTGGACGCGAGGACGTCGGCCGCCAGGATCTCGGGTGCTGCGCCGAGGAGGTGCTGGTTGGCCATCAGGGCTGCGACGATGGCGCCGTTGGCGTGGGCGTCGCGAGCGGCTTCGTCGGGGAATGCATCGAAGATCCAGAAGGTGTCGGCGTGGGTCCTGACCGCGAACCAGACAATCGTTCCTACTTCTTCGTTGGCGAGTGCGACAGCGCCGGCGAGCAGATCGGCGACCGCGTCGTGCTGTCCATCGGCCGCGACGATCTTGGCGACGAAGGCATACGGAAGTGATGCGGGTGTGGACATGAGGGACTCTCCTTGACGTCGGGGTTCTTCGTGGGACGAGTTCAGCGTATGACGAGCGAGGGCCGGTGGGGAGTGGCGTATACGGCAGTATTGCTATTGTTTACGTCATGCGTATCGGACTGATCGCGATCGACGGCTGCTTGGGTTCGGCTATCGCGTCGATCATCGACATCGTGCGGGTGGCCGACGGAGCCCGCGGCGATGTCGACCCGCGGATCGACCCGATCGAACTCGCCATCCTCGGACCGAAACGGCGAGTGACCACGACGGCATCGATGACCCTGTCGGTGGACCACCCGCTGTCGGAGTCCGGAGAGTTCGACGTGGTCGTCGTCCCTGCGCTTGGAACCCTTACGGCCGCCGCTACCAACGACGCCCTCCAGAGCCGAGATGCTCGTTCGGTCATCGCCTCGCTCGGGCGCCTCGACGAGGCGACCACCCGGATCGCCGCGGCGTGCACCGGCGTGTTCGCTGTCGCCGAGACCGGACGGATGCATCATCGGCGGGCGACGACCAGCTGGTTCCTGGGGCCGGAGTTCCTGAAGCGCTATCCGACCGTCGCCCTCGATCTCGACACCATGGTCGTGGTCGACGGGAACCTCGTCACCGCCGGCGCCGCGTTCGCCCACATCGACCTCGCGCTCTCACTCGTGCGATCGATCAGCCCCGACCTGGCCCAACATGTCGCCAAGCTCCTCATCATCGACGAGCGTCCGTCGCAGGCGGCTTTCGTCGCCTACGAACATCTCCGGCACGAGGACCCGATCGTCGTCGAGTTCGAACGCTTCGTGCGCGCCCGCCTGGACGAACCGTTCAACGTCGCCTTCGTCGCGCAGTCGCTCGGCACCAGCCGGCGCACCCTCGAACGACGAGTCCGTGCGGCGCTCAACCTCACTCCGCTCGGCTTCGTCCAACGGCTTCGCATCGAACGAGCTCGGCACCTCTCAGCAACCACGGACCTCACCTCCGCCGAGATCGCGCTACGGGTCGGCTACGCGAACGCCGAGACTCTGCGCTCCCTCCTGCGCAGGGAGCGACGCCGTTCCTGACCTATCGCCATGCCTTAGAACCACCTCTCAGCACGTCGCGTCGACGCTCCTGCGTCGCCCCTGGACGACCCACTCGACACGCCCGCAGCACAGGCCATGCGACGTGCCCCGGCTTCCCGGACGGTCGGGGTTGGGTGGCTGTGATGTCGCTGCGTTCTCGTCGAGAGGATCAGCAGACCCGATCAGGGTCGATTGGGATGAGACGCGAAGGCGGTCAGGTCAGGGCGGCCGAAGCCGGCCGGCGGGGTAGCGTCGGACACGTCGAGGTCTTTCGGATGGATGGCGTAGGAACCTCCGTCGTCGGGAGACCTCGACGTCTATCTGCGGACCGACGCTCCCGGCCGACCTACACCCTCATCTGGGAAGAGCCGCGAAAGTTCACACAGTTGGCATCGGCGTGGTCACCCTCCCCTTGACCAACCTCTAATTGCAAGGGCGGTCGGATTCGATCGGCCGGCCACGTGGACTGGCACCTCTACGCGAGCTGTTGGACGCAGGCGTACTCGTCGCGGCGGGCGGAGACAACGTCCGTGATCCGTTCAACCCGCTGGGGCGCTTTGATCCTTTCGACGTCGCAGGATTGACGATCGCAGCTGGCCACCTTGGCGCCGATGAGGCGTACGACACGGTCAGCTCGTCGGCGCGGGCACTTCTCGGGCTCCCCGTTGCGGGAGCGTTCGTCGGCGCGCAGGCGGACTTCGTCTTGGTGCCGTCATCCGGGGTGATCGAAGCGATCTCAGATGCACCGCACCCCCGCATCGTCGTGCACCGCGGCAAAGTCGTAGCCGGAATGACATCTCATCGACATGAGGAGCCGAATGAAAATCTGCATTGACGCGGAGAAGTTCGCTGACGACGCTACAGCGTCTCGCCGAAGGGCTGTCGGTACCGGTGACACGGTCAATGACACTCCGGAGGGGACTATGCGGCGCGAATCCGCACCGGCACGGATGATGGACCGCGCGTCATGTTGTTGGGGGTCCAGGTCGGGTCGGCCGTCAGTTCGATCGTTGACACTTTTTCTGCGAGTGCGGTGAAGAGTGCGTGTCCCTCCATCGTTGTGAGAGTTCGGCCCGGACACGCGTGCACGCCGAAGTCGAATGCGAGATGATCCGTCGGGTTGCGTCGTACATCGAAGACGTGGGGATCGGCGTAGTGGCGTTCGTCCCGGTTCGCGGCTCCGTACGAATGGACGACACGGGAATCGGCGGGGATCACGCAACCGTCGCCGAGATCGACGGCGCGCGTCGTGGCCCGTGAGAAGAACTGAATGGGCGATTCCATCCGCACACCTTCAGAAAAGGCGGAAGGGACCAGGGTCGGGTCGGAGTGCACCAACTGCCACTGTTCAGGGTGGGTCGCAAAAAGCCACAGGGTGCTCGCCACCGCGTTGATGGTGGTGTCGAGCGACGCGTTGAGGTAGCCGGCGAGGGTGATGGGGACGAACTCGCGGGGGAGTGCGCCGGATTCGGCTGCTTGGAAGATGATGCTTCCGAAGCTGCCAGGGGCGATGTTGTCTGCGTTCACCGTTTCCGACAGGAACTTCATCGCGGCGACGACGCGGTTCACGCCCTCGACCGTCCGGGGATTGCCTTCGGGACCCGCCGCGTTGAAGGCGCCTTCCGCCCATTCGAGCATCTCCCGTCGGCCTTCTTGGGGCCACCCCACCAGATCCATCACGATGTGGAGGGGCAGATCGCGCGCGAAGTCCTGAACCCCATCGAACTCGCCCTTCTCCAAGAGGATGTCCACAAGCCGGTGAGCGCGTGCATCGATGTCGGGCAACGAGTTGCGAAGGTGACGAGGGCGCAGTGCGTTGTCGAACACGGTGCGGGGAACGGAGTGCTCCGGGGGATCAGTGTTAAGTGCGGAGCCGTGCCAGGCGATGTTCGTCCCCGGGTTGAGTGCGATGCCTCCGAGATGTGCCGAGCTGAAGGACTCCCAGTCGTTCAGCGCGCCTTTCACGATGTCGTAGCGCGTGGTCAGCCACATGTCGTACTTCGTCAGATACGCGGCCGGGCCGATGTCCCGCAGGCGCTGGAAAGTGGGGTAGGGATCGGCGAGTACCTCATCGGACCACAGATCGACATCTGTCTCGAATCCGGACTGTGCAATTGTCGGCGTTGACACGGTGCGCTCCTTTTGTCTCCAACGGCCCGTCGCTTCGTACGGTTGAGTCGATGGTCAACGGCACACCTCGATCACGACCCCGTAGAACTACGCGATGGCACACAAGAGCCGGTCGCGGTTCGCCTGGCGAGTCCCCATGCGACGAAACACGTAGTTCTACGCGGCCGGAACGGGCCGGCGCCAACGAGACTGTTGGCGACGCTTCCTCAGCGCAGAAGCAGCGTCGAGATCGGACCCGAGGATCCGCTCTCTGCGACGGATGCGCGGCGGGACTGTCACCGAGACCGTCGCTTGGCGACTGTCGAACGGCCAAATGACGAAAGGCAGCCTACCCATGACCTTCACCATCACCGCTGCGGTCACCCGCGACCTTCACCGCGACTTCGATATCGAGCAGCTGACACTCGATGAACCCCGCGCCGGCGAGGTGCAGGTGCGGATGGTGGCAACCGGGGTGTGCCATACCGATATGGCGGTCCGAGATGGCTGGATCCCGACGACGTTCCCCATCGTCCTCGGGCACGAGGGTGCCGGCGTGATCGAGCGTGTCGGCGAGGGAGTGACTCACCTGGAGCCGGGCGATCACGTGGTGCTGACTGTCGCGAGCTGTGGTGTGTGCGTGGACTGCCTCACCGGCAACCCCTCCTTCTGCGCGAACTCCTATGTTCAGAACTTCGCGGGGGGCAGGGGCGACGGTACGACCTCGCTCACCGATGAGGAAGGCCGACAGGTCAACTCGCACTTCTTCGGCCAGTCTGCTTTCGCGTCGTTCGCGAACGTGCCGGTGCGTAGCGTGGTGAAGGTCCGCAAGGACGTTCCGCTCGAGACGCTCGCTCCGCTGGGCTTGCGGCGTCCAGACGGGTGCAGGTGCGGTCCTGAACGTCTTGAAGCCAAGAATGGACGGTTCGCTGGTGGTGTTCGGCGCCGGCGCGGTGGGCATGTCGGCGATCCTGGCGGCGCGGGTAGCGCGGGTGCAGACGATCGTCGCGGTGGATATGGTCGACGCCCGCCTCGATCTCGCACGCGAACTGGGTGCCACTCACACCGTGAATCCCGGGCATGGGGACGTCGCCGAAGCACTCGCCACGATCACGGGGTCCGGCGTGGACTACGCCATCGACACGACCGGGAACGCCGCAGTAGTGGATGGCATGATCCAGTCGCTCGGGCACAGGGGCCACGCCATCCTTCTCGCCGCCGCGAACCCCGAAGCCGAGACACGTGTGAACCTCGCGCTTGCCGTGGCGCAGGCCATCCGGGTGACGTCCGTCGTGGAAGGCGGGGCGATCCCGCAACTCTTCATCCCGGAACTCATCGAACTGTACCTAGCGGGGGAGTTCCCGTTCGACAGACTCATCCGGAGGTACGCGTTCGCCGACATCGCGCAGGCCTTTGCCGACAGTGAGTCTGGCGCGGTCGTCAAGCCGGTTCTGACTTTCGACTGAACCGACATGGTCGAGCGGGCGTCACAGATGCGGCTTCCACTCGGTTGCCTCCCCGTTCCCACCACGTCCATGGTCGGACGGGCCGACTCCCTCAGGGAGGTCGTCAGAGCGCTACGCAAGGTGCCGCTCGTGACATTGACCGGTCCCGGCGGCATCGGCAAGTCCCGTCTCGCGATCGCCGTCGCGGAAAGCGAGCGTGCTCATTACGGCGACGGTGTGTGGCACGTGGACTTGTCGAACGTGCCTGCTGGCGGTCCTATCGATGAGGCGATCTTGGAATCCCTCACGCGTGGGGACCATTCGATGACGCCGTCCGGCCGACGGCTGAACGACGTTGTGGCAGGCAAGAGGATGCTCCTCATACTGGACAACTGCGAGCATGTGAGCCGTCAAGTATCCGTCGTCACCTCGGACATGCTGGCCACCGCGCGT
Source organism: Microbacterium elymi (assembly GCF_021582895.2). Taxonomy (GTDB): domain Bacteria; phylum Actinomycetota; class Actinomycetes; order Actinomycetales; family Microbacteriaceae; genus Microbacterium; species Microbacterium humicola. The sequence goes on from NZ_CP091139.2 coordinate 1,829,984, forward strand.
GGACTCAGCGTCCTGGCGACGTCCCGTATCGCGCTCGACAGTGTCGGCGAGCGGGTGGTCCAGGTGCCGCCCCTCGCCGTCCCCGATCCTGATCTGGTGACGGATGCGGCCGAGGTGCGGGCCTTCGACGGGGTCCGGCTCCTGGTGGCCCGGGCCATGGCCGCATCGCCGTCCTTCGACCTGGACCAGTCCAATTTTCGGGAGGTGGCCGCCGTCTGCTCCCGGCTCGAAGGATGGCCCCTCGCCATCGAGCTCGCCGCGTCCCAGTTGCGCTCGCTGACGCCGGCGCAGCTTCTCGAGACGTTGGACGACCGTCTGGCGCTTTGTTCCAAGGACCCGGCAACGATCGCCCGTCATACTTCCTTGCGGGCCGTCATCGGATGGTCGTGGGAGCTCTGCGAGCCGGCGGCACGCACTCTTTGGCAGCGCGCCTCCCCATTTGCAGATGGCTTCGACCTCGACGCGGCACGCCAGGTGTGTTCGGATGAACGGCTGCCGAGCGAGGAGATATGGCGAGTAATGGACTCGCTCGTGTCCAACTCGATCCTCGTTGCAACGCGTGGACCCTCATCGCTGCGCTTCCGCTTCCTGGAGACCGTTCGGCAGTTCGGGCGTGAGCAGCTCGATCTGTCTGCGGAGCGTGTGCACTACGACCGCCGGCACCGTGACTATTTCCGTTCGATGACGGCTGACGCTGCGCGAGCGTGGGATACCGCTGAACAAACCGCATCCATACGCAAGATCCGAGCGGAGAAGGCCAACATCACACGAGCTCTCGGCTGGAGCCTTGCGACTCCGGGAGAAGAGGAGGCAGGGCTCGAGATCGCCACACATCTGCGGTATCACTGGGCGATCGACGGGTCGATCCGCGACGGAAGGAGGTGGCTCCAACGTGCTCTCGACGCCACGACGACCGATGCGGGGATGAGGCCTACTGCCCTGTGGGTGCTGGCCTGGGTCACGATCCTGCAGGGCGACGCCGGGGCCTGCTCGGTTGCGCTAGACGAGGCCGGGGAGCTCGCGCTCGCAGGAGACGACCGGATCGCCTCCACCCGAGCGCAGGTGCTTCGAGCCACCGCCTTGCTATGGGTGGGTGACGCCCACAATGCGGTGACCAGCCTTAGGAGCGCCCTCGAATTCTTCCGTGGCGCGGAGGATGCGGGCGCGCTCCTGTTCACATCGATGATGCTCATTCTCGCTCTCGCGGAAGCGGGATCGGCCGAGGAGGCCGAGTCCGTGGCGACGGAGGCCCTCAGCGTAAGCGGCCGCAGCGGCGAGAGGTGGGGGCGGGCCCAATCGCTGTGGGCGCTGGGGTACTGCCGTTGGCTCGCCGGGGATCACGAGGCCGCACACACGCTCGTCGAGAGTTCCCTGAACCTGCGACTCGACTTCGATCAGACGGGAACGGCGTTGAAGCTCGAGACGCTGGTGTGGGTCGCGGCGTCCCGCCGCGAGTACGAGCGTGCGGCGACACTGCTGGGCGGCGTTCAACAGCTGTGGAAGCGGTTAGGCACATCCATCTCCGCGTTCGGTATCCACTTTGCGCGACACGCGCACGAATGCGAAGAGGCACTGCGGCTGACGATGTCCGCCGCGAGGTTCGACTCGCGTGTTGCCGCAGGCCGGGCGTTGCATGTCGAAGAACTGATCAACTATGCGTTGGGCAAGGCGCTCGCGAACAGCAGCCCGGATGAACGACACCTCACGCCGCGGGAGAACGAAGTCTCCCGGTTCGTGGGCGAGGGACTCAGCACCGAAGAGATCGCAGAACGGCTCACCCTGTCGGTCCGTACGGTCGAAGGTCATCTGACTCACGCGCTCGCCAAACTCGGTTTCCGCTCCCGAACGCAATTGGCGCTGTGGGCTGCGAAGAGGTCGGCCGCGAATCGCGGAATGTGACTGCCATCGGCCTACTCTCCGTGGACCGATCGTCTTCCTCGCCGCCCTGATTCGACTCTCGCGTGTTTGTGAGCAGGGTGACAATCACGTAGTTCCACGGATGGGAGATCCGCCCGAGACGGGGACGATGAGAACAGGTCATCGAGGACCCACGGTTGAAGAAGCCCCGCGTGACAAGCCGGGCCGGTTCTTCCGGCGCATCACGCGCTGCCAATGTTGGCAGCATACGTGGACCGCGGGCCCTCATTCTCAGGAAGGTAGAGCACGTGACGGTCACACTCGCGAATCAGGAGCACGTTCACACGGATCTGGACATCTGGAGTGATGAGGTGCTGGCGAACCCATACCCGCACTACAAGCAGCTGCGCGATCTCGGTCCAGCCGCCTACATGACGAAGTACGACATGTGGATCATCACCCGGTTCGACGTGGTGAAATCCGCTCTCGCGGACTGGGCGACCTTCAGTTCCGCCCACATGGGGGGAGTTGCGCTGAGCGAGGACGGACGTGCCGCCTGGAGCGGTTCGGTCCTCGAATCCGACCCGCCCGAGCACACCAACCGACGGAAAATCTTCGATGACACGCTTCGCCCACGTTTCGTGCGCCACGCCCTCGGTGATCTGAAGCAGCGCTCCGAGGACGTGGTCGACGCTCTGCTTGCACGCGGGACGTTCGACGGGGTGCAGGACTTCGCCAAGGATCTCCCGCTGAACATCATCATGGACCTCGTGGGATGGCCCGCCGACGGGCGGGAACAGATGCTCGAATGGGCGGAGGGTGCCTTCAACGCGCTCGGTCCCGAAGGCAACCAGAGAATGATCGACTCCTTCCCCAAGCTGCAGGCGGGCATCGAGTACGTCAGGACACACGCGACCGAGGATAAGATGCCCGCTCAGAGCTTCGGCGGGGTCATGCACGCCGCAGCGGCCCGGGGCGACATCCCACGCGAAGTGGTTCCGATCGCGCTGACGGGGATTCTGCATGCGTCGCTGGACACCACCATCAACGCGATGAGCAGCCTGCTCATGCTGTTCGCTCAGAACCCGGGTCAGTGGGACATCGTCAGGCAGGACAAGTCGCTCGTCCCCAGCGCGTTCCTCGAGGGGCTGCGTCTGGAGTCGCCCATCCAGTTCTTCTCGCGCGCGACGACGCGCGACGTCGACCTCGGCGAAGGAGTGGTGATCCCTGCGGATTCTCGGGTGGTGCATTCCTATGGCGCAGCGAACAGAGACGAACGTCGCTACGCAGATCCCGACCGTTTCGACGTACGCCGCAATCCGACCGATCACCTCGCATTCGATCACGGTACGCACTCGTGCCCTGGGCGCACGCTGGCCACCATGGAGGCCCAGGCCCTGTTCACGGCACTGGCAGAGCGCGTGGAGACGATCGAGCTCGTCGGCGAGCCGACGCGCGAACTCAACAACTCCACCCGCGGTTACGCCAGCATGCCCATTCGCATCCGCTAGCACGCGTGCACCCACGGGTAGGGTACAAGCACCATGACGCGTGCTGACGGGGGAAATGCGCCTGTCCCCGCGACATCGCTCGTCGGGCGGCGAGCAGCCAGAACGGCTGTTCGCCGCGCGCTCGAGCAGACATCGTTCGTCACGCTCACCGGGCCGGGGGGCATCGGCAAGTCGAGGCTGGCCATCGCGGTCGCGGAGGACGTCCTGCCGAAGTATCCCGACGGCGTGTGGTTCATCGATCTCTCGGAGCTACCCGTAGACGTGAAGATCGAGGATTATGTGCTCGACGCGATCGCGGGACCGGATCATTCCCAGCGAAGATCGGAAGGCCGGCTGATCAGCTACCTCCGATCATTGCGGGCGCTGCTGATCTTCGACAACTGCGAGTCCCAACTCGGGCCCGCCATCAAGCTGATCACACGGATTCTTTCCAGTGGGCGCGACATTCACGTTCTCGCCACCAGCAGGGAGGCCTTCGACAGCGTTCGCGAACGGGTCATCCCCGTCCAGCCGCTCGGGGTACCGGACGCCGACGCGATGGTCGACCCGTATCACGTGGCGCAGTTCGACTCGGTGAAGCCTTGCTGGATCGTGCTTCGGCGGTTCGCCCCGGCTTTCGCGTCGACGAGGACAACTGGCGCATGGTGGCCTCCGTATGCTCTCGACTGGAGGGCAATCCGCTCGCCATCGAGCTCGTTGCGTCGCGGCTTCGTTCACTCACGATCGGAGAGGTCGCGACGAGCCTTGCCGACCGGCTCTCGATCGCGACCAAAGACCTCTCCGTGCCCGTTCGGCACAAGTCTCTCCGGTCCATGATCGACTGGAGTTGGGACCTCTGCACGGAGTCGGAGCGCGTGTTGTGGCGGCGATGCTCCATGTTCGCCGGAGGGTTCGACCTCGCTGCCGCGGAGCGTGTCTGTGGCAGCGAGGGGTCCGCCGACGCGGTCTGGGCCGTGATCGACCACCTCGTTGCGAAGTCGCTGATCGTCGCCACATCCACCGGCGCTTCGATCCGCTTTCGGCTCCTCGAGACCATCGCCGAGTATGGGCGGGAGCAACTGAGCGCCTCGGGAGAGCTCGACACGATTTCGGAGCGCCATTTCGACTACTTCGCCTCTGTGGCACAGACCGCGTGCGACGATTGGGGATCTTCGTCACAACCGGATGTCGTGACGGCAATGCGGACGGAGAGGTCGAACTTCGCGAGGGCGCTGGAGTGGAGCTTCACCGCTGCCGGAGCTCAGTCGCGGGGAATGCGCCTCGCGGCAAACCTGCGCATCCACTGGGCGGTTGATGGGTTCCTTCGGGACGGCAGTAGGTGGATGAACCGCGCTCTCGCGGGGAGCGACGAACCTTCGGAGGTCCGCGGCGATGCCCTCTGGGTCAGCGCGTGGATATCGATCCTCCAGGGCGATGCGACGGCAGCCGAGGCTCGCCTCGCGGAAGCGTGGGAGATCGCAGAGAGCCTCGCAGACGACCGCCTGCGGGCGTACGTCCACCTGTTTCGCGGCACGGCGGATCTGTGGCGAGGCGATCTCGACATCGCTCTCGAACGGCTCGGAGCGGCTCACGCCTATTTCGCGGCGGCTACGCGGGATGAGTGTCCGGGCCCGCACTTCGTATCTATGCTCTACGCGCTCGCGCTCGCGGAGACGGGCCACTACGACGAGATCCGTGAGCTTGACGACGGCAACCCGAGCAGACCCGAGCACGAGACGGAGCGCTGGGGCACGTCCCAGCTTCTCTGGGCTTACGCCTACGGCATCTGGATGGCGGGCGACTACGAGACGGCGAGCGCGCGCCTCCAGCATGCGTTGCGGATGAATCTGGCGTTCGATCGGGTCGGCACGGCACTGAAGATCGACTCGCTGGCCTGGATGTCGGCGTCGCGTCGTCAGCTTCAGCGCGCGGCCCGGCTGCTCGGAGCCGCGCGAGCCATCTGGTCCGACCTCGGCACGTCGATAGCCGCCTTCGGGACGAAGTTTGCGGAGCGGTCCGACGACTGCTACGCCGCGTTGCAAGCCGCCATCAGCCCTACGCAGCTTGATTCGTTCCTCGCTGAGGGTGCACGGCTGGATTACGAGTCGCTCCTCGCCTATGCGGTCGACACGAAAAATTCAGCAGCCGTGACGGGTTCCAACGGCGATATCCTCACCGCTCGTGAGCGCCAGGTGGCAGACCTGCTTGCGGATGGTCTCAGCAACCGCCGGATCGCAGAGCGTCTCGTCCTCTCGCCCCGCACGGTCGAGGGGTACGTCGCCAGTGTGCTCTCGAAGCTCGCACTCGAATCGCGTTCGCAGGTGGTTGCGTGGGTGACCCGTGAACGCAGCCGTCTCACCGCCGGTGCGCCAATCACGTAGAAACACGCGTGCCGAATCATCCATCGCCGAAAAGACTGAGGGGAACGCCTATTGCGATGGAGCAGCCATGGTCACAACGCCTACGTCCTTTACTGGAACAGTTCTCGGCGACCTGCTCGCCGGTGAGGGACAACCCGTGCACGGCGATGCAGTGGAACCGGTGGAGTGGGCCGGTGATGTGGTCGTGGTCGACAAGTCGACCGTCTCAGCGGCCATTACCCAGCTGACGTTGCGTGGGATCGATGACGCGGCGCTGCCCGAGTGGGCACCGGGCGCACACATCGAGGTGACCTTGCCCGACGGGACGCTTCGCCAGTACTCGTTGACCGGTGACCCGACTCGCGCCGGGACATGGACGGTCGCCGTTCTGCGAGAAGCGAACGGTCGGGGTGGCTCGCAGTACATTCACGACCACGTGTCGGCCGGCGACAAACTCTGGGTCCGAGGACCGCGGAACCACTTCCCCCTGATAGAGGCCTCCGAGTACCGCTTCGTTGCAGGGGGAATCGGCATAACCCCGCTCCTCCCGATGATCTATGCGGTCGCACGCTCGGGTGCCTCGTGGAGTCTGGACTATTGCGGCCGAGAACGCTCCAACATGGCTTTCCTGGAACATCTGAGCCCCTGGGCGGACCGTGTCCGCCTCTTCGCGGGCAGCGAGGGGGAACGGATCGACGTGGTGGAGCTCGTGAACGGTCTGGGTCCGGAGACCGCCCTGTACTGCTGTGGCCCCGCCCGGCTGCTTGTGGCGATCGACGATGCATGCAAAGCCGTGGGGCGCATGCCGCCCCGAGTGGAGTACTTCTCACCGAAGCAGCTGGAAGGGGCAACCGTGGATTCGGAGTTCGAAGTGGAGCTGGCGTCGAGCGGGGTGAGCGTCACCGTTCCCATCGGGCGCTCGATCCTAGACGTCGTGCGCGAAACGGGTGTGCAGGTTCTCGCGTCCTGTGAGGAGGGGACCTGCGGGACCTGCGAGGCCGAGGTGATCGAGGGCGTTCCAGACCACCGGGATTCCGTGCTCTCCGACGCGGAGAAGGCGCAGAACACTTTCATGATGATCTGCGTATCCCGAAGTTGCTCACGACGTCTCGTCCTGGATCTGTAGGGGCACGGGAAGAGGACATGGAACGCGAACCCGGGCTGTATTGGAGCGTGAAGAAGAGCTTCCGCGCGTATGTGGAGCGTCTTCCCGATGGCGCGGCGGTGGAGGCTTACGGCGCGGTCGACTGCGGAGAGATTTTTCGGTTTACTCCCGAGATAGTTCCCGTACCGACCGCAGGCACCGACCCACCTCAGCGGAAGTTTGTAGGGGAGGTGCGATTCGGTGGGCATCACGGCATGCTGTTGGTGCCGATAAAGCACCCCGCCATTGAGTTCGTCGGTACCGTGCTCGCGGTGACGATCGAGTATCCGTGGCTCGCTCCCAGTGCCATGCCCCGCGTTGAGATCGCACGCGGCGAGGCGACACCGATCGATGAAACGTCCGATTCATGGCGCGTCATCGATCTCCGGTTGACGGACGACGGCTCGGACCTTTTCGGTGGAACATACAAGCCGGGCGAGAGACTCGATGATATGGAGATTGTTGATCCATCGCCGTCACCTTGATCCGTCCAACCCGCCGTTCAAACATGAAGCGCTCCCGGCAGATCCGGGCAAGCCGGGTGTCATTGGCGGCTGAACCCGGAGGGGAGATCGCGCGTCGTAGCCCAGGAACCGTTCGGACCTGTCATCCCCGACCTTTCTAGATGAACGAAGACGACGCCATCGGGGTCGCTAACGACTCGTTGGGCGGAACAGGCGGATCGGTCTGGACAGCGAATCCGAAAGCCGCTCGGCGCGTCGCCGGGCAACCTGGTCTACGTCTGAGTCAACGATCGTGCCGTCATCCGCCTGGACCTTTGGCGCCCTTCGGCGGTATGAGGCAATCCGGTATGGGCGCGCTCCGCGGATTCCGCTCGTCCACTTCCGCGGGCCGGCATGGCATCGAGGGATCCGCGGTAGGAGGCGCCCGCAGCGAGGGGAGGATCTCGATGGTCGCAGCGCCTCGGCGACGCCGGGAGGATCGAGCGGGTACATCCCGTGGTTGACGGCGATCTACCCGGTATCCTCGATATCGAGTAGCCGATGGCATCGCGGCGGAAACTGAATCGCCCCGGGTTTAGTGGAAGATGAGTTCTCCCAGCGCCGGCTGGCTCTGGGAGTTGATGTCACGGTAGTACTCGTCCTGCTTTTCGATGGGTGTGAGGTATCCGATCGAAGAGTGCAACCTGTTCTCTTTGAACCAGTGCACCCAGGAGAACGTGGCGAGCTTGAGCTCGTCGGCGGTCCGGAACGGGCCGTCGATCATCATGCACTCGGGCTTGTAGAGCCCCACGACCGTTTCGGCGAGTGCGTTGATGCTCCTATATCTGTCAAGCGGCCATCCGGAGGGGTGGTCGGGCTTCGCGGATAGGGCGCATCGCGGCCCAGAGTTGGCGTGCGAGAAGATATTTGAGGCACCGGATGATCTCGGACTTCGTCTTGCCGCCGGTCACGTCGGTCCGTTCTCATCACCTCTAACGCGCCGATGCCGTGGCGCCGGACTGCGCCAGCAAGGCCCGCTCCGCATGATCCTTGCCTTCGATCCCGAAGGTGAGCTTCCCACCGAACGACTCGGCCCAGTCGATCAGCTGACCGTAGCCACCGGAATCCGCAGCGAACGACCGGCGGTCCAGGACCGCGCCGAGCTCGTCGACCGCGACCGCGACCGCGACGGAGACGTGGACGTGTTTGTGAGTGTCGACGCCAGACAGGGGGAGTGACGCTGGCCGGTCGGGTGGACGGGACTGTGATGGGACACTGATGGGACACTGATGGGACACTGATGCGATCAGGCTCCTATGAGGTCACGCCCGCCTGGCCAGCACCACGAGGGTGATGCGCCTTCTGGCGGACGACAGATCAACAGCAAGGACACCCCAACCTCGAGGTCAGTCGTCAGCAAGAGTCAGGCCGCCAGAAGGCACCTGACACTCTCGCAGTCATACGCGTCGCCGACGGTCCCGATCGTCCTCGTCCGCGCGGAAACAGCGATGCACGTGATCCGGCGGTCGGAACGCCGCCCCATCAGCCTTCGTGGTGACGAACTGCTTGCCCCGGCGGATGCCGCACAGCCCGTGCTGACGCAAGAGTCGTTCGACCGCGCACCGCTTTCAATGCGGGAATCAGCCGTGTCCGCCGTCTCTCGGAGATGGCTTCGGCATGCGGGAACGGTCAGTGTGCCATCGCGGCGAGTGCCTCGGGGTCGATCGTGCCGATGGAGCGGGTGTCCTGGAACGCCCGAATGCCCTCGATGCCCTGCTCGCGGCCGATGCCCGACTGCTTCATGCCGCCGAACGGTGCGCGCAGGTCGAGCCGCGTTGCTCCGTGATCGTTGACGAACACGTAGCCGCAGACGAGCTGGTTGCCGATGCGCTTCGCCGTCTCGGGGTCGGCCGTCCAGACGCTGCCGCAGAGTCCGCCCCAGGTGTCGTTGGCGACGCGGACGGCCTCCTCCTCGGTGTCGAACGGGATGATCGGGATGACCGGACCGAACTGCTCCTGCGTCACGACCCGCAGTTCCGGGTCGGGGTCGACCACGATCGCCGGGCGCAGGAAGTTGCCGCCGGCGAGGTCACCGCCGGGCAGCTCGCCGAACTCCAGCACGGTCGCGCCGGAGTCCTTGGCCTCTTCGATGATCTCCGCGACGAACGCCTTCTGCACGGGCGAGTGCAGCGGCCCCATCGTGGTGCCCGCGTCGAGCCCGTAACCGATGACTGCCTTCTCGAGCCGCGCCGACAGGCCGTCCACAACCTCCTGCATCCGGGAGCGATGCACATAGATGCGCTTGGCATTCATGCAGATCTGGCCCGTGGAGTCGAATATCGCCGCGTACAGCCGGTCGAGGTGCACGTCGTCGATGATCGCGTCTTCCGCGAAGATCGCCGCGTCGTTGCCGCCGAGCTCGAGCGTCACGCGGGTCAGCGACTTGGCGGCCATCTCCATGATCCGCTTGCCACCGTTGACGGACCCTGTGAAGCAGACCTTCGCGATGTCCGGGTTCTGGATGAGCCCGCCCATGTTCTCGTCCTTGCCCGTGACGACGTTCAGCACACCCGCGGGCAGCTTCTCGGCCACCCGTTGCACGACCCGGGTCGTCGCCAGCGGCGCCGAGGGCGGCGGCTTCACGATCACGGTGTTCCCGGCCAGCAATGCGTGCGGAAGGGAGGCCGCGAGGATCGCGATCGGCCAGTTGAACGGGACGATGATCGTCACCACCCCGAGCGGCTGGAACGTCACCTCGGTGCTGACCGGGATGCCGGGGACCACGGGCAGCGTCTTACCCGCGTCGACCTCGTCCGCGATCATCAACGCGAGGTTCCACCGGATCTCGAACACCAGGGCGTCGACCCAGGACTCCATACGGATCTTGCCGTTCTCCTGCGACAGGATCGCCGCATCCGTGTCGCGCTCGTCCGCGATCCCGGCGATCGCGTCGGCCATCTGACGCGCGCGCTCGGCCGCGGAGAGCGACGACCATGCCGGATAGGCCGCCTTGGCCGCCGCGACCGCGTCGGCGACGTCATCGGCCGAAGCGGAGGCCGCCTCACCCACGATCACGCCTGCCATAGCCGGATCGGCGACCTCCAGCGTCTCCGCCGTCTGCCGTTCCCGACCTCCAATGAACAGCCCCATACGAACCGCCGTGGGTATGATCTTCCCAGACACTACTTGGCTCCCTTGCCTCATGCACCCGCCGCGATGATGCGGCTCTGACCATCATGATCGCTTCCAGGTCAGAGTGACCACGTAGTTCTACGCATTCTGCGTCTGGTGTCCAGAAGTCACTGCATTGCCGAAGTCGGTGGCGCGCAACGAGGACTGGCTCCACGGGCGCCCGTTCCTACGCATCATCGCTATGGGAGTCGCCGAGCCGCCGCATCCCACGCAGCAAGTTGGGTGCGTGATTCTGTCGCGCGTCAGCCTATGTGGCAGGGGTAGTAGTTGCTGAGGCAGCGCCCTATCGAAAGGTCTGAGTCATCATGAGTCGTCGCCCGACGATCCCCGCGGAGAAGAAGCTCCGCATCGTGTTATCCGTGCGGGAGGGTGAGATCTCGATCGCCGAAGCCGCGCGTCGTGAGAAGGTGTCCGAGCAAGCGATCGGGAACTGGAAAGGGCAGTTCCTCGAGGGTGGGAAGGCCGGGATCGAGGCCGGCAATTCGCCCGGACACGGGCGACCGGCGCCGAAACGTCCTGGAGCTGACTGAGAACGGCCACGCGGTCCTTACTCATGCTGTCCAAGCCAGCGACCAAGCGGAACGACTGAAGCGCCCCGGGTTTTGTGGAGGCTCGGTTATCTGGGACCGGCTCCGATCGGAACCTGTTCTCCAACGTAGCTGACGGGCTCGTGGGATTCCCAGTGCGCGGCCTCGAACTCGGCGGGCGGGACGTGTCCGATTTCGCCTTGTAGACGCCGGTGGTTGTACCAGTCGATGTATTCGGCGACCGCGATCTCAACGTCGCGGACCGAGGCCCACCCGCCCTTCGGGCGCATCATCGGGTTGCGGATGCACTCAGCCTTGAACAACGAGTTCAGCGCCTCGGCCATCGCGTTGTCGTAGCTGTCGCCGACCGTTCCGACGCTCGCGACGGCCTCTGCCTCGGCGAGGCGCTCGGTGTAGCGGATCGCACGGTATTGCACTCCGGCATCGCTGTGATGGATCAGCCCGGTGATGTCCTGCCCGGCTCTGCGGCGTTCCCAGAGGCCCATGTCGAGCGCATCGAGGGCGAGATCGTTGCGCAGCGACGTGGACACCTGCCAGCCGACGACGCGGCGGGAGAACACGTCGAGAACGAATGCGGCGTAGGTCCACCCGGCGTGGGTGCGGATGTAGGTCAGGTCCGCGACCCAGAGCTGGTTCGGCGCGGTCGCGGTGAACGCGCGTTTGACGAGGTCGGCGGGCCGGTCGGTCTCCGCGCCTTCCCCGAAGGTGGTCTTGCGGGTCTTGTCGCGCCGGATGCCCTGGATTCCCGCGGTGCGCATCAGCCGCTCGACCGTGCAACGCGCGACCTCGATGCCTTCTCGGTTGAGGGCGGCGTGGACCTTCCGGGCGCCGTAGACGCCGAGGTTGGCCTTGTGGACGATGCGGATGTCCTCGGTCAGTCCTGCATCCCTCACGGCCCGCACGGACGGCGGACGCGCCTTCGCGGCGTAGTAGGTGCTCGGGGCGATCTGCAGGCCACTGTCGCGCAGGACATGGCAGATCGGCTCGACCCCGAACCGGTCGCGGTGCCCGTCGATGTACTCGACGAGCACCGCGGTCGGCACTCCGGTTACTTCAGCTTGCGGTCGAGCTCCGCCGCGGCGAAAAACGCGACGCCGTCTTCAAGATCTCGTTCGCCCGCCGCAGCTCCCGGACCTCATCCTCGAGTTCCTTGATCCGCGCCGCCTCCACGGTCGTGACTCCCGGGGCCTGGCCTGCGTCGATCTCGGCCTGCTTGACCCAGCCGCGCAAGCGTCTCCGGGTTGATCCCGAGCTGAATCTGCCTGACTTTCGTTCCGTTCTTCAAGTAAGGATCGAAAAGTCACCGAAGCAATCGATCCCAACGTTCTCGACCTGAACCCATACGAGCCGTTCCTCGACGCGCTCTGCTCGACTCGCGAGTATCAGAAAGACGCGATCCGAGAAACGCTCAGATACTTGCTCGGGCAGCGATATGAGAGCCTCCGCGCGCTACTGCGCGAAAATCTGGACGCGAACCCCATGCTCAAGGACGTCTATGGCGGGGAAGCATCCGCAGAGCGAAAGCTCATCTTCCCTGACCAACTGTCCTGCAGCCTTGACCTGGCCACCGGCACCGGGAAGAGCCACGTGATGTATGGGATCGCCGCGCTAATGCTCGCGACCGGCGCGGTCGACCAAGTGCTGGTGCTCTGCCCCTCGCTCACAATCGAGGCGGGCCTCACGGAAAAGTTCAAGAGCCTCGCGGCGAGCGAAGCGCTGCGCGCCGCAATGCCCTCGGGTGCCGCTTATACGGCGCCCGCGGTCATCAACGGCACCGAGTCGATAGTCCCGGGCACCGTGTGCATCGAGAACTATCACGCGACCTTCGCGTCGTCGCGAAGCTCGATCCGCCCGACCCTCGCAGGAAAAGGCGACCGAACGCTCATCCTCAACGATGAAGCGCACCATCTGTACTCCGCGAACGGCGACATGCGGAAGTGGGCGGAGTTCGTCAGCGACGCCGACCTCAACTTCCGTTACGTGGTTGGCGTTTCTGGCACCTGCTACGTCGACAATTCCTACTTCCCGGATGTCATCTACCGCTACTCGCTTCGCGCCGCGATCGACTCCGGCGTCGTCAAGACGATCGACTACGTCGCGGAGGACTCAAGCGGCGCACGGGACGAGAAGCTCCAGAAGGTCTACGACAACCATCAGGGGAACAAGCAGTTCTACCGCAAGGTGATGCCTCTGACCTTGCTCGCGACGCGCGACATCGCCGCCGCGAAACGACTGGCGGTCGATGTTGCGAGTTTTTTGGCGTCGGCGGAAGGGCTTACCCAGGATCAGGCGGCCGCCAAGGTCTTGACCGTCACCTCTGATCCCGACCACAAGCGCAACGTGATCCAACTCGGATCTGTGGACCAAGCGGATAGCCCGGTCGAATGGGTAGTTTCAGTGAGCATGCTCACCGAAGGCTGGGACGTAAAGAACGTGTTCCAAGTCGTGCCGCACGAGGAGAGGGCGTTCTCAAGCAAGCTCTTGATTGCGCAGGTTCTGGGACGCGGACTTCGCGTGCCCGACTCTTACCGTGGTGAGCGTCCGGTACTCACGGTGTTCAATCACGATGCGTGGTCGTCAAGGATTCGGCATCTCGTCGATGAAGTTCTCGAGATCGAGAACAGGCTTGTGTCACGGGTGGCAGACAAAGAAGTCGACTACAACTTCGATCTCGAGAACATCGACTACAGCAAGACGCAGGAGTCCGAAGAGCACCAGGCGCCTGACGAGTACGATTTTTCGAAGGGGTTCGTCACCCTCGTTTCTCAGGTCTCGGAGCTCGAGCGCGAGACCACGTACAGCCGAGTGGTCAGCGGGAAGCAGCGAGAGAAGCGCACTCTCATCCGCTACAAGATGTTTTCCGTCGACGAGGTCGCGGAGCACATCCACTCCAAGTTCCGTGCGATCGACCTCGAGGAGTCGACCGACTATGCCAGCAAGTACTCGATCAATTGGCTTAGGGACCTAATACGTGAGTCGCTGAATCGCGTCGGTGAGACAGCTGATCAGGTCAGTGAGGACAATCGGCAGCAGGCTCGCAGGCTGCGTTCGGAGTCGTGCACCGTACGGCGAGCCAAACCGTTCGGTATGTTTCCAAGCCGGACGAGGTCGTCAAGGTCTCCACGTCGCCAGAGGCGTCGGGACAGCATCAATGTGTCCGCGCTCAGGCGCGGCGACGCCACAGTGTTTGCCGATGAGGATTCTGGACGGCAGGAGCGACAGCCCGGCACTCCTGACCGGACACGGCCCGATCGACCTCGCCACGGCGAAACGCCTCGCCGCCTCCGCGTCGGGATGGGACCGCGTGCTGACCGATCCCTGCACGGGCGAGCCGCTGGCCGTGGACCGCTATCGACCGAGTGCCGCCCAGCAGCGATTCCTCGATGCTCGCGACGAGCACTGCCGGTTTCCCGGATGCACCCAGCCCACGTGGCGATGCGACCTCGACCACACCGTCGACCATGCGCGCGGCGGCAAGACATGCGCCGGCAACCTCGCCCACTTCTGCCGGCGCCATCACATCCTCAAACACCACTCGCCGTGGCGGGTCGAGCAGCTGGGCCGCGGCCGCCTCAGGTGGACGAGGCCGACCGGCCGCGTCTACCTCGATCGCCCGACCTCGACGGTGCAGTTCGTTCCCGACCCTCCACCATTCTGAGCGCACGAAGGGCTCACGCCCGCGCCGGCTTTCCACCCATACTGAAGCAGTGCACGTTCGGACCCGGGCACGGCGGGAGCACACATGATCGTCGTCGGGCTGATCCTCGCGGTCCTCGCGGGCCTGATCCACGTGTACATCTTCTGTCTCGAATCGGTGGCGTGGACGAGCGCTCGCGCTCGCGCCGTCTTCGGGATGACGGCGGCACAGGCCGAGCAGACCCGGCAAGCTCGCGTTCAACCAGGGCTTCTACAACCTGTTCCTGGCGGTCGCGGCCTGTGCCGGGATCGTCGTCTGGGTGTTCGGAGCCCAGACCGTCGGCGTCACTCTCGCCTTCACCGGCACGGCGATGATGCTCGCGGCATCCCTGGTCCTGTTCAGCTCCGCGCCCGACAAGCGATCCGCGGCGACCACTCAGGGTCTCGTGCCGCTCCTGGCGATCGTCGCGCTGATCGTGGGGCTCGCCGTCGCGTGAGTCCGGGATGCCGGTGACCCGGTCCCAGGCTCCGTCAGCATCTGCCCGACTTCGCCCCGTCGTGGTGCCCGGATGCGGAGGAGCGCGCCGACGAGCAGGATGACGGCGACCGCTGCGCTGACCGCGGTGGTGCCGGCCGCGAGCAGGAGCACGACGGCGACCAGGCCGATGATCACGGCTTGTCGAGCGCGACGCACGGAGCTGGTCGGAGCCGGCATCGGGCGACGTTCCAGCCCGGCCAGCGCCCAGGCGACGACGGCGGTGAGCAGCACGGCGAGCGCGAGCCACAGCGGGCGGGTCATCCACCAGCTCGCGCTCGACGGTTCCGGCAGGGCGAGACCGCTGCTCATCGCGACGAGCGCGGTGATACCGGCCAGCGTCGGCAGCACCGGCATGTGCCAGAGGTAGATCGTCATCGTGCGGGCGGTGACGAACCGCGTGAAGGCGGCGACTCGGGGGCGCCGGCTGACAGCGGTGAGCGGAGCGCGCAGGAGCGAGAAGAGCGCCGTCTGCGCCACCCCGACGAGCAGCAGCGCGGCGGTCGGCGGGTTGAGGTTCTCGAGGAGATCCGGAGAGAACACGCCGATCACACACCCCGCGGCGAACACGGCGGCCGCCGCGATCGCCGCTCCAGCGCGCACGCGGCGCGGGAGGGCCTCGATCCGTCCCTCGGCGAGGAAGAACCCCAGCTCGCTCGAGCGCGAGCCAGATGAAGGCGAGGTTGAGGAAGCCGATCGCGCCGACCCCGGTGATCCCGCGGACGACATCCACGAGGATCGCTGCCGCGGCGAGCGCGCCCACGGTGCGCATCGGCGCCCGCTCGTGCGCGGCCAGCAGAGCCGGCGCAGCGCCTGGCAGAGCAGGAACACGCCGAGGAACCAGAGGGGCTGGCTGTAGCGGAACCCGGCGAGCTGCACGATGTCACCCGGTACACCGCAGATCGCGAGCAGCGCGAGTCCGATGCCGGCGGCGCCGATCGACAGCACGCCCGGCAAGCAGCCGGTGCACTCGCGCCGTGACGAAGCCGACCGACGTGCCGCCCTGGGCGCGCAGTCGGCGGTAGGCCGCCGAACCGGCATACCCGCCGATCACGAAGAACAGCGGCATGATCTGCGCGACCCAGGTCAGCGGCACCAGCCACGGCGCCCCGTCGGCGGCGTTCTCGAACACCGGGCCGGCCGGGCCGATGGTGACGCCGACCATGAGGGCGTGCAAGGCACGACGGTGGCCACGCACAGCGCCCGGACCAGATCGATGGCGGTGTCGCGCCCGACGCGCTGCGGCGCCGTTCGGCCGGTGGGCAGAGGGACGGTGGGCGCGCGCACCGAGCGCGCAGGCATGATGACCATGGGGGTCCTCCTCGAGTGGATCTCGAGGAGGCTATGGACGCGGTGGGTGCCGGCACATCACCCCCGGTGCCGTTCCCGCCCCTACCCAGGCGTGAGATCCGCGCCGGACCGCGGCGTCGAACCGGTCAGGAGTGCGTGCAGGTGGGATGCCGCGGCCAGAAGTGCAATGCTTGCGCTCGGTGAGGCCGGCGAGCCGATCATCGAGCATCGCCCGTGCCCGCTCGGCGTCTCCGTCGGTGCGCAAGCCGGTCGAGCACCCCGGCGATCTCGGGGATCCGGTAGCCGCCGCCACGCAGCGCGGCGACGATGCGCGCCTCGGCGATCGCCGAGGCGCGGTAGCGCCGAGTCTGGGTCGCGGGCAGACGCTCCGGGATGACGAGCCCCTCGCTCTCCCAGTGCCGGAGCGCAGAGGTGCGGACCCCGAGCGCCTGGGCGAGCTCGCCGATCGTCATGGCATCCCGGTCATCGAAGTCCGCCGTGACGCGGGTGTCGGCCAGCACGGCGTCGAGGCCGCGGCGCGCCTCGCGGACCCGCGCGCGGTCGCGGGCGAGGGCCGCGTGGAGGTCGTCGATCCTCTCCGCCGCGACGTCCAGGGGACTCGTCAACAGCACGGGCATGAGGCGGCGTGCGGGCACCGGACCGATCGCCACGGCGAGGGCGCGGTAGGCGCGCAGCGCGGCGAGGTGCCGGTGCTCGTACTGCCGGTATCCGTTGCGTGCACGCTCCGCGGCGGGCAGGATGCCGAGGCGCTCGAGGTCGCGCACCTGCTGGGTGGAGTAGCCTGCCAGGCGGCCGATCTCGGCCGTCGTCATGCGCGGCACTTGAGGGTTCGGCATCCTGTCTCCGGTCGTTGAGCCGTTGAAGTCCACATAAGCACATGAAGGTGACGATGGAAGCATGGATATGCAGCAGATCATCGATGCCGTCGAAGTATTCGACGGGGCGCTCGTGTTCATCCCGCACGAGGGCGGCCCGTTCCCCGAGCTGGCATGGGGAGACGCCTTCTTCTACTACGCCCCGGACGGCGTGATGCCCGAGCGGACCCAGCCGTACGGGACGATCATCACGAAGAACTACCCCGATGACGAGGCATCCCGCCTCGACGATCCCGATCGGTTCCGCGTCAACATCCACGTCGGGCGCGACATCGCGGCGCAAGCTCACGGCGGACCACGACGATCCCGCCGATGTGGATGTCTTCGTCCCGCATCCGCTGTACGGCGCGGCGGGCTGGGTCTCGGTCGTCAATCCGGGAGCACGGACGGCCGAGACGGTCATCGCCCTGCTGCGCGACGCGCACGCCGACGCGCAGGCCCGCGCGGTCCGCCGGGCGCAAGCGCGGATAAGGTCCGCGGGGCCGCTCGGCCCGGGGATGCTGGCGTCCGGTCGGCTCGGAGCGATCATCCGCGACATCCAGGCCGCCGTTGACGGGTGAGGCGGACGGAACGGGATTACGGTGACGACATGGACCATGTCGATCAGCTGCCGGACCGCCCCGCCCCCGACAACCCTCCCGGCAAGCTCGTGCTGATGCGACACGGCGAGACCGAGTGGTCGAAGGCGGGCAGGCACACCGGGCTCACCGACATCCCGCTCACCGCGCGGGGCGAGGAGCTCGCCCGTTCCGCCGGGGCACTCGTCCGGGGGTACGACTTCCGGCTCGTGCTGAGTTCCCCGTTGCAGCGCAGTCGGCGCACGGCCGAGCTGGCCGGGCTGCACGCGGACGTCGATCCGCTGCTCGTCGAGTGGGACTACGGCGGGTACGAGGGGCGCACGACGAAGGACATCCGCGCCGAGCTGGGCTACAACTGGACGGCCTTCACGCACGGCGTGATCCGCGGCGCGACCCCGGGTGAGACCGTCGAAGAGGTGGCCGCGCGGGCGTCACGCGTGCTGACCCGCGTGCTGCCGGCGATGGCGGAGGGGGACGTCGCGCTGGTGGCCCACGGCCACTATCTGCGCATCCTGACTGCGGTCTTCCTCCGTCTGGCACCGCGTTTCGGCGCGATGATCTCGTTGGATGCCGGATCGGTCTCGGTGCTCGGCTTCTACCGGGAGCAGCCCGCGATCCTCGCGTGGAATCACGGTCCGGAGCTGCCGCTGGCGCCCTCGGAGTCCTGAGTTCGGGGTCGGCCGGGTCCGGATCGGACGCGGCGCTGGCTACAGCCCCTCCACCTCGTACCGTCGCTGGATGCCGGCCGTCGCGCGACCCCAGTCGGATGCGGCAACGCGGGCCTGATGCCGGCGGTAGGCCGCGGCATCCACGAATCGTTCGTCGACATGCCAGACGAGCGGATCGGCCGTGGCGACCACCTCGAACGACAGACATCCGGCCTCGGCGCGCGTGAGCGCGACGTGCTCCGGAAGCGCGTCGGCGACGACCTGCGCCTCATGCGGGTCGCGACAGATCAGCTCACCGGAGAGATGGATGCGGGACACCACACCATCTTCCGGCATCAGGCTCCCGGGCGGAGTCAGGCGGGCAGGCTCTCCTCGATCGCCGCGACGACCGTCGGGTCGTCCGGCACGGTGTGCGGGCGGAAGCGGTGCACCTCGCCCGAGGGGCTGACGAGGAACTTCTCGAAGTTCCAGGTGACCCGCCCGGCCTTGCCCGAGGCATCCGGCGTCTTCTTCAGCTCGGTGTAGAGCGGGTGCTCACGGCGCCCGTTGACGCGGATGCGGTCGAAGATCGGGAACGTGATGCCGTAGGTGGTGGAGCAGAACTCCTTGATGGCGTCGTTGCTGCCCAGCTCCTGCAGGAACTGGTTGCTCGGGAAGCCGAGCACCTGCAGCCCGCGGTCGCCGTACTCCTGCTGCAGCTTCTCCAGCGTCTCGTACTGGGGCGCCAGTCCGCACCGCGAGGCGACGTTCACGATCAGCAGCGCCTTGCCGTCGAATGCGGAGAGGGACGTCTGCGTGCCCTCCATGGTCTTGATCGGGATGTCGCGGAGGCTCATGAGCAGTGAAACGTCGAACGCCGCGCGTCCATTCCGGCGCATCGTTCGGGGGCGCGTTGCGGGCGCAGCGGCGAGAGGTCGCCGCCCTTCGCAGGACCCCGGCAACCGGCGCTACTGGAATTCGCCCGCCGGGGCCATGTCGGCGAAGCGGGAGAAGTGGCCCTGGAACGCGATCTCGATGGTCGCGGTCGGGCCGTTGCGGTGCTTGGCCACGATCAGGTCGGCCTCGCCGGGGCGGCTGTCCTTGTCGTAGACCGACTCGCGGTCGAGCAGGATCACCATGTCGGCATCCTGCTCGATCGACCCCGACTCGCGCAGATCGCTGACCTGGGGCTTCTTGTCCTGCCGCTGCTCGGATCCACGGTTCAGCTGTGAGAGCGCGACGACCGGCACCTGCAGCTCCTTGGCCAGCAGCTTCAGCGCACGCGAGAACTCGCTGACCTCCTGCTGGCGCGACTCGACGCGCTTGCCGCTGGTCATCAGCTTGCAGGTAGTCGATGATCACCATCTTCAGGCCGACGCGCTGCTTGAGCCGCCGACACTTGGCCCGGATCTCGACCAGCGTCATGTTCGGGCTGTCGTCGATGTACAGCGGCGCGTCGTTGATGCGGCCGCGGGTGGCGGCCACCGTGGTCCAGTCGCGCTGGTCGAGCGATCCCTTGCGCATGTTCTGCAGCGGGATGGCGCCCTCGGCCGACAGCAGGCGCATGGCGATCTCGCTGCGCCCATCTCGAGCGAGAAGAAGATCGTCGGCATGTCGTGCTTGATCGCGGCCGCCCGGGCGAAATCCAGAGCGAGCGTCGACTTGCCCATCGCCGGCCGCGCGGCCACCACGATCATCTGGCCGCCATGCAGCCCGTTGGTCAGTTCGTCCAGCTCACGGAACCCGGTCGGGATGCCGGTCATCTGACCGTCACGCCCACGGGCCGCCTCGATCTCTTCGACCGCGGCATCCACCGCCATCGTCAGCGGCACATAGTCCTCGGACGCCTCGATGCCGGTCACCGAGTAGATCTCGGCCTGGGCGTTGTTGACCAGGTCGAGCGCCTCGCCCTGGCCGGAGTAGCCCATCTGCACGATCCGCGTGCCGGCCTCGACCAGTCGGCGCAGGAGCGCGCGCTCCGAGACGATCGACGCGTAGTATCCGGCGTTGGCGGCCGTCGGCACGATCGAGGTGAGCGTGTGCAGATAGTCGGCGCCGCCGGCCCGCTGCAGATCACCGGTCTTGATCAGCTCGTCGGTGACCGTGATCACGTCGGTGGGCTCGCCGTGCGAGTAGAGGTTGAGGATCGCCTCGAAGATCAGCTCGTGCTTGGGGACGTAGAAGTCGGCGCCGCGCAGACTCTCGATGACGTCGGCGACGGCGTCCTTCGACAGCAGCATCCCGCCCAGCGCACTCTGCTCGGCGAGGATGTCGTGCGGAGGGGTCCGCTCGTGCTCTCGGGGCGGTCCGCCCAGGCGCTCGTCGGAGATGTCAGCGATCGACACGTCGTCTGTCCTCCTCCACGATGTCTGGCACGCATGAACCTGCACATCAGGAGGATGTCGCCGGTCGATGCCGCGCTCGTGAGCACAGCACACCACGGACCCCCGACATCCCTCGCCTGTGACGGATGCTCTCCCCCGGATGAACCAGAGACCACGCTATGCACGGCGCAGATCGCCCGCAAACGGCCCTGTGGATAACTATGTGGAGAGATTGGGCAGAACGCCGGTGAGCCTGTGTACAAGCCCTGTGGACAACAGAGGTGTAATTCGCGAAAGTCAGGTTTTTTCTCCCGCTTGACCTGGCACTCTTGTCTGCACAGCCTGTGGATGGATCTGTGTTTGAAGTAGCGGTTTAAAGTTCCGTCGTCGCGGTGAGTTATGCACAGCATGCGCCCGAATGCAAGTCGAGCCGAGACCTGCGTGAGCGGGGCCGTTCGCCCTCATCAGCGGCCCTGGTCAGAGGCGAGATGCGCGCCGGCGGACCACGATGTTCTGCACCAGCAGCGTGACTCCGAGGAAGAACAGCACCGGCCCGGTGGTGACCACCGCCGCCGCGCCGAAGTTGTCTCCGACCAGTCCCAGAGCGAACCGCAGGACGATCGACACCGCCCACAGCGCCACCGTCACCACGGTGTACCGCGACCACACGGCGTCGTCGGCAGCGTGGAGTTGCACGCTCGCGCCGCGCACCCATCCGAGCCCCACCGACAACGCCACGTCGATCGTCAGCACCAGGGCATCCACGAGGTGGAATGCGGACGTGGCCATCACCGCCGGAAGCAGAACGGCGATCCCGGCGACGATCAGGACGATCGGCAGGATCACGAGGCGGGGTCGGATCGGCCGTGCGCGGAGCCTGGTCAGGACGACCACCACGACGACGGCCAGGCCCAGCAGCACCTGCGGCGGCACGCCCGCCACGACCGCGCTCATCGACCCGCACCGGTCACAGCGGCACGGCCCCCGCCGCAGGGCCCGGCCGCGATCTGCGGGCAGGGCCAGGCCGCCTCGGGCCGCTGGATCGGGTCGGTCATGAGGTCTCCTCAGCGGCCATCGGGGTTCTTCGGCGAAGCGCCGGCACCGACATCCAGCGGCGGATATCGGGGGGTTCGACCGGACAGAAGCCGGACGGGAGGCGGTGCGCTCGATGCACTGGGCGCGCTCGGTCCGCATGCCACGGTAGCGGATCAGCATCGCGCGCGACACTGCCGCTCGGTATGCCCGACCCGTGGGGCCCGGACGTGTCGCGGCATCCGTCTCCGCCGCCGGGATGCGGACTCAGGGTCCTCCCGACCGCATCCGGCTAAAATCCCTCATGGCGCGTTCCTTCGGGGCGCGCCCGCGGAGCCGTCGAGAACGGAGACATCGCTGGGGCCACCGCGGCGGGCTGGGGCCGCCGTCCATCCGACCGCCAGGTCTCTGCCGATCCGCTGAGGAGCAGCACATGCCGAACACCAAGGAGATCGCCGCCACCATCCGAGTGGACGGATCGGTGACCCTCGAGGTCGACGGCCGCGTCGAGACCCTCGCGACGACTCGCCCCGAAGACGCGCGCCGTGAGGTCGTGCAGCGCGCCGGCATCCGGGCGGCGTCGCTCGGCCGGCCGGTTCCCGTCATCGTGACCGAGCCGGATGGCGCGGTCCAGCTGGTCGTCGCCACCGACGGATCGGTGACCGTCGTCGAGGACACGCACCCGGCGCCCGCGCCCGCCGACACGCCCGTCCCGAATGCCTGCGCCCGCCGCTGCCGCGCCGGTCAGCGCGGTCCCGGCCGCCGCGGCGGCCACCGCGGCACCGGCTGATCCGGCACCGACCACAGCGGTCCCCACCGCCGCCCCGGCACCGGCGCAAGCCCGCGTCGCCGCAGCCGGCGTCCCAGCCCGTTTCCCCGGCCCCGCAGTCGGCGTCCCAGCCAGCATCCCCGGCACCGGCGCAGCCCGCGTCGCCGACATTGGCGCAGCCCGCATCCCCGGCACCGGCGCAGCCCGCGTCGCCGCAAGCCGGCAGCACCGCAGGTCGCCGCATCCGTCGCCGCCGCCGCGCCGCCCATCACCTCCGTCCCGGCCGCCGCCCCCGCGCCGACCCAGGGTGAGGCATCCGTGCCCCGCACACAGGAGCGCCAGTCGTTCCTGAAGCACGAGCAGGCGGAGCGCCCGGCCTCGAAGGGCTGGCGGGGCGGACTCGTCCGCATGGGGCTGCGCGTGCCGCCGAACGCGAGCGAGCGGGCCGAGCGCGACGACCTGCACGCCGTGTCGCAGCACTGGCCCGGTCCGCGCACGATCGCCGTGGTCAACGGCAAGGGCGGCGCCGGCAAGACCCCCACCACGATCAACCTGGCGGCCGTGTTCGCCCGCCATGGCGGAGCCGGCGTCCTCGCCTGGGACAACAACCAGACCCGCGGCACCCTGGGCTGGCGCACCGAACGCGGTCCGCACGAGTCGACGCTGCTCGAGCCTCCCGCAGACCGGGCGCCTGCTCGGCACCAGCGCGCAGTCCGCCGACCTGGCGCGCTTCGTCCATCACCAGACGGCCGACAAGTACGACGTGCTGCGCTCGAAGCCCGCGGTTCTGGCCAGCGAGCAGCGAATCACCGCGCAGGATGTCTCCGCCATCCACGCCGTGGCGGCGAAGTACTACCGGCTCATCGTGATCGATTCGGGCAACGACGAGACCGACCCGCTCTGGCTTGCAGATGATCGAGCACGCCGATCAGCTGGTGATCGCGACGACCACGCGCGACGACCACGCCGAGGCCGGGGCGCTTCTGCTGGAGGGTCTGGCCGACCGCGACGAGCGCTCGGCCCGTCTTGCGGCGAACGCGGTGGCCGTGGTCACCCAGGCCGATCCGAAGGCGACGGATGCCGACATCCGGCACGTCGCGGACGGCTTCCGGGCGATCGCACGCGACGTCGTCAGCATCCCCTTCGATCCGACGCTGGTCGACGGCATCATCACCTTCGATGCTCTGCGGGCAGACACCCGCCGAGCCTGGCTCGCCGCCGCCGCGGCCATCGCCCGCGGCCTCTGACCCGCGCTCGCGCCCACGCGGCCCTCCGCGCCGCGCTCGCGCCGGCTTCGGCAGTGCGCGATTCGTCGCGCTGTCGTTTTCCGCTTCCGCGCCCGTAAATCGCGGGCGCGGAAGCGGATTTCGATAGCGCGACAGATATCCGCCGCGGGAAAACGACAGCGCACGCCGAAAACGACAGCGCAGCACGAGCGCGTCACCGCCGACGCGAAGAGCGCCGACGCGAACTCCACCAACGCCAGCACCGACGCCAACAGCGCCAACGCAGAAGGCCGCCGACCCGAAGGTCGGCGGCCTCACGGCGATCGCGCTTACTTGGCGGCGACCACCTGCAGCGTGATCACGGCGGTCAGCTCGTCACGCAGGCGAACGGTCGCCTCGTGCTGGCCGGTGGCCTTGATCGGCGCGGTGATGTGGATCTTGCGCTTGTCCAGCTCGCCCAGACCCGCGGCCTTGACCGCGTCGGCGATGTCGCCGGTCTTGACGGCGCCGAACAGTCGACCCTCGGTGCCGGCCTTGACGGCCAGGCGCACGATGTTCGACTCGAGGGCGTCCTTGAGTGCGACGGCCTCTTCGTGGTCGTGGATCGCGCGGGAGTCGCGGGCGGCGCGGATCGACGCCACCTGCTTCTCGCCACCGCGGCTCCAGGCCACTGCGAAGCCCTGGGGGACGAGGTAGTTGCGGGCGTACCCGTTCTTGACCTCGACCACGTCGCCGGCGCTTCCGAGCCCGGCGACCTCATTCGTGAGAATCAGCTTTGCCATGTCGATACCCCTTACCGGCCGGCGCCGGCGTAGGGCAGAAGAGCCATCTCGCGCGCGTTCTTGATGGCGCGGGCGATGAGGCGCTGCTCCTGCACGGAGACACCGGTGATACGACGGGCGCGGATCTTGCCGCGCTCCGAGACGAACTTGCGAAGGGTGGCGACGTCCTTGTAATCAATGACGCCGACCCGGATCGACTTCGCGGGAGCGGCGTTCTTCGCGCCCTTCCGCGGCTTGCGGCGGTCGCCGCTCGACTTTCCAGCCATTGTTGCTTCCTTAGATCAGATGAGAGTTGTTCGCGACGGATGCCTCGGTCAGACGCAGACTGTCGCTCGGGCTTCGTCTCGCTCGCGCTTCACGCGGGCTCGCTCAGCCTTGAGTCGCGGTCGCATCAACGCCGCTGCGCGGCATTGATCCGCCCCGAATCAGAACGGCGTGTCGTCCCCGTAGGAGCCGGGCGCGGCCCAGCCGTCGGCGCCGCCGTTCGACCCGGGGGTCGACCACGGCTCGTCCGAGCCCTGCGGGCGCGCCTGTCCGCCGGCGTTGCCGCCGCCCGAGCCGGACGACGCCGCGCGCGTGACCTGGGCGGTCGCGTAGCGCAGCGAGGGGCCGATCTCGTCGACCTCCAGCTCGATCGAGGTGCGGTTGTTGCCCTCGCGGTCCTGGTACGAGCGCTGCTTCAGGCGCCCGCTCGCGATGACGCGGGAGCCCTTGGTCAGCGACCCCGCGACGTGCTCGGCGAAGTCGCGCCACACGCTCGCGCGGAGGAACAGCGCTTCGCCGTCCTTCCACTCGTTCGCCTGACGGTCGAACGTGCGCGGCGTCGACGCGATCGTGAAGTTCGCGACGGGCAGTCCCGACTGCGTGTAGCGCAGTTCCGGGTCGGCCGTGAGGTTTCCCACGACGGTGATGATCGTCTCGCCGGCCATCGCGGTTACGCCTTCGCGCCGGCGGTCGCCTTGCGGGCGGCCTTCGCCTCGGAGCGCTCCTTCTCGGCGGCGACCTGGGCGATCGCCTCCTCGGCGCGCAGGATCTTGGTGCGCAGGACCAGCTCGCTCAGCTTCAGCTGACGGTCGAGCTCCTGAGTGGACTCGCTCGTGGCGGTGAAGTCGACGACGGCATAGATGCCCTCGTTCTTCTTCTGGATCTCGTACGCCAGACGGCGGCGGCCCCAGATGTCGACCTTCTCGAGCGTTCCGGCGGCATCCGTGATGACCTTGAGGAACTTGTCCAGGTGCGTCGGGACCTGGCGCTCATCGATCTCAGGGTTGAAGATGACCATGAGTTCGTACTGGTGCGTCACTTACCCACCTCCTTCGGACTAGAACGGCTGCGGGCATCTCCCCGCAGCAGGAGGGTGTGATTCACGTCGCCCGGCGGACAGACCGCGGGCAACCTTGATAGTGTACCGGATGCCGCGGCCGGCGCCGATTCGACGGCCGCCGAGAGCCGTCCCAAGCGGGACGCCAAGGTCTCAGCGCTGGTCGATCAGTGCCCACCACGCGCGATCGAACGCGCCGTCGACGTTGCCGAACCCTTCGAGCGACGAGGCGATGACGGCGCCCGTGCGCATCGTGAACAGCACCTCGGCGGTGGCGACAGGTGTGGGATGTCCGAGCTCGTGCAGGGAGTCGGACATGATGTCGCGCACCCATGCCCGGTGCTGATCGACGACGAGGCGCACCGGGTGGTCGGGGTCGCAGTACTCCGCCGCGGTGTTGACGAACTCGCATCCGCGGAACCCGTCGCAGTCCATGCCCACCTTGGCCCCGGCGGCGATCTCGGCCAGGAGCGCACGGGGGCCGTCCGGCTGCGCACGCACCCGGGTCAGCTGCTCTCGGGCCTCCGCCGCCTGGGACCGCAGGAACGCGACGACGAGATCGTCCTTGGTCGGGAAGTGCCGGAAGAACGTCGCCCGGGCGACCTCGGATTCGGCGATCAGGCGGTCCACGCCCACGGAGCGGATGCCGACGGAGATGAAGAGTCTCGTGGCGGTGGCCAGGATGCGCTGGCGGGCCTTCGAGCTCGGCCGTTCCGATTCGGTGGGCGCGGCATCCACCGCGGTCGTGACATGGCTCATATCCGCTCTTGCCTTCCGTTTGCCTGTACGCCATACTTTCACACGACCAGATAGACCAGTCCGTCTACCTTGATCGAGATTCGCAAATCAGCGCGCGGTTCGAGGTGGGCGGGACAGATGGATCTTCACCTGGCAGGCAAGAGGGCGGTCGTCACCGGCGCCAGCAAGGGCATCGGCCTCGCGATCGTGCGAGCCCTGGTGGACGAAGGCACACAGGTGGTCGCGAGCGCGCGCACCCTCAGCGATGAGCTGGGCGGACTCGTCGCCGACGGCCGCGTCGAGTTCGAGCCCCTCGACCTGTCCGCCGCCGACGGGCCCGCCACCCTCGTGCGCAGCGCCCTCCGCGGCGGCGGCATCAACATCCTCGTCAACAACGTGGGCGCGGTGACGCCCCGGCCCTCGGGTTTCACGGCCGTCTCGGACGAGCAGTGGCTGCAGACCATCAACCTCACCCTCATGGCGGCGGTCCGCACCATCCGCGCCGTGGTTCCGGCGCTGATCGAGCGCGGCGGGGAGCATCGTCACGATCAGCTCGGTGAACGCCGCGCTGCCCGATCCGCTCGTGATCGACTACTCGGCCGCCAAGGCTTGCGCTGAGCAACCTGTCGAAGTCGCTGTCCAAAGAACTGGGCGGGTCCGGCATCCGTCTGAACACCGTCAGTCCCGGTCCGGTCGAAACGGCGCTGTGGCTCGGCGAGCACGGCGTGGCTGCGACCGTGTCCGCAGCGGGCGGACCGACACCGGCGCAGGTGGCGGCAGCGGCCGCCGCGCAAGCCGTCACCGGGCGATTCACTCGGCCCGAAGAGGTCGCCGCCCTCGTGGTGATGCTCGCGAGCGACCGCCTCGGCAACGTCACCGGGGCCGACTTCCGCATCGACGGCGGCCTCATCCAGACGCTGTGATCGCACCACCGTGCGTGATCCCCCGCAGGAGCGGGACCCTCGCCCGCGTACGCGGGCACCAGACGAAGGAGCAGTTCATGTCAGAGACGAGACCCGCCGACCACCTCCCGGTGATGTTCATCCACGGACTCTGGATCCACGCCACGGCCTGGCGACCGTGGCAGGACCTCTTCGAGTCCGCCGGCCACGTCACCTCGGCACCCGGCTGGCCCGGCGATGGAGACACCGTGCAGGCCACCCGCGACCACCCCGAGCCGCTCGCCGACTTCGGCATCACGGCGATCTGCCGGCACTACGCCGACCTCATCGACGCGATGCCGCACAAGCCGATCGTGGTCGGCCACTCGTTCGGCGGACTGATCGCCCAGGAGCTGCTGGCCAACGGATACGCGACCGCCGCCGTGGCGATCGATCCCGCCCCGGTCAAGGGCGTGAAGATCCTGCCGCTCTCGCAGGCTGCGCTCGGCGTTTCCCGTGCTGGGCAACCCCGCCAACCGCAAGCGGACGGTGGCGCTGACCGCCGACCAGTTCCACTACGGCTTCGGCAACACGCTGTCCCGCGAAGAGTCGGACGCGCTGTTCGCGCAGTGGACGATCCCCGGGCCCGGCAGGCCGCTCTTCGAGGATGCGTCCGCCGCGTTCGTCCGCGATTCGCCCGCGGCCGTCGACACCCATCACGCCATCCGCGGTCCGCTGATGCTGATCTCGGGGACCGAGGACCACACGGTGCCGCTGAAGGTCACCGAGGCCGTCGTCAAGCTGTACGCCGACAATCCCTCGCGCACCGACTTCGTCAAGGTCGAGGGGCGCGGCCACTCGCTCACGATGGACGCCGGCTGGCGGGATGTCGCACGGCTGGCACTGGACTGGATCGCCGAACGCGAACCGGCCCTGGTCTGACCCGCGCGCCAGACTCGGCTCGTCCGACCAGGCGTGGCGACGGCGTCGCACACGACCGGTCGGACGCGCCGACGCCGGGTACCGTTGTCGGATGGAGTGGACCGCGGATGTCTCGACCGGCGAGTGGCTGCGCGCACGCATCGACGACCCCTGGCGGAACACGATGCACGATGTCGTGCCGCGCGGATTCGCCGCGTACGCGCGCGTGTTCCACCCCGCGACCCGGGAGCGGCCGGTCGGCCGCGCCTGGCCCGACGAGGACGACCGCGACGGATGGGAGGCGTTCCTGCGCGCGGGTGTCGAGGTCGACACCGAACGGGTGACGTGGGCGCAGACCGCCGCCGCATTCGGCACGACGATGCACCCACTCGCGCAGTGGCAGCGACTCGTCGGCAAACGGGACCCGTACGGACACGACGGCGGCTCGCCGCGCGACGCCGTCGGCTGGCGCTACAGCGACCCGCCGCAGGGCCAGCTCGAACCCGACACGCTCGCCGTCCTCGCAGACGTGCTCGGTGCCCATACGACGACCCCGGATGCCGGGGGCATCGCACTGTGGGAGGGGTGGGGCGGGGTCACCGGCGGGATGGGCTACGGGCCGTCGCGCGTGTTCCTCACCGAGGCCGGTGCCGCCGATCCCGAATCAGACGAGGCGCGCAACGTCAGCCGACAGCACGAGAGCTTCCTCGCCCACGCCGGCCGGGACGTGTTCAATGACGTGTTCCTGCAACCGACGTGGCGCCCCGGCATCCTCTCCGACCAGATCTCGCGCGGACCGCGGCTGTCACTGCCCGGTCGGGACTACGTGCTGTTCCGCGGGGGTGTCGCCGAATTCGCCGACCCGGCGTGGGCGCGCACCGCGCCCTGGAGCGATCACAGCGGCGAGCAGCACGGCTTCGACCCGACCGCCGAATCGCCCTCCCTCATCTGGCCCGACGACCACGCCTGGGTGATGGTGACCGAGGTCGACTTCGACGTGACGGTGGTCGCCGGCAGCGAGGCGCTGATCGCCGCGGTCGTCGCCGATTCGCGGCTCGAGGCCGCGCCGGTCCCGGCCGGCGCCGACCTGGGCTGGACCAGCGATGAGGTGAACCGATGAGTCAGACCGCGACATCCTTCGACCCCCGTCCGTTGACCGAACCCGTCGACAAGAAGGCCGCCCGCGCCTTCTGGAGGCGAATCCGATCGTCCGGCGGCATCACTACCAACCGCATCGTCGGCGTGGCGATCGCCGTCGTGTTCCTGGTCTTCTTCGTCGGTGTGGGCAGCCGCGTGTTCGGTGCGTTCTTCTCGGCCGGTGCCGGCGTCGGCGGCGGCATGGGGGCGCTGTTGGTCGTCGTCCCGGTGGTGTTCGGGCTCGCCGTCATCGGCGTGCTGGTGGCGGTCGTCCGGTCGATGTTCGGCCCCGGCGCGGCCGTGCGCGCCTACCGCCTCGACCGGTTCGCCCGCGCGAACGGCATGTCGTACGAACCGGGCCTGACCGCTCCGCAGCTGCCCGGAATGATCTTCGGCCAGGGCAACGCGCGCCGCTCGGCCGACCTGGTGCGCGGGCAGCGTCCCGCTTCGTCGAGTTCGGCAACTACCAGTACACGACCGGCTCGGGCAAGGAGCAGACCACCCACCACTGGGGCTACGTCGCGATCCGGCTCGACAGCCCGCTGCCGAACATCGTGCTGGATGCGGTGAGCAACAACGGCCTGTTCGGCTCGAACCTGCCCGCCTCGTTCGCCCGCGGCCAGCGGCTTGCACCTCGAGGGCGACTTCGACCAGCACTTCGCCCTGTACTGCCCCGAGGGCTATGAACAGGACGCGCTCTACCTGTTCACCCCCGACATCATGGCCCGCTTCATCGACCACGCCGCCGCCCTGGACGTGGAGATCGTCGACGACTGGCTGTTCCTGTACGCGCAGGGCCGCACCCTGTCCACGCTCGATCCGGCGACCTGGGCGTGGATGTTCGCGACCGTCGGCGCGCTCCTGGACAAGATGGCGCAGTGGGCGCGCTGGCGCGACGACCGGCTGGCTCCGGATGCCGCGGCCCGCGCGACGACGTCGGGCACAGCATCCGCCCCCGCACCTTCACCGGCAGGCGCCGCGTCGTTGCCGTTCACCGCACCGGTCGCCGCATTCACGCCGCCACCGGGCGTCGCACCTGCGGGTCGCCGGCTCCGGCGGTCGACATCGGCGGTGACGGTCATGGCCGGGGTCGCGATCATCGCCGCGTGGATCGTGATCATGGTGGCGACGCGGTTCTGACTCGCCCCCGTCGATATCCGCCCGGGTCAGCGGGCTCAGGAGTCGGTGAGCCCGAGTGCGCGGGCGAGCTCGGGGATGCGATGCTCCAGCGCTGAGAACACCAGACGATCATCCACTCCGTCGTAGTGATGGGCGATGAGGTTGCGCATGCGCGCGATGCGGATCCAGTCGATGTGGGAACGCGCGTCCTTGAACTCGGCAGGGAGCTTCTCGACGACCGTGGCGATCTGAATCACGATCTGGCGCCCGTTGTTGCGCAGCACACGCCCGGCCGACGAGTGTTCGAGGTAGCGATCCCGCCCGAGCGAGACCGTGTATGCGGCATCCGCCGCGAAGTGCGCCAGATCATCCAGCCGACGGTGGACACGGTCGTCGATCGGGTCTCCGCTCACAACGGCACCGCCTCGTCGAGCGCCTGACGGACCACTCGGCCGCCGGCGCGGGAGTCGACGAGGTCGACGGGGACCGTGAGCAGACGGCCGAGACGCTCCCGCAGGTCGAGCAGGTCGGTGATGTCGTGCCGGTCGGTGAAGTCCACGAGCAGGTCGAGATCACCGGTCTCGTCGTCGTCGCCGCGCGCCACAGAACCGAACACGAGTGGCGGGTTCAGCGATGCCGCCGCGAAGAGGCCGGCCACTTCACGCCGCCGCGCCCGCAGTGCCGCCGACGGGCGCAAGCCGG
This sequence comes from Microbacterium elymi, assembly GCF_021582895.2. GTDB lineage: Bacteria > Actinomycetota > Actinomycetes > Actinomycetales > Microbacteriaceae > Microbacterium > Microbacterium humicola. The sequence continues at coordinate 1,861,552 of NZ_CP091139.2, forward strand.
AGCGCGGCATCGAGTGCGGCTTTGGCCGCGACTGACGGATCGCGACGGCCCCGCTCGATCGCGGCGATGGAGGGCTGCTTCACACCGGAGCGCTCCGCGAGATCGCGCTGTGACATCCCGAGGATGTCGCGGCGTGTTCGCACGAAGTCTCCGTAGTCGTCCACGCTTCGATGATAACGCCGGACGTTATCGGTCGTTCCCCGGGACGGGTCTTCCGCCCATCATCCGGGAGATGAGGCGCCGCAGCACGCCGGTGAGGAAGAGCAGGAACAACGCGTAGTAGTTCACCTCGGGCACCGCGACGGCGATGACGAGCGCGGCACCGAACAGGAGCGCCGTCGAGATGTCGACGGCCATTCCTCGGCGCAGGGCGTCCTCATCGATGCGGTGCAGGTCCGGATGCCGGTGGAGCACGAAGCGCTCCGAGCAGTGCGAGCAGGCTCGTCAGGATCATCGTTCCGATGTAGATGACCTTCACCAGCGGCTCGGTGTTCGGCATCAGCCGCCGTCAGAGCGGTGGCCACCGGCATCCACACGATCGTCAGCAGCCACGCCAGGCACGCCCACAACAGCCCGTTCGAGACCCGCTCGACGCGTGCGAACAGGTGATGCTGATTGACCCAGAAATTCGCGATCACGGCGAAGCTGAGCACGAAGCTGATCAGCTGCCACTGGTGCTCGTCGAGCCAGACGAGGGTGCCCTTGGCTCCGTCGGCCTCGCTGACGCTCTCCATCAGCGGCAGGATCAGCAGGGTCATCGCGATCGCCACGACGGCGTCGATGAACGCCTTGGCGCGCTCGGCGCCGAAGACGCGCTGCATCGGCTCGCTCCCCGGCTCGTCCGTCACGGGTCGATGCTAGGGCGCGGGCCCGGGGCGAACGGATAGGCTCGCGGCGGAAGGGAGCGACGATGCACGATCCGAACGAGGCCCGGACCACGCGCGAGTGGGTGAGCGAGGCCGTGCGCAAGGTCGACGCCGACGCCAACCGATCCAGCGACACGCATCTGCTCACCGTGCCGCTGCCGGAGGAGTGGGGCATCGAGCTCTATCTGAAGGACGAGTCGACGCATCCCACCGGGAGCCTCAAGCACCGCCTCGCCCGATCCCTGTTCCTCTACGGACTGTGCAACGGGTGGATCCTGCCGGGCACGACGATCGTCGAGTCCTCCAGCGGGTCCACCGCCGTCTCGGAGGCCTACTTCGCCCGGATGCTGGGGCTGCCGTTCGTCGCGGTGATCCCGGCGACCACCACCCAGGAGAAGATCGACCTGATCGAGTTCTACGGCGGCCGGTGCCACTTCGTGGACGACGCCGCCGGCGTGTACGACGAGGCGACCCGGATCGCCGCCGAGTGCGGCGGCCACTACATGGATCAGTTCACGTACGCCGAGCGCGCCACCGACTGGCGCGGCAACAACAACATCGCCGAGTCGATCTTCCAGCAGCTGTCGCGGGAGCGGCATCCCGTCCCCCGCTGGATCGTGGTGGGTGCCGGCACCGGCGGGACGAGCGCGACCATCGGACGCTATCTGCGCTACCAGCGGCATCCCACCCAGCTGTGCGTGGCCGATCCGGAGAACTCCGCGTTCTTCCAGGCGTGGACCACGGGCGACTGCGGCGTGACCACGCACGCGCCCAGCCGGATCGAGGGGATCGGGCGCAAGCCGGGTGGAGCCCAGCTTCCTGCCGCAGATCGTCGATCACATGGTGCAGGTGCCGGATGCAGCGTCCATCGCCGCGATGCGGTTCCTCGCCGCGCGGACCGGCTTTCCGGCCGGGGCTTCCACCGGCACGAACCTGTGGGCGGCGTGCGGCCTGATCGCCGAGATGCTGCGCCGCGGCGAGACCGGCAGCGTCGTGACGCTGCTGTGCGACTCGGGCGACCGCTACCGGCACACGTACTACAGCGACGCGTGGGTGGCCGAACGCGGGATGGACCTCACCGGGCCGGCGGCCGTGCTCGAGGAGTTCGCCGCCTCCGGCGCCTGGCCGACCTGACCGCCCCCCGCCTCCCCGTTCGCGAAACCCTCCCTTGCTCGCGAAATCGTACGATCTGGCCGACTGAACATGAAACCTGGCCGAAATTGATGTGCACTCGGCCACATCGTACGATTTCGACGCGGGAACGGAGTCAGCCCGCGATCGCGTCCTCCGCGGCGAGCCGTGCGGCGCGGCGGGCGGCCTGCTGCTCCGGGTCGGGCACCGGGATGGATGCCAGCAGCCGGCGGGTGTAGTCGTCCTGCGCGGCTCCGAGCACATGGGCGGTCGTGCCCTGCTCGCGGATCTCGCCGCGGCGCAGCACGACGATGCGGTCGGCGACCTCGTCGATCACCGCGAGATCGTGGCTGATGAACAGGCAGGCGAACCCGAGCTCGCCCTGCAGCTCGTCGAACAGCTCGAGCACCCGTGCCTGCACCGAGACGTCCAGCGCGCTGGTCGGCTCGTCGGCGATCAGCAGCTTCGGCCGCAGCGCGATCGCGCGCGCGAGCGATGCGCGCTGGCGTTGGCCGCCGCTGAGCTCGTGCGGGTATCGGTCGCCGAACGTCTGCGGCAGGTGGACCGCATCCAGCAGATCGTTCACCCGGGCACGTGCGGCCCCCGGGTTCGCGGCCCGGCCGTGCACCACCAGCGGCTCGGCGATGCACTCGGCGATCGTCAGCAGCGGGTTGAAGCTCGTCGCCGGATCCTGGAAGACGAACCCGATGTCGGGTCGCAGCTTCTTCAGCGAGCGCGTCGACGTCCCGCGCATCTCGTGCCCGAGCACGGTCAGCGACCCCGCGACCACCTGAGTGAGCCCGACGATGGCCCGCCCGATCGTGGTCTTGCCCGAACCGGACTCGCCGACCAGGCCCAGCACCTCGCCGGGGCCGATCCAGAAGTCCACGCCCCGCACCGCGACCACTCCCGCCCGGCCGAACCGGCCCGGATAGGCGATCTGCAGCCCCCGGGCCACCACAAGCGAGTCGGGCACCGGCTCGGTCGGCGCCTCGGCCGACGGATCCTGAGTCGCGCTCTTGCCTCGGCCCACGTGCGGCACCGCGGCGAGCAGGTTCTTCGTGTACTCCTGCTTCGGCGCGGCGAACAGCTCGCGCGCCGGCGCCTGTTCGACGATGTCGCCCTGGTACATGACGATCACGCGGTCGGCGAGGTCGGCGACCACGCCCATGTTGTGCGTGATCAGCACGACCGTCGCGCCGAACTCGTCGCGGGCGATGCGCAGCAGGTCGAGGATCTCGGCCTGGACCGTGACATCCAGCGCCGTCGTCGGCTCGTCGGCGATGATCAGCCCGGCATCCAGCACGAGCGCCATCGCGATCACGATCCGCTGCTTCTGCCCGCCGGAGAACTGGTGCGGGTAATCGTTCACCCGCTGCTCGGGGTCGGGAATGCCGACACGGCGCATGATGTCGATCGCGGCGCGCTTGGCCTCGCGCTTGCCGATCCGGTGGTGCGCGCGCAGCCCCTCGGCGATCTGGAAGCCGACGGTGAACACCGGATTCAGCGCCGTGGACGGCTCTTGGAACACCATCGCCGCGTCGCGCCCACGCATCGCCCGCAGCTGCGCCGGCGTCGCATGCACGACGTCGGTCTCGCCGCCCTCGCGCCCGCGGATCACGAGCGCCCCCTTCAGGGTCGCCGTCTCGGCAGGCAGCCGAGCAGCGCGTTCGCGGTGACGGTCTTGCCCGACCCGGACTCGCCGACGATCGCGAGCACCTCGCCGGCGTGCGCCTCGAGCGAGATCCGGTTCACGGCGACGACCGGGTCGCCGTCGGTGGCGAACGTGACCGTCAGGTTGCGGATGGATGCCGCATCCGGCATCGAGACATCGCTCATTCGTCGCCGCCCTTCACCACGACCCGACGCCGGCGGCGCAACCGCGGATCGCTGAGGTCGTTCAGGCTCTCGCCCACCAGGGTGATGCCGAGCACCACCAGCACGATCGCGACACCCGGCGGGATCGCCGTCCACCAGATGTGGCTCGTGACATCCGACACCGACCGCGACAGGTCGTAGCCCCACTCCGCCGCCGCGGTGGCCTCGATGCCGAACCCGAGGAAGCCCAGGCCCGCCAGGGTCAGGACCGCCTCGGATGCGTTCAGCGTCAGCACCACCGGCACCGACCGCGTGGCGTTGCGCAGCACGTGCCGGGTGAGGATGCGGATCGTGGGGACGCCGATGACCTTCGCCGACTCGACGAACGGCTCGGACTTCACGCGCAGCACCTCGCTGCGCACGATCCGGAAGTACTGCGGCACGAACACGACGGTGATCGCGATGGCAGCGGCCAGGATGCCGCCCCACAGCGTGGACTGCCCGTGACTGATGACGATCGCCATGACGATGGCCAGCAGCAGCGACGGGAACGCGTAGATCGCGTCGGCGATGACGACGAGGACGCGGTCGAGCCACCCGCCGAAGTACCCCGACAGCAGCCCCGCGAAGATGCCGATGAAGATCGAGAACAGAATGGCGAACACGATCACCAGCAACGCCGTCTGCGCCCCCCAGATCGTGCGCGAGAGCACGTCGAAGCCGCTGACCGTGGTGCCCAGCAGGTTCGTCGCGCTGGGCGGCTGCAGAGTGCCGAACTCGCGCCCGTCCAGGGTGCGCTGTGCATACCCGTAGGGGGCGATCCACGGTGCGAAGATCGCGACGACGACGAACAGCACCGTCAGCACCAGCCCGACCACCAGCATCGTGCGCTGCCAGCCCACGCTGTGCTTCAGGTGCGAGACGACGGGGATGCGGTCGCTCAGCGGCCGACGCGGCGTCTCGGCGGCCGGCAGCACACCGGTGGGCATCGGGTCGAGCACGCCGGTCGGGGTGGGGTCTTCGGCGCCGGTCGGGGTGGGGTCTTCAGCGGCCGACATCTCAGTACCTCACTCGCGGGTCGATGAGCACGGCGAGCACGTCGACGACGAAGTTCGCCACGGCGACCACGACGGCGATCATGATGACGATCCCCTGCACCGCGACGAAGTCGCGGGATCCGAGATACTGCGCCAGCATGAAGCCCAGACCCTTCCATTCGAACGACGTCTCGGTCAGCACGGCACCGGCCAGCAGCGCCGCGATCTGCAGGCCCATCAGGGTGACCACCGGGATCAGCGCCGGTCGGTAGGCGTGCGTGGTCACCAGCCGATACTCGCCCACTCCGCGCGAGCGAGCCGAGGTCACGTACTGCGAGCCGAGGGTGCCGATCACGTTGATGCGCACGAGCCGGAGGAAGATGCCGGCGGTGAGGATGCCCAGTGCGAGCCCCGGCAGCACTGCGTGCCAGAGGACGTCGGCCACGGCATCCGGGTTCCCCAGCCGTATCGCGTCGATCAGGTAGATGCCGGTGGGATGATCCAGGCTCTGCAACGCGAGTTCGGTGCGGGTGCCGGCCCGTCCGGAGACGGGCAGGATGTTGAACTGCACCGCGAAGACGAGCTTGAGCAGGATCGCGATGAAGAAGATGGGCGTCGCGTAGCCGAGGATCGCGGCCACGCGCAGCAGGGCGTCCTGCCAGCGGTCGCGCTTGTAGGCAGCGAGAAGACCGAACGGGATGCCGAGCAGGAACGCCACGATGAGGGCGTAGAAGGCCAGCTCGAGGGTGGCCGACCCGTATTGCAGAAGGATCGTCGTGACCTTCTGATGATCGGTGAGGGTGGTGCCGAAGTCGCCGCGGAACACCCCGGCGAGGTACTCGAAGTACTGCACCACCAGAGGACGGTCGTAGCCGGCTTCGTGGATGCGCTGGGCGAGCTGGTCGGGGGTGAGCCGGCCGCCCAGGGCCGCGGTGATCGGGTCGCCGGTCAGTCGCATGAGGAAGAACACGACGGTGACGAGGATGAACACCGTCGGGATGATCATCACGAGGCGGACGAGGATGAACCGCCAGAGTCCGCCGCTTTTCGCTCGAACCGGTTTGGCGACGAGATCGGCTTCTTCGACGACAGTGGTCATGCGTGAACCTTACTCAGACGCGGGTCGCGCCCGGCCGCATCGGGGCCGGGCGCGACCTCATGGCGCCTACTTGTGCAAGCGGGGCGTAGCGGAACTTGAACGAGGCGTCGAGGGTGGTGTCCTTGACGTCCTTGCCCACGACCGCGATCTGCGCGCCCTGCAGCATCGGGAGCGTGGAGAGGTCCTTCGCGACCAGCTCCTGCACCTTCTCGATGTCGGTCTTGCGGGTCGCCGGGTCGGCGTCCGTCTGCTCCTTCGAGATGAGCGCCTGCACGTCCGGGTTGTCGTAGTGGTTCTTCAGGAAGTTGTCCTTGGTGAAGAACGGCGACAGGTAGTTGTCGGCGTCGGAGAAGTCCGGGAACCACCCCAGCTGGTAGATCGGGTAGACGTCGCTGGTGCGGTCCTTCGAGTACTGCACCCATTCGGTCTGCGCGATGTTGACCTTGAACAGCCCGCCGTTCTCGAGCTGGGTCTTGATGGCGGCGTACTCGTCGGCCGACGATGGGCCGTAGTGCTCGCCGTTGTACTGGATGTTCAGCGTCACCGGGGTCGTCACACCGGCGGCCTGCAGGGCCTGCTTGGCCTTGTCGAGCGACGGTCCGCCGTTGCCGTCGCCGTACATGCCCTTGAGCGCGTCGGTCGCACCGGTCAGCCCCTCGGGGACGAACGAGTACAGGGGGGTGTAGGTGCCCTTGTAGACCTCGGTGGCGAGCTTGTCGCGGTCGATGAGGTCGGCCATCGCCTGGCGGACGGCGAGCGCCTTGGCCGGGTCGGCCTCGGGCGCCTTCGCGCCGAACGGCATCGTGTCCATGTTGAAGACCATGTAGCGGATCTCGCCACCCGGTCCCTTCACGACCTGGACCTTGTCGTTCTTGCCGAGGTCGGCGACGTCGGTGGCCGACAGGCTGCGGTAGGCCACGTCGATGTCGCCGTTGCCGATCGCGAGCTTCATGTTCGAGGCATCCGCGTAGTACTTCGCGGTGATGCCCTTGTTGGCCGCGGCGCCCAGCTCGCCCTGGTAGTCGGGGTTGGGCACGTAGTTGATCAGCTGGTTCACCTTGTACGAGGTGATCTTGTACTGGCCGGCGAACCCCTCGCCCTTGACGATGTCGTCGTCGGGGGTGACCTTGTCGGCCGAGAACGTCTGCTCGTCGACGATGGGGCCGGCGGGGCTGGACAGCACCTGCGGCCAGGTCTGGTCGGCGTGCTTGAGGTGGAACACGACCGTGGTGTCATCCGGTGCGTCGACGCTGTCCATGTTGGCCAGCAGCGATGCCGGCCCGTCTGCCGCGTTGATCTTGACCACACGATCGAACGTGAACTTCACGTCCGAGCTGGTCAGGTCGTTGCCGTTCGCGAACTTCAGACCCGGCTTGAGCTTGACGGTGTACTCCGTGGGGGTGGTGAAGTCGGCCGACACGGCGATGTCGGGCGTGACATCGGCCGACCCGTACTTCGTGTTCATCAGGAAGGGATAGACCTGGTTCATCACCTGGAACGATCCGTTGTCGTACGAGCCGGCCGGGTCGATCGACGTGATCTTGTCGGTCGTGCCGACCAGAAGCGGTTCGGAGGCGCTGCCCGCCGTCGCCGGTGTTGTTGCCGCCGCCACCACCGGCGCAGCCGGCCAGGACGATCGCCGAGACGCTGAGCGCCCCGAGCGCGAACAGCACGCGCCCGCGCGTGGATGTCTGCAATGCCATGGTTCATCCTTCTGATACGAAGAGAGACGGCCGCGCGGGGTGGCGCGGCCACTGTGCTCCCATCCTCCCCGCGGGGCGCGGCATCCGGCAATCGCCGCACCGATTCGTGACCAGAAAGCAACTCGATGCGGGCGCATGCGCCGCCCGCCGCGCCCGGCCTCCCGCGCCGCCGAAATCGTACGATCTGGCCGAGTGCACATCAGTTTTGGCCCGGTTTGATGTGGTTTCGGCCAGATCGTACGATTTCGGCGAAGAGAGAGGGCGACGCGGGGGCACTTCAGCGGGCGGGGGATGCCGGGGTCAGAGCACCTTGGAGAGGAACGCCTTCGTCCGCTCATGCTGCGGATCGGCCAGCACCTGGTGCGGATCGCCCGCCTCGACCACGACGCCGCCGTCCATGAACACGAGCTGGTCGCCCACCTCGCGCGCGAAGCCCATCTCGTGCGTGACCACGACCATCGTCATCCCGGTCGCGGCGAGCTCGCGCATCACATCGAGCACCTCGCCGACCAGTTCCGGGTCCAGCGCACTGGTCGGCTCGTCGAACAGCATCAGCTTCGGATCCATCGCCAGCGCACGCGCGATCGCCACCCGCTGCCTTGCCCGCCGGACAGCTTGCGCCGGGTAGTGCCCCACCTGCTGGCTGAGCCCCACCCGCGCCAGCAGGTCGCGGCCGCGGGCCGCGGCATCCTTCCGGGACACGCCCTTGACCTGCATCGGCGCCTCCATCACGTTCTCCAGCGCCGTCATGTGCGGGAAGAGATTGAAGTGCTGGAACACCATGCCGATGTCGCGACGCTGCCGGGCGGCTTCGCTCGGCTTGAGCTCGTAGAGCTTGTCGCCCTTCTCGCGGTACCCGACCAGGTCGCCGTCGACGTAGAGGCGGCCGGCATTGACCACCTCGAGGTGGTTGATGCACCGCAGGAACGTCGACTTGCCCGAACCCGAGGGCCCGATCACACAGGTCACGTGACCGCGCTCGACGCGCAGGTCGATGGATTTGAGGACTTCGTGCGAGCCGAAGCTCTTGGAGACCATGACGGCCTCGACCATCGGCGGGGTCAGCGGCGGGGTCGTCGGCGGGGTCGCCGTCGCGGCGTCGGACGGGGTCATCCCTTGCCTCCGATCTCGATGCCCACCGCTTCGACGGCGGGGCCCTCCAGCGCGATCGCCGGCCGGTTCCGGTCGGTTCCGCGGGCGAACCGCTTCTCGACGAAGTACTGGCCGACCATGAGCACCGACGTGAAGAACAGGTACCACAGCGACGCCACGATCAGCAGCGGGATCGGGGCGAACAGCCGCGCCGAGATGTCGCTGGTGCGGCCGAACAGGTCGAGCGAGAACGGCACGGCCACCACCAGCGAGGTGGTCTTCAGCATCGAGATCACCTCGTTGCCGGTCGGCGGGATGATCACCCGCATCGCCTGCGGGATCACGATGCGGCGCATCGTCCTGCCCCACGGCATCCCGAGCGCCGTCGCCGCCTCTTCCTGACCGGGGTTCACCGACAGAAGCCCGGCCCGCACGATCTCGGCCATGTACGCCGACTCGTTCAGCGCGAGGCCCACCATCGCGACCAGGAACAGCGGCGGCACCCATTCGACCTGGATGACCGCCCAGGTGTGCACGAAGGGGATGCCGACGTTGATCGTCTTGTAGATGAGGGTGATCAGCCCCCAGAACACCAGTTGGACGTACACCGGTGTCCCGCGGAACACCCACAGGTACGCCCACGCGATCCACTTCACGACGGGATTCGGGCTCAGCCGCATCACCGCCAGCAGCAGACCCAGCAGGATGCCGATGATCATCGCCGTCACGGTCAGAGCGAGCGTGACCATGGCGCCCTGCGTGACCCGCGCGTCGAACAGGTACTTGCCGACGATGTCCCACTGGAACGTCTCGCGCTGGGCGGCGTCGAGGATGAACAGGAGCACGATGAGGACGAGGACGACGGCGATCGTCATCCGCCAGGGGTGCTTCTGCGGCACGGCACGGATCGTCTCGGCCCGCTCCACCGGGATGTTCGCGGTGCTCGGGGGTCGGGCCCCCGGCTCGGCGGGCTCACCGCCCGCCGGGCCGGGGCGTTCGCTCTCGCTCATCGGCTACTGCTTCGAGGCGGCGTTGACGGCGGCCTCGGTGACCGCACCCGAGGCCACGCCCCACTTGTCGAGGATCTTCTTGTACGTGCCGTCGTCGATCAGCGCCTGCAGCGTCTTCTGGATGACCTGGGTCATCTCGCCGCCCTTGGGCAGTGCGAAGCCGTAGGGCGCGACCTCGAACGTGGTCCCGGCGGCCTGGATCTTGTCGGACTGCTGATGGATCGCGTGCTCCGTGATCGGCGAGTCCGCGCTCATCGCCTGCACCTGACCGAGCACGAGGGCGTTGGTCACCTGATCCTGCCCGTCGAATTTGAACACCTCGATCGCCTTCTTGCCGGCATCCGTGCACGCCTTCGACTTGGCCGGCAGCTCGTCGAGATCCTCGGTGGTCCCGGCCTGCACGGCGACCTTCAGCCCGCACGCGTTGTTCGGGTCGACCGTCTCGCCCTTCTTCGACGCCCACATGATGCCGGCGTTGTAGTAGTTGACGAAGTCGACCTGCTTCTCGCGGTCGAGGGTGTCTGTGAACGACGAGATGCCCATGTCGTATCGACCGCCGGTGATCGACGGGATGATGTTGTCGAACTTCGACTCGACGTACACCGTCGAAACCCCCAGCTTGGCCGCCAGGGCATCACCCAGGTCGATGTCCCAGCCGACGATCTTGCCGGTGTCGTCCTTGGACTCATTGGGGGCGTACGTCGGGTCGGTGCCGATCTGCAGGGAGCCGGCGTCGGCGATCTTGCTGGGCAGGAGCTTGGCCAGCGCGTCGTCCTTCGTGACGCCGTACGGGTTCGAGGCCGATTCGCCACCGCCGCTGGACCCGGGGTTCTCTGCGGCCTGGTTGTTGACACAACCGGTCAGCAAGGCGCTGCCGCGGCGAGCGCCACCGGCAGAACGAGCATCCTTCGCATTTCTTGCCTTTCCTCTTCACTGAGGGGACTGCTCCGGCACATCGGGCGTTGCCGGCCCCTGAAGTCTATGTACACCCGAACCGTCGCCAGGTGACGATCTGGTCTCTTCGTGTCTGGTGCGGCAGACACGATCTCGTGACGAATGTCATGGGCGGAACGTGACGGGAGTGTGCGGGGCATCGGGGCGCGGCATCCGAGCATGGAGACATGGAATCGACAGCACTGACAGAACGCATCGGGACGGATGCCGCATCCGCCGCCCTTCCGCCGGCGATCGCGGCGACCGGACTGACCAAGAGCTTCGGGCGCGTGCGCGCCGTGGACGGGGTGGACCTCCACGTCGAGGCGGGCGAGGTCGTCGCCTTCCTCGGACCGAACGGGGCCGGCAAGACCACGACGATCGACCTGATCCTGGGCCTGAGCCAGCCCGACACCGGCCAGATCAGCGTCTTCGGCACCTCGCCGCGCGGCGCCATCTCGCGCGGCTACGTGTCGGCGGTGCTGCAGACCGGCGGGCTGCTCAAGGACCTCACCGTCCGCGAGACGGTCGAGCTGACCGCGAGCCTGTTCTCGGACACCCGGCCGGTGGACGAGGTGCTCGATCGGGCCGGCATCCGCGACATCGGCGACCGGATGGTCGGCAAGTGCTCGGGCGGGCAGGAGCGAGCGGTTGCGGTTCGCGATGGCGCTGCTGAGCGACCCGGGCGTCCTGATCCTGGACGAGCCGACCACCGGCATGGATGTCGAGGGCCGTCGCGCGTTCTGGCAGGCCATCCGCGCCGACGCTGGTCGGGGCCGGACGGTCCTGTTCGCGACGCACTACCTGGAAGAGGCGGATGCCTACGCCGACCGCATCGTCCTGATGAGCCACGGCCGGATCGTCGCCGACGGGCAGGCCGCGCAGATCAAGAACCTCGTGTCCGGCCGGATCGTCCGTGCGACCCTGCCCGGCGCCGACCCGGTGGCCCTCGCGGCCGTCCCCGGGGTCAAGGATGTCGAGGTGCAGGGTGAGCGCGTGGTCATCGGCACGTCCGACTCGGACGCCCTGGCCCGCCACCTGCTCACCACCACCGAGGCCCGCGACCTGGAGATCTCGTCGCAGAACCTGGAGAGCGTGTTCCTCGCGCTCACCTCGGATGGGGCGGGCGCTTCCGCCGCATCCACCGTGTCCACAGCATCCATCGAAGGAGACCAGCGATGACCGTCACCGCCACCCCGCAGGGCCGGGTCAGCCTGGAGCGGAAGGTTCCGCCGCTCGGCGGGTTCAACCTGCGCTTCCTGGGGCTCGAGCTCAAGCGCCGCTTCCGCAACTACCGCACGCTCGTGTTCACCGTGATCTTCCCGGTCGCCATGTACTTCATGGTCGGCTACCCGCAGCGCAACACCCCGCTGATCGACGGACACCCCATCGATCAGGGCGGGCTGTCGGTCGCGGCCTACCTCATGGTGTCGATGGCCGTGTACGGGGCGATGATGTCGGCCACGGCATCCGGCGCCGCCGTCGCGGTGGAGCGCTCGCTCGGGTGGAGTCGCCAGCTGCGACTCACCCCGCTGTCGCCGGTCGCGGCGGTGGCCACGAAGGTGGTCGGCGGCATGGTGTTCGGCCTGGTCGCGATCGTGGCGACCTACCTGGCCGGCGCCTTCACCGGCGTGCACATGAGCGGGTCGCAGTGGATTGTGTCGGCGCTGGTCGCCTGGCTGCTCGGGTCGGCGGTGTTCACGACCCTGGGACTGATGATGGGCTACCTGGTGCCCGGCGAGAACGCCATGCAGCTGACGAGCCTGGTGATCGTGTTCCTCGCGTTCATCGGCGGCCTGTTCTACCCGGTGAGCATGATGCCGCCGGTGCTGCAGGATGTCGCGGCCTGGACACCCGTGTTCGGCATCGGAGAGCTCAGCCGCGCTCCCCTGACCGGCGAGGGATTCGACCTCGGCGCTCTGCTGAACGTCCTGCTGTGGCTGGGCCTGTTCATCGTGGGCACCGCGCTGCTGTTCCGTCGCGACACCAAGCGCGTCTAGCCCGCCCCCGCCCCGCCCCTCCCCTCCGAGATTGTCCTCCGTCCGCCGAGATTGTCCTCCGTCCGCCGAGATTGTCCTCCGTCCGCCGAGATTGTCCCGGGGACGGGGGCACAATCTCGAGACACCGAGAACAACCTCGCGGAACCAAGGACAACCTCGCGGAACCAAGCACAACCTCGCGGAACCAAGCACAACCTCGCGCGACCAAGCACAATCTCGAGACACCGAGAACAACCTCGCGGAACCGAGGACAACCTCGCGCGACCGAGGACAACCTCGGCGCACGCGGCGCACCGCGGCCCACGATCTAAGGTGAAGTTCATGCACGAGGACGCGCCCTGCCCCCGCGCTGCGGCCGGATCCCTTCAGCGGACCGCCCTGGCCCGTGCGCGCGGCAGCGCTCGGTCCCCGCTCGGTCACCCCGCTGCCGCAGCGGCTCTGCTCCCGCGGCGCGGTCAGCTGGTACTTCGGCGCAACCGTCGCCCTGCTCTGGCTGATCAGCGCCGGGCAGGAGATCGTGGCCGAGGCGGCGACGACGACCTCGGCCGTCCTGGGCATCGCCGCGCTCGTCGCGTACGCCGTGGGCTTCCTCGTGGTCGTCCCCCTGGGGTGGGGTGCGGGCACCCGTACCCGACTGCTGCTGACTGTCGGGCTGTTCGCCCTCTCGTTCACGATGTTCCCGTGGCTGTCCTGGGGTGTGCGCGGTCTGTGGACCTACGTCGGGGTGGCCCTCGGCATGATGGTGGTCTCGTGGCCGCTCACCCTGACGGCGATCACCGGGCTGACGCTGCTGGCGGGCTGGTTCGGCTTCCTGCTGGACGGGTGGGCCGAAGACGACTTCTGGGTCCCGGCGATCACCTTCTCGATCTCGCTCATGATGACCTCGTTCGCCCGCACCCTCGCGGCGATGAATCAGCTGCGCGCGACCCAGGATCAGCTCGAGGCGATGGCGGCGGAACGTGAGCGCGGCCGGATGGCGCGCGACATCCACGACATCCTCGGGCACTCGCTGACCGTGATCACCGTGAAGTCCGAGCTGGCATCCCGTCTCATCGAGGCCGACCCGGCCCGCGCCAAAGCCGAGGTCACCGAGATCGAAGCGCTCGCCCGCGGGGCGCTCGCCGATGTGCGGGCGACCGTCGCCGGCTCGCGAGGCGTGACCCTCAGCGGCGAGCTGGCCGCGGCACGGGTCGCCCTGCACGCGGCCGGGATCGCCGCGGAGCTTCCGCGGGCCACGGATGCCGTGCCCGCCGCGCGACGGGAGCTTGCGGCGTGGGTGATCCGCGAGGGGGTGACGAACGTCGTCCGCCACTCCCGAGCGGGACGGTGCGAGGTGCGGATCGGCGAACGCGAGATCGAGATCGCCGACGACGGCGTCGGGCCCGTGGCATCCGCCGCGTCGTCGACCGGACTGTCCGGGCTTGCGCGAGCGCGTCGAGGCCGCCGGTGGAAGAATGTCGATCGGCCGCAGCGACCTGGGCGGCTTCAGCCTGAAGGTGATGCTGTGATCCGTCTGCTCATCGCCGACGACCAGGCGCTGGTGCGCGGGGCGCTGTCGGCGCTGCTGGCTCTGGAGACCGACATCGACGTGGTCGCCGAGGTCGGACGTGGCGACGAGGTCGTCGCGGCGGCGCAGACATCCCACCCCGATGTCGCGCTGCTCGACATCGAGATGCCCGGCATCGACGGCATCGCCGCCGCCACGCAACTGCGGGCGGTGATGCCGGGATGCCGCGTCCTCATCGTCACGACGTTCGGGCGGCCCGGATACCTGAAGCGCGCGATGCAGGCCGGGGCCTCCGGCTTCGTCGTCAAGGACACCCCGGCGGCCCAGCTGGCCGACGCGGTGCGCCGTGTGGCTCAGGGGCTGCGTGTGGTCGACCCGGTGCTGGCGGCGGAGTCGCTCGCCCAGGGGGACTCTCCGCTGACCGAGCGCGAGACCGACGTGCTCGAGGCCGCGCGGGCGGGCGGCTCGATCGCCGACATCGCCCGCATCCTGCATCTGTCCGAGGGAACGGTGCGCAACCACCTGTCCAGCGCGATCGGCAAGACCGGCGGACGCAATCGTGCCGACGCGGCCCGCATCGCCGAGGGGAACGGCTGGCTCTAGCCCGGCTCAGCCGTCAGCCGCGCGCGGCCCACCACGCGCGCAGGCGCCGCTCGGCCTCGTCCGGGCCCAGCATCCCCTCATCCAGACGCAGGTCGAGCAGGAAGCGGTATGCCTCGCCCACCTCGCGTCCGGGCGGGATGTCCAGGATCTCCTGGATCTGGTTGCCGTCCAGCTCGGGGCGGATGGCGTTCATCTCCTCCTGCGCGGCGAGCTCGTCGATGCGCTGCTCGATGTCGTCGTATGCCGATGCGAGCATGCGCGCCTTGCGCTTGTTGCGCGTGGTCACATCGGCACGGGTCAGGATGTGCAGCCGCTCGAGCTCGTCCCCGGCGTCGCGCACGTACCGGCGCACCGCGGCATCCGTCCATGCGCCCTCGGCATAGCCGAAGAACCGCAGGTGCAGCTCGATGAGCTTGGTGACGGTGTCGATGGTCGCCGAGTCGAACCGCAGCTCGCGCAGCCGCTTGCGCGCCAGCCGGGAGCCGCGGATGTCGTGGTGGTGGAACGTGACCGCCCCACCCGGCTCGAGCTTGCGGGTGGAGGGCTTGCCGATGTCGTGCAGAAGCGCCGCCAGCCGCAGCGGCAGGTCGGGCGCCTGGCCCGGATGCCGCTGCTGCTCGAGCTCGATCGCCTGCCGCAGCACGGTCAGCGAGTGCTCGTAGACGTCCTTGTGGTGGTGATGCTCGTCCACCTCGAGCCGCAGCGCCGGCACCTCCGGCAGGAACTGCGCCATCAGCCCGGTCTCCACGAGCAGACGGATGCCGCGGCCCGGGTCGCCGGTGGCCAGCAGTCGCAGCGCTCGCCCTGAATGCGCTCGGCCGACACGATCTGGATCGTCTCGCGCAAGCTCTTCGATGGCCGCGACCGTGTCCGGGTCGACGGTGAACTCGAGCTTGCGAGGCGAAGCGGGCGGCCCGCAGCATCCGCAGCGGGTCGTCGCCGAAGCTGATCCGCGGATCGATCGGGGTGCGCAGGACCTCGCGCATCAGGTCGTCGACCCCGCCCGTCGGGTCGACGAGCCGCTTGCCGGGCAAGCTCGAGCGCCATCGCGTTCACGGTGAAGTCGCGGCGCACCAGGTCGCCCTCCAGGCGATCGCCGAACGCGACCACCGGCTTGCGGGTCGTGCCGTCATAGCTGTCGGCGCGGTAGGTGGTGATCTCGACCTGCTCGCCCGACACGCGCGCGCCGATCGTGCCGAACTCGCGCCCGATATCCCAGCGCGCTGTGGAGATCGGCGTGACGATCCGCAGGATCTCGTCCGGCTGCGCGTCGGTGGTGAAGTCGAGGTCGTGGGTGTCGCGGCCGAGCAGGGCGTCGCGCACGGGTCCGCCGACGAGGGCGAGCTCCCGGCCCGCGGCGGCGAAGGCGCGCGCCAGGCGATCGACCGGGTCCGATGCGGCCAGCGCGTCCAGGCGCGCCACGGAGTCGGCCATCTTGAGCATGGGTTCCAGCCTAACCGGGGTGGGCGACGCCATCATCTGTGGGCGAATCCGCCGCGAAGTCGAGGAATCCGCAGAATGTCAGCTCGCGCACCCGCGGCAGCAGGTCCGCGCACAGCGCCGACTCGTCCACCTCGAGCAGCTGGGCGATGGCGCCGATCAGCGGGCCGACGGCCAGGTCGCCGTCGCACGCGCCGACGAGTGCGGCCAGTGCCGGGTCGACCTCGATCGTCCGGCCGAGTCCGCCGCCCTGGCGCAGCTCGATCACGCTCGGCGCCTCGGCTCCGGGCAGATGGTGCCGTGCCTCGGTGACGTCCGCGGCGACCGTCAGGACGGATGCCGTCAATTCGGCGTCATCGAGCAGCGCCAGCCGGTCGTGCCTGACCAGTGCCTGACCGAGGTGCAGGCCGAGGCCGCTCTCGGCGACCGGCTGGGTCGCCCGCTCGTACCGTGCCAGCGTCGGCCCGTGCCCGAACGGCCGGCGCAGCAGGACGTAGCCGAATCCGATCGCCTGGACGCCGCGCGCCGCGAAGTCGTCGAGCCAGGCGCCGAGCAGGGCGTCGTGCGCCGCCGTGCCCGGCAGTGTCCCGGCATCCCTGATCCACAGCTCGGCGTAGGCGACCGGGTCCAGCAGCTCGCGCTCGATGACCCACGCGTCCAGCGGCTCGGGTGCGGCCTCCACCCAGGCCCGGACGCGCTCCAGCCCGGTCCGGCCGTCGCGGCTCTCCCAGTTCGCGAGGCAGCTGCGCGGTCCCGCCGGGCGCGAGCACCGCCGGGACGCCGGCGATGAACTCGGCGACCAGGTCGTCGCCGACGCGCCCGCCGTCCCGGTACTCGTAGGCGGGCACGCCCGACGCGCGGGGGGTGATCACGAACGGCGGGTTCGACACGACCCGGTCGAATCGCTCGCCGGCGACCGGCGCGAACAGGTCACCCGATCGGGTCTGGATGCCCGTCACCCCGTTCAGCAGCGCGTTGAGCCGGGTGTACCGCAGGGCCCGCTCGGAGACGTCGGTGGCGACGACGGATGCCGCAGCCCGCCGTGCCCGCAGCGCCTGGATGCCGCACCCCGTCCCGACGTCCAGCGCCCGATCCACCGGTCCGGGCAGCTGGATGCCGGCGAGCGTCAGCGACGCGCCGCCCACCCCGAGCACGTGGTCCTCGGCAGCGGCCCGCCGATCGCAACCTCGTCGAGGTCGCTGGCGATCCACCATTCGTCGTCGCCGGTCGCGTCCGCGAACCCCTGCGGACGCACCAGGGCGCGGGCGCGGACGAGATCGCCGTCCCGCGCCGCGAGCCCGAGCGCGACGAGCCCGTCGATCCCGGTGCGGGGGAAGGCGGCGGATGCCGCGTCCGCGCCGATCTCGTCCCCGAGGCCGAACAGCAGGGCGATCGATGCGAGCGGACGGGGGTCGGCCACCAGGCGCCGGCGCGCCGGCAGCGCGGGCCCGCGGCCGAGCAACCCGTCGACATCCGTCCCCCAGGCCGTGCGCAGCCGGTCGGTGCGATACCCGGCGTCGTCCAGATCGGCCGCGAGCGCCCGGCAGAGCTCGGGGCTGGGCTCGCCTCCGGACGCGCGAGCGGGCCCGCCTCCGGACGCGCGAGCGGGCTCTCGGGTCGGGTCGGAATCGGGTTCAGGCTGCGGCATCCTTCCATTCAACCGCGCCCGTGCTCCGGCGCGCGCTCGGGAAGCGCAGAGCCCGTCCCCCGTAGAATCGCACCTGTTCGCATGCCGCGCGGCGTGCGCACGCCAACCACCATGTCCGTGACCCGTCCTGATCCCGTCACGCGCGCGTCCCAGACCGAGCCGCCCCCGCCTCGCGTCGACCCGCGCGCCAGCGGTGACCCGACCGCACGAGAGGACGTTCGCTCCGGCCGTCGTCACGCACGCGTCGCCGGCACGCCGCGCGCCGCCCGGCCACCGCGCCGAGCCGGCACCGCCCGGCGCCGGCTCGGCGCCGCCCTCGCGGCGACGGCCGCCCTGCTGGGTGCCCTCGCGGCCGGCCCGGCGCAGGCCGCGGACGACACCTCCACACCCGCTCCGAGCCCCACCCTCTCGGGCGAGCTCGAGGCGTTCGTCTCGCCCACCGCGGGCGGCATTCTGCGCACCGATCGCCCGCTGTCGACCTGGGCGGCGCTTGCGCAACGGCACCGGCTACTCCGTGGCCGCCTCCGATGTGACCCTCCGGCTCGGCACCGCGCCGATCACGACCCGCGCCGCGCTCACCGCCTGGCTGACCGACGGCACCGCGCCCGGCAGGATGACGGCGATCGGCACCGGCACGATCGACCCGATCGACTCCGGCACGGTCGGCCGCACCCTGATCACAGTGCCGGCCGACGACAAGGCCCTCACGGGCCTGAAGCCCGGGGTCTACCCGCTGGCGGCGACCATCGCCGGGGCGTCGAAGGCGCGCACCCCGACCAGCGTGGTGGTCGTGCCGGACGAGGGTGCGAAGCAGCGCACCCCGGTCGGGCTGGTCGTGCCCATCACGGCGGGTCCGCTCAGCGCGGGACTGCTGACCTCCGACGAACTGGCCGCGCTCACCGCGCTGGACGGCGCGCTGTCCACCGAGCTGAACTCCGTCGCCGGCACCTCGGCGATCCTCGCGATCGATCCCGCGATCCCCGCCGCGATCCGGGTCCTCGGCACGTCGGCGCCCGACTCGGCGCGCGACTGGCTCGACCGCCTCGACGCCCTCCCGAACGAGCGGTTCGCGCTGCAGTTCGGCGACGCGGATGTCACGGTGCAGACCGCCGACGGCCGCAGCACCCTGCTGGCCCCGACATCCCTGCAGTCCTACATGGAGCCGGCCAACTTTCTCCCCGACGCCGACTCCGGTGCGAACGCCGACACCGGCGCCAGCGCCGGACCCGCGTCCGTGGACACCGCGTCGCCGACCCCTTCCCCGACCGCGACGACGGGCCCGAACGAGCCGGTGTATCCGACGCTCGAGGCGCTGCAATACTTAGGCGGGAACACGCGCGACGCCGTCACCTGGCCCTTCTCCGGGACGGCCGGACCGAAGGATGTCGCCGCGCTCGGCGCGCTGTCCACCGACGCCACGCGGGCGCTGACCCTCGTGCCCTCCGACACGACCTCTGGCGCGACGGCATCCGACGCCATTCCTGCGCACGCCACCGCCGGGGACGCCGACCTGCTGGTCTATGACTCGGCCGCATCGGACGCGCTGCGCACGGCATCCACCGAAGAAGACCCGGCCGTGCGCGGCACGTCGCTGGCCGCGGCGACCGGCTACCTCGAGCTCGCCGCCGACACGTCGCCCACCACGCCGGTGCTCGTCGTCATCGACCGGTCGGTGCTCGATCGGGCCTCGGACTGTCCGCTGCCGTCGAGGCCGTCGGCCGCGCGCCCAGCACCCGCAGCGCGTCGCTGTCCGACCTCACCGCCGCGCCCGCGCGGCCGGTGACGATCGCGGATGCCGCGCCCCACCCCGAGCGGGTGACCGCGCTCTCGCAGCTCACCGAGGGCGAGCGGACGCTCGGGTCGTTCGCCTCGATCCTGACCGACCCCGCGCTGCTGACCGGGCCGGAGCGTGCCTCGATCCTGCAGTTGCTGGGCGGCGGCTGGATCGAGGATGCCGAGGGGTGGGATGCCGCCATCGCGGCGCACCGCGAGGCGACCCGCACCACGCTGGCCGCGGTCTCGATCGCCCCGAGCAGCAACATCAACCTGGCCGGGACCGTCGCCAACCTGGGATTCGGCGTCCGCAACGACCTGCCGTGGCCGGTCGATCTCACCCTGATCACCCGCCCGGACGACCTGCGCCTGGAAGTCCAGAACACGACCTCGGTGGTCGCGCACGCCAGCAGCACCACCCGCGTCACCGTGCCGGTCCGCGCGAAGATCGGCAACGGCGAGGTGACCCTCGATCTGCAGCTGTACAGTCCGACCGGCGTGAGCATCGGGTCCTCACAGAGCGTCACGGTCAATGTGCATGCCGACTGGGAGGCCATCGGCCTGACCGCCCTGGGCATCGCGATCGGCGGGTTCCTCGTGCTGGGCCTGATCCGCACCGTCATCGCCCGCCGCCGGCGCGCCGCCCCCGAGGCCGCCGCCGAGAACACGTCGGATGACAAGCACACCCACGATGACCGGGAGGCCACGTGAGCGGCGTCGGGCGCGCGAGCGTCCTGATCGGGGCCGGCACCGTCGTCTCGCGGCTCAGCGGCTTCCTTCGGCAGATCGTCCTGGTCGCAGCGGTGGGCGGGCAGGTCTCCGCGGCCGGCAACGCGTTCGGTCTGGCCAACCAGCTGCCCAACAACATCTACGCGATCATCTCGACCGGGCTGCTGGCCGCCGTCGTGGTCCCGCAGATCGTGCAGGCCGCGTCTCACCCCGACGGGGGCACCGCGTTCATCTCCAAGCTGTTCACCCTCGGCGCCGTGGCGCTGCTGGGCGTCACCGCGATCGCCATGGTCTGCGCGCCGCTGCTGGTGCAGCTGTACGGCTGGAGATTCCCGACCGAGCAGCGGGCACTGGCCACCGCGTTCGCATACTGGTGTCTGCCGCAGATCCTGTTCTACGGCCTCTATGCCCTCGTCGGCGAATCGCTGAACGCCCGACGGGTGTACGGCCCGTTCACCTGGGCGCCGATCGTCAACAACATCGTCTCGATCGCCGGCTTCGCGGCGTTCATCCTGATGTTCGGCCCGACCGGCAGTTCGCTGGAGTGGACGCCGGGAATGGTCGCCCTGCTGGGCGGCACCGCGACCGCCGGCATCCTCGTCCAGGCCCTGATCCTGGCCGCCTTCTGGCCGCGTGCGCACCTGCGCGTGCGCCTGGACTTCCGGTGGCGCGGCGTCGGCCTCGGCCGGATCGGACGGCTGGCCGGCTGGACCTTCCTCATGGTCCTGCTCGGCCAGCTCGCCGGAGTCGTGCAGTCGATGGTCCTGTCCGGGGCGAGCCAGGACTACCCCGGCATCCTGGCCACGCAGAACGCCTGGTTGCTGTACATGATCCCGTACTCGCTGATCGTGCTGTCCATCGGCACCCCCTACTTCACCCGGCTCAGCGAGCACGCCGCCGCGGGCCGTCACGACGAGGTGCGCGCCGACATCGGCCGCAGCATCCGCACCCTCGGCGTGTTCATCGTCATCTCGACGTTCGCGCTGGCGGCGGCATCCGTCCCCGCCTCACGCCTGTTCTCCACCACCGCCGGCGAGGCTTCGGCGGCCGCGGTCGTCCTGGTCTGCTTCCTGGTGGGGCTGATCCCGAACGCGGTGCAGTTCACCATCCAGCGCACGTTCTACATGTACAACGACACGCGCACGCCGTTCCTGTTCACGATCGTGCAGGCGGCCATCGTGATCGGCGCGACTGTGGCGGCCGGCGCCGCCCTCCCGCTCGAGTTCATCGCCGCGGGGCTCGCGCTGGCGCAGTCCGGGGCGGCGATCGTGCAGCTGGTCCTGGCGACGTGGCTGCTGCACCGCAAGATCGGCGACCTCGGGGCCCGATCGTGGATCCCCGCGCTGGGCCGCTTCATCGCCGCGGCGATCCCCGCCGGCCTCGCCGGATGGGGCGTGTTCCTGCTCACCGGCGGCGTGGACGGCTGGACCACCGCCAGCAGGGTGCTCGGCGCCGTCGGCGCTGCCCTCATCGGCCTGGTCGCCGTCGCGGTGTACGGCGTCTTCCTCGCGCTGCCGCGCACCCGAGCTCGGCCCCGCCCTCGCGCTGGCGCGGCGTTTCGTCCGTCGCTGACGTTTCACACAGCGGAAGGTGCGGCGCCGACGCGGAATGCCGCACGGTTACGATGTGTTGAGGCATCCAGGCGGTCTTGCACCGTCTGCAGACAGGGAGACACCGTGCGTCAGCTCATCATCATCGGTTCCGGACCGGCAGGCTTCACGGCCGCCATCTACGCGGCGCGGGCCAACCTCAGCCCGCTCGTCGTGGCCAGTTCGGTGGATATCGGCGGCGAGCTGATGAACACCACCGAGGTGGAGAACTTCCCCGGGTTCCCGGAGGGCATCCAGGGCCCCGAGCTCATGACGAAGCTCAGCAGCAGGCCGAGAAGTTCGGCGCCGAGATCTCATACGACGATGTCGTGGAACTGGATGTCTCCGGCCCGATCAAGCGCGTCACCCTCGGCAGCGGCAAGGTCGAAGAGGCCGAGGCGCTCATCTTCGCGACCGGATCGGCGTACCGCAAGATCGGCATCGAGGGCGAGCAGCGCCTGTCCGGACACGGGGTGTCCTGGTGCGCGACCTGCGATGGATTCTTCTTCCGCGAGCAGGAGATCGCCGTCGTCGGCGGCGGTGACTCCGCGATGGAGGAGGCCACGTTCCTCACCCGGTTCGCGTCGAAGGTCTACGTCATCCACCGTCGCAGCGAACTGCGGGCCTCCAAGATCATGCAGGAGCGCGCATTCGCGAACGAGAAGATCGAATTCGTGTGGAACAGCGAGGTCGCCGATATCCTCGGTGAGGATGCCGTGACCGGCGTGCTGCTGCGCTCCACGGTCGACGGCTCCACTCAGGAGCTGCCGGTCACCGGCGTGTTCGTCGCGATCGGCAACGACCCGCGCACGCATCTTGTGCACGACAAGCTCGATCTGACGCCCGAGGGCACGATCTGGGTCGACGGACGGTCGTCGAGGACGTCGGTCCCCGGTGTGTTCGCGGCCGGTGACGTGATCGACCCCACCTACCGGCAGGCGGTCACGGCGGCCGGCTCGGGCACCGTGTCGGCACTGGATGCCGAGCACTATCTCGCCGCGCTGGGTGAGGCCGGCGCTCCCGAGGCCGACGCCGATGAGATCGGCGGACGCCCGAGGTGACCGTCGACGCAGGCGTCGCCTGAGAGCGCACGAGGAACAAACCCGCCGCCACCGGCGTTTCACATACCGACAGACTTCCATCGAAGGAGAGACATGACCGCCAAGGCGACCACATCCGCCACCTGGGAGCAGGACGTCCTGGAGGCGCCCGGCCCCGTACTCGTCGACTTCTGGGCCGCGTGGTGCGGTCCGTGTCGCATGGTCTCGCCGGTGCTCGACGAGATCGCGTCCGAGAACCCCGACAAGATCACGGTGCTCAAGCTCAACGTGGACGAGAACCCCGATCTGGCCATGAAGTACCAGATCACGTCGATCCCGGCCATGAAGGTGTTCCAGGGCGGTGAGGTGAAGACCTCGATCATCGGCGCCAAGCCGAAGTTCGCCCTCGAGCAGGATCTGGCCGCGTACCTGGGCTGAGTTCCTCTCTGCGAGAGCCCCCGCACCCGCCGCCGGAATCCGAGGCGGACCGCGGGGGCTTTCTGTCGTTCCACGCGTCTCGCTACGCGCCGTCGGCCTCCGCATCCGCGGCCAGGCGTCGCTCGTCCTCCGCAGCGGACACCGCGACGATGTCTTTGATCTCGTCGGTGGCGAACCCCGATCGAATGGCCCACACGTACGCGACGAGTCCGACCGCCACCTCGACCAGCATTCCCCAGGGGAATCCGAGAGCCGGATGCTCCATCGGTCCGTACTCCCCGAGGTAGCCGACCAGCAGCGACGCGAGCAGCAGCCAGATCAGCCACCAGTTCGCCTGCACGTGCCGTCGCGCCTCGCGGGTGCCGGCCACCCAGACCGCCGTGCAGAAGCCGATGATCAGCACGCAGAAGGCGATGTAGTAGACGGGGAAGGGCCAGCCGCCCGGCCTTTGCTCGCCGTTCGTGGTCAGCACCCAGCCACCGGCGGCAGCGACCCAGATCCACAGCACGAAGAACACCACGCTGATGATGATGCTGGTGACGGCGTTCAGCCACTTGTGCTTCCACGCGAAGTAGACGGTGAAGACCGGCAGGCCGATGAACGTCGCGGTGATCACGTTCGTGAGCGTCGAGAATCCGCTCCAGTACAGGATGAGGACGGCGGCCAGGAACGAGATCGGCGACCAGAAGCGAAAGCCCTTGAGCAGGAACGGCCGCTTCAGGTTCGGCGCCGTCCGTCGCAGCACCGGCAGTCCCGCCCCGCCCATGATGTACGTCAGTACCGCCGCCGAGCTGATGAATCCGACCAGTTGATACCAGCTGGGCGCCGGCACGAAGAACACGCAGCCGACCACAGTGGACACGATCAGCGGCAACCACGGGATGCCGAACCGGTTGTTCTTGGTGAACGCCTTCGGGATGTTGCGGTGCACACCCAGCCCGTAGCCGGTGCGGGCTCCGGTACCCAGGTAGACCCAGCCGGTCGCCAGCGGCGAGACCGCCGCGTCGATGAGCAGGAACGTGCCGAGTGCGGCGAGGGCCGCCATGTTCGCCGAGTCGAGCGCGTGGAACAAGGGTCCATCGGCCCAGCCTCCGGAGACGAGCTGGTCCCACGAGCCGGGGGCGAGCCCCATATCGGCCCAGTTGATCGCGCCGATGAAAGCGACCTGCAGCAGCGTGTAGATCACAGCCGGGATCGCTATGGATCCGATCGTGGCGAGGGGCACGTTGCGCTGCGGATTTCTGACCTCGCCGCCGAAGTCCAGCGCCTGGCGGAAGCCGAGCAGCGAGAAGATGATGCCGGTGGTCGCGATGGCGTGGAAGATCGGGGGTACTCCCAGAGGTGCGAATCCGCCGTAGCTGGTGAAGTTGCTGCCTTTGAGGATGAAGAACAGGAAGATGAACGTCAGAGTCGGCAGGGCGATCTTCCACAGCGTGACCCAGCGATTCGACTCCGCGAGGAAGCGGGCCCCGAAGAAGTTCAGGGCGAAGAAGAGCAGCATCAGCACGAAGCCGGCGAGGATGCCGGTGGGCCAGCTCAGCACGTCCACGCCGTCGACCTTGGTCAGAAGATGGAGCTCCGGGAACCGCCCGCCGATGTACGTCAGCGTCGCCTCGGCCTCGATCGGCGGGATGGAGACCACCGACAGCCAGTAGGCCCACCCGATGATCCAGCCCGACAGGGC
Source organism: Microbacterium elymi (assembly GCF_021582895.2). Lineage (GTDB taxonomy): Bacteria > Actinomycetota > Actinomycetes > Actinomycetales > Microbacteriaceae > Microbacterium > Microbacterium humicola. The sequence continues at coordinate 1,886,692 of NZ_CP091139.2, forward strand.
GCCGTGCGTGAGGTAGGTGTACCGCACGATCGCGCCAGATCGGGAGCATCGCGCCCAGCTCGAGATACGTCAGCGCGATGAGGAACACCAGCACCGAGGCGATGATCCAGGACAGGATCGCAGCGGGACCGGCCACCCCGCTCGAGCGAGCACGCCGAACAGCCAGCCGGACCCGATCTGCGCACTAACCCCGAGCAGAAGGAGCTGGGTGAACGAGAGTCGGCGTTTGAGCCCGGCATCCGTGGTCTCGAATGCTCCTGTGATCGGCTCCGGTTCCGTGCGCGCGCTGCTCATCTGTGACACATCCTCATGAGATTCGATGTCACGGCCCGTCTTCACGGGCGGGTCGCCGGTGCCCACGGTACGCCCGTGTCGGGCCGTCGTGGGGCCAACTGCCCGCGCGATTCGTCGGATGGATCAGGAGGCGTCGGTCTGGATGACCGCATCCCATCGCCGGTGCGTGTTGGCCTCACCGAGCAGTCGCCAGACCGCCGGGGTCAGGGCCGGGTAGTCCAGCGCGATCTGCCGCAGGACACGGTAATGCCTGCTGGCGTTGGGCCGCACGCCCCCGTTCTCGGCGATGTTCTCGGCGCGCAGGGTGAACACGACGAGCTCGTCGACCGTGGGCAGATCGTCCATGAACTCCCAGGGATCCTCGCCGCCCAGCAGGCGTTCGTGCACGATCACGGCGAGCTCGTCGGCGGCCTCCGCGCGCAGCAACTCGAGGCTGGCGCGGCGCCGCAGCCGCACCTCGCGCTCGTCGCCCACCGGATCCGCCATCGTTCCAGGGTACGTGAGCCGCGACGACTCGGCGCCATCGCGACCCGGCGTGCCGGTCAGGCGCCGTACGTCGACTCGCCCAGCTCAGCGAGGATGCGATTCAAGTCCTGGATAGTGGCGAAATCAACCGTGATCTGGCCTTTTCGCGCACCCAGCGCGACCCGCACCTTGGTGTTCAGGCGGTCGCCCAGCCGGTCGGCGACCTCGTTCAGATACGCCTGGCGGGCACCGGCCTTGGGTGGAAGGCTGCGCGTGCCCGCAGCATCCTTCGCCTTCGCGGCCGCCTCGGCCGCCCGGACCGAGAGGTCCTCGTTCACGATCTTGTCGGCCAGGCGCTGCATCGCCTCGACGTCGTCGAGCGACAGGATCGCCCGCGCGTGGCCGGGCGTCAGCACCCCTGCGGCGACGCGCTGCTGCACCGGCACGGGGACTCGAGCAGCCGGATCGTGTTGCTGATCTGGGGACGCGAACGGCCGATGCGCGAGGCCAGCTCCTCCTGGGTGATGCCGAAGTCCTCGAGGCAGCTGCTGATATGCGGATGCCTCTTCCAAGGCGTTGAGCTCGGACCGGTGCAGGTTCTCCAGCAGGGCGTCGCGCAGCAGGTGTTCGTCCGCCGTGTCGCGCACGATCGCCGGGATCGACTCGAGTCCGGCCTCGCGCGCGGCGCGCGTGCGCCGCTCGCCCATGATCAGCTCGTAGTCTCCGTTGCCGTTCTGGCGGACGACCACCGGCTCCAGCACGCCGAACTCGCGCACGCTGTGGACCAGCTCGGCCAGATCGTCCGGGTCGAAGTCTGTGCGCGGCTGGCGCGGGTTGGGGACGATGCGGTGCGGGTCGATGCGGACCAGGCGCGCGCCGGGGACCTCGACCAGGTCCGGCGTCTCGTCCTCGGCCGGGGCCGGGGCCAGCGCCTCGTCCTGGGGCTTGGCGATCGTCGCGGTGGTGCGCGTGGCCGCCCCTGGGAAGAAGACGTCGACGGGGCGCTCCATCGTCGCCTCCGCAGTCGGGATGAGGGCTCCGATGCCTCGTCCGAGTCCCGTTCGTTTGGCCGCCATCAGGCGCCTCCCTCTGACGCAGCCGCGTCCTCGTGCGTGTGGTTGTACCGCTGGATGACTTCGACCGCGGCTTCGCGGTAGGCAACCGCGCCGGCCGACTGGCCGTCGTACGCGATCACGGTCTGGCCGAAGCTCGGGGCCTCGGAGACGCGCACGGACCGCGGAATGACGGTGTGCAGCACCTGCTCGGCGAAGTGTGCGCGCACCTCGTCCGCCACCTGCTGCGCCAGCCGGGTGCGGGCGTCGAACATCGTCAGCATGATCGTGGAGACGTGCAGGCGCGGGTTCAGGTGCTTCTGGATCATGCGCACGTTGCCCAGCAGCTGGCTGAGCCCCTCAAGCGCGTAGTACTCGCACTGGATCGGGATGAGCACCTCGGTCGCCGCAGTGAAGGCGTTGATCGTCAGCAGGCCCAGGGACGGCGGGCAGTCGATGATGACGAAGTCCGGCTTCTCGTCGACCGTGGCCAGATAGTCGTCCAGTGCCGTTCGCAGTCGGTGCTCACGAGCGACCTGAGAGACCAGCTCGATCTCGGCGCCGGCGAGATGGATCGTGCTCGGCGCACAGGTGAGCAGGTCCGACTCCGGGCTGGTCTGGACGATGTCCGAGATCGGGAACTCGTCGATCAGGACGTCGTAGACGCTCGGGGTGTCCGCGCTGTGCGGGATGCCGAGCGCGGTCGACGCGTTCCCCTGCGGATCCAGGTCGATGACCAGGACTCGGGCGCCGACCGATGCCAGCGCCGCGGCCAGGTTGACGGCAGTCGTCGTCTTGCCGACGCCGCCCTTCTGGTTCGACACGGTGATCACACGCGTGACGCCCGGCAGTTCCACGGTCGTCGCCTCCAGCATGCGGCGGCGGGCCGACAGGTCAGCGAGCTCACGCGCAATCGGACTGTCATCGTCGAGAGGGTCGAAGGCCGTGATGCCCGCGTTCTCGGCTTGTTTCACGTGAAACACACTCCCTCTGCACGTGCGATCGACCTGCCGTCCAGTCTAGGCGCCGCATCCCCCATTCCCTGACGCCGCACCCGCTCCCGTCGATCCCACCCCCGCGCGGCCCCTCCTGCGCGAAATCGTACGATTTGGCCGAGTGAACATGAAACTTGGCCAAAATTGATGTGGTCTCGGCCAAGTCGTACGATTTCGGCGACAGGGATGCTGTCGGCGCGGGATGCTGTGGGCGCGGGGATGCTGTGGACTGGGTCGCGTGTCGGCGAACGCATCTTCATCGAGCTTCGGGTATGTCGGTCCGGGTGCAGGCACTGCAGGCTGCGCGAGCGGGCGCGGCCTGCTCGTTGGCGTCCCGGGCGATCCCGTCGTTTCACCTGAAACGGGCCGGCGGACCGGTCATCGGGGGATCAGCGAGGGACGCATGCCCACTCGAGCTCTCATGCGAGACGCAGTGCCGACGCACTGACAAGCGTGACGAACAGCCGGTTCAGCGGCGTGCCGGTCGGGAGGGCATAGGGAACGGCGCATCCGGTGTTGCCGCGCGCGAATCGCGGACCCGCACTCCCCGGCCTCTCTGAGTTGTCGATGACATCGTCTCGCATGTTTCACGTGGAACGACGCCACACGTGGATGGGCGATACGTTGTGCGGGCGATTCCAGACGGCGGTCCCCGTCCCACAATTCCGCGGACGGATCGCCCGTCGTGGCGTTCCCACGGTAATGGACAGGCCACTCCAGGTGGTTTCACGTGAAACGGGCAACGGCAACGCCGCCGTAGCGAAGGGACCTACGGCGGATTCGTGAATGGGCTCGGGTGCCTGCAGCGCCGACGGTCTGCCTCCGCGCAGCGGACATGCGGAATCGCGCATCGGGTACTGCCGGAGTTGTTTGCCGCCAGCCTCCTGCAACATTCCCGACACATCACATCCCCCACACTAGAAGTGGGCAGGACCAGGACCAGGACCAGCGGGCACATCAGGCGCGCACGCCGAGCCCGGCCGGGTGACGTTTCACGTGAAACAGCTCGTCCGCGATCGCGGAAGTGGCAGGGGTCCAAAACTGGCGCTCCGCGGGTCCCGCCGATCGACCGATCAGCCGACAGCCATCAGCCGGCCGCGATCGCCTGACGATGGCCGACATCGGACTGCGCGAGCAGCGGGGACCGGCAATGCGCGCGACGCTGGTCGCGCCGTTCCTGATCAGGGACGGGTGCGCGGGTGACCTCCACCGCGGTGCTGTCGATCGTGGCCGACATCGGCGGACTCTCCTCGCTCCCCGGCCGTTCCTGTGATCACGGTTCGCGGCTCGCTCCCGGCGACCCCGGCGATAGGGCCGCGCGTCCCGCCGGCCCGGGTGCCGCGGCACCAACATGCTCCATTGGCGGTCGCCCTGAAAGCGGCGTTCGGTCCGCATTGATTTTCGGGCCCGTCTGCCCACCACCGTAGAGGCGCGCAACAGCGAGCCACCACCGGCCGGTCCGTCGGGAACCGCCAACATGGGGGCGCACCCCCGGCGCGTCACCGCGCATCAGATACTTCAATGACGTCACCGCGACAGCCGTTTCACGTGAAACGCAGGGGCGGGCCGCAACCGACTTCGCTCCGCGCAGGCGTCAGGCGCGAACGCGCGCGCGGATGACACGCGATGGGTCGGGGATAAGCCCGTCGCCGACAATCTCCACGCGCACATCAGACAAGTCGAAGCGCCGGATCTGCTTCTGCGCGGCTTCGATCTCCTTCGGGGCGCTCATGCCCTTCAAGAGGACGAGTTCTCCGCCGTCGCGGACCAGGGGAGCGGTGAGCGGAACGAGGGTGCGCAGGGCACTCACAGCGCGGGCGGTCACTGCATCCAGAACCGGTCCGCCCTTCCAATCCTCGGCGCGTGCCCGCACGACCTCGACGTTCGCGAGCCCCAGGGCATCCGCTTGCTCCTCCAGCCAGGCGACGCGCCGCTCCATCGGCTCGATCAGCACCCATTCCACATCCGGGCGCGCGATGGCCAGCACGATACCGGGCAGGCCCGCACCCGAGCCGACGTCCCCGACCCGTCCCGAGAACAGGGGCGCGATGACGGCGCTGTTCAGGATGTGTCGTGACCACAGCCGAGGGCGCTCGAGCGGTCCGATCAGGCCGCGTTCTTCGCCGTGCTGTGCCAATGCCGCGGTGAAACGCCGTGCCAACTCGACGCGGCCGCCGAAGATGTCGGCCGCGGCAGCGGGCTCCGACTCGAGCTCGGCGATCTCGTCAGACATGATGTTCCACGTGAAACATCACGGGCGACGGATGACCGTGTGGCGGTCCGACCCCTCGCCATACGACTCCGACACGAGCCCACGGTCCGCGACGATGTCGTGGATCAGCTTGCGCTCGTAGCTGGACATCGCCGGCAGCGACGCCTGAGATGCGCCGGCATCCAGTCGCTCGATGGCGCGGTCCACCAGGTGTGCCAGCTCCTGCTGACGCGCATCCCGGGACCCGCCGATGTCGAGGATGAGCCGCGAGAACCGCCCGGTGCGGTTCTGCACGGCCAGCCGCGTGACCTCCTGAACGGCCTGCACGGTGTCAGGGTCCGCGAGCCCGCCCAGAGCACCGGCATCCGGCGCCTCGACCGACACGTAGGCGCGGCCGTTGCGGACATCCAATGCGAGGTCACCGTCGACATCCGCGATGTCGAGCAACCCCTCCAGGAAATCGGCGGCGATATCGCCCTCTTCCTCGAGCTGCTCGACGGTTGCCGAACGATCCTCCAGCGGAGCGGATGACGAGGTCTCTGTCGTGGACATGAGCTTCCTTGGGTTTCAGGGAGTCAGGACGGGGTTCCGGGCGAGTCGCCCGGCCCGGAGGGGGTCTGCTTGGATGTCTGCTTCTTGGCGCGCTGCTTGCTCATCGGCTGCTGCCGCTTGGGTGCGGCCGCCCTGGCCTTCTCGGCCTCGGCGAGCAGCCGCTCCTGCTCGGCGACGTACTTCTCCATCGGGATGATCTTGCCCTTGGCGTCCAGCGCCTTGCCGCGCTTGGCCAGCCGCTCCTCGCGTTCCTTCGCCGCCTGAGAACCCGGCGTCGGCAGATTCCGGATGACCATGAACTGCTGCACGGCGGTCCAGATGTTCGAGGTGAACCAGTAGATCACCACACCGAGCGGGAAGAACACGCCGGAGAAGACGAAGGCGAACGGCAGGACGTAGACCATCATCCGCTGCATCTTGTACGCCTGGCCCTGCTTGGCCTCGGGCGACAGGTTCTTCGAGACGATCTGCAGCTGAGTGAAGAACTGCGACGCGATCATGAGGACGACCAGCGTGACCATGATGGTGACCGTGGTCTGCCAGCCCTCGGGCTTGGTCTGAAGCGTGCCCTGGAGCGACTCGTGCAGCGACGCGACCCCGAACAGCTTGGCGTTGTAGAACTCCTGAGTCAGCTCGTTCGTGAGCCAGAAGATGCCGCCGTGTCCGGCTTCGGCGTTCGTCTTGATCGTGGACAGCACGCTGTACAGCGAGAAGAACACCGGCATCTGCACGAGGATCGGCAGACAGCCCGAGACCGGAGAGGTGCCGTTCTTCTTGTACAGCGCCATCGTCTCGCGGCTCATCGCCTCGCGTGAGAGCTGATCGCGCTTGCCTTTGTACTTGGCCTGAACCTTCTTCAGCTCGGGCGCGATCTCCATCATCTTGCGCTGGCTCTTGATCTGCTTGACGAAGAGTGGAACGAGCGCAAGCGCGAACCACGACCACCAGCCCGATGATGGATAAAACCCAGGTCAGACCTGAAGCCGGGTTCATTCCGATGGCGGTGAACAGCGCGTGGAAGGCCACCAGAATGAGCTCGACGAGCCACTTCAGCGGCCAGAGGATGAACCCGATGGGGTCGAAGCCGCCGCCGGCGGCCGCGTCGGTGGGTGACGGCGTGCTCGTGGCAGCGAGAAACAGCAGATCCTGCACGGATCAGTCCTTTCTGGGGGGCACGACGAATCCGTGCGGAGTCAGCTCGTAGCGGAAGTGTGCGTGGGGCCGGACGTCGTCGACGCCACCGGCCGCCCACGGGTGGCAGCGGGCGATGCGCAATGCCGCGAGAGCCGCGCCCTTCGCCGCGCCGTGCTGCTGCACCGCGCCCACGGCGTACGCGGAGCACGAGGGATAGTAGCGGCACACGTCGCCGTAGGCATGTGAGATCGTCGCTCGATATCCATGGAGCAGCGCAAGCAGCGCGTTCCGTGGAAGAAGAGGGATGCTGCGACCCAGTCCCGAGTCACGGAAGGTCCCGCCGCCGAGGTACGCCGCCGGCAGCGTCGTGACGCTCACGCCGCCCTCCGGGCCAGACAGCGGGAGACCTCGGCACGCAGCTGGCGGAAGTCAACGCCCGCTGATCCCGGCAGCGCGCGGATGACGACATCCGCCCCCGGCCGGACCTCCGGCAGCGCCTCGGCACAGACTGCCTTCAGTCGACGACGGACGGTGTTCCGTGTGACCGCGGAACCGACCTGCTTGCTCACGATGAACCCGAACCGGGCTTGCGCGGTCCTCACCGGAGGACACCACGTACGTCACCGTGTGCGAACCGGCGCACTTGACGCCCCTGCGGACGACGGTCTTGTATTCCGCACCGCGGGTCAACCTGTTCGGCCGCGCGAGCACCAGGATCAGATCAGGCCGACAGCTCGCTGCGGCCCTTGCCGCGGCGAGCAGAGAGGATGGCACGACCGGCGCGCGTGTGCATGCGGGCACGGAAGCCATGCTTCTTGGCACGACGGCGGTTGTTGGGCTGGAAAGTGCGCTTGCTCATGGGATCACTCCGGAGGTTCACCGGGTCATGTGCCCGGAGACGACGAATGGGGACCATGCCGGGAGGGCATACGTCAACCGATTAAGGCTACGTCGTGGCGGAACATAACTCAAACCGGCCGACTTCGCTCAGACATTATCCACAGCGGCCGCAGGAACCCTGGAAGGGACACGCGACCGGGATCTACAGTGGAGTTTGCTCTCCGAGCACCTGCTGACTAGCGTTGCTCGGGCAAGTTATCCACAGGTTGAGTCGCGGGTCCGCCGCCTGTGTCACATTTCCGCCGGGGGGCCATCGTGCAGCAGGAGAGTCCTGACGTTCCGATCTGGGCGAGCGTTCTCCACCTGCTCGAAGCCGACGGCCGGATCACCCCGCAGATGTGGGGGTTCCTGCATCTCGCCGTCCCGCAGGGCGTGATGGGCGGCATCCTCTACATCGATGTGCCCAACGACCTGACGGCCGCGCAGATGAACAAGCGGATGCGCGCACCGATCATGGAGGCCCTGGAGCACGCCGGTGACGAGGTGAACTCCTTCCGGGTGGTCGTCAATCCGGAGATCACCGACACCCACCTGACCGAGGCCATCCCGGTGCAGACCGCGCCGTCGCCGACGGTGGAGCACTCGCCGGTCGAACGTGTGGAGCAAGCCGTCCGCCGGCACCCGCAACGACACCCGGCTGAACCCGAAGTACACGTTCGACAGCTTCGTCATCGGCCAGTCCAACCGGTTCGCGCACGCCGCCGCGGTCGCCGTCGCCGAAGCACCGGCGAAGGCCTACAACCCGCTGTTCATCTACGGCGACTCGGGGCTGGGCAAGACTCACCTCCTGCACGCGATCGGCGACTACGCGAAGAGCATGTACGCCGGCATCCGCGTTCGCTACGTCTCCAGCGAAGAGTTCACGAACGACTTCATCAACTCGATCGCGAACAACCGCGGTTCCGCTTTCCAGGCCCGATACCGCGACGTCGACATCCTGCTGATCGACGACATCCAGTTCTTGCAAGGGCGCGCCGAGACGCAGGAGGCGTTCTTCCACACCTTCAACACGCTGCACGATCACGACAAGCAGGTCGTGATCACCAGCGACGTGCCGCCGAAGCACCTGACCGGCTTCGAGGACCGGATGCGCAGCCGCTTCGAGTGGGGACTGATCACCGACGTGCAGGCGCCCGACCTCGAGACCCGCATCGCGATCCTGCGCAAGAAGGCGCAGAGCGAGCGGCTGCAGATCCCGGACGAGGTGCTGGAGTACATCGCCACGGTCGTCTCATCGAACATCCGCGAACTCGAGGGCGCGCTCATCCGCGTCTCGGCGTTCGCGAGCCTGAACCACTCGACCCTCGACATGTCGCTGGCACAGACGGTGCTCCGCGACATCGTCGATCAGGATGACGCGAACATCATCTCGCCGACCGACATCATCACCGCGACTGCGGCCTACTTCAAGCTGTCGGTCGACGACCTGTACGGCTCGAGCAGGTCGCAGGCCGTCGCGCAGGCGCGCCAGATCGCGATGTATCTGTGCCGCGAGCGGACGAGCCTGTCCCTCCCGAAGATCGGGCAGCTGTTCGGCGGACGCGATCACACCACGGTGATGTACGCGTACAAGAAGATCAGCGACCTCATGAAGGAGCGCCGGTCGATCTTCAACCACGTCACAGACATCACCGCGCAGCTCGGCCGCAACGGTCGCTGACCGCCGGAGGGCGGTCTGGGGACGCATTCGGGATGCTGCGGACAGATCGACTCTTGACAACCACCCCTCGGCACCACCACAATTCGCGTTCTGCACAGTGTGGATAACTTGTGGAGAACTCGTCGGCGAATGTCATTCTCTGTGAGCGATGGACCGCCCCACTGTGGATAACCGGCGGGGCACTCTGGTTGTCCACAACCGCTCTGTCCCCGGGATTCCGCAGGACGTCCACATCTCACACGCGTGTAGTTCCTTAGAGCCGCAGACGATCCACCGAGTTATCCACAGATTCCACAGCGGTTAACACCATGACAGATAGTTAACGATTTGAGGGAACTCCGATCACCTCGACGGCGCGGGGTGTGAGCGTCCGCTTCGGAAATCCCGGCATCGGCATCCAGCGCGAAGGGCACTAGCATGAGAAAACCCACGCCCATCTCAAGGGAGCGCAAGTGAAGTTCCACGTAGGTCGCGATGTCTTCAGCGAGGCCGTCTCGTTCGTTGTGAAGCTCCTGCCCCAGCGCAATCCTCAGCCGATACTCGCCGGCGTGCTCATCGAGGCGAGCGAATCCGGGCTCTCCCTATCGGCGTTCGACTACGAGGCATCCGCTCGCACCACGATCGAGGCGAGCGTCGACGACCCGGGCACGATCCTCGTGCACGGGCGGCTGCTGTCCGACATCGCCAGCCGGCTGCCCAACGCCCCGATCCAGATCGAGGTCGAAGACGAGGGGATTGCGCTCACCTGCGGATCCGCGCGGTTCATGCTGGCGTCGATGCCGGTGCAGGAATATCCCGCCATTCCCGAGGTGAGCGGCGAGAAGGGACTCGTTCCCGCCGACGACTTCGCGACAGCGATCGCGCAGGTCGCCTTCGCCGCATCCCGTGACGACGTCACTCCGGTGCTGACCGGGGTGCAAGCTCGAGGTCAGTGGCACTCGGCTCAGCCTGGTCGCGACCGACCGGTACCGGGTCGCGCTGCGCGAGATCCCGTGGGACGGCGGGACCGCAGCATCCGAAGACACCACATCGGCCCTCGTCCCGGCACGCACCCTCATCGAGGTGGGCAAGACGTTCTCGCACGGCGGCGAGATCGCGGTCTCGTTCTCGGGTGCCGGCGACCGCGAGATCATTGCCTTCACCTCGGGCAACAAGACCGTCACCTCGCTGCTGATCAAGGGCAACTTTCCGCCGGTGCGTCGGCTGTTCCCGGAGCAGACCGAGCACCACGCCGTCGTCAACACCGCCGACCTCACCGAGGCGGTGCGGCGCGTGTCGCTCGTGCTCGACCGGTCCGCACCGCTGCGGTTCACGTTCACGCCCGACACCGTCTCGATGGATGCCTCCGGCACCGAGCAGGCGCGGGCGAGCGAGTCCGTCGATGCCACGCTGGTCGGCGAGGACGTCACGCTCGGACTGAACCCGCAGTATCTGCTCGAGGCGCTCGCCGCCGTGCGCAGCGAGTTCGCGCGCGTCACGTTCACGTCGACCGAGAATCAGAACAAGCTCAGCCCGGTGCTGATCACCCCGCAGACCTCGGTCGACAAGGGCGGCGAAGACAGCTTCCGCTACCTGCTCGAGCCCAACCTGCTCGCTGCGCTGACTCCGCCGGCGTCTTCCCGCCTCCCCAGCTTGCCTTCTCGTCGAAATCGTACGATCCGGCCGAGTGCACATCAATTTCGGCCAAGTCTGATGTGGTTTCGGCCAAATCGTACGATTTCGCGGAACTGGACCAGGGGTGGAGCGGGCGCAGAGGCGGCGGGAGATGGGCGGCGGGGGATGCCGTCGGTAGGCTTGATCCGGTGATCGTCGAGCAGCTCAGCCTGGTGGATTTCCGCAACTATGCGGCCGCCGAGGTGACGCTGGACCGCGGTCCGAACCTGTTCGTCGGAAGCAACGGCCAGGGCAAGACGAACCTCGCCGAAGCCATCGCGTACCTCGCCACCCTCGGGTCCCACCGCGTCTCGACCGACGCGCCGCTGGTGCGGGAGGGCGCCGACGCCGCCATCATCCGCACCCGACTCGCCCACGGTGAGCGTCGGGTGCAGCTCGAGCTGCAGATCAACAGACAGGGTTCGAACAAGGCCCGGGTCAACGGCGCCCCGATCAGGCCCGCCGAACTGCCGCGCTACGCGCAGGTGGTCCTCTTCGCCCCCGAAGACCTGCAGATCGTCCGCGGAGATCCGTCGGCGCGGCGCCGCTTCGTCGATCAGCTCCTGATCCAGCGCGCACCGCGGATGAGCGGCGTGCTCGCCGACTACGACCGCGTGCTGCCGGCAGCGCAATGCCCTGCTCAAGTCAGCCCGGGCGCGCGGGATCCGCGGCGATCAGCTGTCCACGCTCGAGGTGTGGGACGAGAAACTCGTCGTCCTGGGGTCCGAGGTCATCGACACCCGTGCCGCGCTCAGCGCCGAGATGTCGGCGCCGCTCGCCCGTGCCTACGCGGCGATCGCCGGCGCCGATCACGCCCCGGAGCTCGAGTGGATGCTGTCGGTGCGCGGCGCCGACCCGGAAGAGGGCGCGGATGCCGCGACCGCAGAGGCCGCCGGCGACACCCCGAGCTGTTCCGCGCCGCGCTCGCAGCCCGACGGTCCGCCGAGCTGGACCGCGGAGTGACCCTGGTCGGCCCGCACCGTGACGATCTGCTGCTCCGGGTGCGCGGTCTGCCGGTGAAGGGGTATGCCTCGCACGGTGAGTCGTGGTCGATGGCCCTGGGCCTGCGCCTGGCGTCGGCCGAGCTTCTGCGGGAGCGCTCGCTCCTGGGCGATCCGGTTCTGATCCTGGACGACGTGTTCGCCGAACTCGACGCCGACCGGCGCGAGCGGCTGGCCGGCATGGCGGCCGGGTACGAACAGGTGATCGTCACCGCCGCGGTCGAGCCCGATGTGCCGGACGCGCTGCGCGCGCATGTCGTCCGGGTCGAGGCCGGCACGATCCTCCCGGCCGATGCCATCCCCGCCGCGGAGCCCGCAGATGGGCGATGAGAAGGATGCCGTCCCCGAGACGATCGCGACCTACCTGCGGCTGCGCGGCCTCGAGCCGTCCGCGCACCGCAGGCGTCGACGCCGGCGCCGCAGCGGCGACGACGACGAGAACCAGCCGTTCAGCCTCGGCCGCGACCCGAAGGGCGTCGGCGACGTGCTCACGACGCTCACGCATGAGGCGGGGTGGGACTCCCAGCTGGCGCGCGCCGACCTGGTCCGGGAGTGGGACGAGGTGGCGGGCGACGAGACGGCCCGGCACACGCGTCCGGTCGCCCTGAGCGATGGGATGCTGACGGTCCAGTGCGATTCGACCGCGTGGGCCAAGCAGCTCCAGCTGATGCGGGCCCACATCCTCACCGAGATCCTGCGACGGTATCCGGACGCCGGGGTCGACAGCATCCGGTTCATCGGCCCGGACGTCCCCTCGTGGAAATGGGGTCCCAGAGCCGTTCCAGGGCGCGGCCCGCGCGATACCTACGGGTGACCCACGTTCGGGACCCATCTCGTCCCTTTTCTGCCCGCAGAGGGGCGTATGGCGGGCTTTTACAGCCACCTCTTGGTAAGATGGGAACGTCACCACAGACGACTGGAGCGCGGGATACCTATGACGTCAGATGCACCGGAGAACGAGTCCGCGCAGGCGAGCGAGCAGCACTCGGCGAAGCCCGCCACACCCGGAAAGAACGACTACGGTGCCGACGCCATCCAGGTCCTCGAGGGACTCGAGGCCGTCCGCAAGCGTCCGGGCATGTACATCGGCTCCACCGGTGAGCGCGGACTGCATCACCTGGTCCAGGAGATCGTCGACAACTCGGTCGACGAGGCCCTCGCCGGGTACTGCGATCTGATCGAGGTCACGATCCTCGCCGACGGCGGCATCCGATGCATCGACAACGGCCGCGGCATCCCGGTCGGTCCGCATTCCTCCGACCCGACCAAGTCCACGGTCGAGGTCGTGCTCACCGTGCTGCACGCCGGCGGCAAGTTCGGCGGCAGCGGCTACGCGGTCTCGGGCGGTCTGCACGGCGTCGGCTCATCCGTGGTCAACGCGCTGTCCACCCGCTTCGAGGTGCTGGTCAAGCGCGAGGGATACGCGTGGCGGCAGACGTTCGCCGACGGCGGCGTGCCGCAGGGGCCGCTGGAGCGCGGGGAAGAGACCGACGAGACCGGGACGATCATCACGTTCTGGCCCGACGGGTCGATCTTCGATGCGGTCGAGTTCGACTACGACACGCTGCGCGTGCGGTTCCAGCAGATGGCGTTCCTGAACAAGGGTCTGAAGATCACTCTCCAGGACGAGCGCGAGAAGGCGATCGAGGTGACGGAGGATGCCGAGGGCATCGATGTCGTCTCGCAGCGACACGACACGTTCCTGTACGAACGAGGACTCGTCGACTACGTCGAGTACATCAACCGCGTGCGCAAGGCGGAGCACGTGAACGACGAGATCATCGACTTCGAATCGGAGGACACGGAGCGCAAGATCTCGCTCGAGGTGGCGATGCAGTGGACCACCGGCTACACCGAGAACGTGTTCACCTACGCGAACACGATCAACACGCACGAGGGCGGCACGCACGAGGAAGGCTTCCGCGCGGCGCTGACCACGCTGGTGAACCGATATGCGCGCGCCAACAACCTGCTCAAGGAGAAGGACGACAACCTGTCCGGCGAGGACGTGCGCGAGGGCCTGACCGCGGTCATCTCGGTCAAGCTGTCCGAGCCCCAGTTCGAGGGCCAGACGAAGACGAAGCTCGGGAACACGTCGGCGAAGGCGTTCGTGCAGAAGGTGGTCGGCGATCGGCTCGGCGACTGGTTCGACCGCAACCCGACCGCGGCCAAGAACATCATCCGAAAGTCGATCGACGCCTCGACCGCCCGACTGGCTGCCCGCAAGGCGCGCGAGACCGCACGACGCAAGAGCGTCTTCGAGTCGGCATCCATGCCCGACAAGCTCAAGGACTGCACGAGCAAGGACCCGTCGATCAGCGAGATCTTCCTCGTCGAGGGCGACTCGGCCGGCGGCTCGGCGGTGCAGGGACGCGACCCGCACACGCAGGCCATCCTGTCGCTGCGCGGCAAGATCCTCAACGTCGAGCGGGCGCGCCTGGACCGCGCACTGGGCAACAACGAGATCCAGGCGATGATCCAGGCGTTCGGCACCGGCATCGGCGAGGACTTCGACATCGAGAAGGCCCGGTACCACAAGATCGTGCTGATGGCGGATGCCGACGTGGACGGCCAGCACATCACCACGCTCCTGCTGACCCTGCTGTTCCGCTACATGCGCGGACTCATCGAGGCGGGCTTCGTCTACCTCGCGATGCCGCCGCTGTACCGGCTGAAGTGGTCGAACTCGGCGCACGAGTACGTGTACTCGGACCCCGAGCGCGACGCCCTGCTCAACGACGGGCTGGCCTCGGGCAAGCGGATCCCCAAGGACAACGGCATCCAGCGCTACAAGGGTCTGGGTGAGATGAACCCCAAGGAGCTGTGGGAGACCACGATGGACCCCGTCACGCGGACGCTGCGACAGGTGACCATCGACGACGCCGCGGCCGCAGACGAGATCTTCTCGGTGCTGATGGGCGAGGATGTCGAATCCCGCCGCAGCTTCATCCAGCGCAACGCCAAGGACGTGCGCTTCCTCGACATCTGAACCGTTTCGTCGGGACGACCTCGGTCGCCCAGCGGACGAAGCAAGACGAAACGAAACGAAGAGAGAACTGAGAATGGCCGACGACGAGCGCCCCACCGAGGCTCCCGAGCACAACCACGGCAAGATCGACCAGGTCGACCTGCAGGTCGAGATGCAGCGCAGCTACCTCGACTACGCGATGAGCGTCATCGTCGGGCGCGCGCTGCCCGACGTGCGCGACGGGCTGAAGCCCGTGCACCGCCGGGTGATCTACGCGATGTACGACGGCGGATACCGTCCGGACAAGTCGTTCTCGAAGTGCGCGCGTGTGGTCGGCGAGGTCATGGGTCAGTACCACCCGCACGGAGACTCGGCGATCTACGACACCCTCGTGCGGCTCGTGCAGCCGTGGTCGCTGCGCTACCCGCTCGCCCTCGGGCAGGGCAACTTCGGCTCGCCCGGCAACCAGGGCGCCGCGGCGCCGCGATACACCGAGACCAAGATGGCTCCGCTCGCGCTGGAGATGGTGCGCGACATCGAAGAGGAGACCGTCGACTTCCAGGACAACTACGACGGTCAGACGCAGGAGCCGGTCGTGCTGCCGGCGCGCTTCCCGAACCTGCTGGTCAACGGCTCGGTGGGCATCGCGGTCGGCATGGCGACCAACATCCCGCCGCACAACCTGCGCGAGGTCGCCGCGGGCGCCCTGTGGGCGCTCGAGCACCCGGACGCCTCCCGTGAAGAGCTGTTCGAGGCGCTGATCCAGCGCATCCCCGGTCCGGACTTCCCGACCGCCGCGCAGATCCTCGGCACCCGCGGCATCCAGGAGGCCTACCGCACCGGCCGCGGCTCCATCACCATGCGCGCGGTGGTCAACGTCGAGGAGATCCAGGGACGCACCTGCCTGGTCGTCACCGAACTGCCGTACCAGGTCAACCCCGACAATGTGGCGGTGAAGATCCGCGACCTCGCCCGGGACGGCAAGATCTCGGGCATCGCCGACATCCGCGACGAGTCCAGCGACCGCACCGGGCAGCGACTGGTCGTCGTCCTGCGGCGGGATGCCGTGGCCAAGGTCGTGCTGAACAACCTCTACAAGCACACCCAGCTGCAGGAGAACTTCGGCGCGAACATGCTCGCGATCGTGGACGGCGTGCCGCGCACGCTGCCGATCGACGGGTTCGTCACGCACTGGCTGGTGCACCAGATCGAAGTGATCGTGCGCCGCACCCAGTACCGGCTTGCGCAAGGCCGAGGAGCGGATGCACATCCTGCGCGGATATCTGAAGGCGCTGGACGCGCTGGACGAGGTCATCGCGCTGATTCGCCGCTCGCCCACGGTCGACGAGGCGCGCGAGGGTCTGAAGCAGCTGCTGGAGATCGACACCGACCAGGCCGACGCGATCCTCGCGATGCAGCTGCGCCGCCTCGCGGCGCTGGAGCGCCAGAAGATCATCGACGAGGCCACCGAGCTCGAGGCCCAGATCGCCGAGTTCAAGGTGATCCTCGCCGATCCGGCCCGTCAGCGCGGCATCGTGCGGGACGAGCTGACCGACATCGTCGCGAAGTTCGGCGACGAGCGGCGCACGCAGATCCTGCCCGGCTACGACGGCGACATGTCGATGGAGGATCTCATCCCCGAAGAGGAGATGGTGATCACCGTCACGCGCGACGGCTACATCAAGCGGACCCGGAGCGACAACTATCGGTCGCAGCACCGCGGCGGCAAGGGCGTGAAGGGCGCCCAGCTGCGGGCGGATGACGTGGTGGAGCACTTCTTCGTGACCACGACCCATCACTGGCTGCTGTTCTTCACGAACAAGGGCCGGGTCTATCGCGCGAAGGCGTACGAGGTGCCCGAGGCCGGGCGCGACGCGAAGGGTCAGCACGTCGCGAACCTGCTGGCGCTCGAGCCAGAGGAGGAGATCGCCCAGATCCTCGACGTCCGCACCTACGAGGACGCGTCCTACCTCGTGCTGGCCACCCGCGGCGGTCGCGTGAAGAAGACCGCGTTCACCGAGTACGACACCAACCGTCAGGGCGGCATCATCGCGATCCGGCTCGCGGATGAGGACGAGCTCGTCTCGGCGCTGCTCGTGAACACCGGCGACGACATCCTGCTCATCAGCCAGAAGGGCATGTCGCTGCGCTTCGGCGCCACCGACGAGGCGCTCCGGCCGATGGGGCGCTCCACCGAGGGTGTGAAGGGGATGTCGTTCCGGCCGGGCGACTGCCTCCTTTCGGCGTCGCTGGTCTCGGACGACGGGTACGTCTTCGTGGTCACCGACGGCGGATACGCCAAGCGCACGGCGGTCTCGGAATACCGCGTCCAGGGACGCGGCGGACTGGGCATCAAGGTCGCCAAACTCAACGATGATCGAGGCCATCTCGCGGGCGGACTGATCGCCACCGAGGACGACGAGGTCTTGGTGGTTCTTGCCAGCGGCAAGGTGGTACGCTCTGCCGTGGCCGAGGTGCCCGCCAAGGGCCGTGACACCATGGGTGTCGTCTTCGCCCGTCCCGATGACGACGATCGCATCATCGCGATCGCTCGGAACTCGGAACGAGGACTGGGTGAGGAGGACGCGGTGGAACCGGAGCCCGGAACCCCCGAGAGTTCGGCGGCGGCAGCATCCGACACCTCCCCCGAGAGCATCGAAGAGAGTACTGACGCATGAGCACGGTAGCCGACAAGCTGGCCAAGAAGTCGAGCCACAAGACCAGCGCCAAACAGGTGCGCCTGCGGCTGGTCTACGTGGACTTCTGGTCGGCGGTCAAGCTGTCGTTCCTGGCCGCGGTCGCGCTGGCCGTGGTCACGGTGGTGTCGTTCTTCCTCATCTACATGGTGGTGTCGGCGACCGGGCTGATCGGCAAGACGGATGATCTGTTCAAGAGCATCAGCGACGGCGGCGTGACGCTGTCATCGATCATCGGGCTGCCCAGGTGATGGCGATGGGAGCGATCGTCGCGATCCTGAACCTCATCGTCGTGACCGTGCTCGGCGCGGTCGTTGCCGGCATCTACAACCTCGCGGTGAAGATCACCGGCGGTCTGCTGATCGGGTTCACCTCGAACTGACCCTCGCGCCCCTCAGGTCCCTGAGCGAGCGGAGCGCCCCTCAGGTCCCTGAGCGAGCGGAGCGAGACGAAGGGCCGGTACCTCAGGTCCCTGAGCAGCGCTGCGCCCCTCAGGTCCCTGAGCGAGCGGAGCGAGACGAAGGGCCGGTACCTTCGCGATGCGCTCCTCGCTCAGGGACCTGCTCGTCACGCGATGCCGGTGGTGCCCAGCAGC
Organism: Microbacterium elymi; assembly: GCF_021582895.2. Classification (GTDB taxonomy): domain Bacteria; phylum Actinomycetota; class Actinomycetes; order Actinomycetales; family Microbacteriaceae; genus Microbacterium; species Microbacterium humicola. The sequence goes on from NZ_CP091139.2 coordinate 1,904,869, forward strand.
ATCCCGATCAGGAACGTGGCCGCCAGCGCGAGTGCGCCGCCGACGACCAGGCGGGTGATCGCTCGTGCCTTCGGCGCGCCGCCGAGCTGGGCCGACACGGTCCCGGTGAACACCAGGGCGACCAGCACGGCGATGAACGTGACGGCGATCCGGGCCGGGGCGGGGACGAGCAGGATCGCGAGCATCGGCAGGATCGCGCCGATCGTGAACGACACCGCCGAGGACAGCGCGGCATGCCATGGGTTGACCAGGTCGTCCTGGTCGATGTGCGAGCTCGACCTCGAGGTGCGCGGCCAGCGCGTCGTGCGCGGTGAGCTCCCGGGCGACGGTGCGGGCGGTCTCGGGGGTGAGCCCGCGCTGCTCGTACATCTCGGTGAGTTCGGCCAGCTCCGCCTCGGGCATCTCGGCGAGCTCCCAGCGCTCCTTCTCGATGAGCGCCCGCTCCGTGTCGCGCTGGCTGCTGACCGATACGTACTCCCCCAGAGCCATCGAGATCGCGCCGCCCACCAGGGCCGCCATCCCCGCGGTGAATATCGCGCCGAGATCCGGGGTGGCCGCCGCGACGCCCACGACCACGGCGGCGACAGACACGATGCCGTCGTTGGCGCCGAGCACGCCGGCGCGCAGCCAGTTGAGGCGCTCCCCGACCTTCAGGGAGTGCGGCTCATCCTGATGCTGTCCGTCGGCATCCGTCATGTCCCCCAGTCAAGCACCCTCGCCCGTTCGGATTCGGAAAATCACGCCGATTCGGGTAATCTCTTGGAGGTTGACGGTGCATGTCGACAGAGGGGCTATAGCTCAGTTGGTTAGAGCGCTTCACTGATAATGAAGAGGTCCCAGGTTCAAATCCTGGTAGCCCCACATCACCTCTCTCGGGGCCTTAGCTCAGTTGGTAGAGCACCTGCTTTGCAAGCAGGGGGTCACCGGTTCGAACCCGGTAGGCTCCACAGTCTGAATGAATCGCCTGCGCAAGGTACAGCCTGCTGATCCAGTCGCTCGGCGCCGTCGATGAACTCGGTGTTCAGGATGCTTCGTGCGCCGAGCACTTCGACGCCGAGCAGGATGCCGACCCGGTCGAAATCGAGGACGATCATCTGTCCGGTGGGACTCTCGGTCACGACGCTCCGCACTGAGCGTCCGGGCTCGATCTCGGGGACGAGCTCTCTGCTCTTCCTCGCCGATCTCTCACCGGCTCACGGCCACCGGCTTGCGTCGTCGACGCGAGCGCGTACCGGACCACGGTGTCGTTCTTGCCGGCGACCAGCAGGATGCCCACGGTCGGCTGATGCTTGTCGTGGATCCGTAGCCGGTCGTCGACGACGGCGACATAGAAGCCGAGCTGGCCGGCATCGGCCGGCGTGGAGGTCGTCTGCAAGCCGCTCCAGCACTTTGGCTCCCCACCCCTGGGCCTCCTGGCGCTCCAAGATGGTCCGCCCGATGCCCCACCACAGCTTGCAGCAGTTCGCTACGACATTTGACGTAGGTTCCGTCGGCCGATTTGCCGATGACGAAGGACTTGCGCGGTTTCTACGCTGAGCATGCACTCAAGGAGGAGGAGCATGATGAGGACTCGAACTCTGACCGCGTTCGCATTGCTTGCGTCGGTCGGTCTGGTACTGACCGCGTGCAGTCGTAGCGCGGGACCGGGAGCTGGTTCATCGGCCCCTGCCGATCCGGGAATCACGGAGGATTCCGTGACAATCGGGATCAGCACACCGCTATCGGGCGGATTGGCCGGTCCAGGCGGTTGTTCCTTGGCCGGCCTGGAGGCGTACTTCGGAGAGGTGAATGCGGCGGGCGGAGTGAAGTTCGGCGATGGAGCAACACGTCGTGTGGAGATCACGTCATTCGACGATGCGTACGACCCCGGTCGGGCTGTCGAGAACTTCCAGCGAATGGTGGGCGACCGAGTGTTCCTCGACGTGGGCGGCTTGGGCACGGTGACGAATATGGCGATCATGCCGATAGCGACGGCGAAGCAGATGCCACAGGTATTCGTGCAGTCCGGAAGCAGCGCGTTCAGCGCTGACCGAACGGCGAACCCGTACACGATCGGTTGGGCGCCGACTTATGCGAGTGAGGGGGAGGCGTTCGGCACGTTCCTTGCGGAGTCGGGCGAACCGACGAAGGTCGCAGTCCTCTCCCAGAACGATGACTTCGGCGCCGACTTTGTTGATGGACTCAAACGGGGCATCGAAGGCTCCGCCGTCACGATTGTTGCAACTGCGACGTATGAGGCGACCGATACCTCGGTCGACGCGCAGGTCACCGAGCTTGCCGGGAGCGGCGCCGACGTGTTCTTCGACGCAACCACGCTGACCCCGATCGCCATCGGATCCCTTCTTCAAGCACAGAAGGTGGGATGGTTTCCCAAGGTGTTCCTGCCCTCCACGACCTCGGCGCCGAACCTGATACTGGCACCCGCCAACGCGAGCGTGTTCCCGATGGTCTACACCAGCGCATTCGCGAAGTCTGCGTTGGATCCGGCCTATGCCGAGGACCCGGAGATGAAGAAATTCCTCGCGGCGTTGGACAAGTACGCGACGACGAACATCAGCACGGTGGTGCCGCAGTGTGTGTGGGCATACGGTATCGGTGCCACATTGACGGCGGCGTTCGAGCAGCTCGAGACGCCCACGAGGTCGGCGCTCATGGACGTGATTCATCGCTTGAACGACGTGAAGGTCCCATTGCTGCTGGACGGAGTCGCGCTTGATGCATCTGCCGACGGTGTCCCGCCGATCAACGCGACCGTGATCCAGCAATTCGATGGCACGATCTTCGGCTCCGCGGAACCGTACAGCAACTGATGGCACCACCCCGAAAGGAGACTGAGAGATGACGAACTACACCCTCGAATCGATGCGTCGCACACCCGCCGGTTATGCATGGAGTCGGTTCGGTGAACCGGAGTACACCACGTGGTTCGACGAGAACATCGCATGGAAGAAGACCTGCTATATAGGCGACTGGTCGTTCCTCTGGCAGCATCGCATCACCGGGCCAGACGCGTTGCGACTGATCAGCGAGCACACGGTGAATACGGTCAAGGGCTTTCGCATCGGACAGTCGAAGCACGCGATCCACACCAATTCGGACGGCAAGATCATCCACGAGGGCGTCCTGACAAAGTTCGGCGAGGACGACTATCTCGTGCACGGTCGGGGCGGATTCTGGCTCCGCTTCAACGCCGAGCGCGGCGGGTACAACGCGACCGTCGCACAGGAGAACTGGTTCATCCTGCAGGTGTCGGGGCCGCTGTCGATCAAACTCCTGCACAAGCTCGACCCTCGGGATGGTCTCCTTGAAACGGGTTACATGCACGTGTCCCCAATCCGGATCGCGGGGCACGACATTTGGGCGCTGAGACAGGGAATGTCTGGAGAGCTCGGATTCGAACTGCAAGGCCCGATCGAGTTGAAGGACGACGTCTACGCTGCCTTGTGGGACGCGGGCCAGGAGTTCGGCATCCGCCGCATGGGAGGACGGGGCGCGCCGATCAATCATCTCGAGGCCGGATATCCGACCATTGCCACGGAGTACATCCCCGCAATCTTCGACAACCCCGACTATCTCGAGTACTTCATGTCGTCGATGCCAAAGTTCGCGCTTCCGGCATACATCGCGGGCAGCTTCGGTGGCGATTCCATCGAGGACTACTACCGCACCCCCGTGGAGCTCGGCTGGGCCCGGATGATCAGCGGCGACCACGAGTTCCCCGGTCGTGAGGCACTGCTCGCCGAAAAGGAGAATCCACGCCGCGTACTGCGGAGCCTGGAGTGGAACTCCGACGACGTCGCAGACATCCTGTCTTCATTCGTCCTCGATGAGAATCACTACACGTATATGGAGCTCCCCCGCGACCAGCGGGGCTTCATGTGGGCAGACCGGGTGGAACGCGACGGCAGGGTCCTCGGCGTGTCCACGTCCCGCGGATTCAGCTACTGGTTCAGGAAGACGCTGTCGCTGGCGACGATCGATGTCGATGCTGCCGAGCCCGGCTCCCAGCTGGAGGTGGTCTGGGGCAATCCGGGCGACCCGGAGAAGCGTGTGCCCGTCACCGTGCACCCCTCCCCCTACAAGGCCCCGCACGCGAAGGACTCGCTGCTCGATGCTGTGCAATGACCACGTGAGCTAGCGTTGCGTCCATGCCACCCTTGAGCAACGGAACGACCTCGTCTCCGCGAGGTGATGGGCAGAGGTTGGCCGCGCTGGCCCGCAGCGCAGCCAACCTCGCTGCCCGCGAGACGCTGGACGCAGTGCTCATCGCCTTGGCTGAAGAGATCCACCAGCTTGGGGATGTCGCGGGTGTGCAGGTCGTTCTCGCCGAGGGTGACCACACGTTGCAAGCTGATGGGGGCGGCAGGCTTCGCCGCAGATCCGGAATTCTTCGGCACCCTCGCCGCCTGCCGTGACCGTGGCGCCGACCTCGCGACGATCAGAGCGCTCAGGACAGGGCTGCAGGTGGTCATACTCAACCGGAAGCGGGACATGCTCTCGTCCGAGGCCTGGGCGCCGATGCACCCGTATCTGCGCGAAGTCGAATGGTCCGATTTCGTCGCCACCCCGTTCGATCTGCAAGGGACGGGAACGGGGGTCATCAACTGCTACATGGCCACGAACGGGCTTCCTGATGACGAGGTGAAGGCGTTCTTCCGCTCCATGGCGGCGTTGGCGGCGTTGGCGATCGACCATCATCAACTCATCAGACGCGACCGCGAACAGGCTCGCCTCGATGAGCGGGCGCGGATCGCAAGAGACCTCCACGACTCTGTCTTGCAGCATCTGTTCGCGATCGGGATGCAGAGCAAAGCACTCGAACGGCAGGCCGTCGAGCTAGGCCGCTCCGGCGAAGCGATTCTTGCGATGGCACGAGAGTTTCACGAGACCTCCGTGTCCGCACGTTCCGAGCTCCGCTCAATCATCGAGTCAGCGCGGGTCACCTCCCTCGATGAGAGCGGGATCGCCGCAAGCTCTGGAACGCGTCGTCGCTCGCTGGCGAAATGACCGACTCCGCATCGACCTCACCGTAGACGCGCGCGCCGAGACGCTTCCTCCCGGCCTCGTAGAGGACCTGTACTTCATTCTGACGGAGTCGATCTTCAACGCGCTCCGGCACGCGAACCCGACGCGCATCGGCGTACAGGTGCAGGTTGCAGAGGTCGTGCAATGCACCGTGGTCGATGACGGCAGCGGCCTCACCACGGGCTCGACCACCGAGGGATTCGGATTCGTGTCCATGCGCCAGCGTGTCGAGCGATGGGGCGGCCAGTTCCATGTCACCTCCACCGGGACCGGAACCTGCGTTTCCGTCCGATTCGGGCCATTCGTGGTCAGCCCGCGCCGCAGGGCATGACGATGCTCTCCGTGCTGATCGTCGATGACCATGCGGTCGTTCGCCGCGGGCTCCGGGCACTGCTGGAATCGATGCCGGACGTGGAACGCGTCCTGGAGGCGGCGAACGGCGCCGACGCGCTGCGTCTCCTGCACGAAGCCCAGCCCGCGGCGCTGCCCGATGTGGTGCTCCTGGACATCCACATGCCCGAGATGGGCGGACTGGCAGTCGCTCAGCGCCTTGCCGTCGAATTTCGGTCTCTCCCGTATATCTGCCTCACCGGGTTCGAGGAATCGGACACTGTGAGGGCGTCACTCGGCCTCGGTGCCGCAGGCTTCCTGTTCAAAGATGCCGGAGCCGACGAGATCGAACGAGCGATTCGGACTGTCGTTCGAGGTGGTGTGTATCTCCAGCCTGCTGCGGCGATGAGTCTCGCTCGTGAAGATGAAACCCACATCGACCGAGCGATCTCGCGGCTGACGCCCCGTGAGACCCAGGTTCTGCTTCTCGTGGGGCGTGGCCTTGCGAACAAGGAGATCGCTGACGAACTCAGAATCAGCGAACGCACGGCCCGCACCCACGTCAGCGCACTCCTCAGCAAGCTCGGTGTGAGGTCACGAACCCAGGCCGCGATCCTGATTGCAGAAGACCGGCGCCCGCAGACGTCCCGTTGATCGTCACTCAGTGCCGGCTCGACGGTATGAGCAACCGAGCGGCCTGGACATCGCGACCCGCATCACAGCGTCTGCCCGGCGAGGAAGTGCCATCCGAGCCACCACCACACGACGATCACCGCGAGACTGATCGCGCGGTCCGACATCAGCCGGTCGAACATCCCGGTGACGGATGCCTCGGCGTACCGCCGTCCGATCACCCAACCGGCCACCGCCAGGGCCGCCGCACATGCGAGGAACGCACCGGCGCTGATGACGATCATCGTCTCCCTCCTCGGCGCAGCAGCCGACACGCCGCCGGCCAGCCACACGGCGATGAAGAGGATCTTGCCCGGCACCGTGGCCACCGCCGGATTGAGCAGGTCGCTCAGCGCGAACCAGGTCGCGTCGGGCTGAACGAGCCCGAGGATGAACTGGATCAGCTCCCAGACGCAGCCCGCCACGACGATCACCGTCCACGCGAGGGCGAGACGGCGGATGCCGGGGGTCAGCGCGGTGGGGGCGTCCGGCCGCGCGACCGCCGCACCCGAGGGAGCAACCAAGACGATCGCGATCACCCCGACCGCGATGACCATCGCCTGCATCATCGGGCCGTGGCGGGGCAGGAAGCAGAGCACCGCTCCGATCACGGCCGCCGCGCCGGCCAACCACGGCAGGGCGAGTCGTCGTGTCGGCCGACGCGGGACTCCACGAAGCGACTGCAGCGCGACACCGCCTGCGGCCACGCAGAAGACGACGGCATCGAACCACTGCATCCGCACGACCTGTACGACCCCGATCGCCACGAGCACGAACACCCAGCACGCGACCGGCCAGACCGCGGACGTGGCCGCAGACCCGGCCCTCGCGTGCCGCCGCACGCGAGCCGTCTGCCGATGGTCTTCGCGCCGGTCCATGGTCTACACGCCTCAATCGCACTCTAGTCACGCCCAGGGCACCCGGGCGCGCCACGATCCCGAGGTGGCCGGGTTCTAGGGTGGAGCCATGGATCTACGGGTCGCCGCGTATGCGGTCATCATCGACGCGGACGACCGCATCCTGCTCTCGCATTGGACGCAGGGGCGCCGCCCGGCATGGACGATGCCCGGCGGCGGACTCGAAGACGGCGAGGACCCGGTCGAGGCGGCCCGCCGCGAGGTCCGCGAAGAGACCGGCTACCGGGTCGACGTCGGCGAGCTGCTCGGCATCCACTCGCGCGTGATCCCGGCCGGCCGACGTGTGACCGACGCCACCGAGCCGCTGCGACACGCTCGCGCATCATCTACCGGGCGCGGATCGTGGGCGGCAAGCTGCGCAACGAGATCGACGGATCCACCGACCGCGCCGAATGGTTCGCGCTGAGCGGCGTACGCCGGCTCGAGCGGGTCAAGCTCGTCGACATCGCACTGAAGATGGCGGATGCCGCGTACTGACTCAGCCAGCGGCGCCGTCCACCGGCTGTGAGATGTCGGCGACCGTCGCGCCGTACGCGGCGATCAGGTCATCGGCGTCCACGAACAGGCTGTAGCCGTGCGCACCGGCACCCATCGCCACGCGCCGGCCGACGATCTGCTCGTCGGCGAACACCGGCCACTCATGCGCGCTGCCGATCGGCACGATCGTGCCCCGTTCATAGCCGGTCGCGGCCAGCGCGAGTTCGGGTTCGGGCAACGGCAGCTTGTTCACGCCGACCACCGCCCGAGCTTCGGCCACGAGATGGCGCGGTCGCCGGGGATCAGCGCGAACAGGTAGGTGTCGTCGCGGCGCTTGACGACGAGCGTCTTGACGATGTCGGCCGTGGCCAGACCCAGCAGCGCGGCTGCCTCGGGCAGGCTCTGTGCGACGGGCCGCTCGCGTACCTCGATGGCCAGACCCCGTGCGGATGCCGCGTCCCGCACGCGCGCCGTGGGGTCAGCCGCCGTGGGTTCCGTCACGCCTCGGGAGCGCGCAGCGGGTCGTCGGCGACCCAGAGCTCATCGTCGGCACGCAGCGTCTGCCAGGCGGCGTAGAGCACACCGACCGCGGCCGCGACGCCCAGGAGGATCGCGATGACGCCGCCGGCGCCCACTCCCCGCTTGGCGGGAGGCTGGACCGCGGCCAGCTGTGCCGCGAACGTCTTCGACGCCTTCTTGCCCTGCTTCTTCGCGTTCTTGGCCATCGCGTCCAGGTCCGGCAGCGTCAGGCGGCGGTCGTCGGAGAGCTTCGAGCGGGTGTCGTTCGCGGCATCCCAGACGGACAGGGCAGAGCCCACCACGGCGCCGGCCGCCGGCACGAGCTTCTGATTGAAGACGTGCTGGGCGGTCTTCACGCCCTTCTCGACATACGGGGCGGCGTACTTCTCATAGTTCTGCTGGACGGCCGGGACGACATGCTCCCGGTTGTAGCTGCCCAGCTGGCGGCCTGCTTCACGGGCGACCGATGCGGCTTCGCCGACCAGCACCTGCTGCGACTCCCAGAGCTTGTTGGCCTGTTCCTGAAGCTTGCGGAGTTCCTTCTTGCGCTTGCGGCTGATGCTCACGGGGTTCCCTCCCTGTCGAATGGGTCGTGTGCCCCTTCATCTTGCCAGACGCGCCCGTGAGCGGAAGGGGATGTACAGAACTTAGAAAGATAACTCTGCGAGAATGTGCCCATGCCTCATGCAACCGCCGTCGCCACGCTCCACACGAACCACGGCGACATCGTCATCAACCTCTTCGGCGACCACGCACCCCGTACCGTGAAGAACTTCATCGGCCTCGCCGACGGAACCGGCGAATGGACCGACCCGCACACCGGTCAGCCGGGCGAAGGTCCGCTCTACACGGATGTCGCCTTCCACCGCATCATCCCCGGTTTCATGATCCAGGGCGGCGACCCGCTCGGTGTGGGCACCGGCGGTCCGGGCTACACGTTCAACGACGAGATCCACCCCGAACTGACGTTCGGCTCGCCCTATCTGCTGGCCATGGCCAACGCCGGTCTGCGGCGCAATGCCATCACGGGGGCGGCCGAGGGGACGAACGGCTCGCAGTTCTTCCTGACCACCGACCCGACGCCGTGGCTGCAGGGCAAGCACACGATCTTCGGCGAGGTGGCCGACGACGCGTCCCGCACGGTCGTCGACGAGATCAGCAAGGTCCCCACCGGCGCGCAGGATCGTCCGGTCGAGCCGGTCGTGATCTCATCGATCGACGTCGTCGAGGCGTGAGGCAGGTCCTCTGACCTGACGCATGACGTCCGCTGACTTCGCCCGGAACCGGGAGAACTACTGCTATCGGCATCCCGATCGGCAGAGCTTCGTGCTGTGCCAGCGGTGCCTGCGCACGATCTGCCCCGAGTGCCAGATCCAGGCCCCGGTCGGCGTGATCTGCCCCGAGTGCCTCCGCGACCAGCAGAAGGCGGCCTCGCCCGCCCAGCGCAAGGCGCAGCGACGCTGGGCGGCAGCCGCGGCGCGTCCACCGTCGCCGCCCCGCTGGATCGCCGACCGCTGGCCACCTATTGGATCATCGGCATCACGGTCGTGGTGTACCTGACCCAGCTGATCCCGCACTCACCGGTCCAGCAGTGGCTGGCCCTGAACAGCGCGTACCTGATCCCGGCGCTCGGACCGATCGAGCCCTGGCGCCTGATCACCGTGCTGTTCGTGCACTCCGGCTGGCTGCACATCGGGCTGAACATGCTCGCCCTCTGGATGATCGGGAGGATCCTCGAGCCGCTGCTGGGCCATGTCCGATTCCTCGTGATCTACCTGATCTCGGGCATCGGCGGCTCCGTGGCGGTGGCGCTGCTGGCTCCGGGAACCTGGGTGGTCGGGGCATCCGGCGCCATCTTCGGCCTGTTCGGCGCGCTGCTGATCATCGGCCGCCACATCGGCGCGAACGTGTCGGGCATCGCGATCATCATCGCGATCAACTTCGCGTTCCCGTTCGTGGTCGGTCTGCTGTCGGGGTCGCTGGCCGCGGTGCAGATCTCCTGGCAGGCGCACCTGGGCGGTCTGATCGCCGGCTCGGCCGTGGGCTTCATCTACGCCCGGACGCGATCGATCCGGCGCCGCCGGCTGCAGATCGGCCTGCTGATCGCGCTCACCGTGGTGCTGCTGGCCCTGTTGATCATCCCCGCGACGTTCTACGTCTGACGGCGAGTCGGAAAGTTATCCACAGGTTCATCCCCAGCTGGGGATGAATCACACCGGTGTAATTCGGCGGCGGTGGTCAGCGCCAGCGGGTCGTCATGAGGAAGCCGACGAACGCGATGCCGAAGCCGATCGCCAGGTTCCAGGCGCCGATCCCCGGGATGGGGAACTGGCTGCCGCTGAGGTAGAACACCAGCACCCACACGAGGCCGACGAGCATGAGGCCGATCATGATCGGCTTGAACCACACCGCGTTGGGGAGCGTCGGTTCCGCTGCGCTCGACGAGGGGCTCCTCATCCTTGCCTGATCGTGCCATACCGGCATTCTACGGGGCGAAGGGATGCGAATCGAACTGCCCGGCGGAACCACAGGCCGCGCCGGATAGAATCACGGGGTGACCGATCAGCCGGATGCTGGGGGAACGCGGCGGCCACGCAGCCGTGACGCGCGCGCAACCCCGCGACGCCCGAGCGTGGTCGGTGTGCTCGGCGAGGTGCTGATCACCCTGGGCGTGGTCACCCTGCTGTTCGTCGTCTGGCAGCTGTGGATCGGCGACTGGATCGGCGCCGCGCAGAAGAACGCCGTCGGCACGAGCTACAGCCAGCAGTGGGCGGCCGCCGCCGACACACCCGCCCCGACACCGACATCCACGCCCGATCCGTCCGCGACATCCACCCCGAAGCCGACCTCGAGCGCCGAACCGGTGATCCTGTCCGAGGCGAAGGACGCGCAGGTGTTCGGTGTGATGCACATCCCGCGGTTCGGCGCGGACTACCACGTGCCGATCGCCGGCGGGGTGACCCGCCCGCGCACCCTCGACCCGATCGGGATCGGCCACTACCCCGACACCCCGATGCCGGGGGCCGTCGGCAACGTGGCGCTGGCCGCCCATCGCACCACCTTCGGCAAGCCGTTCAACCAGATCGCGAAGCTCGCACCTGAACGACGCCATCGTCATCGAGACGGAGGGCGGCTGGTACACCTACCGGTTCCGGACCCTCGAATACGTCAAGCCGGACGCGGTCGACGTGCTGCTGCCGGTGCCCCAGGAGACGCACGTGCAAGCGAACGGCCGCTACCTGACGATGACCAGCTCGAGCCCGATGTACTTCAAGAGCGAGCGCATCGTGGCCTACAGCGTGTTCGAGTCGTACACGCCGCGCGCGGACGGACCGCCGGCGTCCCTGGCAAAGGAGAGCAAGCTGATGTATGCGGCGCTGTGGCGCATCCTTCCGGGCCCGTGGTGGGTGCGGGTGCTCATCCTCGTCGTGCTGGCGGCCGCCATCCTGTACGGCCTGTTCTTCTCCGTCTTCCCCTGGGTGAGCGCGCTCATCGATCCGCAGGATGTCACGGTCCAGTGAGCACGGTCCAGTGAGCACGGTCCAGTGAGCACGGTCCAGTGAGCCGCATCCTCGTCATCGACAACCACGACAGCTTCGTGCACACCCTCATCGACTACCTGGTCGAGCTGGGGGCGGATGTCGTGATGGTCGAAGCGGATCGGATCGACCCGGATGCCGCGGCCGACGCGCTCGCCGGATACGACGGCGTGCTCATCTCCCCGGGCCCGGCACCCCGGCACGGGCCGGGGCGTCCATCGCCGTCGTGCACGCCGCGTTCGCAGCGCGCCTTCCGCTGCTCGGCGTGTGCCTGGGTCACCAGGCCATCGCCGAGGCGTTCGGCGGCACGGTCGGTGAAGCTCCCGAGCTGATGCACGGCATGGTCTCGCCGGTCTGGCACGACGGCACAGGGCTGTTCGACGGGATGCCTCAGCCGCTCGCCGCGGGCCGGTACCACTCGCTCGCCGTCACCCGGATGCCGGACGACCTCGAGGTCACCGCGCGCACGGAGTCCGGTGTGGTGATGGCGCTCGCGCACCGTGAGGCGCCCATCTGGGGAGTGCAGTTCCACCCCGAGAGCGTCCTGACCGAAGGCGGCCACCGGATGCTCGGCGCCTGGCTGGTGCTGACCGGGATGACGGATGCCGCGGTCCACGCGCGTGGGATGTCGGTGCGCCGCGCCGCCCCCGACGGCTCCTAGTCGCCGCCCTTGCCGGCCGCGCCGGAGCAGGAGACGAGGGTCACCTCGGAGTGGATCGGCACGTCGCCGGGGCCGGCCGACTGCGACTTCACGCTGCGCGGATCGGTCGCCGGGCATGAGTCGTCGTCCTGCACGGTGACCTTGAGCTTCAGGTCTTCGAGCGCCTTCTTCGCATCGTCCAAGCTGAAATTGGACGTCAGGTCGACCACCGTGACCGTGCCGGTGGCCACCACCAGGTCGACGACGGTGCCCTTGGCCACCTCGTCGCCCTCGTTCGCCGAGCTGCTCAGCACGACGTCGGCCTCCTTGTCAGGGTCCTCCTCACGACGCACCTGGCCGAGGGCCAGTCCGGCGTCGTCGAGCGCGGTCTGGGCCTGGGCCCGCGACAGGCCGACGAGCGCGGGCACCTTCACGGTCTCGGGGCCCCTCGACACGTACACCGTGACCTGCGAGTCACGCGCGACCGAGATGCCGGCGACCGGGTCGGTGCGGATCACGTCGCCCTCGGGGACCGTCTCGCTGGCCTCGTCCTCGCGATGCGCCAGCAGATCCTTCCCGGCGAGCGTCTGGTTGGCGTCGTCGTAGACCATGCCGATCACATCGGGCACGATGCGCGAGCCGCTCGGGATGACGCTGCCGGGACGCATGGTGAGCACCCAGATGAGCACCGAGATGAGCAGGACGGCCAGCACCGCGACGCCGGCCCAGATCCACGCCGCCGGGGGTCCGGGCTGGGTGCGCTTCATGGTCGGGTCCGAGCTGAGCTGACGCAGCGAGCGCGCGGTCTCGGCCGCCTGCTTCGGGTCGGGCCCGTACAGCGAGTTCGCGAGGGTGTCGACCTGGCGTCGCGACGGCGACGAGCCGGAGGCGGCGGCATCCAGCGTCTCACGGAAGGCGGCGGCATCCGGGAATCGCTGGAACGGATCCTTCGCCAGTGCCCGCAGCACGACCGCATCCAGCGCGCGCGGCACCGTGTCGACGACCTCGGACGGTGCGAGCGGTGCCTCGCTGACGTGCTGGTAGGCCACCGCGACGGGGGTGTCGCCGCGGAACGGCTGCTGCCCGGTGAGCAGTTCGTACAGCACGACGCCGGTGGAGTACAGATCTGCGCGCGCGTCCACCACGTCGCCCTTGGCCTGCTCGGGCGAGAAGTATGCGGCGGTGCCGAGGATGCTGGTGGTCTCGGCGACCGTCGAGGACGAGTCCGAGACGGCGCGGGCGATGCCGAAGTCCATCACCTTGACCTGGCCGGACGGGGTGACCATCACGTTGCCGGGCTTGATGTCGCGGTGCACCACACCGGCGCGGTGCGAGTACTCCAGCGCCTCGAGGATGCCGTCGACGTACCGGATCGCGTCCGGCACCGGGACCGGCCCGGCGGCGATGATGTCCTTGAGCAGGCGGCCGCCGACCAGTTCCATCACGATGAACGGAATCGGATGCCGCTCGCCGGCGTCGTCGACCTCGCTGTCCTCACCGGCGTCGTACACGCGCACGATGGTCGCGCTCGACATCCGGGATGCCGCCTGCGCCTCGAGCCGGAAGCGGGTGCGGAACGAGCTGTCGGCGGCCAGGGCGCTGTCGAGGATCTTGATCGCGACCGGGCGCCCCAGGGTCAGGTCGTAGCCGCGGAACACGGACGCCATGCCGCCGTGCCCGATGGGCTCGTCGACGCGGTAGCGCCCGGAAAGCACGCGTGGCTCGGCTGACACTTCTCTCCCCTGGGATGAACAGATGCCAGCCTAACCGACCGGCGAGGACCGGCCCGCTCCGGGCCGCGGACACTCCCGGTCAGGGCTCGGTTGTGGCGGTGGGGCCGGGAGCGGCTCCGTCGCCTCCGCCACCGCCCTGTCCATCGGCCGGCGGCGGCGTGTCGGACGGCTGGACGGCGGCGGGGCCGATCGTGACGGACTTCGACGACGCGGGCGAGGTCAGCGGACCGCCTGCCGCCCGAGCAGGTCGCCGTGTAGCTGATCTCCAGCGGATCGCCCGCATTGCCGGTGACGTTCAGCGACAGCTCGCCGGGAGTCGTCCCCGTCTCGAGCGTCGACTTGTCACCGGAGTTCGAGCCGTTCACGAACTGTCCGTTGGTGGCGGTGAACGAGTAGCCGGTCAGGTTTCCGGTGCCGGACGGGCAGGAGAAGTCCGGGACGGTGATGATCGCCGTCCCGCCCTCGATGACCTGGTTGTTCGGTCCGTCGCCGCGGATGTCGGCCGCGCCGGGCTTGTCGGTGAGCGTCGTGGGGGCGGTGTAGCAGGTGAGGGTGACGGTGGTGCCCTTCTCGGCATTGCCGCCCGGCTGCACGGACTCGACCCAGCCCTGCTTGTCCTTCGACGGGGCCGGAGACCCGTCCTGGCGCTCGGGGTTCAGATCCCGATCGGTCAACAGCGCCGCCGCGTCGTCGCAGCTCATCGTGGTCAGTGCCAGCGCATCGATGTTCACCGGAGTGGGCGTCGGGCTGGAGGGCGACGAGATCGGCGTCGACGGGCTGCCGGTCACCTTCCCCTCGTCACCGCGGGGGCCGAAGATCGCCCAGAGCGTGCCGCCCAGCACGATGATCAGCAGCGCGATGAGCGCGATCAGCGGCCAGGTCCACGGGCTTGCGCTTCTTCTTCTTCTCCTCCTCGAGCGGCACGGGAGCACCGGACGGGAGCAGCGCAGTGGTGGCGGCCGTGGCGCCGGCGGGAGTCAGCAGCTGGGTCGCGGCATCCACTCCCGCCCCGATGGCGGGGACGGCCGCGATCGCGGCCGCCATGTCGCCCCGACGCAGCGCCGTCGCAGCCCGCGCCACCGTCGCCGTCGAGGCGGGCCGGTCCTCGGGCTTCTTCGCGATCATCGAAAGCACGAGGTTCTGCACCGGCTGTGCGACGGTCGCCGGCAGCGGGGCGGCTGTTCGTTGATCTGCGCCATCGCGATGGCGACCTGCGACTCGCCCGTGAACGGGCGCTTGCCGGCCAGGCATTCGTACGCGACGATGCCGAGCGAGTAGATGTCGGTGGCGGGGGATGCCGGGTGCCCGGACGCCTGCTCCGGCGAGAGATACTGCACCGTTCCCATGACCTGGCCGGTGGCCGTCAGCGGCACCTGGTCGGCGATCCGGGCGATGCCGAAGTCGGTGATCTTGACTCGGCCGTCCGGGGTGATCAGCAGGTTCCCCGGCTTGATGTCGCGGTGCACGAGACCGGCCGCATGTGCGGCCTGCAGCGCGGTGGCCGTCTGGGCGACGATGTCGAGGGTCTTGTCGGTGGACAGCTGGGTCTCGCGCTCGAGGATCGTGGACAGCGCCTCGCCGGGCACGAGCTCCATCACGAGGAAGGCCGAGCCATTCTCCTCGCCGTAGTCGAAGACGCTGGCGATGCCCTCGTGGTTGACCAGGGCCGCATGGCGGGCCTCGGCGCGGAAGCGCTCCAGGAACCCTGGATCGCCCATGTACTCGTCTTTGAGGATCTTGATGGCGACGGTGCGGCCGATGACGTGGTCGGTGGCCTCCCAGACCTCGCCCATCCCGCCGATCGCGATCCGCGAGTCGAGCTCGTAGCGGCCGCCGAAGGTCACACCCTGCGTCGGTCTCATTTACCCAACACCGCCTCCATGACCTTCTTCGCGATAGGAGCGGCGATGGTGTTGCCGCTGCCCGACTGCCCCTGACCTCCGCCATTCTCCACGACGACCGCCACCGCAACCTGGGGGTCGTCTGCAGGGGCGAACCCGGTGAACCACAGCGAGAAGGGCTTGTCCGGCCCGTTCTGTGCGGTGCCGGTCTTGCCGGCCACATCGACCCCGTCAATTCTTGCATTGGTCGCCACGCCGCTGCTGACATTGGCGACCATCATCTGTACCAGTTCGGCATCGAGATCAGAATCGAGCACCTGTCCGTACTCCTTGTCCTCGTACCGCTGCCGACAGACAGGTCCGGCCCGACGACCTGATCGACCATCCGCGGGTTCATCAGCTTCCCGCCGTTGGCGATGCCGGCCGAGACCATCGCCATCTGCAGCGGGGTGGCGGTGACCTGGCCCTGGCCGAAGCCGGTCAGGGCGGTCTGCGCGTCATCCAGCGCCTTCGGGTACGAGGATGCCGTCGATGTCGGGGGCAGGTCGAACGACGAGTTGAAACCGTACTTCTCGGCTTCGGCGCGGATGGCGTCGTCGCCGAGTTTGACCGCGAGCTCGGCCATCGGGATGTTGCAGGCTCAGCCGCAGCGCATCGGCGATCGTGACCTCCTTGCCGGGGCCGCATGTGCCGCCGGTGTCGTTGGAGATCTGCTGCGAGGTGCCCGGGAGCGTGTAGCGCGCCGGGTTGGGGAGTTTGGACTCGGGGGTGAAGTCGCCGGAGGCCAGCGCCGTCGAGACCGTGACCAGCTTGAAGGTCGACCCCGGAGGGTTCAGGTTGCCGGCGATCGCACGGTTGTACAGCGGATGGCTCGGGTCGTCGTTCAGCTTGTCGTAGGCGGCGTTCACGGCGTCCGGATCATGGGACGCGAGCGCGTTCGTGTCATAGCTGGGGCTGGTGACCATGGCAAGGACCCGGCCGGTCTTCGGCTCGATCGCCATCACGGCGCCCTGCAGCTTTCCCAGGGCGTCGTAGGCGGCCTTCTGCACCTTCGCGTCCAGGGAGAGCACGACGTTCGATCCGCGCGCCGGCTGGCCGGTGACGATGCGCTCGACCCGCGACAGGAACTGCGAGCTGCCGGTGCCCGACAGCTGCTGGTTCATCGTCTGCTCGATGCCCGGTGCGGGCGAGAACGAACGGAGCACCGGGTTGATGTATCCGGTGACCGGTGCCCACATCTGCGGGTCGACGTAGGTGCGCTGCCAGCTGTAGACGTCCTTGGACGGCACGGACGAGGCGATCGCCGAGCCGCTGGCGATGATCGACCCGCGCTGCACGTCGAACGAGTCGTAGATGGCCCGCTTGTTGTTCGGGTTCTGTGCCAACGTGTCGGCCTGCACCACCTGGATGACGCTGGTCGAGCAGAACAGCGCGAGGAACATCACCAGCATGATGATGGACAGCCGTCTCAGTTCCTTGGTCATCTCAGCCGATCACCACCCGCGGACGTGAGCGCACGGCATCCGAGATCCGCAGGCAGCGCCACGATCAGCCAGTTCGCCACCAGGGACGAGCCGCCGGCGGCCAGGAACGGCGTGGTCAGCCCGGTCAGCGGGATGACCCGGGTCACACCGCCGACCATGATGAACACCTGCAGCGCGATGGTGAACGAGACGCCCACCGCGAGGAGCTTGCCGAAGTCGTCCTGGCCGTTCAGGCCGATGCGGATGCCGCGGCTGGTGAACACCATGTAGAGGGCGAGGATCGCGAACAGGCCGATGAGGCCGAGCTCTTCGCCGAGCGCAAGCGAAGATGTAGTCGCTCTCGGCCACCGGGGTCAGCCACGGGCGGCCCTGTCCGAGCCCCGTCCCGATCAGCCCGCCCTGGGCGAGCCCGAAGATGCCCTGCACGAGCTGATAGCTGCTGCCGTTGACCAGGTCGGGGTTGAAGGCATCCAGCCAGTTCGTGAACCGTCCGCCGACGTACGGCAGAAAGCGGGATGCCAGGAACGCGCCGCCGGCGGCGAGGATGACGCCGATGAGGACCCAGCTGGTCTTGCTCGTGGCCACGTACAGCATCGCCACGAACATCCCGAAGATGAGCAGCCCGGTGCCGAGGTCGCGCTGGATCACGATGATCCCCAGCGACACCAGCCAGATCACCAGCAGCGGCCCGAGCTCGCGGGCGCGCGGCCAGGTCATCCCGAGGAAGCGGGTGCCCACCGAGGTGAGGCTGTCGCGGGTGCGCACCAGGTACCCGGCGAAGAAGATCGCCAGGCAGATCTTGGCCAGTTCACCCGGCTGGAACGAGAAGAACCCGAGCGAGACCCACACGTCGGCATTGGCATCCGTCCCCAGGCCCGGGACGATCGGCAGAGCAGGAGGAGGATGCCGACCAGGCCGAAGATATATGTGTACCGGAACAGCACGCGGTAGTTGCGCAGCAGGATCACCAGCACGATCGCCCCCACCAGGGCGATCCCGGCCCACGCGAGCTGTCGGGTCGAATAGGCCTCCCAGCCGTGCCGGCCCCAGTGCACGTCCAGCCGATAGATCTCGGCCAGCCCGATGCCGGTCAGCAGGGTCGCGATCGGCACGACGAACGGGTCGGCGTCGCGGGCGACCAGGCGCAAGCACGATATCCAGCGCCAGGGCCAACGCGGTCAGCGCGCCCAGATAGATGAGGAACTTCGGGTCGATCTCGCCGGCCGCGCCCAGCTGGACGAGGACGACGGCCGCGCCGTTGATGAGGAAGGCGAACACGAGCAGCGCGAGCTCGCGGTTGCGCTGGGTCTGCGGCACCCGGATCTTGCGCAGGGCGCGCAGGACCGCGGTGTCGGCCGACCCGCCGTCGGTCGGCGCCGGGGTCGGCGCGGGGCGGACCGGGGTGTTTCCACCGGGGGGCGTGCGCATCAGTCACCCCCGATGTTCTGTCGAAGCTGGTCGACGATCTGCTCGGCGTCCGCGAGCGAGCCCGCTGAGATCGTGCCCTGCACGACCTGGCGCTCGAACTCGGGCAGCACGCTCAGCGGCAGGCCGGTGTCCTCGTACGGCGAAGACAGCGAGATCGGGCCGATGCTCTGCTGGATGCCGCGGAAGATCACCACGGTGTCTTCGTCGGCACCGACGAAGTACCGCGTCTGGGTCCACTGGTAGGCGCCGAACAGCGCGGCGCCGATCAGCGCGAGCACCAGGATCAGCCCGGCGATCCAGCCGATCCGGCGCCGCCGGCCTCGTCGGCGGTCCTCCTCGATGAGCTCCTCGAGGTACTCGGCGTCGGGTTCGAAGTGGGTCGGCTCGTTCGCCGCCTGCCGGGTCAGGTGCAGCCACGACACGCGTCCGGGGCGGGCGAGCGGCACCTCGACGCCCTTCGGGGTGGATGCCGCACCGACGATCGTCGGCGTCCCGGACACGAGCGGATGCTGACCGCCGACATCCACGATCACGATGGTGACGTTGTCCGGCGCGCCGGCGTCCAGCGCATGCTTGAGCAGCACGTCGGCCGTGCGGCCGGGGGCCAGGCCCAGGCCCAGCGTCTTGGCGGTGTGCGCGTCGTCCACGACCCCGCTCAGCCCGTCCGAGCACAGCAGCCAGCGGTCGCCGGGCTGCGTGGGCATGATGAACGTGTCCACCTCGGGGTCGGCATCCATGTCGCCGAGCACCCGCATCAGCACCGACCGGCGCGGATGGTAGCGCGCCTCTTCGGGGGTGATCCGGCCGGAGTCCACGAGGCGCTGCACGAACGTGTGGTCGGTGGTGATCTGGGTGAGCGCGTCGTCGCGGTACAGGTAGATGCGCGAGTCGCCGATGTGGGCGATGACGGCGTACTCGTCGACCATGATGATCGCGCACACGGTCGTGCCCATGCCGGCCAGCTCGGGCTTGATCTTGACCGTGTCGATCAGGGCGCCGGCCGCCGCGGTGAGCGCGCGCTGGAGCGCGCGCTCGGCCTCGGCCGGGGTGTCATAGGTGTGGTCGAGCCCCTCGAGCCGGTCGATGGCGATGCTCGAGGCGACGTCGCCGCCGGCGTGACCGCCCATTCCGTCGGCGACGACGAACAGGTTCGATCCGGAGTAGCCGGAGTCCTGGTTGTTCCCGCGCACCTTGCCGGTGTGCGAGAGAGCAGCGCTCGAACCCTGGAAGACCATGGCGGGCGGGGCCTACTTCCGCAGCTCGAACGTCGTCGCGCCCACGCGGATCGGCGCGCCGATGGTCACCGGAGTGGGCGAGGCCACCCGGCGCCCGTCGTGCCAGGTGCCGTTCGTCGAGTCGAGGTCCTGGATCATCCACTGGTCGCCCCAGAGCACGAGGCGCGCATGATGACTGGACGTGTAGTCGTCGCGGACGACCAGGCCCGACTCGCTGGACCGGCCGATCGTCAGGGGCTCGGTGCCCAGCGGCAGCTCGAGTCCGGCCTTGGGGCCGCTGGTGATCACGATGCGCGACACCGTCGCGGTCGTCGCTCCCCCGCCGGCGGCCGACGGCGCCAGCGACTGCACGGGCGTGGTCAGCTCGTTCGGGCTGGACGTGGGGGCGGGGGATGCCGCGGCTGCGGCGGCCTCGGGGGCGGGCATCTTGCGCACCTTCACCCCGAACAGGTCGGCGCGCAGCGAGTACACCACCGCGAACACGAAGAACCACATCAGCACCAGGAAACCGAGGCGCAAGCAGGAGAAGTGTCAGCTCACTCAACGGTCGCCACCCCCGACGTCGAACATGCGGGTCGCGGCATCCGCCGCCGAAGATCTTGGCACCGGCGGCGCGGCCTGCGGGACGACGCGGAACACGATCTCGGTGCGGCCGATCGTGATCGTCGCCTCGGGCGGGAGCGGAGCCTGGCTCACCGGCTGCCCGTCGAGCTTGGTGCCGTTGGTCGAGCCGAGGTCGCGCACCATGGCCCGCTCGCCGTCCCAGAGGATCTCGACGTGCTTGCGGCTGGTGCCCGAGTCGGCGACGGTGATGTCGGCATCGCTGCCGCGGCCGATGACGGTGCGGCCGGTGCGCGAGCGGATGCCGGGTGCCGTCGATGTCGACCACGCCTCGCCAGGACACCGTGCCCTCGGCCGTGCGGGAGGCGACCCGCAGTGTGCCGGTGGAGAGCCGCTCGTCGCGCTGGAGCGTGACCGACACGGGGCCGGCGAACGAGTAGTGCTGGGAGGCCGCGTGCGTGCGCACGATCTCGGTGAGTTCGCCGATCAGTGCCGGGCCGATGGCCGCCATCTTCTCGTCGTCGGACGGCGCGAGGCGCACGGTGAGCGTGTTCGGCACCAGAATGCGGTCGCGTGACACCACGGCGGCCTTCTTGTCGAGCTCGCTCCGCAGAGCGGATGCGATCTCGACAGGCTGGATGCCGCTTGCGGAAGGTCTTGGCGAACGCGCCGTTGACGGCGCGCTCGAGACCCTTCTCGAAGCTGTCAAGTAGTCCCACACGACTCCTCAGGCAGGCAGATCAGTGGCTACATGCTAGTTCCCCCGCCTGGGGAGACGATGGATTCGGTGTCGCGGGCCCGCTGTCCTTTCCCGCTCGCGCTGTCCTTTCCCGCTCGCGCGGCCGTTTCCCGCTCGCGCGGTCCTTTCCCGCTCGCGCTGTCGTTTCCCGCTCGCGCGGCCGTTCTCGACCTGCCCCTGCGGCTCGCGCTGCTGTTTCCGGCATCCGCGCCCGAAAAGGACGGGCGCGAAAGCGGAAAACGACAGCGCGAGGCGCGGGGCGGGGAGGGCGCTCGCGGGGCGATGCGACGGGCGATGCGACGGGCAGCGCCAGAATCGGAGGCCGGTCGAGCCGTGCTATCCTCGACAAGTTGAGATTCGGGGTTTCCCGACTCGCGCGAGTGGCGGAATTGGTAGACGCGCTGGCTTCAGGTGCCAGTGCCCGCAAGGGCGTGGGGGTTCAAGTCCCCCCTCGCGCACACAGCAGAGACAGCCCCTGATCCGGGTTCCCGGACCGGGGGCTGTGTCGTCCTCGGGCCCTTCGGCTATTCGAGCGTGGGCACCAGGGTGTAGACGATCTCCTCCACGTCGCGGCCGAGTCCTGGGGCGGGCGCGACGTCGCGGGACACCTCGGTGAAGCCGTTGTGCTCCAGCACGGCGATCGCCCCGGGATTGTGTGCGGCCACGCGGGCGAACAGCGGACGCGTCGGCTCGCGCGAGACGAGCAGGCGCAGCGCCTCGGTCGCGACCCCTCTCCCCCACGCGTGCCGCGGCAGCCAGAACGTGACCTCGCGGTCGCCATCCAAAGTGAACGCCGCGATCGTGCCGGCGAAGCCGCCCCGCTCGGTGATCACGTGCAGCGAGACATCCGGCGACGCGCGGCGCACCGCGATCCATTCGTCGAACGCGGTGCGGTCCGCGGCATCCCGTGCCGTGAAGGCCGCCATTGCGATGGCCTCGGGATCGCGCAGCATCTCGAAGACGGCGTCGAGGTCGTCGTCGTCCAGGTCACGCAGCTCGATGTGGCCCATGCCGACACCGTACCCGTGCGCGCCCCGTGCGGGAATGCCTCTCAGCCCAGGCCGTGCTGCATGCGCAGGATGCGCTCCGCGCTGTCGCCGTCGCGCGCGGCGACGGCCTCGCGGAACACCCGGTAGATGTCGGTGCGCTCGGCGCGGTCGGTCACGTGCGGGCTCCAGCTGTGCAGGTTGCGGCGCAGGGCGAACTCCGACTCCTCGAGCATCATCTGCACGACCCGGTTCTCGGTGGCGTACGTGACCAGGATGAAGAAGTGCATGCTGACCCGCAGCAGGTCGTCGCGGTCGTCGGCGTCGGAGGCGGCGATCATCTGATCGATCCCGGCCAGCAGCTGGTCCACTGTCTCGTCCGAGCAGCGGCTCAGCGCCATGCGCACCGCGGTGCCCATCATGTAGACGACCATCTCGTGCGTCGCCGCGCGCAGGCTGTCGTCCGGGACGGACACCCGCGTCCACCGGTTGGCCGACACCTCGACCAGGCCGGAGCGCTCCAGCCGCTGCAGCGCCTCACGGACGGGAGTGCGTGAGACGCCCAGTCGCTCGGCGAGTTCGGTGTCGCGGAGGCGCTCGCCGGATCGGAGCCGGCCGTCGAGGATCGCCTCGCCGAGCACGCGGTACACCTCGTCGCCGAGGATGGCGCCGCGCGGGTCGAGCGGCGCGAAAGCTACATCGCTGGTCATGGGTTGCCCAAGTCTTCTGTCAGGGGGTCTCGATCGGTGGGGGGTCGGTCGAGGAGAACAACAGCACTGGGATGCGTCGCAATATATCAGCCGTGACTATCAGGGCACCAGGCGATCTTGCGTGGCGAGAGGGCACCGGGCCGATATATCGGTACAGTTGGGGTGCCACGTGCGCGTGGCCTATCCGGGGGGATACGTCGACGCCCGGACCGTCGGTCTCAGACCCGGTCCGGGCGTCGACGGGGCCCGTCGTGCAACATTTCCGTCACCATCTGTCGCAGACCCGCCATCGAACACGCGACTTCGTTACGGTGGAGGCAATCCGGCGCACGGTGTGTCGGAACGCACAGAATGGCAATACATGAGCACGCAGGGCACCGTCAAGTGGTTCAACTCCGAGAAGGGGTTCGGATTCATCGCCCCCGACGAAGGCGGCGCTGACGTCTTCGCGCACTACACCGCCATCGAATCGAGCGGCTACCGCTCGCTCGAGGAGAACCAGCGCGTCGAATTCGACGTGGCGCAGGGACCCAAGGGTCTCCAGGCCGAGAACATCCGCGCGCTGTAGCGCGGCTTTCGGTCGCTGAGCGGGCTCGCACGGCGTCGCGCCCGCTCAGCGACCTCAGGCAGGACTCATCCGGTCGTATGCCGCCAGGGCCTGTGCGTCTTCGGCGTGCCTCAGTGCGCGTCGCGCAGCATCCAGCGCCTCGACCGGATCGGGCAGTTGGCGTGCCGTGGCGAGTTCCTCCTGCGCGCCGATGAGGCGTGCGCGCGCGTCGGCGCCGGTTCCCGGGACGGATGCCTCGGCCCGCGCGACCGCGTTCTGAGCGGCCGCGATCGTGCCCGGCAGTGCCGTGCGCGCGCCCCGCAGGCGCTGCTGCGCGGTGCGGGCGTCTCCAAGCGCGAGGTCGAGCCGATCGCGCAGCCGCGCGATCGATTCGACCGCCGCCGTGGGGTGGCGCGCAGCATCCGATTCGAGCGCCGCCAGGGCGCCCTGCGCCTCGTCGATCGCACCGCCCAGCCGGGCGGAGGCATCCGGCTCGAGCGACTCGCGCACCGTCAGCGCCTGCCGGATCGCCCCGCGGGTCGCGTCGAACTCGTCCGGCAGCGCGGCCGACGCCTGGCGTATCAGGCGGTGGACCTCCTCCATCCGGCGGGTCTCGGACTGGGCCGAGCGAATGCGGCGCTCGGCCAGGGCCAGGTCGCTCAGAGCGCTGCGGGACGGGTCGTGGGCGCTCGCCGCCGCCCGGTCGAGGAGTTCGGCGGCCTCGTCGGCGTGGGCCACGGCTTGCGGCGGCGCCGGCCGCGGCATCCGTCCATTCCGACTCGTCGAACCGCTCGCCCAGTTCGCGCAGCGGCGCGGTGGGGTCGCCGAGCTCTTCCCGCAGCCGGGTCAGTCGGGTGCGGGCGGCGTCGATCTGGGCCGGCGCCGAGGTGTTGGCGCGCATCCACTCCTCGTGCTCGGCGCGGGCGCGGGCGATGATGCCCTGGGCGTCGGCGACGTGCCTCGTGATCAGCCCTGCCCGGCGCTGCACCTCGGCGGGCAGCAGTCCGGATTCGTCGCCGATCGCGCGATAGTCCTCGAAGGCCTCGTCGCGCACGTGCTGGGCCGTCATGCGCGCGCGGCGCAGGGACGCCGGGGCGCCGCCGCCGTAGAGCGCTCCGGACAGGCCGACCTCGAGGTCGAGCTCGCCCACCTCGTCATCGAGTCGAACCAGGGCCGAGCCCGCGTCGGTGCGCGCCGCGGCGGCTGCCGCCGTGGCCCGCGGGGAGCGGCGCGCAGACCTCACCGCCCAGCCGATCGCCACGATCACCACCGCGGCGACCACGATCACGACCAGCGCGGGCACGAGCCAGCGCACGATCTCGCCGACCACCCCCGCGAACGGCATGTCAGCCGATCTCGACGGATGCGGGTCGGGATGCGGTGGCCCGGGCAGGTTCTTCGGGCTCGGGTTCTTCGGGCCTGGGTTCTTCGGGCTCGCCGACCAGCAGCAGAGCGCGGAGCTCGGCGACGGTGTCCACCGCCGCCTGGGCGCCCTCGGCCTCGTGCGGCCAGCTGAATCCCCAGCGCACGAAGATCACCGGGACATCCCGCTCGGCGCCGCCTTCGACATCGTGATGCCGGTCGCCGACCAGGACGGGACGCGAGACATCCGCCCCGGCCGCCGCGAGCCGGCGCAGCGCCTCGCCGATGATGTCGGCCTTGCGGCTCAGGGTCTGCTCGTCCGGCGTGGAGCCGACGGTCGCGGTCAGATGGGGGGCGAGGCCGAAGTGATCCATCAGCGCCACCACCTGCACCTCGGGCTTGGAACTGGCCGTGGCCTGGGGGATCCCGGCGGCGCCCAGTTCGGCGATGAGGGCGGCCATTCCGGGGAACAGCCGGGCGCCCGTGGTGTAGCCGTCGGCCCTGCCGATCGTGCGGTAGTAGGCGACCGCTTCGGCGGACTGCTCGAGGCTCATCCCCACGTTCGCCTGGAACGAGTCGAACATCGGCGGTCCGATCCAGTGCACGAGCTCGTCGTGCGTCGGGGCGGGATGGCCGAAGTGCTCGAGGGCGATGGAGAGGCGGCGCAGGATGCCCTCGGAGGCGTCCACGATCGTCCCATCCACGTCCCAGAGGACGCAGGTGAACGGCGAGAGGGCGGACATGTCCCCCAGCCTACGGTGGCGGGCTGGCACGGATCCTTCAGGAGGGGCCCGGTGGGCGCGGTCCTGGCCTGCGACGTAGCCGTGGTCGACATCGACGACCTCGGCGGGAACATCCTCGGCTCCACGCTGGACAAGGCCGGCGAACACCGGCTGCGGGCGATCCTGAAGGACAACCCGCTCGGTCCGGGCCACGAGTCGACTCCGCTGGGCATCGTCCGCGCGGTCTGATCGCCCCGCGCCGTGGGGGTGGGGCGCGCGGCGACCTTCGGCCCGCTTCAGCTGTCGCTGATGTACGCGAACCCGGCGTTTCCCGTGCATCAGCGACAGATGAAGGTCGTTCGGGCTTGCGCCGGCGCGGTCGCGGTTGAGCCGCTGCTTTGTTCGTATCTGGGTCAAAGCTGATGGCAAGGACGAGGGATGTCGAGGGTGACGGATTCGGCAGGATAATCATGAATTGACCATTGACATGGCGAAGCTTCGTTCGATACACTGAAGGGAGTTCACCCGAGGAACAGACCGGAGGTTTCGCTGATGTCATCATCGTCTGCGGGCCGGTCTGCGGTGCTGTCGGAGTTGGATCAGCTGGTCGAGGACCTGACCGGGTCGCGGGCTCTGGCGGCGCGGGCGTTCGCGGCGGAGATGTTCTTCTTCGAACGGGTCGCCGGGCTGGTCGAAGAGCGGGAACGGGAACGCGCCGCCCGGGACGGGAACGGGGCGGTCACCGCCTCGTCGCAGTTGGGGATGCGAGAGGTGTTCGCCGAGGTCGCGGCCGCGTTGCGGCTCAGTGAGTGGCAGGTGGCGCGGAAGGTGTCGCAGGCGTGGAGCCTGACCCACCGGTTCTATGAGACGTTGTGCGAGGCCAGCGACGGCCGGATCTGGCCGGAGCATGCGACCCTGATCGCGGAGACCGGTGCGGTGATCGAGGACGATCAGGTGCGCCGTCAGTACGAGGCTGTGGCGGTGGATATGGCGGGGGAGATGACCCCGGCCCAGCTGCGGCCGGCCCTGTCCGGGCTGGTGTCCCGGCTGGACCCGGAAGGCACCCAGCAGCGGGTCCGGGACGCCGTGAAACGCCGGAGGGTGACGGTGCGGGAGTTGGAGCCGGGGCTTGCCCGGATCACCGCGGACCTGCCCACCGCCCAAGGTGTCGGGATCGTGAACCGGCTGCAGGAGATGGCCGATCAGCTGTACGAACAGAACGCCGCCGACCGCGCCCAAGCCCAAGCCGAAGCCGCGGCTTGCGGCCGCCGATGCGAACGCCGGGGCAGACCCGAACAGCGACCGTGCCAACGCCGACGCGGACACGGACGCGGACGGCGTCGCGGACGGCGGCAGCGATGATGCTCCGTCTGAGGAGGCCGGGTCTGGGGAGGCCGGGTCTGGGGAGGTGGTGGTTGATGAGCGGACGCGGTCGCAGATCATGGCGGACGTGTTCAGCGACCTGCTGCTGACCAACGTCCCCGACGGGCACGGCACCACCGAGCAGGCCCGGAACCAGCTCGGGGCGATCGTCGGGACGGTGCAGGTCGCCATCCCGGCCCGCACCCTGACCGGCGAAACGGTCGGCGGGGGTGAGGTGGTCGGGTTCGGGGCGATCGATGATGACACCGCCCGGGACCTGGCCGGGGCGGCCCGGGTCTGGACCCGGGTGTTCACCGACCCGTGCACCGGGGTCCCGACCAGTGTGGACCGGTACCGGCCGTCGAAGCGACAGCGGCTGTTGTTGCGGGTGCGGGATGAGCACTGCCGGTTCCCTGGCTGCCGCCGCCCCGCCCACAAATGCGATGTGGACCACACTGTCGCGTACGCCGAGGGCGGGCAGACGTGTCTGTGCAATCTGGCACACCTGTGCAAACGGCACCACACCCTCAAACACGAGACCGACTGGACCGTTGTGCAGCTGCCCGGCGGGATCCTGGAATGGACCGCCCCCACCGGCCGCATCCACCACACCCGACCACCCGGCACCGTCAGATTCCAACCCATCGCGCTGATCACCGACGAACCACGACACAGCCACGAGATCAGCCACGCCCTCGCCCGCGACCCCGCACCCTTCTGACGCGGTGGGCAGTCCGTCAGGACCAAATCCAGCAAGCTCGGATCCGGATCAGAACAGGCGGGGCGCCCCGGACTCGATGCCCTTCATCCCGTCGTAATCGAGGGTGACGCAGCGGATGCCGCGGTCCGCGGCCAGCACCTTGGCTTGAGGTTTGATCTCCTGGGCGGCGAACACACCGCGCACCGGCGTCAGGTGCGGGTCGCGATCCAGCAGGTCGACGTAGCGGGTGAGCTGCTCGACGCCGTCGATGTCGCCGCGGCGCTTGACCTCCACCGCGATGGTGCCCCCCGCCGGGTCTCGGCAGCAGATCGACGGGCCCGATCGCCGTGGGGAACTCGCGGCGCACGAGCGTGAGACCGTCGCCGATCACATCCACCTGCTCGGCGAGAAGCCGCTGCAGGTCGGCCTCGACGCCGTCCTTCTGGAGCCCCGGGTCGATGCCGAGCTCGTGGTGGGAGTCGTGGATCAGCTCGTAGATCTGCACGACCAGCTCGTCGCCGCTCTTGCGGTGGGTGACGCGCCACTGCTCGAGCACGCCGGCGGATGCGGCATCCTCGCTCGGCTCTTCGACCGTGAGCGTGCACGGCGGGCTCATCCAGTTCAGCGGCTTGTAGCTGAGCGAGTCGGAGTGCACCAGCAGGCTGCCATCGCCCTTGTGCACGAGCAGCCGCGTGGCCGGCGGCAGATGCGCGTTGAGTCGCCCGTGGTAGTCGACGGAGCAGCGAGCGATGACAAGGCGCACCCGACGAGCCTACGCGACCGCGCTGTCGCTACAGATCATCCCGACCACGCAGTCGCGCTGGCCAGATTCCCGCCTTGCCGGGGTTGAGGATGCCGTTGGGGTCGAGGGCGTCCTTGATGCGCTCGTTGAAGCGTCGCTGCGCGCCTTCGTTGAATGAGTAGGTCGCCGCCACCTGGTCGGCCCACGCGTGGTGTGTACCGCTGTGGGCGGTGCCACACCGATGCCTGCGACTACGCCGTCGACCTTCATTCCTCAGGCCTAGCATGTGCCCAGTTCGGTGCCAAGCGCGGAGCCCGGATATCCAGGTGATTGTCCGAATTGCGAAGCCGCCGCCGGTATCTCGCCCGGAGCACCTGAGGCGGGCGAGAATGCTGTCAGGGCCTGAAGTCCGATGCGCCGCGGC
Organism: Microbacterium elymi; assembly: GCF_021582895.2. Taxonomy (GTDB): domain Bacteria; phylum Actinomycetota; class Actinomycetes; order Actinomycetales; family Microbacteriaceae; genus Microbacterium; species Microbacterium humicola. The sequence goes on from NZ_CP091139.2 coordinate 1,933,564, forward strand.
GGGGTCGTCATCCCGCCGGCATTCTCGAAGAGGAGAACCATGATGACTGTCACAGAGAATCCGCAGACCAGCACCGGCTCCGCACCCGGTCGGCTGTATATCGGGGGGCAATGGCGGGATGCGGCGGACGGCGCCCGCACCGATGTCGTGAACCCCGCGACCGGCGAGAAGATCACCGATGTCGCGCGCGCCGGCATCGCCGACGTCGACGCCGCTGTGGCGGCGGCTCGAGCGGCATTCGACGAGGGTCCTTGGCCGCGGATGTCGAGTCGCGAGCGCGGCCGCATCCTGCAGCGCGCCTATGAGTTGATGCGCGAACGCACCGAGGAACTCGCCCTTGCCGAGTCGATCGATGTCGGAAAGCCGATCAGCCTGGCCCGTGCGGTCGACGTGAACAATGCCGCTGAGCTTTTCGAGTACTACGCGAGCCTCGGGCACCACAACGACGGAGCGGTGCGCGAGACGACGGGGAACACCCACGCGTATGTGAAGAAGGAGCCGTTCGGGGTCGTCGTCGCGATCACCCCGTTCAACTTCCCGTTGATCCTCTCCAGTTCCAAGATCGCGCCGGCGCTCGTCGCCGGCAACACGATCGTGCACAAGCCGGCATCCGACACGCCGCTGTCAGCACTGATGATGGCCGAAATCCTCAGCGAGGCGGGCGTGCCCGACGGAGTGTTCAACGTCGTGACCGGCCCCGGTTCGACCCTCGGCGATCACCTCGTCACCCATCCGGACGTGGACAAGGTCGCCTTCACCGGATCGACTGCGGTCGGCGCTCGCGCGGCGTCCCTGGCCGCACAGGCTCTGACTCCGTTCACGGCCGAGCTCGGCGGCAACGCCGCGAACATCGTGTTCGCCGATGCCGACCTCGACCAGGCGATCGACACGGTCATCTCGGCCTTCGTGTTCAACACCGGCCAGTTCTGCATGGCCGGGCCCCGGCTGCTGGTCGAGCGGCCGATCTACGACACCGTGCTCGGCATCCTCGGCCAGGCGGTGCCGCAGGTGCCGTTCGGCGACCCGTCCGATCCTGGAACGGTCATCGGACCCCTCGTGAGCGCGACCCAGCGTGAGAAGGTCGCGGGCATGGTGCAGCGGGCCAAGGATGCCGGGGTCACCGTCGTCACGGGCGGCGAGAAGGTCGATCTCAACGGGGGCTTTTTCTACGCCCCGACGGTGCTCGCCGGCCTCGACTCCGATGCGGAGGTGGTGGCAGAGGAGGTGTTCGGACCTGTTCTGACCGTGGAGCCCTTCGACAGCGAGGATGAGGCCGTTGCGCTGGCCAACGGCACCGCGTATGGCCTGGCCTCCGGCATCCAGACCTCCGACCTCGCAAAGGCGCACCGGGTCGCAGCGCGCCTGCAGGCGGGCATCACCTGGATCAACGGCTGGGCGTTGATGGACCCGTCGGTGCCGTTCGGCGGAGTGAAGGCGTCCGGCTGGGGCCGTGAAGGCGGTCCGGAGGCGATGGAGTCGTACCAGCGGGCACATTCGATCGTGTTCAACCTCGAGCAGAGGGCCGCACAGTGACCGCGGGCGCGCGGCGATCGTGACCGCACCGAATCAGCTCGATGTCGCCGACGTCGAGTTCGGTGCGCCGGGAACCGGGGAGGTGCTCGTGAAGCTCGTCGCGTCGGGCTTGTGACAGGACCGTCACATCGCCGAGGAAGAGGTAGGGATGCAGACACGCGAGCTGCTGGCGGACTGTTCGCTGGACATGGTCGGCCGACGCCTCGGTGATCTGACGGCGGCGACAGCGGCGCTGCCGCCGGGGACCCGGGTGAACGTGGGCGCTGCGACCGGGCAGAGCGCGCAGGTGCACCGGATGACGGGCGTCGCGATTGCGGACGCCGGACTGACACCGGTGCCACATCTGGCGGCCCGGCGGATCGGCTCGGAGCAGGAGTTGCGCGAGGTGCTGACCGGGTTGCAGAACGACGGCACCGGTCGTCATCTGTTCATCATCGGCGGCGATCCGCCGACGCCGGAAGGCCCCTTCGACAGCGCACTCGCGCTGATCCGCTCCGTGCGGCTCGCCGACTACGGTGTCGAGACCGTCGGGATCGGCGGCTACCCGGAGGGACATCCCGCGATCCCGGCCGATGTGCTCCACACCGCGCTTCGCGCGAAGGTGGACGAGCTCGCGAGGCAGAGGATGCGGCTCGAATTGTTCACCCAGCTCGCTCTCACCGTGGACGCGGTGCTGACGTGGATCGAGGCGATCCGGCAGGAGGGGATCCACGCCCCGATCCGGGTCGGGGCGTGCGGGCCGATCGAGCCGGCTCGCCTGCTCGGGTATGCGCGGCGTGTGGGTGCGGCATCCGATCCCGACAGTGTCGAGCGGTACGGCTTCTCGCTGGCCGACCCGCCTTCGCGCGTCGGCCCCGGACGGTTCATCGCCGAGCTCGCCGAGCGGCTCGACCCGGTCGTGCACGGCGAGGTGCGAATGCACTTCTTCTCGCTGGGCGGGCTGCGCGAGACGGCCCAGTGGATCCACGAGGCGCTGAGGTAGGGACGGGGTCTCGCCCGCCCGAGTGCGAGGATCGAGGCGTGGGCGCAGACGAGACCGAGGGGACGGATGCCGCGCGGCGGCGTGCGACGCTCACGGTGGCAGCCCTCAGCCTCGGCACGACGCTGAATCCGCTGAACTCGTCGATGATCGCGGTCGCGCTGCTCTCGCTCGAGCACGACTTCGGCCTGTCGGTGCCCGATGTCACCTGGGTGATCACCCTGTTCTACATCGCCTCGACGGTCGGGCAACCGCTGATGGGGCGGGTGATCGACGCGTTCGGGGCGCGTCGGATCTTCGTGGGCGGCATGGCGGTGGTGGTCGTCGCCGGCGCGATCGCACCCCTGGACGGTTTCGGTCTCGTCCTCGTCTCACGCGTCATCATGGCGATCGGGACCTCTGTCGCGTTCCCCGCCGCCGTCGCCCTGGTGGGGCCATTGGCCGCCGTCAGCGGGACCAGTCCCCCGCGGCTGTTGGCGCGCATCCAGGTCGCCAACACGACGGCCGCAGCCCTCGGGCCCGTCGTCGGCGGCCTGCTGATCGCCCTGGCCGGGTGGCAGGCGATCTTCCTCGTGAACATTCCGCTCGGGCTGGCCGGGCTGATCAGCGTCGCCGTCCTGGCCCCACGGGATGCACCGCGCGAAGCCGTCACCACAGCCGCAGTCGTCCGCACCCTCGACCCGGCCGGGGTGATCTCGTTCGCCATCGCCGCCGTGGCGCTGCTGATCGCCGCGCTCGGAGCCGGCGCCGACGCGCTGTGGCCCCTGATCGCGATCGGCGTGGTGGCGTTCGGCCTGTTCGTCTGGCGGGAACGGCGCGCCCGGGTGCCGTTCATCGACGTTCGGATGCTGGCCGCCAACCGCGCTCTCAGTCTGACCTACGTCGGCTTCGGTCTCTTCAACGCGTTGTACTACTTGGCATTCTTCGGGCTGCCGCAGTTCCTCGAGGCACACGCCGGCTACTCCACGGCGGTGGTGGGTCTGCTCATGCTCCCGCTGTCGGGAACGACGATCGCGCTGGCTCCCGTCGTCGCCCGTGTGATCGAACGCCGCGGGCTCGTCCCGGTGCTGGTCACGATGGCCGTCACACTCCTGATCTCAGGCGGGTTCCTGACGATCGGGGTGTTCACGACATCCCCGATCTGGATGCTGGTGATGGCCGCGCTGATGGGAATCCCCTACTGCATGGGCTCGCTGGTGATGATGGAGTCCGTGCGGCGGGCGGCGCCGCCGGATGCGGTGGGCGTGGCATCCGGTCTGCTCCAGTCCATGCGCTACCTCGGCGCGATCGCGGCGACCGTGGTGCTCGGCCATGTCCTGGCCGGCGGGGTGGATGCCGCGGCCTGGGGCGGCGTCGTCATCGCCGCTGTGGGGATCGGCGTCATTCATCTGGTGGTCGCGCTGGTCGCCGCATCCGCCCTGCGTCGCGCGGCGTGAGTCGCCGCCGGCCGGGGCCGTCAGCGAGCGTCGTGGTCGGACGGATGCCCGGACCCGACCTGCGATCCCGCGATCGGCCGCGCCGCGCCCGACGCGAGGCCGGACAGGACGATGAGCGCGACGATGATGTAGAGGGTGTTCAGCAGGCCGATGTGGTCGCTGATGTAGCCGAGGACCGGCGGCCCCGCCAGGAACGCGACGTAGCCGATCGTGGCGGTGGCGCTGACCCGCGCGGCGGCCTTGGCCGGATCGTCGGCTGCGGCCGACATCCCCAGCGGGAAGCCGAGTGACGCGCCCAGCCCCCACAGCGCCGCACCGACGAACACCAGCGGGAGGTTCGGCGCGAGGATGAACAGGAGCAGGCCGGCGGTGGCCAGCACCGACAGGACGCGCAGCGTCGCGACCCGGCCGATGCGATCCACGAGCGGCCCGCCCAGGACCCGCATTCCGGTCATGCACACCGAGAACGTCGCCAGGGCCGCGGCGCCCATCGCCTCGGGCGCAGAATGCCCGTCGACCACGCCCAGCGCAAGCCAGTCGTTCGCTCCCCCTTCGGCGAACGACATGCCCAGCATGATCAGGCCGAGCGCGTAGGTGCGCGGCTCCTTCCACGCCGACAGCGCGATGTGCAGCCGCTCCCGCCAGTCCTGCTTCTGGGCCGCCGGCTGCGGGGCGTCCATGGCCGCCTCGCGACGCGGCACGTTCGCCACGCTGATCACGCCGACCACGACGATGATCGCCGCGATGATCGGCAGGTGCACCGCCGGAACCATGCCCACGGTGATGGCCAGCACGCCCAGCCCGGCGCCGATCACGGTGCCGAAGCTGAAGAAGGCGTGGAACAGCGGAAGGATCGTCTTGTTCACCTGCTTCTCGATGGCGGCGCCCTCGACGTTCATGATCACGTCCAGACAGCCGTTGCCGAAGCCCCACAGCACCAGCCCAACGGTCACGACCGGCCAGGATCCGGCGACATCCGTGCCGAGGCCGATGACCGCGATGCCGATCGCGAAGGTGACCATCATCGCCAGCATCGCCCGCCGGGCCCCCCACCGCGCGAGGAAGACCGAGCTGGTGGACAGGCCGAGGATCGATGCCGCCCCGCCGATCAGCAGCATCAGTCCGACGTCGGTGCGGGTGATGCCGAGCGTGTCGCGGATCGCAGGGACGCGCGCCGACCACGTGGCGATGCTCAGCCCGCTGGCCAGGAAGATCGCGAAGATCGCGGTGCGCCAGCGCACGAGCTGAGAACGGGTGAGGGCGAGATCCATCGGGCCAGTGTATCGAATCGATTCGGAGGGAACGACCGATGCCGGTAGCATCGAGAGGATGAGCACTCGCAGGGCGACGATCGCCGATGTCGCACGGGCCGCCGGGGTCGCGGCCTCGACGGCGTCGGTGGTGTTCAGCGGCAAGACGCCGACCTCGGATGCCACCCGCCGGCGCGTGCTCGACGCGGCGGCGTCGCTCGGCTACACGGGGCCGGATCCGCGCGCGGCCTCGCTGCGCCGCGGGCGCAGCGGGATCGTCGGGATCGTCTTCCAGGGGCCGCTGCGCACGGTGTTCCTCGATCCGGTGACCCGCATCATGATGGACGGGATCGCCGACGGCGTGGCCGATCTCGGGGCGGCCCTCCTTCTGCTGCGCGACGACGAGGACCGCGAGCCGACGCTGACCACCGCTCCGCTGGATGCCGCCGTGCTCGTGGGCTGCAACCCGCGGATGCGCTCGTCGCTGGAGACACTGCGGGTCCGCGGCATCCCGGTGGTCGTGATCGAGGGGGACGCCGGCGCCGGAGTCCCGCAGATCGACCTGGACAACCGTGAGGCGCAGGGGCAGGTCGCCCGGCACGTGCGCCGGCTCGGGCATGAGCGGGTGGCAATGGTGACCCTGCCCCGCGACGAGTCACGCGAGCGCGGCTGGATCGGCCCCGACGCACCGATCACCGTCGACGTCACCCGGGATCGGCTCGCCGGGTTCCGGGACGTGTATCCGGATGCCGGGGCCTTCGCCGCCGCGGCCAGCTCGATCGACGAGGGCCTGATCGTCGGGCGCATCCTGCTGGCCGATCCGCTCACGCGGCCGACGGCGATCCTCGCCCAGAGCGACCTGCTCGCCGCCGGCGTGATCCGTGCGGCCGAGGAGGCGGGGCTGCGGGTGCCCGCCGACCTCACGGTGACCGGGTTCGACGGCATCAGCGTCGACGGTCTGGCGCCGTACGACCTCACCACCATGGCCCAGCCGGCTGCCGACAAGGGCCGTGCCGCAGGCCAGGCGGTCACCGCCATGCTGAACGGACAGGACGCGGCGTCCTTCCGCTTCACCTCCACGTTCCACTCGGGCAACACCGCCGGCCCGGCCTGACAGCCGTGACACGGCGAGCAGGCACCGGCCCGTAGGATTGAGTCCACACCCCGAACGTCCCTGCCCGGGCACGGTACTTGCCGCGGCACGGGTGACGAGCACGAGGAGGCCGCACCGTGCGCTGCTCCTCGCCGCGTTCGCCCTCGCTCCCCTGGTGCTCCCGTGGCTGGTCCACCTGCTCGGTCCCCGCGCGTTCTACGCCGCGGCCGCGGTGCCGATCGTCGCCTTCGTGCACACCGCCCTGCAGGCACCCGACGTGCTGGCCGGACGGATTCCGTTCGAGGAATATCACTGGATCCCCAGTCTCTCCGTCAGCATCTCACTGCGGATGGACACCCTCGGCTGGATCATGGCGCTGATCGTCACGGGCGTGGGTGCCCTCGTCCTGCTCTACTGCCGCTGGTACTTCGAGCCGGTTCGAACGAGGGACTCGGGCAGTTCGCCGCCGTGCCTGCTCGCCTTCGCCGGCGCCATGTACGGCCTGGTGCTCACCGACGACCTCGTCGTCCTGGTGATGCTGTGGGAGGTCACCAGTGTCCTGAGCTACCTGCTCATCGGCTTCTACCACCGGCGCGGTGCCAGCCGGCGGGCGGCGCTGCAGGCGCTGCTGGTGACCACCGTCGGCGGCCTGGTGATGCTGGTCGGCGTGGTGCTGCTGGTGGTGCAGGCGGGGACGACGAGCCTGTCCGGAATCATCTCGCTGGCCCCGACCGGTCCGATCGTGGATGCGGCGATCGTGCTGATCCTGGTCGGCGCGCTGAGCAAGTCGGCCATCTTCCCGTTCCACTTCTGGCTGCCCGGTGCCATGGCCGCGCCCACCCCGGTCAGTGCGTACCTGCACGCCGCCGCCATGGTCAAGGCCGGCATCTATCTGATCGCGCGGCTGGCCCCGGCCTTCGCCCTCGTCGGGCCGTGGCGGCCGATCCTGATCGCGCTCGGGGCGTTCACGATGCTGCTGGGCGGCATCCAGGCGCTCCGCGAGACCGACCTCAAGCGCATCCTCGCGTTCGGCACGGTCAGCCAGCTGGGATTCCTCACCGTGGTGCTCGGGTACGGCACCCGCGACCTCGCCCTGGCCGGACTCGCGCTGCTGATCAGCCACGCGCTGTTCAAGTCCTGCCTCTTCCTGGTCGTCGGCGTGATCGACCGGCAGCTGTCCACCCGCGACATCCGCGAACTGAGCGGGGTGGGCCGGCAGACCCCGGTGCTGGCCACGTTCACGATCATCGCCATCTGCTCGATGGCGGGCGTGATCCCCACGATCGGCTTCGCCGCGAAGGAGGGGATCCTCGCGGCTCTGATCGACCAGACCACCCAGGCGTGGGGACTGGTCGCGCTGATCGGGGTCGTCCTGGGCTCCGTGCTCACCGCGGCCTACGGCATCCGCTTCGTCTGGGGCGCCTTCTGGCGCAAGAAGGCCCCCGACGGCGCGTATATGCCGGATACGGCATGGCCGGTGCCGCCGCGGGGATTCGCCGCGGCGCCGGTGCTGCTGTCGGGGCTGACGATCGTCGCCGGGCTGACAGCGTCGCTGCTGGATCCGGTCCTGGCCGGCTATGCCGACACCGTGGCGGACCCGGGCGCCCACCCCGCCCACCTCGCGCTCTGGCACGGATTCGAGCCGGCCCTGTGGGTCTCGCTGGGGACGCTGGCCGTCGGCGCCCTCGTGTTCGCCGCCGCTCGTGCCGTGCAGTGGGACCGCTGGCGACGGGTCCTGCCGTTCACCGCGGTCGAGGTGTACAACCTCGCCCTGCGCGGAGTCGCGCGCGTCTCTGTCGCCGTGACCCGCACCACCCAGCGCGGATCGCTGCCGCTGTACGTGGCCACGATCTTCGTGGTCTTCGTCGCCGCCGAGGGCACCGCACTGCTGGCGGGATCGGACTGGCGCGCCGACCTGGCGGCGTGGCACACCCCGATGCAGCTGCTGGTGGCACCGTTGATGATCGTGGCCGGTCTGGTGGCCGTGCGTGCGCGGAAGCGGTACACCGGCGTGGTGCTGGTCTCGGTCACCGGACTGGGCATGATCCTGCTGTTCGCGACCAGCGGCGCCCCCGACCTCGCCGTGACCCAGGTGCTGGTCGAGACCGTCACGATGATCACGTTCGCGCTCGTGCTGCGCCGCATCCCGTCGCGGATGGGCGACCATCACGCCTCGGTGTGGCCGGTCGCGCGCGCCGTGCTCGGCGCGGCCGTCGGCCTGACCATGGCGGCGATCGCGATCGTGGCCACCGGTGCGCGGCAGGCCGCCCCCGTCTCCGACAGCTTCCCCGAGCTCGCGTACCAGCTCGGCCATGGCCGGAACGTCGTGAACGTGGCCCTGGTGGACCTGCGCGGCTGGGACACGATGGGCGAGCTGTCAGTGCTCATCCTGGCCGCCACCGGCGTGGCATCCCTCGTCTTCGTCACCCACCGCGCCGACCTGCTGTCCTCCACCGCCGCCCTGCCCGCCGCCGTCGGCCGCTCCCGCCGGCCGCTGGTGGAGACCGCGGACGGCCTGCGCCGCCAGACCGGGCAGACGCGCGGGCGCCGCGCGTGGCTGGTGGGCGGGCAGCGGGTCAGCGCGGGGGAGCGCTCGATCATGCTCGAGGTGATCGTGCGGATCCTGTTCCACACCATCATCGTCATCTCGCTGTACCTGCTGTTCGCCGGCCACAACCTGCCCGGCGGCGGCTTCGCCGGGGGACTCGTCGCGGGCGTCGCCCTGGTGATGCGCTACATCGCCGGCGGCCGATACGAGCTCGGCGCGGCCGCGCCCACGGACGCCGGCCGGCTGCTGGGCGCCGGGATGACGCTGGCGGTGGCCTGCGCGATCATCCCGGTGTTCTTCGGGGCGGCACCGCTGACCAGTGCGGTGCTGGAGGCGGAGGTGCCCGTGCTCGGCCACGTCGAGTTCGTGACATCCACCATCTTCGACATCGGCGTCTACCTCGTGGTGATCGGGCTGGTGCTGGACGTGCTGCGAGCCTCGGCGCCGAGGTCGACCGGCAGCTGCACGAGCTGACGGCTGAGCAGGCGGGTGCGCGATGAACGTCAGCGGCGTGCTCATCGTCATCATGGCCGTGCTGTTCGCGTGCGGCGTGTACGCGATGCTCGAGCGGAGCCTGACCCGGGTCCTCATCGGCTTCCTGCTGCTGGGCAACGCGGCCAATCTGCTGCTGCTGATCGTGATGGGTGTCCCCGGCGACGCGCCGTTCTTCGGCGAGGCCGACAAGGACACCATGAGCGACCCCCTGCCGCAGGCGCTGACCCTCACGGCGATCGTGATCACGTTCGCGGTGTCGGCGTTCCTGCTCGCGCTGATCTACCGGTCCTGGAGCTCGGCCAGGCCGACACCGTCGAGGACGATGTGGAGGACGTCGCGCTGCGCGGGCCGGAGTGGGTCACCGAGGAGGACGCCCTGGACGATGAGGTCGAGGTCGAGGATGCCGACGAGAAGGTCACGACCGACTTCATCGGCACCTCCACCGCCCCGATCACGGTGCTGCACCATCGCGACCATCCGGCGATCGACGACGACGCGCCCACCGACCGGGGGGACCGCTCGTGAACGGGCTCATCCCGCTGATCGTCACGCTGCCGTTGCTGGGCGCGGCCGTGACGCTCGCGGCCGCACGCCGCCGGCGCGTACAGGTCGCGGCATCCGTCATCACCCTGTCGGCCGTGCTCGTGATCGCCGCGATCCTGCTGGTGGCCGTGGACGCCTCGGGCACCCCGCTGGCGGTCTCGGTCGGCGGCTGGCCCATCCCGTTCGGCATCGTCCTGTACGTCGACCGGCTCTCGGCGCTGCTGGTGGGGGTCTCGGCGGTGGTGCTGCTGGCGGTGCTGCTGTTCTCGGTCGGCCAGGGCGCCGCCGACGGAGACGACGAGACGCCGATCTCGATCTTCCACCCGAGCTACCTGATCCTGGCGGCGGGGATCTTCAACGCGTTCATCGCCGGCGACCTGTTCAACCTCTATGTCGGGTTCGAGATCCTGTTGGTGGCGTCGTTCGTGCTGATCACGCTGGGCAGCACCGAGTCGCGGATCCGCACCGGCGTGGTCTACATCGTGGTCTCGCTGGTCTCGTCCATCCTGTTCCTCGCGGCGATCGCCATGATCTACGGCGCCCTGGGCACGGTGAACATGGCCCAGATCTCGGAGCGGATGGGGGAGCTGCCCGACTCCACCCAGCTTGTGCTCCACCTGATGCTGCTGATCGCGTTCGCGATCAAGGCGGCCGTGTTCCCGCTGTCGTTCTGGCTGCCCGACTCGTACCCGACCGCCCCCGCGCCGGTCACGGCCGTGTTCGCCGGGCTGCTGACCAAGGTCGGCGTGTACGCGATGATCCGCACCGAGACCCAGCTTTTCGCGAGCAGCGACATCAACACGGTCCTGCTGATCGTGGGCCTGGCCACGATGATCGTCGGCATCCTGGGCGCGCTGGCCCAGGCCGAACTGAAGCGGATCCTGTCGTTCACCTTGGTCAGCCACATCGGGTACATGGTGTTCGGGCTCGCGATCGCGACTCCGGCGGGTCTGGGGGCGACGGCGTATTACATCGTGCACCACATCGTCGTGCAGACGACGCTGTTCCTGGCGGTCGGGCTGATCGAGCGGCGGGCGGGCTCGACATCCATCCTGAAGGTCAAGGGGCTGATGCGCGCGGCCCCGCTGCTGGCGGTGCTGTTCTTCATCCCGGCGATCAACCTGGGCGGGCTGCCGCCGTTCTCGGGCTTCATCGGAAAGTACGCGCTGTTCGACGCGGCCGCCCAGGTGGGCACGCCGCTGATGATCGCGCTGATCGTGGGCGGCATCGTCACCTCGCTGCTGACCCTGTACGCGCTGATGCGCGCCTGGAACCTCTCGTTCTGGCGCGAGGAGGAGGAGCCCGACGAGGCCGAAGCCGAGACCCTGTCGCGGGTGGCCTACCTGAAGGGCGCTCCGGCGGCCGCGGTCGAGACCGAGCAGCGCGTCATCCCGCGCATCATGACCGCCGCCACGGTGGGGATGGTGGGTGTGACCATCGCGCTGACCGTGTTCGCCGGCCCGCTGTACGACCTGTGCGCGCGGATCGGCGTGGGCATCGCCCAACCCGTCCATCTGGCAAGCTGCATGAGGAGGCGGGGAGTGAACGCCCTGAGATCCGCCTGGCGGCAGATGCCGTTCTTCGTCTGGCTCATCGCGCTGTGGATGCTGCTGTGGGGGCAGTTCACCGTCCTCGCGTTCGTCAGCGGGCTGGTCGTCGCGCTCGTGGTCACCCGGGTGTTCCGCCTGCCCCCCGCGGAGCTGTCCGGTCGGATCAACCTGTGGTGGGGCCTGGTGTACATCGTCACGTTCCTCGGCGCCGTGGTGGTGGGCTCGCTCACCGTGGCCTGGCAGGCGGTCGATTGGCGCCGTCAGCCCGGCGCCGCGATCATCGCCGTCCCGCTGCGCACCGACGACGACCTGATCATGACGCACGTCGGAGTGACGGCATCCCTCATCCCCGGGTCGCTGGTGGTGCACACCGACCGTGAGCGGCGCATCATCTATCTGCACTTCATCGGCGTGCGCTCGATGGCGGACGTCGAGAAGCTTGCGCCGCAACGTGCAGCACTGGGAGGCGAGGATCGTGCGCGCCGTGGGCTCGCGTGCACAGCTCGGCAGCTGCGGGATGCCGCGAGTTCGGGAGGCGGACGATGATCTGGCTGATGGGAGTGGTCTACGCGGTCTTCGCGGTGGCGGCGCTGGTGACGCTGTGGCGGATCGTGCGCGGGCCGTCGATCCTGGACCGCGCCGTCGCGGCCGACGTGCTGCTGACCGAGGTGATGTGCGTCCTCGGCGCCGACATGGTGTTCGCGCACCACACGAAGACCCTGCCGGTGCTGCTGATCATCGCCGCCGTGGGCGTGTTCGGCTCGATCGCGATCGCCCGATTCGTGGCGCGGAAGGAGCAGTGATGGACGCGGTGATGGATGTCGCTGCCGGCGTGCTCGTGCTGGTCGGCGCGCTGCTGTGCCTGACCGCGGCGATCGGCGTGGCCCGGTTCAAGGACGTGCCCACCCGGCTTGCACGCGGCGACCAAGCCGCAGGTGCTCGGGCTGATGCTGATCTGCCTGGCGGTCGCGCTCGCGCTGCGGTCGTGGCCGATCACGGCGTTCCTGGTGCCGGTGGTGCTGATCCAGCTGGCGACCGCGCCGCTGGCCGCGCACATGGTCGGCCGGCAGGCCTACCGCAACGGTCGCATCGACGAGGCCTCGATGGTCGTCGACGAACTGCGCGACGCGCGCGACCCCGACGCCTGATCCCGCGCTCGGCTTGCGCCGCCCGCCGCCCGCCGCCCGGCCCCCAGCCCTCTCGCTGGAAGGGTCGCCGGGCGGGTCAGTACCAGCCGTTGGCCTGCGAGTGGCCCCAGGCACCGCACGGGGTGCCGTAGCGGCTCTTGATGTAGCCCAGTCCCCACTTGACCTGGACGGTGGCGCTGTCCTGCCAGCCGGCGCCCATCTTCGAGCCGGGGAGGGCCTGCGGGATGCCGTACGCGCCGCTCGGGTTGGCGGCGTGGTAGTTCCAGCCGGACTCGCGGTTCCACAGCGAGTTCAGGCACGAGAACTGGTCGCCGCCCCAGCCGTAGGTGCCGGCCATGTAGCTGCGCGCGAACGCGCGGGCCGCCGATGGGGAGTTGCCTCCGGACGAGGCGGGTGCGGACGAGCCGACCGAGGCCGGTGCGGCGGAGCGGGCCGACGCCTGCTCGGCCGCACGCGCGGCGGCCTGGCGCTTCGTCTCGGCGGCGGCGGCCTTGCGCGCGCGCTCCTTGGCGGCCTTTGCCTCGGCGGCCTTCTTGGCCTGGACCTTGTCGTGGTGCACCACCTGCGCGGCGACGGATGCCGTCATCTCGCGCAGATCGGCGGTCAGGGTCTTCGCGGTGTCGGCCGACATGCTCTCGGACTGCTCGACGAGAGCGATCTGCACGTCCAGGTTGCCGGTGCTGACCTTGCCGTGGGCCAGCTTCGCGGTGCCGACGGCGACACTGGCGAAGTAGGCGGCATCGCGGTCCACGGTGCGCACGACGGGGGCGGAGACCGGGTCGGCGACGGCCACGGCGGTGCGCGGGGCGGCACTGGCGGGAACGGCGACGACTCCGAGGGATGCGGCGACGGTCACCGCGGCGAGGAGGAACTTGCGGGGGCGGGTGAGGGTGCGAAGGCGCACGGGGCTCCGATGTTCATGCTGTCCCGCCGTGTGCCCACCGCTCCTGTGGGGCGGTGGGTGACAGGCACGCGTTCAGCTCGCGCAACCCGGACGGGCTGGTCCTCTCGGCACGGCATGTCCCCCAGCGCACGGCGACGGAGGATGCTGAAACCGTTCGACCGCGGAGGTCGGACCGAGACATCCACCCCACGACTCGGGTGCCGAACGGCGGACTGGACCACGGTAAGGGCGGTTTCTGGACGGTTCATCCGAGAAGCCTGACCGGGAGGTGATAACGGTCCGATAACGAATCGGCGTGTCGACGTGCGTCGGGCGCGGTACTACGGGGCCAGTACCAGCGTGTGCGTGGCGTCGGCGGCGACCGCCTTGGCCGAGAACGGCCAGGGCAGCGGGTCACATGCTGCCAGGCATCCGTCTGGTCGTAGTAGTTCGGATGGAACGCGTGGCCGCTCTCGCCGGTGAGGTTGTTCCAGGTCGACGCATCCAGATCCGACAGGTCGACGACCATGCGCATCGACGGCACCGTGACGACGCTGAAGTCGTCGCCGATGTCCCAGCCCGTGGCATCCACCACCGACGAGCCGCCGCCGACCGGGAACGGCCCGCGGTTGAACAGCCACTCGATCGGCGCGATTCCGCTGGTGCCGAACGAGCCGTTGGTCAGAGTGAGGGTGTGGATGCCGCCCCACGTCCAGCTCTCCGGGTTCGGGCCCTCGGTCTGCGCAAGGCGCTGGTAGGCGTCGGTCGCGGCCTTGGCGAGCATCTGGTCCCGGCCGGACACGCCGATGGTGTCGTTGGTCCACCACGGCGAGTCGGGCTGGCCGAGCAGCGTGTCGACGACGAGGAACAGCCGGGCCTGGTTGGTGACCGGAGCCGGGGCGTCGCGACGCGAGAACAGGTCCTGCGCCAGTTCGTCCCAGACGACGTTGGCGTACGCGGCGGCCGCCGAGTCGACGTCGTTGTGACCGTCCCACAGATCGAACAGGTCCAGCGCCGAATGCACGTCCTTGTCGTCGACCGTGATGTCCGAGTACGCGGCGATGAGCTTCTTGCCGATCCAGAAGTCGGTGTCGGCCTGGATGGTGCGCATGTCCTCGGCGGTCAGCTTGTGCGAGGCGGACCGGCGCTCGATGAGGTCGACGATGCGCGCGGCGCGCCAGCCGTAGTCCCAGTCGTCGGTGAGGAAGTACGGGTAGTCCTTGCCGACGATCGCGTTGTTCGCGGTCACGATGTAGCCCGAATCGGGGTTGTACGAGACGGGGAGCTTCTCGAACGGGATGAAGCCCTTCCAGTCGTACGCCGGATCCCATCCCGGCTGCGGCATCGACCCGTCGCCCTTGCCGCGCAAGCGGCAGCTTGCCCGGCGCCTGGTAGCCGATGTTGCCGTCGATGTCGGCGTAGATCAGGTTCTGCGCCGGGACGTCGAACTGCTGCGCCGCCGCGCGGAACCCGGCGAAGTCCTGCGCCGTGTCCAGAGTGAAGATCGCCTCGGCGGTGGTGCCGGGCGTCAGCGCGGTCCACTTCAGGGCCACCGCCGTCTCGCCGTCGGGCGCATCGGTCGGGGCGGTGACGGTGCCGCCGGTGCCGGTGTGCGGATCCTTCGCGATCGTCTCGTCGTCGCCGTTCACGCTCGAGATGATCGGACCGTTGTTCGTCGAGCGGATCTCGAGATCGACATCCTTCCCTCCGGCCACCTTGATCTTCTCGTGCGTGATCGTCAGCGGCACGAGCGTGCCGTCGCGCCAGTACTTCTCGCCCTGGATCTTCTCCAGGTACAGGTCGGTGACGTCGGTGGTGAGGTTCGTGAAGCCCCAGGCGATCGTCGCGTTGTGGCCGATGATCACCCCGGGCACGCCCGAGAAGCCGAATCCGGCGACGTCGAACGGGCACTTCGCCGACACCGTGGCGCACTTCAGGCCGATCTGATGCCAGACGCTGGGCATCGCTTGCGCCGAGGTGCGGATCGTTGGCCAGCAGCGGCTTGCCCGAGGCGGTCAGGTCGCCCGAGACGACCCACGAGTTCGAGCCGATCCCCTCGCCGGCCCCGCCGACCAGGGCGCTGGCCGCCTCGATCACGGAGTCGACGTGCGACCAGGTCACGGATGCCGGCGCCACCGACGTGGTGGGCGCCTTGGCCTTCGGTGCATCCGTGGTCAGCGTCGGCACGATCACCGGGTTCTGATCGAACGGATACTTCGGGTAGAGCTCGTCGATCTGCGCCGCGGAGTAGCCGTCGGCGGCCAGCAGGGCGCGGGACGTCTCCTCGACGAGGTTCGAGCGCAGGTCCCACGCCATCGCCTTCAGCCACGCGAGCGAGTCGGCGATCGTCCACTTCTCGATCGTGTAATCCGGGTTCTGCAGGCCGAGCACCGCGTACTCGAGCGAGACGGCGGCGCCGTCGTGGGCGGCGAGGTAGGCGTTCACGCCATCGGCGTAGGCCTGGTAGTACGCCTTCGCGTCGTCCGAGAGGAGGTCGACCTCCTTCTCGGCGACGGCGCGCCAGCCCAGCGTCCGCAGGAACCGGTCGGTGCCCAGCTGAGACTTCCCGAACAGCTCGGACAGCCGGCCGCTGGTGACATGCCGGCGGAAGTCCATCTCCCAGAACCGGTCCTGCGCGTGCACGTACCCCTGGGCGAAGAACAGGTCGTGCGGGTCCGCGGCGGTGAGGGTGGGGATGCCGCGGTCATCGCGCTGCACCGTCACGG
This sequence comes from Microbacterium elymi, assembly GCF_021582895.2. GTDB lineage: Bacteria > Actinomycetota > Actinomycetes > Actinomycetales > Microbacteriaceae > Microbacterium > Microbacterium humicola. Next base: position 1,949,748 of record NZ_CP091139.2, read on the forward strand.
CGTGGTTCAGCCCCTGTGCTGTGACCGTGCCGTCCAGCTGCGGGAACGAGCGCTGGATCGTGAACGTGACGACGCCGGCGGCGACGAGGGCGATCGCGGTGAGTCCGGCGACGACCGCGAACGCGATGATCCCGATCCTGCGGCCGAGCGATCGCTTCGGCCGGGTGCCGGGGGTGCCAGGGGTGGCGGACTCGGGCACGGGGGACGTGTGCGACATTGACGCTCTTTCAGTGCGGGCGCCCGCGGCTTCGGGTGACGCAGGCATCCTGGCATCGTATCGTCCCCCGTCTTCGCCTCGGGATCGTACGATCTGGCCGAGTGCACATCAATCTCAGCCAAAACTGATGTGCACTCGGCCAAATCGTACGATTTCAACGAGGAGGAGGAGGGGGCGGGGGCGGCTAGCCGATCAGGCTGGGCTTGCAGGTCGCGCAGCGTGCGGCGGTGGGTCATCCGGGTCACACCGAGCGCCGCGAGCACGAGCGCCCCGACCAGCCAGGCGGCCAGCACGAGCAGGTCGCCCCCGGCACGCGCCAGGTCGCCGCCGTACATCAGCTGCCGCATGGCATCGACGACGTAGCCCATCGGCAGCACGTGGTCGAGCCCGGCCAGCGGCGCGGGCAGCGTCTGCCAGGGGAACGTGCCGCCGGCCACGACCAGCTCGAGCACCATCAGCACCAGCCCGAGGAACTGGCCCACCGAGCCGAGCCACACGTTCAGCGCAAGGATGATGGCCGCGTAGGTGAAGGATGCCGCGACCATCACGCCGAGCGTGCCCCACGGGTTCGCGAACCCGAAGCCGAGGGCCAGCGCGAGCACCCCGAACAGTCCGACCATCTGGACGCCGCCGAGCAGGGCCGGCGTCAGCCACCCGGCCATCGTCACCCGCACCGGCCGGCGCAGGGCCGTCACCGCCCGACGCGAGACTGGCTTGACGATCAGGAACAGGGCGTAGATGCCGATCCAGCCCGCCAGCGCCGCGAAGAAGGGCGCCAGTCCCGCGCCGTAGTTCGCCGCGGATGCGGCCTTCGCCGAGTGCACATCCACCGGGTCCGAGATGGTCTTGGCCTGCGCGGCCCGCACGCCGGCGGTGGATGCCGGGATCTGTCCGACCCCGTCGCGCAGGCCGTCGCGCAGCTCGGCCGCGCCGTCCGTGAGGGTGCCGAGCCCGGTCTGCAGCCGGGCGGCGCCGTCGCGCAGCTGCGCGGATCCGGAGGCCGCGGCATCCGCCCCGTCCGCCACCTGCGATGCGCCGTCGGCGATCGTGCGAGCCCCGGCCGTGAGGTCGCCGGCGCCCGCGGCGACTTGGTCGGCCCCGGTGGCGAGCTGGTCGACCTTGTCGACGGCGGCCTGCACCTGCGCATCGCCGGCGCGCGCCTTCTCAGCGAGCGGGTCGAGCGTGGCCAGGACGGCGTCGATGTCGGCGGCATCCAGTCCCTTGTCGGCGAGCACGCGGGTGATGTCGGCGCGGGCGGTGGGCAGCGCATCCGTGACCCGCTGCACGGCCGTGCCTGCGCGGTCGGCGTAGTCCGCGATCTGCCGGGTGCCGGCCGCGACCTGCTGCGCGCCCGCCGTGAGACTCTGCGCGCCCGTGACGAGCTGGGTCGAGCCGTCGGCGACTCGATGGGCGCCGCCGGCGAGGGTGCTCGCGCCGGAGGCGAGGTCGGTCGCACCGTCGTGCAGCGTCGCGGCGCCCGTCCCCGCCTGGGCCGCGCCGTCGGTGAGCTGGGCGGCGCCATCGGCCGCTGTGACCAGGCTGCCGCGGATGTCCGACAGCGCGGTGAGCAGCCGCCCGGCGGCCTCGCGGCCGACGAGCTCAGCCACCGAGCGGCGGATCTTCTCGACGGCCTGGTCGCCGATCGTGGACGCGAGGTAGTTGTTGGCGTCGTTGGTCTCCAGCTCGATCAGCGCCTGGTGCGGTGCAGCGCCCGAGACGCTGGTCAGCGCCGCGGAGAAATCGCTGGGCAGCGTCACGGTGAAATCGACCTCGCCGTCGTGCAGGGCGGTGGCGGCGTCGGCGGCCGTCATGCGGTGCCAGTCGAACGCCTTGCCCGCAAGCAGCTCGTCCGCCACCCGATCGCCGTAGTTCACGGCATCCGCATCGTGGGATGCCGCGACGCCGTCATCCTCGACGACCAGCGCCACCGGCACTTCGCTGAACTGGCCGTACGGGTCTTGGTTCGCCCACAGGTACAGCCCGCCGTACAGGATCGGCACGGCGATCAGCGCGATCAGCGCGAGCACGGCCATCTTCGTCGAGGTCAGCCGCCGAGCTCGGCTGTGATCATCGCGGGGATCTTCACCGGTCCTCCTCGGGCTCGGGTGCGTCGTCGGATGCCTCGGGCTCGGATGCCTCGGGCTCGGATGCCTCGGGCTCGGATGCCTCGGGCTCGGACGCCTCGTCGGCGAGTGGCTCGTCGGACGTCTCGTCTGCGACGGCGGGAGACTCGGGCGAGAGAAGGATGCCCGAGTCCTCGAACGTCCTTCCCTCGGCGGAATCTTCTTCTCCCGTCGGCTCGTCAAGAGGCTCAGCCTCAGGCCCGGCCTCCTCCTCAGCCTCCGGCGAGACGGCGCGCAGCACCATCGCGGCGGCCCTGCCGGTGATCGCGAGCATGGCGTACCCGCGGGCGGCGAAGCCGTCGACGACCTCCCACCAGTCCAACGGGCTTCCGCCGTGCCGATCCGGCGAGACCAGGACCATGCCCTCGACGTCGCGCCGCAGCGCGGTCAGCTCGAGCGGCAGCGCCACGCGGTCTCGTGCGGCGACGGCCGAGATCGGCATCCGCACCAATCCGGCGAAGCCGTTCTCATCCAGCCACCGGCGGGCCGAGATGACGTTCGACGCGCGTCCGGCGAACATCAGCTCCTCCTCGACGAGCCCCAGCACGGTGACGTTCGGGGCCGGATCGCAGACCTCCGGCGCATCCAAGAGTGCCACCCGGCGACGGATCTCGCGGCCGGCGTCTGCGCCGTCGAGCAGGACCTGCCCGGCGTCCGGCCGCATCCGCCCCGAGGCGACCAGGCCGAGCACGGTGGGTCGCTGCTCGGTCTCGGCCTCGATCAGCACCGCCTGCCCGGTCGCGAACGACACCGACACCGGATCCAGCGCCCGAGCCCGCTGCGGCCCCTTGGCGACCGCGTGGAGTTCGATCTTCATTCCCGCTCCTCCGCCGGTTCGGCCAACAGCGCATCGGACTCGGTCCAGCTCAGACCGGCGGCGCCGAGCACGGCCCGCGCGGCGAGTCGGTGATCCCGGGCGAGTTCGGGGTCGACCCGAGTGATGACGCCGCGCGCGGCCTCTTCGACCAGACGCGCCGCCACCGTCGGCGGGATGTCGCGCCGCAGCACGTCCCGCTCGTAGCCGCGCGCGCAGATCTCGGCGAGCCGCGCGCGCACCGGCGCCAGGGCATCGGCGGTGCGGGCGACGAGGCGATCCTGCAGTGCGAGGGCCGCCGCGGCGTGCACGTGCTCGGCCTCGGCCCACAGTTCGCGGGCCAGGTGGGCGAGGGCGACGCGCGGGTCGTCGTCGGTCACGGCCGCCGCGACCGCATTGAACCGCTCGGCGCCGCTCGCGATCACCGCGTCGATGAGCGCATCGCGGTCGGCGAAATGACCGTAGAAGGCGCGACGGGTCAGGCCGGCCGCGCGCGTGATGGTGTCGACCGAGGCCGCCGGGTCGTCGGCGAGGACGGAGAGTGCCGCGCCGAGGATGCCCGCCCGGTTCTGCTCGGCGTCGCGCCGACGCGGGGGAAGTGCTGTGTTCACGACATCCAGGATAGAACTTGCACACCTCTGTGCACAAATAGTTTGCACAAGACTGTGCAAACTCGCAGGATGCCGCGGTCCGCTCGTCCTCGGAAGCGCCAGTCCTCAGTCGGCGCCGGCCCTCAGTCGGTGCCGGCGTCGAAGGCGGCGCCCTCGACGGCCTCGTTGACCGCCGCGGCCGCCTGCTGCGTCTCGGATCCCGCCTCGGAGATCTCGTCGGCGGCGCCCTGCTCGAGCTGTCCGACCAGGTCGCGGGTCGCTCCGCCGATCAGTCCCAGCCCGGCGTACTGCTCGAGCCGGCCCCGCGAGTCGGCGATGTCGAGGTTGCGCATCGTGAGCTGCCCGATGCGGTCGACCGGACCGAACGCGGCGTCGCCGACGCGCTCCATCGACAGCTTCTCGGGCTGATAGGACGAGTGTGCGGCGACGGTGTCCAGGATCGTGTAGTCCTCGCCGCGGCGCAAGCCGCAGGGTGACGACGCCCGTGATCACCGAGCCCACCCACTTCTGGATCGACTCGCGCAGCATGAGCGACTGCGGCTCGAGCCAGCGGCCCTCGTACATCAGCCGGCCCAGGCGCCGCCCCTGCTCGTGGTACGTGGCGAGGGTGTCCTCGTTGAGGATGGCGTTGACCAGGCGCTCGTACGCGATGAACAGCAGGGCCATGCCCGGCGCCTCGTAGATGCCGCGCGACTTCGCCTCGATGATACGGTTCTCGATCTGATCGCTCATGCCCAGGCCGTGCCGTCCGCCGATGCGGTTGGCCTCCAGCACGAGCTCGACCGGGTCGCCGAACTCGACGCCGTTCAGCGCCACCGGGCGCCCCTCGGCGAACGCGATCGTCACGTCCTCGGTGTCGATCTGCACGGCCGGGTCCCAGAACCGCACGCCCATGATCGGCTCGACCGTCTCGAGCGAGACGTCCAGGTGCTCCAGGGTCTTCGCCTCGTGGGTCGCGCCCCAGATGTTCGCGTCGGTCGAGTAGGCCTTCTCGGCCGAGTCGCGGTACGGGAAGCCGTGCGCGACGAGCCACTCGCTCATCTCCTGGCGGCCGCCGAGCTCGCTGACGAAGTCGGCGTCCAGCCACGGCTTGTAGATGCGCAGCGCCGGGTTCGCCAGCAGCCCGTAGCGGTAGAACCGCTCGATGTCGTTGCCCTTGTAGGTGGAGCCGTCGCCCCAGATGTCGACGCCGTCCTCCTTCATGGCGCGCACCAGCAGGGTGCCGGTCACGGCGCGCCCGATCGGCGTGGTGTTGAAGTAGGTGCGACCGCCCGAGCGGATGTGGAACGCGCCGCACGCGAGGGCGCCCAGGCCCTCCTCGACGAGGGCGCGCCGGCAGTCCACGATCCGCGCGACCTCGGCTCCGTACTCGAGCGCACGGCCGGGGATCGCCTCGATGTCGTCCTCGTCCGGCTGACCCAGATCGCCGGTGTAGGTGCAGGGCACGGCGCCCTTGTCGCGCATCCACGCGACGGCCACCGAGGTGTCAAGACCGCCCGAGAAGGCGATGCCGACGCGCTCGCCGACGGGCAGGGACTGCAGGACTTTGGACATGCGCCCAAGTCTACAAAGAGGCGGGATGCCGCACCCGCGCCGCCCGCTTCCGCCCCGTCCACACGACCGCCGCGCCGACGCCCACGATCACGATCGCGATCGCGACGATGTACAGCGCCACGGTGCCGTAGCCGTTCGCGAAATTGTGCGGATCCAGGAAGGGGTAGGGGTACCACCAGCCGTCGCCGGTCACCGGACTCGTCGTGAGCGGACCGCGCACGAGCGTGTACACCGCCCAGGCGATCGGGAAGGCGGCGATGACGAAGAGCGCGCGCCGGCGCAGTGATCGTCGCCGCGCGCCGAGGAGCACATCCAGGAGCAGGAAGAGCGGCGCGATCAGGTGCAGGATCTCGTTCGACCAGGGGATCGGCTCGCTGCCCTGCGGAAGCGTGATTCCGCGCAGGCGGCACGTTGTAGACGACGCCGGTGACGATCATGTACGTCGAGACGCATGCCAGCGCCAGGGCGAGCCCGTTCGGCTCCTGGGTCGCGCTCTTCCCCCGCGTCCAGTACCATGCCGCCGCCCAGAGCAGGACGATCGCCGCCGCGACGTTGGAGAGGATCGTGAAGAAGCTGAAGAAGTTCGCCGCGGTGGTGGCCAGGTCCCGGCCCCGCTCGGCGGAGGTCGACATCGACGTCGTGAACTGGGCGATCACCGCCACGAGGATGGCGACGGCCAGCACGAGCCGGAGCGCCGTCCAGACGGTCGCGAACGTGCCCGAGCGTCGATTCATGTCCCCACTGTAGGGAAGCGGGCGGCGGTGCGATACGACCGCGGATGCCGGAGCCCGGTCGATAGGATGGGGCGTAACCCGTTCGACCACAACCCGGGGGCCCACTCATGCCAGGAATCGTCATCGTCGGAGTCCAATGGGGGGACGAGGGCAAGGGCAAGGCCACCGACCTCCTCGGTGAGCGCACCGACTGGGTGGTGAAGTTCAACGGCGGCAACAATGCCGGCCACACGGTTGTGGTCGGCGACGAGAAGTACGCGCTGCGACCTGCTGCCCAGCGGCATCCTCACTCCCGGCGTCACCCCGGTGATCGGCAACGGAGTGGTGGTCGACCTCGAGGTGCTGTTCAGCGAGCTCGAGGCGCTCACCGCCCGCGGCGTGGACGTGTCGCGGCTGAAGATCAGCGCCAACGCGCACATCATCACGCAGTACCACCGCACCCTCGACAAGGTCACCGAGCGGTTCCTCGGCAAGCGGCAGATCGGGACCACGGGTCGCGGAATCGGCCCGACCTACGCCGACAAGATCAACCGCGTCGGCATCCGGGTGCAGGACCTGTTCGACGAGAACATCCTCCGGCAGAAGGTCGAGGGGGCGCTCGATCAGAAGAACCACCTGCTGCTGAAGGTCTACAACCGCCGCGCGATCACCTGCGACGAGGTCGTGGACGACCTGCTGTCGTACGTCGACCGGCTCCGGCCGATGGTCGCCGATACGGCGCTCCTGCTCGATCAGGCGCTGGATGCCGGCGACGTCGTCGTGTTCGAGGGCGGCCAGGCCACGATGCTCGACATCGACCACGGCACCTATCCGTTCGTGACCTCGTCCTCGGCGACCGCCGGCGGAGCGGCGACCGGGGCCGGCGTCGGGCCGAACCGGCTCGACCGGATCGTCGGGATCGTGAAGGCGTACACCACCCGCGTCGGCTCGGGGCCGTTCCCGACCGAGCTGTTCGACGAATCGGGGAGTGGCTGCGCTCGCGCGGTTTCGAGTTCGGCACCACGACCGGGCGGCCGCGCCGGGTCGGCTGGTACGACGCCCCCGTCACCCGCTACGCGACCCGGATCAACGGCATCACCGACCTCGTGCTGACCAAGCTCGACATCCTCACCGGGCTGGAGCAGATTCCGGTCTGCGTCGCCTACGACGTGGACGGCCGCCGCTTCGACGAGGTGCCGGTCAATCAGACCGACTTCCACCACGCTACGCCGATCTACGAGTACCTGCCCGGCTGGAGCGAGGACATCACCACGGCCCGATCGTTCGACGACCTGCCGCAGACCGCCCGAGACTACGTGCTCGCACTCGAGGCCATGAGCAACACCCGCATCTCGGTGATCGGCGTCGGCGCGGCTCGCGATGCGGTGGTCGTGCGCCACGACCTCGTCGACTGATGCGGCTCTTCACGGGCGGCTACACCGCCGACATGGACGGCGCGGCCACCGGCATCGGCACGCTGCTGGCCGGCGCGGCGGACGACGTGCTGGCCGGCGGCCCGCTCGGATTCGCGGGGGATGCCGTGGCCACCGGCGGGTCGCCGTCGTGGATCGCCGCCCACCCCACGCGGGACGTGGTCTACGCCGCGCTCGAGGCGAGCGGCGCCGTGCAGGCGTTCGCCCGCACGGGCGAGGCGTCCTTCACCCGGCTGGGGGCGCCGGTCGAGGCCGGCGAGCTGACCTGCCACGTCGAGGTCGCGCCGGACGGCGGCTGGCTGGTCGCATCCTGCTGGGGCGACGGGCGCGTGGTGCGGATGAGCCTGGATGTCGACGGCCGGCCGTCCGCGCCGGTGATCGCCGAGGCGGCGGTCGACCCGTATGCCGAGCCGGATCCCTTCGCCGAGTCCGACCCGCAGCTGTTCGCCAGGGCGGTCGACCTGCGGCATCCCGCCTCCGACCCTCGCGGGAGTGGCGACGGAGACGAGGATGCCGGGGACGGGGACGGGGACGGGGATGGGGACGGGGACAGGGACGGGGACGCCGGGGGCGCACGTCGCACACGCACCAGGCCATCTTCCTGCCCGGCGGGCTCGTGGCCACGACCGACATGGGTCTGGACCTCGTGCGGTTCTGGCGCCCGGCAGCCACCGGGCTGCGGCCCGCCGGCGCCGTCGTGCTGCCGCGCGGCCGCGGTCCCCGGCACATGCGCTGGCACCCCAGCGGCCACCTGTACGTGATCACCGAGCTCTCGCGCGAGGTGTTCGTGCTCGCGCCGGACGCATCGGCGACCTGGCGCGTGGTCGGCGGCACTCCGCTGGCCCCGGGCCTGCTCGACGACGACACGGCGGCCGAGCTGGCGGCATCCCGCGACGGAGAGTTCCTCTATGCCGGCATCCGCGGCTCGAACACCATCGCCACGCTGCGCGTGCGCGGCGACGGGTCCGAGCTGCAGTCGATCGCGCTGGTCGACTCCGGCGTGGACTGGCCGCGGCACCACGTCGTGCTCCGCGACACGCTGCTGGCGGCGGGCCAGCGCTCGAACGAGATCGCCTCGCTCACGCTGGACGCGCACTCCGGCGTGCCCGGCCGGGTGCGGTACCGCACCGCCGTGCCGTCGCCGACCTGCCTGCTGCCGACGCGCTGATCCCGCTAGACCTTCGCGTCCTGGCGGGGGATCAGCACCTGTTTGATGATGAGCAGGATCGACGCGGTGACCGGAATGGCCACGAGCGCCCCGAGCAGCCCCAGCAGGGTGCCGCCCACGAGCGCGCCGATGACCACGAGCGAGCCCGGCACCGACACCGCCTTGTTCATCACGCGCGGGGTCAGCACGTACGCCTCGATCTGCATGTAGATGAGGTAGATGATGGCGAAGATCAGCGCACCCAGGGGGCTGGAGAACAGCGCGATCATCGACCCGATGATCCAGAACAGCACCGAGCCGACCAGCGGGATCAGGGTGATCGAGAAGGCCACCACCGCCATCAGCAGCGGGAACGGCAACCCCAGGAAGGTGTAGAGCAGGAACGCGACGATCGAGTTGAAGAACGCCAGCACCACCATGCCGCCGAGGTAGCCGCCGATCGAGCTGGTGATCTGCTCGGTGATCGAGGTGACCGTCGGCCGGTTGCGCGCGGGCGTCAGCCGGGCGAACGAGACCTTCATGGCGGGCAGCGATGCGAGGAAGTACAGGCTGAGCACCAGGACGATGATCAGCCCCGAGATCGTCGTGCCGATGGTGATGCCGACCTTCACCACGCCGCCGCCGATGGCCGCGATGTTCGACGGGTTGGTCAGGAAGCCCTGGATCTGCTTGAGGATGTCGCCGACCTGGTCGCCGAGGTTGTCCTGCAGCCAGGCGAACAGGGCGGAGCTCTGGAAGTTCGCGATGAGCGCCGGGATGTCTCTGATGAACTGGCTGATCTGCTGGACCACCGTCGGGATGATCAGCCACAGCACGCCGACCAGGATCACCGCGAATCCGGTGAAGACGATGACGATGCTCCACGCGCGCGTCACGCCGTGCCGCTCGAGGAACCGCACCACCGGGTCGAGGCCGAGGGCGGCGAACAGGGCGAACACGACGTAGATGATCACGGTCGACAGATTCGAGACCGCCAGGCCGAGCACGAGGGCGACCAGGGCGCCCAGGGTGACGAAGAAGCCCAGGGCGAACGGGTGGTTCAGGCTCGCCCAGAACGTGCGCGATGGCGGGGCCTCGCCGGACTGCGCGGCGACGGCGTCGGCGGCGGCGCCGGTCGAGCCGCTCGGCGCGGTCGTCGCCGGTGCGGGGGCGGATGCCGCGGCATCCGATGCTGCGGCGGACTCGCTGGTGGCGTCGGTCATGCAGACACTCTATGGGCGGGGTGGGTCCGGAATGGGGACGGATGCCGCGCGCCGTCATGCGGCGCGGGCAGAAGCGGTGCGCGCGATACCCTCGAATTCGCGCGCTCGCGTGCGGGCGGATGCAGGGAGGACGCCATGACCGACGACGGCAACGCCGACCCGATCGACACGCTCCGGCGACTGCGGGCAGCATCGACAACATCGACGCCGCACTCATCTATCTGCTCGCCGAGCGCTTCAAATGCACCAAGCAGGTCGGCCGGCTCAAGGCGGTGCATCGGATGCCCCCGTCCGATCCGGCTCGGGAGGAGCAGCAGATCGGACGGCTTGCGCCGCCTCGCCGAAGAGGCTGACCTCGACCCCGAGTTCGCCCAGAAGTGGTTCGGGTTCGTCGTGGCCGAGGTCATCCGCCATCACGAGGCGGCCGCCGAGGAGGGCTGACCGGTCAGGGGACGGCCCGGCGCAGCGCGCGAACGCGACGACGGCGAGCACCGCGACCAGCAGCAGTCCCCAGATGGTGAGGCCGATCGCGCCCAGCGACGCGAACCAGCTGAAGACGGCGACCCACGCGTTCAGCCGCCCGACGATCCACAGTGCGACCACCAGGAGCAGGGCCAGGCCGATGCCCACGAGTGTCAGTCCGATCGTGCCGAACCGCTTGTACACGGTCGCGGCGGTGAATCCGACGACGAAGAAGAGCATCGCCACCATGAAGTAGAACAGCGCCGCAGTCGCGACACCGCCCGCCCACACCCAATCCAGCGCGAAGAACCAGCCGTTCATGCCCCAGCCGTGGGTGGCCTGCTCCAGCAGACCGCCGATCACGAACACGGCCGACAGGATCGCTGCCGTGATCGCGGCGGTCAGCAGCGTGCCGAGGAAGAACTCGCGCCGGGTGACGCTCATCGCCTGGGAGAACGGGAACGTGAGGGTCAGCGCCTGCATCCCGACGACTCCGAAGTACCAGAGCGGCGCCTGCGCACCGCCGCCGTACATCGCCACGTCGCCACCCGCGCTGCGCACGATCGCGAAGATCGCGAGCGTGATCACCACCATGCTGACGATGATGATCAGCGGGATCCAGATGTAGGTCATGCGGTTGATCAGCTTGCATCCGCACGACCTTGACGATGCGGTTGCCGCTGCCCGTGACGGGCTGGGCGATGGTGGTCATCGCACTGCTCCTTCCGTGGTGGCGCGGCCGGATTCGGCCGCGTGCTGGGTCATGCGCACGATCAGCGTTGCAGTGAGACGGGTGTGACGTCCAGGCCGTCGGCGGCCAGCCGGCGGCGGTCCTCGTCGTCGAGCCGGCCGAGCATCGTGACCGAGGCGATGCGGCCGAGCCGCTCGCGATGCAAGCACCTCGTGATCGGCGACGAATGCGTCCACCGACGCCGCGTCGCCCACGATCGTGGCCGCGCGATCGCGCAAGCTGGTCGGTCGACTCATCCATCACCATCCGCCCGGCGTCGATGACCAGCACCCGCTCGATCAGGTTCGAGACCTCGTCGATCAGGTGGCTGGACAGGATGATGGTGCGCGGGTATTCCGCATAGTCGGCGAGCAGTCGGTCGTAGAAGATCTGCCGGGCCACGGCATCCAGTCCGAGGTAGGGCTCGTCGAAGAACGTGATCTCGGCGCGCGAGGCCAGTCCGATGATCACCCCGACCGCGGACAGCTGGCCGCGGGACAGCTTCTTGATCCGCCGGTTCAGCGGCAAGCTGGAAGTCCTCGATCAGCCGTTCGCACAGGTCCTGATCCCAGTGCGGGAAGAAGAGGCGCGCGGTGGCGAATGCGTGCCGGGCGTGGGCGTCGTCGGGGTACTTCTGCCCCTCGCGGACGAAGCAGACCCGCTCGAGCACGTGAGCGTTCTCGTACGGATGCTCGCCGAACACGCGCACCTCGCCGTGCGTGGCGAAGTTCTGCGCGGTCAGGATCGACATGACCGTGGTCTTGCCGGCTCCGTTGCGGCCCAGGAGGCCGTAGATGGTGTCCTGCTCGATCGTGAAGCTGACGTCGTCCACGGCGAGGGTGTCGCCGTAGCGCTTGGTGAGGCCTTCGACCTCGATGACCGATGTCATGGTGTGTTCCCTTCTGCGGGCTGGACGCTCGCGGATGTGCGCTCGCGGATGAGTGCGGCCAACTCGTCCGGCCCGAGCTCGAGCCGGCGCGCCTCGATCAGGAGGGGATCGACGTAGCGCTCGGCGAAGGCGGTGCGTCGCTCGGCCAGGAGGCGCGCACGCGCTCCGGGCGCGACGAACATCCCGATTCCACGGCGCTTGTACAGCACGCCCTTGTCCACGAGCATTCCGATTCCTTTCGCGGCGGTGGCGGGGTTGATCCGGTAGAACGCGGCCAGCTCATTGGTGGACGGCGCCTGCGTCTCTTCGGCGAGGCCGCCGTCGATGATCGAGCCTTCGACGCTCTCCGCGATCTGCAGGAAGAGCGCTCTGCCGTCATCGACCACGTTGCTCCTCAAAGTTCTTTGGTTAGTTACTTGACCAGGTAACCAGTAGGGCCGTGCCATGTCAAGCCCGGGTCGTCCGACAGCGGGCTCGGTTTGCGGGTTTCTATCGACGGGCGTAATGTCGTTAGATGGGCCTTGTGCCCTTGACGACCAGTCCGCGACCGCGTCGTCTGCTCCTGGGGAGCCGCACACGTGGGCGTATGGTCGGCGGTCTTGGCGACGGACCCGATGTGTGTCGCCGGTACGCGTATCGTCTGGAGCCGCTCGTGCGGTGCCGCGATGCGCAGAAGATCGTCACCCGGGCGTAACCAAAAGCAGCCTGTTCCATCGGCTGCCCGAGGCCAAGCAACGTGACCATCCCACCAGCAGTCGAGGCGAAGAGCCTCTTCAAAGTCTTCGGACGCAATCCGAAGGACGCCGTCCGCAGACTCAAGGCCGGACAATCCCGCGCCGACGTGCAGGATGCCGGCACCGCCGCCGTGATCGACGCCAGCTTCACCGTCCAGCCCGGAGAGATCTTCGTGATCATGGGCCTGTCCGGTTCGGGCAAGTCGACGATCATCCGCATGCTCAACGGGCTGCTCGAGCCCACCGACGGCCAGGTGCTCGTGCAGGGCGCCGACGTGACGAACGCCAATCCCGCCGAGCTTGCGCGACATCCGCCGCCGGTCGATGTCCATGGTGTTCCAGCACTTCGCCCTGCTGCCGCATCTGAGCGTGCTCGACAATGCCGCGTATGCGCTGGAGATCCAGGGCGTCGGCAAGGCGGAGCGACGCGAGCGTGCGCGCGAGATCCTCGGCAAGGTGGGCCTCGGCGACCGCGTCGACGCGATGCCGGACGAGCTGTCCGGCGGCATGCGCCAGCGCGTCGGCCTGGCCCGCGCGCTCACCGCCGGCACCGACATCCTCCTGATGGACGAGGCCTTCTCGGCGCTGGACCCGCTGATCCGGCGCGAGATGCAGGAGCAGCTGGTCGAGCTCGAGCAGGAGCTCGGCCGCACCATCATCTTCATCACGCACGACCTGAACGAGGCCATGTTCCTCGGCGATCGCATCGCCGTGATGCGCGACGGGCGCATCGTGCAGAACGGGACGCCGGAGGAGATCCTCACCGACCCCGCCAACGACTACGTCGCCCAGTTCGTGCAGGACGTCGACCGGGCGCGCGTGCTCACCGCGAGCGCCGTGATGGAGCGTCCGCTGGCGGTGCCGGTCTCGGCCGGGATCCGCGGCGCCCTGCGCGTCATGCGCGAGGAGCAGGTGGACGAGGTCTTCGTCGTCGAGAACCGGCACCTGCTGGGCGTGGTCACCGACCGCACCGTGATCCGGGCTGTGAAGGCCGGGACCACCGATCTGCGCACGATCGCCGACCAGACCGTCACCCGGGTCGGACCGGACGACCTGCTCACCGACATCGTCGAGGACTCGGTCGGCAGCCCGTGCCGCTGCCCGTCGTGAACGAGAGCGGGCGTCTGCTGGGAGTGGTGCCCCGCATCACCCTGCTGGCCGCGCTCGGCAACGTGCCGCCGACCACCCAGGCGATCGACATCGTGCCCAGCACGGCGTTCTCGCTCGCGACCGAGCTGACCGAGCTCGCCCCCGGAGCCTTCGCCGCGGCAGCCGGCCCCGCCGATGCCACGCCGGACCTGGCGACGGCAGAGGGGGTGAGCGCTGATGGACGCGTTCCGCATTCCGCTCGGCGACTGGGTCGAATCCGCCATCAACTGGGTGATCGACACCCTCGGAGGACTCTTCGACGTCATCTCCGCGATCTTCAACGCGCTCTACGACGCTGCCGACTGGCTGTTCGGCGCACCCCCGTTCTGGGTGATCATCATCGTGGTCGCCGCCATCGCCTGGCTCGTCAAGGGCTGGAAGCTCGCCGTCGGCTCGATCATCGGCCTGCTGCTGATCGTCGTGGTCGGCCAGTGGGACAACGCGATGGACACCCTCGCGCTCACCCTGGTCGCCGTGATCATCGCGGTCGCCATCGCGATCCCGGTCGGCATCTGGGCGGCGCGCTCGCAGACCGTCTCGACAATCGTGCGACCGATCCTGGACTTCCTGCAGACGATGCCCGCCTTCGTCTATCTGATCCCGGCGATCTTCCTGTTCGGCATCGGCGTAGTGCCGGGAATGGTCGCCACGATCCTCTTCGCCGTCGCACCGGGTGTGCGCCTGACCGAGCTCGGCATCCGCGGGGTGGACAAGGAAGTGGTCGAGGCCGGCAACGCGTTCGGTGCGACACCGGGCCGGATCCTGCGTCAGATCCAGCTTGCCGCTGGCGATGCCGTCGATCATGGCCGGCGTCAACCAGGTGATCATGCTCGCCCTGTCGATGGCGGTGATCGCCAGCATGGTCGGCGCCCCCGGCCTCGGCAAGGACATCATCCAGGCGCTGAGCCGCACCGACATCTCGCTCGGCTTCGAGGCCGGACTGTCGGTGGTCATCATCGCGATGATCCTCGATCGCATCACGGGTGCACTCGGCGCGGCCAAGCGCCCCCGCCGCACGTCCGCCGCGATCACTACCGACGAGGCGCCGGCCGCGGCATCCGTGCCCGCCGGCATGAACGCGGCCTGACACCCATCCCAGACCCGGCGCGCCCGCGCGCCGTCGTGCCCGCGGATACTCCGCGGGCCTCCCCAACACCCGTGACAGCACACGGGAGGAAAGGAATCACATGAAGAAGCGCACACTGCTCGGCGCCCTCGCCATGGGCGCCGTGGCCAGCATCGCGCTGGTCGGCTGCTCCAGCTCGACCGGCGGCGACAGCGACGGCGGCTCCGCCGACAAGGGCACCATCACGGTCGGCGTGTTCAACGGCTGGCCCGAGGGCGAGGCCGCCTCGTACCTGTGGCAGCAGGTCCTGCAGGACCAGGGCTACACCGTCGACCTCGAGTACGCCGACGCCGGACCCGTCTTCGCCGGGCTCGCCGGGGGCGACTACGACGTGGCCTTCGACGGCTGGCTGCCGACCACGCACAAGACCTACTTCGAGAAGTACGGCGACGACCTCGTGGACGTCGGCTCGTGGAACGACGACGCCAAGCTCACGCTCGCCGTGAACGCGGACGCGCCGATCGACTCGATCGACCAGCTGGCGGCGAACGCCGATAAGTTCGGCAACCGCATCGTCGGCATCGAGCCGGGTGCCGGCCTGACCGAGGCGATGGAGAAGAAGGTCATCCCCGAGTACGGCCTGGACAAGATGGACTTCCTCACCTCGTCCACCCCGGCCATGCTCGCCGAGCTGAAGAAGTCGTTGGACGCCGGTGACGACATCGTCGTGACACTGTGGCGCCCGCACTGGGCGTACGACGCCTACGACCTGAAGGATCTGAAGGACCCGAAGGGCGCCTTGGGTGCCGCCGAGTCGATCCACACCGTGACCCGCACCGGGTTCGCGGATGACTTCGCCGACGTCAACGGCTGGTTCAAGGGGTTCAAGATGGACTCCGACCTGCTGTTCTCGCTCGAGAATGCGATGTTCCGCGAGGATCACAAGCAGAGCGAGTACCCGGGCATCGTCAAGAAGTGGATGTCCGAGAACCAGGACTACGTCGACTCGCTCACCTCGTGACCCGATAGGTCACCGAGCGAGGCGAAGGGGCCGGTACCGCGTGTTCTGCGGGTACCGGCCCTTCGTCTCGTCGCTGCGCTCCTCGCTCAGGGACCTGGGACGGAGCGGGAGCGGTCAGCGTGAGCCGCCGTCACCGACGAGGTGCCACCAGGTCTCGGCGAGCACGTCGAACTCCGTACCTGAGCCCGGCTCGAAGCCGCCGGTGCGCATCCAGTACAGCGCCGTCTGATCGAGGTTCGCGAACGCGAGCTCGCCGCGGAAGTGCCGACTCGCGGGATCGAACCTGCCCGCCGCATCCAGCCCCTCGACGACATCGGCCACGACCTCTTCGACCCATCCGGAGAACAGGCCGCGGATGTCGGGGTCCACGGCTGAGGCCTCGGTGGCCGACAGGATGTACGGGCGGATGCGCGGCCATCGCACGGCCTGATTGCGCAGCCACTCGGTGAGCAGCTCACGCGAGCCGATCTGCACCGCCTCGACGAGCGGACTGGCTGTGGATCCCCCGGTGCCGGCGCGCGCGTGCCGGTCGAGGATCTCGTTCAGCTCGGCGATCAGCGCGCGCATGAGATCCTGCCGCGACTCGAAATGCGCATAGAACGTGACTCGAGTCGTGCCGGCGGCCGATGCGATGTCGTCGATCGTCGTGGCGACGTAGCCACGTGAGACGAAGAGGTCCAGCGCGACCTCGAGCAGCCGCCTGCGAGTCGTCTCCTTCTGCAGCTGCCGTAGGTTCGCCATGAATCCGAGCCTAACTCTGCTCGGCGGGGTCGCCGGTCACTGTGGTCACTCACTTGACAAGCTGTAAAGTGAGTGCGAAGCTGGAGAGCGATCCCGCCGGATCACCCGACTCGATGGAGAGGAACCCTGTGAGCGGCACAGTCCACACCGTCCTCGGCGACATCCCCGCCGACCAGCTCGGCGTCGTCGCGACGCACGAAGCGCTGCTGTCGGTGGTCCCCGGAGCGCAGTACGCGTACGACATCCCGTTCGACCGGTCCGAGATCTTCGCCGCCCTCGCCGTGAAGCTGCGCGCCTTCGCCGCCGCCGGGGGAGGCACGGTCGTCGACGCCACCGGGATGTTCCACGGGCGCGACCTGCCGCTCTACGAGGCGCTGTCCCGGGCGACCGGCGTGCACATCGTGGCCTCGACCGGACAGGGGCCCGAAGACGAACTGGGCGGCTATTTCCTCACCCCGCAGACCAACCCGCCCACACCGTGGCCGGCCGAGCGGTTCGCCGAACTGTACGCGCGCGAGATCACCGAGGGCATGGTCGTCCCGCGCGTCGAGCGCCGCGGCCACGCCGGCCTCATCGCGATCGGCGTGACGCCGGCCGGGATGACGCCGACCGACGAGAGCCAGACCCGCGGGGCCGCGCGGGCGGCCGTCGTGACCGGGACGGCGCTGTCGGTCCGGTACGGCGCCGACGCCGTGCACGATCTCGAGGTCGTGCGCGATGCCGGCCTGCCCGTCGACCGCGTGGTCGTCGGCGGGCTCGACCGGCCCGACGCCCTCGCCACCGGCGCCCCGATCGCCGTCGCCGAAGCGGGCGCGTACGTCGGCATCGACCACATCGGACACCTCGGCGCCGACCTGCCGACCGACCTCGAGCGCGCACAGCTGGTCGCCGAGCTCATCTCCGCGGGCCACGGCGACCGCATCATCCTCTCGTCGAGTGCGATCGGCGTGGCGAAGGGGCACCCGGATGCCGACGCCGACACCGCGCCGGAGTACGCGCACGTGCTCGAGGTCTTCGTGCCGATGCTGCGGGATGCCGGCGTGCCGGATGACGACATCCATCGCCTGCTCGTCGACAATCCGGCCGCCCTCCTGGCTGTGAAGGAGCACTGACATGGCGCACGTGAACACCGTCCTCGGCCCCGTCGCCCCCGAGGAGCTCGGCTTCGTCGCCGTGCACGAGCACATCGGGTACGGGATGCCGGGGTCAGAGCTGGACCCCCAGTGGTGGAAGAGCCCCGAACAGCGCTACGACGAGACCGTCCCGAAGCTGCGCGCGTTCCATGAGAACGGCGGCGGCACGTTCGTCGACGCGACCGGAATCTGCAACGGCCGGGACGTGCCCTATTACCAGTCGCTGTCTGAGAAGACCGGTGTGCACATCGTCGCGTGCACCGGCTTCGTCGGCGGCGACACCGCGCTGAAGTTCTTCGCCGACGCGAGCGTCGACTACCTCTACCGCCAGTTCGTGCACGAGATCACGGTCGGCATCCAAGGCACCGGGGCTTGCGGCGGGGATCATCAAGGTCGGCGTGAGCCGCGGGTTCCGGATGAAGGAGCTCGACCTGCGCATCTACCGCGCCGCCGCGCGCGCCGCGCTGCAGACCGGGGTGCCGGTCTTCACGCACCTCGCCGTCGACGTCGAGCCCGCGCTGGCGATCTTCGCCGAGGAGGGGCTCGCGCTGGACCGCGTGCTGTTCGGCCACGCCGACGACGGCGTCAGCCAGGGCAGGGTGAACCAGGAGGCGATCCTCGCCGCGGGCGGGCGGCTGGGCTTCGACACGTTCGGGTACGACCTCGAACTGCCCGACCCGCCGTTCTGGGGACGCCACCGCGACGAGCGGCTCGCGCACTTCCTCGGCCTGGTGCGGGCCGGGCACGTCGACCGGCTGCTGGCCTCGGCCGACGCCAACTGCAGCCCGCTGGGCTGGCCCGGCGTGAAGGGCCATACCGTCAACTACCTGTTCGAACAGCTCATCCCGGCCCTGCACGCCGCCGACATCGACGACGACACCATCCACCGGATCTTCGTGACGAACCCCGCCGGCTTCCTCGCGATCGACCGCTGACACCCGAACACCGAACGACCCCGAACGACCCCGAACGACCCCAGAACGACCCCAGAACGACAAGGACGCGTCATGGACCTGAAGAATCTCGACATCGCCATCGTCGGCGCCGGCTACGCCGGGGCCGCCACCGCCAAGGCCCTCAGCCGGCTCGGCGCGACGGTGAACGTCTACGAGAAGGCGCGCGAGATCCGCGAGGTCGGCGCCGGCATCGGGCTCCGGCCGTCGTCGCTGGCCGCATTCCGCTCCTGGGGCATGCTCGACGCGATCGAACGGGTGACCAGCCCGAGCGAGAGCTTCGAGATCCTCACCGCGACCGGGCAGCGCATCGCCGAGGAGGAGTGGCCCGAGAAGGACGTCTTCGGCCTGACCACCCGGTTCGTCCACCGCGGCGACTTCATCGACGCCCTGATCGGCGAGCTGCCCGACGGGATGGTGCACACCTCGCACACGCTCACCCGCATCGACGACACCGGCACTCGGCCCGTGCTGGAGTTCGCGAACGGCAAGACGGTGACCGCCGATCTCGTGATCGGGGCCGACGGCATCCGCTCGCTCGTGCGCGAGCAGCTGTTCGACGATCGCCCGCCGATCTACGCGGGGGAGCACGCCTACCGGGCCGTGATCGACATCGCCGACGCGCACGGTCTGCCGTTCGACGACAAGCTGCGCATGTACCTGGGCCACGGCACGAAGATCTACTCGCTGCCGCTCGAGCACCGCGGCCAGATCTCGTTCGACATCACCGCACTGAACCCCGACCCGACGCCGAACCCGCGCGACGGAAAGCAGGCGATGCTCGCCACCGTCGCCGGCTTCGAGGACGCGATCGTGCAGACCACCCGCGACCTCGACATGGGCATCGTCAACGTCCGCGCCGTATACGACATCGACCCGATCGAGGTGTGGCACTCCGAGGCCGTCGCGCTGGTCGGCGACGCCGCCCACGCCATGTGCCACCACCAGGGACAGGGTGCGAACTCGGCCATCCTCGATGCGCAGGTGCTGGCCGAGGCCCTGGCCGGCGCCGACTCGGTCGCCGCGGCGCTGGCGCAGTACCAGGCGGCGCGCAAGCCGATCACCGACGGGCTGCAGAAGGTGTCGCGCGAGGGCTGGAGCGAAGACGAGATCCAGACCGTGTTCCCCGGGCAGAAGCCCGGCGACCTCGCGGCGACGGCGAAGGGCTGACGGATGCCGCTGAACCCCGTGATCGCGCAGGTCCTCGCGTCGCTGCCGACGCCGTCGCCCGGACCGATCGACCCCGTCGCGCTGCGCGCAGCCGACGAGGCGCACCTGGCACCGGTGGCCGAGCGCCCGGTCGTGGCGCGGGTGGACGACGAGATCGCGCACACCGTGCACGGCGACGTGCCGGTGCGCATCTACCGCGACGGCGACGGCGACCGCGGCATCCTGGTCTACCTGCACGGCGGAGCGTTCTTCCTCGGCAGTCTCGATACGCACGACCACATCGCCCGCGCGCTCGCGGCGGCGACCGGGCTCACCGTCGTCTCGGCCGGCTACCGGCTCGCGCCCGAGCACCCGTTCCCCGCGGGGCTCGACGACGCGACCGGCGTCGTGCGGTGGGCAGCCGACCGGTTCCCCGGCCCGGTGCGGGCGGTGGCCGGCGACAGCTCGGGCGGCACGTTCGCCGCCGCCGTCGCCGCGCGGCTGCACGACGAGGGGTTCGACCGCATCACCCACCAGGTGCTGCTGTACCCGTCGCTCGACCTCGACTTCGACCAGAGCCGCTACCCGTCGCTGGTCGAGAACGCCACCGGCTACGGGCTCGAGTACGCCGGCCTGGCCCCGTTCAACGCCTTCTACCTGCGCAGCGGCGCCGACCCCGATGACCCGCTCGTGTCGCCGATCAAGCGGGTCGACCTGGCCGGGCTGCCGCCCGCCCTCATCGTCACCGCCGAGTACGATCCGCTGCGCGACGAAGGCGAGCGGTACGGGCAGCGCCTGCGCGGGGCGGGCGTCGATGCGACGGTGGTGCGGATGCCGGGGGTCAACCACGGGTTCGTGCAGAACTTCCCGGCCATCGACGAGAGCCGACGGACCATCGACCGGGTGGCCGCGTTCCTGGGGGCGCCATGACCGTCGCCGTCCACCCGATCGCCGCGCCGTGGGGGCGGTTCCACCTCTACAGCTTCCTGATCGACGCGCCCGAGCCGGCCCTCGTCGACACCGGCGTGACCGCATCGGCCGCCGGGGTGCCCGCCGCGCTCGAGGGGCTGGGCCGCCGCACCCGCGACATCCGATGGATCCTGCTCACGCACGGGCACATCGACCACGTCGGCGGTGCGTTCGCGCTGTGGGAGGCGACCGGCCGCAAGGCGCAGGTCGTGATCGGACGGCGAGACGCCCCGTTCCTGCGCACGCGCCGCGCGCACGTCGACGAGGCGCTCGCCCTGCGCGGCGACCGCGTGCCCGGGCTCGAAGCCGCCAAGACCGCCGAAGCGGCCGCGGCGATCTCGGGCGAGCTGGAGCCGACCCGCGTGGTCGACGACGGCGACCGGCTCGACCTCGGCGGCGTGACGGTCGACGTGCACGCCGTCCCCGGGCACACCGCGGGCGGGGTGGCCTACGCGGTCGACGGACACGTGTTCGCCGGCGACGCGGTCCAGGCCTACGGCGCGGCCAGCGGATTCCCCGGATACGAAGACCCCGACGCGTATCGGTCCAGCCTTCAGCGCCTGCAGGCTCTGCATCCCGCGCACCTGTACCTCGGGCATCCCTACCGCCGGGCCGACGGCTCGCCGTTCCCGGTTGCGCTCGACGCCGTCGACGCCGAGGAGGCGCTCGCCGGCAGCCTGGCCGAGGAAGCCCGCATCCGGGCGGCCGTGGCGGCGCACCCGCCTCGGCCGGACGATTCGGTGTACTCGCCGTACGCCGGGGTCGCGGCATCCCTCGGCTACACCGGCGACCCGATGCTCGAGCCGTCCCCCTTCTTCACCACGATGCGCGGCTACGCGACGCACTCCCCAGGAGCACGATCATGATCAAAACCGTGACAACCGGCACCCAGACCATCGCGGTGCGCAAGAACCTCGAGATCCCGATGCGCGACGGCGTCACGCTCGTCGCCGACGCCTACCACGCGCCGGACGAGAAGGCCCGTCCGGCGCTGATCGCCCTCAGCCCGTACGGCAAAGAGCTGCAGGCGCTCGCGCTCACGATGCCGCCGCAGCGGCGGCCCTCGCCGATGTGGGACGGCTGCATCGAGGCCGGCGACATCGCCCGGGTCGTCGGCGAAGGGTACGTGCATGTGATCGGCGACCTGCGCGGATCGGGCGGATCCGGCGGCGAGCACATCGGCAACTACAACGCGGGCGGCGTCTCGCTCGGGCAGGACGCGTACGACGTCATCGAGTGGGTCGCCGCGCAGCCGTGGTGCGACGGCAACGTCGGCATGATCGGCATCTCGTACTTCGGGTCGATGCAGGTGCTGGCCGCCGCCGAGCGCCCTCCGCATCTGAAGGCGATCTTCGTCTCGGGCGGGCACTACGACTTCTACGAGACGACGTACCACGGCGGCATCATGTGGTTCATGCCGCGCGCCGCGCGCGAGGGTCGGGGCGGCGACTCGGGCTGGGCGTTCACCGACCGGATCAAGAGCCGGATGCTGCAGAACGTCGATCCGGGCGAGGTCGAGCGCCGCGTGGCCGAGCGGCTGGCCGACCCCGACATCCAGGCGTGGCCGAATCTCGTGCATACGCTGCACTACCCGGTGCACCACGAGGCGTGGTTCGACATCGTCACCAACGACCTGGACGGCCCCTGGTACGAGGAGCGCAACCCCATCACGGTCGCACCGAACATCGACATCCCGGTGTGGCTCGAGCTCGACCAGGGCCGCGGCTGGACCCTGGACGGCACGATCGAGCTGTTCCAGGCGCTGCCCGGCCCCCACAAGCGGCTCTCGATCGGGTCGTACCCGCCGATGCAGTCGCGGCCGTGGATCGAGGAGCACGACAAGATGTTCCGCTGGTACGACCGGTGGCTGAAGGGCATCTCCAACGGCGTCGAGCACGAGCCGGCCGTCGAGGTGTTCGTCGAGGGGTCGCGCGAGGTCGTCACAGCCGACCAGTGGCCGCCGAAGCCGGTCGAGCACCGGCCGCTGTATCTGCGCACGCGTCGGGCCCTGTCGGCCGAGCCCGAGGTCTTCGGGCCCGAGGCGGCCGCGCCCGACGGGTTCTTCCAGGCGCCGCTGACGGTGACCGACACCGTCGAGGTGCTGTCGTGGTCGACCGCCGCGTTCGAGCAGCCGGCCGAGCTGATCGGCACCGGTGCGTTCCACCTGTACGCCGCGATCGACCAGGACGACACGAACTTCATCCTGCGACTGTGGGATGCCGCGCCCGGCGGCACGCGGCAGCTGCTGACCACCGCGTACCTGAAGGCGTCGCAAGCGCGAGCTCGACCCCGACCGGTCGGCCGAGGGCAGCCCGGTGCACCCGCACACCCGCAAGGTGCCGGTGGTGCCGGGCGAGATCACCGAGTACGTGCTGCGGATCTACCCGTTCGCCGCGACGATCCTGCCCGGGCACCGGCTGGTGGCCGAACTGTCGTGCGACGAGCCGCTGAGCGACGAGCACAACGCGCTGCTGCCGCCCGACGCGTTCCACCTGCCGGTGGGCCGCCCGGTCACCCACACGATCTACCGCGACGCGCAGCATCCGTCCCGGCTCGTGCCGCCATTCACGGTGTGAGATGGCCCTCGTGTCGCGTCGCTCGCCGCGGGCGGAACGACGGTGCGTCGCCGCGCGGGACCTCGGCGCGGCGCTGGACGGCTGGGGACGGTTCGCCGGTGCCGACGGGCGCCGCCGTCCGCCGCAGGAGTGGGTCGGCGTCGACGGGCGGCTCGTCCGCGGGCGCGTGGACCGCACCGAGCTCGATCTGCTCGATGTGGATGCCGTCCACCTGAGCGTCGCGCGGACCCCGGCCGAGGTGGCGCGCACGGCCGCCACCCGGCACATCGTCGTCGTGCAGCTGTCGGGCACCAGCGTCCTGACCCCGGCCGACGGGCACCCGCCCGTGCGTCTGGAGCCCGGGATGGTCAGCTACGGCGACCCGACGGTGTCGTACGGGTGGGAGTTCGACGGGCCGTTCCGGCTGATGATGCTGCGCGCCCCGCGTGCGGCCCTGCCCCTCGCCCCGGCGGCTCTGCGTCCCGTGCTCGGGCGCCCGTTCCCCGCCGACCGCGGGTATGCGCGGATCGCGGTGCGCTTCGCGCGCGACGTGCTGGACGACGCGGCACTGCTGGCCGGATCGTCGGGCTCGGGCATCCTGCACGACGTGGTCGGCGTGTTCTCGACGATGCTCGCCGAGCAGCTCGCCGCCGCCGACGTGATCGAGCCGACCGAGCCGGCGTTCCGGCGGGCGACCGCGTACATCTCCGCGCACCTGACCGGGACGGCGCCGGGTGCGAACGCCGATCCGCTGCGGGTGACGACGATCGCCGAGGCCGTGGACATCTCGCCGCGGTACCTGCAGGCGCTGTTCCATGAGCGGGACATGTCGGTGACCGGGTGGATCCGCGAGCGTCGGCTGGAGCTGGCCCGGCAGGCGCTCGTCGACCCGGGATGGGCGGATGCCGACATCCTGCAGATCGCGCTCGCGCACGGCTTCGCAAACCACTCGCACTTCACCCGGTCGTTCCGCGCTGCATTCGGCGAGACGCCCAGTGCCTGGCGCCGAGCGGCCGCATAGGAGACTGCCGCACGCGTGGCGCCCGGTGCTGCGCGCCCGGTGCCGGCCCATGGCGTGCTGCGACGTGTGGCGTGCCGGGCGCGGCACCGACTCAGACGTCCCCGTGGTCGCGGTCGCGTTCGGTGGCACCGGCATCCTGTCGATCGAGGATCCGCACCAGAGCCTCGCACAGCGCCGTGTCGGGGTCGTCGGCGGCGTCGACCTGGCGCAGGGCGATGTGCTGATCGGGGCGCACGAGCAGGCATCCGGCCTCGCCGACGCCGTTGCGCCGCCCGAAGTCGCCGTACAGATCCTGCACGTCGCCGCGCTGGGCGATCATTATCGTGGCCAGCTCGATGCCGAGCTCGGCGGCGACCCGAGCCGCGGCATCCACCCACGCCTGCCCGCGGTCGCGCACCACGAGCGTGAGGCGCTCGCCGCCCACGGCGTCGAGGGTCGAGATCGTCCGAGTCGCGTCCCCGACCCACGCGTGCGGAATACGGGCCCCGGGGTGGCTGGTCGGCTGGATGTACAGCTCGGCATCCCGCTCGTACACGGGCTCGGTGCCATCGTCGATCACCGCCGTCGACCGGTACACCTGGTTCATCTCGACGCCGTGCGCCTCGAAGATGTACGACTCCTCCGCGATGACCCGGCGCACCTCGGCCCGGCGCCGCTCGCCCGCATCGCTGGCCGCGCCGAGCTCGGCGAACTGCGCCTCACGCTCCTCGAACGGCAGCGTCGGATCCAGGCCCATGGCCGGCAGCAGATCGGCGCCGAGTGCCCAGCTGTCCACCGCCCGGTTCACGACCTGCTGTCCGATCGGCTGCCGCTCGGCGGTGTAGGTGTCGAGCAGGCGCGGGCCGGCCAGGCCCTTGACGACGAACGCGAGCTTCCAGGCCAGATTGAACGCGTCCTGGATGCACGTGTTCATCCCCAGCCCGTTCGTCGGCGGATGCCGGTGGGCGGCGTCGCCGGCGATGAACACCCGCCCGTGGCCGTACCGTTCGGCCACGATCCGGTTGATGCGCCACGGGTACAGGCCGGTGATCGTGACATCGACGTCGTCGTCGCCGATCGCCTGCCGGATCTCGTGGGCGGCCTCATCGGCGGTCAGCCGGGAGTTGCGCTCGCCGAGATACACGAGTGATGCCGACCACTCGTGCCACGGCTTGACCATGCGGATCATCGCCCGCGTCGGCCCCTCGGGCCGGTTCTGGAAGATCTCGTACAGCGAGCCGGGGCGATGAGCCACATACGCCGACAGGTCGGCGGTGAAGCTGATGTTCATCGCGCCCGCGATCCCTGCATCCCCCTCGAACGGGATGCCGAGGGCCGCAGCGACCGGACTCTGGCCGCCATCGGCGCCGACGGCGTAGAGCGCCCGGAGGGATTCAGCTCGGCCGGTGACGCCGTCCACGACGTGCACGGTGACACCCTGGGCATCCTGATCCAGACCCGTGAACGACGTCTGGAAGCGCACCCGCACCCCGCGCCGCGCGGCCTCGCCGAGCAGCAGAGGCTCGAGCCTGTTCTGCGGGATGTCGCAGCCCTCGGTCGGGCTCGCCGTCAGGTACTCGCCCTGCCGGCCGGGATTGTTGCCCCACGACCACGCGCGCCCGAGCTCCATCCCGGTGAACGCCGTCGCGACGACCTGGCTGGCCATCGTTCCGCGGCCAGACGCCTGTGCCCTCACCGCATCCTCCAGCCCGAGCTGGCGGATCACCTCCATCGTGCGCTGGTTGGTGATGTGCGCGCGCGGCGAATCGGCCACCCAGGTCTCCCGGGTCACGACGGTGACCCGCAGGCCGTGGCGGGCGAGCAGAAGAGCCGTCGTGAGCCCCGCGGGTCCGCTGCCGATCACGACGACGTCGTTCACCGCCGCCTCTCCCTCGCGGTGCTGTCGAGCCGATGACCATGACGTCTTCGTCAGGTTCTCATCCATGGGAGATTCCGTTCCCGTTGTCCAGACATCCGCAGTGGCGCGGGCGTCGGCCCCAGTCTGCGGCGCCGACGACAGCCGCGCTGGTCCGGGTGCGCACGCCGACTGGCCTCGGCGCGCAGTGCCGCCGATCGGCCGTTCGGCTCACGATGCGACAAGTCACTTGACAGAGTGTAAAGAAACGTGTTCAATCATCACAGCACGCACCCACGTGCCGCGTCGTCGTTTGGAACGAAGGGGTTCCCGCAGCCATGTCCAGCACACAGACCACCACGATCATCGCCTCGCGCGGATCGGTGCGGGCGACCTTCGCCGCCGCGTTCCTGTCCGTGGCGCTCGCCCAGACCGCCTACGCGATCCCTGGAGCCCTGAACGGCGCGTTCGCCGCCGAGTTCCACGCCTCCGGCGCGGGACTGACCTGGATCACGGCGATCTTCGAGATCGGTATCGTCGCCTTCGAGCTCACGTTCGGACTGCTCGGCGACCTGTTCGGTCGCAAGAAGCTCATGGTCGCGGGCAGCGCCCTGGTGATCGTCGGCGCCGCGCTGTCCGCCGTCGCCGGCACGATCGGCTTCATGATCTTCGCCCAGGCGGTCATCGGCATCGGGGCCGGGTTGCTGTTCCCGATCGGCCTGGCGATGGTGGCCGCGCTGACCCCCGACCCGAGGCGGCGTGCACGCGTGATCGCGATGTGGGCCGGGTTCCTCTCGCTCGGAGCCGTCATCTCGCCGGTCATGGCCGGGCTGACCGACCAGTTCTTCACCGTCCCGGGGGCGGCGCCGGGGGCACCGAACGTCTTCAGCGGATGGCGCGTGTCGTATTGGGTGATCGTGGTGGTGGCCATCGTCCTCGTCTTCGTGTCCCTGGCGACCCGCGACTCGTCGGCGCCGGCGGGCCGGAAGCTCGACATCCCCGGTCAGATCACGTTCGCGGTCGGCCTGATCGCGGTGCTCTACGCCACCGTCACCGCCGTCGACTCGGGATGGTCGGCGTGGCAGGTCATCGCCGGCTACATCGTCGGCGCGGTGACCCTGGCCGCATTCATCGTCATCGAACTGCGCTCGAAGGCGCCTCTGCTGCACCTGTCGCTCTTCAAGAACCGCGCGTACTCGATCGGCAGCATTGTCGCCGTGATCGGCATGTTCGCGTTCCTCGCGACGGCGTTCTCCACCTCGATCTCCGTCGGTGCCCTCCAGCAGAGCCCGGTGTGGGTGCTCGGCGTGCTGTTCGTGTGCATCCAGGGCCCCGCGTTCGTGCTGGCGCCGCTGGTCGGACGCCTCATCCACTCCGTGTCGCCGCGGTGGATCCTCACCGTCGGGTTCGCGTTCATCGCCGCGAGCGGATACTGGCTCTCCACCTACAAGGTCGGTGTGCCCGCGCAGTTCGGCGGCGCGCCATGGCAGGACTTCCTCGCACCGCTGCTCCTGCTCGGCATCGGCTTCGCGCTGACCATCGGCTCGATCACGGCCGTCGCGATCAACACCGTGCAAGCCGCACGAGATCGGCATGGCGTCGGCGACCACCAGCCTCATGCGCGACCTCGGCTTCACGCTCGGACCCGTCGTGGGCTCAGCCATCGCGTTCGGTCTCGGCGCGGCCGCCTTCGCCGCCCCGATCGCGGGCGTGCTGACCGGTGCTGGTCTGCCGGCCGAGGCCGTCGCGGGGCTGTCGCAGGTGCCTCCGCTGGCGTGGCTCTCGGGCTGGGACGGCGTCGTCGGCCAGTTCGCCGCTCAGCTGGGAGCCTCGGGCGCCCCGCAGGCGACCGTCGACGGCGCCATCGCAGCACTGAGCGGATCGCAGGGCGACATCATGGGGCTGGCCGGCGCATCCCTCGGCTCGGGCTTCCAGGTCGTCTATCTCGTCGCCGCGATCGCCGCGACCGCGTCGGCGGTCCTGACCCTGTTCATCCCAAGCAACCGCGCCGACGTGCCCGTCACCGACGCCGAGCTGGCCAAGACCGTCAAGGTCGAGGCCACCGAGGTCTGACCCCGCCCGGCCAGGGACCTCCCTGAGCCGTGGCAACGGCAGGCCGGATCGCGGACCCGGGGTCGCCGCGGCGCCGAAATGCACGATCCGCCCTGCCGTTGCGACGCCGATCGGCCGGACCGAGGCGGCAGGATGGACCGGTGACCGTCTTCATCGCGGGCCCCGCGTCATGGAACCGCATCGTGCTGCTCGACCGGCTGCCCGACCCCGTGCCGCACATGCAGTTCGCGCTCGCCGAGCACGAGACGGTCGGCGGCACGTCGGCCGGCAAGGCGCTCGGGCTGGCGGCACTGGGTCGACGGCCGGTTCTGCACACGCTGCTGGGCGAGGATGCCGAGGCCGCCCGCATCGCGGAGGCCCTGCGCGGTGCCGGCGTCGAGCTCATCACCGGGGCGGCCGACGCCACAGAGCGCCACCTCAACCTGATGACGCCGGCGGGCGAGCGCGTCTCGCTGTACCTGTCGGCGCCGGGTGAGGCCTCCGCCGCATCCCGTGCCCGGACCGCCGCGGCCGTCACGGCCGCGATGGCGGATGCCGCAGCCATCGTGCTCGATCTCGCGGCCGAGGCGCGCCGGCTCATCCCCGAGGCGCGGCGGACCGGTCGCCCGATCTGGACCGATGTGCACGACTACGACGGCACCGCGGAGTTCGCGCGGCCGTTCGTCGCGGCAAGCCGACGCCGTGTTCATGAACGCGGACGCCATCGGCGACCCCCTGCCGTTCCTGCGTACCGTGGTCGACCGCGGGGCGTCGCTTGCCGTGTGCACGCTCGGCGCGGACGGCGCGGTCGCGGTGGATGCGGCCGGGCGCGAGCACCGTGTCGCCGCCGTCCCGGTCGAGGTGGTCGACGTCAACGGCGCCGGTGATGCGTTCCTGGTCGGCGTGCTGGACGCGACGCTCGACGGGGCCGAGGCGCCCGAGGCGCTCGCCGCGGGCGCACGGCATGCGGCGACCGTGCTCACCACCAAGCACCTGCATCCCGTCCTGGATGAGCGCGGTACTGCATGAGCGCGGTACTGCATGAGCGCGGTCCTGGATGAGGCCCGTGTTGGATGAGCCCGGTGTTGGATGAGCCCCGTGCTGGATCAGGCCACTGGCTGATGGTCAGGCGCGGCCGTCTGGGGCGCCGCTGCGGCGGGGGACCGGCCAGGGCGCATCTGCGGCGCCCGGCGGCGGGGTTGCACCGGGGGTGGTCGCGGCAGGTGTCGCGGCAGGCGTCTCCGCGGCGGGCGGCGGAAGCGTGGCACCCGGTGGCAGGGCCAGCGCCACCTTCTTCTCGAGCACCTCGATCGCGCCGTCCGACAGCGAGATGAGTCCGTCGAGCTCTTCGCGCACCCGCTTGTACGCGACCTGGCGCTCGGCGGGGGTCGCCGCCTGGTCGATGGCGACGGTCAGCAGCTGCTTCGCCGTGTCGAGGCGCTTGCGCTCGGGCTCGGTGAACGACGAGTCCCGGAGTCGGCGGGCATCCTGTTCGGCGACGTCGAACGCCACCTCGAAGTCGGTCACCGCGTTGCGGTACTCGTCCAGCTTGCTCCTTCGTCACCCGGACCTTCTCCGAGTCCGGGCGCAACCGGTCCGCGACCTTCTTCGCCCGCAGGAACGCCGCGGTCAGCGGCTGGCGTCCGTCGCTCATCGCGGGGAACGCGATCAGCTTCGCGACATCCAGCTCGTAGTCCAGCCAGCGCTTGGTCACCGCGTCGTGCGCGCGGAACAGCTGGGTGAGCTGCTCGGCGTGCGACTGCTCGACGGAAGCGGGGGATGCCGCGACCGCCCGGCCCGTGGCCCGGCCCGTCCCCCGGGCCGCCGCCTTGGCCGAGGTGATCTCGGCCTTCGCGTGCAGGATCTCCAGTCGCCGCTCGTGCCGGCTGCGCGCGTTGCGCTCCCACGCCTTGCCGGCGCCCCCGAGGACGCCCATCAGCGGGAAGATCAGCCACCAGTAGCTGCCGGCGAACTGCCAGAAGTCATGCACCCTGCCATGGTACCCATGACGGCGGTGGGCGCTCGGCCCGAGGTCAACCGAACAGCAGCGCGAGGACGGTGGCACCGCCGGCCACGAGGATGAGCGCGACGATGACGACCCAGGCGATCACCTTGATGCGACGCTGGCGCCGCTCGTTCAGGGGCCCGTAGTCCTCATCGCTCGACATGCGTTCAAGTCTAGGGGCAGGCGCGGACGCCGCCCGGTGATCACTCCGCGATGGTCGGTCCGAAGGCCGCCGGCAGGGTGGCGGCGGATGTCGCGCGCAAGCTCGTCGACCGGAACGGTGAACACTCCCTGCACCTCGAGTGCGGCGTCGGCGCCGGCCTGATCGGTCACGCCGATGCGCAGCACCGGGTAGCCACGGCCCTGGCACAGCCCGCGGAACTTGACGTCCTCTTCGCGCGGCACGGACACGATGACGCGGCCGGTCGACTCGGCGAACAGGGCGGATGCGGCATCCACCCCGTCGCGGTCGATGATCTCGTCGAGCCAGACCCGGGCGCCGACGCCGAACCGCAGCACACCGTCGGCCAGCGTCTGGGCCAGCCCGCCCTCGGACAGATCGTGCGCGCTGGAGATCAGGTTCTGGTCGTTGGCGGCGCGCAGCAGGTGCGCGAGGCGCTTCTCGGCCTCGAGGTCGACGGCCGGCGGCCGCCCCCCGAGGTGCTGGTGCACGGTGGCCGCCCAGGCCGATCCGCTCAGCTCGGTGGCGGTCACCCCGAGCAGGTAGATGTTCTCGCCCTCGTCCTGCCAGCCGGATGGAATGCGGTGGGCGACGTCGTCGATGATGCCCATCACGCCCACGACCGGCGTGGGGTGGATCGGGACCTCGCCGGTCTGGTTGTAGAAGCTGACGTTGCCGCCGGTGACGGGGATGCCGAGCTCGAGACATCCGTCGGCGAGGCCGTCGACGGCCTGGCTGAACTGCCACATGACCTCGGGGTTCTCCGGGCTGCC
Source organism: Microbacterium elymi (assembly GCF_021582895.2). GTDB lineage: Bacteria > Actinomycetota > Actinomycetes > Actinomycetales > Microbacteriaceae > Microbacterium > Microbacterium humicola. The sequence continues at coordinate 1,981,000 of NZ_CP091139.2, forward strand.
GAAGTTGAGGCAGTCGGTGACCGCCGCCGGGGTCGCCCCGGTCACGGCGACGTTGCGGTACGCCTCGGCGAGGGCGAGTTTGGCCCCCTGATAGGGTTCGAGCTGGCAGTATCGGCCGTTCGCGTCGGTGGCGATCGCGAAGCCGAGGCCCGAGTTCTCGTCGACCCGGATCATGCCCGCGTCGTCGGGGAACGCCAGCGCCGTGTTGCCGCCGACGTAGTAGTCGTACTGGTTCGTGATCCAGGACGTGTCGGCCTGGTTGGGGCCGGCCACCAGCTTGCAGGAACTGCGAGCGCAGGACGTCGGGATCGGTGGACCGCGGCAGCGCGGCCGCCGGGTCCTGCTCGAGCGCGTCCAGCCACGCGGGGTAGGCGACGGGGCGCTCGTACACCGGGCCGTCGACGGCCACCGTCGACGGGTCGACATCCACGATCTGCTCGCCGTGCCAGTAGATCTTCAGGCGGCCGTCGCCGGTGACCTCGCCGAGCACGCTGGTCTCGACATCCCACTTTCCGGTCACCGCGAGGAAGGCGTCGAGCTTGTCCGGCGCGACGATGGCCATCATGCGCTCCTGACTCTCGCTCATGAGGATCTCTTCGGGCGTGAGCGAGGGGTCGCGCAGCAGCACGTTCTCCAGATCCACGCGCATGCCCGAGCCGCCGTTGGCGGCCAGCTCGGAGGTCGCGCACGAGATGCCGGCGGCTCCGAGGTCCTGGATCGCCTCGACCAGTTCGCCCCGGTACAGTTCGAGGCAGCGCTCGATGAGCACCTTCTCGGCGAACGGGTCGCCCACCTGCACGGCCGGACGCTTGGTCGGCCCGCCGGCGGCGAACGTGTCGGAGGCGAGGATGGATGCTCCGCCGATGCCGTCACCGCCGGTGCGGGCGCCGAACAGCACGACCTTGTTGCCGGTGCCGGACGCGTTGGCCAGCTTCAGGTCTTCGTGGCGCAGCACCCCGACGGCCAGGGCGTTGACCAGCGGGTTGCCCTGGTACACCGGGTCGAACACCGTCTCGCCGCCGATGTTGGGCAGGCCCAGGCAGTTGCCGTAGAACGAGATGCCCGACACCACGCCGTGCACCACGCGCGCGGTGTCGGGGTGGTCGATGGCGCCGAAGCGCAGCTGGTCCATCACCGCGACCGGGCGGGCCCCCATCGAGATGATGTCGCGCACGATCCCGCCGACGCCGGTGGCGGCGCCCTGGAACGGCTCGATGTAGCTGGGGTGGTTGTGGCTCTCCACCTTGAAGGTGACCGCCCAGCCCTGGCCGATGTCGACCACACCGGCGTTCTGACCCATGCCGACCATGAGCCGCTCGCGCATCTCGTCGGTGACCTTCTGGCCGAACCGCTTGAGGTAGATCTTGCTCGACTTGTACGAGCAGTGCTCGCTCCACATCACCGAGTACATGGCCAGCTCGCCGCTGGTGGGACGCCGGCCGAGGATCTCGCGGATCTGCGCGTACTCGTCGTCCTTCAGACCGAGGGCGCCGTACGGCTGCTCCCGCTCCGGGGTCGCGGCCGCGTTCTCAACGGTGTCTGCCACGGAGCTGGCGGTGACGGATGCTGGTGCCTGAGCGGTGGGGTTGGTCACGCGACTGAGCTCCAAGTTCGGGATGCCGGGCGGTAGCCGGCGGTGTCGGGCGGCCGACAGGGGACCGCGTGCCCAGTCTAGTTCGGGGCACCACGAGCTCTGCCGGGAGTCGGCACTCCGACCGGTCGGTCTTCCTGCCCCCCGTGATCTTGACGCCAATCGCCGCGGTCGGGTGGTGGATCCCACGCCCACCGCAGCGGCGAACGGGAGATGACCGGGATCGGAGGACCACCGTCCGGCCGGTGCAGGAGGAATGGCCCGTGGCCGCCGCGCCGAATGTGCCAGCCGGCGTTATGGAGCAGCAGATGATGGAATCGACAGAGGAGGATGCCCCGGTCGATGTCGGTGGACCCATGGTCGGCGGACCAGTGGTCGCAGTGGTGCGCCTCGCAGTACGACGCGGGCACGACGCACCCGGGCCACAGGCATCCGCCATCTCGTATCGCCAGCGCGATCCGTTGCTTCGCGGTGAACAGACGCTGCCTCGACCGACGTCGAGGGGGTTGCCGCACGAATCGACGGTGACCGGCACTGCTCCGGTCTCGCACAAGGATCGCGCGATGACCGAACCCGGCAGCGGATCGCCGCCGTCCTCGAGGTGCCCGGTCATCAGCGCGCGCCCGAACGCGTCGCGCGGGCCGGCGGAATCTACGATCGTCACCATCCGCACGCCGGGCTGGCGCGCGCCGAACACCTCGGCTTGCAGTCGCGAGCGCGCCGGCGCGCAGCACCTGCATGAGCAGGTCGTACTCGAGCTGTTCGTTCGTGCGCGGATCGTCGATGAGGCTCTGCTCGGCGGCCCGCTCTTCGTCAGTCTGGAAGCGCGGTCCACCGCGGCGCGGCCGCAGTCCCGCCGCTGTGATCGAGCGCACCCACGCCGCCATCTCGTCGTCGTACACGATATGGCCGTGGTGCAGACCGTCCTGGTCGGTCCAGCTCGATACGACCGGCGCTCGAACCGCTTGCGCGAATCTCTTCTCGGCTCCTGCGGCATCCAGCACGTCCCGCACCTGTCGAGCGCGTCGCGCAAGCTCTTCGACCGGCATCGCTGCCGCCTCGACCGTCAGCTGCTCGGCCGCGATGCGCCACACCTCGGCCGCCTCGCCCTCGTCGCGATCTTCCGGCGGATCCCCGAGCCCACGCTGGATGGCCTCATGCTGCGCGGTCGAGAGGGTGCCGTTCAGCAGCGCCGCGCGCAAGCGGGGCGCGCCAGTCCTGCGGCCTGTCAGCGTCGGGCGGCGCGGGCGCGTCGATGCCGGCACCCGTGCCGTCGCCGGGTTCATCCCCCGGGCCATCCAGCAGTGACGCGCCCAGCGTGACGTCCCGGCGCGCCTCGGCCCGGGTGACGCCGCCGATCGACTGCACGAATTCGACCGGGGTGCGATGGCCGTGCTTCGCGGCAAGCCCCGACTGCCCCATATCGCGCGCCGATCGCTCGGCCAGGATGCCGGCGCCGATCACGCGGACCTTCTCGACGGCGCGGGTGAGGGTCGCGGCGTCCCGCAGGAGCCGCACGAGGTCATCGCCATCGATGTGGCGCAGCGCGCGGGGCAGATCCGGCGTGGCCGCACCGAGCTCAGGGCGGGAAGCGAGGGCGTCTGCCGCCTCCCGAAGCTCGGATGAAAATGACATACTTCATCCTGACACTGGCTCCCGACATCCGAAGTAAAATCGCCCAATCTGTGGACAGCCGACGGATTGTCCAATCTGTGGAGAACCGACGGAACGAGCGCCCCTCGCCCCGCTGCCGCCCCTGGCCGGCGAGAGGGCGCCACAGCTAGGGTGAGGCGCAGACATCGGAAGGGGCATCATGCTCGACTTCGGCCATCCGCGCGACCTCGTCATGATCGGCGCCATCTTCGGCGTCGCGGCTTTCATGTGGGCCGGGTGGGCGCAGGAGAGTCCGCCTGCCCAGACGGGATGGCGCGTCGTGCTGGGCGCGCTCTCGCTGCTCGGCGTCGCCCTGGCGGCCCTCAGCATCCCGCTCGCGATCAAGAACTGGGGCGCCGGGACGGCGATCGACCCGCACACCCGTGCGTTCGTCATCTACATCATCGTGTTCTGGGCCGAGTTCGTCATCGCCGGCGTGCTCGCGTTCGTCGTCATCCGGGCGGGTCGGTCGGATCTGGTCGCCCCGCTGATCCTGGCGATCGTCGGCATCCACTTCTTCGCGCTCGCCGTCGTGTTCGGCCAGCCCGTCGCTGCACCTGGCCGGCGGACTGCTGACCGCCCTCGCGATCGTGGCCGCATTCCTGCCGCGCGATTTCGCCGCCCCGAGCTTCTGGTGCGGGCTGATCGGCGCGCCCATATTCCTCGCGATCGGCGCGTGGTGCCTGGTCGCCGGGCGCAGCGCCCTGACGGCGGCATAGGATGTCGCGCTCTCGCGACCCCCTCAGCTGGACGCTGGTCGCGCTCGGCGGCGTCGGGGTGCTGGTGGTGGTCTGGGTGTGCGTCACGCAGTGGGGCGGCGTCGTGCACGGACACCCCGCCTACGCCGTGCTGCTGGCCGTCACGGTTGTGGCGTCGGTCCTGACCGGGGTGGTCGGTCTTCGCGGCCGGCGCCCTGGGACCGCGCGTCTCACCCTGCGCATCGTCGCGATCGTGCTGGGCGTCGGCTGGCTCGCCCTCACGGTGTGGATGCGCCCGCACACGGCCGCCGAACCGGCCTTGGAGGCCATGCGGTCGGATGCCGCGGTCACCGTCGCCGAGTCGGCCACCGAGATCGTGATGACCCCGACCGGCGAGGTCGACGACGTCGGCGTGCTCTTCCAGCCCGGCGCCTTCGTCGATGCGCGGGCGTACGCCGCCGTACTGCGTCCGCTGGCCGAGGCCGGGCACACGGTCGTCATCCCGAAGCAGCCGCTGGGCATCGCGTTCCTCGCCATCGGCGCGCTCGACGCCACGCGTCCGCGCTTCGCCGAGGTCACGGGCTGGGTCGTGGCCGGCCACTCTCTCGGCGGCACGGTGGCGGCCATCGAGGCGGATGAGGCGGATGCCGCGGCGACGCACCCCGCGGTCGGGCTCATGTTCTTCGCGTCCTACCCGGCGAACGACATCAGCGGGTCGCTGACCGTGCCGGTGCTGTCGATCTCGGGCTCGAAGGACGGCCTGTCCACTCCGGAGAAGGTCGACGCGTCGCGGGCGAACCTGCCCGCCGGCGCCGAGTTCGTGCAGATCGACGGCGCGTCGCACGCGCAGTTCGGCTCCTACGGCCCGCAGGCCGGCGACGGAACGCCGACGATCAGCGCGGACGATGCCCGTGCGCAGATCTCCGCGGCCGCCGTGCGCTTCGTCGACGACCTGCCCTGAGCGCGAGCAGCCGCGGTCAGTCGCGCGCGACGGTCAGCGAGGTCACGCGAGCGATGGCGTCGAAATCGACGTCGTGGTGCAGGATCGATTCGTCGTTGCGCAGGGCGATGGCGGCGATGAGGCAGTCGACGAGTCTGCGGACCGTCACCCCCTCGCGACGTCCCGTGCGATAGATGCGCGCGGCGTCGACCCAATCCGTCGGCTGGGTCGGCAGCAGGGTCGCGCGCGCGAGCAGTCGCTCCAACTGGCGTGTGTGGGTGTCCGAGCGCGCGCCGGCGAGCAGTTCCATCATCACCGGCTCACAGGTCTTCAGCGGAGCCTGTTCGCGGATCAGCCGTTCGACGGCAGCATCCGCGGGCGAACCTGTCGCGCGCAGATACTCGATCCAGGCGGACGAGTCGACCAGCACCTCAGGATGCCCGGCTCTCGCGGAGCGCGTCGAGATCGCCTTCCCACCCCGACCCCCGCAAGGCCAGCGCCTTGTCGACGTCCAGCGGATCGGCGGCGAGGGCGCGCAGCGCATAGTTGACGGCATCCCGCTTGGACGAGAACGCGAACCGACGCATCACGGACTCCACGGCAGAGTCGTCCAGGTCGATGTTGGTGCGTGTCATACACCAACGATACACCTCGCCGTTCAGGCGCGCGAGAGGGCGTCCTCCAGCGCGACCCAGGCGAGCATCGCGCACTTGACCCGGGCGGTGTACTTCGAGACGCCCGACAGGGCCGCGGCATCCCCGAACCGCTCCTCATCCAGCGGAGTCTCGCCGCGTGAGCGCAGGGCCTCGCGGAACGATGCGATGAGGGCGGATGCCTCGGCCCGAGACATCCCGTCGGCGTCGTCCACCAGCACCGCGAGCATCGACGCGGACGCCTGCGAGATCGAGCAGCCCGAGCCCTCCCAGGTGACGTCGCGCACCACGTCCCCGTCCACGTGCACGCGCAGCGTGACCTCGTCGCCGCACACGGGATTGCGCTGATGCGAGGTGGCCGCGTGCTCGTCGGCGCTCAGCCCGAAGCCGTGCGGGGTGCGCGAATGGTCCAGGATCAGGTCCTGATACAGCGACTCGAGCCCGCTCATCGCGACACCCCGAAGAACGCCCGCACGCCCGAGACGGCGTCCAGGAACGCGTCGACCTCGTCCGCGGTGGTGAAAACCGACGCGCTCGCCCGGACGGTCGCGGTCACCCCGAACCGACGGTGCAGCGGCTGCGCGCAATGGTGGCCGACGCGCACCGCGATGCCGCGGTCATCGAGCACCTGGCCCACGTCGTGCGCATGCACCCCGGCCACCTCGAATGCGCACAGCGCGACGCGGTCGGCCGCGGCATCCCCCAGCAGCCGGATGCCGTCGATCCGGTGCAACCCGTCGCGCATACGCCGTTCGAGCATCCGCTCGTGCGCGTGCACGGCGGGCATGCCGAGCGCGTCGAGGTATCGCACGGCGGCGGCCAGGGCGATGGCCTGCGACACCGGCTGGGTGCCCGCCTCGAACTTCTGCGGCGCGGGCAGGAACTCGGCGCGATCGAGAGTGACCGTCGTGACCATCGAGCCGCCGGTGAGCACCGCCGGCAGCGCGTCGAGCACCTCGCTGCGGCCGTAGAGCACCCCGATGCCGTACGGGCCGAGCATCTTGTGGCCCGAGAACGCGGCGAGGTCGACGCCGAGCGCGGGCAGGTCGACGGGCAGGTGCGGGGCCGACTGGCAGGCATCGAGGACGGTGAGGGCGCCGACGGCGTGAGCCAGCGCGACGAGCTCGGCGACCGGATTGACGATGCCCAGCACGTTCGAGACGTGCGCGAAGGCGACGACGCGGGTGCGCTCGCCGATCAGCCGGCCGCCCGCCTCGAGGTCGAGCGTGCCGTCCTCGCGGACCGGGATGTGACGCAGCACTGCGCCGGTGCGGGCGGCCAGCTGCTGCCACGGGATGAGGTTCGCGTGGTGCTCGGCCTCGGTCACGACGATCTCGTCACCCGCGGTGAGCCCATACCGTGACCCGTCGATGCTCGCATTGCCGATCGCGGCCGCCACGAGGTTGAGGGCGGCCGTCGCGCCCGAGGTCCACACCAGGCTCTCGCCGGCGGCGCCGACGAACGCGGCCACGGTGGCTCGGGCATCCTCGAACAGCTCCGTGGCCTCGGCGGCCAGCGTGTGCGCTCCGCGGTGGACGGCCGCGTTGCCGTGCGCGAGGAAGTCGCGTTCGGCGTCCAGCACCGCGCGCGGCTTCTGGCTCGTCGCGGCGGAATCGAGGTAGACCAGCGGTGCGCCGCCGATCGTCTCGGCCAGGATCGGGAAGTCGGCGCGGACGGCGGCGACGTCGAGCGCGCCGGTCTCGGCGAGGGGGATCACATCTTCCAGGCTACGCGTCGCAGACCTGGCCGAGGGCGGGACGTGTCGGGTCTGGTGAGCGGCCGTACAGCGGGCTACCCTGCCGGCATGGGCGAGTACGAGGGGCACGCCGCCCTCCGCCGTCGGCTCGAAGCGGCGGTGCGGGGTGCGGGGACCAGCGACCTCGGCGTGCGTGCCGCGGCATTCGCCGGCGATCTGTCGGCGCTGGGCCCGCCGTACCGCACGCTCGTCGAGCGGGTCCGGGAGGAGTCGTCTCGGGTCACCGGTGCGGACGTCTCGGCGGTGCGCGCCGCCGCCGGCGGCGACAGCGCGGCTTTCGAGGTGATCCTGGCGGCAGCATCCGGTGCGGGTGCGCAGCGGTGGGATGCCGCGGTCCGCGCGATCGCGGAGGCCGGCGATGCGCCTGGATGAGGTCGAGCACGGCGACCGGCTGAAGACCCGGCTGCTGTTCCGGTTCGTCTCCGCCGTCTCGGGGATGCGGCTGCCCGACGCCGCGCGGGTGGCCATGTACCACCCCGACTACGTCGGACCGGCGCTGAACGCGTGGACGCAGGCGGCGATGCGCGGCGAGAGCGACTGGTCGGTGGCCGAGCGGGAGCTGATGGCTGCGCTGGTCGCGACCTGGAACTCGTGCCCGTTCTGCGTCGGGGCGCACAGCGCGGTAGCCGTGCACGGCATGGACGCCGACGTGGTCGCGCGGGCGCTGGACGACTACCGGGCGGCACCGCTCTCGCCGCAGCTGCGGGCGGCGCTGTTGTTCCTGGAGAAGCTGACCCGCGACCCGGACGGGGTCGACGCGGCCGACGCCCGCGCCGCCTTCGCCGCGGGCGTGAGCCCGCAGCGCTGGAGGACGCGGCCGCCGTCGCCGCCGCGTTCAACGTGATCACCCGCTACGCGAACGCGCTCGACTTCGACATCCCGAGCGCCGACGACTTCGCGAAGGCGTCGAAGCGCCTGCTGGGCCACGGGTACGCCTGATTCTGCAGCGAAGGGTTGACGGGCACCGGGAGCGGGTATAACGTACAACCAAATGGTTGCACGAACTGGACTCAGCGACGACGAGGTGGACCGGATCTTCCGGGCCCTCGCCGACGCGACGCGGCGCGACATCCTGCGCCGCACGATCGCCGCCGAGCAGTCGGTGTCGACGCTTGCCGCCGACTACGACATGTCGTTCGCGGCGGTGCAGAAGCACGTCGCCGTGCTCGAAGCCGCCCGCCTGATCGTCAAGCGGGCCGAGGGAAGGGAGCGTCTCGTGCGCACCGATCCCGAGATGATCGCCCGGGCGCAGGCTTGCCCTCGAGCGCTACCAGGACCTGTGGCGGCACCGTATCGATCGCATCGACGCGCTGCTGGCCGAGGATCCCGAGGAATGACCGCACAGCATCCGTCACACAAGGAGAGATCATGCCCGTCATCGACATCACCAGCGATCCCGAGAAGCTGACGATGAACATCGTCGCCGATTTCGCCGCCCCGCCCGAGCGCGTGTGGAGCGTCTTCACCGATCCCCGCCAGCTCGAACGGTTCTGGGGTCCCCCGGGTGGCCCGCCACCTTCACCGGGTTCGAGTTCGCGCCCGGCGGCCTCGCGCAGTACCGGATGACCGGTCCCCGCGGTGAGACCTCCCGCGGTCGCTGGGAGTTCCTCACCATCGACGCGCCCCGCTCGTTCGAGGTGCTGGACGGCTTCGCCGACGAGAACGGCGAGCTGGACGACGCGATGCCGGCGATGCGGATGGTGTTCGCGTTCGAGCCGACCTCGACCGGCACGCGCCTGAACGGGGCGACGTACTTCCACTCGGTCGACGACCTCGAGAAGGCCGTCGGCATGGGCATGGTCGAGGGCACCCGGATGGCCATGGACCAGCTGGACGCCGTGCTGCAGGACCTGCGCGACTACGCCGCCGGCAAGGGCACCCGGCTCGAGGTGCTGGACGACCAGCACGTGCGCATCACCCGGCTGATCGAGGGCCCGCGCGAGCTCGTCTGGCGTGCGCACCACGACCCCGAGCTGCTGAAGCAGTGGCTGCTCGGTCCGGACGGATGGCGGATGACGGTGTGCGAGGTGGACTCCGCCCCGGGCGGCACCTACCGGTACGCGTGGGAGCCCGAAACCGGCACCGAGGGTGAGGCGTTCGGCTTCGACGGCGAGACGCTCGTCTCGGACGCGCCGCGCCGCGCGGTGACCACCGAGCACATGACCGGCACCGACTACCCGGCCACCGTCAACGACCTGCAGCTCTACGAGGAGGACGGTGCGACGCTCCTGACCCTGCTCATCGAGTACCCGGATGCCGCGACCCGCGACATCGTCCTGGCCACGGGCATGGTCGACGGCATGGAGACCAGCTACCGGCGCCTCGAGCGCGAACTGCTGCCGGCGTGACCCGGCACGACCGAGAGGAATCCGCATGACCGACGACAACGCGGCGCGCCCCGTGACCACCCAGCTGGTCGGCGAGGGCGACGATGCCATCACCTACGACATCCTCGGCGACCTCGCCACGGCGACTCCGGAACGCCCCGTGCTGTTCCTCTTCGGCGCTCCGATGGACGCCACAGGATTCGGCCTGCTGGCCGGTCACTTCACCGACCGTCCGGTGGTGACCTACGACCCGCGCGGCACGGGGCGCAATCCGCTCGGCACCGCCGACATCACCGTCGACCGGCACGCCGACGACCTGCACCGGGTCATCTCGGCGCTCGGCGTCGGCGCCGTGGACGCCTTCGGCACCAGCGGCGGGGGCGTGAACCTGCTCGCCCTCGTCGCCGCGCACCCGGAGGACGTGCGCTACGCGGTGGCCCACGAGCCGGCCACCGCCGCGCTTGCCGGACGAGCGCGCGGTGCACGCCGTGGTCGACGACCTGAAGCGCACGTACGCCGAGCGCGGCGACGGCCCGGCCATGGCGAAGTTCATCCAATTCGTGATGCTGGACGGAACCGTTCCGGACGACTACCTCCAGCGGCCTGAACCGGACCCCGCCATGTTCGGCATGTCGGCGGTCGATGACCGCACCCGCACGAACCCGCTGTTCCGCAACATGCCGGACATCCTCGATCACCGTCCCGACCTCGACGCCCTGCGGGCCCTCGGCGACCGGCTGGTCATCGCGGTGGGCGTCGAGTCGGGCCAGACGATGCCGGCACGCGCCGGACGTGCCGTCGCCGCCGCCGTCGGGATCGGCGTGATGGACGTGCCCAGCCACCATGCGGGCTTCACCGATCAGCCGGGCATGCCCGGCGACCCGGCGGGGTTCGCCGCCCGGCTCCGCGAGGTGCTCGGCTGATCGTCAGTCGCGGGCGTCGGCGGCGGATGCCTCATCCGCGTCGGCGTCCGCGATCACCGGGATGGGCCGGGTCTCATCCCCGCGCGAGCGGTGGTCCGCGGCATCCTCCGTCGCAGCGCCGCCCACCGGCGCCCGGTGCGTGCGCGGAAGCTGCTCGCCGTCCCGCTGGATCGTCTGGATGCGGGTGCGCGGCAGGCCCTCGGGGTTCTCGTGCTCGGCCACCAGCAGCATCTCTTCGCGCACCGTCCGCGTCAGATCGAACATCTTGAACGCATCATCGGCGCTGACCAGCGCCCGCACCTGGACATACCCGCCGACCGTGTCGGTCACGCGCAGCGACGAGGCCGCTCCGTCCCACAGCCCGCTCTCATCGAGCACGCGGTCCAGCTGCGCGCGCATGCGCGGGATGTCGACGCCCCAATCGAGGTCGAAGAAGACCGTGCCCAGCACGGCGGTCGACTCGCGCGTCCAGTTCTCGTACGGCTGCTGGGTGAAGTAGGTGGAGGGCAGGACGAGCCGGCGCTCGTCCCAGATCCGCACCACGACATAGGTGAGGGTGATCTCTTCGATGTAGCCCCACTCGCCGTTGACCACGACGACATCCTCCAGCCGCACCGCCCCGCTGAAGGCCAGCTGCATGCCGGCGAACAGGTTTCCCAGCGTGGACTGGGCGGCAAGGCCGGCCACCACCGACAGGAATCCGGCCGACGCCAGCAGGGTCGTTCCGAGTGCGGCGATCTGCGGGATCGTCAGCAGCGCGGCGCCGACGCCGATGACCACCGTGGCCGCGCCGATCAGGCGACGCACCACCACCACCTGGGTGCGGGCGCGCCGCGCCTGCCATCCGTCCGAGCCGTCGGTGGCGTAGTGCGACAGGCCGATGTCGGCCGCGAACATGAGCACCGACCCGATCGCCCACACCGCCGACAGCACGAGGAGCACGACGAACACGTGCCGCATCAGCACGGCGCCGGGGTCGGTCAGGGGCAGGGTCGCCGCCAGGGCGATCCAGGCCAGGATCACCGAGAGGACCACCAGGAACGGCACACGGGTGCGGCGGCGGAGAAGATCGAGCCACGGCCGGCGCCGGGCGAGAGCGCCGAGCACGCGACCGAGAACATAGGCCGCGGCGATCACGATCACCGCGGCGATCACCAGCAGGATCAGGGCGTTCAGGGCAGGGGCGAGGTTCCAGAACGAGACCATGGACCCCCACCCTAGGCGCGGTGCCGGGCCGGTTCAAACGTGCGCGCTCCGCAGCGGGCGGAGCGGATGCCGCGGCCGGCCGCGGTCAGCGGTCCGGGGTGTGCGGCTTCACCGGCGGCGGCAGGGTCTGCGGCGCGAACGGCCGCCCGGCGCGATCCTGACCGGGGACCGGCCGCGACCGCCGGCCGTAGATGAGCTCGGACGAATCCAGCAGCCAGGGCACGAGCGTGATCGTCACGCCGTGCACCAGCATCAGCTGCTGTGCCATCCGCCGCGCGCGGCGGTTGTGCAGGATCGACTCCCACCAGTGCCCGACGATGTACTGCGGCAGGTAGACGGTGACGACGGCCGACCCGTGCTCGGCGCGATACTGCTTGATGAACTCGATGACGGGCCCGGCGTAGCTGCGAAACGGCGACTCGATGGTGATCAGCGGCACCGGCATCCCGTGCTCCTGCCAGTCCTTCTGCAGCGCGCGCGACTCGGCCTCGGTGACGCCGACGTGCACCGCGATCGTCTTGTCGTGCCGGGCGGCCAGGGCGTAGTCCACGGCCTTGACGACCGGCTTCTGCAGCCGGTTCACCAGGATGACCGCGACATCCCCCGCCGCCCCGAAGTGCACGGTGTCATCCATCCGGATCTCGTGCTCGACATCCCGGTAATACCGGTAGACCCCCATCATCAGCACGGACAGGATGGGGATCGCCAGGAACACCAGCCACGCGCCATGCGTGAACTTCGTGATCGTCACGATGATCAGCACCGCCACGGTCATGGTCGCGCCCACGCTGTTGATGGCCAGGCCCTTGCGATAGCTGCGCGCTTGCCGATGGGCGGACTCCTGCGCGCGGGCGTCGGCGGGCAGCGCCTGGATCCGGCGCAGGCCGCGGATCCAATGTCGGATCATCCCGATCTGGCCCAGCGAGAACGACACGAACACGCCGATGATGTACAGCTGGATCAGATTGCTCAGGTTCGCCCGGTACACCACCAGCACCGCGATCGCGGCGATGCCGAGCACGATCATGCCGTTCGAGTAGACCAGGCGGTCGCCACGGGTGTTCAGCGCCTTCGGCGCATAGCCGTCGCGGGCCAGCACCGCACCCAGCAGCGGGAACCCGTTGAAGGCGGTGTTGGCCGCCAGCAGCAGCACGCACGCGGTCGCTGCCTGCACGATGAAGAACGGCACCGAGTTCATTCCGAACGTCGCCGCCGACAGCTTGCGCCATCAGGCTCGGCTTGCGGCAGGTTCTTGCAGTCGAAGCCGACCAGGTCGCACGGGTTCTCGGAGTACTGCACCCCCGAGATCAGCGCCAGCGTGACCAGTCCGGCGAACATGAGGCCGGCGATCGTGCCCATCAGCGCCAGGGTCGCGCGGGCGTTGCGGATCTTGGGCTTGCGGAACGCCTGCACGCCGTTCGAGACCGCCTCCACCCCGGTCAGCGCCGAACAGCCGCTGGAGAAGGCCCGCAGCACCAGCAGGATCACCGCGGCCTGCGAGATGCTCTGCGCGTGCAGCCCGTACTGGGCGCTGGAGGCGACCGGCGCCGCGCCGATGAAGGTGCGCGCCATGCCCACCACCACCATGACGCCGACCGACGCGATGAACACGTAGGTGGGGATCGCGAAGGCGCGCGACGCCTCGCGCACGCCGCGCAGGTTCACGACGATGATCAGGATGACGCATCCCACCGCCAGCTCGACCCGCCACGGGTTCAGTCCCGGCAGCGCCGAGATGATGTTGTCGACCCCGGATGCCGTCGACACGGCCACGGTGAGGATGTAGTCCACCAGCAGAGCGGATGCCACGACTACGCCGGGCACTTCGCCGAGATTCGTCCGCGCCACCTCGTAGTCGCCGCCGCCGGACGGGTACGCCCGGATCAGCTGCCGGTACGAGAGGACGACCACGGCAAGCAGCACGACCGCCGCGGCGACCCAGGGCGCGAAGGCCAGGAACGCCAATCCGCCGGTCAGCAGGATCATCAGCAGCTCCTGCGGGGCGTAGGCCACGCTCGACAGCGCATCGGACGCGAAGATCGGCAGCGCCATCCGCTTGGGCAGGAGGTGCTCGTCCGCTTTCTGCGACGCGAGCGGGTCGCCGAGGAGGATGCGCTTCGCGATCGGCGACTCCGGCGCCGGATCACGATCTTCTGTTGTCACGGCGCGTGACACTACGCCTATCGGGGGGCGGTTGCAACGCGACGCGGCCGTGCGCGGCATCCCGTGATCAAGAGGTGATCTGGCGGCGGCGGCGGCGCCGCCGCGAGGGCGGGTCGGACGGCGTCGCGGGCGCGGGTCAGACGACGGCGCGGGCGCGGGTCAGACGACGGCGAACACGGCGATCTCGACGGCATCGGGGTGCCGCACGCCGGTGCCCACGAAGATCGTGCGATTCACCCAGTCCCAGGCGCCGCGCGGGGCGCGCAACCGGGAACGCAGCGGAAGTAGATCCGGTCCGGATCCACCGTCTCGCCCCGCATCAGCCGGTCGATATCCTCCGGCGCTCCGGCCCGGATCGCGGTGTTGACCACCTCGATCACCGTGTCATCGTCGACCTGGATCGGATATCGCGCCTGCAGATCGGTCACGCCGTCCGGCCGCAGGACCTGGAAGTCGGCGCCGCCGCCGAGCACGCGACCGGAGAGCTCGCCGGTCGCGGTGCCGGAGCGGATCGGCACGATACGGCGCCACCCGTCCGGTCCGGAGCCCAGGTCGATCGGCTCGTCCACCTCCACCCGGATGCTGGTCACGTGACGCAGGGCGGGAGCGGTGGGGGATGCATCGGTCATAACGGCATGCTAGGCGGCTGCTGCGGGCCGGGCGGTCGTGCCGCGCACGACCAGCTCGAAGGGGAGGCTGCCCGGCTCGGGACGGGGATGCGCGCCGGGCTCGAGGAAGCGCAGGATCGCGTCGGCCGCGCGTTCGCCCTGGCGCACCGGGAACTGGTCCACCGTGGTGAGCTGGAAGAAGTCGCCCAGTTCGTGGCCGTCCACCCCCACCACCGACAGGTCGGTGGGAACGCGGAAGCCCAGTTCGCGTGCGGCCAGCAGCGCGCCGACGGCCATCTCGTCCGAGGCCGCGAAGATCGCGGTCGGCTTCTCGCCGGGCCGGCCCAGGCAGTGCCTGGCCGCCCGGAATCCGCCGTCGATGGTGAAGTCCGCCGGCTCGAACAGCCGCGGCCTGACCTCGACCCCGGCCTGTTCCAGCGCGCGCTCGAAGCCCTGCCGGCGCTGGGTGGGGATGTGGAAGTCGAGATCGAACTCGGGGCTGGCTCCGATGTGCGCGATCTCGCGATGGCCGAGCGCGAGCAGGTGGTCGGCCGCCAGCTCGGCGACCGCGACGTCGTCCACGGTGAGCGTGGTCAGCCGCGGATCGGACCCGCCGATCGCGATCACCGGGATGCCCAGGGCGAGCAGGCGCTCGATCTCGGCATCCCCCAGTTCGATCGAGATCGAGATCACCCCGTCCACGCG
The DNA here is from genome assembly GCF_021582895.2 of Microbacterium elymi. Lineage (GTDB taxonomy): Bacteria > Actinomycetota > Actinomycetes > Actinomycetales > Microbacteriaceae > Microbacterium > Microbacterium humicola. The sequence goes on from NZ_CP091139.2 coordinate 1,996,223, forward strand.
CTGTCGGCGCAAGCGTGTCGAAGACGTTGCGACGCAGCTCCTGGTCCTCGGTGAGGCTGTACAGGGTGATGTCGTAGCCGTGCCGCATCAGCTCGTCCGCCACGCCGGACAGGACCGTGCTGAAGAACCAGCGCTGCAGGAACGGCACCAGCACGCCGACGTTGCGGGTCCGCCCCGATGCCAGGCTCGACGCGGACGCCGACACGACATAGCCGAGCGACTCGGCGGCGGCGTGCACCCGCGACTTCGAGGCGTCCGACACGTGCCCGCGGCCGCTGAGCGCGCGCGACACGGTGGCGGTGGACACGCCGGCCAGCCGCGCGACTTCGTCGATGCTCACCATGGCGCCTCCCGGCCGGCCGTCTCAGTCCGCCTCAGTCCGTCTCGACCCAGACCGAGGTGTCGACCGGCAGCATCCCGTCGGCCAGCGGTCCACTGGACAGGATGACCCGCCCCGCGGGGACGGGGATCGGCTCGGCGCCGATGTTCGCCACCACCGCGACATTCCCGTTGCGGAATGCGACGACATCCGTCCGCTCGGAGTCGGTCCAGGTGAGGGAGCCGACGCCCAGGCCGCGCGTGCGACGCTCGGCGAGCAGCTGCCGGTAGAGCGAGAGGGTGGATGCCGGGTCCTGCGACTGCGCGTCGCGGGCCAGCCGCGCCCACTCGGCCGGCTGCGGCAGCCACGACGTCCCGGTCGTGTTGAAGCCGTACGCCGGGGCATCCGACCGCCACGGGATCGGGACGCGGCAGCCGTCCCGGCCGTACCGCTGGTGGCCGGTGCGGAACCAGGTCGGATCCTGCCGGGCCTCATCCGGGATGTCGATGACCTCGGGCAGCCCGAGCTCCTCGCCCTGGAACAGGTAAGCCGAGCCGGGCAGCGCGAGCATGAGCGTCGTGGCCGCACGCGCGCGGCGCAGGCCGATCACCGGGTCGGGCTTGCCCGGGGAGTTCGGGCCGATGCCCTCGCCCTGCGGGCTGTCGGCGGTCAGCGCGAGCCGCGACGCGTGCCGGATCACGTCGTGGTTGGACAGCACCCAGGTGCTCGGGGCCCCGACCGCGCCGTACTCCCGGATCGAGTCGGCGATCACCCGGCGCAGGGCGCCGGCGTTCCACTCGCTCATCAGGTAGCCGAAGTTGAAGGCCTGGTTCATCTCGTCCGGGCGCACCCACAGCGCCGTCTGCGCGATGGTCGGCAGCCACGCCTCGGCGCACAGGGCGCGGTCGCCGTCGTATTCGGCGAGCACCTTATGCCAGTCGCGGTATACGTCGTGCACACCCTCCTGGCCCCAGTACGGGACGTCGGTCTCGTCGCCGCCCATCGAGCCGCCGTCGACGGCCGGGGTGTAGTCGGGCAAGCCGTCGGCCTTGATCAGGCCGTGGGCGACGTCCACGCGGAAGCCGTCCACGCCCCGGTCGAGCCAGAACCGCAGGATGCGACGGAACTCCGCGCGCACCTCGGGGTTGGTCCAGTCGAAGTCGGGCTGCGATGCGTCGAACAGGTGCAGGTACCACTGGCCGGGAGTGCCGTCCGGTGCGGTCACGCGGGTCCAGGCGGGACCGCCGAACACCGACTCCCAGTTGTTCGGCAAGCTCGCCGTGCTCGCCGCGGCCGTCGCGGAACAGGTAGCGGGCCCGCTCGGGCTGCCGGGGTCGGCGGCCAGCGCCGCCTGGAACCAGACGTGCTGGTCGGAGGAGTGGTTCGGGACCAGGTCGACGATCACCCGGATGCCGCACTCGTGCGCGCGCTCCAGCATCCGGTCGAAGTCCTCGAGCGTGCCGAACAGCGGATCGACGTCGCAGTAGTCGGCGACGTCGTAGCCGGCGTCCTTCTGCGGGCTGGTCATGAACGGGCTGAGCCAGACCGCGTCCACGCCGAGGGTCTGCAGGTCCCGGAGGTGGGCGGTGATGCCGGGCAGGTCGCCCACGCCGTCGCCGTTGGCGTCCGCGAACGAGCGGGGATAGATCTGGTAGATCACGGCAGAGCGCCACCACTCCGACCCCGGGGCGGTGGGCAGGGCGCGGGCGGTGTCGAGCGCGGGCGAAGTCATGCGAACAGCGTAGTGCAAGCGCTTACACATGTCGCCGCGCCCGCCTTCCTCTCCGCGGGATCGTACGATTTGGCCGACTGCACATCATCCTGGGCCGAAATTGATGTGGTTTCGGCCAAATCGTACGATTTCGCGGGACGGACCGGGGAGGGAACGGGGAGAGTCGGGGATGGAACGGGGGAGGGAAGGGGCCGCGTAGGGTGGACGGGTGCCCGATGAGCTTGCGCGCGCGGAGAGCTTGATCCGCAGCATCCCGGACTATCCCGAACCGGGCGTCCTCTTCCGCGACATCACGCCGCTGCTGGCGGACGGCCGTGCCCTGCGGACCACCATCGACGCGATGATCGCGCCCTTCGCCGGGCAGTTCGACGTCGTCGCCGGGGTCGAGGCACGCGGATTCCTGCTCGCCGGCGCCGTGGCGATCGCGGCGAACGTCGGACTGGTGCCGATCCGCAAGGCCGGCAAGTTGCCCGGCCCGCGGCATCCGTCGACTACGCCCTCGAGTACGGCACCGCGACCATCGAGGCGCACGACGACATCCGTCCCGGCGTCCGCCTCCTGCTCGTGGACGACGTGCTGGCCACCGGCGGCACCCTGCAGGCCGCGCACACCCTCGTCGCCGAGCTCGGCGGCACGGTCGTCGGCACGTCGGTGCTGATGGAGCTCACCGCCCTCGGTGGCCGCGCCCTGGTCGGCGACGTGCACACCGTCTTCCGCGCCTGAGTCGGCCCGCGCCGGATCAGGATGCCGGGAGGACGACGTTCACCGGTGCCTCGCCGGCGAGCATCCGCTCCACCTGCCGGCGGATCAGCCGCGCGATCCGCGGCGCCATGGCGGTGGATGCTCCGCCCACATGTGGCGCGATGAGCACACCGGGCAGCGTCCACAGCGGATGGTTGGCCGGCAGCGGCTCGGGATCGGTGACATCCAGCGCCGCCCGGATCCGGCCGCGGCCCACGTGGTCGGCCAGCGCGTCGGTGTCGACGATCGCCCCGCGCCCGACGTTGACGATGAGCGCACCGTCGGGCAGCAGCGACAGCGCGGCGTCGTCGATCAGGTGGCGGGTCTGGTCGCCTCCCGGCAGCGTGGCGATCACGATCTCGGCATCCGGCAGCAGCGCCGCGAGCTCGTCTGATCCATGCACCGGGATGTCGTCCTCGACGCGTGCCCGATGCGCGAGCACCGTCAGCCGCACCTCGAACGGGGCCAGGCGCGCCGCGGTCGCCTTGCCCACGCCGCCGTAGCCGAGGCGAGCAACCGGCGGTCGGCGAGGCTCGCAGCGAACACCGGCTGCCACCGCCGCTCGTCCTGGGCGCGCACGAAGTCGGGGATCTGCCGCTGGGCGGCCAGGGTCAGCGCGAGCGCCATCTCGGCGGTCGAGGTCTCATGCACGCTGGCGGCGTTGGCGAAGACGCGGCCGGCCGGCAGGTGCGGCACCACGTGCTCGTAGCCGATGGACTGGCCCTGGATGAGCCGCGTGCGCACGTCGCGCAGCTGCGCGAAGACGGCGGCGGCGCTGCCGCCCATGTACGGCGGCACGACGATGTCGATCGCCTCGCGGTCGGTCGGGGCATCCATCGGCCAGACGATCAGCTCGACGTCGTCGGGCAGATCGGCGAGGTCCTCGGCGAGCGACTCGGTGGGCACGGACACGACCAGACGGGGCATCCTCCCACGCTACCGCCGGCGCAGAAGGCCCTGACTCAGAAGGCGCCGCCTCAGACGGTCTTGCCTCAGACGGTCTTGACCACGGTCAGCACGAACGCCGAGTCCTCGACCGCCTGCACCGAATGGCGCGCGGTCGGGACGATGAGGAAGTCGCCGGGCAGGCCCTCCCAGACCGTGCTGCCGGCGATCAGCCGGATGTGCCCCTGGATGACGTGCAGGGTCGCCTCGCCCGGGTTGTTGTGCTCCTCGAGCTCGCGGCGGGCGCACAGTGCGATCACGGTCTGCCGGAGCATCCGCTCGTGCCCGCCGAAGATCGTCTTCGCGCTGCGGCCGCTGGGCGCGTGCGCGGCGAGGCTGAGCTGCTGACGCGCCTGCGCGATCAGGGAGATCTTCTGCGACACCGGGGACACCTCCGTGCCGCAAGTCAAGCACGTTCCCCGTCTCGGCGGGAGGGTCAGGCTGCGGCGCGGGCGACTGCGGAGATCGCCGCGGAGAAGAAGCGCAAGCCCGTCGGTGCCCGAGCGCATGGCGTCGGGCGTGTTCGGCCCGAAGCCGGGCTCGACGGCGTGCTCGGGGTGGGGCATCAGCCCGACCACGTTTCCGCGCTCGTTGGACAGCCCTGCGATGTCGTTCAGCGAGCCGTTCGGGTTCACACCCACGTAGCGGAACGCCACCTGGCCCTCGCCCTCGATGCGCGCCAGCGTCTCGGCGTCCGCGATGTAGCCGCCCTCGCCGTTCTTCAGCGGGATCACGATCTCCTCGCCGGCCGCGAACTCGGCGGTCCAGTCCGTCGCCGCGTTCTCCACCCGCAGCCGCTGGTCCCGGCGCACGAACTGCTGGCCGGCGTTGCGGATCAGGCCGCCCGGCAGCAGGTGCGCCTCGACCAGCATCTGGAAGCCGTTGCAGATGCCCAGCACCGGCAGGCCGCCGGCCGCGGCATCCTTGACCTCCGCCATGATCGGCGAGAGGGCGGCGATGGCGCCGGAGCGCAGATAGTCGCCGTAGCTGAACCCGCCCGGCAGGACGAGGGCGTCCACGCCCTCCAGGTCATGCGAACCGTGCCACAGGGCCACCGGCTCGGCGCCGGCGATGCGGATCGCGCGCTGCGCGTCGCGGTCATCGAGCGATCCGGGGAACGTGATGACCCCGATCCGCGTGGTCACTCCACGACCTCGATGCCCACGACATCCTCGATCACCGCGTTGGACAGGATGTCGGCGGCGACCTGTCGCGCCTGCGCGAGCGTGGCGTCGTCGACCTCGCCGTCCACGGTGAGCTCGAAGCGCTTGCCGATGCGCACCGCACGGAACGGGGTCTCGCCGATCCGCGCGAGAGCGCCGGCGACGGCCTTCCCCTGCGGATCGAGCAGCTCGGCCTTGGGCATGACGTCGACGACGATGGTGGGCATTCGAGGCTCCGGATGTCGCGGAAAAGGGGCACCGCCAGTCTACGGTGCGGCCGCCAGGTGATTCTCGATGACGTACTCCGCAATCGCGAGCGAACTGGTGGCCGCGGGGAGGGCGCATTGCGCAGCGTGACGGCCCCGACCTGGTCGACCGCGAAGTCGTCCACCAGTGCGCCGTCCCGGGCCCATGCCTGGGCGCGCACCCCGGCGGCGGACTTGTGCGTCAGGTCGGACATCGTCAGTTCGGGCACGAACCGGCGGGCCTTGTGGAACCAGCGGCGCTTGATCAGCGATCCGCTGATCTCGTCCACACCCATCCGCCAGTGCTCCTTGGCCAGCGGCCACGCACCGGGCCAGACCAGCGACTGCCAGGTGTCGCGGGCCGACCACTGCCACCAGGTGTACCCCTCGCGGGCCAGGGCCGGGACCGCATTCGGTCCGACGTGGACGTTGTCGTAGACGCCGCGGGTGAAATGCACGCCGAGGAACGGGAAGCGCGGATCGGGAACGGGGTAGATCATCCCGTTCACCAGACCGGTGCGCTCCGGCCGCAGCTTCCAGTACTCGCCGCGGAACGGCAGGATCTTCGGCGACGGGTCGGCTCCGACGAAGCGTGCGACGACGTCGGACTGCAGCCCGCACAGACGATCACCCGGTCGAACAGGTGGCTCGAGACCGGCGTGGTCACCCGGACCCGGCCGCGCTCGTCGGCGATCGCGGTGACCTCGTGGCCGAGCAGGATCCGGCCCCCGGCGGCGCGGACGTCCTGTGCCATCGCCTCGGTGATCGAGGAGTAGTCCACGACCGCGGTGTGCGGCGAGTGCACCGCGGCCACCCCCGCCGCGTGCGGCTCGATCTCGCGCAGGCGCGTGACGTCGTCGATGCGGGCGAGGCTCGGGACGCCGTTCTCGCGGGAGCGCCGCTCGATCTCGTCCAGCGCCGGGATCTCGGAGGGATCCACCGCGACCACGAGCTTGCCGACTTCGCGGAAGGGCAGGCCCTTGTCCTGGCAGAACTCGCGCATCGACGTGCGCCCGGCCGCGCACAGCGTGGCCTTCAGCGAACCGGGTGCGTAGTACAGCCCGGCGTGTACGACACCCGAGTTGTGTCCGGTCTGGTGCTGAGCGAGGCGCGCCTCCTTCTCCAGCACGGTGACCTCGTCGCCGCGGCCCGCCAGGGCGCGGGCGAGTGCGATGCCCACGATGCCGCCCCCGATGATGCCGACCCGGCCGCCCACTCCCACACGCTCACGCTAGCGGAATCAGCATCCGCGCCCGGAAGAAGCGACAGCGGATGCCGATTCCGGCCGCGCGAAGCGGCACCGATGGCGCCGTGATCAAATCGTGACCGATTTCGTGGGAGCGCTCCCTTGACCCAGATGGGAGCGGTCCCATAAAGTCGGTCGCGTGCTTGGGAGCGCTCCCATCTAGAGCCTGCGACACGAGCCGTGCAGGAAGCCCGTACTTGCAAGAACCCGACACCACAAAGGAGTGACCCGTGAAATCACGTGCACTGCGACGCACCGCCGTCGCGATCGCCGCCACATCCACTGCTGTTCTCGCCCTCGCCGGCTGCGCCGGCAGCGGTGGCTCCGACTCCGGCGACTCGAACGAGAAGATCACGCTGACCGTCACCACGTTCGGCGCGATGGGGATGGACGACCTCTACAAGCAGTATGAGAGCGACCACCCCGGCATCACGATCAAGGCGACCAACATCGACACCGGTGGCAACGCACTGACCGACTGGCAGACCAAGCAGGCGGCCGGGGCGGGTCTTCCCGATGTGCAGGCCGTCGAAGAGGGCTGGCTGAGCAAGGTCATGCAGGTCAGCGACAGCTTCACCGACCTGACCAAGTACGGCGCCGACGACACCAAGGGCGACTGGGTGCCGTGGAAGGTGCAGCAGGCCACCGACAAGGACGGCCGCATCATCGGCTATGGCACCGACATCGGACCGGAGGGGCTCTGCTACAACAGCAAGCTGTTCGCTGCGGCCGGACTGCCGACAGACCGTGACAAGGTCGCCGAATACTTCGGCGGCGCCGATGCGACGTGGGACAAGTTCTTCCAGATCGGAAAGGACTACCACGACAAGACCGGCAAGGCGTGGTACGATCAGTCCGGCTTCGTCTGGAACTCGATGGTCAACCAGCTGCCCGAGGGCTACTACAAGAGCGATGGCACGCTGAACGTCAAGGACAACGCCGATCTGAAGGCGCGCTGGGCCCTTCTCGCGCAGGGTGCGGCCGATGGTCTGAGCAGCAACCAGACCCAGTGGGACTGGGGCGGGGGCAAGGCGTTCACCGACGGCTCGTTCGCCGTCTTCGTCTGCCCGGGCTGGATGCTCGGCAACGTCAAGGGCGGGGCAGAGTCCGCCGGCGGCGACGCGAGCACCGGCTGGGACTTCGCCGATGTCTTCCCCGGCGGCCCCGCCAACTGGGGTGGCTCGTTCCTGACGGTGCCGACCACCTCGAAGCACCCGAAGGAGGCCGCCGAGCTGGCGGCGTACCTGACCAGCGCCTCGTCTGAGGTCGCCGAGTTCCAGAAGGCCGGCGCGTTCCCGAGCGTCGTGAAGGCCCAGAGCGACCCCGGCGTGACCGGCGAGAGCGAACTGACGAAGTTCTTCAACGACGCGCCGATCGGGGAGATCCTGGCCAAGCGCGCCGAGGGTGTGAAGGCGCAGTACAAGGGTCCGGACGACGCGGTCATCCAGGAGCAGGTGTTCGGCCCGAGCATCCAGCAGCTGGACTCCGGCAAGGCCGACGGCACCAAGGCGTGGAACAACGCCATGAAGCTGCTCGACCAGCTCGTCATCAACAAGTAGCGCTCGACGCTCGAGCACCGGGCGGGCCCTCCGGACATCCCTCGGGGGGCCCGCCCGCATCCCACCGGGCTCACCACGCCCCCGCATCCCGCCAGAGGTAGAGAGCAGACATGACCTCCACGCTCCAACCGCCGACTCGGCAGCAGTCATCGCCCGTCCGGCGACCCGCCGGTCCGACCCCGGCGCTCACGTTCCGGCAGCGGCTCAGCCGCTGGGACGTGCGCTATTCGCCGTACTTCTACGTCGCGCCGTTCTTCGTTCTCTTCGGCCTCGTCGGCCTGTTCCCGCTGGTGTACACGTTCGTGGTCTCGCTGAACGACTGGGACCTTCTCACCGGGGCCGGCGACTGGGTGGGCTTCGAGAACTTCGGCACGGAGCTGACCGACCCGCTGTTCTGGAACTCGGTGTTCAACACCTTCAGCATCTTCTTCCTGTCGGCGATCCCGCAGCTGATCGCCGCCACGGTGATCGCCGCGGTGCTCGACCAGAACCTGCGCGCGAAGACGTTCTGGCGCATCAGCGTGATCCTGCCGTACGTGGTCACCCCGGTCGCCGTCACCCTGATCTTCAGCAACATGTTCGGCGAGAAGTACGGGTTGATCAACAACCTCCTCGAGGCGCTCAACCTGCCCGACGTGATGTGGAAGACCGACACCCTGCCCAGCCACCTCGCGATCGCCACCATGGTCAACTGGCGCTGGACCGGCTACAACGCCCTCATCCTGCTGGCCGCCATGCAGGCGGTGCCGCGCGACATCCACGAATCCGCCGCCATCGACGGCGCCGGAGCGGTGCGCAGGTTCTTCTCCATCACGATCCCCAGCATCCGGCCGACGTTCATCTTCGTCGTGATCACCGCGACCATCGGCGGCCTGCAGATCTTCACCGAGCCGAAGCTGTTCAACGCCGCCAGTTCGACCCCCGGTGGGCCGCAGCGGCAGTACCAGACCACCGTGCTGTATCTGTGGGATCTCGCCTTCAACCGCGGATCGTTCGGCAAGGCCGCGGCGGTCGCCTGGATCCTGTTCCTGATGATCGTCGCGATCGGCATCGTGAACTTCCTGATCACCCGCAGCATCTCCGGCGTCGAGGCCAAGGCCGTCTCACGGCGCCGCCAGCGCCGCCTCGACCGCGTGCGTGCCGCGCAGGCTGCCGGATCGGATGCCGCACCCGCCGCACCCGTCGTGCCAGCCGGAACCGAAAGGGGCATCGAATGACCGCGCAGACCCTCACCGCGGCGCCCGCGCGCTCGCGGCGGCACCGCCGTGGCGGCTTCGGCATCGAGCGCCGGCCCGGATGGTTCAGCTACACCCTCGTCGCGGTCTTCTTCATCGCCGGCGCCTATCCGCTCTACTGGTCGTTCGTCATGGGTTCGCGCGACAACGCCGCGCTGACCCAGACCTGGCCACCGCTCCTGCCGGGCGGACAGTTCTGGACGAACGTCGCCGAGGTCTTCGACACCATCGACTTCTGGAAGGCGCTCGCCAACTCGATCATCGTCGCCGGCGTGATCACCGCATCCGTCATCCTCTTCTCCACGCTGGCCGGCTACGCGTTCGCGAAGCTGAGGTTCCGCGGGCGCGAAGGCCTCATGGTGTTCGTGATCGCCACGCTCGCCGTGCCGACCCAGCTGGGCATCATCCCGATGTTCATGCTGATGAAGCAGTTCGGCTGGACCGGCACCCTCGGCGCCGTCATCATCCCGACGCTGGTCACGGCGTTCGGTGTGTTCTTCATGCGGCAGTACCTCGTCGACGTCATCCCCGACGAGCTGATCGAGGCCGCCCGCATCGACGGCGCCAGCATGTTCCGCACGTTCTGGCACGTCGGGGTGCCCGCCGCGCGTCCGGCCATGGGCATCCTCGGCCTGTTCACCTTCATGACCGCGTGGACGGACTACCTCTGGCCCCTGCTGGTGGTGCCGCAGAATCCGACGCTGCAGGTGGCGCTCAGCCAGCTGCAGAGTGCGAAGTACGTCGACTACGCGGTCGTGCTCGCCGGAGCCGTCCTGGCCACCCTCCCCCTGATCGTCGTGCTCGTCGTCGCCGGCAAGCAGCTGGTGTCGGGGATCATGGCGGGTGCGGTCAAGGGATGATGGATACGACGACGACCACCACCACGACGTCCGCCACGACAGGGAATCTCCACGCCATGACCCATACGCCCGCCCGGCCCTTCCCCACCGAGTTCCTGTTCGGTGCCGCCACCGCCGCGTTCCAGATCGAGGGCGCCGCCCACGAGGACGGCCGCCGCGATTCGATCTGGGACGCGTTCTGCCGCGTCCCCGGCGCCGTCATCAACGGCGACGACGGGGATGTCGCGTGTGACCACTATCACCGCTACCGCGACGACGTCGCGCTGATGAAGCGGATGGGCGTGCAGACGTACCGGTTCTCCACGTCGTGGGCGCGGGTCCGGCCCGACGGCGGCGCGGTCAACGCGGCCGGCCTGGACTTCTACCGGCGGCTGGTCGACGAGCTGCTGGATGCCGGCATCCTGCCGTGGCTCACGCTGTACCACTGGGATCTGCCGCAGGCGCTGCAGGAGCAGGGCGGCTGGACCGTGCGCTCGACGGCCGACCGGTTCACCGAGTACGCGCTGGACATGCATGACGCGCTCGGGGACCGCGTCAACGTGTGGACCACGCTGAACGAGCCCTGGTGCGCGTCGTTCCTGAGCCACACCGCCGGCGTGCACGCGCCCGGGCACACCAGCGTGACCGAGGGGCTGCTCGCCGCGCACCACCTGCTGCTCGGGCACGGCCAGACCGTGCGCGAGCTGCGGGCTCGCGATGCCGCGCTGAACCTCGGGCTGACCCTGAACCTCACCGTCGCCGACCCGGTGGACCCCGCCGATCCGGCCGACCGGGATGCCGCCCGGCGCATCGACGGGCAGTTCAACCGGTGGTTCCTGGACCCCGTGTTCCTCGGCCGGTACCCGGCCGACGTCGTGGACGACATCCGCGCCGTCGACGCGGACGCCGTCGCCCGCCTCGAGGACGCGATCCGGCCCGGCGACCTGCCGGTCATCGCGACGCCCATCGACACGCTCGGCGTGAACTACTACCACGGCGAGTTCGTCGGCGGGCACGCCCCGGCCGAGGCGGTCACCGGCGGAGACGCGCCGACCGCCCGGGCCACGGCATCCCCCTTCCCCTCGCACGACGGGATCTTCTGGCACGACCGCGACCTGCCGCGCACCCCGATGAACTGGGAGGTCCAGCCCGAGGGGCTGACCCGCCTGCTCGTGCGCGTGCAGCAGGAGTATGCCGGCGCGGCCGGCACCGCGCTGTACGTCACCGAGAACGGGGCGGCCTACGACGACGAGCCGGTCGTCGAGGACGGCGGGGTTCGCATCCACGATGACGAGCGCACCGAGTACGTGCGCGGGCACCTGGGTGCGGTGCTGGATGCGGTGGATGCCGGAGCCGACGTCCGCGGCTACTTCTACTGGTCGCTGCTGGACAATTTCGAGTGGGCGTGGGGCTACGACAAGCGGTTCGGCATCGTCCACGTCGACTACGACACGCAGGAGCGGACGGTCAAGGACAGCGGCCTCGAATACGCTCGCATCATCGGCGCCCGGGAGTTGGATGACATCGCCGCCGTCGCCGCGCGCTAACATCCGACGGGAGGGGATCCGATGAGCACACCGAGCACGCGCGCGACGATCGAAGAGGTCGCCGCCGCCGCCGGGGTGTCGCGCTCCACCGTCTCGCGCGTGGTGAACGGATCCACGTCGGTCAGCCCGGCGGCCCTGGAATCGGTGCGGCGCGCAATCGCCGAGCTGAACTACGTGCCCAACCGGGCGGCCCGTTCGCTGGCGAGCCGGCAGACCCTCGCCATCGCGCTGGTCGTGCCCGAGGACACCACGAAGTTCTTCGGCGACCCGTTCTTCGCCGCGATCGTGTCCGGGATCAACGCGCGGCTGACGCGCTCGGACTATGTGCTGAACCTCTTCATCGCCAGCGACGACCCCGGCGACAAGATGACCAGCTACATGCGCGGGGGCAACGTCGACGGCGCGATCATCGTCTCGCACCACACCAGCGACACCTTCATCGACCGGATCGCGGCGACCATGCCGGTGGTGTACGGCGGGCGTCCGATCCGCCACCGCGCATCCGACTACTACGTCGACGTCGACAACCTGGTCGGCGGGCGGGATGCCACGAACCATCTGATCGCGCAGGGGCACCAGCGGATCGCGATGATCACCGGCCCGCTGACGATGGCCGCGTCGCGCGACCGGCTGCAGGGCTTCCGCGACGCGCTGAGCGCGGCCGGGCTGACCGAGGTCGCCGTGGTCGACGGCGAGTTCACCTCGGACGGCGGGGCGCGGGCGATGCGCGGCATCCTTCAGTCCGGCAACCGGCCCGACGCGGTCTTCGCGGCCAGCGATCTGATGGGACGCGGAGCCCTCGGCGTGCTCGCCGAACAGCGTGTGCGGATCCCCGAGGAGGTGGCGCTGATCGGCTTCGACGATTCGCCGGTCGCGACATCCGTCTCACCGCAGATGACCACGATGCGGCAGCCGTCGTTCGAGCAGGGCGAGAGCATGGCCGCCGTCCTGCTGGACATCCTGGCCGGCGGCGAGCCGCCGCACGAGACGGTCCTGCCCACCGAGCTCGTGGTCCGCGCCTCGGCCTGAGGGGGCTTCCGCGGGTCTATGCCGCCCGCTGCAAAGTCTGCCTGCACCGTTGCGTGCAGGGCGTTGTTCCACGGATCGTCGAAGCCGAGCGTGCGGCCGTCGTCGCGCACCGCGAAGCCGTAGTGGCGCAGCCGCTCGTGCAGCGCGCCGAGCGCGTCGGCGTCCGGCAGGGTCAGGTCGATCCGGCCCAGGCCGAGCGCCGGCATCCGCGGGCCGGCGCCGCGCGAATCCCAGACGTTCATCGCCATGTGATGGTGGTACCCGCCGGCGCTGACGAACAGGGCGGTGTTGCCGAGCGTGGCGGTCGTGTCGAACCCCAGCGCGTCGACGTAGAAGGCGCGGGCGGTCGCGACATCCCCCACCGAGAGGTGGACGTGGCCGACGGATGCCGCGTCCTGCGCGGTGGATCCGGCCAGCACCTCTTCGGTCAGATGCTCGCGCAGATAGCCGTTCGGGTCGAGGAAGAGCGTGGACATCTCGACCTGCCCGTGCGTCCACGACCACTCGGTGCGGGCGCGGTCCCAGTACAGCTCGACGCCGTTGCCCTCCGGGTCGGTGAAGTAGAAGGCCTGGCTGACCAGGTGATCCGCGCTGCCGGTGAACGTGCCCGGGGCATGCTGGGCGACCGAGTACAGCGCGGCGGCCAGCGCCGGCTGCGACTCGAACAGGATGGCGGTGTGGTACAGCCCGGCCGACCCGGCGGCCGCGTGGCGCAGGCTCGGCTCGTGCCGCAGGATGACGATCGGGCGGCCGGCGCGTCCGAGCGTGACGGTGTCGCCGGAGGCGTCCAGCACCTGCAGCGTCACCGCATCGCGGTAGAAGCGGGTCTGTGCGTCGAGGTCGGCCACCAGCAGGGTGACCGCCCCCATGGCCGTGGCGGCGGCGATGCGGTCGGCCGCGGCGAGCTGCGTATTCATATGAATAGACAACCGGTGGCCCGCCCCCCGCATTCCCCGCCCTCCTGTCCGCGAAATCGTACGATCTGGCCGACTGCACATGAAACTCGGCCCAGAATGATGTTCACTCGGCCGGATCGTACGATTTCGACGAGGCGGGAGGCTACTCGGGGTCGCCGCCGAGCGGGCCGACGGCCGGGATCGGTCCGCCATCGTCGGCGCCGGTCTTCCGAGCCCGCGCGATCGCGTTGCCCCCGTGGTAGATGACCAGCGCCGCGGCTGCGCCGAGCACGATCCCGGTGAGCTGGAAGTCGCCCCAGCCCATCGTGAAGTTCGCGATCGCGATCACCAGGGCCACCGCCCCGGTGTACTGGTTGACCGGGCGCGAGAAATCCACGCGGTTGTCGACCCAGATCTTGATCCCGATGATCCCGATCAGGCCGTACAGCGCCGTGGTCGCCCCGCCCAGCACGCCGGCCGGGATGGTGTTGAACAGCGCGCCGATCTTCGGCGACAGCGCCAGCAGGATCGCCACGATGCCGGCCACCCAGTACGCCGCGGTCGAATAGACGCGGGTCGCGGCCATCACCCCGATGTTCTCGCCGTAGGTCGTCGTGCCCGAGCCGCCGAACGTGCCCGCGATCGCGGTCGAGACGCCGTCGGCGATCAGGGCCCGTCCGGTCTGCCTGTTCACCGAGTTGTCGGTCATGGTCGCCACCGCGCGCACGTGCCCGACGTTCTCGGCGATCAGGACGAGCACGACCGGCAGGAACATCGCGATCGCAGCCCAGGTGCCGGGCGCGGCGAAGTTCGCGAAGTGGAACTCGGGCAGCCCGACCCACGCGGCATCCGACACCGCCTTCCAGTCGATCTGCCCCTGGATCCCGGCGGCCACGTATCCGACCAGCACGCCGAGGAAGATCGAGATGCGTCCGAGGAATCCCCGGAACAGCACGCTGAACAGGATGACGGCGGCCAGCGTGATCCCGGCGGTCAGCGGCTGCTTCTCGACGTTGCCCCACGCCGCCGGCGCGAGGTTGAAGCCGATGAGGGCGACGATGGCACCAGCGACCACCGGCGGCATGAACCGGTCGACCCACGAGATCCCCGCGAACTGCACCACGAGACCGATGACGGCCAGCAGGATGCCGACGGCCACGATGCCGGCCAGCGCCGTGCCCATGCCGGCGGATGCCGTGGCCGCTGTCACCGGCGCGATGAACGCGAACGACGATCCCAGGTAGCTGGGCAGCTGTTGCGGGTGACCAGCAGGAACAGGATCGTGCCGATGCCGGAGAACAGCAGCGTGGTCGAGACGGGGAAGCCGGTCAGGATCGGGACCAGGAACGTCGCGCCGAACATCGCGACGACGTGCTGCGCCCCGATCGCGATGGTCGCGGGCCAGTTCAGCCGCTCACCGGGGTGCACCACCTCGCCGGGGGCGACGGTGCGGCCGTTTCCGTGCAGGGTCCAGAGGGGCATGCGGGCTCCAGGGGGTCGGGGGACGACGCAGATGCCGCCCAGACGACTTTACTGGGAGGATGCTGTGAGCCGCACCTCCTGAGCCCGACTATCCGGCGAGGCGCTCGATCAGCTCGCGGTAGCGGGCGGCGGTCCGCTCGACCACGTCGGCGGGCAGCGTCGGCGGCTCGCCTTCCCGGGACCAGTGTGCGGCGAGCCAGTCGCGCACGATCTGCTTGTCGAAGCTCGCCATCCGCTCGGCCGGTGTCTGGCCGGCCGCCCAGGCCGCGGCATCCCAATACCGCGACGAGTCCGCGGTGAGCACCTCGTCGGCCAGCGTGACCACGCCGTCGGCGTCGACGCCGAACTCGAACTTCGTGTCGGCCAGGATCAGGCCGCGCGCATCGGCGGTGGCGGCCCCCCGCTCGTAGATCTGCAGCGACAGCGTCCGGATCCGCTCGGCGTGCTCGACGCCGACGAGCTCGACGGTCCGCTCGAACGAGATGTTCTCGTCATGGGCGCCCTGCGGGGCCTTGTAGGCGGGGGTGAAGATCGGCGCCGGCAGCCGGTCGCCGTTGCGCAGACCGTCCGGCAGATGGATGCCGCACACAGTCTGGCTCGCCTGGTACTCGCCCCATCCCGATCCGGTGAGGTAGCCGCGCACCACGCATTCGATCGGGAGCATCCGCAGCGCTCGCACCACCATCGCGCGTCCCCGGACGGCGGCCGGGATCTCGGCATCCGGGATCAGATGATTGGGGATGCCGGGTCCGCCGTCGCCTCCGGCAAGTCGATCGAACCACCACAGTGTCAGCGTCGTGAGCAGTTCGCCCTTGCCGGGGATCGGCGGCTCGAGCAGCACGTCGAACGAGCTCACCCGGTCGCTGGCGACCACCAGCATCCGGTCCGGCTCGCCGCCGGCCGGCAGATCGGCGGGGACGTAGAGGTCGCGCACCTTGCCGGAGTAAGTGTGCGTCCAGCCGGGAAGTTCGAGAGGGGCGGTCACCCGCCCATCCTCCCACTTCCGTCGGACCGCACTTTCAGCGAGGGGTCGGAACGTGTATAGTCCATCTGGACTAGTCGATAAGGAGCATATGGTGACGGATGCCGCGCTCACGCCCCTCGGGGCGATGGTGCTCGCGCTGCTGCACGAGGGCGACATGCACCCGTACGAGATGATCCGGATGCTGCGGCACCGCCGCGACGACCGGATGGTCAAGCTCACCAACGGCACGTTCTACCACACGGTCGCCCGCCTCGAGCGGGACGGGCTGATCGCCGAGGCCGGCACCGACCGCGAGGGCAACCGCCCCGAGCGGACGACGTACGCGCTGACGCCGGCGGGCCCGCCGGCGCTGGCCGAGTGGGTGAGCGCCCACCTCTCGCGCACGGACGGCGCCGCCAGTTTCCGCGTCGCGCTCGCCGAGGCGCACAACCTCAGCCGGACGGAGGTCGCCGCCCAGCTCGCGACGCGACGCGCCGGACTCGCCGAGGAATACGAGGCGCTGCGCATCGGGTTGCAGTCTGCACGTGCGCGCGGGACGGCCGGCCAGTTCATGGTCGAGGTCGAACGCCATCTGCATCTGCTCGGGGCCGAACTCGAGTGGACCGATTCCTTCCTCGCGCGGCTCGCCGACGAAGACTACCTCTGGGGCGTCGCCGATCTCAGCCCCGCTCAGATCGCGCACCATCAGGAACTGCGAAAGGCAGCCCAGAAATGACACAGACGCCCCCGCCGACGGCATCCGTCCCCGACGGCACCGCCGCGAACGGCACCGCCCCGACGACATCCGTCCGCCGCGGCGCCACTCCGCGCAAGCCCGTGGCCGGCCCTGTGGGCCCTGGTCATCGGGTTCTTCATGATCCTCGTCGACACCACGATCGTCTCGGTGGCCAACCCCGCGATCAAGGCTGCGCTGGATCCGGACACCAACAACCTCGACAACGTGGTCTGGGTCACGAGCGCCTACCTGCTCGCCTACGCCGTCCCGCTGCTGATCACCGGGCGCCTGGGCGACCGGTTCGGCCCGAAGAACATCTACCTCATCGGTCTGGCCGTGTTCACCCTCGCCTCGTTCGGCGCGGGGATGTCGGCCACGCTGCCGATGCTGATCGCGTTCCGCGCGGTGCAGGGCCTGGGCGCTGCGCTGATGACCCCGCAGACGATGGCCGTGATCACCCGCACCTTCCCGCCGAACCAGCGCGGTGCCGCCATGGGGCTGTGGGGCGCCACCTCCGGCGTTGCGATGCTCGTGGGGCCGCTGGCCGGCGGCCTGCTCGTGGACGGCTTCGGGTGGGAGTGGATCTTCTTCATCAACCTTCCGGTCGGCGTGATCGGATTCGTGTTGGCCTGGATCCTCGTGCCCAAGCTGCCCACGCATCCGCACCGGTTCGACATGGTCGGGGTGTTCCTGTCGGCGGCCGCGCTGTTCTTCATCGTGTTCGGCCTGCAGGAGGGCGAGAAGTACGACTGGGGCGCCATCTGGGGACCGATCACGGTCTGGGAGCTGATCCTGTTCGGCGCCGTGCTGCTGGGGTGTTCATCTGGCAGCAGGCCAAGACCAAGAGCGAAGCGCTCGTGCCGATGGTGCTGTTCGCCGACCGCAATTTCTCGGTGTCGAACCTCGGGATCGCGATCGTCGGGTTCACCGTGACGTCGATGACCCTGCCGATGATGTTCTTCATCCAGCTCGCACGCGGGCTCACGCCGACCCAGTCGGCGCTGCTGATGATCCCGATGGCCGTGCTCGCGGGCGTGCTCGCCCCGTTCGCCGGGCGGCTGCTGGACCGCATCGACGCACGATTCCTGCTCGTTCCGGGCGTCGGCCTGTTCGCGGCCGCGCTGTTCTGGTACGCCGCGCTGATGAACATGGACTCGCCGATCTGGATGTTCCTGCTCCCCTCCGCCCTGATGGGCCTGGGCAGCGCGGGGGTCTGGGGACCCCTGGCCACCACCGCCACGCGCAGCCTCCAGCCGCGGCAGGCGGGGGCCGGTGCCGGCATCTACAACACCACCCGCACCATGGGCTCGGTGCTCGGGTCGGCGGCCATCGCCTCGTTCATGCAGGCGCGGCTCGAGTCCAACCTGCCGGGCGCGAGCGAGCACGCGGGCGCGATGGGGACGGGCGGCCAGCTGCCGGCGGTCATCGCCGGCGGATTCTCGGACGCGATGGCGCAGGCGATGCTGCTGCCGGCGATCGTGATGGCCGTGGGCGTCATCGTCGTGCTGTTCATGAAGCCGACCGACTCGGCCGCCTGGCACGACGCGCACCAGTAGCGCACGACGCGAAGGGCCGGCCCCCGCTGTGCGGGGTGCCGGCCCTTCAAAGCGGGGCCGCTTCGCTCGGTCTCAGTCCGGGTCGACGGGGTCGATCGGGGCGTGGTGATCCCACGCCTGCACGCCGACCCGCCAGTAGCCGGACACGCTGTACTGCTCCCGCGGCAGATGCAGAGTGTGCCGCAGGTGGCGGCGCACGGGCACGAGAGCGGATGCCTCGCCCGCCGCGAACACGTAGGTCGAGGCATCCACCCCCACCGCGGTGAGGGTGCCGACGAGGTCGGCGCCGGGCTCGGGGAGTGCAGGCCGAACGTGCGGTCGGAGCCCTGTCGGGAGAGGAATCCGGCGAGGTAGCCGCGCGCCGCGGAGAGGTCGTCGACCTGCGCGATGATCTCCACGGCGGTCGAGGTCGGCACTTCGGCCAGCCAGCGTCCCGCCGAAGGCAGCGACGTGCCGTCCACGACGAGCACGATGCGCGGGGCGTTCTGGGTGGCGCGCTTGGAACCGCGCGGGCCGACGAGCACGAGGCGGTCGCCGACGGCCGCCTTCGCTCCCCACTGCGCGGCCGGGCCGGCATCGGCGTGGCGCAGGATGTCGAGGTCGACCAGGCGCGACCCGTCTTCGTCGCGGACGTTCAGCGGGGTGAAATCGCGCCCGAACGTCGCCTCGGCGGGGCGGACGATGCCGTCCCCGTCGGGTGCGGCGTGCGGGGCGACGAGCTCGCCGGTGGACGGGTCGGGGAAGAACGTGCGGGTGTGGTCGCTCGGGCCGGCGCTGACGAAGTCGCCGAAGTCGGGGCCGGTCAGGGTGACCCGGATGTACTCCGGCGCCGGGGTGCTGACCGCCACGACCGTCGCCTCGCGTGCGGTGAAGCGGTTGCGGCCGCCCTCACGGTGGAACAGCGCCGACTCGTCGGCAACGACATCCGTCATGACATCCCTCCTCGTGCCGCGCAGATCGCGACATCCCTAGCCAATCATGAGACCCGACGGGGCGGGCGCCGGCGTCGAGACCGGGGATTCTTCGCGAGGCCGAGGGTGGTGTCCCCGGTTTCGCGGGGATCACCCGGTTTCGGCGAATCGCGGTGCCGGGGCGGGCGGATGCCTCAGCTGTGCCGGATCGTGCGGATCGACCCGGTCGCGGCCGCCGCGCGGCCGGCGTCGATCACGGCCGCCAGCTCGGTGGCGACCTCGGCGGCGTAGGCCGCGGCATCCAATCGGGTCACCGGGACCTCGCCGGCCAGGTGGGCGAGCATCCCGTCGCGCAGCGCGTCGTCGTCCTGCGCGACGATGCGGATGGTGTCTCCGGGCAGCGCATCGCGCACCGAGCTGAAGGCGGTCGAGACGATCGGCAGCTCGCACAGGGCCGCCTCCAGCAGCACCATGGGCTGGCCCTCGTAGGTGCTGGAGAGCACGAAGCAGTCGGCCGCCGCCAGGATCGCGAACGGATTGCGCCGCAGGCCGGCCAGGAACGCCGCACCGCCCAGGCCGAGGTGGTGGATCAGCCGCTCGAGCTCGTCCTGGAGCGGCCCGGTGCCGACGATCAGGAGCCGGGCCCGCGCGTCCTGCGCGTGCACCTGGGCGAACGCGCGGATCAGCCGCGCATGGTCCTTCTCGGTGGACAGTCGCCCCACCGTCACGAACCAGACGGTGTCGTGTCCGGGCTGCTCCAGCTGTGTCAGCCACTCCGGGGCGACTTCGTCCGGGTCCAGCACGCTCGCGAGCGGCGCCCGCATGCCTTCCGAGACCCGCGCCACGTTGGGCAGGTTGCGCACCGTCACGAACTTCTCCGGCGCGGCGTAGTCGGCAAGCTCGGCGCGGTTCAGCTCGGTCAGGCTCGGCGACACCGACACCAGGTGGTCGAACGCGGCGTACTGCGCGAACACGAGTCCCAGCGAGCGGCGGTGCGGCTGTTTGCCGGCCACCGTCCGCTGCTGATCGGCGGCCATCTCGTTGTGCAGCCAGATCGCGCGGGCGGCGTACGGCGAGTGCAGCAGCAGGTTGGTCCAGATCGGGCTGTAGCCGCTGAAGTCGGCGAGCCAGTCGAACGTGGCCGAGCCGAAGACGCGCGCCCATTCGCTGTCCCACAGCTGGGCGTGCCACCGCTCGTCGCGGGGCGCGGGCGGCAGGCCTCGGCGGTCGCGGGCGTGCCGGCGCAGCTGCAGCGCCTTCGACCCGTTCATCCCGCCGATGCGGAACACCTGCCGCACGGCGGGGTGGATCAGCGCCCGGTTGGCCAGCGGGTCCTCCGCGCGGAAGCGCGGCATCAGCGCGGTCACGTCGTACCGCGAGTGGTCGATCGCGTTCAGCAGGTTCAGCACCGACGTGGTGATGCCGTTGGAGCGCATCCCGCCCAGGAAGAACAGCAGGCGCGTGCGGCCGTCGTTGCGCGCGGTGCGCACGCGGCGGCCGACCATGCGGCCGCGGAAGACGATGTCGGTCACGCGTCGGGTGACCTCTCCGTCCTCGTACGGGGCGAACCGCTTGCGCCCACTCGTCATACCGCGGGTGCGCCCGGGCGCCGGCCAGCAGGGTGGCGGTCAGCCGGCCGGCCTCGACCGGATCGGCGGTGACCGGGCCCGGCAGCTCGTCCAACGGCAGATACGTGCCGCGACCGGTGGCGTAGGCATCGGCATCCGGTGTGAAGAACACGATCGGGCGCCCGGTGGCCAGGTAGTCGAAGAAGATCGACGAGTAGTCGGTGATGAGGGCGGATGCCGCACCCAGCAGCACGTTGGTGGGAATCGTGTTCGGCACCAGGATCTCGCGCATCCGGGGCCGGGCGGCGGCCAGCGCGTGCACGATCTGATGCGTCTTCAGCAGCACCACCGTGTCGTCGTCCAGACGGGCCTGGATGGCGGCGACCTGCGCGGCCAGCTCGTCGAGGTCGGCGTCGGGGTCGCTGAAGGAGGCGCCGCGCCAGGTCGGAGCGAACAGCACGATGCGGCGCTCGCCGAGCTCGACTCCGGCCCGCTCGAGCTCGAGCCGGACATCGGCGGTCTGCGCGTCGGTGAGGCGCTGCCGGTCGATGCGCGGGTAGCCCTCTTCGATGATGCGACCCTGGTAGACGTTGCGCAGCCGGTACGCGTCCTCGTACATGGTCTCGGCCATGAACGCATTCGCCGCGAGCAGATAGTCGGCGGCGAGCAGGTTGCGCAGCGTGTTCGCCGATTCGATGGCGCCGTCCGGCATATCGAAGCCCATGAGCTTCAGCGGGGTGCCGTGCCAGGTGTTCAGATACACCTGGCCGGGGCGCTTGCCGAACGCCGGCGGG
Organism: Microbacterium elymi; assembly: GCF_021582895.2. Lineage (GTDB taxonomy): Bacteria > Actinomycetota > Actinomycetes > Actinomycetales > Microbacteriaceae > Microbacterium > Microbacterium humicola. Next base: position 2,017,730 of record NZ_CP091139.2, read on the forward strand.
AAGGTCGCGTTGTTGACCAGGTAGCCGGCCGTGGACAGCACCCGCCAGTACTCGAAGCTGCCCGGTGGACGAACGAGACACGGGGATGCGCACCGAACTCCGCTTCGAACCGGGCGATCGCGGCCTCGTCGGCGATCGACCAGACGTGCCACAGATGGTCGAACTCGGGTCGGTTCAGCAGGTAGCGGAAGATCGCCTCGGGGTTGCAGAGCACTCCGTTGCCGGCGAACGACTCGTACAGGACGACGTCGTGCTGGATCGGCTTGGATCGGCTGTACGCGATCCGCTCGGACTGCACCGCCCGGCCGGCGCGCGCGACGTAGCGGTTCAGGCGACCGGGCAGGGGAAGTCTCACGACAACCGAGCGTAGGACGATGCGCTGTGAGCCGCCTTCGGGTGCACCGGGCCGTTACGGGGCTGTTATCGGGTCGGAGGAAACCAGTACCGGACTACTGAGGTGCCGAAGGCCGGCGGTGCGTACCGTGTGAGCCGTCTGTCACCGAGCTGGGGAGCATACGTGCGCACGCGTCCGAGATCGTCTGTCCGCGGCATCCGTCGGATGCTGCACCGCGCATTGATCGTCGGCACGGCCGCGCTCACGGCCGCTGCCGGCCTCGCATTGGTGGCCCCCGCCGCGCCGGCGCGGGCGGCGGACGAGATCCACTTCACGATCGACGGCGACTGCACGCTGTCGCGGGGAATGGCGGTCGCGGTCGCTCTGAGCCGCTACTACGGCGGTTCTCAGGCGGTCTCGTGCGGCGCCCAACACGGCGCGGGAAACCAGGCCACGCCGGTGATCATGAGTCTCACCGACGATGTCACCCTGACGAGCCCGCTCCCTGAACTCTTCGGCGCTCCCGTCGTGATCCAGGGCCACGGTCACACGATCGCGCGTGCCCAGAGTGCGGGTCCCTTCCGTCTGTTCACGGTCACTGATGGTGGTGCGGTGAACAACCCCGGCGACCTCACGATCACCGATGCGGTGCTGAAGGGTGGCAAGGTGACCGGCGCGTCCGGCACGGACGGGGCGGACGGCGACCCGGATCTGCTCTGCTCCGTCGACGGCGGTCACCCCTCGGGATGCTCGGGGAAGAACGGGGCGGACGGCGCCTCGGTGTACGGCGGGGCCATCTCGGTCGACGGTTCAACCCTGACGCTGACCCGCGTCGTCGTCACCGGCAGCACTGCCGTCGGCGGCGCGGGTGGTGATGGCGGCATCGGGCGCGATGGGACGGCCGGGACCGTCACCGACTCCGGCCGCTGGGGCGGTTGGGGCGGAGAGGGCGCCGGCGGTGGGTCGGCCTTCGGCGCCGGGTTGTACGCGATTCGGTCGACCGTCACGATCTCCGACTCGGTGTTCTCCGACAACACGGTGACCGGCGGTGACGGCGGTGCCGGTGGTGACGCCGGCGATGGCGGCGACGGTGCCCCGGGGACCGATGCGTACTGCACCTCCCTCGGGGGCGCCCACTCCGGCACCGACGGCGGCGATTCCGGCTGGGGCGGCGACGGCGGCGCCGGCAGCCTCGGTGGCCGCGCGTTCGGGGCGGCCGTCTATGCGCGGTTCGGCGACGTGCGCATCGAGCGCACCTCGATCGTCCAGAACACGGCGCACGCAGGCGACGCCGGATCCCGTGGCGCGGCGGGCGCCGCCGGCGACGTGAGTGGCGGCGAGGACATCGCCTGTGCCGGGGTCGGCGCCGGCGGCACGAGCGCCGCAGGCGGTGCCGCCGGGACGGCGGGCGACGATGGGCACACGGGGGCACCTGGCATCGCGGGCGACGCATTGGGCGCGGCGGTGTTCTTCGACGGATACTCCGACGATGCGACCACGGGCAATGCCCTGGGAGCTTCACGCTCGCCGAGTCGACCGTCGCCAAGACGGCCGCCGAGCCGGGTGGGGGTGCCAGCAACCCGAACCGGTACACCGATTGCGAGAAGTACAAGGAATCCGGACAGTCCACCACGCACAACATGCAGGTCTGCGATGCGATGTGGCGTGACCACGGCGTCGGCTCGGCGGTCGCCGGTGACGGCGCGATGTCGGTCGTGGCATCCACCATCACCGACAACACCACGACTCTGAAGCTGGACGCCGACGAGTTCGACGATGCCTGGCAGCTGAACGCCGGCATCATGCAGGCGTGGGATTCCGACACCTTCATCCTGGCTCGGGGTCCGGACAGCCCGAACTGGCACAGCAAGCCCTGGACGCCGCTGGGCTGGGTGCCGACCCGGTCGGTGTCGGTGAGCAGCAGCATCGTCGGTCCGAACTACCTCAAGACCACGGACGGGGCGCGGCACCTGCCGGCCGACTGCCGCACGGTCGTGGATCAGACCGGCGGCGACCCGGGCACCGAAAACGCCGATCCGGGCTACGGCGTTCGGTCGATGACGGTGTCCTCCGGCGGGCACAACGTCATCTACGCCGCATCTGCGAACGCTTCCGCAGCGTGTATGACCGGTGGCAGCGGCGACACGCACCTGACGGCGGATGCCGCTGACCCGGCCGTCGTGCCGGCCGAGTACGACACCCTGCTGACCACGTACGCCCTGCCGGGAGGGTGGGAGGCCTATGGCTACACGCCGCATGCGGCCGCCCTCGGCAACGGCAGCGAATGCACCGACGGCGCTGCCGACGGCGACGCCGGTCTCGATCAGGCCGGGCAGGAAAAGCCCACCTCGGGCTGTGACATCGGCGCGGTGCAGGCATCCACCCAGTCCGTGGACCTGGACGTGCAGGTGTCGGGTTCTGCGACGTATGGCGATCAGGCCCCGGTCTTCCGCATCCGGTCCAGCGACATCCCCGACGGCCTGAGCCAGGGCACTGTATCGTGCGATCTGGACGGCGTCACGTGGAGCAAGCTCGCTGGATGCCGACGACTACGCGATCGATCCGTCGACCTGCAGCGGGTCGTTGGACGGCACGGGAGCGACCCACTACCAGCTCACGTTCACCGACGGCGGCTTCACTCAGGGCAAGGCATCCCTGACGGTCTCGGGCTCGGACGCGACGGTCACCTACCAGGACGCCGTGCCGACGATCACCCCGGTCTACAGCGGCTTCGTCAACGACGAGACGGCCGCCGACCTGATCGATGCCGGCGATCTGACCGCGCCGACCTCGTGCAGCACCGACTACACCAGGGCATCGGATGTCGGGACCTATGCGACCTCATGCACGGGCGCGGCAGCGCGCAACTATGTCATCGTCAGCGGCACCGGCCACGTCACCGTCGATCCGCAGTCGGTCGATGTCGGCATCGGCGGCACCATGCGCTACGGCGAGGCTCCGGAGTTCCATCTGTACCCCGCGTATACGGGGCTCTCCTTCGACCTCTCTGACGGTCTCACCTGCACGAAGGACACCGACGGCGACACGCTGACCGGCCTGCACTACCTGCTCGGCGGCTATCGCATCGATCCGAACTCCTGCAACGGACCTGCCAGTGACACGACCGGCAACTACAGCCCCAATTACACGAGCGGCACCTTCACCGTCACGACCGCACCCCTGTCCGTCACCCCGAGCATCACAGATGCGGTGTACGGCTCGGACGCGAACGTCACCCCCAGCTACAGCGGGTTCGTGAACGGCGAGGATGCCTCGGTGCTGGACCCGGCCCCCACCTGCTCGTCCGACTACGCGGCGGGAATGCCGATCGGCTCCTACACGGCGAACTGCACAGGCGGCTCCGCGAACGACTACACGCTCCACTACAACTCGGCGAACTTCACCGTGGCAGCGAAGTCGCTGTCGGTGACGATCAGTGCGACCCAGACATATGGAGGCACGCCGGTCTTCTCCGCCAAGGTGTCGTCGAGCGACCCGTCTGACCGCGCCGCCCTTCCGAGTGACGCCGCCGTGTCGTGCACGACGGTCGACGGCCAGTCGATGACTGGTCTGGGCGTGGCGTTCTACCGCATGGACACCGATTCATGCACGGGCCCCGCGACGGATGCCGACGGGAACTACGCCTACACCTACGTGGGCGGACTTCTGCAGGTGACGCGCGCACCCCTGACGGTGACGGCGTCGGGCACGCAGGCCACCTATGGTGACGCCGCCCCGCCGGTCGACCCCGTCTACAGCGGGTTCGTCAACTCGGACGACGCCGCCGACCTGTCGACATCGCCGACCTGCGAGACGACGGCGTATGCGGCCGGCGATGCGATCGGCGACTACGAGAGCACGTGCAGCGGCGCGACATCCGACAACTACACGATCACCTACGCGGTCGGGCACCTCACGGTGGTGCCCGCGCCGCTGACCGTGCATCCGGCGGACGTGACGATGGCGTTCAACTCTCCCGTGCCGCCGCTGACGATCGGCTACGACGGCTTCGTCGCCGGCGACGACGCCACGGTCGTCACGACAGCATCGACGTGCGCCGTGTTCGATGCCGCACTCACCCCGATCACACCGCTGTCACGGCCGGGCGTCTACCCGATCACCTGCAACGGCGGGGATGCCGCGAACTACGTGTTCGTGGGGCTCGCCGACCCCGCGACGCTCACGATCCTGGACCCGACCTCGTTCCGCCTGTTCGTCGCCCCGTCCACGGTCTTCGACGGGGATGGTGTGGACATGAGCGGCGGCGTGCTGCCTCCGGGCACGACGGTGGCGTTCACGTTCCACTCCGACCCGGTCGCCGCGGGGGTCGCGAGGACGGGTTCGGACGGCACGTTCGCGCGCCCGTTCACGGTGCCGGCGGGGACGGTCGCCGGGGCACACGAGATGCAGGCCGTGGCCACCCTGCCCGACGGCACGCAGCTCGAGCAGACCGCGCCGCTGACCGTCGTGGCCGCGCCGGCCGGGTCGTCCGGGAGCTCGGCCGGTGCCGGTGCCGGGAGCTCGGCCGGTGCAGACCCCGCCACGCCGGGCATCCTGGCCATCACCGGCTCGGCTCTGAACGCGGTGGGGCTGCCACGCTGGGTGCGCTGGCGGTGGCACTCGGCGCCGGCCTCGTCCTGCTGGTCGCCGTGCGCCGGCGCCGCACTGAATGAGACAGCGACGGAGCCGGGGGAGGTCCGCACCCGGATGCGCGGATGCGTGGAGCGCGCGGCGGACTGTCAGTGACACCGGTCGTACCCGGGCATAGCCTGACGACATGCATGCAGGAATCCACTTCTGGAACTACACGATGCCGCAGGCGTCGGCATCCATCCCCACGGTGCTCGCCGACACCGCCCGCGCCGCCGAATTCGGTGGCTTCGAACAGTTCACCGTCATGGACCACTGGTTCCAGATGGAGGCTGCCGGCGACCCCGCCGAGCCGATGCTCGAGGCGTTCTCGGCGCTGGCGTTCGTCGCCGGGCAGACGCAAGCGGATGCGGCTGGCCCCGCTCGTCGTCGGCGTGACGTATCGGCACCCGGGCTTGCTGGCCAAGACGGTCACCACGCTCGATGTGCTCAGCGGCGGCCGGGCGGCGCTCGGCATCGGCGCGGCCTGGTACGAGCGCGAGCACCATGCGCTGGGCGTGCCGTATCCGGCGATCGCCGAGCGTTTCGAACGCCTGGAGGAGGCGATCCGGATCGCGCTGCAGATGTGGAGCGATCAGACCGGTCCGTTCGAGGGGAAGCACTACGCGCTGGCTGAGACGCTCAACAGTCCGGCGCCGGTGCAGCGGCCGCATCCGCCCCTGATGATCGGCGGCAAGGGCGAGCGCAAGACCCTGCGCATCGCCGCCCAGTACGGGCAGATCGTCAATCTGATGACCGGCGACCCCGATGAGACCGCGCACCTGCTGGACGTGCTGCGGCGGCACTGCGACGCGGTCGGCACCGACTACGACGCGATCGAGAAGCAGGTGATGGGCAGCCGACTCGACCCGTCGAGCCCGGAGTTCTGGCCCACCATGGAGCGCTTCGCCGCTCTCGGCATCGACCTGGTGGTGTTCGGCGTGCGGCCTGACCGTCAGCTCGCGTCGGTGGAGACGCTCGCCGCCGACGTGCTGCCGCGGCTTGCGCGAGCTCTGACGTCGGCGCGATGGGGCTCGGTGAGCCGCTGCTGTGTTCGTATCTGGGCCAGATCTCAGGGCAAGGACGGGGATGTCGAGGGTGACGGATTCGGCAGGATAATCAGCGGTAGACCATTGACATAGCGAAGGTGCGTTCGATACACTGGGGGTAGTTCACCCGAGGAGCAGACCGGAGGTTTCGCTGATGTCATCATCGTCTGCGGGCCGGTCTGCGGTGCTGTCGGAGTTGGATCAGCTGGTCGAGGACCTGACCGGGTCGCGGGCCCTGGCGGCGCGGGCGTTCGCGGCGGAGATGTTCTTCTTCGAACGGGTCGCCGGGGTGGTCCAGGAGCGGGAACGGGAACGCGCCGCACGGGACGGGGACGGGGCGGTCACCTGCTCGTCGCAGCTGGGGATGCGGGAGGTGTATGCCGAGGTCGCGGCCGCGTTGCGGCTCAGTGAGTGGCAGGTGGCGCGGAAGGTGTCACAGGCGTGGAGCCTGACCCACCGGTTCTACCAGACGCTGTGCGAGGCCAGCGACGGCCGGATCTGGCTGGAGCATGCGACCCTGATCGCGGAGACCGGTGCGGTGATCGAGGACGATCAGGTGCGCCGTCAGTACGAGGCGGTCGCGGTGGATATGGCGGGGGAGATGACCCCGGCCCAGTTGCGGCCGGCGCTGTCCGGGCTGGTGTCCCGGCTGGACCCGGAAGGCACCCAGCAGCGGGTCCGGGACGCCGTGAAACGCCGGAAGGTGACGGTGCGGGAGCTGGAACCGGGGCTTGCCCGGATCACCGCCGACCTGCCCACCGTGCAGGCCGTGGGCGCATACAACCGGGTCCAGCAGATGGCCACCGACCTGTACGAACAGAACCAAACCGACCAAGCCGCAGCTCAAGCCGACGCCGGCGTCGATGCGGGCGGCCTGGTGGTTGATGAGCGGACGCGGTCGCAGATCATGGCGGACGTGTTCAGCGACCTGCTGCTGACCAACATCCCCGACGGGCACGGTGCCACCGACCAGGCCAGAGAGAACCTCGGGGCGATCACCGGGACGGTGCAGGTCACCATCCCGGCCGGCACCCTGACCGGGCAGACGGTCGGCGGGGCGACCGTGGTCGGGTTCGGGGCGATCGATGATGACACCGCCCGGGACCTGGCCGGGGCGGCGCGGGCGTGGACCCGGGTGTTCACCGACCCGTGCACCGGGGTCCCCACCCGTGTGGACCGGTACCGGCCCTCGAAGCGACAACGGCTGTTGTTGCAGGTGCGGGATGAGCACTGCCGGTTCCCCGGCCTGCCGCCGCCCCGCCCACAAATGCGACATCGACCACACCCTCGCGTACGCCGAGGGCGGGCAGACGTGCCTGTGCAATCTGGCACACCTGTGCAAACGGCACCACACCCTCAAGCACGAGACCGACTGGACCGTGATCCAGCGGCCCGGCGGGATCCTGGAATGGACCGCACCCACCGGACGCATCCACCACACCCGACCACCCGGCACCGTCAGATTCCAACCCATCACTGCGAACGCCCTCGCCCGCGACCCCGCACCATTCTGACCGCCGAATACTAGAAGTAGTAGACTCATTGGCGTGGGCAGGGTGAGTCGGACCGAGTTGAATCAGCAGACCGCGCGGGTGCTCGCGCGGGTCGTGGCCGGCGAGCGCATCACGATCACCGATCGCGGCCGACCGATCGCTGAACTGACTCCTCCGCTGCGATCGCGTTGGGATGAACTCGTGGCGGCGGGCAAGATCATCCCGGCTCGTGTGCCCGGTGGCGTGACCGTCGTCGGTGGCGGAGTCGACGCCAGCACAGAGGAGATCATCGCCGACATCCGCGCGGACCGCTCGTGATCTATCTCGACACGTCGGCCGCTGTGAAGGCGCTCGTCGACGAGTCCGGCAGCGTGCAGATGCGCGCGCTGCTCTCGGGCGATGCGCCGTTGATCTCATCGCGGCTGTTCGCGGTCGAACTGCAGGCGGTCGTCGATCGGCGAGGTATCGACGCGGATGCGGCAGCCCGCGTGGTCGACAGGATCGCGCTCGCCTCACTGGATGATGCCGTCGCTGATCGAGCGATCATTCTTCGTTCGGGCTTGCGCACGCTCGACGCGCTGCACCTGGCCACCGCGCTGGAGCTGGGCGATATCGTCACCGGATTCCTGTCATACGACGCCGAGCTCAACGCCGCCGCGCAGGCTCACGGCCTGACACTCGTCGAGTCCTGACGGGGCCGCGTCAGTCCTCGACGACGCGCGCGGCGATGTCGGTGCGGTATTGGCCGCCGGCGAGTTCGATCTTCGCCAGCGCCTCGTATGCGCGCTTGCGTCGACTCGGCGAACGTCGTGCCCAGCGCGACGACGTTCAGCACGCGTCCGCCGGTCGCGACGATCCCCTCATCGCTCCTCCCGGTGGCCGCATGCGCCAGATGCACGCCGTCCACGGCGGCCGCGGCATCCAGCCCCCGCAGCGCCCGACCGGTGATCGGATCAGCCGGATAGCCCTCGCTGGCCAGCACGACGCTGACCGCGGTCGCGTCGGCGAAGGCCGGTCGCGGGCAGTCCTCGAGATGACCGGATGCCGCAGCCAGCAGGGCTTCCGAGAGGGGGTCGACCAGCCGGGGCAGCACCACCTGGGTCTCGGGGTCGCCGAAGCGGGCGTTGAACTCGATGACCTTCACGCCGCCGTCGGTGAGCACGAGTCCGGCGTAGAGGAGTCCGATGAACGGCGTGCCCTCGGCATCCAGCTGCCGGATCACCGGCTCGGCGATCGTGCGGGTGACCAGGTCGACGAACGCGTCCTCTCCGCCGAAGTGTTCGAGCGGCCACGGCAGCGGCGAGTAAGCGCCCATGCCGCCGGTGTTCGGTCCCTCATCGCCGTCGCGCAGACGCTTGTAGTCCTGGGCGGGGCTCAATGGCAGCACGTGGTCGCCGTCGGCCAGGAAGAACAGCGACACCTCGGGACCGGACAGGAACTCCTCGACCAGCACCGGCGCAGACCCCAGATACTGCGCGGCGTGCGCGAGCGCCGCGTCACGGTCGGAGGTCACGATGACGCCCTTGCCCGCCGCCAGCCCGTCGGCCTTCACGACATAGGGGGCACCCAGCTCGTCCAGCGCGACGCCGATCTCGTCGGCCGTGTGCGCGCGCACTGCACGACCGGTCGGCACGCCGGCGGCATCCATGATCCGCTTGGCGAAGGCCTTCGAGCCCTCCAGCTGCGCGGCGGCCCGGCCCGGCCCGAAGACCGGGATGCCGCGCTCGCGCAGCGCGTCGGCGACACCGGCGACCAGGGGAGCCTCGGGGCCGATCACGACCAGGTCGATGCGTGCGTCGTTGGCATATCCGGTGACCGCACCCGGGTCGTTCGGGTCGAGCGCCACGACGACCGCGTCCTGCGCGATGCCGGCGTTGCCGGGAGCGGCGAAGATCTCGTGCGCGGTGCCCTCCGCGCGCAGCGCCAGGATGATGGCGTGCTCGCGCGCGCCCGAGCCGAGGACGAGGATTCTCACCCCTCAGCCTATCGGCGGGGCCGATCCGCCGCCCGGTCGTGACGGCATCCGGAGTAGCGTGAACGCATGCCTCGCAAGATCGACACGGAGGAGGGCAGAGCCGCCCTCGCCGGCGTGAACAGCGGCGACCCCGGGCGCACGGATCTGGCGACGGCCGTGCGCTACCTGCTCGAGCTGTTGGCCGAGAAGGCACCCGGCCACACCGTCGAGGTGCGGGTTCCGCCGTTCGGCGCGGTCCAGATCATCGAGGGCCCCCGCCACACCCGCGGCACCCCGCCGAACGTCGTGGAGACCGACCCGATGACGTGGATCTCGCTCGCCCTCGGGAATCAGCAGTGGCAGGATGCCGCCGGCGACGGCCGGATCCTCAGCTCCGGGGTGCGCGCCGACATCTCGGACCTGCTGCCGCTTGCGCCCCTGAGGCCACTGCCGCGAGTTCTGCCGTGTGCAGAACTCCGGAACAATCGCGCCCGCGCCCGCGACGCGCCGTCGCTCACCGCGGTCGGCGTGGGAATCTCCGGAGTTCTGCACGCCCGCTCCGTCACGAAGAGCTCCGTCACGAAGAGCTCCGTCACGAAGAGCTCCGTCACGAAGAGCAGGGGACAGTGCTCGCGCCTGGTGCGACAATGGAGACATGGCCGATCCGGTGAGTCCTTCCCCGCCCGCGCAGCGCCGACCGACGGCATCCGCGGAGCTGATCGAGGAGAGCCTCGAGCAGGCGACCCTGCGGCGCGCGCCGAAGATCGCGGTGTTCCTCGTCCTGGGAGCAGCGCTCGGCGTCATCGTCGCCGCCATCCTGACCTTCGCGTTCGGCATCGCCGACGGGTCGGGCATGGAGGCGAGCAGCATGAGCGCCGTCAGCTATTCGAAGGGCCAGGTGTTCGGGTTCCTCGTGCTGGTCTGCGGTGTGGCCGGAGTCGCGCTGGGCGGCATCGTCGCGCTGGTCTTCGACTGGACCGCCGGCCGTCGTGCGCGCCGGGTCCGCGTCGACCGCGAGACGGTCACCAACGTCGAGTGACGCTCACGCCAGCTCGGCGATGATCGGATGGATGGCGGCGTCGAACGCCGCCACATCCTGACGCAAGCCCGTCGGTCACGGCGATGGTCAGCGCGCCGATCCACCACACGCCCCGCTGGGTCAGCGGCAGCACCTGCACGTTCAGCTCGAACGAATGCGCCCGCCGCCCGACCGTGCGCTCGTGCTCGGCGATCGCGCTCGCGTACGCGCGATAGGACGTGCCCGGATTCGCCCCGGCGTTCTTCGTGTGCCGGGCGTGCATCGTCTGCGACACCGCGAGCGCCTCGGCGGCGTGCGGCGTGATCGCCGCCCGCAGCTCGTCGAAGCCGTCCACCGGCAGCGCGATCAGCGTCTCGAACCCGTCGACCAGCTCGAGCGGCACCGCCGAGGGGTGGGCCTGCGGCTCGACCGTGAGGTCCCAGTACGCGCTCCACTGCCGTTCCAGGATCGCCTGCGCGTCGGGGCTGCGGTCGTTCACGCGAGGGCGGATGCCGCGAAGGTGCGGAAGCTCGTCGGGTGCGCGGATCCCCACCAGCTGTCGCAGACACAGGGCGAGCAGCACCGGGTGACTCGCGTCCTCGCGAATCACCCACTCCGGACCGCCGGCGCTCTGCATGCCGCCATTGTAGGGCGGGGCCGGTCACGCGGCATCCGTCCAGCCACCGCGCCGGTAGGCTGGTCACGTGGCCGCATCCCCCTCTGCGAATCCCTATGCCCAAGCCGGAGTCGACACCGCCGCCGGTGATCTCGCGGTCGAGTTGATGAAGTCGGCCGTCCGCCGCACCCACGGCCCCGAGGTGATGGGCGGCGTGGGCGGTTTCGCCGGGCTGTTCGACGCGTCCGCCCTGCGCGGATACACCCGTCCGCTGCTGGCCTCGAGCACCGATGGCGTCGGCACCAAGGTCGCCATCGCCCAGGCGCTCGACAAGCACGACACGATCGGCGAGGACCTCGTCGGCATGGTCGTCGACGACATCGTGGTGGTCGGTGCCAGGCCGCTGTTCCTGACCGACTACATCGCCTGCGGCAAGGTCGTGCCGGAGCGCATCGCCGACATCGTGTCCGGCATCGCGCGCGGCTGCGAGCTCACCGGGACGGCCCTGGTCGGCGGCGAGACGGCCGAGCACCCGGGCCTGCTGGGCGCGCACGACTACGACGTCGCGGGGGCCGCGACCGGCGTGGTCGAGGCCGACCGCGTGCTGGGTGCGGACCGGGTCCGCCCCGGCGACGCGGTGCTGGCCCTGGCATCCTCCGGACTGCACTCCAACGGATACTCCCTGGTGCGCCACATCGCCGCCGGTGCCGGCATCTCGTACGGGCAGCATTCCGCCGACCTGGGCACGACCTGGGGTGAGGCACTGCTCGAGCCCACGCGCCTGTACACCAGCCCGCTGCTGGCGCTGATCGATCAGTTCGGCGACGGCATCCACGCCCTCAGCCACGTGACCGGGGGCGGCATCGCCGCGAACCTCGCGCGCGTGCTGCCGCAGGGCACCTGGGTCGAGCTCGATCGGGCGACCTGGTCGCCGGCGCCGGTCTTCCGGGTGCTGGCAGAGCTGGGCGACATCGCGCTGCAGGCGACCGAGGAGACCTGGAACCTCGGCATCGGGTTCCTCGCGGTCGTGGACGCGGCGACCGCGGCGGATGCCGCATCCGCCCTTTCCGCGGCGGGGATCGCCACCTGGCAGGTGGGCGTGGTCGGTGACGGCGCGCGCCCGGCCGGGCAGTTCAGCCAGGGCGCGAAGGGCGTGGACGGCGGCGCGGTGCGGCTGGTCGGCAGCTACGCGGACGACGCGGAAGACGGGGCGAAGTAAGAGCATATGTGCGGCATCGTCGGCATGGTCGGGCGCGGCCCGGTCAATCAGGACATCTACGACTCGCTGCTCCTCCTGCAGCACCGCGGCCAGGACTCGACCGGCATCGCCACGGCCGAGCCGTCGGGCGTGTTCCACCTGCACAAGGCCGAGGGCATGGTGCGCGAGGGCTTCCGCACCCGCGACATGCGCACCCTGCTGGGAAACATCGGACTCGGGCACTGCCGGTACGCGACCAAGGGCACGGCATCCAGTGAGGAAGAGGCGCAGCCGTTCTATGTGAACGCCCCCTACGGCATCGTGCTGGTGCACAACGGCAACCTCACCAACACCCGTGAGCTGACCGACGAGCTGTTCCACAAGGACCGGCGCCATCTGAACACGAGCTCGGACACCGAGCTGCTGGTCAACGTGCTGGCCAACGAGCTGCAGTCCTCGATCTCGGGTCTCGAGCTCGGACCGGACGAGCTGTTCCAGGCCGTCACCCGCGTGCACGAGCGGGCCGAGGGCTCGTACGCGGCCATCGCGCTGATCGCCGGCTACGGACTGCTCGCGTTCCGCGATCCGTTCGGCATCCGTCCGCTGATCCTCGGCGTGCGCGAGGCGGCCGGCGGCGGGTACGAGTGGATCGTGGCCAGTGAGTCGCTGGTGATGGAGAACGCCGGCTTCGAGGTAGTGCGGGATGTCGAGCCTGGCGAAGCCGTGTTCATCGACCTCGACGGACAGCTGCACACCCGGCAGTGCGCCGCGAACCCGCAGCTGTTCCCGTGCTCGTTCGAGTACGTGTACCTGGCCCGCCCCGACTCGGTGATGAACGGCATCTCGGTGTACGAATCACGGCTGCGGATGGGGGAGCGGCTGGCCGACACGATCGCCAAGCACGTGCCGCGCGAGAAGATCGACGTGGTCATGCCGATCCCGGACTCGGCGCGACCGGCGGCGATGCAGGTCGCCCGCAAGCTCGGCATCGAGTACCGCGAGGGCTTCTACAAGAACCGCTATGTGGGGCGCACGTTCATCATGCCCGGGCAGGCGGTGCGCAAGAAGAGCGTGCGACAGAAGCTGAACGCGATGTCCAGCGAGTTCAAGGGCAAGAACGTGCTGCTGATCGACGACTCGATCGTGCGCGGCACCACGAGCAAGCAGATCATCCAGATGGCGCGGGATGCCGGGGCAGAATCGGTCACGTTCGCCTCTGCTTGCGCCGCCCGTGCGATACCCGCACGTGTATGGCATCAACATGCCGTCCCGGCTCGAGCTGGTCGCGCACGGGCGCACGATCCCCGAGATCGCCGAGGAGCTCGGTGCCGACTACATGGTCTTCCAGGAGATCGACGATCTGCGCGCCGCGATCCTCGAGGGCTCCGAGATCGAAGACCTCGACATGAGCTGCTTCGACGGTCGCTACATCACCGGGACGGTCACCGACGAATACCTGGCCTGGGTCGAGGGCTCGCAGGAGTCCTGAGGTCCGCGGCCGCCGACAGTTCAGGCCTGCTGGCGCTGAGGGTACGAGGGGTCGGCCTCGTCCTCGTCTTCGTCACCGTACTCGTCGGCCCACTTGTCGACGTACTCGTTCTCCGAGCCGTCGGGATGGCCGAGCTCGCGCTCCAGCGCCCCGAAGTTCGGAGAGTAGGTGTCGTACTTGAGTTCCCGGGCGATCTTGGTGTGCTTCGCCTTCTGACGGCCACGCCCCATGCGAGACCCCCTCATGGTCAAGTCGCGGGCAGTGCATGGCCCGACGCGTTCACGATATCCGGCTTCAAACCGGTAAGAGTAGCATTCAGGATAACACGCGGGGCGATGACCGGCCCTGTCCTGGCAGGGTGTTCGTCCGGCCGATACGAGAGGTGAGCGATATATGTCCGAAGCGGCATCCGACGTCCCCGCCGACGGTCCCGTCGACCCCGCGCTCACGGGTGCGGTGATCGTCGGCGTCGTCCCCGGAGAGCCGCCGCGCGTCGTGAAGGAGGCCGCGCGCTATGCGAAGGCCTTCGGCGCTCCGCTGCTGGTCGTGAACGTCGACGTCACCCGGTTCGTGGCCTACGAGGACCCCGACGGCTTCGTGCAGACCGCCCCGCTGGAACTGAGCATCGCCGGTCGCGAGAGCGAGGTCGAGCAGCTCACGAGCGAGACCACCGCGGCGCTCGAGGGCTGCGGCGTGCCGTGGTCGTTCCGCCAGCTGGTCGGCGACCCGGCGCTGGCGATCAAGAAGCTCGCCGACGAGGTGCACGGCCGGCTCATCGTGGTCGGGACCCGCAAGGGCGGCATCGGCGAGTCGATCCGGGAGTTCTTCACCGGGTCGGTCGCCGTCCGCCTCGCGCACCGTCAGACCCGGCCCGTGCTCGTGGTGCCGATCAGTGAGATCATCCCGGACGACCAGGACTTCGATTGGTGACCGGCCGGCGCTGACGACACCGGCCGACGCCTACCGACGCAGGTCGCGCGAGATCGTGCGGCTCACCTCGTCCAGGGCGCGACCGAGCTCGTCCACGACGGACGCCGCCAGCTCGCCGCCCCGCGCCACATGCCCGCGCAGCTCGGCGCGCACCTGCGCCCGGAAGCCGTTGACCGCGGCATCCGCCCGCTGAGCTGCCTCGCGACTGATCACGCGCGCATCGTCGTAGCGGGATGCTCCGGCCGGCGCGCCGGCGGAGCCGCCGGTCCGGCGCTCCTCCTGTGTGGCGGCGGCCAGATCGGCACGCAGGCTCTTCATCGCCGCGCGCACGCTGCCGCGCACCTCGTCCGCGATCAGACGCACCGAATCGGCGAGGTGCGATTCGATGCCCTCCAGCTCGCCGGAACGGGCGGCCACCTCGGCGCGGCCGGCGTCGGTGATGCGGTAGACCGTCTTGCGGCCGTCGACCGCCTTGGTGACCAGGCCCTCCTCTTCGAGCTTGGCCAGGCGGGGGTAGACCGTCCCGGCGCTGGGCGTGTACGTCCCGCCGGTGCGATCCGACAGCGCCTGCATCAGGTCGTAGCCGTGGCGCGGCTCCTCATCGAGAAGGTTCAGCAGGTACAGCCGCAGGTCGCCGTGCGAGAAGACCGGGGCCATCACAGCTTGCTCCTCGTGCTGCGAGGCCGGGTTCGCGCCGCCGTCCGGCGCGGGCCGCCGCACGACCGTCAGGTCACCCGAGACCGAGTTGACCCGGACATCCGCGAACGAGCCGGACAGTTCGCCGGTCGAGCCGGTGAAGTTCGTGGTGAACCCGCTGCCCGAGCGCACGACGTTGTCGACCAGGACGCGTCCACTCACCGACCGGGCCGCGTACTTGACCGCCAGGTCCTCGTCGAGCCGCACCGTTGACGCGCCGCTGACCGTGTTCAGGCTCACCTGGTGCACCTCACCGGTCGAGTCCACCAGCATCCCGCCTGAAACGGTGTCGATCACGGTCTTGCGGATGCTGCCGGTCGCGGCGACGTCGCCGGAGACGCTGTTGGCCGACAGCGTGCCGGTCAGGCCGCGCACCTGCACGTCGCCGGAGACGGCGTTCACGCCCAGGTCGCCGACCAGGCCGTCCACGATGATGTCGCCCGAGACGGTGTTCAGCTTGGCGTCGTTGCGGATGCCCGTCACGAGCGCGCTGGCGCTGACCACGCCGAGGGTGAGGGCGATGCCTGCGGGGGACGGCGACGCTGATCTCGGCCTTCGGCCCGCCCGAGCCGAAGTTGCGGAACACCTCGAGGAAGTTGTCCCAGCGCAGCTGAGGATGGTCGATCTCGACGGTGTCGCCGGTGACTTCGACGCGCAGCTCCTTGCCGGTGACGGCGTGCACCTCGATCCGGGCGCCGGGCTCGTCGTGCGCGACGACATCCACCTGCCCGCCGACGAGGCTGATCTTGAGCTTGCGTACGTCTTCGATGTCGATCACGCGCGTCTGCCCCGGCTCGATGAGCCACTTCTCAAGGGTCATGGGTTCCTCCCGGTTGGTTCCACTTCGCGATATATCGCGTTCACCGACCCTAACACGATATATCGCGTCCCACCACCCCCCCGTTCCCTTCGCGGGATCGTACGATTTGGCCGGCTGCACATCACCCTGGACCGAAATTGATGTGCACTCGGCCAAATCGTACGATTTCGCGGGCTTGACATTGACGTTGCGGCAAGGTTTAGCGTCGAGGGCACGGCGAGGAGGAGGGGCATGGACTGGTCGATCCAGGAGGTCGCGAAGCTCGCGGGCACGACGAGCCGCACGCTGCGTCACTACGACGACATCGGGCTGCTGGCCCCGACCCGCATCGGCTCGAACGGCTACCGCCGGTACGACGAGGGCGCGCTCGTGCGCCTGCAGCGCATCCTGCCGCTGCGCGAGCTCGGGCTGGGACTGCCGCAGATCGCCGACGTCCTGGCCCGCCAGACGAGCGAGACCGACGCGCTGACCACCCACCTGGCCCTGCTGCGGCAGGAGCAGGACCGGCTGGCCCGGCGCATCGCCGCCGTCACCTCCACCATCCACGCCTTGACCGAAGGAGAGACCCCCATGGCAGAGAAGATGTTCGACGGATTCGACCACACCCAGTACCGGGAAGAGGTCGAGACCCGCTGGGGCGCCGACGCGTACGCGCGCAGCGACGCCTGGTGGCGCGGCCTGAGCGCCGACGAGAGGACCGCGTGGCAGGCGCGCCCGCGACCTGGGCCGGGACTGGACGGATGCCGCGGCCCGCGGCATCGCCCCGGACAGCGCCGAGGCCCAGGCCTTGGCCGAGCGGCACGTGCAGTGGCTCATCGGCATCCCCGGCACGCCCGCGGGCACCCCCGGCGGCGACGTCCGCGGATACGTCACCGGGCTCGGCGACATGTACGTGGCCGACCCGCGGTTCGCCGCCAACTACGGCGGGCTCGACGGCGCCACCCTGGTGCGCGATGCGCTGCGCGTGTACGCCGAGGCGCACCTGTAATCCCGAGGCGCACCTGTAGCGCCACGGCACATCACCGGTGACCCCGGGCCGTCCGCCGCCGCCGATCGACCGGGCCGCCCGTAGGCTGAGACCTATGGGCGACCCGGTCGAATTCCTGCGCGCGTGCGCACCCGGCACCCGGGTGACGGTGCGCCGCCGCATCGACAGCGGCTACACGGACGCACTCGGCTACCTGCGCGAGATCACCGACGACACCTGCGTGGTGGACACCCGCCGCGGCCTCGTCGAGGTGCCGCTGGATGCCGTGACCGCCGCGATCCGCGTGCCCGAGCCGCCGACCACGAGGAGACAGCAGGGATGACGGCAGAGATGACAGCGTTCGACGCGACCACCGAGGACCGGTTGCGCGAGATCGGCGGCATGAAGTGGTCGCTGTACCCCGAGGCGACCGGGATGTTCGTCGCCGAGATGGACTTCGGCGTCGCCGAGCCGGTGCGCGCCGCGGTCCAGGGCGCGGTCGACGACGCACTGTTCGGCTACCCGCCGCCGCGCATCGTGGACGCGCTGTCCGCGGCCTGCGCCGCCTGGCAGCGCGACCGCTACGGCTGGGACGTTCCGGCCGAGCGCGTGCGTCCCCTCGCGGACGTGCTCACCGGGCTGACCGCCGCGATCGAGCTGTTCACCGCTCCCGGGAGCGCGATCATCCTGCCCACGCCCGCCTACATGCCGTTCCTCACGGTCCCGGCCACGGTCGGCCGCGAGGTCATCGAGGTTCCGATGCTCCTCGAGGACGGCGAGCTCGTGCTCGATCTGAACGGCATCGACCGCGCGTTCGCCGCGGGCGGGGGCATGCTCATCCTCTGCAACCCGCACAATCCGGTCGGCCGCGTGTACCGGCCCGACGAGATGGGGGCGGTCGCCGAGATCGTGGAGCGCCACGGCGGGCGGGTGTTCTCGGACGAGATCCACGCGCCGCTGGTGTACGAAGGCACCCGCCACACTCCGTACGCGTCGGTCTCGCCGATGACCGCCGCGCACACGATCACCGCGGCATCCGCCTCGAAGGCATGGAATCTGCCGGGGCTGAAGTGCGCGCAAGCTCATCCTCTCCAACGACGAGGATGCCGCGGCCTGGGCCGACTCCGCGAAGGCGCACTTCATCGAGCACGGGGCCAGCATCCCCGGCATCCTCGCCAACACGGCCGCGTACGCCGGCGGCGGCCCGTGGCTGGCCGAGGTCCTGGACTACCTCGACGGCAGCCGCCGGCTGCTCGCCGAGCTCGTCGCCGAGCATCTGCCCGGGGTCGTCCACCGCCCGCCCGACGGCACCTACCTGGCCTGGCTGGACTGCCGCGCGCTCGACCTCGGCGATCACCCCGCCGCCTTCTTCCTGGAGCGGGCGCAGGTGGCGTGCACCGACGGCGCGGACTGCGGGCAGGTCGGCGCCGGGCACCTCCGGCTGAACTTCGCGACACCCCGCCCGATCCTGCGCGCCGCCATCGAGCGGATGGGCCAGGCCCTGTCCGCCCGCTGAGCCCCGACCGCGTCGCGGACTATATGACTCTGCTGTGGCTTTCACCACCCCTGGTACACGCCTGCGCCACAGGAGTAGCGTGACGGTCGGATCGCCGGCGACGGCGCCGGCGGCATGAGGAGTTGTCATCATGTCAACATCAGAACAACCGCTGCGTTCACACGTTCCCGAGGGCCACATCCCTGCCCCGCCGCCGGCCGCGTTCGGCGATCCGGCCGGTCTGGGGCTCGCCGCGTTCGCGCTGACCACGTTCGTGCTCAGCAGCTTCAACGCCGGATGGTTCCCCGAAGCGGCCTCCAGCGTCGTGCTCGGCCTCGCCCTGTTCTACGGCGGCGCCGTGCAGATCCTGGCCGGCCTGTGGGAGTTCGCGAACCGCAACACGTTCGGGGCGGTGGCGTTCTGCTCGTACGGCGGATTCTGGATGTCGTTCTGGTATCTGCTGACGGCGACCAAGCTGCCGGCCGACAGCGCGGGATCGGCGATCGGCATCTACCTCCTGGCCTGGGGGATCTTCACGCTGTACATGGCGATCGCCGCCAGCCGCACGAACCTCGTGGTGCTCCTGGTGTTCATCGCGCTGACGCTGACCTACTTCGCACTGGCGGCCGGCGAGTTCGCCGGATCGTCGACCTGGACGATCATCGGCGGCTGGCTGGGGATCATCACCGCGATCTTCGCCTGGTACGGCTCGTTCGCCACCGTCACCAACTTCACCTACAAGCGCACGCTGCTCCCGCTGTGGCCGCTCGCGCCGGCTGCGCGCTGACCGCGGAAGGAGACATCGACATGTCTGATGAAGCAGCACCATCGCCAACCTGATGCACGAGGCGCGGACCTTCCCGCCGCCGGCCGAGCTCGCCGAGCAGGCCAACGCCCGGCCCGACATCTACGACCGCGACCCCGACGAGTTCTGGGAGACCGAGGCGCGGAACCGGCTGAGCTGGTCCACCCCGTTCACGGCGCTGAAGGAGGGCGCCGTCCCGTACGTCACCTGGTTCACCGGCGGCAGGTTGAACGCCTGCTACAACTGCGTGGACCGGCACGTGGAAGCCGGCATCGGCGACAAGGTCGCGTTCTACTGGGAAGGGGAGCCGGCCGACGACAAGCGCACGATCACCTACGCCGATCTGCAGCGCGAGGTGGTGCGCGCGGCCAACGGCTTCGGCAGCGCCGGCATCACCCGCGGCACGCACGTCGCCGTCTACATGGGCATGGTGCCCGAACTGGTCGTGACGATGCTCGCACTGGCCCGCCTCGGCGCGCCGTTCACCGTGGTGTTCGGCGGGTTCAGCCCCGACTCGCTGGCCGGTCGCATCGACGACATGCAGTGCACGCACGTGATCACCCAGGACGGCTCCTGGCGGCGCGGCAAGGTGGTCGATCTGAAGTCCAACGTCGACACGGCGGTGGCCGGATGCCCGTCGGTGACCACGACGATCGTGGTGCGCCGCACGGGCAACGACGTGGTGATGGCCGAGGATCGAGACCTCTGGTGGCACGACGTGATCGCCGGGCAGAGCGAGGATGCGGCATCCTGTCCGTGCGCCGAGATGGACAGCGAGGATCTGCTGTTCGTGATGTACTCCAGCGGCACGACGGGCAAGCCCAAGGGCGTGATGCACACGACCGCCGGCTACCTGCTGGGCACGTCCACCACGCACAGCTACGTCTTCGACATCAAGCCGGAGAGCGTGTACTGGTGCGCGGCCGACATCGGCTGGATCACCGGGCACAGCTATATCGTGTTCGGTCCGCTGGTGAACGCGACCACCTCGGTGATGTACGAGGGCACCCCCGACTTCCCCGAGCGGGACCGGTGGTGGGACATCATCGAGCGCTACCGGGTGACCGTGCTGTACACCGCCCCGACCGCCGTGCGCACGCACATGAAGTGGGGCACGCAGTACGCCGACAAGCACGACCTGAGCTCGCTGAAGGTGATCGGCTCGGTGGGCGAGCCGATCAACCCCGAGGCGTGGATCTGGTACCGCGACACCATCGGCGGCGGGCGCACGCCGGTCGTCGACACGTGGTGGCAGACCGAGACCGGGATGATCATGATCACGCCGCTGCCCGGCATCTCCACGCTGAAGCCGGGCGCCGCGCTGCGCCCGTTCCCCGGTGTGACCGCCGAGGTGCTCGACGAGGAGGGCAACGCCATCGCGCCGGGAGGCGCCGCCGGCTACCTGACTCTCACGAGCGTCTGGCCGTCGATGCTGCGCGGCCTGTACGGCGACAACGAGCGGTACGAGCAGGTGTACTGGAGCCGGTTCCCCGGTCGCTATCTCGCCGGCGACGGCGCACGCGTCGACGCCGACGGCGACTTCTGGCTGATGGGCCGGATCGACGACGTCATGAACGTGTCGGGGCACCGGCTCTCGACGATCGAGATCGAGAGCGCCATCGTCGACCACCCCGAAGTGGCCGAGGCGGCCGTCACCAGCCGGCCCGACGAGGTCACCGGCCGGGCGGTCGTCGCCTACGTCACGCTGAAGGGGGATGTCGAGGGCGACGCCGCGAAGGCGTCCGAGCTGCGCGACCACGTCGCGAAGGTGATCGGCGCGATCGCGAAGCCGGCGAACATCGTGTTCACCCCGGAGCTGCCCAAGACCCGGTCCGGCAAGATCATGCGGCGGCTGCTGAAGGATGTCGCCGAGAACCGCACGCTGGGCGACACCACGACGCTGGCCGACCCGACCGTCGTGGACGAGATCCAGCGTCGTGCGGCGGCGATGGCCAGCCAGGAGGAGTGAGCGGGCTCAGCGGGGCCGGTCGCCGACGAAGCGGGGGCGGCCGGCGAGGATGCCGGAGAAGAACATGCCGACGATGCCGATCACCACCACCATCAGGGCGATGGTCCACGAGCCGGTCGCATCGTGCAGGCACACCCACCAGGACGGGTCCGAGCGAGGCCAGCAGGTACCCGATCGACTGCGCCATCCCGGACAGGGCGGCGGCCTGATGGTGGTTGCGCGTGCGCAGGCCGAACAGCGACAGCGCGCTGGTGATGGCCGCGCCGCCGGCGATGCCCAGCAGCATCACCCACAGCAGACCGAGCGCGGGCAGCAGCATCTGGCCGACGATGCCCAGCATCGCCACCACCGCCAGCACGGCGTTCAGTCCGCTCTGGCTCGCAGACCGATGCAGCAGCCACGCGCCGGACAGGCTCCCGGCGATGCCGAACGCCTGGAACACGAACTGATGCACGCCCGCGGTCGCGACGCTCACCCCGGCATCGTGCTCGATCGTGGGCCACCACGTGATCACCGTGTAGTACACCGTGGACTGCAGGCCGAGGAACACCGTCACGAACCAGGCCAGCGGTGAGCCCCACATCGATCCGACCTGCGCGGGGGCGGCCGGGGCATCCGCCGCGGCCACGGCCGCGGCATCCGCTGCCCGATCGTGCCGGCGCCGGATCTGCGGCAGGAACACGGCGAAGCCGATGAGGCCCAGCGCCGCCCAGACGCCGAGCGAGAGCCGCCAGCCCGCCGGGGTCAGCCCCGCGATCGGCACCGCCAGCCCGGCCGCGAGCGCGGCCATCGTGCTCTGCGCGGCCGAGTAGATGCCGGTCATCGCTCCCACGCGCGCCGGATACTCGCGCTTGACCAGGGCCGGGATCAGCACGTTGAGCATCGCGATCGACATGCCCAGCACGGCGGTGCCCACCCAGATCGCGCCCGGGACGGGCATCGAACGCAGGACGATGGCCCCCGCCAGCACCAGCACCGAGCCGCCGAGCGACCACTCCAGCCCGATGCGGCGGGCCACCAGCGGGGCGATCGGCGAGATCACGGCGAACCCGATCAGCGGAAGGCTGATGAGGAAGGATGCCGCGGCCCCGCCGATCCCGAGGTCGGCGCGGATCTCGCCCAGCACCGGGCCGACCGAGGTGATGCCCGCGCGCAGGTTCATCGCCAGCAGCAGGACCCCGGCCAGGATCAGCCCGGAACGGGCCACCGCGTCCCCGCGGGAGGAGAGGGAGGCGTCGGGCACCGTGCCAGGCTATGCCCCGGCCGCGGGGCCCGGCGAATCCGCCGGAGCGGAGCCCCGCTCAGTCGATCCGGGACCGATCGCCCAGGCGATGCCAGGTGCGGTTGTGGTAGACGAGCGCGTCGCCGTGGGCACCCGGCTCGACGTCGCGCGAGACCCGCGACTGCAGGGCGTGCGCGGCGATCACGGTCGAGCCGCCGGCATCCATCCGCCCGATGACCGCGCAGCGCACCCAGGCCCGCACGCCGTGATAGACCGGCTCACCGGTGGTCAGACGCGACCAGGCCGAGGCGTCGGCGAACCGGTCGACGCCGCTGGTGGCGGCCAGGGTGGCCAGCGGCAGATCGTGCGCATCCAGCAGGTGCACGATGACCGTCTCGGCACGCGCCAGCACGGGGGATGCCGAGGACTGGCCCGAGATCGAGAAGATCAGCAGCGGCGGCTCGGCGCTCACCGAGGCGACGGATGTCGCGGTCAGCGCGACCGGCCCGTCGCCCGCGTCGGCGGTGATCACCGCCACGCCGCCGGGATGGCCGCGGAACAGCGCCTTGAACTCGGCCGCCGACAGCGACATCCCGAGGGCGCGATCGATGATCGGTCCGGGACGCGCAGCAGGAGAGGCCATGGCAGGACGCTATTCCGGTCGCGCGCCGCCTGCGGCCTCCCTGTCACTGCATGACCGCAGATGACGGAACATGACGTTCCGCCGGGGGAGATGCGGCGTCAGGTGCGGTTGCGGCCGCTGATCACCCGGAACAGGAAGGCGATCAGGGCGATCACCCCGACGATCAGCGCGACCCACAGCAGCCACTGCAGCGCGGCGTTCAGTCCGCTGACGATCGCGACGATGATCGCGACCACGATGATGATGATCAGGGCGATGTTCATAGCAGCATCTCCTCGTTCCGTCCGCGGAACGGATCCGCGGTCTGGACCCACCGTGGCAAACCCGGACCCTCCCCGCAAGGGGGCGCACCGAAGCGGGGGAGAACCGGGCTGCCCGGCCGGGACGGGGGCTCGCGGCGAACGCACATATGCCCGCGTGGAATACTGAGCCGAGCGCGGCCCGCGCCGCGCCGTCGTGCCGTCGCATCCCCCTCGATCGAAGGTCTTCCGTGTCGAAGCTCGCCGTCCTGAGCCTGCGCAACCGCGCGCTCATCGCCCTCGTGACGATCGTCGCCGCCGTGTTCGGCTCGCTCGCGCTGGTGAACCTCAAACAGGAGCTCATCCCGTCGATCGAGTTCCCCCAGCTGGTCGTCGTCTCCACCTACCCCGGCGCCTCGCCGGCCGTGGTCGAGAACGACGTGTCCACCCCGATCGAGACCGCGATCCAGGGGGTCCCGGGTCTGGAGCAGACCAGCGCCACCAGCACGACGAACTCGTCGATCGTCCAGGCGCAGTTCACCTACGGCACGAACCTGGCCACCGCCGAGCAGAAGATCTCGCTGGCCATCGGCCGGATCAAGGACTCGCTGCCCGACGGGGTCGATCCGAACGTCATCTCGGCCAGCATCGACGACTTCCCGGTGATCCAGCTCGCCGTCACCGGCTACGACGATCAAGAGGCGGTGCAGTCGCGGCTGCAGTCCACCATCGTGCCCGAGATCGAAGACCTGCCCGGGGTCAACGCCGCGCAGATCGTCGGCGGCCGCGGGCAGCGGGTGACCATCACCCCGGACGACGACAAGCTCGCGGCATCCGGCTTCACCACCCAGGCGATCAAGGACGCCCTCGCGCAGAACGGGATGCTGTTCCCCGGCGGCGACATCACCGAGGGCGGCAAGACCCTCACCGTGCAGACCGGCACGAAGCTCGACTCGGTGAAGCAGATCGCCGCGCTGCCGCTGGTGCCCACCTCGCCCGCGCAGGCGGCCGGCGGCGAGCAGACGATCTCGGATGTGGCCGATGTCGTGCTGGGTCAGGACCCGGTCACCACCATCTCGCGGGTCGACGGCAAGGATGCCCTGACGCTGGCGATCACCAAGCTGCCCTCGGCGAACACGGTGGACGTCTCCAAGGCCGTGCAGGACGCGCTGCCCGATCTGGAGAACAAGCTGGACGGCGCCACGTTCACCGTGGTGTTCGACCAGGCGCCCTACATCCAGCAGTCGATCGACGCGCTCGCACAGGAGGGCCTGCTCGGCCTGCTGTTCGCCGTGATCATCATCCTGATCTTCCTGCTGTCGGTGCGCTCCACCCTCGTCACGGCGATCTCGATCCCCACCAGCGTGCTGATCACCTTCATCGGCATCCAGGCGTTCGGCTACTCGCTGAACATCCTCACGCTCGGCGCGCTGACCATCGCGATCGGGCGGGTGGTGGACGACTCGATCGTGGTGATCGAGAACATCAAGCGACATTACGTCGAGGGCGCCGACAAGCTCACCGCGATCATCCGCGCCGTGCGCGAGGTCGCGATGGCGGTCTCGGCATCCACCATCACCACGGTGGCGGTGTTCCTGCCGATCGCGTTCGTGGGCGACATGACCGGCGAGCTGTTCCGCCCGTTCGCGCTCACCGTGACGATCGCGATGGTCGCCTCGCTCCTGGTGGCGCTGACGATCGTGCCGGTGCTCGCGTACTGGTTCCTCAAGCCGGGCAAGGCGATCACCGACGCCGCCGGGGCCCCGATCGACCCGGAATCGCCGGATGCCCCGCCCTCCCGCCTCCAGAAGTCGTACCTGCCGATCCTGCGGTGGACGCTCAAGCACTCCTGGGTGACGGTGCTGCTGGCGATCCTGGTCCTCGGCGGCACGGCGGCCCTGGCCCCCCAGATGAAGACGAACTTCCTCGGCGACTCGGGCCAGAACACGTTCACCATGACGCAGGACCTCGGGCAGGCCGCCTCGCTGGACGTGGAGAATGCCGCGGCGAAGAAGGTCGAGGACGCGCTGAAGGACGTGGACGGCATCCAGACCGTGCAGGTCTCGATCGGATCCTCCGGCTCGGCGCTGCGGGACGCGTTCTCGGGCGGCGGCAGCGGCGTCACCTATTCGATCACCACCGACCCCGCCGCCGACCAGGAGAAGGTGCGCGCGGACGTCCAGGCCGCGGTCGCCGACCTCGACGACGTCGGCACCCTGACCGTCTCGACCTCGGGTGGCGGATTCGGCTCCAGCGACGTCGAGATCGACGTGACCGCGCCGGACGGCCAGACGCTGAACACCGCGACGGACGCGGTGGTGGATGCCGTGACCGGCAAGGACGGCGTCGGTCAGGTCACCACCAACCTGTCGGCCTCGCTGCCGTACATCGCGGTGGAGGTCGACCACGACAAGGCCGCAGCCCTCGGTCTGAGCGAGGTCGCCGTCGGCGGGCTCGTCTCGAACACGATGCAGGCGCAGTCGATCGGGACCGTCGACATCGACGACACCGGTCTGACCGTCTACCTCGCGGCATCCGAGACGCCGGACTCGCTCGACGCGCTGAAGGCCATGACCGTGCCCACCGCGACCGGTCCGGTCCGGCTGGACAGCGTCGCCACGGTGAAGCAGACCACCGGCCCGACCTCGATCAGCACCGAACGCGGCGTGCGCACCGCCACGGTGACGGTCACCCCGTCCACCGACGACCTGACCGCGGCATCCGCCACCATCAGCACCGCCCTGGAGACCGTCGACCTGCCGGAGTCGGCCGACGCCCAGATCGGCGGGGTGCTCTCGCAGCAGGGCACCGCGTTCTCGAGCTCGGCCTGGCGATGCTCGCTGCGATCCTGATCGTCTACATCGTGATGGTGGCGACCTTCAAGTCGCTGCCGGCAGCCGCTGCCTGCTGGTGTCGGTGCCGTTCGCGGCCACCGGCGCGATCCTGCTCCAAGCTGGCCACCGGCGTCCCGCTGGGCGTGGCATCCCTCATCGGCGTGCTCATGCTCATCGGCATCGTGGTCACGAACGCCATCGTGCTCGTCGACCTGGTCAACCAGTACCGCGTGAAGGGGCTGTCCGCGCACGACGCGGTGCTGGCCGGCGGCTCTCGGCGACTGCGCCCGATCCTGATGACGGCGCTGGCGACCATCTTCGCGTTGACCCCGATGGCGCTGGGGATCACCGGCCACGGCGGGTTCATCTCCCAGCCGCTGGCGATCGTGGTGATCGGCGGGCTGATCTCGTCCACCGTGCTGACGCTGCTGGTGCTGCCCACGCTGTACAACCTGGTCGAGGGTGCGCGCGAGCGCCGGACGGCGCGGCGGGCGGGACGGGCCGCGGGCGCGGCGAGCGACACCGAGGCGGTGCCGGAGGATGTCCAGGTCGGCGTGGGTACGGCATCCGTCTCATCCGGGACGACGCGGCGCACGACGGCATCCGACGGGAGCGTGGTCGACCACGGCGGAGCGGTGCAGGAGCCGTTCCTGGGCGGGTTGCCGCCGGCGGCGCCGATCCAGTTGAACGAGGGCAAGCTGCGGCGGGAGCGGCGGACGGGGCGCGAGGACTGAGCCGTCCGGCGCGCCTGCGCGAGGGTGCGGTGCAACCGGGTGGAGAACACGCCCATCCAGCCGAAGATCAGGACGAAGCCGACCAGCTCGAGGGCGGCCAGGGTCAGTCCGCCGCACAGGAACACGGTGATCGCCGCGACCAGGACGATGCCCACGCCGAGGGTGACGCGCAGCATCAGCGCCGAGTACTGGCGTCGCCGGACGGCGACCACGATCAGCAACCCGAGGAATGACAGCATGATCCCGGAGGCGGCGCGGTCGTGCAGGAATCCGTTCACGTTCAGCGGGATCGCGCCCACCGCCGCCAGATGAAGCCCGGCCGAGGCGACGAAGGCGCTGAAAAGCCGCGAGCGCTTGACGCCCCGCAGGTCCTGGAGGGCGTGCATGTCGCGGCGCAGTCGGACGGCGAGGACCACGATGAGCAGGCCGGTGGCACCCATCGTGGCATTGAACACATCGCCGGAGAAATCGCGGAAGGTGCCCAGCTCGCTGAAGTGGAGCTCCGACCAGCTGCGGTCGGGTGTGGTCACGATCGACAGCGAGGTGCCGAGCGTGAGGAACGCGATGACGATCCCCGCCAGGGCGGGACTGGTCATCGCGGCGCGCACGTCGAACGTCGGGGGGTGTATGTCGCCGGAAACGGGTGTCGGCGATACGGGTAGAAGCAGAGCCATTCGGGTAGCCCACAGTGTTCGGGGCGCCTCATCCGCCCCCGGCCCCCTGGCTCCCCAGCCTCCCGGTAACGTATGCGGCGCCGGGTAGCAGTCGTCCCAAAGCTCCCCAGCACGACGGCAAGCCGTCGAAACGATATTATGCGGGTTCTCCTGAGAAAAGCACCCTTCCGCGATATCCGATGTTTCGGGGATCGTCGGGCGGGGCTGATTTCGGCCTGCCCGGCCTCGGCCAGGCGAGCTCACAGGTCGGGGCCGCTAGGCTGGATCGGTCGGCTCGAGACACCGCGGTGAACGCGGGTGGGTTTGTGAGTCTCAGGGGCCGATGGTGAGCGTCGATCGACGCACATGACCATCACATGAATGGCCCCGGCCGACGGATGTCCGGGCAGCCCGAGCGACGATCTCGGGCGCTGTTCTCGTGCGAGAGAACCCAGAAGGACGCTCCCATGCCCAAGAACAAGAAGCCCGCCGGCGGACGTCCGGCGCAGAACTTCGACCCCCGCTACGCGAGCACCGCCAAGCGCCGACCCGGCGACTCCTCCACCGGCAAGCCCGGCAGCCGCAAGCCCGCACCACCGCGGATACCGGCCGGCCGAGTCGGAGGGCGCGGAGCGCAAGCAGCGCTGGACCGCCCAGGAGCGCGCCGGACGCGACGAGGCCCGCAGCATCCGCGGCGGCGCCGAGCGGCGCGACCGCGCGCCCCGATCCGATGATCGGACCGCGCGTTACGGCGACCGCCCGCAGCGTTCCTATGCGGAGCGCCCGGAGCGTTCGCAGGATGACCGGCCCCAGCGCTCTTACGGTGACCGGCCGAAGCGTTCGTTCGGGGATCGCCCGCAGCGTTCGCAGGATGACCGGCCGCAGCGCTCCTATGGTGACCGCCCGCAGCGTTCGCAGGATGACCGGGGTCAGCGTTCCTACGGTGACCGACCCCAGCGTTCGTTCGGGGATCGCCCGCAGCGTTCGCAGGATGACCGGCCGCAGCGCTCCTATGGTGACCGTCCGCAGCGTTCGTTCGGGGATCGCCCGCAGCGTTCCTACGCGGATCGCCCGCAGCGTTCGCAGGATGACCGGGGTCAGCGCTCGTACGGCGACCGGCCGCAGCGTTCGTACGGGGACCGCCCGCAGCGTTCGCAGGATGACCGGCCCCAGCGCTCCTACGGCGACCGGCCCCAGCGTTCCTTCGACGACCGTGGCGAGCGTCGCACGGGACGTCCGGCCGCACGCTCGACCTTCCGCGACGACCGGCGCGAGCGTGCGCCGTTCCGCGACGACAGGCGCCCGGCACGCGACGCGTCGCGTGCACCGCAGCGCGATGCGAAGCAGGAGCAGCAGGTGGACGTCGTCCACGAGCGCCTGCAGGCCAACGCGGTGCAGGCCGATGAGGGTGCGACCGCGTCGTTCGCTGACCTGGGCCTCGGCCAGAACATCGTGAGCGCGCTCGCCGACCTCGGCGCGGCGCATCCGTTCCCCATCCAGGCGGCGACGATCGCCCCGATCCTCGAGGGCAAGGACGTGCTCGGCCGCGGTCGCACCGGCTCGGGCAAGACGATCGCCTTCGGCGCTCCGCTGGTCGAGGCGCTTGCGCGCGCAGGCCGGCCAGAAGCGTGAGTTCGGCCGTGCACCCCGGGCGATCATCCTCGCCCCGACCCGCGAGCTCGCGCTGCAGATCGACCGCACCGTGCAAGCCGATCGCCCGCAGCGTGGGCCTGTTCACCACC
The DNA here is from genome assembly GCF_021582895.2 of Microbacterium elymi. GTDB lineage: Bacteria > Actinomycetota > Actinomycetes > Actinomycetales > Microbacteriaceae > Microbacterium > Microbacterium humicola. The sequence goes on from NZ_CP091139.2 coordinate 2,047,259, forward strand.
CAGATCTACGGCGGCGTGCCGCAGGCGCGCCAGGTCGGTGCGCTGAAGAAGGGCGTCGACATCGTGATCGGCACCCCCGGCCGCATCGAAGACCTCATCGAGCAGGGTCGACTGGTTCTCTCCGACATCCACTCCGTCGTCCTGGACGAGGCCGACCACATGTCCGAGCTCGGGTTCCTCGAGCCGATGCAGCGGATCCTGCGGCTCGTCCCGAACGGCGCCCAGAAGCTGATGTTCTCTGCCACGCTCGACCGCGAGGTCGCCGCGCTGGTCGACGAGTTCCTCGTCGACCCGGCCGTCTACGAGGTCGCCGGCGAAGACCAGGCCTCGAGCACGATCGACCACCGGGTGCTCGTCATCGACCACCGCGACAAGGCCGAGATCCTCACGTCGCTGGTCGATCGCGAGGGCAAGACGCTGGTGTTCGCCCGTACCCGCGCCTACACCGAGATGCTCGCCGAGCAGTTCGAGGATGCCGGGATCCGCGCCGTCGCCCTGCACGGCGACCTGAACCAGGCCAAGCGCACCCGCAACCTGAAGCGTCTGACCGACGGCAAGGTGGACGTGCTGGTGGCGACGGATGTCGCGGCCCGCGGCATCCATGTCGACGACATCGACCTGGTGATCCAGGCCGACGCGCCGGACGAGTACAAGACGTATCTGCATCGCGCGGGCCGCACCGGCCGTGCCGGGCGCACCGGAACGGTGGTCACGATGATCCCGCGCCAGCGTCGCCGGCGGATGACCGAGATGCTCGACCGCGCCGAGATCGACGCGCCGTTCGACGAGGTCCGCCCCGGGGACGACCTGCTCGAGGAGCTCGCCGGCCGCCAGGTCGACCCGGTCGCCTCCTAGCGGGGCGGGTGGGCGCGCTCTCACGGAGCGGGAAGAGGGGTTCCGTCCGAGCCGGGTCTCTGCCAGGATGGGGCGCGAGCGTTTGTCAGGACGGCGTGCGTTACCCGGCGCAGGCGTCCGGCTCGGACCCGGTTGCCCGAGCGCGCGCAGCCGAAGGAGCTTGTGGACGTGTCCTCCCGATTCACCGGAGCGGTCACCGCTGTCGTGGGCGTGCTGGTCGGCGGGGCACTCATGGCGGCCCCCGCGGCGGCGTCCTCCGCTCCCGCCGCCGCCTCCGAGCAGGCGGTGACCACCACGCTGAACGGCTACCGCAACGTCGGCTACTACGGCGGGTGGCAGGCCACCGGCGACGCCAAGGCCACCGTGAAGAAGCTGTTCGTCGACACCCCGGCGGCCAAGAACATCACGCACCTGAACTACGCGTTCGGCAACATCGCCGGCACGCAGAAGGCGCTGGATGCCGCACGCACGGCGGGCGCGCAGGGCCTGGACGACGTCGAGCCCGGCACCTGCTTCATCTCGGATCAGGCCGCCCCGGCCGCGGGCCAGACCGACGCGGCCGGAGATGCGGGCAACGACTTCGTGCGGGCGTACTCGGCGGATGAGTCGGTGCTGGGCGTGGCCGACACGAAGACGCAGAAGCTCGCCGGCAACTTCAACCAGCTGCGTGAGCTCAAGCGCCTGTACCCGGATCTGAAGATCAACATCTCGCTGGGCGGCTGGTCGTGGTCGAAGTCGTTCTCGACCGCCGTGGCCACCCCGAGAGTCGGGCGGCGCTGGCGAGCAGGCTCGCATCGACCTGTACATCAAGGGCAATCTGCCGACCATCGACGGGCGTGGCGGCGACGGCGCCGCCGCCGGGATCTTCGACGGCATCGACCTCGACTGGGAGTGGCCGGGCGCGCCGGACTGGGCGCAGGAGGTCGGCAACACGGTCGATGAGCACAAGGATGCCGCGAACTTCCTCGCCTTCGTGAAGGAGCTGCGCACCCAGCTGAACGCCCTCACCGCCCGGACCGGTTCGCCGTACCAGATCTCGGCGTTCCTGCCGGCGAGTCCGACCGTGATCACCGCCGGCGGCTGGAACGCGGCCGACCTGTTCCAATACCTCGACTACGGCAACCTGCAGGGCTACGACCTGTGGGGGTCGTGGGCCGACACCACCGGCTACCAGGGCAACATCCACGGCGACTCGGCGCACAACTGGAATCTCGGGCTCGACACGATCGTCGCCTCATACACCGACGCGGGCGTCGATCCCGCGCAAGCTGAACCTCGGCATCCCCGCATACGGCCAGGGGTGGAAGGATGCCACGGCCCAGCCGTGGGCGCCGGGTACCGGCATCCCCCAGCAGTCCTGGGACGCGCTGAAGGATCGGAAGCTCCAGATCCATCACGACTACACCGCCGAGGGCGACTTCAACGCGACGTGGGGATTCGACCCCGCCACGAAGGAGTTCTGGTCGTTCGACGACCCGTTCGCGGTGGCCGAGAAGACGACCTGGGCGACCGCGCAGGGACTCGGCGGCATCGACTTCTGGGACCTCGCCCAGGATGTCGACGGCAACCTGTCGTCGGCCGCGGCGACCGTGCTGCGCCACGCCGACCGCGGCCCGGTGAGCGGCTCGCCGGCTGTGCTCTGCCAGAACACGCCGGATGCGGCATCCCACGCCTGGAACGCGCAGACCACGTATCACTCCGGTGACCGCGTGTACCTCGACGGACACGTCTACGAGGCCCGCTGGTATGCGAAGCGGCAGGTGCCGGGCGCCTCGAACACCGGCCCGTGGAGCACCCTGACCGCATGCGGGGTGAATCCGTCGACCGTGCAACCGTGGTACGCCGACCGCGTCTACAACACGGGCGACAAGGTCACCTTCCGTGGGGCGACGTACACCGCCCGCTGGTGGACGCGCGATCAGACGCCCGGCCCCGTCTGGGGTCCCTGGCAGCGCTGACCCGCCGTTCCGCCCGGCATCCATCCATTCACCACGCGAGATCGGGAGGATGTCTCGCCTTCGCGTCTGTCATGAGACATTCTCCCGATCTCGCAGGGCGTGGATGTCGCAGGGGCATGGATGCCGCAGGTGAAGTGGATGCCGCGGGTCAGCGGGCCGCCAGCGCGCGCGAGATCCGTGCGGCCAGGGCAGTGCAGTCGGGAGAGATGTCGTCGTGGCCGACGAGCAGGGTCTTGTATCCGGCATCCTCGAACATCTGCACCCGGGTGAGATCCTTGAGCCAGCGGGACCGCGAGACGCGGTGCTCGTCGCCCTGGTACTCGATCAGCAGCCTCGCCCGCGGCCAGCCGAGGTCGGCGTGGAGCACCCCGACCGGTGTCGCGACGGGCACCTGCACGTCGGGTTCGGGCAGCCCGCGGTCGACGAGACCGAGACGCAGCAGGGTCTCCATCGCCGAGCCGACCGGGTGCCGTGCGCGGGCCAGGGCCGCGCGCATGACCCGCGTGCCGCGGCCGCGGCCGCGACGGGCGACGGCGTCGGCGAGCTGCTTCGCCGTGCAGAGGGGATGCCACCTCCGACCGTCGTAGGTCCCGCTGAGGAGATGATCGGCGACCGCGACCAGCCATTCCTCGCCGAGGGCGTCTTCCGGCGGCAATGCGGCGAGCTGGCACCAGGCCTCGTGCGCGGCGACGATCGGCAGGCCGCCGCGCACTTCGCGTTCGATCGCCGCGTCGGAGCTTCCCCAGCCTGCGGACGCCTGCACGCTCCAACCGATGGTGCGAGCCGATGACGAGCACGTCCAGGTCGTCGGCAGCATCGTCGCCGTCGGGGAGCGGGCCGCCCGCAGCCTGACGGCCGTCCGATGACTGAACCAATGGTCGGCTCGCATCACCGGCAGCAGCGTCTCGCACCGCTCGGTGAGGCCTCAGATCGACGCCGTTCGTGTAGACGCCGTGGAACGGATGCCCGAGGTCGGCGTGTGCGAGACGTCGACGCGAGACGCCGGCCTGACGCGCATCGGCGTAGGTGAAGGTCGATCCCAGCGGTTCGTCCGGAAGTCTGCGCGGCATCCCTCGATCATCGCGAAACCGGCCGATTGCGTGCGGCGGTTATCCACAGGCTGAAGTCGATGGATGTGCGAGATCGGGGAAATGTCACGAACGCCGGCGTGCGGCGGGACATCTTCCCGATCTCGCGTGGAGAAAGCGAGAGTCCGGAGGCTGCGGGCAGGAAGAGCGGTGGGTGGGAGGCCGGAGGCTGCGGGCAGGAAGCGTCGCGGGTGGGAGGCCCGAGGCGGCGGGCGGGAAGAGTGGCGGGTGGGAGGCGGAGGAGCGGGGAAGAGTGGCGGGTGGCCGGTTCAGAAGAGCCGGTCCGCCTCGACGGCGCGGCCGCGCGACGTCGTGACGACCCCGACCCGGGCCGCCGCGGCCGACGGGGCCGATGGCCGGCGCGGCGGATCGTCCTCTTCGGCGTGGCCGCCGAGCCCGTGCACGCGCAGCAGGGGCCGGACCCGCTTGTTCAGCCAGGTGCGATACCCCTTCGGCGCGTAGGCGGAGGCGCCCGGGTACAGCCCGCGATACGACGACACGAGCTCGGGATGCTCGCGCTCGAGCCACTGCAGGAACCACTGCTTCGCTCCGGGCCGCAGGTGCAGCGCGCCGAAGACCACGCGCACCGCTCCGGCGGCCCTGATCCGGGACAACGCGTCATCGAGCTGCGGGATGGAGTCGGTCAGGTGCGGCAGGATCGGCATCAGGAACACCGTCACCGCGAACCCGGCGTCGGTCGCCGCCCGCACCGTCTGCAGCCGCGCCGTCGCGGTCGGAGTCCCCGGCTCGATCGAGTGCTGCAGGGCGTCGTCGAACACCGCGATCGACATCGCCAGCGAGACGCGCACGCGGGACGCGGCGTCGGTCAGGATCGGCAGGTCGCGGCGCAGGAGCGACCCCTTCGTGAGGATCGAGAACGGCGTGCCCGAGTCGGCCAGCGCGGCGATGATGTCCGGCATCAGCCGGTACCGGCCCTCGGCGCGCTGGTACGGATCGGTGTTGGTGCCGAGCATGACCGGCTCGCGTGCCCAGCTGCCGCGGGCCAACTCGCGCCGCAGCACCTCGGCGACGTTCACCTTCACCACGATCTGCGAGTCGAAGTCGTGCCCGGCGTCCAGGTCGAGGTACTCGTGCGTGCCTCGAGCGAAGCAGTTGTGGCTCACGACACCGTTCGCGATGAAGTCTCCCGTTCCGGTCGTGATGTCGACCATGTCGATGGTGGTGCCGAGATCCTCGATGCTGACGATGCGAAGGTCGGCGACGGACTTCAGCGCAGTACCGATGATGCCCATCTTGCGGGTGATGGCTGGGTGAACGAGGTGGAAGAAGCGCTGTCGCACTGGCAAGCCACCCACGGTCCGCACGACATGGACGCCGTTCGGGCGGGGTGGTTCTCGAACGAACGGAATGTCATGCGTGGTGAACGCTTCCTCCAGCAGCCGGAGATAGTCCGCGTCCTTGTTGAAGATCCGAAGCACTCCCCGAGAGCAGGAACCTTCGGCGTCGAAGGCCCCCGCAAGGAACCCTGCATACCATGCGGCATTCGTCCTGAGTGGGGTGGCGATGAGTGCGGAAATGCGCGCGACGTCGCGTTGCTTCGCGGTGTGGATAGCGGTGAGCTCGCGGCGAACCACCGTTGCCGGCGTGAATGGGCGCGTGTACGTCTGTACATCCTCCGCAAGCAACATGAGGCGGACGCGGTCCAGCGCTTCGACATCCGTCAGGGCAAGACGGAACCTGTGGACAGGGCGTACCCGAACGCCGTCATCGTACGTCTTGTGGAAGATCATGCCGTCACCGCGGATCATTCCGGCGAGATATCCACGCCGGTAATCCGAGCTCGACTCGTCGGCTCCGACCGTCGCCGCCATGCCGAAGCCGAGGAGCCGGTTGCGCGTGGTGAGGTAAGGGCGCCGGCCACTCCCACTCATCGCGCCGCTCACGTGCTTCCAACCTCGCTCAGTCAAGAAGCGATGGTCGCCACTCGCGACCAGTACCGTGCCGTCAGCGAGTGTGATTCGGAACGCACGCTTGCGCGTGGACCACTTCGCCTTCACTTGGGTGCGGACGTAGCGGCGATAGTCGCCTTCACTCTGGGTGCCGATGATCTCGTCGCCGACCCGCAAATCGGCGATCGGGCGCTGTCGTCCATCGGCCATCAGGACGAGGGTGTCTGGTGACAAGCAGTATGCACAGGCATGGCTGCATCCCCGATACGGATTGACGGTCCAGTCGAACGGCATGGCCGACATGCCGGGCACGCGGTTGAGGGCGCTCTTGGCCATCACCTCGTGGAATGTCATGCCGGCGAAGTCGGGCGTGGTCACCGAGCGGACGAACCCGTCCATGCGGTCGAGGCCGGGCAGCGCGGCGGCGTCCACCGCACCCAGTTCCTGACCCTGCCACCGCATGCTCCCATGGGAACAGAATTACGAACGCATGTCAAGCAGCGGAATCCGACTCTCGAAGAGCGCGCGTTCTCCTCGCATCCTCAGGCCGAGCGGGGCAGAATGGGGCGGGTGACGGTTCCCGACCCGCACGACCCCCCGATCGATCGTGCCCCGATGACGCGGCGTGCGCTGCGCGCCGCGCACGAGAGGGCGGATGCTGCGGCCGAGACGCCGACTGCTCCGATTCCGATCGTCTCAGCCGGTTCCGACACCCCGTCGCATCCACCGATCTTCAAGCCGCCGCCCCCGCCGCTGCGCGCGCAGACCGCGCCCGTCCGCACGCGTCCGGTGCCGCTGATCGCCATGCGCCCCGCCGAGGCGAGCCGGCCCCGGCACGCCCGGCGCCCCCGGCACCGCGTGGCAGCCCGGGTGGCGATGGCTGCGGCATCCCTCCTCGTCATCGGCGGCGGGGGAGCCGCCGGCGCCCTCGCGCTGAGCCCCGGCCCCGCCGACGAGCCGATCTCGGCAACCGCAGACATCACCGCCTCGAAGCTCCTGGCTGCCCCGACCGAGACCGCCGCCCAGGCCCCGACCTCTGCCGCCCGCACGCCGAGCCCCATCACCGGTCAGGTCGACGGGACCGTCGCCGCCCCGGCATCCCTCGCCCTGTGCGAGACCCCGAGCTTCACCAAAGCCCTCGCCGCGCACGACGATGTCGCCGCGATCGCGGCGGCCGGCGGCGGCGAACGGTTCCGCACGGCGGTCGTCGACGGGCAGGCGCCGTGCGTGTCGTTGTCCGACCCGACCCGGTTGTGGACCGTGGTCGACAAGACCCGACCGTTCGAGCCGGTCGACTACACGCCGTCGCCCGTGCGGGGGCCCGTCGACGTGCGCAGGCATCGAGGGTGACGGGCTGCGGGCGGATGCCGCGACCGCCCTGACCCGGATGGTGAAGGCGGCGAAATCCGACGGCGCCGGCGAGATCGCGTTGGAGAGCGGGTATCGCTCGTACAAGACGCAGGCAGAGTTCCTACGGGCAGCAGGTCCGGATGCGGGGGACGGCGAAGGCCGACCTGGTCAGCGCGCGCCCCGGGTACAGCGAGCACCAGTCCGGGCTCGCGGGTGACCTCGTGCCGTGCGACGGCGGCACCTGCGGCACGCTCGATGACCTGGCCGGGACGCCGCAGGGCGACTGGATCGTCGACCACGCGTGGCAGTACGGCTGGATCATCCGCTACGAGAAGGGCCACACCGACGTCTCGGGCTATCTGCCCGAGCCGTGGCACCTGCGCTACATCGGCATCGACTTGGCGAAGGCTTACCACGACGGCGGCTGCCACACGCTCGAGGAGTTCTTCGACCTGCCGGCGGCGCCCGACTACGCGGGCTGACGCCGGTCGTTTGTGCACTCCGGTGCGGCCGGGGCGCGGCATCCGTCGTTTCCTTGTCGGTGGCACTGAATGCCATCGACGATGACACTGGATGCCGCGTAGGATCGACGTGCCGCGGCGCGGCAGCGCGCCGCCCATTGAACACTCGGTGAAGAGAGAGGGCTGCCCGCCATGGACCGGGAGATCTACGACGAGGACCACGAGGCGTTCCGCGACGTCGTCAAGGAGTTCATCAAGCGCTACGCCACGAACGAGAAGCGCGAGCAGTGGGATGCCGACGGTGAGATCGACCGGGCGACGATGCTCGCCGCGGGCGAGGCCGGGATCATCGGCCTGTCGGTCCCGGAGGAGTTCGGCGGCGCCGGGATGCTGCAGGACTACCGCTTCCGGGCGATCGTGCTCGAAGAGACCATCCAGTCCGGCAACGGCTCGCTGGCCGGCGCGTTCGGCATCCAGGACGACCTCGCAGTGCCCTACCTGGTGCACATGGGCACCGACGCGCAGAAGCAGAAGTGGCTGCCGAAGATGGCCACCGGCGAGGTGCTCGGCGCGCTCGCGATGACCGAGCCGGGCGCGGGCTCGGACCTGCGCGGCATCAAGACCACCGCCAAGAAGGTCGACGGCGGCTACCTCGTCAACGGCGCGAAGACGTTCATCTCCAGCGGCAAGACCGCCGATGTCGTCGTGACGTTCGTCAAGACGGGCGAGGGCAATCGCCCGGACGCGTTCAGCCTCGTCCTGATCGAGGACGGGATGGAGGGCTTCGATCACGGCAAGAAGCTGAACAAGGTGGGCTTCCACGGCTGGGACACCGCCGAGCTCAGCTTCACCGATGTGTTCGTGCCGGAGGAGAACCTGATCGGCGGCGTCGAGGGCAAGGGCTTCATCCAGCTGATGATGAACCTGCCGCTGGAGCGGCTGTCGATCGGCGTCGCGGCCGCGGCTGCCGGCGAGGCCGCGCTGAAGTGGACGCTGGACTACACGCTGAGCCGGGATGCGTTCGGCAGCCGGTCGCGGACTTCCAGAACACCCGGTTCGCGCTGGCCGACATGGCGACCACGGTCGACGTGATGTGGGCGTACATCGATCGTGCGATGCTGCTCTACAAGGACCGCAAGCTCACGCCGGAGGAGGCCGCGAAGGTCAAGTTCTGGGCCACTGAGCGCGAATGGGAGCTGCTGGACCTGGGCGTGCAGCTGCACGGCGGGTACGGCTACATGCTCGAGTACCCGATCGCCCGCGCCTGGACCGACGCGCGCGTCCACCGCATCTACGGCGGTACGAACGAGGTCATGCGCGAGATCGTCGCGCGTCAGGTGACCGGCCGCAAGTAGGGGCCGGGGCTCAGGCGTCGGCGGCCGGCGTCGCGGCGATGACGGCGACCGCGCGCGCGAGCTCGTCGCCGGTGGGGATCGCATCCGGGCTCATCAGCCAGAGGATGCCGAGGCTCTGCACGAGCACGTAGTCGAGCTTCGCGACCGCTTCGACGTCGGCGTCGGCGAGCTCCGGCCGAGCGGCGCGCAGCTGCTCGGCCATGCCGGCGTAGCCCTGACCCGTCGCCGCGGCGAGCTCGCGGCTCGTCGTCCCGTCGCGCAGCACGCGCACCGCGTTCTCCAGGCTCGCCAGCAGCGCCTCGCGGTTGGCGGCGAAGATCTCGGGCATCCGGTTCCACAGCGCGGCGAACCCGTCGAGCAGGGGGCGTCGGCGTGCTCGGCGACGACGTTCTCCATGGCATCGCCGATGCCGCTGCCCAGCGACTGCGTGAGCGCCTCGGTGATCAGCCGCTCCTTCGACCCGAAGTGGTAGCCGATCGCGGCGAGGCTGACTCCGGCCGCCGTCGCGATCTCGCGCGCGGTCGCTCGGGCCACTCCCTGCTCGAGGATCACCTGGCGCGCGCCGGCGAGAAGGTCTTCGCGGTTGCCCATGGCGCCAGTCTAAGACAAATGAATGAGACGCGCGTACTAGACAGATGTGCAAGCGGTCTGTTAGACATACGTATTAGACATTTGTCTCATCAGATTGGAGCACCTCATGACAACGCACGACAGCAGCATCCGCGTCCTCGTCTCGGGCGGCGGCATCGCCGGCCTCGCTCTCGCCCTGCAGCTCGTCCGCCAGGGCGTCCGCACCACCGTGGTCGAGCGCGCGAGCGCGCCCCGGCCCGGCGGGCAGGCGGTCGACCTGCGCGGCGCCAGTCGTGAGGTGGCCGAGCGGATGGGCCTGATGCCCGGCATCGAGCCGCACCGGCTTGCACGAGGAGGGCCTGGCCTACGTCGACGGCCGCGGACGCGTGTTCGGCCGCATGTCGATGGCCGCATTCGACGGACAGGGCGCCGTCGCGGAGGTCGAGATCGCACGCGGCGACCTCGCCGACGTGCTCCTGGCGGAGCTGACTGCCGCCGCCGAGGCCGCGCCCGGCCTGCTCGACCTGCGCTACGACGACCGGATCACGGCGCTCGACCCTGCCCTCGACGGCGTGGACGTCGCGTTCGAGCACGGCGCGCCCGAGCGCTACGACGTCGTGGTCGGCGCGGACGGCGTGCATTCGGCCACGCGGCGGCTCGCCTTCGGGCCGGAGGAGCGGTACGCCACCGGGCTGGGCGGATACGCCGCCTTCTTCACGATGCCCACGCCCGCCGACATCGAGCCGGGATGGTTCTCGATGCGGTTCGTGCCGGGGGCCACCTTCGGCATCCGGCCCGACCTCGACCCGACGACGGCGAAGGCGATGCTGACCCTGCGCGTGGACAGCGATCCCCGGCTTGCGCGCAGACCGCGGCCGGCAGGAGGCGCTGATCCGCGGCCTGCTGCAGGATGCGGGATGGCGCGCGCCCGAGATCCTCGACGCGATGGCCGCGGCATCCGACTTCTACTTCGACGAGCGCTGCGCATCGACCTGCCGAGCGCGGTGAAGGGCCGCATCGCGCTGCTCGGCGACGCCGCCTCGTGCGGCTCGCCCATGACCGGCATGGGCACCGCCACCGCCCTCGTCGGCGCCTACCTGCTCGCCGCGCGCATCGCGGATGCCGGCGGCGACCTGACCGGCGCGCTGCGAGCAATACGACGCCGACATCGCGCCGTTCGCCGAGGCGGGCAAGAAGGTTCCCGGGGGCGGCATCCAGCGGATGGTGCCGGCGAGCCGCGCCGAGGCCGCCCTCTCGCGGGTCATGACCGGGCTGATGATGTCGCGACCCGCGCGTCCGATCGTGCGCCGCATGTTCGTCCAGGGGGCGGACGACCTCGCGCTTCCGGTCGGACGCGACGCACCTGCGCGCGTCGCGTCCGCTCGCTAGCCTGGGGGCGGGCAGCGGAAGGGGAGTGCATGGCGTACGACCCGGATCGGGAGTGGCCGTTCCTTGCCCGGGACGCCGAGCTGGACGCGCTGTGCACGACGATCCGGGCCGGTGTCGACACTCCGGATGCTCCGGGCGGGGCCGTCATCGTCGCGGGTGCGGGTGTGGGGAAGACGCGGCTCGCCCGTGAGGCCGCGCAGGCCGCCGCCGCCCGCGGCATCCCGACGCTGCGGGTGGTCGGCACGCGTGCGACGCGGCAGACGCCGTACGCGGCGGTCGCCCACCTCGCCGCCCACGCGGGGCCGGAGGAGGATGCCGCGGCCCGCTACCGCGCGGTCGCCGCGGCGCTGCCGGCCGACCCGCGACCGCTGCTCGTGGTCGACGATGCGCAGCTTGCTCGACCCGGCCAGCGCCGCCCTGATCCTGCACCTGGTGATCACCGCGGCGGTCACGGTGATCGCGACCGTGCGCCGCGGGGCCGTCGTCCCCGACCCGATCACGGCGCTGTGGGCGGACGAGCTGGTCACGCGGATCGACCTGACGCCCTTGCCCCCGCGGGAGCTGGAGGAGGTGCTGCGGGCCGCCCTCGACGAGCGCATCACCGCCGCCAGTGCGCACCGGCTCGCGGCCACCGCGGCCGGCAACGCCCTGTACGCGCGGGAGCTCGTGCGCGCCGCGGTCGCCTCGGGGGCGCTCGCCGAGACGGACGGAGTCTGGACCTGGGACGGCACCGTCGTGGTGGGCGATCGGCTGGTGGATGCCGTCGGCCGCCGCCTGGGCGGACTGTCGGCCGGTGACCGCGTCGCGCTGACCCGGCTCGCGGTGGGCGAGCCGCTGTCGCTCGGGCTCGCCGAGCGGGTCGCCGAGCCCGACGCCCTCGCCCGGCTCGAGCGCGAAGGCCTGATCCGGATCGAGGACGGGCTGTGCCGCCTGGACCATCCGGTGTTCGCGGACGTGCTGCTGACGGATGCGGGGGTGGCGACCACGCGTGCCGCGCTTGCGCATCCTGGTCGAGGCGTCCGAGCAGCTCTCTCCCGGCGAGGACCTGCTGCGCCGCACCACGTGGCGCCTGGAGAGCGGGATCGCTCCGCCGCCGGACGACCTCGTGCGCGCGGCACGACTGGCGCTGACGGCGTTCGACCCGGCACGGGCCGCGCGCCTGGCCGAGGCGGCGATCGATGCGGGCGCGGCGGATGCGGCGCAGGCGCGCGTGGTGTGGGCCATCGCCTGCAACCAGCAGGTGCGGTTCGCCGAGGCCGCGCGGCTGCTCGCCGTGGCCGAGCGCGATGTCCTGCGCACCGGTTCGCCGGCGCTCCGCCGCGAGTGGCTGGACGCGAGCGTGGTCGCGCTGCACCAGGGGCTGGGCCGGACCGCGGATGCGGAGCACCTCCTGGAGCGGGTCGAGGCCGCGACATCCGCCCGCCCCGCCGACCGTCGGCTCGCCCGCGCGCTGCGCGCGAACATCCTCGCCGACGACGGGCGACTGGCCGAGACCGTCGACCTGACCCGCGCCGTCCTGGGCGACGATGCGCCGCCGGACTACGCCGCCGTGGTCGCCGCATCCTCCCTCGGCGAGGCGCAGGCCACGATGGGGCTGACCCACAGCGCGCGGCAGACCCATCGGATGCTCTACGCGCTGAAGGACGCGGGGGTGCCCGAGGCGCAGCGCGCCGGAGACTACGCGGCGCTGCAGGAGCTGATGTGCCAGATGCTGGAGGGCCGCGTCGACGAGGCATCCGTCGTCGCCGAGGGCGTCTACCGGATGCTGGTGGCCGGCCACGAGCACACCACGGTCGGGCTCGCCGCACTGGTGGCGGGGCGGTGCCGGCTCGGACAGGGCAGGATCGCCGAGGCCGCGCAGACCATGCGCGAGGCGGTCGACCTGCTTGCGCCGCACCGATCTGGACGGCGCGCTGCCCTGGGCGCTGAGCATCCTCGCCCAGATCGAGGCGCTTGCGCGGCGACGTGGGCGCCGCGCAGGAGGCGCTGGACGAGAGCCGCATTCAGCACCGCACACCGGTGCCCGCCCGCTCGCGGTTCGACCTGATCCTGGCCGAGGTGCGCGTCCGCGCTGCGGCCGGCGACCGCACCGGGGCCGTCCGCATCGCCCTCGCCGGCACGACACACGCCGGCGCGGACGGAATCGAGCAGTTCACCGTGTACCGGGCCCAGCTGAAGTACCTCGCCGCCCTGCAGGGCGGCGATGCGGCACTGCTCGCCCCGGAGCTGGCGGCGGATGCCGCGGCCTGCGAATCCGAGCTGGTCGCGCTCATCGCCGACGCCGTCTCGGCGCTGGCGGCGTCGGATCCGACGACGCTGGCCCGAATCGGCGAGCGGTTCGAACAGCGGGGGCTGCGGCTGGAGGCGATGGACGCGGCCACGGCGGCCGCTCGCCTCCTCCGCGAGGACGGACAGGCCGCCCGCGCCGCACGTCTGGAGACGCGCGCTCTGCGACTGGCCCGGCAGTGCGGCGTGGAGATGCCCCGCTCGCCGACCGGCAGGCTCCGGCTCAGCCGGCGCGAGCAGGAGGTCGCCGCGCTCGCCGCGGAGGGACGGGCCAACGCCGAGATCGCGCAGCGGCTCACGCTCTCTGTCCGTACCGTCGAGTCCCACCTCTATCAGGCATTCGGCAAGCTCGGGTGCGAGCGTCGCGAAGACCTGGCCGCGGCGCTGTCGCCGACACCCGATCGCCCGGAGACGTTCTCAGAGTTCTGATCCGACGCAGAAGGAACGCTCAGCGCGCTCTGGGCGGTCTTTGTCATTCCGAAGTGCTTACTGAGGAGAAGGAAGTTGCGCGCCACGGCACAAGCAACCGCGCCACGCTCAAGCCGGGAGGCTCAGCATGAAACTTCATCTTTCGGGCGCATCGCGCCGGCTCCTGCTGCCGGCCGTGATCGTCGCCGCCGCATCCATCGCCCTGGTCGGCTGTTCCGGGTCATCCAGCCCCGGCACGACGACGGCACCCAACGCGAACGCGCCAGGCAAGGCATCCGACACCATCTCGTGGGCGCTGCCGCCGGGCACCGTGCCGAACTGGATCTGGCCGTTCTCGCCGATCGCCGACTTCTCGGTGACCAACGCCGAGATGCAGTCGATGATGTACCGCACCCTGTATTGGTTCGGTGACAACGGCAAGACCGGTGTCGACGACTCGCTGAGCCTCGCGAACGAGCCCGCGTACAGCAACGGCGGCAAGACCGTGACGATCACGCTCAAGCCGTACGTCTGGTCGAACGGCGAGAAGCTCACCGCGCAGGACGTGCTGTTCTGGATCAACATGGACAAGGCCGAGAAGGCCAACTACGCCGGCTATGCGCCCGGACAGTTCCCCGACAACATCGTCAGCGCGAAGGCCACGAACGACACGACGGTGGTCCTGACCACAGACAAGGCCTACAGCCAGCAGTGGTTCCTGTTCAACCAGCTCAGCCAGATCACGCCGATGCCGATGGCCTGGGACGAGACCAGCGCCACAGCGAAGGGCGACTGCGTGACGGACATCAGCGGCTGCAAGGCCGTGTTCGCGTACCTGACTGCGCAGTCCAAGGACCTGCCGAGCTACGCGACCAGCAAGGTCTGGTCGGTGGTGGACGGGCCGTGGAAGCTGAAGAGCTTCAACTCGGACGGGCACGTCGACTTCGTGCCGAACCCCACTTACGCCGGGCCGCAGAAGGCGCAGGTGAAGGACTTCAAGATGGTGCCGTTCACCACCGACACCGCGGAGTTCAACGTGCTGCGCGGCGGGAGCACCCTCGACGTCGGATACATCCCGACGCAGGACATCGCCAAGCCGAAGCCGGCCGACACCTCGCCGGCCTCTCCTGGCCCGAACCCGCTGAACTCGAACTACCAGCTGCTGCCGTGGTTCCTGTACGGATTCAACTACTTCCCGATCAACTACAACAACCCCACCGTGGGCCCGATCTTCACGCAGCTGTACTTCCGCCAGGCCCTGCAGTCGGTCGTCGACCAGCAGGGGATCATCTCGTCCACCGCGAAGAACTACGGCGTCCAGACCACCGGTCCGGTTCCGCTGTTCCCGGACAGCCCGCTCGTGTCGCAGACCGAGAAGGACAACCCGTATCCGTTCAGCATCGCCAACGCGAAGAAGTACCTCACCGACAACGGGTGGGACGTGGTCCCGAAGGGGACGACGACCTGCGCGAAGCCCGGAACCGGAACCGGTGAGTGCGGCGCGGGCATCGCGGTGGGTCAAGCGCTGACCTTCACGCTCCCGTATGCCAGCGGCAACGCGACGATCGACACCGCGATGGCATCGCTCAAGTCGAACGCGGCCCAGGTCGGGATCACCCTGAACCTCAAGTCCGAGCCGTTCAACTCGGTCACCGGAGCGACCGTGCCGTGCTCGGGCAAGACCTGCACCTGGCAGATGGGCAACTGGGGCGGCGGCTGGGTGTACGCACCCGACTTCTACCCGACCGGCGAGCTGCTGTTCGCCACCGGTGCCGGGTCGAACTCGGGCAGCTACTCGAACGCCACCCTCGACAAGCTGATCGCCGCGACGAACACGCAGAGCGGCACCGCGGTGCTGCAGGCGTACGAGGACTTCATGGCCAAGAACGTCCCGGTCATCTACCAGCCCAACTACACCTACTCGCTCACCGAGATCGCCAACGGGCTGAAGGGCTACACCTCGAACAACCCGTACGGGTACATCACGCCGGAGGAGTGGCACTACTGATCAGCAGCACATGACGGGCACGACCGGCGGGAGGCGCAAGCGATGGTCGGATACATCATCCGGCGCCTCCTGCAGGCCGTGCTCGTCGTCCTCGTGGTGACGATCATCGTCTTCCTCCTGCTGGACTCGCTGCCCGGGGGCCGGCGCGGGCCATCCTGGGGCCGCGCGCGACCCCGCTGCAGATCCAGCAGTTCGACGTCGCGAACGGTCTGGATCAGCCTCTGATCGTCCAGTACTTCACGACCGTGGGCGGCTGGGTCACCGGGAACTTCGGGTTCTCATACGTGCTGAACCAGTCGGTCGGCTCGCTGCTGGTCGAGCGGCTGCCCAAGACGATCATCCTGGCGGTGCTGGCGCTCGTGCTGACCGTCATCGTCGCGATCCCGATCGGCATCTACCAGGCGGTGCGGCGCAACCGCACCTTCGACTACGTCGCGACCGGGCTCTCGTTCATCTTCTACGCGGCGCCGACGTTCTTCCTTGGGCTCATCATGATCGAGATCTTCTCGTCGTACCTGGGCTGGCTGCCGCCCGAGGCGCCGCAGTCCGACGGCGTGGTCCCGATCTTCCAGGACTTCGACGCGATGATCCTGCCCATCGTCACCCTGGCGCTGCTGGGCATCGCCGGCTTCTCCCGGTACATGCGCTCCTCGGTGCTGGACAACGTGAGTCAGGACTACGTGCGCACCGCGCGCGCGAAGGGCGCGTCGTCGTCCCGCGTGCTGTGGCGGCACGTGCTGCGCAACGCGCTCATCCCCATCATCACGCTGCTCGGGCTGTCCCTCCCGGCGCTGTTCGCCGGAGCACTCATCACCGAGTCGATCTTCAACTTCCCCGGGATGGGGCTGCTGTTCTGGCAGGCGGCGCAGCAGTCCGACTACCCAGTCGAGATCGGCGTCGTCATCATCACCGCGTTCGCGACCGTGATCGGCAACCTCCTGGCCGACATCTCCCTGGCCGCCATCGATCCGCGAGTGGCGCTGTGAGGGCGAGATCATGACGACGCAGCTGGGCGGACCCCCTCCGGTCGAACCGGTGGGCGGGCTGGATGCCGCGGCCCCGCAGGTCGCGGCATCCATCGCCACCGGCGGGACCATCGCGGGGCGTCCGAAGAGCCTGTTCCGGCTCGGGTTCGAGGTGTTCGTCCAGAACCGGCTGGCGATCGTGGGAATCGTCGTGGTCGCGCTCGCGGTGCTGTTCTGCTTCGTCGGCCCGCTGCTCTACCGCACCGACCAGGTCACGGTGGACCTGACATCCGCGAACCTGGCGCCCGGGCCGGGGCATCCCCTCGGAACCGACGGGTCCGGCTACGACGTGCTCGGCCGCCTCATGGTGGGCGGGCAGACCTCGCTCATCGTGGGGTTCGCAGCCGCGGCGATCGCCACGATCGTCGGCACCGTATGGGGCGCGATCGCCGGCTTCTTCGGCGGTGTCGTGGACGGCGTGATGATGCGCATCGTCGATGCGATCCTGGCGATCCCGATCCTGTTCCTGCTGCTGTTCCTGGTCACGATCGTGCGGCCGTCGCTGCCGGTGATGATCTTCGTGATCGGACTGACGGCCTGGCTGGTGCCCGCCCGGCTCGTGCGCGGCGAGTCGCTCACGCTGCGGGTGCGCGAGTACGTGCAGGCGGTGCGCGTGATGGGCGGGTCGTCATGGCGGTCGGTGACCCGGCACATCATGCCGAACGTGGTGGGCACGGTGATCGTGAACGCGACGTTCCAGGTCGCCGACGCGATCCTGCTGGTGGCCTACCTCGGCTACCTCGGGTTGGGCATCTCGCCACCGGCCACCGACTGGGGCGGCATGCTCAGCAACGGCACGCAGTACGTGTTCCTGAACTACTGGTGGCTGATCTACCCGGCGGGGTTGGCCATCATCATCGTCGTGGTGGCCGTCAACCTCGTCGGCGACGGACTGCGCGACGCGGTCGAGGTGCGGCTCGAGCGCCGCTGAGGGGGGGTCATGGCGCTTCTGGAGGTGCAGGGGCTGAGCTGCGACATCCGGCTCAGCAAGTCCGTCGTGCACGCCCTCGACGACGTGTCGTTCACGGTGGATGCCGGTGAGACAGTGGGCCTGGTCGGTGAATCCGGATGTGGCAAGACCATGACGGCGATGTCGATCGAGCGGCTGCTGCCGCCGGGCGGCCACCTGGTCGGCGGCCACGTGCTCTTCGACGGCCGAGACCTGACGACGCTGCCCGAGTCGCACATGCGCGAGGTGCGCGGCGGCGACATCGGGATGATCTTCCAGGACCCGATGACGAGCCTGAACCCGGTCCAGAGCATCGGCGAGCAGGTCGCCGAGCCGCTGCCGCCGCATCGTGGGATGTCGCGGTCGCAGGCGCGCGAACCGGTGCTCGAGATGCTGCGGCTGGTCGGCATCCCGCACCCCGAGCAGCGGATGGACAGCTACCCGCACCACCTGTCGGGCGGGCAGCGGCAGCGCATCATGATCGCGATGGCGCTGATCTGCCGGCCCAAGCTGCTGATCGCCGACGAGCCCACGACGGCGCTGGATGTCACCGTGCAGAAGCAGATCCTCGAGCTCATCGACCGGCTGCGGACCGAACTCGGGATGGCCGTCATCCTCATCACCCACGACCTCGGCGTGATCGCCGGCCGCGCCGACCGCGTCGTCGTGATGTATGCGGGCAAGGTCGCCGAGACGGCCGAGACGCAGACGCTTTTCACTCAGCCCCGGCATCGGTACACCGAGGCGCTGTTCGAGGCGCTGCCCGAGCGCGCCGCCGGCTCCGGCGAGAGGCTCTACTCGATCCCTGGGCTTGCCGCCGGACCTGATCGACCCGCCGCACGCGTGCCCGTTCGCGCCGCGCTGCCGGTTCGCGATCGAACGGTGCCGCACCGAGATGCCGCAGCTCGAACCGGCCGGCGCCATCTCCGGTGAATCGGGGATCAGCGCCGATCCGTCCCATCGGTTCGCGTGCTTCGTGCCGCGCACTGAACCGCTGCCGGCGCCCGCCGAGATCGCGGCCGCACGCGCGCCCGCGGCGGACGCGGCATCCAGCGACGACCGCGAATGGGTCGCCCCCACCCGGTTCATCCCCGCGGACGGCGTGCCGCTGCCGAGCTGGACCGGCTGGTGAAGGACTTCCCGGTGACCCGTGGCGCCCTGCCGGCGCAAGGTCGGGGCGATCAGCGCGGTGGCCGGGGCGAGTCTGCGGGTCGCGCGCGGGCAGACCGTGGGGCTGGTCGGCGAGTCGGGATGCGGCAAGACCACGCTCGGGCGGCTCATCGTCGGGCTCGACCTGCCGACCGACGGGCGGATCCTGTTCCGCGGACGGCCCCTCGCGCACCGGCACCGTCGCGACCTGCGCGAGGACCGGAGCAACGTGCAGTTCATGTTCCAGGACGCGTACGCCTCGCTCGACCCGCGCATGCGGGTGCGGGCGATCCTGCGCGAGCCCCTGGAGATCCAGCACGTCGGCACGGCGCGAGACCGCGATCGGCGGGTCGACGAGCTGCTCGAGGACGTCGGCCTGCCTCGGCGGGCGGCCGAGCGCTACCCGCATGAGTTCTCCGGTGGGCAGCGGCAGCGCATCGGCCTTGCCCGGGCGCTCGCGCTCAAGCCGGCGCTGATCGTCGCCGACGAGCCGGTGTCGGCGCTGGACGTGTCGATCCAGGCGCAGGTGCTGAACCTGATGAAGGCTAGCAGCGCGACCGCGAGCTGACCTATCTGTTCATCAGCCACGACCTGTCGGTGGTGCGCTACCTGTCGGACGTGATCGCGGTGATGTACCTCGGCAAGATCGTCGAGATCGGGCCGGCGGCCGAGGTGTATGCGGCGCCGCAGCACCACTACACGCGCGGGCTGATCGATGCGATCCCGGTGGCCGATCCGGTCGCCGAGCGCGCGAAGGCCAAGCTCGGTGTCGGCGGCGAGCTGCCGTCCGCTCTGAACCCGCCCAGCGGCTGCCGGTTCCGCACGCGGTGCCCGATGGCGCAGGAGATCTGCGCCCGGGTCGAGCCGATGCTGCGCGTCGGCGGCGGACCGTCGCAGGACGCGGAGGATGCCGCGGCCCTCGGTGACGGCGCGGGCGCAGTGCCGCACCGGGTCGCCTGCCACTTCCCGCTGCAGATGACGACGGCCGGGCTCATCCCGGGGCGTCCCGACCTGCCGCGGCCCGAGCAGGGGGGTTGATATATCCCCGCCCACGCGAGATCGGCAATATGTGCGGTTTTGACGCCCTGGGCGTGCATCTTCCGGATCTCGCGAACGGTCCGGGGCCTTCTTCCGCGGCAGCGGCTACTGGCCGCCAGGGGAAGAACGTGCCGAACAGGGCCGCCGAGACCGCCAGGAACAGCAGCGCGAACACGACATCGCGCGCACGGAACGGCACCGGGTGGCGCTCGGTGCGGTCCGGGAACGCGCCGAAGGCACGGGCATCCATCGCCAGCGCCACCCGTTCGGCGTGCCGGATGGCGCCGGCCAGCAGGGGCACGATCGAGCCGAGGCCGCGACCCAGCGCGGCGAACGGACCGCGCCGGTCGCCGGCCGCGCGCACGCGATGCGCCTGCCGGATGACCTCGTACTCGCGTCCGAACCGGGGCACGAAGCGGAAGGCGGCGATGGCCGTGTAGCCGACGCGGTAGGGAACGCGCAGCTGCTGGACCAGCGACCGGGCCAGGTCCGGCCCGGTGGTGGTCAGGCCGGCGATCAGGGCGAGGGCGATGATCGCCGCCAGCCGCAGGCCGGTCGCCAGGCCGGTCTGCAGGGCCGCGCCGTAGAGCACCCAGTCGCCGATCCGGAGCACGGTCACGCCGTGGTCGACGCCGGCCGGATCGGCCCACAGCGAGAAGCCGAGACTCATCACCGCCGCCAGCACCGGGATCACCGCGAACAGCATGACCGCCAGCCGCGCGGTCAGGCGCGCACCGACGAGCACCACCGCATATGCGAGGGCGAGGAAGGCGAGCGGCGTGGCCAGGTCGCGCACGAAGACCAGGAGGATCATCGCCGGCGCCGGCGAGAGGCTTGGCCAGCGGGTTCAGCCGGTACAGGAAGCGCACCGGCGAGGCGGGGGCCGATTCGGCGTACGGGTCCAGCGGCAGGGAGGCGGTGCTCACGGTGCGCCCTCCACGGGGCCGGGCAGGTCGGCCAGCCGGGTGATGGCGGCCAGCTCGGGGTGGCCGGCCAGCATGGCCAGGGCGAGGCGCAAGCGGCGGTGGGCGGAGCCCGGCCCGGGCGATCAGCGCGGCGTCGGCGAAGACATCCGCCGTCGGCCCATCGGCGAGGACCCGCCCGTCGCCGAGGACCACCGCGCGGGACGCGTACTCGGTGACCAGCTTGCATGTCGTGCGTGACCACGATGACGGTGGTCCCGTCGGCGTTGAGCCGGGCCAGCAGATCGAGCAGCTCGTCGGCGCGGGCCCGGTCCTGGCCGAACGTGGGCTCGTCCAGCGCGAGCACCGGCGCGCCGGCCACGAGGGCGGTGCCCACCGAGAGGCGGCGCTTCTGCCCGCCGGAGAGCAGGAACGGATGCACGTCGGCGCGGTCGGTCAGTCCGAACCGCGCGAGCACGTCCGCGATCTGTGCCTCGGCGTCCGCGCGCGGCAGATGCCGCAGGCCGTACGCCAGCTCGTCGTGCACGGTATGGGCGACGAACTGGTGCTCCGGGTTCTGGAAGACGAACCCGATCCTGCCGGTGATCTCGCGCGGCTTCATCCGGGTGATGTCGCGGCCGTCGATCCGCACCGTCCCGCGGGGCGGGCGGGTGACCCCGGCGATCGCGTGCAGCAGGCTCGTCTTGCCGGCCCCGTTAGCCCCGATCACGGCGACGAACTCGCCGGCGCGGATGTCGAGGTCGACCTCGTGCAGAACCTCGGTCCGGCCGCGGCGCAGCGTGAGGCCCCGGACCAAGACGACGGGATGCGTGTCGGGTCCGAGCGGGGACGTGTCAGGTCCAAGCGGGGACGTCTCAGGTCCCTGAGCGAGGGAGCGCAGCGACCGAGACGAAGGGCCGGCCACCGCAATGTCCCGGCGCTTCGTCTCGCTTCGCTCGCTCAGCGACCTGGGAGCCGGGGTTCCCCGCTCGCTCAGCGACCTGGGGGCCGGGGCTCCCGTCTCGCTCAGCGACCTGGGGGCCGGGGCTCCCGTCTCGCTCAGCGACCTGGGGGCCGGGTTTCCCGTCTCGCTCAGCGACCTGGGGGCCGGGGGCGGGCAGGCCTCCAGCGCGGCGCGCAGCTCGGACGGGGTCAGCGGCAGCGGGTCGAGCGCGTATCCGGCGCGGCGCAGCGTGAGCGCGGCCAGCGCCGAGGTCGGCAGCCACACGCCGAGCGCGTGCAGTTCGGCCGCCCGTGCGCGCAGGATGTCGTCGACCGGACCGTCCGCGATGGTGCGGCCCGCGGCATCCAGCACCACCACGCGGTCGACGAACTCGACGGCGTGATCGAGGTTGTGCTCGACCAGCACGATGGCGCGGTCGCCGGAGGCGACGATCTCGGCCAGCGCCGCGTACACCTCTTCGATGCCCTGCGGGTCGAGGTTGGCGGTCGGCTCGTCGAGCACGAGCACCGGCGATCCGAGGGCCAGGGCGGCGGCGATCGCCAGGCGCTGGCGCCCCCCGCCGGACAGGGCGTCCGGGTTCTCGTGGCGGCGATCCCACAGGCCGACGCGCCGCAGCGCGGTCTCGGAGCGGCCGAGCACCTCGGCCACCGGCAGCCGCAGGTTCTCGGGCCCGAACGCGACCTCGTCCAGCACCGTGCCGGTGACCTGCTGGGCGTCGGGGTCCTGGAAGACCATGCCGACCCGGGTGGACAGCACCGACACCGGCGTCTCGACGGTGTCCAGGCCCCCCACGCGGACCATCCCGGTGACCTCGGCGGGGATGTCGTGCGGGATCAGTCCGTTCAGGGCCAGGGTGAGCGTCGACTTGCCGGATCCGCTCGGACCCAGGCGAGCACCACCTCGCCGCGGCGCACCTCGAACGTCGCAGCGAGCGGGGTGAAGGCATCCTCGCCCGCGTGCCGGATGGCGAGATCGCGCACGCGCAGCAGCGGCACGGCCCCGGTCATCGCCGGCCGATGCCGGCCTGATGAAGGCCCGCGCCGATCGCCAGGGCGATGGCGGTCCAGGCGATCGGGCCGAGGACCGAGAGCACGAGGTAGGAGATCTGCGCCCACGGCGCCATCGAGGCGAGGTTGACGACGAAGCCGACCACGACCGCCACGAGGATGCCGATCACCGCGCCGGAGATGAAGAAGCGCCACGCCCGCCACACCCGGTATCGGGTGACGGCGGCCACGAGTTCCTGGATGCCGCCGAACAGCACCGCGGTGCCCAGGAACCGCCCCGCCCACTGCGGCGCCATCGCGCTGGCCACGAGCGCCGCGAGCACATGCGCCAGCAGCGCCACCCAGGGCAGACGCAGCACCTCCTGCGCGATGATGCCGGGAATCACGTGCGCGCCCAGGACGAAGCCGTAGATGATCGGCACCCCCGCGATCACGACCGGGGTCACCCAGCCGGCGATACCGCCGAGGATGCCGGAGGCCACGCCGATCGCCGCGCACACCAGCAGGACGCGGGTGGAGAGGGCGGAGGTCGCGGGCATCCGTCCAGTCTATCGGCGAGGTGAGGGTAGCCTTAGCCGGTCCACTCCACGGTCAGACCGTCCACGTCGTGCTCGTGCAGGTACTTCTGCACCACCGGGCACAGCGGCACGACCGTCTCGCCGCGGGCCGCGACATCCGCCATCGCGCCCGAGACCAGCATGCCGGCCAGACCCTGCCCGCGGAAGCTCGGGATGATCACCGTGTGCGGCATGACCAGGCGACCGGCGGCATCCGTGCTGATCTGGGTGTAGCCGGCCAGTTCGCCGCCGACCGTGATCACGTAGCGGCCGTTCGCGTCGTCGCGCGAGACGGCGGTCTCTGAGTCAGCCATGCGGGTTCCTCTCGTCGCAGTCTCCAACGTAGGCCGTGCCGGGTGTGTTCCGCGAGGGCGGATGCCGCACCCGGTACGGCAGACTCGAGTGATGACCGCCCCCCTGATGGATCTGCTCGCCGGCGCCGATGCGGACGCCGTGTACGACGGGTTCGTCGAGTGGGTGGGCCAGCGCGGGCTGACGCTCTACCCGGCGCAGGACGAGGCGGTCATCGAGCTGGTCTCGGGCGCGCATGTGATCCTGTCCACGCCGACCGGCACCGGCAAGTCGCTGGTGGCGGTCGCCGCGCACGCGGCGGCCGTGGCATCCGGCAAGCGCACCTTCTATACCGCCCCGATCAAGGCGCTGGTCAGTGAGAAGTTCTTCGCACTGGTGGAGATCTTCGGCGCCGCGAACGTGGGCATGGTCACCGGGGACTCCTCGGTGAACCCGGACGCGCCGATCGTGTGCTGCACCGCCGAGATCCTCGCGAACATGGCGCTGCGGCAGGGCGCCGACGCACCGGTGGACCAGGTCGTGATGGACGAGTTCCACTTCTACGGCGACCCCGAGCGCGGATGGGCCTGGCAGGTGCCGCTGCTCCTGCCTGCCGCGGGCGCAGTTCCTGCTGATGTCGGCGACCCTCGGCGACGTCACCGACATCGCCGACGATCTGACCCGGCGCACCGGCCGGCGCACCGCGCTGGTGACGGGCGTGGAGCGGCCCGTGCCGCTGCACTTCTCGTACGAGGTGCGCCCGGTGCACGAGGTGCTCGAGCGCTGCTCCGGGACGGCGAGATCCCGGTCTACATCGTGCACTTCTCGCAGGCGGCGGCCGTCGAACGCGCCCAGGCGCTGTCGAGCGTCAAGGTGATCAGCCGCGCCCAGCGCGACGAGATCGCCGAGGCGATCGGCGGGTTCCGCTTCTCGACCGGATTCGGCAAGACGCTGTCCCGCCTCGTGCGGGCGGGCATCGGCATCCATCACGCCGGGATGCTGCCCCGGTACCGCCGGCTGGTCGAGACGCTCGCCCAGCGCGGCGCTGCGCGTGATCTGCGGCACCGACACCCTCGGCGTCGGGATCAACGTGCCGATCCGCACCGTGGTGATCACCGAGCTGACCAAGTTCGACGGGACCCGGATGCGGCAGCTGTCCGCCCGCGAATTCCACCAGGTCGCCGGCCGGGCCGGCCGTGCCGGCTTCGACCCGTACGGGAACGTCGTGGTGATGGCCCCGGAGTGGGAGATCGAGAACGCCGCCGCGC
Organism: Microbacterium elymi; assembly: GCF_021582895.2. Taxonomy (GTDB): domain Bacteria; phylum Actinomycetota; class Actinomycetes; order Actinomycetales; family Microbacteriaceae; genus Microbacterium; species Microbacterium humicola. The sequence continues at coordinate 2,072,047 of NZ_CP091139.2, forward strand.
TCGCCAAGGCCGCCGACAACCCGGCCAAGCGCAAGAAGATCGTGCGCAAGAAGGCCCCCACCGGTGCCGTGAACTGGGGCAAGGGCTCGTTCGAGCGGCTGGTGGCCGCCGTCCCCGAACCGCTCGTGCCGCAGCTGCCGCTGACCGCCGCGATGCTGATCAACGTGATCGCACGCGGCGGCGACGTGTTCGCGCACGTGCGCTCGCTCGTGTTCGACAACCACCAGACCAGGCCGCAGCAGTACGCGCTCGCGCGGCGCGCGCTGGCGATCTTCCGCACGCTGCGCGATGCCGGAATCGTCGAGACTCAGGTCGTTGAGCGAGCGCAGCGAGACGAAACGCCCGGGACACCGAGCATCCGCCTCACCGTCGACCTGCAGCCGAACTTCGCGCTGAACCAGCCGCTGTCGCCGTTCGCGCTCGCCGCCATCGAGCTGCTCGACCCGGAGGACGCGCCGGACTCCGCCGGCTCGGGGCACTACGCGCTCGACGTGGTGAGCGTGATCGAGGCGACGCTGGACGATCCGCGGGCGATCCTCGCGCAGCAGGAGCACAAGGCGCGCGGCGAGGCGATCGGCGCGATGAAGGCCGAGGGACTGGACTACGACCAGCGCATGGACGCGCTCGAGGAGATCACGTACCCGAAGCCCCTGGACGAGCCTGCGGCAGTCGTACGAGGTGTTCGCGTCGAGCCAGCCCTGGATCCGCGACTTCGAGCTCAAGCCGAAGACCGTGGTGCGCGACATGTTCGAGCGGGCGATGTCGTTCTCGGAGTTCGTCTCGTTCTACCAGCTCGCCCGCAGCGAGGGGCTCGTGCTGCGCTACCTCTCCGACGCGTACCGTGCGATCCGGCAGACCGTGCCGCTGGAGGCCCGCAACTCCGAGCTGCTCGACGTCATCGAGTGGCTGGGCGAGCTGGTGCGCCAGGTCGATTCGAGCCTGGTCGACGAGTGGGAGCAGCTCGTGCATCCCGCCGTGGACCCGGATGCTCCGGTGGTGCCGCCGGCCCCGTCCTCGGTGGTGGCGAACCACCGGGCCTTCACCGTGCTGGTGCGCAACGAGCTGTTCCGCCGGGTGCAAGCTGGCGGCCCTGCAGCGCGACGACGAGCTGGTCGCGCTGGACCCGGATGCCTCCTGGCCCGAGGCCCTGGACGAGTACTTCGCCGAGCACGACACGATGGGAATCGACGGGCGCGCTCGGTCGCCGCGTCTGTGCACGATCGACGAGGGAGCGGCCGCGTCGGGTCTGTGGCGGGTCGAGCAGACGATCGACGACCCGGCCGGCGACCACGACTGGCGCATCCGCGCCGAGGTCGACCTGGCCGAATCGGAGGATGCCGGGGCCGCCGTGATCCGGGTGACCGAGGTCGTGCGGCTGTAGCCTGCGCGCTGGCCGGCGCCGGGCCCGCGCCGCTGCTGGGCCCGCGCCGCGCGAACGCTGCCGCGGCCCGCGCCGCTGCGCAATTCGCCGAAACCAGGGGATCGCCGCGAGACAAGGGACGTCCCCCTGGGTTTCGCGGAGAATCCCCGGTCTCGCTGGGCGCCGGTCACGGCAGGTAGACATGGAGACCGCGAGGGTTGACTTCTGCCATGAGCCTGAACATCAAGAACGACGAGGTTCACGCGGCCGTCCGCGAGCTGTCCCGGCGCCTGGGTGTGAACCAGACATCCGCCGTCGAGATCGCCGTGCGTGCGAAGCTCGCCGAGCTGGGGGACGAGCAGCAGCGGGTAGACCGCGCCCGCCGCATCCGGGCGGCGGCCGAGGCGGGAAGGATGGCGTTCCGCGATGTCGATCTGCGGGCGGCGGCGTAGACTCTGGGCGCCCGCACATCGAGGGAGCTGTCATGGTCAGCGTGAGCGTGCGATACATCGTGGCCGACGTCGATGCCGCGATCGACTTCTACACCCGTCACCTCGGGTTTCACGAGGTCATGCACCCGGCGCCGTCGTTCGCGATGCTCTCCCGCGGCGACCTGCGGTTGAACCTCAGCTCGCCGAGCGCGCAGGGCGGTGGCGGGCAGGCGATGCCCGACGGCACCGTGCCGCAGCCGGGCGGCTGGAACCGGTTCGCGCTGGAGGTGACGGATCTCGACGAGACCGTCCGCATGCTGCGCACGGCGGGAGTGCGCTTCCGCAATGAGATCGTCACGGGCGTGGGCGGCCGCCAGGTGCTGATCGAGGACCCGTCCGGCAACCCGGTCGAGCTGTTCGAGCCGACCCTGCCCGAGGCGCGACTCGGGTGAGCGGACTCAGCCCTCGCGCGGCGGGTTGTGCATGAACTCGATGCGGATGCCGTTGTCGTCCTCGACGAACGACGCGTAGTACCGGTCGGTGAATCTGGGGTAGAGCTTCGGCGCCCGCACGACCGACCAGCCCGCGTCCGTCGCGATCTCGTGCAGACGATCGACCTCGGCGCGCGACCCGACCTCGAACGCGAGATGCTGCCAGCCTACGCGGCCGTGCACGTGCGGTCCGCTGTCAGGTTCGCGGGCGGGGAGAAGGATGAATTCGGGTTCGTCATCGCGCTGCCAGCTCGAATCGTTCTCGCGGTCGAACCGCTCGAAGCCGAGGGCCTGCATGACCGGGTCGAACTGCTCACGGGCGCGGTCGATGTCGGCGACGGAGATGCTGAGGTGGTCGAAGACGAGCATGCGGGCGAGTCTAAAGGCGGGGCGCCGACGCCCACCAGGAGCGGAGGATGTCGGCCTTGGCGCCGGCCACCGTGTCGCCGGGCCCGGTTAGCCTGGACCGGTGAGCACTCCCGCCGGCGACCCGTACGCAGACATCGTCTGGAGCGACGACGACGCGCCGCCGGACGAGTGGGCTCCGCCCGAGGACGAGTGGATGCCGCCGCCCGACGCGCGCACCGCCGGCGCGCTGCGCGGAGCCTCGGGGCGCGTGGGCCCACCGCCGGACGGGCATGGGGCGGAGAGCGTCGTTTCGTCTCGCTCCGCTCGCTCAACGACCGGGGGGCAGTCCGCTCGCTCAACGACCGGGGGCGGGCAGAGGTTCACGGGCGCCGACCCGCTGCACGTGCTGCACGAGGTGTACGGGTACGACGCGTTCCGCGGCGAACAGGCCGCGATCGTCGCGCAGGTCGTGTCCGGCGGCGATGCGGTCGTCCTGATGCCCACCGGCGGCGGCAAGTCCGTCACCTACCAGGTGCCGGCCCTGGTGCGCGAGGGCACCGGACTCGTGATCAGCCCGCTGATCGCCCTCATGCACGACCAGGTGGACGCGCTGATCGCCAACGGCGTGCGGGCGGCGTACCTGAACTCCACGCAGTCGGTCCCCGAGCGCACCGCCGTCGAGCAGGCGTTCCTGGCCGGCGAGCTCGACCTGCTCTACGTCGCCCCCGAGCGGCTGAACGTCGCGCAGACCACGGCGCTGCTCGGCCGCGGACGACTCAGCGTCATCGCGATCGACGAGGCCCACTGCGTGTCGCAGTGGGGCCACGACTTCCGACCGGACTACCTCGCGCTCGGAGATCTCGGTGCGCGATTCCCCGGCGTGCCGCGGATGGCGCTGACCGCGACGGCCACCCGCGAGACCCACCGCGAGCTGACCGAGCGGCTGCACCTGCCCGCCGCGAAGCACTACGTGGCCAGCTTCGACCGGCCGAACATCCAGTACCGGATCGAGCCGAAGGTGGACGCCCGCCGACAGCTGGTGCAGTTCATCCGCACCATGCCCGAGGGTGCGGCCGGAATCGTCTACACCCTCAGCCGCAAGAGCGTCGAACAGACCGCCGAGCATCTGCGCGGGCAGGGCATCGATGCGCTCGAGTACCACGCCGGGCTGCCGGCCGAGGTGCGCGCGCGGCACCAGTCGCGGTTCCTGCGCGAGGACGGCGTGGTGATGGTCGCCACGATCGCGTTCGGCATGGGCATCGACAAGCCCGACGTCCGCTTCGTGGCCCACGTCGACCTGCCCAAATCGCTCGAGGGCTACTACCAGGAGACCGGCCGCGCCGGCCGCGACGGCGGGCCTTCGGTCGCCTGGATGGCCTACGGCCTGGGCGACGTCGTCCAGCAGCGCCGGTTCATCGACTCGTCACCCGGCGACCGCACCTACAAGATGCGGCTGGGCCAGCACCTGGACGCCATGCTCGCCCTCTGCGAGACGGTGGGATGCCGCCGCCAGAACCTGCTGGCGTACTTCGGCGAGGCATCCGAACCGTGCGGCAACTGCGACACCTGCCTGACCCCGCCCGACACGTTCGACGGGCTCGTCCCGGCGCAGAAGCTGCTGTCGACGATCGTGCGGCTCGAGCGTGAGCGCGGGCAGGCCTATGGAGCGGGCCACCTGATCGACATCCTGCGCGGCGCGACCACCGAGCGCATCGTGCGGTTCGGGCACGAGCAGCTCGCGACGTATGGCGTGGGCGCCGACCTGAGCGATCAGGACTGGCGCAGCGTCGTGCGGCAGCTGCTCGCGCGCGGCCTGCTCGTGGCCAAGGGCGAGTACGGCACCCTGGCGCTCGGCGAGGCGGCCGCAGGCGTGCTGCGCGGCGAGACCGATGTGCCGCTTGCGGCGGGATGTGCTCGGCCGGACGACGCGCCCTTCGTCTCGCTCCGCTCGCTCAGGGGCCGGTAAGGCGTCGGATGCTGTCGCCCCGGCCGACCGTGGGCTGTTCGAGGCGTTGCGGGCCTGGCGGGCGGAGCAGTCGCGCGAGCAGGGCGTGCCGGCCTATGTCGTGTTCAACGACGCGACGCTGCGGGCCCTGGCCGAACACCGGCCGACGTCGGTGGACGCGCTGGATGGCATCACCGGCATCGGAGCCAAGAAGCGCGAGGCCTACGGCGAGGCCGTCGTCGCCGTGATCGCGGCGGCGTGATCCGGCACCACAGAGTCCCGAGCATCACTGCATCAGTCATGGTGATGCTATGATGCAAGCATGCGCACCACCATCACGTTGACGCCCGAGGCCGAGTCGGTGATCCGCCGCATGATGGACGAGCGGAAGCTGTCGTTCAAAGAGGCTGTGAACTCCGCCATTCTCAGTGCGCCACGCCATGAGGCACGCGAACGATACGTGCTGCCCTCCTTCACCCTCGGCACGCGGGTCCCATTGGATGACATCAAGGGTCTGCTCGGGCAACTCGACGACGAGGACTACCTGCGCAAGCAGGAGTTCGGCAAATGAAGCTCGTCGACACGAACGTTCTCGTGTACGCCGTGGTCTCGGATGCGCCGCACCATGCGCGTTCGAAGGAGTGGCTCGAGCGCGCGTTCGGGGGCGTTGACACCGTTCTGCTGCCGTGGGTGAGTCTTATCGGCTTCATCCGGATTGTGAGCAATCCGCGTATCCACGAGAGCCCCGTTGCCGTGGATGAGGCACTGCGGGTGGTCGACGAATGGCTGGAGCGCGCGGTATCCGTCGCTCCCGTACCGGACGCGCGCCATCCCCATCGCATGCGCGAATTGCTCACTCCGATCGCCGCGTCGGGCGGGAACATCGTCAACGACGCTCATCTGGCAGCGCTTGCCGTCCAGTACGGCGCAACAGTCGTGACGTTCGATTCAGACTTCGGCCGGTTCCCCGGGGTGAAGTGGGAGCAACCGGGTCCGGGCTGAGTCTCCGAGGCACACTAGAAAACCGAACGATATTCGTTTTATGCTGGGGGCATGAGACGAGACCTCTCCGAAGACGCTGCCGTCGACGCCCGATACCGCGACGCCTCCCTTCCCACCGACGAGCGCGTCGAGATCCTCCTCGGGCAGATGACGATCGAAGAGAAGGCGGGTCTGCTCTTCCACACGATGATCGCGATGGGCGCCGGCGGTGAGCTGTCGGACGGCGACCCGACCTTCGGGCTGCCCTCGAACCGCGAGTACGTGATCGAGAAGGGCATGACGCACTTCAACCTGTTGGGGGTGGCTCCCACGGCGGGCGAGATCGCACGCTGGCACAACAAGCTGCAGGAGCTGGCGGCATCCACTCGCCTCGGCATCCCGGTGACGATCTCGACCGATCCGCGGCATGCGTTCAGCGAGAACCCCGGCGCCTCCATGCTGTCCGGGCCGTTCTCGCAGTGGCCCGAGCCGCTCGGGCTGGCCGCCACCGCCGACCCCGAGCTGGTGCAGCGCTTCGGCGATATCGCCCGGCAGGAGTACACCGCGGTCGGCATCCGCGTCGCCCTGCATCCGCAGGTGGACCTCGCCACCGAGTCGCGCTGGGCGCGGGCAGCTGCAGACGTTCGGCGAGGACCCCGAGCTCGCGGGCGACCTCGGTGCGGCCTACGTGCGTGGCTTCCAGGGCGAGTCGTTCGGCCCCGGGTCGGTCTCGACGATGACCAAGCACTTCCCCGGCGGCGGCCCGCAGCGCGATGGCGAAGACCCGCACTTCGCCTACGGGCGCGAGCAGGTCTACCCCGGCGGGCAGTTCGAACTGCACCTGACGCCGTTCGAGAAGGTCTTCGCCGCCGGCGGCCGCCAGATCATGCCGTACTACGGCATGCCGGTGGGCACCGAGTACGAAGAGGTCGGCTTCGGCTTCAACAAGTCGGTGCTCACCGGACTGCTGCGCGAGCGCTTCGGCTTCGACGGCATCGTCTGCACCGACTGGGGCCTGATCACCGACAACGAGATCATGGGTCAGCCCTTCCCGGCACGTGCCTGGGGCGTCGAGCACCTGACGCCGGCCGAGCGCATGCAGAAGATCCTGGATGCCGGAGCCGACCAGTTCGGCGGCGAGGCCTGCGTCGATCTGCTGCTCGAGCTGGTTGCATCCGGTGCGGTCAGCGAGGCGCGGCTGGATGTCTCGGCCCGCCGGCTGCTGCGCGAGAAGTTCGCGCTGGGTCTGTTCGAGAACCCGTACGTGGATGCCGCGGCCGCCGATGCGATCGTCGGGTCGGCCGAGTTCCGCGCCGCGGGCGAGGACGCACAGCGCCGCTCGATCGCCGTGCTCAGCAACGGCGGAGCGCTGCCGTTCACCGCCGGCGCCCGGCTGTACGTCGAGGGCATCGACGCCACCGTCGCCGGGGCGTACGGGCAGGTCGTCGCGACCCCGGGCGAGGCCGACCTCGCGATCCTGCGCCTGCAGGCGCCGTACGAGCAGCGCGCGACCATGTTCGAGAACTTCTTCCACGCCGGCTCGCTCGACTTCGCCCCGGAGGTGATCGCGCACGTGGCCGAGGTCGCGGCATCCGTCCCCACCGTGGTCGACGTGTTCCTGGACCGCCCGGCGATCCTGGCGCCGATCGTCGAGGCCGCCGACGCGGTCGTGGCGGACTGGGGCGTGAGCCCGGCCGCGCTGCTGGACGTGCTCAGCGGCGCGGCGCCGGCACAGGGCCGGCTGCCGTTCGATGTGCCGCGCTCGATGGCGGCGGTCGAGGCATCCCGCCCGGACGTGCCCTTCGACACGGCCGACCCGCTCTTCCGGTTCGGGCACGGGCTGAGCCTGTAGCCCGGCGGCCGTGCAGAACTCCGGAGATTTCGAGCACGCACGGCCCGGCTCCCCCGAATTGGGGGTGTGCCGCTCCGGATCTCCGGACTTCTGCACCGGCGTCGCCGCGGGGCGCCTTCGTGCAACCGGTTGTCACTAGGATCTCAGTGCGCAGAACGCGCCTGTGAATCATCTCTGGCAATCGGTTGACAAAACGGCCGGACGAGCGCATGATGGACCCATGCCCGCGACGACGCAGACCGACATGGCGCTGATGCCCGCCGATGAGAAGACCCGTGATGTCGCCCTCGAGCTGTATGCCGAGGTCGCCGACGCCGCAATCATCTCGCCGCACGGCCACGTCGACCCGGGGATGCTGGTGCACGACGTGCCGTTCGCCGATCCGGCCGAGCTGCTGATCACCAAGGACCACTACGTCACCCGGCTGCTGTTCGCCTCGGGCGTGCCGCTGGAACAGCTCGGTGTGGGCGCCGCGGGCGCGGCGGCCGACCCGCGCGAGATCTGGCGCGCACTCGCGTCGCGGTGGCACCGCTTCGCCGGCACGGCGTCGGCGTACTGGATCGACTACGAGCTTGCGCACGCTGTTCGACATCGCCGACGAGCCGAGCGCAGACAACGCCGACGTCCTCTACGACGCGATCAGCAGGAAGCTGGCCGAGCCCTCGTTCCGGCCCCGGGCCCTGTTCGACCGGTTCCGGATCGAGGTGCTGGCCACCACCGACGACCCGCTCGACGACCTCGCCGCGCACGCCGCCCTCGCCGCCGACCCCGGCTTCGGCGGGCGCGTGCTGCCGACCTTCCGACCCGACGCCTACCTCGATCCCGACGCCGCGGGCTTCGGCGAGCGGGTCCGCCGACTGGTCGAGACCACCGGGCAGGCGACATCCTTCGCGGGTTATCTGAAGGCGCTGCGCGAGCGCCGCGCGCACTTCGTCGCGCACGGCGCCGTCTCGGCCGATCATGGCGTGCTCGAGCCGTACACCACCGACCTCGACCCGGCCGCCGCGCAGGATCTGTTCGCGCATGCGATCGACCATCGGCTGGATGCCCGGGCCGCACGCGAGTTCCGCGGGCACATGCTCTTCCAGATGGCGAAGATGAGCGTCGACGACGGCTTGGTGATGACGATCCACGCCGGGGTGCGCCGCAACCACCACCGCCCGACGTTCGACGCCTTCGGCCCCGACACCGGGCACGACATCCCGGTGCGCACCGACTACACCGAGAACCTGCGCCCGCTGCTGGAGGCGTTCGGCACCGCGCCCGGCCTGCACATCGTGCTGTTCACGGTCGACGAGACGAGCTTCTCGCGCGAGATCGCACCGCTGGCCGGCTTCTACCCGAGCCTGTACATCGGCGCCCCGTGGTGGTTCCTCGATGCGCCGGACGCGATCCTCCGCTTCCGCTCGGCCGTCACCGAGACCGCCGGGTTCTATCGCTCGAGCGGCTTCATCGACGACACCCGCGCGTTCCTGTCGATCCCCGCACGGCACGATGTGTCGCGGCGGATGGATGCCTCGTTCCTGGCGCGGCTGGTCGTGGAAGGCCGGATCAGCCCGCCCACCGCCCGCCGGATCGCACGCGACCTCGTCGACGCGATCCCCCGCGAGGTGTTCAAGCTGTGATGGAGTTGAATCGCGCGAGCCTTTCGGCCGCCGGCATCCCCTCCGCTCCCGACCCGGTGCGCATCGTGCACCTCGGGCTGGGCGCCTTCCACCGTGCGCACCAGGCGTGGTACACCCAGCGGGCGGGCGACGGCTGGGGGATCGCCGCGTTCACCGGCCGATCGCCGCGGGCCGCCGGGCCGCTCGCCGCGCAGGACGGCGTGTACGCGCTGGTCGAACGCGGCGTCGACGGCGATGCCGTCCGGGTCATCACCAGCATCGTCGAGGCCCGCGACGGCGCCGACCTCGACCGGCTCGACCGGCTGATGGCCGATCCGGCCGTGGGCGTGGTCACGCTGACCATCACCGAGGCCGGCTACCGGCTGGATGCCGCCGGCGACCTCGATCTCGACGACCCGGATGTCGCGGCCGACATCCGCGCACTGCGCGGGACGGGCGCCCCGAAGACCCCGCTCGGCCGCCTCGTGCGCGGGCTGCAGGCACGCCGCACCGCCGGCGCCGGGCCGATCGCCATCGTGTCGTGCGACAACATCCCGGCCAACGGCGCCGTCACCTGCCGGGCGCTGACGAGCCTGGCCGCCGAGGTCGACGCCGCACTGGGCGCGTGGGTCACCGACAGCGTCTCGTTCGTCAGCACCAGCGTCGATCGGATCACTCCGGCCCACACCGGCGAGGTCGAGGCTGTGAGGGAGGCCGGCTGGCACGACAACGCCACGGTGATCACCGAGCCGTTCGCCGACTGGGTGCTCGAGGGCGAGTTCCCTGCCGGCCGCCCCGCCTGGCACGAGGCCGGCGCCCGCTTCGTCGACGACATCGGACCCTGGGAGGAGCGCAAGCTCTGGCTGCTCAACGGCGCGCACACGATCCTCGCGGTCGCCGGCCCGCCCCGCGGCCACACCACGGTGGCAGAGGCCTTCGCCGACCCCGCCTGCCGTGCGATGGTCGACGCGTTCTGGGCCGAGGCCGTCACGTGCCTGCCCGCCGACGTCGAGCACGTCGCCTACCGCCGGCAGCTGGCCAGGCGCTTCGCGAACGCCCGCATCGTGCACCGGCTCGACCAGATCGCCGGCGAGACCACCACCAAGATCCGCTACCGGCTCGTCCCGATCGCGCGGCACCTGCGCGCGCGGGGGGAGGATGCCGCCGGCACGATCGCCGCGCTCGCCGCCTGGGTGTCCGCCGCCATCGCGGGCATCCCCGCTGCCGACCGGGAAGCGGACGCGGTGGCGGCTGCGGCATCCGCCCCCGATCCCGTCGCCGCGCTGCTGGCCCTCGTCGGCGCCGACCTCGACCCCGATTTCGTCTCGCAGGTGCGCGCCCGGCTCGCCGCCGCCGCGATCGCGTGACGACGCGCAGAGAGAAGACAGCCATGCTCACCCCCAAGATCACCGCCACCCGCGAGGTGGTGTCGCTGGACGGCATCTGGAAGTTCGCCGTCGACACCGGCGCCGCCGTCGACACCGGCGCCGCCCCGTGGGCGGGCCCGCTCGAGACGACGCTGGAGGCCCCGGTGCCGGCCAGCTACAACGACCTGTTCACCGACCCGGCCATCCGCGACCACGTCGGCTGGGTCTGGTACCAGCGCACCGTGCGCGTGCCGCGCGGCTGGGCCGACGACCGGGTGATCGTGCGCGTCGATGCCGCGACCCATCACGGCGTCGTCTACGTGGACGACCGACTTGTCGCCGAGCACGAGGGCGGCTACCTGCCGTTCGAGGCCGACATCACCGATCTGGTCACCGCCGGCGACGAGTTCCGGCTGACCATCGGCGTCGACAACCGCCTGACCCCCGACACCATCCCGCCGGGCACGGTGACCACCCGCGCCGACGGCCGTCTCGCGCAGAGCTACATGCACGACTTCTACAACTACGCCGGGCTCGCGCGCTCGGTGTGGCTGGCCAGCCGTCCGGCCGTCCACGTCGACGACATCACCGTGGTCACCGACATCGACGGCACCACCGGCGTCGTCGATTACCGGGTCGAGCTCGCCGGCGCCGCCGACGTGCGCGTGCGCCTGACCGATGCGACCGGCGCCGAGGTGGCCGCCGCCGAGGGGGCCACGGGCACGTTGCGTGTGGCCGACGCGCACCTGTGGCAGCCGGGTGCCGGGTATCTGTACACGCTGGTCGTCGAGGTCACCGTCGACGGCATCGTGGTCGACGAGTACCCGCAGACCGTCGGCATCCGCACCGTCGCCGTCGACGGCGGCAGATTCCTGATCAACGGCCAGCCGTTCTACTTCACCGGGTTCGGCAAGCACGAGGACTCCGCCGTCCGTGGCAAGGGGCACGACGACGCCTACCTCGTGCACGACTTCCAGCTGATCGACTGGATCGGCGCGAACTCGTTCCGCACCTCGCACTACCCCTATGCCGAAGAAGTGATGGACTTCGCCGACCGGCACGGCATCGTCGTCATCGACGAGACCGCCGCCGTGGGGCTGAACAAGAAGATCGGCGGCGGCATCGCCGACATGCTGGGCGGCGCCGCCGACAAAGACTTCGCCGATGGCTTCGGCCCGAAGATGCAGGATGCGCACCGCCGCGAGATCCGCGAGCTGATCGGCCGTGACAAGAACCACCCGAGCGTCGTGATGTGGTCGATCGCCAACGAGCCCGACACGATGAGCGAGGGCACCGACACGTACTTCGAGCCGCTGTTCGCCCTGGCCCGAGAGCTCGACCCGACTCGTCCCGTCACGTTCGTGAACGTGATGATGGCTCCGCCGAACGTGTGTCGGGTCTCGAAGTTCGCCGATGTGCTGTGCCTGAACCGCTACTACGGCTGGTACGTCGACGGCGGCGATCTCGCCTCGGCCGAGGCCCACCTCGAGGCCGAACTGCGCGGCTGGGAGGGCATGTACGGCAAGCCGATGATCATGACCGAGTATGGCGCCGACACCATCGCCGGCTACCACTCGGTGTGGGATCAGCCCTGGTCCGAGGAGTACCAGGCGAGCATGCTCGCGATGTACCACCGCGTCTTCGACCGCGTCGAGACGATGGTCGGCGAGCAGGTCTGGAACTTCGCCGACTTCCAGACCTCGTCGGGGTTCTTCCGCGTCGACGGCAACAAGAAGGGCGTGTTCACGCGCGACCGCAAGCCCAAGGCCGCCGCCCACGCGCTGCGCGCACGCTGGACCGCCCGGCGCGACGACCAGACAGGGGTGAACGGGCGATGACCGCCAGACTGCCCAAGATCAGCGTCATCGGCTACGGCGCCGGCGACGCCGCGAACAACCTCGCCTTCACCACGGCGACGATGTTCCTGCTCATCTACTACACGGATGTCGCGGGCATCGCCGCAGCATCCGTCGGGACGCTGTTCCTCGTCCTTCGCATCCTCGACGCGTTCGCGGACGTCGCGGTGGGACGCCTCGTCGACCAGGTGAACACGAAGCGGTGGGGCAAGTTCCGGCCGTTCATCCTGTTCGGCTCGCTGCCCCTGCCTGCTCACGGTGGCCACCTTCCACGTGCCGCAGATCGGACAGTCGGGCATGCTGCTGTACGCGTACCTGACGTACGGCCTGCTGAACATCGCGTACTCGCTGGTGAACATCCCCTACGGGGCGCTGGCCGCGGCGATGACGCAGAGCCCGAGCGAACGGGCCAAGCTGGCCACCGCCCGCACGATCGGGGCCGTCATCACCGGTGCCGCGCTGGGCATCGTGGTCTCGCCCCTGCTGGGCGCCAAGGACAACCTGCAGGGCGTGTTCACCACGGTCACGGTGTGCTTCGTGTTCATCGGCGTCGCCCTGTACCTGTTCACCGTGTTCACGACGAAGGAGCGCGTGCACCGCGCGGTGCCTCATGTATCCATGCGGCAATCGATGGCCACCCTGAAGGGGAACAAGCCTCTGCCTGCTCCTGTGCATCAGCTCCCTGCTGTTCCTGACCGGCATGATCTCGATGTCGACCGCGCAGATCTACCTCATGCGCGACGTCTTCCACGCGCTGTATCTGGTGCCCTTCCTCTCCATCGGCCAGCTGGTGCTGGTCTTCGCGCTGGCGCCGTTCGTGCCCGCACTGGTGCGCAAGCTCGGCAAGCGCACCGCCTACATCGCCGGTTCCTTCCTCGGAGCGATCGGCATGCTGTCGGCGGCCTTCGCGCCCAACGGCGGCGTCGCGTTCGTCGCGCTGTTCCTCGGCATGATCGGGGTGATGCTGGTGAGCATGCTGATGTGGGCGATCGAGGCCGACACCGTCGAATACGGCGAGTGGAAGACCGGCGTGCGCACCGAGGGCATCACGTACGCGCTGTTCTCGTTCACCCGCAAGACCGGGCAGGCCTTCGGCGGTGCGGTCGCGGCGTACGCGATCGGGATCGGCGGGTATGCCTGCCGGTGCCGCGACGCTGACGACGCAGGCGGAGTGGGGGATTCGCGCCGGTGCCGCCCTGATCCCCGCGATCTTCGTCGTGCTGGCGGCTGTCGTCATGTTCCTCTATCCGCTCACGGACACGGCGCACGCACAGATCGTCGCCCAGATCGCCGAGCGCCGCGCCGACGAGGACGCCGCCGCGTCCGAAGCGGAAGCGGCGATCACGGTCGCCGGAGAGGGCATCAGCCTGGAGACGGCGGGCGTCGATGCCGAGGCGTCCGATGTGAGCCTGTCGACGGCGGCATTCGCCGCGGGCAAGGCGCGCCCCGCGCGGCTCTCGCGCAAGAAGCACTGAAGAAGCACTGAAGAAGCAAGGAGAAGACCCCCGTGATCATCGACAAGGCAGAGGTCGTCGTCACCAGCCCGGACCGGAACTTCGTGACGCTCAAGCTCACGACCGACGACGGCGTGACGGGGTTGGGCGATGCGACCCTGAACGGCCGCGAGCTGGCCGTGGTCGCCTACCTGAGCGAGCACGTGGTGCCGCTGCTGATCGGCAGCGACGCCTCGCGGATCGAGGACGCCTGGCAGTTCCTCTACCGCTCCGCGTACTGGCGCCGCGGCCCGGTGACGATGGCCGCGATCGCCGCGGTCGACATGGCGCTGTGGGACATCAAGGGCAAGACCGCCGGGATGCCGGTGTACCAGCTGCTCGGCGGAGCCAGCAGGTCGGGCTGCTCGCCTACGGCCACGCGTCGGGCAAGGAGCTGCCCGAGCTGTTCGACTCGGTCCGCGACCATCTCGAGAAGGGGTACCGGGCCATCCGCATCCAGACCGGCGTGCCCGGGCTGAAGGCCATCTACGGCATCGCCTCGCAGGGCGCCGACCAGGGCGAGCCGGGCGTGCGCTACGACCACGAGCCGGCGGTGCGCGGCGCCAAGCCGGTGCAGGAGGACTGGGAGACCCGCGCCTACCTGCGCCACCTGCCGGGTGTGTTCGAGGCGGTGCGCAATGAGTTCGGGCCCGAGCTCCCGCTCGCTGCACGACGGCCACCACCGGATGACGCCGATCCAGGCGGCCAAGCTCGGCAAGTCGCTCGAGCCCTACGACCTGTTCTGGCTCGAAGACTGCACGCCGGCCGAGAACCAGGAGGCGCTGCGGCTGGTGCGACAGCACACGACCACACCGCTGGCGATCGGCGAGATCTTCAACACCGCCTGGGACTTCAAGGACCTCATCCGCGAGCAGCTGATCGACTACGTGCGCGGCGCCGTCACCCACATGGGCGGCATCTCGCCGCTGAAGAAGACCCTCGACTACGCGGCGATGTACCAGATCAAGTCCGGCATGCACGGCCCCACCGACATCTCGCCGGTCGGCATGGCGGCCGCGATGCATCTGGGGCTGGCGATCCACAACTTCGGCATCCAGGAATACATGCAGGCACGGCTCGCGGACCGACCAGGTCTTCGAGCAGTCGTTCACCTGGGCGAACGGGATGCTGCACCCCGGCGACAAGCCCGGCCTCGGCGTCGAGCTGAACCAGGACGAGGCCGGCAAGTACCCTTATGAGCGGGCCTATCTGCCCTACAACCGACTCGCCGACGGGACCGTTCATGACTGGTGATCCGGCATGACCGCCGACGCGCCCCCCATCGTGGTGATGGGCGTGTCGGCATCGGGGAAGACCTCGGTCGGCCAGGCGCTGGCCGACCGGCTCCACATCCCGTTCGTCGACGCCGACGACCTGCACCCGCAGGCCAACGTCGACAAGATGGCGGCGGGCGTGCCGCTGGACGACGACGACCGGTGGCCGTGGCTGGATGCCGTGGCCGCCCGGCTCGCGGACGGTCCGGTCGTGATCGCCTGCTCCGCGCTGAAGCGCCGCTACCGCGACCGGCTTGCGCGCGTCCGCCCCCGAGGTCGTCTTCGTGCACCTGACCGGAGACAGCGACGTGCTCCGTCGGCGGATCCGGAAGCGCGCCGGGCACTTCATGCCGGCAAGCCTCCTGCAGTCCCAGCTGGACACGCTGGAGGATCTAGGCTCGGACGAGGCCGGATTCACGCTGGACTTCGCCGACGACGTGGATGCCCTGGTCGAGCAGGCCATGGAACGGATCGAATGAGCGCGCAGTCCTCGACGGATGGTGACGCCGCCGAGGCGATTCTTGCCCGTGTCCGGGCGCGCGGCGGAGCGGCGACGATCTACGACATCGCCGAGCTCGCCGGGGTGAATCCGTCCACGGTGTCGCGGGCGCTGGGCAAGCCAGGACGGATCAGCGCCGGCACCGCGGCCAAGGTGCGCGCGGCGGCCGAGCGCCTGGACTTCCGGGTGAACCCGATGGCGCGGGCGCTGCAGACGGGCAAGACCCGGATGCTGGGGCTGGTGCTAGCCGACATCACGAATCCGGTCGTGTTCGGCATCGTTCGCGGGGCTGAGCACGCCGCGGCAGCGGCTGGGTACACGCTGGTCATCGCGGAGTCGCAGGAGTCCGGCGAGAACGAGGCCGAGGCGGTCGAGCGGCTGCTGCCGAGCGTGGACGGGCTGGTGCTGGCGACGACGCGCCTGAGCGCGTCCGCGATCACCGACCTCGCGCAGCGCAAGCCGGTGGTGCTGATCAACCGCGCCGTCGACGGCGTCGACGGCGTGCTGCCGGACGTCGGGGCGGGTGTCGTCGAACTGGTCGAACACCTCGCGTCGTCGGGGCATCGCGCGATCGCATACCTGGCCGGCCCAGACACGTCTTGGATCAATGCCCGGCGGTGGTCCGACATCCTGGCCGCCGCTGAGGAGCGCCGCATCGCGATCGTAGAGATCGGCCCGAACCACCCGACGATCGCCGGCGGTCGGGACGCGCTGAGACGGGTGCGCGCGGCTCACGTGAGCGCTGTGATCGCGTACAACGACCTCATGGCGATCGGCCTCATGCAGGAGGCGGCCGCGCGCGGGATCACCGTACCGGATCAGCTGAGCGTCGCGGGATTCGACGACATCTTCGGCAGCGAACTCATCGTACCGCCGCTGACGACGGTGGCAGCCGACCTGGTCGCGGCAGGCGGGCGCGCGGTGCGCGCTGCTGGCCGCGGACGCCGATTACCAGCCGAACGCGGCACGTCCGGAACTGCTGCCCACGACGTTGCTCGTGCGTGGGTCGACCGGCCCCGCCCGCGGCGAATGACGAGCGCGCCGGGGGTGTCGCAGGCGGGGACGGCTCCGTAGGCTGGCGGCAGGCCGTCCACAAGACGGGCGCGGACGAGAGCCGGAGGTTCGAGGATGAGCCTGAGTAACATCGAGATCGCACAGGCGGCGCAGCCTGCCCATCGGGGAGATCGCCACCGGGCTGGGGATCCCGCCGGATGCCGTCATCCCGTACGGCACGACCAAGGCGAAGATCGCCCTGCCGTACCTGCAGAGCCTCGCCGACCGGCCGCCGGGCCGGCTGATCCTCATGACCGGCACCTCGCCGACGCCGGCCGGCGAGGGCAAGAGCACCACGGTCGTGGGCCTGGGGGATGCGCTGACGCGGCTGGGTGAGAACGCGATGATCTGCCTGCGCGAGCCGGCGCAGGGACCGGTGTTCGGGATGAAGGGCGGCGCGTGCGGCGGCGGCTACGCCCAGGTCGTGCCGATGGAGGACATCAACCTCCACTTCACCGGCGACTTCGCCGCGATCGCCGCGGCCGCCAACCTGCTGGCCGCACTCATCGACAACCACATCCACCACGGCAACGCGCTGGGCATCGACGTCCGCCGGGTCACCTGGCGGCGTGCGCTCGACGTGAACGACCGCGCGCTGCGCGACATCGTGCTGGGCCTGGGCGGCACCGGCAATGGCTCCCCGCGCGAGTCCGGCTTCGACATCGTCGTGGCCAGCGAGGTGATGGCGATCTTCTGCCTGGCCACCGGCCTGGACGACCTGAAGCAGCGCCTCGGCGAGATCGTCGTCGCCCAGACGCGGGACCGCCGGCCGATCCGCGCCCGCGACCTGGACGCGCACGGCGCGATGACCGCCCTGCTGCGCGACGCGCTGGCGCCCAACCTCGTGCAGACGATCGAGCACACGCCCGCGTTCGTGCACGGCGGCCCGTTCGCCAACATCGCCCACGGCTTGCAACTCGTATCTGGCGACGAGCTCGGCGCTGCGCCTGGCCGACTACGTCATCACCGAGGCCGGCTTCGGCGCCGACCTGGGCGGCGAGAAGTTCGTCGACATCCTGTGCCGGTCCACCGGCCTGCGCCCGTCGCTGGCGGTGGTCGTGGCCACCGTGCGATCGCTGAAGTACCAGGGCGGGGTGGATGTCGCGGACCTGCCGACCGAGGATGTCGACGCGCTCGGCCGCGGCGTGGGCAATCTCGAGCGGCACCTGCACATCGTGCGCGACATCCTCGGCCTGCCGGCCGTGGTCGCGATCAACCACCGCGCCGAGGACAGCCCCGCCGAGATCGACGCGCTGCTGGCCGCGTGCGAGCGCCTCGGGGTGACCGCGTCGGTCGCCACGCACTTCGCCGACGGCGGGGCCGGAGCCGAGGACCTCGCCCGCAAGGTCGTGGACGCCTGCCCGCCGGCGCCGGTCGAGCCGACGTACACCTATCCGCTCGCGACGACGCTGTGGGACAAGATGACCGCGATCGCGTCCCGGGTCTACGGCGCCGACGGCATCTCGGCCGACGCCGGCGTGCGCGCGCAGATCCAGCGTCTGCAGGACGACGGCTACGGCGAGCTGCCGGTGTGCGTGGCCAAGACCCAGTACTCGTTCTCGACGAACCCCGCGCTGCTGGGCGCCCCGGACGGGCACACCGTCAACGTGCGCGAAGTGCGGCTGGCCGCCGGCGCGCGGTTCATCGTGATGATCTGCGGCAGCATCATGACGATGCCGGGCCTGCCGGCGCGGCCGGCCGCGGCATCCATCGACGTCGACGCCGACGGACGGATCACCGGGCTGTTCTGAGCGGCGCCGACGAGTCGCGCCGACTCACCGATGCGGCGGCCACATTCCGTTCCAGGTCGGCGAGATCGTCGATCATCCGCGCCACCCGATCGTCGGACAGCTCGCCTCGCGTCACGCGTTCGAGCTCTGTCCACGCCTGGTCGACCTGGGCGCGCAGCGCGAGGCCGGCTTCGGTCACCTCCACGATGACCGCGCGACCATCGGTCGGCGACGGCCGCCGGCGGACCAGGCCGACCTTCTCGAGCCGGGCGATGCCTGCGCGTCATGGTCCCGGCGTCCGATTCGAGGGCCTCGACGAGGTCGACCTGACGCTGCGGGCCGTCCTCCCACAGCGTCATGAGCACGAGTTCCTGCCCGGGCCGCAGGCCTGCCCCGCGCAGCAGACGTGCGGCGAGGCTCTTGTGGGCCCGGGCGACGCGGAAGATGGCGCGGCTGAGCGGCAGCGCAGATGCAGGTTCGTCCACATAGCGAGAGTACGACGAGGGACGCCGGTTCCGGGCGCCCTCGCCGGATTAGTTGTTCGAACAGGAATAGGTCCGCGGATTTAGTTGTTCGGCTAGGTAAATGAGGACAAGGAGCAACTGATGACACACCTCACCACCACCGCCGACACGACCGCGTTCGAGCCCATCACCGTGGGCGACCTCGAGCTTGCGCAACCGCATCGCGATGTCGCCGATGACCCGCAACCGGGCGTTCGGCACCGTGCCGACGGCCGGCATGGCGACCTACTACAGCCAGCGGGCAGGGGCCGGCCTGATCATCACGGAGGGCGTCCAGCCCAGCGCCGTGGGGCAGGGCTACCCCGACACGCCGGGCCTGCACTCGGCCGCACAGATCGCCTCGTGGCGGTCGGTGACCGACGCCGTGCACGAGGCCGGCGGCACGATCGTCGCCCAGCTCATGCATACCGGGCGGATCGGCCATCCGAGCACGACCGAAGCGGTCGGGCACGGTGCGCTGATCCCGGTCGCGCCCTCGGCGGTGCGCGCGGACGGTCAGGTGTTCACGCCCGTCGGGCGCGCGGACTACGTCACCCCGCGCGCGCTGGACGAGGCCGAGATCGCCGCCACGATCGACGATTTCGCCGCGGCGGCCCGCCATGCGATCGATGCGGGCTTCGACGGGGTCGAGGTCCATGGCGCCAACGGCTACCTGCTGCACCAGTTCCTCGCGCCGAACGCGAACCGGCGCTCCGACGGCTGGGGCGGCAGCCCGCAGAACCGCATCCGGTTCACCGTCGAGGTCGTCCAGGCGGTCTCCGACGCCATCGGGGCGGGGCGCACCGGCTTGCGGATCTCACCCGCGAACGGGCTGGGCGACACGGTCGAACCCGACTACGCGACCGTCTACCCGATGCTCGTGCGGGAATTGGACGGGCGGGGGCTGGCGTACCTGCATCTGATCGAGGCGGGGGCGCCGGAACTGACACCGGTGCTTCGCGAGCTGTGGCATGGTCCGCTGATCCTGAATGCGGCCGATCCCGATCCGCTCACCCACGTCGATCGGCTTGCAGCGAGTCGCGCGCGGCGATGCCGACATGCTCTCGTTCGGCCGTCTCTTCATCTCGAATCCTGACCTGGTCGATCGGCTCGCGGTGGGTGCACAGCCGGCGCTGCCCGACCTGTCGAAGGCGTACGGCGGAGACCATCGCGGCTACACCGACTATCCGTCTCTCGCTGCCGTGGGCGGCTGAGCGGCGACACTGCGACGACGACTGCGCCCCGGGCCTCCCCGGGCGCAGTCGTCGAGGCGGGTCAGGCGGCGCGCTCCGCGAACCTTCTGCCCTCGATCTCGGCCTCGCGCAGTGCCTCGCGGTGCATCGTGGCGGCCATGTCGGTGAACCGGTCGAGCGCCGGGTTGACGCCGACCAGAGTGAACCGGCGCTGGACGGTGGTCAGATCGAGCGCCAGCACGTCGGTGAGGACGCGCTGCAGCCAGCCGGTGGAGTGATCCCATCCCTCCTTCGGCGTCCCCGGCCCGTAGTTGCCGCCGGTGACGGTGACCAGGAGGGCGGGGCGGCCGCGCAGCGGGGCGCCGCCCTCGTCGACGCGGGGATCCGTGTACAGGATGTCGAACCAGGCCTTGACGTGCTGCGAGACGCCGTAGTTGTACAGCGGCACCGCGAACAGGAGCGCATCGGCGGCGAAGAGTTCGTCGGCCAGCGTGGTCGCCAGCTCCACGGCGGCCTGCTGGGCGGGGCTCGGTCGCCCTGCGGCAGCCGGTGCCCGACCACCGCTTCGGCCCATGTCGTCGACGAGAGCGGGTCCGTGCCGATGTCGCGGCGGACCACCGCCTCGCCGGGATGAGCGGCTGTCCACTCCGCTTCGACGATGTCGGCCAGCTCTCGGCTGGCGGACCGGCCGGGGAAGACGCTCGCGTCAAGTCGGAAGAGTGTCATCGTGTCTCCTCGCGATCGAGCGTGCCCGCACTCACTTGGATGCTCCGGTGTTGACGCCGAGCGAGAAGTCGAATCCCAGTCCGGTGCGGGCCAGGTTGACCGCCAGCAGGCCGGCGCCCTCCAGCCAGTGCGCCATGCTCAGGCCCCCGGCGTCACGGGGGCGCAGACCGAGGCCCGTGATGAACGCAGACACGCTCGCCTTGCTCTGCGGATCGTCGCCGGCCAGGAACACGTCCACCGGGTCGCCGGCGGCGACGATGTGGGCGAACAGCGTGTTGAACGCCTTCACGACCCGCGTGCTGGCCGGGGCCGCCTGGGCGATCAGCTGTGCGGCGGAGGTGTCATCGGGAACGCTCATGCCGCCGAGGTCGCCGCGGAACGGGTTGGTGATGTCGACGAGGACCTTGCCGGCCAGCGCCTGCCCGTACTCGGTGACCACCGGCAGGGCGCCGTCGAACCGCACGGCGAGGATCACGATGTCGCCCGACGGCGGTGCGCCCCACGTGCCGGCCGTGGCGCCGTCGCCGAGCGCCCGGACCGCGTCTGCGGTCTTGACCGCATCGCGACCCGCGATCTCGACGGTGTTGCCTGCCCTCAGGGCCGCGGTGCCGATGGCTCGTGCCATGTTCCCCGAGCCGATGATGCTGATGCTGCTCATGACGTACTCCTTACGTGATGGATGTCTCGACGGGGTCTTCCGCCGGGAGTCCGGTTCGAGCGTCAAAGTGAGGCACCCCTCCGGACATCACGATTGAACCGGAGGGGTGCCTCGCCTATTCCGCGTGGCGGCAGAATCACGCAGACGGTCAGCGGAGGGATGCCACGGTCACAGACGCAGCACCCACACGTTGTACTCCAGCACGCCGCCGCGCCACGGCTCGGTGCCCGACCCGGTGTGCGTGAAGCCGGCGCCGCGGCACAGCGCGTTCGACGCGGGGTTCTCGACGCCGGGATACGCGGTGAGCAGCTCGCGGTCGCCCCGTGCGATCACGCGGGGGATCAGCATCCGCAGTGCCTCGCGGGCGACCCCGCGTCCCTGGAACTCGGGCAGGGTGTTCCACCCGGTCTCGTACGCCGGGGTCCCCTCGTGGTCGACCTGCCAGAACCCGATGCCGCCCGCCGGCTCGCCGTCCACCTCGATGCGGTACATCTCGGCCTCGCCGGACGCGGACAGCCGCAGGTATCGCCGGTTCCGCTCGACGAGCTGCTCGGCCGTCTCGGGTCCGCCGATGAACCGCGTCATCTCCGGAGTGTTGGCGCGCTCGAGCAGCGGAAAGTCGGTCTCGGCCCAGGGCTCCAGCGTGATCCTCATCCTCCGATCCTCCCCTCGGCCCCCGACATCCCGCCGTCGATCACTCTTCGCAGATGACCTCGAGCCCGATGAAACGGGTGAAGCCCTGGTCGGCGGTGATCAGCGGTATGCCGAGGCTGACCGCGTGCGCCGCGATGAGCGCGTCTGTGGAACGCGCCGCCGTCGGCGGTTGCGCCGCGAGCATGGCATACGCCGTCGATGCGGCGCTGTCGAACGGGCGCCTTTAGACCTCTCACTGTCGGATCGGATCGGCTCCCGCATTCGTCTCCCTATGCGACCGCGCCGCGGGGCGGGGCCCGGTGTCGGGATGCCACAATCAGGCGCTGCCGCGTGACGGCGCCGGGTTGTGGCATCCATCAACGCGTTTGAAGCGCGATTGTGGGAGTCCTACCGTTGGGGTGATCCCTTCGAAAGGTCCCCCATGGTCGATGCCGTCCGCACGAAGAAGCCCTCCGTCCACACGCGTCATCCCGCCGGCGGTGCGCCCACGGCCGCGCACAGCGCCGCCGAGGCGCGCGAACCCCGAATCGACCGCGACGCGGTCACCGACCTGCTGCTGGGCACGTGGGGCGATGCCCGCCGCGAGGCGCGCGAGATGATCCGCGACGAGGCGTTCTGGCAGATCCCCGGCCAGCCGATGGCCGAGCACCGCGAGCGCGTGCTCGGCCAGCTTGCAGCTATTCGTCGACGCCGGCGCGGCCGGCCGCGCGTTCCCGGTCGAGCATGGCGGGCAGAACGACAACGGCGCGAACCTCGCCTCGTTCGAAGAGCTCGTGCTGGCAGACCCGAGCATGCAGATCAAGGCGGGCGTGCAGTGGGGGCTGTTCGGTTCGGCCATCCAGCAGCTGGGCACGCAGAAGCATCACGACAAGTGGCTGTCCGACGTGCGCACCCTGAAGCTGCCGGGCGCGTTCGCGATGACCGAGATGGGGCACGGATCGGATGTCGCGGCCATCGGCACCACCGCGACCTACGACGCCGACGCCTCCGAGTTCGTCATCCACACCCCGTTCCGTGCGGCGACCAAGGAGTTCCTCGGCAACGCCGCCCTGCACGGGCGTGCGGCCACCGTGTTCGCGCAAGCTGATCACCGGCGGCGTGAACTACGGCGTGCACTGCTTCTTCGTGCCGATTCGGGACGAGGACGGCGCCTGCCTGCCCGGCGTCACGAGCGAGGATGACGGGGTCAAGGGCGGACTGAACGGCATCGACAACGGGCGGCTCGCATTCGACCACGTCCGCATCCCGCGCGAGAACCTGCTCAACCGCTACGGCGACGTGGCCGCCGACGGCACCTACTCCAGCGACATCCCGAGCCCCGGTCGCCGCTTCTTCACCATGCTCGGCGCGCTCGTGCAGGGCCGTGTGTCGCTCGACGGCGCCGCCACCACCGGCGCCGCGCTGGCCGAATACATCGCCATCACGTACGGCAACCAGCGTCGCCAGTTCGACTCGGGCACGGGGACCGACGAGGTCGTGCTGCTGGACTACGGCAGGCACCAGCGCCGCCTGCTGCCGCGCCTGGCGCAGACCTACGCGCAGTTCTTCGCACACGACCAGCTCCTGCGCACGTTCGACGGCGTGTTCGGCGGCGCGCACGACACCCCGGCCGAGCGGGAGAACCTCGAGACCCTGGCGGCGGCGCTCAAGCCCCTGTCGACCTGGAACGCGCTGGACACGATCCAGGAGTGCCGCGAAGCCTGCGGCGGGGCGGGGTTCATGGCCGAGAACCGGCTGGTCGGCCTGCACCACGACCTCGACGTGTATGCCACCTTCGAGGGCGACAACAACGTGCTGCCGAGCTGGTCGGCAAGCGTCTGCTCAGCGACTTCGCGAAGCAGTTCACCGGGAAGGATGCCGCGGCCCTGGCCCGCTACGCCGTCGGACAGACCGCCGGCAAGATCTTCCACGGCGCGGGGCTCCGCCGGCTCGGCCAGTCCGTCGCCGACTTCGGATCGACCGCGCGTTCGGTCGAGCTGGGTCTGCGCGCCGAGCAGCAGCACGAGCTGCTGGCCGGCCGCGTCGAGCAGATGGTGACGGATGTCGCGACCGCCCTGCGCCCGGCATCCACGCTGTCGCCCGCCGACGCGGCCGCACTGTTCAACGAGCACCAGTCGGCGCTGATCGAGGCCGCGCGCGCCCACGGTGAGCGCTGCAGTGGGAGGCGTTCGCCGAGGTCGTCGGCCAGATCCCGGATGCCGGCACCCGCCAGGTGCTCACCTGGCTGCGCGACCTGTTCGGACTCTGGCTGATCGAGAAGCACCTGGCCTGGTACCTGATCAACGGGCGGCTGTCCACGCAGCGCGCGGCATCCGTCACCCGCTACATCGACCGGCTCTGCGCCCGGCTGCGCCCGCACGCGCAGGACCTCGTCGACGCCTTCGGCTTCGCCCTCGAGCACGTGCGCGCCCCGATCGCCTCGGGCGCCGAGCGGCAGCGGCAGGACGAGGCCCGCGCCTACTACGCCGAGCTGATCGCGTCGGGGCAGGCGCCGGTCAGCGAGAAGACCCTGCGCAAGCAGAAGAAGTAGCCCGCGGCAAGATCACGAATCGGCAACGTTTGCCGATTCCCTGTCAGGAATCGGGCTGTGCGGACACTTCTCTGATGAAGGCATCTCTGAGATGACCTCGCAGTCGGGCGAATGCGGGGCGCGTGTCTTCGCGGGGACCGCGATCGGGATCGCGGTCCCCGCCTTCGCGTCGGGCACAGTGATCCGGCGACGGCGTGCGGGTGCAGCATCCCGTGGCACCGCGCGGTTCGGTCGACGGGATGTGCGGTGTGCGTGGGCCGGGAGCAAGCCGTTTGCGTCGACCGAAGGGTGGGTGCTGCGGGTGGCGCGGTTCGGTCGACGCGATGTGCGGTGTGCGTGGGCCGGGAGCAGCGATTTGCGTCGACTGAACGGGGGATGCTGTGGGGTGGTCTGGTTCGGTCGTCACGAACTGTGACGTCGTGCGTGTGCGGACCGCAGTTTGTGACGACTGAACGGGGGATGCTGTGGGGTGGCGGGTTCGGTCGTCAGGAACTGTGGCGTCGGGGGCCGCCGGTAGTCTGACCGGGTGGATCCGGGTGCTGATGTCGTGGTGGGTGAGGACGGGCGTGCCCGGTGCCGGTGGTCGGTTCAGGATCCCGAATACCGGCGCTACCACGACGAGGAATGGGGCACGCCGCTGCACGGCGACGTCGCGCTGTTCGAGAAGCTGTCGCTGGAGGGATTCCAGGCCGGGCTGAGCTGGATCACGATCCTGCGCAAGCGGCCGCGCTTCCGCGAGGTGTTCGCCGGGTTCGACCCGGCGACCGTGGCCGCGTTCGGCGAGGACGACGTGGAGCGGCTGATGTCGGATCCGGGGATCATCCGCAACCGCGCGAAGATCCGCGCGGCCATCGGCAACGCGGGCATCGTCGCCGGAATGCCGGCCGGTGAACTCGACGCGCTGATGTGGTCGTTCGCCCCCACGGCGGCCCGCCCCCGCCCGGTCGGCTTCGCCGAGGTGCCCGCCGTCACCGCCGAGTCGACCGCGATGAGCATCGAGCTCGGCGCCGCGGCTTCCGCTTCGTGGGTCCGACCACGCTGTACGCGCTGATGCAGTCGGCCGGCATGGTCGACGACCATGTGCAAGGGTGCTGGCGGGGACGTTAGCCTGGGCGGACGCACCCAACGGAGGACCTGCATGCTGTTCGCTGTCCGTCGAGCGCTGCGGCATGGCGGACAACTCCTCGCGATCATCTCGGTCGCGGTGGTCGTCGGGGGCGCCCTGGCCGCCGCCTCGGCCCTGACCGATCGGATCATCGACACCGGTGTCGATCGGACCGTGGCATCCGCCGACCCGGCCGACCAGGGCGTCGTCATCGACGGACCGCTCGGCGCCACCGACGAGTCCGCCGTGACCGCCGCGATCGACGAGGCCTTCCGCGGTGCGCCGATCGACGTCGCCCGGACGCTGTGGGGAACGGCGTCGTCGACGGCCGTCTCCGACCCCGTGCTCCTGGTGGCCGACGCCGACATCGCCGCCCACGCGGCCCTGGTCGACGGGGCGTGGCCGACGGCACCGGACCAGATCGCGGTCGCCGCGCCGGCGGTCGAGTCCACCGGCCTGCGGCTGGGCGACGACCTCGAACTCGGCGATCGGACCGTGCACGTGGTCGGCGTCTGGGCCGGGGCATCCGATGACCCGACGTGGGGCGGGCAGCCGGCCGTGTTCTCCGGCCGGACCGAGGATGCCGCAGGCCCGGTCCTGGTCGAGGCGACGCGGTTCCCGGATGCCGCGGACTCGGGCCGGGTGCACTGGACGGTGTCGGCGCGGCATCCGGTCGCCGACGCCGAACTCCCGGCGTACCGCGCCGGCCTCGGCCGGCTGAACGCCGCGCTGGACGACCTCAACCGCGATGGGGCAGGGCTGCGGGCCGTGGGCGGATGGGATGCCACGCTGGCGCGCGCCGCCGACGCCGGGAACGTCGCGCGCGGCATCGTCGTCGTGCCGGTCGTGCTGCTGGTGGTCGGGGCACTGGTGATCGGGCTGCTCGCCCGCGCCGCCGGGCGCCGGGCCGGTCCGGACGTGCACCTGCTGCGGGCCCGGGGCGCCGCCGCGGCGGCCGTGATCGCCGAATCGGCCGGGATCGCCGCGCTGCCCGCGATCGGCGCGCTGGCCGCGGCATCCATCGTCGGCATCGCCCTCGGGGTCGCGCCCTCTGCGATCGCGGCGCTCGCCGCAGGGTGCGGCCTGGCCGTGCTCGCGCTCGTGACCGTCGCGCACGCCGGCGGCGCGCTCGCCCCGCCGACCGGCCGCGACGACATCGCCCGCGGCGGCGTCGTGGGCCTGGCCGGGCTCGCGCTGGTCATCGCGGTGCTGACCGGCCTCGCGGCCGCGCGCTGCCTGACCACGGGGCTGGCGCCCGGCGGGCGGGCGGATGTCGCCGCCGCCGCATCCCCCGCCGCGGCGCTGGTCACCGTGGCGCTGATCGCCGCGCTGGTGGCCGCGCCGCTGGCCGCCGGTGCCGCGCAGCTGGCCCGTCGCGGGCGGGGGCTGACCGTGGTGCTGGCGCTGCGGCGCGTCGAGCGGCAGTCGCGGGTGCTGATCGCCGGGATCGTGAGCCTGTCGCTGGCCGCGGCGGCCATCGCGTTCGCGGCGGTCGCCGTGGCGTCCGCCAACACCGCGATCCACGCCGAGCTGGGCGAGCGGATCGGCGCGGACGTCCGCGCGGTGTATGACATCTCGCCGACCGTGGATGTCGCACATCCGGCGGTGTCGGCGAGCGATGTCTCGGCGCCCGGCGAGGTGTTCGCCGCCCTGGGGACCAGCGTCACCGCCGGGCAGACGACGACGTCGCTGGTCGCCGTGCCGCCCGGCGAACTGGCCGCGGCGACCGACGTGGACGCCGCACGGCTGGCGACGGGCACGCCGCGACCGCTGGACGGCGACCTGGAGGCACGTGTCACCGCCGCGACGGCGGGAACGGTGCCGGGCGCGGCTCCGGGAACGCGGCTGACGGTGACGGCGTGGCTGACCGATGTCGACGGGGCCGCGCGCGCGATCGCGCTCGGCAGCGTCCCGGTGGACACGCACGTGCATGCGCTGCGCGTCCACGGCATCGCCGCCGGCCTGTCGCTGGCGGCGATCGACGTGCAAGCGGCGCCCGGAGGCATCGACCTCAGCGTCCGCGTCGAGCTGCGCAGTGCCGATAAGCGCAGTGCCGGAAGAAGCGGCGGCGCCCCGCTGTCGATCGCGGTCGGGGCCGACGCGCAGCGCGGCCGAGCCCTGACGGTGGACGACATGCCGGATGCCGTGCCCGCCGTGGTCACCAGGGCGTTCGCCGATCGGCTCGCGCTGCACCCCGGCGAGGCGGTCTCGCTCCGGCTCGGGACCCTCGCCCAGCCGATCCCGGTCGAGGTCGCCGCGATCCGCGACCAGGTGCCCGGCATCGGCGCCGCATCCGGCGTGTCCGTCCCGCTTTCCGCACTCGTGGCGCAGTCGCTGGAGTTCGGCGGATCGGTGCCGGCGGCGGATCAGCTCTGGGCGCACACGGCCGACGTGGATGCCACGGCCGCCGCGCTGCGGGCGGTCGCCGAGCGCCCGGTGCACATCATCACCGCCGCCTCGGCGGGGACGGCGGCCGTGATCGACCCGATCCTCGCGCTGTTCGCCGCCGGCATCGCGCTGGTGGCGGCCCTCGCCGCGGCGGGTGCCGTGGTGACCGGCGCGGGGGCGGTGCAGGCGCGCCGCGCCGACGCGGTGCCGCTGCGGGCGTTCGGCTTCGGCCCCGGCCGGCAGGCCCGGGCGACCGCGCTCGAGCTGGCGGCGACCGCGCTGTTCGCGGTGGTCGCCGGCGGGGCGGCGGGCGTGCTCATCGCGCTGTGGCTCGGGCCCGCGCTGCTCGGCGCCCTCAGCGGGGAGGAGTGCTGTGACCGCGCGTCGCATCGGCGGGTTCCGGATCGCGGTGCGGGCGGCGACCACCGCGCCGTTCGCCTCGCTGCTGGTGGTCGTGGTGGTGGCGCTGGTCGCCCTGGCCGGCTCGATCGCGCCGGCGCTGCTGGAGCGGACCGGCACCGAGACCGTTCGGGCCGCGCTCGGGCACGCCCCGGCCGAGACCCTCGATCCCACCGCGACCGCGCGGGGCACCGCCGTTCCCGGGCCGGGATCGGGGCAGTTCGGACTGGATCCGGCACTCGCCGACGTGTGGGGCGGCCCCCTCACCGCCGCGCAAGCGGATCCAGACATCCCTCCCCCGCCGCTGCGCACGGTCGTGGGCGACGCGCAGGTGTTCGTCGCGACCGACCCCGCCGTCACGCTGCCGGTTGACGGGCCGGCCGTGCCGAGCAACAGCGTGCAAGCTCGCACTCGACCCGGGACTCGCCGCGCGGGTGCGGATCGTCGAGGGCACCCTGCCGACGGTGGGGACGGATGCCGCGGACGACGACGCGGAACAGGCCACGCCGGTCGCGCTGTCGCGCGAGGCGGCGCAGACCCTGGACTGGGCGGTGGGCGCGCAGCGCCGGATCGGCGGGCCCGACGGACGGCTCCTCACGCTGACCGGCACGTTCGAGGCGCGGGATCCGGACGACCCGGCCTGGCGGCACGAGCCCACCGGTCTGACGCCGGGCATCGCGCAGAGTCAGATGGGCGACATCATCCACCTGGCGATGGCGTATGCGCCGGCCGAGCTGCTGACCGGGATGGCGGCGGAGGCCGACGGCGCGTCGACGACCGTCTGGTTCCCGCTGCTGGTGGACCGGATCACCGGCGAGAACGCCGCGACCGTGGCCGCGCAGCTGCGGGGACTGGCGGGGGAGAACCAGTCGTTCGCAGTGAACGCCGGCAACCAGTTCTACACCGGACTGGTGATGCGCAGCGCCGCGCCGGACCTCCTCGACGACGGCGCCGCACGGGTACGGGCGCTGAACGCGGTGGTGCTGCTGGTGGCGATCGCACCGCTCGGGGTCGCCGTGGTGGTGGTGGGGATGACCGGGACGATGCTGGCGGCCCGGCGCGCAGCATCCGTCCGGCTCGCGCGCGCCCGCGGAGCCTCGACGGCCCGGCTGGCGGCGCTCCTGGGCGTCGAGGGCCTGATCCTCGGGGTGGTCGGCGCCGCGGTCGGCGCGGGCGTCTCGAGGACGTGGTCGCCGGCCGCGATGGCCGTGTGCGTGCTCGTCGCGCTCACCCCTGCGGTGGTGCTCGCGATCGAGGCGCCGGCCGCGGCATCCCGCACCGCCCGCGCCGACCTGGGCGCCGCCGACCGTCCGCACCGCCGGCGGCGGCTGCTGGTCGAGGCGGCGGTCGTCCTGCCGGCCCTCGCGGTGCTGGTCCTGGCCGCGACCCGGATCGGCACCCCCGGCATCGATCCGGTGCTGGTCGCCGCGCCGCTGGCGCTGGTCGCGCTGGCCAGCGTCCTCGCGCTGCGCCTCGTGCCCCCGCTGGTCGGGCTGCTCGAGGCGGCGCTGGCCCGCGGCCGCGGACTGATGGCGCTTGCTCGGCCCGGCGCAGGCCCGGCGCGGGGCGACCGTGCGGGTCGCCCCGGTGCTGGCCGCCGTGGTGTGCGTGGCGATCGCGCTGTTCGCGGCGGTGTTCACCGCGACCGTGGCCGCCGGGGTGACCGCGACCGCCCGCGGCCGGGTCGGCGCCGACGTGAACCTGACGGCCACGGGCATCGATGCCGCCGCGCAGGATCGGCTGCGGGCGCTGGACGGGGTGGACGCGATCGCCCCGGTGTACGCCGACCCGCGGGTGGTGGCGAGCCTGCCCGGGCATTGGGTCTCGGTCACGGTGTACGCCATCGACCCGGCCGAGCTGGCTCGGGTGCAGCAGGGGTGCCGGGCGCGCTGCCGCTGCCGGCGGCACTGAGTGAGCCGAGCGGCAGCGCGGGCGGCGACGCCGTTCCCGCCGTGTTCTCGGACGTGCTCGCGGGCGAGGTCGGCGATGCGACCCTGACCATCCAGGACATCCCGATCGACCGGGTGGCCACGACCTCCACCGTCCCGTTCGGCGCGGACGCGCGCTGGATCGCCGTGGACCGCGACCGCGCGGCTCCGCTGATCGGACCGGACCACACCACCCACACCGTGCGCTGCGGCTGGATGCCGACGCCGACACGGCGGCGGTGGCCGGTGCGGCGCGGCAGATCGCCGGGGCCGGGGCGGCCACGGTGACCCCGGCGCAGGTCGAGCAGGGGCTGGAGGCCGATCCCGCGCTGCAGGCCATGCGCACCGCGCTGGTGGCGGCGCTGGCGGCGGCCGCGATCCTGCTGGTGTGCGCGATCGCGATGACGCTGCTGCGCACCGCGGGCGTGCGCGGACGGATGCTGGGGCTGCTCGCCGCCGTCGGGTACCCCCGCCGGCGGGCGCTGCCGCTGGTCGTGTGGGAACTCGCACCGCCGCTGCTGGTCGCCCTCGTGGTCGGCCTGGCCGCCGGGTTCGCGCTGCCCGCTGCTGATCCCGGCTGTGGATCTCACGCCGTTCGTCGGCGGCAGCATCCAGCCGGCGCCGGTGGTGCAGGGATGGATGCCGGGCGCCGTGGCGCTCGGATTCGTGCTGGTCGGCGCCCTGGCGGTGCTGATCGCGGCCGCGATCGCCGCGCGGGCGACGGCGTCGGCGACGCTGCGACGGGTCGACGAGGAGGTCGGAACGTGAAGAATGTGGACAAGGAGGCGGAGATGACGGTGAGCAAGCCGGACATCCTCTGCGAAGGCGTGGTGCGCATCTTCACCGCGCAGGGGGTGGAGGTCCAGGCGCTGCAGGGGCTCGAGCTGATCGTGCAGCCCGGCGAGCTGGTGGCCCTGGTGGGCGCCTCGGGGTCGGGCAAGTCGACGCTCCTCGGCATCCTCGCCGGGCTGGACGCGCCCAGCGCCGGCCGGGTGCGGGTGGCCGGGCACGAGGTGGGCGCGATGCGCGCCCGGGAACGGGTGCACTACCGCCGGCGCACGGTCGGGTTCGTCTGGCAGCAGTCCGGACGCAACCTGCTGCCGTACCTGTCCGCACGCGAGAACATCGCGATGGTGCACGCGGTGGCCGGGGTGGTGGAGCGGGGCCGCCGGGATGCGCTGGCCGACGAGCTGCTCGACCAGCTGGGCGTCGCGCACGTCGCCGACCACCGCCCTGCGGAGCTGTCGGGCGGACAGCAGCAGCGGGTGGCGATCGCGGTCGCGCTGGCCAACGAGCCGCGGGTGCTGCTGGCCGACGAGCCGACCGGCGAGCTCGACGAGGCGACCAGCGCCGAGGTGCTCGCGGCGATGGAGTCGGTGAACCGCGACCGGAGCGTGACGACCCTGATCGTGACGCACGATGCGGCCGTGGCCGAGCACGTCGACCGGACCGTCCGCATCCGCGACGGACGCACCGCGACCGAGACGCTGCGCACCACGCACACCGACGATCAGGGCCGCAGCGTGCGCACGGCGGCCGAGTACGCGGTGCTGGACCGCGCCGGGCGGATGCAGTTGCCCGCCGAGTACGTGTCGGCGCTGCAGCTGCGCGAGCGGGTGCGCCTCTCGCTCGAACCCGATCGGATCGAGGTGCGCCCGTCGTCCGTGCCGCCGGCGGAGCTCCGCCGGCGGGCGAGAGCACGCACGAGAGCACGGAGGAGACGTCATGAGCGCGCTGCACGCCGCCGGCCTGGTCCGCGTGTACCGGACCGCGGCCGGCGAGATCCCGGCCGTGCGGGGCGTCGACCTCACCGTCGACGCCGGCGAGCTGGTGGCCATCCGCGGGCGGTCCGGGGCGGGCAAGACGACGCTGCTGACCATGCTGGGCGGACTCGAGCGGCCCGAGGAGGGCAGCGTCCACATCGAAGGACGCGACCTGTTCGAAGCCTCCGGGCACGCGCTTGCGCGGCGATCGGGTCGCCTCGGTGTTCCAGGCCTTCGGGCTGATCCCGATCCTGTCGGCCGCCGAGAACGTCGAGGTGCCGCTGCGCATCCGCCGGATCCCGGTCGCAGAGCGCACCCGGCGGGTCGCGGCGATGCTGGATGCCGTCGGCCTGGCCGAGCACGCGGCGCAGCGCCCCGCGGAGCTGTCCGGCGGGCAAGCGAGCGGGTGGGCATCGCCCGCGCGCTGGTCACCGAGCCGGCCGTGCTGCTGGCCGACGAGCCCACCGGCCAGCTCGACTCGGAGACCGGCGCCCAGATCATGGAGCTGATCGCCCGGCTCGCGCACGAGCGCGGCACGGCCGCGGTCGTGGCCACGCACGATGCGGCCCTGCTGGCCCGCGCCGACCGCGTGCTCGAGCTGCACGACGGACGACTCAAGCCCGCGGCATCCGTCCCCGCGGCCGGATGATGGGAGGATCTGGCTTGTGACCATCGACAGCGACGACGGGCTGTCCACGCATCGCATGCGCGAGGCGGCGGCGAAGGATGCCGCGATGCAGCCGATCGACTGGAGCGTTCTGCCGGCGGGCGCTCAGCGCGACGTCGTGACGGCGCCGTCGGGCTGCTCGCTCGCGTCTCGATGGGCCCGCTCGACGGCCCGCGCGTGGTCCTGATGCCGGGGATGACCGGCTCGAAGGAGGACTTCGTCCGCGTGATGCCGCTGCTGGCGGCATCCGGTCATCGGGTCGAGGCGTTCGACATGGCCGGCCAGTACGAATCGTGGGCGGCGGGACCGGCGAACCTCATCCCGCCCGGTGCGCACTACACGATGGCGCTGTTCGAGGCCGACCTCCGCGCAGTGCTCCAGGCCGGCGCCACCCCCGCACACGTGCTCGGCTACTCGTTCGCGGGCACGGTCGCCGCGGCGGTGGCCGGCACCCATCCCGAGCTCGTGCGCAGCCTCACCCTGCTGTCCACGACGCCCCGGTCGGGGCAGGCGCTGCGTGCGTTCAAGGTGCTCGGACCGTTCAGCGGGATGCTGTCGGCCGCCGCACTCGGGCGCCTGTTCGTCTGGGTGCTCCGCCACAACGTGCACGGGGCGCCGCGGGACCGCGCCGTCTTCGTCACCGCGCGATTCGACCAGACCAGCATCGCCAGCGTCATCGACATCTTCGGGCTGATGAAGCAGACGCCGGATGTCGCGTCCGCGGTGAGCGCCCACGGCATCCCGACCCTGGTCGTCGTGGGAGCGCACGACGTGTGGCCGCTGGCCGCGCACCGCGCCTTCGCCGCGCAGCTGGGCGGCCGGCTGGTCGTGCTGGACGCCGGGCACAGCCCGTGCGAGACCGCGCCGCACCAGCTCGCCGAGGCGATGTCCGCGTTCTTCGCCGGGCGGTGACTACGCGGGGTCGGACGCTGCGGCCCGGCCCGCGAGCTCGGCCTGCCGCGCTCGGCGCCGGCGGCGCCCGCGGGCGCCCTCCGCCCGGCGGCGCAGCACCCCGACCTCGCGCAGGTTCAGCGCGATGTCGTGGAACGCCCACGAGGCCCGCCGCTGGAACCCGGCCACGTTCGCGAACGGCCGCGCCGAGACCTGCACCAGCAGCGCCCGGTCGTAGTCGACGCCCATGTCCGGGTCGAGGATGAAGCTGATGTCCAGGTCGTCGTGAACGTGCGGGTCGTCCACGTGTGCGCGCTCGCGCACGGCGCGCCAGGCTGTGCGGCGGATCGCGAAGTTCGATCCGAACAGCGGCCGATGCCCCATCAGCATCCCCATCGACCAGAAGTAGCCGCCCAGGTACAGGTAGCGGCCGACGAACCGCCAGAACCGGCCGCAGCCGTAGAACGAGCCGGTGCCGGTGAGGGCGTGCAGCGTCGCATCGGCCTCGAAGGCGGCCGCGACCCGCGCGGTCCAGTCCGGCGCCGGGCGCGAGTCGGCATCGAGGCGTCCGATCACCTCGCACCCGGCGGCGTCGAACCCGGCCGCGGTGGCCCGCAGCACCCCGCGTCGCGGCTCGGTCACCACGCGCGCCCCGGCGGCACGCGCGATTGCGGCCGTCGCATCGGTCGACCCGTTGTCCACCACGATCAGCTCGTCCGGCGGCCGCGTCTGCACCGCGAGCGCGGCGAGGCACCCGCGCAGCATCTCGGCGTCGTTGTACGAGGGGATGACGATACTGACCGTGCTCATCGTCGGTCAGCCTACGGCCTCGCCCGGCTCGGCCCCCGCCCGGCGCACCCGCCGCGCCCTCCCGCCCCGCCCTCCCCGCCCTCCCGCCCCGCCCTCCCCGCCCTCGCCGAGACCGGGGATCTGCCGTCAACCCGGGGACGTCCGCCTCGGTCTCGCCGCGATTCCCCGGTCTCGGCACACGGCTCGGCACCCGGCCGACCCGCGCCGCACCGGAATAGCACCGGGCCGAGGAAGGTTGGCCTGGGCGGAGGAACCACGTGGACTACGGACATACGCTGCGATTCGGCGTCTTCATCACCCCTGCCAATGCCGAGCCGCAGGCGCCGGTCGCGCTCTCCCGGGCGGCCGAGGCATCGGGTCTGGATCTGGTCAGCTTCCAGGACCACCCCTATCAGCCGGCGTTCCTGGACACGTGGACGCTCATGTCGTACGTCGCGGCGCAGACCCAGAGCATCCGGATCGCGCCGAACGTGCTGAACCTGCCGCTGCGCCCGCCGCTGGTGGTGGCGCGGTCGGCGGCCAGCCTCGACCTGCTCTCCGGCGGCCGGTTCGATCTGGGCCTGGGGTCGGGGGCCTTCTGGGACGCCATCGAGGCGATGGGCGGGCGCCGGCTCACCCCCGGTCAGGCGGTCTCGGCGCTGGAAGAGGCGATCGGGCTGATCCGAGCGGCGTGGGATGCCGGGGCTCGAGGCGGCATCACCAGCGACGGCCGGTTCTACCAGGCGCACGGCGCCAAGCGCGGGCCGCGGCCCGCGCACGACATCCCGATCTGGCTCGGCGCGTACAAGCCGCGGATGCTGGCTCTCACCGGCCGGAAGGCCGACGGCTGGCTGCCGTCGCACGGGTACATGAAACCGGGCGACCTCGCCGCCGGCAACGCGCGGATCGACGAGGCGGCGGCATCCGTCGACCGCGACCCGCGCGAGATCCGGCGCCTGCTGAACATCGGCGGGCCGCAGGGCGAGCTGAACGGGTGGATCGAGCAGCTCGCGCAAGCTGACCCTCGAGGACGGGATCAGCACGTTCATCCTCGCGGCCGACGACGCGCGCCTGATGCAGGTGTTCGGCGAGGATGTCGCCCCCGCCGTGCGCGAACTGGTCGAGCGCGAGCGGGGCGAGCGCGGCACATCCGCCGTCCCGGTGCGCTCGACGGCGGCGCTGGCCGCCCGGCGGCCCGGCATCGACTACGACGACCTGCCCGCCGGCGTGCACGCGATCGAGCCGGGCGACTTCGACTACCCCGACCTGAAGTCCACCTACCTGCGGGGCGGTGCGCCCGGGATCATCCTGCAGCCCGACTCGCCGGCCCAGGTGGCCGCCGCCGTCGGGTTCGCCGCCCGCCACCGCGGCGTGCCGCTGTCGGTGCGCAGCGGCGGTCACGGCGTCTCGGGCCGATCCACGAACGACGGCGGGATCGTCATCGACCTGCGTCGCCTGGACGCGGTCGAGGTCATCGACCCGGAACGACGCCTCGTGCGCATCGGTCCGGGGGCGCGGTGGACGTCGGTGGCCTCCGCCCTCGGCGAGCACGGCTGGGCGCTCAGCTCGGGCGACTACGGCGCGGTCGGGGTCGGAGGCCTGGCCACCGCCGGCGGCATCGGCTGGCTCGCCCGCGAGCACGGCCTGACCATCGACCACGTGCGCGCGGTCGAGATGGTGCTGGCCGACGGCACCGTCACGCGGGTGGACGCGGCATCCGACCCCGAGCTGTTCTGGGCGATGCGCGGAGCGGGAGCCAACATGGGCATCGTCACGTCGTTCGAGTTCGAAGTCGACGAGGTCGGCCCGCTCGGGTTCGCCCGGCTGGCGTTCGACGCGTCCGAGACCGCGCAGTTCCTCGTCGACTGGGGCCGGATCGTGCAGGCCTCCCCGCGCGAGGTCACCAGCTTCCTCATCCTCGGCGCCGCCCGGGCCGGCCGGCCCGCGGTCGCGAACGTGATGGTCGCCGTCGACCGCGGCGACCCGGACGAGATCATCGAACTGCTGCAAGCCCTTCGCGCAGCTCGGCCCGCTGCTGGACCAGCAGGTGCAAGCTCACCTCGTATGCGCAGATCATGGCGAACGCCGACATCGGGCCGCAAGCGCGGGGCGGGCGAGCCGCTGGCCCGGTCCGCCCAGCTCGACGAGATCACGCCGGAGTTCGCCGCGGCGGCGGTCGGGATGCTGGAGGCCGGGGGGTCCTACTTCTTCCAGATCCGCTCGGTCGGCGGGGCCGTGGCCGACGTGCCGGAGGACGCCACCGCCTACGCCCACCGCGCCGCGAACTTCTCCGTCGTGGGATTCGGTGCGCATCCGCGCCGATTCGCCGAGGCATGGAGCGTGCTCGCCGCGCATTCGCGCGGGGTCTACCTGAGCTTCGACAGCTCCCTGCGCCCGGAGCGCATCGCCGAGGCGTTCCCGCCCGCGACCCTGGATCGGCTTGCAGAACATCAAGCGCCGCGTCGACCCGGACGGGCTGTTCGCGGACAACTTCGCGATCCCGCTGCCGGAGGCCGTCGCCGGCTGACGGGCCGGCCGATGGGGATTAGTCCCCATCGAATTTTCAAGGAACCTCGCATAGTCTGCTGAAGTCGGCCCGTCGGCCGACACCAGTTGAACGATGTCCGTGTGCGCCCGCGCGGGCCGGGAAGCTCCGTTCCCGGGCCGGTGCGGACGCTCCGCGGCAGGATGTCGGTGTGCCCACCGGGCGGCCCCTGCGCGGAATCCCCGGAGGAGCCGATACCGCATGAGGATCTCTGCGTGGCTGCGCGCGCGCCCGCGAACCCTCGCCGCCGGAGCGATCGTGACCGCCGGCGCGGTCGCGATCACCACCCTCGCGTTCGTGTATCAGGGCAACCCCACCGCCGAGCTCGACCTCAACGACGGCAGCGTGTGGGTCACCAAGCAGTCCAGCCTCATGGTCGGCCACTTCAACCACGAGTCCGCCGTGCTCGACGGGGGACTGCGCACCGCGAGCGATCACTACGACATCCTCCAATCCCCCCAGGCCGTGCTCATGCACGACGAGGCGGGCAACGCCGTCTCGACGGTCGACCCGGCCACGGTCGCCCTCACCGGCTCGACGAACGTGCCCAGCGGGGCGCAGGTGCTCCTCGGCGCGAAGACCGTCGCGATCCTGGACGCGACCAAGGGTTCGCTGTGGGTCCTGCCGGCGGCCGCGATCGGCGGGTTCAAGGCGGCCAGCGTGAAGCCGACGGCCCGGCTCGGCGCCGGGGCGGCGGCCACGGTCGCCGTCGACGGCACGGTCTATGCGGTCTCGCCCACCAAGAAGACCCTGACGACCGTCCGGGTCGACGCCCAGGGTGCGCCCGTCGAGCCGGAGAGCCGGCAGCTGGACGGCCTGGGCAGGAACGCCCAGGTCTCGATCACCGCGGTCGGGCAGACGCCGGTCGTGCTCGACGCCGCCACCGGCACCGTGATCGACGGGTCCGGACTGGATGAGAAGCTCCCCGATGCGGCCGGAGCGGTGCTGCAGCAGGCCTCGCCGGCCGACGACGCGGTCACGGTCGCGACCGCCGGCGCACTGCTGCGGGTGCCGCTGGACGGGTCGAAGCCGACGGTGCGGGATGCCGGGGGCACGGGCACTCCCGCAGCCCCGGTCTGGCTGAACGGCTGCGCCTACGGCGCCTGGGCCGGCTCGGCGCGCTTCCTCCGCGACTGCATCGGCGACGCCGACGATCTGACCACCCAGATCCCCGGAATCGCCAAGACGGCGCAAGCTGACGTTCCGGCAGAACCGCGACATCGTGGTGCTCAACGACATCATCGGCGGCAGCGCCTGGATGGCCAGCGACAGCCTGCAGCAGGTGGACAACTGGGACGACCTCACCCCGCCGAAGGGCGAGACCGAGGACAACGAGGAGAAGGTCACCGAAGACACCATCCAGTCCACCCTCCCCAAGCGCACGGCGAAGAACACCCCGCCGATCGCGAACCCGGACAGCTACGGCGTGCGCCCCGGCCGGACCACGATCCTGCCCGTGCTGGAGAACGACACGGATGCCGACGGCGACGTGCTCACGGTGAGCGTGCCCAAGGGCGATCCGTCGCTGGGCACGCTGCAGAGCATCAACAACGGCTCGGGCCTGCAGATCGCCGTCCCGGACGACGCCACCGGCACCGGCACGTTCACGTATCAGGTCGACGACGGGCGCGGCGGCAAGGCCGATGCCACCGTGACGCTGAAGGTGCATCCGTGGGACGACCCGGACCAGGCGCCCAAGCAGACCCGGGTGACCTCGCTCACGGTCGAGGCCGGCGGGGTGCTCACCTACAACGTGCTGCCCGACTGGCGTGATCCCGACGGCGACGACGTCTACCTCAGCGGCGCCGAGCCGGCGCCCGGCGACGAGGTGGAGACCACCAACGACGGCCAGATCACGTATCGATCGGTGTCCGGCACCCTCGGCCGCAAGGACGTGAAGATCTACGTCTCGGACGGCACGAAGACCACCGAGGGCACGGTCCGGCTGGACGTGCGCCCGCGCGGTGCGACCGAGCCGGTCGCCACGGCCGACCACGTCGTGACCCACGTCGACCAGACGGTGACGGTGTCGCCGCTGAGCAACGACTACAGCGCGAGCCGGCAGGAGCTGCGCCTGACCCGCGTCGACAAGGTGTCCGGCGCCACCGTGACCCCGTCCTTCGCCGACCGCACGTTCACCTTCCGGTCGCCGACG
Organism: Microbacterium elymi; assembly: GCF_021582895.2. GTDB lineage: Bacteria > Actinomycetota > Actinomycetes > Actinomycetales > Microbacteriaceae > Microbacterium > Microbacterium humicola. The sequence goes on from NZ_CP091139.2 coordinate 2,111,225, forward strand.
GCCGGCACCTACTACGTTCCCTACCTGATCGCCACCGGCACGGCCACCGCCGAGGGCGTGGTCCGGGTGGACGTGAAGGAGCCCGAGGACGAGAACCTCCCGCCGGTCGCGGTGCGCGACGTCGCGCTGCTGCCCACCGGCGGCGACACGCTGGTCAACGTGCTCGCGAACGACTCCGATCCGGCCGGCGGCATCCTCGTGGTCCAGTCGGTCTCGGTGCCGCAGGATGCCGGCATCTCGGTCGCCGTCCTGAACCACGAGACGCTGCGGGTGGGCGATCAGGGCTCGCTCGCCCAGCAGGTGGTCATCGACTACACCGTCTCCAACGGCACACAGAGCGCGAACGGCCAGGTCGTGGTGATCCCGGTGGCCGCGGCATCCACCATCCGTCCCCCGGTCGCCGACGACGACCAGGCGGTCGTGCGCGCCGGCGACGTCGTGACGATCCCGGTGCTGGACAACGACTCGGACCCGAACGGCGGCACGCTGCACGTCGCCCCCGACCTGGTGCCGCCGCTGGTGGACCCGAAGGACGGCGAGGCGTTCGTCTCGCAGGACACCGTCCGGTTCCGCGCCGGCGGCAAGGCCGGCACCGCCTACGTGACGTACGAGGCCGTGAACGACAGCGGGCAGAAGGATGCCGGCTACGTCACGATCCAGATCCTGCCGGTGGACGCCAAATCGAACCAGGCTCCGCGGCCGAAGGATGTCACGGCCCGCGTGCTCAGCGGGTCGCAGGTGCGCATCCAGATCCCGTTGGACGGCATCGACCCGGACGGCGACTCGGTGCAAGCTGGTGGGAATCGCCTCGGCGCCCGGCAAGGGCCGGATCGACGACGTCGGTGCCGACTACATCGACTATCAGGCGATCGGCGACGGCGGCGTCGACTCGTTCACCTACCGGGTGCGCGACCGGCTCGGCAAGGAGGGTCTGGCGACGATCCGGGTGGGCATCGCCCCGGCCGCGGCCGAGAACCAGCCCCCGTACGCCATCAAGGACACCGTCGTGATGCGGCCCGGCCGTTCGGTCGCCGTCCCCGTGCTGACCAACGACTCCGACCCCGAGGGCGACCGGGTGGGGCTGGTCGCCGACGGACTGATCCTGCCCGACGTGCCGGGCCTGTCGGCCGAGGTGCTCGGCGACCGGGTCGTGGTCACGGCCCCGGACGAGCCGGTCGAGACCAGCCTGCAGTACACGATCCAGGACACGAACGGCGCGACCGCGGTGGGCGTGCTGCAGATCTCGGTGCGCACGGACGTCCCGCTGCGCCCGGTCGCCCGCGACGACCGCGTGCAAGCCCGAGGACATCAAGGACGGTTCGGTCACGCTCAACGTCCTCGACAACGACGAGGACCCCGACGGCACGATCGAGGCGCTGGACGTGTCGGTGGCGGGTGAGACCGCGCAGGTGCTCTCCGGCGGCAGGGTGAAGATCGCCGTCGGCGACGATGACCAGCTGCTCACGTACACCGTCACCGACCAGGACGGGCTGACGGCATCCGCCTTCATCCACGTGCCGTCGCTGACCTCGCTGCCGCCGTCGCTGATGGCCGCCGAGGGCATCACCGTCAAGAGCGGCGAGACGGTCGAGCTGCCGCTGAACGAGTACGTGCGGGTCTCGCGCGGTGGGGGCGCGGTGATCACCGAGGCCGAGAAGGTCACCGCGATCCACGGTGACGGCGCCGACCTCGTGAAGGATCAGCACACGCTGGTGTACACGTCCGCCAGCCGGTACGCCGGACCGGACGCGCTCACGTTCGAGGTCACCGACGGCACCGGGCCGGACGATGTGAACGGGCACAAGGCCACCCTCGTGCTGCCGATCACGGTGACCCCTCCGGACAACGTGCAAGCCGACGTTCACCAACGGCCAGATGAAGGTCGCGCCCGGCGAGGATGCGGTCGGCCTGAACCTGCGGGCGCTGACGAAGGATCTGGATGCCGGCGACCTCACGGGCATGAGCTACCGCATCACCGGGGGCGCCGCGGGCGGGCTGACGGCCACGATCGACGGGCAGACGCTGAAGGTGGCGGCGGATGCCTCCACCCCGAAGGGCACGCGGGCGCGCATCGGCCTGGAGATCTCGGACGGCCACACCAAGCCGGTCGCCGGATCCGTCGCGGTCGAGGTGACGGCATCCACCCGTCCGCTGCCCACGGCCAACGACGACGTGATCGATGAGGCCGACCAGGGCAAGACGATCCGCGTCGACGTGCTCGACAACGACTTCAACCCGTTCCCGGACAAGCCGCTGAAGATCACGACCGCGGTCACCGAGGCCGGCTCCGGCGGCGTCGAGGTCGCCGGTGACCACCTGCAGATCACCCCGAGCGCCGACTTCGTGGGCCGGATGACGGTGCGCTACCGCATCCAGGACGCCACCGGCGACCCCGACCGCGAGGTCGAGGGGCACGTCATCGTCACGGTCCAGGGTGTGCCCGCGGCCCCCGGCAAGCCCACCGTGTCGAGCGTGCAGGACCGCACCGTGGTGCTGTCCTGGGCGCCGCCCGTCGACAACGGCGCGCCCATCACCGGGTACACCGTGACCGCCGTCGGCGGCGGGTACAGCAAGGCGTGCCAGGCCACCACCTGCACGTTGAACGGGCTGACGAACAACGTCGAGTACAACTTCACCGTCGTCGCCACCAACCGGGTCGGCCCGTCGCCGGCCTCGCCCGCGTCCGAGACGGCACGTCCGGATGCCCGCCCCGACACGCCCCAGGCGCCCAAGCTCGTCTTCGGCGACAGCAGCCTGAAGGTCTCGTGGGTCACACCGCCCACGCCGGGTTCGCCGGTCGAGTCGTTCAACCTGGAGATCTCGCCGGCCCCGCCGTCGGGCATCGCCCAGAAGACCAAGGTCAGCGGCAACTCGATGACGTGGGACGGGCTGGAGAACGGCGTCGCCTACCAGGTGCGCGTGCAGGCGGTGAACCGTGCGCCCGAGCCGTCGAGCTGGAGCTCCTGGTCGGCGACCGAGATCCCGGCGAAGGCGCCGAACGCGCCCAGCAAGCCGACCACGTCGATGATGTCGCCGGTGGGATCGCAGGCGCAGATGAAGGTGTCGTGGAACGCGCCCAACGACAACGGCGACGCGGTGTCCAGCTACCAGCTCGCGGTCATGCGCGGGTCCTCCACGCTGCGCACCGTCACCGTCGGCGGCGGCACGACATCGCAGGCGGTCACCGTCGACACCTCGACGACCGACTACGTGTACAAGGTGCGCGCCGAGAACAAGGCCGGCTGGGGCGCGTGGAGCCCGGTGTCGGATGCCAGGCGCGGTGTCGTCGCGCCGGGCGCGCCGGGCACGCCGACGGCCACCGCCGGCGACCAGAAGATCACGGTCAGCTACGCCGCCGCCGAGGGCAACGGCGCGACCAGCAGCGAGATCCGATACCAGTACAGCCTCAACGGCGGTGCCTGGGCCGGCAGCTGGACGGGCACGAAGAACACCGTCACGGGCCTCAGCAACGGCACGACGTACAAGGTGCGCGTGCGGGCGGTCTCCACCGTCGACGGCGCGAGCTACACGGGTGCGGCCTCCGGCTCCTCCACCGGCGCCAAGCCCTACGGCGTGCCCGGCACGCCCGGGGCCAGTGCATCGGCGAACGGACAGAAGATCACCTACAGCTGGTCGCCGGGATCGGCCAACGGCGACGCCGTCGACCAGACCCGCATTCGCATCGACGGCGGCGGCTGGCAGACGAAGTCATCGAGCGGATCGACGTCCGACACGTACGGCTACTCCCAGACGCACAAGATCGAGGTGCAGGCGCACAACTCGGCCGGCTGGGGATCGATCGGATCGGCCAGCGCGAGGACGGCGGATCCGCCGAATCCGACCGCCGTCGTCTCGCGCGGCACTCCCCACAAGGTGTCCGGCATGTGCACGACGTCGACGTGCTCCTTCTTCAAGGTGACGGTGTCGCACTTCGACGCCGGCAGTCACACGGTGTACTGCAACGCCACCGGCCCGAACGGCGGCACCCCGTTCACGGGAGGCTCCCGCTACGACTTCCCGGCGAACGGCTCGATCGAGCTGGGCTGCTACTTCGGCGACCCGGGCTCGCAGGTCTGGGTGACCATCGACGGCAAGGACTATCAGAGATCCACGTGGTAGCGCGGGTCGCAGAAGGACGGATATCGAGATGACAATGACACCGGAACAGGCCGCCTGGTTCCAGGGCACCTTCGCCCGCCTGGTCGACAACGTCGACCAGGCGCTGATGGGCAAGCGCGAGGTGGTCGCGCTCGTGCTGTCGGCGATGCTCGCCGAAGGCCACGTGCTGCTGGAGGACGCGCCCGGAACCGGCAAGACGAGCCTGGCCAAGGCGCTGGCCGCCACCGTCCAGGGCACGTCCAGTCGCATCCAGTTCACGCCCGACCTGCTGCCGTCGGATGTGACCGGGGTCACCATCTACGACCAGAACACCCGCACCTTCGAGTTCCACCGGGGACCGGTGTTCGCCTCCATCGTGCTGGCCGACGAGATCAACCGCGCCTCGCCGAAGACGCAGTCCGCGCTGCTGGAGGTGATGGAGGAGTCGCGGGTCACCGTCGACGGCCAGCCGCACGAGGTGGGTCGGCCGTTCCTGGTCATCGCCACCCAGAACCCGATCGAGCAGGCCGGCACGTACAAGCTGCCGAAGCGCAGCTGGACCGCTTCCTGATCAAGACCTCGATCGGCTACCCCGACCTGGCCGTGGCCGAGCGCATCCTCGCCGGATCCGCCGACCGCAACCCGTCGGCGCACCTGCAGGCGATCATCACCACCGGTGCCGTGGCCGACATGGCGGACCTCGCCGCCACCGTGCACGTCGAGACCGCGGTGCTGCGCTACGCCGCACAGCTGTCCGAGGCGACCCGGAACGACGAGTCGACCCGGGTGGGCGTCTCGGTGCGCGGGTCGCTGTCGATGGTGCGGATGGCCAAGGTGTGGGCGGCCGGCCAGGGCCGGCACTACGTCATCCCCGAGGACATCAAGACGCTCGCCGGAGCGGTGTGGACGCACCGGCTCGTGCTCGACCCCGAGGCCGAGTTCTCCGGCGTGACCGCCGACACCGTCATCGCCCGCGTCCTGGACGGCGTCGCCGCACCGCAGGCGAGGTCCGTGGCCTGATGACCTCGTCGACGATCAGCGCACCGGCGACCGATGAGCGGTCGCCGTGGCAGGATGCCGCGGCCCGCGCCGGCACCGCGATGCTCCGCGGTGCGCGGGCAGCGGCCCGCGTCATCCGCCCCATCACCTGGGTGCTGATCGCCGTCACCGTCGCGCTGTGGATCGGCGGCGAGACGATGGGCTGGTCCGAGATGGTCGTGGCCGCTGTCGTGCTCACGGTCATCCTCGCACTGTGCGCACTGCTGCTCATCGGCCGCACCGCCTACGACGTCGACCTCGATCTGACGCGGACCCGCGTGGTCGTCGGCGAGCGCGCCGTCGGCGCACTGACCCTTTCGAACCCGTCCGGTCGCGCCATCCTGCCGTCCCGCGTGGTGCTGCCGGTCGGCGCGGGCCGCGGGGTGTTCGCCGTGCAGCGGCTCGCCCCGGGCCAGTCGGTCGAGGAGCTGTTCGCCATCCCCACCCGCCGGCGCGGGGTGCTCCCGATCGGCCCGGTCAGCGTCGTGCGCGGCGACCCGATCGGGCTGTTCGAGCGCGTGCACCGCAAGGACGAGCCGGTCGATCTCTATGTGCACCCGAAGACGATCGCGTTCGACGGGCAGACGCTCGGGTTCATGCGCGACCTGGAGGGGCTGCCGGCCTCCGATCTGTCGCCCGACGACGTGTCGTTCCACGCGCTGCGCGAGTACCAGGCCGGGGACGATCTGCGGCACGTGCACTGGCGCTCCACGGCGCGCACCGGCGACCTCATGGTCCGCCAGTACGAAGAGACCCGCCGGTCGCACTTCGTCATCGCGCTGTCCACGGTGCCGGGCGACTTCCGCACACCGCAGGAGTTCGAGCTGGCGATCTCGGTGGCGGGCTCGCTCGGCCTGCGCGCGCTGCGCGACTCGCGCCGGGTGGATGTGCACGTGCCGGGGCGCACGCTGCCGGCCTCCAGCGGCAAGCGGTTCCTCGATTCCCTGGCCGCGCTCGAGCAATCCCGCACCAGGCACGGGCGGATCGAGGACCTCGCCGGCGCGGTCGCGGCCGCCGTCCCGCTCGCGTCGATCGTCGTGCTGGTGTGCGGATCGACGGTGGATGCCTGCGCGCCTGCGGCTCGCCTGCTCACGACTGCCGTACGGCGCCCGGGTGCTGGCCATCCGCGCCGAAGCCGGCGTGGCGCCCACGATGCGGCGGATCGGCGAGGCGTCGGTGGTGACGGTGGGCGCACTGGACGAGCTTGCCCCTGGCCCTGCGGAAGGTGCTGTCGTGACGGTCTCGCTGCCGACCCGGCGCTGGGTCCTGGACCTGTCCGGGATCGCCCTGCTGCTCCTGGTCCCGATCATCGGCTTCTGGCCCACGTTCGGCGGACCGTCGTACCTGCTGCCGGCGCTCGGCGGTCTCGTGCTCGGGCTGGGGGTCGCCGCGCTCGGCGCCCGTCTGGGCTGGGGCATCCTGATCGTGGCGGCCGCGACCATCGGCGTCTACTTCGTCTTCGGCTCGGCGCTGGCGGTGCCGCACAGCGCTCTGCTCGGGTTCGTGCCCACCCTCGACTCGCTGCGCGCGCTGGCGGCCGGGGTCATCACGTCGTGGAAGGACGTCGTCACCACGGTCGCCCCGCTGACGGTGGCCGACGGTTTCGGGATCATGCCGTTCCTGCTCGTGCTGGTCGCCGCGGTGCTGGCCGGCAGCCTCGCGCTTGCGCCGCCGGCCCGCCTGGGCGCTTGCCCGGCCGGGGCGTGCCTCATCGTGCAGATCGCGCTGGGCACCTCGAGCCCGGCCGCCCCGATCGTGCAGGGCATCGTGTTCGCCGTCGTCGCGGTCGGCTGGCTCGCCCTCCGGCAGGCATGGGCGCCGGCTGAGACCGTGGTCTCGCTGGGCGAGACCGGGCAGGCCACGCGCTCCGGCACGCGCCGCCGACTGGCCACCAGCGCCGGGATCATCGTGCTGGCCGTGGTCGCCGGGGTCGTCACCAGCGGGTTCGCCGCTCCGGCGGCGCCGCGGTACGTCCTGCGGGATGTCGTCATCCCGCCGTTCGACATCCACGACTACGCCAGCCCGCTGCAGTCATTCCGCAAGTACGTTCGCGACGACCGCGAGAAGACCCTGTTCACCGTCGACGGGCTGCCGGGGAGCGCCCGCGTCCGGCTCGCCGTGATGGACGCGTACAGCGGCACCGTCTACAACGTGTCCGACACCGGGTTCGGCTCGTCCAGCGCGTTCTCGCCGGTGCGCGCGAACATGTCCGCCGCCGCGACCGGCACGCCCGCGGACGTGCATGTGGAGATCGGCGCGTTGGACGGCGTCTGGCTGCCCGAGGTCGGCGCCGTGCAGTCGGTCACGTTCACCGGCGCCCGCGCCGAGGATCTGGGCCGGTCCGCGCTGTACAACGAGGCCACCTCGACCGGCCTGGTCACCGCGAGCCTGCAGAAGGGCGACGAGTACGATCTGCAGACGGTGGTCGCCGACCAGCCCACCGACAAGGCGCTGGCCAAGGTGCCGTTCGTGCCGGTGAAGATCCCCACGCAGGAGGGCGTCCCGGAGTCGTTCGCGGCGATCGCGGCCAAGGCGACGGCGGACGCCAGCACGCCCATCGAGCAGGTGCGCAAGCTGCAGAAGTACCTGGCCGACGGCGGGTTCTTCAGCCACGGGCTCGAGGGCGAGGTGCGGTCGCTGGCCGGTCACGGGGCCGCGCGCATCTCGGCGCTGCTCGGCTCGCAGCAGATGGTCGGCGACGACGAGCAGTACGCGGCGGCGATGGCGCTGCTGGCCGGCGAGCTCGGCATTCCGGCGCGGGTCGTGATGGGCTTCTACCCGGGGGAGGATGCCGCGTCCGCCACGACGTTCTCGGCCACCGGGGACGACCTGCACGCCTGGGTGGAGGTGCCGTTCGCCGGCGTCGGCTGGGTCGCGTTCGACCCGACGCCGCCCAAGGACCACGTGCCCACAGACCAGGCCACGAAGCCCAAGTCGAAGCCCAAGCCGCAGGTCCTCCAGCCGCCGCCGCCCGAGCAGCAGCCGGCGGACGAGCCGCCGACGGTGCCGGCCGACCACGGCAAGAAGGACGACAAGAACCCGGCCGCCGGCATCCTCCTGGCCATCCTCGGCGCCGTCGGCATCGGTGCGGGCGTGCTCGCGCTCATCGCGTCGCCGTTCCTCGTGATCGGAGCGCTGAAGACCAGCCGCCGACGCAAGCGGCAGTTCGCCGAGCGCGCGTCCGACCGGATCAGCGGCGGCTGGGACGAGCTGATGGATCGGGCGGTCGACTACGGCACGCCGGTGCGCACCGGCGCGACCCGGAACGAGGATGCCGCGGCGGTGCGGACCGCGCTCGCCCAGCCGTCCGTCACGGTTCTCGCCGAGCACGCCGACGCGCAGGTGTGGGGGCCGGCCGACCCGACCGACCAGGACGTCGACCGGTTCTGGCAGCACGTCGACGAGATCGTGGGCGACATCGGCCGCTCCCACGGGTTCTGGCGGCGGGTGGGCGCCCGGCTCAACCTCCGCTCGCTGCCGCTCGGCACCCGACTGGAGCGGTGGCTTCCCACCCCGCGGACGCCGCGCCCGCGCGCAGACCGTGCCGAGCACGGGCAGAATGGCACCGATGCGGACCAGCAGCGACCGCAGGAGGAGACCGCATGAACGCAGGGGCGTCTCTGGGCGCGCGCGCCCTGGCCTACGTGGTGGACGCGGCGATCGCGCTCGGCGCGGTGCTCCTGGTGGGCGGCCTGGTCGCCGCGGCGGTGTTCGGTTCGCTGCGCCCCGCCGACCCCGGGACGCTTGCCGCCGCGATCTTGATCGTGCAGTTCGTGGTCTGGGTCACAGCGGTCGCGTGGGGCATCGTGTACACGCTCATGCAGGGTGGCGCCGGCTCGGTCGGTCAGCGCCTGCTGGGCGTGGAGCTGGCCGACCGCGAGACCGGAGCGCCCATCGGCTTCTGGCGTGCACTGGTGCGTAACATCGTGTGGGCCCTGGCCGGATCGATCGTGGTGGGCTACTTCAGCCCCCTGTTCGACCGCAGCCCGTATCGACAGGGATGGCACGATCTGGCAGCCCGATCCGTCGTCGCGCGCGCTCGCACCGCGGCGCCGTCGGGACCACCGGTTGCGGTCGCGCCGGCCGTCTCCGTCCCGCCGGCCGTGCCCCCCACCGGCTCCGTCGCACCGGTGCTCGGATACGCGCCCCCGCCGGCCGCCGCATACACGCCGCCGTCTTCCACCCCGCCGTCTTCCACCCCGCCGTCTTCCACCCCGCCGTCTTCCACCCCACTGGTGCTCGTGGCCCCGCCGCGCGCCACTCCCGCCCTCCCGATCGAGTATTCCGGGGTGATCTCCGCCGTCCCCGGATTCCGCGGCGCGCAGGCGTCCGGCGACGGGCAGCTGGCGGCATCCGGCCCTTCGGCACTCCCGTTCGCGGAGGCTTCTGCAAAGAAGGACGCTGTCCTTCGTTCCGGAAGCACCGCCGATCCCTCGGTGCCGACCGGCGAGGGCCGCGAGGCTATGTCCGCGGCGGAGGGACAGACGCTCGGTGCGACCGTCGCGCGCGATCAGGTCGACGCCGCGCCCGCGCCCGCGCCGGCCGCGGCCAGCGCGCCCGCCGCGCTCCTGGCCTGGGACAACGGCACGCGCACCGGCGTGTGCGGGCGCACGCTGTTCGGCCGCAATCCCGCCCACGAGGACGGCGCTACCGTGGTGGCGGTGCGCGACGAGACCCTATCGCTGTCCAAGACGCACTTCGAGATGGGCGGCGACGCCGACGGCGCCTGGGTGATCGACCGGCACTCGACCAACGGCGTCGTGCTCGAGCGGAATGGACGCCGGGCGCGCCTCGTCGCGGGCATGCGCACCCCGGTGCGACCCGGCGACCGCCTCGAGTTCGGCGATCGCAGCGTGACCGTGGAGACCGCACAGTGACCGCCCCCGCGCAGGATCCCGCCGTGACCCCGGTCATCACCGTGCAGGCCGGCGCCGCCACCGACACCGGACTGCGGCGCCGGCTCAACGAGGACTCGTACGTCGCGACATCCCCGGTGTTCCTCGTCGCCGACGGGATGGGCGGCCACCAGGCGGGCGAGGTCGCCAGCGCCACTGTGATCGACGAGTTCTCCCGCCTGATCGGGCGGCCGAGCGTCTCGGTCGAGGACCTGCGCACCACGTTCGACCGGGCACGACTGGGCGTCGAGCGGCTGCCCAATGCCGGCGGCGCCGGGGCGGGCACGACCCTGACCGGGGTCGCGATCGCCGACATCGACGGCGACGGGTACTGGCTGGCCATCAACGTCGGCGACTCGCGCACCTATCGGCTCAGCCAGGGCGAGTTCGAGCAGATCAGCGTCGACCACTCCGTGGTCCAGGAGCTGATCGACCGCGGCGAGCTCGACCAGGCCCAGGCCACGCGCGACTCGCGGCGCAACGTCATCACCCGTGCCATCGGCGCCGGCAGCGACGGCGATCCCGACTACTGGCTGATCCCGGCCGAGGAGGGCGACCGGATGCTGGTCTGCTCGGACGGGCTGACCGGCGAGCTGAACCACGAGCGGATCGACGCGATCCTGCGCGAGGAGGCGAACCCCCAGGCGGCCGCGACCCGGCTCGTGCACGAGGCGATCCTGCACGGCGGGCGCGACAACATCACCGCTCTCGTGGTCGATGCCATCAGCGTCCTCGGGGACGGCCGCTCGAGCGGCCGCGGCACGCAGCCGGTCTTCCCGGACGACGATGATGACCTGGATGCCGACACCCGACCCCGTGAACCGCGTCTGAGTGAAGGAGCCCGCTGATGGTCGCCGTGCGCTATGCCCCGGGCCAGGCACACCTGGTCGCCACCCGTGCCACGGTGGTGCTCATCGACGCCGACATCGCCACCGATCTGCTCACCCGCATCTGGCGGCAGGTGGACGAGGGACGGGGCCTGGCCGCCGTGCTCGAGGCGCTCACCGGAGCCTTCGGCACCTCGCTGGTCGCCATCCCGCCGTTCGTGGTCGCCGTCGCCGAGCCCGACGGCCTGCGTGTCGCGGTGCGCGGCGACATCACCGTGACCGCCCTCGGCGGGGACGCGCCCGCCCGCCTGACCGGCGTCGGGGTGACCACCTGGTCCGAGCGGGTGCTGTCCGGGATCACCCGCACCGAGATCCAGCTGTCCGCCTCCGGGGACGGCGACGACGTCCGCCTGCCGCTGCGCGACGGCGTGGTGCGCGCGTCGGCGGTCACCGTGGACTGGACCCATGAGGATGCCGCGGCCGACGGGTCCGAGCCGGTGCCTGCGGTCACGGCCGCCGTGCCCGTCCCCGCCGGCCCTGAAGAACCCGCGCCCGAGGCCGTGCAAGAGCCCGCACCCGAAGAGCCCGAACTCGAGGCCGAGCCTGCAGAACCCGAGCCGAAGCCGACGGAAGGGACCGAGCCGAGTCTGGACACCTGGGTGCCGGCGGATGCGACGCTGATCCCCGAGATCACCGGCATCCCCCTCGATCTCGCGCCCACTCCGCCCCACGGCGTGCCGGCCGCCGACACCTCCGACGCGACGGACGTCGCCGATACAGTGGCTTCCGTGCGTGTCCGCGGAGATCATGACGGCGAGACCGTCTCGGTCGCCCAGGCACGTGCCCTGCGCGGCGCGGCTACGGCCGAGGACCCAGCCCACGAGCCGCTCGCCCCGCCGCGACCGACCGCACCCGGGCGACTGCGCCTGTCGACCGGGCAGCTGGTGGCCCTGGATCGCACGGTCGTCATCGGCCGCCGTCCGCGCTCCACGCGGGTGACCGGCACCGATCTGCCGCACCTGATCGCGGTCGAGAGCCCCGAGCAGGACATCTCGCGCAGCCACCTCGAGGTGCGGGTGGAGGGCGACAGCATCCTGGCCACCGACCTGCACACCACCAACGGCACCACGCTGCGCCGCATCGGCGCCGACCCGGTCCGATTGCACCCGGGCGAGCGGAACGTCGTCGTGCCGGGCGACGTGCTCGACCTCGGCGACGGCATCACGGTGACCGTGGAGGACATCGCGTGAGCCCCCGTCGGACCCCCGCCGCGCCGCCGGAGCTGCCCGGCTTCACGTACATCGACCTGCTCGGGTCGGGCGGGTTCGCCGACGTCTACCTGTACGAGCAGCAAGCTGCCGCGCCGCCGCGTCGCGGTGAAGGTACTGCTGACCGATCGGATGTCGTCCGGCTCGGTGCGCGAGTTCACCGACGAGGCGAACGTGATGGCGATGCTGTCCACGCACCCCGCGATCGTGACCATCTACCAGGCCGGGGTGGCCGGCGACGGACGCCCCTACCTCGTGATGGAGTACTGCCCGAAGCCGAACCTGCAGGTGCGCTACCGGCGCGAGCCGTTCTCGGTCGCCGAGTCGCTGCGCGTGGGCGTGCAGGTCGCGGCCGCCGTCGAGACCGCGCACCGCGCCGGCGTGCTGCATCGCGACATCAAGCCGGCCAACATCCTGGTCACCGAGTACAACCGGCCCGCGCTGACCGACTTCGGCATCGCCTCCACCACCACGGCGGCCGCCGAGTCGGCGGGGCTGTCGATCCCGTGGTCGCCGCCCGAGTCGTTCGCCGACGTGCCGCGCAGCGACGTCCGCTCGGACGTGTACGCGCTCGGCGCCACGGTGTACACGCTGCTGGCGGGGCGCTCGCCGTTCGAGCTGCAGGGCCAGCGCAACACCGCCGCCGACCTCATCCAGCGGATCGAGACCATCCCGGTGCCGCCGCTCGGCCGGCAGGACGTGCCCCCGTCGCTCGCAGCGCGCGCTGGAACGTGCGATGGCCAAGAACCCGGCCGACCGGTTCCCGTCCGCGCTCGAACTGGCCCGGGCGCTGCAGAAGGTGCAGATCGAGCTGTCGCTGGCGGTGGCCCCGATCGACATCCTCGACGACGGGATGCCCGACGACATCGTCGAGGACGAGGACGACGGCCTCACCCGGGTGCGCGGCGTGGTCAGCATCGACCCCGAGACCGCGCCGGCGGCCGGGCTGACGCATCCCGCCGACGTCACCCACGCCGGCCCGCCGACCACCGCCCCGACCCGGCCGGCGCCCACCCTGCCCGGGCCGGCCGCCTCCGAGGACACCGTCGTGCGTACGCCGGCCGCCGCGCACGCGACCGCGCCGTCGCTGGACGAGACGGTGATGCGCATCCCCGACATCCCGGGGTCGCCCCCGGCCCCCGCCCTCGCCGATGCGCCCGCCGACCCGGCCGCCCGCTCCCGGCCGAAGATCGGCCTGTGGGCCGGAATCGGCGCGGGAGTGTTCGTGGTCGCGATCGTCATCGTCGCCCTGGTCGCCCTGCCCGCGCTCCTGGGCGACGCGAGCGCCGAGCCGAAGGCCAGCAGCACGACCAGCAAGCCGCAGGACGCGCTGCCGGCGACCGTGCCGGCCCCCACCGACCTGACCGGCACCGTGAAGGGCGGCCAGGTGGTGTGGACGTGGAAGAACGCGGACGGCGCCGCCGACGACGTCTTCCTCTGGCAGGACGTGTCGCGGGCGGATGCCCCGGGCAGCCCCGCAAGGTGGACGAGGCGACCGTCACCCAGCCGGCCGACGACTCCGGCCGGACCTGCATCGCCGTCAGCACGCTGCGCGCCGACGGCGGCAGCCTCGCAGGCCACGACGAAGTGCGTGTCATGACCGACGCGCAGACGAAGGACGAGCCGGTCACGGTCGAATTCGCCGGGGAGCGGTTCCCGGTGCATCCCGGGAGCGTGTTCACGGTCGGCCGCGAGGGCGACCTGGCGCTCGAGGACAACCTGTTCCTGCACCGGCACTTCCTCACCATCCAGTGCCAGGACGGGCTGTGGCTGCTCTCCAACGTCGGGTCGCGGCTGGCCGCGACCGTCACCGACTCGGGCGGACGCGTGCAGGCATGGCTGGCACCCGGCGCCCGCCTGCCGCTCGTGTTCGAGACGACCACGGTGATCTTCAGCGCCGGACCCACCACGTACGAGCTCGTGGTCCATGCCGCCGAGCCGGCGTTCCGCGAGACGGTGCGGTTCGAGGAGGACGACGGCCAGTCGACGATCGGCGACGTGCCGCTCACCCACAGCCAGCGGGTCATGATCCTCGCGCTGGCCGAGCCCGTGCTGCGGCGCGAAGGAGCCGGGATGAGCGAACTGCCCACGTCGGCGCAGGCCGCGCAGCGACTGGGCTGGACGCTGACCCGGTTCAACCGCAAGCTCGACAACGTGTGCGACAAGCTCGACCGGATCGGCGTGCCGGGGATGCGCGGAGGCGCCCGCTCCTACGCGACGAACCGGCGGGTGCGGCTGGTCGAGCATGCCATCGCCGCGCGCCTGGTCACCCGCGAGGACCTCCCGCTGCTGGACGCCGAGGCCGGCGACGACGAGGACGACGCCTGAATCTCAGCGTCCGGCGTCGAACAGGTGCCGTCCCTCGTGGCTGAGCACCTTCACCACGACCCCGCGCCGCTCGAGCTCGGCCACCGTGCGGGTCTCCTCGCTGATGTCGCGGCCGAGGGCGTGGATGCTGGCGACCACGAGCACATCGCCGCGGCGCAGCGTCCCGAACAGGCGGACCAGCCGCTCCTCCCACGACTCGAGCGTCTCCGGGGCCGGGTGGCGGAACCCCTCGATCGGCACCCCGAACCGGGTGAGGTCGTCGCGCTGCGCATGATCGAGGGCATGTCGTCGCGGGCGACCACCAGGCCCACCAGCCGCGAGCCGGCCGGCCGCGCCTGCCACCAGCCGCGGTCGCGCTCGAGCTCGACGAAGCACTCCGGGCACTCGGCGGCGGAGTGCATCGGGGGGTGCGTGTGGTCGTGCATGCTCTCATTCTGCCCCGTGGCGGCCCGCCCATCACTCATCCTGCAGCCGGAGCCTGCAGACTGAGCTGGTCGGCGTCCAGCTCGGCGAGCGAATGGCGCAGCGCGGCGGTGCTGAAGGTGCCGTCGTGCGAGAGCGTGTCCAGGCGTGCGCGCATCGCCTCGATCGCGGCCATCCGCAGCTCCAGCAGCTCGCGGGCCGCCACCGACCGGTCCTCGGCCGGCGGCGCGCTCATCCGCTCGGCCGCCTTCTCGGGCAGTCCCGGAGTGAACGGCGTCCCGTCCCGCTTGACCACGGTTCCGTTCTGCAGCGCGGTCACCGCGGCCTGCTCGAGCTCGGCGGCCAGCCGTGCCCGCTCCTCGGCGCTGACCGCCTCGGCCGCCTCGCCGCCCAGGCCCAGCCGGCGCACGAGCAGGGGCAGCGTGAAGCCCTGCAGCATGAGGCTGATCAGGGCCACCAGGAACGCGACGAACACGAGCAGCGCCCGGTGGTCCAGACCTTCGCGCGGCAGGGTCTGCGCGGCCGCGAGCGTGACGACGCCCCGCATCCCCGCCCAGACGATGACCGATCCGTGCTTCCAGTTCAGTGGCGAGCCCTCGTAGTAGTCGAGGTCGGCCAGCGACTGGGTGACCCGCGTGCGCATCGCGTTGACCCGTCGGTCGGTGCGCTCGGGGTGACCGCGGCGGCTGCGGTCCGGCAGCGTCTCGCGCCCGTCGGCCACGGCATCCAGCCGCGCGCTGAACCCGTTGAGCCGGTCCCGGTCCACGCGCCGGGCGCGGCGCCCGCTGCCGGACACGAGCAGCGCGACGTAGCCGGCGCGGACCACCAGCACGATCGCCAGGGCCGACAGGGCCAGCCAGGCGCCGTGCCACAGACCGCCCGAGCCGGCGATGTTCGCGGAGATGACCTCGCGCAGCTCGAGGCCCATGACCAGGAACACCGCCCCCTCCAGCATCAGCTCGATGGTGTGCCAGTTCATCGTGTCGCTCAGACGCTGGTCCGGGGTCAGCAGCCGCCGGCCGGCCTGACCGGTGACGATCCCGGCCACCACCGCGGCGACCAGGCCCGAGCCGCCCAGCTGCTCGGTGGGCAGATACGCGAGGAACGGCACGGTGAAGCTGATGGCGGTGTTGGCGGCCGAGCCGCGGATCCACCTGCGCAGCGCAGCGCCAGCCAGCCCACGACCCCGCCGATGATCAGCGCGGCCAGCACCGCCCACACGAACGAGCCGATCGCCGCCCAGGCCGAGAAGCTTCCCGCGATCGCCACCACGGCGGTGCGCAGCAGCACCAGGGCGGTGGCGTCGTTGAGCAGGCTCTCGCCCTCGAGCATCGTCACCACGCGGGGGCTGATCCCCAGCCGCTTCGCGATCGAGGTGGCCACGGCATCCGTCGGACTCAGGATGGCGCCCAGCGCGATGCCCACCGGCAGCGGCAGCCCGGGACGACCAGCCAGAAGAACACGCCCAGCACGAGCGCGCTGACCAGCACGAGCACCACGGCCAGCCCCGAGATCGAGGTGAAGTCCCGCCGGAACTCGACGGCCGGCAGGTTCACCGACGCGGAGTACAGCAGCGGTGGGAGCACGCCGACGAGGATGATCTCCGGCGGGATCGGCGGGATCTCGACCGTCGGGATGAGGGCGATCGCCAGTCCCACGGCCACCAGCAGCAGGGGCCGGCCACGCCCAGCCGCTGGGCCAGCGCGGTGACGATGACGATGACCAGGACCCCGACCACCGCGATGAGCAGTCCCAGCATGATCGGTTCCATGCGTGCTCCTGAGCGGTCTCGCGGTCGGGCGTACCTCCCGAGCCTATTCCTCGGGCCCACGCCGTGGAACGGGTTGCGGGCGGGGTTGCCGGGTTCCGGCGGTCGGGCACGATAACGTGTCAGGGGCGCGATCTGTGCGTCGTGACAGGGGGAGAGCGGTGAGCACACCGGCGGGTCTCGACGACATCCTCTATCCGGAGATCGAGCCGTACGACAGCGGGATGCTGCTGGTCGGCGACGGCAACCGGGTGGCCTGGGAGGTCAGCGGCAATCCCGAGGGCAAGCCGGTGGTCTTCCTGCACGGCGGCCCCGGCGGCGGCACGGCGCCGTGGCATCGGCGGTTCTTCGACCCGGAGCGGTACCGCATCGTGCTGCTGGACCAGCGCGGCTGCGGCAGTTCCACTCCGCACGCCTCGGAGCCGGACGCCGATCTGCGGCACAACACGACCTGGCACCTGGTGGCCGACCTCGAGCGCTCGCGCAAGAACCTCGGCATCGACCGGTGGCAGGTGTTCGGCGGGTCATGGGGGAGCACGCTCGCCCTCGCGTACGCGCAGGCGCATCCCGAGGCGGTCAGCGAGCTCGTGCTGCGCGGCGTGTTCACCCTGCGACGCCATGAGCTGGAGTGGTTCTACGAGGGCGGGGCATCGGTGCTGTTCCCCGATCTGTGGGAGGACTTCATCGCCCCGATCCCGCTGCTGGAGCGCTCCCGGATGATCGAGGCGTACCACCGGCGGCTGTGCGACCCCGACCCGGCCGTGCACGTGCCGGCCGCGGTGGCGTGGAGTCGGTGGGAGGCGTCCACCGTCTCGCCGCTGCCCGATCCCGGGCGCGTCGCCGAGGCTGTGGAGCCGGAGCACGCGGTCGCCTTCGCCCGGATCGAGAACCACTACTTCCTCAACGGGGGCTGGCTGCGCGAGGGCCAGCTCATCGACGACGCGGCGCGGCTGCGGGCATCCCGGCGGTGATCGTGCAGGGCCGCTACGACGTGTGCACACCGGCGATGACCGCGTGGGACCTGCATCGCGCGTGGTCCGAGGCCGAGCTGGTCATCGTCCCGGATGCCGGCCACTCGGCCGGCGAGCCGGGCATCGCCCGGGCGCTGCGCGCGGCGACGGACCGGTTCGCCGACCGCGGGTAGCTCCGCGCGGTCAGTCGCCGCCGGCGATCCGCTGGACGCTCCGGTGGGGGTCCAGGGCCGCCACGACCGGCTCGAGCGCGTCGGCGAGCGCGTCCAGCTCGCGCGGGGGTCAGGGCGTCGATGACCAGGTGCCGGGCCAGGGCGATATGGCCCGGGGTCGCGCGCACGAGCGCACGCCGGCCGGCGGAGGTGAGCGTGAGGTTCACCGCCCGGCGGTCCGCGACATCCGTGCGCCGTTCCACGAGTCCCCTCCCGATCAGCTTCTGCACGACCTTCGACAGGCGGGGCAGGGTCGCGGCGGTGACGGCGGCCAGCTGCGACATCCCGAGCATTCCCTCGGGGGAGCGACGCAGCGCCGAGAGCACGATGAACTCGAAGTGCGTCATCCCGGCCTGGGCCTGCAGCTGGGCGTCCAGCGCGGCGGGCAGAGCTGGGCGGTGCCGATCAGCGCGAGCCAGGCGCGCGCCTCGCGCTCGTCCATGCGGGGGACCTGGGCACTCATCCTGCACCTCCGGGAATATCCTGCCGCAGAACCCGTTCCACTAGATAGTTGCCATTACAACTTTATGGGAAAGGACACCAGTATGAGCACTGTCACCGTCATCGGCACGGGGAACATGGGATCGGCCATCGCGAAGATCGCCGCCAAGAGCGGCGCCGCCGTCCAGATCGCCGCGCGCGACACCGCCAAGGCACAGGAGCTGGCGGCCGAGGTCGGCGGCACGGCCGTCGGGCTGGACGCCGTCTCGGGCGAGATCGTCGTGCTCGCGGTGCCGTACCCCGCGCTGGCCGAGATCGCCGGCGAGATCGGCGACCGCCTGGCCGGCAAGGTCGTGGTGGACCTCACCAACCCGGTCGACTTCGCCACGTTCGACGGGCTCGTCGTCCCGGCCGACTCGTCCGCCGCTGCCGAGCTGGCGGCCGCCCTTCCGCAGTCCCGCGTCGTCAAGGCGTTCAACACGAACTTCGCCGCGACCCTGGCCACCGGAGCTGTCGGCGGCGCCGTCACGACGGTGCAGCTCGCCGGTGACGACGATGCGGCGAAGGACAGCCTGCGCGGCGTCATCGAGGCCGCCGGGCTGAAGACCGTCGACGCGGGAAGCCTCAAGCGCGCCCGCGAGCTCGAGGCGCTCGGCTTCCTGCAGATGGTCCTCGCCGTCCGCGAGCAGGTCGCCTGGACGGCCGGCTACGCGGTCCACGCCTGACGGTGCCACCGGCTGTCGTCGTCGGCCTCATCCCCGGATGAGGTCGGCGGCGACCTCGCCGATCACGATCGCGGGGGCGTTGGTGTGCCCGCGGATGATGTTGGGCATGATCGAGGCATCCGCCACGCGCAGGCCCTCGACGCCGCGCACCCGCAGGCGGGGGTCGACGACGGATGCCGCATCCTGCCCCATCCGCGCGGTGCCCACCGGGTGGTACAGCGTGTGCGAGTAGCGGCGCAGCGAGACCTCGGCGCGTTCGGCCGGCGACATCCGCTCTCCGCCGACGGGCTGCACCCAGGAGCCGGTCGTCACCGCGCGCAGCGCCTCGGTGTCGATCAGCCGTTCGCACACGGCGAGGCCGGCCAGCAGCGTCTCCCGGTCGACCGGGTCGCTCAGATACGCGGGGTCGATCAGCGGTTTGGCGGTCGGATCGGCCGAGGCCAGCCGCACCGTGCCGCGGCTGCGCGGCTCCAGCAGGATCGCGCCGACCGTGATCCCCTCGCCCGGCAGCGGCACGAGCCCCTCGCCCACGTACGGCGCGGCGGCGAAGATGATCTCGATGTCGGGGAGCCCGGCCGGTCCGCCGGCGCGCTCGGCGACGTCGGTGCGCACGAATCCGTACGCCTCGGCCACATTCGAGGTCAGCATGCCGCGCCGGCGGATCAGGTAGTCCGCCAGCTTGCGCGGGCCTCTCCGCGCCGAACAGCGTGCCGCCCTGCGCGGCCGGCGCGAGCCCGGCGACGAGGTGGTCCTGCAGGTTCGCGCCGACCTCGGGCGCGTCCACGACGAGCGGGATGTCATGCGCGGCGAGCTCGGCGGCCGGCCCGATGCCGCTGAGCTGCGAGCTGCCGGGTGTTCACAGCTCCGCCGCACAGGATCACCTCGCGCCGTGCGCGGGCGTGCCGGGTCACCCCGGCGATGTCCACGTACACGCCGGTGGCGCGCGGGGCGTGCTCGGCGGAGCGCGCGAACGTCACCCTCCGCACCAGCGCGCCGGTCACCACCGTCAGGTTCCGGCGCCGGCGGGCGGGGCGCAGATAGGCATCGGCGGTGGATGCCCGCGCGCCGCGCCGATGCGTGACCATCGTCTGTGAGAAGCCCTGGTCCCGGGGCAGGTTCGCCGCGGTGACCGGGTACCCGGCCTCGTCGGCGGCCCGCAGGAACGCGGCCGTGTGCGGACGCGGATCGCGCTGGTGCTCGACCGGCTGTGCGCCGTCGATGCCCTGCGTCGGGTCGACGGCGTCCTGGGTGCGCTCGGCGCGACGAAAGGAGGGCACGAGCGCGTCCCACGACCAGTGCTCCCCGCGGCATCCGCCCACGCGTCGTAGTCCGCGGCGAACCCGCGCACCCACATCATCGCGTTCAGCGAGGACGAGCCGCCGAGGGTCTTGCCCCGCGGCCAGTACACGGTGCGATCCTCCAGCTTGCGCCTGCGGCACGGTGTCGTAGTTCCAGTCGTACCGGCCGCGGAACAGCGTGGAGAACGCGGCCGGGACGTGCAGCTCCATCGCCTTGTCCGGCCCGCCGGCCTCGAGCAGCAGGACCGAGACGGAGGGGTCTTCGCTCAGGCGGGCCGCGAGGGCGGCGCCGGCCGAACCGGCCCCGACGATGACGTAGTCGGCGTCGAGGTTCACGACCGCATCGCCTGGGCGAGGGTGGCGACCAGGCGCGGGATGCTGTGGTCCATGTGCCAGCGGGTGAGTCCCTCGGCGACCGGGGTGGCGGTGCGCGAATCGACGAACCAGGGCGGCTTGGGCAGCGCCGAGAAGCGGTTCCTCCCGCCGACCGAACGGGGGAAGGGGCGGAACGGGCCGCGCATGACCGAGCGTTCGACCTGGTCCAGCAGGAGCGTATTGTGCACGACTCCGATGCCGCTGGAGACGTCCTGGATCGTGCCGCCGGGGAACGCGCCCCAGGACAGGATCGGGGTGGCGAAGACGATGCCGGTCCAGGCATTGACCGCGATGCCGCCGTAGCGCAGCGCGGCGATCGCACGCTCGAACCCGGCGCCAAGCGCCCGCTGGGTGTCGGGGTCGATGAGCACGTTCGCACCGAGGGTGCCGGCCAGCCTGTCGTTGGCGTGCGCGACGGCCGCGTCGAGGAACTCCTGCCCGTTGCCGTCCAGTTCGACCACGCCCAGGACGGGGGCGAAGTACTCGGTGGTCTCCAGTGCAGTCGCCTCGCCATCGCCGGGCACGTCGATCAGGGCGCGCGTGCGGTCGGCCGACCACTCCGCGTCCGGATAGTCTTCGGCCGCCTCCTGGAGCCGGCGCTCGCCGTTCGGGTACCAGATCGGCCGCTGGGGCGCGGCGGCGTACGCGGCGCGCAGCGCGGCCAGGAAGGCGTCGCGCTGCGGCCAGTCGCGACTGATGACGACGACCTGCCCGGCGATGCAGTTGTGGCCGCTGTTGTACAGGCGCATGGTCGCGATATGGGATGCCTGGTATGCCAGGTCCGCGTCGGTCCAGCGCCCCGGCACCACGATCATGGGCGAGACGCCGCCGAGCTCGGCGGTGATCGGCGTGGTCAGCTTCGGGTCGTCGGCCTTGCGTCGTCGGGTCGCCTCGGCGCCGGTGCCCCACACGATCGCGTCGAACGTCGCCGCCGAGCCGGTGATGTGGATGTGATCGAAGGCCGGATTCCCGGTCAGATACGCGCCGACATCCCCACCGCCGTGGACGATGCGCAGGAACCCGGGTTCGATCAGCGGCGCCAGCGCGCGCTCGTAGACGGGTACCAGCGAGTCCTGCGTGGGGTTCACCTTCAGGACGCTGACCCGGTTCGCGGCCAGCAGCTCGTACAGCACGTCCAGCACCGGGATCGAGGTGATGTTCCCGGCTCCGAGGACCAGGCCCACGGTGGCGGGTTCGGCGGGCCGTCGCTGTCCGAGGCCGGCGGCGTCGCGCGCGGCGGCCTGAGTCGTCCCGGGTCGAAGCCAGACCTCGCCGGTGTAGCCCGACAGCAGCAGGCCGTCCATGCGCGAGGCGGGGAAGACGTGTGCGCGCAGGCCGCCGTGGGCAGCGGCATCCGTCTTCACGCCGTCCAGCGGGCTGGCGCCGCGCGCGAGTGCGCGCAGGGTGGCCAGGTAGCCGTCGAGGGCGGTGAGCATCGCGTAGGGTCCGGACAGCCACTCTTCGCCGAACAGCGGATGCGTCTCGTCCAGCCCCTTCGATCGTGCGGCGGTCATCGCCCACTCGTCGGCGCAGGTGACCACGGCGGCGCGGATGCGCTCGATCAGGCGGGCCCGCTGCTCCAGCGTCAGATGGCTCCAGGAGCGTGCCCCCCGCTGGACCGCGGCGATCGCGGCATCGAGGGGTGCCCGGACGTCATCCGACAGGGCGGATGCGGCGACCTTGCGCTTCGCGGGGGCCCGCTTCGGGGCCGGCTTCGGGGTGTTGCTGGTGGGCACGACGCTCTCCTTCGGGCGCTTCGGTCACAGTCTACGCATGGGACCCCGTCTCACCGTCGGTGCGACCGGATGCCGCCGACTCGATGTCGTGGCGGCGGAGCCGATACCGTCCCAGCGCGATCAGGCTGCCGGCGATCAGGGCTGCGGGCAGCACGCTGAAGCTGATGACGATGCCGGTGACCGCGGCATCCGGCTGGGTGACCGTGGTCCCGGCGGTCGAGGAGACGTATCCCGTGACGGCGAGCATGATCGACAGGGCCGTGGCGCCGAGGGCGAAGCCGATCGTCTCGCCGGCGGTCCAGACGCCGCTGAACGCGCCGGCGCGGCCGCGGCCGTGGGTGCGCTCGTCGTGCGAGATCACGTCCGGGAGCATGGCCATCGGCAGCGACTGCATCCCGGCGTAGGCGATGCCGGCGACGGCGACCGGCAGGTACGCCCAGTCGCCGGTGTTCCACTGCAGGCCCAGCAGCGACAGCGCCGCGACGGCGAACACGACGCTGGCGATCGCGAAGGACCGCTCCTTGCCGATGCGGTCGGCCAGCAGCCCCACAGCGGCGCCGCGACGAACGCGGGCGCGATCAGGGCCACGAACAGCAGCTCGACGGCCGACTCGGAGTGCATCACCCACGTCGCGACGTACTGCGCGCCGGCCAGCATGAGCCCGGTCGCCAGCGCCTGCAGCAGGTAGGTGGTCAGCAGCGTACGGAACGGGGCACTGCGGCGGAGGGCGCCGATGCCGGCCGCATAGTTCGCGCGGATGCCGCCCTCCGCCGACAGCGCCGAGGCGCCCGCGCCGGTGGCTGCGGCGGTGCCCGCGTTGCCGCCGGCATGCCGCGCGACGGTTGTGGCCACCAGCATCCCGATGCCCAGCACGACGCCCGCGACGACGCCCATGACGAGGTAGCCGGTCACCGGGTCGCCGGTCACGCGGCGCAGCGCCGGGCCGCCGGCGCCGAACAGCAGGATCGCGAGGGTGAGCATCACGACCCGCCAGGTCAGCAGGCGCGTCCGCTCGTTGTACCCCGGCGTCAGCTCGGCCGGCAGGGCGATGTAGGGCACCTGGAAGAGGCTGAACGACGTGGCGGTCAGCAGGAAGGCGATCACCACCCACACCGCGCCGAGGGTCGGGCCGAACGCCGGCGGCGCGGCGAACGTCAGGGCGAAGAAGAGCGGGATCGTGCATGCCCCGATGAGCATCAGCCGCCGCCGCGACCCGTGCCGCGTGCGGTCGCGGTCGCTCAGTGCGCCGACCACCGGGTCGATGATGACGTCCCAGATCTTGGCGAGGGTGATGACCAGCCCCGCCACGATCGCCGCCACCCCGAGCGAGTCGGTGAGGTAGTAGGTCAGCACCAGACCGGGCAGCGTCGCGAACCCGCCCGTGCCGATCGAGCCGATGGCGTAGCGCGTGATCACGCCCACGCTCAGCCGCGGCGTGGGCGGGGTGGTGGCGGCCTGGGCGGGCAGCCCGGCGGGTTCGGGTTCGGGCGCGGGCGGGTGCGGCCCGGCGGGTTCGGGCGCGGGCGCGGGCGAAGCGGTGTCGGGAGCGTCGTGGCTCATCGCGCCAGTGTACGGCCGCCGGCGGGATCGCCCGGCGCCTGCGTACCCGCGCCGCGCCGGCCCGCGCCGGCCCGCTCCACCCGGCCCACCCGTACCGCCTCAGACCGCGCGGAGCGCCTCCTGTACGCGCGCCATCCCGGTCACGACCTCGGCGAACGAGGTCGACAGCGGGGAGAGCCCGATGCGCAGGCCGCCCGGATCGCGATAGTCGGGGATCACGTCCTGCTCCCAGAGCCGCGCCGTCACCGCGCGCATGGCGGGATGGGCGAGAGCGACGTGTCCTCCGCGCCGCGCCGCCTCGCGCGGCGAGGCGACGGTGACGCCCAGGGGTGCGAGCCACGCGTCGGCCAGCAGGATCGTGAACGACGTCAGGGCGATCGACTTCGTGCGGATCGGCCCGATCCCGACCTCTTCGATCAGCGGCACCATGTCGCGCAACGCGATCATCGCCGTGATCGACGGCGTGCCCGACACGAAGCGGCGCATTCCGGCTCCCGGCTCATACTCCGGCCCCATCGCGAACACGTCGGCCGCACCCATCCATCCCTGGATCGGCGGGGCAAGTCGCTCCTGGTGCCGGCGGGCGACGTACGCGAAGGCCGGTGAGCCGGGTCCGCCGTTCAGGTATTTGTAGGTGCACCCCACCGCCAGGTCGAACCCCCAGGAATCCGCGGTCACCTCGACCGCACCGACCGAGTGGCACAGATCCCACACGATGAGCGCGCCGGCGTCGTGCGCGATCGTGGTGAGAGCCGCAGGCATCCGCCATATACCCGGACCGGTATGCGACGTGGCTGAGCAGCACCACGGCGGTCTGCGGCCCGACCGCACCCCGAGCTTGCGCCGCGGTGACGCCGGATGTCAGGCCCACATCGATCCAGCGGACGCGTCCGCCGCGCTCGGCGGCGATGCCCTCGACGAGGTAGCGATCGGTGGGGAAGTTGTCGCGATCCACCACGATCTCCACCCGCCGCGGGTCGGTCGAGTGCGCGAGATCGAAGGCCGCCCGCACCAGCTTGTACAGCAGCACGGTGGTGGAGTCGCCGATCACGGTCTGCCCGGGCGCCGCGCCGATCGCCGCCGCGCCGATCCGGTCGCCGAGTGAGAACGGCAGGTCCATCCACGTCTCGTCCCACCCGCGGATCAGGCGCCCGCCCCACTCGTCGCGGACGAACGACGCCGCCCGGTCGACGCTGGCCCGCAGCGGGCGTCCCAGCGAGTTGCCGTCGAAGTAGACCAGCGGGGTCTCGGAGCCGACGAACGCGTCGCGGTGGGTGCGCAGCGGATCGGCGGCGTCCAGACCGGATGCCTCGGCCTGCGCCTGGGCGAGGGTGGGTGCCGCGTCAGGGCTCACGGGTGATCAGCTCCTCGGCGGGGACGACGGTCGCTCCGCCGAGCCAGGCGGGGATGCCCGCTTCGGCGTCGGGCGCCGGGCCCGTCACGAACGTCGCCACGCCGCGGTCGAACGCGGCGCGCGGCCACGGGTCGGTGAGTGCGCCGATCAGCGCCGGGCCGCGGATCCCGGCCCGGTGCAGGCAGCGCAGCTCGGCCGGCACCAGGCCGGCCGGCCGGTCGCCGTTGCCCAGATCGGTGCCGTACAGCACCCGGCCGTCGGCGGCGGCGAACGCGGCGGTGTTGTCGAGGGCGAGCTGCGGGTCGTCGTGGATCGCCAGCGTCGAGATCCACCGCTGCCCGGCGGCGACCGCCGCGGCGACGAGGTCCTCGTCGATCCGCTCGGTGAACGGGGCGTGGGCGAGCACGTCGACTCCGGCATCCAACGCGCGCCGCGTCATCCCGTCGCCTTCGACGTGGGCGACGACCGGCAGACCGCGGTCGTGCGCCGCGGCCACCAGAACCTGCAGGGTATGCGTGTCGAAGACCGGGCCCTCGGTGTTGTGCAGGGCCACCTTGATGACGGATGCCCCGGCGTCCGCCATCTCGTCCACCGAGGTCCGCGCCCCGCCCGGGACCCCGGGCGCCGCCGAGGATGAGGTGACGATGTGCACGATCTGGGCGGGCGCCCACGACCGGAACGAGGGGTAGCCGCCCGGCACGGTCAGGAACGCCCCCGCATATTCCACCTGCGGCATGCCGTGCTTCGGCCGCCGGGCGAAGTACGCCGGATCGCCGCCGAGATCCACGGCGCCGGCGATCCCGTGGGCGGGCAGCGCATGCTCGTCGACCAGATGCAGATGCAGATGATGGTCGATCAGCGGCGCGAGCGCGACGCCGTCCTGGCCGGTCAGGCCGCGGCGGCAGAATCGGGCCGACGGACCGAGAAGAGCCTGCAGGGCCTCGGCATCCGAATGCGCCATCTCAGGCACCGATCTCGGTGCGGACGGCGTACAGCTCGGGAAAGAAGGTGAGGTCCAGTGCCCGCTTCAGGAAGCCGACGCCGCTGGAGCCCCCGGTGCCCCGCTTGTGGCCGATGATCCGCTCGACCGTCTTGAGATGCCGGAACCGCCACAGCTGGAAGTTGTCCTCGAGGTCGACGAGCTCTTCGCAGGTCTCGTAGGCGCCCCAGTGCGCTGCCGGGTCGGCGTAGATCTCGGCGAACACGGGGACCAGTTCGGGCGTGTACTCCCAGGCCTTCGTGACATCGCGCTCGAGGACCGCGGCCGGAACGGCATGCCCGGCGCGGGCCAGCAGCCGCAGGAACTCGTCGTACAGGCTCGGTGCGCGCAGCGCCGCCTCGACCAGCGCGAGGTTCTCCGGATCCGCGGCGAACACCTTCAGCATCCCGGCGTGCTTGTTGCCCAGGGTGAACTCGACGGCGCGGTACTGCGCCGACTGGAAGCCGCTCGCGTTGCCGAGCACACCGCGGAACTGCGCGTACTCGCTCGGGGTGAGCGTTGCCAGCACCGACCACTGGTCGGTGATCGTCTTCTGGATGTGCTTGACCCGGGCGATGCACTTCAGCGCCGGGGCGAGTTCGTCTTCGCGCAGCAGCCGGCATGCCGCGCCGAGCTCGTGCAGGATCAGCCTCAGCCACAGCTCGGTGGTCTGGTGCTGGATGATGAACAGCAGCTCGTCGTGGTGTTCGGGCGAGCTGAGCGGATGCTGCGCCTGCGCAGGGTGCCCAGCTTGCAGGTATCCGCTGTAGGTCATGCGGTCTTCGAAGTCGGTGATCACCGATTCTTCGATCGTCCGGGTATTGCGCTCGACGCCGTCGTCCACCGTCTCAGCTTAGGTCGCCCGCAGGTCGCTGAGCGAGCGCATGAGGTCGCCCGCAGGTCGCTGAGCGAGCGCAGCGAGACGAAGCGCCCCGCCCGGGGACCGGTGTGCGGGCGTCAGATGAGCGAGAGCTCGCGCAGCTTCGCCTCGACGTCGCCGTTGGACGGCTCGACCTGGTGCGAGGCGTCCGGGTACAGCACGACCGGGATGTTCGTGCGGCCCGAGATCTCCTTGGCCACATCGGCGGCTCGGGGTCGGCGACGAGGTCGATGTACTCGTAGTCGATGCCGAGCTCGTCGAGCTGCTTCTTGGTGCGGCGGCAGTCGCCGCACCATTCGGCGCCGAACATCTTGATGGAGGTCGCGGAGGTCGTCATGCCTCCATTCTCCCAACCTCCTGCTGGGTCGGCGCTGTGCGCGATCGTACGATTTGGCCCACTGCACATCAAATTCGGCCCAGGATGATGTGCACTCGGCCACATCGTACGATTTCGACGCGAGAAAGGGCGGGTCAGGGGCGGCCGAGGCCGCGGTAGGTCCAGCCGGCGGCACGCCAGCAGGCCGGGTCGTAGCTGTTGCGACCGTCCACCACGTTCCGCGCGCCCACCAGGGCGCCGACCACCTCGGGGTCGAGGTAGCGGTACTCGTCCCACTCGGTGACCAGCACGATCGCGTCGACGCCGCGGACGGCATCCTCGAACGACGCGCGATAGTCCAGCTCGGGTGCAGCGCGCGCGAGTTCTCGATCGCCTCGGGGTCGGTCGCGCGCACCTCGACGCCCAGCCCCTTCAGCCGCACCGCGACATCGAGTGCGGGAGAGTCGCGCACGTCGTCCGAGTGCGGCTTGAACGCGAGGCCGAGCACCGCCACGGTCTTGCCGTACGGCTCGTGGTCCAGCAGTTCGACCACGTTGTCGACGACCTTGCGGCGCCGGCGCAGGTTGATCGCGTCGACCTCCTTGAGGAACGCGACCGATTCCCCGCGCCCGAGCTCTTCGGCGCGCGCCATGAATCCGCGGATGTCCTTGGGGAGGCATCCGCCCCCGAACCCCACCCCGGCTCCGAGGAAGCGCCGTCCGATCCGTGGATCGAAGCCGATCGCATCGGCCAGCTGGGTGACATCCGCGCCCGTCGCCTCGGCGATCTCGGCCATCGCGTTGATGAACGAGATCTTCGTGGCCAGGAACGCGTTCGCCGACACCTTGACCAGCTCGGCGGTCGCATAGTCGGTGAGCACCAGCGGCGTCTCGGCCGCGATCGCGTCCGCGTAGACCTCGCGCAGGGCGGCTTCGCCGGCGGATGCCGCGTCCGCCGCGGGCGACAGCCCGAACACGAGGCGGTCCGGGGTGAGCGAGTCCTTCACCGCGAAGCCCTCGCGCAGGAACTCCGGGTTCCAGGCCAGCACCGCCCCCGACCCGGCCTCGGCGATCCGCTCGGCCAGTCGGGCGGCGGTCCCGACCGGGACCGTCGACTTGCCGGCCACGACATCCCCCGCATTCAGGTGCGGCAAGAGCGACTCGATCGCGGCATCGACGTAGCGCAGATCGGCCCCGTGCGAGCCGCGCAGCTGCGGGTGCCCACCGCGACGAAGTGCACCTGTGCGCCCCGGACCTGCGCGATGTCGTCGGTGAAGCGCAGCCGGCCGCTGGCGGTCGCGTCGCGCAAGCTCGGGCAGGCCCGGCTCGAAGAACGGAGCCTCTCCGCGTCGCAGCGCGGCGAGCTTGACCTCGTCGACATCCACGCCGATCACGTCATGGCCCAGCTGCGCCATCGCCGCGGCGTGCACCGCCCCCAGATACCCGCACCCGATCACACTGACTCGCATGGCTCCTGATCCTACGGGGCGCCTGCGACCGGGGAGCGATCCGGGGCCCTGGTGAGCTCGCCCAGCGTCGGCTGAGCAATGCCGATGACGCCAGCACAACGTCAGGTGCGCATGCGACGATGGAACCGGCACGACGCACCCCGCGTCGTCCGCATCACGGAAGTCCCATGCAGCTGTCGATCATCGTCCCGACGTACAACGAGGCGCCCAACGTGGCCGAACTCGTGCGTCGCACGATCGCGGCGATCGGCGGCATCGATGCGGAGATCATCTTCGTGGACGACAGCACGGATGCCACACCCGCCGCGGTGCGCGAAGCCGCGGCCGGGCTGCAGGATGGCCGAGACGCGCCCGTGCCGGTGCGGCTGATCCATCGCGAGCACGCGACCGGGGGCCTGGGCGGTGCCGTGGTGGAGGGCATGCGCGCGGCGGAATCGGATGTCTGTCTGGTCATGGACGGCGACCTGCAGCATCCGCCGGAGGACATCGGGCTGCTGTGCGACCGGTTCGCCGAAGGCGACGTCGACCTGGTCGCGGCATCCCGCTACCTCGGCGACGGGTCGGCGCAGGGGCTGGCCGACCGCACCCGCGTGCTCATCTCGCGCCTGTCGACCATGATCACCCGCGCGATGTTCCCGATCCGGCTTGCGCGGCGTGTCCGACCCGATGACCGGGTTCTTCATCGTCGACCGGCGCACCATCGATCTGGACGGACTCAAGCCGCGCGGGTTCAAGATCCTGCTCGAGATCCTCGCGCGCAAAAGCCTGCGCGTGGCCGAGGTGCCGTTCCGTTTCGCCGACCGGTTCGCCGGCGAGTCGAAGGCATCGGTGCGTCAGGGCGTGCACTTCCTGGTGCAGCTGACCGGGCTTCGGTTCGGCAAGATGTCGCTGTTCGCCATCATCGGCGGACTCGGTGCCGTGGCGAATCTCATCATCATGTGGGCGCTCACCAAGCTCGGGATGCACTACATCCCCGCCGCCGTGATCGCCGCCGAGCTGACGATCGTCGGCAACTTCGTGCTGCAGGAGCGCTTCGTGTTCCAGGACATGAGGGGCGAGGCATCCGGTGTGTGGTCGCGGTTCGCGAAGTCGTTCGCGTTCAACAATGCCGAGGCGGTCGTGCGCATCCCGATGATCGCGCTGCTGGTGAACACCTGGCATCTGTCCAGCGTGATCGCGGCCGCCATCACCCTGGCGCTCGCCTTCGTGGTGCGGTTCATGTTCCACTCGCTCGTGGTCTACGCCCCGCGCAAGGCCGGTGCGCCCTCGGTCGCCCGCGAGATCGTCGACGAGCTCGACGCCCAGGCGATCGCCCCCGGCGAGCTGTAGCGCGATCACCCCCCAGCTCGCACCACCCCCCAGCTCGCTGAGCGAGGGAGCGAAGCGCGGTCGCCCCCAGCTCGCTGAGCGAGGGAGCGAAGCGACCGAGACGAAGCGCCCTGGTCGTCGGATCTCAGACGAACTCGACCGCGGCCCCGATCGCACGGTAGACCGTGGCCGCACGTCGGTCACGGCTGATCATCAGCGTCTCCGCCTCGTGGGCGGCCGCCGCCACGAGCGCGTCGAACACCGCCCCTCCGCCGATGCCGGCTGCGGGCAGCTGCGCGAACAGGCGATCTGCTCCGTCAGTCGACAACTGGTGACCCGCGGGGAATCCGGCCCTGATGGCTCGATGGGCGGCCGCAGGCGACAACCGCCACGGCCTGGGCTGACGGGTCAGTATCGAGAACGTCTCGAACGCGGCGTGGCCGGCCAGTCCGAGCTCGTGGCCGCGGACCCGCGCGGCAACGGCGACGTGTGCTTCGTGATCGAGGATGAGCAGTGCGAGGGCGGCGCTCGTGTCCAGGAGGAGACGCTCAGCGCTGCTGGAGGCCAAGGCGCAGCTCGCGGACGTCGTCGTCGGTCATGGTCGAACCGCTGGCCGCCACCACGAGGCGGCCGTCCTCGTCCTGGACGAGAGGATCTGCGACGTCGGGCACCTCGATCTGAAGGACGTTCCCCACGACGTGGATGTCGACGACCCCAGCGCTGATCCCGATGGCGTCGCGCAAGCTCCTTCGGGACGACCAGGCGTCCGGAACGATCGATGGTGGTCCGCATACCATGAGATTACCATTGGAATGGCATGTGATCGCCACTCCCGTCCCAGCCCTCCCACAGATCGCTGAGCGAGCGCAGCGAGACGAAGCGCCGTGCTGCTCCTCAAGATCGCTGAGCGAGCGCAGCGAGACGAAGCGCCGTGCCCTCAGACGAGCGTGAGCGTCTCGCCGTCCTCGCGGTACCGCTCGCCGGTCTCGGGGCACACCCAGCGTCGGCCCTCCTGGGTCAGAGGCCGCCCCGCGCGTCCGACCCAGCCGATGCGGCGGGCGGGCACGCCGACGACGAGCGCGTGCGCCGGGACATCCTTCGTCACCACGGCACCGGCGGCGACCAGCGCCCAGGCGCCGACGGTGACCGGGGCGATGCAGACGGCGCGGGCGCCGATCGATGCGCCCTGGCCGATCGTCACGCCCACCGCGTGCCAGTCGTCGGCGGATTTCAGTGCGCCGTCCGGGGTGATCGCCCGCGGGAACTCGTCGTTCGTGAGCACGGCGGCCGGCCCGATGAACACGCCGTCGCCCAGCCGCGCGGGCTCGTACACCAGGGCGTAGTTCTGCAGCTTGCAGTTGTCGCCGATGACGACATCCGGACCGACGTAGGCGCCGCGGCCGATGTTGCAGTCGCTGCCGACGCGGGCGCCCTCGCGGATCTGGGCCAGGTGCCACACGCGCGTGTTCGCGCCGATGTCGGCGCGTCCGTCGACGTCGGCGGTGGGCTGGATGTCGGCCGATTCGGCAATGCTCACGGGGGCGCCTCCGGTGCGATGGGTGCCCTCAGCATAGGTATCTTGAGCCGATCTGAGGAAACAGACCTGTCGCGTGTCGCGCGTCGTGGCTATACTCGCGAGCGGGGAGACTCACTCGTTCTGCCATCTGGGGTATCACAGGCAGGGTGACGCGGGTCTACAACTTGGGTCGATGCGCTCGCTGCCCGCGAGCCGGCGTCGGTCTTCTGGGGACTGGGGAATATGCGCAATTCAGCAGCTGTCATCGGGACGGCGCGTCGGCGCCTGCGCGCCGCCGGACTTCTGGCGACACTCGTGGTCGTCGCGAGCGCCCTCGTGGCCATCACGGTCCCCGAACCGGCCAACGCGACCGGCAGCACGTGCGGCCCGAGCATCAACCCCATCGTCTGCGAGAACTCGAAGCCCGGCACGGATCCGTACGTCTGGGACATCCAGGGGGCCGGTGACCCCAGCATCCAGGGGTTCGCCACCGACATCAGCGTCAACGCGGGCAGCAAGATCGCGTTCAAGATCGACACAGATGCCGCCTCGTACAAGGTCGACATCTACCGCACCGGGTATTACCAGGGCCTCGGGGCCCGGTTCATCCAGTCCGTTCCCGTGACGGCGACCCTGCCGCAGAAGCAGCCCGAGTGCATCTCGGATGAGACGACAGAGCTCTACGACTGCGGCACGTGGGGCGTGTCGGCGTCGTGGAATGTGCCCTCCACCGCCGTATCGGGTGTCTACATCGCTCTGCTGCACCGCAATGACACCGGCGGCGAGAGCCACATCATCTTCATCGTCCGCAACGACGGCAACCACTCCGACGTCGTCTTCCAGACATCCGATCCGACCTGGCAGGCCTACAACACCTACGGTGGATCGGACTTCTACCAGGGGGCGGCCAACGGCCGGGCGTACAAGATCAGCTACAACCGGCCGATCGTCACGCGCGGCTGGGTCGACGGGCGCGACGGCTATTTCAGCTCGGAGTACGCCACCGTGCGCTTCCTCGAGCGCAACGGCTACGACGTCAGCTACATGGCCGGGGTCGACACCGACCGGTACGGCGCGCAGCTGCTCAACCACAAGGTCTTCCTGTCGGTCGGCCATGACGAGTACTGGTCGGCGGCACAGCGCAAGAACGTCGAGGCCGCCCGGGACGCGGGCGTGAATCTGCAGTTCCTCTCCGGCAACGAGGTGTACTGGCACACGCGCTACGAAGCGTCCGCTGCCGACGGATCGAGCACGCCGTATCGCACGCTCGTGTCGTACAAGGAGACATGGGGGAACGCCGCCCATCCGCAAGGGGCGAAGATCGATGACTCCACTCCGGAGTGGACGGGCACCTGGCGAGATCCACGGTTCGCGTCCGCCGCGGACGGCGGCACGCTGCCGGAGAACGGGCTCACCGGCACGATGTACATGAGCAACAACACGGACCTGCCGTTGACCGTCACCGCGGCCGAGGGCAAGACGCGGCTGTGGCGCAACACCGGCCTGACCTCTCTTGCTGCCGGGACGTCGCAGGCGCTGGCGGCGCATACCGTCGGCTACGAGTCGGACGAGGATGTCGACAACGGCTTCCGGCCGGCGGGGCTCATCCGGCTCTCGACCACCATCGGTCCGACTCCGCAGTACCTGACCGACTACGGCAACGTCGTGGTGCCCGGAACGACCGAACACCATCTCACTCTCTATCGCGCCCAGAGCGGCGCGCTGGTGTTCGGCGCCGGAACGATCCAGTGGGGCTGGGGCCTGGACGCGACGCACGATGGTGACGGTGCACCCGCCGACCCGCGCATGCAGCAGGCCGAGGTCAACATGCTCGCCGACATGGGGGCCCAGCCCTCCACTCTCATGAGCGGTCTGACGGCCGCATCCAAGAGCACGGATTCGACACCGCCGACCACGACCATCACGAGCCCGGCGATCGGAGCGACGATCGCCGGCGGCACCAAGGTCACCGCGACCGGCACGGCTGCCGATGTGGGCGGCGTCGTCGCCGGTGTCGAAGTCTCCACCGACGGTGGGTCGACCTGGCATCCGGCCACCGGCACCACCTCCTGGACCTACACGTACATCCAGCAGGGTTCGGGCACCACCACGATCACGGCCCGGGCGATCGACGACAGCGCCAACTACTCATCCGCCGGCGTCTCCGTTCCGGTCACCGTGACCGCCCCGTACAGCGTCTTCGGAAACACCACTCCCGTGATCACCA
Source organism: Microbacterium elymi (assembly GCF_021582895.2). Lineage (GTDB taxonomy): Bacteria > Actinomycetota > Actinomycetes > Actinomycetales > Microbacteriaceae > Microbacterium > Microbacterium humicola. Next base: position 2,145,236 of record NZ_CP091139.2, read on the forward strand.
GCACCGACGACACCGCCGCCGTTGAACTCGGCCTGCAGTTCACTCCGACCAGCGACGGCTTCGTCAACGGCGTGCGCTTCTACAAGGGCACGGCGAACACGGGGACCCACGTCGGATCCCTGTGGGATTCCACCGGGCAGCGGCTGGGCACCGTGACATTCACGAACGAGACTGCCACCGGGTGGCAGAAGGCCCTCTTCACGACACCGATCGAGGTCATCGCCGGGCAGAAATACACCGTCTCGTACACCGCGCCCAAGGGCGGATACGCGGCCGACGCGCGGTACTGGCCGTATGACGCACAGCCGAGCAGCCCCGTGTCCGTGACTCCGGGCGTCGGCGCCGCTTCGCCCGGGGTGTTCGGAGCCCCCGGCACGCTGCCGACCTCGAGCTGGTATGACACGAACTACTACGTCGATGTGCTGTTCGACAAGGTGGACGGGTCGCCGCTGCGGATCATGACGACCACTCCCACCCAGGGGTCGTCCAGCAACCCGGTCGGCGATCCGATCACGATCACCTTCTCCCGTGCTGTCGACACGGCCACCCTCTCGGTGACGCTCAAGGACGCCTCGGGGACCGCCGTCCCCGGGACGACCACGTACGACTCCACCACCAAGACCGCGACGTTCGACCCGTCGTCTGCGCTGGCGAACTCGACGAAGTACACCGTGACGGTCGCCGCGACAGATGAGCAGGGCGTCGCCCTCGCCCAGGGAACGGGGACGTGGGCGTTCACGACGGCGAGCGTCGTACTGCCCGACGGAACCTGCCCGTGTTCACTGTTCACCGATCTGACGCGCCCCGACATCGCCTCGGCATCCGATACCGATGCGGTCACGCTGGGGGTGAGGTTCTCCAGCACGCAGGCGGGGACGATCACGGCGCTTCGCTTCTACAAGGGCGCGGGCAACGGCGGTGTCCACACGGGAACGCTGTGGAACGCCACTGGAACCGCCCTCGCGACGGTGAACTTCACCGACGAGCCGACGCAGGGGTGGCAGACCGCGACGCTGTCGACACCCGTGTCCGTCTCCGCCGGCACCACCTACGTGGCCTCGTACACGGCGCCGGTGGGCGGATACTCCGTGTCCTCGGGGAAGTTCTCCGGCGCCTACACCCGCGGACCGCTGCAGGTTCCCGCCAACGGCGCCGTCTTCACCTACGCGGGCGGCTTCCCGAACCAGTCTTCGACCAGTGACTACGCGGTCGACGTCGTCTTCGCCGCGAAGGCCGCCGGACCCACTCTGGTCTCGGCCTCACCGCAGGACGGCGCCACCGGTGTGTCGACCGGCTCCACCATCAGCGCGACGTATGACGCGGCGCTGAGCAAGGCGACCATCACGGCCAGTGCCGGGGGTGCCGCGGTCGCAGGAGCCACATCGCTGTCGGGCGACGGCAAGACCGTGACATTCACCCCGTCGTCGACGCTGTCGGCCGGAGCGACCGTCACGGTCGCGGTCTCCGGCGTCGTCGGGGCGAACGGGGGAGCGGGGTCTGCCGCCACCTGGTCGTTCACCACCGCATCCGATTCCGGTTCGTCGATCGTCACGATGTTCAGTGGCCCGCCCACCGGGGCGACGACGGCGACCGACGACGCCGACTCCGTCGTCCTCGGGATGTCGTTCACGGCATCCGTTCCCGGGCAGGTCCAGGCGATCCGCTTCTACAAGGCGGCGACGAACACCGGCACGCACATCGGCTGGCTGTGGGGCTCCGGCTCGACGCCCCTGGCGACCGTGACCTTCTCCGGCGAATCGGCGAGCGGATGGCAGCGGGCCGTGCTGAGCACTCCGGTGGACATCGCTCCCGGTGTGGTCTACACGGTCTCGTATCTGGCACCGCACGGGAACTACACGTACAAGGGCGGAGCCTTCGCCGCACCGGTCACCAGCGGACCGCTCACGGCGACCTCTCCTGCGAACGGGACGTTCGTCTACGGTTCGTCGGGCCGACCGACGACATCGTGGAACTCCACCAACTACTTCGTCGACGTGGAATTCGCGACAGCCGTCTCCGGCACGGCCCAGACCCTCTTCGGCAGCACCATCCCGCAGAAGACGGCCGAACCGGATTCCGCCGCGGTCGAGGTCGGAACGGCGTTCACCGTCGCCGAACCCGGCGAGGTGACCGCGGTCCGGTTCTACAAGGGCGCGGGAAACACCGGCACCCACAACGGATCGCTGTGGGCCGCAGACGGCACCAAGCTCGCCGGTGTGATCTTCGCGAACGAGACCGATACCGGCTGGCAGCGGGAGCACTGACGACTCCGGTCCAGGTGTCGCCCGGCCAGACGTACGTCGTGTCGTACTTCGCGCCCGCCGGCCACTACGCGTCCCAGTACGGCTTCTTCTCCTCCGCGCTGGTGAACGGGAACATCACCGGGCTGGCGACCCAGAACGGACGCTACCTGTACGCCGCGAACGGTGGATTCCCGACGCAGTCCGTGGGCGCGACCTCATACTTCGTCGACGCCGAGATCGTGTTCGACGGGCAGTCGTCGACGCCGACGCCCACGCCGACGCCCACGCCGACCCCGACGCCCACGCCCACGCCGACCCCGACGCCCACGCCGACGCCGACCCCGACGCCCACGCCGACACCGACGCCGACGCCGACGCCGGAACCGGCGGTGGTGTACTCGGTCACCTCGGCCACGCCGGCCAGCGCCGCGGTGGATGTCTCGCCGACGACCACGGTGACGGCCACGTTCGACACCGATCCGGGAACCGCCCGGATCGCGCTGGCGAATTCGATCGGGAACGTGGCGGGGACCACCGCGTACGACGCCGCCACCAAGACCGTCACCTTCACCCCGACGGACCCGCTCGCGTGGAAGGCCTCGTACTCGGTCACGGTCACCGTCGACGGCGCTACGGTGACCGGCGGGACGTGGTCGTTCGCCACAGCCGACCCGCCTGTCGTGAAGACCGCGGAGACGATCTTCGGTGACGCACTGCCATCCAACCCCTGGTGGAACGACCCCGACGCCGTCCAGGTCGCGACCCGCTTCACCGTGGACACCGCCGGCCAAGCCACCGGGGTGCGGTTCTACAAGGGCAGCGCGAACACGGGGCAGCACACCGGGTTCCTCTGGAACGCGGACGGCACCAAGATCGCCCAGGTCGACTTCATGGGCGAGACCGCCGACGGGTGGCAGACCGCCCAGTTCGCGACGCCGGTGACGCTCGAGCCGAACACCGAGTATCGGGTCGGCCTCTACAGCACGACCGGCCGCTATGCCGTGGATATGGGAACGCTGGCCGCCGCAACGAGCGTCGGGCCGTTCACCATCCCTGCCCAGGGCAGTGCCTGGGTCTACTCACAAGACTTCCCCTCCAACCTGTCGACGAACAACTATTGGGTGGACGTGACCTTCACGCCGGCCGAATAGCAGCCGCCGCGCCGCCGGGGGAGGGCGACGCGACGAGACAAGGATTTCTGTGACTGAACGACTCAACGTCGCTGTGGTCGGGGCCGGATACTGGGGCCCGAACCTGGCGCGCAACTTCGCGGCGAGCTCCGAATGGGACCTCGCCGTCATCTGCGACCTCGACATCGAGCGCGCCCAACAGGTCTCAGATCGCGTGGGCGGGGTGCCGGTGTCGGCGAGTCTCGACGAGGTGCTGGCCGATCCCGCCATCGATGCGGTCGCGATCGCGACACCTGCCCGCACCCACCACTCCGTCGTGATGGCGGCGCTGGCCGCCGGCAAGCACGTCACGGTCGAGAAGCCGCTCGCCGACACGGTCGAACGCGGGCACGAGATGGTCGAGACCGCACGGGCCGAGGGGCTCGTGCTCATGGCCGATCACACCTACTGCTACACCCCCGCGGTGCTGAAGATCCGCGAGCTGATCGCGGCCGGCGACCTCGGCGACATCCTCTTCATCGACAGCGTCCGCATCAACCTCGGTCTCATCCAGCCCGACGTCGACGTCTTCTGGGATCTGGCGCCGCACGACCTGTCGATCATCGACTTCGTGCTGCCCGGCGGCATCGACTCCGCCACCGTGTCCGCCCACGGAGCCGATCCGCTGCGCACCGGCAAATCGTGCATCGGGTATCTCGCCATGCCGTTGGCGGGCGGTGCGATGGCCCACGTGCACGTCAACTGGCTCAGTCCCACGAAGATCCGCCAGATGGTCATCGGCGGCACGAAGCGCACCCTCGTCTGGGACGACCTCAACCCGCAGCAGCGGTTGAGCGTCTACGACCGCGGGGTCGACCTCGCGGAGCAGTCCAAGGCGACCACGACCGATGCCCGCGCCGCCAACATCTCCTACCGACTCGGCGACACCTGGGCCCCGGCGCTCCCCGAGAAGGAGGCGCTGTCGAACATGACGGCCGAGTTCGCCTCCGCGATCCGCGACCGACGCGAGGCCCGCACCGACGGCGCATCCGGACTGCGCGTGCTGTCGATCCTCGAAGCAGCCAAGGGCAGCCTCGGCCGCGACGGCGCCCCCTACCCTGTAGACACCACCCACGGAACGGACCGGACATGACCCAGATCGAAGGCGCGAACATCCTCGTCACCGGCGGTGCGGGAACGATCGGCTCGACCCTGGTCGACCAGCTCTTGGATGCCGGAGCCGCCCACGTCGACGTGCTCGACAACCTCGTCCGCGGCCGGGTCGCGAACCTCGACGATGCGCTGGCGACCGGACGGGCCACGCTCGTGGACGGCGACATCCGCGACCGGGCGGTCGTGGACGAGCTGGTCGCGGGCAAGGACATCGTGTTCCACCAGGCGGCCATCCGGATCACCCAGTGCGCCGAAGAGCCTCGACTCGCCCTCGAGGTGCTTGTCGACGGCACGTTCAACGTGGTCGAAGCCGCCGCCGCGCACAAGGTCGGAAAGCTGGTCGCCGCCTCCAGCGCGTCCGTCTACGGCATGGCCGAGGAGTTCCCGACGACCGAGCGGCACCACCACGAGAACAACGACACCCTCTACGGAGCGGCGAAGACCTTCAACGAGGGACTGGTGCGCAGCTTCCGTGCGATGAAGGGCATCGACTACGTGCTGCTGCGCTACTTCAACGTGTACGGCCCGCGCATGGATGTGCACGGACTGTACACCGAGGTGCTGGTGCGCTGGATGGAGCGGATCGTCGACGGCAAGCCGCCGCTGATCTTCGGTGACGGGAAGCAGACGATGGACTTCGTCTGCGTGCCCGACATCGCCCGTGCGAACGTGCTGGCGGCGGGCAGCGACATCGTCGAGGGCACCTACAACATCGCCAGCGGCACCGAGACGAGTCTGCTCGAGCTCGCCGAGGCGCTTGCGGGCGATGGATTCGGACCTCGGCGTCGAGTTCGGCCCGGAGCGCGCGGTCAACAACGTGTCGCGTCGACTCGCCGACGTCGGCGCCGCGAAGCGGGACCTCGGCTGGGAGTCGACGATCGGCCTCGAGGACGGGCTTGCGTCAACTCGTCGAGTGGTGGCGTCCGCTGCGAAACGAGATCGCGGCCGGTCGTGCGGTGGCCGCATCATGAGCGAGCGCATCAACGTCATGGTCCCCTGGCTCGGCCAGGAAGAGGCGGATGCCGTCGCGGAGGCGATCGCGAGCGGCTGGGTGGCGCAGGGACCGCGCGTGGCCCGGTTCGAGCAGGAGTTCGCGGCGGTGATGGCCGCGCCGTACGCGGTGGCCACGACCAGCTCGCACGACGGCGCTGCATCTCGCGCTCATCGTCGCCGGCGTCGGAGCAGGCGATGACGTCGTCATCCCGTCGTTCTCGTTCATCGCCACGACGAACGCCGTGCGCTATGTCGGCGCGAATCCGGTCTTCGCGGATGTCGACCCGCTCACCGGCAATGTGACCGGTGAGACGGTGCGCGCCGCGCTGACGCCGGGGACCCGCGCGGTCATCGCGGTCGACCAGGGCGGCGTCCCGCTCGACCTCGACGATGTGCGCGCGGTCACCGATCCGCTCGGGATCATCGTGGTGGAGGATGCCGCGTGCGGCGCGGGATCGACGTACAAGGGGCGGCCGGTGGGCGCCGGCGCCGAGATCGCGGCGTGGTCGTTCCATCCTCGCAAGCTCCTCACGACCGGCGAGGGCGGCATGCTCACCACCACGCACGAGAGCTGGGCGTCGCGGGCCAAGCATCTGCGCGAACACGCGATGAGTGTGTCTGCCGCCGATCGTCACCGGTCCGTCCTGCCGCCCGCCGAGGAGTACACCGAGGTCGGCTTCAACTTCCGGATGACCGACCTGCAGGCCGCGGTCGGACTCGTCCAGCTCGGCCGGCTGCCGGAGGTCGTGGCGCGTCGCCGTGAGATCGCGGCCCGCTACCAGGAGGCGATCGCCGAGATCGGCGGGCTGCGTGCGGTCGCCGATCCCGACTACGGCACCGGCAACTTCCAGTCGTTCTGGGTCGAGGTCGGGGACGAGTACCCCACGGATCGGGAAGGGCTGCTGGAGGCCCTCGCCCGCGCAGACATCTCGGCACGCCGTGGCATCATGGCCTCGCACCGGCAACCGCCGTATCGCCACTTGACTCCCGAGCGCGGGCTGCCGGTGACCGAGCGCCTCACCGATCGGACGCTGATCCTTCCGGTCTTCCACGCGCTGACCGGCGCCGACCAGGAGCGCGTCATCGCGGAGCTGCGACATCCCGGGGGATCGGGATCATGAGTGCGGGCTCGCTGCTCGTGGGGGCGAGCGGGCTGGCCCGCGAAGTCCTCGCCGCCGGTATCACCGGGGTCACCGGCATCCTCGATGATGATGTGGACCTGCATCAGACAGAGGTGGCCGGCGTGCCCGTGATCGGACCGCTCGCGCTCGCGCCGCAGCGGACCGAGGCAGCTGCTGGTGTGCGTGGGTCCGAGCGCGAGCCGCCGCAGCATCGTCCGCCGCTTCACGAAGTTCGGCATCGGCGACGACCGATACGCCACCTATGTCGCGCGCTCCGCGCGGCTCGGCAGCTCGAGTGACGTCGGCGTGGGCAGCATCCTTCTCGACTCGGTCGTCGTCACCGCAGACGCCCATATCGGAAGGCATGTGGTGATCATGCCCAACAGCACGATCACACACGATGACGTGCTCGAGGACTTCAGCACTCTTGCGGCGGGTGTGGCGCTGGGCGGGACCGTGCGCATACGCGAAGCGGCATACATCGGGATGAACGCCTCCGTGCGGCAAGGGCTGACGGTGGGGGCGGAGGCCACGATCGGGATGGGGGCCGCCGTCACCCGGGATGTGCCTGATCAGCAGACCTGGGCGGGCGTACCCGCACGAGAAATGGGAGACAACGCGTGAACGTGCCGTTCCTGGACCTGGCCGCACAGCAGGCCGAGATCGCCGACGAGGTGCTGCCGGTGTGGCAGCGCCAGTTCGCGTCCGCGGGCTTCATCGGCGGAGCGGAGGTCGAAGCGTTCGAGCAGGAGTACGCCGATTACATCGGCGTGGACCACGTGATCGGCGTCTCCAACGGCACCGACGCCCTCGAGCTCGCATATCGCGCCGCCGGCGTGGAGGCCGGCGACGAGGTCATCATGCCGGCGAACACGTTCATCGCGACGGCCGAGGCGGCATCGCGGATCGGAGCCGTCCCCGTCTTCGTCGACGTCGACGACGACCACCTGCTGATCGATCCGGACGCCATCGAGGCGGCCATCACCGATCGCACGCGCGCGATCGTCCCGGTTCACCTGTTCGGCCAGACGGCACCGGTCGAACGGATCACGCCGATCGCCGACAGGCACGGACTCGTGCTCATCGAGGACGCGGCGCAGTCGCAGGGCGCGACATCCGCGGCCGGCCGCGCCGGCGCACTGGGGCGGATCGCGGCGACCAGCTTCTACCCGGGCAAGAACCTGGGCGCGGCCGGCGACGCCGGTGCCGTGATGACCGATGATGCGGATGCCGCGGCCCTCATCCGCAACCTCGCGGCACACGGCAGCTCGGTCAAGTACGTGCACGACCACATCGGAATGAATGCGCGGCTGGACGCGATCCAGGCTCCGGTGCTGCGGGCGAAGCTGCGCCGGCTCGATCGCTGGAACCAGGCGCGGCGCGCGGCCGCGGCCCGCTACGCCGAGCTCCTCGCCGACATCGATGGGGTGCGTGTCCCCGCGGTGCATCCGGGCAACGAGGATGTCTGGCACCTGTACGTCGTCCGCGTCTCCGAACGCGACCGGGTCATGGCCGAGCTGGGCGAGGCCGGCATCGGCGTCGGCATCCACTACCCGACGATCGTGCCGCTGGCCGACGCCTATGCGGGTCTCGGCTACCGACGGGGACAGTTCCCCGTCGCCGAAGCCGCGGCCGACCGCATCCTGTCGCTGCCGATGTTCCCGCACCTGACCGCGGCGCAGCAGGATGTCGTCGTCGCGGCGCTGCACCAGGCAATCGGCTGAGCGGTCCGATCATGCGCATCCTCGTCCACCTGAACAGCCTCGAACTCGGCGGCACGCAGATCAACGCCGTCGACTTCGCGCACGAGCTTCGTGCGCGCGGGTACGAGTCGGTTCTCGTCGGCGATCGGCGCAGCGCCGGGCCCGGTCCGAGCCTGTACGACTACGCGTGCACGCGGGACGTGCGCATCGAGGCCTACGAGCCGGAGCCGGGCATGGCGGCCCACGCCCGGCAGCTGAAGCGGATGGCCGAGGCGCTGGGCGTCGATCTCATCCACGTGTACGGGATGTGGGGTGCGGCCCGCCCGACCTACTGGGGTCCCTCCCGATTCGGACGCCTGCCGTGGGTGCAGACCGTGTACGAGATGAGCGTCACCCCGGTTGTGCACCGGCACATGCCGCTGGTCGTCGGCACCGGCTACCTCGTCGACGAGCTGGCGGCGCGACCCGGTCGAACGATCCTCGTCTCGCCGCCGGTGGATCTGACGGCGGACTCGCCAGAGGGCGCCGAGGGGGATGGCTTCCGAACGACGCATGAGTTGGGCGACGGCGTGCTCATGGGGATCGTCAGTCGGCTGGACAGCCGCATGAAGGCGGTCTCGATCGGGGTGGCCATCGAGGCGATGCGCGACCTTGCCTCCACCGGAGCCACACTGTTCGTCGTCGGCGGCGGTGACGCGGAGAGCGCGCTGCGAGCTCAGGCGGGTGCGGTCAACGAGGCGGTGGGGCGCCAGGTCGTGCGCCTGCTCGGACCGTCCTCCGATCCTCGACCCGCGTATTCCGCGGCCGACATCATGCTGGGCATGGGCGGGTCGGCCGCACGCGCCCTGGCGTTCGGCAAGCCGCTCATCGTGCAGGGCGAGGCGGGGTGGTCCGAGCTGTTCGAGCCGGGTACCGCGAACGCGCTCGCACGATCCAGCTATTGGAGCCCAGATCGACCCGCCGACCCCGTCGGCGATCTCGTGCGGATCGCCGCCCCTCTGATCGTCGACGATTCTCAGCGGCGGGAGCTCGGCCGATTCGGGCGGGAGTTCGCCGTCGAGCGATTCGGACTGGATGCCATGTCCGACCGCATGGCGGAGTTCTATGCAGCCGCGGTGGGCTCCTACCGCCGGCGCGAATGGATCCTCGATCTTCCGCGCGAAGGCCGGCGTCTCCTGGAGAAGATCGGCCGACTTCTTCGCGGCGGGCTGCGGGGCCCAGGTGCGGGTGGTGATCTCGGATGACTCATCCACCCTCGGAGGAGCCGGACTACCGGGCCGTCCCGGAGACGGAGTACGGGTCCGTCCCGGAGCCCCAGTGGACCCCGCCCGACGTGACAGTGGCGGTGGGAGGCGGCGACACCGGAGGGGACGACGGCGACTCGGGCAACGTCAGCGGCCGGGCCGCTTCCGGAGTCCTGTGGCTGACCGCTCAGAAGTGGGCGATCCGGCTTCTCGGCTTCGTGACGATCGCCGTCCTGACCCGGCTGCTCTCGCCCGAGGACTTCGGCACGGTGGCCGCAGGCATCCACTGTCCTGCCCTTCTTCTTCCTGCTGGCCGACCTCGGCTTCGCCGCGTACATCGTGCAGGTCGACAAGAGCGATCAGCGGATGCTCAGCACGGCGTTCTGGTTCTCGCTCGCGGCGGGTGTCGTCCTGTGCGGCGCGATGATGGCGTTGTCGCCGGTGCTGGGACTGGTGTTCCGGGATGAGGATGTGGTCCCGGTCATGCAGGCCCTGTCGGTGTGGGTCGTGCTCACCGCTGCGGGTTCCGTGCCGATGGCACTTCTTCGCCGTCGGATGCGCTTCGCCGTCCTCGCATCACAGGGCGCGATCGCGGCGGGCCTGGCGCAGGTCGTGGCGATGGTGATGGCATTCTCGGGGTTCGGTGTGTGGGCGCTGGTGGCGCAGACACTGGTGGCTCCGCTGATCACCACGATCCTCGCCTGGATCACCGCGAGGTGGCGACCCACACGATCCTTCTCCCCGTCGGAGTTCCGGACGATGGCGACGTTCGGCGGGAAGGTGTTGGGCGTCGAGTTCGTCGCGATGCTGCGGGCCTGGGGTGAGGCCGCCGTGATCTCCGCCACTCTGGGTGTCGCCGCGTTCGGCTACATGAACATCGCGCAACGGCTCGTCCAGGTCGTACAGGATCTGACCGGAAGCGCCATCGTCCCGGTGATGCAGGTCGCGTTCGCCAAGATCCGCGATCAACCCGAGCGGCTTCGCAGCGCCTATCTGCGGGCCCTGCAGTTGGTCTACTTCGCCTTGTCCCTGCCGTTGACGATCCTGGCGGTCACCGCCCCCCTCCTGGTCCCCATCGTCTTCGGACAAGGGTGGGAGGCAAGCTATCAGGTGGCGCAGATCCTGTCCCTTGCCGGCATCCTCACCGTGGGCGCCTGGCTCGACTACGGCATGTTCTACGGCGTCGGCAGACCCGGCGTGTGGTTCGTCTATGCCTTGATCATCGACGCCCTCACGTTCGGAACGACTGCCGCCCTGGCGCATCTCGGGCTTGTCGCCATCGCCTGGGGGTTCCTCGGCGTGTGCATCATCGCCACCATCTCGCGATGGTTCCTGACATCTCGGCTTCTCAAGACGCGCGCGCGTGTGGTGGCCAGGCCATTCGGATTCCTGCTCGCCGCCGTGGCGATTTCGGGAGCCGGGGGATGGGGCGTTGCCGCAGCGACTCAGACGCTGCCCGCGTGGACCTCAGTGGTCCTCGTTGCGGTGGCCGTGACCGTCTTGCATCTGGCGGTCACACGTTTGATGGCACCACGGGTCATTCCCGAGCTGCTGACCATCGTCGCCCGATCCAAATGGGGCAAGCGGATCCCGTACATTCGCAGGTTCAGGGAGGATGGGTAGATGAGCGACGACGCCACGGCGCCGGCGGAAGGGGCGCGCACTCCGGTGTCCATCGTGTGTGTGTTCAACGATCCCGATGTCCTGGCCAGCTGCCTGCAGCGGTCGATCGACGCCGGCCGTGTAGACGCGTCTGAGACGCAGTTCCTTCCCGTCGACAACCGAGACGGTGTGTTCGCGACGGCGGGAGCAGCGCTCAACCACGGTGCAGCCCAGGCCGAGAACGACGTGATCGTGTTCGTCCACCAGGACGTGTACCTGCACTCCCTGGTCGAGTTGGAACGCGTTGCCGGTGAACTCCTGGCGGACGCGTCCGTCGGCGTCGTCGGGGCCGCCGGAATCGACGCGCACAAGCGCATCCAGGGGCGGATTCGCGACCGCGTGATCGCCCTCGGCGCGGCGGCACCCACGTGGCGCGACGTGGAGAGCATGGACGAGGTGCTGTTCATGATCACTCGCCGGCAATGGGCCGACGAGCCCCTGGCGGACCAGGCTTCGCTCGGTTGGCACGCCTACGCCGTCGAGTACTCGGCACGCATGCGCAGTCGCGGACGAAGGGCCGCCGTCCGCGACATCCCGCTCACACACAACAGTCTCACCGTGAACCTCGACCGCCTCGACGTCGCCCATCGCTGGGTGGGGGATGCCTACCCCGGCCTGCTGCCGCTGCAGACCACGTGCGGCACGATCGAGGCAGGCGGGAGCCCGGGCGGCTGGTCGAGGCTTGCGCCGCAAGGCACAGGGCCTGGCACGGTGGGGACGAGAGTCTTGGGCGGCTGTCCGAGCCCAGGCACCCGTCACCCTGAGCGACATCGTGCTCGCCGACGTGCGGTTCGTCATCGATGAGCTCGCGCGGCGCAAGCGGCAGTTCATCGATCCGAGCAGCAGATCTCAGGTCGACGGGAACCGGCGGCACGGCGGTCGACGGCCTCACCCGTTTCGGCCTTCCGTTTGCTGCGTCCTCCGAGGACCGCGCCGGGATGCAGGCTCTGATCGCGCAGCGCAAGAGGGAGGAACTTCTTATCCTGACAAACCTCGAACCGGCGGTCCTTTCCGCGTTCGAACTCGAGGACAGGACCTACGTGGTCGGTCACTCGCAGGAGGCTGGACTGTGGCTCGCCGTCGGCGTGCAGCGCGACGACCTGGCCGAACTCCTGCCCGCGCGACGGAGTCGGCCGTACGCCGGGCTCATTCCCACCCGGCCGCGCACCGAGGCCGTGGAGACGGCGTGACATTGACCTCGGGCCGGGTGGCGGGTGCGGTCAGCGCGCGGCTCTTCGGTGCCCTGGCCGATGGGACGAGTCTGCTGCCGCCGAAGTGGCGTTACGCCTACGCCCATCCCATCCTGCGGCGACTCTTCTCCGGTCGCGTGTACTCGCTCCCACCGGTGGCCCACCCGAAGGCCGCAAGCCCCGGTCCCAGACAGCGCCGTCCATGCCACCGACATGGTGTGCGCCATCGTGACGGATCGACTCGACATCGGTGGGATCGGGGCCGTTGTGGAGATGCTGGTGCGCCGGATGCCGCGGCACGGCATCCGGCCGGTGATCGTCTGCGTCGGCGACGGCCCCCGCGCGATGCGTCTTCGCGCCGCCGGCGTCGAAGTGATCTCGGTGCCGCCGGATGAGACCCAGGCCACCGCCCTGCAGGGGATCGATGCCGATGTCGTGCAGCTCGCACAGTGCACCTCCGCTCCTGGAGAAGGCGGCCATCCAGACCGGGCTCCCGCTGATCCCCGTCCTCCACAACACCGAGATCCATTACACCCGGGCGCAGTGGAGCCGATTCGAGACGCTGTTGGCTCACAGCTTCACGGCGGTGGCCGTCAGCCGCGTCGTCGCGGACTTCCACGCACGCCACGTTCCGGCGTCCCTGCACGATCGGCTCGTGGTCGTCCCGAACGGCGCACCGAATCCCGGTCCGCCGGATGCGGAAGCGCGTCGCGTCGCGCGAGACCACCTCGCGGACGGGCTCGGGGGAGTGCTCGGTGAGGACGATGTGGTCTTCGTGTGCCTGGCCCGTTACGACGCGCAGAAGAACAATGCCGGTACCGTCGCCGGCTTCGTTCGGGCCCTCGCGCAGACCGATGTCCCGATGCACCTCGTGCTGGCGGGAGACCCCTCTGACTGGGTGGAGTATCGCCGCGCCGACGGTCTGCGGCGAGAAAGCCGCTTCGCACAGCGGGTTCACCTGTTCGGCAACTCCGATGCCGGGGTGCTTCTGAGCGCAAGCCGACGCGTTCCTGCTGAATTCATTCTTCGAGGGCTGGCCGATGGCAGCGACCGAAGCGATGGGGCATGGCCTTCCTCTCGTTCTCAGCGACGTCGGCGGCTCTCGCGAGCTGATCGCACGAGATCGGAGCCGGTCTGTGCTGGTCTCGAATGCGACCGGGGCGGCGGATGGGGTGACGGATGCTCGGGTGGCTGCACAGCGCCGCCGATCGCGTCATCAGCCGAACGCGCAAGAGCTCGCCGACGCGATCACGACGGTCGCCGAGGGTGTGCTCCGTCGCCGCGGGGACGAGACGGACGACGTCGCGACGGTCGCCGACGTCGGCCTGGACACGATGGCCGCCGCGCATGCGGAAGTGCTCCGGAATGCAGTGCGGAACTGAAACGGACGGGAGGATGCGGTGGCGATCGCCACCGCATCCTCCCGTCACGAGGTCATCCGAGGATCACGGCTGGCGGACGACCGAGCCCTTCGCATCGGCTCCGCTTGAGCTGTAGATGTAGTTGTCAGCCCACTGCGCCCATCCCGGACCGCGCTGCACGTAGGTCGCGCCGAATCCGGTGCCGGAGAATCGGTTGTTGACCGCCCGCAGGTTGCTGTACGGGTCGTTCAGCTCGTTGACGCCCATCTGGTAGCCATTGCCCTCGAGGTAGTTTCCCTGCACGAGGACGTTGTCGATGCGGCCGGAGTACGACTGGATGAACAGCGCACCCGTGTCGTTGCCGGAGTTCGCGTCGAACCGGTTGTCGACGATCGCCAGCTGACGGTCGGCGCGCGACGCGGCAGTGAAATCGCGCACGGTGAACGCGTCGCAATGGTTCCCGGTGGTGGCGGGGTCGCCCCAGGCGATCAGGTCGGTCACGTAGTTCCGCTCGATCCGGACATCGAGGCTGGATCCGGACTTCATGACGGCGATGCCGCTGCCGAAGCCGTGGATGTAGTTGCTCACGAGGTTGGCATTGCCCATCGTGCCGGTGGCCCAGGCGGCGCTCTCCTTGCTGAGCTTCGAACCGTCGATCTCGCTGTCCCGAACGGTGACCTTGCTCGATGCGATCTTGAAGGTGTTGTAGTCCTGGGTGCTGATGATCGGCATCCCTCGACCGGCGCTGGTGGGCTGGATGCAGCTCTTCTCGATCGTGATGTTTCCCGCTGACAGGTTCAACCCGCTCGTGATGAGCTTTCCGGAGATCACTGTCCCCGCCGGCACGTCAGCGCTGCCCGAATAGCGCGGCAGCGTGGCGCAGGACAGACCGAGCGGGGCCAGCCCCACGGTCTTGGCATTCACGGTCCAGCCCGGGCCTGACGTGCTTCCCGCGTCTGGCGGCGTGCTCGGAGGCGTGGTCGGCTTGGTCGTGGGTGTCGGCTTCGGAGTCGGCGTGGTGGTCGGCTTCGGAGTCGGCTTGGCCGTGGGCTTCGGTGTCGGCCTGGTTGTGGGCTTGGTGGTCGGGTGAGTACTCGGTACCGGGTTTGCGGAGGTCGGCTCGGTGCTCGGCGTCGGGTGAGCGGGTGTCGTCGGCTCGGCGCTCTCCCGCCGCCGGACTTGTGGAACACGACGTCGACGAGGTAGTTCGATCCCTTGTAGGTGTGCCGAGGGAAGGCCGACTGTCCGTACTGGTAGACGCCGGCGTTGGCGCGCAGCACGAATCCATTCTGCTTGCGCGACGAGGTCAGGTCGTTCTCCGTTACCGAGTACGCGCCACGCGAGGCGTGGTACGACACGACATACTGTTCGCCCGCACGCAGTCGGATGTGGTCGTCAAGGGGGAGGGTGTGCCACCCTGCGGTGCCATTGGGACCGACGTTCACGCGTGCGAGCACGCCGCCATCGGATGACCACAGCGTCGCAGACGTGACGCCCGATCGAGCGGGGCTCTGGTAGTACTGCAGCGCAGTGACGTCGCCGTTGTGCTGCGGTGAGAATGCCACACCGAGCTCGACGGCGGACCGATCGGGGTCGACCGCGACGGCCGGGGACAGGTTGTCGGAGAAGATCCCGGGCGTGGACTGGGCGCGGGCCAGCGCCGGGACCGCGGCCAGCGCTCCAGCCGCGACCACCGTGCCTGCGAGGACGGCGATCAGCTTTCGGGTGCGTCTGGTCAGCTTGCGGGCACGGCGGGCAGACGCGCGCGTCTGCGGATTCTCGGGAGGCATTACTACTCCGGGGTAGCGGAAGGGTGGGTGCTAGCAGAGTAATTGATGAAACTGTGATGAACACGTTATATGAACGATGCCTCATTCCCAGGACATCACGAGCCGGCGCGCTCAGGCCCGGTATGTTCCCGTAGGAACCGTCGCAGCTCGTGCTCGTCATCCAGATCGACATACGTCGCCGCTGCATGATCAGCGTCGGTGGTGGGGCGCGGAGCGTAGGGCCAGTTCGCCTGTCGCTCCGGAGTGGCTGCATTCGCCAGCAGATCGTCGAAGACCCCGACGTATGCCTCCGCCTGCGGCTTCCAGTCGAGTTCGTCGACCACCCGTCGGCGCGCTTGCACCCCGAGCTCCACGCGCCGGTCGGGGTCGTCGAGCAGTGCCTCGATGGCGTCCGCGAAGGCGGAGATGTCGCCGGAGGACACGAACACTCCGGTGTCACCCGCAGACACGCGCGTCTCGGTCAGATCGAAGGACACGGCGGGCACGCCGTAGGCCATGTACTCCATCGTCTTGTTCATCGTCGACACGTTGTTCAGGGGTGTGTTCAGATCGGGGCCCAACCCGATGTCCGCGGAGCTCAGATACTGTGCGATCTGATCGGGCCCGACGCGTCCGGTGAACACGACATAGTCGTCGAGTCCGCGCTTCGTGCACTCCCGTTTGAGCTCGTCGAGGCAATCGCCGAAGCCCATCAGGACAGCGCGCACGCGCGTGCGTTGACGGTGGTGCACGAGGTCGTCCATCACGGCGAGGATATTCTCGACACCGTCCTGAGGCCCCATGATCCCCAGGTATGCCAGGACGTGGTCCGCCCCCTCGCGAATGGCCGGATCCGGGTACACCGGCCGCATGACCGTGGTATCCGGCCCGCTTCGCACGATGGTGACGACTTCAGAAGGCACGCCGCCGCGGCGCTGCGCGATCTGCTTGTACGAGCCATTCGTGGAGATGACCCGGTCGGCCACTCGATAGGTGCTGCGCTCGAGCAGCACGAGGCCGCCGAGCTGCATCCGGCCCGGGATGCCCGTAGGCCGACCGAACCGTGAAATGTACAGTTCCGGGTTCAGATCGTGCTGGTCGAACACGAATCGAACGCCGCGCGCACGCCAGAGGAGGGCCAGCAGCCAGTAAGTGTCCGGCGGGTTGCATGCCTGGATCACGTCGAAGCCGTGTCGACGTCGCACCCGCAGCGATCGCAGCGCGGTCCGAATCCAGGAGTAGGCGAACTCCACGGCGAAGCCAAGGAGGCCACTCGCCTCGGGAGCGGGCGCGTACTTGTAGACGTGGATGCCGTCGATCTCCTGGAACGAGGGATCCCCCGGACCCTTAGGGCAGATGACCGAGACCTCGTACCCCTGGGCGTTGAGCGCTTGACACTCCAGCCAGACTCTGCGGTCCAACGGCACCGGCAGGTTCTGCACGATGATGAGCACGCGCGGGCGTGTATTCGTCCTTGTCATGCGGGAGACCCCCAGTGATCCGCCGACGATCGTCGATCCCACCAATGTATCGAACCGCGCGCACGATAGCATCGGGGTGTGTGCGGAATCGTGGGGATGGTCCGTTACGACGGGGCTGGGGCGACGCGGGAGACCATCGAGGCGATGGCGGGGACCGTGCGTCACCGGGGGCCCGACGACGGCGGCTGGTGGGTGGATGGGCCCGTCGGCTTCGGGCATCGTCGACTCTCGATCATCGACCTGGCCGGATCGCACCAGCCGATGCAGTCGGCAGATGGTCGCTGGTCGCTGGTGTTCAACGGCGAGATCTTCAATTATCGGGAAGCTGCGCCGTTCCCTCGACTATCCGTTCCACACAGATGGTGACAGTGAGACACTTCTGGCCGGTCTGGCCCGCCACGGCATCGGATACGTGGATCGCCTGGTGGGACAGTTCGCGTTCGCCGCCATGGACAGGTCGACGGGAACGCTTCATCTCGTGCGCGATCGACTCGGTGTCCTGCCGCTGTACTACCGGGTGACGAGCACCGAACTGCTGTTCGGATCTGAGGTCAAGGCGGTCCTGGCCGGGATGGGACAGTCGCCCCGTGTCGACTTCGAGAGCCTGGACGCCTATCTGTACGGGCGATCGGTCCCCGCGCCGCACACGCTGTTCGAAGGCATTCGGAAGGTGCCGGCTGCGCACCGCATCGAGTTCACCCGGGACGGGCGGCAGATCGAGCATCAGTACTGGGAGCCGTCCGCCGAGGATGCCGCGGCTTGGCGACCGGACCAGGCTGTGGACGCGGTCGACGCCGCGATCACGGACGCGGTGCAGGCTGCCCTGGTCGCGGATGTCCCGGTGGGCGCGTACCTGAGCGGTGGCGTGGACAGCAGCCTGATCGTCGCGAAGGCAGCCCAGCTGCACGGTGGGCGTCTCAAGACATTCGCCGCGGGGTTCGGAGACCCGAGGCATGATGAGCTTCCCTTCGCGCGGCAGGTCAGCGAACACGTCGGAACCGATCATCACGAGGTACGGGTCGACGCGGCCGATTTCGAAGAATTGTGGCCGCAGTTGACCTGGCACCGGGATGCCCCGATGTCGGAGCCGGCCGACTTCGCCGTGTATCGGCTGGCGCAGGCGGCGCGTGAGCACGTGTCGGTGGTGCTGTCGGGAGAGGGCGGAGACGAACTCTTCGGTGGCTACCCCAAATATCGGGTCGCCCGCACCATGGCGGCCGCATCCGTCCTTCCCGGCCGAGCCCGGCAGGCGATCGGCGACGCCGTCGATCGGCATCTGCCTGCACGTTTGGCGAAGGCGCGGATCGGCCTGCGGGTGTGGGGGACGCCGGACCGAGACGAACAATTCCGGACCTGGTTCGCACCATTCTCCGCCCGCGAGCGCGCAGAGCTGCTCGCCGGCGTTCCGACCCGGCGCTCCTCGGTGGCGGCGGTTGCCCGCGCCGTGGATCCCGTGCGCGCCATGCTCCTGGCCGACCTGCGCAAGCTGGCTGCCGGACAACCTTCTCGAGCGCGGAGATCGGATGTCGATGGCAGCCTCGCTGGAGTTGCGTCCTCCGCTGCTGGATCACCGCCTCGCCGAGCTCGCCTTCCGGCTGCCGTCGTCGATGAAGGTACGGACAGGTCAGACGAAATGGGTGTTGAAGGAGGTGGCGCGCCGCCACCTCCCCGCCGACATCGTCGACCGGCGAAAGGTCGGATTCCGGGTCCCGCTCGATTCCTGGTTCCGCACCTCCCTGCGCGACAGCGTGCACGACCGACTCACGGGACCGGGATCATTCGTAGCCGAGACGTTCGACCGCAAGGCAGTGCGTGATCTCCTCGACCGGCATGACAGCGGGAACTTCAACGAGGAGATCCGGATCTGGACGCTGATGTCGCTCGAGGTCTGGCACGAGCGGTTCTTCGCGACCGCCGCCGTCGGCTGAACCTGGTCACCCAGGCGTCACCCCAGTTCGCGGGAACTCCGGTCCCTCTCCCATCGCTGTGCCGACCGTGATGTGCGGGCGGAGAAGCGGGCGCATCCGATCACGACGACATACACGAAGACATCTATGATGAGCGCCGGTTCCCGCCGCAGCAGAACCCTGATGTCGGCCAACTGCCCTCGCTGGCCCTCTGACAGGCCGTCGTTCCGGTCACTCACTTCGCGCTGGGTCCGGTAGCTTCGACGGAGGATGCGCAGGAGGTCGGCCAGCCGACGTGGTGCCGTCACGACGACCGGGTCCGTGTCGACGATGGTGACTTCCTCGGGTGAGAACAGGCTGTCGACGAACAGGTCGTCCGAGACCAGGTCTGGGAACTCCCCGAACCGTTGGCGTCCGCGCTCGGAAAGGGCGTAGCAGCCCGCGCCCCAGAGTGCGGACGAGATCGAAGGAAGGGCGTGCCGGATCCGATACCAGCGGCGCACCGCCCATCCAGCGCGGCGGGTGTCGAACCGCTTGCGCCGGGCGACCGGCGAGCGAGCCCGTCGAGAGGGCATGGATCACATCCCGGGCCGCTCTGCTGGTCAGAACGATGTCGGCATCGAGGTAGATGCGCGGACCTGGGCCCGCATGCCGGTCACCCTCCCGAAGGGCGCCGACCTTGGATGCGGCGGCGAGCTCGACCACCTGCACCCCCGTGCGCGAGGCGGCGAGCGCCGCCGTCCCATCGGTGCAAGCCGTTGCAGACGACGATGACCCGCACGGAGTCGTCCTCGCGCAGCTCTGCGAGCGCGTCGAGGGTGCGTCCCAGGACCGATTCCTCGTTGTGGGCGGCGATGATGATCGTCCCGGGGTTCATCGGTCCCCCCAGGCAGGCGGCCGCGCGTGCGGCGCGACACGAGTGCGTGTGCGGCGGCCCGCGCCCCCGGGCGATGCGGCCGGAGGACGTTGCGCAGCAACACGATGAGGTGGAAGGCCCTTGCGGCGATGGGGCCGTGCCATTTGCGGTAGTACCGGACTTTGTTGACCTCGAGGAGCGCGTCGAGCTCGGTGAGCCTGCCCGATCCGCCGGCGCGGTGGGTGGCGATGGACTCCGGCACGTAGACGAGCAACTCGCTCCGCTCACGGATTCGCCGCGCGAAGTCGGTCTCTTCCGAGTACATGAAGAACCGCGCAGCATCCCACAGGCCGACGGCGTCCACGACGTCGCTGCGCACGGCGAGGACCGCTCCGGTCGCCCAATCGATCGGGTGGGGACGCGCGTATTCCACGGGGTTGCGGACAGTCTCCGACAGGGCGCCCGGACGAGTCGGCCAGGCATCGCCGAAAGCGGCCTCGCCCAGCGCCCGCAGGAGCGTCGGCTCTCGCCGGAGCGAGTCCTGTCGGCGGTCCTGCGCGTCCAGGATCTGAGGCACTGCGGCTCGCTGCCGAGTCCAGAGCCGCAACCAGCAGGGTCAGCGAACCGGCGCGGAGCGCGAGGTCGGGGTTGAGGAACACTGTGATCCGTGCGCGGGGCGCCCGACCCAGACCCGCGTTGATGCCACCCGAGTAGCCGAGATTGGCTCCGGAGTCGACGACGCTCACATTGTCGTTTCCGGGGATGAGACCGACCAGATCCTCGTCCACGGCATTGTTCACGATCGTGGCGTGCCAGGTCAGGTCCCCCGCGGCCGGCTCGATCGAGGCGATCAGCCCCGGAAGATCCTTCGCATTGTGGTACGACACGACGATGATCGAGAGGTCGAGCATCGACCCGCCCTTTCTGCGGCGTCCCCGCGCCAGCCCCTGGGTATCACCGTAGCGGCCAGGCGGTCGTGGCACGAACATGCGGCGGATCCTCAGCGGACCCCCGGTGCTTCATATGCGGGGATGTGTATGCTGACCGAACACGCGCCGATTGGGGAACGGGGGCAGCGTGGGCGTTCGCGATGTAATCGGGGCGATCGGAAGGCGCTGGTATGCCTTCCTCATCGTCCTCATTATGGTGGCCGCCATCGGCGTGACCTTCTACCGCGGTGGGGGCTCGTTCTACACCAAGACAACGATCACTTTCACCCTGCCGACCCGGTCTACACTCATTCCCGGGAGCGGCACCGACGACTCCAGCGTGATCGCGTTCGCGAGCGCGGTGGCCACGGAGATCAACCGCGGCAAGCCGGTCCCGACCTACTCCTCGGCCGACGCGCCGTATTACGGCGCCGGTGTGCGGCAGGGCGTCATGGTGTCGCTGCGCAATGCAGGGAATCAATGGATGGCGAGCTTCCCCACGGCGACGATCGACATTCAGATCGTGGGTGCAACCCGTGACTGGGTGGCAGGAATGCAGCAGTCGATCCTGGACAACATCCTGGGGGTCGCTCGCGCACAGCAGAGCGCATCGCTCACCGCGCCGTCCGACCGGATCACAGCTAGCGTGGAGCCGCTGACCACGCAGATCATTGAGATCTCCTCCTCGCGTTCCACTCAGCTGCTCGCGGCGGCTGCGCTGGCGCTCGCCGGCCTGATCGCCGGAGGCTGGGCGGCGATCGCCGTGGACCGCGCTGTACGGCGTCCGCGAATCGGTCACCGAGGTCGACGCGGGAGTACCACGTCTGACCCCGCACCGCGAATGGGAGACTTGAGGACATGAATCTTGCCGACACACTGCGCGGCTTGCTCCGGCGCTGGTACATCGTCGTGCCTGGCCTGCTGTTGGCTGTCGTGATGGCTTTCGGTGCCTTCACCGTTGTGAAGCCCGGTTATCAGCGCACGGCGACTCAGCTTCTGCTTCCCGGTGAGGGAACCGTGCCGGCAGGGACGACGAACCCTTATCTGTTCCTCGGCGGACTGACGCAGGCCGCCGACATCGTCGCTCGGGTGATGAACTCGAGCAGGGGATCGGGTCCGTCGCGGACAAGTACCCCGGGATCGAGGTGACCGTCGTGCGGGATCCGGTCATGGCCGGACCGGTGATCAGCACCACGGTGGTCGCGCAGAGCGACGCCGACGCCGGCGCCGCTCTCGATGACCTGATCGGGACGACGACGCGCGTCCTGCACGATCTGCAGATCGAGCAGAAGGTCAAGGCCGTCGATCAGATGTCGATCACGACCTTGACCGAGGACCAGAAGAGCAGCCTGCGAGCAGAAGACGCGTTTCATCATTACGGCGGGGGTGGGTCTCGCGGTCGTGGCGCTCTCTCTGATCGTGGCCAGTCTCGTGGACGGGCTGGCGCGCCGAGCGCGCCGCACCGGTCGCAAGGGCGGACACGCGGGAGAGCCCAGAGCGCCGGAGGACGAGCGCGTTCTGAATGGCGACGAGGGGCCGGGCGCAGAAGTCGCAGACGTCGAGGCCGAGGGTGCGCATCCGGATCTCGTCGAGACCGGTCCTGCCCTCACCGATGCTGACGCGGAGCCGGTCGGCGCATCCACCGGACGCGGGCGCCCGCACACCGGCGACTGAGAGGTATCGTGGCGCTTCCGAGTCCGGCCCTCCCTCCGCCCGTCTCGGCCTCGCGGCGGGCGCGAGCCGTCGGGAGTTCCGGGTTCACGGCGGCGACGATGCTCACCGTATACCTGGTGCTGCTCGTCGCGATCCCGTCCAGTGTCTCGATCGCGGCCCTCGGCGGCCTCGGGCGTCCGTCGCTGCTGTGGGGACTGATCCTGCTGTTCTGGTGGTTGCTCTCGAAGCTCCAGGCACGCACGCACGTGACGGTGCCGGTTCGACAGCCTCTGAGGTTCGCCTTCGGCGCGCTGATCGTGGTCGTCCTCATCAGCTTCGCGGCGGCCATGCTTCGGGGGCAGCCGGCGGACCAGATCAGCCCGGCCACGACCGCGCTGATCCGGCTGGCCTCCTGGGGTGGCGTGCTCCTGGTGGCCATGGACGGCATTCGCACGCACGCCGATGCCGCCACGCTCGTCCGGAGGATCGCAATCGCCGGTGGCGCGCTTGCGGCGCTGGGCCTTGCGCAGTTCCTCACCGGTCAGACGCTGCTCGACTGGATCGTATCCATTCCCGGCATCGCCGTCGACGGCTCCGGTGTCGCCATGCGCGGTTCATTCACCCGCGCCTCCGGCACGGCCATCCACCCGCTCGAATACGGGACGGCGGTGGTGGCGGCGCTGCCGCTCGCGATCACCGTGGCCGTTCACAAGGGCTTCCGCAATCGGCCTTCTCCGCATGCTGGGGTGTGGTGGGCTCCGGTCGCCCTCATCCTCATCGCGTCGGTCATCGCGGTATCCCGGTCGGCGATCATCGGGCTCGCCATCGCGTTGATCGGGTCGATGCCGGCCATCCCCAAACGATTCCGATGGACGATCGGCATCGGCGGCGGCGTCCTCGCACTGGGAGTCCTCGCGCTGGTGCCTGGCATGTTCGGCACGATTGTCGGGCTGTTCGTCGGTGCCTCCGACGACCCGAGCACGCAGTCGCGCACGGACGCCCTCGCTCGTGTTCCCGAGTTCATCTCGTCATCGCCGCTGATCGGGCAGGGCTTCGGTACGTTCCTTCCCCGCTACTACATCTTCGATAACGCGTGGGTGCTCCTGACGGTGGAGCTGGGCGTCTTCGGTCTGATCTGCTTCGCTGCTGTGGCATTCTCTGCGATCGGGAGTGCCCTGGTCGCCGGGACGAGGTCGCCGTTCGATGACACGACCGCGATGAGCAGGGGGCTGGCAGCGGCGATGATCACCATCTGCACGTTGCTTCTGTTCTTCGATGGCCTGTCCTTCCCGATCTCGGCAGGGTTGTTCTTCCTCGTGGCAGGACTGACCGCCGCCATGCGCACGATATCGATTTCGGACGTCGAGCTCGTCTCCGGGATGAGGCGGGCTTCACGTGCGGAGGTCAACGGACCGGTGACGGTGCTGCCGACGGCGAGGAGCGCCGATGCGCACCACGGGTGACTCGCCGCCGCGATATCGCCGAGCCGCGCTGGTCGGGCTCGGCTGCTACCTCCTGGTCGCAGCCCTCATTCTGCTCGCACCGGTCTCGTACGGCGGGGTCATCCACGTCCTGGCGGCGGGTCTGCGCTCACTTCCGGGAGTCCCGGCATTCGGAGATGGCTGGGTCGAGTTCGTCGCCAACATCGTGCTCTTCGTGCCGATGGGGTTCTTCCTCACGCTGCTGTTCCGCCACCCCGCGTATGGTGCGGTGCTGGGGATCGCAATATCGGCGGCTGTCGAGGTCGCGCAGATCGTCATCCCGGACCGCACTCCCACAGTCCGTGACATCCTCTCGAATTCGATCGGCGCGGCAGTGGGCGCTCTGATCGCGTGGCTCATTGTCGTGGGCAGCAAGCGCCGACTTGCGAAGACCGCGACGTCACCGGCTGGCACCGTCGAACCGGAGTCGCCAGGGCAGAGCACCTAGGCCCAGGTCTGGACCCATCGCTTGACGACCACGCGCACGTTCCATCGGTCGATATCGCGCTGGCGGCTCGCGGCGATGCCGCCGATGAGGGCGGCAGCCACCGAGAACGTCGAATGGCGCGAATGGATGAGCCAGTCGCACTGTGCAAGCGCCCACATATCGATGAGGGCGTTCTCGGCCTCGCGGCGAGGGTCGTCGAGGACCAGGTGCTCATGCAGCGAATTGTCGTCGTCGCCAAGTTCCTTGTCGATCACGAAGACATTCTCGAAACGAGATCGGAACTGCTCCTGCACCCCGTGATTGTCAGTGGCGAGGAAGAATTGCGCATCGGGCACGCGCGCAGCAAGTCTGGCCGCCTCGCGGAACACGCGATCCAATGACACCTTGCGGTCGGTGTACCGGATGTGCACACCGATGACGGGGCGCTCGCGCCCGGCGAACAGCGCCTCGACCTCTTTCCGTACGCGGGCGTTCGGGGTGAAGCATCGACCGAGGGCCCATTGGGTGAGCTGATTGCGGGTCATGCCTGCGGAACTGAGGGCTCTTCGCGGCATGACGCCGGATTCTCGCCATCTTCGGCAAGTAGGACCAGAACACGGCGACGCGTTCTTCTACGGCAGGGTGTGACAGGTCGATCGACAGCTTGCGATACACGAACGGATTGCTGTGGTGAGCGGGGAAGAGCTCCGAGATGACGTCGGTCGGATGCTGTGCGAGTCGTCCCTTCCACACCTGCGGGCTCACCGACGCGATGTCGTCAAGTTCGGCCGCCTGAGTCGGCGTCGGGCTGTCGAAGAGCAGCGGGTAGGCGTCCTCGCCCCGCGGGAGGTACTCACCGTCTCGCCAGTCGATCACCGCCGTCCGACCGGTCAGCGCCCCGATGACCACACCGGTGCAGGCGGAGAGGATCCGATTGCCGAACCCGCCCTTCGCCTTTACCAGCAGGTATCGATCGGTCTCCCCCGTCATGCGAGGCTGCGGCTTGCGACGAGCTCCAGATCGCTGTCGACCATGAGACGAGCGAGGTC
The DNA here is from genome assembly GCF_021582895.2 of Microbacterium elymi. Taxonomy (GTDB): domain Bacteria; phylum Actinomycetota; class Actinomycetes; order Actinomycetales; family Microbacteriaceae; genus Microbacterium; species Microbacterium humicola. The sequence continues at coordinate 2,170,587 of NZ_CP091139.2, forward strand.
CGGAGCGTGCGTCTGAGGCTTCCATCCGAGCCGCGCCTCGGCTTTCGTCGGATCCCCGATCAGGTCATCGACCTCGGTCGGGCGCACATACCGCGGGTCGAAGCGGACGTGCTTCTCCCAGTCGAGACCCACATGCTCGAAAGCGAACTGCAGGAAGTCCCGCACGGTGTACGTCGTGCCGGTCGCCACCACGAAGTCGTCCGGTTCGTCGGCCTGCAGCATCCGCCACATCGCCTCGACGTACTCCTTGGCGTACCCCCAGTCCCGAGCAGCGTCGAGATTGCCCAGGTAGAGGTGCTCCTGCAGACCGGAGGCGATCCGGGCGGCGGCCATCGTGATCTTCCGGGTAACGAATGTCTCCCCTCGACGGGGGGATTCGTGGTTGAAGAGGATGCCGTTGACCGCGTACATGTCGTAGGCCTCGCGGTAGTTCCGGGTCATCCAGTACGAGTACAGCTTGGCTTGCGCCGTACGGTGACCGCGGGTAGAACGGCGTCGACTCGTTCTGCGGTGGGGGCGTCGCCCCGAACATCTCCGAGCTGGACGCCTGGTAGAAGCGAGTGGGCAGTCCCGACTCCCGGATGGCCTCGAGAATGCGGGTGGTGCCCATTCCCGTCACGTCCCCGGTGAACTCCGGCTCGTCGAACGATACGCGGACGTGCGACTGCGCAACCAGGTGGTAGACCTCGTCCGGTCGGATCCGCTCGATGAGGGTGACGAGACGCGATCCGTCAGTCAGGTCCGCATAGTGGAGGAAGAGACGTGCATCCTCATCATGCGGGTCGCGGTAGAGATGATCGATGCGCTGGGTGTTGAACGTCGATGCACGCCGGATCAGCCCGTGCACCACGTAGCCCTTCTCGAGCAGGAGTTCGGCCAGATACGACCCGTCCTGCCCCGTGATGCCCGTGATCAGAGCGATCTTCGTGGTGGTCATGCATGCCCCTTGTCGATGCTTCACCGAAACATTGCGAGATGGCCGGCGGCCTGAAGCTCCCCAGCCGCACTGTTCCCCGACGCTCACTCTAGCGTGGCGCCGCTCGATTCCCACGTCTCCGATGGCGCGACGACCCCGCTACGGGCATGGTGATTTCCCGTAGCATGAGAGCTGAAGGGCGAGATTCCATACTGCGTCGATGGGGAGACGAAATGGTACAGCGCACACTCGATCGCGACGCGGTCATCTATGTGGCGGGACATGGCGGCCTGGTGGGCTCGGCGATCTGGCGGGCACTCGAGGCGAAGGGATTCCGGAACCTCGTGGGGTGGCGTTCATCGGAACTCGACCTTCGTGATTCTCAGGCCACTGCCAATGCGGTGCGGGATGCCGCGCCCGATGTGGTGATCGTGGCGGCGGCGCGCGTCGGCGGAATTCTCGCCAATTCCACGGCGCCGGTCGATTTCCTCAACGACAACCTCCGTATCCAGACGAGCATCTTCGAGGCGGCCCATGCCGCGGATGTGGATCGGCTGCTCTTCCTCGGATCGTCTTGCATCTATCCGAAGTACGCAGCCCAGCCCATCTCGGAGTCGTCGCTGTTGACCGGAGAGCTGGAGCCGACGAACGAGGCATACGCGATAGCGAAGATTGCCGGCATCATCGCCATCCAGTCCTACCGACGGCAGTACGGCCGGCATTGGATCTCCGCGATGCCCACGAACCTGTACGGTCCGGGGGACAACTTCGATCTCACGAGTTCACACGTGCTGCCGGCGATGATCCGGAAGTTCGACGACGCGCGCGAGAACGGATCCACCGTCTCGCTCTGGGGAACGGGATCGCCTCGGCGTGAGTTCCTGCACGTCGATGATCTGGCGTCCGCAGTGCTCTTCCTGCTCGACCACTACGACGCGGATGACACAGTCAACGTGGGCACAGGAGAGGACATCACCATTCGCGAGCTCGCCGAGACCGTCGCCGGTGTCGTCGGGTACGAGGGCGACACGCAATGGGATGCCGACAAGCCCGACGGGACCCCGCGAAAGCTGCTCGATGTCAGTCGGCTTCGCGGCTTGGGATGGGAACCGAACATCGCCCTGCGGCCGGGCATCGAGGCCACGTACGCCTGGTACCGCGAGCACGTGAAGTAGGACTACTCCCGCACCACGGCCGGCGACCACGCGTGCGGGATGAGCAGCGTCGGCGCAGACGTCCCGTCGGCCTTCAGCTCCCACACGTCCGAATCGCCGGGGGTGTCGTTCGGCATGCCGTACAGAAGCGTGCCGTCGTCCAGCCACTCGATCTGATCGTCGATGCCTGCGGGTCTCGGCATCCAGCACCGTCACCTTGCCTGATGCGATGTCGAAGACCGCGGGCGTCCAGTGCACGGTCGGGCCGGCGCCCGAGGTGACGCGCTTGAACGCGATGCGCGTGCCGTCCGGCGAGAGCGAGGGGCACTCCACCGTCTCGATGACCGATCGCAGCGTCCGCTTCCTGATGTCGCCCTTGACCAGATACGTCTGCCCGACCGTGGTCATGCCGACGGTCGCGTAGAACGTGTCGTCGTCGACGAACGTGATGCCCCAGTAGTTGCGGTCGAAGGGGGCGCTGACTTTGCCGTCGAGGTACAGCGTCCAGTCCTCGAGGTTGCCGAAGCTGCTCCCGTCCGACGTCTTGCGGATCACCGTCTCGGTCGAGAACCCGATCGTCGCATAGGCGTGGCCGGTGACGAACGCGGTGGTCGCCACGAGCGACCCGTCGGGGGAGAAGCGGGTCCGGCTGGGCACGCCCGGCAGCGGCCACTCCAGCTGCTCCGCGCCCGCGTCGTCATAGATCCGCGCGTTGTAGCTCGGCGTGATGCCCCGCTCGGACCGCAGGCACGAGAACGCGGTGTCGGTGGCGTCCACCCGATCGCAGGCGATATCGGTCAGCGCACGCGCCCCTCCAGGATCATCCAGCGGCACGCTGCCCACCAGCCCGTAACCCTGCCCGGTGGCGGTGTTGCGAAAGACGATCCGGTCGCCCTGCGCCCACTCGGTCGGCGCGGTGGTCTCTGCGGCCGACGGAGCGCTCTGCCGTGCCTGGTACTGCGCCCAGGCGTACACGCCGACGCCCGCCGTCACCCCGAGCGCCAGCACCGAGACGAGGGTGATCGCCAGCCACTTGACCCGCGGACTCACGCGTCGACCTCTCGCCCGCGGGCAGCCAGATACGGGCGGAGGAGCAGCGCGATGAGGGGGATGGCGATCACCAGCAGCACCGAGACGATGATCATCGACGTCTCGCGGCCCGCGGCGTACCAGAGGATGCCGAAGCCGGCCGCCGAGAGGAACCGGGTGAACGCGACCACCGTCTGTGCCGCGGCGATCCCGGTGCCGTGCGTCTCGGGAGTCGTCAGCTGCGCGGCCAGCGCGGCCAGCACGCCGTCGGTGGCGGCGTAGAACGCTCCGAGGAACGCCAGGCACAGCAGCGTGGCCGCGACGTCCGCCATCGGCAGAGCGGCGACCACGTACGCGGCCAGCAGGCCGACGTGCCCGAAGACGAACACCCGCGCCCGTCCGATGCGGTCGGCCAGACGGCCGAGCGGGATGGCCAGCGCGAGGAACGCGATGTTGGTGCCGACGTACATCAGCGGGAACCACTGCGCGGCGAAGTCGCTGCGTGCCTGCAGCACGAGGTAGACGAAGCCGTCGCCGATGGTCAGCAGCCCGAGGATCCCGGCCGCGGCCAGCACCCGCCGCATCGGGCCGGCCGTGATGACGCTCCAGTCGAACTTCGGGCGGGGCGGCCGTGGGGCGCGCGGCGCCGGAGGGACGGATGCCGCGGGCACGGCATCCGGGAACGGTCGCTGCGCCCGCACGTTCGGCACGAACAGGCCGAGCACCGCGACGCCGACCACCGCGAAGGCCAGCGAGGCCACGAAGATCGTGCCGTAGCCGTTCGGGATCAGCAGCAGGATGACGAATGCGATGAGCGGCCCGACGGCGGCGCCGATGTTGTCCAGCGTGCGGTGCACGCCGAACGACGTGCCCAGGTTGTCGGGGCGCGACGACGCGGTGATCACGGAGTCACGGGGAGCGGTGCGGATGCCCTTGCCGATCCGGTCCAGGGAGATCACGGCGGTCAGCGCGGCGAACCCGGAGGCGAACAGCAGCCCGATGCGGGCGACGGCCGCGAGGGCGTAGCCGACGAACGCCACCCACTTCGGCTGGTCGAGCCGGTCGGACGTGTATCCGCCCGCGATCCGGACGAGGGCGCTGATCCCCTGGTAGAGCCCGTCGATGAACCCGTACGCGATCGTCGACAGCCCGAGGAACCCGGTGATGTACAGGGGCAGGATCGCACTGACCGACTCGGACGAGATGTCGGTGAGCATCGAGACGATCCCGAGACTGACGACGGCGGACGAGACCGCTCGCACGCCTCGGCGCCTGCCCGTTCCCGTCGCCGCCGGGTCGGCCGCAGCATCCGTCTTCTGCTTCTGGGCCTGCTTCGGCTTGTTCGAGAACGAGATGTACATGCAGCCTCACTTCGTCCGGAACACGCCGAAGATCGTGTACCGGTTGCCGGTCCCGGACGACCCCGTCGCCAGCGTCACCGATTCGTACCGCCCGATGAAGGCCACCGAGCCGTCGTCGCTGGATCCCGGCTTGCATTCCGAGCGACTCCCAGAGCTTCTCGTAGTGGGCTCGGATCGCCTTCTCCGACTCGGACGAACGGGCGACGAGCGTGACCTGCATCCGGGTGCCCTGTGTGGCGATCGAGGACGACACCACGTCCGCCTTCACCGTCGGGCCCATGACCGAGGCGGGGAAGCCCTTGACCAGACCCTGATCCTTCGCCGCCGACTTCGGCAGCGGCGCGCTCACCAGCGGTGTCGCCGGGGCGATCGAGGGCAGGCGGTCGTCCGGCGTGGCGGTCGGCGGCAGGACTTCGGACCCGGAAGTGGGCGTCGCCTGCGGCAGAGGACCGGGCTTGGCCGATGCCTTGGTCGACGGGGTCGATCCGCTCGGCCCGCTCGATCCCCTCGGCCCACTCGATCCGCCCGACCCGTTCGCCGCCTGCGAGGCCGTCTGTCCGGGTGCCGCGGTCGGCGTCGCCTGTGCGTTCCACAGGACGGCTACTACGACCACGCCCGCCACGACGACCGCCGCCACGACGCCGATGACGACCTTCATCCCCGTCGTCAGCGCCGATGTGCGCTTCTGATCGCTCATGCTCCGCCTCCCCAGTCGGATCCCCACCGACATCCGCTGCTTCCCGCGCGGATGTCGGCGCTTGATCATCTCATCTATACCCAGGGATCCGCGACCATGGGGACACGTGCCGTGCGGCGATCGTGTCCTTTGGGAAGGGGAGCATGGTCGCGGATCCAGTCGGTGGTTCGGATGCTGTAGGCACCCGAACGAGTCAGTAGGCCCCCTTCGGGTCGATCATCACGCGGAAGGTCCGCCACATGATCATCAGATCGGTCATGACCGACCAGTTCTCGACGTAGCGCAGGTCGAGCCGCACGCTCTCGTCCCACGACAGGTCGCTGCGCCCGCTCACCTGCCACAGGCCGGTGATGCCCGGCTTGATGTACAGCCGGCGATACACGGCGCCGCCGTACGCATCGACCTCGCTGGGCAGCGGCGGGCGCGGGCCCACCACGCTCATGTCGCCGCGCAGCGCGTTCCAGAACTGCGGGAGCTCGTCCAGCGAGAACTTGCGCAGCACGGTGCCGATCCGGGTGATGCGCGGATCGTGCTTGAGCTTGAACAGCGGACCGGACCCTTCGTTGGCGTCCCTCAGCTCGGCCAGGCGGGCTTCGGCATCCACGTGCATCGTCCGGAACTTGAGGATCTTGAACTGGGTGCCGTCCCGACCGACGCGGACCTGGCGGAAGAACACCGGGCCGCGGTCCTCGAGCTTGATCAGCAGCGCGATCGGCAGGCCGATCAGCGTGATCGGGATCAGCGCGAGCACAGAGATGGCGATGTCCATCGCGCGCTTGAGCAGGTGCCGTCCGCCCTCGAACTCGGGGATCTTCACGTGGATCAGCGGCAGGCCGTCGATCGGGCGAAGCGAGATCCGAGGGCCGGCGACATCAGCGAGACGACTGGACAGGATGAGTTCGGATGCCGTGCCCTCGAGCTCCCAGCTCAAGCGCTTGATGAAATCCGGCTCCCTGTCCAGTCGACTCGCCACGACGACGGAGTCGGCGCCGAGTTGGCGCGCGCGCAGCGCGACCGTACCCGTCGTCCCCACAACGGGATAGGTGCGTCCGTCGACGATCATGGGGGTCTGAGACCCGTCCTCGAGCGCCGCTCCGACGATCGAGTAGCCCTTGTTGGTATCCTGCTCGAGCTGCCGGATGACGTACTCGACGTCGTCCCGGGTGCCGGTCACGAGGGTGCGCGCCGTGCAGTGGCCGTACTCGCGCTGGGCGATCAGCCAGCGGCGCCAGCTCCAGCGCCCGACGAGGACGGCGAACAGGCCGAGCGGGAGTGCGGCGATCAGCTTGCATCCGCACCCCGTGCCACTGGAAGACCACGAACAGCATCGCGACGATCCCGAAGGCGAGACCGGTCGCGTGCGCCACGCGCTTGTACTCCGTCGCGCCGCCGCCGAGGATCGCCATCGCCCGCGTGCCGAACAGCGACAGCATCCCGATCCACACCGCAGCCGTCAGCAGCGGGATCCGCAGCATTGCCCAGGCGTCGATCGGCCCGGATGCCTCGGTGAGCAGGTCGAGCGCCCCCGCACCCGCGGAGGCCCCGAGGACGATCATCGCGTCCGAGACCCGCAGCCGCCGGCGGTACCGCCGCTCCCAGAGCAGGCGGCGCTCCAGCGCGGGCTGGACGCGCGGCGAGACGCCGGTCGTCACGGCCGCCGTGTGCGGTGTCTCGGCGTGGCGCGACGGCGTGAGCTGATCGAAGCCGATCACTCCCGGCAGTGCGTCGATCGCCGTCATAGTGCACGCGCGGTCAAGCGCACGCGTGCCAACGCGTCCCCAGTCGACATCTTTACTTCCCCAGTAATGTCGCGACAGGTTCCCACCTGTCGTATTCCCCAGACGGCTCATCGGCTTCCCACGGCCGATGATCGGAGCATCCCACTGCTCCAGCCGCTGTCACTCTATCGTGCCCGGGTCCGTTGCGGAAGGGATACCGCGGATCCGTGTCACACCGTGACGTTCACCCTGCAAGAGGTCGTCGTCTGCGCGGTGATACCGGGCGTCATTCTCGGGGGCACCGGCGCGTGCGGTGACGGAATCCGTGCGCTGTGCGACGATGCCGACATGACCGCCGCCCCGCTCGACGTCGTCGCCGCGGTGATCGTGGACGGCGACCGGATCCTCGCCTGCCGTCGCCGTGAGGGAAAGGCCGACGCGGGCCGCTGGGAGTTCCCCGGCGGCAAGGTCGAACCGGGGGAGTCGCCGGCCGAGGCGCTCGTGCGCGAGGTCCGCGAAGAGCTGGGCATCGACATCCGCATCGGGGAGGTCCTGCGGACGGACGTGACGGATGCCGCAGGCCGCAGCATCCGCCTCACCTGTCTGGCCGCGACCCTGTCAGGGGAGCGTCCGACCGACAGCACCGATCACGACCGGATGGAGTGGGTGCGCCCCGCCGAGCTGTCGGCCCTGGACTGGGCCGAGCCGGATCTGCCGATGGTGCGCGAGCTCAGCGGCGGGTGACGTCAGTCGCACGGAGGCAGCTCATACGGCCACATTGATCGTCGCAACGGGCATCGCGTCCGCCGCCGCGACGCAGATGATCCGTCCGCCCGCATCCGGAATCCATGACAGTCGGTGCATGGCGATCGCCGTCTCGAGTTCCTGGGGGAAGCCAAGAGCCCGCGCCCCGTGGTCTTCGACAGGGCTTCAAGCGCAGACCATACTTCCACAGTGGAAGAGTTCGGAGGGCAAACCTGCATCACTCGTTCCCATCCGGCGATCCCACGTGTTCCGTGTCCTCTGTGCAGAAGATCTGCCCGGCCGGATGACTCGATGTCGATGCCAAGCGAATCCGAACTGAGTGCGATGACGGCGCGGTCGCCGATGGACGATGTGCTGATCTGCGGCGCGTTCGGGACGGGGCTGACCACGTGTGGCCGCCCATGCGAGGCGTCCCCGCAACGGGGGCACATCGTATCCACCGCCACCTCGGTTGGAGCCCTTCCCAGGCTTGCGGCGACAACGAGGCGTCGGAGGACTCGTCGCGCGCCGAGCCTGCTCCGCAACTCGGCTCCGACCTTGCGGTTCGCCGCCTCGAGCTCGAGGCGGGTGAGCCAACCCAGCCGGACGGCCTCGTCGAGTTGACTCGAGTCAAAGTGGGGAAGAGTAAGACGCCACACACGCGTCGTAGCCCTGCAGTCGTGGTCGGCGGCCGCGCTGACAGCATCCCAAAGCCACTCGATGCCCACCGTCTGCTCCCGCCCGACCCCTGCGTTCACTCCCATGCATCCGCCGATCAGGCGCGGACTGGCCCGCACCGTTACGCAATAGAGTATGACCGCGGGCCGTTGGTGAGCGGGGTAGGCACAATGATGCGCGGCCGTGGGGAGCGTGAGCAATGTCTGGTGCAGCTTCGCCGTGGGGGCGAACCGACGACGACCTCGTGGATGAGGAGACGGGGCTGACCCGAAATCAGTTCCTCATCTGGCTGGGGCAGGAAGCGGCACCCGACAAGCCGATCTTCAACGAGCAGAGCGTCTTCATCATTCACGGTGAATTGGACCTCTCTCGTTTCCACGAGGCTTTCCGACGCGTGATCGACGAGGCCGACGCGCTCCGCACCAGGATCACGCGCGCTCATGGTCGCCCGCGCGCCGACGTGCGGGAGCATCTGGAATTCACTTCCGAGTTCATCGATCTGTCCGCCAGCGCAGACGTCGACGGCGACCTCGAAGCCTGGGCGCTGCAGAATGTCGACGCGGTCATCGATCTGTCAGTGCGCCCCTTCGAGTCCACGATCCTGAAACTTGCTCCGGACAGGTACGCCTGGGGTTTCGTGTGTCATCAGATCTTGACCGATGCCTCATCGATCGCCCTGATGTTCCAGCGCATCGGCGCCTGGTATCTCCATCTTTCCGGGTCTGACATGCCGCCGTCCCCCAGGAAGCACCGTCGTTCGCTTCTTACGTTGAGCGCGACCTGGCGGAGGCGGATACTCCGGAGTACCGGATCCGCGAGGCCTACTGGAACCAGAGAGTCTCAAGTCCCCCGGATCCTGTGGTCTTCTATGACGGTCGGACTACTCCCAACTCGGTGTCGCACCGTCATCGCGTGGACCATCCGCTGGGACCGGAACTCACCCAGGCGGTTCGCGATTTCGCCCAATCAGAGGACATACGCGCCCTGTCAGAGAATCTCTCGGCGTACAGCGTCTTCTGCGCCGCGCTCATCGCCTATCTGCACAAGCTGGGCGGTCACGAGAGGGTCGTCATCGGGACTACGTGGCACAACAGGCAACGTCCGTTCCAGTCGGCGATCGGCCTGTTCATGGTGCAGAATCCCTTCGACGTGAGCGTGGGCGCCGACGACACTTTCCAGACCCTGGTCAAGAAGGTGCAGTCCGAAGCGCTCGGCACGAAACGCCATCTGCCGTATGCGGCAGGGAATCCCGGCGGCCGCGCGTACGACGTCACACTGAACTACGTCAAGGCCCGGTTCGGGCCGTTCGCCAATATGCCCATTGACCATCACTGGTACCGGCCGAGCTACGGTGACGGCAGCATGCAGGTCCAGATCCACGACCTCGACGGCAGCCAGCATCCCACGCTGTCCATCGACTTCAGCGACGACGTATATGAAGCCGCCGACCGCGATGCGGTCTTCGCGCACTACCTTGCCTGCCTCACGAGGCTCATGGCGAATCCGAATGTCCCGATCGACTCCGTGTCTATGCTCACCGATGCCGAGCGCGCCGAGTTGGATGCGTGGAACGAGACAGAGCGCGACTACCCCAGCGAGGATACCGTCGTCGACCTCTTCGAATGGCAGGTGGAGCGGCGGCCGGATGCCATTGCGGTGTCGTGCGGCGATGAACGGCTCACCTACGCCGAGCTCAGCGAACGCGCCCGAGACCTCGCGGAGGAGCTTCGCGTCGCGGGGGTGGGGCCGGGAACGTTGGTCGGGGTCTATCTGAACAGGTCCGTCGACCTGCTCGTGGGTGTTCTCGCTGTCCTCAGGGCGGGGGGAGGATATGTGCCTCTCGATCCTGCCTTCCCTCGCGACCGGCTCGACTACATGCTCGAGGACTCGGATACGCGTGTGTTGCTGACAGAGACGGGAATGCAGGGCGATCTCGATACAGGCGATCGTTCGATCGTCTACGTCGACCGTCCTCGCGTGGCGAGTGGGGCCACCGATCAGCCAGGCGTACGACCCGATCCCGAGGACCTGGCATACGTGCTCTATACATCGGGATCCACGGGACGCCCGAAGGGTGTCGAGATCCCCCACCGCGCCCTGACGAATTTCCTTCGCTCGATGGCCGAGCAACCCGGCTGCGGCGAGGACGATACGCTCCTCGCCGTCACCACCCTGTCCTTCGATATCGCCGGATTGGAGCTCTACTTGCCGCTCGTCACGGGCGGCCACGTCGAGATCGCCACCCGGGAGACCGCGGCCGACGGAAGACTGCTGCGCGCGCACCTCGACAGCGGGGCGATCACGATGCTCCAGGCGACGCCGGCGACGTGGCGGATGCTGATCGATTCGGGCTGGGAAGGGACCCCCGGCCTGAAGGGGCTCATCGGAGGCGAAGCCCTGCCGCCCGATCTCGTCCAGCCACTGATCGACCGGACGAGCTCCCTCTGGAACATGTATGGACCCACGGAGACCACCATCTGGTCCTCCGTGCAGCGCATCACGTCGGCCCCGGCCGTCATCAGCATCGGCCGCCCTGTCGCCAACACGCGTTTCCACGTCGTGGACGCCCGTTTGCAATCTGTACCGATCGGCATCGCCGGCGAACTGCTGATCTCTGGCGAGGGACTGGCCCGCGGCTACCATCGCAGGCCGGACCTGGCGGCCGAAAAATTCATCGAGACCTGGGTGGATGACCGAGGGAGGGGCTCCCGGGTCTACCGCAGCGGTGATCTCGTTCGGTTCACTCGGGCAGGGCAACTGGTACACCTTGGTCGCCTGGATCAGCAGGTGAAGATTCGCGGATTCCGGGTTGAGGTGGGTGAGGTCGAGGCGGCTCTGGCTCGCACACGACGCGGTCCAGCACGCCGTGGTGGTCGCCTACCGCGCACAGACCGCGGCAGCCCGGCTGGTGGCGTACGTCGTACCTGCCGAGGACGGTGCCCCAACGGGCGCCGAGTTGCGTCGCCACCTGCGGGACGCGCTGCCTGATTACATGGTCCCGCACCAGTTCATGATGCTCGCCGAACTGCCCCTCACGCCTAACGGAAAGATCGATCGGCGACGCCTTCCCGAACCGGAACCCGGAGCTGATGCCGTTCCGGCTGGCGACTCGACCACGATCTCGCCGATGGAGGTCCGGGTGGCAGCGGCCTTCTGCGCCGTTTTGGACCTCAGGGCGGTTGGCGCCGACGACGACTTCTTCGAACTCGGCGGTCAGTCGATTCTGGGGCTTGCGGCTCATTTCTCAGCTGGGTGAGGAATTCGGCGTCGACTTGCCTCTTCAGGTGCTGTTCGACGCCTCCACCGTCGGAGCGCTGAGCCGGCGGCTGACGGCTCTCGTCTCGATGACGCCGGAGCTTCGAACGGTGGCCCTCGAAGGCACGGATCTCGAGCAGAGTCTGCGATCCGTGTGGATTTCGGCGGTCGGCTCGGAGCCTCCCGCCGGTGGTGAAGCCGGCGCGTCGCTGACCGACGCGCAGATCGTTCGGCTGCTCGCACAGGTCCGCCGGGAGTTCGGCGTCGCCGCCGAGGGGCTCTCCGCCTTGGAATTCCGCTCCGATCCGACCGTCTCGGGTCTGGCGCGCTTCCTCCGTGATGCCCTCGACCCTCCCGCTGCGCTGGTCGTGCCACTGCAGCCGCGCGGAGACAAGGCGCCTCTCTTCCTCATCCATGCTGGCGGTGGGTACGTGTTCTTCTATCGCGCCCTGGCGGCACGGCTCGGTCCCGACCAGCCGGTGCACGCCATCCGTGCCGCGACCCGGCTCGACAGCCACCGGCATCGGTTCGACCGCACCGTCAGCATCGAGAACCTCGCGACCCGATACATCGACGAGATCAAGGCCGTCCAGCCGGAGGGTCCGTACCTTCTCGGGGGATCCTGCTTCGGTGGGGTCGTCGCCTTCGAGATGGCCCAGCAGCTCATCGCACAGGGCGAGACCGTCGGGGCACCGGTACTGCTCTTCGACTCGTATGTGGGGATCGGCGAGCACTGGCGAGACTACGCGTCACGGACGCTCTCGAGTGTCGCTGAGCGCCTCGGCATGGATGCGGGTGCGAGCCCGGCAGCCCTCGCACGCGCCATCGCGGTCGGAACGGTCACGAGGCCGGTGGAGGTGCTCAAGCTCGCGCCGCTCACCGTGCGCTCGCTCTTGCGGCGCGGCTTCGGAGCGCTGCGCGTTGTGCGTATTCGACGGGCGGTCCGCGACAACGTGCCGCGCCAGGGGGGCCGCTCCAGGGAGCAGGAGCAGCTGGACATGATGCACGATTTCCTCAACGTGTCGGTTGAACTCGTGTCGCGGTACGAGCCGAAGCAGTATCCGGGGGGTGCGGTTCTGCTCAAGGCGACCGTCGGTCCCGACCCCGAGCCGCTATGGACACCGTGGGTGGCCGACGGCCTCCAAGTGCATGTCATGCCGGGTGAGCATCTCGACATGATGGAGGAACCCTGGGTGGAGCAGACGGCGAACCAGGTCCGGCAGGCCCTCGGCCGCTGAGGACCTCGGAGAAGAGACGAAGCCCCTACGTCAGTGGGTGCCGTCCGTGCTCTGCTTCAAAAACCTCTTCGTAGATCTTCCGGGAGGTGGAGTTGAGTGCCGCATCTCTTGAGCATGGCAAGCCGCGGAACCGGTCGCTAGGCCGGCCTTGAATGTGCACGGAGCATGCGGTATAAGTCGCTTCCCCTTGTGTGCGTTATAAGTCACATGCAGAGTTGTGCGTTATAAGTCACTTGTGAGGTGGAGATGGAAGTACGCGCTGCATCCGACTTCGGGGCACTCGTTGCTGAGCGCCGCGAAGGTCTGAGGCTGTCTCAAGCTGAGCTCGCGCGCCGCGCCGGCGTCACTCGCGAGTGGGTCGTGCGGCTGGAGAACGGGTCAACAACCGTCACGCTCTTCCGGCTCATGCGCGTTCTCCGAGAGCTCGGCCTCGTCGTCGACGTCAGCGAGGTCTGACGACTTCTTGGTGACCACCGAACGTAGGCACGCGGTGTTCGTTTCCACGCGCTACGACCGCCGGCTCGAAGACGGGCGTTGGCATCGGCTCCATCAGGAGGACCTCTGTCAGGCGCTGAGCGTGCCGCCGGACATGAAGTATCAGTCCGAGGGCGGCCCAGGTATCGCCGCGATTGCCCGCCTCATCAACAGCTCGCCATGTCGATCGAGGGGGAGTACAGCGTCCGACGGATCAGCCTCGATTCGCTGGTCAGGGTGGCGGCGCGGGTCGGCCTCGACCGCGATTGGGCTGAGGCGCGCGCCCATGAGATCACGGACGGCATCGTGATCGCCTACGCGGCGGCGGCGGATGCTGCGCGAGCGCAAGCTCGGCGACGACCCGTTCATCGGGCGGATGGTCGACAGCATCCATGAGTACGCGTCGTCGCGTGGCTGGAACGCGTGACCGCCTCTCACCAGGGCAAAGCAAAACCCCCGCGGATAGAAGCTCCGCGAGGGTTTCTAGGATGACGTAATGATCATCCGTGTGGCTCCGACGGGCGTCGATCCCGTGACCTCACGATTTTCAGTCGTGCGCTCTACCAACTGAGCTACAGAGCCACGCGGCATCCGTGTGAAACTTCCGCCGCGTCCGACACGAAAGGCCCTTCGGAAAGGGCCCGTCGCTTGGAGCGACCCTGACGGGACTTGAACCCGCGACCTCCGCCGTGACAGGGCGGCACGCTAACCAGCTGCGCTACAGGGCCAGAACTATGAAATTGTATCGGAAGAGTGACCCCAACGGGATTCGAACCCGTGCTACCGCCGTGAAAGGGCGGCGTCCTAGGCCGCTAAACGATGGGGCCCGATGAACCCCTGCCTTCGCAGGCCTGGTGCTCACGCTTGCCGACGCTCAAGCATAAGAGATTCGGCCACGTTTCGCGAATCGGGCAGGGGGCCGATTCGGCGACCCGCCCGGCCGGCTCCGCGGCGCGGGAAGGGCAGGGCACAAGATGGTCGGGGTGCCCGCACAGGAGCGAAATCTGTTGTATCTGTGACGGATGTTGTTACTGTGGAGCGAGTTGTGCCGATAGTGCCCGGTGAGACACCGCAACGAAGAGGAGGCCGCGTGCTCGACGAACAGGTCGATCCCGACGCCTGCGATTGCGCCCCCACCGAGCGCGAACGACGTGCACTGTGGCCGAGCACGGTCACCCGACGGGGCGCGCTCGCGCTCGGCATCGTCGGGGTCGCCGCGGTGGGCGTCGCAGCGGCCCCCCGCATCCCCGCCGCGTACGCGGCCGACTATCCCTCGTGGGACGACGTGAAGCGCGCCAAGGCCAACCAGTCGGCCAAGAACGGCGAGATCGGCCGGATCGAGACGCTGATCCAGAACCTGAAGAACGCGGCGGCCGAGGCGCAGCGGCTCTCGAGCAGCGGGGTCAGGAGTACTTCGAGGCGCAAGCAGGCGTTCCTCGAGGCATCCCACCGCGCCGACGACCTGCAGGCGCAGGCCGACGCGCAGGCGAAGACGGCGACGGATGCCGCGGACAAGGCCGGTCGCGTCGCCGCCCAGCTGTACCGAAACGGCGGCGACAACGCCTCCCTCGAGCTGTTCCTGTCCGGCTCGGCCGCGAACGCCGACGACCTGCTGGCCCGCCTGGGCACGATGGACAAGCCTGGACGCGAACCGAGCGGTGTACTCGGATGCCGTGGCCGCCCGGGATTCCGCCCAGAGCCTGACCGACCAGGCGAAGAGCAGCGCGCCGAGCGCGACCGGCTGCAGAAG
This sequence comes from Microbacterium elymi, assembly GCF_021582895.2. Taxonomy (GTDB): domain Bacteria; phylum Actinomycetota; class Actinomycetes; order Actinomycetales; family Microbacteriaceae; genus Microbacterium; species Microbacterium humicola. The sequence continues at coordinate 2,185,601 of NZ_CP091139.2, forward strand.
ATCGCCGAGAAGAAGATGGTGGCCGCGCAGCAGGCCGCCGACGCCGCCGAGGCGGCCGTGGCCAACCAGAACGCGCACCTGGATGTGCTGCAGGCGCAAGCTGGCGGCCCTCAAGGACAACACCGCCAAGACGATCGCCGGCTACCGGGCCGGGGTCGAGGCGCGCCGCAAGGCCGAGGAGGAGCGCAAGCGCCGCGAAGCCGCCGCGCGCAAACGCGCGGAGGAGGCCGCCCGCAAGGCCGCCGCCGAAGCGGCCAAGCACCACAACAGCGGGGGAGACGGGTCGCCCGCCAGCTCCGGCGGGGGCGGCTCGGTGCTGGGCTCCGGCTGGTGCCGGCCGAACAGCGGCGGGCAGAGCTCCGGCTACGGACCGCGCATGGTCTGGTGCGGGCAGCGCCTACTGCTCCAGCGGATTCCACGAGGGCGTCGACCTGGCCGGCCCGTGCGGATCGAACATCTACGCCGCACACTCCGGCCGGGTCACCTACGCCGGGTACAACGGCGGATACGGCAACTACATCCGCCTCGACCATGGCAGCGGCATCGGCACCGGCTACGGCCACATCCGCCCCGGCGGCATCCACGTCCGGTACGGCCAGTACGTGAGCGCCGGGCAGGTCATCGCCAGCGAGGGCAACACCGGCAACTCGTTCGGCTGCCACCTGCACTTCGAGGTCTATGTGAACGGCAGCACGACGAATCCCGTCCCGTTCATGGCCCGCCGCGGCATCTCGGTCTGAGCGCGCCTGACGCTTTGCGTCAGTGCTGTTCGAAGCGCGCGTATGCCTCGCCGACCAGGCGCTCGGCCTCGGCCGCGTTCGCCCAGTCGTCGACTTTGACCCACTTGCCCTGCTCGAGGTCCTTGTAGTGCTCGAAGAAGTGCGAGATCTCGTTCTTGGTGTGCTCCGGGATGTCGTCGACGTCCTGGATGTGCGCCCAGCGCGGGTCCTTGGCCAGGACCGCGACCACCTTGTCGTCGCCGCCGGCCTCGTCGCTCATCTTCAGCACCGCCACCGGGCGCACCGTGACGTGGACCCCGGGGAACAGGGTCTGGTCCAGCAGCAGCAGGACATCCAGCGGGTCGCCGTCCTCGCCGAGCGTCTTGTCGAAGAACCCGTACTCCGCGGGGTAGCCGAACACCGTGTAGAGGATGCGGTCGAGGTGGACGGCCCCGGTCTCGTGGTCGACTTCGTACTTCACGCGGCTGCCGCGCGGGATCTCGATGACGGCGTCGTACGCGCCCATGCTGTGCTCCTTCGGTGACAGGAATTCCGCGCACCAGCCTATTCCGCGCACCAGCCTAGCGGCGTGCGGCGGCGGTACCGTGAGGGAATGGAGCACCGGCCGAGTCTCGACCCCGCCGTCGCCGACACCCGTCGGGCGGTCCGGGCGGCCCTGGCCGAGGTGCGGCCCGGCGCCGTGGTGGTCGCGCTCTCCGGCGGCGCCGACTCGCTCGCCCTCGCCGCGGCCACCGCATTCGAGGCGCCCAAGCACGGGATGACGCTGATCAGCGTCACCGTCGACCACGGGCTGCAAGCCCGGCTCGGGCGAAGTCGCCGAGGCCGCCGCCCGGCAGGCCGAGGAGCTCGGCCTGGACGCACGCGTCGAACGGGTGCAGGTCGGCGCCGACGGCGGGCCGGAGGCGGCCGCGCGGGTGGCCCGCTACCGGGCCCTGTCCCGCGTCGCGGCCGAGGCGGACGCGGCCGCCGTCCTGGTCGGCCACACCCGCGACGACCAGGCCGAGACGGTGCTGCTGGGCCTGGCCCGCGGATCGGGCGCCGCGAGCCTGCAGGGCATGGCCGCGGCATCCGATCTGGACGGCATCCCCTGCTGCGGCCGTTCCTGGAGATCCCGCGGGCGACCACCCGCGCGGCCTGCTCCGCCCAGGGCTCCGAGCCGTGGGACGACCCGCAGAACGACGACCCCGCCTATGCGCGGGTGCGCGTGCGCCGCACCGTCATGCCGGTCCTGGAGGCCGAGCTCGGACCCGGCATCGCCGAGGCGCTCGCGCGCACTGCGGACCAGCTGCGCGAGGATGCCGCGGCCTTCGCCGAGATGATCGACGAGACCATCGAGGACATCGTCGAGCCCGCCGAGGCCGGCATCGCCGTATCGGTGGCCGCGCTCGCCGCGAACCCGGCGGCCCTGCGCCACCGGGTCATCCGGCACGTGGTGGCCAGCGAATTCGGGCAGAGCCTGACCCGCGCCCAGACCCTCGAGGTCGCCCGGCTCGTCATCGACTGGCGCGGACAGGGGCCGATCGATCTGCCCGGCTGCCGGGCGCAGCGCAGCGGCGCGCGGATCGAGTTCACCGCGCAGTGAATCCACCGCGCAGTGAATCCACCGCGCAGTCAATCCCGGGCATTCGGCGCGTCCGGGACCGGCCCGTAGACTCGAGGCATGCGCGCGGCGGACATCTCCGATCAGATCACGACCGTCCTCGTCACCGAGGAGGACATCCGCGAGAAGCTCGCCGAGATCGCGGCCCGGGTGGCCGTCGACTACGCGGGCAAGGATCTGCTCCTGGTCGGGGTCCTCAAGGGCGCCGTCATGGTGATGGCCGACTTCGCCCGGGCGCTGCCGATGGTCGTCCCGATGGACTGGATGGCCGTCTCGTCCTACGGCAGCGGCACCAAGTCCAGCGGCGTGGTGCAGATCCGCAAGGACCTGGACACCGACATCCATGACAAGCACGTGCTCATCGTCGAGGACATCATCGACTCCGGCCTGACCCTGAGCTGGCTGCTGGAGAACTTCGCATCGCGCGGTGCAGCCTCGGTCGAGGTGTTCGCCCTGCTGCGCAAGCCCGAGGCGGCCAAGGTGCACGTGGAGTCGAAGTACGTCGGCTTCGACATCCCGACCGAGTTCGTGATCGGGTACGGCCTGGACTACGACGAGAAGTACCGCAATCTGCGGGATGTCGCGGTGCTGGCCCCGCACGTCTACAGCTGAGCCTGTGCAGCCCCGGCGCCTGTACGCCGTGGGCGAATGCACAGACGACCCCTAGCGGGCGCGCGATACCCTGAAACGACAATCCGCGAGCATGCGGATCGCAAGGAAAGGGCTCGGGCGTCGCCCCACCATGGATTTCAAGAAGATCACTCGCAACCCGTTGATGTATGTGCTGCTCATCGGGGTACTGCTGATCGTCGGCTTCTCCCTCATCTCCAGCCTCGGCGGGGCCAAGCAGATCACCACCCAGGAGGGCCTGAACCTGCTCAAGGGCGACACGGTCACCAAGGTCGTCAACACCGACGGCGACCAGCGCGTGGACATGACCCTCTCCACGGCGTACCAGGATTCCACCGACGTGCAGTTCTACTACGTGTCGGCCCGGGCCGACCAGGTGGTCGAGGCGATCAACGCCGCCAACCCGAAGGACGGCTACAACGACGCCGTCCCGAAGGCGAGCTGGTTCGACGGCTTCCTGTCGCTGCGCTGCCGATGGTGATCCTCGGTCTGCTGTTCTGGTTCCTGCTCTCCTCGGCCCAGGGCGGCGGCAGCAAGGTCATGCAGTTCGGCAAGTCGCGCGCGAAACTGGTGACCAAGGAGATGCCCCAGGTCACCTTCGGCGACGTCGCCGGGGCCGATGAGGCGATCGAAGAGCTCGAGGAGATCAAGGACTTCCTCAAGGAGCCGGCGAAGTTCCAGGCCGTCGGCGCGCGGATCCCGAAGGGCGTGCTCCTGTACGGCCCTCCCGGAACCGGCAAGACCCTGCTCGCCCGTGCCGTCGCCGGCGAGGCCGGCGTGCCGTTCTACTCGATCTCGGGTTCGGACTTCGTCGAGATGTTCGTCGGCGTCGGCGCCAGCCGCGTGCGCGACCTGTTCAGCCAGGCGAAGGAGACCGCCCCGGCGATCATCTTCATCGACGAGATCGACGCCGTCGGCCGGCACCGCGGTGCGGGCCTGGGCGGCGGCCACGACGAGCGCGAGCAGACCCTGAACCAGATGCTCGTCGAGATGGACGGGTTCGACCCCAAGGCGAACGTCATCGTGATCGCGGCGACCAACCGCCCCGACATCCTCGACCCGGCGCTGCTGCGTCCGGGCCGCTTCGACCGGCAGATCGGCGTGGACGCCCCCGACCTGCAGGGCCGCCTGCAGATCCTGCAGGTGCACGGGCGCGGCAAGCCGCTGGCCGACGGGGTCGACCTCGAGGTCGTGGCCCGCAAGACGCCGGGGTTCACCGGCGCCGACCTGGCCAACGTGCTCAACGAGGCCGCGCTGCTGACCGCCCGCTCGAACGCGCAAGCTGATCGACAACCGCGCCCTGGACGAGGCGATCGACCGGGTCATCGCCGGTCCGCAGCGCCGGACCCGGGTGATGAAGGACAAGGAGAAGCTGATCACCGCGTACCACGAGGGCGGCCACGCCCTGACCGCCGCGGCGATGAACTACTCCGACCCGGTCACGAAGATCACGATCCTGCCGCGCGGCAAGGCCCTCGGCTACACCATGGTCATGCCGCTGGATGACAAGTACTCGATCACCCGCAACGAGCTGCAGGACCAGCTGGCCTGGGCCATGGGCGGCCGGGTCGCCGAGGAGATCGTGTTCCACGACCCCACCACCGGGGCATCCAACGACATCGAGAAGGCCACCGGCATCGCCCGCAAGATGGTCACCGAGTACGGCATGACCGCCGCCATCGGGCCGGTCAAGCTGGGCGGGTCCTCGGGCGAGATGTTCCTCGGCCGCGACATGGGCCACGGCCGCGACTTCTCCGACTCGATGGCCGAGACCGTCGACGAGGAGGTCCGGGCGCTGCTGGAGCAGGCGCATAACGAGGCCTACCAGGTGCTGAACGCGAACCGCGAGGTCCTCGACCGGCTGGCGCTCGCGCTGCTGGAGAAGGAGACGCTGGACCACCTCGAGATCGCCGACATCTTCACCGACATCACGAAGCTGCCGGAGCGCCCGCAGTGGCTCTCCAGCGACGAGCGTCCGGTCTCGGCGATGCCCCCGGTCGAGGTCCCGCGCCAGCCGGCCGGCATCGCCGCCTCGACCGAGGCCGAGGAGGGTTCGCACGCCGGAGCGCGCCGTCGCCCCAGCGGGCAGGCGCGTCCCGCGACAGCGTAGGCTCGGGCGTGTGGCCGTGGACCGTGAGCGCGTGAGTTCCCTGGTCCGGGAGCTCCTCGACGCGATCGGGGAGGACCCGGACCGCCCCGGCCTGCGACAGACCCCGCAGCGGGTCGCGGAGCTGTACGCCGACTTCTTCGCCGGGGTGGGGCAGGATGCCGCGGCCCCCCTCGCGCACACCATCTCGGTGTCGTCCGGCCCCGCGCCGGACACCACGCCGTCCGGCGCGGTGATGCTGCGCGGCATCCGCTTCCGCTCCGTCTGCGAGCACCACCTGCTGCCGTTCGCCGGGCGCGCGCACATCGCCTACCTGCCCGGCGAGCAGGTGGTGGGCCTGGGCGCGCTGCCGAAGGTGGTCGACATCCTCGCCGACCGGCCCCAGGTGCAGGAGCGGCTGGGCGAGCAGATCGCCGACACCATCGCCCAGGCGCTGGACTGCCGGGGCGTGCTGGTGGTGCTGGACGCCGTGCACGAGTGCGTCACGATGCGCGGGGGCAAGCAGACGGATGCCTCGACCGTCACGATCGCCGCGCGCGGCGAGCTCGCCGACCCGGCGGCACGGGCCGAACTCGTGGCCCTGATCGGACGGGAGAGCGCATGACCCTGATCATGGGAGCCGTCAACGTCACCCCGGACTCGTTCAGCGACGGCGGACGGTATCTGCACACCGAGGACGCGATCGCGCACGGGCTGGCGCTGCGCGCCGACGGCGCCGACATCCTCGACATCGGCGGCGAGTCGACCCGACCCGGCGCCGCGCACGTCGAGGCATCGGTGGAGCGCGATCGCGTCGTGCCGGTGATCCGCGAACTGGCCGCCGCCGGCGCACTGATCAGCGTCGACACCATGCACGCGGCGACCGCGCGCGCGGCGGTCGAGGCCGGGGCGCGGATCATCAACGACGTCGCCGGGGGCCTGGCCGACCCGGACATGCTGCGGGTGGCCGCCGACCTCGAGGTCGACATCGTGATCAGCCACTGGCGCGGCCACTCCGACGACATGTACGCGCATGCGCAGTACGACGACGTGGCCCGGGATGTCGTCACCGAACTCGTCGGGCGGATCGAGGCGGCCGCGGCCGCCGGCATCCCCCGGCGCGGATCATCCTGGATCCGGGCATCGGCTTCGCCAAGCGCGGGGTGCAGAACTGGGAGATGCTGCGCGGGCTGCCGGCGCTGGTGGGGCTCGGCCCGCGGGTGCTGGTCGGCACGAGCCGCAAGCGGTTCCTCGCCGACCTGCTCGAGGAGGACGACGCCGGCCCCGCCACGGAGCAGCGCCGCGACCTGGCGACCGCGGTGGCAAGCGTCCTGGCCGCCCAGGCCGGCGTGTGGGGGGTGCGGGTGCACGATGTGGCCGGCACCCGCGACGCGCTTGCGCGTCGCGAAGGCGTGGAGAGGATGATGGGCGAGCTCGACGAGATCACGCTGCGCGGCCTGCGCGCGTTCGGATACCACGGCGTCTACCCGCACGAGCGGCGCGAGGGGCAGGTGTTCGTGGTCGATCTGACACTGTTCGTCGACACCCGGGCGGCCGCGGCATCCGATGACGTGGCCGACACCGCGCACTACGGCGACGTCGCCGTGGCGGCCACCGAGATCATCGCCGGCGAGCCGGTCAACCTGATCGAGACACTGGGCGCGCGCATCGCCGAGCGGGCGCTCTCGTTCACGGGGGTGCGTGCGGTGGCCGTCACCGTGCACAAGCCGGACGCCCCGATCACGGTCCCGTTCGAGGATGTGACCGTCACGATCCGCCGCGAACGGGAGTCGGCATGAGCCGGCGGCTCGCGCAGGGGTTCGTCCCGGAGCCCCCGCCCGGCACCCCGGTGGTGATCGCGCTGGGTGCGAACCTCGGCGACCGGGACGGGACTCTGGATGCCGCGGCCGCCGAGCTGCGCGCCCTGCCGCTGACCGACCGGGTGCGGGTCGCCGAGCCGATCTCGTCGATCGCGATCAAGCCGGACGGGCCGGATGCCGCGGCCCCCCGATACCTGAACTCGGTCGCCACGCTGCGCACCCGGCTGGCCCCGTCGGTGCTGCTGGCGGCGCTGCACGAGATCGAGGCGCGTCACGGCCGGGTGCGCGCGGAGCGGTGGGGAGACCGCACGCTCGACCTGGACATCATCGCGTACGGCGCGGTGCTCAGCGCGGATCCGGCGCTGACGCTGCCGCACCCGCGCGCCGCCGAGCGCTCGTTCGTGCTCGCGCCGTGGCTGGCCCTCGACCCGGACGCGGAGCTGCCCGGCGCCGGCCCCGTGCGCGCGCTGCTGGACCGCCTGGGGGAGGACGGATGAAGCGCACCCGACCGCTGTCGCTGATCATCGCCGCCGTGCTCGGCGTCGGCGCCGGCTACCTGTTCGACCAGCTGCTGACTGCGGCCGGGCGCCCCACGTTCACCCCGATGGTGTCGCTGCCGATCATGCTGGTCGTCCTCGGCATCGTCGTCGTCCTGTTCGCGCTGCCCATCCACAGGGCCACGCACGGCCGGTCCGCCGGACCGGTCAACCCGTTCCACGCGGTGCGGGTCGCGATGCTGGCGAAGGCCTCGAGCCTGCTGGGCGCGCTGTTCGTCGGGCTGGGACTCGGCCTCATCCTGTTTCTGCTGACCCGGCCCAACGACCCGTCGGTAGGCTCGTTGAGTGCGCTGATCGCGACCGTCGTGTGCGCCGCCCTGCTGGTGGCCGGCGGGTTGATCGCCGAGCACCTCTGCACGATCCGGAAGGACGACGATGACGAACATCCCCGAGGCGGGTCCGGATCCGACAGACCGGACGACTCCGGTCTCGCCGGAGGCTCCCACCCCCGGTGAGCTCGGCGACGCGGTGCTCGACGACCGCACGTTCGACGTCGTCCTCGAGCCGCGCGGCGACAACCGCCTGCCGCTCGGCGACGGCACCTGGCATCAGCTCGCGCGGGCCTACGTCTGGGTGCGGCTCATCTCGGTGACCGCCATGCTGGTGGTCGTGCTGATCGCGGCCACGGCGCTGTCGGTCTTCGCCCACGAGGCATGGGTGTGGATCCCCGGCGGCATCGCCGCCGCCGTCTTAGCGGCCACCGCCGTGATCACCCCGCGGCAGGCTCGGTCGTTCGGGTATCAGCTGCGTCACGACGATCTGGTGTTCCGCCGCGGCATCCTCTGGCAGCGCCAGGTGGCGGTGCCCTACGGGCGGATGCAAGCTGGTCGACATCACCCATGGCCCGCTCGACCGGGCGTTCGGCATCGCGCAGCTCAAGCTCGTGACGGCCGCGGCATCCACCGGCGTCGTCATCCCCGGGCTCACCCAGGGCGCGGCCGAGCGGCTGCGCGACACCCTCATCGCCGTGGCGGAGACCCGCAGGACCGGACTATGACCACCGCCGAGCCCGTGCCGCCGGCTGCGGGACCGCCGGCGCAGGGGGCTCCGCTGCCCGGCGCGCGCTCGCCGCTCAGCGACGGCGACTGGCACCGTCTGCACCCGCTCACGCCGCTGTTCCGCGGCGGGTTCGTGCTGGTCGTGGTCGCGGGCCTCGTGATCTCGAACCTGCGCGAGCGGATCATCGACTTCTTCGTGAACTCCGCGGTGCCGGATGCCGGAGACTTCGAGGACAGCGGCGACCCGATCGACTTCATCCTGTCGCACAACCTCGTGCTGCTGGCACTGCTGGCCGTGCTCGTGGTGGTGCTGGTCCTGATCGGCCTGTTCTACCTGGCGTGGCGGTTCCACACGTTCCGCATCACCGGAGACGACGTGGAGGTGCGGCAGGGCGTGCTGTTCCGCAAGCCATCGCCGTGCCCCGCTGGACCGCGTGCAGGGCGTGAACCTCACCCGGCCGATGCTTGCCCGTCTGTGCGGCATGGCCAAGCTCGAGGTCGTCGGCGCCGGCTCGGACGCCAACGTCAAGCTCGACTACCTGTCCACCTCGAACGCCGAGGCGGTCCGGGGCGACATCCTGCGCCTGGCCTCGGGCCGCAAGCTGGCCGAGGCCCGGGCCCGGGGCGCGGCGCCCCCGGCCGGCTCGCGCGTGGCGGCCGCGGCATCCGTGGTCACCGACGCCGTGAACTCCCTCGTCCTCGGCGCGGAGGAGCCGGTCGCCGAACCGGCATCCGTCGTGTCCATCCCGGTGGTGCGGCTGATCCTCGCGCACCTGTTCGGCGGGCGGACGCTGGTGCTGCTGGCCCTGATCGCGATCGCCGTGTGGGGCTCGATCGTCGGCACGCCGTGGATCCTGTTCACGATCGTGCCGATGTTCCTCGCGTTCGGTGCCGTCCTGATGCGGTCGATCACCAAGTCGCTGCGGTACTCGATCGCCCCGACGCCGGACGGCGTGCGCATCACCTACGGCCTGTTCACCACCGTGACCGAGACGCTGCCGCCCGGCCGCATCCACGCCGTCGAGATCAGCCAGCCGCTGATGTGGCGCGCGTTCGGCTGGTGGGCGGTGCGGGTGAACCGGATGAGCGGCAAGAGCGCGAACTCCGGTCAGACCGACCAGTTCTCGGAGGTGCTGCCGGTGGGCGACCGCGCCGACGTCGAGCGGGTGCTGCGGCTGGTCATGCCCGGGATGCCGGAGCAAGCAGTGGCCGCTCGTGTTCGAGCACGGCATCCTCGGCCCCGGCGCGGCCGACCCGTACACCAACACGCCGCGCCGCGCGCGGATCCTGCGGCCGCTGTCGTGGCGGCGCAACGGCTTCCTCCTGGCCGAGGCCGGACTGCTGCCTGCGCCGCGGGATGGTGTGGCGCAACCTGGGCATCTTCCCGCTCGCGCGGCTGCAGAGCGTCGGGCTTGCATCAGGGCCCGCTCGCGCGCGCGCTGGGCGCGGCCAAGGTGCACGCGCACACGATCCCCGGGCGGGTCTCGGGCCAGCTCGGGGCGGTGGACCGGGATGCCGCGGTCGCGCTGTTCGCACGCGCCGAGGCCGCCGCCGTCGCGGCCGGCGCCACCGACCGCAGCCACCGCTGGGCCGGGGAGGATCCGGCGACGCCGGGCGGGGGTGGGCGGTTGTGAGGGCCGACGGGCGCCTGGGGGTCGGGATCATCGGCGCGGGCCGGGTCGGCCCGGTGATCGGCGCGGCGCTGGCAGGCGCCGGACACGCCGTGGTCGGCATCACGCACGGGTCGGACGACGACCGGGTCGAGTCGGTGCTGCCCGGGGTGCCCTTCCTGGACACGCCCGAGATCGTGCGCCGCGCCGAGCTGGTCGTGCTGGCCGTGCCGCACGACGAACTGCCGGGGCTGGTGACCGGCCTCGCCGAGGTCGAGGCGTGGCAGATCGGCCAGCTGGTGCTGCACACCGATCCCGGCCACGGCCTGGACGTGCTCGCGCCCGCCGCCGCCCGCGGCGCCATCCCGCTGGCGATCCACCCGGCGATCACGTTCACCGGGACATCCATGGACATCCGCCAGCTCACCGACGCGTTCGCCGCGGTCACGGCACCGGCGGCCGTGCTGCCGATCGCCCAGGCGCTCGCGGTCGAGCTGGGCTTGCGAGCCGGTGGTGGTGGCGGATGCCGACCGCCCGGCCTATGCGGAGGCCATCGCGACCGCGACCGAGTTCTCGCGATCGATCGTGCGGCAGGCATCCGATCTGCTCGCCTCGGCCGGCGTGGAGAACCCGCGCGCGTTCCTGTCGACGATCGTGCACTCCAGCGTCGATCAGGCGCTCGCCGACCCGGGCGACGCCGCCGACCTCAAGCCCTGAGCGGCGGGCGGATGCGGCATCCGCCCATTCGGTCGACGCATATGGCTGCCGATTCGGCCCCAGGACAGCCATTCGCGTCGACCGAACCGGCCCGCGGAGTCTCGGTCGACGCATATGGCGGTCGATTCGGCCCCAGGACAGCCATTCGCGTCGACCGAACCGACGACAGGAGGGGCACGCGGCTCAGTGCCGCACGGACCCGTTCGCGTCGAGCAGCAGCGGCTCGGCGTGCGGCGGCCCGTCGAAGTCGAAGAGGCCGTCCAGCGTGCCCGCCCGCGCATCGAAGCTGCCGCCGCCGATGCGGCCGGTGCGCCAGTTGTCTTCGATGAACCGCAGGATCGAGGTCTGCTCGGTCGCGGTGTGGTCGATCGCCCCGCCCGCGCGTAGGGCGAGATCACCGGCAAGCGGCAGCCGCTGGCTGGGCCCGCAGCGCCCGATCTGACCGCCGGCGACGGGCGCGGCCGCGTCGGCGCAGATGGCGGCGTCGATGTCGGATGACCGCGAGGCGTTGAGGATCGTCGGGGCGACGTGGTCGTACCACCCGTCCGAGTCGTCGTACGCGATCACGACTGCGGTCGAGGCCCAGTCGGCCGAGGTCTGCAGCCGGTTGAGGGTGCCCACCAGGAAGGCCTGCTCGTCGAGGGGGTCCGAGGAGCCCGCGTGGCCGTCCTGCGCGCCCGGCGCCTTCAGGAACGACACCGCGGGAAGCCGTCCGGCGGTCAGTGCGGCGTCGAAGTCGGTCAGATCGTACTGATGGTGCGCGCGATCGTCGTACCCGATCATCGCCACCGACGTCGGGGGCAGATGATGCGGATTGGCGGTGGACGGGTAGTACTGGAACGGCTCGTGGTGCGGGACGTAGTCGGCGATGCGCGCCCCGCCGACGTTCGTCCGGCTCGCCCCGCACTGCGCGGGCGCGCCGGTGGCGGCATCCCATGCCGAGGTCGGGCGGAACCCGCCGGAGAACCAGCCCCACGTCACGTGCGCGGCCGACAGCAGGTCGCCGATCGTGCGGGAGGATGCCGGGAACCGGCCGAGCGGAGCATTCGTGCCGCGCCGGCTGCAGTCGTCGAGAGCCGGATCGACGTCGGTGATCAGGGTGCCGCGGCCCTGCGCGTCCGGCGCGGCGACCCGTGCCGGATCGCGGACGACCGCGCCGCTGTGCGGATCGACGAGGGTCATGCCCCACGTCTGCCCCGAGATCAGGTCGATGGCGCCGGGCGTGGACGGGCCGAACACCGTGTCCCACGAGTTGTCGCTCATCGCGAACCGCTGCGCGTAGTTCCACAGCGCCGTCACCGTGTTCCCGTCGTAGTAGTCCATGACCAGCCCGGGTTCGCCGAACCCGCTCCGGCACGCGTCCCGCGACGTGTGCTCGACGAACCGGTCCATCCGGCCGCCGTTCATCGCGCGCTGCTCGTCGGTGTAGTCGTGGTCCTGGTCGCAGGTCAGCGCCTGCTCGTGGGTGAGACGGCGTGGCGCCGACGCGTTCGGATTGTGCGTCAGCATCCCGGACGTGGTCAGCGTGTCCGCGTGCGCAGTGTCGGATGCCGCATGAAACGGCGTGCCGTCGGTGTTGGCGGCGACCGGGTAGGTGCCGAAGTAGTGGTCGAAAGACACGTTCTCGCCGAAGATCACGACGAGGTGCCGGATCGGCGTCGTCGTCGCCTGCGCGCTCGGAGAGGCGGATGCCGGGGCCGACGCGGTGCGTGTCGGAACCGGGGTCGGGGTGGGGGCCGGCGCACAGGAGACGAGGGCGACCGCGAGCGTCGCAAGGACGGCAGCCGCCCGCGCGCGGTGCCTCGGCTGGACCATACGATCGCCTCCGAGTACCAGTGTGCCGCGCCGATAGACTGGACGGCGACTTCCGAGGAGCCCCGCCGCATGACCGACACCCCCCGCACCGCACCGGCCGACGCGCCCGAGACGACCGAAGAGGACGTCATCGAGCAGAAGGCCGTGCGCATGGCCAAGCGCGAGCGGCTCATCGCCGAGCGGGCGGATGCCGCCGGTGGCGCGTATCCGGTGAGCGTGCCGGTCACCGACACCATCCCCGACCTGCGCGCCCGCTACGGCGACCTCGAGGCGGGGGCCGAGACGGGCGTCACCGCCGCGGTCGCCGGCCGGGTCGTGTTCAGCCGCAACACCGGCAAGCTGTGCTTCGCGTCGCTGCAGTCCGGCGACGGCAGCCGCATCCAGGCCATGGTGTCGCTGGCCGTCGTCGGCGAGGAGCAGCTCGCGCGCTGGAAGGAGCTGGTCGACCTCGGCGACCACGTCTACGTGCGCGGCCAGGTCATCTCCAGCCGCCGCGGCGAGCTGTCGATCATGGTCGAGGACTGGGCCATCGCGTCCAAGGCGCTGCTGCCGTTGCCGAACATGTACACCGAGCTCAACGAGGAGAGCCGTGTGCGCAGCCGGTACCTCGATCTGATCGTGCGCGAGCAGGCGCGCCAGACCGTGCGCGCCCGCGCCCAGGTCAACGCCAGCCTGCGCCGGACCTTCGCCGCGCACGACTTCATCGAGGTCGAGACGCCGATGCTGCAGATCCAGCACGGCGGGGCTTCGGCGCGCCCGTTCGTGACGCACTCGAACGCGTTCGACGCCGAGCTGTACCTGCGCATCGCTCCCGAGCTGTACCTGAAGCGCGCCGCCGTCGGCGGGATCGACCGGGTGTTCGAGATCAACCGCAACTTCCGCAACGAGGGCGCCGATTCCACCCACAGCCCCGAGTTCGCGATGCTCGAGGCCTACCAGGCGTACAGCGACTACAACGGCATCGCCGGCCTCACGCAGGAGCTCGTGCAGAACGCTGCGATCGCCGTCGCCGGATCCACCACCGTCACCTGGGCCGACGGCACCGAATACGACCTGGGCGGCGACTGGGACCGCATCTCGATGTACGACTCGCTGAGCGCGGCATCCGGTGTCACCGTCACCCCGCAGACCTCCCTCGACGAGCTTGCGCGCGCTGGCCGACGCGCAGGGAGTGGACGAGCCGCCGCATCCCACCCACGGCAAGTGGGTCGAAGAGCTGTGGGAGCACTTCGTCAAGGGCGGGCTGACCCGTCCGACATTCGTGATGGACTTCCCGGTCGACACGAGCCCCCTGGTCCGCGAGCACCGGACGATCGCCGGCGTGGTGGAGAAGTGGGATCTGTACATTCGCGGCTTCGAGCTGGCCACCGGGTACTCCGAGCTGATCGACCCGGTCATCCAGCGAGAGCGGTTCGTCGCGCAGGCCACCCTCGCCGCCGCCGGCGATGTCGAGGCGATGCGCATCGACGAGGAGTTCCTGCGGGCCATGGAGCACGGCATGCCCCCGATGGGCGGCATGGGCATGGGCATCGACCGGCTGCTGATGGCGATCACCGGCCTCGGCATCCGCGAGACGATCCTCTTCCCGCTGGTCAAGTAGCGGATCCGGTGCTCCGGCGGCGCCGGTACGATGGAGGCATGGACAACTTCTGGGTCGCCGCGTTCTGGTCGCTCATCCCGACCGTCGTGGTGCTGGGGCTGTTCCTGTTCATCCTGCGCTCGGTCGTGCGGATGGATCGCAACGAGCGCCGTACCTACGCCAAGGTCGAGGCGGAGGAGCGTGCCAAGCGGGGGATGCCGCCGGCCCCGCCCGCCTCCGAGCACTGACCCGCTCGATCCTCGCGACGCCTCCGCGGTGGGCGTCACGGCCGACGGCGCGCGCCCGCTACGCTGGAGCGAGGATTCGCCGAGAGGGGGCCGGATGACGGCGTTCATCGCGACGTGGTGGCCGATCGTCATCCTGATCGTCGACATCGCCATCCGCATCGCCGCGGTGATCATCGTGCCGCGCAACCGCCGCCCGACCGCCGCGATGGCATGGCTGCTGGCCATCTACTTCATCCCCTTCGTCGGGGTGTTCCTATTCCTGCTGATCGGGACCCCGCGGCTGCCGCGCAAGCGGCGGCGCAAACAGGACGCGATCAACGACTACATCCGCGAGACCAGCGCGCACCTCGACTTCGGCACGCTGCGCCCGCACGCGCCGGACTGGTTCACCTCGACGGTCACGATGAACCGCACGCTCGGCGCCATGCCGCTGGCCGGCGACAACGACGCGCATCTCATCTCGGACTACGCCGCCAGTCTGGCGGCGATGGCGGGGGCCATCCGCCAGGCGAAGAAGTACGTGCACGTCGAGTTCTACATCCTGCAGGCGGATGCCGCGACCGACGACTTCTTCCGGGCGCTCGAAGAGGCCACGGCCCGCGGGGTGACCGTCCGGGTGCTGCTGGACCACTGGGCGAACCGCGGCAAGCCGCACTACCGGCGCACCCTGAAGCGGCTGACCGCGATGGGCGCGCACTGGCAGCTCATGCTCCCGGTCCAGCCGCTGCGCGGGAAATACCAGCGTCCCGACCTGCGCAACCACCGCAAGCTGCTGGTGGTGGACGGCGACGTCGCGTTCATGGGCTCGCAGAACGTGACCGACTCCACCTACAACCTGCGCAAGAACATCCGGCGCGGACTGCACTGGGTCGACCTGATGGTGCGGATCGAGGGCCCGGTGGTGGCGTCGGTGAACGCCGTGTTCCTCTCGGACTGGTACAGCGAGACCGACGAGACGCTCGAGGACGAGGTCGAGCTGTTCGAGATCACCCCGAGCTCGGGCGACCTGGACTGCCAGATCGTGCCCAGCGGACCGGGCTTCCGATTCGAGAACAACCTGAAGCTGTTCCTCGCGCTGCTGTACTACGCGCAAGCGCAAGGTCATCATGGTCAGCCCCTACTTCGTGCCCGACGAGGCGATGCTGCTGGCGGTGACCACCGCGTGCCACCGGGGGGTGGAGGTCGAGCTGTTCGTGTCCGAAGAGGGCGATCAGGCGATGGTCTACCACGCTCAGCGCAGCTACTACGAGGCGCTGCTGAAGGCGGGGGTGAAGATCTGGCTGTACCGGCGGCCGCTCATCCTGCACTCCAAGTCGATGACCGTCGACGACGAGGTCGCCATCATCGGCTCGAGCAACATGGACATGCGCTCGTTCGGTCTGAACCTGGAGATCTCGATGCTCGTGCGCGGCGCGGAGTTCGTCGCCGAGATGCGCCGGATCGAGGAGGAGTACCGTCAGCTCTCGCGCGAGCTGACCCTGGAGGAATGGATGCGGGCAGCCGCTGCGCTCCACGGTGCTGGACAACATCGCACGCCTCACCTCCGCGCTCCAGTAGATCCCAGGCGGCGTCCGGGCCCGGATGGAAGGATGGACCCGTGGCATCGCATGAAGAGGATCCCGCGCCCACGGCCGGACCAGGCTCGGAGCCGATCCCGCTCGATCAGCTGGCCGATCAGGCCGGTGCCGTCCGGCTGGCCGTCGTCGGCGGAGGGATCGCCGGCCTCGTCGCCGCGCTGGAGTGCGCGAAAGTAGGGCTGTCGGTCACCGTGTACGAGGCGGCCGACCGGCTCGGCGGCACCGTGCGCACGGTCGACCTGGACGGGATCCCGGCCGACACCGGCGCCGACTCGTTCTCGGCACGCGGCGGCGCGGTGGCCGCGCTGGTGGCCGACCTCGGGCTGAGCGAGGCGGTGATCGCCCCGGTGACAGAGACGCGCTGGGTCAGCGGAATCGAGGGCGGGACGGATGCCGCCCCCTGCCGGCGGACGCGGTCCTCGGCATCCCGGAGAACATGTTCGGCGACGAGGTGCGCCGGATCCTCGGCACCGGCGGCGCATGGCGGGCCTACCTCGACCGCCTCCGCCCGCCGCTGACCATCGGGCACGAACGGCGGCTGTCGACCCTGGTGCGCTCCCGGATGGGCGCGAAGGTGCTCGACCGCCTGGTCGCCCCGCTCACCGCGGGCGTGTTCGGGGCGCTGCCCGACGACATCGACGTCGACCTGGCCGCCCCCGGCCTGAACGCCGCGCTCACCCGTGCCGGCTCGCTGTCCGGCGCGGTCGCGATCGTGCGCGGCGACACGTCTCGGCAGTCCGGCGCGGGATCGATGGCCGGCGGGATGTCGCGGCTCGTCGACGCGCTGGCCGCCCGGCTGGACGACCTCGGTGCGGACGTGCGGGTCGGCGTCACGGTCTCGGCGCTCGAGGCCGCCGGCGCGTCGTCCGGTGCGGGATGGATCGTGCACACATCCTCGGACGAGTTCGACACCACCGACGAGGCGCCCCCGCCGGAGCGGTTCGACGCGGTGATCCTCGCGGTGCCCGAGCGCGAGGCCCGGCGTCTGCTCGAACCGATCGTGCCCGGCCTGCCGGCCGCGGCGCCGGCCGGCACCCCGGTCGAGACCGTCACCCTCGTCCTGGACGCACCCGAGCTGGACGCCCGCCCCCGCGGCGCCGAAGTGGTCGCCGCACCGGGGTCCCGCGCCGCCTCGGGTGCGCTGCACCTGACCGCCAAGTGGGCGATCCCCGCCGCCGGCGGACGGCACCTCGTGCGGGTCGCGTTCGGCGGACCCGGCATGCCGCCGCCCACCGCCGGGATGGACGAGGCGGAGGCCGCGGAGCTCGCGCGGACCGAGGCATCCGCGCTGTTCGGCGTCGCCCTGCGGCCGGAGCAGGTGCGGGCCTTCGACCGGGCCCGCTTCACGCTCGCCCCGCCCCGGGCCCTGATGGGCCGCACCGCCGCCGCCGACCGGGTGCGCAGCGCGGTCGAAGCCCTGCCGCGCCTGGCGGCGACCGGCGCCTGGCTGTCCGGGAGCGGGCTCGCACAGGTCGTCCCGGATGCCGCGGCCACTGCCGACCGGTTGCGCCGCCGTGCCCTGTTCGGCGAGAAGCCCTCGTCTTCAGGGGTGGATGCCTGAAATGGAATACAGCGTTACCCTGGGGTGGACACCAACCGTGAGGAGAGACCTGATGCGGGGAAAAGTCGGACTTGTGATCGGACTGGCTGCGGGATATGTCCTGGGCGCGCGGGCAGGTCGTGAGCGCTACGAGCAGATCAAGGAACAGGCCGAGCGGGTCTGGGAGCTTCCCGCGGTGCAGAAGCAGGTGGATCGGGCCAAGGACTTCGGCAAGTCCGCCGTGATGGCGCTGCCGAACGCGCTGTGGGACGGCGCGGTCAAGGTGACGCGCGCGGCGAGCTCGCGCGGCACGGCGGGTGAGCGGGTGGATGCCGCGGTCCGCGCCGGCACGCGGTCGGGCGACGACGTCGCCCGGGCCGCCCAGACGACGGCGGACGAGGTCAAGGACGCGCTCCGCGACCGCGATGGGAGCTGAGATGACCACTCCACGCGGCTTCCGCGACCGCGCCGATGACGGGTTCCTGACCCTTCTGGGCGATCTGCCCGAGTTGATCCGCAACCTCGTTGTCGCCGAGATCGACGCAAGCCAAGGCGTGGGTCGCGAAGACCGCGAAGGATGCCGGGTTCGGCGCGGGATGGATGGTCGTCGCGCTGTTCTTCCTGTTCTGGTCGGTTCCCGTGTTCGGCACGTTCCTGATCGCCGGCCTGTCGTCGTGGTGGCCGGTCTGGCTGTCGGCGATCGTCGTGTTCGGGATCATGATCGTGATCACCGCGGTGTTCGCCCTGCTCGGCCTGCTGCGGTTCCGCCGGCTCACCAGGCGCGAGAATCCGGGCCAGGCCGTCGCCCGTGACGTGAAGATCGTGAAGGATGTGGCCGATGAGTTCTGAGACCGACGTCCCGGTGCCGCGCACGGCGGTGTCCCTCGGGATCGACGACCCCGTCGAACGCGCGCGCGCCGAGTTGAAGGCGGCGCTGGCGGCGATCGAAGAGAAGGCGAATGTGCCCAAGCGCATCTCGCGCGCCGCCGAGCGCGGCGCGGCCGATGCCCGGACCTTCGCCCGGAAGAACCCGGCGATGGCGGTGGTCGCTGTGGCCGGGGTCGCCACGGCGGTGGGACTGACCGTGTGGGGTCTGGTCCGGCTCTACACCCGCTGAGATCCGGCGGCCCGCACGGCCTGTGCCGGACGCTCCGGGAGGCGCTCAGGTAGGAGCACGGCCCGGGCGGGGGTATGCTCGGTGGCTAGGCAGTGGCAATGGTGCGAGTGCTGCCGACGGCGCGAACCCGAAACGCGCAGATGCGCGCCGGGGTCGAATGCGCCTGTCGGTTGCTCGAACACGGGGCGGCCGACGTCATTATCCGTGAGCCGACCCTGAACACCACATGATGAACACAGCCCACCCGCATACCGGCGCCATCGTCGCCAAGCCCCTGACCGGATGGCGCGTCCTCGTGCCCCGCGGGGGCCCGTGGGGCGACGGCGTCGCCGCCACGCTGCGTGCGCAGGGGGCTGTTCCGGTCGTGGCGCCGCTGATCAACTTCGCCCCGACCGAGGATCTCGCCGGGCTCGAGCAGGCGCTCGCCGACCTCGGCGACGGCCGGTTCGACTGGCTCACCCTGACCAGTGCCACCACCGTGGACGTGCTGTACGCGTACCGCGCGGTGATCCCTGCCTCCACGCGGGTCGCGGCGGTGGGCGAGACCACGGCGGCGGCGCTGCAGGCGGTGGGCTACCGGGTCGACCTGGTGCCGGAGAAGGACAACTCGGCTGCCGGGATGGCCGACGAGATGATCGCGCTCGAGCCCGACCCCAAGCGCATCCTCACCCTCCGCAGCGAGATCGCCAAGCCGGTGCTGACCAAGCGGCTGATCGCCGCCGGTCACGATGTGCGCTCGGTCGTGGCCTACCGCACGGTCGGGGTGCCGGTGACCGAGCGCATCGCGCGGGACGTCGCCAACGGCCGGATCAACGCGATCCTGGTCACCAGCGGCTCGGTCGCCCAGCAGGTGCGCGAGCAGTTCGCCGACATCCCGGACGAGACGGTGATCGCCGCGATCGGACCGCGCACCGCGAAGGACGCCCGCCGGGTCGGGCTCACCGTCGACGTGGTCGCCCCTCGGCAGACCGTGGACGACCTGATCGACGCCGTCTCGTCGCTGCCGCTGCCCCATGCCAGCGACGAATTCCACCTCTGAGCGGCTGCCCGTGACATCCGCCCGCGTCGTGGTCCTGGCCGGCGGCGTGGGCGGCGCGAAGTTCCTGCTCGGCGTCCGCGCGGCGCTCGCGTCCACGAGCGCCGATCCCGCCACCGCCGTCGTGAACACCGGCGACGACCTGTGGCTGTCCGGCGTGCGCCTGCAGCCGGACGTCGACTCGATCCTCTACGCGCTGGCCGGGCAGAACGACACCGCCCGCGGCTGGGGTCGGTCCGGCGACACCGAGCGGGTGAACGCCGAACTGCAGGAGTGGGGCGCCGGATGGCCCTGGTTCACGCTCGGCGACCTCGACCTGGGCACCCACCTGGCGCGCACCGGCTGGCTGCGCGACGGGATGTCGGTGACACAGGTCGTCCAGCAGCTGTCGCGTCGCTGGCCGCTGGGCGTGCGGATGCTGCCGATGACCGACAGCGAGGTCGACACGCACGTCCTGCTGGCGGACGGGCGGCGGATGCACTTCCAGGAGTGGTGGACGCGGCACCGCGCCGCCCTCGCCCCGCGGGCGTTCGAGAATCCCGGGATCGAC
The DNA here is from genome assembly GCF_021582895.2 of Microbacterium elymi. Lineage (GTDB taxonomy): Bacteria > Actinomycetota > Actinomycetes > Actinomycetales > Microbacteriaceae > Microbacterium > Microbacterium humicola. Next base: position 2,205,821 of record NZ_CP091139.2, read on the forward strand.
CGGGCCACACCGGCCCCGGGCGTGCGCGAGGCGATCGCCGCGGCCGACGTCGTGGTGCTCGCGCCGTCGAACCCGGTCGTCTCGATCGGGCCGATCCTGGCGGTCCCGGGCCTGCGCGACGCCCTGCGGGCCACCCGCGCCCGCGTGGTCGGGGTCTCGGGCATCATCGGCGGACGCGTCGTCCGCGGCATGGCCGACGTGTGCCTGACGGCGATCGGCGTGGACACCCGCACCGATGCCGTCGCCGCGCACTACGGCGCGCGCGCCGACGGAGGGCTGCTGGACGCCTGGGTCATGGCCGAGGAGGACGCCGCCCTCGCCCCGGCGGTCTCGGCCCTCGGCATCCGCGCGGTCGTCGCGCCGCTGTGGATGACGGACGTCGAGGCGTCCGCCGCGATCGCGACGGCCGCGCTGAACGCGTGACGACCGTCACCGGGCGACGTCGCGCCGCACCGAAACCCGCCGGCCGGGGAATGGCGCGTGCGGCATCGCGTTGTCGTTCGATAGATCTCGAACTGTGGGGGAGTCCATTGTGAGCGTCACCCGCTCTGAAGCCGAGGCGCGCACGGCCGCATCGGCACGCACCGGCGTCCTCGGCAACCGCTTCGGATTCGTGCTGGCCATCGCCGCGCAGATCCTGATGCTGGCCGGTGCCAGTGCGCCCTCGCCCTTCTACCCGGTGCTGGCCGACCGCATCGGCTTCGGCACGTCCGTGATCGGCACGGTGTTCGCCGTCTACGCGGTCACCCTGCTGCTGACCCTGCTGACGGCGGGCTCGCTGTCCGACTACATCGGGCGGCGCCCGGTGGCGATCGCCGGCTTCGTCGTCCTGGCCGGCAGCATGGTGCTGTTCTGGCATGCCGACAGTGTGACGATGCTGGTCCTCGCCCGCGCCGTGCAAGGTCTGGCCAGCGGGCTGCTCATCTCGGCGCTGTCGGCGACCGCACTCGACTTCGCCCCCGCGCACCGCCCCGGTCTCGCCGCCCTGTGGAACGCACTCGCACCGGGCATCGGCCTCGCACTCGGAGCGCTCGTCTCCGGGATCGCGCTCGAGGTGGCAGACGCCGCGCTCGCCGACGTGTTCTTGTCGCTGACGGCGACCTACCTCGTGGTGGCGGCGCTGTTCGCCACCGTGCCCGAGACGTCGCCGGGCCGCACCGGCGCGTGGGCGTCGCTGCGGTTCCGGCTGTCGGTGCCCGCCGCGATCCGGGCCGACTTCTGGCGGTCGGCGCCGGCGATCGTCGCCGGCTGGGCGACCGGCGGGCTGTTCTTGTCGCTCGGCGCGAACATCGTGCGCCAGGAGCCGGGTGGGACGACCCACCTCTGGCAGGCCCTGCCCGTCGTGGTGCTGGCCGGTGTCGGAGCGCTGGCGGCCTTCCTGCTGCGTCGGCGCGCGCCGCGCACGTCGCTGATCGTCGGCACGGCCGCGCTGGCCGCCGGCACGACCCTGTCGCTGGTCGCGCTCGCGTTCGGATCGCTCTGGTTCTACCTGGGCGCCGTCGCCGTCACGGGCACGGGGTTCGGCACGGCGTTCTCCGGTGTGCTCGGGTCTCTGACGCCCCGCATCCCGGCCGCCGAACGCGCCGACACGTTCGCGGTCATCTTCCTGCTCGCGTATCTGTCGTTCGGTGTGCCGTCGGTGCTCGCGGGAATGCTCGTGCCCGTGGCCGGCCTGAGCGCCGTGTGCGTCGGCTACGGCGTGGTCGTCATCCTGCTGGCGGTGACGGCGCTCGTGCTGCGCGTCCGCCGTCCGGATTAGAGTTCCGCCGCGTCTCGGCGTCCCGTGAACACGGTCGCGGTGCGCGGCCCGAGCCCGAGACCGGCCGCCGACTCGAGCTGATCGACGGTGTCGATGTCGCGACGCAGTGAGGCGGCGGCATCCATCACGACGCACCCGAGCGCCACATGCCGTGCGAGCGAGCCCTCGCCGAAGGCCGACTCCCACGCCACCCCCGCGCGCGCCGTGACCAGCGTCGAGCCGGTGGCCTCGGCATCCGGCACCACCGCACGATCGACGGATGCCGCGGCCCGCAGCGCGGCGGCCAGGTCCGTGCCGCGCAGGGCGGGCAGGTCGCCCAGCAGTGCGGCCCGGTGCGCGTTCGGCAGGGCGGCCGCGGCCGCAGTGATGCCGGCCGCGATCGCGGCGTTCAGGCCGCGCCGCTCGCCCTCGGGCACGACCGTGGCACCCAGGGCACGGGCGGCCGCGCCGATGTCGGCGTCGTCGGTCACCACCCACACCGCGCATACCCCGCAGGCGGCTGCGATCGTGTCCAGCGCGATCGCGCGGGCAAGCGCCGCACGGTCCCGGCCGGCCGCGGACAGCCGTGACTTGCCGTGTGCGGCGTGCTTGACCGGGATGACGACGGTCCACCCCGTGCAGAACTCCGGAGTCCTCTCAGTGTTATCGTGCACATCTCCCCCGGGGCACCGTGTTCACGTCAACACTCCGGAGTTCTGCACGCGCGCCCGACTCACGACCGGTACTTCGCGCGCAGGCGCGGCAGGATCTCGGCGCCGTACATCCGCAGGAACTCCTCCTGGTTGGCGCCCGGGTCATGGAAGACCAGGTGCCGGAAGCCGAGCTCGATGTACCGGCCGATCTGCTCGACGTGCTCGTCCGGGTCGGTGGAGACGATGAACCGCGAAGCGACCCGCTCGATCGGCAGTTCGGCGGCCAGCCGCTGCATCTCGATCGGGTCGTGCACGTCCCGCTTCTCCTCCGGCGACAGCGCCAGCGGCGCCCAGAACCGGGTCTTCTCCAGCGCGGTGTCACGGTCGGGGTGGTACGAGACCTTGACCTCCATCAGCGTGTCGACGTCGGCGGCCGCCCGGCCCGCCTTGCCCAGGCCGTCGTGCAGGGCGGGCAGCAGTGTGTCGGTGTACAGCGCGGGATCCTTGCCGCTCGTGGTGATGTAGCCGTCGGCGATCCGCCCGGCCAGCCGGGTGGCGGCAGGTCCCGAGGCGCCGATGTAGATCGGCACCTCGTGCTCCGGGCGGTCGTAGACCGTGGCATCCGTCACCTGCCAGAACGTGCCGTCGAAGCTGACCCGCTCGCCCGCCCACAGGGCGCGGATCAGCGTGATCGCCTCCTTCAGCCGCTGGAAGCGCTCGGGCGGGTCGGGCCAGTCCAGCCCCAGGGTCACCTCGTTCAGCGCCTCGCCGGTGCCGACGCCGAGGATCACCCGGTCGGGGTAGAGGACGCCGAGCGTCGCAAACGCCTGCGCGATCACAGCGGGGTGGTAGCGGAACGTGGGGGTCAGCACCGAGGTGCCGATCAGCACCCGCGAGGTTCGTGCGCCCAGCGCCCCGAGCCACGGCAGGGCGGCGGGGGCGTGCCCGCCCTCGTGCATCCACGGCTGGAAGTGGTCGGAGAGGAAGACCGAGTCGAACCCCATCTCCTCGGCGAGCACGCCGAACCGCAGCAGCTCGGTCGGACCGAACTGCTCGCTGGAGGCCTTGTAGCCGAATCGCAGTGTCATCATGCGCCTTTCTCCACCGGGACGGGCAGGAACTCGGAACCGGATGCCGCGGCCAGCCGCGCCCGGAAGGCGTCGACCGTGCCCGGCCAGAGCAGGGTGAGGCGCCCGGACCGCTCGTCGACGTACCAGTTGCGGCATCCGCCGGCCAGCCAGGGGGTGGATGCCGCTGCGCGGTCGATCTCGGCGGTGTAGGCGGTCTCGGCGTCGGGGTCCACCCGCAGCACGCCCCGCCGGTTCGCGAGCGTGCGGGCCGTGTACCCGGCCTGGGCCTCCATCATCAGCACCGACGAGTTGTGGCCGAGCGATGCGTTGGGCCCGTCGAGCACGAACAGATTGGGGAAGCCGGCGACCACGGTCGAGCCGAACGAGGTCATGCCGCGGTCCCAGTGCTCGGCGAGCGTGCCGGCCTCGCCGTGCACCAGCTCGGCGTACGGCTGGCGGGTCGACTGGAACCCGGTGGCCAGCACCAGCACGTCCACGTCGTGCCGGGCGCCGGACGCGGAGACGAGCGTGCGGCCGGCGACGGCGGCGAGGGCCGACGGCTCCAGTCGTACCGCGCCGGAGGCCAGCGCCGGGTAGAACGTGTCCGACAGCAGCGACCCGCTTGCAAGCCGAACGCGTAGTCCGGGGTCAGGACCGCGCGCAGGGCGGGGTCGGCCACCTGGGTGTGCAGATGGGTCAGCGCGACGGCGCGGGCGGCGGCCGCGGCATCCGCATCGCCGGAACGCGACGCATACCGCGCCTCGCCCTCGCGGTAGAGCTCGTCGCGCAGCCGGGCCAGCGCGTCGGGATGCGCGGCGAACGTCGCCTGCTCGGCGGGGGTGTAGGGACGGTCCTCACGCGGGACGATCCAGGCCGGCGTGCGCTGGAACAGGGTCACGTCGGCGGTGCGGGCCAGCTGCGGCACCAGCTGGACGGCCGAGGCGCCGGTGCCGATCACGCCGACGCGCGCGCCGTCGAGCGCGGCCCGGTGATCCCACCGGGCCGAGTGGAACATCGGCCCGGGGAAGGACTCCAGCCCCGGGATGTCGGGGATCCGCGGCTCGGTGAGCCGGCCGCATGCGAGGACCAGGGCGTCGGCGGTGAGCTTGCCCGGGCGGGCGCCGCCGGTGCGGATGCGCCAGGCGCCGGCATCCCATCGCGCGTCCAGCATCGGGGTCTCCAGCCAGGGCGCGATGCGCTCGGCGGCGGCCACGTGCTCGAGGTAGGCGCGGATCTCGTCGCCGCGCGCGAACACCCCCGACCAGCGGGGATTCGGGTGACCGGCGAACCCGTACAGGTGGCTGGGCACGTCGCACGCGACCCCCGGATAGGTGTTGTCGCGCCAGGTGCCGCCGAGGGATGCCGCCCGCTCGAGCACGACGACGTCCTCGATGCCCTGCGCGCGCAGCGCCATGACCGCGGCCAGGCCCGCGAAGCCGGCCCCGACGACCACCACCTCGGCGTGCGTCATCGGGTCGCCTCGCGGTAGTCCGTGGTCCGGCGGCGGAACGGCCGGAACAGGTGCGCGGCCAGGGCCGCGGCATCCGCCACCGGCAGCTCGCTGCCGTGCTCGACGCCCGCCTGCGGGAGGACGCGCCCGTCCAGCAGGGCGCCGCCGAGGTCGTCGCCGCCGGACTGCAGCAGGGTGCGCGCGGCGTCCCGCCCGACCCGCGGCCACGGGACCTGGATGTGCGGGATGCTGCCGCTGAGCAGCAGCCGCGACACGGCGACCATCGCCCGGTGCTCGTCGATCGGCGCACGGCCGGGCACCAGCGGCACGCCGCCGGCCCCGTGCGGTGCGGCGGCGGGCGGTGCGGCCCCGTGCGGGGTGGCCCCGTGCGGTGCGGCGGCGGGCGGTGCGGCGGCGGGCGGCAGCGGGATCGGGACGAACTCGGCGAAGCCACCGGTCTCATCCTGGATGCGGCGCAGGCATCCGCAGGTGGGCGATGCGCTCCGCGGCGGTCTCGACGTGCCCGTAGAACAGCACGCTCGTCGACGGCAGGCCGGCGCGGTGGGCGGCCGTGATCGCCTCGACCCATCGGTCGATCTCGAGGTCGCCGGGCGCGACCAGGCCGCGCACCCGTTCGCTGAGCACCTTGACCCCGGTGCCGGGCACGCTGCCGACGCCGGCGTCGCGCAACGCGTGCAGGGCCGCGTCCAGCCCGAGGCCGGAGCGTTCGGCGAAGTCCCACACGTCCTGCGGCCGGTACGCGTGCAGGTGCAGGCGCGGGGCCGCCCGCCGGGCGGCGCGGACGATGTCGAGGTAGCTCGCCGGGTCCGCGGCATCCGGCACCCGCCCCTGGATGCACAGCTCGGTGGCACCCAGCTCCCACGCGTCGGCGGCGATCGCGCCCACCTCGTCGAGGGTGAACGTCGCCGGGTCGGCGTCGGGCGCGGACCGGAACCCGGTCGTGGTGAGATTGCGGTTCACGACGAGGCTGACCGCCTCGCCCACCGTGTACCGGCGGACGTCGTCCGCGGTCGCGGTGAGGGCATCCAGGTCGGCGCCGGTCGCGGTCAGCAGGGCCGCCCACTGTGCGTCGTCGAGGGCGAGCGGGTCCGACGCCGCGGTCTCGGCGAGGCGGGGCACCTCGTCGAGCCGTGCAGAACTCCGGAGAGCCGCGCCGATTCGGGCCGATTCCGGCGTGGCGGGCGCCGCAGCGCGCGATCCTCCGGAGTTCTGCACGCGATCGGCTCGCGTGCCGGCGGCGGCAGCGAGGGCGGGGAGGGCGGATGCCGCGGCGGATTCCGCCCGCGCCAGCCCGGTCTGCTCGTCGGCCAGCGCCGCGACGGCGTCGTGCGAGCTCCGGGTCGATCCAGGCGTCAGCATCCCGCACGTACTCGGGGTGCGCGGTGAGCCGCTCGCGCAGCGCGAAGCCGAGCTCGGCGGTGCGGGCGGCGAGCTTGTCCAGCGCCGGCCAGGGGCGCTCCGGGTTGACGTGGTCGGCGGTCAGCGGCGAGACACCGCCCCAGTCGTCGGCGCCCGCGCGGACCAGCAGGGCGAGCTCGGCGGCATCCGACAGGTTCGGCGGCACCTGGATCCGCATGTGCGGCCCCATCACCAGCCGGGCCACCGCGATGGCGGCGAGGTACTCGCGCAGGCTCGGCATCGGGGGCGCCCCGCATCGCGGTGCCCGGCTTGGCGCGGAAGTTCTGCACGATCACCTCCTGCACGTGCCCGTGGCGCTCGTGCAGCTCGCGCAGCGCGATGAGCGACTCGGCGCGGTCCTGCAGCGTCTCGCCGATGCCGACGAGGATGCCTGTGGTGAACGGGATCCCGGCGGCTCCGGCATCCTCGATCACCTGCAGTCGCACCGCCGGATCCTTGTCGGGCGAGCCGTAGTGGACCTGGCCCGGTTCGGCGAACAGCCGCCGCGAGGTCGTCTCGAGCATCATGCCCATGGAGGGGGCCGTGGGGCGCAAGCACGTCGAGCTCGGCGCGCGACATCACGCCGGGGTTCAGGTGTGCGAGCATCCCGGTCTCGGCCGTGATCAGCCGTGCGATGGCGCCGACGTACTCGAGCGTGGACGCGTAGCCGTGCTCGTCGAGCCAGGCGCGGGCTTCGGGCCACCGGTCCTCGGGCCGGTCGCCGAGCGTGATCAGCGCTTCCTTGCAGCCCTTCGCCTGCGCCTGCCGCACGACGTGCAGCACCTGCTCGGGCGACATGTAGGCCGGCTTGTGCAGCTTCGCCAGCTGACCCGGCGTGTCCACGAAGACGCAGTAGTGGCAGCGGTCGCGACACAGCGTCGTCAGCGGGACGAACGCCTTGCGCGAGTAGGTGATGACCCCGAGTCGCCCGGCTTGCGGCGAGGCCCTCGTCACGGACGGATGCCGCCAGCTCGAGCAGTCGCTCGAAGTCGGTGCCGTCCACCCGCAGGAGGGATTCGGCCTGGTCTGCGTCCAACCGCGCGCCCGCCGCCGCGGCCGCGAGGGCCGACGCGGGTGCGGGCAGGTCGCGCGCGGGAGCGGGCTCGATCAGCGTCACCGTCCCAGTCTCGCACCGCCGCGCCTCGCCCCCTCCCCTTGCGTCGAAATCGTACGATTTGGCCCAGTGCACATCAATCTCGGCCAGGTTTCATGTGCAGTCGGCCAGATCGTACGATTTCGGGGAGGGATTGTTGCCGCACTGTGAGCGAAACGGCCCGTCGGCCGGCGGGAACGCTGGCACACTGGAGACATGGTGACCCTGCTGCTGGACGCGACGCAGCTCGAGGTCGTGCTCTCGGCGACCGAGCACCTGCTCGCATTCCGCAAGCAGAATGTGGCGCTCGAGCGCTCGCAGATCGTGAAGGTGCAGCTCACCGACGACGCCTGGACCTGGCTGCGCGGTGTGCCCGACCCGGGGACCTACATCCCCTCCGCCGCGGCGATGGGCACCTGGAAATCCGCCGGCGGCCGCGACTTCGCGGTCATCCGGCGCCGCCGGCCGAGTGTCGTGATCGATCTCGAGGGCAACGACGAGTTCCAGCGGGTGATCCTGACCACGCGCCACGGACTGGCCCTCGTGAAGGCCCTGCGGATGGATGCCGGGGACGAACTCGCCGACGTCACCGAGATGACCGCGAAGCCCGCGCGAAAGCCGCGGGCGGGCAAGCCGCGCCCGGCGCAGGCCTGAGCCGCAAGCCGCCGCCGCTGCCGCAAGCCGCAAGCCGCAGCCTCAGCTGACGTCGCGTCGCCAGCTGGCGTAGTTGCCGATCACGATCAGGACCACCGCGTAGGCGAGCAGCACGATGCCGCCGGCCCACCACTCCAGCTGGGCCGCGCCGGTGGACTGGCCCATCGATGTGTAGATGCTCTGCCCGACGAGCGCATCGCTGGCCGCCCCCGGCAGGAACTGGGTGACCTTGTCGAGGCCCTTCACGAACGCGGCGGCGACTCGGCCGATCGGCTCGATGAACTGGGTGAACGCCAGCACGATCACCACGGCGGCGACCTGGTTGCGCACCAGCGCACCCACACCGATGCCGATGAGCACCCACAGCGCGAACGCGAGCACGATCCGCCCGAACATCGCCCATGTGTCGGACGAGGCGAGGTCGGTGTCCAGCCCGAAACCGGCGAGGAACCCGGCCGCCGGGCCGGCGGCCGCGATGATCGCGAGCACGGCGTAGACCGCGCCGATCCCGACGCCGACGACCGCCTTCGCCCAGAGTACGGTGCCCCGGCGCGGGGTGGCCAGGAACGTGGGGGTCAGCGTCTTGTGCCGGAACTCCGCCGTCACCATCAGCGTGCCGATCAGCAGTGGGAACACGTATCCCACCGACGCCGCGATGCTGTACAGGACGCCGGCCACGCCGTCGGCCGGCACCTGGGGGCCGTTGCCCTCGCCGGGCAGCGCGCCGGTCGCGGACGCCGAGAACACGAAGCCGAGACCGGCCGCGGTCATCCCGACGTACACCACGAGCACGAGGGCGAGGATCCACCACATCACCGTCGTGAACAGCTTGGTCGTCTCCGACCGTGCCGAGGTGGCAAGGCTCATGACCGGTCACCTTCCTCGTCGTCGCCGGGTTCAGGATCGGATACCTCGGGATCGTCGGGATGCTCGGGTTCGGACGCCGCAGGTTCGGCTGTCTCTTCGGGTTCGGATGCTGCGGCCTCCGACCCCTCGTCGGCTGCGGCGGTGGCCTCGAGCCCTGCCTCGGACGCCACAGCCCCCTCGGCGGAGCCGTCGAACGCGTGGAAGAAGTCGTCCGCGGCGAGGTCGGCCTGGGTCTTCTCCTCGTGCCGCCAGTCGTCCTCCGGAAGCGCGTCCGGCTCGCCGGCGACGACGTCCTCCTCGGCGACGACGTCCTCCTCGGCGACGACGTCGCCCTCCGCCTCCTCCGGCGGAATGATGTCGATCACGCCGGTGGCCGCGACCGCGAAGGCGGGAGTCGTGGTGGCCGGCTCTTCACCGGAGTCCGATGAGCCGCTCTCGACCTCGTCGGTGGCGTCGGCCGGGCTGTCGGGCTCGGCGTCCTCGCCGTCCGCCAGCGCCATGGCCGCCGCATCCTCGGCACCTGCCTGGTCGCCCTCGGCCGTGACGTCAGGCTTCCCCGCCTGCTCAGCTTCGGCCGCCTGTTCAGCTTCGGCCGCCTCGGCCTCGGCCTGGGCCGCCTCATCGACAGTCGCCTCGGCCCGCGCCGCCTCATCCACAGTCGGCTCGGTCTCGGCATCGTCGTCCGCACTGGCCGCAACGCCCAGGGCGCCCGCGGCCACAGCACCCGCCGCGCCCACGGCACCCGCCGCACCCGCACCCGCAGCATCCGTCCCGGCCGCGCCCTGCCCCGACCCGTGCACGCGCAAGCCCGTTGACCAGGTCGAAGAAGACCTCCTCCAACGCCGGTCCGCGCCGCTCGGCAGCGACAGCGACACCCCCGCGTCCGCGGCGAGCCGGCCGACCGTGGTCGGGTCGGTGCCGCGGATGGTCAGGCCGGTGCGGAGCACCTCGAACGGGATGTCGGCGGCCGTCAGCGCCGCCGTCAGCTTGCGCGCGGTCGGGGGCATCCACGACCGTGGCGTGCTCGGACGGATCGGAGAGGTCCTCCAGACCGCCGGCGAACACCAGCCGGCCGCGCGAGATGATCAGCAGCCGATCGACGGTCTGCTGCACCTCGGCGAGCAGGTGCGACGAGACCAGCACGGTGCGTCCCTGGTGGGCGAGCTCGCGCAGCAGGCCGCGCATCCAGGTGATGCCCTCGGGGTCCAGGCCGTTCGACGGCTCGTCCAGGACGAGCACTCCCGGGTCGCCCAGCAGCGCCCCGGCGAGCCCGAGTCGCTGACGCATCCCCAGCGAATACCCGCCGATCTTGCGCCCGGCGACATCCGCCAGGCCCACCGTGCCCAGGGCGTCGTCGACCCGCGCAAGCCGGAAGCCCGGCGGCCTGCGCATACGCCTTCAGATGGTTCGCCGCGGACCGGCCCGGGTGGAAGCTGGATGCCTCGAGCACGGCGCCGACGGTCTGCAGCGGATGCCGGAGCTTCTCATACGGCACGCCGCCGACGGTCGCCGTCCCGGCGGAGGGCTGCACCAGCCCGAGCAGGATGCGCAGGGTGGTCGTCTTGCCCGCCCCGTTCGGCCCGAGGAATCCGGTGACCGCGCCCGGCTCGACCCGGGCCGAGAACCCGTCGACGGCGAGGACCGCACCGAATCGCTTGGAGAGCCCCGCGAATTCCAGCACCTGACCTTCGGGCATGCCGAACCTCTCGTCGTCGCGGGCAGTACCTCCCTATCTTGTCGGAAAACCGCTCTCGCGTCCTCCCCTGATTCGCACGGAGCGGCCCCGGCCGCCTGCGGGTGCCGACCATGCAGCGGGTAACGTGGCGACCGTGACCGAGTCGCCCAGGACCGAACCCCCGTCCGCACCCGAGCCCGCACCCACGGCCGAGCCCACCGTCCTCGTCCGCTCCCGCGGCGGGCTCGGACGGATCACGCTCAACCGCCCGCGCGCGATCAACGCGCTCGACCTCGAGATGATCGGGCAGATCGCCCGGGCCCTGGACGAATGGGAGCACGACCCGGATGTCGAGCTCGTCGTGCTCGACGGCGCCGGCGACCGCGGACTGTGCGCCGGCGGCGACGTGCGCAGCCTGTACGACCAGATCCGTGCCGGCCGCGCCGACGACACCGCCGCCTTCTTCCGCGCCGAGTATGCGCTGAACGACCGCATCGCCGAGTACCCCAAGACGATCGTCGCGCTCGCCGACGGGATCACGATGGGCGGCGGCATCGGCCTGGCCGGGCACGCCGCGATCCGCGTGGTCACCGAGCGGTCGAAGCTGGCGATGCCCGAGACCCGCATCGGGTTCACCCCGGACGTCGGCGGCACCTGGCGTGCTCGGTCGCGCCCCCGGGCGCATCGGCGAATACCTCGGGCTGACCGGAGCGACGATGGATGCTGCGGGCGCGATCTACGCCGGCTTCGCCGACCACTTCGTCCCCAGCGACCGCCTGGACGCCCTGCGTGAGGCGCTCGAGACCCGCGCCGACCCGCCCTCCCCGACGGGGATCGTGCTCCTGTTCGACGAGACGCCCGCGCCGTCCCGGCTCGAGGCGGCGCGCGCCTGGATCGACGACGCGTTCTCGGCCGACACCGTCGCCGAGATCGGGCGACGCCTCCGTGCGCGGCCCGAGCCGGAGGCATCCGCCGCCGCCGACACCATGGACCAGCTCTCGCCGACGGGCATGGCCATCACGCTCGAGGCGGTGCGCCGCGCCCGCGAGCTGCCGGACCTGCGCGCCGATCTCGCCCAGGAGTACGGCCTGGTGATGTGGTTCGGCGCCACCCAGCCCGACCTGGTCGAGGGGATCCGCGCGCAGCTGGTCGACAAGGACCGCGACCCGAAGTGGACGCCCGCCGACCCGGACGCGGTCACGGCCGAGACCGTGGCATCCGCCTTCGCCCACACGCCGCCCCTGCCGCTCTGGAGCTGACCGGTGTTCGACAGTCCGCTGTCCGCATCGGCGTACGAGGTGCTGCAGGTCGCCCCGACGGCGGACGACGAGGCGCTGCGCAAGGCGTACCGTCTGCGACTGCGGCAGACCCACCCCGACACCGGAGGCGATGCCGCGATGTTCATCCAGGTGCAGCGCGCGTGGGAGCTGGTCGGCAGTGCCGCCGCCCGCGCCGCCTACGACCGTGGGCACGGCTTCGGGCAGGATCCCGTGCATCCGGACGCTGCGGCGCAGTGGAGCGGATGGCGCGCCCCCGCGCCGCGCACCGACACGCGTCCCCGCGCCCGGTCGCAGGGCAAGCCGGGCGGCCGGCGGCGGGAGCAGTATCTGGGGCTCATCCGGGAGTGGGCCGGCCGCGGCGTCGAGCTGCCCGACCCGTACGACCCCGCCCTCGTGCGCCGCGCCCCGCTCCAGATCCGGCGTCTGCTGGCCGACGCGCTCGCCGAGGAGGCCACCGCGCGGATCGTCGCCGACCTGGGCATGGGCTACACCGTGTGGCACGACGTGGCCGCCGGGCGGCATCCGGATGAGAAGATCGACCACATCGTGCTCGCGCCGTCCGGGCTCTACGGCATCCTGTCCGAGGACGTCGGCGGCCCGGTGCACGTGCGCCGCGGCGAGCTGGTGGGGGATGCCGTGGCCGGCACTCCGATCGCGGATCTGATCGCCGGCATCCGCACCGTCTCACGCGCCGCCCGCGTCCGGTTCGGCGCGGCGATCGTGGTGGTGCCCGACGACGATGTGGTGCACCCGATCGACGAGCTGGGCAAGGTCCGCGGGATGCGCACGGTGGTGTGCGCGCGCAGCGCGCTGCCGCGCCTGCTGCGGCTGGGGGTCACCGGCGCGCGAGAGATCGGCGGCAACGAGATCTTCGACGTGCGCACCCGCCTGAATCAGACCGTCCGCTTCGCCTGAGCCGGCTCGGGATCAGCCGGCTGGGAACCAGCCGAGCAGCTCGATCGGGTGCGTGACCCGCCACCAGAACCCAGGGCCGTCCAGGTGCGCGGCCAGCGTCGTGTCGACGGTCGCCGCATTCACCGGGCCGCTGACGGTCAGGGTGCCGGCATGGGCGCCCCGATCCCAATCCGTGCCGAGCCGCAGCTGGGTCTTCGCGCTCGCCTTGGCGCTGTTCCACACGACGAGGTCGGCGTCGGATGCAGTGACCACCGGGGCCGACGCACCCCACGCCGTGTGCACGGTCCCGACCGGGGTGCCGGCCGCGACGGATGTCGTCGGCTCGGACTGCGTGTCCACCTGGGCGAACAGTGAGCGCACCGCGGCCCACCGCGCGTCGGAATCGGGCTGGTTCAGGGCGACCGCATCGATCTGCAGGGAGACGTCGCCGATCTTCAGGTCCTTGACCGCCAGCAGGTTGTACCCGTCGAGAGTGCCGGTCTTCATCCCCACCACATCCGGGTCGGCGAGCAGGTCGTTCGTGTTCTTGACCGTGCCGGCGCCGGGCAGCTTCACGGACTTCTTCGCCACGATCTCGGCGATCGTCGGATCGTCCATCGCCAGCCGCGCCACCTGGATCAGGGCGGCCGGGGTCGCCGTGTTGGCGGCGTTGAAGCCGGTCGGGTCGGCGATCGTGATGCCGGTCACGTCGTGCTCGTCCAGCCAGCCGTTCGCGGCGACGGCGAAGGACTGGTCCGAGCCCCACCAGGTGTCGGCCAGGCGGGCGGCATAGTTGCTGGCCGAGCCGATCAGCATCCCCTCGAGCAGCTGATACTGGGTCAGCGAACCGCCGATGGGCACGTCGAGCGCCGATTCGTTGTTGCGCAGGTAGCTCCAGTACTCCGCGTTGTCGGCATAGGTGAACGTGAACGTCGGCCCCTGGTCCTTCGCGGTGACCGGGCTCTTGTCGAGCACGACCAGCGCGGTGACGACCTTCGTGATGCTGGCGATGGCGCTCTGCTCGGTGGTGGAGGCCAGCGGCGCGCCGAACCCCTCGACGGCGACCCCCGCCGCGCCCGCCTTCGGCCACGCCAGGGATGCCGCCGCCGCGCCGTGCGGCGTCACCGTGACCGCCGCGATGGTCGGCGCGACGGCGTTCAGCGGCCACAGCGCCATCGTGGTGCAGTAGGCCGCGACCAGCAGGACCACCAGCCCGAGCGGGACGAGCACGCCGGGTCGTCGCAGTGACCGGCGCGGGCGCACCGCCAACAGCGACACCGACGCAGGAAGCGAGGTCGACATGTCCAGAGAACCGGGGATGTGCACCGCCGTCAGGGTGCCCCCGTCCCACCAGCGCAGCGCCGCGTCATCCGGCTTCTCGAGATCGAGGACGGATGCCGCGGGCTCGGCCGTTTCGCCGGTTTCGACCGATGCGGCGGGCTCGCCCGTTGCGCCGGGCGAAGCGACCGGCGGGTCGGGCGTCACGTCGGCGGAGGGCACCTGCCCACGGTACCGGACAGACGACTATACTCGGCGGCACAACCACGGGAGTCCGGTGAGCCGGGCTGAGAGGAAGCGACCCACGCTTCGACCGTCGAACCTGATCTGGGTCATGCCAGCGCAGGAAGGGAGCATCGCATGCATTCTGCTGTGTCCGAATCCGCCGTCACCTCGGCATCCGCCCGCCGATTCCGGTGGCGGGTCGTCGACATCGTCGTGGCCAGCGTCATCGGCGTCGCCGCCGGGGTGATCTTCTGGCTGTGGGGCCAGGCGTGGACCCCGCTGTCGACCGGCCTGTCGTTCCTGCCCGGACTGGACGGCCTGCTCGCCGGCGGCTGGCTGTTCGCCGGCGTGCTCGGCGGGCTGGTGATCCGCAAGCCCGGGGCCGCCCTGTACACCGAGATCGTGGCTTCGGTCGTCTCGATGGTCGTGGGCACGCAGTGGGGACCAGAGACCTTCATCTGGGGCGTGATCGAGGGGCTGGGAGCCGAGATCGGCTTCGCGATCCTGCTGTACCGCAACTGGCGACTGCTCGGCGCACTGGTCGCCGGCGCCGTCGCGGGACTGTCCACCGCGATCCTGGACACCAACTTCTCTTCCATCGCGGCCTACGAGTTCGGCCCGCGCGCCATCTACTTCGTCGCCGCGATCGTCTCCGGCATCCTGCTGGCCGGTCTGGTGTCGTGGCTCATCGTGCGGGCCCTGGCCGCGACCGGTGCGCTGGACCGGTTCGGCGCGGGACGCGAGGCGCGCTCGCGCGAGTCGGACGATCCCGACGCCGCCTAGGAGCCGGACGTGACCCTCGACCCGGTCGCCGTGACCGCCGCAGGATGGGGGTGGCGGCATGCCGGCCGCCGCCGCTGGGCGGTGACGGGGCTCGACCTCGACATTCCCGCCGGGCAGCGGGTCGCCTGCTGGGCGCGAGCGGTGCCGGCAAGAGCACCGTGATGCGGGGGCTGGCCGGCGTGCTCGGCGAAGAGGAGGACGGCGAGCAGACCGGTCGCCTCCTCGTGGACGGGATGCCGCCCGCGGCCGCCCGCGGGCGGGCCGGCCTGGTGCCTGCAGGACCCGGATGCGCAGGTCGTGCTGGCCCGGGTCGGCGACGACGTCGCGTTCGCGTGCGAGAACCTCGGCGTGCCGCGGGAGGAGATCTGGCGGCGGGTGGATGCGGCGCTCGACGCGGTCGGACTGCGGCTGGGCCGCGGCCATCCGACGGCGAAGCTGTCGGGCGGGCAGAAGCAGCGGCTCGCGCTGGCCGGGGTCCTGGCGATGCGACCCGGACTGGTCCTGCTGGACGAGCCCACCGCGAACCTCGACCCGGACGGGGCCGTCGAGGTGCGCGACGCCGTGCTGCACGCCGCGGCGGGCGCCACGCTCGTGGTCGTCGAGCACCGGGTCGAGCTGTGGGCGGCACACATGGACCGGGTCGTGGTGCTCGGGCCGGACGGGGTGCTGGCGGACGGGCCGCCGGCCGCGGTGTTCGGCCGGCACGCGGCGGCGCTGGCCGAGGCGGGCGTGTGGGTGCCCGGCGCGGCGCCCTGGCGATCGCCCCGGGAACGGGGCCGGGGCGAGCAAGTGCCGCTCGCTGCACGCGCAGGGCCTCGCGGTGGGGCGGCGCTCGTTCGGATCGCGGATGCCGCAGGTCGCGGCATCCGGCATCACCGCGTCGGCGCACGCGGGCCGCGCCCTCGCGATGACCGGACCCAACGGCGCCGGCAAGTCGACGCTGGCGATGACCCTCGCCGGGCTGCTCACGCCGGTCGGCGGCGAGCTGGCCGCCGACGCGGCGCTGCGCGACGGGATCGGCCCGAAGCCGGCGGCGTGGACCTCGCGGCAGCTGCCTGACCCGCATCGGCATGGTGTTCCAGACCCCCGAGCACCAGCTGCTGACCGCGCGCGTGCGCGACGAGCTGGCGGTGGGGCCTCGCGCCGCCGGACTCGGCGACGACGAGATCGCGGCACGGGTCGACCCGCTGCTGGACCGGTTGCGTCTGACCCGGCTGGCCGCGGTGAACCCGTTCACGCTCTCCGGCGGCGAGAAGCGGCGGCTCACCGTGGCCGCGGCGCTGGCGACCCGGCCGCGGGTGCTCGTGCTGGACGAGCCGACCTACGGGCAGGATGCGCGCACCTGGCGCGAGCTGGCCGACCTGATCGACGAGGTGCGGGATGCCGGGACCGCGGTCGTGTTCGTCACGCACGACCGCGCGCTGGTCGACGCGCTGGCCGACGACGAGCTGCGCCTGTCGGGTGTGCCGGCGGAGGTCGGGCGATGAGCATCCTGGTCGCCGACCCGCGCGCCCGGGTCTCGTCGTTCAACCCGGTGGCCAAGCTCGTGGCGACGCTGCTGATCACCGTCACCCTGCTGCTGTCGATCGACCCGGTCTCGGCCGGGGTGACGCTGGTGCTGGTGCTCGCCCTGATGCCGTGGTCAGGACTGTCGGCGCGGATGCTGTGGCTGCGCACCTGGCCGCTGCTGATCGCGGCGGTGCTCGGCGCGGCGGCCACCGTCCTGTACGGCCGGGTGGCGGGCCAGACCTATCTGCAGTGGGGGCTGGTGCACGTCAGCGACGGGTCGCTCGAGCTGGCGGCGGCGATCCTGCTGCGGGTGCTGGCGATCTCGCTGCCGGCCGTCGTGCTGCTGTCGACCACGGACCCGACCGACCTGGCCGACGGACTGTCGCAGTTGCTGCGGCTGCCGGCCCGGTTCGTGCTCGGCGCGCTGGCGGGGCTGCGGCTGGTCGGGCTGCTGATCGAGGACTGGCGTGAGCTCTCGCTCGCGCGGCGGGCCCGCGGCGTGGCCGACACCGGGCGGGTGCGGCGCCTGTCCGGGCAGGCGTTCGCGCTGTTCGTGCTGGCGATCCGACGCGGCACGAAGCTGGCCACCGCGATGGAGGCCCGCGGGTTCGGGGCGCCGGGCGCACGGACGTGGGCGCGGCGGTCGGTCCTGCGGCCCCGCGATGCGGTGCTCGTGCTGATCGCCGCGGGGGTCGCCGCGGCATCCGTCCTGGCGGCCCTGGCCGCCGGCACCTGGACCTTCGTCTGGTCCCTCTGACCCCCCTCCTCTCCTCTCCTCTCCTTCTTCCCCGGGATCGTACGATTTGGCCGAGTGCACATGAGTCTGGGCTGAGTTTGATGTGCTCTCGGCGAATTGATGTGGTTTCGGCGTGAGGCGGCGGGACGATGCGGGCGGGCGGCGTGAGGCGGCGGGACGATGCGGGCGGGTCGGCGCAACAGCGCTACCGGATCTCGCCATCCACGTACACCCACCGCCGCGCCCGCCGCGCGAACCGGCTGCGCTCGTGCAGCATCCCGTCGCCGGCGTCGGCCGCGAACCGCGCGCGGAACTCCACCACACCGGACTCGTCCTCCGGCCCGCCGTCCTCGGTCGCCAGGATCTCCAGTCCGGTCCAGGTCATCCCCGGCGTGGGCTCGATCGCGGCCGGCCGCGTGCGCGGATGCCAGGTGCGGAACACGAAATCCAGCACCCCGACCGCATAGGCGCTGTATCGCGCCCGCATCAGCTCCGCCGCCGTGCCGGCCTCGCGCTCGCCGCGGTGCAGCGGGCCGCAGCATGTGTCATAGGAACGGATGCTGCCGCACGGGCATTCTCGGACGAGGGTCACGGTCTCACGTCGCGTTCCACAGCGACCGGTAGTAGGCGAGTCGGTCCTGGTCGGGCGCCACGCCGTACGCCTCGATGAGCGCATCCTGCCAGCCGGGCCCGTAGTTCCACTCGGTGCTCATGGCCGCGACGGCGATGTCGGCCCACCGGTCGGCGACGCCCATCGCACCCAGGTCGACGTGCGCGATCGGCCGGCCCGCGGCATCCAGCAGCGTGTTCGGGCAGCACGCGTCGCCGTGGCAGACGACGAGCGCGTCGATCGGCGGGGGAGTGCGCAGCGCGACGGGAACGCGGATGCCTCGGCCCGCCGCGTTCGCGATCCGCTGCGGCACACCCCAGTCGAACGGACACTCCTGGACCGGAAGAGCCTCGTGCGAGCCGGCGCAACCCCTCCCCGACGGCGCGCACGGCCGTGGCCGGATCGGCGATCCACCGCGGATCGATGGCCGAGCGGCCCTCGATCGCGGCCGTGACGAGCCATTCGTGCTCGCCATCCGCGCCGACCGCGAGCACCTCGGGCACGTGCGTGTACGCGGCGGCCCAGCGCAAGCCGCTGCGCTTGGGCCGCGGCATCCCCTCCGGGTCGTGCGGACCCCACTTGATGTACCGGCCGTCGTCCGTGCGAAACGTCAGTCCGCCCAGCTCGTTCTGCCAGACCGGCGTCAGCGCCGCGCCGCGCGCCAGCTCGGCCACGGCGGCGGGAACCGCCACCGGCGTCATGGGGGTGGACATGCGTCCATCCTGCCTGCCTATCGGATCAGGCGACGGCGGTGGGGCGGAGTGTGGGTGGTGGTGGTGGCGAGGATCTCCATTGGCAGCGTCGTGCGAGTCGGTTGGTGAGCAGGATCGGGGCCGCGTGGCCTGGTGGGTCGCGTTCGATCGTGGCCACCAGGTCCCCGACCGCCGCCGGGTCCTCATGGTCGACGACGCGCGCCGCGCCGGTCCCACCGGCGGCTGCGATGAGGTCCCCGGTGTCCTCGATGGTCTCAGGCCGATCGATCTCACTCGGCCCGCCGTGCCGGCTGCCGCGCCCGTCGCGTAGACGAAGAAGCCGGCGCGGGCGAGTTCGACCGCGATCGCGCGACCGGCTCCGGATCAGTCCGGTGAGCACTGCAGCTGCCAGGCTGCCGCCAGCGCGTCGGCGATCGCGCGCTCGTCACCCGCCTCGAGGTCCGCGACCACCATCATGTGCTTTCGGAAGCGGGTCGGCACGCTGAAGGTGCCGGGATGCCGCGCCAGCACCCCCTCCCGATGGTCGAACGCCGACCGGATGACGATGTGCGTGGCATCGAGCTGTCGGGCCACCATCCGGCCGTGATACCGCCACTGCGCCGGTTCGCCGTCACCGCCGGTGGCGCGCACGCCGTCGAACCCTGCGAGCAGGTCGGCGACGTCGGTCAGCTGCATGGGCGGCAGTCTCGCACGCGGATCGGGCGGCGGCTACCCGGCCTCACTGCCTCGCGCACCCACTAACATGAGAGAGCTCTCATCTGCGATGGTGGACGCGATGGCGGCAGCGGATCGATGCGGAACGGCAGACCGGGATGAACAGGCGACTCTGGAAGCGGCCCTCGCTGTGGGTCGGCATCGGACTGACCGGGGTGCTGCTCCTCGTCGCCGTCAGCGCGACCGGACTGGGCGGCCTGCTGATCATGGCCGGCCTGGTCGCGCTCGGCACCGGGCTCTACACGCTGCTGATCGGCCGCCCCTCCTGGGCCGGGCTGAAGGGGCGGGCCGCGGGCGCGGTCGTCACGATCGTCGCCTGCGCCGTGGTCATCACCGGCACCGGGGTGTATGGCGCCACCCTTCCGCCGGATGCCGCGCCCCCGGCATCCGTGTCGACGTCGGCGACCGAGCAACCGGCAGCGGATGCCGCGGCCACCGCGACGACCACGCCGACGCCGACCCCGACCCCGACGGCGACGCCAACGCCGACACCGACGGCGACGGCGACGCCGACGGCGACGCCGACCCCGACATCCCGCCCTCCGGCCGCCGGCACCGCGCTCGCACTGCTGGCGACGATCCCGGTGAAGGGCCGTGCGCCCAAGACCGGCTATGACCGCACCGTCGTCTTCGGCCAGGCGTGGAAGGACGTCGACCGCAACGGATGCGATACCCGCAACGACATCCTGCGCCGCGATCTGACGAGGGTGGTGATCAAGGCCGGCACGCACGGATGCCTCGTGCTGACCGGCATGCTGCACGACCCGTACACCGGCAAGACCATCAGCTTCGTGCGGGGCCGGGGAACCTCCAACGCGGTGCAGATCGACCACGTCGTCGCGCTGATGGATGCCTGGCAAAGCGGCGCTCAGCAGGCTGAGCCAG
Organism: Microbacterium elymi; assembly: GCF_021582895.2. GTDB lineage: Bacteria > Actinomycetota > Actinomycetes > Actinomycetales > Microbacteriaceae > Microbacterium > Microbacterium humicola. The sequence goes on from NZ_CP091139.2 coordinate 2,226,067, forward strand.
ACCCGGCGCGAGGCGCTGGCCAACGATCCGCTGAACCTGCTCGCCGTCGACGGGCCGTCGAATGCGCAGAAGGGGGCCGGGAACGCCGCGACCTGGCTGCCGAAGGCCAAGGGATATCGCTGCGCATACGTCGCCCGTCAGATCACGGTCAAGGCCGACTACGACCTGTGGGTGACACCGCCCGAGCGCGATGCGATGACCCGGATCCTGCAGACGTGCCCGCAGCAGAAGGCCGCCACCGCGGGGACGATCACGCTGATGCCGGATGCTGTGGGCACGGCGCCCGCCCCGAAGCCGGCCGCGCCCAAGCCCGCCGCGCCGAAGACGGTGCATCCCGGGTCGTTCTGCGCGCCCATCGGCGCGCACGGCGTGACCACGAAGGGCACGCCCATGGTGTGCAGCGTCAAGGCCGGCCAGACCCGCGCCCGCTGGCGCTCAGGCTGACCCGCCGGGCGGCGAAATCGTACGATCCGGCCGAGTGAACATCAATTTCGGCCAAGTTTCATGTGCAGTCGGCCAAATCGTACGATTTCGAAGAAGAACGGGGTCAGGCCGCGAGCGCGTCGCGCAGCAGCCCGGCGTGGGTGTGGTCGGCATCCTGCGAGCTGAACAGCAGCGTGACCACGTCGTGCCCGGCGATGCTCTGCCGCAGCGCGTCCAGCGCATCCTGGTTCCCCGCCAGTTCGGCGGCATATGCCCGCGCGAACTCATCGAACGGCATGCCATCGTGGTGGAACGCCGTGCGCAGCCTCGGTGCTGGGGGCGACATCCTTGTCCCACAGGTCGATCTGCGCCTTCTGCTTCGACAGCCCGCGCGGCCACAGCCGGTCCACCAGCACCCGGAACCCGTCGGATGCCTCGGCCTCGGCATACACCCGTTTGATCCGGATCTCCATGCCCCCAGTCAACACCCGTCCGGGCTACCCTGGGGAGAACGCCGCCGGCCCGCACACGGTGAGACTGAGTCCCGCGTATGCTGGCACGGAATGTCGGCTGCTCGAGGTCGGCGGTTCGAGACGGTTCGGGACGGTTCGAAGGAGAACAGATGGAGATCAGCGGAGCATCCGCCCTCGTCACCGGCGGCGCCAGCGGCCTCGGCCTGGCCACCGCGCGGCGGCTGGCAGAGAAGGGCGCGAGGGTCACGATCGTCGACCTGCCGCAGTCGCGGGGAGCCGAGATCGCCGCCGAACTGGGCGGCACGTTCGCCGCCGCCGACGTCACCGACCCGGCGCAGGTCGCCTCGGCGGTCGAGGTCGCCGCCTCCGCCGCCCCGCTGCGGGTCGTCGTCAACTGCGCCGGGATCGCCCCGCCCGCCAAGGTGCTGGACCGCGACGGCGAGCCGTCGCCGCTGGCCGCCTTCGCCCAGGTCATCCAGGTCAACCTGATCGGCACGTACAACGTGATCTCGCAGGCCGCGGCATCCATCGCCAAGACCGAGCCCACCGACACCGGCGACCGCGGCGTGGTCGTCAGCACCGCGTCGGTCGCCGCCTTCGAAGGCCAGATCGGGCAGCCCGCCTACTCGGCCAGCAAGGGCGGCGTGCACGCGATGACCCTGCCGATCGCCCGCGAGCTGGCGCGGTACGGCATCCGGGTGTGCACGATCGCCCCGGGCATCATGGAGACCCCGATGCTCGCCGGACTCCCGCAGGCGGCGCAGGACTCGCTCGGCCAGCAGGTGCCCTACCCGGCACGACTCGGCGTCCCCGACGAGTACGCCCGCCTCGTGCTGTCCATCATCGACAACGGCTACCTCAACGGCGAGACCATCCGCCTCGACGGCGCCATCCGGATGGCACCGCGATGAGCGCCCCGATCCTGCTGCAGGTAGAGGAGGGTCTCGCCCGCATCACACTGAACCGGCCCGATCGGCTCAACGCGTTCAATGCCGAGGCGGCGCAGACCTGGGCCGACGTCGCCCGCGAGGCCACGAGTCGTGACGACGTGGGGGCGATCCTGCTGGATGCCGCGGGCCGCGCGTTCTGCGCGGGCGGCGACGTCCGCGACATGGCCCAGAACATGGGCTCGGGGTCCGAGATCACGGCGCTGGCCGAGGTCATCAACACCGGCATCCGGGCGCTGACCGAATCGGCGGTGCCGGTGGTGGCCGCCGCGCAGGGCACGACCGCCGGCGGCGGCCTGGGAATCCTCATGGCCAGCGACTACGCCGTGGTGGGCGAGGACTCGCAGATCGGCAGCCGATACGCCAACGTCGGGCTCACCCCCGACCTTTCGGTGACCGCGCAGCTGACCCGCGCGGTGGGCGAGCGGCGCGCCCTGGGCTCGTCGCTCCAGGACCGGATGCTGTCGGCCACCGAGGCGCTGGAGTGGGGGCTGATCGCCGAGATCGCCGCGCCGGACGCCGTCGGGCTGCGCGCCGAAGAGGTCGCCCGATTCTGGCTGTCCGGAGCCCGCGGGGCGTACGGCCAGGCCAAGCGCCTGATCCGCAGCCAGCCCGCGCGCACGTTCATCGAGCAGCTGAGCGAGGAGGCCCGCTCGATCGGCGTCGCCTTCGACACCGCCGAGGCCCAGGCCCGCATCCGGGCGTTCGCACAGCGCTGACCGATCCCCCGACCCGATCAGGAGACCCGACATGACCGACACCCCTCTCGCCGGCAAGACCATCCTCCTGTCCGGCGGCAAGCCGGGGCATCGGCCTGGCCATCGCGCTGCGCGCGGCGCGCGACGGCGCGAACGTCGCGCTGCTCGCCAAGACCGACACCCCGCATCCCAAGCTCGAGGGCACCGTGCACACGGCGGCCACGGCGATCCGGGATGCCGGAGGCAACGCCCTGCCGATCGTCGGCGACGTGCGCAACGACGAGGACGTCACCGAGGCGGTGCTGAAGACCCGCGGCGAGTTCGGCGGCATCGACATCGTGATCAACAACGCCAGCGTGATCGACCTGTCCGGCTCGCTCGAGCTGGCGGCCAAGAAGTACGACCTGATGCAGGACGTCAACACGCGCGGCACGTTCATGCTGTCGCGCGCGGCCGTGCCGATCCTGAAGGATGCCGAGAACCCCCACATCCTCTCCCTGTCCCCGCCGCTGAACCTGTCGCCGAAGTGGCTCGGCGCGCACACCGGGTACACGCTGGCCAAGTACGGCATGAGCATGGCGACGCTGGGCATGGCCGCCGAGTTCGCCGCCGACGGGATCGCCGCCAACACGCTCTGGCCGCGCACGACCATCGCCACCGCGGCGGTGCAGTTCGCCCTCGGCGGCGACCGGATGATGCGGGCCAGCCGCACGCCGGAGATCTACGCCGACGCCGCCTACCAGGTCATCACCCAGCCGGCGCGTGAGTTCACCGGGCAGTCGCTGATCGTCGAAGAGGTGCTGGCCGCCGCCGGCGTCGACGACTTCTCCGGCTACGCCGCCGTGCCCGGCACGCCGGACGCCGAGCTGTTCCCGGACATCTTCCTCGACTGAGTCGCGCTTGACAGCAGTTGCTTAGACATCCTATTGTCCTGACAAATAGGGGCTGCGCCGATCCGACTCGATGTGCGTGCCGCGTGCACGGCGACGCCTCACCGAAGCCTTCGGGCGAAGAGGAGGACGATGATGTCTCATCGATTGCGTCGACGCGGATGCGTCACAGCGGCGCTGACCACGGCGGTGCTGGCCGCTGCGCTGCTCACGCAGGGCGGCCCGGCGCTCGCGCACGGGCAGAGCGAGGGCCACGGCCACGGCAACCACCAGGGTCAGCAGCAGGAGGTGCGCACGACCGGGAACCTCTATGGGACGAAGGCCGTGTACGAGCCGTTCCAGGACGCACGCACCTACGAGAAGGCTCCGCGGAGCTACCATGCCGTGCTCATCGAGCACGTCAGCCGGCACGGCTCCCGCGCGCTGTCCAGCAAGAAGTACGACGACCTGCTCTGGCAGCTGTGGCAGATCGCCGACGCCGACGGCGGCTTGACGGCCCTCGGCGAACAGCTCGGCACCGATCTGCAGGAGATCATCGCCGTGCACGATGAGCTCGGCTACGGCATCCTCAGCACGCTGGGCGCACAGGAGCAGGAGCAGATCGCCGAGCGGGCCGTCACGCGCATGCGCGCGCTGTTCACCACCGCGGTGCAGAAGAACACGCCGATCAGCATCGTCTCGTCGGGCGTCGACCGTGCCGTCGACAGTGCCGAGAGCTTCGTCGACGGACTGGAGAGCGCCGACCCTGCTCTGGCTGCTGTCATCCAGCCTCAGACCTACGACAAGGACCTGCTGTACTTCCACGACAGCGATCCGGCCTATCTCGACTATGAAGAGTCGGACCAGTTGGCCGATGTGGATGCCGAACTCGAGGCAGCTGCCGGTCATCGCGACCACTGCGCGCGATGTGGTGAACAGGCTGTTCACGCCGGAGTTCGTCGCCCGCATCGACGCGGGTGAGTTCGACCTCGTCGACCACGGCAAGGGCAAGACCCACCTCCAGAGCGCGGTCGACGTGGCCGCCGACATCTACGAGCTGTACGTCATCGCGCCGGGCATGGCGCTCGACGCCGACGTCGATATGACGCCCTACCTGACGGATGAGGATGCCGCGACCTTCGCCTACCTCTCCGACGGGAAGGACTTCTACGAGAAGGGACCCGCCTTCGCCGGCTCCGACGTCACCTTCGGGATGTCACACGTGCTCGTGGACGCGTTCCTCGACTCCGTGGAGGCGGCCGCCGACGGCGACCAGGAGTATGCGGCCCAGTTCCGCTTCGCCCATGCGGAGGAGATCATTCCGCTGGTGGCCCTGCTGCGACTTCCCGGGAGCACTGTGCAGCAGACGCCGGGCGACCTGTTCGCCTACGCCGACAACCCGTGGCGCGGCGCACAGGTGGCGCCGATGGCTGCCAATCTGCAGTGGGATGTCTACCAGGGACCCCACGACCGGACGATTGTGCGCATGCTCTACAACGAGAAGGAGACCGCCTTCGGCGGGGAGTGCCGGCCGATCCACCGCAACAGCTTCTTCTACAGCGTCGATGAACTGACGCGCTGCCTTTCCGCCGTACGGTAGAACGACGTCGACGAGGGGGTGTCCCGGGTGACCCGGGCGCCCCCTTCGTCTGTCCGGCTTGTCATGACAAAGACTGGACACGGAGGGCCCTTGTGTTATTGTAAGGACATACGGACATGGACGCGGCCACCCGCCCCATGGCACGCGGTGCTCGACACCGTGGCATCGACGAATTGGATGATGAAGGACGACGGCGTCTGCGATGAGTCAAACCCTCACTGCTCCGGCACACGAGAACACCAGCCCCGGTGCGACACCACCGCCCCCCGCGGGCCGCGCACGCGCTCCCGTCGCTGGGTCTACCGGCTGAAGATCTCGTTCCGCGAGCCGACGACGATCATCGGAATCGCCGCGCTCGCCCTCTTCCTCTACCTCATCGTCGTGCCCATCGTCACGATGCTCAGCGACGCTGTGCGCGTGCAGTACGGCGACGAGAGCCGCGCGGGCAGTGACTTCGGATCGATCACCGCCTACTACCTCAAGCGCGTCTTCGCCTCGCCTGTGGCGGCGGACCTGTTCTGGCGGCCGCTCGGGCACACGCTCTCGATCGCCGTCACCGCGATCGTGCTGGCCCTGCTCATCGGCGGCGTGCTGGCCTGGCTGCTGAGCCGCACGAACATCTGGGGTCGCAAGTGGTTCATGACCGCGCTGATCGTCCCCTACATGCTCCCCGCCTGGACGTTCGCGCTGGCGTGGACGAACCTCTTCAAGAACCGCAAGGTCGGCGGACAGGCGGGTTGGCTCGAGACCCTCGGCATCGAACCGCCGAACTGGGCGGCCTATGGCTACATGCCCATCTCGCTGGTGCTGGCACTGCACTACGCGCCGTTCGTCATCCTGCTGTTCGGCAACGCGCTGCGACGTTTCGACTCGCAGCTCGAGGACTCGGCCCGCATCCTCGGGGCAGGCAAGATCACGGTTGCCCGTCGGGTGATCATTCCCCTGATGCTCCCCTCGCTCACCTCGGCGATCATCCTCATGTTCGCGAAGTGCCTCGGCGAGTTCGGCGTCGCGTATGTGCTCGGCATGCCCGTGCGCTACGACGTGCTCGCGACGTCTCTGTACCGCAACATCTCCTCGCGCCAGACCGGCGTCGCCGCGGTGATCGCCGGCGCCATCATCCTCATCGGCATCGTCTCCCTGGTCGTCGACGCCTGGATGGTGCGCGAAGCGCGCAAGTTCGTCACGATCGGCTCCAAGGGCTCGATGGACCGCATTACGCAGCTCGGTCGCTGGCGGACGCCGATGACGCTTGTGCCGATCGCCGTGTTCGCATTCAGCGTGGTGCTGCCGTTGATGACGCTGCTGCTCACCACTGTGATGAAGGTGCCGGGCAAGTTCACCTGGGACAACTTCACCCTCGACTACTGGATCGGCCATGATCTGCCGACGGTGGCGATGAAGAACGGCGTCCTGCTGACCGGCGACTTCTGGCTGGCGGCCTGGAACAGCCTCTGGATGGTCGGCGTGGCGTCGGTCACCGCCGGGATCCTCGGACTGCTCGTCGGCTACGTCGTTGTGCGCACCCCGGTCAGACCCGTGGGATGGATGCTGCGAAACGTCACGTTCCTGCCGTATCTCGTACCGGGGATCGCCTTCGCCGTCGCGTATCTGTCGCTGTTCGCTGTTCAGCGCGGCCCGATCCCCGCCCTCTACGGCACCTGGGCGATCCTCGTGCTCGCGTTCATCGCCGAGCAGATGCCCTATGCGTCGCGGGCCGGCATCTCGGCCATGATGCAGCTCGGCAAGGACCCCGAGGAGGCCGCCCAGGTGGCGGGGGCCGGATGGTGGACGCGGATGCGGCGGGTGGTGATCCCCATCCAGAAGAGCTCGTTCTCCAGCGGGATCCTGCTGCCGTTCATCTCGGGCGTGAAGGGCCTGAGCCTCGTGGTGATCCTCGCCGTGCCTGGCACGAACGTGCTCACCACCTACTCCGTGCAAGCTGGTCGACTACGGCTACGACCAGGCGGCGAACGTCGTCGTGCTGATGGTCGCCGCGCTCGCCTTCTTCGGAACAGTTCTCGGACAGAAGCTCGCGGGGAGCAACCTCGCAGATGGGATGGGCAAGTAGACATGCCGACGATCAACCTCGAGCGCGTAGAGAAGAACTACGGCGGCGGCGGCACAAGCGCCGTGCAGGATCTCAACCTCGAGATCGGGGACGCCGAATTCATGTGTCTGCTGGGTCCCTCCGGCTTGCGGCAAGACCACCACCCTGCGCATGATCGCGGGGCTCGAGCACCTCACCGGGGGCAAGATCGTCGTCGGCGAGCGGGCGGTCGACGCCGTCGACGACGGCGTCTTCGTGCCACCGGAGAAGCGCGGGATGGGCCTGGTGTTCCAGAGTTATGCGCTGTGGCCGCACCTGAGTATCCGCGACAACGTCGAGTTCGGCCTGCGTCTGCGCAAGGTCGACAAGAAGAGCCGCATCGCTCGCGCCGAAGCCGTCATGAAGGCTCTCGGCATCGAGAAGTACCGTGATCGCTACCCCTCGCAACTCTCCGGCGGGCAAGCAGCGCGTGGCCCTCGCCCGGATGCTCGCCGTCAGCCCCGACGTGCTGCTCCTCGACGAGCCACTGTCGAACCTCGATGCGCGGCTGCGGCTCGAGATGCGCGCAGAGCTCAAGCGCCTGCACGGCGAGTTCGACACCACCATCGTGTTCGTCACGCACGATCAGTGGGAGGCGATGACCCTCGCCACCAAGATCGCCGTGATGAGTGAGGGCGTTCTGCAGCAGGTGGGCACGCCCGACGAGATCTACAACAGGCCCGCGAACCGCTTCGTCGCGGAGTTCGTAGGCAACTCGCCGATCAACATCGTCGAACTCGCCAACGACGCCGCCGGCGGCCTCGGCCTCGCCGCCATCGGCTACGCCAGCACGCGACTGGGCAAGCTGAAGGACCTGGGTTCGATCGGCATCCGTCCCGAGGCCGTGCACCTGGCCACCGAGCAGACGCCGGTGCCGGATGTCGCGTTCCACTGCCCGGCCGAGGTCAGCGGCATCCTCCCCACCGGCGGGAGCTGGATCGTCGAACTCACCGCCGCCGACCAGAAGCTCTTCATGATCACGAGCGAACCGCCCACCGTCGCCATCGGCGGCGACGTCCGCGCCTGGGTCAAGCCCGCGGACCTGCACGTCTTCGATACCGAGGGAGCGCGCTCGACGCTAGCCGACACGCTCCTGTCCCAGCTCTGACATCCGAACCCCCGAGGAGAGATGATGACTGACACGAAATCCCGTCTGACGCGAACGACGCTGTTCGCCGTCGCCGGCCTCGCGACGGCAGGGCTGCTGATGACAGCCTGCGCCCCGTCGTCGGCCCCCGCCGAACCAGGATCCGCCCCGGCCGCCCTGGGCATCGCCGACGCCGACTACTCACTCGACGCCCTGATCGCCGCAAGCCAAGAAGGAGGGGCCGCTGACGGTGTACGACTCCACCGGGAAGATCACCGACATGGCGGAGTCCTTCACGAAGGAGTACGGCATCAAGGCCACCGGAGTGAAGATGAAGGCCGGCGAGCAGCTCGACGTCGTCTCTCGCGAGGCGCAGTCGAAGAACGTGCGCGGCGATGTGTATCTGAACACCGACGTCTCGGCCATCGAGGCCGAGCTCGTGCCCCAGGGCTACGTCGTCAGCTGGTTCCCACCGGATCTGAAGGACGAGGTGCCCGCCCAGTACCAGTCGCCCGCCGTGATCACGCAGGAGGCGAACGTCTGGGCCTACAACACGGAGCTCGCCGACTCGTGCCCGGTCAAGAACATCTGGGATCTCACCGACGCGAAGTGGAAGGGCCACCTGTCGTTCCAGGACCCGCTGCTCAAGAGCGACTACATGTACTGGTTCAACCAGTGGGCGATGCACGCCGACGACAAAATCGCGAAGGCCTACGAGACCAAGTTCGGCGAGCCGTTGAAGACCGATGAGGACAGCGCGACGGCGGAATGGGTCAAGCGCCTCGCAGCGAACGAGCCACTCGTCACGAAGTCGGACGACGACGCCGCCACGACGGCCGGCGCACCCGGGCAGAAGGACCAGTTCCTCGCGTTCATCAGCACGGCGAAGTTCCGCGACAACGATGATGCCGGCCTCAAGCTCGGCCTATGCAAGGACATCGACCCGTTCTCCGGCCGGGCGTATCAGAAGGCCGCGGTGATCGCCTCGGGGACCAAGAGCCCGAACGCGGCGAAGCTGTTCGTGCACTACGTCTACACCAAGGACGGCATCGCCCCGCAGACAGCAGACGGCAAGTTCTCCACGAACTCGACGGTTCCGCCGGCGGACGACGAGCCGAGCGGCGTCGGCGACATCTGGGACCAGATCTACCAGTTCGACGCCACGACCGCGAAGGACGACTACGAGGCCCTTCCGGAATGGCAGGACTTCTGGCGGGTGAACGGATGATCGAGGCGCTCGAAGACACACTGACCGCCGAGTCGGCCGCACTCAGGGAGACCGCAAAGGCCGCCGCTCGCGGCGTCGCCGACCAGCTTGCGCCGGGCGTTCCGTACCGACATGCGCGTGGATTTCAAACGCGACATGCACGACATCGTGACAGTCCACGACAAAGCGGCCGAGACGGCGATCGTGGCGCAGATCCTCGAAGACGTACCCGATTCGGTCATCGTCGGTGAGGAGGGCGGCACCAGCGGCGACGGTCGCGTCACCTGGTACATCGACCCCATCGACGGCACGTCGAACTTCGCCCGCGGCATCGCGCTGTGGTGCGTGTCGATCGCCGCAAGCGGTGGAGGGACGCGTGATCGCCGGCGTCGTCTTCGACCCGATGGCAGAGAACCTCTTCTCGGCCGATCTGACGGGTGCCTGGTGCAACGGCGAACCGTTGTCCGCCGACGCTTCGGCGGCGGAGGCGGGGGCGACGATCGTCTCGAGCTTCCCGGCGGCGATCGACATCAAGATGTTCGGCGATGATGCGCTGCAGGCGCATCGGCTCCTGCTGGAGAACTTCCAGGCGGTCCGCAACCTCGGCAGCGGCGCCCTGAACCTGGCGCATGTGGCGGCCGGCTGGGCCGATGCGACCATGGGCTTCGCCACGAGCCCGTGGGACGTGGCCGCGGGCCTGCTGATCCTGCATCAGGCCGGGGGCCGCTATCGCGGGTACACCCGCGGCGAGCAGTCCGCACCGCTCCAGCACGCCGAAGACTACTTCGGCGTCGGCCGCGGCGCCGAGTACCCCACGCTCGAGTCGGTCATCGAGACGCTCTCCCGGCGTCGAGGCAGGAACTGAGATGCCGACAGCCGTCCTGACGACGCCACGAGGGCTCCTGCTCGACTTCGGCGGGGTGATCGTGCAGTCCGAGCGCGCCGTCGGCTGGCAGCAGCGCCTGGGCGGTGAAGTGCACGAGCTCCTCGCCGGGAGTCTCGGCGCCCACGCCGTGCCGAGCCGCCGCCGCGTCGTCGGCGACATCGTCGCCGGCACGGCCAGCGCCGGCAACTGGCGCGACGCGATGTCGCGGCCGTTCGCGCCCGACGAGCTCGGCTGGGCACAGTTCTGGGGCGACTTCGTCGCCGCGGACTGGCCGGCCCCGGCACGCGAAGCCGTCATCCGCGACGCGAAGGAGCTGTGCCGGCGACTCACCCTCGCCAAGGCGCACCGCGCCACGCGGCCGGGCATCCGTGAGCTGCTGATGACGGCGCGCCGGCAGGGCATCCCCGTCGCGGTGGTCAGCAATGCGCTCAGCGGACAGGTGCACCGCGCGTACCTCGACGAGAACGGCCTGGCCGACCTCGTCGCCGCGCAGATCTACAGCGACGAGGTCGGCATCCGCAAGCCCAACCCGCGGATGATCGTCCTCGGCGCCCGTGCGATCGACGTGGCGGTCGCCGACTGCTGGTACGTCGGCGACAACTTCGACCGCGACACGGTCTGTGGTCGGCGCGCCGGCGTCGGCGCGAACATCATCGTCGAGGCCCGCAGCACCTACGAGTTGCCCTACGACCTCGACGAGCAGCCTGACGCCGTCGTCCCCGACGGTCATGCCCTGCATGCGCTGTTCGAAGACTCCCTGAGCCGAAGCGGCTCGTAGCACCCCGACCCGGAGAGAGATCACATGCCCCGCACACCCGACCATTCCGACCAGCTGTGCCTGCCCCGTGCCCTGCTGCTCGACTTCGGCGGTGTCGTCGTCGAGACGGAGAACAACCCCGACTGGCAGCTCGTGTTCGCGCGCCAGCTGGTCGCCGAGATGCACACCGACGGCATCGACCTGCTCGATGTGGTGGCGGTCGAGCGCGACCTGCGCGCCGGCGCGAAGGCCGACTCGCGGTGGAAGGACGCCATGTCGCGGCCGTTCGCCCCCGCCGAGCTGCGGTACGAGCAGTTCTGGGCGGACTTCGTCGCGGCCGACTGGCCGGCGCCCGCACTGCACTGGGTGACCGAGCGCGCGCGCGAGCTGTGCCGGCAGATGGGCGAGCTGAAGCAGACCCGCCGCACGCGCGTCGGGATGATCGAGCTGCTCGACGCCGCCGATGCCGCCAGGGTTCCGGTGGGGATCGTGAGCAACACGCTGATGGGAGTCGTCCACCGTGACTACCTCGACGCGTACGGGCTGGCCGATCGGTTCGCCGCCCAGATCTACAGCGACGAGGTCGGTGTGCGAAAGCCCAACCCGCAGATGATCGTGCTGGGCGCCGAGGCCGTGGCAGTGCCCGTCCCCGACTGCTGGTACGTCGGCGACAACTTCGATCGTGATGCGCTGTGCGGCGCCCGCGCCGGCGTCGGCGGCAACATCATCATGGAGGCGCGCGACACGTACGACCAGCCGTACGACCTCGCCATCCGCCCGCACGCCATCGTCACCGACCCCCTCGAGCCTGCGCGAGCTGTTCCTCGATGCCGTCGGCACCGCCCTCCCATCGCAGACCCAATCCACCCCCGTGTAGCACCATCACAGACAAGGAAGTCAATGAAACGCACCACCACGCGGCGGACGGGTGTCGCCGCACTCAGCATGCTCGGCGCCCTCGCCCTCGGGTTCTCCCTGGCGGGGTGCGCGCCGTCCTCCGCGCCTCAGGCCGAAGCCACCGGCGACGTCGAGATCGGCATCCCGGACGACGGATTCACGCTCGACAAGCTCATCGCGGCGGCCAAGGAGGAGGACGGCATCACCGTCTACGACTCCACCGGCAAGATCGTCGACATGGCCGAGGCCTTCTCGAAGAAGTATGGCGTGAAGGCCACCGGCGTGAAGGTCGAGGCCGACGCGCAGGCCGACATGGTCATCCGCGAGGGCGAGTCGGGCAACGTGCAGGGCGATGTCATCCTGCTCAGCGATGCCGCCGAGGCGATGGGCGAGCTCATCCCGCGCGGCTATGTCACCAGCTGGATGCCGCCGGACAAGACGGATGTCGTCCCCGCCGACATGCGCGACCCGCTCGTGATCAACTTCAGTGCGAACGTGTGGGCCTACAACACCGAGGCGTACAAGACCTGCCCGGTGGAGAACATGTGGGCGCTGACCACCGACGACTGGAAGGGTCGCGTCTCGTTGCAGGACCCGCTGCTGAAGCCGCAGGACACCGACTTCTGGAACCAGCTCGCGACCCACGCCGACGACGAGGTCGCCGCCGCCTACAAGGAGTTCTTCGGCGAGGACCTGAATACTGATGAGGACAGCGCGACGGCCGAGTGGGTCAAGCGTCTCGCACAGAACGGCCCGCTGCTGAACAAGAGCTCGGACAACATCGCCGAGTCGATCGGGGCCCCCGGGCAGGACAAGCCGTTCTTCGGCGACATCGCGACCTCGAAGTTCCGCGAGAACGAGGACAGCGGCTACAAGCTCGGTCTGTGCGACACGATGTCGCCGTGGCCGGGTCGGATGTACCCCAAGGTCGCGCTGATCGCCGCCCAGACCAAGAGCCCGAACACCGCCAAGCTGTTCGTCGACTACCTCCTCACCGAGGAGGGCATCGAGCCGCAGACCTCCGACGGCAAGCCCCCCGTGCTGAAGGGCGTCGAGCTGCCCGCCGACGAGGCGAGCGGCGTGTCAGCGGTGCTCGACCAGCTGTACGTGACCGACACGTCGACGGCGGACAAGGATCTTGACTCCCGGCAGTACTGGCAGGACCTCTGGCAGGTCAACTACGCCGGCTGACCCCACACGGGACAACGCTCGGGGTCGCCGGAAGGCGGCCCCGCAGCCATGAGAGAGGACGAGAGCATGACCATCGAAGCGACCGAGTCCCGCCGGCTGAAAGATGCCGCCGCCACCGCCGCGCGCGCGCAGCGGGATCCGCTGCGACGGGCGTTCCGCGGCGAGATGACACTCGGCTTCAAACGCGACGCGCGCGACATCGTCACCGAGTACGACAAGGCGACCGAGCATGCCCTGGTCGCGCAGATCTCCGCCGACGTGCCGGATTCGTCCTTCCTGGGCGAAGAGGGCGGCGCGACCGGCGAGGGTCGCGTGCGCTGGTACATCGATCCCATCGACGGGACGAGCAACTTCGCCGTGGGCTTCGCGTTCTGGTGCGTGTCGATCGCGGCGGAGGTGGACGGACAGATCGTCGCGGGCGTCGTCTACGACCCGGTCGCCGACATCCTGTTCTCGGCGGATGTCGGCGGTGCCTGGCTCGATGACCGCCCACTGCGGGCACAGGGCGCGCAGACGGAGGCCGAGGCCACCCTCATCACCGGCTATCCCAACGCGCGAGAGATCGATGCGCACGGCGACGTGGCGCTCGAGCGCTTCGGTGCCCTCGTCGGGGCGCACCGCGCGCTGCGCAGACCCGGCAGCGCGACCATGAGCGTCTGCCATGTCGCGGCCGGCTGGGTGGACGCGGCGGCGGGCTTCAGCGTGAACCCGTGGGATGTGTCGGCCGCGGGATTCATCCTCACCCAGGCCGGTGGCGTCTACCGTGCCATGGGCGGGGCCGCCGACGCCCCCTGGCACCACCGCCCCGGATACGTCGCCACCGTCGCGGGACTGAAGTGCCCCACCCTCGACGCGGTCGCGGAAGCCATCACCGGATGAGCGGAGCGGGATGCGGGCGGCCGCCGGACCGCCCGCATCCGTCTCAGTACTCGTCCTCGTTGTCGTCGTCGTTGATCCACCAGCGCGCCTTCTTCACCTTGGGATCGAGCGTCATGCGCGACACCGCGCGCTCCAGCGGCCCGGCATCTTCCAGTGCCGACTGCAGCGAGGCCTGCAGGGAGACGGTGCTGCTGTTCTTCTTGTGTGACGCCGACACCGCCAGCAGCTTGTACTCGGGCCTGTTCAGGGTCTGCAGCAGCAGGGCGCGCACGCGCGGCTCCGACTTCTCGCTCGTGACGACCTCGAACACGTACTCGGTCTCGTCCGGCGTCATCGCCATCGCCCGACGGCTGCGCCGGTTGACCGACTTGCCGAGCCACCGCAGCAGGATGTTCGCGGCGATGATCACCACAGTGCCGACCGCCGCCACGAAGTACATTCCCATGCCCGCGAGGCATCCGAGCGCCGCCGAGCACCACAGCGTGGCGGCGGTGTTCAGACCGCGGATGTTCAGCCCCTCGCGCAGGATCACTCCGGCGCCGAGGAACCCGATGCCCGAGACGACCTGGGCGGCGACGCGGGTGGGGTCGGCGCTCGTGCCGTTGCCGAACGCGTACGCCCCCATGACGACGAACAGCCCCGCGCCGGTGGCGACGAGGGCATTGGTGCGCAGGCCCGCGAGGCCCGCCCGCCACTGGCGCTCGAGCCCGACGGCTTGCGCCCACGACGAGGGCGAACAGCACACGGAGGGCCAGCTCGATGCCGCTGGGCTCCGTTGTGAGCGACAACAGTGCCGATACGTCCATATGTAGTGACATTTACTTCCTCCGACATTGCGTCTCACCGCCGAGAACATCCGGGTTTGGATGAAGCTATGTCAGTATGTTAGAACATATACGAGGCAGTTCGCCAGCCAGAAGGGATGGGCCGCTGTGGCCGAAGAAGGCACCGGGATGCGCCCGCACGACGTCGTGACGATGGGCCGAGTCGGCGTGGACCTGTATCCCACGCGTTCCGGCGTGGGACTCGAAGACGTCGAGACCTTCACGAAGTCGGTCGGCGGCAGCGCCACCAACGTGGCGATCGCCGCCGCCGTGCACGGCCGCCGTGCCGGCGTCATCACCCGCGTCGGCGACGACCCGTTCGGGCGCTTCATCGCCCGCGAGCTCGGCCGCTTCGGCGTCGACGTGAGCCAGGTAGCGGCGCTGCCCGGCGAACAGACCCCGCTGACGTTCTGCGAGATCTATCCGCCCGATGACTTCCCGCTCTACTTCTACCGCCGGCCCAAGGCCCCGGACCTGCAGATTGAACCGCACGAGCTCGACGCGAAGGTGATCCGCGATGCGCGCATCTTCTGGGCGACGGTGACGGGGCTGAGTGCCGAGCCGAGCCGCTCGGCCCATCACGCGGCATGGGATGCGCGCGGCCGGGCACCGTTGACCGTGCTCGACCTCGACTACCGGGCGATGTTCTGGAGCAGTCGTGCCGAGGCGTCGCAGGCGGTCGCCCAGGCGCTGCCGAACGTCACCGTCGCCATCGGCAACGCCGAGGAGTGCGAGGTCGCGGTCGGGGAGACCGACCCGTATCGGGCGGCCGACGCGCTCCTCGCGCGGGGCGTACAGCTCGCCGTCGTCAAGCGCGGGCCCCTGGGCGTCCTCGGGCGCACGGCCGAGGAGACCGTCGAGGTCCCCGCGCATCCGGTGGACGTCGTCAACGGCCTCGGCGCCGGCGACGGCTTCGGCGGCGCCCTGTGTCATGCCCTGCTGGAGGGGTGGTCACTCCAGCGCAGTCTTCGCTTCGCCAACGCGGCAGGGGCGATCGTGGCCGGCCGCCGCGAATGCTCGACGGCGATGCCGAGCACCGCCGAGGTGGAGGCGATCATGTCGGGAGGATCCCATGAATGACACCTACGAGCAGATCCGGCGGATCCGCCTGCATGAACCCGAGCAGATCGCGGAGCTCGCCCGCCGGCGGGTGACGCGACCGATCGCGCGCGACGACGGGCGGCCGTGCTGATCGCCGCCGACCACCCGGCACGGGGTGCGCTGCGCGTCGGGTCGGACGAGTCAGCGATGAGCGACCGGTACGACCTCCTCGACCGACTCGCCGTCGCGCTCGCCTGTCCCGGTGTCGACGGCCTGCTGGCGACTCCCGACATCGTCGAAGATCTGCTCATCATGGGCGTCCTCGACGACAAGGTGATCGCCGGATCGATCAACCGGGCGGGCCTGCCGGGAGCCGTGTTCGAACTCGACGACCGCGTCACCGCGTACACGCCGGGCGCCCTGTCGCGGGCGGGCCTCGACTTCGGGAAGGTGCTGCGCGCATCGATCTCCAGGATCCTGCGACCGCCCCCATGCTGGAGACCGTCGGGCGGCTCGTCAGCGAGTCGGCGGCGCTGCAGCTGCCGATCATGATCGAGCCGTTCCTGACGACCCGGCGCGACGGCCGGGTGGTCAACGCCCTGACGGCCGACGCGATGGTCCAGGCGGTCTCGATCGCGGCCGGGCTCGGCGACACCTCCGCCTACACCTGGCTGAAGCTGCCGGTCGTGCCCGACATGGAGAAGGTCATGGCCGCCACCACCCTGCCCGTGCCGCTGCTCGGCGGCGACCCCGACAGCGGCGCCGATGACATCTACCGCGCATGGCAGGACGCCCTCGTCCTTCCCGGGGTGCACGGCGTCGTCGCCGGGCGCCGGCTGTTGTACCCGGAGGACGGACGGGTGGCGGATGCGGTGGCCACCGCCGCGAGCATCGTGCACGCGCCGACGCCGGCCGTTGCGCGCTGAAAGCCGACATCACAAGGAGACGCACCATGGACACACACACCCCGGTCATCCCGCACTGGATCGACGGAGCCCGCACGACCGGCTCCGGTGCCCGCACAGCACCGGTGTACGACCCGGCCCTCGGCACGCCCCGGGCCGCAGTCGTTCTGGCCGACGACGCCGATGTGCGGGCCGCCGTCGACAGCGCGAGGGCCGCCGCCCCGACTTGGGGAGACCTGTCGGTAACCCGTCGGCAGCGTGTCATGTTCGCATTCCGCGAGCTGCTGAACGCCCGCATGGACGAACTCGCGCTGCTGATCACGCAGGAGCACGGAAAGGTCGTCTCAGATGCGCTGGGCGAGATCGCCCGCGGCCTCGAGGTCGTCGAATTCGCGACGGGGTTCGCGCAAGCTGACGAAGGGCGAGTTCTCCGACAACGTCTCCACCGGTGTCGATGCGTTCACCTTCCGCCAGCCGCTCGGCGTCGTCGCGATCATCTCGCCGTTCAACTTCCCCGCCATGGTGCCCCTGTGGTTCGCGCCGATCGCCCTCGCCGCCGGCAACGCCGTGATCCTCAAGCCGAGCGAGAAGGACCCGAGCGCCGCCGTCTGGATGGGCGAGCTGCTGGCGGAGGCCGGTCTGCCCGAAGGCGTCTTCACCGTGCTGCAGGGTGACAAGCAGGCTGTCGACGGGCTCATCGAGAGCCCGGATGTCGCGGCGATCTCCTTCGTCGGCTCGACGGCGATCGCGCGCTCCGTGTACGAGCGCGGCTCGGCGCAGGGCAAGCGGGTGCAGGCGTTCGGGGGAGCCAAGAACCATATGCTGGTCCTCGCCGACGCCGATCTCGACACGGCCGCCGACGCCGCCGTCAGTGCCGCCTATGGCTCGGCCGGGGAGCGTTGCATGGCGGTCAGTGTGGTCCTCGCCGTCGAGGAGATCGCCGACGATCTCGTGCGCCGCATCGACGAGCGTGCGGCGACGCTCCGGGTCGGCGACGGACGGCGCGACTGCGACATGGGTCCGCTGGTGACGGCGCAACACCGCGAGCGCGTCGCGTCGTACATCGATGTCGCCGCACAGGACGGCGCCACCGTCGTGCGCGACGGCCGGGACATCACCGTCGACGGCGATGACGCGGGCTTCTGGCTCGGCCCGACCCTCATCGACCGGGTCCCGACCTCCTCGGCCGTCTATTCCGACGAGATCTTCGGGCCGGTGCTCTCGGTGGTGCGGGTGCGCGACCTCGCCGAGGGGATCGCTCTGATCAACACGTCGCGCTACGGCAACGGAACCGCGCTGTTCACCGCCGACGGCGGCGCCGCCCGGCGCTTCCAGCGCGACGCGCATGTGGGCATGATCGGCGTGAACGTGCCGATCCCGGTGCCGGTGGCATTCCACTCCTTCGGGGGCTGGAAGGACTCCCTGTTCGGCGACACGAAGGCGTACGGCCCCCAGTCGTTCCAGTTCTTCTCTCGAGAGAAGGCCGTCACCCTGCGCTGGCCCGAGCACATGAGCGCCGGACTCAGCATGGGCTTTCCCGGCAACGACTGAGGCTACTTGTCCACGAGAGTGATCTCGAACGAGTACATGTCCGGGAGGTAGGAGTGATTGCCGAACTCGATGGCGTTCCCCGAGTCGTCGTACAGCGTGCGCGACATGGTGAGCACCGGGGAACCCACCGGCTGATGGAACAGCGCGCCTTCCTCCGCCGTCGCTGCACGGGCGCCGATGCGCTGCTTGGCCACGCGCATCGTCGTCCCGCGCGTGCGCAAGCTGGTACAGGCCGTGATCCTTCAGCAGCGAGACGTCGAGATCCGAGAATTGCGGGCTGAGGTAGTTCTCCAGGAGCGCGAATGGTGTCTCGTTGGCGTAGCGCAGGCGCTTGATGCGCAGCACGGGAGTCGCCGTGGTGATGCCGAGGGCCTCAACGACCTCGTCGGGGGCCGGCGTGACTTCATGCAGGCAGGCATCGTGCTCGGGCTCATGTGCGAGCGCTGCAGGTCGTCGTACAGACTGGTCAGCTCGACCTTGCGGTTGACGCGGCCGTGCACGACCTGGGTGCCCACGCCGCGCCGGCGCACGAGCAGTCCCGAGTCGACGAGTTCCTGGATCGCCCGACGGACGGTCGGGCGCGAAAGCCCCAACTGCTCGGCGAGCTTGATCTCGTTCTCGAGCTTGGATCCCGGAGGAAGGTCGCCGCGTTCGATCGCCGCCTCGATGCGTCGGGCGAGTTGGTAGTACAGCGGCACGGGACCCGATCGGTCCACGTCGAGAAACAGTTGCGAGATCTTTTCCATGGGTCCCCCGAAGAGCGGTGTTCGTCCCTCCGATGATAGGACTAACGACCGCGTTGTGTCCTATTGTCGGAATGTTTTAACATATTGAGGATGCCCGATGATGGGCAGAAGGAGCGATGGAGGTCCGAATGCGACTTGGAGTGATCGGCACGGGCAGGATCGGGAGCCAGCACGCTGCTGTGCTGGCCGCACGCAGCGACGTGGACGAGGTGATCGTCTGCGACGTCGACGGCGATCGTGCGCGCGGGGTCGCCCAGCAGGTCGGCGGTTCTGCGGCCGAGGGCACTGCGGCGCTGTTCGCGGCGCAACCGGACGGGGTGCTGATCGCCGCTCCCACCTCACAGCACGCCGCCCTCATCCGCGAGGCCGTCCGCGCGCAAGTGCCGGTGTTCTGCGAGAAGCCGGTTGCGCAGTCGCTGGCCGACACCGTCGCCACGGTGGCCGAGGTCGAATCGAGCGGCATACCTGTGCAGATCGGCTTCCAGCGACGCTTCGACGAGGGCTACCGGAGAGTGCGCGACGCCGTCCATGGCGGCCAGGTGGGCGAGCTTGCGTCGGATGCACCTGCTCACCTGCGATCCCGCGCCACCGCCCGCCGAGTACGTGCCGCACAGCGGGGGCATCTTCCGCGACTGCCACATCCACGACTTCGACATCCTCCGATTCGTCAGCGGCCGTGAGGTCGACAGCGTGACAGCCCTCGGCGCCAACCGGGGCGCAAGCGTTCTTCGCGGAGGCCGGCGACGTCGACGAGTCGGTCGTGCTCCTGACCCTGGACGACGGCACGCTCGTCACGATGCAGGGGTCGCGCTACAACGGAGCCGGGTACGACGTGCGTCTGGAAGCCGCCGGCACTGCGGGCACCGTCGTGGCGGGGCTGTCGGACAAGACACCGGTGCGCAGCGCCGAGCCGGATGTCGCCTTCCCCGCCGACGCCCCCTGGGCCGGCTTCCTCGAGCGATTCGCCGATGCGTACGTCGCCGAGCTCGTCGCCTTCATCGAGGTCGTCCGTTCGGGCGCGGCCGTCGTGTGCACGCCGCGCGACGCACTGGAGGCGCTGTACGCCGCCGAGGCGGCCGACCGCTCGCGTCGGGAGGGCCGCACCGTGCGCATCGCCGAGGTACGCGGATGACCGGCGGGCGCATCGCCGGCGCGCCGATCAGCTGGGGCGTGTGCGAGGTTCCCGGATGGGGGCACCAACTCTCGGTCGAGCGCGTGCTCGGCGACATGCGAGACATCGGCCTCGCGGGTACGGAGTTCGGTCCCGACGGGTTCCTCCCCGGCGCGCCCGAAGCCCGGCGGGACCTTCTCGCCGCTTACGGTCTTGCCGCCGTCGGCGGCTTCATCCCGGTCGTGCTCCACGATCCGGACATCGACCCGGTCGCCGACATCGAGCGGCGCACCCCGCATTCGTGCGCGCCGGCGCCGACCGCGTCGTGCTGGCCGCGGCCACCGGGCAGGACGGCTACGACTCCCGTCCGGCGCTGGACGACGAGGGGTGGGCGACCCTGCTGGGCAACCTCGACCGCGTCGCCGCCGCGGTCCGCGAGCACGGCCTCGCGGCATCCCTCCACCCGCACATCGGCACGATGATCGAGACCCGCGACGAGATCGACCGGGTCCTGGCCGGCACGCAGATCCCGCTGTGCCTGGACACTGGTCACATGACGATCGGCGGCACCGACGTCGCCGCGTTCGTCGACGAGCACGCCGGGCGGATCGGCCACGTGCACGTCAAGGATGTCGATGCGGCCCTCGCTGCCCGCGTCCGCAGCGGCGAGATCGCTTACACGGACGCCGTGCGGCACGGGCTGTACACCGCCATCGGCACGGGTGACATCGACCTCGACCGCATCGTGGGAGCCCTCGAGCGCGCCGGGTACCGCGGGGTCTACGTGCTCGAGCGCGACGTCATCCTCGACGAGGCGCCGCAGCCCGGCGACGGACCCGCCGCCGACGTCGCGGCCGCCGCCACCTACCTGCGGAACCTCCTTGCGAGGGCGGCATGACCGGTTTCGTGCGCGCAGGCGCCGGGGCCACCGTCGTCGACGTCGCACCCGACGGCGTCGAATGGCGCTACACGGGACTCGTCGTCCGGCGGATGGGCCCGGGTGAGACCGTCGGGCTGACCACGACAGGACGCGAGACGCTCATCGTCCCCCTCGCCGGCGGCGCTGACGTGGCCATCGACGGCACGATGCACACGCTGGCCGGCCGGCCGTCCGTCTGGCACCAGACCGACGTGCTCTACGTCCCCGAGGGTGCGGACGCCGCTGTGAGCTGCGAGTCGGACGCACGGTTCGCGTTCTGCTGGGCGCCGACGCGGGTGCGGCATCCCGTCCAGCACATCACCCCCGCCGAGGTGGGCGTCGAGCTTGCGCGGGGCGGGAGTGTGCTCACGGGAGGTGCGCAACCACGGGACGCCGGCGCACCTGCACGCCGACCGGCTCATCGTGTGCGAAGTGCTGACCCCCGGCGGCGAATGGTCGAGCTACCCGCCGCACAAGCACGACGCGGAGGGTCCCGACGAATCGGAGCTCGAGGAGATCTACCACTACGAGATCGCCGCGTCGCCCACCGGCACGCCCGGCTTCGCCCTGCAGCGGGTATACGCCTCCGACGCGCGCGACATCGACCTGGCGCGCGAGGTGCGCGACGGCGACACCGTGCTGATCCCGTACGGCTACCACGGGCCGACCGTCGCCGCGCCCGGACATGACCTCTACTACCTCAACGTCATGGCGGGACCGGGCACCGGGCCGGCCCGCCGATGGCTGATCACAGACGATCCCGCGCATGCGTGGATCCGCCAGACCTGGCCCGAGCTCGAGGTCGATCCTCGGCTCCCGTTCCGGAGGTGACATGTCCACCGTCAGATTGACGGTCGCGCAGGCGACCATTCGATTCCTCGCGCAGCAGTACACACGCCGGGACGGCGTCGAGCATCGACTCGTCGAGGGGTTCCTCGGCATCTTCGGCCACGGCAACGTCGCGGGCATCGGGCAGGCGCTGCTGGAGGCCGAGCTGCACGATCCGGCCGAGATGCCCTACATCCTCACCCGGAACGAGCAGGGTGCCGTCAACGCCGCCGTCGCCTTCGCCAAGGACCGGGATCGGCTCTCGACCATGGCGGTGACGACGTCAGTCGGTCCGGGCGCGATGAACATGATCACCGGTGCGGCGCTGGCGACCACGAACCGCATTCCGGTGCTGCTGTTCCCGGCCGACGTGTTCGCGAATCGGCGTCCCGACCCGGGTGCTCGACGAGCTCGAGCGCCCGCAGAGTCGTGATGTCAGCGTGAACGACGCGTTCCGCGCCGTCTCGGTGTTCTTCGACCGCGTGTGGCGGCCCGAGCAGCTGCCCGCCGCCCTCCTGGAGGCCATGCGGGCGCTGTCCGACCCGACGCAGGCCGGCGCCGTGGTCGTGGCGCTGCCCGAGGACGTGCAGGCCGAGGCGTTCGACTGGCCGGAGGAGCTGTTCCGACGTCGCACCTGGGCGATCCCCCGCACGCCGGCCGACGCCGACGCCGTGGCCGAGGCCGCAGCGATGATCGCCGGGGCGCGACATCCCCTCATCGTCGCGGGAGGCGGCGTGCACTACTCGCGGGCCGGCGACGCGCTCGCCGCGTTCGCCCGGCGGCTCGGGATCCCCGTCGGACAGACGCACGCCGGGAAGGGAGTCCTCCCGCCCGGCCACGCGATGGACATCGGCGGGCTGGGCGCCACCGGCACGACGGCCGCCACCGCGCTCGCCGGCGACGCCGACGTGGTCATCGGCATCGGAACGCGCTACTCCGACTTCACGACGGCCTCGATGAGCCTGTTCCAGAACCCCGACGTGCGGTTCGTGAACATCAACATCACCCCGATGGACACGCCGAAGCTCGCCGGTCTTCCGTTGCTCGGCGACGCCCGCACGGTGCTCGCGCAGCTCGAGTCGGCGACGGCCAACGCGGCGCCGGAGCCGGCCCACGGGGCGCGGGTCGCCGAGCTTGCGCTCCGCATGGGATGCCGAGCGCAGCGCCGCCGTCACCCAGGACTGGGCCGCGCACAGCGCCCTCGGCCTGCCGAGTCAGGCCGAGCTCATCGGCATCCTCAACGACGAGCTCGCCCCCGAGGACGTGATCGTCAACGCGGCCGGCAGCGCCCCGGGCGACCTGCACCGGATCTGGGAGCCGCTTTCGCCGCGCCAGTACCACGTCGAGTACGCGTTCTCGACGATGGGCTACGAGGTGGCGGGGGCGCTCGGCGTGAAGCTCGCGGGAGGCGACCGTCAGGTCGTCGCCTTCGTCGGCGACGGGTCGTACCTGATGCTGTCGCAGGAGCTCGTCACGGCCGTCGCCGAGCGGCAGAAGCTCGTGGTGGTGCTCGTCGACAACCGCGGGTACGCCTCCATCGGCAACCTCTCGGAGTCGGTCGGCTCACAGCGGTTCGGCACGAAGTACCGGTATCGCGACACTGCATCCGGGCGCCTGGACGGCGACGGCTTGCCGGTCGACTACGCCGCGAACCTGCGCAGCCTCGGGGTCGAGGTGTTCGAGGCCGACTCGACCGCATCGTTCCGGGATGCCGTGCGGCGCGCGCTCGCCGCCGACGAGACCGCCGCGATCTACGTGCGCACCGATCCGCTCGCCCCGTCGGCCCCTGGTGGCGCATGGTGGGACGTGCCGGTGGCCGAGGTGTCGTCGCTGCCCAGCACGCAGCGCGCGCGGGCGCAGTACGAGCACGACGCGCGCGCGCAGCGGTGGCATCTGTGACGGTGTACTTCGCGGTCGCCGGAGACGTGCACGGCCGGTGGGCGGGTCTTGCCGACGACATCCGGGTGGCGGCGGGCTTCCTTCCCGACGGCGCCGAGCTGTCGGCGGTCTTCCAAGTCGGGGATGCGGAGCCCACCGCCGACGAGGAGCAGCTGGCGGAGGTGCACATCAAGCCCGAGCGCCGGCGCCTGAGCGACTTCGCCGATGTCAAGGCCGGGCGCATCCGCTTTCCGGCGCCGGTCTACTTCATCGGCGGCAACCACGAACCCTGGCGCACGCTCGACGAGAACGGCGGCTTCATCGCCGGGGGAGCGCGTCTGGCCCCCGACGTCTGGTTCCTCGGCCGCGCCGGACACGCGCACATCGCCGGGATGGACGTGGCCTTCCTCTCCGGCATCCGACCGCCCGACGGCCGCCCGCTGCGCACCTGGGAACGGGCGCGCAGCGCCGAGACCCGCGTGCACGGCTACTACAGCGTCGAGGAGGTGCTCCGCCTCTGCACCGCCGGGCCGGCCGACATCGTGCTGACCCACGACTGGCCCGCCGGCAGCGGCTACGTGCACAAGACCGCCTACGTCGGCGACCCCGCCGTGCGTCGAGCGCTCGAGCTGGTCGCTCCCGCCGCGAGCTTCCACGGGCACTATCATCGCAGCGACCGCTTCCGCACCCTCGGCGTGGACGTCTTCGCACGCGGATGCTTCGACCAGGGCGTGCCCGAGGCCGTGGCGGTGTTCGCGTTCGACGAGGACACCCGGCGGGTGCGACAGCTGGAGCACGTCGCCTCGTGACGGCGGCTGGGGCATGGCACCCGGCAGCCACCACGACCGGATACCGTGAAGCGGTGACCTCCGTGAGCCGATGCCCGAGCTGAGCGCGCTAGTGTGGGTCGCCCTGGCGGTCGGGGCCGCCGTGATCGGGCTGTCCAAAGCGGCGCTGCCGGGGGCCGCCACCCTGGCCGTGGCGCTGTTCGCCGCGGTGCTCCCGGCCAAGCAGTCCACCGGCACGATCCTGGTGCTGCTGATCGTCGGTGACGTCTTCGCGCTGTGGGCGTATCGCCGGCACGCCGACATCCGCACCCTGATACGGCTGGCGCCCGCCGTGATCGTGGGGCTCGTCGGGGGAGCGGTGTTCCTCGCCTTCGCCTCCGATACGTGGGTGCGCCGGATGATCGCGATCCTGCTCCTGACGGTGGTGGCGGTCAGCCTCTGGCGGCGGGCGCGGCAGGCTCGGCGCGAGGCCGCCCCCGGCACCGCCGGATCGCACCAGCCCGCCCCCGGCACCGCCGGCTCGCACCGGGCCGCCGCAGCCACCTACGGCAGCCTCGCCGGATTCACCACGATGGTGGCCAACGCCGCCGGCCCGGTGATGTCGATGTACTTCCTGGCCGCGCGGTTCCCGGTCAAGGCGTTCCTGGGCACCAGCGCCTGGTTCTTCGCCATCGTGAACGTCACGAAGCTGCCGTTCTCGATCGGACTGGGCCTGATCACCCCGTCCGGACTGCTGGTCGACCTGGTCCTGATCCCGGTGGTGGTCGGCGCGGCCTTCGTCGGCCGCGCCATCGCCGGCCGGATCAGCCAGGTGCTGTTCGACCGCATCATCATCACGCTCACGGTCGTGGGTTCGCTGTACCTCCTGGTGTGATCCGAGGACTCGCAGAACCGGACGGCAGCCGGACTCGGCGAGCGCGCAGGCGGCTCGCGTACCCTGGACGGATGACCTCCACCCCTCCTTCGACCCCGCCCGCGACGCAGGTCCGGCCGCGCACCGAAGGGTGGACGCAGAAGAAGGATGCCGAGGGCAAGCCGCTGCTGCAGTTCGCCAGCCCCCGCCGCGGCAAGCCGCCGGTGCACCTGGCCGACCTCACGCACACCCAGCGCGTGGAGAAGGTCGTCGAGCTGGGGATGCCGGGATTCCGTGCCGCACAGCTGGAGAAGCACTTCTTCACCCACGGCACGCACGACCCGGCCGCGATGACCGACCTGCCCGCCGAGGGGCGGGAGGCGTTCGTGCACGGCATGCTGCCCGCTGCTGACCGAGGTGCGGCGTCTGCGCACCGACCGGGGCGACACGATCAAGTTCCTCTGGAAGCTGCACGACGGCGCGCTGGTCGAGTCGGTGCTGATGCGCTACCCGGGCCGGATCACGCTGTGCGTGTCCAGCCAGGCCGGCTGCGGCATGAACTGCCCGTTCTGCGCCACCGGCCAGGCCGGACTGACCCGCAACATGTCGGCGGCAGAGATCGTCGCCCAGGTCGTGCGCGCCAACCGGGTGATCGCCGACGGCGAGCTGGGCGACCCGCGCGCGGTCGGGCACACCGGCGAGCGCGTCTCGAACATCGTGTTCATGGGCATGGGCGAGCCGCTGGCCAACTATGCCCGGGTGATGCACGCGGTGCGCGTGATGACCGACAAGAAGCACGGCCTGGGCATGAGCGCCCGCGGCATCACCATCTCGACGGTCGGGCTGGTCCCGGCGATCCGCAAGCTGTCGGATGAGGGCGTGCCGGTGACGTTCGCGCTGTCGCTGCACGCGCCCGACGACGAGCTTGCGCGACGAGATGATCCCGATCAACTCGCGCTGGAAGGTCGACGAGGCACTGGATGCCGCCCGCGAGTACTTCGAGAAGACGGGACGTCGCGTCTCGATCGAGTACGCGCTGATCAAGGACATGAACGACCACGGCTGGCGGGCCGACCTGCTGGCCGAGAAGCTGAACGCCCGCGGGCACGGCTGGGTGCACGTGAACCCGATCCCGCTGAACCCGACGCCCGGGTCGGTGTGGACCGCGTCCACCCGGCAGGCGCAGGACGAGTTCGTCCGCCGGCTCGAGGCCCACGGCATCCCCACCACCATCCGTGACACCCGCGGCAAGGACATCGACGGCGCCTGCGGACAGCTCGTGGCCACCGAAGACGACCAGCAGGCGGCGCAGGCGACCCCGGTCGAGGTCTGACCCCGGTCACACCGCGCACACAACCGCCGCCCATCCGGCGTCCAGCCGCGGCCGTCTACGCTGGCACGATGTCGTTTTCCGTCCACCGGCCTGGCCGCTTCGACTCCGACGGCCGCATCGAGCTCGACGCACCCGACGCGGAGGACGAGACCGAGCCGCTCTATCTGAGCGACCTGCAGGGGATGGATGACCCGGACGCCCCCGCCGAGCCCGAGCCCGCCGAGTTCGCCCCCGCACCGGACGCACCCGCCGAGCCCGCGCCCACCCGCCGCCCGCGTCGTGCGCGCGCCGGCATGCCATGGACCCGGCGGCTGGCCGTCCTCGGCGGCGCCGACGCCGACGTCCTGGCCGAGGTTCCGATCGAGACGCCCCGGTTCGTGCAGATGTTCTTCGTCCTGGCCGGCACCGCCCTCGTCTCGGCGCTGTCGATGTTCTTCGCGCTGATGACCGGCGTGCGCGTCGCGGTGTGGGTCGCGGTGCCGATCGCCCTGGTCTGGGCGCTGATCATCTTCAACCTCGACCGGTTCCTCACCTCGACCATGCGCGCCACGCACAGTGCGCTGAAGCTGCTCGGCCTGGCCCTGCCGCGAGTGGTCATGGCCGCCATCATCGGCATCGTGGTGGCCGAGCCGCTCGTGCTGCAGGTGTTCCACAACGACATCGCGCGCGAGGTCACCTCCAGCAACGTCGCGCACGCCCTCGCCGATCAGAAGGGCGTCTCGGACGGCCCGGAGAAGAAGGCGATGGATGCCGCGACCACCCGGGTCGCCGCCCTGGAGAACCAGGCGGCCACCGGGATCGTCGCGGGCACCTCGTCGACGTCGGCGGCGTCGGTCGCCGCGCAGCAGACGGTCGACGACCTCGATGCGAAGCTCGCCGCGCAAGCAGAAGGTCATCGACCGGGCGCGCGCCCTCTATCAGTGCGAGCTGACCGGAAAGGGGCAGGGCAGCGTCCCGGCTGCACCGGCGTCGTCGGCTCCGGCGCGAGCTCGGCCGCCGCCAAGGACCAGCTGGCCGCCGCCCAGTCGTCGTACGACGCCCTGGCTGCGAAGCTGCGGGACGCGAACGCCGCGCTCGCCGCGGCCGACGCCTCGGGCACGGCCGCGGTCGGCGCGGCCGAGGCGCAGAACAAGAAGCAGGCGCAGGACCAGCTGCCCGCCGCCCGCGCGACCTACAAGGCGGCCCTGGCCGCCTACGACGCCCGCGCATCGTCGGTCGCCGGCGGCAACGCCGACGCGGTCGGTCTGCTCAGCCAGATCGGCGCGCTGGACCGACTCTCGCAGAAGGAGCCGACACTGGCCTGGGCACACTGGCTGATCGCCGCGCTGTTCTTCATGATCGAGCTCTTGCCGGTCCTGGTGAAGGTGCTGACCAGCTACGGGGATCCGTCGCTGTACGAGAAGGCCGACGCCCTGCGCCGGCAGGTCGCGCTGGACCGCGTCACCAGCCGCAAGCTGGAACGAGCGGGCCGGCATCGCCCTGGGAAGCGCCGGCTGACAGACCGCGCCGGCTTCGGCATCCGCCCCACCGCGTTCAGATCGCAGGAAGATCTGTGCGGTCTCAGCGTGTCGAACGGCGTGTCGCGGATGCCGCGGTCGAATGTCCTGCGAGATGAACAGGGTGCCGTGCGACACCGGTAGCGTAATGGAATGGTCAACTATCGGTACCTCGGAAACAGCGGACTCAAGGTCTCGGAGATCACCTACGGCAACTGGGTGACGCACGCCTCGCAGATCGACGACAGCGCCGCGATCGCGACGGTGCACGCGGCGCTGGATGCCGGGATCACGACGTTCGACACGGCTGACACGTATGCGAACACCGCCGCCGAGGTCGTCCTGGGCAAGGCGCTGTCGGGTCAGCGCCGCGAGGGGCTGGAGCTGTTCACCAAGGTGTACTGGCCGGTCGGGCCGAAGGGGCCGAACGACGCCGGCCTGTCGCGCAAGCACATCCTGGAGGGGATCAACGGATCGCTTGCGGCGACTGGGGGTCGACTACGTCGACCTGTACCAGGCCCACCGCTACGACTACGAGACCCCGCTGGAGGAGACGATGCAGGCGTTCGCCGACGTCGTCCGTCAGGGCAAGGCGCTGTACATCGGCGTGAGCGAGTGGACGGCCGAGCAGCTGCGCGAGGCATCCGCCCTGGCGGTGCAGCTGCATGTGCCGCTGATCTCGAACCAGCCGCAGTACTCGATGCTGTGGCGGGTCATCGAGGAGAAGGTCGTGCCGGCCAGCGAAGAGGTCGGCATCTCGCAGATCGTGTGGTCGCCGATGGCGCAGGGCGTGCTCAGCGGCAAGTACCTCCCCGGCGAGCCCGTGCCCGAGGGGTCGCGCGCGACCGATGAGAACAGCGGAGCCGCGTTCATCCGGCGCTTCCTGCGCGACGATGTGCTCACGGCGGTGCAGAAGCTGAAGCCCATCGCAGCCGAGGCCGGCCTGACGATGCCGCAGCTGGCGATCGCGTGGGTGCTGCAGAACCCGAACGTGGCCTCGGCGCTGGTGGGGGCATCCCGCCCCGAGCAGATCGCGTCGAACGTGGCCGCGTCCGGAGTGACGCTGGATGCCGCCGCCCTCGCGGCGATCGACGCCGCGCTGGGTGACGTCGTCGTGCGCGACCCGCAGAAGACGTACGAGGTGTCGCCGAAGACGCGACCGGCCTGATGATCCGCAGCGCGGGGCTCCTCCTGCATCGCCGCACAGGCGGTGCGCTCGAGGTGTTCATCGCGCACATGGGCGGCCCGTTCTGGGCGCGCAAGGATGCCGCGGCCTGGTCGATCCCCAAGGGCGAGTTCGACCCGGACCTCGAGACGGCGGCGGATGCCGCGGAGCGCGAGTTCCGCGAGGAGCTCGGCGTCGACCCGCCCGACGGGCCCCGCATCGAACTCGGCACCTGGGCGTACTCCTCGGGCAAGCGGGTGACGGTGTTCGCCGTCGACGGCACCGGGTTCACGGCATCCGTGTTCACCTACGGCACGTTCGAGCTGGAATGGCCGCCGCACTCGGGCACCCGGCACGCGTTCGGAGAGGTCGACCGGGCGGAGTGGACGCCGATCCAGAGCGCCCGGACGCGGCTCGTGAAGGGCCAGCGGCCGGCCCTGGACGCACTGGTGGACGCCGGCGACTAGCAGAGTGTCGGCGGTCCGTGGCACTCTAGTACGTCCGCGCACTCGCGCGATCCCCCTCTGGAGTCCTCCGTGCTCGCGAAAGTCCTTTTCCGCTATCTCAAGACCTACCGCTGGCGCTGCTGGCGGTGCTCGTGTTCCAGTTCGCGTCGGTCATGGCGCAGCTGTACCTGCCGCGGCTGAACGCCGACATCATCGACAAGGGCGTCGCCGTCGGCGACACCGCCTTCATCTGGTCGCACGGCGGCTTCATGCTGCTGATCTCGCTCGGCCAGATCGTCGCGTCCATCATCGCCACCTACTTCGCCGCCCGGGCCGCGATGGCCACGGGCCGTGACATCCGCCGCGACGTCTACGACCGGGTGAGCTCGTTCTCCGAGCGCGAGATCTCGGGCTTCGGCGCCGGCTCGCTGATCACCCGCAACACCAACGACGTGCAGCAGGTGCAGATGCTGGCGATGATGGGCGCGACCATGCTGGTCACGGCCCCGCTGCTGGCCATCGGCGGGATCATCATGGCGCTCGAGCAGGACGTCGGACTGAGCTGGCTGATCGCCGTCTCAGTGCCCCTTCTGCTGCTGCTGGCGATCGTGGTGGTCAGCCGGATGGTGCCGCTGTTCCGCCGCTACCAGCTCAAGCTCGACGCGGTGAACCGCATCATGCGCGAACAGCTCACCGGCGTGCGCGTGGTGCGCGCGTTCGTGCGGGAGCGGATCGAAGAGGACCGCTTCCGCGGTGCGAACACCGACATCATGGTGATCGGCCGCCGGGTCGGATCGCTGTTCGTGATCCTGTTCCCGCTGGCGATGCTCGTGCTGAACCTCACCGTGGTGGGCGTCATCTGGTTCGGCGGCATCGCGGTCAACGACGGCGACGTGCAGATCGGCACGCTGTTCGCGTTCATGCAGTACGTCGGGCAGATCCTGATGGGCGTGCTGATGGCCAGCTTCATGACGATCATGATCCCGCGGGCGGCGGTCTCGGCCGAGCGCATCGGCGAGGTGCTCGACACCGACAGCTCGCTCGCCCGCCCGGACGCCCCGGTGGCCGCCTTCCCGCAGCGCGGCGCCGTCGAGTTCGACCACGTCACCTTCGCCTACCCGGGGGCGGACGAGCCGGTCCTCAAGGACATCTCGTTCCGGGCCGAGCCGGGCGAGACGGTCGCGATCGTCGGCTCCACCGGCGCCGGCAAGACCACGCTGGTCTCGCTCATCCCGCGCCTGTTCGATGCGACCTCCGGCGCCGTCCGGGTCGCCGGCGTCGACGTGCGCGAGGCCGACCTCGATCAGATGTGGAAGGGGATCGGGCTGGTCCCGCAGCGCCCGTTCCTGTTCACCGGGACGATCGCCTCGAACCTGCGCTTCGGCCGAGAAGAGGCCACCGACGCCGAGCTGTGGGCGGCGCTGGAGATCGCCCAGGGCCGCGACTTCGTCGCCGAGAAGGACGGCGGGCTGTCGGCGCGCATCGCCCAGGGCGGCACGAACGTCTCGGGCGGGCAACGGCAGCGGCTGGCGATCGCGCGCGCGATCGTGCACCAGCCCGACATCCTGATCTTCGACGACTCGTTCTCGGCCCTGGACCTGTCCACCGACGCCCGGCTCAGACACGCCCTCTGGGAGCGGATGCCGGAGGTGACCAAGATCGTCGTCGCGCAAGCGCGTGTCCACCATCACCGACGCCGACCGGATCGTCGTCCTCGACGACGGCCGGGTGGTCGGCATCGGAACGCACGACGAACTGCTGCAGACCTGCTCCACCTACAAAGAGATCGTCGACTCGCAGCTGGGAGTGCAGGCATGAGCGCGCCGGACATGCTCACCGAAGAGGAGCGGCTCGAACAGGAGCTCGCCGAGCAGGCGCGGCTGAACGCCGACGATTGGAGCGGCGGGGTCGCGCCCGGCAAGGCCGCGAACTTCCGCGCCAGCTTCACCCGGATGATCGGACTGCTGCGGCCGCACTGGATCGCCTTCTCCCTGGTCTCGCTAGCCGGAGCGATCGGCGTCGCCCTGGCCGTGATCGCACCGAAGGTGCTCGGCGAGGCGACCAACATCATCTTCGAGGGCGTCATCTCGGCCGCGCTCGGGGCGAACTTCCCCGCGGGGGCGTCCCAGCAGCAGGTCGTCGACGCGCTCGAGCAGGCGGGGCAGACCGACATCGCCAACATGGTGGCCGCGTTCAGCGACTTCCACGTCGGCGCCGGGGTCGACTTCGAGCGGTTGCGCTACATCATCGCCTGGGTCCTGGTCATCTACGTGGCCTCCGCGCTGCTCGAGCTGGGTGCAGGGCTATGTGATCAACGTGATCATGGTCCGCACCATGTGGCGACTGCGCGAAGAGGTCGAGGCGAAGCTGAACCGGCTTGCCGCTGTCGTACTTCGACAAGGTGCAGCGCGGCGAGCTGATCTCGCGGGTCACCAACGACATCGACAACATCACCCAGACGATGCAGCAGTCCCTGTCGGGCGCGCTGACCAGCGTGCTGACGGTGGTCGGCGTGCTGATCATGATGTTCACCATCTCGTGGCAGCTGGCCCTGGTCGCGCTGGTCTCGCTGCCGCTGATGGCGGTCATCTTCGGGGTCATCGGCCCGAAGTCGCAGAAGGCGTTCAACACGCAGTGGCGCAAGGTCGGGCGACTGAACGCCCGCGTCGAGGAGTCGTTCTCGGGCCACGCGCTGGTCCAGGTGTTCGGCCGCGAGCGCGACTCGCGCGAGAAGTTCGCCGATGAGAACGAGGAGCTGTTCCAGGCCTCGTTCAAGGCGCAGTTCCTGTCCGGCATCATCATGCCCGGCATGATGTTCATCGGCAGCCTGACCTACGTGGGCATCGCGGTGCTGGGCGGACTGATGGTCGCGTCCGGCAATCTGCGGCTCGGCGATGTGCAGGCGTTCATCCAGTACTCGCAGCAGTTCACCCAGCCGCTGTCCGAGCTGGGCGGCATGGCCGCGGTCGTGCAGTCCGGCACGGCGTCGGCCGAGCGGGTGTTCCAGCTGCTGGATGCCGACGAGCAGGAGCCGGATTCCGACGACGCGCCCGCGCTCCGAGCCGGGCGCCGGGGTGATCGAGTTCGAGGGGGTGCGCTTCGCGTACGACCCCGAGCATCCGCTCATCCGCGATCTCTCGTTCCGGGTCGAACCGGGGCAGACCGTCGCGATCGTCGGACCGACCGGGGCCGGCAAGACGACGCTGGTGAACCTGCTGATGCGGTTCTACGAGCTGGACGGCGGCCGGATCCTGCTGGACGGGCAGGACATCGGCGCGCTCACCCGCGACGACGTGCGCAGCCGCACCGGCATGGTGCTGCAGGACCCCTGGCTGTTCGCCGGCACGATCCGGGAGAACATCCGGTACGGGCGCGAGTCGGCCACCGACGACGAGATCGTCGCCGCGGCCACCGCGACCCGGGTCGACCGGTTCGTGCACTCGCTGCCGGACGGGTACGACACCGTGCTGGACGAGGACGCGTCGAACGTCTCGGCGGGCGAGAAGCAGCTGATCACCATCGCCCGCGCGTTCGTGGCACAGCCGTCGGTGCTGATCCTGGACGAGGCGACCAGCTCGGTCGACACCCGCACCGAGCTCGCTGCAGCACGCGATGGCGGTGCCTGCGCCAGGGCCGCACCTCGTTCGTGATCGCCCACCGGCTCTCCACCATCCGCGACGCCGACCTCATCCTCGTGATGGAGCACGGCGACATCGTCGAGCAGGGCACGCACGACGAGCTGATCGCGCGCGAGGGCGCGTACTGGCGGCTGTATCAGGCCCAGTTCGAGCAGGCCGCGACCGACATCGACGCCGAAGAGGCGCTGATGGCCGTCGCGACCGGCACGGTGTCGGTCCTCGAGGCAGGCGGCGAGACCGAGTCGGCCTGACTCCGACGGGCCGGAGGGTGCTCAGGCGCCCTCCGGCCCGTTCCGCTCGGCCTCCCACTCCTGCACCAGTTCCGGCATCCGCCGGGCCATGAACCGCAGGAACGAGGACATCTCGGCCGCATGGACCGCGGCATCCGGGTCGTCCTGCGCGGCCCGGATCCCGTCGATCAGGTCGGCGAGCCGGTTGTACACCGGGGCGTTGGCCGTCATCACGCCGAACCACGAGTCCGAGACGACTTCGTAGCGATCGCGCCGATGCCCGGGCCGGGAACGTCGGCGGATGAAGTGCAGCGTCTGCAGATACCGCACCGCGCCCGACACGGCGGCGGCGCTCACGCCGAGACGATCGCCGAGCTCGGCGGCGGTGTAGCCGCCGTCGGGAGCGGCCAGCAGCGCCATCAGCACCCGGGCCGGCATGCGGGGCATGCCGGCGGCCGTCATCACGGCCGCCGCCTCTTCGGCCTGCTCGCTCGCTCGGTGCTGGCTCATCACATCGAATCTATCCGTCGGCGGCCAGTTGGCGCCGCCGCATCAGGGTGAGGGATGCGGCGGCCCCGACCACGACCGCGGCGATGAGCCACCACAGCCCCCGCACGTCCACGTCGCTGCCCGAGACCACCGGCGTCACGCCGAACGGCGAGAAGTTCGTGGTCCACTCGGGCAGGCCGAACAGCGGGCCGAACATCCCCAGCATCGTGGCGATCAGCGCAGCGCCCAGGCGAGCCCGATCGTCGCGCGGGGCAGGAGCACGAACACCAGCGCGGTGACGACCGTGAACACGGATGCCGCCACGAACTCGCCGCCGCCGTCCACGAGCACCGTGCGGTACAGGTCGCCGTCGCCGCCGGCCGCGGCCAGCCCCAGGAATCCGGCGGCGACGGCGGCCACGACGATGATCAGCACCGCACAGCTGGCGACGATGAGGTAGTCGGCGAGCCAGCGCACGCGGCCGACCAGCGTTCCCAGCACCGGCTCTGCGGTGCCGTGGGCCTCCTCCTGCCGGGCGCGGACGACCGTCTGGACCGCGCAGCACCCGGCCACGATGCCGAGCATCGTGAAGAAGACCGTCACGACCGCCTCGTCGATCGAGCCCGACTGCGAGAGCTTCGTGATGATGTCGGCCACCGCGGGGTTCGAACCGGCGACCTGGTCGACGATGCCGCCCAAGCTCGTCGCGAGGATGCCGGTCAGCGCCCCGCCGATCGCCCACCCGATGATCGAGCCGGACGCCAGGCGCCACACCAGCGCGTGCGACGTCGACAGTGCCGGCCGCGCATGCACCCGTCCCTGCCGCCCCACGAGGAAGCTCGCGTCGATGTCGCGGACCGACTGCAGGACGGTGGCCAGCACGCTCAGCCCGAGCCCGACCCCGACCGCCAGCAGCACCGGCCACCAGGTGCCCTCATCGAACGGACGCGTCTGCTCGGCCCAGCCGAACGGCGAGATCCAGGCCGGCCAGCTGCTGGTGATGTGCGTCAGGTCGTCGCTGGGCGTGCCCGCGGCGTTGCCGATTCCGCGCAGCAGGAACGTGCCCACCAGGACCCAGATGGTGATGGAGTTGGCCGCACGCGAGGTGCGGGCCAGCTGGGCGGCGATCAGCCCGATGCCCAGGAAGGCGATGCCGGTGGCGCCGGCGGCGGCACCGGCCAGCCAGGATCCGGCAGGGCCCAGCCCGGTGGAGATCAGCGCCAGGGCGGTGAGGATGGCGAGCACGACGCTGGCGAGCACGCCGTGCACGATCGTGGCCAGGGTGGGCATCGTGCGGCCCGCCGGGGTCGCCGACAGCAGCTCGGTCCGGCCCGCCTCCTCGTCGCCGCGGGTGTGCCGCACCGCCAGGAACGTCGTCATCAGCGCCGCGAGGATCGCCAGCCAGGGCAGGATCTCGAATGCCAGGAACGCGCCCTCGCTCGGGCCGGACGGCAGGCCGCGGAACATCAGGATGACCGGGTTGGCGACGGCGGCGGCGAGGATGTTCTGCCGGTCGGCGAGGGTGGAGTAGGACTGGGTCACTCCGGCGTAGCCGGCGTAGGCCATCAGGGCGGTGCCGACGATCCACGGCAGCAGCTCGAGCCAGTCCCGGCGCACGCGCTGGCGCAGCAGAGCGGTCAGCCGCCTCATCGCTCGGCCCCGGCCGTCTCGAGCTCGGCGACGTCGTCGCCGTAGTGCCGCAGGAACAGCTCCTCCAGCGACGGCGGCGCCACGCGCAGCCCCTCCACGCCCAGCTGCGCCAGCGCCGGCAGGGTCTGCGCGATCTTGTCGCTGTCCACCGTGAACCGCGCCCGTCCCTCCTGCACCGACGGGTCGTGGGCGCCGGGGATCGCGGCCAGACGCTCGGCGACCTGCCCGTCGGCGGCGAACGACACCTCGGTGCGCGTGAGGTGGCGCAGCTCGGCCAGCGTCCCCGACTCGACGATCCGTCCCGCGCGGATGATCGAGAGGCGATCGCACAGCTTGCTCGACCTCGGAGAGGATGTGGCTGGACAGCAGCACCGTGGCACCGGCATCCCGCACCCGGGCCACTTCGCGGTGGAAGGTCACCGACATCAGCGGGTCCAGTCCGCTGGTCGGCTCGTCGAGGATGTACAGGTCGGCCGGCACGGCGAACGCCGCGATCAGCGCGACCTTCTGCCGGTTGCCCTTCGAATAGCTTGCGCCCCTTCTTGCGGGGGTCGAACTGGAACTCGGCCATCAGCCGCTCGCGCTCGGCGCGATAGGCCCGGTCGGCGCGGGGGGTGCCGCGCAGGCGGACGAGCAGGTCGACGGCTTCGCCGCCACTGAGGTTCGGCCAGACGCTGACGTCGCCGGGCACATACGCGGTGTGCCGATGGATGGCGACGGCATCCGTCCAGGGGTCCATCCCGAACACGGATGCCGCCCCCGACGTCTTGCGTGCAAGGCCCAGCAGCACGCGGATGGTGGTGGTCTTCCCCGCGCCGTTCGGGCCGAGGAAGCCGTGCACCGCACCGGCGTCGACGCGGAGGTCGAGGCCGTCGAGGGCGTGGACGCGACCGTAGTGCTTGTGCAGGTCGCCGGTGTCGATCACTGTGGTCATGGATGGCGAGTGTACGCCGATTTCACAAATTAGTGAATACTCTGAAATGACGCGGGATGACGTCACGAAACGTCACACCGGCACCAGCGGCCGCTCGCCCTGCATAGCATCGGGCTCACCCAGTCTTCTCTCAGAAACGGACTCGCATGAGCACCAAGACCGCGTCACGCGACGCCAAGGCAGAGCGCGGACCTGCCCGGCGCCTGCTCACCAACTTCGGATTCCAGATCCTCATCGCCCTCGTCCTCGGCATCGTGCTGGGACTGTGGGCGCTGTCGATCGGCGACGACAGCGCCGGCAACCCGAACGGGCTGGCCGCGACCCTCGGCGTGATCGGCTCGTCGTACGTCACGCTGCTGAAGGCGGCGGTCGTGCCGCTGATCTTCGCCGCGATCGTCTCGAGCATCTCGAACCTGCGCCGGGTGCGCAACGCCGCGCGCCTGGCCGGGCAGACGCTGCTGTGGTTCGCCATCACCGCCTTCATCGCGGTCTCGATCGGCATCGTGCTGGGCCTGGTCATCCAGCCCGGCAACCGCGCCGGCGAGGGACTGCAGACCGGCGAGCCGCACTCGGTGGGCACCTGGTGGAACTTCCTCATCGGGCTGATCCCGCAGAACTTCCTCGGGCTTGCAGGTCTCCAGCTCGCTGGACGGAGACAGCGTCAGCTCGGCGGTCGGGTTCAACATCCTGCAGGTCATCGTGGTCAGCGCCGTCATCGGCATCGCCGCGCTGAAGGCCGGCCGGAAGGCCGAGCCGTTCCTGGCGGTCGTCGAGTCGTTCCTGAAGATCATCCAGCGGGTGCTCTGGTGGATCATCCGCATCGCTCCGATCGGCACCCTGGGCCTGATCGCGAGCGCGGTCGTCAACTACGGCTGGGAGAAGCTCGCGTCGCTGATCTGGTTCGCGGTCGCCGTCTACGTGGGTCTGGCCATCGTCCTGTTCGTCGTGTACCCGATCCTGGTCAAGACGCACGGGCTGTCGATCCGGCAGTACTACTCGGGCGTGTGGCCGGCGGTGCAGCTCGGCTTCGTGAGCCGCTCGTCGATCGGCACGCTGCCGGTGACCGAGCGGGTCACCGAGCGCAACCTCGGCGTGCCGCGTTCGTACGCCTCGTTCGCGGTGCCGTTCGGCGCCACGACGAAGATGGACGGCTGCGCCGCCATCTACCCGGCCATCGCCGCGATCTTCGTCGCGCAGTTCTTCGGTGTCGCGCTCACGCCGATCCAGTACATCCTGATCATCGTGGTGGCGGTGTTCGGATCGGCGGCGACCGCCGGCACCACCGGCGCGACCGTGATGCTCACGCTCACGCTGTCCACGCTCGGCCTTCCGCTGGAGGGCGTCGGCCTGCTGCTGGCGATCGACCCGATCCTGGACATGGGGCGTACCGCGGTCAACGTCGCCGGGCAGGCGCTGGTGCCGACGATCGTCGCCAAGCGCGAGCACATCATCGACCTCGACCTGTACAACGCCCCGCGTGCGGGACTGCCGTTCGCCGACGACAGCGACATCGACGAGGCCGAGCTGCGGGTCACCGATGAGGCCGCGGGCCTGGTCGACGACGAGTCGGAGAAGGCCACGGTCTGACATCCGGCGCACAACGGGGCGCGGCATCCATCATCGGGTGGATGCCGCGCCCCGTCCGTTGCCGGCTGTCACTCCCTCGACATCCCGACGTGCATGATAAGTGCATGCTAGCCTCATGATATGAGCACGCTGCAGGTTCGCAACCTTCCGGACGATCTTCACGCCAAGCTGGGGGAGCGCTCGGCCCGGCTGGGCATCTCGATGTCGGAGTACGTGACGCGCGTGCTCCGCGTCGACCTCGACCGCCCGCTGTTCGACGACTGGGCCACCGAGGCGCGGGCGGCCGGCGCGGCGCGTGCGATCGATGTGCTGGGATCGCTCGACGGGGCTCGCGGCGAGTACGACCCGGACGCCGCATGAGGCGCGTCGTCGACGCGAGCGCGCTCGTGGACGCCATCCTTCCCACGCTGCAGCGCGACGCTGCGCTGGCTGCCCTGCAGGGATGCGAACTGTGGGCGCCGGCGATCATCGACCTCGAGGTGCTGTCGACGCTGTGGCGCCTTGTGCGCGCAGGCGAGATCAGCGCCGACGAGGCCGAACGCGCCATTGCGCTTGCATCGGAGCGTCCCGATCCGCCGCGTCGACGACGCCTTGATCACGGCCGAGGCGTGGGCACTGCGCGCATCGCTGCGCATCAGCGATGCGTTCTACGTCGCCGCAGCGCGCCTGCTCGACGCCGACCTGCTCACCTCGGACGCGCGGCTGTCGAACGCGCCGGTGCTCGGCGTCACGGTGGTCCTGCTGCGCTGACCGCCTCCTCAGCCGCCCGGGCAGTCGCCACTCGGCACCGATGCCAGGTCCGACAGAATGTATACGGTATCGCCGGTCAGCGGCACCCGCGCGCCAGTGATGGGAGGTTGTGTATACACTGGACGGGCAGGGTGAATCGAGGGAGGGCGGCTGTGCGAGCAAGCGATCGGGCGTATCGCACCCTCCTGGACGAGATCCAGTCGGGCGCACTGGCGCCCGGCACCGTCCTCGGCGAGGTCGAGCAGGCCGCCCGTCTCGGTGTGAGCCGCACGCCCCTGCGCGAAGCGCTCGGGCGCCTGGCCGCCGACGGGCTGGCCGTGCAGCAGTCGCCCCGGGTGACCGTGGTCAGCGAGATCGACGCCGACGACATCCGCGAGCTGTTCGAGGTCCGCCGCGCACTGGAAGAGACCGCCGCCCGCCTGGCCGCGCAGCGGGGGATGCCGCGGCCTTCGCCGCGCTCGCCGAGGGCTTCGATCGGGTCGGCGCGGATGCCGGGGACCCGGCGGCCTCCTACGATCAGCTGTTCGCCGAGTTCGACGCGCAGATCGACGCCTCCGTCGCCAACGACTACCTCACCGCCGCGCTGCGCACGATCCGCACCCACCTGGTGCGCGTGCGCCGGCTGGCCCGCGAGAATCCCGGCCGCGTGGCGGCCGCCGTCGCCGAGCACCGCACCATCGCCCGGGCGATCGCCGCGCGTGACGCCGAACTGGCCGCACACGCCACCCACATCCACGTCCACAACGCCTTGGAGAGCATCCTCGCCTCCGTCGAGGCGCCGACGACGACCGCACACGAAGGAGCAGCATGACCGTCACGCATCGCGTCCGCGTCCACAAGAGCGAAGAGAGCCTGCCGCGCACCGAGCAGCTCGCCTACAAGATCGCCGAGGTGGCCGCCGACCCGATCCCCGCCGACCAGGACGTCGTCGAGATGATCATCAACCGGATCATCGACAACGCGGCGGTGGCCGCGGCATCCCTCACCCGCGCTCCCGTGAGCGCCGCCCGCCAGCAGGCCCTGGACCACGCGGTCTCGGTGTCCGGCGACGGCGCGACCATCTTCGGCTTGCGCCCTGGAACGCCGCACGAGCCCCGAGTGGGCGGCCTGGGCCAACGGCGTCGCCGTGCGCGAGCTGGACTACCACGACACGTTCCTGGCGGCCGAGTACTCCCACCCCGGCGACAACATCCCGCCGATCCTCGCCGTCGCCCAGCACGCCGGCAGCGACGGGGCGGCACTGGTGCGCGGCATCGCGACCGGGTACGAGATCCAGATCGACCTCGCCCGCGCCATCAGCCTGCACAAGCACAAGATCGACCACGTCGCCCACCTCGGCCCGTCGGCCGCCGCCGGGATCGGCACCCTGCTGGGGCTGCCCGTGGACACCATCTACCAGGCGGTGGGCCAGGCGCTGCACACCACGACGGCCACCCGCCAGTCGCGCAAGGGCGAGATCTCCACCTGGAAGGCGCACGCCCCCGCGTTCGCCGGGAAGATGGCGATCGAGGCCGTCGACCGGGCGATGCGCGGCGAGACCAGCCCGTCGCCCATCTACGAGGGCGAGGACGGCGTCATCGCCTGGATGCTGGACGGCCCGGACGCCTCCTACGACGTGCCGCTGCCGGC
The DNA here is from genome assembly GCF_021582895.2 of Microbacterium elymi. GTDB lineage: Bacteria > Actinomycetota > Actinomycetes > Actinomycetales > Microbacteriaceae > Microbacterium > Microbacterium humicola. The sequence goes on from NZ_CP091139.2 coordinate 2,266,861, forward strand.
CGACGGGGAGAGCAAGCGCGCGATCCTCGACTCGTTCACCAAGGAGCACTCGGCCGAGTACCAGGCGCAGGCCTGGATCGACCTGGCCCGCAAGCTGCACACCGAGCACCCGGACGCGTTCTCGCCGGAGAACGTCGCCTCGATCGTGCTGCACACCAGCCACCACACGCACTACGTGATCGGCTCGGGGGCGAACGACCCGCAGAAGTACGACCCGGCGGCATCCCGCGAGACGCTGGACCACTCGATCCCGTACATCTTCACGGTCGCGCTGCAGGACGGCACGTGGCATCACGTCGACTCGTACGCCCCCGAGCGCGCGGCCCGCGCGGACACCGTCGCGCTGTGGCACAAGGTCACCACCGCCGAGGACGAGGAGTGGACGCGCCGCTACCACTCCGAGGACCCCGCCGAGAAGGCGTTCGGCGGCCGCGTCGAGATCACGTTCGCCGACGGCGGCACCCTCGTCGAGGAGATCGCCGTCGCCGATGCGCACCCGCTCGGAGCCCGGCCGTTCGCGCGCGAGGACTACATCCGCAAGTTCCGGATGCTGGCCGAACCCGTGCTCGAGCCGGACGAGATCGAGCGCTTCCTCGCGCTCGCCCAGCGTCTGCCCGAGCTGTCCGCCGACGAGGTCAGACAGCTGTCGATCGTCGCCCGGCACGGCATCCTCGCCGGTGCGCCGGCACCGAAGGGGCTGTTCTGATGCTGTACGCGCAGACCCCCGCAGCCGAGAAGCGGCGCGCCCTGCGCGCGCGGCTCGCGTCCGGCGAGCTGCTGCGCTTCCCCGGGGCGTTCAACCCGCTGTCGGCGCGGCTGATCGAGCGGAAGGGCTTCGAGGGCGTCTACATCTCGGGCGCGGTGCTGTCGGCCGACCTCGGGTTGCCCGACATCGGGCTGACGACGCTGTCCGAGGTCGCCGGCCGCGGTCAGCAGATCGCCCGGATGACCGAGCTGCCGGCCATCATCGACGCCGACACCGGGTTCGGCGAGCCGATGAACGTGGCCCGCACCATCCAGACGCTCGAGGACGCAGGCCTGGCCGGCACCCACATCGAAGACCAGGTCAACCCGAAGCGGTGCGGGCATCTGGACGGCAAGCAGGTGGTCGACGAGGACACGGCGATCAAGCGGATCCGGGCCGCCGCCGATGCCCGCCGCGACCCGGACTTCCTCATCATGGCGCGCACCGACATCCGCGCCACCGCCGACGGTGCGGCGGGGCTGGATGCCGCGGCCGACCGCGCCAAGGCGCTGGTGGATGCCGGGGCCGACGCGATCTTCCCCGAGGCGATGCGCACCCTGGACGAGTTCGCCGCGATCCGCCGCGCCGTCGATGTGCCGATCCTGGCGAACATGACCGAGTTCGGCAAGAGCGAGCTGTTCTCGGTCGACCAGCTGCGCGACGTGGGCGTGAACATCGTGATCTGGCCCGTCTCGCTTGCGCATCGCGATGGGCGCCGCCGACCGGGCGCTCGATACGCTGATCGACGAGGGCCACCTCACGTCGAAGCTCGGCGAGATGCAGCATCGCGCCGAGCTCTACGATCTGGTGGACTACGAGGGGTACAACCACTTCGACACCGGCGTCTTCAACTTCCAGATCGCCCGATAGGAGAGTCATGGCAGACATCGACATCAAGAAGGGGCTCGCGGGGGTCGTGGTGGACTACACCGCGGTCAGCAAGGTCAACCCCGACACGAACTCGCCGCCTGTACCGCGGCTACCCGGTGCAGGAGCTGGCCGCCACCCAGCCGTTCGAGGCGGTGGCCTACCTGCTGTGGCACGGCGAGCTGCCGGATGCCGGCCAGCTGGCCGCGCTGCGTGCCGCCGAGCATGCGCACCGCGCCCTCGCCGACAACGTCAAGGCCGCCATCGACCTGGTGCCGCTGCAGGCGCACCCGATGGACGAGCTGCGCACCGCGGTCAGCATCATCGGCGCCGACGACACCGCCGGCGCCGGCAACGTGCTCGAGGCCAGCGGCAGCGTCGAGGAGAACCTGGACCGCAGCATCCGCCTCTTCGCGGCGCTTCCGGCGATGGTCGCCTACGGCCAGCGGCGGCGCCGCGGGCAGGACCTCGTGCCCCCGCGGGACGACCTGGACTACGCGGCGAACTTCCTCTGGATGACGTTCGGCGAAGAGGCCGACCCGGTCGTCGTGGACGCCTTCAACCGGTCGCTCGTGCTGTATGCGGAGCACTCGTTCAACGCGTCCACGTTCACCGCGCGGGTGATCACCTCGACCCTGAGCGACCTCTACTCGGCGGTGGTCGGCGCGATCGGGGCGCTGAAGGGTCCGCTGCACGGCGGTGCGAACGAAGCGGTGCTGCACATCTTCGACGAGATCGGCGAGGCCGAGAAGGTCAGCTCCTGGCTGGATGACGCGCTGGCGCGCAAGCGCAAGATCATGGGCTTCGGCCACCGCGTGTACAAGCGCGGCGACTCGCGCGTGCCCACGATGAAGGCGGCGCTGGACACCCTGGTCGCGCACTACGACCGGCCCGATGTGCTGGCGCTGTACGAGACGCTGGAGCGCGAGTTCGTCCAGCGCAAGGGCATCTACCCCAACCTGGACTACCCGTCCGGGCCGACCTACAGCCTCATCGGGTTCGACACGCTGACCTTCACGCCGCTGTTCGTCGCCGCCCGGATCACCGGCTGGACCGCGCACATCATGGAGCAGCAGGCATCCAACGCCCTGATCCGGCCGCTGTCCGCCTACAATGGGCCGGACGAGCGGCACATCGACGGCTACGTGCCGGATGCCGCGGTCGCCGCGGTCGCGGACCGGCCGGAAGAGGCGCAGTCATGACCACCGCCGTCATCGTGGATGTCGTCCGCACCCCCGTCGGGCGCGGCAAGCCCGGGGGAGCGCTCAGCGGCGTCCACCCGGTCGATCTGTCGGCCGGAGTGCTGCGCGCGGTGCTCGAGCGGAACGGACTGGAGTCGACGCAGGTCGACGACGTGCTGTGGGGATGCGTCAGCCAGGTCGCCGACCAGAGCCTGAACGTCGCCCGGCAGTCGGTGCTGGCGGCCGGCTTCGCCGAGACCGTCCCGGCGACCAGCATCGACCGCCAGTGCGGTTCGAGCCAGCAGGCCGCGCACTTCGCCGCGCAGGGCGTGATCGCCGGCGCGTACGACATAGTGATCGCCGGCGGCGTGGAGTCGATGAGCCGGGTTCCGCTCGGCTCGTCCGCGCACGGCGGCACGCCGTCCGACGGGCTGACGGCGCGCTACCCCGAGGGCCTGATCAACCAGGGCGTGTCGGCCGAGCTCATCGCCGCGAAGTGGGGCCTGGACCGCGCCGTGCTCGACGCGTTCGCGGCCGAGTCGCACCGACGGGCGGCGGATGCCTGGAGCAGCGGCCGGTTCGACAGCCAGATCCTGCCGGTGCCCGGCGCCGCGGAGCTCACCGTCGACGAGACCGTGCGCCCGGCGACCACGGTCGAGGGCCTGGCCGGCCTGAACCCGTCGTTTCGCACCGAGCAGATGGAGACCCGGTTCCCCGAGCTGGACTGGCGGATCACCCCGGGCAACTCGTCACCGCTGACCGACGGGGCCTCGGCGGTGCTGATCATGAGCGAGGAGAAGGCCGTCGAACTCGGCCTGACCCCGCGGGCGCGGTTCCACGCCTTCGCGGTCGTCGGCGACGACCCGATCATGATGCTGACCGGGCCGATCCCGGCCACCCGCCGGGTTCTCGAGCGCTCCGGCCTGTCGCTCGGCGACATCGACGCGTACGAGGTCAACGAGGCGTTCGCCTCGGTGCCGCTGGCGTGGGCGCACGAGCTGCAGGCCGACCCGGCCAGGCTGAACCCGTGGGGCGGCGCGATCGCGCTCGGGCACGCGCTAGGCTCGAGCGGCACCCGGCTGATGGGCACCCTGCTCGCGCACCTGGAGGCCACCGGCGGCCGCTACGGACTGCAGACGATGTGCGAGGGCGGCGGCATGGCCAACGCCACCATCATCGAGCGGCTGTAGCCCGGTTCGCCGCATCCGCGGACGCCCGCGCAGATACTAGGACGTCCATGTAAAATGATCGTGATGCCCACATGGGCATCGCCCCCAGGGCACACAATGCCCGGTCGAGGGGCCGATCGATGGGCGGATCCGACATGAGCATGACCACGACCGAAGAGCGGCAGGCGATCCTGGAGGCGGTGCGCGACTTCTCCGCGGCCGAGCTCGAGCCGCACGCGCAGGAGTGGGATCAGACCAAGCACTTCCCGCGCGACGTGGTCCAGCGGGCCGGTGATGTCGGACTCGGCGGCATCTACGTCCGAGAGGATGTCGGCGGGGCGGGTCTGGGCCGCACGGAGGCCGTCGCGATCTTCGAGCAGCTCGCGATGGGCGACCCCGCGATCGCCGCGTACATCAGCATCCACAACATGGTCGCGTGGATGATCGACTGCTTCGGCACCGAGGAGCAGCGCCGCGAGTGGCTGCCGCGGCTGACCACGATGAGCGCCCTCGGCGGCTACTGCCTCACCGAGCCCGGGGCGGGGTCGGATGCCGCGGCCCTGACCACCAGCGCAATCCGGGTCTCGGACGGTGGCCGAGACGAGTACGTGCTCACCGGCGTCAAGCAGTTCATCTCGGGCGGGGGCGAGGCATCCGTCTACGTCGTGATGGCGCGCACCGGCGAGCCCGGCGCCCGCGGTGTCACCGCGTTCCTGGTCGAGGACGGCACGCCCGGCCTGAGCTTCGGCCCCAACGAGAAGAAGATGGGCTGGAACGCCCAGCCCACCCGCCAGGTGATCTTCGACGAGGTGCGGGTGCCGGCATCCGCCGTCCTGGGCGAGGTCGGCAAGGGGTTCAAGATCGCGATGAAGGCCCTGAACGGCGGCCGGCTGAACATCGCCGCGTGCTCGCTGGGCGGGGCCCAATGGGCGATGGACAAGGCCGTGCGCTACGTGCACGAGCGGTTCACGTTCGGCGAGCCGCTGGCCGAGAAGCAGTCCGTGATGTTCGCCATCGCCGACATGGCGACCAAGCTCACCGCGGCGCGCGCGCTGGTGCGGGATGCCGCGGCCGCCGTCGACGCGGAGGCCCCGGACGCCGCGATGCAGTGCGCGATGGCCAAGCGCTTCGCGACGGACGCCGGATTCGAGGTCGCGAACGAGGCGCTGCAGCTGCACGGCGGGTACGGCTACCTGCAGGACTACGGCATCGAGAAGGTCGTGCGCGACCTGCGCGTGCACCAGATCCTGGAGGGCACGAACGAGATCATGCGGGTGATCGTCGGCCGCGCGGTGCTGAACGACTGACGGGTCAGGACGGCACCGGGCGGGTGCGGTGGCCCTGGAGCAGGAAGAACAGGCGGGCGGTCTGCTCGATCTCCTCCGCCGCATCCATCGCGGCCGCCACGCTCGCTCCGGCCACGACCGGCCCGTGGTTGGCCAGCAGCAGGGCGTGATGCTCCGGTGCGAGCCGTTCGGCGGCCTCGCCGAGCCGGCGATCGCCCGGCGGGAAGTACGGGATCAGCGGCATCCTGCCCACGCGCATGAGGTAATAGGCGGTGACGGCGGGCAGGACGTCGTCCGGGTCGAGGTCGGCCAGGCACGAGACCGCCGCGGCGTGCGTGGAGTGCGTGTGCACGACGGCGCGGGCATCCGGCCGGGCCCGCAGGATCGCGGTGTGCAGGAACGCCTCCTTCGACGGCTTCGGCCCGTCCAGGTGCCGCCCGTCGAGGTCGGTCACCGACAGGTCGTCGACGCCGACGGTGCCCAGGCGCTGCCGGTCGGGGTCACGAGCACCCGGTCGCCGACCCGTGCGCTGATGTTGCCGGTCGACCCGTGGGTGAGACCGCGGGCGAAAGCAGAGTGCGCGGCGGCGACGATGGCGTGCCGGGCGAGATCCTCCTCAATGGACACGGTGCGCCTCCGCAGCCCGGACGAGCAGGTCCGAATCGCCGTAGTTGCCGGACTTCAGGAGCAGCGCCATCGGCGCCGGCTGATCGGCGAAGATCCACGGCACGCCCGGTGCGGCCTCGGCGCCCACCCGGCCGTGGCCGATGCCGAGGGCGCGGATCACCTCGCCCGAGGTCTCGCCTCCCGCGACGATGAGGCGATCCACACCCCGGCGGGCGAGCCCGGCGGCGACCAGTCCGAGCGCGTGCTCCACGAGCTGCGCGGCGCGTTCGGCGCCCAGGGCCTCCTGAGCCTCGCGCAGCTCGCCCGGTCCGGCGCTGGAGTAGATCAGCGCCGGCCCCTCGGCCCGGGCGCCGTCGTACCAGGCCAGGGCATCCTGAGCGAGCGCCTCGCTGTCGGGGAGGCGGACCGGGTCGAGCCGGAGCGCCGGCCCGCTCTCCTGCCACCGTGCGATCTGCTCGCGGGTGCGTGCGGAGCAGCTTCCCGCGATCGCGGCGGCCGTTCCCGCGGCGGTCAGCCGGTCGGCGGTGTCGTCTGCGACCGCCGCCCTGCCCCGGGCGGATGCTGCGGCGTGCGCGCGGGCCAGCGCGGCGGCCAGCCCCGCGGCACCGGTGACCAGCGGCCGGTTCCGCACGGCGTGGGCTATCGCGTCGAGGTCGTCGTCGTCCACGGCGTCGACGATCACGAACTCACGCCCGCAGGCGGCCTGCGCCGCGATCCGCTCTTCGATCGCGGCACTGCCGGTCCGCACGACGGCGAGGTCGACCAGGCCGACCCCGTGCACGGTCTGCGCGGCCAGCACCCGCGGAAGACGCGCATCCGTCATCGGGGTCAGGGGATGGTCGCGCAGGGTCGACTCGCTCAGCAGCACGTCCCCGACGAACAGGTGGCCCTGGTACACGGTGCGCCCCTGCACCGGGGTGGTCGGGGCGAACACGACCGGCCCGGCGCCGAGCTCGGTCGCGAGCGCATCGGCGACCGGCCCGATGTTCCCGGCCGGGGTCGAGTCGAAGGTCGAGCAGTACTTGAAGAAGACCTGCGCGCAGCCGCGCGCGATCAGTGCGCGGGTCGCGGCGAGAGCGGCGGACACGGCGTCGGCGGCGGGGACGGTGCGCGTCTTCAGCCCCACCACCACGACATCGAGGTCGGCGCTCGAGGCGTCGTCGTCGATGCCGCCGAAGAACAGCCCGACCCGCAGCCCCGCCGAGCCGAACGCGGCGGCGACGTCGGTCGCGCCGGTCAGGTCGTCGGCCACCGCGCCGATCATCGCGCGTCCGTGTGCAGCAGGTCGCGCATGAGCGCGGCGGCGCGACCCGGGCCGGCCAGCACCGGGATGCCGAGGCGCGCGGCCAGCGCGTCGGCCGCGGGGGCGATCGAGTACTGGGCGAGCAGCACGGCATCGAGGTCCGGGATGCCGCGGACCGCCCGTTCGAGGGCGTCGGTCAGGACCGCGGCATCCGTGACGCCGGCCGCATCGGCGGCCAGCACGTCCACCACCTCGAGACCGGCCTCGCGACCCGAGCGGAACGCGTCGAACCGCGCGCGGGCGTCGGCGAGCGGGATGGGCAGGGACGCGACCAGGGCGATCCGCCGGAATCCGCCGGCCGCAGCATCCGCGAACGCGGCGTCATCCGACGCGAGCACCGGGACCGCGGCACGGGCGGCGACCGCGTGCGCGACCGGCCCGTACATCGAGCAGGTCAGGAGGACGCCGGCGGCCCCGTGCGCCAGGGCGTAGTCGATCAGGGCGGTCATCCGCGCGGCGAGCGGTGCGGTGACCCGGCCCGCGTCCAGCGCGTCCGCGATCAGCCGATCGTCGAGGATGTTCCATGTCTGCGCCTCGCCAAACACGGCGGCGAAGGCCTGCTCGGCCGGCGGGGCCGCGGCGGCGACCGCGCCGACCAGGGCGATCCTCGGGGATGTCTCGGCCATGTCAGCGGTCGACGACCACGCCGTCCTCATCGGCGTGGATCATGGCACCGGGGCGGATGACCGCGTCACCGAAGCGGAGCTCGACGTCGGCCTCGCCCGCCCCGGCCTTCCCGCTCTTGCGCGGGTTCACGCCGAGGGCCTTGATGCCGATCGGCAGGGCGGCCAGCGCCGCGCTGTCGCGGACGGCGCCGTTGATGATGACGCCGCCCCACCCGTTGTCCACGGCCAGTCCGGCGATGCGGTCGCCCATCAGCGCGCAGTGCAGCGACCCGCCGCCGTCCACGACGAGCACCGCACCGTCGCCCGGGGTCTCCAGGAGCGCGGCCAGCACGACGTTGTCCTCGTGACAGCGCACGGTCCGGGCCGGCCCGGCGAAGCGGGTGAGGCCGCCGAAGTCCCGGAACTGGGTGGTCAGCGAGCTCAGCTGATCGCCGCGCTCGTCCCAGAGGTCTGCGGTGGAGGTGGTCATGTGGTGTCCTTCCCGGGACGGGTTCAGGCGTCCGCTTCGGCTTGCAAGGCTGCGTGGCGGTCGCACCGAGGCTGGATCGGATGTGCCGGCGCATCACCTCGGTCGCCCCGGCGACGTCGCCGGCGATGACGCACATCATCATCCGGTGGTGCTCCGCGTCCTTCTCGTGCAGCTCGTCGTCGGCACGGTCGTGGCGCAGGGCGGCGAGCCGATAGCGGTCGGACTTGTCCCACAGCGCGTCCAGCGTCGTGATCAGCACGTCGTTGTGCGAGGCGCGGTAGATCGCCTGATGGAACCGCCGGTGCCGGACGAGCTGGTCGAGGGTGGGGTGTCCGGGCAGCGCATGGATCTCGGACGCCGCCCGGATCTGCGCGATGTCGTCGCGGGTGCGCCGCTCGGCGGCCAGCCCGGCCGCCAACGGATCCAGGGCCAGTCGCATCTCCAGCAGGTCGCGCGCCTCCTCGACGCTGAGGCGGGTCACGGTGGCGTCGCGATGCGCGCCGAGGTCGACCAGACCCTCGGACTGCAGCTTGCGCAGCGCCTCGCGCAAGCGGCGTCGTGCTGATGCCGAGCTCGACCGCGAGGGTCGCCTGATTGAACCCCGAGCCGGGCGGGTACTCGCCGGACAGGATGCGCTCGCGCACCACCGCGTAGGCGAGATCGCTCTTGACCGCGTAGTCGGGGGTCGCTGTGCTCATCGGTGCCCATCGTCGGGAAGTCAGTCCCTCCGTTATAACATACGATGGCGGTGGTTATAACGAAGGATTCCGGTAGTCCCGCGAAATCTCGGGCCGCATGAGCTAAATGCACGAAACTAGCGGAAAGTTCGATAAACCCAGCGGGCCCTTGACGTGTTCTCGTTATAACCATACTGTGATCTTCGATCCGGGGTCGCACGCCCCGGCCGTGCATCACAAGGGAGTGAAAACATGAATCGTCTGTCGCGTTCATCGAAGCCGGGCCGCACACGTCGACGCTGGTCGACCATCGCGGTCACCACCGTGGCGGTGGCCGGGCTCGCGGTCTCGCTCAGCGCCTGCGCCGGCGACTCCGCGCCCAAGGCGCCGGAGAACAAGATCTCGCAGGGGGTGTGGCCCAGCTACTATCCGTCCGACTACGGCAAGATCGTCGACGCCGCCAAGAAGGAGGGCGGCACGCTGACGATCTACTCGAACACCGACCAGGAGAACTGGGCCCCGATCTTCCGCGACTTCCAGAAGAAGTACCCGTTCGTCACGAAGATCGCCGCGAACAACCTCGATTCCGACGAGGTGTTCCAGAAGCAGCTCAGCGAGACGGCGACCGGCAACGCGCCCGCCGACATCCTGGTCACCAACGCCGTCCAGGCGTGGACCAAGTACGACGCCGAGCCCGACCGCGTGCTGGACTACACATCGCCGGAGCTGTCCAGCTGCCCGACTTCGCACAGGTCATGCCGAACGTGTACGCGCTGTCGATGGACCCGGTCGGCCTGGCCTACAACGAGCAGCTCCTGGGCAGCAACCCGACCAGCATCGCGGATCTGGCCAAGACCGTCTCCGCCGATCCGGCGAAGTTCAAGGGCAAGATCACCACGCGCGACGTGAGCGGCTCGTTCGGCTTCACGGTGTCGAAGGGCTTCGTGGACGGCAACCCGGACGCGTGGTCGTCCCTGGAGAAGATCCTGCCGTCGGCACGGCCCGAGACCTCTTCCGGCACGCAGATCGACAAGATCACCTCGGGCGAGTACCTGGCCGGCTTCTTCATCTCCAGCGCCGTCGCGTTCCCGCAGGAGACGAAGGCGACGGGCATCTTCAAGTTCGTCTACCCGAAGGACGGCACGGTCGTGCTCGGCCGCGGCATCGGCATCACCCCGAAGGGGCCGCACCCGGCCACCGCCAAGCTCTTCCTCGACTTCGTCCTGTCCGAGGAGGGCCAGAACGCGGTCGCCGAAGGAGGCCTGACCGCCTACCGCGACAGCGTCAAGCAGGTCGAGGGCCGGCACACCTACCAGGAGATCGTCGACCTGGCCGGTGAGGACGCGATCATCCGCGTCCCCTACAAGGTCACCTCCGACGCCGACGTGAAGGCCTTCACCGACAAGTGGAACGGGATGCTCGGAAAGTGATCGCTCGGGTGGCCGGGGCGATCGCCCCGGCCACCCCGCGGCATCCTCCGACAGGGGAAATGAACCCATGACAACTCTGACCAGCGCTCCGGAGAAGCCGGCGGATCGGTCGCCGACGCTCCCGGCGCCGAAGTACCTGCGCCTCTTCGGCGTCGGGCGGGACCGCGTCGTGCAGTGGGCGGTGCTCGTCATCGTCGCCCTGTTCGTCATCGCGCCGATCGTGCCGATCCTGTACCAGTCGATCCGCAGCAAGCCGCTGTACGACTCCACCGGCGCGTTCACGCTCGCCTCCTACGTCAAGCTCTTCACCGAGGCCGGCTTCGGCCAGGTGATCCTGAACACGGCGATCTTCGCCCTCCTCACCACGTTCCTCACGCTGCTGTTCGCCATCCCGATGGCGGTCCTGGTCGTGCGCACCAAGCTGCCGTTCGGGCGGCTGCTGGCCGGGTCGATGCAGTGGCCGTTCTTCATCTCTTCGCTGCTGCTGGGCTTCGGCTGGATCGCGCTGTACGGTCCGGCCGGCTTCGTCAGCGTCGAGGTGCAGCGGTGGATCGGGTTCGTGCCGTGGAACCTCTACTCGATCCCCGGCATGGCCCTGACCGAAGCCGTCGGTCTCGCCCCGATCGCGTACGTGTTCTGCGCGAACGCGCTGCGCAAGTCCGACGCATCGCTGGAGAGCGCCGCGCAGGTCTGCGGCTCGGGTCCGCTGCGCATCCTGTTCCAGGTCGTCGTGCCGCGCTGCGCCCGCCGATCGTCTACGCGTCGATCCTCATCTTCAGCATGTCGATCGAGACGCTGAGCGTGCCGCTGCTGTACGGCACCCCGGTGCGCATCGAGGTGTTCTCGACGTTCCTGTACACGCACGGACTGCAGTCGATCCAGCCGGACTACGGCATCCTCGCCTCGGCGTCGACCATCATCCTCGCCGTGACCATCACGACGGTCGCACTGCAGGCCAAGGTGCTCAAGAACGCGCAAGCGGTTCGTCTCCGTGCGCGGCAAGGCCGTCCGGCCGCGCCGGCTCGACCTCGGCTGGCTGAAGTGGGTGGCCACCGTGCTCATCGTCATCTACGTGGTGTTCGGGGCGGCGCTGCCGATCCTCGGCCTGGTGTTCCGCTCGTTCACGCTCATCTTCACCCCGCTGCAGAGCCCGCTGAAGACTCTGACCCTGCAGAACTACCAGACGGTGTTCACCTACCAGACCTACATCCAGTCGATCTACAACAGCGTGATCATCGCCGTCGTCGGCGCCGTCCTGGTCAGTGCCCTGGCTCTGATCGCGGTGGTGGTGGCCAAACGCTCGACGTTCCGGTTCGCCCGGGCCGTCGAGTACCTCGCACTGGCGCCGCAGGCGATCCCCGGCATCATCGTCGGCATCGGGTTCTTCTGGGCGTTCGCGATCATGCCGGGCGGCAGCGTCATCCAGGGCACCCTGGCCGCGGTGATCATCGCGTTCGGGCTGCGGGCGCTGCCCACGGCCTTCGGTTCGATCTCGCCGGCGCTGATGCAGATCGCCGGCGAACTCGACAACGCCGGCCGGGTGGTCGGGGCCGACTGGGTCGGCGTGTTCGTCCGCATTCTGCGCAAGCTCCTGGTGCCGGCGTTCGCCGGGGCGATGCTCCTCGTGTTCGTCACGATGCTCAAGGAGTACTCGGCCGCGCTGTTCCTGTCGTCCGCGAACACCAATGTGATCGGCACGACCATGCTCGAGCTCTGGGTGCAGGGCAACACCGGCTCGGTCGCGGCCCTCGCGACCATCCAGATCGCCATCACCGCCGTCGTCGTCGGTGTTGCGAACCTCCTGATGAAAGAGAAGAAGGATGCCTGAGATCCGTGTCTCCCACATGGCCAAGACGTTCGGAGACGTCAAGGTCCTCAACGACATCGACTTCGAGGTGAGGGACGGCGAGTTCTTCACCCTGCTCGGCCCGAGCGGCTTGCGGCAAGTCGACCACGCTGAACTGCATCGCCGGATTGGAGGATCCCACCGAGGGGTCGATCTCGATCGGCGACCGGCCGCTGGTGGACCGCGCCGAGCGCGTCTACGTGCCGACCGAGGAGCGCAACCTCGGCATGGTGTTCCAGTCGTACGCGCTGTGGCCGCACATGACGATCAGGCGCAACCTCGCGTTCCCGCTGAACATCCGCAAGGCGAGCCGTGCCGACAAGGACGCCCGCATCCACGAGGCGCTCGACAAGGTCGGCCTCGCGCACCTGAAGGACCGCTACCCGCATCAGCTGTCCGGGGGCAGCAGCGCGTCGCGCTCGCGCGTGCCCTGGTGTACTCGCCGAGCGTGCTGCTGCTGGACGAGCCGCTGTCCAACCTCGACGCGAAGCTGCGCGAGCAGGCCCGGGCGTGGCTGAAGCGGCTGCAGGCCGACCTCGGGATCACCACGCTGTACGTCACGCATGATCAGGACGAGGCGCTGACCCTGAGCGACCGGATCGCGGTGATGTTCGACGGGGTGATGACCCAGGTCGGCACTCCGCACGAGGTCTACGAGCACCCGGCCACGGCGGCGGTGGCCGCCTTCGTGGGCAGCTGCAACTTCCTGATCGGCACCGTGGAGCAGATGCGCGCCGATCAGGTGGACGTGCGGCTGCAGGCCACCGGTGCCATCGTGTCGGTGGCGACCACCGAGGACTGGCTGCCCGGCGCCCCCGTGACGGTCGCGGTGCGGCCCGAGAAGCTGAAGATCGTGACCGAGGAGCCGGGCAGCCGCGACCTGAACGTGCTCGACACCGAGGTCGTGACCAAGGCGTACGTCGGGTCGCGGTACGAGTACATGCTGCGGCTGGGCGACATCGCGGTGCAGGTGGTCGCCCCCGACGGCTCGCTGGACGGCGCCGTGCGCCTGGTCTTCGCGCCGGGCGACGCGCATGTCTTCCCCGGCGCGTCCGGGCCGTCCACCGAAGTCCTCGATCTGATGAAGGTGGCGGCATGAGCACGGACGCATATCGGATCGGCCTGCTCAACGGCGACGGCATCGGACCCGAGATCGTCCCGGCGGCGGTCGCGTGCGTGGATGCCGCGGTCCGGGCGGTCGGGCTCGTTGAGATCGCGTGGGTCGAACTGCCGCTCGGCCGCACCGCGATCGACACCCACGGTGCGGCGGTGCCGGCCGAGACCCTGACCGCGCTGGACGGGCTGGAAGCGTGGATGCTCGGTCCGCACGACAGCGTCTCGTACCCCGAGCCGCACCGGTCGCGGCTGAACCCGAGCGGCACCATCCGCAAGCATGCGGGCCTGTTCGCCAACATCCGTCCCGCCACCTCGTTCGCGGGCAGCCGGGCCCTCGTGCCCGACACCGACCTGGTGATCGTGCGCGAGAACACCGAGGGGTTCTACGCCGACCGCAACACCTATGCCGGCACGGGTGAGTTCATGCCCACGCCGGACGTCGCGATCGCGCACGGCATCATCACCCGGGCGGCGACCGAGAAGATCGCGACGGCCGCGTTCGAACTGGCGATGCAGCGGCGCAAGCACGTCACGATCGTGCACAAGGCGAACGTGCTCGCGCTGACCACCGGCCTGTTCCGGGACGTGTGCCGCGATGTCGGCTCGCGCTTCCCGGAGGTGCACATCGACGACTTCCACATCGATGCGATGACGGTGCACCTGGTGCGTCGCGGGGGCGATTTCGACGTCATCGTCACCGAGAACATGTTCGGCGACATCCTCTCCGATCTGTCCGGCGAGCTGGCCGGGTCGCTCGGGATCGCGCCCTCGCTGAACAGTTCGCTCACCCAGGCGATGGCGCAGGCCGCGCACGGGTCGGCCCCCGACATCGCCGGCCGCGACATCGCGAACCCGATTGCGATGATCCTCTCGGCCGCGATGCTGCTGGAGTGGCTGGGCGCCCGCCACGACGACGACCTGCTCGTCGAGGCGGCGCGGCGGATCCGCTCGGCGGTCGACGACACGGTCGCCGCAGGCACCGCCACCGGCGACCTCGGCGGCTCGGCCTCGACGAGCGGCTTCGCGGCGGCGGTGGCCGCCGCGATCAATGCCGATGGCTGAGTCCGACGCCTTCCTGACCACCGCCTTCGGCCGCTACCGGATCGCGGCCCTGGACGGCGTCGCGCCGGACCGACTGCCGTACTCGGTCCGCATCCTGCTGGAGAACGTGCTGCGCAACCAGGACGGGCACCGCGTCACACGGGCGCAGGCCGATGCCCTGATCGGGTGGGGGACGGATGCCGGATTCCGCACCGCGATCGAGCTGACCCCGTCCCGCGCCTTCCTGCACGACACGAACGGGGTGCCGGCCCTGGTCGACCTGGCGACGATGCGCGATGCGATGGCCGCGCTCGGCGGCGACCCGGCGGCCATCGGCCCGCGGATCCCCGCCGAGCTCGTGGTCGACCATTCGGTCATCGCAGACTTCTTCGGCACGCCCGACGCGCGCGAGCGCAACGTCGAGCGCGAATACGAGCGCAACGCCGAGCGGTACCGCTTCCTGAAATGGGGGCAGCACGCACTGGACGGCTTCCAGGTGGTGCCGCCGGGCGCCGGGATCATGCACCAGGTGAACCTCGAGCGGCTCGCCCGGGTGGTCGAGGCCGTGGACGGCTGGGCCTACCCCGACGTGTGCCTGGGCACCGACTCGCACACCACCATGGTCAACGGACTCGGCGTGCTGGGCTGGGGCATCGGCGGGATCGACGCCGAGGCGATCATGCTGGGCGAGACGTTCGGGATGCTGGTTCCCCGCGTGGTCGGCTTCCGCCTGACCGGCGCACTGCCGGCGGGGACGACCGCCACCGACCTGGTGCTGACCGTGACCGAGATGCTGCGCCGCCACGGCGTGGTCGGCTCGTTCGTGGAGTTCTTCGGCGACGGGGTCACCCGGCTGACGCTTGCCGACCGGGCGACGATCGCGAACATGAGCCCGGAGGCCGGCGCCACCTGCACCTACTTCCCGATCGACGCCGAGACGATCCGCTACCTGCGCTTCACGGGGCGCTCGCCGGAGCGGGTGGCTCTGGTCGAGGCGTACGCCAAGCGGCAGGGGCTGTGGCACCGGCCCGAGCAGACCGCGGCCTACACCGAGATCATCGAGCTCGACCTGGGCACCGTGACCGCATCGCTGGCCGGCCCCCGCCGCCCGCAGGATCGGGTGGCGCTGGCCGACGCCCGGACCTCCCATCGCGCGACCCTCCCGGAAGCTCCTGCCCGCCGGCGCCGATCCGGCCGAGCGCTTCGAGGTGGCGCTGCCCGCGGCATCCGCCGAGCTGGGGCATGGATCCCTGGGACACGGAACCGTCGCGATCGCCGCCATCACCTCCTGCACGAACACGTCGAACCCCGCCGTCATGCTCGCCGCGGGCCTTTTCGCCCGCAACGCGGTGGCGGCCGGTCTGCGGAGCAAGCCGTGGGTGAAGACGACGCTGTCGCCCGGCTCGCTCGTGGTCACCGAGTACCTCGAGAAGGCCGGGCTGAGCCCCGCCCTGGACGCCCTCGGCTTCACCACCGCCGGCTACGGCTGCATGACGTGCATCGGCGCGTCCGGCCCGCTCATCCCCGCCGTGCAGGACGCCGTGCGCGAGCAGGGCCTCGCGGTGGCGGCCGTCCTGAGCGGCAACCGCAATTTCGATGGGCGGATCAACCCCGACGTGCGGATGAACTACCTCGCCTCACCGCCGCTGGTCGTCGCGTACGCCCTGGCCGGGACGATGGACATCGACCTCGTGCACGATCCGCTGGGGGAGGATGCCGCGGGCCGGCCGATCCGGCTCGCCGAGCTGTGGCCCGCCGAGGACGAGATCGCCGCGCTCATCGAGCGGACGCTGAGCCCCGAGATGTTCACCGCCGCCTACCGCGACGTGTTCGCCGGCGACGACCGCTGGCGGGCGCTGGCGGCACCCGAGAAGGCGGTGTTCGACTGGGATCCGGACAGCACCTACATCCGGCATCCGCCGTTCTTCGACGGGATGAGCGCGAACGCCGACGCGCCGGCGGACATCGTCGGCGCCCGGGTGCTCGCGCTGCTCGGCGACTCGATCACGACCGACCACATCTCGCCGGCCGGGGCCATTCCGGCCGCGTCGGTGGCGGGGCGCTACCTGGCCGACCTCGGCGTTCCGGCGCGCGCGCTGAACACCTACGCATCGCGGCGCGGCAACCACGAGGTGATGATGCGCGGCTGCTTCGCCAACGTGCGGCTGCGCAACCGGCTGTTGCCGGGCGTCGAGGGCGGGTACACGCGCAACCTGCTCGACGGCTCTCAACAGACGATCTTCGATGCCGCGCAGGCGTATCGGGCCGCCGACGTGCCGCTCGTGGTGATCGGCGGGAAGGAGTACGGCACGGGGTCATCCCGGGACTGGGCGGCCAAGGCTCCCGCCCTGCTGGGGGTGCGCGCGGTGCTCGCGGAGTCGTTCGAGCGGATCCATCGTGCCAATCTGATCGGCATGGGGATTCTTCCGCTGCAGTTCCAGCCCGACCAGGGTGCCGATGCGCTCGGGCTCACCGGCGCCGAGCCGATCGACATCCGGGGCCTGGCGGACCTCGATTCCGGGCAGGTCACGGTGCAGGCCGGCGACATCGAGTTCTCGGCATCCGTCCGCCTGGACACGCCGCGCGAACGCGAGCTGTACCGCCACGGCGGCATCATGAAGTACGTGCTGCGTCACCAGCTCGACCGCGGGCGCGGGCGCTGATGGCCACCGGGCGTCGTGGGCTGATCCTGCTGCTGATCCACGCCGCCCTGATGCAGATCATCATCTTCGGCATGCGCCCGTCGCTGTCGTACGCGGCACTCGGGCTGGGCAGCTCGCCCGCCGTGCTGGGCGTGCTGTCGGCGTTCTACGCGCTGCCGGCTCTGTTCCTCGCACTGCCCGCCGGCCGGGTCACCGACCTCATCGGCGAACGCCGCGGCATGGTGATCGGAGCGGTCACGGTCGCCGCCGCCGCGGCCGTCGCCGTGTCCGCCGGCTCGTCGCTGGTGACGCTGATGGTGGCCTCGGTGCTGCTGGGCTGCGGCCAGATGTTCACCGTGCTGGGCGAGCAGTCCTATGTCGGCGCGATCTCGACCGCGCGGCGCTCGGACACCACGTTCGGCATCTACGGGTTCGCCGTGGCACTGGGGCAGACCGTCGGCCCGGCGATGCTGATCCTGCCCGGCGGCACCGTCGACATGCCGCCGGTGACGCTCATCTTCGGGGTCAGCCTCGCCTGCGCGGTGCTCATGCTGGTGGTCTCGCTGTTCATCCGGTCCCCGGCCCGCTCCGGGCTGGTCGAGCGGCTCGGGATGCTGCGCACCGCCCGCGGCGTGCTGTCCACGCGGGGCTGCCGAACGCCCTCGTCGCCGGCAGCCTGGTGCTGGCATCGGTCGACATCTTCATCGCGTACGCGCCGCTGATCGGGCACGACCGCGGGTTCCCCGCTCTGGTGATCAGCCTGATGCTGATCGCCCGGTCCGGGTTCTCGATGTTCTCGCGCCTGTTCCTCGGGGCGCTGTCGCGGATGCTGGGGCGACGACGACTGCTGGTGGGCAGCATCCTGCTCTCCGCGGTCATGCTCGCGGGCTTCGTGCTCGACCTGCCGCCGTGGGCGTTGATCGCGTTCGCGTGCGGATACGGGTTCGTGATCGGGATCTGCCAGCCCATCACGATGTCGTGGATCTCGCTCATCGCCCCGCCCGGCACCCGCGGGCTCGCCATGTCGATGCGGCTGGCGGCGAATCGACTCGGGCAGACCGTGCTGCCGGCCAGCCTCGGGATCCTCGCCGCGGCGACCGGCGCCGCCGGCGTGCTGGCCGCCAGCAGCGTGATGCTGCTGGTCGCGGCGTGGTCGGGGACGGGTGTGCCGCGCGATCCGGTCGCGGGTGCGACCGCGGAGGAGGACGCATGATGGCTTCTGCCGCCGACCTGCGCGCGTTCGGCACCCGCGTGCTCGAGACGTTCGGGGTGCCGACGCCGGATGCCGAGCTGGTCGCCGACTCGCTGGTCGTCGCCGAGGAGTGGGGGCATCCGTCGCACGGGATGCTGCGGCTGCCCTGGTACGTCGAGCGGCTGCGCACCGGCCGGATCGAGGCCGTCACGCGCATGGAGGTGCTCAACGACACCGGTGCGCTGGTCAGCGTGGATGGCCACTCCGGCGTGGGCCAGGTCGTGGCGGCGCGCGCCATGGACCTGGCCGTCGAACGGGCCAAGGTGCACGGGGTCGGCGTCGTCGGGGTGCGCAACTCGAACCACTTCGGCACTGCGGCGTATTTCACCCGACGGGCCGCGGCCGCCGGATGCGCGGCGATCCTCACGACCAACGGGTCGCCCGCGATGGCGCCGTGGGGCGGCATGGACAAGGCGGTCGGCGCGAACCCCTGGTCGTTCGCCACCCCGGACGGGCAGGGGGATGCCGCGGTGCTCGACATCGCGAACACCGGCGTCGCGCGGGGCAAGATCTATGCGGCCGCAGAGAAGGGCGAGCCGATGCCCGAGGGGTGGGCGCTGGACTCCTCGGGCCACCCGACGACGGACCCCGCGGCGGCGCTCGGCGGCGGCGTCGTGCTGCCGATGGGCGGGCACAAGGGGTACGCGATCTCGTTCATGATGGACGTGTTCTCGGGGGTGCTCACCGGTTCGTCGTTCGGCACGGACGTCGGCGGGCCGTGGCAGCCCGATGCGCACAGCGGAGCGGGTCACCTCGCGATCGCGATCGACATCGCCGCGTTCCAGCCGCTTGCGGCGTTCGACGAGCGGATGTCGCAGCTGATCGGCCAGGTCAAGGGTGTGCGCCCGGCCCCCGGCGCCGGGGACATCCTCTACCCGGGCGAGCTCGAGAACCGCAACGCGGCATCGGGCCGCGGCATCCCGCTGCCCGCCAAGACGCGGCGCGACCTCGCCGCCCTCGGCGCCGCCCGCGGCATCCCCTTCCCTCCCACGGGATCGTACGATTTGGCCGACTGAACATCATCCTGGGCCGAAATTGATGTGCACTCGGCCAAATCGTACGATCTCGACGCGGGAACGGCGTGACACGATGGGGGGATGACCGAGTACGAGACGATCCTGGTCGAGACCCGCGGGCGCGTCGGCTGGATCACCCTGAACCGTCCCGAGGCGCTGAACGCCCTCAACTCCCAGGTGTGCGCGGAGGTCGTCGCCGCCGCGACCGCGTTCGACGCCGATCCCGACATCGGCGCGATCGTCGTCACCGGCAGCGAGCGGGCCTTCGCCGCCGGCGCGGACATCAAGGAGATGGAGTCCAAGACCGGCCTCGACATGGTCATGGGCGACCACTTCGGCGGCTGGGCCGACTTCGCCGCCGTGCGCACCCCGGTGATCGCCGCCGTGTCGGGCTATGCCCTCGGCGGCGGCTGCGAGCTCGCGATGATGTGCGACATCATCCTCGCCGCCGATACCGCGAAGTTCGGCCAGCCCGAGATCAACCTCGGCGTGATCCCCGGCATGGGCGGCACGCAGCGCCTCATCCGCGCCGTGGGCTACTACAAGGCCGCCGAGCTGGTCCTCACCGGGCGGCTGATGGATGCCGCCGAGGCCGAGCGCGCCGGACTGGTCTCGCGGGTGGTGCCCGCGACAGAGCTGCTGGCCGAGGCATCCACGGCCGCCGAGACCATCGCCTCGAAGTCGCTGCCCAGCGTCTTCGCCGCGAAGGCGGCGCTGGATGCCGCGATGGAGACGCCGCTGGCCGAGGGCCTGCGCTTCGAGAAGCAGGCGTTCGCGTCGCTGTTCGACACGCACGATCAGAAGGAGGGCATGGCGGCCTTCCGGGAGAAGCGCGCCCCCGCCTTCGAGAACCGCTGACCGGTCGCCGGTCAGGCCGGGGGAGCGGCGGCGGCGAGGGCGGATGCCTCGGCCCGCTGGGCCCGCAGCACTGCGACGCCGGCGACCGCCATGGTGACCGCACCGGCGATGCCCGCCACCACGAACGTCGAACGCGGCCCCAGCACGGCGTTCGCCGTGCCGCCCAGGCCGAGCGCGATCAGCGACGCCGTCCGGGCGAGCCCGTTCAGCGCGGCATACACCCGGCCGCGCTGCGCATCCGGGGTGCGGCTGGTCAGCAGCGCCCCGAACGTCGCGTTGCCGGTGCCGAATGCCGCCACCAGCAGCGTGAGCAAGACGGCATATGCCCAGAAGCTCGGTGCCAGCCCCATCGCCACCATGATCACGGCCGCCGCACCGAATCCCAGCGTCGCGATTCGGGCGCGGACCGTATTACTGAGGATGCGTCCGGCAATCGCCGCCCCGATCAGGCCGCCGGCGCCGGCGAAGAACTCGCTGAGCCCGTACTGCCAGTTCGTCGCGTGCAGGGCGTCGCGCACCAGGAACACCTCGACCGGGTTGATGCCCTCGACCAGGATGACGAACACGAGGATCGAGGCGAACAGCGGCTGCAGGATGCGGTCGCGGGCCACGACCCGGATCCCCGCCGTCCACGAGGCGGTCGGCGCCGCTGCGGACGCGTCGTCGGATCCGGATGCCTGCGCCCTTCCGCCGCGTGCGGATCAACAGGGCCGCCCCCGCCAGCAGGAGGTAGGTCGCGGCATCCGCCCAGAACCCCCACGCGACATCGTCGAGGGTGACCAGCAGACCCCCGAAGGCGGCGCCGATCGGCGAGGCCACGGCCGCCAGTCCCTGCTGCCACGAGATGGCCTGGCCGATCTTCTCCTCGCCGACCACCCGCGGGACCAGGGCCGACCAGGTCGGCTGTGCGAAGGCCTGTGCGAGGGCGATGATCACGCCGGTGACGAAGATCATCGCCGGCACCGGCGCGAAGCCGAGGGCGGTGACCGCCGCGGCCTGTACCAGCGCGGTCACGGTGAGCACGAGCCGGGAGTCGACGGTGTCGGCGACCCGCCCGGCGACGCCCATCGTCGCGATGGTCGGGATCACCAGCGCCGCCAGGAACGCCGCGACCACGAACGCGGCCGTGCCCTCGTCGGCGACGCCCCGGTCGGCGAAGGCATTGTGCGGCAGCAGGATCGCCGCGATCGAGGTCACCGCCGTCCCCGCCGTGCTCACCGCGCGCGCCGACAGCGCTATCCGGGCGTCGCGGATGGCCCAGATGGAACTCTGAAAGGAACGCTTCACAATTTATGAAGCATATGCTTCAGGAACCGGATCCACAAGTAGACTGCGAGCGTGCGCGGCGATCCGATCAGAGTGACCGAGTTGGGCCAGATGCGTGCGGCGATGCATCCGGTGCGCTGGCAGGTGCTCACCGAGCTCTTCGACCGCGCCGAGACGCTCACCGCGACGCAGGCTGCCGAGCTGACCGGACTCTCGCCCTCGGCGATGAGCTACCACCTCAATCAGCTCGCCCGAGCCGGGTACATCGAGCGCGACGACTCGGGAGACGGGCGGGAGCGTCCCTGGCGGGCACGGGGGAGTGGCCTGGAGATCTCGGGCCAGCCGGATGAGGCGATGGGGCGGGCGATGATGCAGAACATCCTCACCGAGGTCACCCGGCTGCTCTCCGCGGGCCCGCCGATGAGTCCCGACGGCACGCCGTGGCCGTCCTCGTACACGCACACCCAGCTGCGCCTGACAAAGGACCGTGGAAAGGAGCTGCACCGCCGCATCCACGAAGTCATCGACGAGTTCGACGAGGACACCGAGGGACCCGAACACGAGATCTTCTGGATCCAGGGCGTGCACCCGGCCGAGTGAGGCGCTAGCCGAGTCGGCGTCGATAGACCGCGATCGCCCCGACGTAGGCGACGACGAGGATGCCCACGCACCAGGCCAGCGCGATCCAGATGTCGGCGCCCACCGGCTCGCTGCGCGAACAGCGCCCGGATGGTGTTGACGATCGAGGTCACCGGCTGGTTCTCGGCGAACCAGCGCACCGGGCCGGGCATGGTCTCGGTGGGGACGAATGCCGAGCTGATGAACGGCAGGAAGATCAGCGGGTAGGCGAAGGCGCCGGCTCCGTCGACGGTCTTCGCCCCGAGCCCCGCGATCACCGCGAGCCAGGTCAAAGCGAGGATGAACAGCACGAGGATGCCCGTCACCCCCAGCCAGGCGGCCACGCTCGCCCCGCTGCGGAACCCGAAGGCCACGGCCACCAGCATCACGACGGCCACCGAGATGAGGTTGGCCACCAGCGAGGTGAGCACATGCGACCAGAGGAATCCGCTGCGGGCGATCGGCATCGACTGGAACCGCTCGAAGATCCCGCCCTTCAGATCCATGAACAGGCGGTACGACGTGTACGAGACGCCGGATGCCACGGTGATCAGCAGGATGCCGGGGGCCATGTAGTCGATCGAAGAGGCCGATCCGGTGTCGATCGCCCCGCCCAGCACGAAGACGAACAGCAGCATCAGGGCGATCGGGGTGATCACCGTGGTGAGAATCGTGTCCAGGCTCCGCGTGATGTGCTTGAGCGAGCGGCCGGTCAGCACGGCGGTGTCGGCGAAGAAGTGCGCGGTGCTCATGGTCGTGTTCCCTTCGATCGGTCGGCGTCCGTCTCGCCGGTCAGGGCGAGGAAGACGTCCTCCAGCGACGGCTGCTTCTCGACGTAGGTGACTTCGGCGGGCGGAAGCAGCTTCTTCAGCCCCTCGAGCGTGTCCTCCACGATGATCCGGCCCTGATGCAGGATCGCGATGCGGTCGGCCAGCTGCTCGGCCTCGTCGAGGTACTGCGTGGTCAGCAGCACCGTCGTGCCGTTCTCGGCGAGCGTGCGCACGGTGGCCCACACCTCGAGACGGGCCTGCGGATCCAGACCGGTCGTCGGCTCGTCGAGGAAGATCACCGGCGGGCTGCCGACCAGGCTCATCGCGATGTCCAGCCGTCGCCGCATGCCGCCGGAGTACTCACCGGCCCTGCGGTCACCCGCCTCGGTCAGTGAGAACCGGGCGAGCAGGTCGTCCGCGATCTCGCCGGGCTTGCGCAGATGCCGAGCTGCGCGACCAGGACCAGATTCTCCCGGCCACTGAGGATTTCATCGACCGCGGCGAACTGGCCGGTCAGGCTGATCGCCGCGCGCACGTCGGCGCCGCGCGTGGCGACGTCGAACCCGGCCACCTGGGCGGTTCCGGCATCCGCGCTGAGCAGGGTCGACAGGATGCGGATGACGGTCGTCTTGCCGGCGCCGTTCGAGCCGAGGAGGGCGAAGATGCTGCCTCGCGGGACCTCGAAATCGACGCCGCGCAGGACGTGCAGATCCTTGTACGACATCTCCAGGCCCTGCACCCGGATCGCCGGCGGTGCTGTCGCGGTCATTTCCGCTCCTCGCGCTCTGCGTCCTCGACGGCCTTGGTCAGGCGCGCCCGCTCCTTGTCGATCCACTGCCGGCCCGAGTAGGCCTGGGCGAACGTCTCGGCGAACTCAGCCGGGTCGGCTCCGACGATGTCGCGCACCGGCGTGCCGTCGGCGGCGGCGCGGTCCCACAGATCGGCGAGGTCGCCGAACATCGTGACCATCGTGTCGCCGTCCAGGACGACGCCCGAGACCATGAGGTACCGCTCGACCGCCTTCGCGACCGAGCCGTACGGCGCGGGAAGCGCCTCGATGCGTGCCTTGTACTGCCTGTACTGCTTCTTCTGCTCGAGTGAGCCGGTGAGGGTCTCGATCCACTTCGCGGCCATGTCAGTCTTCTCCTTCACGGAGCTGTTCCAGTCGGTTCACGAGGAAGCTCCAGGTCCTCCAGAACTCGGTCAGCTGGTCCCGGCCCTGCGCGTTCAGGGAGTACACCTTGCGCGGTGGCCCCTTCTCGGACGGGACCTTCTCGACATCCACGAGTCCGCGCTGCTCGATCCGCACGAGGAGGGCGTAGACGGTGCCCTCGACGATGTCGGCGAACCCCTGCTCGCGCAGCCACGCGGTGATCTCGTATCCGTACGCCGGGCGACGCGCGAGGACGGCGAGGATGATGCCCTCGAGAACGCCCTTGAGCATCTCGGTGGTCTGCTTGCCCATCTGTCCTCCCACTGCTCGGTACTACTTGGTGTTGCTGACTACCAGTAGACGATAACACTAAGTACCGGTAGTTGGCAACACTGAGTAGCGCCGATCTCTCGGCGGAGCGTGGAGCGGACGAAGAAGGGTGTCAGAGCGGGTCGGGCGCCGGGCGGGGGTCCTCGAAGTCCCCGGCATTGCGGCGCAAGCTCGCCACCAGACCGACGAGCGCATCCGTGTCCTGCGCCGAGAGCCCGGGCTGCTCGAACACCGCCGTGTTCAGTGCGTCCGTGGCCCGCTCGCTCAGCGCGCGCCCGCTGTCGGTGAGCACGATGAGCGTGGCCCGTCCGTCCTCGGGATGCGGCTCGCGCCGCACATGACCGGATGCCTCGAGCCGATCGACCGTGTTCGTCACGCTGGTCGGGTGCACCTGCAGTCGCGCGGATGCCGAGGCCATCGGCATCCGTCCGTCATGCGTGAAGCGCAGCAGCGTGAGCAGCTCGTAGCGGGCGAACGTGAGCGTGAACGGCTTGAGCGTCGCGTCCACCCGCGCGAGCAGGAGCTGCTGTGCGCGCATGATCGAGGTGACCAGGGTCATGCCGCCTGCGGCATCCGTCCACCCGTGCGCGAGCCATTGCCGCCGCGCCTCGGCGATCGGGTCGACGGGCAGTCGTTTCACGCGAGCCACAATCACCTCCGGTTCTTCCGAGTCCACGGTAGTCGTTTCCCCACTGGCGGCTGTGGCGGACCCCGCCGTCTGAATAGACTCGAACACGACGAAGGAGAGCCAATGAAGATCGTCGTCCTGGTCAAGGAGGTCCCGGATACCTACGGGGACCGAAAACTGAATCTCGAGACGGGCCTGGCCGATCGCTCGGCCAGTGAGACGGTGCTCGACGAGATCGGCGGCCGTGCGCTCGAGGTGGCGCTCGCTCACGCCGGAGCGAACGCGGGGACCGAGGTGGTCGTGCTGTCGATGGCTCCCGAATCCGCGCAGGCCACGATCCGCAAGGCCCTGGCGATGGGTGCCGATTCGGCGGTGCAGATCGTCGACGAGCAGCTGCAGGGCGCCGATCTGGGGCTGACGGCCGAGGCGCTGGCTGCGGCGATCCGCGAGACCGGGTTCGACCTGGTGATCACCGGCAATCAGTCCACCGACGGCTCGGGCGGGGTGATGCCGGCCATGCTCGCCGAGCTGCTGGACGTGCCCCAGCTGACGAGCCTGAACTCCGTGGAGCTGACGGACGAGAAGGTGTCGGGCGAGCGGGCGATCGACGGCGGTACGGCGACGGTGTCGGCGCAGCTCCCCGCGGTGATCTCCATCACCGAGCGGCTCCCCGACGCCCGCTTCCCGAACTTCAAGGGGATCATGGCGGCCAAGAAGAAGCCGTACGAGACCCGTTCGCTTGTCGACCTCGGCGTCGATCCGGCCGACCCGGCGGCATCCCGGTCGATCATGGTCGCGATCAGCGAGAAGCCGCCGCGCACGGCGGGCACGAAGATCGTCGACGAGGGCGATGCCGGCACGAAGCTCGCCGAATTCCTTATCTCGAACCGACTGGCCTGAGGTGGCACAGATGGCTGAATACGCTGCAGACTCGATCCTCGTCCTGCTGGACGTCGCCCCGTCGGGCGAGCTCGCCAAATCGTCCGCCGCCCTGCTGGGCGCGGCATCCGGCATCGGCACGCCCGTCGCGCTGGTCGTCGGCGACGAGAAGCTGGCGGATGCCGCGGCCGCCCTCGGTGCCGCGCGCGTCCTGGTCGCGAGCCCGGGCACGGAGCTGACCGTCCCGATCGTGGACGCCCTGGCCTGCGGCCGCCGACGCCGTCGGACCGGACGCGATCCTCGTCTCGCACTCGGTGGACGGGCGGGATGTCGCGGGCCGCTACGCCGCCCGGACCCGTTCCGCGCTCGCGATCGACGCCGTCGGCGTCTCGCGGGACGAAGAGGGCGTCGTGGCTCATCACTCCGTCTATGGCGGGATGTACAACGTCGACTCGGCGGCCACGTTCGGCGCGCCGGTGATCACCGTGCGCGAGGGTGCCGTGGACGCCCGCGCCGACGCGCAAGCCGGTCGCCTCCGAGATGCTCGAGGTGACGGCATCCGGTCGCAAGGCGGCGACCGTGGAGTCGGTGCAGGAGTCCACCGAGGTGTCGTCTCGGCCGGAGCTTGCGCGGCGCCGCGAAGGTGGTCTCGGGCGGTCGGGGGCTGGGCTCGGGCGACAAGTTCGCGCTCGTCGACGATCTGGCCGACGCGCTCGGCGCCGCCGTCGGCGCCTCGCGGGCGGCGGTGGATGCCGGGTACGTGCCGCAGTCCTACCAGGTCGGTCAGACCGGTGTCTCGGTCTCGCCGGAGCTGTATGTCGCCCTGGGGATCTCGGGCGCGATCCAGCACAAGGCCGGCATGCAGACGGCCAAGACCATCGTGGCGATCAACAAGGACGCGGATGCCCCGATCTTCGACATCGCCGACTTCGGCGTGGTCGGCGATCTGTTCACCGTCGTGCCGCAGCTGATCGAGACGCTGAACGCGCGGAAGCAGTAGCCGTGGCGACCTACGGACCCGCACTGCGCCGTGGCCTGCCGCGCACCTCTGGCGGCGAGCCGTGGCCGCCCGCCGAACTCGCTGTCGCTCGCTCCCCCAGGTCCCTGAGCGAGCGGACTCCCAGGTCCCTGAGCGAGCGGAGCGAGACGAAGGGCCGGTAGCGGCTCCCGTCGTCGCCGAAGAGGCGACCGGCCCTTCGTCTCGTCGCTTCGCTCCTCGCTCAGGGACCTCTGGGGGTGCACTGCGCCGCGGCCTGCCGCGCACCTCTGGCGGCGAGCCGTGGCCGCCGGCGGGCTCCGCGGCCGCCGTCGCAACCGAGTCCGCGGGGCCGACCGTCGACCAGGTCGCCGAACCAGCCCAGTCAGTCGCAGCGGCTCCGGAGCCGGCCAGGGCCGGCCGCCGCACGGGCCTGCCCCGTCCCGGGGCCGCCGCCACGGCTCCGGCACCTGCCACGGCTCCCGCGCCCGCCGAGGTCGCGGCATCCGTCCCGGAACCCGCCGCCCCTGCCCTGGCGCCGCTCCCGTACGAGCAGACCGTGTTCGCCGGGACCGCCGCGGCGCGTTGGGAGGCCGACCGGGCCCGCACGATCCCGAAGCGCACCCCGATCGTCGCTGACGAGCCGAAGCGCTACGGCCCCTTCACCAGAGTCCAGTGGGCCGGCGCCGTGATCGTCGCCGGCGCGGGACTGCTGTTCGCCGCCGGCATGGTCGTGCTGCTGATGCGGTGGTTCCTCAGCCTTTCGTTCATGCAGGACTTCCTCACCGCCTACCCGGGCGCATACGCGCTGCCGTCGAGCGCGCCGGTCGGCTTCGCCGCCTGGGTGAACTGGCAGCACTTCTTCAACATCTTCCTGATGGTGCTGATCATCCGCTCCGGTCTGACCGTGCGCCATCAGAAGCGGCCGAGCGCGTACTGGAGTCCGCGCACGAACCCGAAGCGCAAGATCACCCTCGCGCTGTGGTTCCATCAGTCGCTGGACATCCTGTGGCTGGTCAACGGTGTGATCTTCGTGATCCTGCTATTCGCCACCGGGCAGTGGATGCGGCTCGTGCCCACCAGCTGGGACGTCATCCCGAACGCGATCTCGGCAGGGCTGCAGTACGTGTCGCTGGACTGGCCGATCGAGGACGGCTGGGTCAACTACAACAGCCTGCAGCAGCTGACCTACTTCGCGATCGTGTTCCTGGCCGCTCCGCTGGCGGCCGTCACCGGCGTCCGGATGAGCGGCATCTGGCCGCAGAACGCCAAGGCGCTGAACAAGGCCTACCCGGTCGAGTGGGCGCGCGCCGTGCACTTCCCGGTGATGCTGGTGTTCGCGCTGTTCATCGTCGGCCACGTGTTCCTCGTGCTGACCACCGGAGCCCTGCACAACCTGAACAGCATGTTCGCGGCCAACGGCGGCGGCAAGCTGGGTCGGGTTCTGGTTCTTCATCGGCGCGATGGTCGTCGTCGGGATCGGCTGGGTGGCGGCCCGCCCGCTCGTGCTCGCGCCCATCGCGCGGCTGTTCGGCACGGTGAGCGGCCGCTGACCGGGGGATAACCCGAAGTCACGTCTCCAGATCCCCACGCTGTGCGGGGGGATGCTTCGCCCTACCGTGGAGTCATGACCACGACTTCCCCCTCCGCTGCGGGGCCCGGCTCGACCGTCCGGCTGTTCTCGCCCCCACTCATCCTGGGCGCGATCGCGCAGCTCGCCCTCGTCGGTGTCGCCTGGGCGGTGATCTTCGGAATCCTCATCGCCCTGTTCGCCACCGGGATCGGACTCACCTTCGCGTTCGGTGTCGGGCTGCTCGTGCTGCTCTTCTTCGTCTACGCGCTGTTCGGGTTCTCCTGGCTCGAAGTGGCCCGGGTCGAGGGGCTGTACGGCTTCGGCCTGGCGCCCCGCCGGCCGCGGGTGAGTGGACGGCCGGGATTCGTCGGGTTCCTCAGCACCGTCTGGCTTGCAGTTCATCGACGGCTCGATGTGGCGCGGGATCGCAAACGCCGGCGTCTCGGCCGTCCTCGGCTGGGCGACGCTCTCGCTCGTCACCATCGCCGCCTCCGGCGTCGTGGTGGCCTTCGCCCCGCTGGTGCGCGGCGACGACTCGACCGTGCCTCTGCAGGGCATCGGCGTGGACGTGCCGATCAGCTGGGCCGTGGTCGTGGGGATCATCGCCCTGGTCGCGAGCCTCGCCGGCCTCGTCGGCCTGGCCGCGCTGCACGGCGTGCTCTCCCGGGCGATCCTGGTGCCCTCGCGCGAGGCGCAGCTGGCCGAGCAGGCCCGCACCTCGCAGGAGCAGCGGGTGGGCGCGGTGCGCGCCGCCGACGTCGAGCGCACCCGCATCGAGCGCGATCTGCACGACGGCGTCCAGCCGCGGCTGGTCTCGGTCGGGATGACCCTGGGCCTGGCCCAGCAGAAGATCGACGACGACCCGACGGCGGCCAAGGCGCTGATCGCCGAGGCGCACACGTCGACGAAGGCGGCCATCACCGAGCTGCGACAGCTGGCCCGCGGCATCCACACGTCCGTCCTGGACGACCGGGGACTGGATGCCGCGCTGTCGGCCCTGGCCGCCCGCTCGCCGGTGCCGGTGGCGCTGGACGCGCGGATCACCCAGCGCTCCAAGCCCCCAGGCCGAGGCCGCCGTCTACTTCGTCATCGCCGAGACCCTGACCAACGCGGCCAAGCACTCCCGCGCGGCGGAGTGCCGCGTGACCGTGCGCCAGCGCGACGGCGGCATCCTCTGGGCGCGGATCGAGGACAACGGCATCGGCGGCGCGACCGTGGTCGCCGGCGGCGGACTGGACGGACTGTCCAACCGGGTCCTGGGGGTGGGCGGCACGTTCCGCCTGGACAGCCCCGTCGGCGGCCCGACGAGCGTCGAGGTGAGCGTCCCGTGCGCATTCTGATCTGCGAGGACTCCGTCCTCCTCCGCGAGGGGCTCGCCCGTCTGCTGGACGACGCCGGCCACGAGGTGGTCGCCGCACTGCCGGACGCCGACGGCCTGGACGAGGCGCTGGCCGAGACCGCACCGGACATGTGCATCCTCGACGTGCGGCTGCCGCCGACCGGCACCGACGAGGGCATCCGGGCCGCGCTTGCGCATCCGCGATCAGCATCCGACCCTCCCGATCCTCGTGCTGTCGCAATACGTCGAGGAGCGCTACGCGGCCGACCTCATCGCCGGCCGCGGCGGGGCGCTGGGCTACCTGCTGAAGGACCGGGTGGCCGATGTCGCGGACTTCGTCCAGACGGTGGAGCAGATCGCCGCCGGGGCGACCGTCTTCGACCCCGAGGTCGTCGCCCAGCTGCTGAGCCGGCGCGCCCAGGACGAGCGGATGCTGCGGCTGACCGGACGCGAGGCCACCGTGCTGGCGCTGATCGCCGAGGGCAAGTCCAATCAGGCGATCGCGCAGACGCTGTACATCACCGAGGGGAGCGTCGAGAAGCACATCACCTCGGTGTTCTCCAAGCTCGAGCTCGAGCCCGACCAGTCGGGCAACCGGCGGGTGCAGGCCGCGCTCGCCCACATCGCACACAGCGGCGACACGCCGCAGTCAGGAGAGACCCGATGAGCACCATGAACACCACCGGCGCCCCGCCGCTCCCGCCGTCGCCGGCGCCGCAGCCGCCGACCCCGCAGCCGCCGGCGCCGGGGTCGAGCACTGCGCGCGTGGTGGCGATCGTGGCAATCGTCCTCGGCGCCCTCATCGTCGTCGGGGGCGTCACCTCGGCCGTGCTGTCCACCCTCCTGTCCGGATCGCAGGAGACCACGAGCCGATCGATCGCGGTCGACGGGGTGGACGCGCTGTCGGCGGATCTGAACGCCGGCTCGCTGCGTGTCGAGTTCTCGGACGTCGACGATGCGCAAGCTCACCGTGACCAGCACGTTCCGCGCCGACCAGTGGACGCTGCGCCGGGACGGCTCGGAGCTCGTGGTCGCCGCGCCCGACGGACGATTCCACTGGTGGGGCGGCTGGTTCGGCCATGGCAACGGCGAGGCCGTGCTCCAGCTGCCGCACTCCCTGGCCGGACTGGACGTCAACCTCGACCAGGCGGCCGGGACGCTCACCGCCGAGGGCGACTTCGGCGACCTCGAGGCCACGGTGGGCGCGGGGCGCCTGACCGTGAGCGGGAGCGCGCAGTCGGTCTCCGCCGACCTCAGCGCCGGGGATGCCGACATCCGGCTCTCCGGGGTGCGCACCGCCGATCTCGAGGTGAGCGCGGGCGACATCGACGCCACCCTGACCGGCGCGCAGCCGGACCAGGTGAAGCTGAGCGCGAGCGCGGGAGCCATGAACGTGACGGTGCCGGCCGGCGAGTACGACGTGACCTCGCAGCTCTCGGCGGGTTCGTTCGACAATCGCATCGGCTCGACTCCGGGGGCGTCCAGCACGGTGGACGTGGATGTCTCGGCCGGGCACGTCGTGCTCCGCTCGGGGCGCTGAGCACCCTCGACGAGTGCCCTCGACGAGCGCCCTTGACGAGCGGGGGACGGTGGGAGGTCAGCGGCCGGAGCCGCCGTCCTCCCACACGTCTTCCACGCCGGCGGCGTAGCCCTGGTCGTAGGCCTCGTCCGTGCCGACGCGGAACATGTCCCGCTCGGCGGGGCGCACGATCGAACGGGCGCCGGGCAGATCCAGGTCGCCGACCAGATCGGCGCGGCCGCGGACGACGGCGACCGGCAGGCGCGAAGCCTTGCCCTTGACCAGATCGGCGGCCGCCGCCAGCTCGTCGGCGACGCACGGCATGGTGACGACCAGCGGCCGACCCTCGGCATCCGTCTGCCCGCGCAGGTCCTCGAACACGCGGACGCCGCCGGCGCCGATGGCGGTGTCGGTCTGGCCCTCGCGCCAGGCGCGGCCCAGGGTGTCCGACACGATCACGCCGACCGTCACGCCGAGCAGGGCGCGCAGACCCGTCGCGATCGCGCGGGCCGAGGCATCCGGATCCTGCGGAAGCAGCGCACGGTGCCGTGCGGGGTGTTCGACGAGTCGACCCCGGCGGCGGCCGCGACGACTCCCAGCCGGTTCTCCACGATCCGGGTGATGTGCCCCGACTCGGAGGTGCGGGATGCCACGACCCGCACGGTCTCGGCGGTGATGGCTGCTTCGCGGTCATCGGCGGCGACCGTGCGCCCCTCGGACTTGGAGACGATCTTGGACGTGACGACGAGGATGTCGCCGTCGGCCAGGGTGCCGTCCGCCGCGTCGGCGATGACCCGTACCAGGTCGACGCCGGTGCTGATCTCGGGGATGCCCTCGAGGGCCCAGATCTGCAGCACGATCAGCGGACGAATCGGACCTCGGTGAGCTGCTCACCGAGGAACGGCTCGGTGTGGCTCGCGCCATCCAGCGCGAACCCGTTGCGCAGATAGAACCGGTGCGCACGCGGGTTGTCCTCGGCGACCCAGAGGTAGAGCGGCTCGCCCTCCTCGACGGCAGCGTCGAACAGCTGTTTGCCGATCCCGCTGCCGTGGTACTTCGCAAGCAGGTAGATGAAGTACAGCTCGCGGTTGCGCGGGGCGTCCTTGTCGCGGGCGGGCCCCGAGCCCACGAATCCCACGATCTCGCCGTCGACGAGGGCGGCGCTCATCTTGAACTCGTCGCCCTGGACGGCCCAGTGGGTCCACAGTTCGGCGAGGCGCCGGGGCGAGATCCGCTCCAGGGCCGCGTGGCTGATCAGATGGTCGTAGGTCTCATGCCAGCACGTCGCGTGCACGCGGCCGAGAGCCTCGGCATCCACGTCCCGGACCGGACGGACGACGATGTCGGTCTGCAGTTCGGCTTCCATGGCCAGACTCTACGCGGCCCGGTCGCCGGGGGAAATCGGCGGGTCAACGCAGGGTTACGTAGGTGAGCGGCGAACCTGAATCTCGCGTCATGTGACGCGAGTGGCTGGAATGATCGCAGTCAGAGCGACCACTTATGACGAGTCACGCTGTTCGCTGAATTGTGGGCATCACACAATCGATGAGGGCGACCCATCGCTGACAGCGCTAGCATCGCCCCTCGTGAACGTGTGGTGGCGGACCCTCATGACAATCCTGCGCGCCAAGGCGATGCTGCGGCGCAACGGCGTCATAGCGCCGCGATCGGTCGGGCGCGTGCGGCTGCGCTCCCACATGCCGGTTCTGATGAGCAGGTCGAACCGGCCGAGGTCGAACAGCGAGCCGTACCGTCCGTTGTTCATGTGGCCGAGCAGGTCGATATCGGTGGGCAGCGTGATGTCGTCAACCAGCGCGGCTGGTACGCGGTCGTTGCGAGCGAGACCATCACTTTCCGCAAGTCCCTGCAGCTGTGGCAGCGCTTCACCGTCGAGTCGCGCCTCGCCGGCCACGACGACAAGTCGGTGTACATGGTGCACCGCGCAGTCGTGAAGGGAGAGATATACGCCGAGATGATCGTCCGCGCCCGCTTCCTCCGACGCAGCGGCGGCATCGTCTCCCTCGACGAGCTCTTCGAGGCCCTCTACCGCCCCGATGACCTCCCGCCGCTCGAACCGTGGGTGCAGACGTGGGCGACCGGCTCGGCACTGCCGTCGACGAAGGCGCCCGCGCCGAGCGTCTGGGAGTAGCGCCGGCTCAGCGAGCGTCGAACGCGGCATCCAGGGCGGCGCGCACCGCGACGATGCCGCTGCGCTTGCGCGGTCGAGCGCCGTGCGGCGGTGAACAGCTCGCGCGCCGGCGCGCCGGGCAGGTCGACGAGCGTCGCGGTGGGTGCGACGGCGGTCCAGACCAGGTCCGGCAGCATCCCGACCGCGTGCCCGGCGGCGATGAGCCGCACCTGCGCGGTCAGATCGGCGATCTCGAACCGCACGTCGGGCTCGAACCCGGCGGCGCGGCACTGCTCGACCGCCCAGCGCCGCGCGGCGGTGCCCCGCGGCTCCATCGCCCAGGCCCGATCGGCGAGCCGGGCGAGCGCCCGGGCGTCGTCCTGCGGCGGCAGCGCGAGCCGGATCGGGTCGCGGCCGATCACGACGCGGTCGAGGTCGGCGCGGTGCTCGCGCGCGGACCCCGGGTACTGTTCGGCGATCACGAGGTCGAACCGTCGTGCCGACAGCTCGAACAGCCCCTCTTCCGGCGGCACCTCGGCGACCTCGACGCGCAGACTGGGCTCGGTGTCGGCGAGGATCGAGAGGGCGGGAGCGAGGATCGCCTGCGCCGCCGTCTGCATCACGGCCACGCGCACCGGCGCCGCGCCCGGCTTGCAGCCGCTCCAGCTCGCCCCGTGCCTGCTCGTCGAGTTCGAGCACGCGTTCCGCGTGGGCCGCCAGGAGCCGCCCGTGCGCGGTCAGCCGCACGCCGCGGCCGTCCGGTTCGAACAGCGTGACACCGGCTTCCTGCTCCAGCTGTCCGAGCGCTGCCGAGATCGTCGACGGGCTGTAGGCGAGCGCATCGGCCACGGCTTGCGAGCGTGCCCCGCAGGGCGAGCTCGTGCAGCATCCGGAGTCGGCGGAGTTCGAACATGCAGCCTTCCTCAATCATCGAGAATCCCGATGTGAATCCATCGTAGATCATCACTATTCACAATGAGTCGGATGCCGCATCCTGAAAGGGTGAAGCATGATGTGGTGCAGTCTGGGATGAGCCAGACGGGAGTGCAGATGAACGAGGCGCACACGCCGGAGCTCGCCCACGAGGCCGTGGCTCTGGCGCAGCGATGGGTGGACGAGTCAGCGGTGGCGCAGGTGGACCCCGCCGCGCAGAGACTCGCGGGGTGCTGCAGGACGAGAACGGGCTGCCGTTCACGCTCGGGTTCGTCGACGGCGTGATGCGCCCCGAGTCCCTGGCGGCCGCGGCATCCAACCTCCGTCGCGTGGCACCGCTCGTGCCGGAGTTCCTGCCCTGGTATCTGCGCGCGGCCGTGCGGGTGGGCGGCGCCGTCGCCCCGATCCTGCCGTATCCCGTGGTGCCGATCGCGCGGCGGGTGCTGCGCGGAATGGTCGGGCATCTGATCGTCGACGCGCGGCCGGACAAGCTGGGCCCGACGATCGAGAAGCTGCGCGGAACCGGCCACCGCCTCAACCTGAACCTGCTCGGCGAGGCCGTGCTCGGCGAGGCCGAGGCGCACCGGCGCCTGGAGGGCGTGCACGAGCTCATCCGCCGCGCCGACGTGGACTACGTCTCGGTGAAGGTCTCCGCCGTCGTCAGCCATCTGTCGATGTGGGCGTACGACGAGGTCGTCGCATCGGTCGTCGAACGGCTCACCCCTCTGTATCTGACCGCCGCGCAGACCGGCACCTTCGTCAACCTCGACATGGAGGAGTACCGCGACCTCGACCTGACCGTCGAGGTGTTCACCCGCATCCTCGACGAGCCCGCGCTGCGCGGCCTCGAGGCCGGGATCGTGCTGCAGGCGTATCTGCCGGATGCGCAGCCCGCCCTCGACCGGCTCACCGAGTGGGCGCAGCGACGGGTCGACGCCGGCGGTGCACGGATCAAGGTGCGCCTGGTGAAGGGCGCGAACCTGGCGATGGAGCACGTCGACGCCGTCATGCACGGGTGGCCGGCAGCCCGTACTCGCGCAAGCTCGACACCGACGCGAACTACCTGCGGTGCCTGGACGCGGCGCTTGCACCCGAACGCACCCGCGCGGTGCGGCTCGGGATCGCCGGACACAACCTGTTCGACATCGCCTACGCGTGGCTGCTGGCCGGCGAGCGGGGCGTGCGCGACAGCATCGAGTTCGAGATGCTGCTGGGCATGGCTCAGGGGCAGGTCGAGGCCGTCTCGCGCGAGGTCGGTCCCGTGCTGCTGTACGTCCCGGTGGTCAAGCCGAGCGAGTTCGACGTCGCGATCAGCTATCTGGTGCGCCGCCTGGAAGAGAACGCCTCCACCGAGAACTTCCTCTCGGCCGCGTTCGAGCTGCACGAGGACCTCTCGCTGTTCGACCGGGAGAAGGGACGCTTCCTCACGTCGGTGCAGCGCTCGGCCGACCCGGCGCTGCACACCGGACCGTTCCGGACGCAGGATCGCACCGCCGAGGTCGCCGCCAACGGCGAGCCTGCGCGAAGGCGGCGCGATGCCCCGTCCGGCCCGGATCACGAGCTGACCGAGGCCGTGATCAGCATCGCCCGCTCGGCAGCCGCCGAGCAGGTCGTACCGGCGCTCGCCGACACCGAGGCCGTCTCGCCGGACGCGGAGGAGCTGCTGTTCGGCGGCGAGGGATTCGTCGAGACCGCGGTGTTCTCGCCACGCGAATCCGGGACCCGTGCGGTGGGCGCACCCGGGTTCCGCAACACACCCGACTCCGACCCGGCGCTGCCGGCGAACCGCGAGTGGGCTGACGAGGTGATCGGTCGGATCGAGACCTCGACGGCGGGCGATGCGACGCTGGCGGCGGCGCGCGTGACCGACCCGGCTTGCGCTCGACGAGATCGTCGCGCGGGTCCGGGCGGCCGGCGCGGCCTGGGGGGCGACGCCGGCGGCCGAGCGGTCGGCCGTCCTGCAGGCTGCCGCACGGAGCCTGGAGGCGCGCCGCGGCGAACTCATCGAGGTCGCGGCATCCGAGACCGGGAAGGTCTTCAGCGAGGGGGATGTCGAGGTCAGCGAGGCCGTCGACTTCGCGAAGTACTACGGCGCCTGCGCGCGCGAGCTGGACAGCATCGCCGGGGCCGTGTTCGTGCCGTCCGAGGTGACGGTGGTCACGCCGCCGTGGAACTTCCCGATCGCCATTCCCACCGGCGGCGTGCTGGCCGCTCTGGCCGCCGGGTCCGGGGTCGTGTTCAAGCCCGCCCCGCAGGCACGCCGCTGCGCGGCCGTCATCAGCGAGGCCCTGTGGGAGGCCGGGGTGCCGCGGGAGCTGCTCGCGCTGGTCGACATCGACGAAGGCGGGCTCGGCCGGCAGCTGATCACGCACGCGGATGTCGACCGCATCATCCTCACCGGGGCGTGGGACACGGCGGCGCTGTTCCGCTCGTGGCGGCCCGAGCTGCCGCTGCTGGCCGAGACCAGCGGCAAGAACGCGATGATCGTGATGCCCTCCGCCGACCTCGACCTGGCGGCATCCGACCTCGTCAAGAGCGCGTTCGGACATGCCGGCCAGAAGTGCTCGGCCGCCTCACTGGTGATCCTCGTGGGCGCCGTGGCCAAGTCGGAGCGGTTCCGCCGTCAGCTCATGGACTCGGTGACCTCGCTGCGCGTCGGTCCGCCGTCCGACCCGATGGCCGAGGTCGGCCCGGTGATCGAGAAGCCGCAGGGCAAGCTCGAGTGGGCCCTGACCACCCTCGCCGAGGGGGAGAGCTGGCTCATCGAGCCGCGCTCACTCGACTTCGGTCCTGAGACGGCGGGCCGGTTCTGGACGCCCGGAGTGCGCGTGGGCGTGGAACCCGGTTCGCGCTTCCACCGCGAGGAGTTCTTCGGCCCGGTCATGGGCGTGATGCACGCGTCGTCGCTGGCCGAGGCCATCGAGCTGCAGAACGCCGTCGCGTATGGACTGACCGCCGGGCTGTACACGCAGAACCCGGACGATCTGGCCACCTGGCTGGACCGCGTCGAGGCGGGCAACCTGTACGTGAACCGCGGCATCACCGGCGCGATCGTGCAGCGTCAGCCGTTCGGCGGGTGGAAGCGCTCGTCGGTCGGGGCCGGCACGAAGGCCGGCGGCCCGAACTATCTCATCGGCCTCGGGTCGTGGCGCGCCTCGCACGGAGCGGCGGCCTCCACCACCCTGCACCTGCGCGGGCTCGATTCGCGCATCACGGATGTGATCGAGGCCGCGCAACCGTCGCTGGACTACCCCGCCTTCGAATGGCTTGCGCCGGGCAGCGCTGTCGGACGCGATCGGGTGGGACCGCGAGTTCGGCCAGGTGAAGGATGTCTCGCATCTGGGCATCGAACGGAACCTGTTCCGCTATCGGCCGCTGCCGGTCGCGGTGCGCGCCACCGCCGACGCCGAGCTGCAGGAAGTGCTGCGCGTGGCTCTAGCCGGCGTGCGGGCCGGGTCGGCGTTCACGCTGTCGCTGTCGACCGGGCTGCCCGCCGAGGTGCGACGAGTGCTGTCCGCGCAGGGGGTGCCGGTGTTCGTCGAGAGCGACGCGCAGTGGATGCAGCGGGTCGGCGCCGCGGGCGCTCGACCGCCGCGGGTGCGGCTGCTCGGCCGGCCGCAGAGCGTGTCCGCACTGCACCGAGCGCTCGCCGCGGCCGTGGACGGCGACCCGGACCTGGCCGTGTACGACAACGAGGTGACCACCGCCGGCAGGCTCGAGCTGCTGCCGTTCCTGCACGAGCAGGCGATCGCCATCACCGCGCACCGGTTCGGCAACCCCGACGATTGGTCCGAGAACGTGATCTGACCCCCGTGAAGCTCGCGCGGGGCGGGTTGTAAGGTTCGGCCATGAGCATGGGGCTGGGCGCGAGCGGTAAGCGACTCGCCATCAGCGCGGGGAGCCTCGTCTTGCTGTCGATGGTGATGAGCGCATGCGCGCAGCTCGTTCTGCCAGACAGGACGCAGCTTGCCTCGGCACGTGGACGAACTTCGAGACGAACGCCGCGCTCGACCTCGCCGAGGACGGGACGTGTCATGTCACGGGACTTCCCCGTGGGGTGGAAGACGGTATGGGACCTCCTTATGGGGAGCCGTACTCGGCCGACTGCACATGGCAGCTGGGAGGCGGAGGCGGAGGCGACAGCGAGCCGGGCGAGAGCGGCGCGACGGTGATGACGGTCAGTGTCGACGGTGGCGGCGATATGACCGTGGTAGTCCTCCGCGGACCGAAGCTCGGTGTTCGACAGGGCACCGGTGCCGACGTCTTCGTGTTCGAGCGAGCGCTCCTGTGAGCGCCCGGACGACGTGGGAGATGGCGCGGGACAATGGCGGGATGACACAGACCGAGCCCACCTCCGCGCCCGATCGGATCCGGGTGCGCGGAGCCCGCGTGCACAACCTGAAGAGCGTCGACGTCGACGTGCCGCTGCAACGGCTGGTGGGGATCGCGGGCGTGTCCGGATCGGGCAAGTCGTCGCTGGCGATGGGCGTGCTCTACGCCGAGGGGTCGCGTCGGTATCTGGAGGCGCTGTCGACGTACACCAGGCGCCGGATGGCGCAGGCATCCCGTGCCGACATCGACAGCGTCGAACACGTGCCCGCCGCGCTCGCCCTGCGCCAGCGA
Organism: Microbacterium elymi; assembly: GCF_021582895.2. Lineage (GTDB taxonomy): Bacteria > Actinomycetota > Actinomycetes > Actinomycetales > Microbacteriaceae > Microbacterium > Microbacterium humicola. The sequence goes on from NZ_CP091139.2 coordinate 2,305,747, forward strand.
CCCGGCGTGCCGGGGGTGCGCTCGACGTTCGGCACCTCCAGCGAACTGCTGAACGTGCTGCGGCTGATGTTCTCACGGCTCTCTTCGCATGTGTGCCCCAACGGCCACCGCGTGCCGCCGACGATCGACGTGGCCGCAGAGACCCCGATGTTCTGCCCGGTCTGTGGCGAGAGGGTGCATCCGCCCGGGGCTGAAGCGCTCGCGTTCAACTCGGAAGGGGCCTGCCCAACCTGTTCCGGCACCGGCATCGTCCGCGGCGTCGACGACGACGCGCTGATTCCCGACGCCGGCAAGACGATCGATGAGGGCGCGGTCGCGCCGTGGAACATGTTCGGGTTCAACGTGCAAGCCCGACATCGTGCGCGAGTTCGGGGTGCGCACCGACATCCCGTACCGGGACCTCACGGACCGTGAGAAGCAGGTCGTGCTGGCCGGGCCCGAAGAGAAGAAGCACATCGTCGTCACCAGCCGCAGGGGCCTGCACGACCTCGACTTCACCTTCCGAAACGCGCGCCTCACGGTCACGAAGGAGCTCGAGCGCGCCACCGACGAGAAGCGCTACCAGCGGGTCGCACGGTTCCTCACCGAGACGGTCTGCCCCGACTGCGGGGGAACGCGGCTGTCGCCTGCGGCACGGGCGCCTCGCATCGGTGAGGTGAACCTCGCCGAAACCACCGCCTACACGCTCGAGCAGATCGTGGAGTGGGCCGCGGGCGTGCCCGCCGCCCTGCCGGACGAGATGCGCGCCATGGCATCGGCGCTGGCGGACACGCTCGCCGGCATGGCGCGGCGGCTGCGGGAGCTCGGGCTCGGGTACCTCACCCTCGACCGGGCGAGCGCCACGCTGTCGACCGGCGAACGGCAGCGCGTGCAGTTGGCCCGGGCCGTGCGCAACCGCACGACGGGTGTGCTGTACGTGCTCGACGAGCCGTCGATCGGGCTGCACCCGGCGAACGTCGAGGGGCTCGTCGGCGTCATGCGCGACCTGCTGGCCGACGGCAACTCGGTCGTGTTCGTCGACCACGACGTGCAGGTGCTCGGCCAGGCGTCGCACCTGATCGAGATCGGCCCCGCCTCGGGAGCCGACGGCGGGCGGGTGATCGCCGCCGGCACCGCAGACGAGCTCGCGGCGTCTGTGGCGTCGCGGCTCGGACCGTTCCTGTCCGGCGGCACGGCGGTGCTCGTCCGCGACCGCGCGCGTGCGGACGAGTTGTTCGCGCACGGGCGCATCCACCTGGCGACGGCCCCGCTGCACACCGTGCACGCGCTGGATGTCGACATCCCGCGTGGACGCCTGATGGCCGTGACCGGCGTGTCGGGCTCGGGCAAGACCACCCTCGTCCTGGAGGCGCTGATCCCCGCGCTGCGGGCACGGATCGACGGCGGCCGGATGCCGCACCCCATCACCGCGCTCGAGATCACCGGTGCGCCGTTGACGCAGGTGTACGTGGTGGACGCCGCACCCATCGGCATCAACGTGCGCTCGACCGTGGCCACGTACTCGGGCGTGATGGACCGGCTTGCGCCGCGCGTTCGCCGAGACCGAAGCGGCACGCAGCCGGGGATGGGGTCTCGGCGACTTCTCGTACAACACCGGGAGTCTGCGCTGCCCGCGCTCGACGGCACCGGGGAGGTGTCGCTGGACGTGCAGTTCCTGCCCGACATCGACATCACCTGCCCGGTGTGCCGGGGCTCGCGATACGCGCCCGAGGCCGACGCGGCGCGGCTGGAGAACGGGATGAGCCTGCCCGACGTGCTCGCGCTGACCGTCGCCGGCGCGCTGGACGCGATCGGCGCCATGCCGCAGGTGCGGCCGCACCTGCAGACGCTGGTCGACCTCGGGCTCGGCTACCTCACGCTGGGCGAGGCGACCCCGGGGCTGTCTGGTGGCGAGGCGCAGCGCCTGAAGCTCTCCGGTCAGTTGCGGCGCCGGCAGGACGGCGCCGTGTTCGTGCTGGACGAGCCCACGGTCGGCCTGCATCCGCTCGACGTGCGCGTGCTGATCGGCGTGCTGCAGCGCCTGGTCGAGCACGGTGCGACGGTGATCGTCATCGAGCACGACCTCGACCTGATCGCGAACGCCGACGGGGTGGTCGACCTGGGCCCGGGCGGCGGAGTCGACGGCGGGCGGGTCGTGTTCGCCGGCACCGTCGACGACCTCGTGACGGCGCCCGGCAGGCATCACCGGGACGTACCTCGCGGCCCACCTGAAGGAGCACCCATGCACGACCACCAGACCCTGACGATCGCACGGGCGCGCCGGGTGCTCGAGGAGCGGCTGCGGCCGGCGATCCATTCTGATCCGCATCCGCTCGAGCTGGCGGCGCACGTCGTCGGCGGCGAGCCGATCCCGGTCGCCGAGGGACTGAGCGGACCGTTCGCGCCGACGGCGATCGGCGCGGCCTGGGGGCGGGCGTGGGACACGGCGTGGTTCCGGGTGAGCGGGCGGGTGCCGGCATCCTTCGCCGGGAAGCGGGTCGAGGCGGTCATCGACCTCGGCTTCAACAGCGCCGTCCCGGGGTTCCAGGCCGAGGGGCTGGTCTACCGCGCCGACGGCACCCCGATCCGCGCCCTGCATCCCCGCGCGCAGTGGGTGCCGATCGAGACGGGGGACACCGTCGTCGAAGCGACCGTCGAGTTCTTCATCGAGGCCGCGTCCAACCCGGTCGTGCTCGACCTGGCCGCGCCGTTCCGGCCCACCGGTGTCGGCGAATGGGAGACCGCGGGTGAAGCGCCGCTGTATCGGCTGAGGCGGGCGGACCTGTGCGTGTTCGAACCCGAGGTGTTCGAACTCGTGCACGATGTCGAGGTGCTGCTCGAGCTGGCCGTCGAGCTGCCGGATGCCTCGACCCGCCGCGCCCGGATCCTGCACGCCCTCGACCGGGCGCTGGACCTGATCGACCTGCAGCAGGTCGCCGGGACCGCCGCCTCCGCGCGCGCCGCCCTCGCCGACGTGCTCGCCGCGCCGGCCGAGGCCAGCGCCCAGCGGATCGCAGCGATCGGTCATGCGCACATCGACTCGGCCTGGCTCTGGCCGCTGCGCGAGACCGTGCGCAAGGTCGCCCGGACCGCGGCATCCATGACCCGGCTGCTGGATGAGCATCCCGAGTTCGTCTACGCGATGTCGAGCGCGCAGCAGTACGCGTGGCTGCGCGACGAGCGACCCGAGGTGTTCGCCCGCGTCAGGCAGGCCGTGGACGACGGACGGTTCATCCCGGTGGGCGGGATGTGGGTGGAGACGGATGCCGTCCTGCCGGGCGGCGAGTCGCTCATCCGACAGATCGCCTACGGACAGCGGTTCTTCCGCGAGGAGTTCGGAGTCGAGTCCCGCGGCGCATGGCTGCCGGACAGCTTCGGCTATTCCGGAGCGCTGCCGCAGATCCTGGCCGGAGCCGGGTTCGAGTGGTTCCTCACCCAGAAGATGTCGTGGAATCAGACCAACCGCTTCCCGCACCACACCTTCGCCTGGGAGGGCATCGACGGCACCCGGATCTTCACGCACTTCCCGCCGATGGACACCTACGAGGCCGAGCTGTCGGGAGCAGAGCTCGCCCGCGCGACGCGGCAGTTCGCCGAGATGGCGGTGGCGTCCTCTTCGCTGGCCCCCACCGGTCACGGCGACGGGGGCGGTGGGACGACCCGCGAGATGATCGCCCGCGCGGCGCGACTGGGCGACCTCGAGGGCAGTGCCCGTGTGGCCTGGCAGACGCCGGACGACTTCTTCGCACAGGCCAAGGCCGAGCTGCCCGATCCGCCGGTGTGGCGCGGCGAGCTGTACCTCGAGCTCGCACCGGGGCACCTACACCAGCCAGCACGCGATGAAGCAGGGCAATCGCACGAGCGAGGAGCGCTGCGTCAGGCCGAGCTGTGGGCGGCGACCGCGGCGGTGCGGGCTGGGCATCGGTATCCGTACGAGGCGCTCGACGGGATGTGGCGCGAGGTGCTCCTGCTGCAATTCCACGACATCCTCCCCGGATCGTCGATCGCGTGGGTGCACCGCGAGGCGCGCGAGCGGTACGCGCGGATCGAGCGGACGCTGCAGGGGATCGTCGACGAGGCGCTGCGCGCGCTCGGGGTGCGCCATGGCGAGGGGGAATGCTCATCAACCCCGCCGTCGTCGCGCAGCGCGGCGTGCCGGCCGGTGGGGTCGGCGTCGGCACGGATGCCGCGGCCGGCCGGGTCGCGGCATCCGACGACGGCTTCGTGCTGGAGAGTGCGCACGTCCGTGTCGCGGTCGATGCCGCCGGCCGCATCACCTCTGCGATTCAGCGCGCGACCGGGCGGGACGCGATCCCGGCGGGGCTTTCCGGCAACGTGCTGAGCTGCATCGGGACTTCCCGAATGCGTGGGATGCGTGGGACGTCGACGCGCACTATCGCGGCTCGGCCGTCGATGTCACCGTCGTCCGTGCCGAACGGGACGGCGACGCGATCGTCGTGCGGGCGACGTTCGGCGCATCCGCCATCACGCAGCGGCTGACCCTGTCGGACGACGGCCGCACCCTTCACATCGACAACGAGGTCGACTGGCGCGAGACCGAGAAGTTCCTCAAGCTCGCGTTCCCGCTCGACGTATTCGGCGACCAGGTGATCGTCGAGACGCAGTTCGGCCACCACGCGCGGCCGACGCACACGAACACGTCGTGGGATGCCGCCCGGTTCGAACAGCACACGCAGCGCTGGTTCGTGCTGGGCGAGCCCGGGTTCGGAGTCGCGTTCCTGAACGACAGCAGCTATGGGTTCGACGCGACCCGGGTCGAGCACGACGGCCGGATCGTCCAGGTCGCGCGGTTCTCGATGCCTGCGCGCGCCCCGGTATCCCGATCCGCATACCGATCAGGGCGTGCAGCGCATGCGATACGGGCTCGTGATCGGCACGGATGAGACGGATGCCGCAGCCGCCGCATCCCGCTTCGCGGCGCCGCTCCTCCCGGCGACGGGGCCCGAGGTCGCACCCCTCGTGCGCGTGACGGGTGCCGCGCTGAGCGCGGTGAAGCTTGCCGACGATCGCTCGGGCGATCTGGTGGTGCGGGTGTACGAGGCGCGCGGCGGGCGGGCCACGGCATCCCTCACCCTGCCGGCCGGAGACGTCGTACACACCGATCTGCTGGAGCGGCCGGGGGAGTCGTTGCCGGTCGTGGACGGCACGGTGCAGCTGCCGCTGCGTCCGTTCGAGATCGCGACGCTGCGGGTGCGGCGCCGGTGACTCTGCCTGCACATGTCAGTGCAGACCCCCTGCTCTCACCGGCCGCACGCCACGCGCCGGCGCTTCCGCGTCAGAAGGGTGCGGGGTCGCGGGCGAGGGCGTGGCTGATCTCGTGCCTGTGTCGTGGTTCGTCGGCGATCAGCGCGATGGGTTCGAATCTGACGGTGCCGGGTGGTCGGGTGTGGTGGGTGCGGCCGGTGGGTGCGGTCCATTCCAGGATCCCGCCGGGCCGCTGGATCACGGTCCAGTCGGTCTCGTGCTTGAGGGTGTGGTGGCGTTTGCACAGGTGTGCCAGATTGCACAGGCACGTCTGCCCGCCCTCGGCGTACGCGAGGGTGTGGTCGATGTCGCATTTGTGGGCGGGGCGGCGGCAGCCGGGGAACCGGCAGTGCTCATCCCGCACCCGCAGCAACAGCCGTTGTCGCTTCGAGGGCCGGTACCGGTCCACACGGGTGGGGACCCCGGTGCACGGGTCGGTGAACACCCGGGTCCACGCCCGGGCCGCCCCGGCCAGGTCCCGGGCGGTCTGGTCATCGATCGCCCCGAACCCGACCACGGTCGCCCCGCCGGTGGTCTGCCCGGTCAGGGTGCTGGCCGGGATGGTGACCTGCACCGTCCCGGTGATCGCCCCGAGGTTCTCTCTGGCCTGGTCGGTGGCACCGTGCCCGTCGGGGATGTTGGTCAGCAGCAGGTCGCTGAACACGTCCGCCATGATCTGCGACCGCGTCCGCTCATCAACCACCAGGCCGCCCGCATCGACGCCGGCGTCGGCTTGAGCTGCGGCTTGGTCGGTTTGGTTCTGTTCGTACAGGTCGGTGGCCATCTGCTGGACCCGGTTGTATGCGCCCACGGCCTGCGCCGTGGGCAGGTCGGCGGTGACCCGGGCAAGCCCCGGCTCCAACTCCCGCACCGTCACCCTCCGCCGTTTCACGGCGTCCCGGACCCGCTGCTGGGTGCCTTCCGGGTCCAGCCGGGACACCAGCCCGGACAGCGCCGGCCGCAACTGGGCCGGGGTCATCTCCCCCGCCATATCCAAAGCGACCGCCTCGTACTGGCGGCGCACCTGATCGTCTTCGATCACCGCACCGGTCTCCGCGATCAGGGTCGCATGCTCCGGCCAGATCCGGCCGTCGCTGGCCTCGCACAGCGTCTCGTAGAACCGGTGGGTCAGGCTCCACGCCTGTGACACCTTCCGCGCCACCTGCCACTCACTGAGCCGCAACGCGGCCGCGACCTCGGCGTACACCTCCCGCATCCCCAACTGCGACGAGGCGGTGACCGCCCCGTTCCCGTCCCGGGCGGCGCGTTCCCGTTCCCGCTCTTCGACTACCCCGGCGACCCGTTCGAAGAAGAACATCTCCGCCGCGAACGCCCGCGCCGCCAGGGCCCGCGACCCGGTCAGGTCTTCGACCAGCTGATCCAACTCCGACAGCACCGCAGACCGGCCCGCAGACGGTGATGACATCAGCGAAACCTCCGGTCTGCTCCTCGGGTGAACTACCTCCAGTGTATCGAACGAAGCTTCGCCATGTCAATGGTCGATTCGTGATTATTCCGCGATATTGGTCGGTATCAGCATCCCCTCGTCCTTGCCTTCAGATCTGACCGATATGCGAACAAAGAGGCGGACTGACTGTGCCCCCCTGGCCGCGTTTCGTCTCCTCGCTGCGCTCGTCGCTCAACGGGCTGTGGGGCGGTCTGACTGGCCCCGGCTGACCGCGTTTCGTCTCCTCGCTGCGCTCGTCGCTCAACGAGCTGTGGGGCGGTCTGACTGGCCCCGGCTGGCCGCGTTTCGTCTCCTCGCTGCGCTCGTCGCTCAACGAGCTGTGGGGCGGTCTGACCGGCCCGGCTGACCGCGTTTCGTCTCCTCGCTGCGCTCGTCGCTCAACGGGCTGTGGGCAGCTCGTCGCTCAACGAGCTGTGAGGCGCCTCGACCCGCTGAGAGCCGACTGACCGGGGACAGCACCCGGCGGTGAGAGAATGGATGCGGCGTGCTCGTGTCGCCTCTTCCTCACCCGACAGTGTGGGTCGAAGTGCCGCCGGGCCACAGGACGGCGTCCGCCACCACACTCAGTGAGGAGCGATATGTCCCTGCAGAACACCGCCGCACCCGAGCACGCCTCGGCCCCGGCATCCGAGCGGATCGCGCAGCATCGGCGCTATCTGATGTGCAAGCCCGAGTACTTCACCGTGGCGTACGAGATCAACCCGTGGATGCACAAGGCCGACCCGACCGACACGCCCAAGGCCGTGCGTCAGTGGCAGACGCTCTACGACACGTACCTCGCCCTGGGCCACGACGTCGAGCTGATCGACCCGATCGAGGGCCTGCCCGACATGGTCTATACCGCCAACGGCGGGTTCATCATCGACGGCACCGCGCTGGGCGTCCGCTTCAGCGTGGGGGAGCGCAGCGGCGAGGAGCGTCCGTTCATGGACTGGTTCGCCCGCAACGGCTTCGAGGTCGTCGAGCCGGTCGCGATCCAGGAGGGCGAGGGCGACATCCTGCTGGTCGGGGATGTGATCCTGGCCGGCCACGGCTTCCGCTCCGACATCGCCAGCCACGCCGAGATCGCCCGCGTGTTCGACCGGGAGGTCGTCTCGCTCAAGCTCGTGAACCCGAACTTCTATCACCTCGACACGGCGATCTGCGTGCTGGATCCGGTGCAGGGTCCGGGCGGGGTGGACAGGGCCAACATCGCCTACCTGCCGAGCGCCTTCGACGACGCCAGCCGGGCGATCCTCGAACAGCGCTACCCGGATGCGATCCGCGTGCCCGAGGCCGACGGCGCCGTGTTCGGCATCAACGCCTCCAGCGACGGGAAGCACGTGTTCATCTCGCCGCGTGCCACCGGGTTCGACGCCCTGCTGCGCGAGCGCGGCTACGAGCCGGTGCACGTCGACCTGTCCGAGCTGCTGCTGGGCGGCGGCGGCATCAAGCGCTGCACCCTCGAGCTTGCGCGGGGTGCACGATGAGCACGGCGACCAACCTGGACACCAAGGCGGTCCGGATCATCCGCACCGAGGACGACCACCTCGCCCACAACTACCATCCGCTGCCGGTGGTCGTGGCCACGGGCGAGGGCTCGTGGGTGACGGATGTCGAGGGCAAGCGCTACCTCGACCTGCTGTCGGCCTACTCGGCGCTGAACTTCGGGCACCGGCATCCCGCCCTCGTCGCCGCGGCGACCGAGCAGCTGGGCCGACTCACCCTGACCAGCCGCGCGTTCCACAACGACCGGCTCGGCGCGTTCGCCACCGCCCTGGCCGAACTGTGCGGCAAGGACCTGGTGCTGCCGATGAACACCGGCGCCGAAGCGGTCGAGACCGGCATCAAGACCGCGCGCGCCTGGGCGTACCGGGTCAAGGGCGTGCCGACGGATGCCGCGACCATCATCGTCGCAGACGGCAACTTCCACGGCCGCACGACCACGATCGTCGGCTTCAGCGACGACGAGAGCGCCCGCGACGGGTTCGGACCGTTCACGCCCGGCTTCGTGCGGGTCCCGTACGGGGATGCCGATGCCATCGCGGCGGCGATCGACGAGAACACCGCCGCGGTGCTGGTCGAGCCGATCCAGGGCGAGGCCGGGGTGATCATCCCGCCGGAGGGCTACCTGGCGCGTGTGCGCGAGCTGTGCACCGAGAACAACGTGCTGTTCATCGCCGACGAGATCCAGTCCGGCCTGGGCCGGGTGGGCACCACGTTCGCCTGCGACCGCGAAGGCGTCGTGCCGGACGTGTATCTGCTGGGCAAGGCGCTGGGCGGCGGCATCCTGCCGGTCTCGGCCGTCGTCGCCGACCGGGACGTGCTCGGGGTGATCCACCCCGGCGAGCACGGCTCGACGTTCGGCGGCAACCCGCTGGCGGCCGCGGTCGGCCTGCGGGTCGTCGAGATGCTCTCCTCGGGCGAGTTCCAGCAGCGCGCGGCCGCCCTCGGCGAGCACCTCAAGACCAAGCTGGACGCGTTCCTCGGCCACGGCGTCACCGAGGTGCGGGTCGCGGGACTGTGGGCCGGGGTCGACATCGACCCGGCGATCGGCACCGGGCGCGAGATCGCCGAGCGGCTGCTGGCGCGGGGCGTGCTCGTGAAGGACACCCACGGCCAGACCATCCGGATCGCCCCGCCGCTGGTCGTCCGCGCCACCGAACTGGACTGGGCGCTGGACCAGCTCCGCGTCGTGCTGGAGGGCTGAGCGGACGTGACGGCGAAGGCGACGGAGGTCACGGAGGACGACGACCCGCGCGGGGCGCGTTCGCTGATCGACCGCGCCTTCGCCGTCATCGGCACGTTCCAGGGCGGCCGCTCGCGGCAGAGCCTGTCGGACATCAGCCGCCGCACCGGGCTGCCGATCGCCACGTGCTATCGCATCGTCGCGCGCCTCACCGACTGGGGGCGCTGGAGCGCGACGCCGAGGGCCGGTACAGCATCGGCCTGCGTCTGTGGGAGATCGCGTCGTTCGCGCCGCGCTCGGTCGGCCTGCAGCGCCTGGCCCGGCCCTACATGCAGGACCTCTACGAGACCACCGGGTACGCCTGTCACCTCGCCATCCGCGAGGGCCTCGAACTCGTCTCGATCGAGCGCTTCCAGAGCCCGCGCCGGCGGGTGCGGCGTCCGCTGGTGGGCAGCCGCTACCCGCTGCATGCGACGGCGATCGGCCTCGTGCTGCTCGCCCACGCCCCGGCCGAGGTGCAGGACGAGGTGCTGGAGCGCGGACTGGAGCCGTTCACCACGCGCACGTACACGGATGTCGAGACCCTGCGCCGGGTGCTGGTCGACGTCGAGCGGGCCGGCTACGCGGTCAGCGACCGGCAGGTCGACGAGGTGCACGTGGGCTTCGCCGCCCCCGTGCGCGGGGCGGACGGCTCGGTGGTCGCGGCGGTCTCGCTCGCCCTGGATGAGCAGGGCGCCGACCCGAAGAACCTCATCCACCTCGTGCGGCTGACGGCCACCTCGATCGGGCGTGCGCTGGCGTCGTCCGGCTTCGGGCGCGCCGAGAGCTGAGCCCCGCCCGCTGAGCCCCCGCCGCTGAGTCGCGCTCAGCTCGCCTGTGCGGCCAGCTCGCTCTCCGCGTCGGCCTTGACCCGGGCCAGCTCCACCTTGCCGGTCGGAGTGCGCTCCAGCGACGGACGCACGAACACGTGCCGCGGCCGCTTGTAGCCCGCCAGGCGCCCGTCGAGGAATCCGAGCAGCGCCGGCACGTCGATGACCGCCCCGGGCGCCGGCGACACCATCGCGCTGACGACCTCGCCGAACCGCCGATCCGGCAGGCCGAACACGACCGCGTCATCCACCGACGGGTGCGCCAGCAGGCTCTCCTCCACCTCGCCCGGGAACACCTTCTCGCCGCCGGTGTTCACCACGGCGCTGAGGCGTCCGAGCAGCTCGATCCCGCCGCGCCCGTCCGCGCGCGCCCAGTCGCCGGGCATGACGTAGCGGTGCCCGCGGATGGTCGGGAACGTCAGCGCGGTCTTCTCCGGATCGCCGAAATACCCGGTGGGCAGGATTCCGCGGAACGCGAGGATGCCGAGGGCCCCGGCATCCGTCTGGATCTCGCGCAGCTCCTCGTCCAGCAGCACCGTGCCCGGGGTCATCTCCAGCCGGGTGGGAAGATCGTCGACCCCCTGCGTCGTGCCGAACGCGTATGGGCCGCCCTCGCTCGAGGCCACCATGTCGATGATGGTCAGCTCGCCCAGCGCGTGCAGCCGGCGCTTCACGTCGTCGCTGAACCGCATGCCCGAGCTGATGATCGTGCGCACGTGCAGGAGCCCCGCGCCGGACCGCTCCGCGGCCTCGGCCAGGGGCAGGGCGAGGGCGTCACCGGCGACGATGATCCGGGTCACGTGGTGGGCCAGCATCAGCCGGAGCGCCTCGTCGATGTCCATCCGCGCCGCCGCGTGCAGCACGACCGTGCCGCCGAGGGCGAGGGTGGCCATGGTGGTGGACTGCGCGGTGCCGTGCGGCAGCGGCGGCAGCGGCAGGGTGACCGGGCGCACGATCCCCGGGTCCAGGGCGATGCGCACCGCCGCGTCCAGGTCGTCCGGCGGGGTGATCCCGAGGATCCCCCACGTCGACTGGCGGCGGGCGACCAGCAGCGTGTCCATGTCCCACACCACCGCGCGCGGGCGACCGGTCGTGCCGCCGGTGTACAGCCGCAAGCTCGGCGCCACGCGGGGCCGCGGGCGGCAGCACGCCGCCGCCGGCGATCACCTCGGCGTACGACAGCGCGCCGGGCACCGCCGGGCCGCCGTCGTCGATCGCGATCACCGCGACATCCTGTCCCGCGGCCTCGGCGGCCACCTCGCCCAGCGAGGTGCAGGTCAGCAGCACCCGCGCCCCGAGTCGTCCAGCAGCTCGCGGACCTCGCCGGCACGGTACCGGTAGTTGATGGCGACCGGCGCCGCCCCGATGGCCAGGCACGCCCAGAAGAACGCGAGGTACTCCGCACGGTTGTACAGCAGCAGGGCCGCGGCGTCTCCGAAGCCCACCCCGCGCTCGGTGAGGTGGCGGGCCAGTGCCCCCGCCTCGGCGGCGAGCCGGCCGTAGCCGACCGTCTCGTCCCGGGTGATCACCGCGGGGCGCTCGGGGTCTGCCCGTGCGATGGCCTGCCAGAGGTCGCTGTAGTGCGGCGCCGTCACGTGATCACTCCGTCCCGCGCGGACGCCCGCGTCCGCGCCTCCCGTCGACAGCTGTCGTCGACAGCAGAAGCATGCCGTCTCCGCCGTGCCGCGCTCACGGACTTTTTCGCACGGTGGAAACCGGGAAGGATCCAGGCGGATGTCGCGTGCCAGAGTGACGCCGACGACGAAAGGGGTGGCAATGGCCACACACGAACTGCTCCTGGACCCCACCGGGGCGGCGGAGGGCGCACAGGAGAGCACGCTCTCACCGCGCCCGGTCACGCTCAGCGGTCTCACGATCGGGCTCCTGGACAACACGAAGCCGAACGCGACGCTGCTGCTGGAGGAGATCGGCACCCTGCTGACCGGCCGGCACGGTGCGGCCGAGACCCGCCTGTACACGAAGGACTACTTCGGCACGCCGGCGAAATCCGAGCTGATCGCGCAGATCGCCGACGAGTGCGATGTGGTGGTCACCGCCGTGGGCGACTGCGGCTCGTGCAGCGCCGCGACCGTGGCCGACGGCATCCTGCTGGAACGCGCCGGCGTGCCGACGGTGAGCATCACCTCCGACTCGTTCCTGATGTCCGGCCGTGCGATGGCGCACGTGCAGGGCTTCGCGGGCTTCGACTTCCATGCGGTGAGGCATCCGATGGCGAGCCTTTCGGCGCAGGAGGTGCACGAGCGGGCGCTGGAGGCGCTGCCGAACGTGCTGCGGATTCTCGGAGTGGAGGACTGACATGTCGACGATCGTGGACGAGACGGCGGCACCGGATGCCGACACCGACCGGATGCGGGAGGTGCTGGAGTACTACTGGGACCAGGAATGGACCGACGGCCTGCCGGTGGTGCCGGTGACCGAGTCGTATCTGCGGCGCTTCCTGGACACGGTGGACCGCGACCCGGACGAGGTGCTGTTCACCATGCCGCACCTGAACCGCAGCCTGACGGTGCGCACCGCGGCCATCAACGCCGGCCTGGCCGGCTGCCGGCCCGAGTACTTCCCGGTGATTCTGGCCGCGTGGGAGGCCATCGCCCAGGAGCCGCACCCGGTGCGGGGCATCTGGCAGTCCACCACCGGAACGGCACCCTTCCTCGTGGTCAACGGGCCGGTGCGCACCGAGATCGGACTGAACAGCCGGGGAAACATCTTCGGCTCCGGGTTCCGTGCCAACGCGACCATCGGCCGGGCCATCCGCCTGGCCTGCATCAACGTGTTCGGTCTGCATCCGCACAAGCTCGACCAGGCCACCCAGGCCACGCCGGCGAAGTACTCGGCCTGCATCGGCGAGAACGAGGAGCAGAGTCCCTGGCCCCCGCTGCACGTGGACTACGGCTTCGACGCCGCCGACAGCGTCGTGACCGCGTACGTGATCCGCTCGGTGATGCACATCGAGGCACGGCACACCTCGGTGCCCGAGCAGCTCGCCCTCGACTTCGCCGACAGCGTGCGCCGCACCGGCGCCCTGATCCACGAGTACACCAGCGCGCTGCTGGTGCTCACCCCGGAGCATGCCGACGTGTTCGCATCGGCCGGCTGGAGCAAGGACGACCTGCGCCGGTACGTGTTCGACCACGCCGTGCGCTCGCGGGACGAGCTGGCCGCCGTCGGCAAGGACGCGCTGTCGCACAAGAGCCGGTGGCGGCTCTCGGCGCAGCATCCCGATGCCACGCCCGACACCGCCAGCGGCAGCGCCGAGCCCGACACCGTGCCGGTGCTCAGCCACCCCACGTCGATCCAGGTGGTCGTGGCCGGCGCCGACAACGCCGGCGTCTCGGCCGTCGTCGAGGTGTTCACGCTGAACCCGCCGCGCGAGAACCCGTACTCGTACGCGCAGGTCGGAGCACGACGATGACGATCGACACGGACCGGGTGGATGCCGCGCTCGCGCAGTTCACCGAGATGATGGCCGCCGACGGCTACCTGCTGAACTGGGAGCCGGCCAGTCCCGATCGCATCGTGGTGCGGATCTCGGCGACCGAGGGCGCGTGCGCGGACTGCCTCGTGCCGGCGCCGGTGATGACCGCGATCATGACTTCGGCACTGGCCGACACGCCGTACGACGTGGAGCGGGTCGAGCTCCGGGGGCGCACTGAGGGGAGCACGCATGCTGCTGACCGACGAAGAGAAGCGGATGCACGACGGCGCCGAGGGCGCCGCGGTCGCCGCGGCGATGGACCTGCTCGTGCGGTACGGCGACGCGCTCGGCGCGGAGCGCCTGGTGCCCACCCGCAATGTCGCCGGCACGATGACCCAGCCGTCCCCGGCCAAGGCGCAAGCTGTTCGACGAGGGCGGGTGGGCGCACGTGTACGCGGTGACGAACCTGGACTGCGACGACGACATCGAGATCCCGCGGATGAAGGTGCCCACCTGCCAGCTCGAGCACGGCTTCGGGACGGATGCCGCGGGTCTGACCGGCTACCCGGATTCGTCCATCGCGATGCAGGACGACGCCGAGGCGTACTTCAGCGAGCGCGGCGTCACGGTCCTGGCCACGTGCACCCCGTACCAGGTCGGCAACCTGCCGGTGCGCGGCGAGCACTGCGCGTGGATGGAGTCCTCGGCGGTCGTCTACTGCAACTCGGTGCTGGGGGCCCGCACCAACTGCGAGGGCTCCACGTCGACCGGGGCGGCGGCGCTGACCGGCCGCATCCCGTACTGGGGCAATCATCTGCCCGAGAACCGGTCGGCCACCCATCTGATCCGCGCCGACGTCGAGGTCGGCACGTTCCAGGACTGGGGGATGCTCGGCTACTTCGTCGGCGACGCCGTGCAGGAGGCCCGGCCCGCCGTGGTCGGCGCACTCGGGCAGCCCGACGCCGCCGCGCTGAAGCACTTCGGCGCGGCGACGGCGACCTCGGGCGGCGTCGAGCTGTACCACCTGCCGGGGATCACCCCGGAGGCCCCCGACCTGGCCGCAGCGTTCGGCGGCGGCGCCGTGCCCGAGCCGATCGTCTACGACGAGCGGGCCCGCCGGGAGGTGTACGACGCCCTGAACAGTCAGGGCTCCAGCGACGACGTGGACTTCATCCTGCTCGGCTGCCCGCACGCCTCGCTGGACCAGCTCGCCGAGATCGCCGGGCTGCTGGACGGGCGGACGCTGCATCCGGACACCGAACTGTGGGTCATGACGCCGCGGGCGCTGCGCTCGGTCGCCGACCGCAGCGGCTTCACCCGGGCGATCACGCGGGCCGGCGGCCGGGTGCTCACCGACTCGTGCCCCGCGATGTCGCGCGCCGCCCCGCCCGGCACGCGCGTGTTCGCCACCGACTCGGCCAAGCAGGCGCACTACCTGCCGGCGATCCTGGGCATCGAGGCCTGGTTCGGCACGCTCGGGGAGTGCATCGACGCGGCCGTCACCGGCCGCTGGCACGGAGGCCTGGCGGCATGACGGTCCTGCGCGGACGCGGCATCGTGGGCGGAGTGGTCGAGGCGCGCGCCCTGGTCACCCACGATGCGATCTCGGGGTTCGGCGGCATCGACGTGGCCACCGGCACCGTGATCGAGCCGCGGCACGAGCTGTTCGGCGTGTGCTTCACCGGCCAGGTGCTGGTCTTCCCCGGGGCGAAGGGGTCGTCCGGGTGGTCCGGGTTCTTCCAGAGCACCCGGCTGATGGGCACCGCCCCGGCTTGCGCTCGTGTTCACGACGATGACCACGAAGGCGGCGCTCGGCGCGATCGTGACCCGAGTGCCGGCCGTGGTCGGCGCGACGCCGGATCCGGTTCAGGCGATCCGCACCGGCGACCTGGTGCGGGTGGACGGCGACGCCGGCACGGTCACGATCCTTGAGCGGGCGCATTCTTTCGTTGAATGAAAAGGCCTCTGGTCCGGGCCGCGGACCGTGGCCAGACTCGACCCGTCCGCATAGCCGTGGACGCAAGCAGTACAGACGGTGCAACACCGACGAAGCGACAAAGGAGTCTCCTCATGCGAACGACCCCCTCTTCCCGACGGCGCCTCTTCCGAGCGGCCGCCGCGCTCACCGCAGCCGCCGCACTCGCGCTGACCGGCTGTGCATCCGGCTCCGGGTCGGCTGCCGGCGGCGACGCGGAGGGCCTGAAGGAGATGACCGTCGTCACGTTCCTCCCGCTCGAGTCCTTCACCTTCACCCCCGAGATGTTCGCCTACTCCGGGGGCTACTTCGAGAAGCACGGCCTCAAGGTCGACCTGCAGCCGGTGAAGGGCACCGCGGCGGCCATCCAGTCGCTGCCTCGGCGGCGCGGCCACCATCACCCGGGCCAGCACCGTGGACGTGTTCCCCGCGATGGAGAAGGGCCAGCCGATCCAGGCGGTCGGCACGATGGCCTACAAGTCGAACCTGCGCATGATCTCGGTCAAAGACAACCCGGTCGCCACTCCGCAGGACATGAAGGGCAAGACCATCGGCATGGGCTCGGTGGGCGGCACCAGCGAGAAGATGCTCGACCTGACCCTGCACGCCAACGACATCGCCAAGGACGACGTCACCCGTCAGGCCGTCCCCGTCACCGCCGCCACGCTCGAGGTCGTGCGCAAGGGCCAGCTGGACGGCTACATCGTCAGCCTGGACACCTCGATCGGCATCGGCGCCCAGAACGACGACGCCGTCGTCGACGACGCCGGACTCGGCGACTCGCCCGACATCCAGACGTGGCTGGCCACGGCATCCACGCTGAAGGATCCGGAGAAGGCGAAGGAGGTCACGGCGTTCCTGGCCGCGATCCGCGAGGCCGTGCAGGCCGTGATCGACGACGCGCCCAACCACTACGCGAACGTGCTGAAGACGCTCCGCGACAGCGGCGACTGGAAGTTCCCGGCGCTCGAGGACGATCAGGTGGCCGCCGACGCCCTGGACGTGTACACCAGCCAGACCTGGGTGGATGCCTCCGGCGACGTGCCGCTGCTGCAGAACAACGTCGACGCCTGGAAGAAGACGTACGACACGTACGTCGAGGCCGGGATGCTGCAGGGCGGCCACGATCCGAGCGACTGGATCACGAACGACTACCTGCCCGAGTGAGTGAGGAAGGTGCACCCGTGACCAATGACACACTCGCCCCGCCCGTGCCCGACGCGGACGTCGGCGGCGACATCCCCCGCCTGCAGATCCGCGGCATCGGACGCGACTTCCACACCCGGTCCGGCATCACACACGCCGTGTCGGGAGTCGATCTGGACATCCGGATCGGGGAGTTCGTGGCCCTGATCGGACGATCCGGATGCGGCAAGACGACCCTGCTGCGGATGATCGGCGGGCTGCTGGCCCCCACCGCCGGCACCATCGCCGTGGACGGCCGGCAGCTGTGGAGCGACGGCCGGGTGGAGAGCTCGGCCGTCACCAAGCTCGGATTCGTGTTCCAGGAGAGCAACCTGTTCCCCTGGTTCAGCGTGCTGGACAACATCGCCCTGCCGCTGAAGCTGCGCGGGATCCGCAAGGCCGAGCGGCGGGCGCGGGCGGCAGAGCTGGCCCAGCTGGTCGGACTCGCCGACTTCGTCGATTCCTATCCCCGCGAGCTGTCCGGCGGGATGCGGCAGCGCGCCGCGATCGCCCGCGCGCTGAGCACCGAGCCCGACCTGCTGCTGATGGACGAGCCGTTCGGGGCGCTGGACGCCCTGACCCGCGAGCGGATGAACCTCGAGCTCGAGCGGATCGTGATGGAGACCGGATCGACGGTGGTGTTCGTGACGCACGACATCCCCGAGGCGGTGTTCCTGGCCGACCGGGTGGTGCACCTGACGCCGCGGCCGGGCCGGATCCGGCAGATCCTGCCGGTGGACTTCGCCAAGCCGCGCTCGGTGGAGCTGCAGACGACCCCCGAGTTCAACGACATCGTGCGGGCCCTCCGCCACGACCTCGACGAGGAGGAATGACATGCCCTCATCGCGCATGGCCAAGCGCTGCCGTGGATCGTCACCCCGGCTCTGGTGATCCTGCTCATCGCGGGCTGGCAGGTGTTCGTCATGGTCAGCCAGGTGAACCCGTTCGTCTTCCCGCCGCCGGCGGCGGTCGGCAAGGCGTTCCTCGCCCTGATCCTGGACCCCGCCACCTGGCAGGAGGCGCTGGTCACCGTCACCGAGATCGTCGTCGGCTTCGCGATCGCGGTCGTGCTCGGGGTCGCGGTGGGCGTGGTGCTCGGAAAGCTGCCGTGGCTGGAGATCAGCATCCGTCCGCTGATCATCATCGCCCAGGTCGCGCCGAAGGTGGCGTTCATCCCCATGTTCGTGATCTGGTTCGGCTTCGGGATGACCTCGAAGATCGTGCTGTCGGCGCTGCTGGCGTTCTTCCCGGTCATGCTCAACGTGCTCCTCGGGGTGCGGTCGGTCGAGCAGGGGCAGAAAGAGGTCATGACGAGCCTGAACGCCAGCAGGTCGCAGACGTTCACGCAGCTCGAGCTTGCGCAACCTGCAGCCCTACCTGTTCGCCGGGATGGAGGTCGCGATCGTGCTCGGCACCATCGGCGCCATCGTCGGCGAGTACCTCGGCGGCAGCGTCGGGCTCGGCGCGATGGTGGTGCGGGCGATGAACTCGCTGGATGCCGCCGGGACGTTCGCCATCATCCTGCTCCTGGCGCTGATCGGACTGGTGCTGTACCTGATAGTGAACGAGGCCAAGCGGTTCGTGATCCCGTGGCATGAGTCGGTCTACGGGCTCCGCACCGCGACGGCCTGAGGCGGCGGCCGTGCCCCGTTCCGGGCACGGCCTGTCGCCGGGCTGCTCGCGGTGCTGGGGCTGCTGATGACGCTGAACCCCATCACCGCGAGCATCTATCTGCCCGCGCTCGGCGCGATCGCCGACGATCTGGGCGTGTCGATCGCCGTGGTGCAGCTGGCGCTGACCGGGTATTACCTCGGCGTCGCCGTCGGGGTGATGTTCGGCGGTCCGCTGACCGACGCGCTCGGGCGCCGGTCGGTGCTGCTGGTCGGCCTGGGCGTGCTGGCCGCGGCCACGGTGGCGGTCGCGCTGGCGCCCGCCGCGCCGATCCTCATCGGGGCGCGGGTGCTGCAGGGACTGGGGTCGTCGACGGCGATCGTGGTCGTGCGCGCCATCGTGTCGGATGTCGCCCGGGGGCGGCAGGCGGCGCGGGCGTTCAGCGTGCTGATGGGGATCCTCGCGGCGGGTCCGCTGGTGGCGCCGCTGCTGGGCACGGCGCTGCCGAGCTGGGCGGCTGGCGGACGATCTTCGTCGGACTTCTCGTGGTGACCGTGGTCTACCTCGTGGTGGCGGGGATGACGGTGCCCGAGACGCTTCCCGTCGCGCGCCGGGCGCCGCTGCGGCTGGCACCGCTCCTGCGCAACTACCGGCGGCTGCTGGGCGACGTGCCGTTCGCGGGGGATGCCGCGGCGGTCGCCCTCGCCTTCGGGGCGCTGTCGGTGCACGTGAGCGCGTCCTCGTTCATCGCGCAGGAGGTGCTGGGAACCGGAACGTGGGGCTATGCGATCCTTTACGCCTGCTACGCCGTCGCGGTGATGGGCGGCAGCTGGCTGAACGCGCCGCTGGCCGGACGCTTCGGCCCGCGCCGGATGCTGCTGGCCGGGCAGGGCGTCGCGCTCGCCGCCGCGGTCGCGTTCGTGGTCGTCGCCGCCGGGCGGCCCACGATCGTCGGATACCTGGTGGTGGTGATGATCGGCTCTGCGGCGATCTCGTCGGTGCTGGCCAACGGCACGGCGCTGGGGATGTCGCGGGCGACGTTCGCCGCCGGCACCGGCGCCGCGCTGATGGGCTGTCTGCAGTTCACGTTCAGCGCCGTCGTCTCGCCGCTGGGCGGCGTCGCCGGCTCGCACACGGCGCTGCCGACGGCGCTGGTGATGGCGGGGTGCCTGGTCGCGAGTATCGGCGCCGGCGTCGTGGCCGCGGCATCCGTCCGTCGCACGCGGCGGCGGGCTCGGGCCGGGGTCACCGACGTCCAGTCTTGACGATCAGGAGGGACGGAGTCGCTTGCATCACGAAAGGAGTGTGTGTGAAGGTAGTTCCGCGTGAGTGATGGACGCAGATGAGAGGCAGTGATGGCAACGTTTGTTCTCGTCCCCGGGGCGTGGCACGGCTCGTGGGCGTTCGAAGCCGTGACGCCGCTCCTGGAGGCGGCTGGTCACACCGTGCACGCCCTGACGTTGACCGGCTTGGGGCCGGATCCAGACGAAGCGGCGGTGGCACGCGCGAACCTCGACACCCACGCAGACGACGTGATCCGGGTCGTGGAGACGGCCGGGATCACCGAGGCGACGCTCGTCGGACACAGCTACGGCGGGATGGTCATCTCGGCCGCCGCGGATCGTGCGGCCGAGCGAATCTCCCGCCTGGTCCATCTCGACGCGTACGTTCCTCGCGACGGCGACTCCTGCTGGTCGTTGACAACGGACGCCTACCGGCACTCCTTCATCGACGGTGCAGCCGAGCTGGGCTATGCCGTTCGCCCGCCGTTCCGGGCTCCGCACGGCGGCGATGCTCGCCGCCGCCCGCACCCGCTGGCCTCCCTCGTACAGCGCATCCGGCTGACCGGAGCCGTCGAGACCATTGCTCGACGCGACTTCATCTACTGCTCGGGATGGGAGGACGGGACGCCCTTTGCGGGCCTGCGCGCCCGTCTCGATGCCGACCCGGGCTGGCGAGTACAGGACATCCCCACGGGCCATAACGCGCTGCGCGAAGCCCCGGCGAGGGTCGCCGAGCTGCTGATCGACCTGGGGACCCGTTGAACAGCCGGCGCCCGTGTGATGCCCATGGGTCCTACCGTGGACGGCGTGCTTGATCGGCTCTCGCTCCCTGCCCCTCGGTACGTCGATCTCGACGGCGAGCGCATCGCGACGTACGTGTTCGAGCCGTCCAGCGCGGAGCCGATCGGCGACGTGGTGCTCTGTCACGGCACGCCCTGGTCTGCGGCGGTGTGGTCGCCGGTGGCGCATCACCTCGCGTCAGCCCGTCGCGTGTACCTGTACGACATGCCCGGATACGGCGCCTCGATCAGCGCCTGCTCGTCGGACGTCGACCTGGTGACCCAGCGCCGCCGGTTCGCGGCGATGCTCGACCACTGGGGGCTGAGTCGCCCACACGTGGTGGCGCATGACATCGGGGGAGCGGTCGCGCTCGGCGCCCATCTTCTCGAGGGGGTTCAGATGTCGTCGCTGTATCTGGCCGACGTCGTGACTCTCGACCCATGGGGTTCGCCGTTCTTTCAGCTCGTCGCGCAGCACGAAGAGGTCTTCGGCGCTCTGCCTGCGAGCCTTCATGCGGCCTTGGTGCACGAGTACATCTCTGGGGCGAGCAACGGCAAGCTCGACGCCCGCGTGTCAGCTCGGCTCGCGAGTCCATGGTGCACGCCGGAGGGTCAGCGCGCGTTCTACAGGCAGATCGCCGCGTTGAAGCCCGCGCACACGCGACCGATCGTGGATGACCTCGCACGTGTGGCGTGCCGGGTTCGCGTCGCGTGGGGTGAGGCTGATCCCTGGATTCCTGTGGCGCAGGCCGCCGAGCTGGCCACGCGCATACCGGGGGTCGCCGACACCTTCATCATCCCCGCGGCCGGGCATCTGGTTCCGTTGGAAGCCGCGGGCGTACTGGGGGCCGATGTCGCGAACTGGCTGGATCAGGGCGCGTCGCGAGGGTGACGCCGGGCGTCGGCCGCCCCGGGGCTCGACCATGCAGATCGTTTGTCAGCCAAACGATCTGTTACGCTTCCTGTCATGGCTGAGGCAGACTCATCTGAGGCGGCGGCGCCCCCGGAGAAGCTCTGGATGTTGGCGACATGGCTCATCGGGCATGCGGTGGTGGATGCGCGGCGCTTCGTGGCGCAGTCCTTCGGGAACTCCACCGGGCGCACCGACTTCGCAGTCCTCGCCGGGCTCGCCCAGTACGGCGCGGTCAGTCAGGCGATCCTCGGCCGCCGTCTCGGGATCAACCTCGGAGACCTGGTCGCCGTACTCAAGCGGCTGGAGGCGAAAGGGTCGGTCGTGCGACAGCAGGATCGGAACGACCGTCGTCGCAACGCCGTCGAGATCACGCCTGCCGGCCGCGTGACGTTGTCCGAGCTCGAGGCGGCAGCCGCGGCCGCGCAGGACGAAATGCTCGAACCGCTCTCGCCGAATGAACGACTCCAGCTGGTCGCACTGCTGCAGAGGCTGGTGGAACACCATCGCGGCTATCAGCACGCAGGTGATGCCGTCACGCCGAACGAGGGGCGACCATGACGTGGCCGGTCGGGTACGTGGTCACCGTGGCGATCGTCGCCTGGTGCACGTTCTTCGCATGCGTGGCACCCCGCCGCCCCAACCTGCTTGCCAAGTCGAGCTGGTTGTTCGGCATGATCGTCAACGAGGTGCCGTTCCTGGCCATCTACTTCCTGATCGCCTCCACCGTGCTCGCGGCTTCAGAGGGGGATCTCGACTCGCTCGCCGGTCGCGGCGCGGCCGGAATCGCCGGTCTCGTGATCGTCGGCCTCGTGATCGTGGCGTGGCGAGGGGCGCGCAGCGATCGCGCTGTCGAGCGCGCATTGGACCGCGGACTGGGAGCAGATTGGCGAAGCAAGCGTGCACGTGAAGCCACGTCGGCACCGGCCCTGGCTGCGCATCCTTCTGATTCCGTTCGTCCAGTGGCGGCCGGATGTGGAGCGAATCAAGGACATCCGCTATGGCGACGCCGGACGCGGCAACCTGCTGGACATCTACCGCCCCCGCGACGCTCCCTCGCATGCTCCGGTGCTGGTCTACTTCCACGGCGGTGGCTTCAGCACGGGCAGGAAGAGCCATGAGGCCAGACCGCTGCTGACCCGACTCGCGAGCCGCGGATGGGTGTGCATCAGCGCCAATTACCGGCTTGCGTCCCGAGGCAGACTTCCCCGACCATCAGATCGACGCGAAGAAGGTCATCGCCTGGGCCCGGGAGCACGGGCATGTCTACGGTATCGACCCGACGAGGGTGTTCGTATCGGGCAGTTCTGCCGGAGCCAACCTGGCGGGGCTGTGCGCCTTCACCCCGAACGATCCCCGGTTCCAGCCCCGGTTCGAGCACGCCGACACGACAGTGAGTGGTGCGATCCTTCTGTACGGGTACTACGGGCATTACTTGACGGATGCGCCCGACGAGCCGGGGTCGGTGCTCCAGCCGCAGGGCTACTTCACCGGTCGTACGCCTCCGCTGTTCATCGCGCACGGGACGAACGACGGCTGGGGCACGGTCGAGGCGGCCAGACACTTCGCGAGTCTGGCTCGCGAGGGAGGGGTCAACGACGTGGTCTATGCCGAACTCCCCGGCGGCCAGCACTCCTTCGACGTGTTCCACTCGCCGAGATTCGAGGCGGTGGTCGACGGGGTGGAAGCCTTCACCGCGTGGGCCCTCGCTGCCCGCCCGTGACGGCGGTGAGGCCGGGCATCACCCCACGTGAGCCGTGACCTGGTGCCAGCCGCTGGCGCCGTCCGGCGCCGGCGGCGCCTGGTGCGCGGTCTGGACCTCGCCGGTGCGGCTGGTCGCCCGGCACCGGATCACGTGGTCGCCCGCCTCGGCGCGCCAGGGCAGGCGCCACTGCACCCAGGTGTCGACCGAGGTCG
Organism: Microbacterium elymi; assembly: GCF_021582895.2. Taxonomy (GTDB): domain Bacteria; phylum Actinomycetota; class Actinomycetes; order Actinomycetales; family Microbacteriaceae; genus Microbacterium; species Microbacterium humicola. Next base: position 2,329,092 of record NZ_CP091139.2, read on the forward strand.
CAGGAGCCAGCTCGGCGGGGACCCACGGCCCGTCGTCCACCGACACCTCGACCTTCGACACGCCCGTGTGCTGCTGCCAGGCCACCCCGGCGATCACGGCATCCCCGGCGGGCACGGTGTCGCCGGGCCGCGGCACGTCGATCCGCGATTCGAGCTTGATCGGCCCGCGCGGCGCCCAGCCCTGCGTCGTCCAGAACCCGGTGGCGCGGTCGAATCGGGTCACCTCGAGGTCGACCACCCATTTGGTCGCCGACACGTAGCCGTACAGCCCGGGCACGACCATCCGCACCGGGAACCCGTGAGCGGCCGGCAGCGCTGCCCGTTCATGCCGACCGCGAGGATCGCGTCCCGGGCGTCGGTGAGCGCGGCCAGCGGGGTCGAGGCGGTGAACCCGTCCGCCGACCGCGACAGCACCATGTCGGCGTCCGCGTGCGGACCGGCCTGGGCGAGCAGTTCGCGGATCGGGTATCCGAGCCACTTCGCGTTGCCGATCAGGTCGCCGCCGACCTCGTTCGACACGCAGGCGAGGGTGGTGTAGCTCTCCTGCAGGGGCAGGGCGAGCAACTGGTCCCAGGTGAGGGTGACGGTGCGGTCGACCATGCCGTGGATGCGCAGCGACCACTGCGTGGGATCGATCTGCGGAACCAGCAGGGCCGTGTCGATCCGGTAGAACCGGTCGTTGGGCGTGACCAGCGGGGCCACCCCGGCCACACCGAGGTCGGCGCCGGCGGGGATGGGCGCCGCCGGCCGGGCCGGCATGGGCAGATGCAGGCTCGCCCGCACCGCGCTGGCCGCACGCGCGCCCGACTGCAGCGTGCCGCCGACGGCCGCCGCCACCCCGACGAGGGCGGCGGCGCCGGTCCAGGCGAAGAACCGCCGCCGGTCGGGGTCTGCCACCCGGGCGTCGGAATCGCCGCGCGAGACGGCCGGCGCCGCGGCGCGACGCGCGAGCGGGCCGATCGCGATCGCGGCCACCGCACCGGCCACCGCCGAGGGCGCCCAGGCGAGACCGCCGGCATCCGCGCGGCTCACGGCCGCCATGATGCCGATCAGACCCAGCGCCGCGCAGAGGATGCGGCCGATCGGCGGGAAGCGGACCTGGAGGATGCCGATGCCGGCCGCGGCCGCGACGAGGACCACGGCGACTCCGATCACGAGCGCGAGCTTGTCGTTCGTGCCGAACACCGAGATCGCGGTCTCCTTCGCCCAGGGCGGAGCCACGTCGATGAGCGCGTCGCCGATCACCGCGATCGGGCTGGACGACGGGGCGAACGCGGCCGCGACGAGCTCGCCCAGCCCCGCGCCGAGGACGACGGCGGCCACCCCGGCCGCGGCCGAGCGCCCTCCGGTGGACACGTTCACGATCCCGAGCCTACGTCCGAGTCCCCGCGGGCGGGAGGGCGATCGCGCGGCGTGCTCAGCGCGCAGTCAACCGAGAATTAGGCGGGAGGGCGAACCGGCTGGACGCTACGCGGCTGCTTCCCGACCGTGATCTTGGTGAAGCGCTGGATTGCATCACCGACAGCGTGAAGACGCAACGACGGAAAGAAGTCGAAGTTGTGATTCGCTCCCGGCAGTTCCGCATACACAACGGGTTCCTGTGAACGCGACTTGAGTCGTTCGGCGAAGTCCCGAGCATCCTCGCGTCGCACGAGGGTGTCTTGCGCGCCGTGGACAACCAGAAACGGCGGGGCTTCCGAAGTGATTCTGCCGGCCGGAGAGTGGGGGCCCGTGCCTGTCGCGCCGGCAGAGCCATAGTAACCGCAGAGGCACACGACGCCGCGGACCTGCGCCCCGGAGAGTGCGGCGGATGCAGCCAGGTTTGCGCCCAACGACGCACCGATGGCGATGACGGAAGCCGGGTCGCCGCCGAATTCTTCCGCATGCCTGCGCGCCCAGCTCATGGCATCCTGGGCATCGGCGAGCTGATCGCCATAATTCACTCGGAGCATCCGGTAATTCGCGCTCATGCAGACCCACCCCCTGGCGGCGAGCTGATACATGAGCGCGTGGGCGAATATTGCCTTGTCTCCTCCGCCTCCGTGCAGGTACACCAGCACGGGTGCCCTGGCCTGTCGGTTTCGGCGGCGCGAGACATAGACGTCGAGCAGGTTTCCGAAGCGTGCCGGGCCATATCGACGATTGCGGATGCGCCGAACGTCGGGCGCCACGCCACGATGGGCAGCAGCACGATGCGCCACCACGGGGAGCGGGTCTCATGCGGGCGCCCGCGAGGCCCATAGACGTTCTGGAGCGCCGCCGTGAGTGCGCGCCGCGCGAATCGCGCCCGCACGAGGATCCAGGCGAGAATCAGCGTCACGGCCAAGGTGAGAGCCGCGATCAGCCACCACCAGAAGCTGGACCCTGGGTTCAGGAGGGTGGCGAGGGTGCCGGCCAGCAGCCACCACAGGCCGATGAACGGCAGCTCGTTCATCCACCAGGAGAGCGCAAACTGCACATTGAACGGTGTGGAGCGCCGGGGGCGCAGTGGGAGCAGGGCCGCTGCCGCGAACACGGCGATTGTCAATGCTGTCGTCATAGCGCCATTTGTGAGAGGCAAGAGTCACAGCTCAGCGCAGGCCGGTGAAGTGGGCGGCGAACGCGAGCTGATCGGCGAACTCGGCGGCCGCGGCATCCTTCGGCTTGCCCATGCCGTGCCCGGCGCGGGTGTCCACGGCGAGCAGGATGGGGGCATCCGATGCCTGCGCCTCCTGCAGCGCGGCGGCGAACTTCAGCGAGTGGCCGGGCACCACGCGGTCGTCGTGATCCCCGGTGGTGATCAGCGTCGGCGGGTACTCGACCCCGTCCTGCACATTGTGCAGCGGCGAGTACGCGCGCAGATACGCGAATGCCTCGGCGTCATCCGGGTCGCCGTAGTCGCTGATCCACGCCCAGCCGATCGTGAAGCGGTGGAACCGCAGCATGTCCAGCACGCCCACCCCGGGCAGCACCGCCGCCCACAGCTCGGGCCGCTGGGTGAGCGCGGCGCCGGCCAGCAGGCCGCCGTTGGACCGCCCATGCAGGGCGAGCCGGTCACGGGTGGTGACGCCGGTCTCGATCAGATGCTCGGCGACCGCGTACAGGTCGTCGAAGACCTGCTGCTTGCGCGCCTTCGTCCCGGCGTGGTGCCAGTCCGAGCCGAACTCGCCCCCGCCGCGCAGGTTGGGCACGACGAGCACGCCGCCGGCCTGCACCCAGGTCGCCAGGATCGGGCGGAACTCCGGATTCATCGGGATGTTGAACCCGCCGTACCCCCAGATCAGCGTCGGGCGCGGCGTCGCGCCGTCGTCGTCGGCAGGCCGCACCACGAACGCCGGCACCTCGACGCCGTCGGAGCCGGTCACGCGGATGCGCGTCGCGGTCGCCGCCGGTGCCGCCGGGCCGGGCGTCGGCAGCGTCCGGTGGGTCAGCACCGAGGCGCCGTCCACCTCGATCACGTGCCGGGTGCCCCGGTCGACGAAGCTCGACGTCGTGGCGAACACGCGGTTCGTCTCGTCGCTGGTCGACATCGCCGTGATGCTCACTCCGTCGCCCAGCGGCAGCGCGTCGCCCAGGACGCCGTCGAAGGTCGCCGCCTGGGCGCGATGGGCGGCGTCGTGCGAGTACTCCAGCACCAGGCCGCTCGCGGTCAGATGGGCATCCAGCAGCACGTCCTCGGGGTGCTCGGGCACGAGGGTCCACTGCCGGCCAGTGACCAGGTCGAACGCCGCCAGGCGATACCGGGGCGCGTCCTGGTCGGTGACGGTGTACAGCACATCGCCGCGCACCCCGATCGAGTGCCACTCGTGCTCGCGGCCCTGCACGAGCATGCGCAGCGCCTCGGCCGGCTCGTCGTGGCGACGGGCCGCGAGGTCGTTGCCCGACGACGAGCCGCCGTCGGTGTGCAGCACGAACCAGACGTCGTCGTGCGGCCAGTCCCGGGCGAACAGCCGCGGCTCGTCCGGACGGGTGAACACGACGCGGTCGGACGCGGCATCCTCGCCGATCTCGTGCACCTGAAGCCGGCCCGCGCCCTGCTCGTCGGTCAGCGCGTTGCCGGTCGGAGGGTCGTAGCGCCAGGTGGTGAACGCGCGCGAGCCGGGCTGCCACACCGGGGAGTTCCACTTCGTCCACTCGATCACATCGGGCAGGTCCTGCCCGGTCGCGACGTCCCGGACCCGGATCGTGCGCCAGTCCGACCCGCCGTCGGCGATGCCGTAGGCGAGCAGGGCGCCGTCCGGGCTGACCGAGGCGGTGGTCACCGCCCGGGTGCCGTCATCCGAGAGCAGGTTCGGGTCGAGCAGGCACGCGTGCGTCCTCGAGTCCGTCGACGCTGTCGGCGACGACCAGCACGTTCTGGTTCTGTCCGTCGTTGTGCCACGCGAACACGCGGTCGCCCCGCTCGAACGGGCAGCCTCGGGTGGGCGCGGTCAGCAGCGCGGTGACGTCCTCGAGGAACTCCTCGCGGCCGCTGAGCGCATTCAGCAGCGGCCGGGAGTGGGCGTTCTGCGCGGCCACGAACGCGGCCGTCCCGGCCGAATCGGCATCTTCCAGCCACCGGTACGGGTCGGCGACATCCTCCCCGTGGAGCGTCTCGGTCAGGTCATCGCGGCGTGCGGCGGGGTAGTCGTGCATCGTCCCATCGTTTCACGAGCGGATGCCGCGACCCGCCCGTCGACCGGTCCGGCGTGGACGCCGCGGGGCCTTCGTCCGTCGTGGGGAGCGAGCGCCGACGACCGGCACCGACGCCGTCACCACGGCATCCACCACCATCGACCCGTCCGTCGGACCCACCACCGCGATCGGGGTGGTCTCGGTGGCCAGGTCGGGGGCCACCGGCATCGCGGCCAGCTGCCGGTGCGCGGCCAGATATGCCGGGATCAGCAGCGCCGCCGCCCCCAGCCAGGCGAGCGGGTTGCTCAGCACGACGCCGGGGTAGCCGATGAGTCCGCCCAGGATGAGGGCGGCCGCCACGCGCATCACGAGCTCGATCACGCCGGTCACCGTCGGGATGAGGGTGCGCCCCAGACCCTGCAGGGCCCCGCGAGGCACGAACAGGGTGCCCAGGGCCGCGTAGCTGACCCCGTTGATGATGAGCATCAGGTGGGCCAGCTCCACCACCTCGTCCGAGCCGTCGCCGATGAAGACCCGCACCATCTGGGTGCCGAACGCCACGAGCAGGGCGCCCAGGGCGACTGAGGCCGCGATCGCCATCCACGTGGCCTCGACCACCCCGCGGCGGATGCGGTCGGGGCGTCGCCCGCCGAGGTTCTGCGCGGCGTACATCGAGACGGCGAGCCCGAGCGACTGCAGCAGGGCGACGGCGATCGAGTCCACGCGGGACGCGGTGGTGTAGGCGGCGACGGCGTCGGCGCCCAGCAGGTTCAGCGCGACCTGCACGGTGAGCGTGCCGATCGCGATGATCGAAGCCTGGAACCCCATGGGCAGACCCAGGCGCAGGTGCTCGGCCAGGTCGGCGCGGGCGACGCGCCAGTCCTCTCGGCGCACGTGCAGCACCGGCACCCGGCGGCGCACGAATTCCAGGCACAGCAGCACCGAGACCGCCTGCGAGACGACGGTGGCCAGCGCGGCGCCGGCCACGCCCAGGCCCAGGGGGCCGACCATCCAGATCACGAGGCCGACGTTCAGGCCGCACGCCAGGGTGAGGAACACCAGCGGGGTGCGGGAGTCGCCGATCGCGCGGATGATCGCGGCGAAGTAGTTGAAGAACATCGTGGCCCCGGCGCCGAGGAAGCTCACCTGCGTGAACACGGTGGCATCGGCCAGCAGCTCGGGCGGGGTCTGCAGCAGCACGAGCACCGGGCGGGCGATCAGGGGAGCTGCGACGGTCAGGATCACGCTGGTGATGGCGGTGAGGATGGTCCCGGAGGCCACGGACCGGCGCACCCCGGCGTCGTCGCGCGCACCGAACGCCTGGGCGGTGGGGATCGCGAACCCGCTGGTCAGGCCCCAGGCGAAGCCGAGCAGCAGGAACAGCAGGCTGCCGGTGGCGCCGACGGCGGCCAGTGCATCCACGCCGAGGCGCCGACCCACCACGATGGTGTCGGCGAACTGATACAGCTGCTGGACCACGTTGCCGACCAGCAGCGGGATCGAGAAGGCGAGGATGACACGCCAGGGGCGGCCCGTGGTCAGGGAAGTGGTCATGCGGGTGCTCTCGCGGGACGGAGGACGGAAGAAGGAAGGCGACCGAGAGCCGGTCGCCTGCGGGCTCCAGTCTATCGAATCGATTCGGGTGAGATCGAGAGAACGCCGGGTACGGACTACGCTGGGCGCCGTGACCGCGACCGTCGTCCTGGCCCTCGACAGCTTCAAGGGATCGATCACGGCGGCGGGCGCGTGTGACGCCCTCGCCGCCGGCTGGCGCGAGACCGATCCCGACGCGCGACTCGTCGCGCGCCCGATGGCCGACGGCGGGGAGGGCACGCGGGACGCGTTCGCCGCCGCCGTCCCCGGCGCGCGGCGCATGCCCGTCGTCGTCACCGGTCCGGCCGGTCGCGACATCCCCGCCGAATGGATGCTGCTGCCGCCCGCGCCGGACGCCCCGAGCAGCACCGGGGTCGTCGAGCTCGCCGGCACGAGCGGGATCGAGCTGCTCGGCGAGACGCGTCTGCCCTTCGACGCGCACACGGTCGGATTCGGCCAGGCGATCGCCGCCGCGCTGGACCACGGCGTCTCGCGGCTGATCCTCGGCATCGGCTCGAGCGCGTCCACTGATGGCGGGTCGGGGATGCTGCGGGCGCTCGGTGCGCGATTCCCGGGGGCCCTCGGCCTGCGCGGGCTCCGGGCGGTCACGGCCGTCGATGTCGCCGAGATGCGGATGCCGCCGCCCGGCGGCGCCCTCGTCCTGTCCGACGTCACCAATCCGTTGCTCGGCCCGACCGGTGCGGCCGCGGTGTTCGGCGCCCAGAAGGGCCTCGCCCCCGGCGACGTCGCCGACGCGGATGCCGCGCTCCGGCACTGGTCCGAGATCCTGGCCGCCGCCCTCCCGGACGCCGATGCGGCCGCCGCCGGTGCCGGCGCCGCCGGCGGCACCGGCTTCGCGCTGCAGGCGTGGGGGGCGCGTCTGGTCTCGGGCTCGGCCGAGGTCGCCGACCTCGTGCGGCTGCCGAAGGCGCTGGCCGGAGCATCCCTCGTCGTCACGGGGGAGGGGTCGTTCGACGCGCAGTCGGCGGCGGGAAAGGCGCCCGCGCAGGTGGCCGCACTGGCGGCGGCCGCGGGAGTTCCGATCGCGCTCGTGGCCGGGCGGATCGCGCCGGACGCCGACACCTCGTCGTTCGCGGCATCCGTCTCGCTCGCTGCGCTCGCCGGAAGCGCCGAGGCGGCGCGCTCCGATCCGGAGCGCTGGCTGCGCGCGGCGGGCCGCCTGCTGGCCGAGCGGGGCGGAGATCCGGCCCCGCCGGCCGAAGACATCCGATCGATCAGGCCGCGCCGGGACTGAGCCGGCGGCTCACGGCAGCCGACCCCAGCTGCTCGGTGCGAGTGTGAGGGATGCCGTCCGGCCGGGCGTGCGCACCGGTACGGTGCGCTCGACCCGATCGAGGTTCGCCACCAGGACCGCCTCGCTCCCATCCGCGGCGACGCCGCCGACGGCCCACACCAGGCCATCCGGGCTGTTGCCGTGCAGCAGTGTCGTCCCGATCAGCGTCCGCAGCGCCTCGCGTGCGGCCAGAACCGGCCGGGCGGAACCGTCTGCACGCAGCCATCCGCGCGGACCCCACTGCTCGAAGTGCGCCACGGATGCCACGCCCGGCACCGCCAGCGCGGCGAAGCTCGCGATCGTCCAGGCCGCCAGTTCGGGCGCGTCGTACCGCAGGTCGTCGGCGTCGGTGAGCTGGGTGCCGTAGCCGGCGGCCAGGTCGGAATGGTCTGCCATCGGCGGGGGTGTGGTGGCCACGTCGTTGAAGTGCGGGCGCAGGGTCACCGGTCCGACGTGCACCGGCGCGCCGCCGGCGATCTCGACCGCCTGCTCGGCGACCAGACGCTGGATGGCGACGGCCTCGACGAGCTGCTCGGTGGCCGGGCTGTGGAACAGCGGGGTCATGCTGAACGTGATGCCGTCCAGGTCCTCCGGCAGCCGGGCGTGCTCGCGGTTCAGCTCGGTGAAGTGCGACCGGACGCCGCCGATGACCGCGACCTCCACGTCCGCGGCGGCGAGCTGTTCGCGCAGCGCCGCGGTCGCCTCGTGATCCGACACGTGTCGGGCAGCGCCGTCCGGTTGGAAGGCCGACACCCGCACGACCGGCAGACCGACCAGGGCGCGCACCCCCTCGCCGAGCGAGGCGGCATCCGCGCCCAGCACGAACCGCACGTCCAGTGCGGTCGCCCCGGCGGTCGCCCGCTGCAGCGCGGCGCGCCAGTTCGGCGTCCGCAGGTCGAGCTCGACGAGCACCGGCATGCCCGCGGCCTCGAACGCCGGAGCGGGATCGGGCGCGGTCGCCGCCCCGACACCGAGTACCGGGAAGGCGCCGCCGGCAGCGAGCGTGATCCGGGCGTCAGTGCCGACCGCCGCCGACGTCGCAGTCGTCTCGTGCACCCGCACGCGCAGCGTCTGGTTGATCACCTCACCGGCCGCCAGCCGGTACGGGAACGGGAGCGCCAGCGGGCGGCTGTACGTCTTGAACGACGCGTCGGTCCAGTTGCGCTGGTCCTCCATCTCGAACACGTCGCCGCCGAAGCGCAGCCGGATGTCGGCGCCGGCATCCCGCCAATGCAGCCCGGCGATGTCGAACGCCGGCTGATGCGGACTGATCTGCCGCGGAAACGCGGTCTTCTCGACCGTGCCGTCGGAATGGACGACCTTCAACGGCGCGCCGGCGGTCTGCGGCGGATGCAGCACGACCAGCCCGGCGCGGTTCGTCCAGAACTCGTCATGCGCGCCCAGCTCGAGCTCGACCTCGAAGGCGTCCCCGGTGGCGGTGACCACGAGCGTCCCGTGCAGATCCGCGCCGAAGCCTTCCGAGTGCAGCCGCAGCGTCAGCCGCCCGGGGGTGCCGTCATCGACGGCGTCCACCACCATGACCGGCGTGTTCCAGTCCTCGTCGCGGACGACGGCGCGGATGCTGCGCAGCACGCGCCGTCCCTCGAACGTGAGGTCGGCGATCTCGTCATCGCGCAGCTCGAACCCCCAGGCGCCGCTGCGCCAGGTGCGGTGCTCCCAGTACCAGCTCATCTGCACACGCACCCTCTCAGAGCGTCGACATTCCGCCGTCGACGGCGAACAGCGAACCCGTCGCGAACGCGCCGTCGTCCGAGGCGAGGAAGACCATGATGCCCTCGACGTCGCGCGGCGCGCCCGGCCGGCCGAGCGGGATGCGGCCGATGATCGCCGCGCGGTCTTCGGGGTTCGTCGAGATGCTGGTCACCAGCGACGTCTCGGTGTAGGCCGGGACGACGGTGTTCACCCGGATGTTCCGGTCGGCGTACGCGGCGGCGACGGTGCGGGCCAGCCCGTGGATCCCGGCCTTCGTGGCGCTGTACGCGGTGAAGTCCGCGCCCTCGCCGTTCAGTCCGGTGGGGCTGCCGGTCAGGATGATCGACCCGCCCCCGGCCGCCTCGTCCACGCCCCGGAGCATCGAGCGCACCGCGTGCTTGACGGTCAGGAACGTGCCGGTCAGATTCACATCGAGGGTGCGGCGCCACACGTCCAGGTCGAGGTCGGCCGCCTTCGCGTCCTGCCCGAACAGCTGCACGCCGGCGTTGGCCACCACGACATCGGGCGCCCAGCCGTCCGACTCGAGCGTCGCGAACGCGGCCGCGACGGAGGCCTCGTCCGAGATGTCCACGACCACCGCACGTGCCGCGGCCCCGATCGCAGCGGCCGCGCCGGCCGCGGCATCCGCGTCCCGATCCGCGATCACGACCCGGGCGCCCTCGCGTGCGAACCGCTCGGCCACACCGCGCCCGATGCCCGTGCCCGCGCCGGTCACCAGCGCGGTCTTGCCCTCCAGCATGCCCATCTTGCTCCTCCGTGTCCGATCCGGCAGCGTCGCCCGGGTCAGCGCTCGATGCGGTCCAGGTGCAGCATCCGTGCCAGGTTCGCATCGAGCTCGTCGTCGCGGAAGATCTTCTTCCAATCGTCCTTGATGATGCTCTCGCGACCGTACTCCATCGCGATCAGGCAGGCGTCGCTGAACGGGTTGTCACCGCGCAGGCCGTTGGCCAGCGCCACCTGCGTGTGTCCGTAGAGGATGCTGCGGGCCGCCGCCTCGGGCACGCCCATGGTGTGCACGGCCTCGTCGAGCGCCTCGTTCAGCAGGCTGCCGATCATGCAGGTCACGGTCTCGACCAGGGTCGGCTCGAGCTGGGCGAGCTGCTTGATCGTGACGTAGTGCACGTCGATGACCGGGGCGTAGATGGCCCGCACGGTCGCGTCCAGAATCGCCTTCTTGGCCGGGTCGTCCGACTCGATCGCGGCGATCGAGTCCTGCGGGGCGGCGATGCCGCCGAACGTGTCGGCGTACTCCTCGGGCGTCGTGCGCTGCAGGAAGATCGAGGGGTGGCAGGGGTGGGCGACCGCACGGATCACGTCGTCGCGATCGGTGAGCAGCCCGGCGTAGGCGGCCGCCGGGTCGAGCGTCAGCGCGATCGCGCCCGAGCGCAGCTGCGGCACCAGCTCGGCGGTGACCGCCTGCAGCGCCAGGTCGGGGACGGCGAACACGACGATGTCGGCGTCGGCGACGGCCGTCGCCGCGTCGGTCAGGGGGCGCCCGGCGTCGGTGGTGCGCTGCTGCCCGGCGGGCGAGTTCTCGACGTAGGCCACCCGATGAGCGGTCTTGGCGAGGTTGTCCGAGACGCGCATGCCCATCTTGCCGCCTGCTCCGATGACGGCGATCCGGTAGGTGTCGGTGCTGGTGGTCATCTCGTGCTCCTCAGATAGTCGATGGCCGTGCGGGTCCACTCCCGCTCGGTGCGGATGGTGGTCTCGGCGTCGCCCTGCCAGCTCAGCCAGTGCTCGACGATCTCGTCGATGCCGCGCTCGCGCGGTCGCACGGCGCGCAGCAGGTGCGGATAGTCGTGCAGCCCGTGCCCATCGGGGCGCCGCCGTAGGTGAAGCCGACCCAGCCCGGCTGCCGGGCGAACGCGAAGTCCTTGACGTGCACGTTCCGGGTGAGGGCCGCGGCCGCCTCGACGCAGTCCCGCGGTCGCTCCAGTCGCGCCACGACGTTGGCCGGGTCGAGGCAGATGCCCAGGGCCGGGCTGTCGAGGCGTTCGACGAGCGCGACCAGGTCGTCGGTCGCCACCTGCTCGTAGGTCTCCAGCGCGAGCGTGACCCCGGATGCCTCGTACCGGGCAGCACGGCGCGCAGCTGCTCCTCCGCCTCAGCGAGGTGGGGACGGGAGTCCGGGCCGTGCAGCATCGAGCGCACCAGGTCCGCCCCGAACACCGTGGCGCGCCCGAGGAACCGGGCGAGATGCTCGGGATCGATGCCCTTCGTGCCGAGCTGGACCGTCACCCCCAACTCACGGGCGGCGGCCGCGGCATCCCGGATCTCGGCATCGGTCATCGTCTCGAGGGGCGCATAGTCGCAGATCTGGAAGAGGTCGACGCCGAGCTCGCGGGTCGACTCGAACGCGCCGATCAGCGACAGCGGCTCGGGCACCCCGTCGGAGTGCTGCCAGAAGAACGCGTAGGTGCCCAGGCCGATCACATCATCAGTTTGGCAAACCGGTTGACCAATTGCAAGGGCGGATCCCGCTGTGCTGCGGTAGATTGTCGGCATGCCCGCATTCCCCGCCGGTCCGGCCGCCGAGATCGCGGCCGGTCTGGGCGCGCTGCCCACCGGGACGCCGGTGTCGGAGGTCGCGCGACGGCTGCTGGATCTGTTCACGAGCGGATCGATCGCGCCGGGCACGCGCCTGCCGCCCGAGCGGCAGCTGGCGCAGACGCTCGGGGTGGGCCGCTCGGCCGTGCGCGAGGCGCTCGCCGCCCTCGAGATCCTCGGCATCGTGGACGTGCGCGCCGGCTCGGGCACGTACCTGCGCGGCACGGCCAGCGAACTGCTGCCGCAGACCCTCCGCTGGGGCCTGCTGATCGGCGAGCGCAACACCGCCGAGCTGCTCGAGCTGCGCTCCGGGCTGGAGATCTACGTCGCCCGGCTCGCGGCCAAGCGGGGAGACCCGGCGGCGCGCGCGGCGCTGGAGGGGCACCTCGCCCGGATGCGGGAGTCTCTGCAGGGCACGGCCGCCGGGCTGAAGGCGTTCGCCCGTGCCGATCTGGCGTTCCACGACCAGCTGGCGGCGGTCGCCGGCAATGCCGCGCTCATCGACCTGCTGCACGTGGTCCGCTCGCTTCTGCAGGTGTATGCCGACCGGGCCGTGCACGACGACGCGCAGGCACGCGTCGCGGTCGCCGAGCACGATGCCATCGCCCGCGCGGTCGCCGAAGGCGACGAGGATGCCGCCGCCTCGGCGATGGCCATGCACATGGCCACCGCCTCGTCCCGGCTCTCGGCCGCTCCCTGAGCTATCCGAACGCGTCGACCCAGGCGATCATCCGCCTCACACTGCGCTGCGCGGAGTTCGCCTCGGGGTGGTTGAGATGGCCGTGCGTGGCGCTGCGCTCGGCGAACAGCTCCACCCGCACACCGGCAGCGCGAAGCCTTGCGCGAACAGGTCGCCCGACGAGCGCAGGTCGTCGATCATCGCCACCAGGATGTAGGTCGGCGGGAAGCCGCGCAGGTCGGGGGCCGTCCCGGCGAACGCGTAGGGGTCGCTCATCGCCGCCGACCCGGCGTAGTGCTTGGCCAGCGCCCGCACGACGCTGGGCCGGAACCGCAGCCGCGCCGGCATCTTCGCCGTCAGCGCGAGCGTCTCGGGCGTGTTCGGCGGGAGGATCGGGTGCAGGAACGGGTAGCTCAGCACGAGGGATGCCGGCATCGGGCCGTGCTCGTCGCGCAGCCGCAGCGCCAGGCCGGCCACCAGCGCCCCGCCGGCGCTCGCGCCGCCGAGATGGACGGCTCCGGCATCCACCCCGAACAGCTCCGCCGCGTGCGCCGTCGCGTGCAGCCACGCCGCACGCAGGTCGTCCGCGGGGACCGGATGCCGCACCCCGCGCAGCGCCTTGCGGTAGTCCACCGACAGGACCGGGATGCCGGCGGCGGCGAACTCGAGGGCGACCCAGTTCGACTCGGGCATGTCCAGGTCGCCGCCGACGAACGCTCCGCCGTGCACCCAGACGAAGGCGCTGCGCGCCCGGCCCTGCGCACGATAGAGCCGTGCCGGGACCGGCCCGTGCGGGCCGATGATCGGGACATCGCCGACCTCGACCGGAGCAAGACGCGGGAAGCGGCGCTTCAGTGAGGCGGTGTCGATGTTGGTGCGGGGATCGGGGCGCAGCGCTGTGCGCCCCAGGTACCACGCCATGGCGCGGACCACGAGGTCGGCCGGCGTCAGCATCCGTCTGCCCTCACCACTCGAATGGTAGCGGCCCGCCCGCTGACGGCGGTCAGTCGGCGTGCCGGAAGCGATCGCGGGACGCGGGCGACTCGTCGCCGGCCCGGTTCGGCAGCGGGATGGGCGTGGTCTGCGCCAGCCCGTCGCTGAACTCCTCGGGGATCGGCTGCTCGATCACGCGGATCGGCAGCGTCTCGTCGATGGTCAGCCGGAATCGACTCGTGCTGTGCCGGTGCAGCCGGCCCGAGCTGATCATCCAGACCGCGCCGATCACACACGCGATGATCCCTGCCGCAGCGCCGACCTGGATCGCCGCGCGCGGGCCGAACGCGGTGGCCACCCATCCCACGATGGGGGCGCCGATCGGCGTGGACCCCATGATCACGGCCATGTAGAGGGCCAGGACGCGTCCGCGCAAGCTGGGCGTCGGTGGTGGTCTGCACGTACCCGTTGGCGGTCGTCAGCATCGACACGGTCGAGAAGCCGACGAACACGACGGTCGCCCCGTACATCCAGTACTCCGGCATCACCGACGAGATGATCGAGGCGAGTCCGAACCCGCCGGCCGCGATGATCACCACCCGGATGCGGGCCTTCTCGCGGCGCGCGGCCATGAGAGCGCCGGCGAGCGATCCGATGGCCAGCATCGAGCTGAGGGCGCCGTAGCCGTCGGCCTGCTTGCCGAACTCCAGCGCCATGGTCGAGGCGAAGATCGGGAAGTTCATGCCGAACGCGCCGATCAGGAACACCATCACGAACAGCACGAGCAGGTCGGGGCGGCGCGCGACGTAGCGGAAGCCGTCGGCGATCCGCGTGGCATCGGTCGCCCGCACGCGCGGCTCGAGCTCGTCGCGGCGCATCAGCGACAGGGCCAGGAGCATCGCCACGAACGTGGCGGCGTTGATGATGAACATCCACCCGGTGCCGACCAGCACGATGGCGATGCCGCCGACGGCCGGTCCGATCAGACGCGCGGTGTTGAAGGATGCCGAGTTCAGAGCGACCGCGTTCGCGGCGTTCTCGCGCGAGACCACGTCCGAGACGAACGCCTGGCGGGCGGGGGAGTCGAACGCGTTGGCGATGCCGAAGAAGCCGGCGAACATCCACATCATCGGCAGCGTCATGACGTGGGTGAGCAGGAGCACGCCGACGGTGATCGCCAGCAGCCCGAGCGCGGTCTGCGTGCACATCAGCAGCTTGCGCCGATCGAAGTGGTCGGCGACCCACCCGGTGATGCTGACGAGCACCAGCGGCGGCCCGAACTGCAGCGCCATCGTCACGCCCATCGCGGTGGCGTCGTTGTGGGTCAGCTCGGTGAGCACCACCCAGTCCTGCGCCGTGGACTGCATCCACCCGCCGATGTTGGAGATCAGCGCGCCGAAGAACCAGACCCGGTAGTTGAAGAGGCCGAGGGAGCGGAACATCGTCTTCATCGCGCGGCCACCTCGCTCATGATCGCGGCGGCGCGGGCGAGGGTGCGTCGCTGGGACGGGGTGAGGTCGGCGACCACCTGCGCCAGCCACATGTCGCGGCGGCGCACCGTCTCGGCCACCAGCTCGCGTCCCTGCGTCGTGATCTCGATGTTGACCTTGCGGCGGTCGGTCTCGTCGGGGGTGCGGGTGATCCAGCCCGCCTCCTCCAGGCAGTTCACGGTCCGGTTCATCGAGGGGGCGGTCACGCGCTCGCGCTCGGCCAGCTCGCCCAGGGTGTGCGGTCCGTGGCCCTTGAGCGTGGCGAGCACGGCGAACTGGGCGTCGCTCATCGTGTCCAGCGCGCGCTGGGAGCGCAGTCTGCGGCTGAGGCGGAAGGTCGCCATCCGCAGATCGCGGGCGGTGACGGCATCCTCTTCGGGGACTTCGGGGACGTCGGAGGGTTCGTGCGAGATGACCATACAGATCGTTAGTCTAGCTTATTAGTCTCGCTAAGTAAATGCCGAAGGTTGGGCGAGGCTAGGCTCTGGGTCATGCCCGAGTTCATCGATGCACACGGCATCGCGATCGCCTACGACCTCCATCCGGCGCAGGGGACGGCGCGGGCGGTGGTCCAGCTGCTGCACGGGGTGGGCGAGCACGCCGGACGCTACGGCGAGGTCATCGCGGCGCTGAACGCCGAGGGCTACACGGTCTACGCCGACGACCACCGCGGGCACGGGCGCACCGGTATGACGCAGCACGGCGGCAACGCCGCGCGCCTCGGCCGACTCGGACCGGGCGGTCACCGCGCCGCCGTGGCGGCGTGCTGGCGGTTCACCGAGCTGATCCGCGACGAGAACCCCGACCTGCCGCTGGTGATCCTCGGGCATTCCTGGGGATCGTTCCTCACCCAGATCCTCGTGAACGATCATCCCGAGGCCTATGACGGCGTCATCCTGTCCGGGTCGGCGCTGCGGATGCCCGGATCGCTGAACGCGGGAGACCTGAACGCCAAGTGGAAGGGGCCGGATGCCTCGGGTCTGGAGTGGCTCTCGACCGATCCGCGCGTCGCCGCGGCGTTCCACGACGATCCGCTGACGGTCGAGACTCCGCTGCTGAAGCTGTTCGGCCCGATCGAGTCGCTGCGTCTGTTCGGTCGTCCGCGGGCGGACCTCGGCCGCGACATCCCGCTGCTGCCCATCGTCGGCCGCGACGACCCGGTCGGCGGGCCGCGCAACGTGCACAAGCTCGCCGACGCATACCGGAACCGATCCAAGCTGACCGATGTCACGACGCTGGTCTACCCCGATGCGCGGCACGAGCTGTTCAACGAGACGATCGCCGACGAGGTGCGCGCGGATGTCGTGGCCTGGCTGAACGCGCGCTTCGCCGCGCGGGACTGAGCCCGCCGGGCGGCGGCGCGGGTCAGCGCCCGCCGGGGCGCGACGCGCGGCGCGAGCCGCCCGAGCGCATGCCGCCGACGGTGGCGCCCATCGTCGGCTTGCCGGATGCGGTGCGTCCGCTCTGCGGGGCCGGGGCATGCGACGACTGGGCATGCGACGACTGGGCGTGCGGTGCCTTCCCGCCCTTGGCGCGGGCGGCGCCGGCATCCGTGCGGGGCGTGCGCGCCGCGGCATCCGCAGACCCGCCCTGCCCGCCGTTGCCGCGACGGCGCCGCGAGCCCGACCGGGCCGGGGCCTCGGCCGGACGATCGCCGTTCGCCCCACCTCGCGAACCGTTGCGCGCCGACCCGCCGCGGGCGGATCCGTTGGATCCCCGGTTGGACGACGCCTTCGCCGGACGCTGCGCTGCACGGGCTCGCATCGCCGCCGGCTTCACATACGGCGCCGGGTCGCCGACGAGGTCGGTGACCTGGGTGCCGTTCGGGTCGACCGACTCCAGTCCGACGCGGATCTGCGCCTTGCGGAGCAGATCGGTGACATCGCGGCGCTGCTCGGCGAGCACCACGGTGACCACCACGCCCTCGGCGCCGGCACGGGCGGTGCGGCCCGAACGGTGCAGGTACGACTTGTGCTCGACCGGCGGGTCGACGTGCACGACCAGCTCGACGTCGTCGACGTGGACGCCGCGGGCCGCGACATCGGTCGCGACGAGCACGCGCACGCCGCCGGCGGCGGGGTCGGCATTGAACGCGGCGAGGTTGCGCTCGCGCGCCGGCTGCGACAGGTTGCCCTGCAGATCGACGGCGGGGATGCCGGCCGCGGTCAGCTGCTTGGCGAGCTTCTTGGCCTGGTGCTTGGTGCGGGTGAACAGGATGCGGCGGGCGCGGCCGCGCGCGAGGTGCTGCACGAGGTCCTTCTTGGCGTCGGCATCCGGCACCACGAACACGCGGTGGGTCATCACGCCGGCGGGCACGCTGGACTCGTCCACCTCGTGCCGGACCGGGTCGTGCAGGAACCGCTGCACGAGCGTGTCGACGCCGCGGTCCAGGGTCGCGCTGAACAGCATCCGCTGCCCGCGCACCGGGGTGGCCTTCATGATGCGGGTGACGCCGGGCAGGAAGCCCATGTCGGCCATGTGGTCGGCCTCGTCCAGCACCGTGATCTCGATGGCGTCCAGCGAGACGACGCCCTGCTTCATCAGGTCCTCGAGGCGGCCCGGGCAGGCCACCACGATGTCGACGCCGCGCGCCATCGCCTGCTCCTGCGGACGCTGGCTGACACCGCCGAAGATCGTCGTGACGGTCAGGCCGGCGGCGTCGGCCAGCGGGGTCACGGTCGCGGCGATCTGGGTGGCCAGCTCGCGGGTCGGGGCCAGGACCAGTCCGCGCGGGTGGCCGGGGCGGCGCGAGACGCGGGCGGCCGAGAGCCGTGCCACCAGGGGCAGGGCGAACGCGATGGTCTTGCCGCTGCCGGTGCGGCCGCGGCCGAGCACGTCACGGCCGGCCAGGGCGTCGGGCAGCGTGTCGCGCTGGATGGGGAACGCCTCGGTCTTGCCCTGTGCGGACAGGACGGCGGCGAGGTTCTCGGGCACGCCGAGAGAAAGGAAAGTAGACAAGGGGATGCTTTCGGTGAAGGCGCACTCGGATCGGCGCGCTGGAGGCGACGGCGCACCAGGACGGTGCGCATCGGTTCGCCGTTCGAAAAGAAACCGTGGCGGGCTCGGGGAACCAGGCCAGGGGAGCGTGTCGACGACGCAGCGGCAGGGCCGCAGCATCCATCCTACCGGCACGTAGGCTGAGAACATGCACGGTGAGTATAAGGTTCCGGGCGGCAAGCTCGTCGTCGTCGACCTGCAGGAGCGCGACGGGCGGATCGCCGACTTCCATCTGGCCGGGGATTTCTTCCTCGAGCCGGACTCGGCGCTGGCCGATATCGACGCCGCCGTGAACGGGATGGCCACCACGGCGGATGTCGCGGCGATCGCCGCCGCCGTGCGCGGAGCGCTGCCCGAGGGCGCCCAGCTGCTCGGCTTCACGCCGGAGGCGGTGGGCACGGCGGTGCGGCGGGCGCTGGTCACCGCTCCGGGCTGGAGCGACTTCGACTGGGAGATCCTGCACGAGAAGCCGGTCTCGCCGCGGATGAACCTCGCGCTGGATGAGGTGCTCACCACCCGGGTGGGCGACGGACGCCGCAAGCCGGCGCTGCGGATGTGGGAGTGGGACGAGTCGGCCGTGGTCATCGGGTCGTTCCAGTCGCTGCGCAACGAGGTCGACCCGGAGGGCGCGCGCCGGCACGGCTACGACGTGGTGCGCCGGATCTCCGGCGGCGGCGCGATGCTGATGGGCGCGAACTCGATCGTGACCTACTCGCTGTACGCACCGGGGACGCTGGTGGCGGGGATGACGTTCGCCGACTCGTACGCGTTCCTGGACGACTGGGTGCTGCAGGCGCTGCGCTCGCTCGGCATCGACGCGGTGTATCAGCCGCTGAACGACATCACCGGCCCGTCCGGCAAGATCGGCGGAGCAGCGCAGAAGCGGCTGGCCAACGGCGGCATCCTGCATCACGCGACCCTGAGCTACGACATGGACGGCCAGGTGATGACCGAGGTGCTGCGCATCGGCCGGGAGAAGCTCAGCGACAAGGGCACGGTGTCGGCGGCCAAGCGCGTCGACCCGCTGCGCAAGCCAGACCGGGCTGCCGCGGGAGGCGATCATCGAGCGGTTCATCGAGACGTTCGGGACGCTGTACGGCGCGACCCCGGGACATATCACGGAAGAGGAATATGCCGAGGCGGAGGCGCTGGTGGCGTCGAAGTTCGCCACCGACGCGTGGCTGAACCGCGTGCCGTGACCGGCGCGGGCTCGGTCATCATCCACCACGGCGACAACCTGGCCGCGGCCCGCTCGCTGCCGGACGGCGCGTTCACCCTCGTCTACCTCGACCCGCCGTTCAACACCGGACGGGTGCGCGAGCGATCGGCTTGCGCGGGACGGCGGCTCCGTCGACGCGACCCCGGGCGCGGTGCGTCGCGGATTCCGCGGGCGGGAGTACGAGCGGCTGCGCGGCGACCTGCGCCGGTACGACGACCGGTTCGACGACTACTGGGGGTTCCTCGAGCCGCGGCTGCGCGAGGCATGGCGGCTGCTGGCCGACGACGGCACACTGTACCTGCACCTGGACTTCCGCGAGGCGCACTACGCCAAGGTGCTGATGGACGCGCTGTTCGGCCGCGAGCGGTTCTTGAACGAGCTGATCTGGGCCTACGACTACGGCGCGAAGGCGCGCGGCCGGTGGCCGGCCAAGCACGACACGATCCTGGTCTACGTCAAGGATCCGCAGCGCTACTGGTTCGACTCGGCGGGCGTCGACCGGGAGCCGTACATGGCCCCCGGCCTGGTCACGGCCGAGAAGGCGGCGCGCGGCAAGCTGCCCACCGACGTCTGGTGGCACACCATCGTGCCCACCGGCGGCCGGGAGAAGACCGGATACCCCACGCAGAAGCCGGAGGGCGTCCTGCGCCGCATCATCCAGGCCTCCACCCGCGAGGGCGACCGCGTGCTCGACCTGTTCGCCGGCAGCGGCACCACCGGGGCGGTCGCCGCGGCCCTCGGCCGCCACGCCGTGCTCGTGGACGACAACCCCGAGGCGATCGCCGTCATGCGCCGGCGGATGCCGCAGGCCCAGGTCGTCTGACCGTCGGGCGCGCTGACGGTCGGGCGCTCTCGCTGACCGCGCTGCGGGTAGCCTGCGATCTGGACGTGCTCCGTTCCCGGGTGCCGCCTGCGCGAGACCGCCGCGCGGATCGCGCACGACCTCAGATAGCCTCGACCGATCACCGTGAAAGGACGCAGATGCGATTCGGAACCTTCCTCCCGCAGGGCTGGCGCTTCGACCTGGTGGGCATCGACCCCGCCGAGCACTGGAACACCATGCGCACCCTCGCACAGCACGCGGATGCCGGCCCCTGGGAGTCCGCGTGGGTGTACGACCACTTCCACACCAGCCCGGTGCCCTCGACCGAGGCCACGCACGAGGCATGGACGCTGATGGCCGCCTTCGCCGCGTCGACCTCCCGCATCCGGCTCGGGCAGATGTGCACGTGCATGGGATACCGCAACCCCGCCTACCTGGCCAAGGTCGCCGCGACCGTCGATCACGTCTCGGGCGGCCGTCTGGAGATGGGCATCGGCGGCGGCTGGTACGAGCACGAGTGGCGCGCGTACGGCTACGGCTTCCCCGCGGTGCCCGAGCGGCTGCGCAGGCTCCGCGAGGGGGTCGAGATCATGCATCAGGCATGGACCGACGGCACCGCGACGCTGGACGGCCGCGAGTACCAGGTCGACGGCGCCATCGTCCGTCCGCTGCCGGTGCAGGCCGGCGGCATCCCGTTCTGGATCGCCGGCAGCGGCGAGAAGGTGACTCTGAAGATCGCCGCGCGGTACGCGTCGTACACGAACTTCACCGGGACGCTGGACGAGTTCGACCGGAAGGATGCCGCGCTGCGCGGGCACTGCGCGGCGCTCGGGCGGGACCAGGCCGAGATCGTGCGCTCCTCGAACTTCAACACGATCGTCGCGCCGACCGAGGCCGAGGCCCACGACCGGCTCGCGGCGGTGAAGGCGCGGCTGCTGCCGCATGTCGGCCGGGAGCAGGCCGACGCGATCGAGGCGCAGTACCTGAGCTCGGACGCGTTCGGCACGCCCGAGCAGATCGTCGAGCGGCTGCGGGTCCGGGCGGCCCACGGCGTCGGGTACGCGATCCACTACTTCCCCGAGCTGGCCTACGATCGCTCCGGGGTCGAGCTGTTCGAGCGCGAGGTCATCCCGGCGCTGGCGTAGCCGGGGCGCCGGCGTCGGCGGGGCCGAGCAGCGCCGTGAACAGAGCGTCCACGACCGCGGCCATATCGACGTCGGGCTCGAGCATCCACTGCAGCTGCAGTCCGTCGGCGACGGCCTGGAACGCGCGCGCGAGCGCCTCGGGGTCGACGTCCGGCGACAGCAGACCGTCCTGCCGGCGCCGCTCGAGCGCCGCCGTGAACACCGCACGCAAGCCCGGTGCTGCGCTCGACGAAGAACCGGTGGGCCGGATGCTCGGGGTCCACGGCGTCCACGGACATCCGGGAGAACAGCTGCACCAGGCCCGGCACCTCGGCGTTGTGACGGACGATGTCGAGGTAGCCGCGCCGGATGTCGGCAAGCTCGGCCGTGTCGAACGCCGCCGGCGGGAGGCCGGCCGAGTCGACCTGATCGCGCTTGCGCAGGATCTCGGTGAACAGCTCCTCCTTCGAGTCGAAGTAGTGCAGCAGCCCGGCCTGACTCAGACCCACGGCATCCGCGAGCTCCTTGACCGACGCCCCGCGGTAGCCTTCGCGGGCGATCACGTCGAGAGCGCGGGTGAGGATCTCCTCGCGCTTCGCGACGCCTTTCGCATAGGACCCTCTGCGTGCCATGCCTACGAGAATATGCCGAACGACGGGAGGTCTCTCACTCGTCGCGGCGGGCGCCGTCCGAGGGCGTGACGGTGAACACGTGCGGCGCGGCGAACCCGGCCTCGTCGAACGCGGATGCCGCCGCCAGCGCCACCTCGTCGACCCGGTCGTGCGGGGTCAGGGCGATCGCCGCGCCGCCGAATCCGCCGCCGGTCATCCGGGCGCCGATCGCCCCGGCCGCCCCCGCGGCCGCGACGGCCGTGTCCAGCGCCGGGGTGGAGATCTCGAAGTCGTCGCGCATCGAGGCGTGCGAGGCATCCAGCAGGGCGCCGATGGCCGCCGGTCCCTGCGCGCGCAGCGTGCGCACCGTGTCCAGGACGCGCTGATTCTCGGTGACGATGTGCCGCACCCGGCGGAAGGTCGTCGCATCCAGCATCCGCTCGGCACGGCCCAGGTCGTCCACCGACAGATCGCGCAGCGCCGGCACGCCCAGGGCGGCGGCGCCCCGCTCACAGGCGTCGCGCCGGTCGCGATAGCCGCCGGTGGAGTGCGCGTGCGTGACGCCGGTGTCGATGACCATGAGCTGAAGGCCCGCGCCGGCGAAGCCGAGGTCGACGATCTCGGCGTCCAGCGAACGGCAGTCCAGGAAGATCGCCGCGTCCGCGCGGCCGAGCATCGAGGCCATCTGATCCATGATCCCGGTGGGCGCACCGACGGCTTCGTTCTCGGCGCGCCGTCCGATCCGGGCCAGGGCGACGGGGTCCAGCCCCAGCCGCCAGCTGTCGTTGAGCGCGGTCGCCGTCGCGCTCTCGATGGCCGCCGACGACGAGAGCCCCGCGCCCACCGGCACGTCCGAGGCGATGGCGATGTCGACGCCCACCTGGGGAGCCGTGGCGGCGTGGCGCAGCGCCCAGGCCACCCCGAGCGGGTAGGCCGCCCATTCCGGGACCGCCGGCTGCCCGGTCGTCGGGAAGATCCGGTCGAGGCCGTCCAGCGGCACCACGACCGGTGCGTCGGCGAACGTCGAGGCGACGCGGATGTCGCCGCCGTCGTTCGTGCCGAGGACCACGTGCGTGCGCCGGTCGATCGCGAACGGGAGCACGAACCCGTCGTTGTAGTCGGTGTGCTCGCCGATCAGGTTCACCCGGCCGGGAGCCGACCACGCGCCCGCGGCGGGGCCGTGCGACAGCTCCGCGAACAGGGCGCGGGCAGCGTCCTGCGCGGCGGTCACAGCGAGACTCCTTCGATGGCGGTCCGCAGCCGGGTGGCGGCGGTCTCGGGCGGCAGATCGCCGATCCAGGCGCCCATGGCGGCCTCGGAGCCGGCCAGGAACTTCAGCTTGTCGGCGGCGCGGCGCGGGCTGGTCAGCTCGAGGTGCAGCCGCACGGCGTCGCGTCCGACGTGCACCGGGGCCTGGTGCCACGCCGCGATGTACGGGGTGGGCGAGTCATACAACGCGTCCACGCCGCGCAGCGAGCCGCAGGTAGAGCGGCGCGAGCTCATCGCGCTCGGCATCCGTCGTCTCGGCGAGGTCGGCGACGTGCCGATGCGGCATGAGGTGCACCTCGAGCGGCCAGCGCGCGGCGAACGGCACGAAGGCGGTCCAGTGCTGGCCGGCCAGCACGACGCGGTCCGAGCCCCGCTCGAACTCCAGGATCTCCTGGAACAGGGTGGGGGAGGTGCGTGCGATCTGGTCGAGCAGCCGGGTCGTGCGCGGGGTGACGTACGGGTACGCGTAGATCTGGCCGTGCGGGTGGCCCAGGGTCACGCCGATCGCCTCGCCGCGGTTCTCGAACGGGAACACCTGCTCGATCCCGGGGAGGGTCGACAGCGCGGCGGTGCGGTCGGCCCACGCCTCGATCACGGTCCGTGCGCGGGTGACGGTCTGGGTGCTGAACGATCCGCTGGTGTCCGGGCTGAAGCACACGACCTCGCACCGCCCGACACCGGTGCGGGTGCGGCCGAGGCCGGGCGCGGCGAGGTCGTCCGGGCCGCGGGGCGGATCGTCTGCGGCCGGCGCCGTCCCGGTGGCCTGAGCCAGGGCCGGGCCGAACGAGGGCGAGCGGTTCTCGAACACCGCCACGTCGTAGCGGGAGGGGATCTCGGACGGGTTGGTCGCCGACTGCGGCGCGAGCGGGTCGAGCTCGGCCGGCGGCAGGAACGCCCGGTTCTGGCGGGCGGCGGCGACCGAGATCCAGTCGCCGGTGAGCACGTCCAGCCGCATGGTGGCGGTGTCCGGGCGCGGATCGAGGATGCGCGTGTCGACCGCGCGGTCGGCGCCCAGCGTCGTGTCCGGGTCGTCGAAGTAGAGGAGCTCGCGGCCGTCGGCCAGGCGCGTGGCGCGTTTGACGACGCCGGCGCCCAGCCGCTGCGCGGGCGGTGACGGCGCGGGGGCCGCCGGCTGCTCTGAGGTCATGTGCAGAACTCCTCCATGTTGACGTTCACACGGTAGCAACACCGCCGTGTTATCGTCAACACGGACGAGATCTCCGGAGTCCTGCACGGGATGCGGCGGGCGCCAGGGGACGGAACGCGCGGGAGGCGGGCGAGATGGGCGACGCAGACACGGTGGAGAAGGCCGAGCGGCGCGTGTCGATGGCGGATGTCGCGGCCCGCGCCGGCGTGTCGGGGCAGACGGTGTCGCGGGTCGTGAACGGCAGCCCGCGCGTCGACCCCGAGACCCGCGCGCGGGTCGAAGCGGCGATGGCGCACATGGGATACCGCCCGCACCACGCGGCCCGGGCACTGCGCACCGGCCGCTCGCAGACGATCGGACTCGTCGTGTCGTCGCTGGCGACGGTCGGCAATTCGCGGATGCTGCAGGCGGTGGCCGATGCCGCGGCCGCCCGCGGGTATGCGCTGACCGTCATCACCCTCGGGTCCGGCGGCGAGATCGGGGACGCGTTCGCGCGGCTGCGCGATCAGGGCGTGGACGGCGCCGTCGTGCTCAACGACGCGACCGAGCTCGCGCGTGAGGCCGGGACCCCGACCGGCCTGCGGCTGGTCGTGGTGGATTCGCCCGCCGACGACCGGTTCGGCATCGTCGAGACCGAACACGTCGCCGGTGCGCAGACTGCGGTCGCCCACCTGCTCGGACTCGGCCACCGCACCGTGCACCACCTCGCCGGGCCGCCGCACTCCTTCGCCGCCGTCGAGCGGGCGCGCGGCTGGCGGGCGGCGCTCGCCGCAAGCCGGGGTGCGCGCGCCGCGACCGGTGCGCGGCGACTGGACCGCGGCATCCGGTCATGCCGTTGGGGCGGCGCTGGCGGCCGACCCTGCGGTGACGGCGGTGTTCGCCGCCAACGACCAGATGGCGCTGGGGCTGCTGCGGGCGCTCGCCGACGCCGGCCGCCCGGTGCCCGACCAGGTCAGTGTCGTCGGGTTCGACGACCTGCCCGATGCCGCGGACTATCGTCCGCCGCTGACCACCGTCCGGCAGGACTTCGATCGACTCGGCGAGCGCGCCGTCGCGGCCCTGGTCTCGGGGATCGAGGACGGCGGTCCCTGGCGCTTCGAGGCGGTGCCGGCGCCCCTGGTGATCCGCTCCAGCACCGCCCCCGCCCCCGCCCCCGCCTGACCCTGACCCGCCGAGATTGTCCCCGGTCCGCCGAGAATGTCCTCAGTCCGCCGAGGTTGTCCTCGGTCCGCCGAGGTTGTCCCCGGTCCGGCGTCAGACGGATGCCGCGCGGAAGTAGTGCCCGGCATCGAGGTCTTCGATCAGTCCGGGGTGGGTCGGCGTCCAGTCGAGCAGCGACTGGGTGATGGCGCTGGAGGCGGGGATGTCGAGAGCGAAGATGGCTCCGAGCCACCCGAAGTGGTCCGCCGCGTCCTCGGCCGGGATCGACACGGTGGGGACGCCGAGTCCGCGTCCGATGGCTTCGGCGATCGCGCGCGTCGGCACCCCTTCGTCGCCGACCGCGTGCACCGCGCTTCCGGCGGGCGCCTTCTCCAGGGCCAGCCGGACCATCCGCCCGGCGTCGAGGCGGTGCACCGCCGGCCACCGGTTGGCGCCGTCGCCGATGTACGCGGCGACGCCCTTCTCCCGGGCGATGTGGACGAGCTTGCGCCGCGAAGCCGTGGTCGCCCTCGCCGTGCACGCTGGTGGAGAAGCGCAGAGCGACCGATCCCACTCCGCGGTCGACGGCCGCGAAGGCGAGTTCTTCGGCCCCGCCACGTGGCGCATCCGGACCCGTGGCCGCCACGCGGTCGTGCTCGGTGGCCAGGCGGCCGGGGGTGATGCCGCCGGCACCCGAGGCGAACAGGAACGGGCGCGAGGATCCCGCCAGGGCGTCGGTGAACGTCCGGATCGCGGCGCGCTCTGCCCGGCCGGATGCGGCGAAGTCGCTGAAGTCGTGGATGAAGGCCAGATGGATCACCGCGTCGGCGTCCGACGCTCCCGCCCGCAGGCTGTCGAGGTCGTCGAGGCTGCCGGTGCGCGGTGTGGCGCCCGCGGCTTCGATCGCGGCCGCGGATGCCGCCGAGCGTGCCAGTCCGACGACGTGGTGTCCGGCGGCGATGAGCTCGGGGACGACGGCCGAGCCGATCCATCCGGATGCTCCGGTGACGAAAACGCGCATGATGATGCTCTCCTGCCTGTCCGGTCCCTCGACCGGACTCCGATGTCGACGGTTGATGTCAGTTCCTGTCATCAACTTCCGTCCTCACCGTACACCTCATGTCAGACGCTGTCATCACCTAGACTGAGGCCATGGCCCGATGGGAACCGGATGCGCGCGGTCGGCTGACCGAGGCGGCGCTGCAGCTCTACCTCGATCGCGGCTTCGATGCGACGACCGTGGCCGACATCGCGGCGCGCGCCGGGGTCACCGAACGCACCTTCTTCCGCCACTTCGCCGACAAGCGCGAGGTGCTCTTCGACGGCGCGCACGAACTCGAGCACCTGGTGACCGAGGCGATCGCGCAGGCGCCGGCATCCGCGTCCGCGATCGACGTGGTGGGCGAGGCGATGGTGCACGCGGGCGCCGCGCTGCAGCCGCGCCGCGAGTTCGCCGTGCGCCGTGCGGCGGCGATCTCGGCGAACGCCGGGCTGATGGAGCGCGAGCTGCTCGAACTCGCGATGCTGGCCCGGGCCACGGCCGACGCGCTGCGGCGTCGCGGCGTGCCGGATCCCGCGGCGGCGCTTGCCGCCGAGGCGGGCGTGGCCGTGTTCAAGGTCGGCTTCGAAGAGTGGATCGGCGAGGACGATCCGGGCGATCTCCCGGCGCGGATCGCCGACGCGCGGCGTCAGCTCGCGGCGGTGGTGGCCCCGCGTCGTGCCTCCCAGGCGCTGCGCACCATCTCGTCGACGGTGTAGCGGTTGGCCCAATCCAGGTCGCGGGCGGCCAGTTCGCCGGTCGCGACGATGCGATCCGGGTCGCCGGGACGGCGCGGGGCGACCTCCGGAGTGAACGGGATGCCGGTGGCCCGGGCCACGGCATCCATGATCTCGCGCACCGACAGCCCGTTCTGCGAGCCGAGGTTGTAGGCCGGCTCGATCGGCTGCCCGCCCGCCAGCCGCTGCGCCGCCACGACGTGCGCGGCCGCGATGTCGGCCACGTGCACGTAGTCGCGCAGGTTCGTGCCGTCCGGCGTGTCGTAGTCGTCGCCGAAGATCTTCGGCGTGCGCCCGGCCAGCAGCGCCTCGAACACGAGCGGGAACAGGTTGTGCGGGCTGGTATCGTACACGGCGGTGTCGCCCGAGCCGACCACGTTGAAGTACCGCAGCGAGGTGTGCCGGAGCGGATGCGGCGACCCGGCGGTCGCGACGCCCTGATCGGCGATCAGCCATTCGCCGACGAGCTTGGACTCGCCGTAGGGCGAGGTCGGATGCTTGGGGGTGTCCTCGGTGACCAGGGCGACATCCGGCGTGCCGAACACCGCGGCCGACGACGAGAACACCAGGTTGGCCACGCCGGCGGCATCCATCGCCTCGAGCACGACCCGCGTGCCCTCGACGTTCTGCGCGTAGGTGTGCAGCGGTCGCTGCACCGAGACGCCGGCGTACTTGAACCCGGCGACATGGATGACGCCCTGAACCTCCTGCTCACGCAGTGTGTCCTCGACCAGCGGGCGGTCCAGGATCGAGCCGCGCACGAGCGGAACCCCGTCCGGCACGAAGCCGGCGTGGCCGCTGCTCAGGTCGTCGATGACGACCGGCTCGAGCCCCGCGGCGGCCAGGGCGCGGACGATGTGGGCGCCGATGTAGCCGGCTCCGCCGGTGACAAGCCAGGTCATTTCACTCCTCTGCGGGACCGAGCAGCGGGGCGGACGCGAAGCGGGCGCCGGCCGCGAGCAGCTGCTCGAGTTCGATCACGGTCACTTCATTCTGCCCGGTGCGCAGGAGCGGAGTCGGCACGTCTACGCCGCGAGCCGGCGCTTCTCCCGTGCGTTGACGGCCGCCATGATGCGGTTGCGCTTGGTGTTCTGGAACGCCGCGCAGCGCCAGGTGTCGCCCTCGCGGACCATCACGAACGTCTGCACCTTGTCGTACCGCACCCGCTTCGGCTCGCCCTTGTAGAGGCCGCCCTCCGTGAGCACGACGGCGACGTCGGCGCCGAGCGGGCGCGCATCGAGCACGCGCATCGCCATCCGGCTCCCGCGCTGCCAGCGCTCGAACACCGGCACGTGGTCCCGATGGATCTCGTCGCGACCGTCGCTGACGATCCCGGCGAAGATCACGTACGTCGCATCGGCGGTGAACTCGTCCGCGTAGGCGCCGGCATCGCCGGCGTCCCATGCCTGCCGCATCCGGTCCAGCGCGTCGTACACGCCCTGGGGGACGTTCGTCTGTGTCTTCATCATGATCTCCTTATGGCAAGTCGCACTATCAATTAATGCAAACTGCACTATCCGCTGTCAAGTCGTAGACTCGGGCGCGTGACCGAGACCGCCCGACAGCTGACCCGCGACGAGCGCGATCTGCCGGGTCTCACGGTGCTGGCCCTGCTCACCCGCGGGCCGCGGCATCCGTACGACATCCACCGGTTCGTGGTCGAGACGCGCAAGGACTTCGTCCTCGGCGCGCCCGCAGCATCTACCACGCCGTGCAGAGGCTGCAGGCGGCGCACCTCATCGAGCCGATCGGCTCGGAGCAGGCCGGGGGCCGCCCCGAGCGCACGGTGTTCGCGCTGACCGACGCCGGACGCTCCGAGGTCCGTCGGCGCGTGAGCACCCTGCTCGCCGTGCCACAGGCCCATCGGACCATCACCGTCGCGGCGCTCTCGTTCATCGGCATCCTTCCGCGCAGCGAGGCGGTGCTCGCGCTGCGGGCGCGCGTGGCGACCCTCGACGCCGACATCGCCGTCGCCGCAAGCCGATCTCGAGGCCACCGGCGATCTTCCGCCCGTGCTGATCATCGAGGCGGAGTACGAAGACGACCAGCTGCGCGCGGAGCGCGCGTGGATCTCGGGTCTCATCGCGCGGCTGGAGGCCGGCGAGCTGGACTGGTGAGCGCCTCGGCCGGTCAGCCCTCGAGCGCGGCCGCGACGACCGCGCGCGCCTCCTCCTGCACCTGCGCAAGGTGCTCGGGTCCGCGCAGCGACTCGGCATAGAGCTTGTAGACGTCTTCGGTGCCGGACGGGCGTGCCGCGAACCAGGCGTGCTCGGTCTGCACCTTGAGCCCTCCGATCGCGGCGCCGTTGCCCGGCGCATGCGACAGCTTGGCCGTGATCGGCTCTCCGGCCAGTTCGGTGGCGGTCACCGCCTCGGGCGCCAGCTTGGCCAGCGCGGCCTTCTGCTCGGGCGTGGCCGGGGCGTCCACCCGCTGGTACGCGGATACCCCGAACTCGGCCTCCAGCTCGGCGTAGCGCTGTGACGGGGTCTTGCCGGTCACCGCCATGATCTCGCCGGCCAGCAGCGCCAGGAGGATGCCGTCCTTGTCGGTGGTCCACACCGAGCCGTCGCGGCGCAGGAACGACGCACCGGCCGACTCCTCGCCGCCGAATGCGACCGAGCCGTCCAGCAGCCCGGCCACGAACCACTTGAATCCCACCGGCACTTCGAGCAGGGGACGGCGGAGGGATGCTGCGACCTTGTCGATGATCATCGACGACACCAGCGTCTTGCCCACCGCGGCATCCGCGGGCCAGTCGGGCCGGTGCGCGAACAGGTAGTCGATCGCGACGGCCAGGTAGTGGTTGGGATTCATCAGGCCCGCGTCGGGGGTGACGATCCCGTGTCGGTCGGCGTCGGCGTCGTTGCCGGTGAGCAGGTCGTACTCGCTGCGCTTGGCGACCAGGGCGGCCATCGCCGACGGCGAGGACGGGTCCATCCGGATCTTCTCGTCCCAGTCCAGCGTCATGAACCGCCAGGTCGGGTCGACCTCGGGGTTGACCACGGTCAGATCCAGCTCGTAGTGCTCGGCGATCAGCGCCCAGTACTCCACCGACGCCCCGCCCAGCGGGTCGGCGCCGATCCGCACCCCCGCGCGCTTGATCGCCTCGACGTCGATGATGGTGTGCAGGTCCTCGACGTACCGCTGACGGAAGTCGTATCGCCCCAGGGTGCCCGCGTCCAGGTCTGCGAACCGGGTGCGGTGCACGTCCTCCAAGCCGCCGGCGATCAGCACGTTCGCGCGGTCGGCGATCCACCCGGTGGCGTCGGTGTCGGCCGGTCCGCCGTTCGGCGGGTTGTACTTGAACCCGCCGTCGGCCGGCGGGTTGTGGCTGGGGGTGACGACGATCCCGTCCGCGCGCGCCGGGTCGGTGGCCTCGCGTCCGCGGTTGTGGGTGAGGATGGCGTGGCTCAGCGACGGCGTCGGCACCCAGGAGTCACGGGAGTCGATGTGCACGTCGACGCCGTTCGCGACCAGCACCTCGATCGCGGTGCGCTCCGCCGGGCGCGACAGGCCGTGCGTGTCGCGACCCAGGAACAGCGGGCCGGCGATTCCCTGCGCGTTGCGGTAGTCCACGATCGCCTGGCTGGTGGCCAGGATGTGGTCTTCGTTGAAGCTGCGGTTCAGCGACGAGCCGCGGTGGCCGCTCGTGCCGAACACCACGCGCTGGGTGGCGAGGGAGACATCCGGCTTCAGGTCGTAGTAGGCGTTGATGACCTCGTCGATGTCGATGAGATCGGACTCGGCGGCGGGCTGTCCTGCACGGCTCATTCCTCCAGTCTGCCCCGAATCCTCCGCTGCCGTCACCTTCGGTCTCGTCTGCGCAGCACCTCGGCGAGGTAGCGGTACGACTCCTTCTCGGTGCGGGTGCCGTCCGCGAAGTCGACATGGACCAGCCCGAAGCGCTGTGTGAACCCCGCCGCCCACTCCCAGTTGTCCAGCAGCGACCAGACGAAGAAGCCGCGCAGGTCGACGCCCTCCGCCTCGCCGCCCGGCGCGACCGCCGACAGCGCGCTGTCGAGGTGGCGGGCCAGGTAGTCGATGCGGCGGATGTCGGCGATCGTGCCGTCCGCCTGCACCACGTCGTCGAAGCTCGCCCCGTTCTCGGTGATCAGCACGGGCGGCAGGGCGTCGCCGTAGCGGTCGCGCAGCTGCGCCAGCACGGTGCCGAGGTATTCGGGCGCGATCGGCCACCCGAATCCGGTGGTCTCGTGAGTGGGCAGCGCTTCGAGCCGGAAGGGCAGCTCGGCCATCGCCGCGCTGACCCCGTCCGGGCTGTCGCCGGTGCCGGAGCCGGCGGCCACGACGCTGGGCATGTAGTAGTTCAGGCCGTAGAAGTCGAGGGGCTGACAGATCACAGCCAGGTCTTCGGCCGGCACCTCGGCCAGCGCCCCGAACAGCGTGGCGAGCTCGTCGGGCACCTCTGGATAGCGGCCGGTGAGCACCGGGTCGGCGAACACGCGATTGTGGATCACGTCGAACAGGAGGGCCATGACCGCGTCCTGCTCGCCGTCGCCGGCCGGCAGGACCGGCGTGTGCGCGTTGGTGATGCCGATCTGCCCGCGCACGCCGGCGGCCCGCAGCGCCTGCACCGCCAGGCCGTGGCCGAGCAGCTGGTGGTGGGCGGTGGGCAGTGCGTCGAACAGCAGGCTCTCGCCGGGCGCGTGCAGTCCCAGGGCGTACCCGTTGAGCGTGACCGTGGCCGGCTCGTTGATCGTGATCCAGCCGTCGATCCGGTCGCCGAAGCGTTCGCCGACCAGCCCGGCGAATTCGCCGAGGCGCAGCGCCGTGTCGCGGTCCCGCCAGCCGTGCGCATACTCCTCAGGGAGGTCCCAGTGCGACACGGTCGCGAAGGGCGAGATGCCGGCCGCCAGCAGCTCGTCCAGCAGCCGGTCGTAGAAGGCCGCGCCGTCGGGATCCAGCGGGCCGCGCCCTCCCGGCTCGAGCCGGGTCCAGCCGAGCGAGAAGCGATACGCGTCCACGCCCAGCCCGCTCATCAGCCGCACGTCCTCCGCGTGCCGGTGGAAGTGGTCGGCGGTGACGGCCGTGGTGCTGGCGTCGAGGATGCGCCCCGGCTGTTCGCTGAATCGGTCCCAGACGCTGAGCGTGCGGCGGCCCGCGTGCACGCAGCCCTCGATCTGCGCGGCCGCGGTCGCGGTGCCGATGACGAAGCCCGCTGGGATCCGCTCGGCCAGCTGCTGCGGGTCAGAGGTGTCAGCGGCTCGGGCATCACAGGCTCCTGGGGACGTCGGCGTCCGGTCGGGATCGGGCGGATGCGGGGCGGGCGCCCGCATCCGCCACTGTATCCGCGCCGACCGGCATCCCTCTAGGCTGAGCGGGTGACCGAGTCCGCCGCATCCCCCGCCCGTCGCGTCTACAGCTATCTCGGGCCGGCCGGCACCTTCACCGAGGCCGCGCTGGCGCAGGTCCCGGAGGCGCGCGGGCAGATCTGGCGGACCGTGCGCAACGTCCCCGAGGCGCTCGCCGATGTCGTGGAGGGACGGTCGGATGCCGCGATGATCGCGATCGAGAACTCGGTCGACGGCGGGGTGAGCACGACGCAGGACGCGCTGGCGACGATCCCCGGGTTGCGGATCGTCGGCGAGTACCTGGTGCCGGTCCAGTTCGTGCTGGTGGCCCGTCCAGGCACCGCGCTGGAGGACGTGTCCCTGATCGCGGCGCATCCGGTCGCGTACGGGCAGTGTCTGCGCTGGCTCACCGACAACCTGCCGGCGCATGCCCACCTGCCGGCATCCAGCAACGTCGCGGCGGCGCTGGAGATGCTGGACGGCACCTCGAACGCGGATGCCGCGATCGCACCGCCCGGGATCATCGATCATCACGAGCTCGCGCTGCTGGCCGAGAACATCGGTGACAACCCGCGGGCGGTCACCCGCTTCGTGCTGGTCTCGCGCACGGTCACGCCCCCGCCGCCGACCGGGGCGGACAAGACCTCGCTCATCGTCGAGCTGCCCGACGATCACCCCGGCGCCCTGCTGGACATGCTCGAGCAGTTCGCGACGCGCGGCATCAATCTGTCGCTGCTGGCGTCGCGTCCGATCGGCGACGAACTGGGCCGCTACCGATTCGTGGTGGATGCCGACGGCCATGTGTTCGACGAGCGGATGGCCGACGCGCTGCTCGGGCTTGCGTCGCTTCAGTCCGCAGGTCGTGTTCCTCGGGTCCTACCCGCGCGCGGACCGCGCGATCGTGCACTACCCGGACCGCTACGCCGACGAGGTGTTCGTCGAGGCGCGCGACTGGTTGCGCGGCCTGATCGCCGGCGAACCGGACGAGTGAGCGGCTCCTCAGCTGCGGCGCCGCCCGGACATCCGCCTCGTGGACGAACTGTCGCGCTGGCTATCATGAGCCGGTGAACGCGCCAGATCAGCAGAACACTGCAACGGATTCCACTCCCGCGGCGCTGGCCGGCGTGCGGGTCCTCGACGTGTCGACCCTGTTCGCCGGGCCCTTGGCCGCCACATTCCTGGGTGATTTCGGGGCAGACGTCATCAAGGTGGAGCACCCCGATCGGCCCGACGCGGCTCGCGGACACGGGCCCCAGAAGCAGGGCGCGAGTCTGTGGTGGAAGACGCTCGGGCGCAACAAGCGCGATGTGACGATCAACCTGTCCCAGGCAGAGGGCGCCGAGATCCTGCTTGCGTCTGGTCGCCGACGCCGACGTGATGATCGAGAACTTCCGGCCCGGAACGCTCGAACGATGGGGGCTGAGTCCTGAGCGCCTGTTCGAGGCGAACCCGAGACTCGTGTTGGCCCGCGTCACGGCGTTCGGGCAGTTCGGTCCCTATTCCTCGCGGCCGGGGTTCGGCAGCCTCGCCGAGGCGATGAGCGGATTCGCCGCGCTCACCGGCGACCCTGACGGGCCTCCGACGCTCCCTCCCTTCGGACTCGCCGACGGGATCGCCGCCCTCGCGACGGCCTACGCGATCATGGTCGGCATACGCGGGGCCGAGCGAGACGGACGCGGCCAGGTGATCGACATGGCGATCATCGAGCCGATCCTGATGATGCTCGGCGGGCAGATCACGGCATGGGACCAGCTGGGCGTCGTGCAGCCGCGCGTCGGCAACCGTTCGGTCAACAACGCGCCGCGCAACGTGTACCGCTCGAAGGACGGCGTCTGGCTCGCAGTCTCGACCAGTTCGCAGTCGATCGCCGAGCGAGTGATGCGGCTGGTCGGCCGGGCCGACGTCGTCGAACAGCGCTGGTTCGCGACCGGTCATGACCGTGCCTTGCACGCCGACGAGCTCGACACCGCCGTGCAGGAATGGATCGGGGGACGCGACGCCGAAGAGGTCGTCTCCGCGTTCGAAGCCGCGAACGCCGCGATCTCACCCGTCTACGACGTGCGCGGTGTCATGGACGATCCGCAGTATCGGGCACTCGGGACGGTCGTCCGCGTCGAGGACGAGGATCTCGGCCCCATCGCCATGCAGAACGTCCTGTTCCGGATGTCGCGCACGCCCGGTGACATCCGATGGACAGGGCGCGGGCACGGACAGGACACCGACGCCGTTCTGGGCGGGCTCGGCTGCACCGACGCGCAAGCTGGCGGCGTTCAGGGAGGCGGGAACGATATGACGGTGCGGCGCATGGCGGGCCTGTACGTCCCGGGCGATCGACCCGACCGATTCACGAAGGCGCTGGCCAGCGGTGCCGACCTCGTCGTCATCGATCTGGAGGACGCCGTCGCCGCCGGCGCGAAGGCCGCAGGCGCGGGTCGCCGCCTGCGCCTGGGCCGCGGACCACGATCCGGCGGACGGCGTGACGATCCAGATCAGGGTGAACGCCGGCGACATCGACGATCTGCGAGCCGTCAGCGCGCTGCCTCCGTCGGTCGGGCTGCGCCTGCCCAAGGTGGAGGACGTCGCCACGGTGCAGACGGCGGCGGAGATCGCTCCCGGGCGCCCCATCGCGGCACTGCTCGAGTCGGCCGGTGCGGTGCTGTCGGCGGTCGCGATCGCGACCCACCCCGCCGTGACCGAGATCGCCCTCGGCGAGAGCGATCTGCGCAGCGAACTCGGCGGTGGTCAACCGGTCATCGACCATGCCCGCCTCACGGCCGTCTACGCCGCGCGCGCCGCCGGACTCGTGCCGCCGATGCTCTCCGCCTACCCCGCGATCGCCGATCTCGATGGGCTCGTCGCCGACACTCGCCGGGGGGCCGCACAGGGCCTTGTCGGACGGATGGCGGTCCATCCGTCGCAGATCGCTCCGATCGCCGCGGTGTTCCGCCCGTCCGACGCCGACCTCGCCTGGGCCAGGGATGTCGTCGCCGCAATGGGTGGCGGGGGCGGGGTCCGTCGTCTGCCCGACGGGCAGATGATCGACGCGGCGATGCTCGGGAGGGCCCGTACCTTGCTCGATCGCGCTGCCGGTTGACGACGCGTTTCCGGGTCGCTATCGTGTGCGCACCTGACCGGAGCCGCGGCTCCAAACTGTAATCGTTTCCACTGCCCCGCTCGATGAGGAGATGACGATGGCGAGACCGACGCTTCATCAGGTCGCGGCAGCGGCGGGCGTGTCGATCGCGTCGGCATCACGCGCGCTGTCGGGCGGTGTCGCCAGCCCCCGGACCATCGCGAAGGTGCGGGCTGCGGCGCGGGAGCTCGGCTACTTCCCGGATGCGACGGCACGCGCACTGCGGACCGGCGCTCCCCGGCGGATCACGTTCGCCGTCGACGACATCGGCAACCCGAACTACGTCGCGATGCTGCGCGCCATCGAGGCCGAAGTCGGCCACGGCGGTCCGTCGGTCAGTGTGACCTCGACCGGCAGCAGCGATCAGGCCGTCGAACTCGTCCGCCACGCGGCGACGGCGGCGGACGGCATCATCATCTCCCCGATTCGGGTGAACGACCGGCTGCGGCGGGCGATCACCAACTCGCCGATCCCGGTGGTCGTGATCGGCTCCCTGGGCGAGGACGCCCCGGTCGACGTCGTCCACGTCGACTCCGCGAAGGGCATCGGCACCGCAGTGGCACACGTCGCCGCGCTGGGACGGCGCAACCTCGTGTTCCTCAATGGACCGTTGGACACCAACCCCGGATCCTCGCGCGAGCGCGGCTTCTACCGTGCCATCCGCACCGGCGGGCTGGACCCCGACCGCTGCCGGCAGGTTCTCGCCGACGACTTCACCGTCTCCGCCGCCCGAAAGACCGCCGCCCACCTGTTCGCGGGCTGGCAGCGCCGACGAGCCGTCGACCGTCCCGATGCCGTGATCGCGGCGAACGATCTCATGGCCATCGGCGCGATGAACGCCGCGACCGATGCCGGACTGCGCATCCCCGACGACGTCATGTTCACCGGAGTCGATGACACCGAGATCGCGGCCGTGTACAACCCCAGCCTGACGAGCGTCTCGCTCGAGGCGGCGCAGCGGGGTCGGCTCGCCGCTCAGCTCCTGCTCGAGCGCTTCGAAGAGCCGCATCGCGCCCCTCATCTCGTCAGCGTCGAGCCCCGCCTCGTCGTGCGTCGGTCGACGACGATCAGCACCGCGGAAGTCCTGGCATCGTGACCGCGCTCGCTCCCGCGGGGCCCCGCCCGCCGCGCCAGCGGAAGCTGTCGGCGACTCGGCGGAACGAGGCTGCCGCCCTCGTCCTCCCTTCGCTGATCCCCGTCGTCGCGCTCAGCGTGCTGCCGATCCTCATCGGCCTCGGCTATGCCTTCACCGACTCCCAGCTGGCGAGCACCGAGACACCGCAGTTCGTCGGGCTCGACAACTTCGGGAAGGTCTTCCGCGATGAGGCCTTCTGGAACTCGTTCGGGATCGGCGCCATCTGGACGATCAGTGTCACGGTCCTCCAGGT
The DNA here is from genome assembly GCF_021582895.2 of Microbacterium elymi. Classification (GTDB taxonomy): domain Bacteria; phylum Actinomycetota; class Actinomycetes; order Actinomycetales; family Microbacteriaceae; genus Microbacterium; species Microbacterium humicola. Next base: position 2,365,894 of record NZ_CP091139.2, read on the forward strand.
CGTGCTGGGGCTGTGCCTCGCCCTCCTGCTGAACACCGACATGCGGTTCGGCGGGTTCGCGCGGGTCCTGGCGATCATCCCCTGGGCGATGCCGCCGGTGGTGGTGGCGATCATGTGGAAGATGATCTACTCGCCCACGAACGGGCCGCTGAACTGGCTCATCGCCGCACTCGGCGGGCCGGACAGCATCAACTGGCTCGGCGACTTCACGCTCGCACTGCCGGCGGTCATCCTCGTGGGCGTCTGGACCGGCATCCCGCAGAACACGATCACGATGCTGGCCGGGCTCGAGCAGATCCCGAGTGAGCTGATGGAAGCGGCGACCGTCGACGGAGCGGGGGCGTGGGCGCGCTTCGTGCACGTGACCCTCCCCGGGCTGCGACCGGTCATCGTCTCGATCGCGACGCTCAGCGCCATCTGGAACTTCAACTCGTTCGGCATCGTCTATGTGCTCACCGGCGGGGGCCCGGGCGGGCGGACGCTGCTTCCCATGCTGTTCGTCTACGACGAGGCCTTCCACAACGGGAACACCGGCGTCGCGGCCGCGATGACGTTCGTCATCCTGCTGGTGCTCGTCGTGATCCTGCTGCTGTCCCAGCTCACGCGACTGCGTCGTCTGGGGGTGAGCAGATGAATCGCACTCCGCCCCTCGCCCGCTTCTTCCAGTACATCGTGCTGGCGCTGTTCATCGTGTTCCTCGGCTTCCCGTTCGTCTGGCTGATCTCGACGTCGTTCAAGAGCGACCGCGAGCTCAACTCGCTCGCGGTCCACCTGATCCCCACCGAGCCGACGTTCGACAACTTCGTGCAGGCGCTCCAGTCCCAGGGACTCGTGCAGGCGGCGGTGAACAGCATCGTGGTGTCGCTGGCGACGACCATCGTGGTGGTCCTGGTCGCCGTACCCGGCGCCTACGTCATGGCGCGCTACCGGGGAAGGATCCGCGCGGCCGGCGTTGGCTGGATCCTGGTCAGCCAGATCATCCCCGTCCCGATCATCATCATCCCGATGTTCTTCATTCTGCGCTCGATGGGGCTCTTCGACTCACTGGGCGGCCTCGGGATCGTGTACGTCGTGTACTCGCTTCCCTTTGCGCTGTGGATGCTGCAGGGCTATGTGGCGGGGATCCCGATCGACATCGAGGAGGCCGCCGCGATCGATGGAGCCGGCCGGCTGCGCGTGCTGGCCAGCGTCGTGCTGCCGCTCGCTCGGCCAGGACTCATCGCCACCGCGATCTTCACGTTCGTCTCGGCCTACAACGAGTTCTTCTTCGCGCTCGTGCTGCCGAGAGCAGCGACAAGTACACCCTCTCGGTTGCGCTGAGCACGTTCGTCAACGGTCAAGGCATCAGCCTCATCGGGCCCCTCGCCGCCGGTGCGCTGCTTGCCAGCATCCCCAGCATCGTCTTCTTCGCCATCCTCCAGAAGCGACTCACCGGCGGGATGCTCGCCGGGGCGGTCAAAGGCTGAGCGTTCCCGCTTCCACATCACCGCAATCACACATCAGAAGGGAATCGAGATCATGAGAATGCGTCCCATCCTGGCCGGCGCCGTCGCCGTCGCCAGCATCGCCGCGCTCGCCGGCTGTTCCGGCGGAGGCGGCTCGAACACGCCGTCCACCAACGCCTCCGGGCAGCCCACCGGGGCGATCACGTACGAATACTTCAACAACCAGCCGGCGGCGATCGAGGCGACGAAGCAGATCGTGGCGGACTTCGAGAAGAAGTACCCCGACGTCAAGGTGACGCTGCAGGTGGCTCCCGCCGACAGCCTGCAGCAGAAGCTCCAGGTGCAGTACGCGGGCGGCGTCGCTGCGGACGTCGTCCAGAACGACTCGCCCGGCAGCACCCTGCGCTTCGCCGACTACCTGACCGATCTCGGCTCGCCTGCCGGCCGAGATGGTCTCGGACATCCCCGACAGCGTGCGCGAAGGGCTCGGAGCAGGACGGCAAGCTGCTGGCGGTGCCCACCGAACAGCAGAGCTATGTGGTGTTCGCGAACAAGGACCTCCTCGAGAAGGCAGGCGTGACCATTCCCAGCGGCGACACGATGAGCTGGGACCAGTTCGAGGACATCGCGAAGACGACGACCACCGGTGGGGTCAAGGGCCTCGCATGGGGGCTCGGCAGTCCGACCTCGGTGTTCGCCAGCTTCGGGCTCGGTTTCGGCGCGAAGTTCTTCACCAGCGCGGAGGAGAGCCAGGCGAAGGCATCCATCGGCGAAGCCGAGCTGCAGGTCCCGACGCGCGTCAAGTCGATGATCGACGCGGGCTACGTCGACAAGACGAGTGTCACGCAGTCGACGTCTGAGACGCTGCCCACCTTCTACGGCGGGAAGGCGGCGATGACCGTCGCCGGCTCGTATCAGATTGCCAACATCGAGTCGCAGGCTCCGAAGGGCTTCCACTGGATCGTGCTTCCGGCGCTGGAGGGCAGCGAGGGATCGCAGCAGATGTCCGCGCCGATCACGCTGTCGATCTCCAAGTCCTCGAAGAACGTCCCCGCTGCCGCGGCCTTCGTCGAGTTCTACCAGTCGGCCGAGAACCTGGCGAAGATCAACATCGCCGACGGGGAGATCCCGGCGACGACGTCGGCCCAGGCCGCCGCGGCGAAGCTCACCGAGGGGAAGACCGGCTGGGCACAGGTGCTCGCGTCCGGAAAGAACCTCGTGAACCCGCAGTGGAACACGTTCACGAAGTACGAGAGCTGGAAGAGCACGGTGGCCAACCCCGCCTATCAGAAGTTCCTCGCGGGCCAGATCGACACCGATCAGCTCGCCAAGGAACTGGAAGACGGCTGGGCGAGCACCAACCAGTGACGCGTGCGGCCGGCGGCGGAGACGACGCCGGCCGCATCCCCGGACCGCACGATCGAGAGTGAGAGAGCAGTGAACTGGTTGCGTGAGCGGACCGCCGCCGTCCTGACGGGAGCCGCCGTGGGCGACGCCCTGGGCGGTGCCACCGAGGGCTTCACCCCGGAAGCCATCGAGCAGCGGTATGGCGGGAGGGTGGAGGGCATCGTTCCGCCGTTCTTCGCCGACTGGCAGACCCGCAAGCCGATCAGTCCGTACCACAAGGGCGACGGGCACGTCACGGACGACACTCTGATGACGCAGGCGCTCGTCCAGGTGTACGCGAAGCGCCGTCGCCATCTCGATGCGTTCGACATCGCAGAGGATCTGGTGCCTCTTCTGACCGAGCAGGTGCGCTGGATCCCCGAACTGGAGCGGGAGACCGTGCTGCTCGAGCGCATCTTCCTCGCTGAGAAGTGGCTCGTGCTCCGTCTGCGGTACGGGCACGTCGATCCCCGGGAGGCGGGGGTGGGCAACACCGTCAACTGCGGTGCGACGATGTACATGGCCCCGGTCGGCGTCGTGAACGCCGGCGACCCCGCGGCCGCGTACGCCGAGGCGATCGACCTCGCCGGAGCACACCAGTCGAGCTACGGTCGCGAGGCCGCCGGAGCGTTCGCTGCCGCGATCTCAGCGGCGCTCACACCCGATGCCGATGCCGAGGCGGCCGTGGCCGCCGCCCTCGCCGTGTCGCACGACGGTACCCGCGCAGCGATCCAGGCGGTGGTCGAGGCCGCACGCCGGAACGCCGCCGCCGCACCGCGTGAGCTGGCCGCAGCCTTGCGCGAGGCGGTGATCCCGTTCGACACCGTCGGGCCGGACTATCGAGAACCCGACGCCGATGCCCGGCGTCCCTCCCGCACGAAGTCGATCGAGGAGCTGCCGGTCGCCCTCGGGTTCCTGGTGGCGCACCGCGGCGACTTCCGCGAATCCGTGCTCGCTGCCGTCAACTATGGGCGAGACAGCGACTCCATCGCCACCATGGCCGGCGCGATCGCCGCCGCGCTCGGCGGGCCCGACGCGATCCCGGCGGAATGGGTCCGTGGTGTCACCGAGGGGAGTCGCATCGACTTCGACCACTACGCCGGTCTGCTCGCCGACGCGGCAGAGCAGATCGTCCGCGATGACACAGACCGCATCCGGCAGCGCCTTGAGCGGCTGGATGCGCTCGCCGGGGCGGCTTCATGAGGCTCAGCTGGTCGAGCCGGAAGATCTCGTCGCGCAGGAGATCGTCGCGTCCCGGGACGAAGGACGGGATGTTGCCGCGGTCGCCGAGGCGTGGACCGCCGTCGGCGGGGTCTTGGAGGTCCCGCGCAACGGCGCCTCCGCGCAGCGCGCAAGCGACGAGAGCCGTGCCGTCGCCGTCCGCCTGCTGGACGAGCTCGACGCACTTCCGATGCCGGCCGATCCGCGACGACCTGAGGGATTCGACCAGATCATCGCCGCGGCGCCCGATGTGCCGCGGCTTGCAGCAGTGTCCGGCGACATCGAGGACCGCATCCACGGCGCATGGCTCGGACGTGCCGCGGGATGTCTCCTCGGAAAGCCGGTCGAGAAGATCCCGCCCGAGGGGATCCGCGAACTGCTCACATCCGCCGGCCGATGGCCGCTCGACTTCTACTTCACCGCCGAGGGCGTCGCCCCCGACTCGCTCGCCCGCTGGCCGTGGAATCGTCGCAGCGCTCCGACATCCCTCGTCGAGAACATCGACGGCATGCCGGAGGACGACGACCTCAACTATCCCCTGCTCAATCTCGCCCTCGTCGAGCGCATCGGGCGCCGATTCACGGTCGAAGACGTGGCCGAGGCCTGGCTCGCGGAGCTTCCCGCGGGGCGGGTCTTCACCGCGGAGCGGGCGGCGTACCGGAACCTGCTGGAGGGCATCGATCCCGAGGGGTGCGCACGGGTGCGCAATCCGTTCCGGGAGTGGATCGGGGCTCTGATCCGCGGCGACGTTTTCGGCTGGATCTCGCCGGGGGACCCGCGTGAAGCCGCGCGGATGGCCTTCGAGGATGCGCGGCTGAGCCATACCGGCAACGGTCTGTACGGCGAACTCTGGGCGGCGGGGCTCGCGGCGGCGGCCGTGGTCGGCGATGACGTCGAGACGGTTCTGGACGCGGCATCCGCCGTCGTCCCGGCCTCCAGCGGCCTGGCCGATGCCGTCGCGTTCGGGCGTCGGCTCGGCCACAGCGGTGGAACGCTGGACGACGACCTCGCCGCCCTCGCCGAACGGTACGCGGGGGTGCACTGGGTGCACGTCGTGAACAACGCCGCGACCATCGCGTGGGCGCTGACGCGCGGCGGGGGCAGACTGGAGCGGGCTTGCGCCCTGGCCGTCATGGCCGGCTGGGATACCGACTCGGTCGGGGCCACCGTCGGCGGGGTCTGCGGTGCCATCGCCGGCGCGCGGGCTCTCCCCGCGTCCTGGACGGCGCCGTTGCACGATCGGATCGCCACCAGCCTTCCCGGCCTGGACGGCGTCGCGATCTCGGAAGTCGCACGTCGGACGACGGCGCTCGCCGTCGGCAAGGAGGAGCAGTGAGCACCATTTCCGCCCGCGATCGCGCGCGGGGGTCGATGGCCGGGCTGGCGATCGGCGATGCCATCGGCCGCCCCGTGGAGGGTCTGTCCGCGCAGGAGATCCAGGACCGTTACGGCCGGGTCGAGGGTTACCTGCAGTGGCCGCCGGCCGGCAGCGACGACACCGAGTACGCGCTCCTGACGGCCCGCACCATCCACCGCGTCGGCGTCGCGGCGACAGCCGACGATTTCGCACAGACCTGGATCGAAGACGTCCTTCCTCAGCTCGACAACTTCGCCGGCGGCGGTTTCAGCGAGATGGCGGCGATCGACAATCTGCGCCGCGGGATCCGCCCGCCGCAGTCCGGCGACCACATCCACGCGTGGAGCGACGGTCTCGCGATGCGGGTGGCGCCGCTGGGCATCGTGTCCGGCGGAGACACGGATCTCGCCACCCGGCTGACGATCGCTGACGGCGAGGTCAGCCACAGCGGCGAGGGGATCCACGCGGGGGTCGCGGTCGCGGTCGCCGTGTCGGCGGCGATGAGCGGGGCCACCGCTCGGGACGCGTATGCGGCGGCCTTGACGGCCATACCGGCGGACTCGTGGACGGCGCGCAACCTCGTGGCCGGCCGCGCCCTGGTCGACGCCGAGTCCGACCCGGGGCGGCTGGCGATCGCACTGCACGGGCGCCTCGCCGTCGACGACTATTACTGGGCTGATCTGGCCCCGGAGGCGGTGGGGCTGGCCATGGCCGCGGTGCTGGCCGGTGACGGCGACTTCCGTGCGAGCGTCCTGTTCGCCGTGAACCTCGGCCGCGACGCCGACACCATCGCCGCGATGGCGGGATGCATCGCCGGCGCGATCTCGGGCGTCGGAGCGATCCCCGCCGACTGGGTCGAGGCACTTCGCCCGGTCGAGGGATCGTGCATCCGATCGACGGCCGGCATCCACCCGCTCGACGCCGCCGATGCCCTGATCGACCTCTGGGAGCAGAACCGATGAACACCGACATCGTCCGCGGACTCGTCGCCGGCGAGAGCCTGCATCCGGGGAACCTCGAGTTCCGCATCCACGCTCTTCCGCCCAAGCGGCATGCGCGCATGGAGGTGCTCCACGCGTTCGATCGAGAGCACACGCAGGTCACGCCCACGCGCCCGTACGCGCACTCCTCGCCCCCACAGCTGCCTGCAGGGCCCGGGCGAGAACGCCGAGTGGTTCGCCTTCAGCGCGCCGCTGATCGCGACGGCGGACTCCGGCGCGATCACGGCCGGGTGGATCGCGCTGTCCGGCGAGGAGGGAGGGCGCCGGCGCCCGGGTACCGCGATCGCGCTCGGCAACATGCGCCGGGGCTTGCGTCCGCCCCAGTCCGGCCATGACAATCCGCACTATTTCGACGATCTGGCGATGGTGCGGGCGATCGGGCGTCGCCGCTGCACGACGACGAGCAGACGGCACGAGAGCTCGCCGCCGTCGACGCCCATGCCACGCACGACCTGGACGGGGTGTGGGCGGCGGATGCCGCGGTGGTGCTGTTCCATGCGCTCGGTCACGGCGCATCCGGACCGGATGCGGCACGGGCTACCGGCAGCCGCGCTGCCGGCTGAGAGCTGGACCCGACGGCTGACCGACGCGGCGCTGGAGACCGCGGAGAACATGGCGGACCCGCTGGGACTCGCCGTCGCACTCGGACGCGAAGTCTGCGACTGGATCTACAGCTATCCGGTCGCCGCGCCCGAGACCCTCGCCGTCCTGCTCGCGCATGTCAGCGTCGCACCCGACGCGACGGCGCTGCTCCTGGGCACGGGAGCGACCGGCCGCAACGGCACGACGCTCGCCGCCCTCGCCGGTGCCGCGGCCGCGGCACTGTTCGGCGGCGGTTGGATCCCCGCCGAGATCACCCTCGACAGTCCGCTCGCCGGAATCAGCGTGCCCCGTCTCGCCGGAACGACGCTCACGGACGCGATCGGCCGAAGGGGGCTCTGAGCGGTGGGAAGCGTCGTCGCCATCGGATCGGCGAACGTCGACGTCATCTTCCGGGTATCGCATCTCGTCGCGGCCGGCGAGACGCTGCACGCTCGGGACGTGTCGGAAGCCGCCGGCGGGAAGAGCGCGAACCAGGCGGCGGCCGAAGCCCGGCTCGGCGCGCCCGCCCGCTTCGTCGGGTGCGTGGGAGATGACGACCACGGGCGGCTCGCTCTTCGTGCCCTCGGCGATGCGGGCGTCGATACCGCCGGGGTGCGCATCCGCACGGATGCCCCCACCGGCTCGGCGTTCATCTGCGTGGACGACGCGTCGGAGAACACGATCGTCCTGTCGACCGGCGCGAACGACCTGTTCTCACCCGACGACCTCGACGACCTCGTGCTCTCGCCGACGGACGTCGTCACCCTCTGCTGCGAGCCCCCGGCGGCCCTCGTGGCCGAGGCGGCGCGCCGGGCCCATGACGCGTCGGCGACGGTGATCATGAACGCGTCGCCCGTCGCGGGGTTCGACCCGCAGACGCTGCAATGGACCGACATCCTCGTGGTCAACGCCGCCGAGCTTGCTGCCCTCGTGGGCGGCGGCACCGCCGATGACGAGGTTCGCGCCGCACGCTCCCGCCTGGGGGTCAGCACGCTCGTCGTGACCCTCGGCGCCGCGGGTGCGGTGATCGCCCGGACAGACGTGATCACGCGCATTCCCGGCCACCGCGTCGAGGCGGTGGACACGACAGGGTGCGGCGACGCGTTCCTCGGAGCTCTCGCCGCGGGTCTGGTCACCGGCCACGCCTTCGAGGATGCGGCGCGCCGAGCGAACGCGGCGGCCGCCCTGGCCGCCACCGCACCCGGCGCGCAGCCGTCCTACCCGACGGCTCCTCAGCTCGAGAGGGATGCCATGAGCAGCTCGAGGGTCTGAACCCTGCCCGGAGCCGTATCCAGCGGCTCGCCCGCGTAGGAGCCGGCGATCGGCGAGACCATCACCTCATCCACTCCCCAGCGGTCGGCGAACGCACGCAGGGCCGCGCCGACCTCGTCGCCGGTGCCGACCAGCCACTTGGCGCGCATCGCGTCGACGATGGTCTGCGCCATGCCGTCCAGCGCGCCGGCCTGCGCCTCTTCGACGGTCTCCAGCGGCTGCATCGGCTTGTTCGTGCGCAGTCGCGCCATGCTGCGCAGCTGGGGAGGGCGCGCGCCTCGGCCTCGTCGGCTGTGGGCGCCGCGACGGCGTTCACGGTCAGGAACGTCTGCGGCTCGGGGTGAGCCTCGCTCGGCTGGTACTGGCTCCGGTACAGGCCCAGGGCACGCTCCAGCCCCTCGCCGGAGAAATGGTTCGCGAACACGTACGGGAGACCGGCGGATGCGGCCAGCTGGGCGGAGTAGTCGCTCGAGCCGAGCAGCCACAGCACGGGCGCGCCGGTCGCGGCGGGCGTGGCGTGCACGTCGTACAGCTGCCCGCTGGTGAATTTCAGCGAGGCGCCCTCGGGGCTGATGAGCCGGGCGATGTCGCGCACATGGTCGGGGAAGCGCTCGACGTCGCTGGTGGTGCCCGACATCCGCAGCAGCTGGGTGATCACCGGGTCGCTGCCGGGCGCCCGACCGATGCCCAGGTCGATCCGGCCGGGGGCGAGCGCCTCGAGCGCGGCGAACTGCTCGGCGACCACGAGCGGCGAGTGGTTCGGCAGCATCACGCCGCCCGAGCCGATCCGGATACGCGCGCTGCGCGCAGCGGCCGCAGCCGCCAGCACCGGTGGAGTGGTCGAGGCCACGGCGGGCATGTTGTGGTGCTCGGCGAACCAGTAGCGGCGCAGACCGAGTGCGTCCGCGCGGGCGACCAGGTCGAGGGATGCCTGCGACCGCCTCCGCACTGGACTGCCCGGTGCGCACCGGCACCAGATCGAGGACGGACAGGGCGGGCGCGGTTGCAGTGCTCATCTCCGGGTGCAACCGGCCCGCGGCATCCGTCATTCCCGGACGGCGGGACCGACGCAGACGCAGAGAACGCCACTTGCGCGATTCACGCAAGTTCTTGCGTAAACTGGGCGCCATGTCGAAGCGTCTCGCCGAAGTGGCGCGCAAGGTCGGGGTCAGCGAGGCGACCGTCAGTCGCGTGCTCAATGACAAGCCGGGGGTCTCGGATGCCACGCGGCAGGCCGTGCTGACCGCGCTGGACGTGCTCGGCTACGAGCGCCCGACGAAGCTGCGCGGCGAGCGGGCCCGGCTGGTCGGCCTGGTGCTGCCCGAGCTGCAGAACCCGATCTTCCCCGCGCTGGCCGACATCGTCGGCGGGGCGCTGACGCAGAACGGCTACACCCCGCTGCTGTGCACGCAGAACGCGGGCGGCGTCACCGAGGCCGACTATGTCGACCTGCTCCTGCAGCAGCAGGTGTCGGGCGTGATCTTCCTCGGCGGCAACTACAGTCAGGCCGCCGCAGCCCACGAGCACTACGACCGGCTTGCGCCGGGTGAACCTGCCCACGGTGCTGGTCAACGCGCGCATCCCGCGACTGGCCTTCGCGACGGTGTCCACCGATGACGGGGCCGCCGCCGAGCAGGCGCTGCCGCATCTGCATCAGCTCGGGCATCGCCGGATCGGGATGCTGATGGGCCCGGCCGATCACATCCCGTCGCAGCGCAAGCTCGCCGCGGCGCGCGCACTGCTGGAACGGCTGGGCACCCCGCTGTCCGACGAGATGATCGTGAACGGGCTGTACTCGCTCGAGTCCGGTCAGGCCGGCGGCTCCCGGCTGTTCGGCAACGGCGCGACGGCGGTGGTGTGTGCGAGCGACCCGCTGGCACTGGGTGCGGTGCGCGCCGCGCGCAGGGCCGGCCTGCGCGTCCCGCAGGACGTCAGCGTCGTCGGATTCGACGACTCCGCCCTGATGAGCTTGCACCGAGCCGCCTCTGACGACGGTCCGCCAGCCGATCGAGGCGATGGGCCGGACGGTCATCGAGCGCTGCTCTCGCAGATCGCCGGCACGGCGGCCGGCGGCGACGAGCTGCTGTTCGAGCCCGAGTTGGTGCTGCGCGGATCCACCGGGCCCGTCGCGGCCTGACCCTGGCATGATCCGGCGCGCCGGCTCCGGCATCTTCGGGCGCGCCCGGCTCCGGCATCCTCGGGCACGCCCCGGCATGCGCGCCCTCGCTCCAACCCCTCCGAAATCATAGTTTTGCAGACTTCTGTTCAAGTCTTGCGCTCAGCCATGAACAAAGCTACATTCGACGCATTGCAGGAAATCGACCGAATGAGGAGCCCTGTGGACGACGACGTCCTGACCAGAGTGGACCGGCGCGACGACGATGAGCCATCGCGTCACGACGCCTGGCCGACGCCCTCGTCCGCCGACGCACAGTGGTGGCGCAAGCGCCGTCATCTACCAGGTGTACGTGCGCAGCTTCGCCGACGGCAACGGGGACGGCACCGGCGACCTGGCCGGCGTGCGCTCCCACCTCGGGTATCTGAAGGACCTCGGCGTCGACGCGCTCTGGTTCAACCCGTGGTACCCGAGCCCGCTGGCCGACGGCGGGTACGACGTGCAGGACTACCGGGCCATCGACCCCCGATTCGGCACGCTGGCCGAGGCCGAGGCGCTCATCGCCGAGGCGCTGGCCCTCGGCATCCGGACCATCATCGACGTCGTGCCGAATCATGTCTCCGATCGGCACCCGTGGTTCCAGGCCGCGTTGGCGGCGGGGCCGGGCAACCCGGAGCGCGAGCGGTTCTGGTTCCACCCGGGCCGCGGCCGGAACGGCGAGCTGATGCCCACGCGGTGGGAGTCGAACTTCCAGGGGCCGACCTGGACCCGCACCACCAACCCCGACGGCACCCCCGGCGAGTGGTACCTGCACCTCTTCACCCCGGAGCAAGCCCGACCTGAACTGGAATCATCCGGACGTGCGCCGGGAGCACGAGGACATCCTGCGGTTCTGGTTCGACCGGGGCGTTGCCGGCGTGCGGATCGACTCGGCCGCGCTGCTGATCAAGGATCCCGACCTGCCCGAGGTGGGCGAGAAGCCGGACCATCCCACCGAGGACCGGGACGAGCTGCACGACGTCTACCGCGCGTGGCGCGCGGTCGCCGATTCGTATCCCGGCACCCGCATCCTGGTCGGCGAGGTGTGGGTGCCCGACATCGTGCGCTTCACCAACTATCTGCGCCCGGACGAGATGCACACGGCCTTCAACTTCGACTTCCTCGCCCGGCCGTGGGGTGCGGACCAGTTCCGGGACTCGATCCAGGACACGCTCGCGGCCCACGCGCCGGTGCACGCCCCCAGCACCTGGGTGCTCTCCAACCACGACGTGACCCGCCCGGTCACCCGGTACGGGCGCGAGGACACCGCCTTCGCATTCCTGAAGAAGCGCTTCGGGGTGCCCACCGACCCGGAACTCGGCCGGCACCGGGCGCGCGCCGCCGCACTCCTGGTGGCCGCCCTTCCGGGCAGCCTGTACATCTACCAGGGCGACGAGCTCGGTCTGCCCGAGGTCGAGGACCTGCCGCGCGAGCTCATCCAGGACCCGATGCACTACCGGTCGGGGGGCATCGACCCGGGACGGGACGGATGCCGCGTCCCGCTGCCGTGGGCCGGGGACGAGCCGCCGTTCGGCTTCAGCCCGGACCAGGCGGGCGCGGCACCCATCACGCCGTGGCTGCCGCAGCCGGAATCATGGCGCACCCTCACCGTGGCAGCGCAGGAGGCCGATCCTGGCTCGACGCTGCGGCTGTACCGGTCGGCGCTCGAGCTGCGCCGGCAGATCCCCGCCGCACCGCTGACCTGGATCGAGGGCCTCGGCCGCGACATCCTCGCCTTCCGCCGTGGCGAGGAGTTCGCCTGCATCGTCAACGCGGGCGACGAGCCGTTCGCCCTGCCCTCCCACCGGGCCGTCCTGCTGACCAGCGCCCCCCTGTCGGGCGGTCGCCTGCCGGGCAATTCCGCCGCATGGCTGCGGACCGACGCGGATGCCGCGGCATCCGGGCCTGCCGAGAACTCGAACACCACCACCCACCCCGAGGGATGATCCGGCGCCGAGAGGCCGACGCCGCCCTCACACGAAAGGAAAGACGATGAAGTCACCAGGAAAGATCCTGCTCGCCGGTGCCGTCGCCGTCGCGACGATCGGCGCGCTCGCGGGCTGTTCGTCGGACGGCGGCAGCGGCACCGACGGCGGAAAGGTCCACATCGTGGTCGCCCCGGTGCTGCCGGGCGCCACCGCCGACGCCCTGAGCGCGCTCGCCGACCGTGTCGCAGAATTCGAGAAGGCGAACCCCGACATCGACGTGAAGGCCATCGAGTACCAGTGGACCGGCACGACGTTCGCCGCCGAGCTCGCCGGCGGCACGCTGCCGGACGTGTTCAACGTGCCGTTCACCGACTCGAAGACCCTCGCGAACAACGGCCAGCTGGCCGACATCACGAAGGACTTCAAGGAGACCTCCACCGCCGACAAGTGGAACAAGAACGTGCTGGATGTCGCCACCGGCGACGACGGCAAGGTCTACGGCATCCCGTGGGGGCCGTATGCGATGGCGCTGTCGTACAACCGCGAGATCTTCCAGAAGGCGGGACTGGATCCGGACAAGCCGCCCACCAGCCTGGACGAGATCGCCGCGACCGCGAAGACCATCTCCGAGAAGGTGCCGGGCACCGCCGGCTACATGCAGATGACGCAGGGCAACACCGGCGGCTGGGAGCTGGCCACCCTCACCCAGTCGCTCGGCGGTCGGCTCGAAGAGGTCGGTGCCGACGGCAAGGCCACCGTGACCGCCGACAACGACCAGACCAAGGCCGGACTGGCGTGGCTGAAGCGCATGCGCTGGACCGACGACTCGATGGGCCGCAACTTCCTGTTCGACTGGGGCGGCATCAACGAGGCGTTCGCCGCCGGCAAGATGGGCATGTACATGAGCGGCTCGGACGTGATCGGCTCGCTCATGCAGGCCAACGGGTTCGATCAGGCCAAGTACGGGGTCACCACGTTCCCGGTCGCGGATGCCGCGGACGCCGGCATCCTGTCCGGGGGCAACGTCGACGTGGTCAATGTGAAGGACACGCCCGAGCAGATCGCCGCCGCGGTGAAGTGGATCGACTTCTACCGCACCGGCCCGACCGCCGACAAGGACGCCGCGATCAAGAACGCGAAGACCCTGCAGGCGGGCAACCAGGCCGTGAACGCGCCGACGCTGCCGGTGTTCGACAAGGCGACCTGGGAGCAGAACCAGGAGTGGGTCAAGCCCTACGCCAACATCCCGGCGGCCAACCTGGCACCGTTCACCTCCGGCATCTTCGACCAGAAGATCGCCCCCGAGCCGCCGCAGCACACGCAGGATCTGTACGGCGCGCTGGATGCGGTGGTCCAGGCGGTGCTGACCGACAAGAATGCAGACGTCGACTCCCTGCTGCAGGGCGTGGACACGAAGATCCAAGCGCTGATCGACGCCGACAGCAAGTGACCGCCAGGCGTGCGGTCGGGACGCCCCGGCGCCCGACCGCACGCCTCACCCCGGGAGCACATCGCCATGACCGCGACCATGACACCGACGGATGCCGCAAGCCGACATACGTCTGGCGCCCCGCCGTCACAACCCGATCACCTGGGTGGAGCGCGGCGGCCTGACCACGCTGCTGTTCCTGATCCCGACCCTGGTCATCTTCGGCGTCTTCTCCTGGACGCCGATCGTCGAGGCGGTCGTGATGAGCTTCCAGAAGACGAACCTGGTCACGCCGGCCTCCTTCGTCGGCTGGGACAACTTCGTCGCGGTCTTCCACGATCCGGTGTTCTGGATCGCCATCCGCAACACCGCCTACTTCGCCGGCCTCGCGCTGCTGTTCGGCTATCCGCTGCCGCTGCTGGCGGCGGTGCTGATGAGCGAGTTCAAGCGGATGAAGGGCGTGTACAGCGTGCTGGCCTACCTGCCGGTGGTGATCCCGCCGGTAGTCTCGGTGCTGCTGTGGAAGATCTTCTACGACGCCGGACCGAACGGCGTGTTCAACACGGTCCTCGGCTGGGTCGGCATCCCGCCGCAGCCGTGGATCCAGAGCGCCGCCACGGCCATGCCCTCGCTCGTGCTGGAGGCGACCTGGGCCGCCGCCGGCGGCACCATCATCATCTATCTGGCCGCCTTGACCTCGGTGGCCCCCGAGCTGTACGACGCGGCTGAAGTGGACGGCGCGTCGATCTGGGGCAAGGTCTGGCATGTGACCATGCCGCAGCTGCGCGGCATCCTGTTCATCACCCTGATCCTGCAGATCATCGCCACCGCGCAGGTGTTCCTGCAAGCCGTTCCTGTTCACCGGCGGCGGCCCCGCCAACTCCACCACCACGATCCTGCTGCTGATCTATCAGTACGCGTTCACCAACAGCCTGGGCGTCGGGGTCGGCAAGGCGACCGCGCTGAGCCTGATGCTCGCCGTGTTCCTGGCGGTGCTCTCGATCGTCTACTTCCGGGTCACCCGGAGATGGAGCGACAATTGACGACCTCGATCCCGGCGCAGCGCGAGCGGGCGGATGTCGCCGCGCAACCGGCCCCGCGTCGCCGGCGCCGTCCGAAGGCGGCGGATGCCGCAGACCGGGGCATCCTGTCGATCGCCGACTGGCGCCGCCCGCACGTGCGCTGGTTCGGCACCGTGCTGAACTGGCTGCTGGGCATCGCCCTGGTCGCGGCGGGACTGCTGCCCCTGCTGTGGCTGTTGAAGTCGGCGGTCACCCCGACGCAGGAGACGCTGACCCACCCGCTGGCTCTGCTGCCGCAGGACTGGGCGTGGTCGAACATCGCGCGCGCCTGGAACGAAGTGCATATCGGGGACTTCTTCTTCAACACGATCGCGATGGCGGCCGGGTCGTGGGGTGTGCAGCTGCTGGTGGCCACCACCGGCGGATTCGCCCTGTCGGTGCTGCGGCCCCGGTACGGGAAGATCATCAGCGCGCTGGTGCTGGCCACGCTGTTCATCCCGGCGGTCGTCCTGCTCGTGCCGCTGTACCTGACGATCCTGCACCCGCCGCTGATCGGGCATTCGCTGATCAACACCTTCTGGGCGGTGTGGCTGCCGGCCGGAGCGAGCGCGTTCAACGTGCTGCTGGTGATGCGCTTCTTCGACTCGCTGCCGCGCGAGATCTTCGAGGCCGCGCGCACCGACGGGGCCGGCACGTTCCGGCTGTTCTGGTCGGTCGTGCTGCCGATGTCCAAGCCGATCCTCGGGGTGGTCTCGATCCTGGCGATCAACGCCTCGTGGGCCGACTTCCTCTGGCCGAACCTGGTACTGAACGACATCAGCGTGCAGCCGCTTTCGGTGCGGCTGCCGCAGATCGCGGCATCCACCGACCTGGGCGTCTACCTGGCCGCGCTGACCATCGCCACCCTCATCCCGGTCGCGATCTTCCTCGTCTTCCAGCGCGCGTTCCTGAACTCCGGCGGCATCGGCGGCGCGGTCAAGGGGTGACGGCGTCCGCGCGGGGGCGCGTCGCCGTGCGTCTGCTGGGCATCGCCACCTGCAGCGCCCCGGGAACGACCCAGCAGCGGATGTGGACGGCCTCGCCGAACTCGTCGCCGTCCAGCTCGACCGGCTTGCGCCGACTCGACGCCCGCCTCGATCTGCGGGCAGCGCAGGTAGCGGATCGACGTGTCCTTCCGGCGCTCGACGATGCGCCGCCCCGATCGGGTGCGCCGCAGCACGCTGTTGTCCCACCACACCTTGCGCCACACGCCCAGCCAACCGAACCAGCCGGTGGGCTGGATCATCGCGACATCTAGCAGGCCGTCGGTCATCGAGGCGCCCGGGATGAGCTCGATGCCGGCCGGCAGCGTGCCGCAGTTGGCGAACAGCATGCTCTGCACCCTCGCCGAGTGCAGGCGGTGCCCGTCGCGCTCGTACATCAGTCGGAACGGCTTCGCGTTCGGCAGTGATCGCGCCGCCCCGTCGACGTAGGCCACCCACCCCATGCTCTTCTTCAGCTGCGAGTTGGTGTTCGCGATCATCGCCGCATCCAGCCCCATCCCGCCCATCACCACGAACGCGTGCTCTTCGTGCGTGCCGTCGGGGCGGGTCAGCTTGCGCCATCCCCACATCGATGGGGCGCACCTCGCCGTCGAACGTCGCGCGGATCGCGGCATCCGGATCCGCCAGCGGCAAGCTCGAGATTGCGGGCCAGCAGGTTGCCGGTGCCGCTGGGCACGATGGTCAGCGGCACGCCGGTGGAGGCCATCGCCTCGGCCACCGCGCGCACGGTGCCGTCGCCGCCGGCCACCAGCACCGCATCGGCCCCGTCGCGCAGCGCCTGGGCCGTGGCCTCCTGCCCGAGGTCCCCCGGAGTGGTGTGGTAGAAGAGCGGATGCCCCCACCCGGCCTTCTTCGACGCCTTCTGCACGCGCGCGCGCAACTTCTTCTCGTCCACTTTGATCGGGTTGAAGATGAGCGCAGCGCGCCGATCCTGGGCGCGCTGTTCACTCATGGCCTCACGATAGCGGCACCGGGGCCGGCAGGGCCGCTGGCTAGACTTGTCGGATGATCGATCCCGTCATCCTGCGCGAGCATCCCGAGCTGGTCAAGCGTTCCCAGGTCAAGCGGGGCGAGTCGCCGGAGTCGGTCGACGAGGCGCTCGCCGCCGACGCGTCGCGTCGCGCCGCCATCACGGCGTTCGAGGCTTGCGAGCCGAGCAGAACGCGCACGGCAAGCAGGTCGCGGCCGCGCCGAAGGATGAGAAGGCCGCGCTGGTGGCGCAGGCAAAGGAGCTCAGCGATCAGGTCAAGCGGGCCCAGCAGGCGGTGACGGCGGCCGAGGAGCACGCGCACGAGGTGCTGTCGCGGATCGAGAACATCGTGATCGACGAGGTGCCCGCCGGTGGCGAGGAGAACTTCGTCACGCTGCGCACGCACGGGCAGCGCCCGACGTTCGCGTTCACCCCCCGGGATCACCTGGAGATCGGCGAGAAGCTGGACGCGATCGACATGGAGCGCGGCACGAAGGTGTCGGGCAGCCGCTTCTACTTCCTCAAGGGCGCGGGCGCGCGGCTCGAGTACGCGCTGATGTCGCTCGCGCTCGAGCGGGCGCTGGATGCCGGATTCATCCCGATGATCCCGCCGACCCTGGTGCGGCCCGAGGTGATGGAGGGCACCGGATTCCTGGGCCAGCACTCGGACGAGGTGTACCGGCTCGAGAAGCAGGACCTGTACCTGGTCGGCACCAGCGAGGTGCCGCTGGCCGGCTATCACATGGGCGAGATCCTCGATCTGACGGCCGGGGCCAAGCGCTATGCCGGATGGTCGACCTGCTACCGCAGCGAGGCCGGCTCGTACGGCAAAGACACCCGGGGCATCATCCGGGTGCACCAGTTCAACAAGCTGGAGATGTTCGTCTACACCACGCCTGAGGATGCCGAGGCCGAGCACCTGCGGCTGGTCGGGATGCAGGAGCGGATGCTGCAGGACCTCGGCCTCGCGTACCGGGTGATCGACGTGGCCGCCGGCGACCTCGGGTCGTCCGCGGCGCGCAAATACGACATCGAGGCGTGGGTGCCGACCCAGGACGCGTACCGCGAGCTGACCTCGACATCCAACTGCACGACATTCCAGGCGCGGCGGCTGGACATCCGCTACCGACCGGACGGCGGCAAGACCCAGCACGTCGCGACGCTGAACGGGACGCTGGCCACCACCCGCTGGATCGTCGCGCTCCTGGAGACCCACCAGCGCGAAGACGGCTCGGTCGTGGTGCCGGAGGTGCTGCGGCCATACCTCGGCGGGCTCGCAGTGCTGGAGCCGGTGGCGTGACGTCGGCCCGGCTGCCCGCGACCGGCAACATCGAGATCGAGGACCAGGCCGAGGCCGCAGACCTGGTCGAGCAGGTCGCGGACCGGGTCGCGACGCGGATGCTGATCGCCCTCGATGTGGACGGGACCGTCATGCTGCAGGACGAGTCGCTGAGCCCGGGGATCGTCGAGGCCGTCGGCGCCGCACAGGCCGCGGGGCACGAGGTGATGCTCGCGACCGGCCGCAGCTGGAGGGGACTCACGCGGTCCTGTCCGCACTCGGCCTGGACCCGGAGTACATCGTGTGCTCGAACGGGGCCGTGATCATGCGCCGGATCGAGGACGGGCCGGCGGGCTACGACCGCTACGAGCGCTTCCACACCGAGACGTTCGATCCGGAGCGTGTGCTCCGGCTGCTGCACGAGAGCGTGCCGGATGCGCACTACATGGTGGAGCTGCCCGACGGGCAGCGCCTGTACACCGAGCCGATGGATGACTGGAACCTCCGGCTCGCGCGCCGGGTGTCGTTCGACGAGCTGTGCGCGCAGCCGGTCTCGCGGGTCGTGGTCGTCTCGCCCGACCGCACCGAGCAGGACTTCGTCGAGCTCGTGCATCGGATCGGCCTGAACCAGGTCTCGTATGCGATCGGATGGACGGCGTGGCTGGACATCGCCCCGATGGGCGTCGACAAGGCGAGCGGCCTGGAGCTCGTGCGCACATGGCTGGGCATCGACCGCGCGCACACCCTGGTGATCGGCGACGGACGCAACGACCTGGGCATGTTCGCCTGGGCGCTCGAGCACGGAGGGCGCGCGGTGGCGATGGCGCAGGGCCCGCAGGAGGTGCGGGATGCCGCGGGCGAGACCACGCTCTCGGTGCAGGACGGCGGCGTCGCGGCCGTCCTGCGGGCGCTGTAGCCCGGCCCCAGCTCGCTGAGCGAGGCCGCGCGCAGCGCGCCCGAGACGAAGCGTCCGTGGCCCCACCGCCCGGTAGACTCGACCAGGTCCGGCGGGCGTGCCCGCCGGGGAGGGTTGTCCGAGCGGCCGATGGACCTGGTCTTGAAAACCAGTGGGCGGCAATGTCCCGTGGGTTCGAATCCCACACCCTCCGCTCTTCGAAACGATGATGCGGGCTGTCGGCGCAGAGTCTGCACCGACAGCCCGCATCGGGGATGTGCCTACTGCTGCCAGTACCCGACGTTGAAGAGGATCTTCTGCGCGGTCGTGGTCAGGGCGGCGGTCTGCTCCGCGGTCAGCTTGCCGGCCGACTGGAACGAACCGACCTGCGTGACGAAACCGTTCAGCACCTCGAGGGTGCCGTCCGCCTTGTCCTTCGCCAGCAGCTTGTACGCCTGGTCGAGCTTGACCGTGAGGGCGTTCTTGTTGCCCTTGTTCAGGCTCGTCGCGGCCACGGCATCCTTCAGCGTCGTGATCTCATCGATCAGGAACGCCTCGGGGTGCCACAGGTAGTCGCCCGCGAACGCCGCGAACAGCTCGTTCCAGGTGTTGAAGTCATGCGCACCCGGGACGACGAGGTTCTCGACGACGGCGACCTGGTTCAGCGCCGCCACCTGCGAGGCGTTCGGCAGGCCGAAGTCCCACTTGCCGCCGCCGAGCAGGATGTACGGCGCCGCCACGTTGGGCGTGGTCGCACGCACGCCGACGCCGGCGCTCCACGGTCCGTAGTAGCCGAACAGCGTCGCGTCGTAGTTGATGATGTTCGACGTGACGCCGCCGCCCATGGACAGACCCGCGAATGCGCGGTCGATCGGCTTGGTCGACACGTTGTAGTGGGACTCGACGAACGGCAGCACCACGTTGCGCAGGACGGGGTAGCCCTGGTTGGCGGCACCGATGTAGTTCGAGTTCGTCGTGACGACGACTGCGGGCTCGGTCCTTCCATCCTGGATGAGGTTGTCCATGATGACGGGGACGTCACCCATGTTCATCCAGTCGGACTGGTCCTGTCCGCTGCCGTGCCTGCATGTAGATCGTCTTGTACGGCGTGGCCCGGTCGGGGTCGTAACCCGCGGGCAGGTACACGCCCATGGTGCGGGTGGTGCCGTTCACGTCGAACGGCACGTAACTCCAGGATCCCTTCGGCGAGTCGGCGCGGGGCAGTTCGATCTGGCGATCCGCGAGCGGGGCGAAGTCCTGCTTGGCCTCGTCGTAGGGCACGAACACCTTGTTGAAGGCGCGGCGTGCGGTGCCGGTGAGACCGTCGGGCGCGAGGATCGGCGAGTTGGCCGGGTCGGCGACCCACAGGTTCGTGTTGTTGTTGACGTAGAACCAGTACTGGTTCGCGCCGCCGGCAAGGGGCACGTCCGTGACCCAGTAGCCGCCGCCGGCGTTCGTCATCTCGACGTCGTATCCGCCGCCGCCGCGCATCAGCCCCGGCTTGTACTGCCCGGGCTGATACACGGTGGTGTCGGTCTGGTCCTGCCAATTGCGAGCAGGATGTCGGCGGCGAAACGGACGCTGGTCGCGGTCGGGTTGTAGTAGACGAAGTGTCCCGTGTACCCGGTGGGGGAGTTCGGGTCGGCGATCACGGTCGGGCCCGGGGTCAGGTTCACGTCATCGGCCTGAGCGGCCAGCGGCGCCGTGGTCAGGACCATCGCGACGGCGACGCCGAGCGCGGCAAGGCCGCGCAGGCGCTGTGGGCGCCCACTGCCTTCGTCCGTGTCATGCCTCGTCTGGGGTTGCAGAGCTCTCATCACTGTTCCTCCTCGAATAGTCATTGAGCGCCTCAAGGCTGCTCGACGAGGTCAGGCTAGCTCACGATTCACAACGTTGTAAAGAGAAATTTACGACGTTGTAAATCGCCGCCCGCCGGTGATGCCCGGCGGCCGCAAGCCGAAACGGTGGCCGCCCGTCGTCGTCGCGGCCTCTACGCGGAGAGCGCCTCGGACTCATCGTCGGTGCTCGTGAACCCTGTCGACTCGCGCCGGACGATGCGGAACGGCGGCTTGAACGTCGCGGGGGGCTGGCGCTCGCCCTTCTCGCCGATGCGCTCGACGAGGCGATCCACCGCGATGGCGGCGATCTCGTCGCGGCCGGTGTCCACCGTCGACATCGACGGCAGGGAATACTTGCTCTCGTCGATGTTGTCGAAGCCGATCACGGCGACGTCGTCCGGGGCGCGCATGCCCTCTTCGCCGAGTGCGCGGAGCACCCCGAGACCGAGGGTGTCGGTGAGGGCGAAGATGGCGTCGAACCGCACGCCGTCCTGAATCATCCGGTGGGTCGCGGCGGCGCCGCCCGCGCGGTTCCACTGCGACATCGCCGTCGGGCGGACCAGGGCCGGATCCAGGTCGATCCCGGCGTTCTCCAGCGCATGCAGGTATCCGCCCAGGCGCAGGCTCGCCGAGTTCGTCTCGTCGCCGCCGGCCAGATCGGCCCCGACGATCGCGATCCTGCGGCGACCGATCTCGATCAGGTGCTCGACGGCGGCCTGAGCCGACGACATGTTGTGCATGGTGACGTGGTCGGTCGGCCCGTCGAAGATGCGCTCGCCGAGCAGCACCAGCGGACCGTCGACGGTGAGTGCCTCGGCATCGTCCTGGCCCAGGCTCACCGGGCTGAACAGCAGACCGTCCAGGAAACGCGGACGACTCGTCGACACCGCCTGCAGCTCGGCATCCCGCTGACCGCCGGTCTGCTCCACCATGACGCCGAGCCCGCGCTTCTCGGCGGCGCGGATCACGGCGTCCGCCAGTTCGGCGAAATAGCTCTCCCGCAGCGACGGGACGGCGAGGCCGATGACGCGCGTGCGGCCCGAGCGCAGTCCGCGCGCCGACAGATTCGGTCGGTAGTCGAGCTGGGCGATGGCCTCGTTGACCCGGTCGCGAGTGCCGGGGCGCACATGCGGGTAATCGTTGATGACGTTGGACACCGTCTTGATCGACACGCCCGCGACGCGCGCGACGTCGTGCATGGTCGATCCCATCACTGCTCCCGCCTGCTCTGAACGTCTGACTCTACTGCGTTCGCTGGGTTGCGAGCGGTGCGCGCCGGGTCGGGTGATCATGCGGGAGCGCGAGAAGTACAACGTTGTTCACTACGGTATCGTGCCCGCATGGGAGTCGCGGAGGACGAACATGCTGACAGCTGATGACTGGCCGATCGCGGCGGCGATGCTCCCGATGGGCGACGCGCATCCGGTCGCAGGATCGCCCCCGCCCGTCGATCGCTGGCTGGCGGATCTGACCGAGGTCGCCGATGCCGGCTTCGCCGACCTCGACCTGACCGACTCGTGGATCCGCAGCGGTGACCTGGACGCGGCGAACCTCGCCCGGCTGCGGGAGTGCCTCGGCGAGGCCGGCCTGACCCCGGCATCCCTGTCCGCCATCCGCCGCAGCGTCATCGATGAACGGCACGGCACGGAGCACCTGGCGTACGGCCATCGCACCATCGACGCCGCGGCCGCGCTCGACATCCCGGTCGTCTCGGTCGGGCTGCACCGCGCACTGACCGACCGGCAGCGCGCGAGCTGTGGTTCTGGACGGTGCAGGGCCACCGCGATCCGTTCGGCGACGAGGATGCCTGGGCGCTCGCGGTCGCGCGACTGCGCGAACTCGGCCGCCACGCCGCCGACGTCGGCCTCGTGCTCTCGCTCGAGCTCTACGAGCACACCTTCCTCGGCAGTGCGGAATCGGCGGTGCGGCTGGTCGAGGAGATCGGCCTGGACGCCGTCGGCCTGAATCCGGACATCGGCAACCTCATCCGCCTGCACGAGCCGGTCGAGCACTGGCGCGCGATCGCCGAGGCGACCATGCCGTTCGCGAACTTCTGGCACGTGAAGAACTACACGCGGGACGAGGATGCCGCAGCCGGCCTGGTCTCGACGGTGCCGACCTCGCTCGAGCTCGGCCTCATCGACTACCGGGAGGTCGTGAAGATCGCGGTGCGCCACGGCTTCCAGGGCGTGATCTGCGTCGAGCACTACGGCGGGGACGGACTCAGCGTGAGCGCGACCAATCGCGACTACCTGCGGAGCCGTGTGCTCCACGCCGCCCATACCCGCCGCGGCGCAGTCGCGTCCGGCAATCGCACGGCGTGCCGCCGGCGCGCTCGATCCACGACGAAGGAGATCCGCGATGATCACGACGGCCGCGGTGGTCGGCTCCGGCTACATGGGCGGCGGGATCGCCCAGGTCCTGGCCCTGGCGGGGCGAGACGTCGTGCTCGCCGACGCGACCGCCGAGCTGGCCGCGACGAACCGCGAGCGCATCATCGCCGAAGCCGGCGAGCACGCGGCCCGCGGCATCCTCCCGCCGGATGCGGGCGAGCGCGTGGGCGACCGGCTGACGGCTGCGGCATCGATCGAGGAGGCCGTCGCCGACGTCGACCTCATCGAGGAGGCCGTTCCGGAGATCCTCGAGCTCAAGCACCAGACCCTGCAGCGCATCAGCGCCGCGTGCCGCGCCGACGCGCTCATCGGCAGCAACACGTCGACCATCTCGATCGCCGTGCTGGCCGAGGCCGTGCACGGCCCGGAGCGGTTCCTCGGCGTGCATTTCAGCAACCCCGCCCCGTTCATCCCGGGCGTCGAGGTGATTCCGCACGAGGGCACGCGCGCCGAGGCGGTCACGGCCGTCGTCGACCTGCTGGCCGAGGGCGGCAAAGTGGGCGTGCCGATCGCGGACGTCACCGGCTTCGTGCTGAACCGGCTGCAGTACGCGCTGTTCAGCGAGGCCGCGCGACTGGTGGACGAAGGCGTCGCGACCCCGGAGGCGATCGACCTGATCGCCCGGACCACCTTCGGCTTCCGCCTGCCGTTCTTCGGGCCGTTCGCGATCGCCGACATCGCCGGGCTGGACGTCTACGAGTTCTGCTACCGCTCGCTGCACGGCGCGTATCCCGACCGCTTCACCGCCCCCGGCATCCTCACCGAGCGGGTCGAGCGCGGCGAGAACGGCGTGAAGTCCGGTCGCGGGTTCCTCGCCACGCCGCCGGAGCGGGCGCCCGCACTCGCCGCTTATCGCGACCAGGCCTACGCGGCCCTCTCCGAGCTCGCTGCACCGCCTCGGGGACGCACCGGTGGACTACTGACCGCGGCGGGATTTCCGGCGATGCGCGGGGAACTTCCGATCATCCCTTGACATCGCCACGGGTCGGATGCCAAAGTTCTCTACAACGTTGATCTACAACGTTGTAGACCACTCTCCCGCAAGGGAGCGGTCGCGCACCGACGAAGAAGTCCAGCAACCGAAAGGAACTCCAGTGAAGACGAAGCCTGTCCTTGCTGTGGTGGCCGCGCTCGCACTGTTCGGCGGGCTGACCGCCTGCTCAGCCGGTGGAAGGCAGCGGATCCACCGGCGATCCCAACGCGAACGCCAACTGCACGAACAAGATCAAGAAGCCCGATGCGCCGATCGTGACGCTGTGGGCCTGGTATCCCAACTCCGAGGCCGTCGTCGACAACTTCAACGAGGCGAACGACGACGTCCAGGTCTGCTGGACGAACGCGGGCGCCGGCGGCGACGAGTACGACAAGTTCCAGACCGCGATCTCCGCCGGCAGCGGCGCTCCCGACGTGGTCATGGTCGAAGGCGACCGGATCGCCTCGTTCCAGGTGCAGAAGGCCCTCGTGGATCTGAAGGACCTCGGTTACGAAGATGTCAAGGACAACTTCAGTGCGGGCGCCTGGAAGGACCTCTCGGTCGGCGACGGCGTCTATGGTGCGCCGATCGACGGCGGCCCGATGGGCATGATCTACCGCACCGATGTCTTCGACAAGTACGGCATCACCCCGCCCACCACCTGGCAGGAGTACGAGGCGGCGGCGCAGAAGGTGAAGGATGCCGGCGGCCCGTTCTTCGGCGACTTCGCCGCGAACCAGCCGGCCTATGTCACGGCCCTGATGTATCAGAACGGCGCCGAGCCGTTCACCTACGACCCGGCCGACGAGGGCGCGATCGCGATCGACCTGAACAGCGACGAGATCAAGCAGGTCCTGGACTACTGGGCCGGCCTGGTCTCGAAGAAGCTGGTGAGCACACAGGACCAGTTCACCCCGGAGTACATCTCGGGTGTCATCGCCGGTGACTACGCCACCTATCTCTCGGCGGCGTGGGCTCCCGGGTACCTGCAGGGTGCGGGTGTGGGCGAGGGTGCGGACGCGAAGGTGTGGGCCACCGCGCCGATGCCGCAGTGGGATCCCGCATCTCCGGTCGCCATCAACTGGGGCGGCTCGGCCTTCTCGGTGACGAGCCAGGCCAAGGACCCGAAGCTGGCGGCGAAGGTCGCGTTCGGGGTCTACGCGGATCAGAAGTCCCTGGATGACGGGTGGAAGAACCAGATCATCTTCCCGCTGAACCAGGGGGTGCTCAAGTCCAGCGAGTTCCAGGAGTACAAGGTGCCGTTCTTCAACGGGCAGCAGGCCAACAAGGAGGTGTACGTGCCGGCGGCCAACGCCTACAAGGGCATGACCTACACGCCGATCGGACAGTACTACTACTCGGCGCTGACAAAGCAGATCGCCCGCATCAACGACGGATCGGCCACCGGAGCGGAAGCCGCGGACGCCCTGCAGAAGGACGTCGTGGGCTACGCCAAGGAGCAGGGGTTCACCGTCAAGTGAGCTGACGCCGAGGGCCGGTCCGTGCTCGCGCGGACCGGCCCTCCGGCATCGCTCCGACTCCGGGAGAAACTATGACAGCCTCCACCGCACGTCCCCTCGCGACCCGACGCCGCGCGTCGGCGGGGCGCCAGAACCTCGCCGGATGGCTCTTCGTCGGGCCGTTCGGCATCGTGTTCCTCGCCCTGCTCGTGCTGCCGATCGGCTTCGCGCTCTATCTGAGCCTGTTCCAGAAGTCGCTGATCGGCGGCACGCGGTTCGTCTTCCTGGGCAACTATCTCAAGGCGTTCTCGGACCCGTCGTTCCTGAGCGGCGTGTGGTTCGTGGTTCGGTTCTCGCTCGTGCTCATCCCGCTGCAGATGGCGGTCTCGCTCGCGATCGCGCTGATGCTCGACATCGCGGTGTCGCGGTTCGCCCGCTTCTCGCGGCTGATGATCTTCATGCCGTACGCGATCCCGACCGTGATCGGCGCCCTGATGTGGGGGTTCCTCTACAGCAAGAACTTCGGTCCGCTCGCGGAGCTCTTCGAAACTTTCGGGGCCACGGCCCCTGATTTCCTGAGTCGAAGTCTGATCTTCTACGGCCTGCTCAACGTGGTCACGTGGCAATGGGCCGGCTACTACATGATCATCCTCTACGCCGCGCTGCAGGGGATCGACCCCACCCTGTACGAGGCGGCGCGCATCGACGGCGCATCCCAATGGCAGATCGTCCTGCGGATCAAGATCCCCCTGTTGACGCCCGCGCTTGCTGATCCTCGTGTTCGCGCTGATCGGCACGCTGCAGTTCTTCAACGAGCCGAAGATCCTGCAGCAGCTGGCCGCCGGCGCGATCCCGGACGACTTCACGCCCAACATGTACGCGTATCAGCAGGCCTTCTCGCTGGCCAACTACAACTACGGGTCGGCGATCTCGTTCGCGCTGGGTGCGGTGGTCTTCATCTGCGTCTACATCTTCCTGTTCGCCACCCGCAAGCGAGGGAGCTTCTTCTCATGACCGTCACCCCGATGGAGCTCACCGGCACCGGCAGCAAGCCGGACCAGTCGCGCGCCCGCGCACAGCGCATCCGTCCCCGCGGGCGGATCCCGCTGAACATCGTGCTCGCGTTCCTGATGATCTACTTCCTGATCCCGTTCTGGTGGGTCATCGTGAACAGCTCGAAGACCTCGGCCGGCCTCTTCGGCGGCGGGGGAGCACTCTGGTTCGCCGATGACATCAACTACTGGGGAAACCTCGTCGACCTGTTCACCTACAACGGCGGGCTCTACGCGCGCTGGCTCGCCAACTCCGCCGTCTATGCGCTCGTGGGCGGAGTGGGGGCGACGGTCCTGGCGGTGCTGGCCGGCTACGGATTCGCCAAGTACCGGTTCGCCGGCCGCCGGGCGGCATTCGCGATCCTGCTCGGCTCGGTCATGGTGCCGATGACCGCGCTGGTGATCCCGACGTTCGTGCTGTTCGCGCAGGTCGGGTGGACGAACACCATCTGGGCGGTGATCTTCCCGACCCTGCTGAATCCGTTCGGCGTCTATCTGATGAACGTGTACGCCCGCGACGCGGTGCCCGACGAACTGCTCGATGCCGCGCGCGTGGATGGGGCGGGCGAGTTCCGGACGTTCCTGCAGGTCGCGCTGCCGATGCGCTGCGCCCGGCCATCGTGACGGTGCTGCTGCTGTCGGTGGTGGCGTCCTGGAACAACTACTTCCTCCCGCTGGTGATGCTCTCCGACAACCGGCTCTTCCCGGTGACCGTCGGCATCGGGCTGTGGCAGTCCACCGCATCGACCTACGGCGCCGCCGGCGGCCAGAGCCTGTGGAGCATCATCATCCTGGGGTCGCTGGTCTCGGTGATCCCGCTGATCATCGCCTTCCTCACCCTCCAGAAGTACTGGCAGGGGGGTCTTGCCATCGGCAGCCTCAAGTGACCCGCGGTCCACGCCGCTGCCCTCCGCCCCCCTTGCCCATTGGAACATCCGAGCCCACTGGAAGATGAGAATGATCCGAGCACACCTGACCATCGACCCGCACTTCACGGTCGGTCCCATCAATCGCCGCCTCTTCGGCTCGTTCGTCGAGCACCTCGGCCGGTGCGTCTACGACGGCATCTACGAGCCGGGGCACGAATCCGCCGACGCGGACGGGTTCCGCACCGACGTCATCGACCTCGTGCGCGAGCTCGGCGTCTCGACCATCCGCTATCCCGGCGGCAACTTCGTCTCGGGGTACCGCTGGGAGGACGGCATCGGACCGCGCGCGGATCGGCCTCGCCGGCTCGACCTGGCGTGGCACTCGACCGAGACGAACGAGATCGGCCTGGACGAGTTCGCGACCTGGTTGACGAAGGTCGACAGCGAGCTCATGTATGCGGTCAACCTCGGCACGCGGGGAGTGCTCGACGCGCTCGACGTCCTGGAGTATGCGAACCTGCGATCGGGCACCGCATGGTCGGATCGGCGTCGGGCCAACGGGCATCCCGAACCCCACGACATCCGGATGTGGTGCCTGGGCAACGAGATGGACGGTCCGTGGCAGCTCGGCCACAGCAGCGCGGAGGAATACGCGCAAGCTGGCGGCGAAGACGGCGCGCGCCATGCGGCAGCTCGACCCCGACCTCGAGCTGGTGGTGTGCGGCAGTTCGGGCGCGCAGATGCCGACGTTCGGCGACTGGGAGCGCACCGTGCTGGAGGGCACGTACGACGAGGTCGACTTCATCTCGTGCCACGCCTACTACGAGCCGTCCGGCGACGACTACGGTAGCTTCCTGGCCTCGGCCGTGGACATGGACCGGTTCATCGACGCCGTGGTCGCGACCGCCGACCACGTGAAGGCGACGCGCAACACCGACAAGACGATCGACATCTCGTTCGACGAGTGGAACGTCTGGTGCCAGTCCCGCTTCAACGAGGTCGACAAGATCACGGATGTCGACGAGTGGCCGGTGGCGCCGCGCCTGCTCGAGGACTCGTACTCGGTGCTGGACGCCGTCGTGTTCGGGAACCTCATGATCTCGCTCATCCGGCATGCCGACCGGGTGACCTCGGCAAGTCTCGCGCAAGCTGGTGAACGCGATCGCACCGATCATGACCGAGCCCGGTGGGCCGGCCTGGCGACAGACCACGTTCTACCCCTTCTCGCTGACGTCGCGCCTCGCGCGGAGCCAGGCGCTCGAACTCAAGCTGGACAGCCCGGCCTACCGGACGGAGCGCTACGGCGAGGTCTCGCTCGTGGACGCGGTGGCCACGCACGACCCCGCGACCGGCGGCACGACGGTGTTCGCCGTGAACCGGAGCCTGACGGATGCCGTCGCCCTCGAGATCGCCTCACTGGCGCTCGGCGCGGTGAGCCGCGTGGACGCCACCTCGATCTTCGACGACGACATCCACGCCGCCAACACCCTGGACCAGCCCGATCGCGTCATGCCGAAGCCGAACGAATCGGCCGCACTGGTGGACGGCGCCGTGAGCGTGACGCTGCCGCCCTGCTCCTGGACGGTCATCACGATCGACTGAACGACCGACTCGGGCTCCCAGGTGCGGCTCGGGCAGGAAGGACCCACGATGACGCAGCACGACGTGCTCCGAGTGGAGGGCGCCCGCATCACGGCGGCGGGTGTCCCGCTGACGCTTGCGGGGATTCGGCCTGGGCGGCTGGATGAACATGGAGAATTTCATCACCGGGTACGCGGGGACGGAGTCCCAGCAGCGCCGGGCGCTGCGACGCGTGCTGGGCCAGGAGGGGTATGAGCGCTACTTCGCCCGCTTCCTCGACTCCTTCTTCACCGACGAGGATGCCGCGTTCCTGCGGTCGCTGGGACTGAACTCGCTGCGCATCCCGTTCCACTACCGCCACTTCGAGAGCGACGACGAGCCGTTCGTCGTGGACGAGGAGGGCTTCCGCCTGCTCGATCGCGTCGTCGACACGTGCGCGCGCCACGGCATCTACACGATCCTCGATCTGCACGCGGTGCCGGGGCGGCAGAACCAGCACTGGCACAGCGACAACCCCACGCAGTGGGCGGACTTCTGGGCGCAGCGGCAGTTCCAGGACCGGGTCGTGCGGCTGTGGGAGCGGATCGCCGACCACTATCGCGGCAACGCCTGGGTCGCCGGCTACAACCCCGTGAACGAACCCGCCGACGCGCACGGGAAGGCGGTCGGGCCGTTCTATCGGCGGCTGGAGGCCGCCATCCGGGCCGTCGATCCCGACCACATCCTGTTCCTGGACGGCAACCGGTATTCCACCCAGTTCGACCAGCTCGGCGACCCGCTGCCGAACTGCGTCTACACCGCGCACGACTACGCGCTGCCGGGGTTCGTGGACGGCGGTCCGTATCCCGGGCTCTCGCGCGGCCAATTCGTCGATCGCGACGTCGTTGAAGAGACCTTCCTGCAGCGCACGACGTACATGCGCGAGACCGGCACCCCGATCTGGGTGGGTGAGTTCGGTCCGGTCTACACCGGCGACGCCGCGCGGGACCGCCAGCGCTTCCGGCTGCTCGAGGACCAGCTCGAGATCTTCGCCCGGCATGAGGCGAGCTGGGCGCTGTGGACCTACAAGGACATCGGTTTGCAGGGCGTGGTCACGGTGGATCCGGACTCCGCGTATCTGCGACGGATCGCGCCCGTCCTGGAGAAGAAGGCGCGGCTGGGGGTCGACTCGTGGGGCTCGACGGATGCGGGTGTCCGCGACATCCTCGATCCGATCGAGAGGCTGTTCGAGGAGGAGTTCCCGGACTTCCAGCCGTATCCGTGGGGTGCGCGCCGGTGGATCCATGGCCACGTGCGCCATGTCATGCTCGCCGAGGCGATGGTGGACGAGTTCGCGCGCGCCTTCGAGGGAGTCGGGCCGGATGAGGCGGAGCGCCTGGCCGACGACTTCGGCTTCGCCCGGTGCACGGTGCGCGACGAGCTCGCGGCCATCCTGCGACGCGCGGGGCGCTGAGCCGGCGACGACATGGCGCGGACGCAGCGGGTGACGCTCAAGGAGATCGCCGCCCGGACCGGGGTGTCGATGACCACGATCTCCAAGGTCCTCAACGGCGCCGCGGATGTCTCGTCCGCCACCCGCGAGCTCGTCGAGGGGCACCTGCGCGAGAGCGGCTACCGGCGCCGCAACAGCCGGCAGCGCCGTGAGTATGTCGAGGTCGTCCTGCACGAGCTGGAGGGAGAATGGGCGCTCGCGATCATCGAGGGCGTCCGCGAGACGGCCGCGCAGGCGGGCCTGGTCGTCTCGCTCTCGGTGAGCGGCGACCGGCACGCGCCGGGAGCGGACTGGTTCGACGCCGTCGTCCGGCGTCGTCCGATCGGGATCATCCTCCTGTTCGCCGGCATCGCGGCGGAGGGGCGCGCAAAGCTGACCTCGCGCAGCATCCCGTTCGTCCTCATCGATCCCGCCGGCGACCCCGACCCGGGCATCCCGTCCGTCGGGTCGGCGAACTGGGCCGGCGGGCTGGATGCCACTCGGCACCTGATTGACCTGGGTCATCGGCGGATCGCGGCGATCGCCGGGCCCGAGGATGTGATGAGCTCGCTGGCGCGCGTGGACGGCTACCGTTCGGCGCTGACGGCGGCGGGCCTGCCGGTGGAGTCCGAGCTGACCCGGTTCGGCGACGTCGATCGGGAGAGCGGTGAGCGATTCGCGCACGCGCTGCTGAGCCTGACCGACCCGCCGACGGCGATCTTCGCGGGCAGCGACGTGCAGGCGCTCGGCGTGCTGCACGCCGCGGCGGCTCGCGCCGTGGACGTGCCCGGTCAGCTGTCGGTGGTCGGGTTCGACGATCTCGCGCTCGCCGAGCTGGCGAACCCGCGCCTCACGACGATCCACCAGCCGCTGCGCGAGATGGCCGAACACGCGACCCGTCTTCTGCTGGGGCCCGTGGAGGACCGACAGCTGGGGGTGACCCGGGTGGAGTTGGCGACCCGTCTCGTGGTGCGCGACTCCACGGCGCCGCCAGCACGGCCGCCTCGGTCCGGCTGGTGACGCCGAGCTTGCGCAGGATCGCCGACACGTGCACGCTCGCGGTCTTCACGCTGATGAAGAGCCGTTTCGCGATCTGGCCGTTGCTCAGCCCCTCGGCGATCAGGTCGAGCACCTGGCGTTCCCGCGGAGTGAGCTCGGCCAGTGCCGCGGACGCGTCGACGTCGGCCGCGGCGGGTGCGAGCCCGGATGCCGCGGCGAATGCGGCGACCTCGCGGCGCAGCGGCTCGCGCTGCAGGTCGTCGGCGTGCTGGGATGCCGCGGCCACGGCGGCTGCGGCATCCGTGCGCCGACCCGCCGCGACGAGCGCCCGCGCCTGCTCGAGGCGGACCACGACGCGGAACGTCGCGGGGACGTCGTCGCCGTCGGCGCAGGCGACGGCCGCCTCCAGCGTGTCGGCTGTCGGCGCCAGGAGGGCGTCGAGGATCTGCGCCCATGCCGCGGGGCGCAGCATCTCGGGGATGTCGGACCATGCGGCGCGCACCCGGTCCACGGTGCCGGGCACCTCGTCGGAGCGGGCGCGCAGCGCGGCGATGATGGCACCGGCCTCGAGCAGGATGCGGACGCGGTGGGCGGTCTGCGGCGCAGTGTCGTCGAGCATCTCGTGCACGACCTCCAGCGCCGCGCGCGGGTCGTCGGCGGCCTGCGCGATCGCCAGGCGCGCCTGGAGAGCGTAGTACCAGACCTGGCGTTCGCTCATCGCCGCGGCATCCAGCGCCGCGCGCTGCTCGCGCAGCAGGGCGGCGGCACGGGCGTGCCGGCCGTGCCAGGCGAGGGCGCGCACGCGCGAGGTGGTCGTGTACATGCGGAACACGGGGAAGGTGCGCAGCTCGAGATCGCGCGCGAGCAGCGCGTCGACCCGGTCGATCTCGCCGAGCTCGAGCAGCGCCTCGACCGTGTTCTGGATCATCAGCGAGCCCGAGGTGCGCTCGATCCCCATTCCGCGGGCCTGCGCCGAGCCCTCTTCGGCGACGGTCACCGCCTCGCGGTACCGCCCGAGCATGGCCAGCATGTCGGAGTAGTTGACCTGGTAGCGCAAGCGCGGCGGGGGTGCGGGCGTGTTCCCGGGCGGCGGCGTAGTCGGCGAAGGCGCCGTCCAGGTCGCCGCGGTGCGCGCGCGACGTGCCGCGCAGGTTCCGGGCCACCGACATCTGCTCCTCGACACCCGCGCGCACCGCGCAGTCCCAGGCGCGGCTGGCGGCGTCGATCGCGTCGGCGATGTGCCCGGCGACCATCTGCCGGCCCGCGTACTGGCACAGGACGATGGCGCTCAGTTTGTCGTCGTGCACGCGGCCGTCCATGATGTCCAGCGCCTCCGCCAGCAGCTCGGCGGCACCCGGTCGGCCGAGGTTGACCAGATACATCGCCTTGTCGCGCAGGCCGGACCTGCAGGGCGGGGTCGATCTCGGTCGTGCCCGCCTCGGTCAGTGCGCCGTCGACGACGGTGAGGGCGCGCTCGCTGTCGCCGGCGTTGCGCAGGATCGAGCCGATCCGCAGCATCAGGGTGATCCGGTCGATGCCCGCCGCGTCTTCGGCGTCGTCGACCTGATCCCACAGCTCCAGGACCAGCCGGCCGAAGCGCGCCGCGGTCGAGAACGCATAGCGCGCCTTGGCGGACCACATCGCGGCGGTCGCGGCCACGAGCGCGCGGCGGCGGTCGTGCGCGAGCTGCCAGTGGTGGGCGAGCGCGGCGTGCAGGTCGCGGCGGGGGTCGGCGTCGGCGAGGCCCTGCAGGTGCTCGGCGAAGGCGCGGTGCAGCGCGGCGCGCTCGCCCGGGAGCAGCTCGTCGTGGACGGCCTCGCGCAGCAGGGCGTGGCGGAAGGTGTACCGGTCTTCGTCGACGACCAGGATGCCGGTGCGCATGGCCTCGCGGATGCCGTCGTTCAGTCGCGGCCCGTCCAGGCCGCTCAGCGCGGTCAGCGTCTCGTGCTCGAGCGGGGAATCGGATGCCGCGGCGACGCGGACGACGGCCGCGGCATCCTCACTCAGCTGCTCGTAGCGGGCGAGCAGGAGGTCGCGCAGGGTGTCGGGCAGCGTCGCGGTCGCGCATCGCGACAGCTCTTCGACGAAGAACGGGATGCCCTCGGCACGCTGGGCGAGGCCGTGCAGGATGTCTTCGTCGTCGATCGTGGCCAGCGCCGAGACCAGCGCGTGGACGGATGCCGCATCCAGCCGCTCGAGGGTGATGCGTTCGATCAGATGGGCCCGCTCGGCTTCGCCGAGCACGAGCCGGACCGGATCGTTGCGGCCGCTTTCGTCGCTTGCGCCAGGCGAGCACGACGAGCAGCCGCCCTCGGGTGACCACGCGCAGCAGGAAGGACAGCAGCGTGAGGGTGCCCCCGTCGGCCCAGTGCAGGTCCTCGATCATCAGGACCAGCGGGCGGGTGTCGGCGAGCGATTCCACCGCGGTGACGAACGCCTCGCGCAAGCCGCTCGGGGCTGGTGTCGGGGCGCGTGGCCTCGGGGGAGTCGCCGAGCTCGGGCATCAGGCAGCTGCAGGCCGCCCGGCCGGGGCCGGCCGCCTGCATCACGCGGTCGGCGCCGCGCTGGGCGACCAAGTCCCGCAGCAGTCCGAGGATTGCGCCGTAGGCGACCGGCGTCCCGCCCAGGTCGAGGCATCGGCTGGTCGCGATGTCGGCCTGCCCGGCGACCGATGCGGCGAACTCGCGCAGGCAGGCGCGACTTGCCGATGCCGGCCTCGCCCGCCACGACCACCGCGGACGGCTCGCCCGCCGATGCCCGCGCGAACGCGGCCTGCAGGCGAGCGAGCTCGTCGTCGCGGCCGACCATCCGGGCGGCGCTCGACGGGGCATCGGCGGTGAAGGGCATGCTCCCATCGTGCCAGCCACCACGGACACCCGTGCGGCCCAGAAGGGGGCGGACGGTCACCGGGCGGAAGCGGTCTCGCACGGTGCCGGGCGCGAGGGTGCCGCCGCACGTCCGGAGACGATGCGGCGCAGGCATCCGCCGCCACCAGCCTGCGGGCCGACGGTGGATCTGTTCGGGGTGATCCAGGATGAAGCGGCGGCGCTCGGCGTTGCGGGCGCGCTCCTCGATCTCCTGGGTGATGATCGTGTAGCCGATTGAGGGGTGCATGGTCATGATTTCTCCTTCGATGCACCTTCTACGCTCGGCGCTAAGGTAGCCCCCTCACATCGGACGGATGCCGTATTCCTGCGCGTGCGTGCCTCAGACGCCGGTCAGCGCGTCGATGGCGGCGCGCACGCGGCGCGGGGCGCGGTGGTGGCCGGCGGTCAGCGCGACGATGGAATTCGTGCCCGCCGTGTCGCGGACGGGGATGAAGCGGACCTGGCGGCCGTCGTAGGTGTCGTTGGTGGCGGGCGGGCTGTTGACCAGGGAGTACCCGTAGCCGCGGGCCACGAGCGAGAAGATCGTCTGGATGTTGCCGCTGGAATAGCGGATCCGCGGCTCGCCGCCGACCGCCCGCAGCTTGCTCGATGAGCCGCTCGATCGTCGGCGGGACGCTGAGCAGGATCGCATCCAGCTCGATGAAATCGGCGACGTCGACCTCGGTGCGGGCCGCGAGCGGGTGCTCGGCGGGCAGCACCAGATGCAGACGCACGTCTGCGAGGTGGTCCTGCCTCAGGTCGTCATCGGCCTGCTGGCTGTACACGAGGCACAGGTCGAGGCGCCCCATCCGCACCTCCTCCTGGATGTCGTGGGCCGAGCCCTCGACGAACTCGACGGTGACCTGGGGATGCTCGCGGTCGAACCGCGTGATCAGCTCGGGGATGAGCCGGGGCGAGAGGGTGAAGCTCGAGCCGATGCGCAGCGTGCCGGTCAGGGCGGTGACGCTGTCGGCCACGACATCCAGCGCCTCGCCCACCGTGTCGAGCACGCGCCGCGCGTGCGCCGCGAACAGGTAGCCGCGGGGCGTGGGCACGACGCGTTTGGACCGGGTGCGGATGAGCAGGTCGGCCTCGAGGGTGTTCTCCAGCTGGGCGACGGCCATGGACAGCGCCGCCTGGGAGATGTGCTGGGCCTTGGCGGCGGCGGTGACCGAGCCGTGATCGACCACGGCGACGAAGTACTGCAGCTGGCGCAGAGTCACATCGTGCATAAGCATCCTTGATCGAAGCGTTAAGAACAATTGACTTTTCATATCACGGTTCGGCCTCCAGAGTGGACAGTGCTCATCGCAGACGGCGGTGGATCCGTGCCGCGGGCGAGGGAAGGGAGACCAGGATGGCCGAGATCGAACCGGGGCTTGCGCGTGATCACCCTCGGCACGGCCGGAGGTCCGCGGTGGTGGGGTTCGGGCAGCCGATCCTGCGCACCGGGATCGCCACCGCGATCGCCGTGGGCGACGTCTTCTATCTCGTCGACTGCGGTCACGGCGTCGGCCGGCGCCTGAACGAGGCGGGCCTGGGCATGAAGAACCTGCGGGGCATCTTCCTGACACATCTGCACTCGGATCACACCATCGATCTGGCGAGCCTCGCGGTCTTCGGGCTCTACGAGATGGCGGACCGCACGGACGCGCCGGTCCGGCTGCTGGGCCCGGGCGATCGCGGTGCGCTCCCGCCGGTGTCGCCGCGGGCGACGGTGCCGCCGCAGCCGGTCGCGCCGCACTGCCCGACTCCGGGGACGCGGCAGATGTTCGAGACGCTGATCGCGGCACATGCCACCGATCTGAACGACCGGGTGATGGACGGGCTGCGGCCCAACCCGATGGAGCTGTTCGTCGCGGAGGACATCGCGATCCCCGCGGGATCCGGCTACAACCCCACCGACAACCCGACGCCCCGGATGGCGCCGTTCGAGATCTACCGGGACGACTTGGTCACGGTGACCGCGGTGCTCGTCGAGCACCCTCCGATCGCGCCGGCCTTCGCGTTCCGTTTCGACACGGCATCCGGCTCGGTGACCATCTCGGGTGACACCGCGCCGACGGCGAACATGGTCGAGCTGGCGCGCGACACGGATCTGCTGCTGCACGAGGCGATCGACTTCGACTTCGTCGAGGCGATGTATGCCGGGCGGGTCGACGAGGGCTCCCGCGCCTCGCGCGACCATCACTACAAGTCGCACACCTCGGTGCGCGACGCGGCGCGGATCGCGACCGCAGCCGGCGCGCGTCGGCTCGCGCTGCACCACCTCGTGCCGGGGACGGCACCCGCCGCGGTGTGGCAGGCTGCGGCGGACGACTTCGCGGGCGATTTCATCCTGCCCGACGACCTCGACGTCATCACCGTGCAGCCGGCGCCCGCGCCGGTCTGACGCGACACCACCCCGCCTCTGCCCAACCCCGGGCGACCCGATTGTCGATTCAAGGAGGAATCGTGACCGAATCCATCAAACCCGCCGAGCCACAGCTGGAATCCGCCGACACCCAGACGGTCGTGCAGGCAGTCGCTGAACACCCCCGACATGCGCAGGATCCTGTCGTCGAGCTTCATCGGCACGGCGATCGAGTACTACGACTTCATCCTCTATTCGGTGGCGTCGGCCGTGGTGTTCGGCCACGTGTTCTTCACGTCGCTGCCCGAGCCGGTGGCGATCTTCGCGTCGTTCGCGACGCTGGCCGTCGGGTACCTCGTCCGTCCGGTGGGCGGCATCGTGTTCGGGCACTTCGGCGACCGGATCGGCCGGAAGAAGATGCTCGTCCTGTCGATGCTCATGATGGGTGTGGCCAGCACCGCGGTGGGCGCTTGCCGACGACTGCGCAGATCGGGGTGGCGGCGCCGCTCATCCTCATCTGCTTCCGTCTGATCCAGGGATTCGCGGTCGGCGGCGAGTGGGGCGGCGCGGCGCTGATGGCGCTCGAGCATGCGCCGCAGCGCAAGCGCGGGTTTGCGACGTCGTTCGCGAACGCCGGCGGGCCGGCAGGCGCGATCCTGGCGACGCTGGTCGTCTCGCTGGTCTCGGCGATCACCGGTGAGCAGTTCCTGGTGTGGGGCTGGCGGATCCCGTTCCTGTTGAGCGCGGTGCTGATCGTCATCGGGCTGATCATCCGGTTGCGCGTGACGGAGTCGCCGCTGTTCCGGCGGCTGGAGCAGTCGAGTCAGAAGCGCAAGCTGCCGCTGGTCGAGGTGCTCACGCATCACTGGCGTGCGGTGGTGTGGGCGCTGCTGGCCACCATGAGCTTCTACTGCTGCCAGGGCATCGTGACAGTGTGGGGCGTCGCGGCCTCGGTCGAGGCGGGTGCCGATCGCACTGAAGTGCTGAACTGGAAGGCGATCGGTGCGGTCGTCACGCTCATCATCACGTTCGCGTCCGCGCGGTTGAGCGACCGGATCGGACGTCGGACGGTGCTCATCACCGGCGGGGTGCTCGGGATCGTGGCCGTCTATCCGCTGCTGCTCCTGCTGACCAACGGGACGGTGTGGGGCTTCGCCACCGCCGACATCATCGGCAACGGTGTGATCCAGGGCCTGCTGTACGGGCCGATCGGCGCGTTCATCGCCGAGCAGTTCCCCACACGCGTGCGCTACACCGGTGCATCGCTGGCCTATCAGGGCGCGTCGACGCTTGGTGCGGGATTCACTCCGATGATCGTGAGCGGTCTGCTTCTCGTGGCGGGCGGGTCGCTGTGGGTGGTCGCCCTGTTCTGGGCCGCAGTGCTGGCCGTCGGCATCCTCGCCGTGGCGCGCACCCCGGAGGGCTCACGCCGGGCGCTCACCTGAGTTCGGGCGATCGCGTCGCGGGACGGAGGCCGCTCTCGGCGGCGGTCCGTCTCGGCGCGACCGACCGGTTATCATTGACAGATGTGTTCGCGCCCCGGGCGTCGAACGCATGGAGACGTCGCATAGTCAGGCCTAGTGCACCACCCTGCTAAGGTGGAGTCCCCGTAAGGGGACCGAGGGTTCAAATCCCTCCGTCTCCGCCGAAAAATCCCTGGTCATCTCGATGAGCTCGGGATCGTGCCGGACAAGCCACTGCCCTACTGGGGATGGGGGAGCATCCCCGACCAGTACGGAAGGAACTGGGACGGCGACGACGGCGAGTCCCCGATGCCGCAAGCGGCCGCGGGTGCTGCATCCGATGCAGGCTCACCGGTGGCCATCCGCGGATGTCATGGCGGAGCTCGACATCAGGACCGTCCGCGCCGCAGTAGCGGAGGCCGACGCGGCCGGCTTCCTCGATGCGCTCACGGGACGGGAGATCGATGTCGCGCTCCAGCAGCTCGGCTCCGGCATGGCGGTGGCGTTGCGCAAGCCGACGCCGCCAAGCTGAGCCGGTGGCGCTCTCGCTGATCAACCGGCTCACCTCGCGGGGCGGCCCCGGTGACCAGGTGCTCGCCGAGGACCTGCTTGCTCTGCTGCGGCGGGAGCCACCGTCGGCGCGAACCGCCCCGGTCGACCTCGACGAGCTCAGTTCGCTCCTGGAGGGCGGCTTCGGGGAGTCGAGCACGGTCTACGTCGACCTTCTGACCGGGGAGGTATTCAGTGGAGACTTCACCGACCCAGCGATCGTCGGAGAGGATGCGGTGATCGACATCGACGCCGAACCGGATCGGTGGATCTGGCTCGAACGGGCTGGATCGCGGGAGGGGTGGGAGGACATGCAGGCCTTTGCGCTCCGCCAACGCGATCATGCGCTGCAG
This sequence comes from Microbacterium elymi, assembly GCF_021582895.2. Lineage (GTDB taxonomy): Bacteria > Actinomycetota > Actinomycetes > Actinomycetales > Microbacteriaceae > Microbacterium > Microbacterium humicola. Next base: position 2,405,100 of record NZ_CP091139.2, read on the forward strand.
GACCGACTCATCCGTGCGATCGAGGGGGCGGGCGCGTTCCGACGATTCCGGGAGCTCGTCCATGACGGGGGTCTTGCCGAGCAATGGCAGATCTACTCAGATGACCGCCGATGGGGTCGCGCCCGTGACGCGCTCGCGGAGGCCGGCATCCGCGTCTCGTGAGCTGCGATTTCCCTCAAGCTGCGAGTATCATCGTAACCATTCGTTCGAGCGAAGGGTTACGATGACTGAGGTGACGACGGCTGATGCTGCGCGGCGTCTCGGCTTGTCGCAGGAGCGGGTGAGTCAGATGCTGCGGTCCGGCGAGCTGGTCGGGCGGCGGATCAGCGCGCGGGGTTGGCTGGTCGATCTCGCCTCGGTTGCTGAGCGCGCGCGCGTCGCCACCGCCGGTGGCCGGCCCTGGTCCGAGAACCGGGTGCGATCGGTTATCGATGCGCTTTCGAACGGGGAGGCGACCGACCCGAAGACGCGAGCGCTGATCCGCACGACGGAGCCCGATGTGTTGTGGCGCAAGCTGGCGCAAGCCGGTGACGGTGCGGCGCTTCACTGCCCGGCATCCGGATATCGTGCGCGATGCGCTCACGCTCACGGGTGAAACCGCGATCGAGGTGCTGGGGGAGCGGCTCGTCGGGCAGTCCGGCACGGTGCACGGCTATGTTCGCGAGGGTGACCTTGAGGACCTTCTTGACGACGCTGGACTCGTAGAGCACGGCGACGGTGAGGTCGCCGTCCATACGTTTCGATCTGGGAGCCATTCCTGGATGACCGGCGCCACGGCGCCGCGCGCGCTCGTCGCTGTGGACTGCGCCCGCTCGGGGGCATCACGGGTCCGTTCGATCGGTGTGCGCGCGCTCGATGAGATGAGGCAGGCGTGGCTGGCGCGGAACACCTGATCGTCGTTCCGGACGCCGAGCGCCCGTGGAGCTCGGCCAGGGCAGCATCGCGAACAACCTCTCCGGTCGATTCGAGGTCTACCGGGCGACCAAGTCGGCGCTCAACCAACTGATGCGCAGCGACGCGGCCCGGCATCAGGGCGATCAGCGTGCGTTGCTGCTGATGGCGCCCGGCTGGGTCAAGACCGACTTGGGCGGCCCCGGCGCCACCTTCGAGATCGGCGACAGCATCCCGCTGCTCGTCGACACGGTCGACAGGCAGCGCGGTGCGGCGGGGCTGCAGTACCTCGATCGCCACGGGCAGACCGTGCCGTGGTGAGCCCGCGCGGGAGGTCGCGAGAGGCGTGACGCGCGTCTATCCGAGCAGCTCCGCGTCGAACTCGACCGTGCGGTTCGCTGCGCCGGGGTCGGTGAAGTCGAGCAGTCGCTGACCTTCCACGGCGAGCTCGGTCGCATCCGAATCGGACAGCGAGGCGTAGGGCCGGATCCTCAAGGTGGCAGTGTCGGCGTCGCGGGCGATAATCCAGTCGGCCGCGGTGAAGCCGTCGATGAGGACGATCGAGGGCACCGGGCCGTGCGGGCGGCGGGAGTGCCGAGCGACGTCGTCGGTGAGGACGCGGCTGCGGTCCGCGTGCGAGAGCAGCAGGTTGTCGAAGTCATAGAGGAGGCGCGGTGGCGCGGGCGTGTCCGGATCGGGGCGGGGTGCGTCAGGCAGGTCGAACAGCTCTTCCCCGTTCTCGCCGCGGAAGGTCACCAGTTGCGGTCGCAGGGCGTCGACGACCTCGCGCAGGCGCGTCAATCCCGACCACCGCTGCGCGTCGCCGACCGTGGCCGGACCGAACGCGGCCAGGTATCGGAGCACCAGGTGGGCGAGTGTCTGGTCGGGTTCGGCACCGACACCGAGCCAGGCCTCGGCGGTCTGGTGCGCGATGGGCCCGCTGCGTCCCCACAGTCCGCGGGGTGGCACCTGCACGAGCGGAACCAGGTTGCGCAGCGCGTACGCGAGGGTGGCGGGTGGGATGTCGGGCCACCGGGCGTGCAGCTGCTCGCCCAGCTCCTTCGCGGTCATCGGCCGTTCGGCGAGCAGCGAGCGCCCGGCGGCGGTCAAGGCTGCGACATCCACCCCGCGGATCGGAGCCCCATGCGTGGCGTTCGCGTACAGATCTCGGTCCAGGGCGGGTTGCACCAGGGAGCGCAGCGCGAGGGCATCCCGCGCGGTCACCAGATGGATGGTGGAGCGCATCAGCGCGATGCGCACCAGGCGTCGGTCCGCGAGCAGCGCGGCCGCCTGCTCGGCGCGGAAGCCGGCGAGGCGACTCCAGAGCCCGACGTACCAGCTGTGGGGAGTCTGGGCCTGCAGACCGGCCAGGTGCTCCACCGCCTCCGGAACGGGTCGGTCACTCCTGCGGAGGAGCAGCTGACGCGCCAGCGTGGCGCGGTTGAGCTCTCGTCGGCTGAGGGTCTCGACCACGCCCGTCAGCACCTCGTCACGATGACGCCGCCGGAGAACAGGTGCGCCCAGCTCACCGGATGTGCGCCCCATTGCCGACCGCGTAGGCCTCGCGGAGCCACTCCGCGAACCGGTGATCGAGTTGATCCGCGGATTCGATCCGGAAATAGTGGACGAACAGCCGGTTCGAGAAGGGGGCGGAAGACGAGATGCGCGCATCGCTGACCACGCGCTGCAGATCGAAGTAGCCGCGCAGTCCCGATTGCACCGGGTGCGCGCCGGCGAATCCGCGTCGCTTCCCCTTCAGCGTGATCGTCGACTTGCTCACCGCATAGGTGAACGGCCCGACGGCCTCGACCATCTCGATGAACCGGTGATAGAGCGCGATCGCGAAATCAGGCTTGTCCGCGAGATGGCGAGCGACCGTCCACTCGGCGTCAGCAGCATCCGTCATCCCCCCACTGTGGCAGACGTCGAAACCCGCGCACCCGCGACGACACGCCTGTCCCCGTAGAATCGACGGGTCGCCGCAGCGTCCGAGAGGCCTCTCGCGCCGCACGACGTCTCCCGCCGCCGAAAGGACTGCCGCGCGGCCGTCGCGGCTGCCGGCGCACTCGCTGATGCCCGTCGCCCCCTCCGCTCCCGCGTCGACCGCCTTCCGCCTGCCGAACGGCCAGGTGCCGATGCGGGCCGTGCTGCGGCATCCGCGTCTGCTGACGACCGAAGTGCTCGCCGGCATGGTGACCACGCTCGCGCTCATCCCCGAGGTGATCTCGTTCTCGCTCATCTCGGGCGTCGGCCCGGATGTCGCGCTGATCTCGTCGGTGGTGCTGGCCATCGTGATGTCGTTCGTCGGCGGACGGCCCGCGATGGTCTCGGCCGCGGCCGGTTCGGTCGCGCTCGTGCTCGCACCGCTGGTGCAGGCGCACGGCACCGCGTACGTGCTGCCGGCCGTGCTGCTGACGGGGCTCATCCAGATCGTGTTCGGGGCGGCGGGACTCGCGCGGCTCGTGCGGTACATCCCGCGATCCGTGATGATCGGCTTCGTCAACGCGCTCGGAGTGCTCATCTTCGTCGCGCAGGTGCAGCACGTGATCGACGTGCCGTGGCAGGTGTATCCGCTGTTCGTCGTGACGATCCTGATCGTCGTGCTGCTGCCGCGCCTCACGCGGGCGATCCCGGCGCCGCTCGCGGCGATCGTGCTGGTGACGGCGGCAGCGATCGTGTTCGGCATGAACGTCCCGACCGTCGGGGACGAGGGCTCGGTGAGCGGGGGACTGCCCGGGCTCACCCCGTGGACGGTGCCGTTCGATCTCGAGACCCTGCGAATCGTCGCGCCGACCGCGTTCGCCGCCCCGATGGTCGGCCTGCTGGAGAGCCTTTTGACCGCGAAGGTCGTGGACGAGATCACCGACAGCCGCTCGGGCAAGGGCCGCGAGTCGTGGGGACTGGGCATCGCGAACATCCTGGCGGGGGTGTGGGGCGGTGTCGCCGGCTGCGCGATGATCGGCCAGACCGTCGTGAACGTGCAGCTCGGGCGGGCGCGCACCCGTATCTCGACGCTCGTGGCGGGGCTGTTCCTGCTGCTGCCAGTCGCCGTGCTCTCGCCGGTGATGGCGGCCATCCCGATGGCGGCGCTGGCCGCGGTGATGATGGTGGTCGCCGTGCGCACCGTGGACTGGCACAGCATCCGTCCGTCGACACTGAGACGGATGCCGCTGCCCGAGACGATCGTCATGCTGGTGACCGTGGCGGTCGTCGTGGCCACGAACAACCTGGCCACCGGAGTCGGCGTCGGCGTTCTTCTGGCACTCGTCTTCTTCGCGCGGCGCATCGCGCACGTCGTGCGAGTGTCGCGGAGCGTGTCGGCGGACGGCGGGGTGGCCCACTACCGCGTGCTCGGGCCGCTCTTCTTCGCCTCGAGCAACGACCTGGTCGATCAGTTCTCGTACGTGGATGACCCGGCCCGCGTCGTGATCGACCTCAGCCGCTCCCACGTCTGGGATGCCTCCAGCGTCGCCGCGCTCGATGCAATCGAGACGAAGTACGCGGCCCACGGCGCCACGGTGGAGCTGACCGGCCTCAATCCGCACAGTCGGATGTTCCATGGCCGGCTGACCGGGTCTCTGGGCGGGTCCTAGGTCTGTCGTACCGCCCCGGCGCGATTCCCGCTTTACTGGATCCATGCCACTTGAGGCCGACTTCGCTCCCGACGACGACGGACTGCACGAGGCGCTGCGCCTGCTGACAGAGGCGAAGCGGATGCCGGGGACACCGCACGGCGATCCCGAGGCCGCTCTTCCGCTGCCGGAGAGCTGGCCGGACGAGGGCGTCGGAGGCCGCGCGGCGCTCGCCGCGCTCGCCGCACCCGCGCTCGCGCAAGCCCACCCGGTTCGACCACCCGGGTTTCTTCGCCCATATGGACCCGCCGACGCCGTGGATGTCGTGGGCGGCCGCGCAGTGGGCCGCGGCGATGAATCAGAACCTGCTGCATCCCGACAGCGCCCCGGCGGCACGCCGGCTCGAGCGGCTCGCCGTGGACTGGCTCGCCCCGGCCTTCGGAATGGACGGCGGGCATCTCGTCCCGGGCTCGACGGTGGCCAACCTCACCGCGCTCTGGGCGGCGCGCGATCTCACCGGCGCGCGGCGGGTGATCGCGTCATCCGCGTCGCACCTCAGCGTCGCGAAGGCTGCGCACATCCTCGGCCTGGAGTATGTGGCCGTGCCCGTCGACGCGGGGGAGCGGATGCGGGTCGGCCTGCTGCCGGGCGACCTCGGCGACGCGATCGTCGTGCTCACCGCAGGCACCACGATCGCCGGCGCCGTCGATCCGCTGGACGCGGCATCCGGTGCTGCCTGGCGGCATGTCGACGCGGCCTGGGCGGGGCCGCTGCGGCTGTCGTCGCACGCCGACGTGCTCGACGGGATCGACCGCGCCGACTCGGTCGCGGTCTCGGCGCACAAGTGGCTGTACCAGCCGAAGGAGAGCGCGCTGGTGCTGTTCGCCGACGCCGCGCGCGCCCACGACGCGATCAGCAGCGGGGCGCGTACCTCGCCGCCCCCAACGTCGGCCTGCTGGGCTCGCACGGTGCCACCGCGCTCCCGCTGCTGGCGACGCTGCTCGCTTGGGGGCGCGACGGTCTGCGCGCCCGCGTCGACGCCGACATGGCGCTCGCGCAGCGGCTCGCCGAACGAGTGGTGTCCGAGCCGGCGCTCGAGCTGTTCGCCCCGCCCGAGACCGGGGTGGTGGTGTGGCGGCCGCGGGGCGTCGATGTCGCGGCCGTGCGCGATCGGATGACGGATGCCTGGGTCAGCACGGTGACCATCGGCGACGTGACGTGGCTGCGATCTGTCGCGGTCAATCCGCTCGCCGACCCCGATCGGGTCGTCGACGCGGTGCTCGCGGCGCGCTGATCCGCGACGACGGCGCTCGCTCCGCGGCGACGCAAGCGGCGGCACGCGGCGTCGGCTCCAGTGCGGCTTTCATGACGGGCCTCCGCCTCGGCGACAGTCGAGGGACGGGGTGGCGCGGCCTGATCACTGTCATCGGTAGACGCCCCGGTGCTCGCCGCGCGCCCGATCAGATTCTGATTGACACCCGTCGAGCAGATGTGTAGCGTACCCAGCAGGTAGTATACCGACTGCATACAATCTGTTCGGAGCAAGGAGGCCCCGTGAAAATTACATCTACGCTGCGCCGCTCGGCGTTCGCAGGCGACGGCGTTCATCACAGCGATCGCACTCGCGGGCTGCGCGCCGGCCAGCGCAGACGGCGATTCTGGAAGCGCAGGCGGCGCCACATCGGGTGACACGCTCAAGATCGGCTACATCGCCGCACTCACCGGCGGATCTGCGACGTTGGGCATTCCCGCCCAGCATGGGATCGAGCTGGCCATCAAGAAGATCAACGACAGCGGTGAGCTCGACCGAAAGCTTGAGCTCGTGGCGGTCGACGATGCGGCGGACGCCACGAAGTCGGCCTCGGCAACCCAGAAGATGGTGGATGAGCAGGACGTTGTCGCGGTTCTCGGCGGTCCGAACTCGGGAACTGTGCTCGCCAACAACCCGATCATCACTGGCGCGGGAGTCGTCGAACTGATCACCGTCGCTCAGGCGGACAACCTCATCGATCCCGACAGCGCTGGCTACGATCTCACCTACCAGGTCACCGAGAACAACACGTACAACGTCGGTGCCACGGTCCAGTTCTTCCTTGATGCCAACTACAAGAAGATCTGCGCAGTCGCCGACACAACCGAGTACGGTCAGAGCGGCATCGCCTCGATCCGCACGGTGTTCGGTGACAACGGGCTGAAGGTCGCCAAGGTCGTGACCCACGAGGTCAACGCCACGGACCTGACCCCGCAAGTGCTGAGCCTGCGCGACGCGAAGTGTGATGCGATCTACTTGTACGACTACGGTCAGGATGCCGCGGTCTTCATGAAGACCGTCCACCAGATCGGCTGGAACGTCGATGTGATCGGCGGACGGGCGCTCAACCAGGCAGCGTTCCTCTCCATCGCAGGGTCGGCCGGCGATGGCCTCATCTTCCCAAGCGTCATCGACCTCGACAAGCAGAGCGCGAAGGACTTCATCTCGGCCTATACCGCTGTGTATGGGGATGATGACCCGGCTCAGACTTTCTCTGCTCTCGGGTATGACAGCGTTCTGATGCTCGCCAAGGCGCTCAAGGCGAGTGACTACAAGGGTGGGAAGCCGCTCGCCGAGGCTCTCAACGCGCTCACCCTCGACGACGGGGCGACTGGTCGTGAGGGCTCCACGCTGAGCTTCACCCCGGGCGATCATCGTGCGCCGAGCGATGATTACCAGACGTTCTGGACCATCAAGGACGGCAAGTACGCCATGTACAGCAACACCGTTCCGTCCACGCGGCCGTAGCGCGCAGAGGGCGACCACAATGACTACGTTCCTGCAGCTCGCCGTGAGCGGCGTTGCGCTCGGCAGCATCTATGGGCTGATCGCGCTCGGGTTCCTGGTGATCTACCATGCCACCGGCCTGGTGAACTTCGCCCAGGGCAGCTGCTAATGGCCGGCGCGATGACCACCTACCTGGTGCTGATGCGCCTGGGGCTGGGATATCCGCTCGCGATCCTCGGCGTCATCGTGGTCGCCCTCATCCTCGCACTGCTCTTCCGGTACGGGCTGCACCGGCCCATGGTCCAGCGCGGGGCTCCCACCACGAACATGGTCGTGGCCACGATCGCTTTCGGTCTCGTGCTGACGGCCGCCGCGGAACTGGGTATCGGCAACACCAAGTACGGCGTCGACCCGATCATCCCCGGGCCGCCGATCATCATCGGCGGCATCTCCATCCAGACTCAGTCCTTGCTGATCGTGGTGGTGTCCTGGGTGCTCGTTGCGGCGATCTGGTTCTTCTTCACGAAGACGCTCACCGGTGTCTCGCTGCGTGCGGTCGGACTTAACCGGAACGCCGCGGCGGTGAGTGGCGTGCGGGTCTCCCGCCTGATCACCCTCGCGTTCATCCTCAGCGTCATCGTCACGGCGGTAGGCGGCATGCTGGTCGCGCCGCTGATCGGCGCCGGCCCGGACATGGGAACGACGATCGCGGTGAAGGGATTCGCCGCTGCTGTGCTCGGCGGGATGGCGAGCGTCTATCGCGGCATGGTCGCGGGCGTTGTGATCGGCCTCATCGAGATGCTGTCCTCGTACTACGTCAGCAGTTCATGGGCCCCGGTCATCGCTTACGCCATCCTCTTCTTCGCACTGGTCCTCATGCCGGCGCGCGTCCGTCAGAGCGGGGCACACGCATGACGACGACGACCCTGCGCACACAGGGCGAACTGCCCCGCGCTCCCCAGCACGGTTCGTCGCGGGGGTTGTTCTGGGCCGAGCTGATCGGCAGCGTCATCGTGCCTCGCTGCCCGCGGTCATCCCGAGCGCGTACCAGATGCGGCTGGTCCAGGATGTAGCAATCTGGGGGATCTTCGCGCTGGGGCTCACCCTGGTACTGGGATTCACCGGACAGATCTCGCTCGGACAGGCCGCCTTCTACGCAGTCGGCGCGTACGCCTCGGTTATTCTGCAAACCGCTCTCGGCGTGCCGGCACCGCTCGCCTGGGTGATCGCGGTTGCACTCGGGATGGGGATCGCATACGTCATCAGCCTGCCACTGCTGCGCACCCAGGGACATTTCCTCGCGCTCGGTACCCTCGCCATCGGGCTGATCGTCGAGACGCTCCTGGTGCAGCTCGCGCCGATCACCGGTGGGCACGACGGCATCCGCATACCGGGAGCGGAATATCTGGGCGCCTGGGTGCAGCTGCGCTTTCCATACATCGTGCTTGGATGCCTGGTCGCAGCCTACTGGCTCGTCCGCAACCTCACCGAGCGCAGTGCGGGCCGGGCCTTCTTCGCCCTGCGTGACGACCCCGCCGGCGCTTGCGGCCCTCGGTATCCCCGTGGCTCGATACAAGACCTTCGTCTTCATGATCGGCGGGGGGCTGGCCGCGGCGGCCGGGGTGCTGTACGCGCACCATACGCAGGTCGTGACGCCCGATGCCTTTGGCTTCGACACCTCCATCAACGTGCTGTTGATCGTGATCATCGGTGGCATGTCCAGTCGCATCGGGGCGATCGTCGGGGCGGCGGTGATCGTCTTCCTCCCCGAGTGGCTTGAGTTCCTCCAGCAGGGCGAGAACCTCGTGTTCGGGCTCGTGGTGCTCGCGCTCCTGCTTTTCCTTCCCGGTGGGATCGTCGGCGGACTCCGTTCCGCGGTTGCACGGGTGACCCGACGGCGCCACACCGGCCGCAAGGGGGAGACGGCATGAGTCTTGTGATCGAGAACGTCACCAAGAAGTTCGGGGGCAACACCGCGCTGTCCGACGTCAGCTTCGAGGTCTCCGCCGGAAAGCTGACCGCACTGATCGGACCGAATGGCGCCGGCAAGACAACGATGTTCAACTGCATTGCGGGACTGCATCGGCCCACCGAGGGCACGGTCGTCCACGACAGCCGGAACATCACGGGCCTTCCGCCGGCAAAAATTCTGGATGCGGGGATCGCGCGCACGTTCCAGCTGGTCCGATCCTTTCGTGAGCTTACTGTGGTGGAGACGATCATGGTCGCCGGGCATTGGCGATCGGGCCAGGGCTTCTGGAACTCGATCTTCGCGCTGCGGTCGGTGCGCGCCAGCGATCGGCAACTAGAGGAGGAAGCGCGCGGGACACTGGCAGCCCTCGGTCTTGCGCACCTCGCCGACAAGCACGTGCACGAACTCCCATACGGGCAGCAGCGCTTGATCGAGATCGCGAAGGCGCTGATGACCGGGGCCGGCACACTCCTGCTCGATGAGCCGGCGGCCGGGTTGCACCCGGACGAGGCGCTGGCTCTGAGAGGACTGCTTGCGGCGCTGCGCGAACGCGGGACGACGATCCTGCTCGTCGAACACAACATGCCCTTCGTCCTGTCCCTCGCCGACCATATCGTCGTGCTGGAGTTCGGCCACAAGATCGCCGAAGGTGCTCCGGAGGAGATCTCGAAGGATCAGCGGGTCATCGATTCGTATCTGGGAAAGGAGGAGGACGTTGCTTGAGGTGAGCGACTTGCGCGCCGGGTATGGCAGAGGCCCTGACGTCCTTCTGGACGCCGAACTTCACGTCGACGCCGGCGAGATCGTCGCGATGATCGGGCTCAACGGAGCAGGCAAATCGACGATCGCCAGGACGCTCGCCGGAGTCCTTCCGACACGCGGTGGCCGGGTGCTGTTCGACGGCGATGACATCACCGCGCTCTCCACCGACGAACGGGCGCGCCGCGGACTGCTACTGGTGCCGGAAGGTCGCGAACTGTGCACCACCATGACAGTGGAGGAGAACCTCACGCTCGGCACCGTTCCGCTGCCCGGTCGCAGCGTCGTGCGCGCGGGCATGAGAACTTCGAGCTCGTATTCGGACTTTTCCCCATCTTGAAGGAGAAGGCGCGCCAGCCCGCCGGCAGTCTCAGCGGCGGACAGCAGCAGATGGTGGCGGTCGGGCGCGCACTGATGGGCTCGCCCCGACTGCTCATCCTGGATGAGCCGTCGCTCGGCCTCGCGCCGCTGCTGGTCCGCCAGATCTTTGAGGTCGTCGCGCGGCTGAACGCGGAAGGGCTCAGCGTACTCGTCGCTGAGCAGAACGCGGCGTTGGCGATTGCACACAGCCGGCGCGCATACCACATCGAACTCGGCCGGGTGGCGCAGACCGACGGTGCGACAGAGCGACGGTCGCTCCTTCGCGGCGGCGGACTCGGCGGCCAGGAGATCGAGATCGCGGCGCTCGAGCTTCCGGAATACCGAACGATGGGCCGCCGAGCAGTGAACACCGGCTGACACGCGCAGCAGCGAGTCTGTTCGCCGGCGGGGACCTCCTGTCGGGGCTGCTCCAACGACCCTGAAAACAGCGATGGCAAGGAAATGCAATGATCCACGCACAGATGGTGATCGATGGCCGGGAGTCACCGGCGTCCGACGGCGAGACCACCGCCGCAATCAACCCATTCGACGGGCAGGCATGGGGGACGATCCCGACGGCCACCGTGGCCGATGTCGACGCAAGCCGTCGCGGCGGCGCGTACAGCGTTCCCCGGCTGGCGCGACACCCCGGGCATCGAGCGGGCGCGGCTTCTGCATCGCCTCGCCGATGCCGTGGAGAAGAACGCGGACCGATTGGCCCAGTGGGAGACGACGGACAACGGCAAGGTCATTCGTGAGACGCGTCCGCAGATGAGCTTCGTCGCCCGGAACCTTCGGTTCTTCGCGGGCTACGCAGACAAGCTCTACGGCAAGACGATCCCGCTGGACAACGCGAAGATCTTCGACTACACGGTTCGGCGTCCGCGCGGTGTCTGCGCGCTGATCACCGCGTGGAACAGTCCCCTCGCGCTCCTGGCGAACAAACTGCCACCTGCCCTGGCGACCGGCAACACGGTCGTCGTCAAGCCGAGCGAGCACGCCTCGATCACGACGATCGAACTGGCTCGCCTCGCTCTCGAGGCTGGTTTCCCTCCCGGGGTCTTCAATGTCGTCACCGGGGATGGCGCCGTCGGTGACGTGCTGACCCGGCATGCCGGAATCGACATGATCAGCCTCACCGGGGGCGGCACCGTGGGGCGCCGAATTGCGGCGAACGCAGCCGAGCGGCTGATTCCGGTCAGTCTCGAACTCGGAGGCAAGTCGCCGAACATCATCTTCGCGGACGCGGATATCGATCGCGCCGTGCAGGGGGCCGTGGCAGGGATCTTCGGTGCCGCGGGGCAGACCTGTGTCGCCGGCTCCCGTCTGCTCGTTGAACGCGCGGCCTATGCAGCGGTGCGGGATGCGGTCAGCCGGCGGGCGGACGAGGTCACACTCGGTGACCCCCGGGATCCGGCGACCGAGATGGGACCGGTTGCCAACAGGCCGCAGTTCGAACGCATCCTGTCGATGATCGAGCAGGCCAAGCGCTCCGGCGCCGCGGTGACCGCCGGTGGCGGACGTGCGCGGGGCGCCAACCTCGAGGACGGCTTCTACATCCAGCCCACCGTGTTCGCGGACGTCGATCCGAGCAGCACTCTTGCTCAGGAGGAGATCTTCGGGCCTGTACTGTCGGTCATCCCGTTCGATGACGAGGCGGACGCGATCCGCATCGCCAACGGCACCGAATACGGCCTTGCCTCTGGGGTGTGGACGCGTGACATCTCCAGGGCGTTCCGAATGATCTCGGAGTTGGAGGCGGGCGTCGTGTGGGTGAACACCTACCGGACGTCGGCCGCTCAGGCGCCCTTCGGCGGCACCAAGCAGAGCGGCTACGGTCGCGAGCGCGGCGAGGAGGCCCTTGAGGACTACACCTACGTCAAGAACGTGATGATCGACACCTCCACCGAGGCGCGCGACCCGTTCGTGATCCGCACATGAGCTCGCAACGACCACTCGTGACACCAGCGAAGGAGCAGACAGAATGACTGAATACCGATACGACGTGATCGTCGCAGGGGGAGGCAACGCGGCTCTGACCGCCGCACTGGCCGCGCATGATGCCGGCGCCCGTGTTCTCGTCCTCGAGGCGGCGAGTCGTGAACTGCGCGGAGGGAACAGCCGCTTCACCGGAGCGATCTTCCGTGTTGCGCACGATGGCCTCGAGTCGCTCAAGCCCATCCTCGATCCCTCGAACGAGCAATGGTATCCGCGTGTGGCGGTCGGTGCCTACACAGCCGAGGACTATCACGCCGATTGGAACCGCACGTCCGAGGGTCGACAGGATCCGGAGCTGGTGAGAATCACGATCGACCGCTCGTTCGAGACCGTGGAGTGGATGCACTCGAAGGGCGTGAAGTGGGAACTGACCGCCAACAAGCTGGTCGACCCCGACAAGATCGACCAGAGCACGACCCTCGCCCTCGCCCCGGGCGGTGCGCTGCGTGCGCCTGCATGAAGGCATCGGGCTCGTCGATGATCTGTATGCCGCGGTCGAGGCCACCGACATCGACGTCTGGTATGACTCGCCCGCGCACGACCTGATCGCGACCGGTTCCACGGTCCACGGCATTCGTGTTCGGAAGGCCGCTGAATTCGTTGATGTCCTCGGTGCCGTGGTTCTCGGATGTGGCGGCTTCGAGGCCAACCCGGAGATGCGCCTTCGCTACCTCGGCCAGGGGTGGGACCTCGTGAAGGTGCGGGCAGCCGATACAACATGGGTCAGATGCACACGACGTCGATCGCCGCGGGCGCGCAGCCGGTCGGTCACTGGGGCGGTGCGCACGCCGTGCCGATCGACGCCTCCGCGCCGCCCGTGGGAGACCTGCGGATCACCGACAAGATGAGCCGCTATTCCTACCCGTACGCATTGCTGGTCAATCGTGAGGGAAAGCGGTTCATCGACGAGGGTGAGGACAACGTGTTCCTCACCTATGCGAAGACCGGCTGGGCGGTGCGGGCCGAGCCGGGCGGCATCGCCTACCAGATCTTCGACCAGAAGACCGCGCATCTGCTCGAACCGCGATACTCGACCGGCACCCCCGTGGTCGCCGACACGCTCGACGAGTTGGCCGACAAGCTGGCGATCAAGAAGAAGGCCTTCCTGCGCACCGTTGCGGACTTCAACGCAGCGGTCTCGCCCGATGCTGAGGACCGGGCCGACCCGTTCACGCTCGACGGCGTCGCGGCAGAGCCGGAGGGCCAGCCAGCCAAGTCCAACTGGGCGCGCACCATCGAGGATGGTCCGTTCGTGTGCTATCCGGTGATGTGCGGCATCACGTTCACATACGGCGGGATCAAGATCGACGCTCAGGCGCGCGTGGTCACTCAGGAGAACGTGCCCATGAGCGGGCTGTACGCCACCGGAGAGATCACCGGCGGATTCTTCTACCACAACTATGGAGCCGGGGCCGGCCTCGTGCGGGGTGCCGTGTTCGGCCGTATCGCGGGGACCAACGCCGCGGCGGAAGCGAGGAACGCATGACCGCCACGCAGATCCAGCAGCTCGGCTTCATCGGGCTCGGTGTGATGGGAACCGGCCAGGCGTCGAACCTGACGAGGAAGGCGGGGCTGCCGGTCTGTGTGTTCGACATGGCGCCGGAAGCCGTCGCTCGCCTCGTCGCGGTCGGCGCCACCGGGACAGGGTCCATCGCCGAAGTGGCGCGCCGCGCCGACGTCGTCTTCCTCTCCCTTCCCGGCGGCCCGCACGTTGAGTCGGTCGTTCTCGGCGACGGCGGGATCCTCGCGAACGCGCGCCCGGGCACCGTGGTCGTGGATCTGTCCACGATCCCGGTCGAGGTGGCGACGCGAGTGGGGGCGGCAGCAAGGGAACGGGGATGCTTCTTCGTCGATGCGCCGGTCGCTCGTACGAAGCAGGCAGCCGTCGACGGTACGCTCAGCATCACGGCCGGCGGCGATCCCGAGGTCTTCGCCCGCATCGAGCCGCTTGCGGACCGTGGCATCAGACGTCATCCTGTGCGGTGCCAACGGCGCCGGCGCGCTAATCAAGCTCGTCAACAACATGGTCGTGTTCGAGACGGTCGTCGCGCTCGCCGAGGCGCTCACCCTCATCCGGCGCAGCGGTTTGGTCGAACCCGAGCTCGCATGGAAGGCGCTGGGGCAGGGGTCGGCAGCCAGCTTCACCTTGGAGAACCACGGCCGCAAGGCGCTCGCTGCCCGATGTCCACAGGGAAGGGCTCTTCTCGGCGACCTATATGCGCAAGGATATCGGATACGCACTCGAACTCGCCGAGCAGCTGGGCGCGAGCCTGCCGGCAGCGACCCTCGCGCACGAACTGCTCGGACGCACGATCGATGGCGGGTACGGGCAGGTGTACCACACTGCCGTCGTGAAGGTCATCGAAGGGGAGATCTGATGCCGGAGCCGACCGCTCACGAGATCTACGGGGTGAAGTTCGGCCAGAACCTCAGGGGTGTGCGCGGCCACTACTTCCTCGGGGCCGACGGCGACCCACACGACGAGCAGATGCGATTGGACTACTACGTCTGGGTGATCCGCTCACCCGGGCAGGACATCGTCCTCGACGTCGGGTTCACCGCGGAGACGAACAAGAGGCGTCAGCGCGACCACTGGGAGAACCCCAGCCAGGCGCTGGCTCGCCTCGGTGTGGACCCAGCATCGGTGCCGTATGTCATCATCTCCCACCTGCACTACGACCACTGCGGCGATGTGGAGCCTTTCACCTCGGCGAGGTTCGTGCTGCAGGAGGAGGAGATGGCCTTCTGGACCGGGCGGTTCGGGCCGCGCGCCGAGTTCGCCCGCAACATCGAACTGCCCGACATCCGCCGGATGCTGGAACTCAACTACGAGGGGCGCGTGCAGATGGTCGACGGTCTCTGGGAAGTCGTCGACGGAGTCTGGGTGCAGAAGGTCGGGGGCCACACCCCGGGCATGCAGGCGACCTTCGTCCGCACCCGGAAAGGGATCGTTGTCCTGGCGTCGGACTCATCCCACTTTTTCGAGAACATCGAGCAGGACAAGCCGTTCGCAGTGCACACGAGCATTGTCGACATGTATCGGGGCTTCGACGCCATGAACGCCGCCGCGACGTCGGGGATCGTGATTGCAGGCCACGACCCGCTCATCGGCGAGCGCTTCCCAGCGGTTCCCGGTCAAGAGGGCCACGTCGTCCGCGTCGCGTGAGCGGCCAGGACGGAGAGGGACGCAGAGCATGGACCAGGCGCACTCGATTCCCGCGGTCTACATGCGCGGTGGCACAAGCAAGGGACTGTTCCTGCATGCGCGCGATCTGCCCCACGCTGGACCCGACCGTGATGCCCTGCTGCCGAGCTGATGGGCAGCCCCGATCCGATGCAGATCGACGGCATGGGCGGCACTTACTCCAGTACGAGCAAGGTGATGGTGATCGAACCGGGCCCGGGCGACGCCGTGACGTATTGGTTCGCCCAGATCGGGATCGACGACCGGGTCGTCGACTGGTCTGGGAACTGCGGGAACCTTACGACGGCGATCGCCCCGTTCGCCATCGACGAAGGCCTGGTCCCGGTCCACGACGATCTCACCCGGGTTCGCCTGGTTAACGGCAACACCGGGGTCGAGATCTGCGCCGAGGTACACACCCTGAGGGACGCGCCGCCACATCCGGCGGACTCGCCATCGCCGGCGTGCCCGGCACCGGTTCCCCCGTCGTCACACGGTACCTGAACCCCGCCGGCGGCGTGCTCGGCAGCCTACTTCCCGTTGGGGCTCCGGTCGGCCCCATCGAGGCCCCGGAGGGTATCGTGATGGCGTCCGTCGTAGACGCCGCGCACCCGTACGTCTTCATCCGCTCCGCCGATCTCGATATGACCGCTGACGGGCGATCCGTGGCCGAACTCAACGGCGACGCCGGCTTCCTCGCTCGGATCGAACAGTTGCGGGCGGCGGCCGCCGTGGCCGCCGGCGTTGCGCCGGACACGGCGACGGCCACGGCGTCCTTTCCGGCTCTCCCGCGCATCATCCTCGTGGGCCCGGGCAACGGTGGGGCGGATGTGACGGTGACCGCCTTCTCGATGGGCAAGGCGCATCGTGCCCTGCCGATGACGGGCGCACTCTGTCTGGGCGCGGCTGCGGCGATCGACGGAACGCTCGTCGCCGCGGCAGCGGGAGGAACCCGGCAGAACCTGCGCATCCGGCATCCGCTCGGAGTGACCGAGGTGGTCGCCCAGGTGCAGGCGGGCTCGCAGATCATCCGATCGCTGGGCGTCGTGCGCACCGCGCGCCGCCTCATGGACGGGCGCGTCTATCCGCGCGACTACTCCTGATCGTCGGGATGGGCACGGGCAGCGTCGTCACCGCCTCGACGCCGGCCGGGGGGTGGATCTGGCGGCCGGTGCTCGGTGCATCGCTCAGCCAGGTCGTCCTCGGCATCATGCGGCCGACCATCAGCTACGCGGGGCTCGAGCTTGGTGCCGACGGCTTCATGATCGGGTTGCTGGCGGCCTCGTTTGCGGTGATCCCGGTCTTCGTCGCACTGCCGATCGGTGTTCGTGCCGGGCGTGTCGGGCACATCGCCGTGGTTCCGTTCGTGTCCGCACTCATCCTGCTCGCTGGATGCGTCCTCGCCGCCGGCGCCGCGTCCCTCATCGCGCTGGCTGCTGCCAGCGTGCCTGCTCGGCATCGGCAACCTCGGTGTGCTGGTCGGCGCGCAGGCCTGGATCTCGCGCTCGGCGCCTTCGGCCCGGTACAACGACGGGTTCGGATGGATGACGGCCGGTATGGCTCTCGGCCAGGCTCTGGGGCCGCTGATCGCCGGCCTGCTCGTCGGGCCCGTCGGCGTGAGCAGGCACGGGCATCGTGCGGGCGTTCTGGACATCAGCCGCAGTGGCATTGCTTCTCGGGGCCGTGTTCGTCTCGCGCGCGACCCGGGAGTACGGGCAGATGGAGCGAGCGGCCGCGCTCGGCGCTCGCGAGATTCTGCTGGTGCCAAACGTCGCGCGGTACATGATGGTGAGCGCCACGGTGCTGACGTCCGTGGACATCCTGACCGCGTACCTTCCCGTCCTGGGGAGCAGTGTCGGCATCGCACCTGTCATGATCGGGGGGATGCTGGCCGTTCGCGGCGTCTCGTCCACTCTCTCCCGGCTCGCTGCCAGGCGACTTGCCCGCCGGTTCAGTCAGTCCGCGCTCATCGTGGCAAGCGTCCTCGGAACGGCGCTGTGCCTGGTAGCCATCACGGTCTTTCCCGCACCGGTGTCGATGTTCGTCGCGCTCGCGGTGGGAGGCTTCTTCCTGGGGATCGGCCAGCCGCTGACCATGACGGCTGTCGCGGTGTCTCTGCCGGCCCCGGCTCGGTCGAGCGGCCTCGCCCTGAGGCTGCTGGGGAATAGAGTCGCTCAGACCGCGACGCCGTTGATCGCGGGAGCGATCACCGCCGTCTTCGGTATCGCCTCGGTCTTCATCGTGCAGGTGCTCGGTCTCGCGGTCTCGGCCGCATGGGAGCTGGGTGCACGTCGCCGGAGCGCGGCGGACTCGGGTGAGAATCAGACCGGATGACCCAGCAGTCGAGTGAGCGTGGATATGCGCGCTCTCGCCGCATGCGCCGCAGCGGCCTCGCCGGCCCGCTCGGCATCACCTGCGTGCATCGCCTCGATGATCGCACCGTGCTCACCCAGGACCGCGTCCATTCGCTCCTGGCTCAGCGAACGCGTGCCGAAGCGACGGATGGCGACCTCGACCGTGGAAAGAAGGCGCGACAAGTAGGCGTTGTCTGCAGCGACCGACAGGAGGTGGTGGAACTCGACATTGGCGCGCGAGAACTCCGACAGATCGAACGCAGCGGCTGCGGCCGTCATGCGCGCGTGGAGCCGGTCGAACTGGGCCAAATGCTCGGGATGACCCTGTCGCGTCGCATAGTCGGCGGCCAGCGACTCGAGGCTGCCGCGCACCTGGTAGACGGCCGACATGTCCTCGAACGACAAGCGGGTGACCTGTGCGCCCACGCCTGGTGTGCGGGCGACCAGGCCCTCCTCCTCGAGGCGATTGAACGCCTCGCGGATGGGGGTCCGGCTCACGCCGAGAGCCTCGGATACTGCGACCTCACGCAGCCAGACATCCGGTGCCAGTACACCGTCCAGGATCGCCTCGCGCAACGTCCGTGCGGCATCGCCCGCAGCACCGCCGCGTGAGGACACTTCGGGCCGATACGGAGCGAGCAGGTCGCCCAACGTGTCCGGCGCCGGTGTGTTCAACTCAGCCACGGGCGATCGTCTCCCTCTCGGTCTGCAGCGTGTGCATGCGCGCGATTCGCGTTGACGTGCGCCCGTAGCCTAGTCGGATGCGTCGGTCGGGGAGCGGATTGCCGTCGCTCATGCGATGGCTCCGGCGCGCCGACCGAACACCATGCCGGCGGCCAGACCCGACCCGCCCGGATAGTTCCCGCTGAACAGCCCGCCGAGCATCTCGCCGCACACGAGCAGACCGGGAATCGGCGTTCCATCCGCGGAGAG
Source organism: Microbacterium elymi (assembly GCF_021582895.2). Classification (GTDB taxonomy): domain Bacteria; phylum Actinomycetota; class Actinomycetes; order Actinomycetales; family Microbacteriaceae; genus Microbacterium; species Microbacterium humicola. Next base: position 2,423,881 of record NZ_CP091139.2, read on the forward strand.
CGCGCGTCCCTCGGTGTCGCTCTTGAGTCCGCCGAACGTGAACGTGATCCCGCACGTGACGGGGTAGGCGTAGAACGGGGCGGTCTGAAGCGCGGACGCCCAATTGCTCTTCACCGGGTCGACGTTCGCGCGTCGCCCGTCCTTCACGGTCGGATCGAAGGCCGCACCCGCGTCGATGCCGGCATTGAACGCGTCCACGGTCGCCGAAAGGGCCGCAGCATCCACCCCGATCGACCTGGCAAGGTCGGCGATCGACCCCGCCTTATGCACGCCGATTCCGGGCATGTCGTACTCTTCCGGGCGCAACATTGGGCGCAGTCTCGCGTCGAAGATCTGGTAGGCGATCGACCCCGGTTGCTCGAGGATCACCTTGCCGTACTTCGCGTAGGTGTAGTTGCGGAAGTCTGCGCCTTCGTCGAGGAAGCGTCGACCGTTCTGGTTGACGATGATTCCGAGAGGGTAGCTCTGGCGGGTGAGGCGATTGGTCAGGATGCGGTTGCTCGCATTGTCCGCCGCCTCCGCATCCCACTGCACGCTGTGTGCTGTGGACCAGTCGCCGCCGCGAGAAGCTCCGATCGCGAGGGCAGCCCGGATCATCTTCCCCGTGTTGTACGGAGTGCCGCGCACGACGGCGTTCTCCCACCCGTGGCCCAGGTGCCGCCGACGCATTTCGGGATCTGCCTCGAAGCCGCCGGCGGCAAGCACGACGGACTTCGCCCGCAACCGGATACGGTCGCCATCCACGGTGGTGGCCGCGACACCGATGACGTGGCCATCCTCCACGAGTAGCTCATCTGCGTCCACGCCGTAGCGCACTTCGGCGCCCAGTTCCCGCGCCACGTGCGTGTGATCGGTGATGAGCCCCTCACCGCCACCGAGGTTGCCCACGTGCAATCCGCCCCAGAAGAGGTAGGAGCCGTCCGGCTTCGCGTATGACTGCCGTTCGTACATCAGGCGGTACTTCACACCGAAGCCGTGGAGCCAGCGCACCGTCGCGGCGCTCTCGCGGACGAGTACCTCGGTCAGGGCGGGATCGTTGCGCCCTTCGGTCACCCTCTCCAGGTCGGCGGCATACTCTTCGGCCGAATACGCTGGCACGATCGTGCGTTCGTGCCGTTCGTCGGGCTGGACGATATCGAGAAGGTCATCCAGACCTCCATGCGCGATTCGCGTCGCCCCCGCCGTGTAGAAGCTGTTGCCGCCGTGCATCCCGAACGCGCCGCGCTCAAGGAGGAGGACCCGGCGGCCGCGCTCCGCTTGCGGCATGGGCAGCGCTAAAGCCCGCGTTGCCCCCGCCCACGACGATGACGTCGGCGTCCTGCCTGGGTGGGAACGAGGTCATCGGAATCCATTCGAGCTGGTACTTCGACGGTCGGTGCATCCGAACCGCCTTCATTGTCTACTCATTGTATGCAATTGGGGAGGATTGGGCGAGTCTCTCTCGGTGAAGCGTCTGCACTCGTCTCCTGGCGGCGATGTCGGTGCCGTGTGGCACCCTGTTGGCCATGCCCGATGCAGTGCCGAGACGGACTTCACGAAGACCCTCGACTCGTACCAGGCCAGAGCGGGTCGCTTCCGCGTCCTCGACATCGCGCCGCGGCAGTACCTGATGGCGGACGGGCACGGCGACCCGAACACGGCGCCGGAGTACGGCGAGGCGATCGCGGCGCTCTATCCGCTCGCCTATGCGCTGAAGTTCGCGAGCAAGGCGCTCGATCGCGACTACGTCGTCCCGCCGTTGGAAGGCCTGTGGTGGGCATCCGACATGGCGGCCTTCACCACCCGCCGCGACAAGTCGCAGTGGGACTGGACGCTGCTGCTCCTCGTTCCCGAATGGGTCACGCGCGAGATGTTCGACGCCGCGCGGGTGAAGGTCGCTGCCGGCGATCGACCGGCCGCGCTGGACCGCGTGCGGCTGCAGACGTTGCACGAGGGCCGGTGCGTGCAGACCCTGCACATCGGGCCGTTCGAGGACGAGGCGGCCGTGCTCGCCGAGGCTCGCACGACCGGTTCATCCCCGACGCCGCGCTCGCCCTGGCCGGCCGGCACCACGAGATCTACCTCAGCGACATCCGCCGGACCGCACCCGAGCGTCTGCGCACGATCCTGCGCCAGCCGGTCGTCGACGCGGCGGGCCTCGCAGACGCGCCCGCCCCGTGACATTCGTCACGCTCAGGACACGACATCGCTCCCAGGTCGCGGGGCCGGCGTCTTCCTAACGTGGAAGAGATCCACCAAGGAGGCTGATATGTCCCGATCCACCGCCGTCACCCGTCCCGCACCGGGCATGATGCGGGCAGCGACGGCTGCGTCGCTCCGCAGCGCTCGTCGGTGCGGCGATCCTCGCGCTGATCGTCTGGCTCATCGCCGTCCCCGTGCTCGGCCTGACCCCCGAGGTGGGTGCCGGTGCCACGGCGCAGACGATCGGACCCCTCGCGATCGTCATCGTGCCGCTCCTGGCCGGAGGCGTCGCCTGGGCGCTGCTGGCAGGACTCGAGCGGATGTCGCGCCGAGGTCGCCGCACCTGGCAGATCATCGGCTGGGCCGTGCTGGCCGTCTCGCTGCTCGGGCCGCTGCTGATGGGCGCGACCGGCGGCGTGCTGGTCGCCCTGCTGATCATGCACGTGCTCGTGGGGGCGACCCTCATCCTCGGCCTCGCGCAGACCGCGCCCGCCGCGCGCTGAGCGTGATGCCGACGACGGATCCGCATCACCACAGGACCATGCGCTCCCCTTAGGCTGACCGGAGGCGGTCGACCCCCGCCGCACCCGGGAGGCGACTCGTGGCAGGTGAGGCAACAGATACACGCCGGACGTCGGCGTCGAGCACCCTGCGTGCGGTGCTGACGGATTTCGCGTTGCCCAGGGTGGAATCCCTTCCGCACTCCGCGGTCGTGCGGGCGATGGAGCTCGTGGGCATCGAGGCGCCGGCGGCGCGGCAGGCGATTTCGCGTGCCGCGCGTTCTGATGCTCTGGAGAGACCCCCCGTGTACGTCGTGGGGAGGTGCTGCTCACTGCGGGCGGGCGGAAGGTCCTGGAGCAGATGGCCGGCGGAGACCTGAGCATCGATGACATCTGGGACGGGCAGTGGGTGACTGTAAGGGTGCGTCGGCTGAGCGGTGGAGGCGTGGCCACGACGACGAGAAGCCGGCTGCTTCTGGAGACGATGGGTTCGCTCGGCAACGGGTTGTGGATCGCTCCGCACAGTCCGAGGGCCGCGGCGGCCATGGGCGTGCTCGCAGCAGACCCCGAACTGGATGTCGTTGCCGGCGTCATGTCGATCGTTCATCCGGACCCGGCCGCGCTGGTTGAGGAAGCGTGGGATCTGGAGTCCGTCCGCAGAGTCTATGCAGAGTTCACAGACGTCGTGGATGGGTTGCATCCCGGCACCGACGAGGATGTGCTGGCTGCGTGGATCACAGTGCGACGGCAGTGGACGGACGTGCTGCGTGCGGATCCTGAACTGCCGTCCGCGGCCTTGCCGGCGGACTGGCCCGGAGTGGTGTGCCGGAAGCGAGTGTCGAGGCTGCACGATGACTGGTGGCCGGTCGCGAAGAAGGCCTTTGATCGACTGATGTGACAGATTTTGGATTTGGAGTTTACTTTTTGTCACAAACGGCTCATGATGAGTCCATGGCAACGTCGCACGAGATCATCACGCCCCCCGCCGTTCGCAACTGGCTCCTCGCGAGCGCCGACCCCACCCAGGCGGACCTGCTGCGGGAGAGTTTCGCTACCGACGTCGAGTACGACTTCGATGGTCGCCGCAGGGTCGGAATCGATGCGGTACTCGAGCAGTTGGGGCACATGCCCCGAGGACGGTTCGCCAACGTCTCTCGGCGGGTGATCGACCGAGGCAGCGGACGGTACACCGTACGGCTCAGCAACCCGGATGGCACCCCCATGCCCAGCCCGGGCGGGCCGATGCTGGCGATGGACTTCGAACTCGGCCTCAACCAGAGGGGACTGATTCAGACGATCTCGCCGAATCCGCAGCATGCTGAACCGGCAGACCTGCAGCCCGCTCTTCGCCTGGGCGATGTGATCCCCGAGTTCAGCCTGCCCGACGTGCACGGTGTCGACACCAGATGGTTCGACCCATCCGCGAAGGCCTCGGTGCTGATCTTCATCGCCAACGGATGCCCGTGGGCTCTGGGCTGGCACGACCGCATCCAGGATGTCGTCCGCGACTACCGGCAGCAAGGCGTCCGCGTGGTCCAAATCAACGCGAACGACGAGCGCGTCAGCGCGGCCGATGCGCTCGACGCATCGCGTCGACGCATCGACGCCGGCGAGTTCGCCAGCCCGCTGCTTATCGACGAGGGTCAGACAGTGGCTCGGCGGCTGGGTGCCCGTCATACTCCGGAGGTGTTCGTGATCGACAGGGATCACGAACTCGCCTATCACGGCGCGCCCGACGCAGATTCGGAGCGGCCCGAGTTGCATGCCGAATGGCTGCGGGCTGCGCTGGACGGCGTGCTCGCAGATGCGCCGGTGACACTCCGGGAGACCAAGCCGATGGGGTGCACGATCAAATGGACGCTGTGACCGCGCAAGGCGCCGGGACCGAGGTCCGTGCGCGGCTCGCGAACGTCGTGATACACGTCGCAGATCCGGACCGATCGCTCGCGCTGTACCGTGATGGCCTGGGATTCGGCGTCGCCTTCGACTCGGGCTGGAGGCAGCCCGAACGACATGCTCGCGCTGACGGACACCGCGTCCGGCACGCCGATGCGAATCGTCGCATTGACGACGGCAGACGGGGCCGGAGTCGCACTGGTCTCCTTCGGACGCACGGGCGATACTGCGGTGCCATTCGAAGGTGCCGGACAGGTGCACGTCGGTTTCGGTGTGGATGACCTCGATGAGGCGATCGATCGCGCTGTCGCACGGGGAGCGACGGTGTTCGGGGTTCCCGGAGAAGTCGGGCCTGAGGGGAGAAGAGCTCGGCTCGGGTTCCTGCGAGACCCGGACGGGAATGTCCTCGAGCTGGTGCGAGCCGCTTGCGCCGGGTGTTGCCTGATGGATCTAGGGGTGTCAGGGCGGGTCGCCTTGGTCAGCGGAGCTTCGCGCGGAATCGGCCGTGCCATAGCAATCGAACTCGCGGCGGAAGGCGCCGTCGTGGGCATCGGCTACCTGCGGGATGCCGATGGCGCCCGCCAGACTGCTTCAGCGGTCGCAGAAGCCGGCGGCATCGCCGTCCTGGTGGGCTTCGACCATACCGATCCCGGCTCGACCCGCGGTGCGATTGCGTCCATGGAGTCGGCAAACGGTCCTGTCCAGATCCTCGTGAACAACGCCGGAGCATTTCCGAGCCCCGGACCCTTCAGCGCGCTGAGCGACGACGGATGGCACGCGGCGATCCGCGAGCAGCTCGAGGGGCCAGGCAACCTGATCCGCGCGGCCCTTCCGGGAATGATCGCCACTGGATGGGGGCGCATCGTGATGATCTCCACCGTTCACGCTCTCATCGGCAATCCGGGCGTCGTGGCCCACACGGCCGCAAAATCCGGTCTGCACGGGTTGACGAGATCCCTGGCGAGGGAACTCGGGTCCGAGGGCATCCTCGTCAACTCGGTGCTTCCCGGTCTCACGCTCACCGAAGGCGCACGCGCTCGCTTCCCTCAGGATCGGCTCGATGCGTCGCAGGCCGCCATCCCCACTGGGCACGCCTCCCGGCCGGAGGAGATCGCGGCTCTGGTCGTGTTCCTCGCCTCCACCCGCAACGGCAACATCACCGGCGAATTGATCCGCTCCGCGGGTGGTGTCTAGCCCGACACACCACCACCTGCCTGGCACGTCACAGATTGCAACCACGAATCACCGTCTCGACGAAGTTCCGCATCACCGTCTCAAAGAGGAGCCACACCATGTCCACACGACTTCCGCGGATCACCCGGTTCGCCTTCCTGGGCGCGGCCCTGCTGAGCCTGGCGTCCATCACCGCCTGCAGCGGCGGCGCGGGCGCAGATGACTCGGCCGGCAGGCAAGACCCTTCACATCGGGATCCCGATCGCGGACACCGCGTCATTGGTGAAAGCCGGCGTCGCCGCACCCGACGCGCTGACCGCGACCGAGATCGAGCAGATGTACACAGCGGCGATCCACAAGGTCTCCGGCACCGATGCCGCAGGCGGCTATACGATCATTCCCGACTACGCGACCTTTGATCTGGTGCAGGCCGGTGCGCCGCAGACTACCTGCGCCAAGCTCGTTCAGGACGACAAGTCCGACCTTGTGCTCGCAGGACAGTTCGTCAATGGCGGCGACCAGTGCGTGGTGCAGCAGGGCGGGACGCTGCTCCAGGATGTCGCCGCGCCCGAGGCCGCATACTCGATGAGCACCGGCACGGTCGTCACGCTGGATCAGCTGCCTCAACGGCAGCCACCAGGTTCGCCGACTACCTCGTCTCCAGCGGCGACCTCGAGGGGAAGAGGGTGGGAGTACTCACCGATGCCCTCGGCGAAGATGCGAAGCCCGTCACGGACATCATCGTTCCGGCGCTGAAGAAGGCCGGCATCGATGTCGCGCATGTGACGACCTTGACAGCCGATCTCCAGGCTGTGGCCCAGCAGGTCCCGACCGAGGTGGGTGTGATGAAGGAAGCGGGCGTCGATGTCATCGTCGACGCCACACCCTCGGCCAACCTGATGCAGTTTCTCGGCGGCATGAAGGCGGCGAACTGGAACGTGCCGTTCATCGCGAGCGACGTCAACTATGCCGTCGCGGAGACCTTCGCAGGCGCGTACTCACCGACATTCGAAGCCACCGCGCTCACGGAGCGCACCTTCGGGGCAGACAGTGATGCGGGTGCCGCGTGCGAAAAGACATATCAGGATGCCGGGGGCAAGGAACTCACCCTCGGGTCGACGAACTACCAGACCCTCCTGCAGGCATGCGACCTGGTCACCGTCCTCGCCAGAGCGCTCACCGCACTCGGCGACACGGCGTTCTCCCCTGAAGCCTTCGCCGATGCCGTGGGCGGACTGGGTCAGGTCGACGGGATCGCGAGCTATGGCGACCTGACATTCCAGAAGGGTGCGCACACGGGCGTCTCCGGACTGCAGGTCGTCGCATGGAGCAACGGCGGATGGGCCGCCACCGACGGAAAGTGGACGACCAAATGACGACCGGCGCCGCGCTGGCGCTGGAGAATATCGACGTCTCCTATGGCCCGATCCAGGTGCTCCACGGAGTCAGCATCCACGTCCAGGAGGGCGAGACGCTCGCCCTCCTGGGCACCAACGGTGCCGGAAAGTCGACCCTGCTGCGAGCGATCGCGGGGCTCACCCCGATGACTGCTGGAAGCATCCAGTGGCACGGCGTCGCCCTCAAGGACGCGCCTTCTGAACGTCGGGTGCACCAGGGCGTGATGCTGATCAGCGGCGGGCATGCGATCTTCCCCGAGCTGACGGTGGCCGACAATCTGCGTGCGGGCTGCTTCTCGTTCGGACGTGACCGCAAACGCGTACTGCGGCGCACGAACGAAGTGCTCGAGATGTTCCCCGCCCTCGGCGATCTGCGCGGGCGGCGGGCCGGGTCGCTCTCCGGGAGAGCGGCAGATGCTCGCGGTGGCAAAGGGACTTCTGCCCGAACCACAGCTTGCTGCTGATCGATGAGCTCTCCCTCGGGCTGGCGCCCGTGATCGTGGGCCAACTGATGGACGTCGTGACAGAGCTGTCGCGAACGGGAATGACCATCGTTGTCGTCGAACAGTCGCTCAACGTCGCGCTGCACCTCGCTCCCCGGGCCGTGTTCATGGAGAAGGGCGAGGTCCGCTTCGAAGGCGCCAGCGCCGAACTCCTCGCCCGCGACGACCTTGCCCGCGCCGTCTTCCTCGGAGGCACGTCATGATCACCCTGCTCGGCATCCACCTGTCACTGGGCACTGTCCTCATCGGTGCCATCGAGGGCACCGGATACGCGCTTCTGGCCGTCGGACTGCTCATCGTCTATCGCGCGACTCGCGTGCTCAACTTCGCGCACGCGCAGGTCGGCGTGTTCGGCGCGCTGATCACCGCGTGGGCCGTTCTCGAATTCCAGCTGCCGTACTGGCTCGGTGTGCTGGCCGGGGTGGCAGTCGGCGCGGGGGTGTCGTACCTGTTCCAGCGGTTCATCATGCGACCCCTCGCCGCACGCCCCAAAGTGGTCCTCCTGATCGCCACTCTCGCACTCTCGCAGCTCATGGTCGCCGCCGGCGATATGCTTCCGCCGATGACCCGCCCCGGCGCCTACCCATCCGTCTCCGCCGCCACCTTCCAGATCGGCAGCACCACCATCAGCGCCGCAGCATTGACGATGCTGGCAGTGGTGGCCGTCGTGACCATCGCGCTGACGATCTTCCTCGGGCGCAGCAGGTACGGTCTCGCCCTGCTCGCATCCTCGGACAACGCCGACGCTGCTCGTCTCGCCGGCATCCCGGTGCAGCGGGTCGGGGCTGTCGTGTTCACCGTCGTCGGCGGCATCGCCGCGCTCACCGTGATCCTCTACAACCCGGTGCAGGGTGTCGCCGCGGGAACGGGGATGGGCACTCAGGGCACCGCGATGCTCTTGATGGCCTTCACCGCCGCTCTCGCCGGCGGGTTCTGGTCGCTGCCGAAGGCGGCGATCGCCGGTGTGCCTGCTCGGCGTGCTGCAATCCCTGCTCTACGCCAACGTCCCCGATCCGGGTGCGGTCTCGGCTCTGATGTTCCTCGTCCTGGTGATCGTCGTCATCGCCACAGCGCGTACGTCTCGGATGGGGACGGAGGATGCGGGGGCCGTCGTCCCCGCAACCCCGCCCCTCCCTCGCGCACTCGATCTCACCTACTGGTCCCACCGCCTGCGGTGGACGATGACCGCAGTTCTCATCGCCCTCGGGATCGGCGCCCCGTTCCTGATCGGCTCCTCCGCGGGCCAGCTCACCCTCATCCAGGTCATCTGCTACGCGCTGGCGGCACTGTCTGTCTGTGTCATCACCGGATGGACCGGGCAGATCGCGCTGGGGCAATTCGCGTTCGTCGGGATCGGCGCCTACCTCGTGGCCGCCCTGGTCAACCAAGGGTGGGACCTGCTTGCCGCCATCGCGGTCGCGGCGGTCGCGGGTGCGACCGTCGCCGCTCTGCTCGGCATCCCGGCTCTGCGCGCACGCGGGATGTACCTCGCCGTCCTCACCCTGGGTTTCGTCACTGCCGTCCAGAACTGGCTCCTGCCCAGCCCTCTGCTCAACGCGAACGGGCAGACCCTCATCTCGGTCTTCGGTCCGCGATTGCTGGGACTCTCGTTGCTGGATCGGCGGACCTTCTACTTCGTCTGCCTCGCCGTGCTCATCGTCGCCCTTCTCGTGCTCGGAGGCGTCGCGCGCTCCGCCTCGGGCCGCAGACTCCGAGCCGTCCGCGACAACGAGACCGCGGCGGCAGGCAAACGGGATCTCGCCCGCCGCCCAGAAGATCAAGGCCTTCGCACTCTCCGGTGCCCTGGCCACCGTCGCGGGCGGACTGTGGGGCGTGGGGCTGGGCACCTTTCAGGCGAGCCAGTTCTCCGCCGACGCATCCATCTCACTGGTGTTCATGGTCGTCATCGGCGGGGTCGCGACCCTGGCCGGTCCGGTGATCGCCAGCATCGCCATCATCGGGATGCCCGTCATCCTCGGCTTCTTCATCGATGGACTTGCCAACAGCATCCAGAACCTGATCACGCTGCTCGGCGCGGTCGGCGTGCTCCTCGCGATCAGCGCGGAGCCCGAAGGGCTCGGTGCGGGTCTGCGCCGCACGCGAGGCAGGATCATCCAGCGCCTCGAATCCCGGTATCCGAGAGGCATCCGACGTTCCGCGACGGTTCCGGCGCCCACGATGCCTCCCGTTCCGGCGGCGAGGGGTCGTTGGTCGTCTCAGACCTCTCGGTGCAGTACGGCGGGGTCGTGGCGAACGATCATGTCGGCTTCACCATGGACGGTGCGAAGATCACGGGCCTGATCGGGGCCAACGGCGCCGGAAAGTCCACCCTCGTCAATGCGATCAGCGGCGCCGAGCGCCGAACCCAGGGCACGATCACCATGGGCGGCAGGCGCATCGACAGGCTCCCGGCCTACCGGCGCGCGCGCCTCGGCCTGGCCCGTACGTTCCAGAACGCGCGCCTCTATGAAGGCCTCACCGTATCTGAGACCCTGGCTCTGGCTCGCGAGGACGATCTCAGCCGATCGCTCGTCGCAGATATGGTCGGCTGGCCCACCACAGCCCGTCGCGAATCCCGCATCCGCGCCGAAGCCGACGCCCTCGCGAGAACGCTGGGGCTGGAGGCTTGGCTCGACCGTCTGGTGAGCGAGTTGTCGACCGGCACACGCCGTGTGGTCGAACTCGCCTGTGTGGTGAGCAGACGTCCGTCAGTGATCCTCCTCGATGAGCCCGCGGCCGGTCTCGCCCAACGCGAGGTCGAAGGGCTCGGCGATCTGATCCGCAGAATCGTCCGCGATACGAACGCAGCAACTCTCCTCGTCGAGCACGACCTTCCGTTCGTCATGGCCGCCAGCAGCCAGGTCATTGCGATGGGTCAAGGACGTATCATCGCCACCGGCGACCCGGAATCGGTTCGTCGAGACCCGGAGGTGGTCGCCAGCTACCTCGGCACGGATGAGCGCGCGGTGCTGCGAAGCGGAGCGGGCGGATGACCGGCGCGCACCGATACGAGCTGCTGTGGTGGAGCGGATGCCCCTCCCATCAGCAGGCCTACCAGATGCTCGCCGAAGCACTCCTCGCGGTGGGCGAAGACCCGAGCGACATCGTGCGACTTCAGATGATCAGTCCGGAGGACGCCGAGGCCGAGGCCTTCGTTGGATCCCCGACTATTCGGATCGATGGGAAGGACATCGACCCTCCCGCGGTCGTCACACCCGCCCTGACGTGCAGGATGTACTTCAGTCGGGATGGGCGACCGCGCCCCCTCCCCGACCCGGAACTCCTCGCCCAGGTTCTCGCACGGGTGCTCGCCGAGTGAGCTTGCGCACGGACGGGCGATAACAGCATCGCCGCGTCGAACCCACACGCTGCCCTGCCCCGTAAACTCATCGCCGATGGGCGAGTCGAGCGGAGCGGGACGGGCACGGGCGGTCGGGGTGCGGGACGTCGCCGCGTTCGCCGGCGTCTCGCGGCAGACCGTCTCGCGCGTGCTCAACGACCATCCCGACGTCGCGGCGGCCACCAAGCTGCGCGTGCAGCAGGCGATGGCCGCGCTGGACTACCGGATGAACAATGCCGCCCGGGCGCTGGGCACCCGGCGCTCGCACACGCTCGGCGTGCTCGCGTCGGACGCGCAGCACTACGGCCCGGCGCGCAGCATCGCCGCGATCGAAGCCTCGGCGCGGGACGCCGGCTACTGGGTGAGCGCCGCGTTCGCCGACTCGGGGGACGCGGCGTCCGTGGCCGCCGCCGTGCAGCATCTGATCGCCCAGGGGGTCGAGGGCATCGTGGTGATCGCGCCGCACGCACGGACTCTGCAGGCGCTGGACGCGCTGCCGGTGGACATCCCGGTGCTGACCCTGCACTCCGCCGGCCGGGGCGCCGGCTGGGGTGCCGGTCGAGGCGCCGGTCGGGGCTCGCGGGGTCTGTCCGTCGACCAGGCCGCCGGCGCCCGGCTGGCGGTGGCGGCACTCGCGGACGCCGGGCACACCCGGATCGCCCATCTCGGCGGGCCTGCGGACTGGCTCGAGGCGGCATCGCGGGCCACCGGCTTCGCCGCCGAGCTCGCCGCACGCGGGCTGCCGGCCGGGACCGTGATCACCGGCGACTGGACGGCCCGATCCGGCTATGCGTCCACCGACGCGGTCCGCGCCTCGGGTGCGACGGCCGTCTTCGCCGCGAACGACCAGATGGCGCTGGGACTGCTCACCGGACTGCACGAGGCCGGGATCGCGGTGCCCGACGAGCTCAGCGTGGTCGGGTTCGACGACATCCCGGATGCGGCGTACTTCTGGCCGCCGCTGACCACGGTGCGCCAGGACTTCGACGAGCTCGCCCGCCGCGCGGTCGCGGCGCTCACCCGGGCGACCGCACCGGGCGACCCGGCGGAGGAGGACGAGCTCGCCCCGGTCGCGCCGCTGCTGGTCTCGCGTGCGTCGGTCGCGCCGCCGCGCTGACGATTCCCGGCCTGCTCGTCGGGCATGCTTGACGCCCGACATCCGTCGTGGTTCGATGGATGTGACCGGTCACACCAGCCGCCCGACACGACGAGGTATCCGTGCGCAGCCCCGCATCCCCCGCGATCGCGCCATCGCCGCCGTCCGCGCCGATGTCGCACGCCTGCACGGCGAACTCGTGCGGAATCAACTCGTGGTCTGGACCGGCGGGAACGTCTCGGGCCGAGTGCGGGTCGGTGACGATCCCGCCGCCGACCTGTTCGTGATCAAGCCGTCCGGGGTCGCGTACGACGACCTCGCACCGGAGAACATGATCCTGTGCGACCTCGACGGCACGGTGATCGCCGGCTCGGCCGGCAGCGAGCGCTCACCGTCGAGCGACACCGCCGCGCACGCATACGTCTACCGGAATATGCCCGAGGTGGGCGGGGTGGTGCACACCCACTCGACCTTCGCGGTGGCCTGGGCGGCGCGCGGCGAAGAGATCCCCTGCGTGATCACGGCGATGGCGGACGAATTCGGCGGACCGATCCCGGTCGGACCGTTCGCGATCATCGGCGACGACTCGATCGGCCGCGGGATCGTGCAGACGCTCACCGGCCACCGCTCCCGCGCCGTGCTGATGCAGAACCACGGTCCGTTCACGATCGGGACGGACGCGGCCGACGCGGTCAAGGCGGCCGTCATGGTCGAAGACGTGGCCCGCACCGTGCACTACGCGCGCGAGGCCGGACCGCTGATCCCGATCCCGCAGGAGGCGATCGACCGCCTCTTCGAGCGGTACCAGCACGTGTACGGCCAGAACCCGGAAACCGGGCGATGACCGGGCGAGACGACATCCTCGCCGGACGCACGAGCCTCGGCATCGAATTCGGGTCGACGCGCATCAAGGCCTGCCTGATCGGCGCGGACGCCTCCACCGTGCTGGCCGTCGGCGCGCACGAATGGGAGAACCGGCTCGACGGCGGACTCTGGACGTATGCCCTCGACGACGTCTGGGCGGGGCTGCAGGCCGCCTACTCCGCCCTCGTCGCGGACGCCGAGCAGCGTCACGGCGTGCGCCCCTCCACCTTCGGTGCGATCGGCGTCTCGGCGATGATGCACGGCTACCTCGCGTTCGACCGGGACGGATCCCTGCTCGTGCCGTTCCGCACCTGGCGCAACACGAACACCGGCCCGGCTGCGGCCGAGCTCACCGAGCTGTTCGGTGTGAACATCCCGCTTGCGCTGGTCGATCGCCCACCTGCATCAGGCGGTGCGCGACGCCGAGCCGCACGTGCCGCAGGTTGATTTCGTGACGACGCTGGCCGGCTGCGTGCACTGGCGGCTGACCGGCAGGAAGGTCCTCGGGGTCGGGGACGCCTCGGGCATGTTCCCGATCGACTCCGCGACAGGCGGGTACGACGAGCGGATGCTGCGGGCCTACGACACGCTGACGTCCGAGCATCTCGCACCGCTGGCCGGACTCCTGCCGGAGGTCCTCGCGGCCGGTGCTCCCGCCGGCGTGCTCACCGCCGAGGGAGCGGCGCTCCTGGACCCGTCCGGCGCCCTGAGCCCCGGCATCCCGCTGTGCCCGCCCGAGGGGGATGCCGGCACCGGGATGGTCGCCACCGACTCGGTCGCACCGCGCACCGGCAACGTGTCGGCGGGGACCAGCATCTTCGCGATGGTGGTTCTGGAGCGTCCGCTCGCACACGTCCATCACGAGATCGACCTGGTGACCACGCCGGCCGGCGACCCGGTCGCGATGGTGCACTGCAACAACGGCGCCAGCGAGCTCGCCGACTGGGTCGGCCTGTTCACCCGTTTCGCCGCCGCAGCCGGGCAGCCCCTGGGTGCGGACGCGGTCTTCGAGGTGCTCTTCCGGGAGGCGCTCGCGGGGGATGCCGACGCCGGCGGACTCCTGGCCTACAACCATCTCGCCGGCGAGCCGATCGCGGGTCTGGCCGACGGCCGCCCGCTGTTCGTGCGCACGCCGGACAGCGACCTGACCCTGGCGAACTTCATGCGCGCCCAGCTCTACGGCGTCTTCGGCACCCTGAGCCTGGGCATGCGGGTGCTGGACGCCGAGGGCGTCGCTCTGGACCGGATGTATGCGCATGGCGGAATGTTCCGGACGGCGGGCGTCGCGCAGCGGTTCCTGGCGGCCGCGCTGAACGCGCCGGTCGGCGTCGGCGAGCTGGCCGCCGAGGGTGGCGCGTGGGGGATCGCGGTGCTCGCCTCGTACCTCGCGCACGCCGACGACGGCGACCTGGCCGCCTACCTGAGCGCGCGGGAGTTCGCCGGTGCGGACGTCCGCATCGCCGAGCCCGATCCCGACGACGTCGCCGGCTTCGCGCACTACCTGGCCCGCTACCGCTCGGGCCTGGCCATCGAGGCCGCCGCCGTGGACGCCCTCTGACGACCCCGATCGACACCGAAGGACATCCCATGCCCCGCACACCGCTGACCACCTCCCTCGACGGCTGCGAGGTCTGGTTCCTCACCGGCAGCCAGCACCTGTACGGCCCCGAGACGCTGGCGCAGGTCGCCGAGCAGTCACGGCGGATCGCCGAGACGCTGGATGCGGCATCCGAGGTGCCCGTGCGGATCGTGTGGAAGCCGGTGCTGACGGATGCCGCGGCCATCCGCCGCATGGCGCTCGACGCGAACGCGGACGACCGCGTCATCGGACTGATCGCCTGGATGCACACCTTCAGCCCGGCCAAGATGTGGATCGCCGGGCTGGACGCCCTGCAGAAGCCCCTCGCGCACCTGCACACCCAGGCCAACGTCGAGCTGCCCTGGCCGGACATCGACTTCGACTTCATGAACCTCAACCAGGCCGCGCACGGCGATCGGGAGTTCGGCTACATCCAGACCCGCCTGGGCGTCGCGCGCAAGACGATCGTCGGGCATGCGAGCGATGCGCGCGTCCGCCGGGAGCTGGGCACCTGGCAGCGTGCGGCCGCCGGGCTGGCGGCATCCCGCAGCCTGAAGCTCGCCCGCTTCGGCGACAACATGCGCTTCGTCGCCGTGACCGAGGGCGACAAGACCGAGGCCGAGCTGCGCTTCGGCGTGCAGGTGAACACCTGGGGGGTAGGCGAACTGGCCGACGCCGTGCACGCGGCCGCGGACGCCGACATCGACACGCTCGTCGCCGAGTACGAGGAGCTCTACGAGGTCGTGCCCGAGCTGCGGCGCGGTGGGGCGCGGCACGAGTCGCTCCGCTACGGGGCGGCGATCGAGCTCGGGCTTGCGCGCGTTCCTGGAGGAGGGCGGATTCGGCGCCTTCACCACGTCGTTCGAGGACCTCGGTGCGCTGCGCCAGCCTGCCGGGGCTGGCGGTGCAGCGTCTGATGGCCGAGGGGTACGGCTTCGGCGCCGAGGGCGACTGGAAGACCGCCGTGCTGGTGCGCATCGCCAACGTGATGGGTGCGGGTCTGCCCGGCGGGGCGAGCCTGATGGAGGACTACACCTACGACATGACGCCGGGGCGCGAGCTCATTCTGGGGGCGCACATGCTCGAGGTCGCGCCGTCGCTGACCACGGCCACGCCGACTCTGGAGATCCACCCGCTCGGCATCGGCGGCAGGGAGGATCCGGTGCGGCTGGTGTTCACCGCCGACCCCGGGCCGGCCGTGGTGGTCGCGCTCAGCGACATGCGCGATCGCTTCCGCCTCACCGCCAACGTCGTGCAGAACGTCGCTCCCCGCGCCGCGCTGCCGAACCTTCCGGTGGGACGCGCAGTGTGGGAGCCGCAGCCCGACTTCCACACGAGCGCCGCCGCGTGGCTGACCGCCGGTGCGGCGCACCACACGGTCATGTCCACCGCCGTCGGCATCGAGGCGTTCCGCGACTTCGCCGAGATGGCGCAGGTCGAGCTGCTCACCATCGACGAAACCACCACGCTGCCCGAGTTCCAGCGGCAGGTCCGCTGGAACCAGGCCTACTACCGCCTCGCGCAGGGGCTCTGACCCGATCTCGCCGCCCGATGCCTCAGAAGGGTGGAGGGTCGGGGGCGGACTGGTAACCGGTCGGACTGGTCCATCGGATGCTGTCGCCGACATGATCGCATCGCCACAGCGTGTCGTGTCTGATGTGGTGATGATGCTCGCACTTCGGCGTGGCATTGCCGACCGAGGTGGTGCCGCCGTACTGCCAGTCCACGTCGTGGTCGATTTCGCAGTCGCGGGCGGGACGCCCGCATCCGCTGAACACGCACGTCGGATGGTGCACGCCGAGCCAGCGCCGCATGGCCTTGGGAACCCGGTAGACCGTCCGATCGACGTCGAGCACCGTGCCGGTGACCGGGTGGGTGAGGATGCGGACCCAGGATGTCGCCGTCCCGGCGAGCCGCTTCGCGGTCTCGAGGTCGATCGGTCCGTACCCCTCGAGGGTCGCGGGCTCGGTGCCCGCGCCGAGGAGGGTGAGCGCGGGGACCGTGATCGCGACGACCGGCCGGACGCGGGCGGCATCGCGGCTGTCGCCCGTGCCCAGCCCGGTGAGCAAGCGCTCGGAGGCGACGTCGGCGCGCAGCTGGTTGAGGATGCGGGTCTCGCCGTCCTGCGCGCGCAGGTGCCGCGCCATGGCGTCGATGCGCCGGTACGCGGCATGCACGTCGGCGGCCGGCGCACGCAGTCCGAGGGACGCCATCCCGTCCGGCTCGTCCTTCATCCACACGTCCCGGTCCTGCCGGGCCCGTGCGTGCCGCTCGTCGATCGTGCGCGGGTGGAGCTGTTCACGCAGCACGCGCGCCCGGGTGCGGAATCTGCCCGGGGTCAGGGACTGGGCCGGGTCGGCGGCTCGCTCGTCGAACATCGCCCACGCCTCGGGTGCGTCTTCGGGAAGCGTGCCGGCGGCGTCGGCCGCCGAGCGCGCGTTGGGCTCGCCGATCTGTCCGCCCAGGAACAGGCTCCAGATCCGAGGGCAGCGCTCCCGCAGCGTGGCCGTGGTGACGCTCATGCCGTGCACGGCGGCCTCGCTCAGGCGCAGACGCACGGCGATGTCGGCGCCGGCTGCCCGGACCGCCATCATCCGCCGGTCGCGGCGGACGGCCGCCACTCCCCGGTCGCGCGGGTCGCGCCAGTCGGGATGGAGGGTGGGATCGGGACCGCACCACGGCGTCGGATCCGCCAGCGCGTCGCGGATGACGTCCCCGATCAGCCGGTACTGATCCGCGGTCGCGATCCGAGCACGGGCGACCGTCTCCGCCAGCTCGTCGATGACCGCGCCCGGGCCCGTGACGAGCTCGCCCCCGTGCTCGCCGGGACTGCCGCCGGGCCCGCGGCCCTCCCACTCGGCGAGGTCCACATCGGCCAGGTCGAAGTCGTCCACGTCCAGGCCGTCGTGCCACGCGAGATCCGCATCCCACCCGGTCGGCGGCACCGCCCGGGTCGGGGTCTCGGTCGTGGAAAGGTCCATATCTCGAGTGTAGAAGCGACCCCCGACATCGGAATGGGACGACGTCATCACATCGGCATGCCTACCCCGCCCGGCCGACCTTCCAGTACCCGGTGAACGCGATCCGGGACTTCGGAACACCGGATGCCACGAGGTGCCGGCGGCTCTCGGCGACCAGCTCCTGCTCGCCGGCGAGGTACGCGTGCAGCGTGTCGGTGTGCGCGGGCGCATGCGCGCGCACCGCGTGAAGCGCCAGCATGCCGGGGCGGTCGTGCGGGTCGGCGCGGGCAGCCAGCGCACCTCGACGCCGGCCGGTGCGTCGACAGCCTGTCGATCCTCGGCGTGCGGGATCTCGATCACCGCGACCCCCGGCATGTCGCGCGGCAGGTCGCGGAGGATGCCGGCGATCGCCGGCAGCGCCGACTCGTCGCCGACCAGGAGCACCGACTCGGTGTGCTCGAGCGGATCGAAGCCGCGACCTTGATCGATCATGGCCACGCGCGCACCGGCGTCGGCGCGCTGCGCCCACGGGCCGGCGATGCCGACCTCGCCGTGGGCGACGAAGTCGACGTCGACCTCGCCGGCACCCGGGCGGTGCGCCCGGATCGTGTAGTTGCGGAAGGCAGGCCGGGTTCCCGACTTCGAGGTCAGGTACTTCAGGTAGCCGCCGAACGTGAAGTGCTCCGGCACGGCGTCGAAGTTCGTCTCGCCGTCGCGGCGCGGCAGGAACAGCCGGAACCAGTGGTCGTACCCGCGCTGGGGGAGTCGGGTCAGATCCTCGCCGCGCAAGCGTCACCCGCACCATGTGCGGGCTGATGCGCTCGGTGCGGCTGACCTCGGCGGTGTACAGCCCCGTCGTCCTGCGGCCGTCGGTGAACCCCATGCCATCCCTCTGCTCGCGACGGACACTCGTCGTCCGACTATGGATAGGCTAACCTACCTCGCAAATGGTGGCGGCGGCGCGCGGGTTGCTCTACCCTGTGGCCAGGGATCGGCACGGACGGACGGGGACGGCATGTACGCGCGCATCGTGGTGCCACTGGACGGATCGACGTTCTCCGAAGAGGTCATCGCGCGCGTCGCGCCGATGGCGGAGCAGATCGACGCACGCCTGACGTTCGTGCGGATCGTGGAGCGTCCGGGCGAGATGGTCGGCGCCGACGCCTACGTCCAGGCGCTCGCCCGCACGTGGGCGGCCGAGGGCCGCGCCATCGTGTCGCGCGGTTCCATCAGCGACGCGATCATGGGCGAGGTCGACCGGGTGCCCGGCTCGCTCGCCGCCATCACCGCCCGCGGACGCAGCGGCCTGGGCACCGCGGTGCTGGGCAGCATCGCGCGCGAGTACGTGCAGTCCAGCCACGACCCGGTGCTGGTCTACCGGCCCGAAGGCGGAGCATCCGCGCCCACACCGCGGATCGCCACCGTGCTGCTGCCGCTGGACGGCACACCGCGTTCCGAGTCCATGCAGCCGCAGGCCGCGCAATGGGCGCGCGCCCTGGGCGCCCGGCTGGTGCTCGTCCAGGTGGCCGATGCGAGCCGGTTCGACACCGACATCGGCGAAGACGCGTATGTGCGCGCCCGCGCATCCGACCTCGCGCGCCGAGACGGCATCGACGCCGAGTGGGAGGTGCTGCACGGCGACCCGGTGGACGCGCTGGCCGGCTATCTGAAGGGGCGCCGCGACGTCCTGGTGACGATGGCGACCAGAACCCAGCCGGCACTGCGCGCGGCGGTGCTCGGCAGCGTGACCTCGGGGCTCATGCACCGGGTCAGCGCGCCGGTCATCGTGCAGGCGCCGCGGGCCTGAGGAACCCCGGGGACGCCGGCGGCAGGCCCCAGCATCCTTCCCTTTCCATTGTAGAGAAGGGAGGGGGGCTTGCGGCAAGGGCCCCCGGCGGGTGCAGAATCGACCTCTGCCCGCGCCGCCTTCCCAGGAGCACCATGCCCACAGCCGCACTCTCGGTCTTCGCCCTTCCCGAACGCCTGGCCGCCAAGGCCGATCCCGCCCTGACCGCCGCCGACCAGACCCGCTTCGAGACCATCGCCGCCCGCATCGCCGACGAGGTGCACCAGCTTGCAGGAACGCCTGGTCACTGCACGCGTCGACCGCGCCGGTCGCGGCCAGTACCTCATCGAGCGCGACGCCGAGGTGCGCCGACTCACCTCGCGCCTCGGAGTGCTGAGTCGGTTCCGCCTGGACATCTGCCTGGGGCGGATGGTCCCCGAATCCGGCGAGCCGGTCTACATCGGCCGCATCGGGCTGACCGATGCCGCCGGCGACCCGCTCCTGGTCGACTGGCGCGCGCCCGCCGCGGCGCCGTTCTTCGCCGCCACGGCCGCCGACCCGATGGGCCTGGTCAGCCGCCGCCGCTACCGCTGGACCGGCGGCCGCATCACCGACTACTGGGACGAGGCGTTCGTCGACACGACCCTGACGGCGTCGCTGGACGACCAGTCCGCGTTCATCGCCAGCCTGGGCGCGAGCCGGTCGCCGCAGATGCGCGACGTGCTGGCGACGATCCAGTCCGATCAGGACGCGATCATCCGCGCCTCGTCGCGCGGAGCGCTGGTCGTCGACGGCGGCCCGGGCACGGGCAAGACCGTGGTGGCGCTGCATCGCGCCGCGTATCTGCTCTACGCCGACACGCGGCTGGCCGGCGGCGGCGGCGGGGTGCTGTTCATCGGACCGCACCAGGCCTACCTCTCCTATGTCGCCGACATCCTCCCGAGCCTCGGCGAGGACAGCGTGCAGACCTGCCTGCTCGCCGACCTCGTCCGCGAAGGGGCGGATGCCGCGTCCGAGCCGGACGCGCGGGTCGCCGCCCTGAAGGCCGACGCCCGCTGGGCCGAGGCGATCGAACGCGCCGCACGGTTCTATGAGGAGCCGCCCGAGGACGAGCTGCAGGTCGAGACGCCGTGGGCCGACCTGTGGCTCACGGCCCAGGAGTGGGCCGACGCGTTCGCCGCGCCCGAGCCGGGAACCCCGCACAACGACGCGCGCGACCAGGCCTGGGAGGCGCTGGTGGCCATCCTCCACGCACAGCTCGACGATCCCGACATCCCGCCCGCACAGGTGCAGCGCGCCCTGCGGCAGAACGGCGGACTCACGGCGCGGTTCCAGCGCGCGTGGCCGGTGGTGGAGGCATCCGTCGTCGTCGCCGACCTGTGGACCGTCCCGGCGTTCCTGCGCCGCTGCGCACCCTGGCTCACCGAGGACGAGGTGCGGATGCTGCAGCGCGACCCCGACGCCGCCTGGACCGATGCCGACCTGCCGCTGCTGGACGCGGCGCGGCTGCGGCTGGGCGATCCGGCCGCCACCCGCCGGCGCCGGGAGCGCGAGGCGGCCGCGACCGCGCAAGCGCGCGTACATGGCCGACGTGGTCGAGCGGCTCAAGGACGGCGGCGACGAGATGCTGGCCTGGCTGGACGGCGACGACCTGCGCAACAGCCTGGTCGATGACGAGGTGCTGCCCGCGCTCGACCCCGACGTGCTGGCCGGGCCGTTCGCGCACGTCGTGGTCGACGAGGCGCAGGAGCTCAGCGACGCGCAGTGGCAGATGCGCTGCGCCGCTGCCCGTCGCGCTCCTTCACGATCGTCGGCGACCGGGCGCAGGCACGCCACGGCTTCGCCGAGTCGTGGTCGGCACGACTGGAGCGGATCGGTCTGCGCGGTGTGCGGCAGATGTCGCTGACTGTGAACTACCGCACCCCGCAGGAGGTGATGGATGCCGCCGCCCCGGTGATCCGCGCCGTACTGCCCGATGCCAACGTCCCCACGTCGGTGCGGGCCACCGGCATCCCGGTCCGGCACCGGCCCGCGCTCGAGCGCGACCGGATCGTGGACGAATGGCTCGCCGCGCACGGCGAAGGGACGGTGTGCGTCATCGGCGAGCAGGACTATCCGGGCACCGACCGGGTGCGGTCCCTGAGCCCCGAGCACGTGAAGGGCCTCGAATTCGACCTGGTCCTGATGCGGGAGCCGGGGATGTTCGGCGACGGGGTGACCGGGGCGGTCGACCGCTACGTGGCGATGACCCGGGCGACCCAGCAGCTCGTCATCCTCGAGTGAGCCCGTCGTGGGCCGAGCCCGTCCTGGGCGAGCCGCGCGGATAGGCTGGCGGCTGTGCGCACCGAGACGAACTGGGCCGGCAATCACCGCTATCGTGCGCAAGCGCTACGCCGAGCCCGCAAGCGTCGACGAACTCGCCGCACTGATCACCGGCTCACCCGCCGTGCGTGTGCTGGGCAGCCGGCACTCGTTCAACGACATCGCCGACAGCGACGACCTCCTCATCGGCACGTCCGCACTCCCGACCGACATCGCCATCGACGCTGCCGCCCGCACGGTCACCGTCGGCGGCGGGGTGCGCTACGGCGATCTCGCCAAAGCGCTGGACGAAGCCGGCTGGGCGCTGCACAACCTCGCGTCGCTGCCGCACATCTCCGTGGCCGGGGCGGTCGCCACCGCCACGCACGGGTCGGGCGACCGCAACGGCAACCTCGCCACGGCGGTGCGCGGCATCCGCCTGGTCACCGGCACCGGCGAGGTCGTCGAGCTGCGGCGCGGAGACGCGGGGTTCGACGGCGCGGTCGTCGCGCTCGGCGCGCTGGGCGTCGTGGTCGAGGTGACGCTGGAGATCGAGCCGACCTTCGCGGTCCGGCAGCGCCTGTTCGCCGGACTGGGGTGGGATGTCGTCGCCGACCGCTTCGACGACATCTTCTCCGCCGCCTACAGCGTGTCGCTGTTCACGCGGTGGGAGGAGGCATCCGTGTCTCTGGCCTGGATCAAGGAGCGCGTGGACGAGCCGGGCCGGGTGGGCGAGGACTTCTTCGGCGCGGTGGCCGAGACCGCGCCACGGCACATGATCGCCGGGATGGACGTGCGCAACACGACCGAGCAGCTCGGGGTCCCCGGCCCGTGGAGCGAGCGACTCGCGCACTTCCGCTTCGAGTTCACGCCGTCAGCCGGCGCCGAGATCCAGTCCGAGTACCTCGTGCCGCGCGCGCACGCCGTCGCCGCGATCGACGCCGTGCGTGCGCTCGGCCCGCGGCTGCGCGACGTCCTGCAGATCACCGAGATCCGCACCGTCGCCGCAGACGGGCTGTGGCTGTCGACGGCATCCGGGACGGATGTCGTCGGTCTGCACTTCACGTGGGTGCGCGACATCCCGGGAGTGGCCGCCGTGCTGCCCGCCATCGAAGACGCGCTGCTGCCGCTGGGCGCCCGCCCGCACTGGGGGAAGGTCTTCGGCCGGCTGGATGCCGCGGCCATGTACCCGCGGCTCGAAGACTTCCGCGCGCTCGCCGACCGGTTCGACCCGCAGGCGCGCTTCCGCAACGCCTTCGTGCGGCGCGTGCTCGGCTGATATGGTCTGTTGTTCGACGTTCGTCACCGTGTGAGGCGTGGGGTAGCGTGTGCTGTCATGGCTGACGCTCCTCCCGCATTCCTTCAGGTTCCGTTCGACCAGACGCTGGCTCAGCTCGCCGCGAACGGGGAGCCGCCCGACCTCCGCACCGATATCGACACGGCGTCGCTGACACAGCGGTTCCCGCGTCTTGCAGGCGTCGAGATCCGCGACCTCACCATCGCGACGCCTACCGGCTCGCAGCCGGCCCGGCTTTACCGCGACCCCGCCGCGTCACCTTCCGGAAGCGCGCTTATGTGGGTGCACGGCGGTGCGTTCATCCAGGGCACCCTCGACATGCCGGAGGGGAACTGGGTGTCGCTCGAGCTTGCGGCGGCAGGCATCCCGGTGCTGTCCGTCGAATACACCAAGTGCCTCGGGCAGACGCATTTCGAGACCCCGATCGGGGACGTCCTCGCCGCATGGCAGTATGCGACCGCGGATACGGAAGAGCTCTTCGGGGTATCCGCCGACCGGATCTTGATCGGCGGGGGAGTGCGGGTGGTGCCCTGGCAGGCGGCGTCATCGTGCGCCTGCGCGACGCTCGGCAGGCCGTGCCAGCGGGTCTTGTCGCCGTGTATCCGGCCATGCATCCGAACGGACAGCAACCCGACGAGCTCTTCGCCGCCGATGACCCCTTCCGATATGTCCCGCTCAACTACGCCGGCTCGGTCGAGGCGCTGCGTGACCCTGTGGCGTTCCCGGGGATGGGGTCGATGCAGGGCTTCCCGCGCTCGTTCGTGGTCGTATGCGAGAACGACTTTCTCCGGCCCTCAGTCGAGAGGTTCGTGACGCAGCTGCAGGATGCCGGTGTTCCGGTCGAGCGCTGGTTCGAGCCGGATGCTATGCATGGCCACCTGAATGACCCGAGCCACCCCGAAGCGGTGCGAACCCTTGCCGGCCTTGCCGAATGGATCGGCGCCGGCTCAGACCGATAGTTCCCGGACGAAGTCGACGAGTCCCCGGGCGGCGCGCGACAGGTTCGCCCCGCGCGCGAACGCGATCACCACGCGGATCGGCGGGATCTCGTCGCGCACGCGCAGGGCGACGACCGCACGTCCGTCGGCGGTGACGGGTGAACCGCCCTGGCCTACGAGCGCATACCCGAGCCCTCGCCCGACGAGCGCCCGGAGCAGCTCGACGTTCGAGGTACTCAGGCTCGCGTTCCCCTGCGGCCAGTGCGGATTCCAGCCCTTGGGTGCGCTGGTCATCGTGGGGATGTCCAGTCTGATCAGCGGATCATCGGCGAGTTCGTCCAGTCGGATCTCCTTCCGATGAGCGAGGCGATGGTCGGCAGCGACGAGGACCCGCGGTTGCATCTCCAGCACGGGGAGGGAGTCGATGTCCTCCGCGAGGTTCCGCTCGTAGAGGAAGGCCACCTCGATCTCGCCCTCCAGGAGGCTGCCTGGAGCTTGTCCTGCGAGTCATCGCGGAACCCGATCCGCAGCGCGGGATGAGCACTCGCGAAGGTGTCGCAGACCTCGGGAAGGATCGCCAGCCCGAGCGCTGTGTGGCATCCGATGCGCAGCGTCCCGGCCAGCTGCTCCGCCGTCTCATCGGCGGCGACCTGCAGATCGCTCGCCTTGGTGAGCACGTCTCGGGCCATCGCCAGCACCTCCTTTCCGTTGGGGGTGAGGGTGATTCCTTTCGCCCGGCGGCGGATGGCAGGCTGCACCCCGAGCCCCCGTTCGAGCTCGCTCAGGGCGACGCCGAGGCTCACCGGGGAGATGTGGCAGCGGTCGGCTGCGGCGCGGATCTTGCCCGTCTCCGCTGTGGCCACGAAATACTCGAGCTGCCGGAGGGTGAAGGATGTCTGGAGCATGCGCGCCGCCGTCCCGATAAAGATAGAGTGAAACTCGCTTATTGGGTGAATAGTAATACTTTCCATGGCGTATCAATCCATGAATGATAGACATCGCGTCCTCCACCGGCCTTTCGATGATTCCGGGCGACCGCGGCGCGCACACACTGAAGTGAGGAGAGGCAATGATGCCGGTTCGCGAGGAAAAACGAGGATGGCGTTTGCTGGTGATCGGTGCTGTCGCCCTGTCGCTGGTGGGCGGGCTTTCGGCCTGCGCCGGGGATGATCCTCAGACAGCGGCGATCGCCGACGTTTCGGCCGAAGCGGCGTCCGGCGGTGACCTGACGATGCTTCTCTACGTGCCGATGCGCACGTTCGATCCCGCGGAGGACGACACGATGGCCAGCACCGGCGATGGTACGCGGATGGCAGCCATCTATGACTACTTGTTCACTCTCGACCCTGTCACCGGTGAAGTCGTCCCCCGCATCGGCGAGAGCCTCACGCCGAACGACGACGGCACCGTGTGGACACTCAAGCTCAACGATGGCGTGAAATTCTCCGACGGCACGGATCTGAACGCAGACGCGGTGAAGTTCACCTGGGGACACATCCGCGACAAGAAGGTCGCGCGCATCGGAACCTCGATCGCGATGTGGAAGCTCAAGGTCACCGACCCCCTGACCCTCACGATCACCCTGCCTGGCCCGAACAAGCAGCTCGACAAGACGATCGCCAGCTCCCTGCCGTTCGTGATCTCGCCGACGGCGTACACGAAGGACCCGAAGGGCTTCTCCAAGAATCCTGTGGGCGCCGGTCCCTTCACCCTCGGCGAGGTGGTCGCTGACGATCACGAGACCTACAAGGCGAACAAGAACTACTGGAAGAAGGGGCTGCCGAAGCTCGATTCGGTGCGGGTTGACCTCGTCGCCGACGCCGCGCAGCGCGTGAACACCATCGCTTCGGGCGAGGCGGACATGCAGGCGCCCGAGTCCGGCACCGATCTGTCGCTCCTGGCCGACGCCGGCTCGCAGGGGCTCGTCGCCGACTCCGTCACCCAGAACGGCGGCGGGTGGGTCTACTTCAACAACACGCGCGCTCCCTTCGATGATCCCCGCGCCCGTCGTGCCGTATATCTGGCGCTTGACCGTGAGAAGCTCTCGCAGGTCGCGTTGGGGTCGAAGGACGCCCACGCCATCAACACCCTGTTCGTCAAGGGCTCGCCGTTCTACGAGAAGGACCTCACGTTCCCGAAGTCCGATAAGAAGGAAGCTCAGAAGCTGTTCGACGAGTTGGCTGCGGATGGCAAGCCGGTGGACTTCACCTACGTGAACATGGCCGGGGGTGTGAACTCGCGCACCGCGCAGTACATCCAGGCGCAGCTGTCGACGTTCGACAACGTGAAGATGAAGATCGACACGATCGATGTCACTGCCGCCCACGAGCGCGTGTTCCTGCAGAAGGACTACGACATGAGCCCGTACCCGGGGGCGTACAAGTTCCCCGACCCGGAGCCCGGCCTGTACAACCTGCTGGCGACCGACGCGCCGTTCAACACCACCGGCTACTCCAACGCCGATGTCGACGACGCGCTGAACGCTGCGCGCCAGACGACCGACACCACTGTGCGCAAGGAGAACTACCGCACGGTCCAGGAGCAGTTCATGAAGGACCTGCCGGGTCTGTTCACCTTCTCGTCGACCCTGTCCACGGTGATGACGAAGGATGTCACGGGTGTGGCCTTCACCGCCGGCGGACAGCTGATCTGGGACGAACTGGGCTTCAAGAAGAAGTGATTCTGATGGCGGAACGTCCCTTGTCCGCGCTGAACGAGAAATCGGAGGTTCGCCCGTGTTGAGGCAGATTGGTGTCCGTCTCACACGGGTGATCCCGGTGGCACTCATCATCACGCTGCTTGCCACCGCTGCGATCGATCTGATGCCGGGGTCTCCGGCTGTCGCGATGCTCGGCAACGACGCGACGCCCGAGCAGGTCGCCGCTCTCGCCCATCAGATGGGGCTCGACCAGCCGTTCATCGTGCGCTACGTGAACTGGCTCGGCGGGGCGCTGCATGGCGACCTCGGCACGTCCCTGCGACTGGACATGCCGGTGTCCGAGGTGCTCTGGCAGCGGATTCCCGTGACCGCTGAAGTCGGCATCCTCGCGATGGTGATCGCCCTGGTGCTGGCGGTGCCGCTCGCGATGAAATCGGCGTCGGGCGTCGGTGGGCTCTTCGACCGGATCACCTCGGGAGCCTCCGCGGGCGTGCTCGCGATGCCCTCGTTCGCCGCGGCTGTCGTGCTCATCCTGGTCTTTGCGATCGAACTGCGGTGGTTCCCCGTGAGTGGTTGGGTGCCACTCAGCGAGGATCCGTTGGACAACCTCCGGCACGCATTCCTCCCTGCCCTCGTCCTCGGGCTCGCCGAGGCGGCGGTCTTCTACCGCCTGTTGCGCAACGATGTCATCGCGACCCTGCGCGAGACGTTCGTGCTGGCGGCGCGCGCCCGGGGAATGGAGAAGGCGTACATCCTGTTCCGGCACGCGCTTGCGGCCCTCGTTGTTCTCGCTCATCACGGTGATGGGTCTGTCGCTCGGGCGTCTGCTGGGTGGGGCGATGATCGTCGAGGTGCTGTTCGCACTCCCGGGCCTGGGGGCTCTGATGCTGCAATCCGTACCGTCGCGCGACATCCCGGTGATCCAGGGAATCGTCCTGGTCATGGCGCTCATCTACGTGATCGCGAACATTGCCGTCGATCTGACCTATGCCGCGATCGATCCCCGCATCCGTACGGTGAAGGCGGTGGCATGATGGTCGACACGTTGGAGAACCCCACGCCTGTGGCGTCGACGCAGACGCTCGTGACCCGTTCGCTGCGGAAGCGGCCGCGCGTGCGCAGCGCGCGCGATGTCGCGATCTGGTTCGCTGTTGCGTGGCTTGTCGTGCTCGCTCTCGCCGCTGTGAGTGCGCCGCTGCTGCCCATCCCCAGATACGACGAGATCGTGGGGATCCCGTATGAGCCCCTTTTCAGTTCGGATGGGATACTCGGCACCGACTCGATCGGGCGCAGCATCCTGTCCCGTGCCCTGTATGGCGCGCGGGCGTCGTTCACGGTCGGATTCGTCGCCGCCGCGATCGGTGTCGTCGTCGGGGGACTGCTCGGCCTCGTCGCCGGGCATTTCCGCGGCTTCGTCGAAGCGGTCGTCGACGTGCTCGCCGAGGTGGTCCAGGCGTTCCCGCCGATGCTGTTCCTCGTCGCCCTCGCCGCGGCCATCCGCCCCACTCTGATGACGCTGACAGTCAGCATGGCCGTGCTGATGATCCCGGCGTTCGCGCGCATGACGAAGGGCGCCGTCGTCGCCCAGTCCACGCGGGAGTTCGTGACGGCCGCACGTGGTATGGGCGCGGGGCACCTGCGCATCATGTTCCGCGAAGTGCTGCCGAACACGGTGATGAGCCTGGTCTCGTTCACGATCATCTCGGTGGCGCTGCTGATCGTCATCGAAGGATCCGTGAGCTTCTTGGGTTACGGCATCCCCGCCCCCTCTCCCAGCTGGGGCGGAATGATCGCGGAAGCGCAGAGCCAGCTGCGACAGCATCCCTCAGCCGCGCTCGTGCCCATCGTGCTGCTGTTCCTCACCGTATTCTCGCTCAACTCGGTCGGCGACTGGCTGCGCGATCGGTTCGACGTGGGGCAGTCCCAACTGTGAGAGAAGTGACGAGCGATCCCATGACCGATGTTCTGGTGAAGGATGCCGCGGGCTCTGCGCCCGCGAGCGACGATGTTGTGCTGCGTGTGGAAGATCTGGTGTGCGCGCTGCACACTCCCCGGGGGAGGTGCGCGCTGTGGACGGCGTCTCATTCGATGTGCGCCGCGGTCAGACGCTCGGGATCGCCGGGGAATCAGGATCCGGAAAGAGCCTGCTCTCACGGTCGATCATGCGGATCGCGCCCGGATCGGCCGAGGTCACCGGCCGGGTACTCCTGAACGGGACGGACCTGCTGAGCGTGCCCCGCAATCGTCTGGGCTCTTTTCTGGGACCGCAGATCGCGATGGTGTTCCAGGACCCGATGACCGCGCTCAATCCCACCCTGCCAATCGAACGGCAGCTCACCGAGGCGCCGCGGCGGCATCTGGGCCTGTCGGCGACGAAGGCGCGAACGCGTGCACTCGAGCTGCTCGAGGTCGTCGGCATCCCAGAGCCGCGCAAACGGATGACGCAGTACCCGCACCAGCTCTCCGGCGGGATGCGTCAGCGGGTGATGATCGCGATCGCGCTGGCGTGCGATCCCGACGTTCTCATCGCCGACGAGGCCACGACGGCTCTGGATGTCACCGTGCAACGGCAGATCCTGGATCTCCTGCAGAAGATCCAACGAGAGCGGCAGATGAGTGTGCTGATGGTCAGCCACGACCTGGGAGTGCTTGCCGCGCGCGCCGACCGGATCATGGTCATGTACGGCGGCCGCGTTATGGAGACAGCATCCACCCGAGACCTGTTCCGCGGGCGCCGCCATCGTTACACCGACGCGCTGCGCGCGATTCCGCGACTCGACACTCCGCGACATGGCATGCTCACGGCGATCCCCGGCTCGCCGCCGGATGCGGCAACGCCAATGGCCGGATGCCGGTTCGCTCCACGCTGCGAGGCGGCACAGGACGACTGCCGCAATAAGCGTCCCGACGAGCAGGATGTGGCGGCCGAGCGCGGACATCGCTTCACCTGCTACCACCCGATCGCAAGCCGCAAGCCGCAAGCCGCAGCCGCAGAAGGGAGCGCATGACGATGACAGACACGTCCGAATCAGTCCGCGCCGCGGACGCCGCGGTGCTCGAGGTCGCCCACCTCGTCCAGTCGTTCCGAGTGCCGGGCGGCATCGTCCACGCCGTCGACGACGTCAGCTTCACCGTTGGACGCGGGGAATCGCTGGCCCTCGTCGGCGAATCAGGTTGCGGAAAGTCCACCTTGGCACGCACGATCATGCGGCTCCCCAAGCCCACGAGCGGGTCTGTTCGCTTCCGTGGCGAGGACCTCGCCAAAGCGGGGCCGCATGCTCTGCGCCGCACGCTGAGGCACATGCAGATGATCTTCCAGGACCCGATCTCGTCGCTGAATCCGCGACGTCGCGTCCGCGACATCATCGCCGAGGGCCTGCGGATCCACCGGACCCCCCGGGAGCGCGTGGCTCCTCGCGTCGAGCAGATCATGGCCGAGGTCGGGCTGGATGTGACGACGATGGCCGACCGCCGCCCAGGCGACTTCTCCGGGGGCCAGTGTCAGCGCATCGCGATCGCTCGGGCGATGGCAATGGAACCGCAAGCTTGCTGATCTGCGACGAACCGGTCTCGGCACTGGACGTGTCGGTGCAGGCACAGGTGCTCAACCTGCTCGAACGCGTGCGGGGCTCGCACGAGCTGTCGCTGCTGTTCATATCGCACGATCTGTCGGTGGTTCGGAACGTGAGTGACCGGGTCGCGGTGATGTACCTCGGCAAGATCGTCGAGATCGGCCCGACCGACGACATCTATGCCTCCCCGGCACATCCCTACACCCGGGCGCTTCTCGATTCGGTTCCGACGCCGGACCCGGATGCCGTGCAAGCCGCCTGTCACTGTCCACGGGGAACTGCCCTCGCCGGTGAATCCGCCGAGCGGATGCCGCTTCCGCACGCGCTGCCCGCTCGCGCAGCCGCTCTGCGCCGAGCGTGAGCCCGCGCCGCGCCCTGTCGGGGGCGGGCGCGAGGTGTCGTGTCACTTCCCGCTGGTGGACATCGTCTCGCACGAGGATCAGGAGGCCGCATGAGCGAGCCGATGCTCACTGTCACCGTCGCCCAGGCCGACGAGGTGGTATCCGGTGTGCGCCGTTTTGTCCTCGTCCGTCCCGACGGCCGCGAGCTGCCCGCCTGGGGGCCGGGGGCCCACATCGATCTGATGCTGCGGGGGAACCTCGTGCGGCAGTATTCGCTTTGCGGGGATCCCACCGATCGCACGCGCTGGGAGATCGCGGTGCTGCTCGAGAACGTGAGCACCGGCGGTTCGGGGCACCTGCACAAGGAAGTCGCGGTGGGCGACACGATTCTCGCGCGTGGACCCCGGAACCACTTCGAGCTGTACCAGGCAGATCAGTACGTGTTCATCGCGGGCGGAATCGGGATCACCCCGCTGCTGCCGATGATCGCGCACGCAGACCGTCATGGGACCACGTGGACGCTGCACTTCGCCGGGCGATCGCGGGCGACGATGCCGTATCTGCACGAGCTGTCCGCCCGCTTCGGCGCGCACATCGAGGCATACCCATCCGACGAAGGCCGGCGACTCTCACTCGACGAGGCCGTCGGCGCAGCGCCGGCATCCGCGTCCGTGTATGCATGCGGACCGGAGCGTCTCCTCAGCGGGGTGGATGCTGCTGCCCAGGGTCGCCCACCGGGGACTGTTCACCTGGAACGGTTCGCGCCGAAACCGATCGAGCCGCGGCCGAACACTGCGTTCACGGTGGAGCTGGAGGCAAGCCAGCTGCAACTGCCGGTCCCGCGGGACCGCAGCATCCTTGACGTCGTTCGACAAGCGGGGATCGATGTCGAGTCGTCCTGCGAGGAAGGCACGTGCGGCACCTGCGAGACCGTCGTCCTGGAGGGCGCCCTCGACCACCGCGACAGCGTGCTGAGCGCATTCGAGCAGGACCTCGGCGACACGATGATGATCTGCGTGTCAAGGGCCTGCGGCAAGCGACTCGTTCTGGATCTGTGAGAGCCCGGCAGGCTGCACCGGGGAGAGAGGGAGACGAAAGTGGGACGACAACCGCGAACCTTCGAGTACGCGATCATCGACGTGGACGTGCATCAACGTTGGCGTCGCTCGACGGAGCTGCTGGATCGGCTGCCCGCGCGCTGGCGCGACTATGCCGTGAGCCGCACCGGCGGCATCGCGACGGCGTTCGTGCCGGCGGGCCTGACGTATCCCTTCCAGCGCGGGGTGAACAAGCGTCTGGAAGCGGTGCCGGAGGACGGGATGGGCACCAGCTTCGAACTGATGAAGTCGCAGTACCTCGACCAGTACCCGAGCGTCGAGGCGGTGAATCTCACTTTCGACATCGGCCAGGAGGTCGCCCAACGCAACCCCGAGTACAGCGCGGTCCTGTCGACCGCAATGAACGACTGGGTATCAGACACCTGGTTGAACTACGACTCCCGGATGCGGACGGCGATCGTCGCCCCGCCCGAGCTGCCCGATCGCGCCGCCGCCGAGATTCATCGGATGGCGCCTAATACCAAGGTGACGGGGGTCCTCATCGCGTGGAACCCGTTCGGCAAGCCACTCGGTCACCCCGTGTACGACCCCATCTATCGGGCTGCCGAAGAACATGGTCTGCCGATCATCATCCATGGGGCTGCCGGCGAGACCGAGGGCGGGCTGGCGCACACCAGCGCCGGTGGCCTGCCGGGCTCGCGGCTCGAGTGGCACACCCTGCTCGCAAGCCGACGCTGAGCCACTTGGCGAGCTTCGTCACGCAGGGCACGTTCGAGAAGTTCCCCTCGCTCAAGGTCATGGTGCTCGAGACCGGCCTCGCCTGGATCCCCAACTTCTTCTGGCGGCTCGACCGCTTCTGGCCCGAGATGCGTGCCGAGAGCGATTGGGTGAAGCGGCTGCCCAGCGAATACCTGCGTGAGCATGTGAAGTTCAGCACCCAGCCGATGGAGCTCACGCCGCGCAAGGAACAGCTCGTCGAGCTCTTCGAGTCGTTCGGTGGGATGGAGGATCTGCTGTGCTTCTCTAGCGATTATCCACACTGGGACGCCGACGATCCCTTCTACGTGGCGAGCAGGCTGCCCAGTGAGTGGCTGCCGAAGCTGTTCTACGAGAACGCGCGTTCGATGCTGCGGATGCTGCCGGTCGGGCAGGCGGAGGTGCCCGCATGACGTATCGCCTCGACATCGGCGCGTGGTCGGACTTCCCAGACCGTCAGCTCACGCGTGTCGAGATCGGCGGCAGTGAGATCGGGGTGTGCCGGTGGGGTGAGCGCATCTACGCGTTCCGCAACGCGTGCCCGCACGAAGGCGCATCCCTGTGCAGCGGGTTCCTGCAGAAGAAGCTGACGGGCGCGGTCGTCGGTCGTGGCGTGGAGCTCGAAGTGGATGAGGAGCAAGCCGGTGGTGATGTGCCCATGGCATCGGTGGGAGTTCCAGCTCACCGATGGCAAGGCAGCGTGGCCGGGGTTCCGGATCCGGGTCTATGACGTGGCCCGCGACGGTGATCGGGTCGTGTTGAACGTAGGAAGGAAGGACGAGGGATGAGTGAGAGCACCACCTCCTACGGCGGCCCGGTGATTGACGCCACCGTGCACCACCATTGGGCTTCGCAGCTCGACGTCACAGACTTCATGTCCGCGGGCTGGCGCGAGCACCTCGGGGTGCCGGGGACTCTGCCCGGCGGCGCCGGAGCGATGCACATCCTTCCGGCGGCCGGGTATCGTCGCCCGGGCGGCGATTACATCGGGGGATCCGCCGAGCCCCCCGCGCCGGCCGGCTCCGACCCCGAACGCACCGTCGCGCAGGTGTTCGCCGGCGGTCGGGTCGAGCGGGCGATCCTGTCGTACGACCGGGGCATGATGATACCCAGCGTCCCGAACACCTATCGCGCCGAGGCGCTCGTGCAGGCGATGAACGACTGGACGATCCAGCGCTGGTTCCCGCAGGACCCCCGCCTGCACGGATTGGTCTTGGTCGCCAACCAGACTCCTCTGACCGCCGCTGGCGAGATCCGCCGCGCGGGCGCGCACGAGCGCATGGTCGGCGTCCTGATGGCGGCGAATGGACTGAGCAAGCCATTCGGCCACCCGGTCTATCACCCCATTTACGAGGCCGCTGCCGAGCTCGACCTGCCGATCGTCCTGCACACCGGCGGTGACCAGCCATCCGACACCCTCAGCCATCCCACCGCGGGGGGTCTTCCTGCCACGTACGCCGAGGTCGCGCTCTTGGAGTACAGCCCGATCATGACGCATGTGCAGAGCCTCATCGTGCAGGGGGTGTTCGAGAAGTACCCGGGCCTGCGCGTGTTTGTATCGGGGGCGGGAGCGGGATGGATTCCGGGCCTCTTCTTCCGGCTCGACGTCAATTGGCGCGGTCTGCGCCGCGAGGTGCCGTGGGTGCGACGGCCTCCCAGCGAGTACTTTCGGGAGAGCTTCCGTGTGTCGACCTGGCCCTTCGATCGAGCACCTGGCGATGACGGAGTGCACCGGATCATCCGTGGGCTGCAGGCCTTCGGAGGCGTCGAAGATCTGCTCTGCTTCGCCTCGGGCTACCCCGCGTGGTCGACCGAGGTCGTCGACGAGGTCGCGGGGCGGATGCCTCAGGAGTGGCACCGCAAGGTCTTCGAGTCGAATGCGCGCGAGTGGTTCCGCTGGCCGGATCGTCCGCGTAGCACCTCGGCCACAGCGGAGGTGGCGGTCGGTGAGATGCCCGAGACCGGCGAGATGGTCGGTCCCGCCCGACGCGACTACGCGTCCGAGGACGGGAGCGAGGTCGAATGGGTGCCCGCGGGGGATTGACGCGACGATTCGATGCAAGCCGAATGGCGCGAGCTGTCCGCCGCCGTCGAACGTATCGGCCCAGACGTGTCGCCGGACACGATCGGTGCGTCGGGGGCGCTCATTGCGCCGATGCACGGACCACTCGCGTCGAACACCGTGATGGTCCGACGCGACGAGCCGTACGGTCCCCTCGATCGCCAGCGGCTGGACCTGTTCATGCCTGCATCAGGCGAGCCGACAGGGATCGTGATCTTCGTGCACGGCGGGGCCTTTGTCGCCGGCTCCAAACACACCGAAGGCAGTCCATACCATGACAACATCGGCGCCTGGTGCGCGGCGAACTCGCGCGCGGCGGTGACGATGAACTATCGGTTGGCACCTGGCGCGCCGTGGCCGGCGGCCGCCGAAGACATCGACCTCGTGGTGGCATGGTGCCGCGCTCGGCTGAGGCATGACCAAGCGTTGCTGCCGGTGCACCTGGCCGGCACGTCGTCCGGAGCCGTGCACATCGCCTCGTATCTCGTCGGCGGGCCGGGCTGGGAACGATCCGAGGAGTTGCCGGCCTCTGCCGCCTTCTTCTCCGGCGTCTACGACCTGCGCGCGTTCGGCGTCGAGCGCGTGGCACCGTACTTCGGAGGTGAGCCGGCCTTCCTCCATGGTGCGACTCTCGCGCAACGCCTCGTCGAGACTCCCGTGCCGATGCTGTTCGCAATCGGCGAGTGGGACACCCCGGATGCGAACGTCCAATTCGCCCGGGCGATCGGCGCATTCGCGGATGCGGGACTGCCGCTGCCCCGACTCGTGCGGGCCCGCGCGGCAAACCATTTCACGCTCGTGAACGCGATCGGCACCCCGGCCGACGATCTCTCCCCGTCCTGGGCCGACCTGATGGACAGTGCCACCCCGTAGCCCGGATTCTGCTCCGGCGCGAGATCGTTGAGCTTCACAAATATCAAGTTTTATGACATTATGGCTCGTGCCTTCACTTGAAGGCGCACCCTCACAACGATGTGGAGTAAGCCATGCGAGTCAGAACAGCTCTCATCCCTCTCGTCGCCGTACTCGCGCTCGTGGGATGTTCGTCCACCCCGGGCGCGGGGCCGAGCGACGCGGCGGCCACGGCGCCCCAGACCGACGCACCCCTGTACGACCAGCTGCCCGACGCGATCAAGAAGGCGGGCGAGATCGTGCTCGCCGGCGACACGCACCCGCCGTATCGCACGATCGAAGAGGACGGCACCTTCACCGGCATCGATCCCGACCTGCAGAAGGTGCTCTCGGCCCAGCTCGGTGTGCCGTTCACGATCAAGACCGCCTCGGGCCTGGACGCGATGCTCACCGGCATGCTCTCGGGCCGCTACGACGGGTTCAACGGTCCGGTGCGGGCGACTCCCGAGCGCCAGAAGGACTTCGACGCCATCGTGTGGATGACCACCCGCACCTCCTACCTCTTCCCCCAGGAGGACGCGGAGTCCTTCGCCGACAGCTCGGCGGTCTGCGGCACCCGCGTGGCCGGCGTCACCGGCTCGGTCACCGAGACCCAGCTGCAGCGGCTGAACCAGTGGTGCAAGGACCAGGGCAAGCAGGCTGCGCAGTTCATCGGGCTCGAAGACACGAACTCCACGATCCTCGCGCTGAACTCCGACCGAGCCGACGTGGTGGGCACGACCCAGGCATCCGCCATCGACCTGCTCGCCGCACAGCCGGACAAGTACGGGTACGTCATGCAGACCGACGAGCAGGGCGCGGGCGTCGATCAGCTCGCCATGTTCCTCCCGATGGGCTCGGGACTGGCCGAGCCCATGCTCGCCGCGTTCCAAGCGGCCTTCGAGAGCGGCGACTACCAGAAGATCATGAAGCAGTACGGCATCGAGGATGCCGCCGTCGACGCCCCGGTCCTGAACCCGACCACGGCCGGCTGACAAGCATCAGGAGCACGCCATGACCATGCCGATCATCACGCCGCCGCGCACGGACGGCGTCGTGGACGTCGCCGACGCACGTCGTCGCTTCCATCCGTGGCGACTGGTGATCGGCGTGGTCCTGGCGCTGATCGTCCTCCGGCTGGCCTTCTTCCTCGTCACCAACGAGCGCTTCGAATGGCCGGTGGTGGCGGCCTACCTCTTCAATCCCTCGGTGCTGCTGGGCCTGGTGATGTCGCTCCTGCTGACCGCGGTCGGCATGATCCTCGGCTCGCTCCTGGGCACTGCGCTCGCCGCCGGCCAGCTTGCGGCGTTCGCCCCCGTGCGCTGGGCGTGCATCGCGTTCGTCGGGGTCTTCCGCGCCGTCCCGCCCCTGGTGCAGCTGATCTTCTGGTACAACCTCGCCTATCTGGTGCCCAAGCTCGCCGTCGGCGTCCCGTTCGGGCCCGAGCTGTTCAGCTGGCCCACCAACGACATCATCACGCCCCTGACGGCGGCCATCATCGGCCTCTCGCTGCACGAATCCGCGTACATGGCCGAGATCATCCGCGCGGGCATCCTGTCGGTCGACCAGGGGCAGCGGGATGCCTCGAAGGCCATGGGCTTCTCGAACTGGCACGCCTTCTCGCGGGTGGTGCTGCCACAGGCCATGCGGGTGATCGTCCCGCCGGCGGGCTCGCAGGTGATCGCGCTGCTGAAGGGCACCTCGCTGGTCAGCGTGATCGCCATGGGCGATCTGCTCCACTCGGTGCAGGTGATCTACAACCGCACCTATGAGGTCGTGCCCATGCTCATCGTCGCGGTGATCTGGTACCTCGTCGTGGTCGCGGCCCTGACGATCGTGCAGCGTCAGGTCGAGCGACGCTTCAGCCGCGGGCTCTCGCGTACGGCGACGGCTCGCAAGCACATCCAGCGACTGGAGGTCACCCGATGAGCGCCGAAGCGACCGCGCCCGTCCTCGAGGTCGTCGGCCTGCGCAAGGCGTTCGGAGACCACGTCGCCCTGGACGGCATCGACCTCACGGTCGGCGAGTCCGAGGTCGTGGCGGTCCTCGGCCCGTCCGGATCGGGCAAGTCGACGCTGGTGCGCTGCATCGATCTGCTCGAGCCCATCGACGGCGGTGCGATGTATCTGGACGGGCGGCTGCTGGGCTTCGAGACCCACCGCGGACACCTGCGCCCCTCGTCGGATGCCGACATCCAACGGCAGCGGCGGCGGATGGGCATGGTGTTCCAGCAGTTCAACCTGTTCCCGCACTGGACGGTGCTCGCGCAACATCACCGAGGCCCCGATCCGCGTGCACAAGGTGCCACCGGCCCAGGCCCGTGACCGCGCGATGGAGCTGCTCGAGCGGGTGGGGCTGGCCGACAAGGCGCAGGCGCATCCACGACAGCTGTCCGGCGGACAGCAGCAGCGTGTCGCCATCGCCCGCGCCGTCGCCGCGAATCCCCGCATCCTGCTCTTCGACGAGCCGACCAGTTCGCTCGACCCCGAGCTGGTCGGCGAGGTGCTGCAGGTGATGAAGGACCTCGCCACCACCGGCATGACCATGGTCGTGGTCACCCACGAGATGGACTTCGCCCGCAACGTCGCCGATCGCTGCGTGTTCATGGCGGACGGCCGCGTGATCGAAGACCGCCCGGCACCGGAGTTCTTCCGCTCGCCGCAGTCGACGCGGCTTGCAGGCGTTCCTGAAGCGGTCATCCGCCCCCGCCGCGGTGGCACCATGACCACTTTGATGGCGACCGGCGACCTGGTCCTGGAGACCGGGGATGCCGCGGCCCTGCTGGCGCCGGCATCCCCGGTGCTCGCCTCGGCCGACATCGTCATCGGCCACCTCGAGATCCCGCATCTGATCGGCGGCACCGTCCAGAGCACCGACGTGCCGGCCGTTCCCGGCCCACCGGATGCGCTGGATGCGGTGGCCGCTGCCGGATTCTCGGTGCTGACGCTGGCCGGCAACCACGTGTACGACTTCGGGCCGGACGGGATCGCCCAGACCCGACGCCACTGCGCGGACCGCGGCATCCGCACCGTCGGCACCGGAGCGAACCTCGCCGAGGCACTGCGGCCCGTGGTGATCGCCGGAGACGACACCGACGTCGCGGTGCTGAGCATCAACTGCGTCGGGCCGCGGGAGTCGTGGGCGACCTCGCTGAAGCCGGGCGCGGCCTACATCGAGGTCGTCACCCACTACGAACCGCGGGGCGCCAACCCCGGCGGCCCGCCGCGGATCACGACCTTCGCCGAACCGCGCTCGCTCGCCGCCGCCATGGACGCCGTGCACGCCGCGGCCGCCGCCGGCACCGTGGTCGTCGCCCTGCACAAGGGGCTGGTCCACGTGCCGGTCGAGGTCGCCGACTACGAACGTGAGATCGCGCACGCGCTCATCGACGCCGGCGCCGACGTGATCATCGGCCATCACGCGCACATCCTGCGCGGCGTCGAGGTCTACCGGGGGCGGCCGATCTTCCACGGCCTGGGCAACTTCGCCACGGTCACCACCGCGCTGTCGGCCGCCCCGGGCGACGCGCAGGAACGCGCGGACTGGGCGCGCGAGCGGCAGCGCCTGTTCGGATTCATCCCCGACCCCGCGATGCCGCACTACCCGTTCCATCCGGAGAGCCGCAACGCGGCCGTCGCCGCGCTCACCCTCGGACCCGACGGCGTGGCGGACGCGTCCGTCGTTCCGTTCTGGATCGACGACGACGCCCGCCCGGTTCCCGCCTCCGGCGACCGCGGGCGCGCCGTCGCCTCGTACATCCGTCGCATCACCGCCGACGCGGGATTCGACACCGTCTTCGACCAGACCCTCCGGGGCCTGTCGATCCGCTTGGAAGGAGCCGCAGCGTGAATCAGGACAGCAGCGTACGCGAGAACAAGGGACCGCTCGAGGGCAAGGTGATCCTCGATCTGACCACGGCGCTGGCGGGCCCCTATGCCACCCTGCTGCTGGCCGGACTGGGCGCGCGCGTGATCAAGATCGAGAATCCGAGCCGGGGCGGCGACTCGTCTCGGAACAACTCGCCGTACGTCACCGCCGACGGCCTCAGCGTCCGACGCTCCGACCCCGACGACATGTCGGTGTCGATGATGGTGCGTGGACGCAACAAGGAGAGCATGACGCTCAACCTGAAGCATCCCGACAGCCGCCAGGTCTTCCTCGACCTGGCGCGCCGCGCCGATATCATCGTGGAGAACTACAGCGCCGGTGTCACCAAGCGGCTCGGCATCGACTACGACGTGGTGCGCGAGGTGAACCCGAAGCTGATCTACACCTCGATCAGCGGCTTCGGGGCACAGGGCGTCTCCGGCGGCGACGGCAAGGCGATGGACACCATCATCCAGGCGCTCAGCGGCGTCATGATGACGGCGGGCGAGCCCGGCGATCCGCCGGTCCGATTCGGCCTGCCCGTCGGCGACCTGGTGGCCCCGATGTTCGCGGTGATCGGCACGCTCGCCGCCGTCATCCACGCGGACGCCACCGGCGAAGGCCAGCACGTCGACGTCTCGATGCTCGGCAGCCTGACCTCGCTGGTGGCCTGCGAGCCGTTCGACGCGCTGGAATCGATCGGGATCCCGCTGCGCACCGGTGCGTACGTGCCGCGGCTCGCCCCGTTCGGAACGTTCCGCTCGGCCGACGGCTGGTTCGCCATCTGCGCACCCACCGACACGTTCGCCGACGGCGCACTGCGCGCGATCGATCGTCCGGATCTCGCGGCGGACGACAAGTACGCCACGCGCGACGCCCGCGTGCACAACGCCGACGAGCTGCACGATCTCATCGCGGCCTGGGCCGCCGACAAGCCGCTCGGCGACGTCCTGCGCGCCTTCGAGGCGAACCGCGTGCCGGTCGCCCCGGTGCGCGACACCGCCGAGGCCGTGCGCGATGACCTCGTGCTGCGCCGGCACGAGGTGGTGCCCATCGTCCATCCCCGGTTCGGCCACATCGACGGGCTCTACGGCAGCGGG
This sequence comes from Microbacterium elymi, assembly GCF_021582895.2. GTDB lineage: Bacteria > Actinomycetota > Actinomycetes > Actinomycetales > Microbacteriaceae > Microbacterium > Microbacterium humicola. The sequence continues at coordinate 2,463,998 of NZ_CP091139.2, forward strand.
CTTCCGGTGAACTTCTCCCGCAGCGCCACCGATCTCTCGCAGCCCGCGCCGGCGCTGGGCGCGCACACCGACGCCGTGCTCGCCGAGATGCTCGGGTTCGATACGGCGGCGATCGAACAGCTGCACGCCGAAGGCGTGCTGTGACAGCCGTCATCGGCATCATCGGCGCCGAGGTTCCGCGCCAGCTCGTCCTGGCCGCCGGCGCCGCCCCGCGGCCGCTGCCCGGATCGTGGGACGGCGGCCTCGACGACCGGGCAGCGGCCCTGCTCGGCACCGTCGACCCGGTGGTCACCGGCATCCTCACCGAACTCCTCGCCGGCCGCCACTCCGACCTCGCCGGACTCATCGTGTGCAACGACACGCAGTCGCACCTGCGCCTGTTCTACGTGCTGCGGATGCCTGCGCGACGAGGGCCTTCCTCCCGTGCACCTGCTCGACCTGCCGCAGGTGGACAGTGCCGCAAGCGCGCACCTACGCGGTGCAGCAGCTCGAAGCGCTGACCGCATTCTGCACCCGGCTGTCGGGATCCTCGTCCACGCCCGAGAGCCTCCGCGCCTCCGCGGCGGGCGAGGCCGACGTCGCGGCGGCGCTCGGCCGGCTGCGGGCGCGGCGCCGCGCCCCGTCGCCGGTAGCGGGCACCTCCGCGCTGGCGGCCATGATCGCGGCGACGTCCCAGACCGCGACGGATGCCGTGGCCGCCCTGGACGCCGTGGTCGAGACGGCGCCACCCGGCGCCCTGCGCGCGCACCTCACCGGGAGCGCGCACCCGGACGCCTCCGTCTACGCGCGGCTGGAGGAGCACGGCATCGTCGTCGTGAGCGACGACCACCAGACCGGCGACGAGACCCGGTTAGGCGCGTGCGTCGACTCCGGTGACCTCGACGAGGTGCACGCGGGACTCGTAGACCACCACTTCGCCCGGACTGCGGGGTCGGCCGGGGCATCGATCGCCGCGCGCGCAGCGATCACGCGCGTCGGCGCGCAGGGATCCGGTGCGCAGGCCGTCGTCTCGCTGATCCGCGAAGGCGACGAGGCACCCGCGTGGGACCTCGCCGCCATACGGGAGGAGCTGGCCGGAGTCGGCATCCCCGTCCTCTTGCGCCGCTGGATCCCCCGTGGCGGGTCGTCGACGGCCGCCATCGAGGTGGCCGCCGAGCTTGCGCGACGAACGGGCGGCGTCATGAGCGGCGAGCGACTGGCCAGCGCGGTCGCGGCCACCGCTCATCAGCGCGCCTGGTTCCAAGAGGTGCGCGCGCGTGCCGCGGACGGTGAGCCGATCGCCTTCGTCAACGCCGATGCGCCGCACGAGATCTTCCGGGCGCTGGGGATCCCGTATGTCGTCAACCAGTGGTGGGCCTCGGTGATCGCCGCCAAGCGGACCGGACCGGCGAGCCTGGCGCGATTGGCCGCACGCGGTCTGCCCGACGACAGTCGTCAGTACGACGCCCTGGCACTGGGCGCGCAGGACCTCGACGAGGCCGACGCGCCGTGGGGCGGCCTGCCGGAACCGGCGTTCGCGGTGTCCGAGCGCAGCGGCGACGTGAGCCACAAGATCTTCGAGCTCTGGGGCCGCCGCGCCCGAACCGAGACGTTCCTGCTGAACCGCACTGCGGCGGTCCCGGCACCGGAGGGCTGGTGGGACCTCGTCCCCGACCGGTGGGAAGAGGCCTTCGGCACGGCGCGCATCGACCTGCTCGAGGCCGAGATCCGCGACCTGATCGGGATGCTGGAGGGGCGCACCAGCCGTACTCTGCAGACCGAGGCGCTCGCCGACATCATGGCGCGCGCGAACGAGCAGGCCGAGTGGAATCGCCGGACCCGCGCCCTTATCGCCAGCGCGCGGCCGACGCCGATCGCCGTCACCGATTCCATCCCCAGCGTGATGGTGCCGCAGTGGCATCGCGGCTCGCAGTGGGCGGTGGACGCGGCCCGGGCCCTGCACGATGAGGTCGCGCAGCGAATCGCCGACGGCGTCGCCGTCGAACCCCGCGAGCGTCGCCGCCTGATGTGGATCGGGCGCGGGCTGTGGTCGGACCTGGAGATGTACCGGTCGTTCCAGGAGGAGTTCGGCGCGGTCTTCGTCTGGTCGATGTACCTCGCGATCGCCGCCGATGGATATCTGCGTCACGGCGACGACCCGGTGCGCACCCTCGCCGCGCGCTTCGTCGGGCTCACCGATCTGCTGTATGTGCCGCCGATGTCGTCGAGCTGGTACGTGAAGGAGGCGCTCGCGCACGGCGTCGACGGGGTCGTCCACCTCGTCGCCGACGACACCCCCGGCGCGGCCTTCATCAGCGCGGCTCTCGAGGAACGCGGCATCCCCGTCCTGGAGATCGTGGCGAACAACGCCGATTCACGCTCGACCGGGCGGGCGCGGGTGCAGGAGCGGATCGCCGAGTTCCTCCGCTCCCGCGTCCCCGTGCGCCGCTGACGGCATGCCACGCCTGGGTGCGCTCGCGCCGTTCGGCAACCCGCGGTTCTCGCTGTACTTCGCCGGTCAGGTGGTCTCGAACACCGGCACCTGGTTCCAGAACCTCGCGCTCTCGCTGGTGGTGCTCGAAGCCACCGGCAGCGCGCAGTCGCTGAGCGGCGTGACCGTGGCGCAGTTCCTGCCCTGCTGCTGCTCGGCGTGCCTGCCGGGCGGCTGGCCGACCGGCTTGCGTCCGCGCAGCATCCTGCTCGTCACCTCGGCCCTGTCGGCGGTCGTGGTCGGGGCGCTCGCCGCCACGGTCGCGAGTGCGCAGCCGCCGATCTGGGGCGTGCTGGCCCTCGTGTTCGTGCTGGGCACGGTGAACACGTTCGACCGGGTGGCCGCGCAGGCCATCATCTTCGAGATCGTCGGGACGCACGGGCTCTCGCGCGCGGTGTCGATCAGCACCATCGCGCTCGCGGCGGCGCGCTCGATCGGACCGGGACTGGCCGGGCTCGCGTTCGCCGCGCTCGGACCGGCGGCGTGCATGCTGCTGAACGCGGCATCCTTCTTCGTCGTCTTCGCCCTGATCCTGCTGATCCGGCCAGCCCGGCTGCACCCGCGACCGGTCGCCGCGCGCACCGAGAGGGCGGGACTGCGCACCGTGCTGCGGCATCGGCCCCTGGTCACCCTGCTCATCGTCAACACGACCGTCGCACTGTTCGGGCTGAACCTGATGCTCGTGCTCACCTCGACGGTCTCGCTCACGTTTCACGGCGACGCGACCAGCGTCGGGGCCGTCCACGCGCTGAACGCGGTGGGCGCGATCATCGGTGGCATGCTCGCGGCAGTCCCGCCGCGGGTGTCGGTGCGCGCCCTCGCGGGTGGATGCCTCGCACTCGGGCTGGCTCTCGTCGTGAACGCCGCGGCGCCCACTCTCCTCGTCCTCCTGCTGCTCGGCCCGGTGCTCGGGCTCGGCGTCGGCCTCTACCAGGGACTGCTGAACGCGGCGGCGCAGTCGAGCGTGCCGCCCGAGCAGCTGGGCCGGACCATGTCGCTGGTGACGCTGGGCAACTACGGCGTCGCGCCGATCGGCGCGATCGTGATGGGAGCCGTCATCGACGCGAGCTCGGGACGGGTCGCTCTGGCCATCGGAGGGTGCGCGGCGCTGTGCATGGCCGTCTTCGCCTGGGCGCGCACGCGGGGGAGCGAGCCCGTCACCGAGTGAGTCTGCGTCAGGATGCCGGGTGAGTCAGGACGCCGACAGGCGATTGCCGTGCGCGGGCCGACGCCGGCGGGCGATCGCCTCGGCCTCGGCCTCGGCATCGCCGAAATAGCCGCCGGCGAGCACCTCGGCCGCACGGGTGAGGACATCCGAGAGCGTCTGGCCCTCGTGCGCGGGGCCCATCGCCTCGGACAGCCGTGCTTCGCGCTCCACGAGGTCGGCGGTGCAGGTGGCCAGCGCCTGCCAGCCGGCATCGGTGAGCCGGACCAGGCGCACCCGCCGATTGGTGGGGTGCTCGGTCTTCTCGATCAGGCCGGCGCGCAGCATCTCCTCCGAGACCACATGCGCGGCCTGCGAGCTGACGAAGGTGCGCCGCGCGACCTGCGCGTTCGAGAGCGGAAGCCCCTCGCCCAGCACCTGCAGGATCAGGAACTGCGGCATCGTGATGCCCAGCGACAGCGCGGTGTTCTCGGCTGCCCGGTTCAGCGCCCGCGCGAGACGGTACGTGGTGTAGTTCAGGTGCGCTGTCGCCGGAGTCCCTCGCGGGTCGCGCGCGCTCTCATCCACGACCCCGACTCTACCGTTGACCACTGCGACCCCTTCCAGTAGCGTGTCGCAATATCAAGTTAGTTGATATTTCCGGATCCGTGATCCGGTTGTCGATGGAGACGAGGAAGGGTACGACATGAGGCGGTTTCAGAGGCGCACGATCACCGGAGTCCTGATGGCGGCAGCACTGACCGGGGCCGGTCTGGTCGCCGCGCCGGCCGCCCAGGCACAGACCACCGAGGTCGTCGGGCGGCTGGACGACACCACCCCCTATCGATTCGTCGTCCCGGACGACTGGAACGGCACGGTGTTCGTGGACCTCGACTTCGCCGGCAGCGCGACGCTGTCGGGAGCCGTCCAGGCGCTCGTCGACGGCGGTGCGGCATACGGCGGCACGACCCGCACCGTGACCGGGTGGGACATCGCGTCGGCCATCGACAACCAGGTCGAAGCCCTCGATCGATTCGAAGATGCGATGGGGACCCCGAGGCGCGCCATCGCGACCGGCAGCTCGATGGGCGGCTTCGTGGCCGCGGGCGTGGCGCAAGCGCCGGCCGGACGCGGTGGACGGCGTCGCCTCGTTCTGCGGCGGTCTGTCCGGGGCCGTCTCGCAGTGGAACCAGAAGCTCGACACCGTCTTCGTCCTGTCACGGTCGCCCTCGACCCCGCGGGCGAGTTGCCCGTGATCGACATCCCGGCGGACATCGGCGGTGCGGTCGACGCCTGGCGCGGCCGCCTGGCCTCGGCGCAGGCGACGCCGGAGGGCCGCGCCCGCATCGCGCTCGCGGCCGCGATCGGGCAGCTGCCCGCCTGGTCGGAGTCGGCGCCGCGGCCCTCGAGCCGCGATGCCGAGGCGTATCAGGAGGGCTGGTACGGCGCGCTGGCCGCCGACGGCCTTCCCTACATCGGACAGGCGATGAGCAGTCGGCGCAGGCATCGAGACGCTCACTGGAGGCAACCCGTCCTGGAACACCGGCGTCGACTACGCGCGGCAGTTCTCCGGGCTGTCCGCCGACGCCCGCAAGGTCGTGAAGCGGCTCTACCGTGCCGCCGGGCTGTCGCTGGACGACGACCTCGCCACCGTCGATGCCGGTGAGCGCATCGCCGCCGACCCCGCCGCGGTGAACCGCCTGGAGCGGGGAATCGAGTTCGACGGCGCCCTCTCGGTGCCGGTGCTGACGATGAGCAACATCGGCGACCAGATCTCGACCGTCGCCCAGCAGAGCGAATATCAGGACGTGGTCGACGCGGCCGGCAACCGGGCGCTGCCGGCAGGTCTACGTCGCCGCTCCCCAGCACTGCGGCTTCACCGACGCCGAGAAGGTCGCCGCGATCGGCACGCTGCGAGCGTCTCGACGAAGGGCGCTGGCCGACGACGAACGCCACCATGATGAACCGGCGCGCCGCGGCGACCGGACTGGGTGACGGGCGCTTCCTGACGTTCCGGCCGGACGAGTTCAATCGCCCGTACGTGCCGACGGCGGGGTGAGCGCCACGGGCGCCGGGCGGACTACGGCCGCCCGGCGTTGGCCGCGGCCAGCAGCCCGTCGATCATCTCGGGCGTGACGGCATCGCCGGCGACCATCGAGATGCGACCGATGGGGAAGGACGCCATCATCTTCTCCATCGAGACGCCCTCGGGCATGATCGAATCCATCCCCTCGAGCCCAGAGGTCAGCTTGCGCCACCGCGCCCTGCAGGAGCGGACCGGCGATCGGGTGGCCCATCACCTCGGCCAGCGACGACTCGCGGGTCAGCGGCAGCACGAGCGCGTCACCGTCGACGGGGACCGTCACGGACGAGCGGATGTCGCGGCTCGACGCCGCGACGTCGACGGAATAGCTGCCGCCCTCGACGACCCAGCCGGCGACCCGGCCGTCCCAGTAGGCGAGGTCGTCCCGCCGCACCGTCAGCACCACCTCGCGCGCCTCGGCGGGCTCCAGGTGCACGGACGCGAACGCCTTCAGCTCGCGGACCGGACGCTGCACGGCGCCGCCGGGCAGCGAGGTGTAGACCTGCACCACCTCGCGGCCGGCACGGTCGCCGGTGTTGGCGACCGTGACCCGCACCTCGATGTCGCCGGCCGCATTCACGGTTGCTGCGGCATCCCGGTACGCGAACGTCGTGTACGAGAGGCCATGACCGAACGGGAACGCCACGTCCAGCTGCCGGGCGTCGTACCACCGGTAGCCGACGAACAGACCCTCGCCGTAGCGCACGTGCGAGAACTCGCCGGGGAAGGACAGATACGCGGGGGAGTCGCTCAGCCGCTGCGGAATCGTCTCGGCGAGCCTGCCCGAGGGGTTCACGTCGCCGAACAGCACGTCGGCGGTCGCGCCGCCGCCGGCCTGGCCGAGCAGCCAGCCTTCCAGGATCGCGGGCACGCGCGCGGCGAACGGCAGCGCCACGACGCCGCCGTTGGAGAGCACGACGACCGTGTTCGGGTTGACGGCCAGCACGGCCTCGACCAGGGCGAGCTGATCGACGGGCAGGTCGATGTCGTCGCGGTCGTAGCCCTCCGACTCCAGCCGCGCCGGAAGGCCCAGGAACAGCACGGCCACGTCGGCGGCGGATGCCGCGGCCACGGCCTCGTCCCGGAGGACGGCGGTCTCGTCGGCGGTCGGGTTCACGGCCAGGCTGAACCCGGCCGCATACGCGACGTCACCGGTCGCGGCGGCGCGGATCTCATCGAGCGCGTTGTCCAGACGGGTCGGGCTGATCATCGACGACCCGGCACCCTGATAGCGGGGATGCTCGGCGAACGCGCCGATCACGGCCAGGCGCGCGTCCCGGGCCAGCGGCAGCACCCCGCCCTCGTTGCGCAGCAGCACGATCGAGCGCCCGGCCGCCTCGCGGGCGAGCGCGTGGTGCGCGTCGACGTCCAGCGGCCCGGCGATCCGGCCGGCGCCGGCCTGCACCTTGCGCACCAGCTCGGTCACGCGGCCGGCCGCGACATCCAGCACGCCCTCATCGAGTGAGCCGTCGCGCACCGCGGCGACGATCTGCGCGTCCGTGCGACCGCCCGAGGCCGGCATCTCCAGGTCGAGACCGGCCTGAAGCGCCGGGACCCGCTCGTTGACCGCACCCCAGTCCGAGACGACGAGGCCCTCGAAGCCCCACTCGTCCCGCAGCACCTGCGTGAGCAGCCACGGGTCCTCGGACGCGTACACGCCGTTGATCCGGTTGTAGGAGCACATCACGGTCCAGGGCTGCGCGTCCTGCACCACCCGCTGGAATCCGCGCAGGTAGACCTCGCGCAGCGGCCGCTCGTCGACGTCGCTCGAGGCGCGCATCCGGTCGCTCTCCTGGTTGTTGGCCGCGAAGTGCTTCAGCGACGTGCCCACACCCTTCGACTGGATGCCGGTCACCAGCGCCGCCCCCAGTACGCCCGAGATGATCGGGTCCTCACTGAGGTACTCGAAGTTGCGGCCGCACAGCGGGGAGCGCTTGATGTTCACGCCGGGGCCCAGCAGCACGCCGACGTTCTCGATCGCGGTCTCGGTGCCCAGCGCCTGTCCGACCCGCTCGACGAGCTCGACGTCCCACGACGAGCCGAGGGCCGCCGCGGGCGGGAAGCAGGTCGCCGGCACGCTCTGGCCGAGACCGAGGTGGTCGCCGCCCTCGGCCTGCTTGCGCAGCCCGTGCGGACCGTCGGTCAGCATGATCGACGGGATGCCGGCGTGCTCGACCGATTTCGTGTGCCAGAAGTCCCGGCCGCTGGTCAGCGACGCCTTCTCTTCGAGGGTGAGGTCGGTCGGGTCGGTGTCGGTCATTGCGATTCCTTCTTCTGATGGGTCAGTTCGTGGCCGGCGCGGTGCTCGTGCTGCGGTGCAGGAACCAGACCGGACGGCCGTAGTCGGAGCGGATCAGCGGCCAGAACGCCCACCACATCAGCAGCGCGGCTGAGGCTCCGGCGGCGAGCCCCACCACGGTGTCACTGAGCCAGTGTGCGTTGATCAGGGTGCGCTGCCAGATCATCCCGATCATGAGCAGTGCGCCGATGATCCACCATGTCCGGCGGGCGATATGGCGACTCGCGGGGATGAGGGCGGCGATGCCGAACACGAGCGCCCCAGCGGTCACGGCGTGCCCAGAAGGAAACGATCCGTGGTCGACCTGGAATAGAGGGGCGTACAGTCCGAGGGCGGCATCGGCGGCCGGCCGCGGCCGGTCGACGAGGTTCTTCATCGTCTGTGCGAACAGCAGGGCCCCCACCAGCGAGGTCGAGAGGAAGAACAGCATCGAGCGCCAGCGCCCCATGATCGCCAGTGCCGCCGGGATGACGATCATCGTGAGGATCGCGCCGCCGATCTGGCCGAGTTCCTGGAACAGCATCGGCAGCGCGGTGCGGTAGAGGCCGCTGTCGGGGGATGCGCCGATCACGCCGCGCCACCAGTCGTCCAGCGGCTGCGTGAACGGCGAGCCCGGGTTCACCGCGATCAGCACACCCATCAGGGCGAAGGCCGCGAACAGGCCGATCGACCACCACAGCAGCGCCATCCGCCGCGGCGGTATCTGCGCGCGCGCCGGAGCCGGAGTCTGTGCCGACGCCACGGCTAACGGACCGCCTTGATCGGCCACACCGCGAACGCACCCAGAATGCTCAGCACGATACCGACCGGGAAGAGCCCGGCGTAGCCGAACGTGAGCACGATGGCCCCGGCAACACCCGGCGCCAGGGTCTGTGGCAGGGTGGCGGCGATGTTGACCACGCCGAGGTCCTTCGCGAACGACTTCGCCGACGGCAGCACCTCGCTCACCAACGCCGTGTCCACGGCCTGGAACATGCCGAAGCCGAGTCCGGCGACCAGCGTCATGATCATCCACGACCCGAGGGTCGGCGACACCCAGGGGAACACCAGTGCCGCACCCGTGACGATCGACGAGATGAAGACGAAGATCTTGCGCCGTCCGAGCTTGTCGGACAGCGGGCCCGACACGACCGTGGCGAGCAGGATTCCGGCGAGGCTGATGATGCCCAGCAGCGGGATCACGGTCTGAGGCTCGCTGACGCCGAGATAGTCGGTGAGGATGAACAGCTGAAACCCGGTGACCGCGAAGTAGCCGGTGTAGAGCAGGAGTCGTCCGGTGAACGCCCAGAAGAAGTCGGGGTGCCGACGCGGGCTCACCCAGAACGTGCGCAGGAAGTCGCCCATCCGGAACGGCTCGGCCGGCATCTCCTTGGAGGAGTAGTCCGGGTTGAAGACGACGAACAGGGTCAGGGCCACCAGCGAGAAGGCGGCGAAGAAGAGGTAGCCGACCGCAAGGCTGTTGAAGAACAGCGAGCCGATGATCTGTCCGCCCAGCGCGCCCACCATCAGGCCGATCCCGGACAGCGCGGCGAACGTGCCGCGGCGGGAGAGGGGGACGCGGTCGGGCATGATCGCGCTCAGCGGGCCCTGGGCGAAGTTGTAGCAGACCTGGACGAGCACCCATGCGATGGCCACGCCCACGATGCTGTTCGCGAACGCGAGGCCCACCAGCGAGAGCCCGCCTGCCAGCACACCCAGGACGATCCAGGGTGTGCGTCGGCCGAAGCGCGAGCGCGTGCGGTCGGAGAGCTGACCGGCGATCGGCTTGCGCGAGCATGGCCGCGAACGCGCTGATCGTCATGACGATGGCCAGGTTGGCGACCTTCCGCACCGGGTCGGGGTCCAGCAGCGTGATCCGCTCGCGGCAGGATGCCGGGGACCGCGCCCCAGATCAGGAAGATGCCCAGGTTCGCGGGGATGATCCATCCCAGCAGACGCCGGACGCCCTTGATGGGTGCGGGCGGATCCTGGTTGCCCGTGGCCTCCTCGATGAAGGCGGTGGGGACGGGCTCGACGGCGGGCGGGAAGGCGGGTGGGTCTGACGGCATTGTCATGGTGGTTCCTTCGGGGGATCGGCCGCGATGATGAGGCCGGTAGCGAAAACGGTAAGGCATTCGGTATTGAAAAGCAAGCACGATTCGGTTTAGGGTCGGGACATGGCTCAGCGAGGTGCGTATGCGAAGGGCGTCGCCAAGCGCGAGGAGATCCTCGACACGGCGCTGGAGGTCATTGCGCGCGAAGGCTACGCCGGCGCATCGGTGCAGAAACTGGCGGCGGCGGTGCAGTTGAGCCCCGCCGGGCTTGCGCATTACTTCGGCACCAAGGACGAGCTGTTCACCGAGATCCTGCGCAAGCGCGATGAGCTCGACTTCGCGACCTACCGGGCCGAGACCGACGTCGATCCGGCCCGCGTCTTCCTTCGGGTGATGCGCCACAACGCCGAGGTGCCGGGGTTGGTCGAGCTCTACACCCGGCTGCATGCCCAGGCCAGCGACCCCGACCATCCCGCGCACTGCTTCTTCGCCGAACGCCGCGCGAGCATGCGCGCGCTGTTCGGTGACATCATCGAAGCGGACGCACGCGCCGGACGCTATCCGGCCGACCTGGACACTGCCTCGGTCGGCCTTCTGGTCACCGCCGCCGCAGACGGGCTGCAGACGCTGTGGCTGCAGGACCCGACGATCGACATGGCGGCCGAGCTCGAGCGCCTGCTCGCGGCTCTCGGCATCCTCCCCCACGAACGGAGCACCACCCCATGAGCGCACCCACCGCCGACACCGCGACCGACCGGCCGCTGGTGACCCTCGACGTCGGCCAGGTCCGAGGGGTGTGGCGCGGCGCGTCCGCCGCATTCCTCGGCATCCCGTTCGCCGAGGCCCCCGTGGGTCCGCTGCGGTTCGAAGCCCCGGTGCCGATCGCCCCGTGGGAGGGGGTGCGGGATGCCTCAGCCTACGGCCCGACGCCGCAGCGCAAGCAGCTCGCCGAGATCACGCTCATCCCCGAGCCGTCGATCCCCGGCGAGTCCACGCTGAACGTCAACGTGTTCACCCCGGCGCCCGGCCGACCCGAGACGGCCCTCCCGGTGCTGGTGTGGATCCACGGCGGCGGCTTCACCGCCGGCTCGCCGGCCAGCCCCTGGTACGACGGACGGTCGTTCAACCGCGACGGCGTGGTGACGGTGTCGCTCTCCTACCGGCTGGGCTTCGACGGCTTCGGGGCGATCGAGGGAGCGCCCTCCAACCGCGGCGTGCGCGACTGGCTGCTGGGGCTGGAATGGGTGCAGTGCAACATCGCTGCGTTCGGCGGCGACCCGGGACGGGTCACGATCGCCGGGCAGTCCGCCGGCGGCGGCGCCGTGCTGACGCTGCTCGGGATGCCGGCGGCACAGCACCTGTTCCGCTCGGCGTGGTCGCTGTCCGGCGCCGTGGGCGATGTGCGCCCGGACCGCGCGAAGCGTTTCAGCGAAACGCTCGCAGAGCTCGCCGGCGTCGCGCCGACCCGCGACGGCTTCGCGTCGCTGCCCGAGACCCGCGTGCTCGAGCTGCAGGACGACGCGGCCAACCCCGACAAGCTCGACCCGATGGCCGGCATGCAGTCGATGCTCACGGACGGTCTGCCCTGGGGGCCGATGATCGACGGCGATCTCATCACCGAGCCCACGCTCGACTCGATCCGCAGCGGCATCGGCGGCGACAAGCCGCTCGTGCTCAGCGCGGCCGACGACGAGTTCACGATGGCCACCGACGGCGCCAAGGGCAAGCTGCGGTTCATCCCGCCGTCGATCCTGCTGCGCCGGATGATCCCCGACCGCGCCGTCCGCCGGGCCTATCTGGCGGCCAACGGGCCGCAGCGCCGCAAGGGCACCGCGGCCGTCCTCGGCCGGTTCGCGACCGACACCCTCTTCCGGGCGCCGCTGGCGCGCGTCGCCGACGCCCGCGGATCGCGCCCGACCTGGGTGAGCCGGTTCTCCTGGGCGTCGCCGAAGTTCGGCTGGGCCGTGCACTGCATCGACGTGCCGTTCTGGTTCGACTGCCTCGACGCCGAGAAGGTCGACGTCCTCGCCGGCGACGATCCGCCCCAGGCGCTGGCAGACGCGCTGCACGGGGCCGCGGTGGCGTTCGTCCGCGAGGGCGCCCCGGGCTGGCGGCCCTGGTCGGAGTCGGCCGGCGCCACGCGCATGTTCGGGGGAGCGGCATCCGCCCCCGACGTGCTCCCCGACGGCTACGCCTCCGTCCGCCCGCTCGCCGGCTGAACGGCCCGGCGGCAGCCCGGCGCCGGCGGAGTAGCGTCGGGATCATGAACCTGTCCGCCGCGCTCGGCATCGAGCATCCCATCGTCCTCGGCCCGTTCGGCGGGCTGTCCTCGGTCGCGCTGGTGGCCGCGGTCAGCGACGCCGGCGGGCTCGGCTCGTACGGACTGTACGGATACGCGCCCGATCGCATCCGCGACACCATCGCCCAGCTCCGCGCCGCCACGCGGCAAGCCGTTCGCGGTGAACCTCTGGCTGCCGACCGGCGACGAGGTGACGCCCGGCGAGGTCGATCTGTCGGACGCGGCCGCCGCCGTCGCGCCGATCTTCGCCGAGCTCGGCGTGCCGGTCCCGCCGCTGCCCGGAACGGTTCCTCCCGCCGGTGGACGAGCAGCTGGATGCCGTGCTCGAGGCCGCGCCGGCCGTGCTCAGCGTGGTCTACGGCGTGCCGTCGGCCGAGCTGGTGGCGGGCGCGCACGCGCGCGGCATCCGGATCACCGGGACCGTGACCACGGTCGCCGAGGCGGTGGCGATGGATGCCGCGGGGGTCGACGCGATCGTGGCCAGCGGCGCCGAGGCCGCCGGGCACCGGGTGTCGTTCCTCGCCCCGGCCGAGGAGTCTCTGATCGGCACGTTCGCGCTCGTGCCGCAGGTGGTCGACGCCGTCTCGGCGCCGGTGATCGCCGCCGGAGGCATCGCCGACCGGCGTGGGGTCGCCGCCGCGTTCGCCCTCGGAGCAGCCGGCGTGCAGGTGGGCACGGCGTTCCTGCGCACCCGGCAGTCCGCGGCATCCGACGCGCACCGCGCCGCCATCGCGGCGGCCGCCGACACGACCACCGTGCTCACCCGGGCGATGAGCGGACGGCTGGCCCGCGGCATCCCGAACCAGGCGGTGCGCACGATCGAGCAGAACGGGGCGATTGCGCCGTTCCCCGCGCAGAACTGGCTGACCGGGCAGTTCCGCGCCGAGGCCGGCCGGCGCGGGCTCGGCGCGTTCGCCTCGCTGTGGGCCGGACAGTCCGCGGCCCTGGCGACCCGCACCGAAGCCGACGAGGTGTTCGCCGAGCTTGCGCGCGGGCTGCCCGCCTGATCACGACGCGCGCGAGCGGAACCAGCGCCGGCGTGTCGGGGCCGCTGCCGCCGCAGCGGCCTGCGCGGCCGCCGCGCGCTGCGCGCGCTCGGTGCGCCGCCGGTGCCACGCCGCGATCTCGGCCTCGACGTCGCGGGTCGCGGTCACCACCGGCGGACCGCCCTGCAGCTGGCGCCGCGCATGGATGACCCGGGTGTTGAAGTCCTCGAGTGCCTCGCGCACGTCCTGCTCGCGACGCAGCTCGTCCAGCGTCTGCTCCAGCCGCTCGCTCTCCACGCGCAGGGTGAGTGCGGGCGGGCCGAGGCCGCCCAGCTGCTCGGTCTGGATCTTGCGCCGGATCCACCAGTCCGGGTCGTGATGGTCGGTCAGTCCCTCGAGCGGCTTGCCGGCGCCGGGCAGGTCGTCGAACTCGCCACGCCGGATCGCCTGCTGGATGCTCGTCTCCACGTACGCCCACCGCTGCTGCTCGTTCATCGTGCGCGGCGTGGCGGTCTGCTCGGGCTCGTCGCCGTGGAGTTCGGGATGCTCGAGCCGCTCGCGTTCCTGCTGATAGCGCGCGGCGGCCTCGCGGGGATCTTCGGTCATGCGGCACCTCCGTGTCTTCGAGCCTACGACCGGTCGCGGACGACGCGCGCGGCGTGAGCGCTCCCAGCGGGTAGAATCGGCCCGCGTGGCGCACCCGAAGCCCACCCCGCACCCTCCCTTCAGAAAGACATCCCCATGGCACGCATCCCCTCTCCGGCACCCAGCACGCCCTCCGGGCGGGCGACTACGAGGCGGTGATCGCCGGGGTCGGAGCATCCCTGCGGACGCTGACCCACGCCGGCCGCGACCTGGTGCTGCCCTTCGACCCGGACGAAGTGCGTCCGGGACACCGCGGCGCGACCCTGGTCCCCTGGCCGAATCGCGTCGTCGACGGCCGGTACACGTTCGACGGCGCCGAGCTCGAGCTCGCCCTCACCGAGCCCGCGCGCGGCCACGCACTGCACGGACTGGGGTCGTGGATCGAGTTCGTCGCGGTCGCCAAGGGCCCCAGCCACGTCACCCTCGAAGGGGTCATCGAGGCGCAGAAGGGCTACCCGTGGCGCATGGTCGTGCGCACCACCTTCACGCTCGACGCCGACGGGCTGACCCAGTCGGTGTCGGTGGTCAACGAGTCCGAGCAGCCGGCGCCGTGGGGCACGTCCGCGCACCCGTACCTCGTGGCCGGTGCCGGCGGTGTCGACGACTGGACGCTCGAGCTGCCCGCGGCCGAGGTGCTGCGCGTGGCCGGGGACCGGATGATCCCGGCCGGGCTGGCGACGGTGGATGCCGAGGACCCGGCGCGCTTCGACTTCCGTGCGCCGCGGCCGCTGGTCGGCGTTCAGCTGGACCACGCGTTCACCGGGCTGACTGCGGACGCCGACGACGCGATCACCGCGCGGGTGACGGCCGCCGACGGCACCGGGGTGGAGATGGTGTGGGACGCCGAGTGCCCCTGGGTGCAGGTGTTCACCTCGGACCAGCCCGGCGGCACCGCCGACCCCGCCCACCGGGCCGGGGTCGCGCTGGAGCCGATGACGTGCGCGCCGGACGCGTTCAACGACGACGCCTACCCGTACGACACCGGGCTGGCGGTCGTCGAGCCCGGCGAGACCGCCACCGCAAGCTGGAGGATCGCCGCGATCGTCTGACCCGGGATCAGTCGTCGCCGCCTGATCCGGCCGGGCATCGGCGGTGATCGGCGACGGCTACGCTGAGAGCAGGAAGTCGGGCAGCCGCGGGGAGAGTCAGTGGCGGACAGCAAGGGTGAGGGCGCGGCCCGGCGCGCCTGGCCGTCCCGGCGCCCGAAGCGGGCGACGGTCTCGGACATGGTGGCGGAGGGGCTGTACGTCGCGTCGGCGGCGACCAGACTCGCGCTGAAGAACCGCATCCTCGTCGAGACGATCAGCCTCGGCGAGGACTTCGACGTGGAGCGGTTCATGCCCGCGGCGCGCGAGACGCTGCTGGGTGGCAGCCGAGGCCGAGGAGGACGCCCGTCGGGTCGAGGCCGCGCGCAGGCGCGCCAGCCGCCGGCACAGCGACTCCTACGGCACGCACGACTACCGCAGCCGGGATGTGCGCAATCTGCGCAGGCGCCAGCATCAGTCCGAGCGGGTCGCGGCCAAGCTGCGCGAGCGCGCCGAGGATCCGGAGGAGCTGCGCATCCTGGTCGAAGGAGCGCGCGAGGCCGCCTGGTCGGATGTCGAGCGCAACATCGATCGCACGCTGCGCATCGAGGCGGCGCGCCCCGATCTCGAGCCGGACTACGACAAGCTGCGCGAGGCGCGGATGCAGTCGCTGCGTCTGGTCGACCTGCCGCGGCTGGCCGCCCACCGGCGCCGCAACGCCGAGGGCGCGTCCGGCGAGCAGGACGAGCCGGTCGCGACGGATGCCCCGGCCCGGGCCGCCGGCGTCGACCTCTCCGAACTGGAGTAGGCCGGGGGTGCCGCGCGGATTCGCACCGGCGCCGTCCGTCGGTTAGGATTGACGACGGTGCGCATCAGTGTGCACGAGCGCTCGTAGCTCAATGGATAGAGCATCTGACTACGGATCAGAAGGTTGGGGGTTCGAGTCCCTTCGAGCGCACACTGCGTTGAGACAGTGCCTGGCCCCGGTTCTTCGGAACCGGGGCCATTGTCTTTCCCACGGCCGATCGAAGGCGGGTGCCGCTCACTCCGGCGCGTCGCTGACGCCCAGCGGACGCAAGCGCGGGCGGCTCGGTGGTGGGCTGCGCGATCGTGTCGACCTCGACGCCGACCTCGTCCAGTCGTCCGGAAAGGCGGGCCACGGCCTCGTCGAACTGCGTCTGCAGGGCCGCGATCGCGGCGTCGGCGTCGCCGGCGCGCAGCGCGTCGACCAGCGCGCGATAGGTGGGGGAGACATCCCGCCGCACGGTGTACTCATCGCTGGTGCTGAAGCTCGCGATGCGCGTCTCGATCGCGAGCGTCGCGATGTACTGCGACAGCCGCCGGTTGCCGGATGCCTCGACCAGGCGCCGGTGGAACACCAGATCCGCATCGCCGATGGCGCGGGCATCATCGCCGGCGCTGACGCGCACCAGTTCGGCGAGGGCGGCGTCGATGTCGCCCAGCACCGATGCATCGGCCTGGCGGACGATCAGCCGGATCGCTTCGAACTCGACCGCCGCACGCGCGTCGTACAGATCCTGCAGATGCTCGGACCCGATGACGCTCACCCGCAGCCCGCGCCCGGGCGTCGCCGTCAGCAGGCCTTCCTGCACCAGCCGTTGCGCGGCCTCCCGCAGCGGGCTGCGGCTCACGCCCAGCCTGCGACGAGATCTCCACCTCGCCGATCGGGCTGCCCACGGCCAGCGCACCCGAGAAGATCGCGGTGCGCAGCTCGATCGCAATCAGGTCGACGGTCGAACTGCGCGGAACGGGGAACACGCTCCCCGAGCCGAGGGGCGCTTTCACTGCGGACATGGGTGCTCCTTCAACGTGCACGGTGGCGGCTGACCGTCGGCCGTCACTCCGGCATTCCGCTGAGTCCACGGTACCGGCGCACCCCAGCGGCGACCGTCATTGGCGAGGTCAGGATAACAACTCTGCATACAATCAGACAAATAGACGCTCAGATTGCACGACTGTCCACGAATCGGCATAAGGTTGTTGACGGCCATCACCCATTTCGGGCCGGGTCGCCAGGCACGCGCACCGCGCTGGCTGAGTGGTTCGCCCCGCACACCACCGAAAGAGGAAATGATGACGAAGCGTTCCACGCTCACCCGGATCGGGGTCGCCGGCGCGGGCGTCCTGGCTCTGACGATGCTCGCCGCCTGCAGCGGCGGCGGAGGATCCAGCGACTCGGACAGCGGAAAGAGCACGCTCGAGCAAGCTGAAGGCGAAGGGCTCGATCACGGTCGCAGTCGCGGACGAGCGCCCGTACTCCTGGAAGGAGGGCGGCGAGGCCAAGGGTGCGACGATCGCGATCGACAAGGAAATCTTCAAGGCCATCGGCATCGACGAGGTCAAGGTCGTCGAGGTCGACTGGAACTCGCTGATCCCCGGCCTGAACGCCGGTCGCTTCGACGCGGTCAGCGCCGGCATGTCGATCCTGCCCGACCGCTGCGCGCAGGCGGCGTTCGCCGACCCGGAGATCATGTACACGACCGGCCTGATGGTCGCCAAGGGCAATCCGCTCGGCCTTCAGACGCTCGATGACGTGAAGAAGGCGCAGGATGCCGGCAAGGACGTCAAGCTCGCGGTGCTCAACGGCGGCATCGAAGCCGGGTACGCCGACAGCCTGGGCCTGAAGGTGTCGCAGTCGGTCAAGGATGCGCAGAGCGGCATGGATGTCGTGGCCAACGGTCGCGCGGATGTGTTCGCCATGACCGCCATCTCGCTGAACTACATGGCCAAGAACAGCGGCAACGACAAGGTCGAGACCACTCCCGCGTTCGTGCAGAAGATCGACGGAGTCGAGCAGATCGGCGCCGGCACCGAGGTGTTCCGCAAGGGCGACACCGAGCTGCTGAAGGCCTACAACGAGCAACTGGACAAGATCACGAGCGACGAGGACACCTACCTCGGCCTGGTCGGCGAGTACGGATTCACCAAGGAGAACATGCCTCCGGCCGACCTGACCACCGAGCAGCTCTGCAAGGGCGACGAGGGCTGAGTCCTCTTGTCCGCTGATCTGCTGAGCGCCCTGCAGAGTGCGCTGCCGACGCTCGGCTCGGCGGTCCTGGTGACCGTCGAGCTGACCGTCGCGGGCGCCCTGCTGGCGGTGATCATCGCGATCGCTCTCGGCCTGATGGCGCGGCTGGAGAACATCGTGCTGCGCGGCATCGCCCGGGTGATCATCGAATTCTTCCGGGGCACCTCGCTGGTCGTCCAGCTGTTCTGGCTGTTCTTCGTGATGCCGATGTTCGGGGTCGAGTGGCCTCCGCTGCTGGTGGGCATCCTCGCCCTCGGCCTGAACTTCGGCGCCTATGGCGCAGAGGTCGTGCGCGGATCCATCAACTCGGTGCCCACCGGGCAGTGGGAGGCCACGACCGCGCTGAGCATGTCGCCGACGCAGCGGATGCCTGCGGGTCATCTTCCCGCAGGCGTGGGCGCTGATGATCCCGTCGCTGACCAACCTGCTCATCCAGCTGCTGAAGGCCACCGCGATCGTGAGCTTCATCACCCTCGCAGACCTCACGCACTGGATCGACAAGCTGCGCATCCAGACCGGCAGCACCTACTTCGCCTACGGCATCGGCCTGGTGATGTACTTCGTCGTCGCCTACCTGTTCACGCTCCTGATGAACGCGCTCGAGGTGCACGCGAAGCACAAGATCGGCCGCGGTCAGTCGCTTGCGCGAGGCGCTGAGCTTCCGCACCCGGCCGCCGGTCGATCCGGTCGCATCCAGCGCCGCCGATCTCGATGGGGAGCGTGTCCGATGACCGACCAGCCGATCTGGCAATGGGATCTCGCGTGGCAGGTCCTGCCCGACCTTCTCGTCGCGTTCTTGAAGGTCACGCTCGTCGTGACGGTGGTCAGCACCCTCATCGCCGCCGTCCTCGGGCTGATCATCGCCGTCGTGCGGCGCTCGGCCCGGCGCCGATCACCGGCATCGTGGGGTTCATCGTCAATTTCATCCGGATGACGCCCATCGTCGTGCAAGCTGATGTTCGCGTATTTCGCGTTCACCTCAATCGACCCGATGACCATCGGCATCGTGATCTTCGGCATCCACTATTCGACGTACATGTCCGAGGTATACCGCGCCGGCATCGAGGCGGTCCCCACCGGTCAGTGGGAGGCCAGCACGGCACTGTCGATGTCGCGCACGCGCACCTGGGTGGCCGTCATCATCCCGCAGGCGCTTCGCGCGACGGTCCCCGCGCTGGGCAATTACGCGATCTCGATGTTCAAGGACACTCCGTTCCTCGTCGCCATCGGCGTCGTCGAGCTCGTCCAGGCGGGACTCGAATTCGGTGGCAACCACTTCCGATACATCGAGGCGATCACCCTGTGCGGCGTGATCTTCCTCGTCGCGAGCTACCCCACCTCGCTGCTGGTGGGGCGATTGGAGAAGCGTCTTGCTTTCACGAACTGACACCGTGCCCGAGCCCGCCGCGGCGGGCGGAGCGTCGGCGGCGCCGGTGATCCGCTTCGACAACGTGCAGAAGCGGTTCGGCGACAACATCGTGCTCAATGACCTGAACTTCCAGGTGCAGAAGGGGGAGCGCGTCACGCTCATCGGGCCGAGCGGCTCGGGCAAGACGACCATCCTGCGCCTGGTGATGACCCTGGAAGAGGCCACCGGCGGCTACATCTACATCGACGGCGAGCCGCTCACGCACGAGCTTGCGCGGCGGCAAGCGGGTCGAGCTGAAGGAGAAGCACAAGAACGAGGTGCGCAAGCGCATCGGGATGGTGTTCCAGCAGTTCAACCTGTTCCCGAACATGACGGTGATGGAGAACATCATCGAGGCGCCGGTGCACGTGCTGAAGAAGCCGAAGGATGCCGCGAGGGCGCGTGCCCTCGAGCTGCTCGATCAGGTGGGACTGGCCGACAAGGCCGACGCGCACCCGCTCGAGCTGTCCGGCGGTCAGCAGCAGCGCGTGGCCATCGCCCGCGCCCTGGCGATGGATCCCGAGATCCTGCTGCTGGACGAGGTGACCAGCGCACTGGACCCCGAGATCGTCGGCGAGGTCCTCGGCATCCTCCGCCAGATCGCCCAGACGACCGACATCACCATGCTGATCGTCACCCACGAGATGCAGTTCGCCCGCGAGGTGTCCGATCGGGTGCTGATGTTCGACGGCGGGAAGATCGTCGAAGAGGCCGAGCCGGAGGTCATGTTCACCGAGCCGACCGAGCAGCGCACCCGCGACTTTCTGGCCGCCGTCCTGGGCGACTGAGTCACGACGCGGCGGACGCCCCGCGATCCAGCTGCGCGGCCAGCAGCGTCGAGCAGCTCGTACATCACGTGGCTGGCCGCGATGCCGGTCAGCTGGGCGTGATCGTAGGCCGGGGCCACCTCGACGATGTCGGCGCCGACGATGTTCGCGTCGCGCAGGCTCCGCACGCATCCGCAACGCTCGCGGCTGGTGAGGCCGCCGGCCTCCGGTGTGCCGGTGCCCGGCGCGTGCCCGGGATCGAGCACGTCGATGTCGATCGAGATGTACAGCGGCCGTTCGCCGATGCGGGTGCGCATGCGCTCGATCGCCGCGGCGGCGCCGTGCTCCTCCACATACTCACTGGAGACGATGGAGAAGCCCAGCCGCTCATCGTCGGTGAGGTCCTGCTTCGAGTACAGCGGTCCGCGGGTGCCGACGTGGCAGCTCGCGGTCAGATCGATCAGCCCCTCCTCGCTGGCGCGGCGGAACGGGGTGCCGTGCGTGACCGGGGCGCCGAAGTACGTGTCCCAGGTGTCCAGGTGCGCGTCGAAGTGCAGCACGGCCACCGGACCGTGCTTCTTGGCGACCGCCCGCAGAGCGGCAGGGCGATGGTGTGGTCGCCGCCGACGGTGACGATCCGCTGCACCCGTTCGCCCAGGGCCGTGGCCGCCCGCTCGATCTCGGCGACGGCATCGGCGATGTCGAACGGATTCACCGGGATGTCGCCGGCGTCGACGACTTGCGCGAGCGCGAACGGCGACACGTCCTGCGCCGGGTTGTACGGACGCAGCAGCCGCGACGACTCGCGCACGTGCGACGGGCCGAACCGTGCCCCCGGGCGATAGCTGACCCCGCTGTCGAACGGCACGCCCACCACGGCGATGTCCGCGTGCTCGACATCCTCGATCCGGGGGAGGCGGGCGAAGGTGGCGATGCCCGAGTAGCGGGGGTTGACGCTGGCATCGATGGGGCCGACGGGATCGGTCATGAGGGATTCCTTTCGTCGAGCACGGGTGCCGGGGCGCCCTGCGGGATGTGCACCAGTTGGACGCCGCCGGCCGCGAACGCGTCCGCGATCGCGGGGGCCACCTCGTCCGCGCCGGTGACACGGCGACCGGTCGCACCGAACGCGTCGGCCAGCGCGGCCCAGTCGGGCTGGACCAGGTCCACGCCGATCGGTGAGATCCCGCGGTCGGTCTCGTTCTGCTTGATCTCGGCGTAGCCGCCGTTGTCCACGCACACCACGACCAGGTCGAGCCGCTGCTCGACGGCGGTGACCAGCTCGTTCACGCAGAACATCAGCGCCCCGTCGCCGATGACGGTGGCCACGGGGCGGTCGTTCTGGGCGATCCGGGCGCCGATCGCCGCGGGTAGCCGTAGCCGAGCGTCGCGTACGTGGGTGTGTACAGCAGCGAGTGCGGGCGGTGCCGGCGCAGCACGTTCGCCAGGCCCAGGTAGATGATCTGGGAGGAGTCGCCGGCCACGATCGCGTGTTCCGGCAGCGCGTCCGCGATCACCCGGCTCAGGGCCACGGTCTCGGCAGCGACGCCTCGATCTCGGCGTCGATC
This sequence comes from Microbacterium elymi, assembly GCF_021582895.2. GTDB lineage: Bacteria > Actinomycetota > Actinomycetes > Actinomycetales > Microbacteriaceae > Microbacterium > Microbacterium humicola. The sequence continues at coordinate 2,485,774 of NZ_CP091139.2, forward strand.
GCCGCGCGGGCCGGCCCCAGATCCGGCACCGGCCGGTTCCGGCTCGGGCTCTCGCCGTCCGGCAGTGCGGCCAGCAGCGCCTCGACCACCGCGTCGCAGTCGCCGGTGATGCCCACGGTCGCGGTGAGGTTCTTGTCGGAGCTGGGCGGCGGCGACATCCACCCGGACGACCGCACCCCGCGCCGCCAGCGCCGGCGCCCACAGCTCGGCCTCGCCGAGCTTGGAGCCCAGCACGATCAGCACGTCCGCCTCCTCGGCGACCGCGCGCGCCGCCGCCAGCCGCAGATTCGAGCCCAGCGACAGCGGGTGATGCTCGTCCACCGTCGCCTTGCCGTTGAGGGTGGTCAGCACCGGCGCGCCCAGGCGCTCGGCCAGCCGGGTCACGGCATCCGCTGCCGCCGTCGCGCCGCCGCCGGCGACGATCACCGGGTCGTGGGATGCCGCGATCAGCGCGGCCGCCGCGCGCACCGCGTCCGGCTCCCCGCCCGCCGCGGCCGGCGCCGGCCGGGCTTCTCGTGCGGCCGCCGGCACGTCCGCGGGGGCCTCGAGCACGTCCAGCGGGATCTCGATGTGCACCGGTCGCGGCCGGCCGGTGCGGAACAGCGTGAACGCGTCGTGCACCGCGTCCACCGCCTCGGCGGCACTGGCCACGCGACGCGACCACTGGGCCACAGCCCCGGCCATGGCCGAGGCATCCTTCGTCTCGTGCAGGGTACCGCGGTCGCTGAACTCGTCGCCGCGCGCCACCCCCGGCGAGAGGACGATGAGCGGCCGCGACTCGCAGAACGCCGTGCCCACGGCGCTCATCGCGTTCTGCAGCTCGCGGGTCCGGACGTGGTGATCACCACGCCGGGCAGGCCCGTCTGCTTGCGCCCAGCCGTCGGCGCCGTACCCGGCGCCCTGCTCGTGCCGCGTGGTCACGGCGCGGATCCCGAGCTCGGCCAGCGGCCGGTACAGCTCGAGATTGTGCGTGCCGGGGATGCCGAACACGGTGGTGATCCCGTAGGCGCGCAGCGTCTGCAGGCACCGCCCGCCCGGCGGTGTCGGCGTACTGGTCGTCGCTCATCGCTCCCTCTCAGTCCGCCTGATGGCGCAGCTCGCCGTCGACCCACGTCTGCAGCACCCGGATGCCGCCGATGGCGGCACCGTCGACGGTGAGCGGGTCGTCCGAGAGCACGGCGAAGTCGGCGCACTTGCCGACCTCGAGCGAGCCCAGGTCGTCCTCACGGCCGAGCGAGACGGCGCCCTCGATGGTGTGCGCGCGCAGCGCGGCGCCGGCCGAGACCCGCAGCGTGTCCGGCCCGAGCGTGTGCCCGCGCCGGGTGAGGCGGGTCACGGCGGTCTGGATCGCCTCCAGCGGGATCGGCTCGGCGACCGGCGCATCGGACGAGATCGTGAACGGCACGCCCGCGGCGGCGAACTCGCCGAGCGGGTTGAAGCGCTCGCCCGGGGTGCCGATGGCCTCTTCGACCCCCTCGCCCCAGTTGTAGTAGTGCTGGGTCTGGTTCACCGGACGGATGCCGGAGGCCGCCATCCGCCGGATCTGCTCGGGCGTGGGCAGACCGCAGTGCTCGATGCGGTGCCGCGCATCCAGGTCGGGGCGGTCGGCCAGCGCCTCCTCGATCGCCGAGATCACCATCTCGATCGCGGTGGGCGACTGCGCGTGCGTGGCGGTCTGCAGACCGGCCGCATGCGCCCTGCGGACGAGTGCGGTGTACTCGGCGGGCTCGTGGTACAGCTGCCCGGTGCGGCACGGGTCGCCGACGTAGCCGTCGGGGAAGTACGCGGTCCAGCCGCCGAGCGTCCCGTCGGCGTACAGCTTGATGCCGGCGAAGCTCAGGTACGCGTTGCCGAACTGGCCGACCAGGCCCATCTCCAGTGCGTCGTCCAGCAGGTGCGAGAGCAGGTACATCGACACCCGCAGCGGCAGGCCGCCCGTCTCGGCGAGCCGCAGGTACATGTCGAACTCGCGGCGGGTGACCTGGCAGTCGCCGAGTGCGGTGACGCCGCCCGCGAGGAAGCGCCGGGTCGCGGCATCCAGCTGACGCAGGTGCTCGGCGGGCTCGTCGGCGAGGTGGAAGTTCGGCCCGTGATGGCCGATCTTCACTCCGTGGACCCCGGTGAGGATGTTGCACGCGGCATCCGACAGCTCGCCGGTCAGCTCGCCGTCGGAGTCGCGGAAGAACTCGCCGCCGGCCGGGTTCGGGGTGTCCCGGGTGACGCCGTTGCGCGCGAGCGTGAAGGAGTTCACCACGCCGCCGTGGCCGGAGGCGTTCATCAGGTACACCTCGCGGTCGGCGGCGACCTGGTCCAGTTCGAACCGGGTGGGATGCCGCTTCTCGGCCAGGTTGCGCTGCTCGTACCCGTAGCCGCGCACCGGGCGCCCGGCCGGCAGCTCGGCCGCGGCGGCCGTCAGCAACGCGACGATCTCGGGGATGTTGCCGGCCTTCTCCGGCCCGCAGTCCACCCAGGTCATCATCTGGCCGTACATCAGCGGGTGCGCGTGCGCGTCGACGAAGCCCGGCACCACCACTGCGTCGCCGAGGTCGACGTGCTCGGGCTGCAGACCCCGCCGGGCCGCGGCATCCCGGCATTCGTCGAGGGTGCCGACGGCGAGGATCCGGCCGCGTTCGAACAGCATCGCCGTGGCGGTGGCATCGCCGGCGTCGACGGTGCGGATGGTGCGCGCGGTGACGATGCGCGGCGCCGCCTGGGCGGAGACGTCGAACGGGACGAGCTTCCTCATCGGGGGATCCTTTACGCGGTGCGGTGGGTGGTGGTGTCCAGCCGGGGCGTGAACGAATCGGTCACCGGAGCCTCGTCGGAGTGCTGCGGGGCCAGCTTCGTGCACACGGCGGCGAGGGCGGCCATGGCGGTGAACATCACGATCACCGACCAGATGCTGCCGGTCCAGGCCACCAGCTGCGTGGCGAACCACGGCGAGAAGCCGGCCCAGATCGCCGCGCCCACGCCGTAGGCCAGCGCGACCGAGGTGTAGCGGGCCTGCGGACGGAACATCTGGGTGAGGATCGTGGCCAGAGGGGCGTACGTCGCGCTCATGGTGACCCGGATCAGCGAGGCGAGCAGGAAGATGAGCGGCTCGATGCGCCCGGGCATCACCAGCAGGAACGGCGCGAACACGAGCACCGAGGTGCCCAGGCCCAGATACATCACGGTCTTGCGGCCCCACTTGTCGCCGAGCCAGGCGATCGGCAGCGTCACCAGGAACTCGATGAACGAGGCGATGGTCATCGCATCCAGGATCACTCCCTCGTCCAGTTTGATCGGCGCGCCCACCGCGTAGGCGGTCGCGAACGTGGTGGCCAGGTAGTAGCCGCCGGTGGAGATCGGCAGCAGGCCGATGCCGAGCAGGATCGGCTTCCAGTTCACCCGCAGCGCGAACGCGAGCGGCATGGCCTGCTTGCGACCCTCGACCTTGGTCTCGAACACCTCGGTCTCTTCGACCCGGTAGCGCACCCAGATGCCGACGCCGATCAGCACGATCGAGAGCAGGAACGGGATGCGCCAGCCGCCGTTCATGATGAAGTCGTCGCCGCCGAAGCGGGCCATCAGGGCGAAGATGCCGGTGGCCAGCAGGGCGCCGGCCGGGTTGCCCAGCTGGGTGAATCCGCCGTAGAACGTCTTGTGCTTGGCGGGGGCGCTCTCCACGCTCATCAGGGCCGCGCCGCCCCACTCGCCGCCGACGGCCAGGCCCTGCACCGCGCGCAGCGTGACCAGCAGGATCGGCGCCCAGATGCCGATGGTGCCGTAGGTGGGCAGCACGCCGACGAGCACCGTGGCGGTGCCCATCGCGAGCAGGGTGATCACCAGCGACAGGCGCCGGCCGAGCTTGTCGCCGATGTGCCCGAACAGGATGCCGCCGAACGGACGGACGATGAAGGCCACCGCGAACGTCGCGAATGCGGCGGCCGTCTCGGCGATGGGATCGCTGCTGGGGAAGAACAGCGGGCCTAGGACCAGCGCCGCGGCGGTCGCGTAGACGTAGAAGTCGTACCACTCGATCGTGGTGCCCACGAACGCGGCGATGCCCGCGCGCCGGGCTCTGCTGTGAATGGAAGGCATGACCGCTCCTTTGCGGATGGGGTGTGGATAGCGAGGATGCTATGCCCGTCCGCAGCGTCCGGCAAGGGTGAAACGTCGGCCGCGAGCGGTCGCGTACAGAGGGATTGTTCCCAGAATCGTGCGTTTGTCTGGCATGCGTCATGTTCTGCTGCTCATCGGCTAGTGTTCTGTACATGCTCGCCGTCGTTCGCGGGTATCTCGGAAACCGTCGGAAAGGACCGCCCATGGACTTCGACGTCGACCTCGTCCGCGCCCTGCAGCAGGACGGCCGGGCGAGCATCCAGACCCTCGCCCAGGCGCTCGGGCAGCCGCGCGCCGCGGTGTCGGCGCGGCTGCGCGCGCTGCTCGGCGACGGCACGGTCCGGGTCGTGGCCGCGGTCGACCCGGGCTTCCTCGGCCAGCACGTGCTGGCGCACGTCTCGATCCGCACCGGCGGGCCGGTCGAGCCGGCGGCCGAGCATTTGCGCGGGTCGCCCGAGACGGTGCTGGTCTCGGGCGTGGGCGGGGCGCACGACCTCGTGACCGAGGTGCGGCTCGGGTCGATGGCGGCACTGCACGAGCTGCTGGCGCGCATCCGCGGCATCCCCCACGTCGTCGACATCAACACGCTGATCTACGAGACCGTGATCAAGGGGTTCTTCGTTTCGCACTACCGCGGTGACGTCACGATCGACGAGATCGACAGCGCGCTGATCGAGCATCTGCAGCGCGACGGGCGCAAGAGCTATCGGGCACTCGGCGAGGCGGTGCGGCTCTCGCCGTCGGCGGTGGCCACGCGCGTGCAGCGACTGACCGACGCGGGGGTGATCAGCATCAGCGCGGTCGAGGCGCGCGGGCTCGCACATCGCCAGCTGTCGCTGGGCGTCGGGCTGAACCTGTCCGGCGACGACGACGAGGTCGTCGAGGCGCTGCGCGGGTGGCCGGGCGTCGACTTCGCCGCCCGGACCATCGGCAGGTTCGACATCGTCGCCACACTCGTCGAGCCCTCGGCCGGAGCCCTGCACGCGAGCCTGGAGCGGCTGCGGGCGCTGCCCGGCGTCGCGCGGACCGAGGCGTGGTTCCACCTCACCGTGCTCAAGGAGGACTACGCCCGCACTCTGCACCCGGTGCGGCTTGCACTGAGGCACGGGGCGGCGCGGGTGCGAGGCGCGGTGCGAGGCGCGGGCGGGGCATCGCCGGGCGCACGTCCGCCGGCTCACCTGTCGCTGTTGGGCGCACCATCCCTCGCCTGCCTGCAACGGCGACAGATGAATGCACCCGCCGCGCCACCGCGCGCATCACCACCGCGCGGCGCCGCGCGCTTCAGGACGCTGAGTCGATCCGCCGTCCGATCCGGCGTAGGATCGTCAAACCCGAACTCCGGTCAGTTTCAGCAAGGATGCCGATGCCCGTCGACCCCGTGACGCCCGCGCGCGTCGCCGCCGCCGCCGTCTCCGCTCCCCGCCGTCCCCGCGCCCCGCTGCCGGCGCGCGCCTGGGTCGTCGTAGTGGTGGTCGGGCTGGTCGGCCAGCTCGCCTGGACCGTCGAGAACATGTACCTGAACGTGTTCGTGTACGACACGATCTCGACCGATCCGACCGTGATCGCCCTCCTCGTCGCGTTCTCGGCGATCGCGGCGACCCTGGCCACGATGCTCATCGGCGCGGCATCCGACCGAGTGCGCCGCCGACGTCCGTTCATCGCGGTCGGCTACGTGCTCTGGGGCATCACCACGGCGATGTTCGGGTTCGTCGAGCCGGCGGGCGGACCGGATGCCGCGCAGAGCGTCGGCCTCGCGGTGGTGGCGATCATCGTCCTGGACTGCGTGATGTCGTTCTTCGGCTCGGGCGCGAACGACGCCGCGTTCAATGCGTGGGTGACCGAGTCGACCGTTCCCGCCAACCGCGGCCGGGTCGACGGGGTGCTGGCCATCATGCCCCTGATGGGCATGCTCATCGTGTTCGGGGCGCTCGACCCGCTGACCCGCGACGGCCAGTGGAAGCTGTTCTTCGGCCTGGTCGGCGTGGTCACCGCGGTGGTCGGCGTGATCGCCTGGTTCCTGGTGCGCGAGCCGGCCGCCACCCGCACTCCGCCGGACGGCTACTTCGCCGCCGTGGTCAACGGCCTGAAGCCCCGCACGGTGCGCGCGAACCCGCGGCTGTACCTGCTGCTGGCGGCCTGGGCGGTCATCGGCACCAGCACGCAGGTGTTCATCCCGTACCTGATCATCTACATCCAGCGGTATCTGCGCATCGAGGGGTACGCCCTCGTGCTGGCCAGCGTCCTCATCCTCGCGGCCGTGATCAGCGTGCTCGGCGGCCGGGTGATCGACCGCATCGGGAAGGTGCGCGCCATCATCCCCGCGACCGTGTTCATGATCGCCGGGCTGGTCGGCATGTTCTTCGTGCGCGAGATGCTCCCGGTGATCGTGTTCGGCACCATCATGATGGGCGGATTCATGCTCTCCACCGCGGCGCTGTCGGCGAGCGTGCGCGATGTCACCCCGGTCGAGCGCGTGGGCATGGTGCAGGGGCTTGCGGATGATCGCGATGGTCCTCATCCCGATGGTGGCCGGCCCCTTCATCGGCGCGGCGGTGATCGTCGGGGCGAACGAGACCTACGTCGACCTCGGCATCGTCAAGCAGGTGCCGACGCCGTGGATCTTCCTGGCCGCCGCCGCCGTCGCGGTGTTCGTCGTGATCCCGGTCCTGCTGCTGCGCCGGGCGCCGGCGCCGGCCCTCGAGGACGTCGCGGTATGACGATGCTCACCCGCTGGGGCCGGACACTGGACGCCGCGGCCCCGCTGCCCGAGTACCCGCGCCCCAGCTTGCGGCGCGAGGCCTGGCAGAACCTCAACGGCCGGTGGCAGTACGCGATCACCCCGTTCGGCGGCTCGGACCCGCTCGCGGTCGCCGATCCGACGCAGGCGCCGCCCGACTGGGACGGCCCGATCACCGTGCCGTTCTCGCCCGAGACCGTCCTGTCCGGAGTGCGAGCGGATGCTCGAGCCCGACGAATCGCTCTGGTATCGACGCACCTTCACGGTCGATCCCGCCGCCGACGAGCGGGTGCTGCTGCACTTCGGCGCGGTCGACCAGAGCTGTCGCGTCGCGGTCGACGGGACGGAGGTCGGCGGCCACACCGGCGGGTACCTGCCGTTCACGCTCGATGTCACCGCGGCGCTCGCCGACCGCCAGGGGCACGAGCACGAGCTGATCGTCGCCGTGCGCGACGTGACGGATGCCGCGTGGCTGGCCCGCGGCAAGCAGTCCCGCCGCCGCGGGGGCATCTGGTACACCCCGCAATCCGGCATCTGGCAGACGGTCTGGCTCGAGACCGTACCGCGGATCGCGGTCGACGCGCTCGTGCTCACCCGCAGCTGGAGGACGGGATGCTGGAGGTCGAGATCGGCAGCGAGCATGCACCGGCCGGGGCCGAGGCCGAGGTGCGGATCCTGGCGGACGGCGACGTCGCGGCATCCGTTGCCGTGCCCGTGGGCGCACCCACCCGAATCCCGCTGCCGCGCCCGATCCGCCCCTGGTCGCCGGATGACCCGTTCCTCTACGACGTCGAGGTGACGCTCGGCGCCGACCGGGTGCTCTCATACGTCGGCATGCGGTCGTTCGGGGTCGGCCGTGACGCCCGCGGCGTGCCGCGGCTCGCTGCTGAACGGCGAGCCGCATCTGCCGGTCGGGCTGCTCGACCAGGGCTACTGGCCCGACGGCGGATACACCGCACCCTCCGACGAGGCGCTGGAATACGACATCCGGCTGGCCCAGCGGATGGGTTACACGATGCCTGCGCAAGCACATCAAGGTCGAGCCGATGCGCTGGTACCACCACTGCGACCGGCTCGGCATGCTGGTCTGGCAGGACGCGGTCAACGGCGGCACCGCCTACGCGCCGCAGATCATCACCGCTCCCGCGTTCGGGGCGCCCGCGATCTCGGACCGACGCCATCGCGCGTTCGGGCGCGCCGACGAGCGCGGCCGGGAGCAGTTCGAGCACGAGCTGGCCGAGATGATCGCGCACCTGCGCTCGGTGCCGTCGCTCTCGCTGTGGGTGCCGTTCAACGAAGGCTGGGGACAGTTCGACGCGGCCCGGATCGCCGAGCTGGTGCGCCGCCTCGATCCCACCCGGCCGATCGACCACGCCAGCGGCTGGCACGATCAGGGCGCCGGCGACCTGCAGAGCCGGCACATCTACTTCCGGCCGGTGCGGGTGCCGCGCCGGCGCGACGAGCGCGTGCTCGCGGTCACCGAGTACGGCGGATACAGCCTGGCCGTTCCCGGACACGGCTGGGGGCCGCGCACGTTCGGCTACCGCCGCTACCGCACCCGCGCCCGCCTGCAGGATGCGCTGGTCCGTCTGCACCAGCGCGAGATCGAACCCGCCGTGCGGCGGGGCCTGGCCGCGCTCGTCTACACCCAGCTGGCGGATGTCGAAGACGAGGACAACGGCCTGGTCACCTACGACCGGCGGTTCGTGAAAGTGGACGAGCAGGTCCTGCGCGGCGTGAACGACGCGCTGCGGGCGGCCGCCGGCGGCCCGTCCGCCGTCGAACCCGTCCGCGTCGGAGGAGGATCCCGATGACCGCCCGTGAGCTCGTCGCGCCCGTCTCGCTCACCGGCCCCGACGGCCGGCTCAACCCCGACGCGGTCGGCTGGGCGCGGCATCCGCTCGTCGACACCGGCGGGATCGGCGCCGGCCCGCGCGCCGTCCCCACCGCGTGGGGCCGCAACAAGCGCTGGGAGTACTGGGGTGTGGTCACCCCCACGCATCTGCTCGCCCTGACGGTGTCGTCCATCGACTACGCCGCCGTGCACGAGGTCTGGATCTTCGACCGCGAGACGCGGCGCTCGTGGCACCGCGGCGCGACCGTGCTGCCGGCCCGCGGGGTCACGCTGCCGCCCAGATCGGATGCCGGACCCGCCCGCGCCCGCGCGAAAGACCTCGAGATCGACGTCGAGCCGTCGCGGGAGCGGCGGGACGAGGCGGCGACGTCGGTCCGCCTGCGCGCGCGGATCCCGGGCGCCGGGTTCGACCTCACCGTCACGCGCCCGGACGGCCACGAGTGCCTCGCCGTGGTCGTGCCGTTGCGTGACACCCGCTTCCAGTACACGGTGAAGGATGTCGCCCTCCCGGCCTCCGGGACCGTCACCACGGACGGCACCGTGCACGAGGTGCCCGCCGGGGCCTCGTGGGCCGTGCTCGACCACGGCCGCGGCCGGTGGCCGTACGACGTGCGCTGGAACTGGGGCGCCGGATCCGGCGTCTCGGGCGGGCGGACCATCGGGGTGCAGGTCGGCGGACAGTGGACCGACGGCACCGGACAGACCGAGAACGGGCTGGTCGTGGACGGCGTGCTGCACAAGATCCACGACGAGCTGGTGTGGGACTACGACCCGGCCGATCACCTGCGACCCTGGCACATCCACGGGGGCGGGCTGACGGCATCCTTCACCCCCTTCCACGACAAGCAGAGCCGCACGAACCTGCTCGTCCTGGCCAGCCGCACCGATCAGTGCTTCGGCACCTGGGCGGGCAGCTTCACCACCGCGCAGGGCGAGCGGATCGCGTTCGACGGCATCGAGGGGTGGGCCGAGGATGTGCACAACCGCTGGTGAGTCCTCGGCTGAAGTCGTGCCCGGCATGTGATCACGCTGCCGGCGATCCGCGGCATCCATAATTCATCACATGATGAACAATGCGGTGGAGATCCGCCGGCTGCGGGTGCGGCGCGGCCGGACCACCGTCTTCGACGGCCTCGACCTGGACCTCCCCGCCGGGATGGTGACCGGCCTGCTCGGCCCGTCCGGCGGCGGCAAGACGACGCTGATGCGCGCGATCGTGGGCGTGCAGAAGATCGACGCCGGCAGCGTCCGGGTGTTCGATCAGCCGGCGGGATCCCGCGGCCTGCGCACCCGCGTCGCGTACGACACGCAGGCCGCGTCGGTGTACGACGATCTCACCGTGGCGCAGAACCTGCGCTACTTCGCCCGTCTGGTCGGCGCCGGGCGCGGCGAGGTCGACCGGGTCATCGCCGAGGTCGGGCTCGAGCCCCAGGCCTCCCAGCTGATCGCGTCGCTGTCCGGCGGCGAGCGGGGACGCGTCTCGCTGGCCACCGCGATGCTGGGCACGCCCGAGCTCGTGGTGCTCGACGAGCCGACGGTGGGCCTGGACCCGGTGCTGCGCGAGAGCCTCTGGCGGGTCTTCCGTCAGCTGGCCGATGCCGGGGCGACGCTGCTGGTGTCCAGCCACGTCATGGACGAGGCCGTGCGCCTGCGACCAGATCGTGCTGGTGCACACCGGTCGCGTGCTGGCCCAGACCACCCCGGCGCAGCTGCTCGCCGAGACCGGGGCCTCCGACCCCGACACGGCGTTCCTGCGGCTGATCGAGCGGGACGCGCGGGCCCATCCGCACCTGCGCCGCGAGACGCACCGAGACCACGAGGCCGCATCATGAGGATGCTCGCCACTGCCGGGCGGGTGCTGCGAGCTCGGCCACGACCCGCGCTCGATCGCCCTCATGCTGATCGCGCCGAGTCTGCTGGTCGGCCTGTTCGCCTGGCTGTTCAGCGACCAGGACGGCGTTTTCGACCAGTTCGGCGCACCGATCCTGGCGCTGTTCCCGTTCATCGTGATGTTCCTGATCACCTCGATCACGACCCTGCGCGAGCGGAGGTCGGGCACGCTCGAGCGCCTGATGACCACCCCGATCGGCAAGGCCGACATCATCGTCGGCTATGCGCTCGCGTTCGGGCTGATGGCGATGCTGCAGGCCGTCGTGACCGTGGGCTTCGCCGTCGGCGTGTGCGGACTGGATGTCGAGGGCCCGCTGTGGCAGCTGGGTCTGGTCGCGGTCGTGGATGCGCTGCTGGGCACCGCACTGGGGCTGCTGGCCAGCGCGTTCGCCCGCACCGAGTTCCAGGCCGTCCAGTTCATGCCGCTGCTGGTGTTCCCGCAGATCATCCTGGGTGGGCTGTTCATGCCGCGCGACCAGATGCCCGATGTGCTGTACGCGATCAGTGATTGGCTGCCGCTGAGCTATGCGATCGACACGATCAACGCCGTGACCGCCGGGGACGAGGGGTGGGACGTGTTCGGGCCGCTGCTGATCGTGGTGGCGTTCCTGGCCGGATGCCTCGTCCTGGCTTCGCTCACGCTTGCGCCGCCGCACCCGATGACGCGATCGCTGGTAGCCTGTAAGTAAGTGGTTACTTACATAGGAGGCGGTCATGTCCCGCACACCGACCACGCTGGACGCGTCCACGCTGAGGACACAGCGCACGATCCTGCTGTCCACCCGCAAGCGCGACGGGTCGTGGGTGTCGACGCCCGTGAGCATCGTCGTGGACGACGATGGGCGACTCTACTTCCGCACGTACGACGCCGCCGGCAAGTACAAGCGGCTGCGCAACTTCCCCCAGGTGCGGGTCGCCCCGGCGACCACCCTGCGGGGCGTCCGACCGGACCGGCCGTGGACGGCACGGCGCGCCGCATCAGGGGAGACGACGAGGCGCGTGCCCGCACGCTCCTGGCGGCCAAGTATCCCGTGCCTGCACCGGCGGCTCGTTCCCTGGCTGCATCGGCGCAAGGGCTGGACGACGGTCCACTACGAGCTGACGCTCGATGACTGAGGCGGATGCCGCACCCGCCCGCACCCGCGACACCGTGGTGCGCGCCGCCATGGAGCTGTTCGGCCGGCAGGGGTTCCGCACCACCACCATCGCGCAGATCGAGGCCGCCGCCGGCCTGTCGCCGGGCGCGGGCGGGCTCTACCGGCACTTTCCATCGAAGCGGGCGCTGCTCGAAGAAGGGCTGCGCCGGCAGGCGGAGCAGGGGCGGAGCCTGGCAGCGTTCCTCGAGGACCCCGACGGCCTCGCCGCCCTCGGTCTGCACGACCGGCTGCAGGCGGTCGCGCGCGCCGGGCTGCGCCGGCTCGAGACCGAGCGCGATGTGAACCGGCTGCTCGTGCGCGACCTGGCCGCGTTCCCGGATCTGCTCGCACAGGTGCGGGAGCGAGAGCTCGCGGCGGTGGTCGGGATGGTGGCCGCCTGGCTGCAGGCCCAGCCCGAGACGCCCGTGGGCGATCCGGACTGGGAGGCCCTGGCATCCGTCGTCGTCTCGGCGATCAGCCACTACTGGGTGCTGCGCGACGTCTACGACGGCGTCCACCCGCACGGCGTCGACGAGGAGCGGTTCGTCCGCGCACTCGCCGACCTGGCCGCCCGCACCTGGCGCACCGCGGACTGATACGTCGGCGTTCGGCGGGTGCTGGGCCGGCGCGGATCACTCCGCGAGGTCGTCGCGATCGCGCAGCTTGGCGGTGAGCTCGAGCAGCCGGTCCAGCTCGTCGTCGTCGAGCACCGACATCCGCTCGGCGATCGACCGGGCGTGGGCGGCGCCCACGGCGCGGAACCGCGACGCGCCGAGCGGCGTGGCCTGCACCAGCGCGCCGCGGCCGTCCTCCGGGTCGGCGCACTTGTGGATCAGGCCGCGCGCGACCATCCGGTCGATCAGCCGCGACACGCTCGGCTGGCTGATGAGCATGTTCGCCGTGACGTCGCGCAGTCGCGCGGTCAGCTCCGGCCCGCGGGCCACGGTCAGCAGCACGTCGTACTCGGCCTGGGACAGGTCGGTGCGCTCGAAATCCTCGCTGATCACGGCGAACACCTCGTGCTGGGCGCGGAACAGGCTCTCCCACGCGGCGACGGCGAGGCGGCGGTCGGTCATGGGCACCAGCGTAGCGGGCACCTAGGCTGGCACCCATGCGAAGATTCGTCCGCGCCCTCGCTGCCGTCGCCGTCGTGGTCGCGGCATCCGTCTCGCCCGTCCTCCTCGGCGCGCCCGCGCACGCCGTCGCGCCCGCGGAGGCCGTCGCGCCCGCGGAGGCCGTCGCGCCCGCGCTGGCTGTGGGGGCCGTCGGCCCGGTGCCCTCCGGAGTCGACGACTTCACCTTCCGCAGCCTGGACGCCGACTACACGCTCGGCCGCGAGGACGACGGGACCAGCACGCTGCGGGTGGTGGAGACGTTCGTGGCGGTCTTCCCCGACATCGACCAGAACCACGGCATGCGCCGCAGGCATCCCCGATCACTACAACGGTCAGCCGCTGGACCCGACCTTGGTCTCGGTGACCGATGAGAACGGCGCGGCGCGCGACGCCGAGACCGATTCGGACGACGGGGTGTTCTCGATCACCTCGCGATCGGACGACTTCGTGCACGGCCCGCAGACCTATGTGTTCACGTACACGCTGCGCCACGTCACGTGGACCTTCCCCGACACGGGCGACGACGAGTTCTACTGGGACGTCAACGGCAACGACTGGGCGCAAGCCGTTCGACACCGTGAGCACGACGCTGCACGTGCCGGCCGCGCTCGCGTCGGCGCTGACCGGGCAGCGGGCCTGCTACCAGGGCGCGTTCGGCGGCACGGACACGTGCGACATCTCGGCATCGACCGACGCCGACGGCTCGGCGACGGTGACGGCGCAGGCCCAGGGCCTGAAGCCGTTCGAGACGATGACGATCGCGGTCGGGTTCACGGCGGGCACCTTCGTGCCGTTCGACCCGTCGTACCTGGCCTCTCCGTGGGGGTGGGTGCAGGGGCTCGCGGGCCTCGGCGTCCTGGGGGCGCTGATCACCGTCATCGTCACCCGGGTGCGTCGGCTCGGCGATGCTCCCGGACGCCCGGTCATCATCGCCGAGTACACGCCGCCGGCCCAGATCGACGCGCTGCAGGCGGCCGTCATGCTCGGGCGGAGCACGAAGGCGATTCCCGCCGAGGTGCTCGAGCAGGCGGTGGTCGGCAGCATCCGGATCGTCGAGGGCGAGCGTCGGCTGTTCGGCGGACACAAACTGCAGGCCGAACTCGTCGATCCGTCGCGCGCCGACCGGGACGGACGGATGCTGCTGTCCGGCCTGTTCGGCGACGATCCCGCGCCGGGGGCGGTGTTCGAGTTCGGCCGGTCCGACACCCGGTTCTCGAGCGCGGCCCGCAGCATCCTCAGCTGGGCTGACAAGAACCTCACGGTGATCGGACTGCGCCGCCCGGTCCCACGACGACAGCGCGGGTTGCCCCTGCTGCTCAGCGGTGTGTTCGGCGCGATCACGCTGGTCGCCGGGATCCTGGCCCTCGCCGCGGACGTCTCGCCCGCCGTGCCCGTCCTGCTCTTCATCTTCGGGATCGCGGTGTTCATCGCGAGTGCGATGCTGCTGGCGCGCAAGCCGCTGTCGGCCGAGGGTGCCGAGGTGCGCGATCATCTCAAGGGGCTCCAGGTGTTCATCGAGTGGGCCGAGGCCGACCGCATCCGCATGCTGCAGTCCCCGGAGGGCGCCGAACGCGTGCCCGTCGACGTGAACGATCCGCGCCAGATGCTGAAGCTGTACGAGTCGCTCTTGCCGTACGCGGTGGTGTTCGGCCAGGAGAAGCAGTGGGCGCAGCGACTCGCGGTGATGTACACGGCCGGCTACGGCGCCACGGCCGTGCCGTACTGGTACGTGGGCACGCACGGCTTCGACGCGGACGCGTTCTCGGCCGGCATCGGATCGCTCTCGAGCGCGGCATCCTCCGCCTCGTCGACCTCCGGCGGTTCGGGTGGCGGCGGCTCCGCCGGGGGCGGCGGCGGAGGCGGCGGCGGTGGCGGGGTGTGAGCGCATCGCACTCACGTCCGCTGCGGAATCCGGGCCGGCCGGCCGCGTGACTTCGGTCCGGCCAGCCGACGCCCGACCTGTTCGTACTGCCGGCGCATCGATCCTGCGGTCGCGCGCCAGCGGCGAGCAGGGTCGATGGATGCGGGTGCCCGGACCTGCGGCATCCCATCGACCATGCGGATCTCCCATCCACTCCAGTCCAGGGAGCGGTGATGCCACCAGCACAGCGGAACGCCGTTGTCGATGTGCGTCGGGCCGCCCCGCGCGTGCTCTGCGACGTGATGGATCTCGCACCACTCCGCAGCGACGTGGCAAGCCGGGGATGACGCAGCCGCCGTCGCGGGCGTGGATGGCGCGACGCTGCTGTGACGTGAAGACCCGCTGCGGCGAGCCGAGGTCGATGATGCGGCCGTTCTCGTCGAGGACGAGACGCTGGATCCCGCCGCAGCAGGCGATCTGCCGTGCCACGGATGACGGGACCGCGCAGTCGGTCCCGTCGACGAAGCCGACCCCGTCGGCGCGCTGCAAGCTCGTCGGCCGAGATGGTCACCAGCAGCGTCGGGGAGCGCCGCCGATCGAGGGCGTTTCGGCCGCGCGGGCGGCCACGCCGAGGATCGCGGCGAGCACGTCGTGCTGTCGCTGTGCGCGGGTGCGGGTGTCGGCGAGCGGCTCGGGCTCGTCCGGCACCTCGCGGAACGCGACGCCCGGGTCGTCCGTGCGGTCGTGCGTGCGCGGGTTCGAGAAGGAGTCGAAGAGGCGCTGCACCTGCGCCTGCGACATCTGGCAGCATCCCACCGCGGAAGGGCACGATCCCGTTGCGTTCGCGGCCCAGGATGAAGGAGCGATCACGCAGGGCCTTCTCCTGCTCGGGCAGAGTGCCGTCCGGGTCGAGGAAGAGGCGCCAGACCTTCGCCTGCAAGCCGGGTCTCGTCGGCGGTGCAGGCCGGTGCGTCGGACGCGCCGGTGCCGGTCGCCGCGTCGACGAGCTCGCTCTCGGCGACCGCGAGATGCCCGGGCGCGCAGCGGTCGGCGATCGGACCGAGCACGCGGCTGATCGCGGCCGCACCGTCCAGCCCCATCGTGCCGTCGATCACGGCCTCTCGGATCGCGGGGAAGTGTGCCGGCCGCGGCTGTCCGGTCAGCGTCGTCCGGGTGGCGATCAGCCGGGCGGTCTGCACGCGGGTGTGGGCGGTGCCGGAGGCGACGCCGGTGAGGCGCGTGAGAAGGTCGATCGCGTTGACGCAGCCGTGGCGGCCGGAGAGCCGCTCCGCGCCGAGTTCGGGCCGGGAGCGCTCGTCGATCTCGCCCGCGGCGACGAGGCGCAGGGCATCCACGCGCCGGCCGAGCGACTCGGCGATCCGCGCGAGCGCGATGGCATCGGCATCCGTCATCGTCCGCGGCGAGTCGTCGCCGAGCGCGCCGCCGACGGCGTCACCCAGCGCGGCGTCGAGGCGCGTGAGCGTCTCGAGCAGTGGTGGGGATGCGATGTCCATGCTTCCACTGTAGGAAGGACCACCGACATCCAGACGAAGGCAAATCCCGGGTCAGCGGTGCTTTCTGTGGACAACTCCGCAGACTCGCCGCACAGCGGCACCTGTGGAGGAATCGCCGCCCGGGCGAGAGCCTCGGCGACGGGCACCCGGGTTGACGACGCGCACCGGTCTCCCTAGGGGAGGAAATGGTGAGGGCCGGTCGGAGAGGCTCCCGACCGGCCCTTTTTCCCTTGCACCAAGAGTGTCCTGCAATCACATGTCGGCAGCTGCCACAGCAAAACAACTGCCTGGAATGACTATATAACGGGAAGATAACGGAGCACCAGGGGTCGGCGTTATCTTTTCGTGATTCTTGGCAAACTCATCAACTCTCACGCCCGCGCGGTCACGATGTCCTTCATGTGCGCGTGTGCTTCTTGCATCCCGGGGGCGTGCACCCGCGGATCATCGGATGCACCGCGCATCGCCATCTCCTCGATGTACCGGCGGTCTGCATCGAGCCTGGCGAGGGGGTCTCCGCCGACATGGCCGTGACCGGGCACGACGACCGTCGCCTGCGCTGCGAAAGGGGCGAGGCGATCGAGCGCGTCCAGGTACGCGGGAAGATCGTCGGGGTAGAACGGCAGAGGCAGCTCGACGTCACTGAGCATGTCGCCCGCCACCAGCACACCCTGTTCCGGGAGCCAGAGCGCGGTATGCCCGGGTGCGTGCCCATCGTGGATGATCAGCTCGATCTCGACTCCATCGGGCACCGACTCCCGAGGGATGCTCCCGTCCACCCCACGAACGCGTCCCATCAATTCGACCAGGTGCGCGGGGAATCCGGGACCGAGCAAATCGATCAGCGCCTTCCTCTCGACCGCCGCAAGATCCGCTGTGGGCTCCGATGCCCAGCGCGGGGCTGCACCGAAACCCGGATGCCACAGCAGGTGGTCCTGGTGGGCGTGGGTGGCGAACCCGCCAATCACACGAAGACCTCGCTGCAGGATCTCGGCTGCGAGGGAATCGAGTTCATCGGGCATCCAAGCGGGGTCGATGAGAAGCGCATCGGAACCCCCGACGAGCAGCGTCGAGTTCGTCGACATCCGCCGGCTCGTTGCGATCATCACTCCGGGGGCGACTTCGCGCAGTGTCGTCATACGGGATCCTTCCTGGCCGACCGCACTCGCGAGAGTACCGCGATGGCTGCGGCGACCGCGAACCGCCGGAATCGGCCGGCTCGAGGCTGCGCGTCTCCCATCGCTCCAGTATCGCGTCTGGCGCAACCCCCTCCGGACGGCGCGGCAAGCGACGGATCCATGAGAAGCCGGCCGTCGGCCATGTCGTCGCGTGCGAGCCGTGGCTGCAGGCGGAGGCGACGTCGGAGGCCGCTGGCAGACTGGCCCCATGGACGCGAGCATCGGCACGCCGGGCGGCACGCCCGAACGCCCCGCCGTCTTCTTCTCCGGTCCGGACGAGTTCCGTTCCTGGCTTGAGGTGCACCACGCCACCGCGACCGAACTGTGGATGGGGCTGTACAAGAAGCACGTGCCCGACCGCGGCCTCACCTGGGAGCAGGCGGTCCCCGAGGCGCTCTGCTTCGGCTGGATCGACTCGGTCTCGCAGCGCATCGACGACGACGCCCGCCGCCAGCGCTGGACGCCGCGCAAACCCGCCGGCAACTGGTCGAGCGTGAACATCGCCCTGGTCGAGCGGCTCACGGCCGAGGGGCGGATGCACCCGGCCGGCATGGCGGCATTCGAACGGCGACGGGCCGACCGCTCGGGTGTCTACTCGCACGAGCGGCCGGCGCAGGAGCTTCCGCCGTCGGCTCAGGCGCTGTTGGCAGCGGATGCCGCGGCCTGGGCATTCTGGGAGCACGCGACCCCCACCTACCGTCGGCAGGCCGTCCACTGGGTGCTCTCGGCCAAGCAGGAGGCCACGCGCGATCGACGGCTCAGCCAGCTCATCGACGACAGTGCGGCCGGACGGCTGATGCCCTTCCAGCGCTACGGCCAGACGCCGAAGTGGGTCGAAGGCGCTGCGGCGGCCGCGCGCGCGGCATCCGCCGACGCTCGGTGAGCCCAGCCGCTCAGCCCAGGCAAGCCCTCGATCACGGTGAGCACCCCGGCATCCGCGTTCGACGGCGCCCGGAAGCGAGCGGCGGCGGCCACGTCGGGGTGCGCGTCGGCCATCGCGTACGACCAGTCGGCCGCCTGCAGCATCGGGAGGTCGTTGAGGTAGTCGCCGAACGCCGCCGTCTGCGCCGCCGTCACCCCGAGCGAGTGCTGCAGGCTGCGCAGGGCGACGCCCTTGTCGACGCCGATGTTCATGATGTCGACCCAGTGCTGGCCCGACACGACCACCTGGTGCGTCGCGCGCAGGTCATCCAGCTCGACCGCCGTGTGCGCCTCGCCGCCGTCGAAGTCGAAGATCGCGATCTTGATCGGGATCTCGTCGATCGCCGTGAGGTCGTCGACGATCTCGAGCCGCGCGTAGTACTTGTCCGCTTCGGCCAGGAACGCCGGGTCGGTGTTCTCGACGTAGGCGGAGCGCTTGCCGCACAGCACGACACCGGCGTGCAGCGCGCCGAGGGCGACCAGGGTGCGCATCCGATCCACGAACGGGGCGGTGAAGCCCTCGTCCAGCGCATCCGAGCTCACCTCCTCCTCGCCGCGGACGACGAACGCGCCGTTCTCGGCGATGTAGTCCAGCTCGACCTCGACGTGGCCGAACATGCGCTCCGAGCGTGGCCAGCTGACGTCCGCTCGCGGGCGCGAACGCGATCCCGCGCGCGTGCAGCCGGTCCAGCAGGGGCCACAGCGCGTCCGGGATCCTCCCCTCGGGGGTCAGCAGCGTCCCGTCCATGTCGACGGCGATGAGGCGGATGTCGGGTGGGGTCACCGTTCCATCCTCCCAGGGCGCCGGCGGCCGGCTCACCGGCGACTCACGCCAGCAGTCCGGTGATCACCGCATCGACCGTGCGCTCGGCGGCGGCCCAGACATCCGCCGCCGGCAGCGCGCGCAGCGGACCGTGCAGGGCCAGGCGCGCGAACCCGTGCACGGCCGACCAGCACGGCCACTCCGCCCCGGATCGTTCATCGGCGGGCAGCGCGCCCTCGTCGACGAGCGCATCCAGGGCGGTCACCAGCGCGGCCAGCGGTGCCGGCAGCGGGGCGGCATCGGCGCTGTCCGGCCGCGCCTCGATGGTGGAGAACGCCGCCTCGAACCAGCCCGGCTCGCGCAAGCGCGAACGCGATGTAGCCCAGACCGACAGCGCGCAGGCGGCCTGTGGCATCGGGGGCGGATGCCTGGAACGACCGCATCCGCTGCGCCATGTCGTCCTGGATCCTGGTCGCGACCGCCGCCAGCAGTGCGTCGCGGTCGGCGAAGTGGCGATACGCGGCGCTGGGCGAGACCCCGACGCGGCGGGTGACATCCCGCAGGGCGAGGGCGTCCGGCCCGCCGGCGCGGGTCAGCTCCAGGCCGGCCTCGATCAGCGCCTGGCGCAGATCGCCGTGATGGTAAGTGGCGCGCGACAGCTCCGGCATCCGATCCTTCCCGATGCGGGGTTGACCTCCGCCTCTCTATGTTTACACTGTAAACATAGCAGTTCGCCACCGGGCGGCCTGCGCCGCACACTCGTCGGAGGTCTCATGAGCATCGCATTGCCGCCCGTCGTCGATCAGGCGACCTGGGCCCGGGAATTGGCCGCACTGCGCGTGCGCGAGAAGGCCGCGACCCGCGAACTCGACGCGATCGCGGCACAGCGACGCCGGATGCCGATGGTCCGGCTGCCGGAGTACACGCTCGTCGGCCAGGACGGCCCGGTCCGCCTCGTCGACATGTTCGAGGGCCGCTCGCAGCTGATCACCTACCACCACATGTGGTATGCCGGAGCCGAGTGGCAGTGCTCGGGTTGCACCGGATTCACCAGCCAATTCACCCGGCTCGAGTTCCTGGAATCGTACGATGCGCGCTTCGTGATCGTCACCCAGGGGACGATCGACGAGGCGTTGGCCTACCGAGAGAAGGTCGGCAATCGGATGACGTGGTACTCCACCGCCGACAGTGCGTTCGGTGCGGACATGGATGCCCCGCCCGACGGCGGCTTCGCGGTCAACGTGTTCCTCCGCGACGGCGACGACGTGTACCGTACCTGGCATACGACCGGGCGGGGGACGGAGCAGCTTACGCATACGTTCGCGCTCGTCGACGTGCTGCCGTGGGGTCGCCAGGAGGAATGGCAGGACGTGCCGGAGGGCTGGCCACAGCATCCGACCTACTCGGGCTGGAACGGTTCCGAGGAGATCGCCGCGGCGTATGGGGCCGGCGGATAAGCGCGACCCGGCATCCTCGCATCGATGAGAACTCCCTCATCGCGGCATCCCTGGTCGGGTCCTCCGATCGGCGGTATCGTTTCCCGGGTAATTGGTTAGGACGCCTTCCAATTGACCTTCGAGAGCGAGGATCTCAATGAAGACATCTCTCCGGTGGATGGCCGTGGCCGCGACCGCGGGCGCTGCCGCGGCCGCCCTCACAGGCTGCGGCTTCGGCGGCGGCAACGGGAATGCGAGCGGATCCAGCCAGACGCTCACCCTCATGGTCGCGAGCTACTCGGACAACACCAAGGCCGAGTGGGAGCAGATCATCAAGGACTTCGAGGCGAAGAACACGGGGCTCACCGTCACGCTCGACGTCGAGTCGTGGAACGACATCAACAACGTCATCAAGACGCGGATCCAGGCCGGCAAGCAGCCCGACATCCTGAACATCGACGCGTTCGCCGGCTTCGCCTCGGACGACCTGCTCTACCCGGCCAAGGACATCGTCTCGCCGGCCACCCTCGCCGACTTCCAGCCGTCGTTCGTCCAGAACGCGTCGATGAACGGCACCCAGTACGGCCTGCCGTTCATCGCATCGGCTCGCGCGCTGTTCTACAACAAGGACCTGTTCGCCAAGGCCGGGATCAGCGCTCCCCCAAGACCTGGGCCGAGATGGAGGCGGCCGCCGCCAAGCTGAAGAAGTCCGGGGTCACCCCGTACGGGATGCCGCTGGGCAGCGAGGAGGCCCAGGCCGAGACCGCGATCTGGTTCTACGGCGGAGGCGGCGGCTACGGCGACGCGTCCACGCTCACCATCGACAGCCCCGAGAACGTCGCCGCGGCCACCGAGATGCAGAAGTTCATCACGAAGGGCTGGACGCAGGCCAATCCCGGTTCGACCGACCGCACTCCGCTGCTGAACGTGTTCATGCAGGGCAAGATCGGCATGCAGGTGGGGCTGCCGCCGATCGTCGGCCAGATCAAGGACAAGAACCCGGCTCTGAAGTACGCGATCGCCCCGATCCCGACGAAGGACGGCTCGGCGTTCACCCTCGGCGTGGCCGACCACCTGATGGCGTTCAAGAACAAGACCGACAAGAAGGCGGCCATCACCAAGTTCCTGGACTACTTCTACTCGGCCGATGTGTACACGAAGTGGGTCACCGCCGAGGGCTTCCTGCCGACCACGAAGTCCGGTGCCGAGAAGATGGCCTCGAACGAGGAGCTCAAGCCGTTCCTCGATCTGCTGCCGGCCGCCAAGTTCTACCCGTCGACGAACCCGCACTGGTCGGCAGCCCAGGGTGCGATCCAGGCGCAGATCGGCAGCTTGGCCAGGGCACGAAGCCGGCCGACCTCCTGAAGTCGATCCAGGCCAAGGCCGACGGGCAGTGACGCACCCGCGATGACCGGCCTCGCGACGACCGCGGCGCCGGGCACGGCCACCGGCCGCACCCGCCGCCGCGGCCCCGCCCGCCCGCCCCGCACCGGCGGTGCCGCCGACCTCTGGCACGCGGTCCCCTGGACCGCTCCGGCGCTGATCCTCATCTTCGGGATCGTGCTGTTCCCGGCCGGGTACATGGCCTACAACTCCACCCGGAGGATCTCGGTCGCCGGCGTCGACCACGGCCCGGTCGGGTTCTCGAACTATCTGGCCGTCCTGTCGCGGCCCGAACTCGCCCGCATCCTGCTGAACTCGCTGGTGTGGGTGGCGGCGGTGGTGATCCTCACCGTGGTGGTCTCGCTCGCCCTCGCGCAGTTCCTGAACAAGAACTTCCCCGGGCGCCGCTGGGTGCGCATGGCCATCATCGTCCCCTGGGCCTCCAGCGTGGTGATGACCACCACGGTCTTCGTCTACGGGCTCGACCCGTTCTACGGGATCATCAACCGATTCCTGGTCGACGTGCACATCCTCGCCCAGCCGTTCGGGTTCACGAAGGAGCCGCTGCCGGCATTCCTCTCGTCGATCGGCATCGCGGTGTTCGTGTCGCTGCCGTTCACCACCTACACGCTGCTGGCCGGGCACGCCGCGATCCCCGACGACATGATGGAGGCCGCTCGGGTGGACGGGGCGGGGCCGGTGCGCGCCTACTTCGGCGTGACCCTGCCGAACCTGCGCAATGCGATCGCCCTGGCGAGCCTGATCAACATCATCAACGTGTTCAACTCGCTGCCGATCCTCAAGCTCATGACCGGATCGATTCCCGGCTATCAGGCCGACACGACGACGACCTACATGTTCAAGCTGCTGCAGAACGAGCAGCGCATCGACCTGTCCAGCGCGCTCGGCGTGATCAACTTCTTCATCGTGCTGGTCGTCGTCGCCCTCTACCTGTGGATCGTCAAGCCGATGAAGGACGTGTCATGACCGGCACCCGCGCCCTCGTCGTTCCCGCTCACCGCCGCCGTCACGCGCGGGTGTGGGATGCCTCGCCCGCCCGGATCGCCGGACGCACGATCGCGGGGATCGTGATCGCCGTCGTCTTCCTGATCCCGTACCTGATCATGCTGGTCGGCTCGTTCAAGAGCCGGAACAACATCCTCGCCGTCCCGCCCACCTACCTGCCGACCACCTGGCATCCCGAGAACTACCTCACGATGTGGTCGACGCCGGAGACGCCCTGCCGCTGAACACGATCTCCACGATCGTGATCTCGGTGTTCGCCACCGCGCTGGTGCTGGTCGTGTGCGTGCCGGCGGCCTATTACACGGCCCGATTCCGCTTCCCCGGCCGCGGGGTCTTCCTCTTCCTCGTGATCGTCACCCAGATGCTGCAAGCCGACCGTGCTGGCCACCGGGCTGTTCAAGGAGATGGTCGCCCTCGGGATCAACGACACCTGGCTGGCGATGATCCTGATCAACGCGGCCTTCAACCTGGCGTTCGCGATCTGGATCATGCACAACTTCTTCGCCGGAGTGCCCCGCGAGGTGGACGAGGCCGCCCAGCTGGACGGCGCCGGCAAGTGGTCGGTGCTGTTCCGGGTGCAGCTGCCGCTGGTCTGGCCGGGCATCGTCACGGCGATCGTGTACACGTTCGTCGCATCGTGGAACGAGTTCGCGGCATCCCTGGTGATCCTGTCCACCGACGCCAACCAGCCCCTGTCGGTGGCGCTGACGAAGTTCGTCGGCCAGTACGACGCCGCCTGGCAGTACGTGTTCGGCGTCTCGATCGTGGCCATCGTGCCGGTCGTGATCCTGTTCATGCTGATCGAACGACGGCTGGTGGGCGGACTGACCGCCGGCAGCGTCAAGTGACCGCTGACTGAGGCCACGGCGCCGGGCCTTGCGCTTGGCGCACGGGTGCTTGACGGCGTCGGAATACAGTCGTATTCTAAATTCTGAGAATACGAATGTATTCACCTGGAGGACGTTATGACCGACACCCGCGATGACCGAGCGCCCGCCGTCTGGGCACTCCGCTTCCGCTGGCCGGTGGCGATCGGGTTCGCGCTGGTGCCCGTCATCCTCACCGCCGTCGCGTCCGCCATGGCGCAAGCTCATGCACGCGAGCGAGGCGGTCTCGGCGCTCGTGATCGCAGCCGGCGCCGCCATCTCTGCGGCTGTCGGACTGGCGATCATGCTCCGGTCGCGGCCCACCGCACGCCGGTATGGCTTTCGGGTGCCGGCCGATGCGGCAGCGGTCTGGTGGTTCGTGCCACTGCCCGTCACCATCGTGGCGGCCGCCGCGACGCAGGGCTTCCACGTGCCGTGGCCGACGGCGGCATCCTATGCGGTGCTGACGATCGCCGTGGCGGTGAACGAGGAGGTGTGGTTCCGCGGTATCGTCCTCGCCGTCCTGCGCGGCGCGGGGGTACGGGTCGCGGTGATCGGCAGCTCGACACTGTTCGGCGTGCCGCACCTGGCGAACCTGGCCGGCGGCGAGGACGTGTTCGCGGCCGCACTGCAGCTTGTGTTCGCCGTGCTGTTCGGGCTCGTCGCGGCCGAACTGGTCGTGCTCACCGGCAGCCTGTGGCCGGCCATCGCTTGGCATGCGGCGTGGGACTTCGTGAACTACCTGGGCGGGAACGCGATCTCCGGCGCCGCACTGGCCGGTACCGGGGTGGCTTGTGCGGCCATGCTGGTCTACGCCATCGCACTGTGGCGCCGCACGATGCGGACCCCGGCGTGATCGCCCGTTCCGTTCGCCCGGCGGACCCGTAGCCTGATGGTCATGGAACTGACGGTCCGGCAGGAGGAACTCGCCGACGCGGCCCTGCGGATCATCGCCCGCGACGGCCTGGCCGCGGCATCCTTCCGGGCGGTCGCCGCAGAGGCGGGCTGGTCGCTCGGGGCGGTGCAGAAGGCATTCCCCGCGAAGGATCGGATGCTGGCGGGAGCCTTCGCGCGACTGCGTGCGCGCGCCGCGCCCCTGCCGCCGGGCGAGCCGGGACGGCCGACGCTTGGGGGCTGGCTCGTGGCTCTGCTGCTGGGCATTCTCCCGCTCGACGAGCAGCGCATCGCGGCGCAGAGGCAGGGTGACGCCTTCGCGCAGCGCGCCCTCGTCGATCCCGAGATCGCCGCCGCGATCGCCGAGAGCGACGACCACGTGCGCGCACTGCTCACCTCGCTCGTCGCACGCGCGCGGTCCGAGGGCGAGGTGCCATCCAATATCGATCCGGAGACCGTCGCGTGGGCGGCGCTCGCGCTTGCGCAGGGGCTGGCCGCACAGCTGCTCTACCGGCAGGAGCCGGAGGAGAAGGTCCGCGAGCGCCTCGAGGGCACGATCGCGGCGCTCCTGGGCACCGACGGCGGACTGACCGCCGGCAGCGTCAAGGAGCCCGCACCGTAGGCTGTGGCCGTGTCCACGCCGCAGAGTCGGGTGCGCGAGCTCGCGCGCCAGCAGCCGCCCCGGGTGCCCTGCGCGGGGCCAGGATGGACTCATGGGAATGACGGCGATCGAGAACGCGGATGCACTGGTCAGGGTCGAGCCCGGAGCCCGCACCTCGCAGCTGGTGCTGTCCGGCGACGGGGCGCGCGTGGTCGTGTTCGCGTTCGACGCCGGCGCCGAGCTGACCGAGCACACGGCCCCCGGTCCGATTCTCGTGCAGGCGCTGGAGGGACACCTCGCCTTCACCGCCGAGGGGGTCACGAAGGAGCTTCGGCCGGGCGGCGTCATCCACCTGGACGCGCGGATCCCGCACGCCGTGCGCGCGCTCGAGCCGTCCAAGATGCTGCTGACGATCATCCGTGCGGGCTGAGGATGCGATTGCCGAACAGCCGCCCGCGTGGTGAGGGCGCGCACCCCTTTAGAACGGGGGAGGTTCGTCGCTGGTGTAACCGGTGGGGGTGAGCACCTGCGTCGTGCCGTCGGGGCGGGGTCTGTAGCGGATGCGGGTGGTGTGCCGGCGGACGTGGTCGGGTGGGCAGAGCGGGCGCAGATCCTTCAGATTCGTGCGCCCACCGGCGGCCCACGCGATGATGTGGTCGATGTCGGCATCCAGAGCGAGGCGGGTGCAAGCCGTCGCGGGCGCAGGTGCCGTGCTGGAGGATCAGCCATTCGCGTTGCGCACGCGTCGCGTGTCTCGCGTGGCGTTCCATGTCGACGATCACACTGTGGATCGGGTCGGTGATCACCCGTGTGAACGCCTTCGCGTCCAGGAACAGCTTGCTTCGCGGTGAGGGGGTCGAGCAGTTCGTCGCCGACGATGCGGGCCTGTTCCGGGAACCCGGTACCGCCGCAGACGGTGCACCGACCGCCCTCGCCGACGGCGGTGCCGGTGAGGATGCCGACCGGGATCGTGACGAACACCTTGGTCTTCACCGGGTTGACCGTGTCTTGCCCGCGCAGCCGTGCGGTGGCCAGGTCGGCCCGGAGCTGGTCGCGGCCTCGGGTCTCGGCCGGGTTCTTCTGAAGGTGCTTGGCCTGCGAGGTCAGCGACCGCTGGGTGGCGATCGCATCGATCCGGGGCATCAGGACGCAGAGCCACGCCATCCCGTCGTCCTCGTCGTGGATGACCACCCGCCGATCCGCCAACGCTTGCGGCATGCCTTCCGGCGCTGTCGCGGGGATCGAGGCGGTTGATCAGGGCGCGCAGTCGTGCTCGGAATGCTGCCGCGCTCAGGTGCAGCACCCATTCAGCGGCCTGCTCGTCGACCAGCCCGATCGCGGCGAGCGCTGCCTGCCGCACCTGCTCGTCCGCGTCGTCGGAGGCAGGCCGGGTGATGGCGGCGCAGGCGGCCTCGACCAGCGGGTACGCGGCGAAGCCCTCGTGCGCCCGCCGCCACAGCAACGGCAGCCGGAACGAAGCGGTCTGGGCGGTGTACGCGAGATTGCGGATCTGGTTCTCGCCGGTCTGCGAGCCGCAGCCCGATCTCCAGGAGGACCGCCAGCTCGGCCGCCCGCACCCCGAGCGTTCCGGGGGTATCCGTGTACACCTCGGGGTGCATCCGGGCATGATCCAGCGCTGCCCGCACCCCTTCCGCGCGGCACGCGGCCCGCCGATGCGCTTCCATCTGATCGGCCTGCAGATCGTCCAGCAGCCCCGCGCATCCCGGGTCGCGGCATCCATGCCGTCGAAGAAGCTGAGGGAATCCATGCCCCCACAGTAGAACGGGGCTCCGACACTCACCCGACGCGGGATGCCTCCGCGCTGTCGGCGAACTCGTCCGTCGCCCGCGCCACCAGCTCCATCATCTCGGGCCCGCCGTGGCCTTCGCTCTCGACGATGTGCAGGCGGCTGCCCGGCCAGGCGCGATGCAGCCGCCAGGCGGTGATCGCCGGCCCGCTCACGTCGTGGCGCCCGTGGATGAGCACGCTGGGGATGCCGGCCAGCTCGCCGGCGCGATCGAGGATCGGCTCGTCCAAGAACCCGTCATGCGCCCAATAGTGGGTCACGAGCGTCGCGAACGTCTGCTGAAGCCGTGTGTCGGCGGGATGCAGCGGTCCGGGCGCGTGCAGCGGGTCCAGGGAGACGTGCACCCCCTCCCAGCGGTCCCATGCCGCTGCCGCCTGCGCCCGCACCGCGGCATCCGGGTCCCGCAGGAGCCGCGCATACGCCTCGACGACGCGTTCGCCGGGCCGATGTGCGGCGGCGAACGGCTCCCACTCCTCGGGGAACAGAGCGCCCACCGTCTCGGTGATCCACTCCACCTCGGCACGGGACGTCGTGGTCACGGCGGCATTCACCACGGCGGACACCCGGTCGGGATGCGCGAGGGCGTACGCGAGCGCCAGCGTCGACCCCCACGACACCCCGTGCAGCACCCAGCGTTCGACGCCGAGTTCCACACGCACCGCCTCGAGGTCGGCGATCAGCGCCGGTGTGGTGTTGTCGTCGAGCCCGTCGAGGTCGTCGAGCACGTTCGGGATGCTGTGGCCGCAGCCGCGCTGGTCTACCCCGACGATCCGGTATCGGGCAGGATCGAAGCGACGGCGATACCCGCCGGCGCCGAGCCCGCCGCCTGGTCCGCCGTGCAGGTACAGGGCGGGGATGCCGACCGGGTCTCCGGAGGACTCCCAGTAGATCTGCGCGCCGTCCGGACGCGGCACCAAGCCCGACGCGTACGGTTCGATCGGCGGGTACACGCGGGCCAGCCTACCGAGGCAGGGGTTGACACCGGGCGTCGTCGTCGGGAGACTCGCACCACGCTGTGCTGTGCGCAAGCGGAGGACATCCGCTTCACTCTGGGGGTCGAGACGATGTCGAATACACAGGTGCGTACACGGATGTCGCGTGGGCTGCGGGTCGCGGGGGCGGTGTCCGCGCTCGCGATCGCGGTCGCGCTGGCGGGCTGCTCCGCGCTGAGTCCGGCGTCGCCGCCGGTCGCCGATCCGACGACACCGGATGCTCCGAGCCCGACGCCCACTCCCACCAGGATCGGGGTCGATGACATCGACCTGCCGAACGGAGAGTGGGTATATTCGCCAGGCGGATTCTCGGCACCGATCACCATCGACTTCGTCGACGGCGCCGCACAGGTGGACGGGGTCGGCTACGCGATGAAGGAGCCCGTCTATGGCGATGCGAACAGGGACGGGCTCGAGGACGCGCTCGTGCCGATCGAGCGCAGTGACGGCAACGGCTGGGAGTCGCTGTGGTACATCTTCGTCGCCGACGGCGAGTCGGCCGTGCAGGTGCCGATGCCGGTCGCGCGTTCGTCGCGCTGCGGTGATGCGGTCACCGGAGTCTCGGCGACACCCGACGGCTTCGCGCTCGAGTTGATCCTGCGGATGTCGCCGCTGGACGACGCGGTGCCCTGTTCAGATCCAGGCACCGGGGTGCAGCGGCGGGTCGTCGGCATCGAGCACGACAGTGCGGGCGACCTCTGGCCGGTCCAGACCGAGCCCGTCGCGGCGTGGGGCGGACTGTGTCCGGGATCGGAGTGGATGGACGCCCCGCCGGAGAAGGTCGCTCTGTACACGGTGCCCGACACCTCGGGCACCGTGGTGAACCCGGCGACCGAGCCGACCGCGGTCTTCCCCGTGCGCGCAGCGCCGTGGAGCAGCTGCCCGCGGCGGCCGGGGTGACCGAGGACGACTGGGCGTTCGTCGGGTCGATCCCCGACGGGCTGCCGGACGCCGAGGCGGTGCGGCTGCACTGCTCCTGGGCTCCGCGCCGGTGAGCGCGCATGCTTGATTCGGTCAGCGGCGGTGCGCGGCGTAGTACTCCAGCAGGCCGCGGGTCGAGGCATCCTGCGCCGCCACGGCATCCGCGTCGCCCTCGAGGGCGGGGGCGATCTGCAGCGCGAGCCGCTTGCCCAGCTCGACGCCCCACTGGTCGAACGAGTCGATGCCCCACACCGCGCCCTGCGTGAACGTGATGTGCTCGTACAGCGCGATCAGCTCGCCCAGCACCCGCGGGGTCAGAGCCGGGGCGAAGATCGACGTCGTGGGCCGGTTGCCGCTGAACGTGCGGGCCGCCACCAGTGCGCCCGTGGTCCCCTCGGCCTCGACCTCTTCGGCGGTCTTGCCGAAGGCCAGCGCCTTTGTCTGCGCGAGGAAGTTGGCCAGGAACAGGCCGTGCACGTCGCGGTCGCCGTCCTGGAGGGGGTAGGCCGGGCTCGCGAAGCCGATGAAGTCGGCCGGGATCAGCCGGGTGCCCTGGTGGATCAGCTGGTAGAAAGCGTGCTGTCCGTTCGTGCCCGGCTCGCCCCAGAACACCTCACCGGTGTCGGTGGTCACCGGCGACCCGTCCCAGCGCACGCTCTTGCCGTTGGACTCCATCGTCAGCTTGCTGCAGGTAGGCCGGGAACCGGTGCAACGCTGCGCATACGGGAGGACCGCGTGCGACTGCGCGCCCAGGAAGTTGTTGTACCAGACGTTGAGCAGACCCATCAGCATGGGGACGTTCCGGGCCAGGGGAGTGGATGCCGTGTGCACGTCGATCGCGTGGAAGCCGGCCAGCAGCTCCTCGAAGGCGTCGGGCCCGAGCGTCAGCTCGAGCGACAGGCCGATCGCCGAGTCGACCGAGTAGCGCCCGCCGACCCAGTCCCAGAACCCGAACGCGTTCTCGGTGTCGATGCCGAAGTCGGCGACCTTGTCCAGCGCCGTCGAGACCGCGACGAAGTGGTGGGCGACGGCATCCTTCTTCGCGGCATCCGACCCGTCGATCGCGCCGGAGGCCTGCAGCCCGTCCCACAGCCAGGCACGCGCGAGCCGCGCGTTGGTGAGGGTCTCCAGCGTCGTGAACGTCTTGGACGCGACGATGAACAGCGTGGTCTCGGGATCCAGGTCGGCGGTGGTCTGGGCCAGGTCGGTGGGGTCGATGTTCGAGATGAACCGGGCCTGGATGCCGGCGTCGGCATATGGCCGGAGCGCCTCGTAGACCATGACCGGGCCGAGGTCGGAGCCGCCGATGCCGATGTTGACGACGTGCGTGACCCTCTTGCCGGTGACGCCGGTGAACCGACCCGAGCGCACCCGGTCGGCGAACGCGCGCATCCGGTCGAGCACCTCGTGCACGTCGCCGTCGACGTCCTGTCCGTCCACCTCGAGCGGTGGCCGGCTGCCGGAGGGCCGGCGCAGCGCCGTGTGCAGGACGGCGCGGTCTTCGCTGGTGTTGATGTGCACACCGGCGAGCATCTGCGCGAACCGCTCGACGACCCCGGTCTGCTCGGCCAGGCGGATCAGCGCGGCGAGGACGTCGTCGGTGACGAGGTTCTTCGACAGGTCGACGTGCAGATCGGCGGCGTCCAGGGTGAAGCGCCGGGCGCGGTCCGGGTCGGCGGCGAACCAGCCGCGCAGGTCGGGGGTCAGGTCGTCCTTGAGGTGCTCGAGCTCGGCCCAGGCAGAGGTCGCGGTGGCGTCGGTGGGAGCGGTCATGGTGACCACGGTAGTCTGACCGCGCCGCGGGTGCGCGGGCCCCCTCGACAGACCGTGCCCGGGAGAGGATGCTGGGGCCCAGCGACGCATCCGACGCCGATTCACTGGGGACCGGCGCGCCGTCGGAGAGAAAGGCCTGCAAATGCGTATCCATCGCATTCGCGTGGTGGCCGCCGTGGGGTCGGCGAGCCTTCTGATGCTGGGGCTGGCTGTCGCACCCGCATCGGCGCACACGACATCGACATCACCCTCCTCGGGCTCGTACCGCGTCATCGCGGAAGGGTTGAACAACCCGCGCGGCATCACGGTCGACGCCCGCGGGGCGCTGTACGTCGCCGAAGCCGGCACCGGCGGTCCGGAGTCCGACTCGTGCTTCGTCGCGTCCGCCGGCACCCGGGTGTGCGCCGGCGACACGTCCTCGATCACGCAGTTGACGGCATCCCGCCACGGCTGGCACCAGCAGCGCGTGGTCACCGGCCTGCCGTCGCTGGCGCCGCCTCCCGGTGCCACCGGCGCCGGCACCGAGGCATCCGGCGCGAGCGCCGTGCTCGTGAACGGCCGGCACTACGATGCGGTGATCGGCTTCGGCGTCGGGTGCGAGGATGTCGCCTCCGGTCCGGATCCCTCGTGCGACCCATGGACCGAGCACGGCCTGTCGCGGCTGTCCGGTGCGCTCGTGACCGGCACGATCGGCAGCCACCACGCGCCGCGGGTGGTGACCAGTCTCGCGGAGTACGAGTACCGGACGAACCCGATCGACTCCCCGGACAGCAATCCGGTCTCGCTGGTGCGCGATCGCGGCGGCTACCTGATCGCCGACGCGGGTGCCAACGTCATCCTCCAGGTGCGGTCCCGGAACCACATCCGGGCGCTCGCCCAATTCGCCGACGTGGACGTGCAGAACCCGTTCGCCCCTCCCGGGGTCATGACGCCGATGCAGTTCGTGCCGACATCCGCCGTGCGCGGGCCCGACGGCGCGCTCTACGTGAGCCAGCTCACCGGGTTCCCGTTCCCGCAGGGCGGGTCCACGATCTGGCGGATCAGCGCCGGTCATGCGCCCACCCCGTATGCGACGGGACTGACCAACGTCACCGACCTGGCGTTCGCCCGGGACGGCAGCCTGTACGCGGTGGAGATCTCGGCCGCCGGCCTGCTCAGCGGTGACACCACCGGCGCGCTGATGCGCGTGCCGCGGCACGGCGGCACGGCCACCGTGGTGGCCGGCGGACTGCCGGCGCCCTACGGCGTGGCGCTGCAGGGCCGCGACGCGTACGTCACGGTCAACAGCAGCTCACCGGGCATCGGCCAGGTCGTGCAGGTGTCGCTGACGCGGTGACTCAGCGCTGGGCCGCAGCGAGGTTCGCGCGCAAGCTCGTCGGCGTTCTGCCGCACGACGTACGCGGGCTGGTCGCGCTCGACCCGCCAGCTCTCCGCGAGCGGCCCGGCGCTGACCGTGTCGTACCCGAATTCGTCGTACAGCGCGGTCACGAAGGCGACGGCATCCGGATCGTCGCCGGCGGTCGCCAGCGCGCGCCGGTTCTCGGTGCCGGCGGGGGTGCCGTCGGTGAGGATGTCGGTCGAGGTGATGTGGTTGAACGCCTTGACCACGGTCGAGGTCGGCAGGTGGTCCTGGACGATCTGCGACGTCGTGGTCTGCTTCTGGTCCAGCGCCGGGATGCGGCCGTCGCGCTCCCAGTAGTAGTTGCACGTGTCGAGCACGGTCTTGCCGGCCAGTGGCGCGACCGGGATGTCGTCGACCGCCTTCAGCGGCACCGTCACGATCGCCCAGTCCGCGGACTCCGCCGCCTCTGCGGCCGTGGCGGCCCGTGCCCTGTCGCCCAGCTTCGCGACGAGGTCGACGAGCGTCTCGGGTCCGCGCGAGTTGGCGATCACGACGTCGTAGCCGCGGGCGACGAGGCCTTCCGCGAGGGTGCTGCCGATGTGTCCTGCTCCGATGATTCCCACTGTGGTCATATCAAGGGGCAACGCAGACAGCGCCCGGTCATTCCCCGAGGCCGGCCACCAGCAGGTACTTCTGGATCTTGCCGGTCGTGGTCATCGGCAGGTCCTCGGCGGCCGTGACGGTGATCCCGCGCGGCACCTTGAACGGCGCGAGGTGCGCGCGGGCGTGCGCGAGCAGCGCTCGCTCGTCCAGCTGCACGCCCTCGTTCGGCACGATCCACGCCCAGCCGATCTCGCCCCGGCGCTCGTCCGGGACGCCGGCGACATACGCCTGGCTCACTCCCTCGGCGCCGCTGAGCACCTGCTCCACCTCGCTCGGCGCGACCAGTTCGCCGCCGACCTTGAACAGCTCCTTGCTTGCGCCCGCGCAGATGGATGTAGCCGTCCTCGTCGACGAATCCGAGATCCCCGGTGCGCAGCCAGCCGTCGGCATCGAGCGCCTCCGGCGCATCCGCGCCGACGTACTCGCGGGTCACGAGCGGTCCGCGCACGACCAGCTCGCCTTCGGCGCCGGTCGGAAGCGGATGAGCGTCGAACGGATCCACCGTGCGGTACTCGGCGAGCAGCCCCGAGGCATCCGTCGCCGCCGATCCGCCTCGCTTCATCGCGCCCACCACCGCCGAGACGGTCTCGATCGGGTCGCCCGGATGCGTCAGCGCGGTCGCGGCCGAGACCTCGGTCTGCCCATATCCGGTGAACACCATCTGCGGTCGAAGATCGCTCAGCACCCGTTCCCACAGCCAGACCGGCGCCGGCGCCGCCGCCGAGAACACCGACTGCAGGCTGGAAAGGTCGGGCGCAGCTTGACCGCCTGATCGACCACCGCGACCGTCATCGTGGGCACGAAGAGCACCTCGTTGATCCGGTGCCGCTCGATCTGCTCCAGCGCCGTGCGCGGATTGAACACCCTCTGCGGGACGATCGCCCCGCCTACGAACAGGGCCGCCACCATCCCCTCGATGTAGCCGAACACGTGGTACAGCGGCAGCGCGAAGCCGATCCGCCACCCGTCGTCGAACGCCCGGTGATACGCCGAGCCGTAGGCGCTGCGCAGGAGCATGTCGTGCGTGAGCTGCGCGCCCAGGGCATGCCCGGTCGTGCCCGACGTGAACACGATGTCGGCGACGTCGTCGGCAGAGACGCCGGCCGATGCCGCATCCACCGTCGCCGCGTCGCCCCTGCCCGCCAGCACGGGAACCGTGAGGGCGCCCGCGCGCCAGCCGTCCTCGACCAGCACGATGTGCCTGCAGGGTGGGCACCTCGGAGCTTCGCACGCCGTTCTCCCACCCGGGGAAGCGCTCGTCGAACACCGCGAGGAAGTCGGTGGCCGCCGACCGGTCGATGCTGATGACGACGGATGCCTCGGCCTGAGCGAGCCGCTGGAGGATCTCGTCGCCGCGGTAGGAGTAGTTCAGCGCCACGGCGATCGCGCCGGTGCGGGCGACGGCGAACTTCAGGACCGGATAGTCGACCCGGTTGTCGACGAGCATGGCGACCCGGTCGCCGGGGCGCACGCCCAGGTCGATGAGCCCGGCCGCCAGCCGGCGTGACCGCTCCGCGACATCCGCGTATGTCAGGGTGGCGGCATCCGTGATCGTGTACGGGCGGTCGGGGAACCGTCTCGCCGCCTCATCGAACGCGGCGGCCAGGGTGCGCGGGCGCCACCCGCCGTCGAGGGTGCGCTCGAGGGCGTTCCGGCGGCGCTCGACTTCTTCGGGTGAGATCGTGCTCATGCCGGTGAGACTACCCCGCGCGAGCGGTCGGCCGACAGGCGCGGCAGTTGGTGACACACCGCAGCCCACCGGCCATAATCGTGAGGAACGGAAGGAGCGCCGTGTCCACATCACTCGAAATCCGCACGACACCCACATTGCCGGGAGCGCCGATTCTCAGCCGGCTTGCGTCGCACGATCGTGGTCACCGCGGTCGCCGCGGTCGCCTATGGCGCGTTCATGACGGCGGGTAAGGGCGGGTGCGCCGGGGGAGTGTCGGCTGATGGCGGATTCCTCGATGCGCAGGGCCATGCTGTCGACGCCGCTCCGATGTGCGTGAACATGACACTGCATGCGAACCCGTTCATGTATGCCTTCTTCATCGGCGCGATCGTCTTCGCTCTCTCGCACCTGCTGTCTCGTGTCGTCGACATCGATCACGCTGTGCGTGTCCTCGATCGCACGCTGCTGGTTGTCGTTCTCGTCGCTGTGGTGGGTGTGATCGTTGGCCAGGTGTGGTTCGCGCTGATCCCGCTCGGCGACGGCACGGGACCGTATTTCTTCCCCTTTCCGTTCGGCACGGTGGACCTGACAACGTCTTCGATGACGACCGGCTGAGCGGCCGGGACCTCGGCGCGGCAGTATGGAGGGATGACGATTCCCACAGTGACCCTGAACGACGGTGGCGTCTTCCCCGAACTCGGGTTCGGCACGTACAAGCTGCACGGGAAGGAGGGGGTGGATGCCGTGGTCAGCGCGATCGATACGGGCTACCGCCTGCTCGACACCGCCGTCAACTACGAGAACGAACAAGAAGTGGGCGAGGCGGTGCGCCGCAGCGGCGTGGACCGGGATGAGCTGATCATCACGACCAAGGTGCCCGGCCGCGACCACGGGTTCGACGAGACGCTCGCCAGCGCGCGCGGATCGCTCGACCGGCTCGGCCTGGACCGCATCGATCTGTACCTCATCCACTGGCCGAACCCGCGGGTCGGCCGATACCTCGACACCTGGAAGGCGATGATCCGGTTGCGCGAGGACGGCCTGGTCCGCTCGATCGGGGTGTCGAACTTCACTGAGGAGATGCTGACCGAGCTGATCGACGAGACCGGCGTGACCCCGGCGGTGAACCAGGTCGAGCTGCACCCGTACTTCGGGCAGTCCGCGCTGCGCGCGTTCCATGCCGCGCACGGCATCCGCACCGAGAGCTGGAGCCCGCTGACCCGCCGCGGCGAGCTGCTCAGCGAGCAGGTCGTGACGGACGTCGCGGCCGCGCACGCGGTCTCGCCGACGCAGGCGGTTCTGCGCTGGCACGTGCAGCTCGGTGCGACGCCGATCCCCAAGTCCGCCCACGCCGGTCGTCAGCGCGAGAACGCGGATGTCTTCTCCTTCGCGCTCACCGACGACGAGGTCGCCGCACTGTCGGGCCTGGAGCGGGGCCGCCTCGGCGACATGGATCCGCGCACCCACGAGGAGATGTGACGGATAGCGTGGAGGGATGCGCACAACGCCGTTCGACTCCCTTGACGACTACATCGCCCTGCCCCGCACCGATTCGCTCGCGCTCTCGCCCGACGGGCGCCGCGCGGTCGTGGCCATCGCGACACTGAACAAGGACGGCACCGGATACGACCGGGCGCTCTGGGAGATCGACGCCACGGGCACGGGCACGGGTGCCTGCGCCCCGCCGGCTGACCCGCTCGGCCAAGGGCGAGTCGGCCCCGGCCTACACGGCGGACGGAGACCTGCTGTTCCTGTCGGCGCGCCCGGACGGCTCGGGCTCCGACGACGACCCGGCCCAGCTGTGGCCGTGCCGGCCGGAGGAGGAGAGGCACGGCCGGTCACCCGGCTCGCCGGAGGCGTGTCGGCGATCGAGGCGGTGGCCGCGGCATCCGATGTCGTGATCGTCCGCGCCCCGCTGCTGCCGTTGGCCGACACTGTCGAGGACGACGCGCGCCTGCGCGCCGAGCGCACGAAGCACAAGGTCGCCGCGATCCTGCACGAGGGCTATCCGGTGCGGTACTGGGACCACGACCTCGGCCCGGACGAGCCGCACCTGTTCGCGCTGTCGCTCGACGAGCTGGCCGATCCGGTCGGCGTCGATCGCGCCGAGGACGAGGATGACGAGAAGGATGCCGCGTCCCGGCCGTATCCGGCGTCGCTGCCGCGCCCGCGCGAGCTGACGCCGCATCCGGGTCGGTCGGCCGATGCCTTCGGTGTAACGATCACGCCCGACGGCACCACGGTGGTCGCGGCGCTGCAGGCACCCGAAGGGCGGGACGAACGCGCGCGGCTGATCGCGATCGAGGTCGCGACAGGCGACCACACGGTGGTGCGCGACGAGCACGAGGTCGACAACGAATCGCCGACGATCTCGCACGACGGCACCACACTCGCGTGGGTGCGCACGGTCAAGAGCACGGCCGCCGCCCCTACCGACCAGGAGGTGTGGGTGAGCGGCATCGACGGCTCCGGCGCCCGTCGCATCGCCGGCGGATGGGATCGCTGGCCGTCGAGCCTCGCCTTCGCCGCCGACGACGCGGCGCTGGTCGTCACCGCCGATCAGGACGGCCGGGGACCGGTGTTCCGTGTGCCGCTCGACGACACGCCCGTCGCGCAAGCTGACCGACGACGACTTCACGTATCTGAACCCGTCCGTCGACCGCGACAGCGGCGACATCGTGGCCCTGCGGACGAATTGGATGCTGCCGCCCCACGCGGTGCGCCTGTCGACCGCCGGGGTGACGGCGCTTCCGTCACCCGTGCCGCTGCCGAGGTGCCCGCCACGATGACCGAGGTGGAGACCACCGCCGCGGACGGTGCGCGCGTGCGCGGCTGGCTGCGCTGCCGGCCGCCGACGACGGCGGGGCAGAGGCCCCGGCCCCGCTTGCTGTGGATCCACGGCGGGCCCCTGAACAGCTGGAACGCCTGGAGCTGGCGGTGGAACCCGCAGCTGGCGGTCGCCCGCGGCTACGCGGTCCTGCCTGCCGGACCCGGCCCTGTCGACCGGCTACGGCCTGGACTTCATCGCGCGCGGGTGGAACAGCTGGGGCGGAAAGCCGTACACCGATCTGATGGCGATCACCGACGCGGTGGTCGGGCGCGACGACATCGACGAGACCCGCACGGCGGCGATGGGCGGCTCGTTCGGCGGGTACATGGCGAACTGGGTCGCCGGTCACACCGATCGGTTCCGCGCGATCGTCACCCACGCGAGCCTGTGGGCGCTCGACCAGTTCGCCGGCACCACCGACCACTCCGGCTACTGGCAGCGCATCTTCACCCCGAGGCGATGATCGCCCACTCGCCGCACCGGTTCGTCCGCGACATCCGCACCCCGCTGCTGGTGATCCACGGCGACCGGGACTACCGGGTGCCGATCGGGGAGGGCTGCGGCTGTGGTCCGAGCTCAATGAGCATTTCGCCGCCGCGGACGGCACGCTGCCGCACAAGTTCCTGTACTTCCCGGACGAGAACCACTGGGTGCTGCGGCCCCAGCACGCGCTGGTCTGGTACCAGACCGTGTTCGCGTTCCTCGACCAGCACGTGCGGGGAGCGGACTGGGTCCGACCGGACCGGATCGGCTGACCGCGAGAGGCGGGCGCCGTCGTCTACAGGCGGGCCCCGTCGTCGTCCTCGTCGTCCAGGTGCGGCGCCTTGCCGCGCCACGACTCGTACGCCATGATCCAGCCGATCGACACGATCGCCGCGAGCATCAGACCGAGCCACACGCTGCCCAGGATCACGCCGACCAGCGCGCCGAGGCCGAGGCAGCACGATCGTGCCGATGATCCACTGCACGCGGCCGCGCGGCCAGCCCGATCCCGTCGACGCCATGGTTCCAGCGTACTGACGATCAGTGGACGGGCGGTGGGTCGGGTCGCGCGGCGAGGCGCTCGAGGGCGCGGCGCAGGCGTGCCTCGAACGTCTGCGGCGACGGCGCGGTGATCAGCGGATGCAGGATCGAGTACCGTTCCGCGCGGCTGAGCGCCTCGAAGGCCGCGCGGCCGCCCGGGAGCGCGTCCAGCGCGCGGAGCAGTGCAGCAGGCGGTTCGGCTTGCCGAACCCGCATACGCGCGATCCCACCGTCCATCGGCCCTTGCCCGGTCCACCTCGTCCTGACCGCGCGGGCGCAGCCGACCCTGGTCGGCGAGACGCGCGATGTGCTCGACGTTGCGCGCGGACCACATCGACCGCGCGCGGCGCGGGGTGAACCGCTGATGGAACGTGGCGGCGTCGCGCGCTCCCTTGGGGCCGTCGATCCAGCCGCTGCACAGTGCCTCATCGAGCGCCTCGCCGTAGATCAGTCGCGTGGGTGCGGTGGCTCCCTTCTTGGCCAGAACCAGCCACACCCCGTCCGACGTGGACTCGTAGGCGTCCAGCCACCGCCGCCACGCCGCGGCGTCATCGACGATCAACTCGTCGTCTCTTTCCATCCCGTGAGTGTCGCGCCGGCCTCCGACATCCCACAAGGGGTCAGCGGTCTCGGTGGTCCTCGGGGGCCAGGCGCGGTCCGCGGCGAGGCTCGCGGGGTCCGCCGAGCCGGATCAGGCGGATGACGCGCTGCCGATGTCCGGGCCAGGAGGCCAGCAGCCGCAGCATCCCTTCGTCGTCGGTCCGGTGCCCGGTGAGAGCGAAGCCGACCTCGTGCGCGAGATGGTAGTCGCCCACGCTCACCGCGTCGGGATCGCCGAACGCACGGATGCGGACCTCGGCCGCGGTCCACGCCCCGATCCCGCGGATCGCCGTCAGGGGCGTGTCGCGGTCGGATGCCGCCTCCACTGCCGCGACGAGGGACCGGCCCCGCTTGGCGGCGGTGACGATGGCCCGCGACTGTGGAGGCTCCACGCCCGCGCGATGCCACGCCCACGAGGGGATCGTCCGCCACTGCTCGATCGTCGGCGGCGCGAACATCGGCACCGGCGTCGGGCCGGGCACGCGCTCGCCGAACCAGGTGACGAGTCGCCGCCAGGCGCCGAATGCCTGCAGGCCCGTGACCTTCTGCTCGAGCACGGCGACTGCCAGGGCGTCGAACGTGAGGTCGGTGCGGCTCAGGCGCAGCCCGGGGTGGCGGCGATGCAGGTCGGCGACGAGCGGATGGGCAGCCGGCTCGAATGCGTCCCGATCGTCGAGCGCCCCGCACAGGGCCGGCACCTGGGCCAGGGCCCAGGCGGCGCCTGGCCCCCACGCGGCGGCGCGCACCGTGCCCGGCGCCGTCTCGCGCAACGCGAGCGCGGCGATGCCCTCCGGCGTCCGGGACGCGCGCCAGATCACCGACCCGGCGACGGTCATCGTGGGGTCGCGCGGCCCGCGGCGGTGGATCCCGATGGTGGCATGCAAATCGAGGGGATGCGGCGGCCGGTACTCCGTCTCGCGCGGAGCGCCGGCATCCGGACCAGGGTCGCGCACGCGCGCGACGTTCGCTCCCGGATGCATGGACCCACCCTACGCGCGGTCGCCGACGGCGCCGCGGAGCCGGTCTGCATCATGCCTGCATCGGCTATGATGCAGACATGCGCACCACCGTCGACCTTCCCCCCGCCGTGCACCGCCGCGTCAAGGAGATGGCCAGAGAAAAGGGCGGCTCGGTGTCCGGTGTGATCGCCGACCTCACCATCCGCGGCCTCGCACAGCTCGGTGCACCGGTCGAGATCGAGTTCGATCCACGCACGCGCCTGCCGGCGGTCAGCATCGGCCGGCGGATCACGGACGGCGACGTCGTGCGGCTGCTGGATGAGGAGTGAGCGTCTTCCTGCTCGATGCGAATGTGCTCATCGCGCTGACGGTCGTGGAGCACGAGCATCATGAACGGGCGGTGACCTGGTTCGCCGGAATCGACCGATTCGCGCTCTGCCCCATCGTCGAAGGAGCGCTCGTGCGTTTCCTGCTGCGGCTGGGGGAGAGCGCCGATGTCGCGCAAGCGCGTGCTCATCGGAGTCCATCAGCATCCCAAAGCCGAGTTCTGGCCGGATGCCGTCTCCTATGCCGACGGCAATCTGTCGGAGGTGCGTGGGCACCGTCAGGTGACAGATGCGTATCTCCTTTCCCTGGCGCGCAGGCATCCCCGATGGCATGCTCGCGACGATGGATGAGGGACTCGCGGCCCTCGGGGACCGGGCCCTGCTGCTGCCCGCGTGAGCGTTGCCCCCCGGTTACAGATGACTTAGACTGTTTCATATCACTGATGGCGAGCGAGGGAGCCCGACATGGCATGGGAGTTCGTAAGTCTGGAACAGGGGATCGCTCAGGCAGGGTCTCCGATCCGGCTGCTCTGGAAGCCGGAAGCCGGCCCGTGGGCGCCGCCGGTCGTCGAGGGCGAGTACGTGGGCTGGCGCCAGGAACAGGATGCCTGGCGCAGCACGGTCGCGCTCTCGGACCTTTCGTACCACATGTCCGACACGTTCCTACGGGGCTCGGGCGCGGCGCGACTGCTCAGCGACGTGAGTGCCAACAACATCGAGGACTTCGCAATCGGGCGGGCGAAGCAGTTCGTGCCGGTCGCCGCCGACGGCAACATCGTCACCGACGGCATCCTGCTGCGCGACGGCGAGGAGTCCTACGTGCTCAGCGGCGTCGAGGCAGCCCAGCACTGGGTGACGTTCCACGCGCAGCAGGGCGGGTACGACGTCGAGTTCTCCACCGATCCCGATCG
The DNA here is from genome assembly GCF_021582895.2 of Microbacterium elymi. Classification (GTDB taxonomy): domain Bacteria; phylum Actinomycetota; class Actinomycetes; order Actinomycetales; family Microbacteriaceae; genus Microbacterium; species Microbacterium humicola. The sequence goes on from NZ_CP091139.2 coordinate 2,526,873, forward strand.
TTCCTTCATGCCCGGTGACCCCCGACTGTTCCGGCTGCAGGTGCAGGGGCCGCGTGCGCTCGACGTCGTGCACCGTGCGTTCGGGGGGCCTCTGCCCGAGACGAAGTTCTTCCACTCGACACCGGTGGAACTGCGCGGCGCCACGTTCCGGGCTCTGCGGCATGGGATGGCCGGCCAGCCCGGTTACGAGTTCATCGGCGATTATGCCGACCACGACCGTGTGAAGGAGGCGCTTCTGGCTGCCGGCGAGCAGTCCGGCATCGTTCACATCGGCGCGCTCGCGTACGCCACCAACGGCGTGGAGAGCGGCTGGATCCCCACCCCGACGCCCGCGATCTACACGGATCCGGCGCTTGCCGGGCTTCGGGCGAGCGTCAACCTGTTCTCGTACGAGGGGCAGAATCCGCTCTACGGCAGCTTCTACTCGGACGATCTCGCCGACTACTACACGTCTCCGTGGGAGCTGGGCTACGGACGGTCGATCTCGTTCGCGCACGACTTCATCGGGCGGGATGCGCTGCAGGCTGCGAAGGACGCCCCGCACCGCGCGAAGGTCACCCTGGCGTTCGACGCAAGCCGACGCCGAGCGGGTCTTCGGCGCCGACCCCGGCTACCTCAACGATTATGGCCGCCACCGCATCGAGCAGAACGGCGAACTCGTCGGGCTGACCTTCCAGACCATCAACAGCGACCCCGAGCGCACGGTGCTGGGGCTCGCGCTCGTCGATGCCGCCGTCGCCGAGCCGGGCACGAGCGTCGAGGTGGTCTGGGGGCGGCATCCCGGCCACGGCACCGCGCCCGACGCCGATCTCGGGTTCCCGCGCCTACGCGCCACGGTGCTGCCGGCGCCCTACAACGAGTACGCCCGCACGGCGTACCGGCAGGACTGAGGCCCGCCGTGGCGAGCGACCGCAGGGCACTCTACGAACAGATGCGAGAGCACCCGCAGGGCGCGCTCGGCATCGACCGTCCGGCGATCTTCAGTCCGGCTGCGGCCGCGCAGGACGAGGGCAACGACCGAACGACGATCAAGCGGTTCGGGCCGCTGTACCTCCCATCGGAGTACACGAACTGGGCGGATGAGGCATCCGCCCACGTGAAGACCGCTTACCTCGGTGACTGGTCGTCGCTCGCGAAGATCGTCGTGCGTGGCCCCGACGCGCACGCCTTCCTGAGCCAGCTCGGCATGAATGACCTGTCGCGCTTCGAGATCGGCCAGATCAAGCACCACGTGCAAGCTCGACGAGCACGGATGGGTCGCGTCGGAGGGCATCCTCCTCCGGCTCGCCGACGACGAGTTCCTCTTCACAGCCGGCTCAGGGGACTGGCTGCTCTGGCAGCTGAACCAGGGGACGTGGGATGCCGCGGTCCGGGACATCAGCCCGGATAGATTCATCTTCGGCATCCAGGGTCCGACGTCGATTCATGTGCTGGAGACCGTTCTTGCTGATTCGCTGCGCGAGGTCCGTTTCAACCGCAGCCGCTCGGCGACGCTCGGCGGTGTGCACGTGCAGATCCTGCGTGCGGGGATCTCCGCCGAGCTCGGGTACGAGGTGCACGGGCCAGCGGATGCCGCCGACAAGATCTGGCGGCTCATCCGCGATGCGGGCGCGCCGTTCGGCCTGCGCCAGCTCGGCATCCGCGCGCAGCCGGTCCAACACATCGAGGCCGGCATCGCCACCAACGGGCTGGACTATTTCCCGTCGTCGGCGATCACGCCCGGCGCGGCGTGGCAGTTCCGACGTGGCGGGGTCGAGGGAAGTTTTGTGCCGACGAACGGGTTCGCCGACTACTTCCGCAAGCCGGTCGAACTCGGATGGCACGTGCGCGGCGACTTTACGCATGACTTCCTCGGAAAGGACGCGTTGCTGGCTGACCGCACTGCCGGCGACCCGCCGCGCGTGCTCGCGGGACTTGTGTGGAACAGCGAGGATGTCGCCGCGCTGCTCGCCGCGGGGCTGTCCGACGGGCCGCTGCCCGAGCCGATGGAGCTGCCGCGGGTCGCCGGGCCTGCTTTCGACACAGTCCTCGTCCGTGGTCGACCGGTCGGTGTCGCGACGGGCCGCACGCTCAGCCCGACGTTGCGAAAGACGATCTCGCTTGCCACGATCGCGCGTCAGCACAGCGTGGTCGGCACCGAGGTCACGGTCGTCTGGGGCCGCCCCGGCACCCCGCAGCGCGAGGTGCGCGCGGTCGTCGCGCCCCTCCCGTTCCGGCCGGACAACCGGCGCGTGGACGTCACGACTCTGCCCACGACCTGACCGGCCGGAACGCGAAGCGCGGTGACGCGACGAAATGCCGGCCGGTCTCAGCGGTTGCCGGATCCCTGCGTGCTCTCGCTGAACGGGCGGTTGATCACAGTGGCGCGCACCGTAGTCTGCGCGTGCCGCTCGATCGCCCGGTTGTTCGAGCCGCCGTTCGGCTCGCCCCAGGTCAGCACGACCTCGTCACCCGGCTGTGCGTCGGCGTCGAGTGATCCGAGTGAGATCCAGGACCGCGTGTTCGAAGAGTAGATCGACAGGTTCATGCTGCCGATGTGACGGCCGTCCTTCTCCACCCGGTCGAACTGGCAGGCGGTGTACGTCGACATCGGGGTGTCGAGGTACTTGTAGCGCTGGTCGCCCTCGTTGTACATGCTCGCGAAGATCTTTGCCACGTCATCCTGGTTCCACTCCACCCAGGCCTTGTGCCGGTGCGGTTCGTCGATGCGTGCCTCCAACGCCTCGCGCCCGATGAAGTCATGATCGAACTTGGCGATGTGCGTGTAGCCGAGATCCCACGGGGTGACGTAGTAGTCCTCGATGCGATCCGAGACGAAGCTGCCGCCAAGAGCCAGTCGGCCCTCGAACGAGTTGCCGTTGTGCCAGCGCCGGAAGTCGGCCAGCTCTGGCTCGAATACACGGCCGGCAGCGTATTGGCGATCCACCCCGATTCGGTGGCGACGGATGCGTACGCGCGCCCGCCGATCTGGGTGATGCCGAACTCGGCCCCGGCCTGGAGGAGTGTGTCGCGCACGCCTTCGAAGTCTTCGTACGGACCGAAGAACTCGAGCCCGGGGAACCCAGACATCCGGTGATTCAGTGCGGTCGCCTCGTAACGTCCGATCTTGAACCGGCCCATGTGGAAGAACTTGATCTCGGGCAGCGGGCCGCCGTTGACCTTCTCCAGGATCTCGCCGGCGGTCGGGCCCTGCAGCTCAAGCCGATAGAGCTCGCGTGTGCGGGGCACGATGATCGCGCGCTCGTCCCGACGGAGCTCGACGTTCCAGCTGCCAGTCTCGGCGTGGAACTGCACCCAGCTCAATGCCGGCGGCCGGCCCACGATGCGCACCAGGTCCTCGCCGAGGCAGAACAGGATGGCGTCTCCGATCATGTTGCCGTCCGGACCCACCGCTATCAGCTGCTTCGCCTTCATCGGGCCGAATCCGCGGAACGTGTTCGCGCCCAGGTGCGCGAGCAGCCGGAACACGTCCGGTCCCTGCACGATGAGGTCGGGCATGTGCTGCGACAGGTCCATCAGTGCCGCGCTCGTGCGCCACGATTCCTGCTCGTCGCGCCAGTTGGTGAACTCGGAGGTCACCGGGAATATGAACGATCCGCTTCTTCCGCTCGCGCAGGGCTGGAGGGGTCCGCCGGCTGCCTGGATCGTGTCTTCGAGAGTGGGCATGTCATCCCTTCGGGTTTCGCCCGCGTCGGTGCGGGCGGACACTAGGTTACCAGACATCTGTAATAATACCAGCGTTCTGTAACCATTCCGTTCGTGGATAATGTTGTCAGACGACGAACAGGAGTCCCGCATGCCGCAAGACGAACCCTCTGCCTGGCTCGACGGGCTCCCGTACCGGCTGTGGCGGGCGAATCAGGCCCTGCACCAGCGGATCGTGAACGACATCGAGGATCTCGGCGTGACGGTCACCCAGCTCGGCATCTGCGTGCACCTCGACGAGCTCGGCCACATGTCGGCATCCGATCTCGCCCGGCTGTTCCGGCTCACGCCGCAGAGCGTCACCACCGCGCTGAACCATCTGGAGAAGCTGGGGTGGGTCACGCGGTTGCCGCACCCCGTGCACAAGCGCGTGATCTGGTACGAACTCACCGAGGCGGGGCTTGCCGGCGCGGACGAGGGCCGGACCCGGGTAGCGGCGGTGAACCACGAGATCGACGCGGTGCTGGATGCCACGCACCAGGCCGCTCTGCGAGAGACCCTGACGATCCTCACCACGACGTTCGACGGCGTCGAGGTTCCCATCGGCACGATGTGGCCGGTCACCGGCTCGCGCTGAGGGCGACGAGCGGTCAGGACGGCGGTCGGCCGGCCGTCTGCTACAGGGTGAACACCTGCAGGTCCCGGCCCACAGTGACCGGACCGTGATAGCCCTGACGAGCCCATGCCGTCCACTGCCGCACCGGAAGAACCGGGCTGACCAGGTCGCCGACATGGCTCAGGACCAGACGACGTGCCTGGGCGTCGGAGGCGACGGCGCCCACCTTCTGGACCTCGACGTGGGAGGTGAGCAGATGATCCTTCAGAGCGTCCGGGCCCGGCCATCCCCGTACGTTGATGGCCTCGTGGACGAGGATGTCGGTCCGGTGGGCGAGCGTCGGGATGTTGTCGGTGTACGTCGTGTCGCCCGAGAAGGTGACGGAGCCGTACTCGGTGTCGAAGCGGTAGGCGAAGGTGGGAAAGGTCGGCCCGTGGGGCACCAGGACGGCCGTCACCCGCACGTTGGCGTCCTGCATGATCAGGAACGGCTTGCATCCGCGGCGCGGTGTTCTGGAAGGACGCTCGCACGCCCGGGATCGAGACCTCGTGGACATCCATGAGCGTCGACGCGTCACGGATGAAGCTGTCTCGCATGAACAGGTTGGTGCTGTACGCGAACGCGTCGTTGCAGTATTCCGTCAAACCCTGCAGACCCGGAGTCGGATCGTTCGGATTCACCGTCGGGGATATGCCGCCCCCGAAGGTCGGCGGAAGGCCGCCTGCGGGCCCCGGACCGAACACGGGGGTCTTGTCGGGAAGCGAATCCATGGCAGTTGGGTTGCCATTGCCCCCGAGCAGGAAGAAGTTGTAATAGTCGGCCACGTGATCGGCGTGCAGATGCGTGATGAAGATCCCGGAGAGCGCCGCGAGCTTCAGGCCGGCCTGCAGGTAGGCGGTGACGGCGTTGCGCCCCGCGTCGATCACATACACGGCACCGTTGACGACGAGCGCGCTGGAGATTCCGCCGCGGTCACTGTGCGGGGGCGGTCCGCCGGCCGTTCCCAGCAGCACCAGGTGCGCACCGTGCGACAGCGCAGACCAGTTCGACGGCCCTCCCGAGCTCTTCGGTGCGGCCAGCGCCGGGGCGCCGACGCCGACGATGCCGGCCCCGGCGAGCGCGCCGATGCCCCCGAGCATCGCCCGGCGCGAGAGCCCGCGGCGCTCGGGTGCGGATGGGACGCCGCCGGACTGGACGGACAAGTCACTGCAGGAACCACACATGCGTTTACCTCTCCCAGACCTGGGTGCCGACCCGCCGTGCGGGATCGGACGGTGCGACCAGGGCGGGACGGCAGATCGCCGCGAACAGCTTCCACGGAGACGACGTCATCTCCCGCCAAGTTTCAGTTGTTGGTGATGATAACAGTCAGCTCAAATCCACACCAGAGCAGATCGCGTCTCGGCGGTTGCCGGCGAAGCGATATCAGGCGGCCCGGTAGGCGGTCCGCGTGTACTCGTTGTACGGCGAGGGCCGTACCGTCGCGCGGATGCGCGGGAACCCGAGGTCGGCGTCGGGCGCGGTGCCGTGCCCGGGGTGCTCGCCCCACGCCACCTCGAGTTCGGTGCCAGGTTCGGCGACGCCCTCGTCGACGAGCGCCAGGGCGAGGATGCGGTCGAGCGGGGCGATCGTCGCGGTCCAGAACGTCATGCCCACAAGCGCTCCGTCCTGTGCTTGTACGCGGTGGCGGTCGTAGGTGCGCACATACCCGGGGTGGTCGTCGAAGACTGCGGCGACATCGGCGGCGTCGAACTCGAGTGTGACCTTGCGGCGACGGACGAGCTCGTGGGCCTCGTTGAGTGCGTCGCGACCGATGAACTCGCGGTCCAGCGTGATCGAGCGCCCGTAGCCGAGCTCCCACGGCGACAGGTAGTAGTCCGCGATGTCGTCGGAGTAGAAGCTGCCGCCGAGCGGCTTCTTGCCCTCGTACGAGAAGGCGCTCAGCCACCGGCGGTAGTCCGCCAGGCGCGGATCGGTGTAGATCGCCGGGGTCGGGGTCGGGATCCACCCGCTCTCGACGCCGTTCGTGAAATAGGCCATGCCGCCCACGGGCACCAGGCCGAGAGGCTCGCCCGCCTCCAGCAGCGCATCCTTGACGGCGCCGTGGTCGGCGAATGACCCGATGAACTCATAACCGGCCTGCCCGGCCATGCCGTGGCGCAGCGCGCGCACCCGGCGCCCATCGACGTCCACGAAGACCGAGTGGAAGAACTTCGTCTCCGGCAGCGGTCCACCGAAGGCGCGGGCGGCGACCTCCAGTGCGTGCGGCCCCTGGATCTGGAAGCGGAAGAGCTTCGGGTCGCCGGCCCTGCGCACCGACGAGTCGGGGTCGGTGGAGAACGCGACGTCGTACCCGTTGCGCTCGGCGTGGAACGTGACCCAGTTCTGCGCAGCGGGCACGCCGGTCAGCGCGTACCGGTCCGGCGCCTCGCGCAGCAGGATGCCGTCGGTGATGATGTTGCCGTCGTACGACACCGGCACGAACTGCTTGGCCTGGCCGATCGCGAATCGGTCGTAGTCGTTCGCGCTCACATCGCGCAGCAGCCGGGTGGCGTCGGGTCCTTCGAAGACGGTGTCGGACATGTGGAACGAGAGGTCCGAGAGCGCGACCGTGCTGCGCCACGCCTCCTGCTCGCGCTGCCACCCGCGTACTCGGCGGCGACGACGGGCACGTCCCACGGCGCGGCGTCGGGCCCGCCAGCAAGCCGGATGGGTGATCCTGCGCGGTCGATCGCGTCCTGGAGGGAGGGCATGGTCATGGGTGTTCTCCTTTTGTGCGAGGGATGCCGTGGCTCATCGGCTGCGGAATTCGGTGATCCACTGGGAGGTGGCCTGGATGCCGCCGAAGGTGTAGAAGTGCAGGCGCACCGGGCCGTGCCGGCCGGGGTCGTAGCTGGCGGCGAGCGCGCCGATGAGCCTCTCCGGGCCCGCGGTCCCCATCAGGTTCGTGAGCGAGAAGCCGTACTTCTTCACGATCAGGGCGTTGGCGCCGATCCCGAACCGACGGGCGAAGCCCAGCAGCCGCTTCACCCCGGCCGGCCCAGGCACGCCGATCCGGATCGGGAGGTGGACGCCGGCGTCGCGCACCTGCTCGATCCAGCGCAGCACCGGCTTCTCGTCGAACGCGAACTGGGTGATGATCGAGCCCTCCACCCCCTGCTCAGCGAGCGCCGCGACCTTTCCGCGCAGCGCGCTCCACAGCACGTCGTCGGGGATGTCGGGGTGTCCCTCGGGGTACCCGGCGATGCTGACATGACGGACGCCTGCCGCGGGCAGGACGCCCGTGCGGATCACGGATTCGGCGTCGGCGTACGGCCCGTGCGGTGTCGCGGGGTCGCCGCCGACGCAGAACACGCTGGTCGCGGCATCCACCTCGTGCAGAGCCCGGAGATATGTCTCCAGTTCGGCACGGTCATGCAGGCGGCGGGCGGAGATGTGGGGGACCGGCTCGAGGCCGGCGGTCCGCACGGCGCGGGCGGCGGCCGTGCGCATCGTGAGGTCCTCGTTGCCGAGGAAGGTCACGTTGACTCGGGTGCCGCGCGGCAGCAGGCCGGCGGCGGCGTTCAGGTCATCGACGTCCTTGCCGGTCATCTCCAGCGAGAAGTCGGCGAGCAGGTCTGTGGTGGTGGGGTTCGTCATCGAATCGCCTCTCGGTGGTGGGTTCACAGCACGACGGTCTCGCGGCCGTGGCGCATCACCCGGTCCTCGCAGTGCCACGTGACGGCCCGGGCGAGCACCGCGCGTTCGACATCGGCGCCGCGACGCTGCAGATCGGCGGCGGTGTCGGCGTGGGTCACGCGGACCACGTCCTGCTCGATGATCGGGCCCTCGTCGAGGTCCTCGGTCGCATAATGGGCGGTCGCACCGATCAGCTTCACGCCGCGCTCCTTCGCCTTGCGGTAGGGGCCCGCGCCGATGAAGGCCGGCAGGAAGGAGTGGTGGATGTTGATCACGGGGACTCCGACCCTCGCCAGGAAGTCGCCGGAGAGGATCTGCATGTAGCGCGCGAGCACGACGACGTCGACGTTATCCGCCAGCAGTTCCACGATCCGGTCCTCCGCGGCCGCCTTGTCCGGCCCCGACGACGGCACGTGGAAGAACGGGATGCCGAGGAAGCGCACGTCGTCGGCGACGACCGAGTGGTTCGAGATCACCATCGGCACCGTCATCGGGATCTCACCGCGCCGCTGCCGCCACAGCAGGTCCAGCAGGCAGTGGTCGCTGGTCGATGCGAGGATCGCGACGCGCTTCGGCGTCGCCAGCGCGGAAAGCCGCCACGTCAGCCCGAATCCTTCGCCCAGCGCGACCCGCAGCGACTCCTCCAGTGCCGAACGCGCGACGTCCAGGCCTTCGAGCCGGAACACGGCACGTTGGAAGAAGCGCCCGCCGTTCGCGTGATCGGTGTACTGGTCGAGCGAGATGATGTTCGCTCGGTGCTCGGCGAGCGTGGTCGACACGGCACGCACCAGGCCCGGTCGATCCTGGCCCTGCACCAGCAGCACCGCCTGGTCGCGGAGCGGATCGAGATCGGCTCCCCGTGCCGCCATCGGTGTCTCGACGATGGTCATCGCCGCCTCCTGTCTTCGTCGTCAGAGTTTAAGCTGACTGAAAGACTAGCAGACACCTGTAACTCAGTGCACGCCGAGGAAGTCCTCGAGCGTGGCGGGGGTCGCGGTCAGCAGCGGCTCGTGCAGGGGTTCGTCCGGGAACTCGCTGGCCTCGAAGAACCAGCGACGGGATGCCGGCAGCCCCCACAGCTGTGCGCGGCGGCGGTTGCTGACATCCCAGCGAATCGGCTGCTCTTCGAGGTCGATGAACTGGTAGTGCGTGGTGAACAGCTCGATGCGGTGCTGGTCGGGATCGCGCAGGTACAGGAACATCGCGTTGCTGATGCCGTGCCGGCCCGGGCCGCGATCGATCTCGTCGCCGAACCCGCGCGCACCGGCGACATCCGCCGCATGCAGCAGGGCGGAGGCATCCGGCACGGTGTACGCGAAGTGGTGCAGACGCGGACCCTTCCCGTTCGTGAACACGAGGTCGTGGGTGTTGCCCTTGACCTCCATCCACGTGCCCCACAGCTCGTCGGTGCCGTCGGTCGCCGTGTATTCGCTCATGCGCATCCCCAGGCCGGTCCAGAAGTCGGTCGCAGTCTGCACGTCGTGCGTCACGGCCTGGTAATGGTCGAGGCGCTGCGGGGCCCCGGCGACGAACTCGTCGAAGTCCTGCATCTTGCGCGGCACGAGGTCCATGCTGCTGGTCAGCTCGAAGTGCATGCCGACCGGGTCGCGGAACCGCAGGGTCGGCCCCTGGTGCGGCACCTCGACGCGCTCGTGTGCGATGCCGGTCTCGGTGAAGTATCGCTCGGCGGCGACGATGTCACCATCGGTGCGGACGCGCAGCCCGATCTGGCGCGCCTGCGCCGTGTCGCCGCGCTCGAGCACCAGGCTGTGGTGGGCGGACTCCTCGAGACCGCGCAGATACACCACGTCGTCGGACTCCTCGGTGACGACCAGGCCGATCGTGTCGCGATAGAAGTCACGGCTGGACGGAAGGTCGGTCACCGCGAGGCGCACGTGGCTCGCGCGGGTCAGGGTGAATGGGGGAGTCTGGTTCCAGGTGGGCAGCATCGGTGTCTCCTTCGGGTCGGTGCTTCCATCGTGTGCGCGATGGCCGCGAAGGAGAAGCCCCGGATCGGCTGGCGCACCTATAGATGAGCGCTATACCGACGGCTCGGATATCATCTGAGCCATGGAGCTGCGCCACTTGCGGTACTTCAGTGCCGTCGTGGAGGCGGGGTCGTTCTCGGCGGCCGCCGAGACGTTGCATCTTTCGCAAGCCGTCGCTGAGCGTCGCGATCGCGAAACTGGAGACCTCCGTCGGTGTGCCGCTCCTGGATCGTTCGCCGCGCGGGGTCGAGCCGACGAGCGCCGGACGGTACCTCCTGGATGCCGCGGCCGGCCTGCTCGCAGAGGTCGATGACATCGCCGAGGCGCTGGGGCGCTTCGGCGCCGGTACGACGGGTCGGCTCGCGCTGGCGGTCGTGCCGACCCTCTTGTGGCATCGGCTGCCGCGTCTCGCTGCGGGCGTTCGCGGATGTCGCGCCGGACGTGGAAGTCCGTCTGACGGATCCGCCGCCGTGGACGGCGATCGATCAGCTCGCGCGTCGTGCCGTCGACGTCGCGATGATCATGGTGGCCGAGCCCGACCGGTTCGCCGCGCGGCACCGCGGCCAGTTCGACATCGTGGACGGCGGCGAGGTTCCGCTGGTGGCCGCGTTGCCTCCGAGTGAGTCCGACGCCCCCGACCCGCTTCCGCTTGCCGCGTTCGACGGGCGCCGCATCGTGCTCCCGCAGCGCACCGCGGCGGTGCCGAGCCTGCCCGAGGCCGTCGACGAGGCGTTTCGCGCGCACGGGATCGCACCGGCCGCCATCCGCACCGCCGAGACGATCCAGACGAGCATCCCGTTCATCGAGTCGGGTGCCGCCTGGGGCGTCCTTCCCGACCCGGATGCGGCGAGCCTGCGTCGCTTCGACCTCGTCGTGCGGCGCCTCGACCCCGAGCCGACGCCGCTGCGGGCACTCGTGCTCACCCGGCCCGGCGGGGCGCAGCATCCCGTCATCGCGCGATTCATCGCCAGCCTCGACGTCCGGGCTCGGTAATCGTGTGCGAAATCGCACGCGATTATGGGAACCTTCGGGTGAATGCGCGGGATCTCGCCGCAATGAACCACTCTCTGCCGAGGAATGCGCGGGGATTGTGTGCGATTTCCGCTATTATTCAACGATGGTGACCAAGGCCGAGCAGGCATATCAGATCCTGCGCGAACGGATCATGGACGGCACGTTCGGCCCGGGACAAAGGCTGGTCATCGACCAGCTCGGCCGCGAGCACTCGATCTCGTCCGTTCCGTGGCGCGAGTCGCTGCGTCGGCTGGAGGCCGAGGGCTGGGTCGAGATCATTCCGAACGTCGGCGCCCTGGTGAAGACGTTCGACACCGACTCCTGGCACCGCACCATGCGGCTGCTGGCCCGGATCGAGGGACTCGGCGCCGCGCTGGCGGCCCCGCGCCTGACCACGGAGGACATCGACGACGCGCGCGCGCTGAACGCGGAGATGCGGCAGGCCCTGACCGATTTCGACGTCGCCCGCTTCGGCACTCTCAACCGGCAGTTCCACGAATTCATCTGCTCGCGGTGCGGCGACGCGCATCTGTCCCATCTGATCCACAACGAGTGGACCCGGCTGGACATGGTCCGCCGCAGCGCGTTCTGGTATGCGCCGGGGCGTGCGCTCGCATCGATTGCCGAGCACGAGGGCATCCTCGACCTGATCGAAGGGGGTGCCGACCCCGACCAGGTCGAGACGTCGATGCGGCGCCATCAGCTGAGCACGCTCGAGGCGATCGCCCATCACGAGGCGGCTCTGGCCGCTCAGACCGAGGCCTGAGCCTTCAGCGCTCGCCGCCGCGCACGATCAGCGTGAGCTGGACCATCGCGTCGGAGGCGGCTTCGAGTGCGTCGCGGTGCGCCGAGTCGAGTTCGGCGATCGCGTCGGCCACGTCTGCGGCCCAGCCGGCGGCTATCGCCTCGTGCTCGGTCAAGCCGAGCGCGGTGGGGATGACGCGGATCGTGCGCCGGTCGGCAGGGTCGGGAGCACGTTCGACCAGTCCGCGGTGCACCAGCACACGCAGCGCACCGCTCGCGTTCGGCTGATGCAGTCCGAGTGCGGTGGCGAGCTGGGAGACCGTGCACCCGGGAGCATCCACGATCTGCTTGAGCAGGGCCACCTCGGTGGTCGGCAGAGGCCCCACTCCGGCGCGATCCGGGGCCCGTTTGTGGATCGTCCAGGCCAGTTCGCGCAGGATCACCGGCAGTTGCCGGCCCGCCGCAGATGACATCGCACCCTCCCCTTCTCCGGCGCCAGGCTATCGGCTGGCGCCGGCGGATGGATCAGAGCGGCTTGCGCCATGACGTCGAGCACATGGTTCGTGGCGGCGACGTTGTCGAACCCGGGAAGCCGCCCCATCTCCCACTCGCCGATCGCCAGGGACGTGTCGACGATGAGCTTGCAGCGCTCGTAGCGCCGTGCGGTGTACTCGGCGAACGCCGTGTCGAGGTTGTCGTGGCGGGAGAGCGCGTCGGCCAGCACGACCCCGTCCTCGATGGCCTGCGCGGCGCCCTGGCCCAGATGCGGCGTGATCGCGTGGACGGCGTCGCCCATGAGCACGACCCGGCCCTTGTGCCAGGGCGTGGGTGTGCCCATCGACTCCTCCGGCCGAGCACGATGTCCGCGTCGTCGGTGATGAACTCGTCGCGCACGCGACCGGTGAGCCCACCGAACGGGGCGAGGTACTCGCGCAGCCGCGGCGCGAGCTGGTCGTCCGGGATGCGCTCGTGGTCCCCGAAGTGCGCGTTGTAGAACATGTAGGCCAGGTCGGGCCCGATCGGCACGTAGCCGGCCATCCCCGCCTCGCACACCTGCAGCACGATGCAGTCGATCTCCGGCAGCCGGGGGATGTTCACACGGAACGCCGACTGCCCGATGTAATGCGGTTCGATCTCTTCGCTCAGCACGTGCCGTCGCACCCGCGAGCGCACGCCGTCCGCGCCGACGACGAGGTCGGTGGTGAACGTCGTGCCCGTCTCGGTGGTGACCGTCACCGAGCTGCCGTCGTCCTCCAGCGAGTCGAACGTCGTGCCGTAGTGGATGACGACGCCCACCTCGAGCGCCCGGGACGTGAGGATCTCGTGCAGCCTGCGGACGGGTGATGCCGTTCAGTGGCGGGAAGGTGGAACCCGCGATCGCGACCCCCGGCATGTCATGCAGGTGCTCGCCGTCGACATCCAGCATCCGTCCCCACTGCGTCGCCGGATATCCGCCGGCGACGCAGGCGTCCGCGCAGCCGATCGCATCCAGCGCGCGCAGGGCGTTCCCGGGCTGGATGATGCCGACGCCGAACACGGAGGCGTGCAGGTCGGGGTATCGCTCGATCACCGTGACGTCGAACCCCTGCTGTCGCAGCGCGATCGCCGCGGAGAGCCCGCCGATGCCGCCGCCGACAACCAGTACTGTCCGTTGAACCATGTCGCTTCCGCCTACTCCGTCGTAGTGAGCTGTCCGCTCCGATTATGTATCTAGGCCAATATATACTGACCTAGATACATAATCAAGTCCGGAGGAGCCGGAGGGGACGACGCGGTCAGATCGGCAGGTTGAACAGGCGCTTCGCGTTGCCGGAGAACACCGCCTCGCGGTCGGCATCGCTGATCTCGAGTTCATTCTTGATGAAGTCGACGCCCTGGCTCATCCAGCTCTTGAACACCGGGAACGACGAGCCGAACATGTAGTGGTCGGCGCCGTTGATCTCAAGCGCCGCCTCGACCTGCGTCTTGCCCCACGAGTGCGGGTGGGTCATGTCGAAGAAGATGTTGTCCTTCAGGTAGGACCGGATCTTCTCGCCCCCGGTCGGGTCCAGTCGCGTGAGCGACTCCTTCTTCGTGGGTGCGTGCGGCGTGAGCAGCTCCGAGCTGGCGAACCAGTTGCCGCCCATCATCGTGTGGACAATGCGCAGTCCCGGCATCCGGTCGAACATTCCGCTGAACAGCTCGCGGCCCACGGCGATGCCCTGGTCGATGATCCGCCCGTACTCACGACGCAGGTTCGTGTAGTCGATCACCGAGTGCCACTCGACCGGCAGCGGGGTGTGATGGGCGATGACCGGGATGCCGAGCTTCTCGATCTCGAGGAAGTACGGCTCGAACACCGGGTCGTCGAGGTAGAGCTGGCCGTAGTGGCAGGCCAGCTGCACGCCGACCGCACCGAGGTCGATGCAGCGCTTGAGCTCGTCGATGTTCTCCTTGCCACCCCAAGGCGGCACCGCGGCAGTGAAGAACAACCGCCCGTTGGAGCGCCCCACGATATCGGCGGCGTTGTCATTGACGGCCCGGCAGGTCTCCAGATCGAGCCACTCCTGCCAGACCGGCACGCGCATGATGCCGTAGTCGACACCGGCATCGTCCATCGCGGCCAGCTTGGCCTCGGCCGAGTAATCGCCGTCGACGTAGTTGAGGTTCTGGTGGCCCGCCGGCTTCTCGAGCACGAGGTGCTTCTTGCCCTGGTCGGTCTCGGTCACATAGGCGATCTCGCCGAATCCGCGCGGAGCGGAGTTCAAGAAGCCGTTCAGGAGCTTCCCGTTGGTGAACAGATCCTCGGGCAGGTGGTGGATGTTGATGTCGACGACGGTCATATCTCGGTTCCTTCGGTCTCGGTTGTCGATCGGTCGGTGTGCTGCGCCAGATAGGCGTGGCCGTAGTCGTTGCCGTTGGGCAGGCGCAGCGTGGTGTGGACATGGAATCGGGCCGGCAGCCGATTGCTGAGCCAGACTCCGGCGTGGTGGTCGAGCTCGGCGAGGATCACGGGGCTGTGGATGCGCAGGTAGATCGGCGTCGACCCGTCGGTCGCGCCGTACCACGACACGTGCGTGTCGTCGCGGTGCGCGTCGACGTCTGCCAGGGTGAGCGTGCGCTGCTCCTCGCGGTACAGGAGCAGGTAGTCGGCGATGAGGGCACGCAGCCGGGCCCACTGGCCCTCGTCGAGCGTCCGGGCGACGAGTCCCTCGTACGGGATGACGCGATTGTCGCGGAAGGCGCCGGCGACGTGGCGCTCGTCGGCGGGATGCCGCCGCCCTTCCGGCATGCTCGGGTCGAGCACCGAGTCGTAGACGACCGCCGCGCGACGCTGCTCCGGCGTGAACGACTCGGCGAGCTCGATCGCGATCGCCTCGCGGTCTGCGAACAACGGCGGGTGCGCGTCGGAGAGCGCCGGCTCGCCGCCCAGGAACACCGGGGCGAGCACGTGCCGACCGGCGATGGTGGTGAAGCTGACGCAGACGTGATGCCCGAACAGCAGCCACCCCCACGGCTCGTCGGTCGAGGGCGTGCCGAAGATCGAGAACCAGAAGCTGCGGTGGTTCATGATCCGCGGCAGCCCGGTCAGCTCGCCGAGGAAGCCGTTGAGCTTGCATCGCCTCGTCGACGCGCGCCCAGCCCTCGGGGCTCAGCGAGGCGCGGACGATCCCCAGCAGCGCGTCGGACTGCTCGGCGGGCAGGTCTTCGAGGCGGACGCCCACCCGGTGGAACACCCACTCCGGGTTGCTCCACGCCCTCCGCTCGGGTGCGTCGATCGGGTACGACAGGCGCTGCACGGCCGCGGCATCCAGCAGCGAGAGCGCCTTGCGTGCCGCGTCGACGATCGCCGGATCGTTCTGCCCGGACGGCTCGGGCAGGCGGTACAGGTCCGGCACCACGTCGCCGTCCGTCGTGATGCCGACGAACGGCTCGGCCAGCAGCGAGTCCCAGTATTCGACGAGGCTGCGCAGGAACGGCGCCCGATAGCGGTCTTCGCGGAACTGCTCGTAGCTCATCTCGCGGTAGGGCGCGAGGATCTCATCGTCCAGCGAGTACAGGAAGCGGCGGTAGTCGCCCTCGGGCAGTTCGACCGCGCTGGTATGGCCGGCGACCCGAGCAGTGGAGAAGAACTCGTCGATGTCGTTGCCTGATGACCCGGCCATTCACGCCTCTTCTCGGCGCGGGATGCGATCGCGCAGGGTCGCGCGCGATCCGCCCGCATAGATCGCTGCCACGATGTCGTCCGGACTCTGCCGGCCGGTCAACTCGTCCCGGACCCGGCCATCGGCGAACACCAGGATCCGGTCGCACAGCATCGACAGCTCGTTCTCGTCCGAGCCGGCGACGATGACCGCCCGGCCGGCGGAGGCGGCCTTCCGGATCGCGGCCACGATGGTGTGGCGCGCGCCGACGTCGACGGCCTGCGTCGGTTCGTGGAGCAGCGAGCTCGGGGTCGGTCGCGAGCCACTTCGCCAGCAGGACCTTCTGCGCGTTCCCTCCGGAGAGGTTCTTCACGAGCGACTTCGGATCGGGTGGCCGGACGTCGAGCTGGTCGATCCAGCCCGTGACCAGCGCCTTCTCGTCCTTGGCCGAATACGGCAGGAGCGCCCGCCGGGACCGGCTGGTCTGCGGAAATGCGGCATTCTCGGCGACGCTCAGGCTGCCCGCCAGACCCGCGTGCTCGCGGCCCTCCGGCACGAGCGCGATGCCCGCGGCAACCGCGGAGGCGGGACTGAGCTGCCGGGCGGCGACCGCCGTGCCGCGCATCGTGATCGTGCCGTCGGCTGCTGGCGAGGCGCCGCTGAGCAGGTAGGGGACATCGTCGTAACCCGAGCCGGCGATGCCGGTCAGGCCGAGCACCTCGCCGGCGGCCACGTGCAGATCGAGGTCGGCGACGCCGAGTCCGGCGAGATGCTCGACGACGACCGGGGAGCCGGATGCCGCGGCCGGCGCCGTGCCCTGGGAGCTGAGGTCGACCAGCCCGCGTCCGAGCATCATCGTGGTGAGGGTGGCTTCGCTCATCCCCGCCACCTCGCGCCCGGATTCGACCACCCGTCCGTCGCGCAGGATCGTCACCCGGTCGGCGGCGTCGATGATCTCCTCCAGGCGGTGCGTGATGAGCAGGACGGACGTGCCGGTGGCCACGATCTCGTCGAGGATCGCGAAGAAGTGCTCGAGCGCGCGGCGTCCGAGTGCCCGCGTCGACTCGTCGAAGATGATCAGGCCGTGGCCGGGGGTCGCGTCCTGGAGCGCACGGGCGATCGCGACGGTCGCGCGTTCCTCCTCGCGCAGCGCGCCGACGGGGACGTCGAACGGGACGCGTCGACCGAGCCGGTCGAAGACGGTCTCGGCTTCTGCCCGCTCGCGCTTCCAGTCGATGCGTCGGCCGAGGCCGCGGGCGCGGAGCCGGCCCATGCGCAGATTCTCGATGACGCTCATCCGATCGATGAGCCCGAGGCTCTGATGGACCACGGCGACGCCGGCCGCGCGGGACTCGGCGGGGCGAACCGGGAGGCGCAGCGGCTCGCTGTCGACCAGCACGCGTGCGCCGGGGTCGGGGGTGTACAGCCCGGTGAGGACCTTCGCGAGCGTCGACTTGCCCGAGCCGTTCTGCCCGATCAGCCCATGGATCTCACCGGGACGCACCTCGATTGCGACATCCCGCAGGACACGGTTGCTGCCGAACGTCACCGTGACGTCGTGGACCTCGAGGCGCGCCGGAGGCGCGGACGTCGCCGTCCGCGCCTCCGGCTGGATGCTCATCGTCAACTCACGCCCCAGACCTTCTCGAAGCCGTCCGCGATCGGCTCGGTCGGACCGTACCAGGAGCCGGAGTTCATCGAGGCGTCATCGAGGGTGATCGAGCCGATGTTGTCGGCTGAGAACAGTCGCATGGGCACCGTGTAGTCCGGGATCGTGTCGCCGGCGGCCATGCGCAGCGCCGCATCCGCGAAGATCCAGCCCTCGAACGTCGACGACGAGCTCGCGGCCGCCGACAGGGCGCCGGACTTGACCGCCTGGAGCTCGCCGAGCTGTGCCGCGGTCGTGGCGATCTTCACCTTTCCGCTGCGTCCGGCCGCCTGCACACCGCCCGCGGAGGCCTGCCAGTACTGACCGAACTGCACATGCAGGTAACCGACATCGGGGTTCTTCAGCAGCGCCGCGCTCGTCGAGGGTGCGACCAGCTGGAAGCTGCCGGTGGAGACCTTGTTGACGGTCACCTTCGCCCCGGCCGTGTCGTAGACCTTCTGCGCGGCCGTGAAGAACTCGGCGGGCGACGGCCCGTCCGCCGAGACGTTCGCGAGCACCGCCGGGGTGTGCTGCCGGCGTCCGCGACGATCCACTTGGCGACCGCCTCGTCCATCCGGTAGCCGACCTCGCCGTCGATCGTGACGAGCGTCTTCGAGTTCGGGTGGTCGGCCGACAGCGCCTGGTCGGCGATGATGACGGGGATGCCGGCGGCCTGGGCGGCGTCGAAGGCGTTGCCGGCCAGGTCGTAGGCCACCGCGGCGGCCACGATCGCCGCCGCATGGGACTGGGTGCCCTGCGAGACGCAGGCCGAGATCGCCGTCGGCGTGCCCTGGCCATCACAGGTCTGGACTCTTCCGCCGAGCGCCTTGATCCCTTCGGTGAACGCGGTCAGGGTCGCCGCGAACTGCGGCGCCTGGAGCGTGATGGGGATGAAGTAGACGGTCTTGCCCTTCAGTGCGTCCTTGTTCGAGACGGACTCGGTCGGGGTCGGCCAGCTCTCCAACGGAGCTTGGAGCTGGGCGACCTGGTCGGCCACGCTGGCCGGCGCGGAGGCGGTCGCGGCGCCGGAGGGCGTCGTGTCCGTGCCGCCCGCGGTCGAATCGCAACCGGCGAGCGCGAGCGCTGCGATCGCGACGGTGCCCACCAGCGCCACGAGGCGCCCGCGGGTGGTGTGTGCTGTGTTCACTGTGATTCTCCTTGTTGGCTTCGTTGACAATCGGGATCGGTAGATCGATGTGACCCCTCAGCGGGCCCGCTGGTGCAGGATGGTCGTGAGCGTGACCGCGACGACGAGGACGCCGCCGTAGAAGACGTTCGTGACCCAGGAATTGGCGCCGAGCAGCTGGAGCCCCAGGACCCCGGTGCCGAGGAAGAAGACGGCCAGCAGCGTGCCGAGCGGGTTGAAGCGGCCGGGGTCGAGGATCGCCGTGCCCAGGAACGTGGCGGCGAACATCGGCAGCAGATACGCGTTCGACGAACTCGGATCGAAGCCGCCGGTGCCGGCCGCGGTGATGACCCCGCCGACGCCGGCGATCAAGCCTGCGAACGTGAAGGCGCCGAATCGGGTGCGCTGCACCCGCACTCCCGCGAGCCGGCTGACTTCTCGGTTCTCGCCGACGAATCGCATGTTGCGCCCGAGGGGCGTGAAGCGCAGGACGTACGCGAAGCCGAGCATCAGGATGACGCCGAGATAGAACGCCAGCGGCAGCCCTGCGATCTCGAAGTTCGCGATCCACTGCACGTACTTCGCGAGTCCGCTCACCGGCTCGCAGGTTCGACATCCAGCTCGCGATGCCCAGCAGGAACGTGCCCATGCCGAGCGTCACCACGATCGTGTTCACTCCGAGACGCACGACGAGCCAGCCGTTCAGGGCGCCCACCGCGGTGGACACCGCCACGGCGACGAGAGCGGCGACGTAGGCGTTGAGGTGGAGATCGACGTTGAGCACGGTCAGCGTCATCGCAGCCAGGCCGAGGTTGGAGGCCACCGACATGTCGACGAATTCGCCGACGATGATCGTGCACAGCAGCGCCGCGGCCAGGAACACCAGCGTCGTGTTGTTGGGCCCGCCGAAGATCGCGTGCATGGCGCCGACGGTGGCGAAGGTGTCCGGCGCCAGCACGCTGAACAGGATGGCCAACAGGATCCAGACGCCGATGACGGCGAATCGGGTGCTGAACCAGCTGAACGAGAGCCGGCGGCGAGGCGGAGTGGCGACCACGCCCGTATACGGGTCGGGCGTCGAAGCCTCGGGCGTCGAAGTCTCGGTCATTGCTGGCAGCTCCCTTGGTTCGCTTCGTCGCGATACTGACATCGTGTGCGAAATCATATGCAGAAGCCCGCGTTTGCGCCAGTCCATCTCGCTGATCCCTTGCCCATTATGCCGAAATTGCCAGCGCGGCGTGGGATCTCAGCATCCAAATCGCGCACGACATCGTGTACGATCATGGTCGTCCACCCACCTCGAGGAAGAGGACTTCCATGCTCAACATCGCCATCGTGGGCGCCGGCCCCGCCGGGCTGCTCACTGCGCTGCGCCTTCACCAGCGGGGCTTTCGGCCGACGATCTATGAATCGGTCGGAGAGCTGAAGCCGCTCGGGGTCGGTGTCGACATCAAGACGGCCGGTACTGCCGAGATCGACGACCTCGGCCTCCTCGAGGAGTTCCGGGCGATCTCGGTGGACGCCGAGGATTCGATCTTCTTCACACACCACGGTCAGGAGATCTACGCCGAGAAGTGCGGCGTGCACATGGGCTATCTGCACGAGCAGCGCTTCGTGCACCGCGGCGTCCTGCAGTGCTCTTCTACCGGACGGTGCTGGAGCGGGTCGGGGCGGAGTCGGTCACGCTGGGCGCACGCGTCACCGGCTATGTGCAGGACGCCGAGGGGGTGCGCCTGGACATCGAGCACCGCGACGGACGTCGTGAGCAGGTGCGACACGACGCGGTCATCGCAGCCGACGGGATCAAGTCGGCGATCCGCCGGCAGATGCATCCCGACCAGGCCGAGCCGGAGTTCTCCGGAATCACGATGTGGCGCGGCACCACGCTGCGTGATCCCTACCGTGGTGGCCACACGATCTGCCACATCGGCAACCCGCACGTCTCGTCGATGATCGTCTATCCGATCGCCGAGAACTTCGAGGGCTCCGGCAAGGATCTGATCAACTGGGTCGTGGAGACCAACGGCGAGGAGACGATCGAGGACTGGAATCAGACCGGCGACATCACCGAGGTCATCCCCCTGTACGACACCGTCAAGATCCCGTTCCTCGATGTGCAGCAGCTGATGCGCGATGCCCGGGAGGTCTATCTGTTCCCCCTCATCCGGCACGCTCCGCTGGACGGCTGGGTCGACGGCCGCGTCGTGCTCCTCGGCGACGCCGCGCATGCGATGTACCCGCGCGGCGGCAACGGGATCACCCAGGCGATGATCGACGCGCGCGTGATCGTCGAGCAGATCGCCGCGCATCCGGACGACCCGCACGCGGCCTTCACGGCCTACGACGGGGCCCGTCGCGAGGTCGTGAACCGCATCACCGACAATATGCGCGGCGAGGGCTACGAGGTCATCCGCCGGATCGTCGCCGATCGCACGGACGGGCTGCCCTTCGACGACATCGAACAGGTGCTGCCGCTGGCCGAGGCCGACGAGATCTTCGGCCGCTACCACGCGCTCGTGGGCAGCCCCCGGCCCGGCCACGACGCCGGTGCCGCCACCGGATTCCGCACGCACGACGTGGCCGTGGCCGAATGAGCGAGCTCACCGCGGCCGACGAGGCCACCCGCGCCGAGCTGCTCGCGGTCGAGGAGCGACGGCGGCGCGCGCTCATCGACGGCGACCTCGCGGCACTGGACGAGTTGTTCGAGGACTCGCTCGTGCACATCCACGCGCCCGGACTCGTGCACGACAAGGCGCACCTGCTCGAGCACGTCGCGGCGCGGCGCGCCTACCTGGACATGTGGCGCGGCGAGCTGAACATCCGGGTGTCGGGGGATGTCGCGATCGTGGTCGGCGAGCTCACGAACCGGATGCGCGCGCCCGGCGGCGGGGAGCGGACCCTCGGCGGCCCGGTCACCCAGGTGCTGCACCGCGGTGATGACGGGCAGTGGCGGTACGTCAGCTTCCAGATGACGCCGCACGGCGACGAGGTCTGGGGGAAGCTGCCGAGTGAGCAGGATGCCGCGGCGCAGGATGCCGCGCAGGAGGAGCCGTCATGAGGCTCGCACGATTCACCCCGGCCGGATCCGACGTCGTGCGCGTCGGGCGGATCGACGGCGACGAGGTCGTCGACCTGACCGCCGTGGCCGGTGCGGGCGGGTCGGTGCGGGAACTGCTGCCGCGACTGCCCGAGCTGACCGGCGTGCTGGCCGCGGCATCCGGACCCCGGTTCGCCCTGGCCGGCGTGCGGCTGCACGCGCCGATCGACGATCCGCAGAAGTACCTCGGCATCGGGATGAACTACCGCGAGCACGCCGAAGAGGCCGCGGCCGCCGGTATCCCGACCCCGACCAGCCAGCTGTGGTTCAACAAGCAGGTGACGTGCATCGTCGGCCCGCAGGACGACATCGTCAAGCCCTCGATCTCGGAGGAGTTGGACTACGAGATCGAGCTGGGCGTCGTGATCGGACAGCGCTGCCGGCACGTCGCGGTCGAGGACGCGCGTTCGGTGATCGCCGGCTACCTGGTCGCCAACGACGTCTCGGTGCGCGACTGGCTTGCAGAAGCGGTCGCCGACCTTCACGCTGGGCAAGTCGTTCGACACGCACGGTCCGATCGGGCCGTGGCTGACCACCGACGACGAGATCGAGGACCCGCTGAAGCTGCAGATGCGGCTGACCGTGAACGGCGAGGTGCGCCAGGACTTCCCGACCTCGGACATGATCTACGACATCTACGAGCAGATCGCCTACCTCTCGCAGGTGTTCACGCTGATGCCGGGCGACATCCTGGCCACCGGCACTCCGGCGGGGATCGGAGCCCCGACGGGCCGGTTCCTGCGCCCCGGCGATGTGGTCCGCGCCGAGATCGAGGGCCTGGGCGCCATCGAGAACCGGGTCGTTGCGGAAGGATGAGGGGATGCCGCGCCGACAGAGCATCCAGCTGAGCGGGTTCGCCCACCGCAATCCGATCCCCGCCGCCTGCCGGATCGGCCCGCTGCTCGTCTCGGGCGTGCTGACCGGCCGCGACCCCGAGACCGGGGTGATGCCCGACGGGCTGGACGCGCAGTGCGCGAACGTGTTCGCGCACGTGCGCGAGCTGATGGCCGCCGCCGGCGGGTCGACCGACGACATCGCGAAGATGACGTTCTTCCTCGCCGAGAGTCGCGACCGGGAGGCGCTGAACCGGGAATGGGTCGCGATGTTCCCTGACCCCGACGACCGGCCGGCGCGGCACAGCGCCGCCGCCGCGCTCGATGACGGCTCGCTCGTGCAGTGCGACGTGCTCGCCTACCTGCCCGACAGCGCCGAATAGACCCGGGCATGCCGACGGCCGCAGCGCTGAATCGTGCCACCGGCACGCGGATGCGGACGGTGCGCACTCTCGTCATCCTCGCGCTGCTCACCGCGGCCGCGCCGCTGTCGATCGACATCTACACGCCGTCGCTGCCGCTCATCCAGGACGAGCTCGGCGGCGGCACAGCCCTCGCGCAGGCCAGCGTCACCGCGTGCCTGCTCGGCATCGCCGTCGGCAGCTGGCCTGGGGGCCGCTGAGCGATCGGTACGGGCGACGCCCGATCACGCTGATCGGGGCGATCGGCTGGACCGCGGCATCCCTCGCCAGCGCGCTGGCGCCGTCGGCCGGCATCCTCATCGCGGTGCGGGTGGCGACCGGGCTGTTCGGCGCGGCGGGGATCGTGGTCGCACGAAGCGTCGTGCGGGACGTCTCCGCCGATGACCGGGTGACCGCCTCGCGGATCGGGATGCTGTCGGTGGTCACCGGCATCGCTCCGATCGTCGCCCCCGCCGTCGGCGCCGCGATCGCGCACGCCTGGGGGTGGCGGGCGGATTTCATCACCCTGGCCGCGCTCGGCGTGGTCGCGACGCTCGCGTTCGTGCTGTTCGTGCCCGAGACTCTGGAGGCGCGCGCACGGGCGGGCTCCGGCGTCATCCGCGCGATGGGGCGCGGTCGCGCGACCGGGGGCTGGTCGGCGCGACGCTGTCGATCGGGGTGTTCTCGTTCGCGTTCTACGCGTACATCTCGAGTGCGTCCTTCATCGTCGAGCGCGAGTTCTCGCACCCGCCCGCGGTGTTCGCGCTGGTGTTCGCCACGAATGCCGTCGCGATGCTGTGCGCCACCCTCGTCTTCCGCGTCGTCGTGCGCCACCGGCCGGCGTCCTGGGCGGCCGGCGTCGGGCTGGCGGTGTGCACGATCAGCGGGCTCGGCCTGACCGTCGGAGCGGCAGTCGGGGCCGGGCAGGGCGTGCTGTGGGCGGCATCCACGCTGTTCGCCGCGGGCGCCGGCTTCGTGCTTCCCGGTGCGCACAGCTGGGGGCAGGCCACCCTGGTCGCCAGCGGCGTGGCGTCGGCACTGACCGGATCGGCGCAGTTCTTCGGGGAGTGCTGGGCTCGCCGGTGACGAGCGCGTTCGGCGTGTCGGCGCTGAGCCTGGGCATCGTCATCGCGGGCGCGTGCGGCGTGGGCTTGCGCCGCCTGGGCCTTCGGCCGGCGGGTGCCGGAGCGGTGCTGATCCGCGTCAGCGGGCCAGCACCTGCGTGAGCGCGTCGCGCAACGTTGCCCGCGGATCCTCCGCCGCTCCGGCGCTGCGCCATGCGACGTGCTGGTCGGGGCGGACGAGCACGGCGCCTGCCTCGCCGATCCCGAGCCGCGCGGCGACGTCGCGGTACACGTCGGCGACGTCCGCGCCCGGTCCGACCCGCAGGGCGGTCAGCGGCACGCCGAGCTCGTCGGCGACGGCGGTCGCGGCATCCACCCATTCCCGTCCCCGCACGCGCGCCAGCAGTGTGAAACCCTCGGGCCGCACGAGGTCGAGCGTCGACACCGTCCGCCCGTCGACCGTGACCCAGGCGTGCGGCAGGCGCGCTCCGGGCGCCCCCGACGGCTGGATGTACAGCTTGCTCGTCTCGATCGAACCCGTCGTCGGTGCCGTCGTCGATCACGGCAGCCGACGCGTAGCGCTGGTTCATCTCCACACCGTGCGCGGCGAAGATGTACGCCTTCTTCTGGAGCACGTCGTCGACCGACGCGCGCCTCTGCTGGCCGTCGTCGGTCGGTGCCGACAGCTCGGCGAACGCGGCGCGGCGCTCGTTCAGCGGCATCCCGGGGCGCACGCCGAGGGCGCCCAGCAGATCGCGGCCCTGGTGCCAGCTGGCGATCGCGCGGTCCACGACCTGCGCGCCGACCGGCTGCCGCTCGGCGGTGTAGGTGTCCAGGAGCTTCGGCCCGGCGATTCCCCGCAGCACGTACGCGAGCTTGAACGCGAGATTGAAGGCGTCCTGGATGCCGGTGTTCGCGCCGAGCCCGTTCATCGGCGGATGCCGGTGCACCGCGTCGCCGACGCACAGTACCCGCCCCGCCCGGTACTCCTCGGCCACGACGTGGTTGATCCGCCAGGGGAACAGCCCGGTGATCTGCACGGGCAGGTCCGGATCGCCGACCAGCTGCCGCACCTCGTGCGCGGCCTCGTCCGCGGTCAGACGCGCGTTGCGCTCGCCGAGGTGCACGAAGCCGGCCACCCAGTCGTCCCACGGGCGCACCATCCGCAGCATCCCGTGCCCAGTTGCTCTTCCCGCTCCGGCTGGATCACCTCGAACAGCGACCCCGGACGGTGCGCGACGTACGGAGAGAGATCGGCGGTGAAGCGCACGTTCATCGCGCTGCCCACGCCCGACTCTCCCCGCAGCGGCAGGCCGACCGCCTCGGCGACGCGGCTCTGCCCGCCGTCCGCGCCGACGACGTAGCGCGCACGGATCGTGAAGACCTGGCTGCGACGCTGGTCCTCCACCTGCACGTCCACGCCCTCGTCGTCCTGCGTGAGCGAGAGGAACTTCGTCTCGAACCGGACGTGCGCGCCCCGCCGGGCCGCTTCGCCGACCAGGATCGGCTCGAGCCGATCCTGCGGGATGTCGCAAGCCGGCGCCGGGGCTGGCGGACGCATACTCCCCGCGTCGCGCGGGATCCCCGCCCCACGACCAGACCCGGCCGTACTCGGGGCCGACGAGCGACGTGCACAGCACGTGGTTGGCCATCAGCTCGGCCGGACTGGATGCCGCCCGCACCGCCTGCTCGAGGCCGACCGCGCGCATGACCTCCATCGTGCGCTGGTTCGTGATGTGCGCGCGCGGCGAGTCGGACACCCACGACGAGCGGGTGACCATCGTCACATCCAGCCCGTGCCGGGCCAGCAGCAGGGCGGTCGTGGCCCCGGCCGGACCGCTGCCGACCACGAGCACGTCGGTGTCGACGCCGGCCGGTGCAGGCAGGGGAGGTCGCGGGTGCGGATGTCGCGGGGTCGGTCACGGTGTCGTCTCCAGGTGTTCGGGGTGTGGTTCCAGGTCGGCCGGCCGGGTCCGGGCGAAAGCGCGGTCGACGGCGGCACCGAGTTCGGCGGTGGCATCCAGGCCCGGTGCGTGCATGCTGCGGAACGCGACGTGATGGTCGGGCCGCACGAGCACACAGCCGGCCTCGTCGGTGCCGCGCGCCTCGGCCCAGTCGCCGTACGGGTCCTCGACCTCCTGCCCCGGTCCGATCACGACCACGTCGACGCCGAGCCCCGCCGCGGCGTCACGCCAGCGCTCGCCGCCAATGCCCGTCAGCAGCGTGAACCGTCCGTGTCCGACCAGGTCGAGGGTCGAGATCTGAGGGTGCCCGGCACGGGCGACCCAGGCGTGCGGCAGCGGCGAGCCCGGCGTCGTGGACGGCACGTAGTCCAGTTCGGGGTCGGCGCCGCGCGGGGCGGACTCGCCGTCGGCGGTGATCCCGTCCGAGACGTAATGGTGCCCCAGCTCGATGCCCAGCGCATTGAAGTTCGCATCCTGCTGCGCAAGCGCATCGGCCAGCGCGGCGCGCTGGGCGGCGCCTTCCGCGGTGGCCGTGAACCGGGCGTGCATGCGCCGGTCGCCGTCGTCGGCGGACAGGCCCGGCTGCAGGCCGAGCGCGGACGGGATCGCCATCAGCGCCTTCAGCGACCGGTTCGCCCCCTTCACGATCTGCCGCGCGATGGGCACCCGCTCCTGCGTGTAGGTGTCGAGGATGCCGGGGCCGGCGGTGCCGCGGATGAGGGCGGCGAGCTTCCAGGCGAGGTTGAACGCGTCCTGGATACACGTGTTGGCGCCGAGGCCCCCGGCCGGAGGATGCCGGTGGGCGGCGTTGCCGGCGATCACGACGCGGCCGAGGTGCAGCGCTCGGCGTGCATCTCGTTGATCGTCCAGGTGGACGCGCCGATCAGGCGCACGGGCAGCTCGTCATCGCCGACGTAGCGGCGCACGACGCGGGTGGCGGCTTCCTCGCTGCGATCGGCGCCGATGGCGGGGTCGTAGGGGACCGCGACCACCCACTGGTCCCATGGGCGGACGTTCACGAACATCGCGTTGTCGGTGACCTCGGCGCCGCCGGGCCGGAAGACCTGGTAGAGCGATCCGGCCCGGTGGGCCGTGTAGGCGGTCAGGTCGGCCTCGACCCAGTAGTTGACCATGTGGCCGAGCCCGGCCTGCCCGATCACCTCGAACCCGATCTCGCGGCAGACGGCACTGTTGTCGCCGTCGGCACCGACCGCGTAGCGGGAGACGACCTCGAGCTCTTCGCCGGTGCGGCGGTCACGGCACACCGAGATCACCCGGTCGCCGTCCTGCCGCATCGAGACCAGCTCGAGGTCGAATCGGATGTCGGCGCCGAACCCGCGCGCGGCATCGCACAGGATCGGCTCGAGCACATGCTGCGGGATGTTCGCCACGCCGCACGGGCTGGCCGCGGCATAGTCCGACAGGCGCGCGGCGCCCGCACCCCAGCCGCGG
This sequence comes from Microbacterium elymi, assembly GCF_021582895.2. Taxonomy (GTDB): domain Bacteria; phylum Actinomycetota; class Actinomycetes; order Actinomycetales; family Microbacteriaceae; genus Microbacterium; species Microbacterium humicola. The sequence goes on from NZ_CP091139.2 coordinate 2,554,267, forward strand.
CGTCGGGCGATCTCGGGGCCGGCCAGCGTCTCGGCCCAGACCACCTGACCCATCAGCGACGCCGGCATCGCGGCATCCACCACCCGGTCATGGATGCCGAGGTCGCGGAAGACCTCCAATGTGCGCTGGTTGATGATGTGGGCACGGGGAGAATTCGCGAAGCCGGGGTAGCGGGTGATCGCGGTCACGCCGACGCCGTCGCGGGCCAGAAGTGCCGCACAGGCGAGCCCCGTCGGACCCGCCCCCACCACGAACACGTCCTGTTCCAGTGTCATCACTTCGTGTCTCTCGCTTTCGGGGTCATCGCATGTCAGATCGGCTCGGCCAGCAGTCGATACGACTCGGCCTGCACGTCGACGTAGTCCGGCTCGGATCCGGGCGCGGCCTCGAGCACGCCCAGTCGTGCGGAGTTGTGCACGACCATGCGGCAGCGTTCCCAGCGTCGCTGCGCGAACGAGACGAGTGCGTCATCGAGGTCCGTGGTCGCGGCGAGCTCTTCGGCCAGCACTATCGCGTCTTCGATGCCGATCCCGGCGCCGGCGGCCAGATGCGGCGTCGTGGCGTGGACGGCGTCGCCGATGAGCACGACGCGTCCGCGATGCCAGGGCGGTGGCAGGAGCAGATTGTCCATCGGGCGGTACAGGACCCGGGAGTCATCGCCGATGTGCTCGCGCACCTCGCGGATCACCGGATCGGTGATCGGCTCGAGCAGTGTGCGCAAGCCGGGGCACCAGATCGTCGTCGGCGACGTGGTCGTTGTCTGCCCGGTTCTCGTTGACGAAGAGGTACATCTCCTCGGCCGAGACGGGATTGACTCCGACCTTGTGCGCGGCGCCCACCCAGACCGTGGTGCACTCGATCTGCGGCGGGCGGGGCACGACCGCACGCCACGCGCCCTGACCGGAGAACGACGGGCGCGGCGCGTCCGGAAACAGCCGCGCGCGCGTTCTGGACTGCAGTCCGTCGGCGGCCACGACGAGGTCGTATCGAGCGCGTCCCCCGTCGGAGATGGTGACCTGGACACCGTCGGCGGCATCGTCGTCCAGGTCGCTCACCGTCGTGCCCAGCCGCATCGACACGCCCGCCCGCGCTGCCGCGTCCACGAGGATCGCGCCCAGGGCCGGCCGCATGATCGCCCCGTTGCCGGGCACCTCGGGCGAGACCAGTCGCGGGGTCGAGAACCCGGCGATCCGGTGGCCGTCGGGCGTGCGCACGTCGGTGCCGTCAGCCGCGTACCCGTGGGCGAGGAACGCGTCCAGGACACCGACGGTGTGCAGGGCGCGCAAGGTCGCCGCACCGGCGCTGATGCCGGTGCCGTCCATCCGCCACTGCGGCGAGCGCTCGATCAGGTCCACGTCGATTCCCGCACGGACGAGCATGATCGCCGCCGACAGGCCGGAGAAGCCGCCGCCGACGACCAGCACGCGGCGCACGCCGGGCCGACTCATCGCAGATCCACCGCGGCCTGGTCTGTCTTGACGACCTTGTCGAAGTACGGCGACGGCGCGACCGTCACGCGGATCTCGCGCACGTCGTGGGCGTCCACGATGCGACGGCGCGAGTCTGGCTCGCCCCACAGCAGCGTCAGCTCGGTGCCGGGGGTGGCATGGTCCAGATCGACCACGGCGGTGGAGATCAGATGCCCGCTGTTGGCCGAGAACGAGCTCCACTGCGCCACGCCGACGCGCTGACCGCCGGCCAGCACCGCATCGGCCTGATACGTGCCGTATACCGGGATCGGCAGTGCGAGGTAGCGTGCTCGGTGCTCGCCGCCGAACTGCTCCCCACCGAAGAGAGACGACGCGATGGTGTCCGCGACATCCCCGTCGTCCCATTCCAGGGTGACCTTCGTCCGGGTCTGCCGGTCGGCGCGGCCCCGCAGCGCATCCCGGCCGATGAAGTCGCGGCTCCAGTCGATCAGACCGCCGTAGCCGATCTCGATCGGATCGACGTAGTAGTCCTCGATCCGATCCGACACCATGCTGCCGGCCAGCGACGCGGAGCTCTCCAGGAAGCGCCCGTTCAACCACTGCCGATACTCGGCCAGCGCGGGGTCGGTGTAGATCGCCGGCAGCGGGTTGGGCATCCACCCCGACTCCTGCGCGTTGGTGGGATAGGCCAGGGCTCCGACCTTGCGCAAGCCCGTATTTCTGCCCGGCGGCCTCGACGGCCTGCCGCACGGCGTGCTGGTCGTCCCATGCGCCGTAGATCTCGAAGCCCGGGGTGCCCGCCATCCCGTGGCGCAGCGCGCGCACGGTCTTGCCGGCGATCGTCAGCTCGCCGATCGCGAAGAACCGGATGTCGGGCACCGATCCGCCGGCGACCTCGGTGACCAGGTCCATCGCGTGGATGCCCTGGATCTGGAAGCGGAATACATCGCGGGGTGCCTGGCGCACCGCCCAGTTGTCGTTCTTGGTGGCGGTGACCTCGAACGAGCTTGCGCTCGAGGTGGAACAGCAGCCAGTTGCTGGCGGTGGGCGCGCCGACGATGCGATAGAAGCCCTCTTCCTCGTGGAAGATGATCGCGTCGGCGATGAAATGGCCGTCCGGCGCCGCGAAGACGATCTGTTTGGCCCGCATCACGGGGAAGTCATCGAGCCGGTTGACGGCGAGTGTCCTCAGGAACGGGATGACCTCGCTGCCGCGCAGCCTGCAGTTCCGTCATGTGGTAGGACTGCTCCAGCAGGGCCACGCCGTGCCGCCACGCGCGCACCTCGTCGCGCCAGTTCGTGAATTCGGCGGGGATGCCCGGGATCTGGAACGGGCCGAGCGTCGATGCGCGCATCATCGCGACCGGCCCGCCCGCTTCGTGGATCAAGGTCTCGAGGGTCTTCGGTATGGCGGCGCTTGCTCATGGGTTCCTCTTTCACGACGGTGTAGGCAGTACATTACACATATATATGTGGATTTGTATATGTCGAATGTTGGATATCTGAACGGCACCCGGTAATCTGGAGCGGCCGGAGAGGGGATGCCGCGGTTGAACGACTCGCCTGATGCTGGTGTCGATCGTGCCGTCACGGCGGCGCTGCGCGAATTGTCCTGGACGGTGCACCGGCGCCCACCACAGCGCAACAGCGCCGGGCCGCTGAACACCACGGCCATCGCCATGCTCAAGCAGGTGGTCGACGCCCCGGGCTCGACGGTCGGCGAGTTGGCGGCCGAGCTGGCGCTGCGGCAGTCGAATGCGAGCGCGGCCGTCCGGCTGCTGGTCCAGCATGGATACGTGGAACGACGGCCCGACCTCGAAGATCGCCGCGTGGTGCGGATCATGCCGACCGAGCGCGGCGTGCGCGAGGAGCAGGTGGTCGCGGCAGCCTGGGCCGGATCGCTCGACGAGGCGTTCGCCGGTCTGCCCGCACAGCGTCAGCAAGAGCTGCGCTCGGCACTGGTCGCGCTGCGCGAGATCGAGCGCCGCCTGCGGGGGATCGCCCGCGTCACGTCCTGAACCGCGACGGGTGCGGGCATCCGGCGCTACGGCTCCCGTGGCCCTGCTACGGTGCGCACGAGCGCAGGACGCCGCGGAACCACTGTGTGAAGGCGTCGTCCGAGACCCACGGACTCCAGACCATGTCCATGCCGGTCGCGCCGGTGGGAAACGGCAGCGGCACCGACCACAGCTCGCTGCTGGCGGGCAGGGCGCGCACGACCTGAGCGAGGTGCACCGCGACGAACGGGCCGCCGGCGACGAGGTCGGCCAGCATCATCGAGTCGGTGACGGTGGCCGCGACGTCCACGTGGATGCCGTGCGCCTGCATGATGTCGTACACGTACGACGCGGCCCCCGTGTCGAACAGCACGTGCGGCCGGGTGCGCAGGACCTCGACGACGTTCTGCTCGGTCACATCGTCCCGGCCGGCGATGACCACCCAGCCGTCCTCGTAGAGGAGTTCACGGGGGTGCCTGGTCGGAACCGCGCGCGGCATCAGCGCGACATCCACGCCGTCGGTCGTGAACATCTCGTCGATGTCGGCCCGGGCGATGCGGAACCGGAGGTGCATGTTCGGCGCCTGCGCGTGCACCGTCTGCAGCAGTCTGTTGCCCAGCACCCGGATGGAGCTCGAGGTCAGGGCCACCGTGACGGTGCGCCCGTCGGTCGCCGGGTCGAAGGTCACCCCTCGGACCAGCTGCTCCGTCTTCAGCAGGATGTCGCGCAGCGGCGCGATCAGGCTCTGCGCGCGGGAGGTCAGCTCGGAGACGTTCCCCCGGCGCACGATGATCTCGTCGCCGAACAGGTCGCGCACGCGACGCAGCGCATGGCTCATCGCGGGCTGCGAGACGCCGACGCGGCGGGCCGCCCGGGTGACCGAGACCTCTTCGATCAGGGCGTGCAGCGAGACGAGGAGGTTCAGGTCCAGGGACGCGAGGCTCTGTTCGGCAGGGTTCCGGATGCTGGGGCCACTCATGCACCAAGTCTATGCCGTCGATAATTCATATTCATTTGATCTATGTGTGTTGGTCCCGTTGACTGGGGGACAGTTCAGCCGCCGCGCGGATCGCGGGGGCGGGCTCGCCGGCACACCCGTACCGGCGATCACCAGCGACGAAGGTGGCAACCATGTCCTTTCAGGATCGAATCTCCCGTGCCGGCTCCGCGATGAAGCTCCTGGCGCATCCGGTCCCGGTGTCTCCGGGATCCTTTTCGCCGTACCCCCGGTTCCACTCCAACTGGCGCGACGAACAGCACGCCTGGGCGACGACCGCGGTGCTGTTCAACCAGTCGTGGCACATGACCGACTTCTCCCTGTCCGGACCGGATGCCCTCCGCCTCCTGTCCGACACCTCGACGAACAGCTACGAGAACTTCGGCGAGGGCCGGGCCAAGCAGTATCTGGCGGTCAACCACCAGGGCCACGTCATCGGGGATGAGATCCTGTTCGCCATGCCCGGCGGCGTGTTCGTGGTCGTGGGCGAGCCCCCGGCACTGAACTGGCTCGAATACCAGGCCCGGATCGGCGGCTACGACGTCACGATCCAGCGTGAGCCGGGTCTGACCTCCACCGGAATCACCGGGTCGACGCCCAAGAGCCTGTTCCGCTATGAGATCCAGGGGCCGAACACCCAGAAGATCCTCGATCGGGCCGCGGGGGCGAAGGTCGAGCGGGTGAAGTTCTTCGGTCTGGCCGACATCACGATCGGCGGACACCGGGTGCACGCCCTCGGGCACACGATGGCCGCCGCGCCCGGCACCGAGAACACGGGGCTCGAGCTGTTCGGCCCCGAGGAGGAGCACGAGGCCTTCCTTGCGGCGATTCTGGCGGCCGGCGAAGAGTTCGGCCTCGTCCGGGGCGGTGCGATCTCGTACAACTCGGCGCTCGCGGAGGGCGGATGGGTTCCGGCGCCGCTGCCGGCCATCTTCGGCGACGACCTGGCCGAATATCGCGAGGGGCTGGCCGATGACACCCTGGAGGGCGTGTTCGGTTCGTTCGGGCTTGCGCGGCAGCTACCACTCCGATGCCATCGAGGACTGGTACTCCACTCCGTGGGACCTCGGCTACGGTCACATGGTCAAATTCGACCACGACTTCATCGGCCGCGCTTGCGCTCGAGCAGATGGCGACGCAGCCGCGTCGCAAGAAGGTGTGGCTGATGTGGCACCCGGAGGACACGGCGCGCGTCCTCGTCGACTCCGAACTGGACCATCCCGGCCGTCCGCGGCTGCTGCCGACCCCCGTCTCGGCCGAGTACCGCGACCTGGTGCAGACCCCGGACGGCACCGCCGCCGGTCTCACCCATGTCCACGGCTACACCGTGAACATCGGCGGCTGGATCTCGGTCGCCTCGATCGGGGAGGAGCACGCCGTCGACGGCACCCAGCTGGAGATCCTGTGGGGCGATCACGACGGCGGGGCGGGCAACCCGTTCATCCCCGACCACACGATCACCCGGATCCGGGCGACGGTGCGCACCACTCCACCCACGGCGCACTGACCGGCGGTCGCCGTTCGGCGGGTCAGAACCGGTCGGGCGACGGGGTGCCGTGGCCGTAGCGGATCACGACGTCGGCGTGCCGGTCGAAGCGGTACCCGACGCCGCGCACCGTGCGCACGACATCCTCGTACCGTCCGAGCTTGGCGCGCAGTCGCCGCACGTGCACGTCGATCGTGCGCTCGCCGGGGGCGTCCTGCTCGGTCGCGCTCTGCCAGAGCGACGAGACCAGCTCGGTCCGCTCGATCGTGCGACCCTCGCGCAGCGACGAGATACTGCAGCAGCTCGAACTCCTTGAAGGTGAGCGCGGCCGACTCGCCGTCGATCACGACGCGCTTGCGCGAGATGTCGACCACGACGCCGCCGGGCACCGTCTCGGGCTCGGGGTCGGGCTCGGGCTTGGTGCGGGCCACGGCGCTCGGCTCGTGCAGCGCGAGGCGGACGACGTCCACATCCCGGCCGCCGGCGCCGACCGGGGCGAGGGCGACGGTCGCGTAGGTCTCGGCCTCGGGTGCGACCTCGGCGAGGGTGCGACGCAGCGCGTCGACGATCGTGCCGAGCGAGACGCCGGATGCGGCCGCCTTGATCTCGTCGAAGCCGACGTACAGGGCGAAGCCGCGGGGCGTGGTCCCCGGGGGCAGGTTGCGGTCGGCGGTCGCGGCCGGAGCGGGAGCGGTCTCGGGGATGTCGGCGACGAGGCGGAGGGCGGGGCGGGTGGAACTCGTGGCGGTGGGGCGCTCGAGGAGGGCGGTGTTCGACATGGGATGACGTCCTTGACGGAAGAGACCTGCCGGTCGGCGATGCGATCGGCGGCGTGTGCGGTTGTGCTGCGATGACGGCCCGAAGCGGGCCGGGGCGAGGCATCCTTGCGCGGAGTGCGCCGAGGTGCTCGGGGGCTCAAGCAGCGCGGCCTTCGAGGATGGGAAGGCGGCGTGTGCGAGCCCGGCGGGGTTACCGGCTCAGCGGCACATTCGACAACACAGGACAACGCGGCCGGGCATCATGATGCCGGCAGTTCCGTTCGCCTCCCGGGCGGACAGAGAACGGGCGTTGTGAGTCATGTCGCTGATTATGACGGAATGCGTCCGCAGGTGTCAAATCGCTCGGATCCCGTCCCAGCCGCGCGTCGAAATGTGACAGATTGCTCAACCGGGCGATGGCAGTGTCGTCCGAGCGCCGAGAGGGCCGACCCGGCTGGCAGACTGTCCCCTCGTGAAGGTGCACATCGTCGGGACATCGGGCTCCGGAAAGTCGCGCCTGGCCGCGCGCGTGGCCGAGGCTCTCGGCGTGCCGCGACTCGAGCTGGATGCCGTGTTCTGGGATGCGGACTGGACTCTCCGCGACCTCGACGAGGCGCATCGGATGATCCTCGACTTCGTCCGTGCGCACCCCGACGGCTGGGTGATGGACGGCAACTGGGCGTCGCGGCTGGGCGACGTGCTCGACCCGCCCCACGAACCCGACGTCATCGTCTGGATCGACCACTCGCGCCTGCGGACCGTCGGCCGGGTGATGCGGCGCACCGCGCGCCGCGGGATCCTGCGCGAAGAGCTGTGGCACGGCAACCACGAGCGACCCTCGTCGTGGCTGCGCCGCGACCCCGAGGAGAACATCGTGCTGTGGTCATGGACGCAGCATCCGGTCGCCCGCGCGCGGATGGAGCAGCGCCTGGCCGACGGCGAGCCGATCGTGCGGCTGCGCGGTCAGCGGGCAGTGGATGCCTGGGTTCGGGCGATCCATGGCGCCGCCGACGTCGCACGGGGTTAGCCTGGCGATGTGGATGAGCTCATCTTCGCGAAGGAACCCGAAGCCTCGCGCTACACACTGCACCGTGGCGAGGATCTCGTCAGCGTGCTGGATTACCGCGACGACGGCCGCACCGTCGCCATGACCCGCGCCTACACCGTGCCGCCGTTCCGCGGCCACGGCTACGCCGGTGAACTCGTGGACCGCGCGGTGGCCGACCTCGAAGCCGACGGCGACCGGACCATCCGGCCGGTGTGCTGGTATGTCGCCGACTGGTTCACCGCGAACCCGGCTCACCGCGGCATCCTGGCGTCGTCGTCGACGACGCAGCGCTCAGCGTCCTGAGACGAACGCGGATCCGCGCGGCCGCGGAACGCGATGACGGATGCCTCGGCCTGCCGCGATCGCGATGTCGGAGGGCGCCCGTACCGTGGGGGACATGCGCATCCTGCACACCTCGGACTGGCACATCGGGCGGACCTTCCACGGCAGCTCGACGCTGACGGCGCTGCGCGGCGTGCTCGAGGCGCTGGTCGTCGAGGTGCGGGACCGCGAGGTCGACGTCGTCGTGGTGGCCGGCGACGTGTTCGACTCCGCCGCCCCCGCCGCCGACTGCTACACGCTGCTCACCGACACGCTGGTCGCGCTGTGCGACACCGGTGCGCGCGTCGTCGTCACCAGCGGCAACCACGACTCGGCGGCCCGGCTCGGCTTCCAGGCGAAGCTTGCGCGACGGCATCCACGTCCTGACCGATCCGACCGCGATCGCGACGCCGATCACGATCGACGACGAGCACGGCCCCGTCCACTTCTACGGGATCCCGTACCTCGAACCCGCCCTCGTGCGCCGCCAGTGGCCGGGTGTGCGCAGCCAGGCGCAGGCGCTGTCCCGCGCGATGGACCTGGTGCGCGCCGACGCCGCCGTGCGCGGCGGCCGGCACGTGGTCGCCGCGCACTGCTTCGCCGCGGGCGTCGAGGCGACGCCGCAGCTCGAGCGCGACATCCAGCAGGGCGGCCTCGACGTCGTGCCGCTGTCGGTGTTCGACGGGCCGGACTACACCGCGCTCGGGCACATCCACGGGCGCAACGTGCTCAGCGAGCGGGTCCGCTACGCGGGCGCCCCGCTGCACTACAGCTTCGGCGAGCGCGACAAGCCGCGGGGGGCGTGGCTGGTCGAGCTGGATGTCGCGGGCCTGGCCCAGGTCGAGTGGGTCGATCTGCCGGTGCCCCGGGCGCTGACGGTGATCAGCGGGCCGCTGGACGAGCTGCTCACCGCGGCGCGATTCGCCGACGCCGAAGGGGACTGGGTCAGCGCCCGCTACACCGACACGGCCGCGCAGCCGGATCCGATGCGGCGCCTGGCAGCGCTTCCCCCACTGCGCCGAGGTGCGGCATGCGCCGGAGCGCAGCGCACCGGCCGATTCCCGGTCGTTCGCGGCGCGCGTGAAGGCCGCCGAGTCCGAGACCGAGCTGGTCGAGGCGTTCCTCGCTCACGTCCGCAACGGCGAAGGCGCCGACGAGGCCGAGACCGACCTGATCCGCGATGTGCTGGACGAGCACGTGGCGGCAGAGGTGACGGCATGAAGCTGCACCGGCTCGAGCTCGAGGGGTTCGGCCCGTTCCTGCAGCACCAGAGCGTCGACTTCGACGCGTTCGACGACGACGGCATCTTCCTCATCGCCGGGCGCACCGGCGCCGGCAAGTCCAGCATCCTGGACGGCGTCGGATTCGCCCTCTACGGCGGGGTGCCGCGGTACGACGGAGGTGCGAAGCGGCTGCGCAGCGACCACTGCCGCCCCGAAGACCGGACCGAGGTGCGGCTGGAGTTCACCGTCGCCGATCGGCGATGGCGGGTGACCCGGTCGCCCGAGTACGAGCGGCCGAAGAAGAACGGCACCGGCACCACCACCGAGGACCACCGGGCGCTGGTGGAAGAGCTCGTGGACGGCGAATGGGTGGGGCGAGCGGCGAAGCCGCGCGAGGCCGGCGAGCTGCTCGGCGAGATCATCGGACTGAACCGCGAGCAGTTCCAGCAGGTGATCCTGCTCGCCCAGAATCGGTTCGCCGAGTTCCTGCTCGCGCGCAACGACGATCGGCAGGCCCTGCTGCGGACGCTGTTCGGCTCGCGTCGCTACCAGGACTACGAGAGCGCCCTCGAGCAGCGTCGCAAGGATGCCGAAGCGGCCGTGGCGACGGGGCTTCGCGGCGTCGAGGCCGTGCTCGACGAGGCCGACCGGGTGATCGCCGAGCACGACTTCGGCGCGGACGACGACCCGGCCGCGACCATCCCGGACCGCCTCCTCGGAATCGAGCGGGCCACCGAGCGGGGCCGGTACCGGATCGAGGTGCTCGACACCGAGCGGGCCTCGGCCCTGGCCGCACGGGATGCCGCGCTGACCGCCCATCAGGAGCTCGAGCGTCTGCACGAACGGGTGGCCGCCCGGATCGCCGCCCGTGCCGCGCTGTCCGCGCTGGAGGAGCGCGCCGACGAGATCGCGACTGCACGCCGCACGCTCGCGGACGCGCGCCGTGCCGAGGCCCTGCGCGCCCCGCTCGAGACCGCGGCCGAGGCCGAGGCGGCGGTCGCCGCGCACCGCGATGCCGAGGCGTCCGCGCGCTCCGCCTGGGTGAGCAGCAGGGTGGACAGCTGGGTGAACAGCAGGGTGGACGGCAGGGGCGACACCGCCGACGACGTGGACCGCGACGCCGACGAGGCGTCCCTCGCCGCCGTGATCGACGAGCTGACCGGTGCACTGGCCGTGTGGCACACCGCACACGCGCATGAGACCGCGCTGTCCGAGCTTGCGCACCACGCTGGTCGCGCGCGAGGCGGACGCCGCGGCGGGAGCCGAGCGGATCGTCGCGCTGGAGGCGCTGCGCGCACAGCTGCCCGCCCGGCGGGCAGAGCTCGAGACCGCGCGGACGCAGGCCGCGACGGCTGCGACCGTGGAGGATGCGCGCACCGCCGTCGCCGATGCCGGGGCGCGCCTGTCCGCGGCGCTCGACGCGAAGGCGCGCGACGACGAGCGCGCGGTGGCCGAGAGGCGCCGGCTGGCCGCCGAGGACGACGCCGTGACGGCGGCCGCCGCCTACACCGCGCTCCTGCGCCGCCGGGTCGAGGAGCGCGCCGGCGAACTGGCCGCCGGACTCGCCGAAGACGAGCCTTGCCCGGTCTGCGGCTCGCGGGAGCATCCCGAGCCCGCGCCGGCCGCGGACGCGCCGGTGACCGACGACCAGCTCGCCTTCGCCGAACGCGACAAGGATGCCGCGCAGCGGCGCGCCCGCGAGGCCGCCGAGGCGGACGCCGCCGCCCGCACCGCCCATGCGGGGCAGCCGGCCGCGCGGCCGGAATGGATGCGGCGGCCGCCCAGGCCGCCCACGACGAGGCGCGCGAGCGGCTCGCGGCGGCCGAGGCCGCCGTCCGCCTCCGCGAGTCGCTGGACGCCGATCGTGCCCGGCTGGACGAAGAGGACGCCCGCACCGCGGACGAGCTCACCGAGCTGGGTCGCCGCCAGGCCGCGCGGGGCGAAGAGATCGCCACCCTGCGGGAACGGGCGACGGCCGCGATCACGGCGGTGGACGCCGCCCGGGGCGACTTCGCCACGGTGGCCGAGCGCATCGCGGACGGCGAGCGCCGCCGCACGGCTGCCGTGAGCCTGCAGGAGGCCCTCGTCGCGCGTGCCGCGGCCGAGACCGCGGCCCGCACCGCCGCCGCCGCCCGGGACCGGCGGGTCGCGGCATCCGCCTTCGCCGACCCCGCCGCAGCCCGCGAGGCGCTTGCGCGACGACACCGAGCGGCAGGTGCTGGAAGAGACGATCGGCGCGCACGACAAGAGCATCGACCTGCAGCGGGCGCGCCTGATGGACCTCGAGATGGAGCTGGCCGGCATCCCCGACCCGCTGCCCGCACTGGACGACAGCGCGGCCACGCTGGCCGCCGCACGGGAGCGCGCCGACACGGCGGCCACCGCGGCGGCCGCCGTCGAGCACGCCGTGCGCACGCTCGGCGGCCTGCAGGAGCGCGCACGCCGGGGGCACGAAGCCATCGCCGACCTCGAGCAGCGGCACCGGCTGATCGCCGGGGTGGCGCATGCCGTCGCCGGACGCAACGATCGCAAGATGGACCTGGAGACGTTCGTGCTGGCCGCCGAGCTCGAGCAGATCGTGGACGCCGCCAACCTGCGGCTGGACGAGATGTCGTCCGGCCGGTACCGCCTGCAGCACACGGACGCGCTGGCCGCACGCAATGCCGCCAGCGGCCTGGGCCTTCAGGTCATGGACGCGTACACCGGGCAGGCGCGGCCCGCGCAGTCCCTGTCCGGCGGCGAGACGTTCCTGGCCTCGCTGGCCTTGGCACTCGGGCTGGCCGAGGTCGTCACCTCACGGGCCGGCGGCATCCGCCTGGACACGCTGTTCATCGACGAGGGGTTCGGATCGCTCGATCCCGAGACGCTCGAACTGGCGATGCGCACCCTGGACGAGCTGCGCCAGGGGGCCGCACCGTCGGGGTGATCAGCCACGTCGAGGCGATGAAGGAGCAGCTGCCCGCGCAAGCTGGTGGTCGAAGCGGCCGCCCACGGGCCGAGTACGGTCCGTCAGACCGCGCTCGACCCGGTGTGAGCCTGCGACTTGACGAGGTACTGCTGGGCCGACTCGAGCACGGCGTGCATGAACTGCTCCGCCTGCTCCTCGGTCACGGCGCCCTGGCTGGAATCGACCATGGACTGCGCCTCGGTCGAGATCGCATCCTCGCCCAGCGCGTCATACGCCTGGAGCATCGCGGTGCCGATGAGCACCAGCGTGTCGTCCGCGTAGAGCTGGTCGATCTGGTCATCGGTGGCACCCGGCTGGATCTGCGTGACGAGATCGCGGATCTTCGGCCGCACGTCCTCGACGTACGCGGCCTCGTCGTAGGTGCCGGCGGCGCCGTCGGTGCCGTCGGTCGTCTCCGAGTCGGTGGCGTCGTCCGAGGCCTGCGCCGACGGAACCGATCCCGAGCTCGAGTCGGACAGCGACGAGTTCGCGGCCAGCCCGATCCACAGCAGCGAGACGGTGAGCGCGATCGCGAACACCACTCCGCCGACGATCGAGACGATCAGCCCGGCGATGCCGAAGCCCTTGCCGCCCTGTGCCTTGCTGGCCAGCACGACGATCGACAGGATGAACGCGGCAAGGCAGCACGCCGCCGATGATCGCGAAGATCACGCCGACGAACGGCACGAAGCCGACGAACGTGACCAGCAGCCCGATGACCGCCAGGACCAGCCCGACGATCGCGAGCACCTTGGGCCGTCCATCCGGCTGCCGCGGCGCAGGCGCGCCGCCCTGCGGGTAGCCGGCCGGCGGGTAGCCGCCCTGGGCCGGGGGCGGATAGGCACCGGGCTTGCGCCGGGGCCGCCGGGGCGACGGGTCCGGCGGCGGCGGGACCTCCGCTCGGCGCCGGCGGAACCGGAGGCACCGGGGCAGCGGATTGCCGGACGGGTCAAGGGGAGTGGTCAAGAGAGTCCTCCAAAGGACGTCGGTGTCCGATCAGCCTAACGAATTCTCTGCGGCGCCTATGAATGCGGCGCCGAGGGAGGCTGCACGTCCCGTGCCGACAGCGAGACCGGGCGGACCAGGACGTGTCGCCGGTCGCGCACCCACCGCAGCCGATCGGCGCGGAGCTGCGCCCGCGTCGCGAACCGATAGCGATACTCCACCACGCGCACCCAGCGGGGGCGGGCGCCGTCGAACGGATCGGAGTCCAGCAGCCGGAGGGTGGCCGGGTCCGCCTCGAGCAGGCGGATCAGCAGGGCCTGGAACCAGTCCTCCAGCGACCGGCCCAGTGGCAGGAACCACATCAGCCAGTCCAGCCGCAGATGGTAGGGCGCCACCTGGCGGGGCAGGCGCCGCAGCGAGCCGGGCTTGCCTTTGAACTCGTACTCGGACCAGGCCGCGGCATCCGGGTCTTCGTCTCGCGTGCCCTCGATGATGTACTCGATCCGCACCTTGGTCACCGTCCCGAACGCCCCGTAGGCGTTGGCCAGCTGCCACCGGTTGAAGCTCGCGTTCATCAGCTGCCGCTTCGCCACGAGGTTGCGCGCCGGCCACCAGCTGAGCACGAGGTACAGCAGGAACACGGCGGACGTGACGGCCACCCAGTACACCGGCATGTCGTCCGGCGCCCACCAGTCCGTCCCGTTCGCGCCGGCCGGCGCGTCCCCCCGGTGCAGGCCGTAGCCCGAGAACGCGAGCACGACCGTCGCCCAGTTCAGCCAGGCGAAGTTGCCGGTGGCCACGAGCCACAGCTGGGTGGCGATGACGATGGATGCCGCGACCACCCCCACGATCGTCGGCACCGGACCCGGCAGCCAGAGCCCGAGGACCGGGGCGAACAGGAACCACGGCACCACGAGCTTGCGCGAAATGGTTGCCGAGCACCTCGCCGCGATGGAACCAGCGCGGCAGCAGGTGCGCCTGCCGGCTGAGCGGCCCCGGCATCGGCTTGCGTCTCGTGGTGGTAGGTCAGCGCGGTCAGGTCGCGCCACTCCCGCCCGCCGCGGATCTTGATCATCCCGGCGCCGAACTCCAGCCGGAACACCAGCCACCACATCAGCACGATCACCGTCGTGGGCGGCGGCTGGGTGCTCGAGCCGAGGAATGCGGCCAGGAATCCCGCCTCCAGCAGGCATCTCCCAGCCGAAGCCGTAGAACGTCTGCCCGATCGAGACCACCGACATGTACCCGAGCCACAGGGCCAGGAAGCACAGCATGGGCACCCACGGCGGGGCCAGCTGCGGCACGCCGACCACCAGCAGCGCCGCGACCGCCATCCCGCACCAGCACAGCGCGGCCAGCCGCCGGTCGGTGTACCGCCAGCGCCGGAACAGCGTCGGGCGCAGGCATCCGCCCCGCCCGCGCCGACGAGCGGGCCCAGTCCAGCAGCTGCCGGTGCCGGCAGCAGCCCGTGCTCGCCGAGCAGCGCCGGGAACTGGTTGCGGGTGGACAGGAATGCGATCAGGTAGAGCGCCGCGATGCCGCGCTCGAGCACCTCGCGTGCGAAGCCGAAATCGACCGCGGCGAATCCGTCCATCGGCTCACCCGAACAGCTCGGTCAGCTCGGTGGGCTCGGCGGTGTCGCGCAGCGCCTGCCGCGCGGCCAGCCAGCCCGGCATCCCGTGTACGCCGGGTCCGGGCGGGGTGGCCGCCGAGGCGAGGTAGACGCCCCGCATCGGGGTGCGCCAGGGCGTGCGCGAGAGCACGGGACGGGCGAACGCCTGGCGCATCGTGAACGATCCGCCGAGGATGTCGCCGCCGATGTCCGCCGGATTGTACGCGTGGCGCTTGCGCGGCGGTCATGACGTGGACGGCGACTATGCGGTCGCGGAAGCCGGGGCGAATCGCTCCAGCTGTGCCGTCACGGTCTCGGTCGGATCCAGCGTCGAGCCGCTCGGCACGTGCAGATAGGCCCACAGCGTCTGCGCTCCGTCCGGTGCTCGGGACGGATCGAGGATGCCGGGCTGGACGGTGAGCACGTACGGCCGGTCCACGACCCGGCCCTCGGCCACCGCGTTCTCCGCGGCCTCGATCTCGGCTCGGGTGCCGCCGAGGTGCACGGTCGGCGCGGCGGCGACATCCGGGTTCGCCCAGGGCACCGGCCCGTCCAGCGCGAAGTCGACCTTCGCCACGGCGGGCCCGTACCGGTACCGGCGGACCGCCCGCGCATACCCGGCCGGAACGTCCGGCAGGGTCAGGGCCAGGCGCGGGGCGGTGTCCAGCAGCGCAGGTCGCCGGCGGCCGGGTCGCCCCAGTCCAGGGCCGACAGGTCGCCCACCCGGTGGCCGGTGTCGACCACGCCGCCGTGCGCGCGCAGATCGTCGATGAGCGCATCGGCGATCGCGTCCGAGCCGCCGCGCGGATACGCCCACCCGGTCGAATGCGCATGCGCGAGCAGGTAGAGCGCCGACGCGGTGGCCGCCAGCGACGGCAGGGTGCTGTTGGCGTGCGCGACCACGCCGGTGAGCAGGGCCGCCGCCTCGTCAGTGCGGAATGTGGGCAGCATCCACCGCCCGGCCGTCGTGCCCAGCTTGCGCCATCCGCAGTGCGAACCGCGCCGCCGTGACCGGATGCCGGGGCACCCGGATCAGCTGGTTCCCGGTGAAGTCGGCCACTCCGGCCAGCCGTCGGTTCAGCGGCCGGACGATGCGCCGCCATGCGGGGCCGTCCGCGCCGAGGCCCGCGACGGTGCGGTCCAGGTCGCGCCAGGCCACAGCGGCGCGCCCGTCGTCCAGCGGGTGGGCGAATGAGGCCTCGGGCACGATCCAGTCGATCCGGTCGAGTCCGAACGCCCGGAAGAACGGCGAGCTCAGCGCCGCCGGGTGGACGGCCGAGCACACGTCGTGCCGGTACCCCGGGAGGGTCAGCGCGGCGGTGCGGACGCCGCCGCCGGGGGTGTCGGACGCCTCGACGACGCGCACCTCGTAGCCGGCCCGGGCGAGCGCGACCGCGGCGGCCAGCCCGTTCGGGCCGCTCCCGACGATCGTCGCTCGTCGTGCCATGGGTCCAGTCTGGCACCTGCGGCGTCCACTCATGGGGGGTTGACAGCGTCGGTGCCCACGATGCGGGGCCGACAGGCCATGATGGAGAGCACAGGTCCACGAAGGGGGAGTGGTTGAGATGGAATCGACGAAGCTGGATGCCCCGGATCCGATTGCGGCGCGGCTGGGCTGGGAACCGGGATCCGAGGCGGGAGTCCGGATCCGCGCGCTCGCCAAGGAGATCCTCGCCGACCGTCTCGAGATCGACCCCGTGTTCGTGAACGTCGAACGCGAGGCGCCCCGGCAGTTCGGGCATCACCCGCAGCCGATCGCCGTCGTCGACGGGCGCGAGGTGCCCCTGGCCGTGCACACCTCCAGCTTCCGGTCGGCGTCGGTGGTGGCCGTCTCGGAGCCCGGGGTGCTGGTCGGGCTCGACATCCGCGACCACCAGCCGGACGAGGGGATGCTGCACGAGATCCGTGGACACTCGCACCTGTGGGGCGACAGCCTGTGGGAGGACGCCAGCACCGAGAAGCTGCTCCTGCACTGGTCGCGCGTGCAGGCGGTGCGCCAGGCCGACCCGCGTGGGGTGAGCGTGCGCCCGGAGCAGGTGCGGCTGGATCCGCCGTTCGCGAAGGCGTGGACGCCGGATCGGACGAATGCCTACCGGCTGATCGACCTGTCGCGAAAGGGCTTCATCATCACCCTCGCGTGCGGGTCGGCGGCCACCGACTGACCGGTCAGTCCACCAGGTCCGGCAGCGCCGCCTTCAACTCGGCCAGCCAGGCACGGGCGTTCCCGTCCGACGGAGCCCGCCAGTCGCCGCGCGGCGAGAGGGAACCGGCCGGCGACACCTTCGGCCCGTTCGGGATCGCGCTGCGCTTGAACTGCGCGAACGCGAAGTAGCGCTGCAGGAACACCTGCAGCCACGTCACGATCGTGGGCAGGTCGTAGCCATACCGCTCGTCGACCGGGAACCCGGGCGGCCAGGCTCCGGCATCCGGGTCCGCCCATGCGTGCGCGGCGAGGAATGCGATCTTGGACGGCCGGAAGCCGTAGCGCAGCACGTGGAACAGCGTGAAGTCGTGCAGCGCGTACGGCCCGATCCGGTCTTCGGTGGACTGCATCCCGCCGTCGGCGTCGGCCGGGACGAGTTCGGGGCTGATCTCGGTGTCCAGCACCGACTGCAGCACGTGGGCGGCCCCGGCATCCAGCCACCCCTCGTCGGCACCGCTCGCGATCACCCAGCGGACGAGGTGCTGGATCAGCGTCTTGGGCACGCCCGTGTTGACGGCGTAATGGCTCATCTGATCGCCCACGCCGTAGGTCGACCAGCCCAGGGCGATCTCAGACAGATCGCCGGTGCCCACGACGAACCCGCCGCGCTGATTCGCGAGTCGGAACAGATAGTCGGTGCGCAAGCCCGGCCTGCACGTTCTCGAAGGTCACATCGTGCACGGGCTCGCCGCTGGCGAAGGGATGCCCCATCGTGGCCAGCAGCTCTTGTGCGGCGGGGCGAATGTCGATGGTCTCGATCGAGGCCCCGATGGACTCGGCCAGCGCGATGGCATTCGACTTCGTGTGCTCGCTGGTGGCGAAGCCGGGCATCGTGAAGGTCAGGATGTCGCTGCGTGGCCGGTCCAGCCGATCCATGGCCCGCGCGATCACCAGCAGGGCGTGCGTCGAGTCGAGCCCGCCGGACACGCCCAGCACGGGCTTGGGGCTGCCGATGGCCTGCATGCGCTCGACGAGCCCCGACACCTGGATGTTGAACGCCTCGTAGCAGTCCTGTGCGAGCCGGTCTGCGTCATCCGGCACGAACGGGAACCGGTCCAGCGGCCGGCGCAGCCCGATGTCGGCGGACGGCGGGTCCAGCAGCACGTCCACGGTGACGAACGCGGCATCGCCGATCAGGGCCCGGTTGTCGTCGAACGTCCCCTGCCGCAGCCGGTCCTGCCGCAGCCGGTCCAGGTCGACGTCGGCGACGCTGCGGCGCGGCCCGTCCGGGAACCGCTCGGTGGAGGCCAGCAGCTCGCCGGTCTCGAAGATCATGGTCTGCCCGTCCCACGACACGTCGTTCGTGGATTCGCCGGTGCCGGCGGCGGCATACGCGTAGGCGGCCAGGCAAGCGCAGCGACTGCGACCGGCAGAGGGTCGCGCGGTCCTCGGCGCGGGCGATGGTGATCGGGCTGCCGGACAGGTTGACCAGCACCGTGGCGCCGGACAGCGCCGCGACCGAGGAGGGCGGGACGGGCACCCAGACGTCCTCGCAGACCTCGGCGTGCAGCACCAGGCCGGGAACGTCGCGCACGTCGAACAGCAGGTTGGTGCCGAACAGCGCCTCGCGCCCGCCGATCCGGATCGCCGCGCCGTCGAACGGTGCGCCGGCGGCGAACCAGCGCCGCTCGTAGAACTCGCGATACGTGGGCAGGTGCGCCTTGGGGGCGACGCCGATGATCTCGCCCCGGTGGATCACGACCGCGCAGTTGTACAGCCGGCTGCGGTGCCGCAGCGGGGCGCCGACCACCAGGACGGGGAAGAGGTCGGCGGATGCCGCGGCCAGGCGCTCCAGTGCCGCCTCGACGCCGTCCAGCACGGCGTCCTGCATCACCAGGTCCTCGATCGAGTACCCGCTCAGGCACAGCTCGGGGAACACGGCCACCGCGACGGCATCGTCGTGGCATTCGCGGGCGGCGGCCAGGACGGCGTCGGCGTTGGTCTGCGGATCGGCGAGGGCGACCGGGATCGTGCATGCGGCGACCCGCGCGAACCCGTGCCGGTATGCGCTGGCGAAGGGCAGGCTCATCCCCTCAGTCTGGCACCGTCGCCGGGGTGTCGGTGGCCGTCTGTAGGGTCGAGGCGGAAGGGAAGGCATGCGGTACATCGAAGACGAAGGCCGGATCGTCTGGAGCGCCAGCGACCTGAAGGCGGCGGCCGAGTGCGAGTTCGCCTGGCTTGCGCGCGATCGACGCGAAGGTCGGGCGCGTGCCGGCGGTGGTCGACCCCGAGGACGAGACGCTCGCCCGGGCCGCCCGGCTGGGCACCGAGCACGAGCGGCGGGTCCTGGCCGCGTACCGCGAGCGCCTCGGCGACGCCGTGACCGAGATCCCCACGGCCGCATCCTCGGACGCGACGGCGATGGCGGATGCCGTGGCCGCCACGATCGCGGCGCTGAACGACCCCGCGACCCGGGTGGTCTACCAGGCCACGTTCCAGACCGCCGAGTTCGTCGGCTTCGCCGACTTCCTCGTCCGCGAGGACGACGGCCGGTGGGTGGTGCAGGACTCCAAGCTGGCGCGCCACGCGCGGGTCACGGCGCTCATGCAGTTGGCGGCATATGCCGATCAGCTCGACCGGCTGGGGGTGCCGCGAGCCGGTCGGGTCGAACTGCTCCTGGGCGACGGCACCACCAGCGTGCACCGGGTCGACGACCTCATGCCGGTGTTCCGGCTTGCGGCGCGCGCGGCTGCTCGCGCTGATCGCCGACCGGCAGCTCGCGCGCGGTCTCGAGGGCGAGGCGATCGCCTGGGGCGACGAGCGCGGCGAGCTGGGCGTGGTCGCCTGCGGGCGCTGCGCGACCTGCGATCAGGAGGTCGTCGCGTTCCGTGACCTGCTGCTGGTGGCGGGCATGCGGCCGGTGCAGCGCGAGCGGCTGCGGGCCGCCGGCATCCGCACGATCGACGCGCTGGCCGAAGCATCCGCCCCGCCGCCGAAGATGAGCGCCGAGACGTTCGCGATGCTGCGCACCCAGGCCCGGCTCGAGCTGCAGAGCCCGGCGGGCATCCCGGCGCTGGTACCGGCCCCGGCGCCGGCCTCCGCCGCGGTGCCGGTCGCGGCCGACGCGCCGCCGGTCGCGGTTCTCGCGCCGGCCGTCCCGACGTACGAGGTCGTCTTCCCCAAGGCGCTCGGCGCGCTGCCCGCGCCCGGACCTCGGCGACATGTTCTTCGATTTCGAGGGCGACCCGCTGTACACCGAGGGCGCGCGCGCCCAGGACTGGGGCATCGACTATCTGTTCGGCTGGGTCGACGTGCGCGAGCAGTACACCGGGCTGTGGGCGCACAGCTTCGCCGACGAGAAGGCCACATTCGAGCGCTTCCTCGACATCGTCCGCGCGGTGCGCGACCGGCATCCCGGCATGCACATCTATCACTACGCGCCGTACGAGACGACCCATCTGCTGGCGATGGCCGCCCGTCACGGCGTGCGCGAGGCCGAGCTCGACGGGCTTGCGCGACGGTGTGTTCGTCGATCTGTATCCGATCGTGCGGCGGGCGCTGCGGGTGGGCTCGCGTTCCTATTCCATCAAGAAGCTCGAGCCGCTGTACATGGGCGACGAGGTGCGGACGAGCGACGTCCAGCGCGGCGACGACTCGATCGTCAAGTATGTGCAGGCGCGGGGCCTGTCCGACGACGGGCAGGATGCCGCCGCCCAGGTCGTACTCGACGACCTCGCCGACTACAACCGGTACGACTGCGTCTCGACACGGCGACTGCGGGATTGGCTCGTCGACCGCGCCCGCGAGGCGGATCTGCTGCCCTCGCGCGACATCGAGTCGGTCGAGATCGCGTACGCACCGTCCCGCCGCGCGGACGACCTGCGGCGGCTGGCCGCCGACGAGGGTGTGCCCGAGGCAGACGCCGGGGCGCTGCGGCTGGGCGCGGCCGCGATCGACTACTACCCGCGCGAGGCGAAGTCGTTCTGGCAGGCGCACTTCCTGCGGTTGCGCGAGCCGATCACGGTGTGGGAGAACACGCGCGACGTCGTGGTGGTCGACGCCGACCGCAGCGGGGTGACCGAGGACTGGCATCCCGGCCCCCGCTCGGTGCGCCGCCTGGTCCGGCTTGCGCGGCGAGGTCGCCCCCGGCACCCGGCTGAGCGTGGGGACGCGGCCGTTCGTGCTGTACGAGACGCCCCCGCCGTTCGGTGCCGACGCGATGCCGCGATGGGTGCACGCGGCGCGCGAGGTCGAGGTGGTCGAGGTGCTCGACGACGGCGCGATCGTCGCCGAGACGGCAGCGGACGGGCAGACGTGGCACGAACTTCCGGTCGCGATCTGCCCGGCTTGCGCCGCCGCGGGCGGGCAATCAGCAGGTCGCGATCGACGAGTGGGCGGATGCCGTCGTCCACGCCGCTCCGGCCTTCCCGGCCGATCCGGCCAGCGACATCCTGCGCCGCCGTCCGCCGCGCACCCGCACCATGCCGCTGGGTGACCAGGCGCGTCCCGCCGACCACATCGGCGCCATCTCGGCGGCGCTGCTCGACCTGGATCGCAGCTACCTCGCCGTGCAGGGGCCCCCGGGCACCGGCAAGACGTATGTGGGCTCGCATGTGATCGCGCGGCTCGTGCGCGAACACGGCTGGAAGGTGGGCGTGGTGGCGCAGTCGCACGCGGTGATCGAGCACATGCTCGACCGGGTCGTGGCGGCGGGGGTGCCGGCCGGCCAGGTCGGCAAGGCGCGCAAGGCGGGGGCCGAGGGCGACGTGTCGTTCACCGCCTTTCCGAAGAACGGCCTGGCCGGGTTCGCCGAGGAGCACGCCGAGGGCGGGTTCGTGGTCGGCGGCACGGCGTGGGACTTCAGCCACGTCGGACGGGTGCCCCGGCGATCCCTCGACCTGCTGGTGATCGACGAGGCCGGGCAGTTCTCGCTGGCCTCGACGATCGCGGTGGCCGCGGCATCCGATCGCCTGCTGCTGCTGGGCGATCCGGGCAGCCTGCCGCAGGTGAGCCAGGGGATCCACCCCGAGCCGGTGGACGCCTCCGCGCTCGGCTGGGTGATGGACGGGGCCGACGTGCTGCCGCCGGCGTACGGGTTCTTCCTCGATCGCACCTGGCGCATGCGCCCCGAGATCGCCGAGCCGGTCTCGCGACTCTCGTACGACGGCGAGCTCGCGTCGCGGCCGAGCGCCGCGCTGCGGGGATCGAGGGCGTCGCCCCCGGTGTGCACGCCGTACCGGTGCGCCACCACGGCAACGCCACCCAGTCGCCGGAAGAGGCGGCGGTGGTGGTCGAGATCGTGCGCGACCTGCTCGGCCGCCCGTGGACCGACGTCGAAGAGGACCGCCCGCTGCCGCCGCGGCCGCTGGAGCAGTCCGACCTGATCATCGTCACCCCGTACAACGCGCAGCAGGTGATGGTCGAAGAGGCGCTGCACGCCGCCGGATTCGGTGCCGTCCCGGTGGGCACCGTCGATCGGTTCCAGGGGCAGGAGGCCGCGGTCTCGATCGTGTCGCTGGCCGCGTCGAGCGGGAAGGACGCCCCGCGCGGGCTGGAGTTCCTGCCTCGCAGAATCGGCTGAACGTCGCGATCTCGCGGGCCAAGGCGGTGGCCTATCTCGTCTACGCCCGGGGCTGCTCGACGACCTGCCGCGCACGCCCGACGGGGTCACCCGGCTGAGCGCGTTCGCCCGCCTGGCCGGGGTGGACGACGACCCGGAAGGGGATGACGGGGCACACCGTAGACTCGGCGCATGAGCGAAGACCTGCCCCAGCAGTTCGAGATCGATCTGCCGCCTGAGATCATTCCCGGCAACTACGCAGACTTCGCGAACGTCTGGCACACCCCGACGGTGTTCGTCATGGACTTCGTCACGCTGGCGCAGCCGCCGCGGGAAGAGACGCACCCCGACACCGGGGAGCAGATCGCCATCGTCCCGGCGCGGGTGGTCAGCCGCATCCGCATCCCCCCGGAGCAGGTGTTCGAGCTGGCCAAGGCGCTCACCCAGCAGCTCGAGTTCTGGGAGCAGGAGACCGGCAAGCGCTCCCCCTCCTGACCCCGCCCCCGCCTGACCTCGCCCCCTCCTCCTTCCCCGCCGAGGTTGTCTTCCGTCCGCCGAGGTTGTGCTCGGTCCCGCGAGGTTGTCCTCCGTCCCGCGAGGTTGTCTTCCGTTGTGCGAGGTTGTCTTGGGTCACAGGATGCATTCGGATGCCTGGGGACGATCTCGGCGAACGGAGGACAATCTCGGCGAATGGGAGGGAGGGGAGGGCGGGTCAGACGGTGCCGTAGAGGCGGTCGCCGGCGTCGCCGAGGCCGGGCACGATGTATCCGCGGTCGTTCAGGCCCTCGTCGCGCGCGCCGAGCACGAGCGTGACGTCGCGGTCGCCCACCTGCTCGTCGATCTTCGCGATCCCCTCGGGCGTGCCCAGCAGGCAGATCGCGGTGATGTCCTGCGCACCCCGGTGGAACAGGAAGTCGATCGCCGCACCCAGCGACCCGCCGGTGGCCAGCATCGGATCGAGCACGAAGCACTGCCGATCCGACAGATCCGTGGGCAGCCGCTCCGCATACGTGCTGGGCTCGAGGGTCTCCTCGTCGCGGACCATGCCGAGGAATCCGACCTCGGCCGTCGGCAGCGCTTGACCATGCCCTCCAGCATCCCGAGCCCGGCGCGCAGGATCGGCACCACGAGCGGACGCGGCTCGTCGATGCGCACACCCATCGTCGTGGTCACCGGCGTCTGGATCTCGACCGGGGCGACGCGCACGCCGCGGGTCGCCTCGTAGGCCAGGAGCGTGACCAGCTCCTCGGTGAGCTGACGGAACACCGGCGACGGCGTGCGCTGATCGCGCAGCACCGTCAGCTTGTGGGTGATGAGGGGATGATCGGCGATGTGCACGCGCATGCTCCCAGGGTACTGGTCGGCCTCGCTCCCACCCGACCCCGTACCCTCGTGATGTGACCTCTGCCTTCGACTCCGCGATGGACCGCGCGCTGGTTCTGGCCGTGCGGGCCGGAGCCGCCGGCGACGTCCCCGTCGGCGCCCTCGTGCAGGATGCCGCGGGCCGCACGATCGCCGAAGGGTGGAACGAGCGCGAGCAGACCGGCGACCCCACCGCCCACGCCGAGCTCGTCGCGCTGCGCAGGGCCGCGGCATCCCTCGGCTCCTGGAACCTCGAGCAGCGACACGCTCGTGGTCACCCTCGAGCCCTGCCTGATGTGCGCCGGCGCGATCCTGCAGGCGCACATCCCGCGGGTGGTGTTCGGCGCCTGGGACGAGAAGGCGGGCGCCGCCGGCTCGCTCTACGACGTGCTCCGCGATCGCCGCCTGCCGTACCGCGCCGAGGTCATCGGCGGCGTGCGGGAGGATGCCGCATCCGCTCTGCTGCGCGACTTCTTCGATCAGCGACGCTGACCAGCGGCATCCCGCGCCGCCCGATCAGCGACCGATCACAGCGCCCGCAGCCGCGGCAGCACGCTGCCCAGCAGCTCGAGGTGCTCGACGTCGCGGATGTCCATCAGCTGGAAGTAGACGCGCTGCGCGCCCAGCCCGCGGAGCCGATCGACTTTGGCCACGATCTCGTCGGGCAGACCGGCGATCACATCGTCGGCGCGCACGGCCGCCGGATTGCGTCCGATCGTCTCGGCCCGGCGCGACAGCTCGGCCTCGGTGTCGCCGAGGATCGTCGGCAGCGCGACCGACAGCTTCAGCGTCGCCGGATCCCGCCCCGCCTCCGCGCAGGCGGCGCGCACGCCGGCGAACTTCTCCGCGATGACGTCCTCGGGCTGGAACCCGATGTTGAACTCGGTCGCGAATCGCGCCGCGATCGCCGGGGTGCGGCGCACCCCGCCGCCGCCCACGATGATCGGCACCTGCTCCTGCACGGGCTTGGGCAGGGCGGGGGCATCGGCCAGCGTGTAGCGCCGGCCGGTGAACGAGAACGTCTCGCCCACCGGGGTGCTCCACAGGCCGGTGATCACCGACAGCTTGCTCCTCCAGCATCCCGAACCTCTTCGCCGGGAACGGGATGCCGTAGGCCCGGTGCTCCGCCTCGAACCAGCCGGTGCCCAGCCCCAGCTCCACCCGGCCGCCGCTCATCGCGTCCACCTGCGCGGCCTGGATCGCGAGGATCGACGGCGCGCGGTGCGTGGCCGACGAGACCAGCGTGCCCAGCCGCACGCGGGACGTGTCGCGGGCGAGGCCGGCCAGGGTGGTCCAGGCGTCCGTGGGGCCGGGCAGCGGCTGCCCGCTCCCATCCGCATGTAGTGGTCGCTGCGGAAGTACCCGTCGAAGCCGAGCTGCTCGGCGGTCTGGGCGAACACGCGCTGTTCGTCGTAGCTGAACCCCTGCTGCGGTTCGGTGAAGACGCAGAATTCCATTCAGTCCTCCGATTTCAGGATGAACGCCTCGGTCGGCGGCGCCGGGTCGTCCCCGGGACGGTAGACGTCCGGCTCCAGGTAGATCACGCGCGCCGCCGGGACCGCGGCGCGGATGCGGCGCTCGACCGCGTCGATGTCGCCGGCGACCGCGGCCAGCGGCTTGTCGCGGGGGAAGCCGAGCTTGGCGGCGACCATGAGCTCGTCCGGACCCAGATAGAGCGTCTTGATGTGGATCAGCTTCTGCACCTCGGGCCCGTCCTGCACCGCCCGCACGATGGCGTCGAGGTCGCGTCGCCCCGCGCCCTCGCCCACGAGCAGGCTCTTGGTCTCGATCCCCAGGGTGATGGCGACCAGGATCAGCAGCGTGCCGATCATGAGGGTGCCGACCGCGTCGAAGACCGGATTGTGCGTGAGAGTGGACAGCCCGACCCCCAGCAGCGCGAACATGAGGCCGGTGAGGGCCGCGACATCCTCCAGCAGCACCACCGGCAGCTCGGGCGCCTTGGCGTGCCGGATGAACGCGAACCACGACTCGCCCTGGGCCCGGTGCGGCCGCGACTCCCGCACCGCGGTGCGCAGCGAGAACGATTCGAGGCAGATCGCGATCACCAGGACCAGCAGCGGCACCCAGACGTTGTCGAGCTCGTGCGGGTGCGTGAGCTTGTCGACGCCCTCGTAGATGGAGAACAGGCCGCCGACCGAGAACAGGATGATCGCCACGACGAACGCGTAGACGTAGCGCTCGCGGCCGTAGCCGAATGGATGCTCCCGGTCGGCGGATCGCTTGGCCTGGCGCCCGCCCCACAGCAGGAGAAGCTGGTTCCCGCTGTCGGCGACCGAGTGGATCGCCTCGGCCAGCATGGAGGCCGACCCCGAGAAGAACCAGGCCACGAACTTCGCTAGGGCGATGCCCAGGTTCGCCAGGAACGCCGCGATGATCGCGGTCCCGCCGCCGGATGCACTCATGCGCTCGAGTCTAGGGAACCGCCCGGTCCAGCGGAGGGACGCGCGATCCGGGGTGGGGATGCCGCCGCCGGCGTCAGTCCTCGGACTTGAGGATGATCGTCTCGGTCGGCGGGGACGGGTCGTGCTGCGGCTTGATGTACCCGATCGTCTGCAGCGAGCGCGCGGCGGAACACGCCGGGGCGCTCCAGGTGCGGTGCGTGGCCGACTCCTTCGATCTCCAGTTCGACCGCCTGGCCGCCGGCGGCACGGTAGGCCTCCAGCACGTCCCGCGTCTGGCTGACCATCGGCTTGCGGCGGGGCGACCTCCTCGCCCGGCCACCCGGGGACCAGCTCGGCCTTGCCCAGCTGGTTCAGGTCGAAGTACGACGCATCCGACACGATCGCATCCGCCGTGCCGTGCACCCACAGGATCGGCGGCTTGGGGCGCAGGTCGACGATGCCCGAGACGTCGAAGTAGCGCGGCGCCATCGTGTTCAGCACGCCGATCGCGCCGGCGGCGAACCCCGGCCAGTTCTGGCTGGGCACACCGTCGCCCGGATAGTTCCCGGTGGCGGTCGAGGTGGTCAGCATCGAGTCGACCCACACATCCTCGTGCGCGGTCACGTAGTCGGCCGACACGTACGAGGACCGGAAGACGCTCGCGCGGCGAGGTCGGGGCATCCGCCGACTCGTCATGGTCGATCAGCCGCTGCACGAAGTCGGGGTTCGCGCCGCCGCCGCCGCACCCGGCGTCATCGTCGGTCAGACGCGTGCCGTCGCGGCGGGTGCCGCCGAACCCGTACGGCGAGACCGGCGCCTGCAGCGTGAGGCCTGCGCACCGGGTGATCCAGCGCGTACTGCATGATCACGCCGCCGCCCATCGACCAGCCCACCAGGTGCACCGCGTCCAGCTCGAGCGCCTGCAGCACCGCGTCCAGGTCGTCCGCGAAGTCACGCACTCCCCGGGTGGCGTCGACCGGCAGGCTCTCGGTGCCGCCGAAGCCGCGCAGGTCCACCGCGATCGGGCGGATGTCGCCGGGAAGATCCTCCATGATCTCCTGCCAGAACAGGGCCGACGACACGTTCCCGTGCACGAACACGACCGTGCGCTCGCTGGGCGTGCCCCGGTCGTCGGCAGTCCGCTCGAGGATGTTCACCCCCAGCCGTGGGGTCTCGACGATACGTGCGGCGATGCCGTCGAACACGGTCATGGATCGGCCTCCTCATCGCTCCTGAGTCGACTATAACCGCGCCCGGCCGCCGTAGGATGAGCCGCATGCTCCCTCCCCTCGCGATCCTCGGCGCCGGTTCGATGGGCGGCGCGATCCTGCACGGTCTGGTCGAGTCCGAGCGCGCCTCATCGATCACCGTCACCAACCGCACGGCCGCCAAGGCGGCCACCCTGCGCACCCTGCCGGGGTGCGCAGCGTCGCGCTCGAGGACGAGCCGGCCGGCAACACGGATGCCGCGGCCGCCGCGGACGTCGTGCTGGTCGGCGTCAAGCCGGCCATGGTCCCGGACCTGCTGCGCGAGATCGCCCCGGTGCTGCGGCCCGGCACGATCGTGGTCAGCATCGCGGCCGGGGTCACGATCGGCACGTTCACCGGGATCCTCGGCGACGACGTCCCGGTCATCCGGTCGATGCCGAACACCCCGTCGCTGGTGCGCCAGGGGGTGACCGGGCTGGCCGCCGGCCCCGGGGTGAGCACCGAGGACATCGCCGTGGTCAGCGAGCTCTTCTCCACGGTCGGCACGGTCATCCAGGTCGACGAGGAGCAGATCGACGCGCTGTCCACCATCTCCGGCTCGGGACCGGCCTACGTGTTCCTGCTGATCGAACAGCTCACCGCCGCTGCCGTCGGCAAGGGGTTCGACCTCGCGCAGGCACGGCTCATGGCCGAGCAGACGTTCATCGGCGCGGCTGCGCTGCTGGCGGCATCCGATGTGGACCCGGCCGAGCTCCGCCGGCGCGTGACCAGCCCCAAGGGCACCACCGAGCGCGCGATCGCCGTGCTGCAGGACGCGCACCTGGACGCCGTGTTCGCCACGGCGACGGATGCCGCGCTGGCGCGCGCGAAGGAGCTGGCCGCCGGCGGCTGAGCTATCGCTCCAGCGAGGCGAAGCGCTCGATGTCGGAGTTGGTCCCGGACACGATGATCAGGTCGTGGTTGGTGACGACGGTGTCGGCCTCGGCGTAGCGGAACGGCCGGCCGGGGCTCTTCACGCCGACCACGGTGACGTTGAACTTCGTGCGCACCCCGGACTGGTTCAGGCCGATGCCGCGGATGAACTTGGGCGGGTACATCTTGGCGAGCACGAAGTCGTCGTCGAAGCGGATGAAATCCAGCATCCGCCCGCTGACCAGGTGCGCGACGCGCTCGCCGGCCTCGCGCTCCGGGTAGACGACGTGGTTCGCCCCGACCCGGGCGAGGATCTTGCCGTGCGAGTGCGACACCGCCTTGGCCCAGATCTGCGGGATCTTCAGGTCGACGAGGTTCGCGGTGATCAGCACCGACGACTCGATCGACGAGCCGGTCGCCACGACCGCGACCTGGAAGTCCTGGGCGCCGATCTGCGTGAGCGCGTCGATGTTGCGGGCGTCGGCCTGCACCGCGTGCGTGACCCGCTCGGACCACTTCTGCACGAGCTCGAGGTTCGCGTCGATCGCCAGGACGTCGCGGTCCAGCCGGTCCAGCTCGCCGGCGCATGCCGCGCCGAACCGTCCCAGCCCGATCACCAGGACGGGCGCGTCGCCTCGGATCTGCTCAACCAACGATCGGCCTTTCCACCGGCAGCGCGTACAGCTGCGAACGGGATGTCGCGGCGACCGCCGCCGCGAGAGTCACTGTACCAACGCGGCCCATCAGCATCGTGGCCGCCATCACGTACTTGGCCAGGTCGGGCATGCCCTCGGTCAGCCCGGACGACAGGCCGACGGTGGCGAACGCCGAGATCACATCGAACAGCACATCGACCACCGGCGCCTGGGTGATCTGGGCGATCGTGACGGTCGAGACCGAGACCAGGGTGGCCCCCCACGCCACGACCGACAGCGCCACCCGCTGCACGTCGCTGGGGATGCGGCGGCCGAACGCCTGCACGCTGGGGCGTCCCTTCGCCTCGCTCCACACGG
Source organism: Microbacterium elymi (assembly GCF_021582895.2). Taxonomy (GTDB): domain Bacteria; phylum Actinomycetota; class Actinomycetes; order Actinomycetales; family Microbacteriaceae; genus Microbacterium; species Microbacterium humicola. The sequence continues at coordinate 2,583,631 of NZ_CP091139.2, forward strand.
CCAGGGCGAGCACGGCCAGCGTGGTCACCTTGATGCCGCCGGCGGTGGACGCCGAGCCGCCGCCCACGAACATCAGCATCGATCCGACGATCAGCGACGAGCCGTGCAGGCTGCCGATGTCGATCGTGGAGAACCCGCCGGATCGGGTCATCGCCGACAGGAAGAACGATTGATACAGCGTGTCCCACGCGTCGCGGTCGCCGAACGTCTTCGGATTGTCGAACTCGAGCGCCAGGAACACGGCGGCGCCGATCACGAACAGCAGCACCGTGGTGATGATCGTCAGCTTCGCGTGCAGTGACCACTGTCGCACGTGCCAGCGCTGGCGGGCCAGCGTGTAGATGACGGGGAAGCCGATCGAGCCGAGGAACACCCCGGCCATCATCACGGTGAGGAAGAAGTAGTCGTGCTGGAACGGCTCCAGCCCCCCGGGGTTGGGGGCGAAGCCGGTGTTCGTGAACGACATCGCCGCGTAGTACGGCGCCTCCCACAGCGCCCGCAGCGGGTCGACGCCGCCGATCACCAGCGACGGGTACATCAACACGGCGAGCCCGGCCTCGATGATCAGGGTGGACACCGCGATCGTGGCCAGCAGCGGACCGACTTCGCCCAGCCGCACCGTCTGCCCCTCGTTCACGGGGCCGCCGTGGGCGCGCAGCGGGTTGGTGTCGCTCGCGGCCATGAGCTTGGCCCGCAGGCCCAGCCGCTTCGAGATCACCAGCCCCAGGATCGAGGCCAGGGTCAGCACGCCCAGGGCGCCGACATTGACGCCGATGTAGATGATGACCCGTCCGAACGCCGACCAGTGCGTGGCCATGTCGACCGTGGACAGCCCGGTCACGCAGACTGTCGAGATCGCCGTGAACACCGCGTCCACGAACGGAGTGCGGACCCCGTCCGCGGCGGCGGCCGGCAGCGACAGGAGCGCGGTGAACAGCGCGATCAGGATGATGTACACCCCCACGGCGAACCGGGCGGGGGATGCGGTGGTGAACTCGCGGAACCAGTCCCAGGCCGCCGGCGGCCAGGTGCGCAGCGCGTGCGCCAGCGCGGACGGTCGCGCGGCGTCATCGGGACGTGGCATCACCCGTGTCATGGTACTCAGCCGGGCACCCGGCTAACCTAAGGACATGGCGGACATCTTCGACGTGATCGCGGACGGCACCCGTCGCGAGATCCTGCGACTGCTTCTGGATCGGTCCACCGCCGGATCGGACGGCACCAGCGTGTCGCAGATCGTGTCCGAACTCGGGGTCAGCCAGCCGACCGTCTCCAAGCACCTGAAGGTGCTGCGCGAGGCCGGACTGGTCGCCGTGCGCGAGGAGGGCCAGCACCGGTTCTATCGGCTCGAAGCCGCTCCGCTGGACGAGGTGGACGAGTGGATCCTGCCGTTCCTGGACGAGCCGGCGCCGATCGTGGCCCTGCCCGAGCCGGCCGTCCATGCCGCCGAGGTCGTCGGCCGGACCGCGGCATCCGCCAAGCACGTTCTGGAGACGGCGCTGAAGAAGTTCCCCGGTCGCTGAGCCGCGCCGTGCCGCTGGACCCTGTTGTGAACGAGCCCGCCGTGCTGCTGCTGTGCGACTATTCGCTGCGCTACCTCGGCGGCGCCCAGACGGCGTTCGTGCGGCAGGCGCGCAGCCTCGCCGCGCAGGGCTGGTCGGTGGTGGTGGTCGCCCCGGACGCCGACGTTCTGTCCGGGGTCGAGAACATCACCGCGGTGGCCCCGGTCGTGCGGTGGACGATGCCGGGTCTGGGGCTGCCGATCCTGGGCCCGCCCGAGCAGCTTGCGGGTGCGGGTGGAGGAGCTGATCGTGCAGCACGGGGTGCGGGGGATCGTCGTGCACTCCGAGTTCACCCTCGCCGCCGTGGCCCTCGCGGCCGGCGCTGCCCGCGGCATCCCGGTCCTGCACACCGTGCACACCTTCTTCTGGCGCTCCTCGCGCCTGCTCGGCCCGCTCGCGCCCGGCGTGCGCTGGTTCCACCGCCGGCTGACGCACCTGCCTTCCACGCCGCGCAGCACCGGCAGCACCGCGATCAACAACGCGCTGCGCGGCATGACGCTGCGGGTCGCGGTGCGTGCCGACGTCGTGCTGTCGCCCTCGGAGCACCAGGCCGAGGCGCTGCGCCGGGCGGGGGCGCGCTCGGCCCGCGCCTTCTCGAACGTGTCCGAGCCGCTCGAGCCGTCCGCCCCGCCGCCGGACGAGCCGCTCACCCTCGTGTGGGCCGCCCGGTTCGCGCCGGAGAAGCGGCTGGATGTCGCCCTGGACGCCGTCCGGATCGCCGGCGAGACGCTCGGTCCGGGGCGGGTGCTGCTGCACGTGGCCGGGGGAGCGCACCGCCCGCAAGCCGATGTCGTCTTCCACGGACGGGTGCCCGGCGACGAGGTCGCGCGGCTGGTCGCGGGCGCCCACGCCGTGCTGATCACCTCGCTCGGGTTCGACAACCAGCCGATGATCGCGCTGGAGGCGTTCACCCGCGGACGCCCGGTGGTGGTCACCGACCCGGTGCTGCGCGACGAGTTCGGCGCCGCGGCGCTCGGCACCGACACACCGGATGCCGCGGGCCTGGCGGCCGTGCTGGTGCGCGCCGTCCGCGACCGTGACCTGCTGCGCGCGGCGGGTCAGGCGGCGCTCACCTACGCGCAGGAACGGCAGCCGGATCGGCATGCGGCGGCGCTTGCGGATGATCGACGAGGCGGCGCGGACGGCGTGAGGACGCGGCGGCAGCCCGCGAACCGCGTGCCGTGCCATCCCGGCGGAGTACACAGCATCCGCCTCAGGAGTCCCATGGGTTTACACAACTCGCTCTGACACCATAGAGTGTGCTCAGCACTCTGGGGGACGACCGAGCTGGGGAAAGGTAGAGGACATGGCCGAGTTGCCTGATGTGCGATTTCTGACGGTCGCCGAGGTCGCCGAACTGATGCGCGTCTCGAAGATGACCGTGTACCGACTGGTGCATGCGGGGGACCTGCCGGCGGTACGCTTCGGCCGCAGCTATCGGGTGCCGGAATCGGCCGTCGTCGAGGCCATGCATCGTCCCATCGCGGATGTCGGCTAAACTGACCTGAGGCATTTTTCCAACTGCCCGTTTCCGGACGCGGATCTCCTGCGTCCAGACCCCTTGACTGAGCGAGGTTTTCCGTGGGTTCTGTCATCAAGAAGCGCCGCAAGCGCATGGCGAAGAAGAAGCATCGCAAGCTGCTTCGCAAGACTCGCCACCAGCGCCGCAACAAGAAGTAGCGGCACCGACACCGAGCGCCTGTCCACTGGACGGGCGCTTCGTGTACCCCGGAGGACAAGACAGATGAAGTCCATCACCGTGCGGCAAGCTGCGCGAGAGCGCCGGCGTGCCCCTGGTCGACGTGCGCGAGCCCGACGAGTACGCGGCCGGCCACGTGCCGGGCGCGATGAACCTGCCGATGTCGACGCTGGGCGATCACCTGGACGCACTGCCCGACGAGCCGTTCCACGTGATCTGCCAGGTCGGCGGGCGTTCGGCGCGCGTCGCGCAGGCGCTGGAGGCGCGCGGATACGACGTGACCAACGTCGACGGCGGCACCGGCGAGTGGATCGCCGGCGGGTTCGAGATCGAGCGCTGACGTCGCGATCGGGCAGCTCGCATCCCGCCCCACTTCAGGATGAGATCGTGACCACGCTGACCCTGATCGCCAAGCCCGACTGCCACCTGTGCGATGTCGCCCACGGCGTAGTCGAGCAGGTGCTCGCCGAGCTGCCGGAGCGCGTCGCCGACCGTGTCGAGGTGGTCGAGGAGTCCATCGCCGACGACGCCGCGCTGTATGCGCAGTGGTGGGAGAAGATCCCCGTGGTGCTCATCGACGGACAGCTGCATGCGCACTGGCGGGTCGCGCCCGACCGGCTGCACTCTGCTCTCTTGGATGCTGCTCTCTGGATGCTGCTCTCTCGGATGCTGCCGGCACTGCGGGCGCGGATGCGGGTGGCGACGTCGAGGGGCTCGCCTCGTGACGCTGCGTCACGTCGTCGCCTGGAAGCTGGCGGCGACGGATGCCGCGGCCCGCGCCGCGCAGGCGGCCGAGATCGCCGACCGGCTCACCGCGCTGGTCGGGGTGGTGCCCACGATCGGGTCGCTGTCGGCCGGCGCCAACGTGGTCGACGGCAACTGGGACGTCGCCCTGGTCGCAGACTTCGCCGATGCCGCCGCGCTCAAGGCCTACGCCGTGCACCCCGAGCACCAGAAGGTCGTCGCGTACGTGCGCAACGTCATCGCCGACCGGGTCGCCGTCGACTTCGAGCTCTGACGCGTCGAGCTCTGAGGCATCGGGTTCCGGCGCGCAGGGAATCCGACCTTGCGCGGCTGCGGCTAGCCGCCGATCTCGACGATGGCGGCGCCGGCTGCGTTGGTCCGCACCGACTCGATGCCGTTCAGCGCGCTCGACTTGGAGTTGTAGCCCTGGCTGGTGGCGATCACCTGGCCGTTCGACGCCTTCAGATTGAAGCGCCAGTCGCCGCCCTTGTCGGTCCACAGTTCGAACTTGCCGGCCACGATGGCCTCCTTCGGCTCACGCGGGCCGATCCCGCGGTTGAGATCACGGTAGCGGTCTCGGGCCGCGGGCGATAGAGGCGATCGGCCGCCTACGGCGCGAGACGGGTGGGACCGCGGAACAGGAACGTCACCTCGCGGATGGACGCCTCGCCCAGCAGCAGCATCAGCACCCGGGCCAGACCCATGCCGAACCCGCCGTGCGGCGGCATGCCGTAGCGGAAGAAGTCCAGATAATGCGCGAGCCCGTCCAGCTTCAGCCCCTTGGCCAGCGCCTGCTGCTCGAGCACCTCGATCCGGTGCTCGCGCTGGGCGCCGGTGGTGATCTCCACGCCGTTGAACAGCAGGTCGTAGCTCTTGGTGAGCCCGGTGGCCGGATCGACCATGTGATAGAACGGTCGGATCTCGGGGTGGTAGTCGGTGATGAACACGAACTGGTGCCCGTACGTCTCCTGTACATGCGCGGAGATCTGGCGCTCGCCCTCGGGGTCGAGATCGCCGTCCGTGCGGGGGATCTCATAGCCGCGCGCCTTCACGATCTCGTGCGCCTCGACCAGCGGGATCCGCGGGAACGGCAGCGTCGGCACGGTGACCTCGACGCCGAACAGCTCGGCGATCTCTTGCCCGTGCTTGTCCTTCACCGCCTGGATCGCGGCGGCCAGCAGCTCCTCCTGCATGGCCGCGACATCCTCGTGCGAGTCGATCCAGCTGATCTCGGCATCCACGCTCGTGAACTCGGTCGCGTGGCGGCTGGTGAAGCTCGGGTCGGCGCGGAACACGTCGCCGATCTCGAAGATCTTGCCGAAGCCCGCGGCCTGCGCCATCTGCTTGTAGTGCTGCGGGCTCTGCGCCAGGTAGGCGGTCTTGTCCTCGAAGTACGGGAGCGCGAACAGCTCGGCATTCGACTCGGACGGGCTCGACATGAGCTTCGGGGTGTGCAGCTCGACGTAGTCGCGGTCGACCCAGTACTGCCGCATCGCGTGCTCGAGCGTCGTCGACACCCGGAAGATGAGGTTGTTGCGACGCTGGCGCAGGTCGAGGAAGCGCCAGTCCATGCGCTTGTCCATGCTGCTGTCGGCCGCGATCGGCGTCTCGGGCAGGGCGGCCGCGGCGATCTGGAGCGCGCCGATCTTGATCTCGATGCCGCCGAGCTTGACCCGCTCGTCGTGCTTGAGCTGCCCGGTCACGGTCAGGAACGTGCCGTGGGCGAGGTTCGAGATGGCGTCGGTGAGGGCCAGGGCCGCGGCATCCTGTTCCGCCTCGGGGTCGGGACGGGTGGCCGGGTTCACCAGCTGAACGGCACCGGTCTCATCGCGGAGGATGATGAACTGCACCTTCTTCTGATCGCGGACGGTCTCGACCCATCCGGAGACGACGACGGGGCCGTCGGGACGGGCGGCCAGCTGGTTCACGAGGATGCGTTCGGTCACGAGGGACCAGTCTACGGGGGATGCCGCAGGGCCGCCGCGGGCCCGCCGCCCCGTCACCCGTGGCGCTGGGCGATGTTCAGCACGCCGCCCGGTGCCCGGACGAAGAAGCGCCGCACGCCCCACGGCTCGGTCACGAGCGGGTGCACGATGTCGCACCCGGCCGCGCGCATCCGGGCGTAGCTCGCATCGACGTCGTCCACCTTGATTGTGGCGATCGGATCCTCCGGTGCCGTCGCATCGCGGGTGAGCACCTGCAGAGCGGCCCCGGTCTCAGGGTCGATGAAGCGCGTCACCCAGTCCAGCCCCATCGGCTGTTCGGTCATGCCGAGTGTGTGGACGTAGAACCTGCGGGCCTCGTCGAGGTCGTCCACCTGCAGGTCGGCCATGATCTCGGTGACGGTCATGATTCCTCCGTGTCGTTGTGCCGTTGTGTCGTTGTGTCGTTGTGTCGTTGTGTCGTTGCGCTCTCGGGCGCTCGTGCTTCTCCTCGACGATACGCGCGGCCGCGGCATCCCTCACCCGTCGCCGCCGCGCGGCCGCTTCGGGTCCATGACTGGTCAAAAACGGTCGCTATTCGTTCAGGAATTCCGGCCACTTCTGACGAGTCACGATGCTGCGCGGGTCGTCGGACCTGCTGCCGTGCGTGGAGAGGCCGCGTCTAGGATTGGCCGGTGACCTTCGATGACGCAGCGATCCTGGCCGAGCTCGACGATCTGCGCCGGGCCGACGCCCCCACCCATGGCGGTCGGGTGCTGTCGTATGTGTACGACTCGGGGATGCCGGAGCTGGACGAGCTGGCCGCGCAGGCCTCGCGGCGGATGCAGTCGGTGAACGGACTGGACCCCACCACCTTCACGTCGGTCGCGGCGCTCGAGCGCGAGGTCGTCGCGTTCGCCCGCGACATCCTCGGGGGCGATGAGGGTGTCGTCGGCTCGGTCACGTCCGGCGGCACTGAATCATGCCTGCTCGCGGTGCGGACCGCGCGGGACCTGTGGCGCGCCGCCGGCGGCATCGGCACCCCGCGCATCGTCGCCCCGGTCACCGCGCACGCCGCGTTCCGCAAAGCCGCGGAGCTGTTCGAGCTGGCCTTCGACCCTGTGCCCGTCTCGCCCGAGACCGGCACGGTCGAGCCGTCCGCGATCATCGAGCGGCTCGGGCCCGACGTCGCCCTGGTGGTGGTCTCGGCGCCGTCCTACCCGTTCGCCGCGATGGATCCGATCGCCCCGGTCGCGGCCGCGTGCGCGGCATCCGGCATCTCGTGCCACGTCGACGCGTGCATCGGCGGGTGGATCCTGCCGTTCTGGCCGGATGCCGCGGCCCGGCCGGGCTGGGATCTGCGCGTGCCCGGGGTCACGAGCCTGTCGGCCGACCTGCACAAGTACGGCTACGCGCCCAAGGGCGTGAGCGTGCCGCTGCACCGCGGCCGGGACCGGCACCGCGCCCAGTACTTCGCGACCACCGACTGGCCCGGGTACCCGGTGGTGAACCCGACGCTGCTCGGCTCGAAGTCGGCGGGAGCGCTGGCGGCGGCCTGGGCGATCATCCGGGCGCTGGGCGTCGAGGGATTCGCCCAGCTGGCCGGGCGGGCGGCCCGGGCGACCGCGGCGCTCCAGGCCGCAGTCGCCGGGATCGAGGGCTGCGGGTGGTCGGAACCCCGGCCGGCCCGCTGTTCGCGGTGGCGGCCGACGAGTCGGTGCCGCCGGAGCGCCGCGTCGACCCGCACCACTGGGCCGATCAGGCGCGCGTTGCCGGGTGGGTGCTCGCGAGCAACCCGGACTCGTGCAGGCCGACGGCATCCGTCTTCCGCATACGACGCATCTGACCGTGACGCCGGTGACCGAGTCGGGGCTGCCCGAGCTGGTGCCGGCGCTCGTCGCCGCCGCGGATGCCGTGCGCGGCATCCCGTCGGTCGATCCCGCCGGCGTGCTCGCGGCGATGCCGGGAGGCATGCCCGAGCGGCTTGATTCCGACGCGGCGGCCGCGCTGCTGACGGCGATCGGGCTCGGATCCGGGGGAGCCCTACCCGAGCGCATGGCGCCGTTCATGGCCCTGATCGAGGCGCTGCCGCATCCGGTGACCGAGCGCCTGCTCACCGAGCTGCTCGCCCGCACCATCGCCCCCTGACGCCGAGGTTGTCCTCGGTCCGCCGAGGTTGTGCTCGGTCCGCCGAGGTTGTGGTTTGTGCGCCGAGGTTGTGCTCGGTCCGCCGAGGTTGTCACTGGGGACGGAGGACAATCTCGCGGGACGGAGGACAACCTCGCGGGACGGAGGACAATCTCGCGGGACGGAGGACAACCTCGGCGGGGAGGCGGCGGGGGCGGGGCTCCCAGCGCCTTCTGAAGCGGGGTCACCGTAGACTTGTCGGGTGCCCGCCGATCGCCTTCATCTCGTGCGCCATGGGGAGGTCCACAATCCTCGCCGCGTGCTCTACGGGCGACTCCCGAACTATCGGCTGAGCACGGCCGGACGACGCGGGGCCCGCCAGGCCGCCGAGTACGTCCACGGGCTGCACCGCCCGATCACCGCGCTGGTGAGCTCGCCCCTGCAGCGCGCACAGGAATCCGCCGAGCCGTTCACCGAGCTGTTCGGCATCGAGCCGGTGATCGACGAGCGGGTCATCGAGCCCACCAACGTGTTCGAGGGCGGACGCATGAAGCGCGCCCTCCTCAACCCCCTCAACTGGTGGCACCTGCGCCGGCCGGCACAGCCGAGCTGGGGCGAGCCGTACGCCCAGGTGATCGCGCGCATGGACGCGGCGATGACGGATGCCTGGGCCCGCACCGAGACCGGGGACGCCGTGATCGTCTCCCACCAGCTGCCGATCTGGGTCACCCATCTGGCCATCGCCGGCCTCTCGCCCCGGCACGACCCGCGCAAGCGGCGGTGCGCGCTGTCGAGCGTGACGAGCTTCGAACGGGCCGGCGACCGATGGGTCGAGGTCGGATACGCCGAGCCCGCCACCGCCGCGGGATCCGTCGATGTGGGAGCCGTGTGATGCGCAATGTGTTCAAGGTGGCGGCATCCGTCGCCGCGGCGGTGATCCTGGCCGCAGGCCTGACTGCCTGCACCGGGGGGAACGACGACCTCGCCGCGCAGTACCGGGCCGGCACCGACAAGGGATACATCGCGGGTGACTTCCGCGTGAAGGAGTACGGGCAGAACGACCGGCCCGCCGCCATCGCCTTCGCCGGCACGCTCGAGGACGGCAAGAAGGTGTCGGCCGCCGACTACGCCGGCACCGTGACGGTCGTGAACTTCTGGTACTCCAGCTGCGCGCCCTGCCGGCAGGAGGCGCCGCTGCTGGAGAAGGCCGCGCAGCAGTTCGAAGGGCGGGATGTCGCGTTCCTCGGCGTGAACACGTACGACCAGGCCGCGACCGCCGCCAGCTTCGCGAAGGAGTTCGGCGTCACCTATCCGAGCGTCATCGACGTGGACACCAAGTCGGTCACGGCATCCTTCGCGGATGTCGTCCCGCTGAGCGCCACCCCCTCCACCGTCGTGCTGGGCAAGGACGGCCGGCCGACCGCGCGCATCATCGGCGCGCTGCCGGACGCCTCGATCCTCACCTCGCTGATCACGACGGCGCTGGACGAGAAGTGACCGACCTGGTCGCGGGCGGCGCGCTCTGGATCGCGATCCCGATCGCCGTGCTGGCCGGGCTGGTCTCGTTCCTCTCACCGTGCGTGCTCCCGCTGGTGCCGGGCTACCTCGGCTTCATCGGGGGAGCGGTCGCGCCGCGCCGCGGCGCGACCGGCACCGCAAGCGCCGACGTCAGGCCCGCACGCGGACGCCTGGTGGGCGGCGTCCTCCTGTTCATCGCCGGATTCACCGTCGTATTCATGGCGATGAACATCCTCGGCGGGTCCGTCGGTCTCTTCTTCCTCACGTACCGGGATGTCATCACCCGGGTCATGGGCGTGGTCATCATCCTGCTCGGCCTGGTGTTCATCGGCCTGTTCGGGTTCGCGCAGCGCACGTTCAAGCCCGAGATCCGGGGCAACCTCGGGCTGGTCGGCGCGCCCCTGCTCGGCCTGGCGCTCGGCGTCGGCTGGGCCCCGTGCATCGGCCCGACCCTGACCGTGATCCTCGGGATGTCGCTGGATTCGGCCTCCGCGTCGCGCGGCGCCGTCCTGGGCCTGGCGTATTCGCTGGGCCTCGGCATCCCGTTCCTGCTCATCGCGCTCGGCTTCGGCTGGGCGACCCGCTCGGTGGCGTTCCTGCGCCGCCACATCCGCACCGTCAACCTCGTCGGCGGCGCGGTGCTCATCGTGCTCGGCGTCCTGATGGTCACCGGGGTCTGGGGAGTGCTCATGTCGCAGTTGCAGGGGGTGATCGCCGGTGTCACACCCGCGCTCTGACCACACCGACGCCGCGGGAGACGCCGTGCAGACGGATGCCGCGGCTCAGGCGGCCGCCGACCCGCTGCGTCCCTCCGACCACATCGACGGCACCCGCGACGACATCGTCTCGCCCCGGCTCGGGCCGATCGGGTGGCTGCGCTGGGGCTGGCGCCAGCTGACCAGCATGCGCACGGCACTCGTGCTGCTGCGCTGCTGGCGATCGCCGCGGTGCCCGGTTCGATCGTGCCGCAGCGCACGGCCGACCCGAACGGCGTCACGAAGTACTTCCAGGACAACCCGTCGCTGGCGCCCGTGCTCGACAAGCTCAAGCTGTTCGACGTGTACTCCTCGGTGTGGTTCTCGGCGATCTACATCCTGCTGTTCATCTCGCTGATCGGCTGCGTGATCCCGCGGGTCAAGCACCACCTCAAGGCCCTGCGCGCCCGGCCGCCTCGCACGCCGGTGCGACTGTCGCGACTCGCCGACCACCGCGAGTCGCTGGTCGAACTGGTTCCCGGAACGGATGTGGAGGCCGAGGCATCCCGTGCGGTCGAGCTCGCCGCGCGTCAGCTGAAGGCCGGCGGATACCGAGTGCAGCGCTACGACTCCCGCGGGGCGTTCAGCGTGTCGGCCGAGCGCGGATACCTGCGCGAGACCGGCAACCTGCTGTTCCACATCGCACTGCTGGGGGTGCTCATCGCGGTCGGCGTCGGCGGCGGGTTCACCTACACCGGGCAGCGCGTGATCGTGCAGGACACCACGTTCGTGAACTCGGTGGGCACCGACTACTCCTCGTTCAACCCCGGCCGGTTCGTCGACCCCGACGCGCTCACGCCCTACACCATGCGGCTGGATAGATTCGACGTCACCTACCAGCCGCTCGGGTCCGAGTCGGCCGGTCAGGCCGGCGACTTCGTCGCGCACCTGACCACGACTCTGCCGGGGCAGAAGTCCGCCGACGACGAGATCCGGGTCAACCATCCGCTGACGATCGCCGGCGACCGGGTGTATCTGATGGGCAACGGCTACGCCCCGATGGTCACGGTGCGCAACCCCGCGGGAGACGTCGTGTTCCACGACAGCATCCCGTTCCTGCCGCAGGACAACAACCTCACCTCGCTGGGCATCATCAAGGTGCCCGACGGGCTGAAGCAGCGAGCTCGGGATGCAGGCGTTCTTCTACCCGACGCAGGTGAAGAACTCGCTCGGGGCGTTCACCTCCGCCTACCCGGCGCTGGTCAACCCGGTGCTGTCCATCAACGTGTTCGCCGGCGATCTGGGCATCAACGACGGCATCCCGCGCTCGGTGTACGCGCTGGACACCTCGGGCATGACGCAAGCTGAACGGTGGCCACTCCGGGGTCGACTCGCTCGAGCTCGCGCCCGGGCAGACCGCCGATCTGCCGAACGGCCTGGGCACCATCACGTTCGACGACGCGTCGCCGAAGGGGGCGAAGGATGCCTCGCAGTCGGTGAAGCGGTTCGTGTCGCTGTCGATCCACCGCGACGTGTCCGGCCCGTGGGTGCTCGGGTTCGCGGTGCTCGCGCTGGCCAGCCTGATGCTGGCCCTGTTCATGCCGCGTCGCCGGCTGTGGGTGAAGGCCACGGCGGAGGGCCCGACGCTCCGGCTGGAGTATGCGGGGCTGGCGCGCGGCGAGGATCCCACGCTGGCCGCCGCCGTGGATGCGCTCGCGCAGAAGCACGGGGACGCGCTCGACGCGTCCGCCGGTCGCGACCGGGCGACGGACGCCACTCGATCGGCCGGCGCCGGCCCGAGCGTAGACTGAGCCCATGCCCTCGCTCGATCAGATCTCCGTGCTGCTCGTCTGGACAGCCGTCGCGATCTATGCCCTGGCGTTCATCTGCTACACGATCGACCTCGCTCGTCGGTCGGCGCAGGCGCTGGACGCGAAGGACGCCGCCGCCGTCCGGGAACGCGAACTCGTCGCCGCGGGGGGTGGGGATGCCGTCGCCGGCGCACGTGCCGGAGGCTCCTCGCGCTCGCCGCTGGTGGTCGCGCCGTCGCAGCGTGCGCGGCCCGTGTTCGCCCGCATCGGCACCTCCCTGACCTGGCTGGGCTTCCTCTTCCACGTCGGCGGCGACATCACCCGCGGCATCGCGGCCGGGCGCGTGCCGTGGGCCAACATGTACGAGTTCGCCCTGACCGGCACCATGCTCATGGTGGCCGTGTACCTGGCCGTGCTGTTCCGCTACGACCTGCGTTTCCTCGGGGCGCTGGTGACCGGACTGGTCGTCCTGCTGCTGGGCGGATCGAGCCTGTCGTTCTACGTCGCCGTGTCTCCGCTGGCCGATCCGCTGAAGTCGCCGTGGCTGGTCATCCACGTGTTCGTCGCGTCGCTGGCGACCGCGTTCTTCGCCCTGACCTTCGGCCTGTCGCTCGCCAGCTGATGCAGTCGCGCCGGGAGCGCAAGGTGCTGGCCGCGGACGGCAAGCCGGTCAAGGCGTGGGGCTTCCTGCGGACGCTGCCATCGTCCGAGGCGCTCGAGTCGCTGGCCTACCGCTTCGCGATCGTCGGCTTCATCTTCTGGACGTTCACCCTCATCGCCGGCTCGATCTGGGCCAACGATGCATGGGGCCGGTTCTGGGGCTTCGACACGAAGGAAGTCTGGACGTTCGTGATCTGGGTGCTCTACGCCGGGTACATCCACGCCCGGGCGACGCGCGGCTGGCGCGGCACCCGGTCGGCCTGGCTGTCGATCATCGGCTTCGCCGCGGTGCTGTTCAACTTCGCGATCGTGAACGTCTTCTTCCACGGACTGCACGCGTACAGCGGCCTGACCACCTGAGGTCTTGGATCCGGGCGAGAACCGGCCTAGCCTGTCACGCATGTGCCGCAACATCGTTCCGCTGAACAACTTCGAGCCTGCCGCCACCGACGACGAATGCCACGACGCCGCCCTGCAGTTCGTGCGCAAGATCGCCGGCACCACCAAGCCCTCCAAGGCCAATCAGGCCGTGTTCGACCGGGCCGTCGCCGACATCGCGCAGGCGACGCGACACCTGATCGACGGCCTGGTCACCACCGCGCCGCCCAAGAAGCGCGACGAGGAGGCCGCCAAGCGCCAGGCGCGCTCGGCCGATCGCTACGAGGCCCTGCGCGCCTACCAGCAGCGCAAGCGCGCCGCCGGCGTCGCCCGCGCCGCCTCCTGATCCGGACCGCCCGAGGGGCCGTGCCGCGATTGTGCCGCGCCGCGGTGGCACGTTCCCGCGGCTGCGCCGTGCCAAACTCCGGAGAATTGTGACGGTGGGCGCGTCGAACCCGCCCCAGACGCCTCATGTGCCACTTCCTTCCGGAGTTCGGTGCACTCGGCGCCGGGCATGGAGTCGTCGCCTTCAGAGAAGCGTCCGCAGAGTCAGCTCACGAGGAGCCAGAACCGGGCGACGACCCCTGAGTCGCGACCGACGGCGACTTCCCAGCACCCCGGGACGTCAAACGAGAGTCCGATCCCCACCCGTCGCCTGGCCGATCGAAAGGTACTTGAGATGGGTCGGGTCCCCATGTCACCGGCCGCGTGGCGGCGTCCGGGTCGGTGACAGTGAGGGAGAGAGGGCCCGTACCGGTCGCACGCAGCACGAACTTCACGTCGTGCCCGGCGTGGAGGTCGTTAGGCAAGGACCCTCCACCATTCCGAACGCGGACGAGTCGTCGCTCGTCGGCGTCGCCTGTAGGACCTGAGGTCATGCGACCGTCCGGGACGTCATGGTATGCCGCGGATGCTGCCGCCACCTGTCTCCAGCGCTCGGCATCGGGTCTGCGGGCGAACAATCCGCGTGCAGCGGTGTCAGGCCGAGACCGGCTCCGCACAGGAGAAGCGCGCCCGGTACGCCGTCGGCGTGGTGTCGAGCACCCTCGTGAAGTTCTGCCGCAGCACCGCGGCCGAGCCGAAGCCCGTCTCGGCGGCGATCTGCTCGAGGCCGAGGTCGGTGCGCTCCAGCATCCGCTGTGCCTGGATCACCCGCTGCCGCGTGAGCCACGACGCCGGCGGGGTCCCGAACTCCGCCCGGAACCGGCGGGCGAACGTGCGGGGCGACATGTGCGCGCGCCGCGCGAGCTCGTCCACCGAGAGCTCGTCCCGCATATTGGCGATGGCCCACGCCGCGGCGGCAGCCAGGGCATCGCCGCCGGCGGCCGGCAGCGGCCGGTCGATGTACTGCGCCTGGCCTCCGTCACGCTGCGGCGCCACCACCATCCGCTTCGCGATGCGATTGGCCAACTCGGCGCCCAGCTCGATGCGCAGCAGGTGCAGGCTCGCGTCGATCCCCGCCGCCGTTCCGGCGCTCGTGATGATCCGCCCGTCCTGCACGAAGAGCACGTCGGGGTCGACGTCGATCCGCGGGTACATCGCCGCGAGGACGTCGGCGTACATCCAGTGCGTCGTTGCGCGCCGCCCGTCCAGGACTCCGGCCGCCGCGAGCACGAACGCCCCGCTGCACACGCTCATCGTCCACGCGCCGCGGGCGACGGCGTCGCGGGCCAGCGCCACCAGGCGCGGGTCGATTTGCGTCCACGAGTCCCGGGCAGCGGACAGAAGACGACGAGGTCGGCGCCGTAGGCGAACGAGAGATCCTCCTCCACGTTCACCGAGAAGCCGAGCTTGGACCGCACCGCCCCCGGGGTGGCGGCGACCACGCGGAAATCGAAGTTCGGCACGCCGTCGTCGCTGCGATCGAGGCCGAACGCCTCGCACGCGACGCCGAACTCGAACGGCGCGAATCCGTCGTCGATCACGCAGGCGACCGTCTTCATCGCTTCCTCCTCGTGTGAGCCATGCGCAGGATGCCGCGGTGCGAGGTTGGCAGGATTACTCCGAACTATGACAACTCTGCCACTTTTGGCAGGAATGCACTGAGCATAGCATTTCTGCCATGATCATCATCATCGTGCTGGCGGCACTGGCCGTGTGGGGGATCGCGGCGACCGTCGTCGAACTGTTCCGCGGCGGTGAGCGTCCGGTTCCCACGGACTGGGCACGGGTCGCTCTCGCCGACGATCGGCCCGCGCGGGCGACGAGCCGCCGGAGCCGACACCCGGCGCGTCGAGCTCGCCTCAGCCTGCGGCCGGGGTACCCGTCTCCCAGGCCGTGATGTGCACGGTGGTCCCCGGAATGATATCGAGCGCGACATCCCACGTCGTGCGCGTCACTCCCGCGGACGGTGCCGCCCACAGCGTGCGGGCGGCGAGCTGGCCGTGCTCCGAGTTCGCGTCCCAGCCGAGCGCGGCGCGCGCCGTCTGGCCGGGCTCCAAGGTGATCAGGGTGGCGCCGGGATCGGTCGCCATGAACGAACTGCCGTAGACGACCGTGACCGGCAGCAGATGCCCGTTCTGATCGCCGAACGCGACATCGGGGTAGCCCTCGAGGGTGCACGCGGTCTCGCCGATGTTCACCAGCTTGCAGGGGCTGCACGCGGTGGCCGGTGGCGGCATCCGACGGCGGCGCCATCATCGTGGAGTCATCGAACGCGCACGAGCCGTCGGCCGCCGGTTCGGCGGACTCCGCGACGGTGGGGACGGGGATGCCGGTGGACTGTGGGTCCTTCGGGGCGGCGCCGTTCGGGTCGGCGTTCGCCTCGGCCTGCGCCCGCGCCTCGGCCTGGGTGCGCTCGAGCTCGGCCTGTGAGGCGGCGTGCGCGGACTGCGCGGCGATCGGCAGCGCCACGGCGATGACGGCGGCGATGACGGTGAGGGCGGTCAGGGCGGGCGGCCGGCGCCGTGCGTCGTTCGCCGGGTGATCCTCGGTGCCCGGGTGACCATCGCTGTGCAGACCCTGAGCGACAGCACTGTCCGGACGCTGCGTGACGGTGAGCGCCGGGATCCAGCCGACGATGAAGGCCCAGAAGACGACCAGCTCCGCCGACCCCGTGGCCGAGGCGGCCCCGCGCACGCTGATCGACATGGTCAACGAGCGCGCGATGTCGCCGAGATCGAGCATGCCGCCCACGACGAACCCGGTGAGCACCGCGGCCAGCCATCCGGCGGCGAACGTCACCCGCCCGCCGCGCGCGAACCAGGTCGCGATGACCGTGTAGGCCAGGACGATGAGCACCACCGTCAGCCCGTAGACGGTGACGGCCCACCCGGTGGGCAGCCCGAAGAAGCCGCCGCGCAGGGGCGAGGGGATCATCCGGGCAAGCGTCGCCGCCGATCCGCCGGCGAACTGGAGGAAGTATGATCCGAGGCCGAACAGCAGCCAGAGGACGGCCAGCACGCCTCCCGCGATCAGCCTGCGTGCCACTGAATCCCCTCGTCGTCCGCCCGCGTCAGTCTACGAGATGCCTCGCTGCGGGCCCGGACCTACGCGGCGGCCGGCAGCTTCGTCAGCAGCGCCTTCACCGACGTCGTGCGTCGGCGCATGACCGCCAGCACGGTCGCGGCGAAGGCCAGCACAGCCCAGACCGCCAGACCCGCGATGCCCGCGCCCAGTCCCGAGGCCGAGGTG
This sequence comes from Microbacterium elymi, assembly GCF_021582895.2. Classification (GTDB taxonomy): domain Bacteria; phylum Actinomycetota; class Actinomycetes; order Actinomycetales; family Microbacteriaceae; genus Microbacterium; species Microbacterium humicola. The sequence goes on from NZ_CP091139.2 coordinate 2,600,380, forward strand.
AGAGCGGCCAGTCCTGCGGTCAACCCGGATGCCGGGGAGCACCGAGGCGATCGCCACGAGCACCCCGGGCACGGTCGAGACGACCCCGGTTGCGACCGCCAGCGCTCCGATCAGCGCGGCGATCCACCGTCCGGCGCCGCCGAAGACGGCCACCAGCGCCTGGTTCACCGCGGCGAACGCGACGCCGGCCACCACGCACACGACGGCGAAGATCGACCAGGTGCCCCAGTCGTAGGATGCCGCGAGGTTGCACGATCCCGGCCACCAGAAGCCCCTGCACGGCACCGATGACCGCCGCCGGAGCGAGCGCGCGCAGCGCGAGCAGCGCCGAGGGGCGGCGGGATGTCAGAGCCCGGCGCGATACTGCCTGCAACGCCACGAACGAGCCCAGCCCGCCGAACCACAGCGCGAGCATGGCCAGGAGAGGAATCGCCGATGCGCCGAACATCGAGTCGCCGACACCTTGCGTCGCGACGGGGTCGGCCACCACCGCGGCGAGGCTCTTCGCCTGCTGATCGGTGAAGCTCGGCAGGGCGGCAGAGGCCTTGTGCAGGCCGGCCGACAGATCGTCGGCGCCGTCGGCGAGCTTGTCTGTTCCCCCGGCGAGGGTGTCGGCGCCGTCCGCGGACTGGGCCGCGCCGGACGCCCAGGTGTGCGCGCCGTCGGCCCACGTCGAGGCTCCGCCGGCGGCCTGTGTGGCACCGACCGACAGGGATGAGGCTCCGTCGGCCAGCGTGTCCACGCCGGTCGAGGCATCCGTGGCCCCGTCGGCGAGTCCGGTCATGCCGCCGGCGACCTGGGTCATCCCGTCGGAGATCTGCGTGAGCCCCTGCGCCACCTGAGGCAGCCGGCTGAGTCCGTCCACACCCTGCGCGATCGCGCCCGAGTTGTCGATCACGGCCGTCACCTGCGGCAGCGCCTTCGCGGCGCCGTCCGCGAGCTGGGTCAGGTTTGCGCAGAACTCGGCGGACGCGCCCTGCGCCGCACAGTCGGCGACGAGCGCGTCGAGCTGGTCGGCGGTGTCGGTCACGGTCTGCTTGACCTGTGCGCTGTTGTCGGCGAGCTGGTGAGTGGCCTCGACGAGCGTCTGCGGGAGCTGCGGCGCCTGCGACAGCCCGGCCGCGATCTTCGACAGATTGCTCGCCAGCTGGCTGGTGCTGTCGGCAAGCTTCTGCGCCCCGCCCGACCACTGATCCAGTCCGGTCGCCGCCGCGTGCGCGCCGGAGGCCCAGGTGGAGGCTCCCGACGACAGCTGCGAGACGCCCGACGAGATGCCATCCGCGCCGTCGGCCAGGCTCGAGGCGCCGCCGGACAGCTGCCGCACCCCGTCGGCGAGGCTGCGCGCGCCGTCCGCGGTCTTGCCGGCGCCGTCGGCCCAGGTCGTCGCGCCGTCGGCGGCGGTGCCCAGCTGGTCGCCGAGCGTGGTGAAGCTCAGGAACACGTTCTGCAGCGTCGTGGACGAGAGTGTGGAGCCCAGGGCGGAGGAGGCGGCCTGGGTCACCTGCGCGGTGATGGCGTCATCGATCACCCGGGCATCCGGCGCGGTCTCGACCTTGATGGTCGCCTGCCTGCGCCGTGCCATCGGTGCCGGACAGCTCCTGCCCGGGCGAGACGGCGGCGGCCGAGAACCCCTCGGGGATCGTGATGACGGCCTGATACGTGCCGTCGGCGAGTCCGGCTTCGGCGTCGTCGGTGTTCGAGATCGTCCAGTCGAGGTTGCTGGGCACGTCGTCCGAGCCCTTCACCAGCCCGGCGGTGAGCTGCCGGCCCAGCGGCACCGTCTGGCCGTCCACCGTGACCGGCTCGTCGTTGTTCACGATCGCGGCGCTCATCGCGTCGAGGCGCTCGGTCGGGTTGTACAGCGCGGCCACCAGCACCCCGCCGATGAGCACCGGCAGCAGCAGGACGCCCAGCAGGGTCAGCCACGTGACGGGGCGGCGGGAGCGGGCGCGTTCGATGGGCAGTCTCATGCGGTCACCTCGGAGGCAGAGAGGGAAGAGCGGCGGTGCGCCGCGGGGAGTGAGATCGACGACGTCCACGTCCGGGCGTCCGGCCTCGGCGAGGAGGCTGCGGGCGCGAGTGGCGTCGTCGGCGGTGGCCACGATCACGAGGCCGGGGGTGACGGATGCCGCATCCCGCAGGGCTGCGGTCACCTGATCGCGCCCGCCCGGCGTCGTCGCGGCATCCAGCCCGTCGACGACGAGCAGGCGGGTCCGGCGGCGCAGGGCCCGGCGCACGTCCGCCGCCGGGTCGGCGCTGCCGCCGAGCAGGGCGACCCCGGCGTGGGCGCGGACCCAGACGGCGCGCTCGGGCAGGAGGTGCCCGTCGACCTTGAGGCGTCCGCCGGTCGGGCCCACCCGGCCGGCGATCGTGAGGGCGAGGGCGCGGGTCGCGCGCGGGTCGACCCCGGTCAGCAGCAGCGATCCGCCGGCTTCGACGCGGACCGAGATGTCCTGGTAGAGCGTGACGCCGTCGTGGGCGGCCAGTTCGATGTCCTCGGCGACGATCGCCGCGGTGGTGTGCGGCTCGGGCCATTCGGCCAGAGAGATCTCGCGCTCGACCGCCTCGCCTTCGATGTCGAAGCGAGGGAGGACCCGATCGAGCCAGCGCGGCATCCACCATGCCTTCGCGCCGAGCAGCGCCATCACGGCCGGCACCAGCGTCATCCGCACGAGGAACGCGTCGATGGCGATGCCGGCCGCCAGCCCCAGGGCGATGGGCTTGAGGCTCGAGTCGCCCTCGGGGATGAACGCGGCGAACACCGCGAACATGATGACGGCGGCGGCGGTGACCACGCGGGCGGACGCGGTGAAGCCGCTGCGGACGGCATCCGTGGCCACTTGACGGTCGACGCGTCGGTCGCGGCGGCGCCGGCCGTGGACGTAGTCCTCGCGCATCCGCGAGACCAGGAACACCTCGTAGTCCATGGCCAGACCGAACAGCACGCCCATCAGCACGATCGGCATGAAGCTGATGATCGGGCCCACCTTCGTCACGTTCAGCAGCTCGGCGCCGACGCCGTGGATGAACACGAGCGAGACCACGCCGAAGGCGGCCGCAACCGACAGCAGGTAGCCGGCGGCGGCCTTCAACGGCACCCAGATCGAGCGGAACACGATCGTCAGCAGGATCAGCGACAGGCCGACCACGAAGATCCCGAACGGCAGCAGTGCGCCGCCGAGCCGGTCGGAGATGTCGATCGCGACGGCGGTGAATCCGGTGACCTTCATGTCGACGCCGTACTGGTCCAGGATGCGGTCGTGCTGGGCGCGCAGCTCGCGGACCAGATCGGCGGTCGCCGGGTCGTCGGGTGCGGTGGTGGGGATGATCTGGACGATGCCCGTGTCGGCGGTGGCGTTCGGAGTGGCCAGCGCCACCGTCTTCACGCCCGGCAGCTTCTCGACGTCCTTGCCGATGTCCTGCATCAGGGTGAGCGGGTCGTTCGAGGTCACGATCGTGCCGGTCATGATCAGCGGACCGTTGAATCCGGGGCCGAAGTGCTCGCCGACCAGGTCGTACGACTGGCGCGCCTCGCTGGTCGCGGGCAGCATCCCGGCGTTGGGCAGCGCCAGGGCGAGGCTGGTGGCGGGGATCGCGAGACCGCCGAGGGCGGCCACGACGGCGACGGTGGTGACGATCGGATGCCGGGTGACCAGACCGACCCAGCGGGCGGCGAAGGAGGTCCGGGAGCGAGCCGAGCGAGGAGGGTCGCCGGCCGCGGGGGCCGCGTCGGGGGCCGGCCCTTCGTCTCGGTCGCGCTGCGCGCGGCCTCGCTCAGGGACCTGGGGGTCGCGCTGCGGGCGGCCTCGCTCAGGGACCTGGGTGTCGCGCTGCGGGACCTGGGGGTCGCGCTGCGCGCGGCCTCGGCGCTTCCAGCCGAACACGCGGCCCTTTGCGAAGCCGAGGAACGCCGGGGTCAACGTGAGTGAGACCATCACGGCGATCGCGACGGCGACGGCGGCGGCGATGCCCATCGTGGTCAGGAACGGGATGTTCGCGAACGCGAGTCCGATCAGCGCGATCAGCACCGTGACGCCGGCGAACACGACGGCCGAGCCGGCGGTGCCGGTCGCGCGCGCCGCGGACTCCTCGGCATCCATCCCCCTCTCACCTGGTCCTGGTGGCGGGAGATGATGAACAGCGCATAGTCGATGCCGACGGCCAGGCCCAGCATCAGGGCCAGCAGCGGCGTGGTCGACGAGATCGTCGAGAACGCGGTGGACACGAAGATCAGGGCCATCGACAGGCCCACTCCGAGCAGTGCGGTCAGCAGCGGCATCCCGGCCACCAGGAACGAGCGGAACGTGACGATCAGCACCAGCAGGGCGATCACCAGGCCGACCGCTTCGATCAGCGAGAGGGCCGGGAGCGTGGTGGCGAACAGATCGCCGCCCAGGGCGACCTGCGAGCCGGCCGGAAGCTCCGCCTGCAGGTGGTCCGTGACCTGTTCGAGATCGGCCTTGGTCGCCGCACTGATGTCGGTGACCTGGCCGTCGAACTGCATCTGGATGATGGCGGCCGTGGCGTCCTCCGAGACGAGGCCGTCGATCTGGTCCGAGAACGGATCGCTCACCGCGAGCACGCCGGGCAGCTTCTCGAGCTCGTCGATCGTGGCGTGGATGTCGTCGGTGAACGGGGCCGCGTCGACCCGGTCGCCCTTCGGCGCGACCACGATCGCCTGGGCGCTGGTGCCGGACACCTGCGGGAACGTGCGGCTGAGCTGCTCGAGTCCGGCCTGCGACTCGGTGCCGGGGATGGAGAACGTGTTGTCGGTGCCCTGTGCGAACAGCGCCACGCCGCCGCCGGCCAGCCCCAGCAGGAGCAGCCAGGAGACGAGCACCCGCCACGGGTGACGATACGACCAGCGCCCGAGCGCGGCGAGGAGTGTGGACACGATGCCTCCGGATCGAGGAGCGGACGATGTCGATACGTCGCTGTATCCAATACAGAAGTGTATCGGATACAGTTGTGTATCGTAGCCGGGTCGGCAAAGGTGAAACTGGATGCCGGTTGTGAATGCGCGGCGGGACGCCGCGGGCAGGGAGAGAACGTGAGCGACGCACCGACGACGACCACCCGCAGCCGCGAGAACACCCGGGCGCGGCTGCTGGACGCCGCCTTCGACGTGTTCGCCGACGTCGGCCTGGATGCGGCATCCGTCGAGGCGGTGTGCGAGCGCGCGGGGTTCACCCGCGGGGCGTTCTACTCGAACTTCGAGTCCAAGGACGAGCTGTTCATGGAGCTGGCCCAGACCGTGTCGGAGCGCAAGCTCACGGCGGTCACCGACCGGGTGCGCGAGTTCACCGGCCAGGCGCCGCCGGCCGAGCGGCCCGAAGAGATCGTGCGCCAGCTGGTGGACGTGTCGCTGGACTCGCGGCAGGGCGTGCTGCTGATGAGCGAGATCCGGGCGCGGGCGATGCGCGACGCGCGGATGGCCGCGTCGTATCGGGAGTGGTCCGAGGGCATGGTGCAGCGCGTCGCCGGGATGGCCGACGACCTCATCGCCGCGTACGGGCTCGGCTTGCGGCTGACCGCGGCCGACTTCGCCCGGATCATGCTCGAGGTCTGGGAGAGCACCCTGGTCAACGCGGTCATCGACGAGCTGGACGACGCCGCCACCGGGACGCGGATGCACAGCCGAACGCAGGCGCTGGTGGCCGCCGTGGTCGAGGGCTTCGCGGACTGACGGCGGGGCGGGGCGCCGGCGGGCGCCCCGGGCGCGACCCGGCGACGCGAGATCGGGTTCGTGCACGTATTTCGGCTCGAGATCGTGCATTGTCCCGATCTCGTGGCGGGGCGGGGCGTGGGCGGGGCGGGGCGCGCCCGGGGCGGCGCGCCGGCGGGCGCCCGGCGCCGCGAGATCGGGTTCGTGCACGTATTTCGGCTCGAGATCGTGCATTGTCCCGATCTCGTGGCGTGGCGTGGCGTGGCGGGGCGTGGCCTGGCGCCCGGCGCGGCGCGGGGCGGGGCGGGATCCGGCGCCGCGAGATCGGGTTCGTGCACGTATTTCGGCTCGAGATCGTGCATAGTCCCGATCTCGTGGAGGGGTGCGGGCGCGTCCGGCCCCGAGCTGGGTAGCGCGCGGCGTGGGCGGCAGCCCGGCGCAGAGCCGGCGCGGAGTCAGTCGGCCAGCAGCGCGGCGAAAGTCAGGCGAGCAGGGTGTGGCAGCGTTCGAGCCGCGCGAGCCACCACGCGATGCGTTCGGGGGATACCGCGAGCTCGTCGAGCAGCCGCGGGTCGGGCGCGACGCGTCCGACCGGCAGCAGGCCGTCGACCGGGCGCAGCGGTCGAGCCGCGACATCCGTCGTGAACAGCGAGGCCGTGCCCAGTCCGCAGTCGTGGGCGAGGTCGGGGAGCGCGGCGGCCAGCGTGGTGCCCATCGCGAGCCCGACCGAGGTGTCCAGGGCGCTGGAGACCACCGCGGGCAGTCCGGCCGCGGCGACGATCTCGAGGGCGCGGCGCACGCCGCCCAGCGGCTGCGCCTTGATGATGAGGATGTCGGCGGCGCCGGCACGGGCGACGGCGAGCGGGTCCTCGGCCTTGCGCACGCTCTCGTCGGCGGCGATGGGGATGTCCCAGCGCACGATCCGGCGGCGCAAGCTCGGCGAGTTCGTCCACGCTCGCGCACGGCTGTTCGACGTATTCCAGGTCGGCGTCTGCCAGGGCGTGGATCGCGCGTTCGGCCTCGTCGACGTTCCAGCCGCCGTTCGCGTCGATGCGCACGCGGCCCTCCGGCCCCATCGCCGTGCGCACGGCGTGGACGCGGGCGACGTCCTGGGCGAGGGTCTGACCCCGCTCGGCGACCTTGACCTTCGCGGTCCGGCAGCGGTCATAGCGGGCGAGGATGCCGGGGACGTCGGCAGCGTCGACCGCGGGCACCGTGGCGTTGACCGGGACGGCCTCGCGGACCGGTGCCGGTTGCGCGGCATAGGCGAAGTCGATGGCGGCGGCGAGCCAGGTGCTGGCTTCGGCATCCTCGTACTCGACGAAGGGGAGAACTCGGCCCAGCCCTCCGGCCCCTCGAACAGGAGCGCTTCGCGCACGCTCACCCCGCGGAATCGGGCGGCCATCGGGAGGGCGACCACGCGCGCGGTGGCGCGCAGTTCAGACAGAGATGGCTGGCTCACAGCATCCATCCTCCGCCCTGGGGCCGGCGAAATCGTACGATCCGGCCGAGTGGACATCAATTTCGGCCAGGTTTCATGTGCACACGGCCAAATCGTACGATCTCGGAGGGCGTGGGCTGGACAATAGTGTGTGTCACACAGTAGAGTGTGAGGCGTGGGCGACAACGAGATCCTTGACACGCACCTCCAGGAGCTGCGGCGCGGCACGATCGTGCTCGCCTGCCTCCGGCTGCTCGTCACGCCCGGGTACGGGTACGGGCTGCTCGAAGAGCTCAGCAGACGCGGGTTCCCGACCGACGCCAACACGCTCTACCCCCTCCTGCGGCGGCTCGAGAAGCAGGGGTATCTGACCAGCGAGTGGAATACGGACGAGTCGCGTCCCCGCAAGTTCTACCGCACCAGCGCGACCGGCACCGCCCTGGCCGCCACCCTGACCGCAGACTTCCGCGCGATCGCCGACGCGATCGCCTCGCTCCCCCAGGAGGATTGACATGGATGCCGCCACTCTCACCGAACGCTATGTCGACGCCGCGATGCGCACCGTGCCGCAAGCCCAGCGCAGCGACCTGTCCGCCGAGCTGCACGCATCGATCGCCGACCAGATCGACGCGCGCATCGAAGCCGGCGACGCTCCGGCTTCGGCCGAGGCCGCCGTGCTCACCGAACTCGGTGATCCGGAGGTGCTCGCCGCCGGCTACACCGGCCGTCCAGCTGCACCTGATCGGACCGCGCTACTACCTCGACTGGTGGCGCCTGATGAAGGTGCTGCTGTGGATCGTTCCGGTGTGCACGGCGTTCGGCGTGGCACTGGGACAGGTGCTCGCGGAGGCACCCGCCGGCGGCATCATCGGCACCACGGTCGTGGCCGTGCTCACGTCGATCCTGCACGTGGCGTTCTGGACGACGCTCATCTTCGTCATCCTCGAGCGCACCGGCCACGAGACGATGGATGCCGGACCCTGGACGCCGGAGAGGTTGCCGAGCCGAAGCAGAGCGGGGCGACGTTCGCCGACATGGTCGCGTCGATCGTGATGCTGCTGGCGCTGGCCGGCGCGATGCTGTGGGACCTGAGGCTCGGCTTCGTGCCCGGACACCGGGTGTCGCTGCTGGATGCCGAACTCTGGCCGATCGCCATCCTCATCCTGTTCGCGATCATGGCGTGCAAGGCCGTTCTCGTCATCATGGTGCACCTGCACGGCCGCTGGACGGCGCGGGACGCGGTGGTCAACGCGGTGCTCGTGCTGGCGGCGGTCGGCACGCTGGTCTACAACAACGGGCATCTGCTCAACCCGGGCTTCTTCGAGGCGGTCGGCGGTGCCGACGGCGCCGCGGGTGCGCATCGCGTCGTGACGATCGTCGCGTGGTTCGTCATCGGCGTGATCGCGCTGTGGGACATCCTCGACACGTTCCTGAAGGCGCGTCGTTCGCGGCGCTGACCCCCGCCCGCCCCGCGCCCCGCGACCGCGTCGAAATCGTACGATCTGGCCGAGTGAACATCATCCTGGGCCAGGTTTCATGTGCAGTCGGCCAGATCGTACGATTTCGGCAGACCCCGGGGCCGGGGCGCGCGGCGCTGACCCGGAAGCCGCGCGCCATAGGCTGAGACTCATGCTCCTCGACACGCCCGTGCGCCTCGGCGTCCAGCTGCGGCCCCAGCTCGTCCAGTACTCCGACCTGCGTGACGCCGTGCGCCGCCTGGAAGACGAGGGGGTGGACATCCTCTTCAACTGGGACCACTTCTTCCCGCTGTACGGCGACCCCGACGGCACCCACTTCGAGGCCTGGACGATGCTCGGGGCCTGGGCCGAGCAGACCTCGCGGGTCGAGTTCGGCACCCTGGTCAACTGCAACAGCTACCGCAACCCCGATCTGCAGGCAGACATGGCCCGCACGCTCGACCACATCTCCGGCGGCCGGTTCATCTTCGGCACCGGCGCCGGCTGGTTCGAGCGCGACTACGACGAGTACGGGTACGAGTTCGGCACCCCCGGCACGCGGCTCGACGCGCTCGCCGAGGGGTTGCGCCGCATCGAGGCGCGGTGGGCCCGGCTGAACCCGGCGCCGACCCGCCGCATCCCGGTCATGATCGGCGGGAAGGGCGAGCAGAAGACGCTGCGCCTGGTGGCCCGCCACGCCGACATCTGGCACAGCTTCGTGCCGGCCGACGAGCTCGCGCACAAGGTGTCCGTCATCGAGCGCTGGGGCGCCGAAGAGGGCCGCGACACGTCGGGCATCGTCATGTCGAACGAGCTTGCACAGCCGCGACCAGCAGACCGCCGACCAGCTGTACGACGCCGGCGTGCGCCTGTTCACCCTCGCGCTGCAGGGGCCGGACTTCGACTATCCGCTCGTCCGGAAGTGGCTTGCCTGGCGCGACGCGCGCAACTCCTGACGGCCGAGCTCAGGCGACCCGCTCGCCGCACATGCCGCACACGCCCGTCGGCGGCACCTCGACGAAGCAGGTCGGGCACACCACCGCCGGCTTCTCCGCCTGCTGCGCGGCACGGGGCGCTGCCCGGCTCGCGGCGCGGGCGGGCGTCCGGCGCTCTCGCGGCGCCCGCGCGGCGGCGGATGCCGCAGCCACCGGAGCGGCGGTCTTCGGCGTGTGATCGGCGCAGTACAGCCGGACGGTGCCGGCCGGATCATGCGGATGCCGGTGTTTGACCGCCCAGAGCTGGGTGCGCGCGAGCGGCTCCGAGTCGATGCCGCACGTGGTGCAGCGTGCGGGCTCGCCCGGCATCACGGAGTCGGCGATCATCGGGGTCTCGAAGGGGATGGCCTCGCGCCAGTCCGACGATCGGGTGATCTTCATGTGCGCCTTCCCGGGGCGCCGCTGCCGACACGATCGCCCGGCTTCCAGTCTCGCACGCGCCCACCGGTGCGTAGGCTGGTCGGGTGAGTGTTTCCGAGCTGTTCGCCCCGGATGAGTGGATGCCGGCACCCGGCGCCGATGCCTACACCGACATCACCGCGCACGTCTCGCGGGACGGCCGCATCGCCCGGATCGCGTTCGACCGGCCGGAGGTGCGCAACGCGTTCCGGCCGCGCACCGTGGACGAGCTGTATCGCGCCCTGGACAACGCCCGGCAGGACCCGAGGATCGGCGTCGTACTGCTGACCGGCAACGGACCGAGCGCCAAGGACGGCGGATGGGCCTTCTGCTCGGGCGGCGACCAGCGCATCCGCGGCCGCGACGGGTACAAATACTCCGACGACGAGACCGCAGTCGCCGACCCGGCCCGTGCCGGCCGCCTGCACATCCTCGAGGTGCAGCGGCTGATCCGGTTCATGCCGAAGGTCGTGATCGCCGTGGTCCCGGGCTGGGCGGCCGGCGGCGGTCACTCGCTGCACGTGGTGTGCGACCTGACCATCGCCTCGGCCGAGCACGGCCGGTTCAAGCAGACGGACGCGGATGTCGGATCGTTCGACGCCGGCTACGGGTCGGCCTACTTCGCCCGGCAGATCGGCCAGAAGTTCGCGCGCGAGGTGTTCTTCCTCGCCGAAGAGTACTCGGCGCAGCGCGCGTACGAGATGGGCGCGGTGAATCGGGTCGTGCCGCATGCCGATCTCGAGCGCGAGGCGATCGCGATGGCCCGCACGATCCTGACCAAGTCGCCCACCGCGATCCGGATGCTCAAGTTCGCATTCAACGCGGTCGACGACGGGCTGATGGGCCAGCAGGTGTTCGCCGGCGAGGCGACGCGGCTCGCCTACGGCACCGACGAGGCCGTCGAGGGGCGCGACGCGTTCCTGGGCAAGCGCGACCCGGACTGGTCGCCGTATCCGTGGCACTTCTGATGAGGCTCGCACCGGTCTCGGGCGACGCCGCCGAGGTCCTGGCGGCGCTTCGCGCGGTGCTCGACGGCACCGGGCCGGCACTCGCCCTCGGACGGGACAGCGCGCCGCCCACGGCGAACACGACGGATGCCGCGGCCGCCGAGATCCCGGAGGGCACGGCCGCCGTGATCACGACCTCCGGATCCACCGGCGTGCCCAAGAGCGTCGTGCTCAGCCGGGACGCGCTGATCGCCAGCGCCCACGCCACCGCGGAGCGGATCGGCGCGGGCACGTGGCTGCTCGCGCTGCCGGCCGGCTATGTCGCCGGGCTCCAGGTGCTCAGCCGGTCGCTGCTGGCCGGGTGCGAGCCCGTCCTGCTCGCAGGGATCGTTCCAGCCCCAGGCGTTCGCCGCCGCGGCGCTGATGATGCCCGCCGGCTCGGCCTACACCTCGCTGGTGCCGGCACAGCTGAGCCGCCTGCTGGACGTCGCCGAGACCGACCGGGCCGTCGCCGCCGCGCTTGCGCTGCTTCTCGGCGATCCTCGTCGGCGGGCAGGCGCTGCCGCCGGCCGTCCGCGAGCGCGCGCTGGAGGCCGGCGCCCGCATCGTCCGGACGTACGGCTCCACCGAGACGTGCGGCGGCTGCGTGTACGACGGCGCCGCACTGCCGGGCGTTCAGGTTCGCATCGTCGACGGCGAGGTGCGGCTGGCCGGGCCCATGCTCGCCGACGGCTACCTCGGCGACGTGGAGCTGACCGACCGGGTGTTCGCGCGCGACGCGGAGGGAGTCCGCTGGTACCGCACCGGCGACGCCGGTCTCGTCGAGGACGGCGTCCTGCGCGTCCACGGACGGATCGACAACGTGATCGTCTCGGGCGGCATCAACATCTCGCTGGACCGGGTGGAGCGCATCGTCCGGGATGTCCCGGGCCTGGCCACCGCGGTCGTCGTCGCCGTCCCGGATCCCACGTGGGGCGAGGCATCCGTCATCGTCGTCGCCCGCGGCGACGTGCTGCGCCGCAGCGAGTCCGGGCAGCTGGACGAGGCCCGCCGGGCGGTCGCCGCCCAGCTCGGTGCGCACGCGCGGCCGGCACGGCTGGTGCTGGTCGACCAGCTCGCGACCCTGCACAGCGGCAAGCCCGACCGCGAGACGATCCGTCAGGCCGTGCTGGCGCTGCGCTGAGCCGAGCACAGCCCCGGCGCGGGGCGCCCGGATGTCGCATCCACCGATCCGGCCCCTACAATGTGCTCTCGTGGCTGGATCCTCGCGCAACACCCGTACCCGCGCCCGCGGCAAGACCGGCGGCAACCCGGCGAAGGCGCCCGTGCGCCGCATCCCCAAGCCCACGGCGGGCGACTGGATCGGCGCCGCGCGGCTGCGCACCCTGCCGCTGGCGATCACGCCCGTGCTCATCGGCACCGGCGCGGCGCATGTGATCGACATCCGGTTCCACTGGGTGCTCGCGCTCGGATGTCTGCTGGTCGCGGTGTTCCTGCAGATCGGCGTCAACTACGCCAACGACTACTCGGACGGGGTGCGCGGCACCGACGACGTGCGGCACGGGCCGGCACGGCTGACCGCATCGCGCAAGGTGAAGGCGCGCACGGTGCTGGTCGTCGCGCTGTCGTTCTTCGCCCTGGCCGGGATCGTCGGGCTCGCGCTGGTGATCCGCACGCAGCAGTGGTGGATGCTGCTGGTCGGGGCGGCCTGCATCGTCGCCGCGTGGTTCTACACCGGCGGCAAGCGCCCGTACGGGTACCACGCGCTGGGCGAGGTGTTCGTGTTCGTCTTCTTCGGCCTCGTCGCCACGGTGGGCACCACCTGGATCCAGGTGCAGTCGGCTCCCCAGGAGGCCTGGCTCGGCGGCATCGGCGCGGGGCTGCTGGCCGTGGCGGTGCTGGTGGCCAACAACCTGCGCGACATCGACCAGGACCGCGCGGCCGGCAAGAAGACGCTGTCGGTGCTGATCGGCAGACGCGGATCGCAGATCCTGTTCACAGCCTGCGTCGTGCTGGCGTTCGCGGTGGCCGGGCTGATCGCGGTGTTCTACCCGATCGCCTGGCTCGTGTTCATGGCGCTGCTGGGCGGCATCCCCGCCCTGCTCATCGTGTGGCTCTATCGCGAGCCGCGCGAACTGGTGGTGGCGCTCGGGATCACATCGCTCACCTCGGTGGCGTACGGTGCGCTGCTGATGTGGGCGTACTTCGGCTGATCAGCGCGCGGCGTCGCCGTCGGCGTCCTCGTGGCGCAGCGCCGCGTTCGCGGCATCCTCCAGATCGGCGTCCTTCTCGGCATCCGTCTTCTGCGTGCGCTGCTCACGGCGAGCGGCCAGGCCCGAGGCGACGTCATCGAGCGGACGACGCAGGAAGATGATCGACAGCGACACCCCGATCAGCGCGGCGAAGATCAGCGCGATCCAGTACATCTCCCGGAAGATCGGGAACAGCAGCATGATCCCCAGCGGCACCAGGAACGCCAGCAGGCGCAGCACCGAGTAGAGGACGACGGATCGGGTCTTCACCTGTCCATCCTATGCAGGACGCCTGTGTGCGGGCTCCGGAACGGGGCTCGTCCCAGCGGCTCGGCTTAGGATGAGGGCATGGCTCGGCTGCTTCTGATCCTCGTCCTCGCGGCGGTGATCTTCTGGGTGTTCGCGGTGGTGGATGCCGCGGTGCAGCCGCCCGCACGCCACCGGGGTGTGAGCAAGCCGGTGTGGGTCGTCATCGTCATCGTGTTCCCGGTCGTGGGCGGCATCCTGTGGTTCACGGTGGGCCGCGTGAGCGCCCGCGCGTCGCGGGTCATCGCCCCTGACGACGACCCCGAATTCCTCCGCGGGCTGGGCCCGTCCTCGGCCGGGCCGCATGCCGCACGGCACAGCGCCGCCGAGCAGGCGGAGCGCATCCGCCAGCTCGAGCAGGACCTGGCCCGCAGCGACCCCGACGACGAAGACCCGCCGGCGAGCCCGCGTGGGCGCTGACGGGTCGCCGGCCACGGATGCTGCGGCCGCCCTGCTCGGCCGGCTCGTCGAGCGGGGAATCCGGCATGTCGTGCTCAGCCCCGGCTCGCGCTCGCAGGCGCTGGCGCTGGTCGCGGCCGAGCTCGAACGTCGCGGTGTGATCCGCCTGCACGTGCGCATCGACGAGCGGGTCGCCGGCTTCACCGCCCTCGGCCTCGGCCGCGAATCGGGGATGCCGGCGGCCGTGATCTGCACGTCCGGCACAGCGACCGCCAACCTGCTGCCGGCGGTGATGGAGGCGGATCACTCCGGCGTGCCGCTCCTGCTGCTGACCGCCGACCGGCCGCCCGAGCTTGCGCGGCGTCGGGGCGAACCAGACCACCCACCAGCCCGGCATGTTCGGTGCGCACGTGCGCTGGCAGATCGACCTCCCCGTCCCGGATGGCGTCGACCCAGACGGCTCGTCGCCGCAGGCCGCGGCGGTGCGCGAGGTCGCCGACACCGCGTGGGATGCCGCGCAGGGCGGCGCCGGCCCCCGCGGTCCGGTGCACCTGAACCTGCCGCACCGCGAGCCGCTGTCGGGGCCGCTGCCCGGATGGCTGCCGGCCTCTCGACTCGCTTCGCTCGCTCCGGGACCTGACCCTGCCAGGTCCCTGAGCGAGGAGCGCAGCGACGGGTCGAAGGGCCGGGCGCCGCAGAGACCGGCCGGCACCGGCCCGCGCATCCTCGACCGCGGCCCGCGCACGATCGTCGTCGCCGGAGCCGATGCCGGACCTTCCGCCGAGCAGCTCGCCCACGACGGCGACTGGCCGCTGGTCGCCGAGATCGTCAGCGGGGCGCGCTTCGGTCGTCACCTCGTGCACGGGCACCGCGCCCTGCCTGCGCGACCCGGAGCTGGGCGGACGCGTCCAGCGGGCGGTCGTGTTCGGGCATCCCACCCTGTCGCGCGAGGTCACCGCGCTGCTGGCGCGGCGCGACGTCGAGGTGATCGCCGTCGACGGGCCGGGCGAGCGGTTGAACCTGAACGGGGCAACCGTGCCCGCGGCATCCGTCGTCGTCGCCGACGGCGAAGGCGACCGCGACTGGCGGGGGAGTGGATGCGGGCCTCCCGCGCGGCCGCGGTGGATCTGACCCCGCCCGCCCCCGACGCGGACGGACTGGCCTCGGCCGTTCCGCGCGAGCGGCTCAGCGCGATCTCGGCCGAGGTCGACATCCTGCGCACCCCGCTGTCGCGCGAACTGCTGGTCGATGCCGTGTGGCGCGCGACCTGGCCGCATGACCGGCTGATGTTCGGCTCGTCGCGTCTGGTGCGGGTGGCCGACGGCATCCTGCCGGGCAAGAAGGTGCCGGTGCACGCCAACCGGGGACTTGCCGGCATCGACGGCACCGTCTCGACCGCGATCGGGATCGCCGCGGCCCTCCGCGACGACGGGGGCGTCGGCGTCACCCGGGTGCTGCTGGGCGATCTGGCGCTGCTGCACGACGTGGGGGCCCTGCTCCTGCCCGAGCCCGAGCGCGACCTGCGCATCCAGATCATCGTCGGCAACGACGGCGGCGGCACGATCTTCGACGGCCTCGAGGTCGCGGCGACCACGGACGCCGCGGCCATGGCCCGCGTGATGTACACGCCGCAGCAGGTCGACATCGCCGGGCTGGCGGCCGCGTACGGCTGGGAGCACGAGCGGGTCGCCACCCGCGCCGGGCTCGACCAGGCGCTGACCGCCGGCGGGCTCCGCATCATCGAGGTGCCGCTGCCGCGGTAGCGCCGCCGCCGGGCCGCGGCCATGATGGCCTCATGACCTCGAAGAGCCAGAAGCACTGGACCGGTGACGTCTCGACACTCCTGCGCGTGGGGCGCGGATTCCGCTTGGACCGGGTGGATGCCGAGGCCACGCCCGGCTACGGCCGCCGCAAGCGCGACTCGATCGACGACCTCGTCGCCGGCGCGGACGAGATGAGCGAGCTGCAGGAGCGGCTGTTCGCCGAGAGCCGCGGCGGGGGGACGGATGCCTCGGTCCTGCTCGTGCTGCAGGCGATGGACACCGCGGGCAAGGGCGGCATCATCCGGCACGTGGTCGGGTCGGTCGACCCGCAGGGCGTGTCGCTGGCGGCGTTCAAGAAGCCGACCCCGGAGGAACTGGCGCACGACTTCCTGTGGCGGGTGCGCTCCCGGCTGCCCGAGCCGGGCATGATCGGCGTGTTCGACCGCTCGCACTACGAGGACGTGCTGATCGGCAAGGTGCGCGAGCTCGCCGACCCCGCCGAGATCGAGCGGCGGTACGACGCCATCAACGCGTTCGAGGCCGAGTTGGCGGCATCCGGCACCCGCATCGTGAAGGTCATGCCTGCACATCTCGTCGGGAGAGCAGCGCGACCGGCTGATGGAGCGGCTGGACCGCCCCGACAAGCACTGGAAGTACAACCCCGGCGATGTGGACGAGCGGATGCTGTGGCCCGCCTACATGAGCGCGTACCAGACGGTCTTCGACCGGACCTCGACCGACGCCGCACCCTGGTACGTCGTCCCGGCGAACCGCAAGTGGTACGCGCGGCTGGCGGTGCAGGGCCTCATGCTCGATGCGCTGGCCGACATCGGCCCGCACTGGCCGGCCGCGACCTATGACGTCGCCGCCGAGCGCGAACGGCTTGCGCGCGACCTGACCTCGACCGCGGCAGCGCTTCTCGTCGGCGGCAGTCTGTTCTTCCTCGTAGAGTAGTTGATGTGATACAGTACTTGACGTGAGTGAAGACAGCGCCTTCGCCGCCGACCTGATCCGCGGCCACACCGACACCATCGTGCTCGGCGTGCTCCGGCGCGGCGACAGCTACGGCTTCGAGATCTACAAGGCGATCCGCGAGGCCACCGGCGGCGACTACGAGATCAAAGAGGCCACCCTGTACGCCACGTATCGGCGCCTGGAGCGCGACGGCCTCGCCGAGTCGTACTGGGGCGACGAGACACAGGGCGGCCGCCGCAAGTACTACCGCATCACCGACGCCGGCCGCGCGGTCTACACGTCCAACGTCGCCGCCTGGGTCGCGACCCGGCGCATCATCGACTCCCTCCTGACCCCCGGCGAGACCCCTCGGAAGGCCGCAGAGCAATGAACACCGACATCCATCGCCTCCTGGACGAGGCCTTCGCCGGCATCGAGATGACGCCGGACACGCAGGACCTGAAAGAGGAGGTCCGCGCCAACCTGATCGCACGGGTCGCCGAGCTCGAGGCATCCGGTGTGCCGGCGACGGATGCCGCATCCCGCGCCGTCACGGAGCTGGGCGATGTGCGCGAGCTGCTGGGCGAAGCGGTGACCCCGCGGGCGAAGCGCGACGGGTACGACGCCGCCGCCTACGCCGTGCACCGGGTGCGGCCCAAAGCCGGGTTCGTCGTGCGCACCGTCGCCTGGGCGCTCGCCGTCGTCGTGGGGCTGACCCTCGGCACGCTCGGGGCGACTGGAATCCTGCCGGTGCCGATCGGGCTGCTGTTCCTGCTGCTGGGCATCACCTCGACCGGGGCGTGGATGCTGGTGGGCGACGCACTCTCGCAGGAGACCACCACCAACCACCCGATGCCGCAGCCGCGCGCCGCCGGCTACGGGGTCGCGACGTTCCTCGGCGTCTTCGGCCTGGGCCTGGTCGGGCTGATCCTCACCCGGGCGCTGCCCGTCTGGACCGTCGTGTTCGCCGCCGTCGGCGTGATCGGCGCGATCATCCTGTACGCGTTCCTGGGCGCCACCCAGACCAACCGCCACAAAGCCTGGACCCGCCAGGCGCACGCCGACATGCCGCCCAACCGGTTCGAGACCGAGCCCGAGACCGCCGCCCGCTTCGGCATCTACAGCGCGGCGATCTGGCTGGTCACGTTCGGCCTGATCGTGCTGCTGGTGTTCACGGTCGGCTGGTGGTGGGCGCCGCTGGCCTTCCTCGGCGGCCTTGCCGCGATGATGCTCGTGCTGGCCCGGATGATGTTCGCCCCGCGCAAGGAGCGATGACCCGGCCCCCGCCGTCCCGCACCACCGTCTCCGTCACCCACCTCGATAAGGAAGGGATGCTTCGCCATGCCTGAAGACGCCATCTCGGCCGACGAGCTCGTCAAGGTCTACCCCGGCCGCGGCCGCCGTCCGGCGGTCCGGGCCCTGGACGGCCTCAGCCTGACCGTGCCCGCCGGCCGCGTGTTCGGCCTGCTCGGTCCGAACGGGGCCGGAAAGTCCACGACCACCAAGATCCTCACCACGCTGTCGCGCCCGACGAGCGGCACCGCCCGGGTCGCCGGGCACGACGTGGGCCGCGAGGCCGACGCCGTGCGCGCCGCGATCGGCTACGTCTCCCAGGGCGCGAGCACCGACCCGGTGCTGACGGCCGCCGAGAACCTCGAGATCGCCGCCCGGCTTGCGCGGGGCGAGCACCGGCGATGCCCGCCGACGTGCGGCCCGGCTGCTCGACGAGTTCGGGCTGGGCGAGGCATCCCGCCGCCCGGTCTCGACGTTCTCCGGCGGCATGCGTCGCCGACTCGACGTGGCCGCGGCCCTCGTGCACCGGCCGCGGGTGCTGTTCCTCGACGAGCCCACGACCGGGCTGGACCCCGAGGCCCGCGCGACGATGTGGGCCGAGATCCGCCGGCTGTCCGCCCAGGAGGCGCTCACCGTCGTGCTGACCACGCACTACATGGAAGAGGCCGACCGCCTCGCCGACGAGCTGCTGGTCGTGAACCGCGGCCGCGCCGTCGTGGCGGGCACGCCCGATCAGCTCAAGGCCGCGCTGCACGGAGACTCGCTGCGCGTGAGCCTGGTCGAGCCCGATGCCGCGGCCGTCCGCACCGCGATCTCGGGGGTGCCGGGCCTGCGCGACGTGGTGGTCGAGGCATCCGGTGTCGGCGGCCTCCTGGCCGCCCGCACCGACGACGCCTCGGCCGCCGTCGGCGCCGTGATCGTGGCGCTGGATGCCGCGGGCATCCGATACGGCCAGGTCTCGGCATCCCACCCCACGCTGGACGACGTGTACCTGCACTTCGTCGGCCGCACCTTCGGCGAGCACGCCGACGTCCCGGAAGGAGTCGCGGCATGACCGCCCTCGCAATCCATGCCCCCGCGGTGTACCGCGCGGGTTGGTTCACGCAAACCGGCCAGGTGCTGCGCCGCTGGCTGATCTCCACGTTCCGGCAGGTATGGGGACCGGTGATGAGCCTGCTGCGAGCCGGTGATCTGGATCGTGCTGTTCGGCCAGGTCTTCCGGTCGCTCGGGGTGCTGCCGCAGTTCGGGGCAGCGGGTACATCGCCTATCTCGTGCCCGGCATCCTGATGATGACCGTCCTCTACTCGGGCGCCTGGGCCGGCACCGGCTACATCGACGACATCGGCTCGGGGGTGATGGATCAGTACCTCAGCTCGCCGATCCGGCGTTCGGCCATCATCACCGGGCAGCTCGTCGGCAAGCTGATCATCAACCTCGCCCAGTCCCTGATCGTGCTCGGCATCGGCGCGCTCGCCGGCGCCCGCTACCCGGGCGGAATCGGCGGGATGCTGCTGGCCCTGGCCGTCGCGACGGTGCTGGCGACGATCTTCTGCTGCTGTTCGACGGCGGTCGCGCTGATCTCGCGCAGCCAGATCGCGCTCATCAGCCTCTCGCAGATGATCGTCCTGCCGGCCACGTTCCTGTCGACCACGATGATGCCGGCCGCACTCATGCCCTCCTGGGTGCAGGCCGTCTCGCGATGGAACCCGATGACCTGGGCCGTCGAGCTCGGTCGGGGCGGGCTGTCCGGGTCGCTTCCGGATGGCGCCTGGTGGCAGGCCGGAGGGCTCGTGCTGCTGGCGGCGCTGGCATTCTGGTGGGCGGTGCGCGCGCTGCGCAGCTACCAGCGCTCGATCTGAACGCGCGACTTCCGCGGCGGGATGTCTCAGGCCAGGGCGTCGACGATCGGGCGGAACTTCACCCGGGTCTCGAGCAGCTCGGTCTCGGGGTCGCTGCCGGCGACGATGCCGGCGCCGGCATGCGCGGTCACCGGGATCAGGCCGCCGACGGCCTGCGTGCCGAACTCCGCTCCGCGCAGCGCGATCGCCCACTCGCCGTCGCCGCGGGCGTCGATCCAGCCGACCGGGCCGGCGTACCGGCCGCGGTCGAACGGCTCGAGCCGGCGGATCACCTCGATCGCGGCATTCGTCGGCGTTCCGGCCACGGCCGCCGTGGGGTGCAGCGTGCGGATCAGGTCCAGTGAAGTCGCGCCGTCGGTCAGCGTGCCGGCGACGTCGGTGGCGAGGTGCCAGACGTTGGGCAGCTCGAGCGTGAACGGATGCTCGTCCGCGGTCAGGCCGGTGGTGTGCGGCGTGAGGGCGTCCAGCACGCTCTGCACGGCGTAGGCGTGCTCGTCGAGGTCCTTGGCGCTGGCCGCCAGAGCGACGGCGGCCGCGGCATCCTCCGGCGCATCCGCGCCGCGTGCCGAGGTGCCGGCCAGCACGCGGGCGGTCACCCGACCGCCGTTCACGGTGGCGAGGGTCTCGGGACTCGCCCCGATGATGCCGTCGACGGCATATGTCCAGGTGTCGGGGTATCCGGTGGCCAGTTCGTGCACCAGCCGGCGCAGGTCGGCCCCCGCCGGGACGGTGCCGACCAGGTCGCGGGCCAGCACCACCTTGCCGACCTCGCCCGCCGCGATCGTCGCCAGCGCCGCGGTGACGGCGGCCTGGTATCCGTCCGGGTCGAGCGCGCCCGGGCCCAGGGTCGCCGACCAATACGGGTCGTAGAGGATCGGCGCGGGGTCGGGTGCGGCATCCTGCCCGTCGTCGAGACGGATGCTGGTGACCCAGCCGCGTCCACCCCGCCGGCCGATGATCAGCTCGGGCACGACGATCGAGCTGGACGCGGCCGAGCGCTCGTCGAAGGTGAGGGCGCCGAAGCCGATCAGGCCGGTGCCGGGGATGCCGACCGTGTCGTCGATGACGGCGTGCGCGGCCAGACGCGTCCAGGCGCGGGAGAGCCCCTCGGCGCGGGGCTCGTGCGCGGTCGCGTCGACGTCGATGCGGGTGACGCTGCCGCGGGCGGCCATCCCATCGCCGCGGCGCAGCCAGACCAGGGGCGCGGCCGGGTCGGCGTACTCGATGAGGTCGGCCGCCGGATCGAATTCGCGCGTGCGGACGTGCAGTCGCAGGGAGGGCGATCCGGTCACCCCTCCAGCCTACGGCGCCCTCGCCCCTCGCTCGTCCCGCCCGTCCTCGTCCCGCCCTGCTTGTGTCTCGAGATCGTACGATTTGGCCGAGTGCACATCAATTTCGGCCCAGGATGATGTTCACTCGGCCAAATCGTACGATCCCGGAAAGAGATCCCGGAAAGAGGTCCCGGAAGGAGAGCCCGGAAGGAGAGCCCGGAAGGAAATCCCGGAAGGTAGGGGGAGGGCCGTAGACTCGGCGGGTGAGCGACGCAGACCGCCCGCGGCCCGGGACTCGGCTGACCTTCCGGTGGCGGAAATGGGACGGCTCGCCGCACTGGGAGCACGACTGCCTCTTCCTCGGCTCGGACGACTGGGGCGACTGGGTCGGGCAGCCGGCGGGATGGCGCAGCCACCGCCCGGGGCGCGAGATCACCGCGGCCGGGCCGAACGTCACGCTGATCCCGCCGAGCGGCGAATACGCGCTCACGTTCAACCAGGCGCCGCCCGCCGACTACCGCGTGTACATCGACCTCGCGTGGGATGTGCACTGGACCGGGACGGAGCCGGGCGGCATCGACATGGACCTCGACGTCATCCGCGACGTGCACGGCCGCATCTGGATCGACGACGAGGACGAATGGGACGAGCACCGCATCGCCCAGGGCTACCCGCTGGATGTCGTCGCCCGGCTCGAACAGCTCGCCACCGAGCTGAAGGGACGGGTCGAAGCATCCGCCCCGCCGTTCGACGACGCCACCGCCGCGCCCTGGTTCGACCGCCTCGCGGCACTCCGCCGCTGACCCGAGCCGCCCGGCCTAGACTCGACGGGTGAGTGCAGAGCCGAATCGCGCCGACCTCGGCAAGGACCCGGGCCGGGTCAGCGGCATGTTCGACCAGGTCGCGGCCGGCTACGACCGCACCAACACCGTGCTGAGCCTGGGCAACGACAAGCTGTGGCGCATCGCGGCCACGCGCGCGGTCGCGCCGCGTCCGGGCCGGCGCATCCTCGACCTGGCCGCCGGCACCGGGGCCAGCTCGGTCTCGCTCGCCCGCAGCGGCGCCGAGGTGGTGGCCGCCGACTTCTCGCCGGGGATGATCGCCGAAGGCCGCCGCCGGCACTCCGGCATCCCGAACCTCACGTTCGAGCAGGCGGATGCTGTGGCCCTGCCGTTCGACGACGACACGTTCGACACCGTCACGATCTCGTTCGGACTGCGCAACGTGAACGAGCCGCAGCGGGCGCTCGCCGAGATGCTGCGCGTGACCCGGCCCGGCGGACACCTGGTGATCTGCGAGTTCTCCCACCCCCAGTCGGCGGCCTTCGCCGGGCTCTACGGCTTCTACAACAACCGCATCCTGCCGGTGGTCGCCAAGGCTGTCAGCACGAACGCCGAAGCCTACGAATACCTCAACGAGTCCATCCGCGAATGGCCCGACCAGCGCGCCCTGGCCGCATGGATCCGCGCGGCGGGCTGGACCGATGTCGCCTACCGCAACCTCACATTCGGGATCGTCGCGCTGCACCGCGCCACGAAGCCGGACCTGCGAAACCAGCCCGGTAGGCTGGAGGGGTGACTCCGAGCCCTTCCGTGCCGGGCTCGCGCGTGGCGGGCCGGCTCGGCTTGACCGAACGGGTCTTCGCCGGCGCCAAGTCCCGCAAGCTGATGCGCACCGTCGAAGACGGCCTGACGCGCGTCGAGAGCGCCCTGGCCGACGAGCTGCGGATGACCGATCCGCTCGTGGATGCCACCACCCGCTACCTCTACGAGGCCGGCGGAAAGCGCATCCGGCCGATGCTGGTGCTGCTGACCTGCCAGCTCGGCGACGGCGTCACCGATGCCGTCATCGAGTCGGCCACGGCCCTGGAGCTGACCCATCTGGGCTCGCTGTACCACGACGACGTGATGGACGACGCGGACGTGCGCCGCGGCGTCCCGGCCGCGCACTCGGTGTGGGGCAACAGCATCGCCATCCTCACCGGGGACCTGCTGTTCTCCCGCGCCAGCCAGATCATGGCCCGCCACGGTGACCGCGCCATCCGGCTGCAGGCCGACACGTTCGAGCGCCTGGTGCTCGGCCAGATGCACGAGACGATCGGCGCCCAGCCCGGCGACGACCCGGTCGCGTTCTACCTGCAGGTGCTCTCGGACAAGACCGGGTCGCTGATCGCCGCGGCCGCCCAGTCCGGTGTCATCTTCAGCAACGGCCCGGACGAATACCGGCAGCCGCTGGTCACGTTCGGCGAGAAGGCCGGCGTCGCGTTCCAGCTGCTGGACGACGTCATCGACCTGTCCGGTGATCCGGACGAGACCGGCAAGGTGCCCGGCACCGATCTGCGCGCCGGCGTGCCGACGATGCCCTACCTGCTGCTCGGGCAGCGCACGGATGCCGCATCCGCCGCGCTGCACGCCCGCATCGACGCCGGCGTCGCCGAGATCGCCGACGGAGCCGACCCCGGCATCCTCGACGAGGCGCTGACGGCCCTGCGCGAGCACGACGCCACCGCCCAGACGCGGGAACTGGCCCGCCAGTGGTCGCTCGAGGCGATCGCGGCGATCGAACCGCTGCCCGGCGGACCGGTCCGCGAGGCGCTCACCCGCTTCGCCGAGGCCGTCGCCGATCGCAGCCTGACCCTTCTGCACGGGGCGGGCCGAACGGCCGCGCCCGATCATTCCGAGAGGACTCCATGACCAAGCTCCGGCTGGCGATCATCGGCGCGGGCCCGGCGGGCATCTACGCCGCCGACAACCTGCTGAAGGCCGAGCGCAAGTTCGACGTCTCCATCGACCTGTTCGAGCGGCTCCCCGCGCCCTACGGACTCGTCCGCTACGGCGTCGCCCCCGACCACCCGCGCATCAAGGGGATCATCACGGCCCTGCGCGACGTGCTCGACCGCGGCGACATCCGCATCTTCGGCAACGTCGAGTTCGGCACCGACCTGACCCTGGACGACCTGCGCGAGCACTACCACGCGGTGATCTTCGCCACCGGAGCGGTGCGCGACTCGCCGCTGCCGATCCCCGGCGCCGACGCGATCGGATCGTTCGGGGCCGGCGACTTCGTCAGCTGGTACGACGGTCACCCCGATGTGCCCCGCGAGTGGCCGCTGGAGGCGGCATCCGTCGCCGTCGTGGGCAACGGCAACGTGGCCCTGGACGTGTCGCGGATGCTGGCCAAGCACGTCGAGGACCTGCTGCCCACCGAGATCCCGCCGAACGTGCACGACGGACTGGCCGCCTCCAAGGTCACCGACGTGCACGTGTTCGGTCGGCGCGGCCCCGCGCAGGTGAAGTTCACCCCGCTCGAGCTGCGTGAGCTGGGCGAGCTGCGCGACGTCGACATGGTGCTGTACGACGAGGACTTCGACTACGACGAGGCCTCGAAGGAGGCGATCGCCACGAACAAGCAGGTGATGGTCATCGACCGCATCCTGCAGTCCTGGCGCCAGCGTCCGAGCGCGAACGGCGCCGGGGGCGAGGCATCCCGACGCCTGCACCTGCACTTCTACGCGAAGCCCCTTCAGGTGCGCACGGATGCCGAAGGCCGGGCGATCGCCTTCGTGTATGAGCGCACCCGCCCCGACGGGCAGGGCGGGGTCGTCGGCACCGGAGAGGTGCGCGAGGTGCCGGTCCAGGCCGTCTACCGGGCGATCGGCTACTTCGGTTCGCCGCTGCCGGGCATCCCCTTCGACAAGCGGCATGGCGTCGTCCCCAACCGGGAGGGCCAGGTGCTGCGCAAGGAGTCGAACGAGCACGTGCCCGGCGTGTACGCCACCGGGTGGGTCAAGCGCGGTCCGGTCGGCCTGATCGGCCACACCAAGTCGGACGCGATGGAGACCGTGCGGCACGTGATCAACGACCAGGCGTCGTGGTGGAACCCGGCTCATCCGGAGGAGGAGTCGATCCGGCAGCTGCTGGCCGAGCGCGGCGTCGCCTGGACCGACCTGGACGGCTGGCACCGTCTGGACGCGCACGAGATCGCCCTGGGCGAGCCGCACGAGCGCGCCCGGATCAAGGTTGTGCCCCGCGACGAGATGGTGCGCATCTCCCGCGGCGAGTGACGCGCGGCGCCACGTCATACGCTGAGACCATGACGTGGCAGCCGGACATCCTCGGTGCGCCGTTCGAACAGCTCACCCTCGCGCTCGGCGACGACGCCGAGGGCCCGGTCGTTGCCACCCTGGTCCGCAGCATCCCGCGGCTCCTGCCCCGTCTGCGGGGCCGGTTCGCCGACGTCGACGTGCTGAGCGTGCACGGCTGGTCGGACTACTTCTTCGACCCCGCACTGGCGCAGTTCTGGACGACGCGCGGCGCGCGATTCCATGCGCTCGATCTGCGCAAGTACGGACGGAGCCTGCGCCCCGGGCAGACGCCGGGCGACATCGGCCGGCTGGACGAGTACGACGCCGACATCGAGGCCGCCCTGCAGGCGATGGGGCACGGCGAAGGCGCCGGCTCGCAACGCCGGCTGGTGCTGCTCGGGCATTCCACCGGCGGGCTCGTGCTCACGCTGTGGGCGGCGCGGCATCAGGCTCGGGCATCCGCCCTGGTGCTGAACAGTCCGTGGCTCGAGCTCGAGCTGGGCGCGCTCGGTCGCACCGCCCTGGCCCCGCTGGTCGGCGCGCGGGCGCGGCTGGATCCGTACGGCACGCAGCCGCAGGTCGATCTCGGCTTCTACACGCGGGCGCAGCGCGAGGTCGGGGCCATCGATGTGCCGGGCTACCGTTCCGACTGGCGTCCCGCACGCGGGTTCCGCACCCACCCTCGGTGGCTCGCCGCGATCCTCGAGGGGCACGCACGCATCAGCGCCGGCGTCGAGGTGGGATGCCCCGCCCTGGTCCTGCTGTCGGCCCGATCGGTCCCGCCGCTGACCTGGTCGGACCAGATGACCACGGCCGACTCGGTGCTGGTGGTCGATGACATCGCCAAAGCGGCGACGCGGATCGGCCGCCTGGTGACGATCGCGCGGATCGACGGCGCGCTGCACGACGTGTTCCTGTCCCGGATGCCGGCGCGCGCGGACGCCTTCGCGACGGTCGCGCTCTGGCTGGCTCCGGCCCTGCGGGGGCGCGGCGGGTGAATCCGGCGCGCCGCCGGTCGGCTCGACATCGGTCGGGCCGACAAGTAGCGTGGAACCGGTTGGTCACGCGGGCGTCGCGTCGGGTCCCCAGCTCGATGAAGCGCCCGTTCCCCAGACGGGACCGTCGCCTGCGGTGACATAGCCATCGTGGGTGCCGCGAGTCTTCGATCCCCAAAGACGATCACTCGTGGCACCCACCCTCTTTCCGCGTTTGGGCGTCACCGTATGCCGTGACGTGCCGGTGTTCGACTCCCCAGTCGTCTGCCCGGCGTTCGTCACTCGGCGAAACCCGTCCCAGTGCGTCAAGTGATTTCAACCTACCCTCAGCCGATCCCGCGTGTCCACCGAATGGGGGACAAGACGACGGATCTTCAGCGAATCTTAAGCCTGCGTTCGCGGCGGGTGTGGATTCGCGTTTCGGCGAGGGCGATGAGGGTCTTGCGCGAGCGGTGTGTCGGCGTCAGCGGTAGTTGATGAACTGCAGGTCGACGTCCAGATCCGCGGCCTTCAGCAGCCGGATGACCTCCTGCAGATCGTCCCGGCTCTTGGACTGCACGCGCAGTTCGTCGCCCTGGATCTGCGACTTGACCCCGCGCGGGGCCTCGTCGCGGATGATCTTGCTGATCTTCTTCGCGTTCTCCTGCGCGATGCCGTCCTTCAGGCTGGACGTGATGCGGAACTCCTTGCCGCTGGCCTCGGGCTCGCCCGACTCGAGGCTCTTCAGCGAGATGCCGCGTTTGATCAGCTTGGACTGGAACACGTCCAGCACCGCCGCCGCGCGCTCCTCGGTGCTCGCCTTGATCAGGATCTGCTCGCCGCTCCACTCGATCGACGCACCGGTGCCCTTGAAGTCATACCGTTGCTCGACCTCTTTGCGGGCCTGGTTCAGGGCGTTGTCCGCCTCCTGATGATCGACCTTGGAGACGATGTCGAAGGATGAGTCAGCCATGACGACGAGTCTAACGAGCCCGCCCGCCGGCGGCGACGGCCGTACGCCTGACGCCATGGAAGCGCTTCCAATGGCGCCGACAAGATCACGAGATGGTATCGGCCATCCTGCGGGATTGTGGGAAGCAGCATCCTGGGTGACAATGTAAGCGCTTGCAATGCGAGCGCATCCTGGGCGGGGCCCTTCGAGGCCTGCCCACCGATTCCAGAGAGGCACACACCGATGAAGGTGAACAAGAAGGGCGCCATCGCCATTGCGGCGCTGATCGCCGGGAGCATGCTCGGCTTGGCCGGCTGCGCCGGACAGGCCGCGAACGAGCCCAAGAAGACGAGCGCCGGCACCCTGACCGTCTGGGTCGACGCCGACCGGGCCCGCGCCCTGAAGGACGTCGCCGCCGAGTTCCAGAAGGACAAGGGCATCAAGGTCGACCTGGTCGTCAAGGACTACGGCAAGATCCAGCAGGACTTCACCGCGCAGGTGCCCACCGGCAAGGGCCCCGACCTGACGATCGGCGGTCACGACTGGACCGGTGGTTTCGTGCAGGACGGCATCATCGCCCCGATCGAGCTCGGCGACAAGGCGTCCCAGTTCGAGAAGGTCGCGCTGCAGGCGGTCACCTACGACGGCAAGACCTACGGGCTGCCGTACGCCATCGAGAACATCGCGATCCTGCGCAACACCAAGCTGGTCGACTCCACCCCGGCCACGTTCGACGCGATGATCGCCGCCGGCAAGAAGGCCGGCACCAAGTACCCGTTCGTCGTGGGCCTGGACCCGCAGGCGGCCGATCCGTACCACCTGTACCCGTTCCAGACCTCGTTCGGCAACTCGGTGTTCGCCCAGAACGCAGACGGCTCGTACGACGCCTCGAAGCTCACGATCGGCGACTCGGCCGGCGACGCCTTCGCCGCCTGGCTCGGATCGCAGGGCGCCAAGGGCACCAAGGTGATCAACCTGAACCTCTCGCAGGACATCGCCAAGGAGGCCTTCCTGGCCGGCGACGCGCCGTACCTGCTGACCGGTCCCTGGAACGTGGCCGACGCGCAGGCCAAGGGCATCGACGTCTCGGTCGACCCGATCCCGTCGGCCGGCGGCAAGACCGCCGCGCCGTTCGCGGGCGTGCAGACGTTCTTCCTGAGCGCCAAGTCGAAGAACGCCCTGTCGGCGACCGACTTCCTGGTCAACTACATCGCCACCGACCCGGTGCAGACCGCGCTGTACAAGGCCGGCGGCCGTCCGCCGGCACTGACCACCGCGTACCAGGCCGCGCAGTCCGACCCGATCATCGCCGGCTTCGGCAAGGTCGGCGAGAACGCCGTGCCGATGCCGTCGATCCCGCAGATGGGTTCGGTGTGGGATGACTGGGGCAAGACCGAGGCCGCCATCATCAAGGGTGCCGACCCGACCTCGAGCTGGCAGAAGATGACCTCGAACATCGAGGCCAAGCTCAAGTAGCGCACCCGGTGGGGCGGGGCCGGACCGGCTCCGCCCCCACCCGGTCGCTGACGCGCCCCGCACGACAGGAGTCGACGATGACAGGTCCCATCCTCCAGGACGAACGCGATAAGCCGGACGTCGCGACCGTCCGCCGCCGCACCCGCGCGGCCGCGCACGCCGAGGCGGCGAGCGCCGGCTGGAAGGTGTGGCTGACCAAGATCGTGCTGCTCGGTGTGATCGACGCCCTCGCCGTCTACGCGATGCTCGTGCTGATCGGGCAGGGCCAGTGGCTGATGCCGCTGGTCATCGCCGTGATCGCGGGCCTGGTCAACTTCGTCTATCTCAAGCCCGGGCTCCTGCCGGCCAAATACCTCACGCCGGGCCTGATCTTCCTGTTCATCTTCCAGATCTTCGTCGTCCTGTACACGATCTACATCGCGTTCACGAACTACGGATCCGGGCACGTCTCGACGAAGGACGACGCGGTGCACGCACTGCTCCAGCAGTCGCAGACCCGGGTCGAGGACTCGCCCACCTTCCCGGTGACCGTGCTCGAGCGGGACGGCTCGTTCTTCTTCTTGATCACCGACCCCGACACGGGGGCGTTCGAGGTGGGCGGCGCCGATCAGCCGCTCGAGCCTGTCGACGGCGCCGACGCCACCGGCGCCCCCGGCTACACCACCCTGGACTTCGATCAGATCGTGCAGCACCAGGACGCCATCGGCGCGCTGTCGGTCCAGCGCGACGCCGACCCGAACGACGGCTTCTTGAAGACCACCGACGGCTCCAACGCCTACCTGTTCACGTCGACGCTGACGTGGGATGCCGCAAGCCGACACGATGACCGACACCAAGACCGGCACGGTCTACCGCGACACCGGTCACGGCGCGTTCACCGCGGACGACGGGACCCAGCGCTTGCCGGGCTGGCAGGTCTGGGTGGGTGCGGACAACTTCGTGCGGGCCTTCACCGATCAGTCCATCCGCGGCCCGTTCCTGCAGGTGCTGATCTGGACGTTCGTGTTCGCCGTCCTGTCGGTGGCCACCACCTTCGTCCTCGGACTGTTCCTGGCCATCGTGTTCAACGATCCGCGGATGCGCAGCAGGAAGCTCTACCGGGTGATCATGATCCTGCCGTACGCGTTCCCGGGCTTCCTGTCGGCGCTGGTGTGGGCGGGCATGTTCAACCAGGACTTCGGCTTCATCAACCAGGTGCTCTTCGGCGGGGCATCCATTCCGTGGCTGCAGGATCCGTGGCTGGCCAGGGCCGCGATCCTGATCGTGAACCTGTGGCTGGGCTTCCCCTACATGTTCCTGGTGTGCACCGGCGCCATCCAGTCGATCCCGGACGACATCCAAGAGGCCGGGCGGGTGGACGGCGCGAGCGTGTGGCAGGTCTTCCGCCATATCAAGTTCCCGCTGCTGCTGGTCTCGGTGGCGCCGCTGCTGATCTCGTCGTTCGCGTTCAACTTCAACAACTTCAACCTGATCTATATGCTCACCGGCGGCGGGCCGCGCATCGCCGACGCGAGCATCAACGTCGGCCAGACCGACATCCTCATCTCGATGGTCTACAAGGTCGCGTTCGTCGGCGCGAACCGCGACTACGGTCTGGCCAGTGCGTTCTCGATCATCATCTTCGTGCTGGTGGCGCTGATCTCGTACCTCAGCTTCCGGCAGACCAAGGTCCTCGAGGAGCTGAACTGACATGGCGATGAACTCCACTCCCGCGACGGCGACCGCCGCCGCCGTGCCCCCTCCCGCCGCCACTCCCGCTCCCGCGGCCGCCCCGCAGCCGCGGCGGCCGTTCCCGCGCTGGTTCCGCGAGACCGGATGGCGGCACCTGGTCGGCATCGTCATGCTCGTGTTCGCGGCCTTCCCTCTGGTGTACGTGCTGTCGGCGTCGCTGAACCCGGGCGGCACGCTGCTGACCGCGAACGGACTGTTCCAGAACTTCGACCTGGGCAGCTACCTCGACCTGTTCGGCGATCCCACCCGCCCGTACGGGGCGTGGTTCCTGAACACGATCGTGATCGGCGTGGCCAGCTCGGTCGGCACCGTCATCCTGTGCGCACTGGCCGCATACGCGTTCTCGCGGATGCGGTTCACGGGCCGCCGGTTCGGACCTCGCCACTCGCTGCTGGTGCAGATGTTCCCGGCATTGCCTGGCATTCGTCGCGATCTTCCTGCTGATGTCGGCGATCGGCGACATCTTCCCGGTGCTCGGGCTGAACTCGCAGATCGGCCTGATCATGATCTACCTCGGGGGCGCGCTGGGGGTGAACACGTTCCTGATGTACGGGTTCTTCAACACGGTGCCCGCCTCGATCGACGAGGCCGCCAAGATCGACGGTGCCGGGCACGCGCGCATCTTCTTCACCATCATCCTGCGACTTGTCGCGCCGATCCTGGCGGTGATCGGACTGCTGGCCTTCATCGGCACCACGAGCGACTTCGTGATCGCCTCGGTGGTGCTGGTCGATCCTGACAAGCAGACCCTCGCCGTCGGGCTGTACCAGTTCGTCTCGCAGGAGACCGCCCGCAACTGGAGCGTGTTCGCCGCCGGCGCGGTGCTGGCCGCGATCCTGCCGATGGCGCTGTTCCTGTCTCTGCAGCGCTACATCGTCAGCGGGCTGACCGCCGGCAGCGTGAAGTGATCCGCGCGGAGAATGGATGCCATGGACCTGACGCCGCACCACGACGGATCGCCGCTGCACGTCTCGGCCACCGACCCGGCCCTCGGCGACGAGGTCGTGGTCCGGCTGCGGGTGCCGTCCGGTGCCGCTCCGGTCGCGCGTGCGCTGGTGCGGTCCAACCCCGACCATGAGCCGGTCTGGGCCGAGGCATCCCACGACGGCGACGCGGACGGCTGGCAGTGGTGGTCGGCGCGGATCATCGTCGCCAACCCGCGGCACGGCTACCGGTGGGACCTCATCCACGCCGACGGGTCGACCTCCACGCTCAGCCAGGGCGGGCACAGCCGGCTCGAAGCCCTCGACGCGGTCGACTTCGCCCTGGTCGCCGGCAACCCGCCGCCGGAATGGCTGGGCGGGGCGGTGATGTACCAGATCTTCCCCGACCGGTTCGCGCGGTCGGCCGCCGCATCCGATCGCCGGTGGCCGGACTGGGCGATCCCCGCGGACTGGGACGCCCCGCTCGACCCGCTGCCGCCCGGGCGCAGCCACCAGCTCTACGGCGGAGACCTCGATGGGATCGTCGACCGCCTCGACCACATCGAGGGTCTCGGGGCGACGCTGGTCTACCACACGCCGATCTTCCCCGCCCGGTCGAACCATCGGTACGACGCGTCGAGCTTCGCGACCGTCGACCCGCTGCTGGGCGGCGATGAGGCGTATCTGCGGCTGATCGCGGCCGTGCACGGCCGCGGCATGCGCATCATGGGCGATCTCACCTCGAATCACTCCGGCGATGCGCACGAGTGGTTCCAGGCGGCGTATCGGCACCCCGGCTCGCCCGAGAGCGCCTTCTACTACTTCCGCGATGCCGCGCAGACCGAGTACGAGGCCTGGCTGGGCGTGCCGTCGCTGCCCAAGTTCAACTGGAACTCGGCCACGCTGCGACGCCGCTTCATCGAAGGACCCGACTCGGTCGTGGCCAAGTGGCTGGACGCGCCGTACCGCGTGGATGGCTGGCGGATCGACGTCGCGAACATGACCGGGCGGCTCGGCGCCGAAGACCTCAATGCCGAGGTCCGCGGCATCCTGCGCCGGACCATGGTGGAGACGAACCCCGACACGCTGCTGGCCGAGTCGACCAACGACGCGGCGGGAGATCTGCAGGGGGATGCCTGGCACGGGGCGATGACCTACCCGGCGTTCACCCGCGGCGTGTGGGCGTGGCTGTCCGAGCCGACCGCGGACGCGTGGTTCTTCGGCATCCCGACCGGCCTGCCGCGCTACACCGCGCGTCAGTTCGTGGCCCAGCTCGAGCTGTTCACCGCGCAGATCCCGTGGCGGGTGCGGCTGGGCTGCATGCAGCCGCTGGACACGCACGACACCGCGCGGTTCGCCACGCACGCCGCCCCCGGCACGGTGCCGCTGGCGGTGGGACTGTCGATGACCCTGCCGGGTCTGCCGGTGGTGTTCGCCGGCGACGAGTTCGCACTGACCGGCGTGGACGGCGAGATGAGCCGGACCCCGATCCCCTGGGACCGGATCGACGAGCCGGAGGTGGCCGAGCGGATCGCGCTGTACCGCGACCTGATCGGGCTGCGGCACGCGCACGAGGCGCTGCGCACCGGCGGGCTGCGGTGGCTGCACGTGGACGATCAGACCGTGGTGTTCGTGCGCGAGGCCGCGTCGGGCAGCGTGCTGGTGCTGGCCGCGCGCAGGGACGTGGATGTCGTGCTCCCGGCGCCGCTGGTGATCGGGGCGGGCGCCGCCGAGGCGGCGTTCGGCGAGGCGACGCTCGGGGTGGCCGCGGACGGCTCGGTGCTGCTGTCGGCCGAGGGCCCGGTGTTCGCGGCATGGGCGCTGCCCGGGGTGGTGGCGCCGCCGGCGACGGCGTAGGGCGCGCGGCTCGGGCGCCGTGCGGCCGGGTGCCGTGCGGCTCGGGCGGCTGCGGCATCCGTCTGTCTACACTGACGGGATGGAACAGGTTGCCCCGGTTGCGGTGATCGGCGATGCGCTGATCGACGAGCTGCGCGACGGGACGTCGGTGACCGAGCTGGTCGGCGGGGCCGCGCTGAACGTCGCGGTCGGCCTGGTGCGTCTGGGCGTTCCGGCGACGCTGATCGCGATGGTCGGCGACGACGAGGCGGGCCAGCACATCCGCGCGTACCTGCACGACTACGGCGTGGGGCTGCTCGCGTCGCCGGCGCCGCGGGGGTCGTCCCGCGCGGTGTCGACCCGCACCGGCGGTGAGCCGGTGTACGAGTTCAATGCGGCCGCGCGCGGGCGCCGGGTCGAGTTCGGCGACGCGGAGCGGGCGGCGATCGCGGCGGCCCCGATCACGGCGGTCAGCTGCTTCCCGTTCGACGACGCCGAGCAGGTGCGGCGCTGGCGGATGCCGTGGGGGAGCGTCCGTTGGCGATCGATCCGAATCCGCGGGCCGGGATGCTGCGCGATCGGGCCGAGTTCGTCCGCGGGTTCGAGTCGCTGGCCGGGCGCTCGCGCCTGGTGAAGGTGGGCGAAGAGGATGCCTCGCTGCTGTATGCGTCTGAGCTCGACATCCTGCGCACCCAGCTCTCTGAGGACGGAGCCGAGGTCGTGCTGGCCACGGCCGGTGCGGCCGGTGCGGTGCTGCAGACAGGTGGCACCGTGGTGAATGCGCCGATCGCGGCGGCGCCGGGTGGGGTCGTGGACACGATGGGCGCCGGTGACGCCGTGTTCGCGTCCGTGGTCGCCTCGATGGTCCGGGATGCTCCGGCCGACGCCCCGACATGGGAGGAGGCCCTCGAGCAGGCGATGGCGATCGCGGCCGCGACGGTGCGCTTCCACGGGGCGCTGCGCGCCTGCCCGGCTCGGCCTCGGCCTCGGCGATGAACCTCGACCGCCTCGGCACCTGACCCCTCCCCTCCCGCCGAGGTTGTTCTCGGTTCGTCGAGGTTGTGCTCCGCTCGCCGAGGTTGTCTTCGGTCCGTCGAGGTTGTGCACAACCTCGGCGCACGAACGACAATCTCGGCGGACGAACGACAATCTCGGCGAGTGGGAGGGGAGGGGTCGGGCTGTTCGCGGAGGGGTGCGGGAGCAGGTAATATGGGTGATCGCGCCTCCGGTCGACTGTACAAGCTGGGCGGGTGCGCCTCGGCGAGTTACCCAAGCGGCCAAAGGGATCTGACTGTAAATCAGCCGGCGTAGCCTTCGGGGGTTCGAATCCCTCACTCGCCACCATTGTCCTGAGTCGCGACATCGGCGACGGATTACGAGAAGGAGCCCGGCCATCGGCCGGGCTCCTTCTCGTTGACGGATCGCGATCGTCCTGTCCGCAACCGGTCGGCGCCGGAGCGCGGACTCGATAAGGGTGTGCGCGAGCGCGGCTCGAGTCCGTCGAGTCTTTCGCCTCTGACCCGACTCACGTGTCGCCGATCACCTGTCGCCCATGTCCTGAACCCAGACACCTCACAACCCGCCATGGGATGCGTCCCGTCATAAGCGACGGATGTCGAGAGGGAGTCCGGCCATCGGCTGGACGGATCGTACGAAAAGGGACCCGGGTATGCCCGGGTCCACTTCGCCGATTGGGCTTCTCCGCGCCCGAGGCGTCGGACCGAGGCCGGCCGGCGCGGGTGTGTTGCGGGCGCGCCGCGCGTTCTAGGCGTTCAGATGTGACTTTCGTCCTGCCGGCCCGGTGGAGACGACACCAGAGTGGCTGGTATGGACGACAGCAGGGACCGGGACCGTGTACTGGTCGGCGTGGATGGGTCGAACTCGTCGATTGAGGCTCTGCGCTATGCGGCTCGTATCGCAGCGGCATTGGGGTCACCGCTCAGCGTGGCCACCGCCTGGACATTTCATCCACTCGTCTCGCCGTATCTCTCCGACTCCTGGTCGCCCGAGCGCGATGCGGAGATGGTCCTCGACACAGCCATCGAGAGCGCGTTCGCCGATGTGCCGCCGCCGTTGAATCGAGCGGTTCTCATCGGGCCGGCCGCATTGACGCTCATCGAAGAGAGCGCCTACAGTGCGATGCTCGTCCTCGGGAGCCGTGGCCACGGCGGATTCGCTGGACTGCTGCTCGGGTCCGTGAGCGCGGCGTGCGCCGAGCATGGACACTGTCCGGTCCTCATCGTTCATCCTCGCCGACAGCAAGAGGGGACGCGGGGCGGGCCTGACGAGTCCTGACCCCCGTCGCCACCGAGAACCGTGCAGCGCGGCGGGCGATGCGGTGTCGGTACGCGCGACGGCGGATCGCCGCATCTCGGGGCCGTTCGAGTCGGGAGTAGTAGAGCACCTTCGCGAGCTCGACCAGGACCAGGTAGGCGACCACCATCCCAACGAGCGCGAGAAAGAAGGGCGCGGGCAGCGGTGTGAATCCGAGGAAGCCGGCAGCCGGCGAATACGGCAACCATGTGCCGAGTGCGACGACGGCGAGGACGCCGAGCGTGAGCGGCAGCGCGGGGCGGCTTCGGAGGAAGGGCACACGACGCGTGCGCACCGCGAAGACGATGAGCGTCTGCGTGGCGATCGATTCGATGAACCATCCCGAGCGGAATTCCGGCGGCGCTGCATGGAATGCGACGAGCATCAGGCCGAACGTGGCGAAGTCGAACAGTGAGCTGATCGGGCCGAAGAGCAGCATGAACCGCCGGATAGCGGGGATGTCCCAGTGCGAGGGCGCCCGGAGTTGGCTCGCGTCGACGTTGTCCGTCGGAATCGCCAACTGGCTGGAGTCGTACAGGAGGTTGTTGAGGAGGATCTGCCCGGGAGGCATCGGCAGGAACGGCAGCAGGAGGGACGCGAGGGACGCACTGAACATGTTCCCGAAGTTGCTGGACGTGCCCATCAGCACATACTTGATCGTGTTGGCGAAGATCCGCCGACCCTCCGTCACACCGTCGGCCAGTACACCGAGATCCTTCTCGAGCAGGATCATGTCGGCCGCATCCTTTGCGACATCCACGGCAGAGTCGACGGAGATCCCGACATCGGCGCGATGAAGTGCGAGCGCATCGTTGACCCCGTCGCCGAGGAATCCGACCGCCCGCCCCTTCTGCCGCAGCGCCAGGATGACGCGCGCCTTCTGCTCCGGCGACACACGGGCGAAGACGGTGACGTCCGGTGCGGTGCGAGCCAGGTCTGCATCGTCCATCGCGTCGATCTGATCGCCGGTCACGGTGCCCTCCACCGGCATGCCGAGCTGTTCGCACACGTGGACCGCGACGGCTTGCGCTGTCGCCGGTGGCGACCTTCACACGGACTTCCAGGGCCGTG
Source organism: Microbacterium elymi (assembly GCF_021582895.2). Lineage (GTDB taxonomy): Bacteria > Actinomycetota > Actinomycetes > Actinomycetales > Microbacteriaceae > Microbacterium > Microbacterium humicola. Next base: position 2,636,742 of record NZ_CP091139.2, read on the forward strand.
AGCCGAGCCAGTGACTCCGCGGCATCGGCCTTGATCCCGTCGGTGAACACGAGGAAGCCGTTCAAGGTGAGGTCGTTCTCTTCCTCGCGCAGCACCGTTGCCGTCGGCGCGCGGCGGGAGGCCACAGCGACGACGCGCGCACCGGTCTGGTAGAGGGATGCCAGAGCTGACCGGTCGGCATCCGCGACGTCGGTGCACCTTGGCATCACCGACTCGGGCGCGCCCTTCGCGACCACGAGAGCCTCGCCGTCCGGACCAATCACGAGCGCCTCTGCCCGGCGCCGCTCGTGGTCGAATGGCCGGAACGACACTCGCCGGTACGACGCGAGTTCCGGACTCGTGCGGGTCGGCGAGCGCCACAGCGCCGCATCGAGGGCGTTCAGGCCGATGGTGGAGTCAGAGAGGGGGTCCGCATCGGTGGCGAGCAGTCCGAGGAGAGAGACGCTCCGCGTCTTCGCCCTCGATGGGCAGGGCACGGTCGAAGCGGATGCTCCCGGTGGTCAGGGTCCCTGTCTTGTCGGTGACGAGCAGATCGAGGTCTCCGAGGTCCTCGATGCAGACCACGCGTTTGACCAGCACTTTCTGCCGTGCGAGTCGGCGCGAGCCGGCCGCCAGGCTCGCGCTCACGACCGCGGGCAGAAGCTGCGGGGTGATGCCCACGGCGATGGCGAGCGAGAACAGGAGCGAATCGATCAGGGGACGCCCGAGCAGGAGCGCCGCCACGAAGATCGACGAGGTCAGGATCACCGCGATGATGAGGAGGAAGGTCGAGAACTGCCCCAGACCGCGCTGGAACTCGGTGACCGGCTCCTGCACGTCCAACCCGAGTGCGATGCGGCCGAACTCGGTGTCGCCTCCGGTGGCGACCACCAGGCCCGTGCCGCTTCCGGCCTGCACCACCGTTCCCATCAAGGCGCAACAGGTGAGATCACCGAGGGCGGCAGCCCCGGCCACCGCATTCGTCGACTTCGCCACCGCAGACGACTCGCCCGTCACGATGCCTTCATCGCATTCCAGCCCGGTGGTCGCGATCAGCCGCAGATCCGCGGGAACGACCGCTCCCACGGACAGGATGACGACGTCGCCCGGCACGATGCCACTCACATCGATGCGACTCCGTGCCCCGTTCCTGAGTACCACGGCGGTGTGGCGCAACCGCTCATGGAGTGCGACGGCGGATCGTTCCGCACGAAACTCGTTCACGAAGCCCAGCCCGACGCTGATGGTGACGATGACAGCGATCGTGAGTGCGCTGATTCCCTCGCCGACGAACGCCGACACCAGTGCCGTCCCGCACAACAGGAGGAGGATCGGGCTCGCAGCTGCCGCCCGAGCACACGCAGGGGGCGAGCCCGGTGCTCGCGCAGCGCGTTCGGCCCGAAGCGCTCGCGACGTGCGGTGACGTCGATGTCGGAGAGCCCCGCGGGGGTTGACCCGACTGAGGCGAGCACGCCAGCGATATCCTCTCCGGCTGCCGCACGGACGAGGCTGACCGTCGCGGCCAGAGGCCGCGGGCCGGTCTTCGGAGATCTCACCGTTCTGATCCCGCTGGAACGGATGGTTCTTCCAAGAGACCGCTGGTCACACGCATGATCTCATCGTGGTCTGATCGGGTGGGCGCGCGCCAGTGACATTGGTCCCATTGCGAATCGCAGGGACCAACGACCCGCCGCGCAGATTGCGGGCAGCGGACGATCAGAGGAACATGATTCCCATAAGGAGTCCCGATGACTGAAGGTGAAGAGGTCTCGCGGGGCGCCTCCGGATCGAGCGCCGCCGTACGCATCGAGGAGGTGCCGTCGGACGAATGCTGGCGGCTGTTGGGGCACGCGTCCCTGGCGCGTCTGGCATTCGTCGATGCGGACGGCGATCCTGAGATCTATCCGGTGAACTTCCAGACCGACCGCGGAGTCATCCTCATCCGGTCGGCCGATGACGGCAAGGCCCGCTCGATCGCGGCTCATCCCCGGGTCGCCATGGAAGTGGACGGCGGCGCGTTGCGAGTGCGCTGGAGCGTCATCGTCCACGCGACCGCCGAAGTGAGCGCGACCGACGCCGCGGTCCAGCTGCCCACCCCGCCCGACGCGCTCTCGTGGTTCCCGGGCGAGAAGGCGCTCGTGATCAGGCTGATGGTGAGGTCGATCACCGGGAGGAGATTCCTCGTCCCGGCCGGTGTGCGGCTACCCGGCGCGTCCAGCGAATGAGCTGACCCGAACGCCACGTTCCGCGGGAGATTTCCCACGACCGAGGGCTCGCAGCGCGTAGAGGATGGTCGCCAGGTCGACGAGTTCCTGGACCAGCGCTCCTGTCACGGCGGGGATGACGCCGGTCATGGCGACGAGCATCAGCGCGATGCTGAGGGCGATCCCGATCCAGATCGAGGTCAATGCGACGCGGAGCGTGTGGCGCCCGATCGAGACCGCATCGACCACCGGGCGAAGCGAATCGACGAGTACGACGATGTCTGCGGCCTCGCCGGCCGCTGTCGCGCCCTTCGCGCCCATCGCGACACCGATGTCGGATGCTGCGAGCACGGGCGCATCGTTGATCCCGTCGCCGACCATCATGACCGGGCGAGGGCGCAGCTGTGCGGCGAAGTGCACCTTCTCGCCGGGAGCAAGCTCGGACTCCACTTCGGTGATCCCCACGTCCGCCGCGATCGACTCGGCCGTGGAGCGGGCGTCGCCGGTCAGCATCACGATGCGTTCGACTCCGTGCTCCCTGAGCCATCCGATGACCTCACCGGCTTCGGTGCGCGGGGCGTCGGCGAGCACGAGGCTGCCCGCGAACGCCTGCGTCGATCGCCACGTAGGCCGCGGCCTGACCGGGTGCGAGGCTGGTGCGCTGGAGAGCGGGGACGAGTGAGGCGATGAAGGCGGGTTTGCCCACGGTGACGGTGCGCCCCTCGATCACCGCCGTGACCCCGTTGGTGGCGACCTCGCGGGCATCAGCGGAAGCGGCCAGCGGCATCCCCCGATCGATCGCGGCCTGACGAACCCCCGCGGCGAGGGCGTGCGAGGAATACTGCTCGGCCGACGCGGCCAGCCGAAGCACGTCATCGGCGCCGAATCCGTTCGCGGGCCGGACATCGACGAGCTCGGGGCGTCCCCGTGTGAGGGTGCCGGTCTTGTCGAATGCCGCCACCCGCACCCGGGCGAGCTGCTCGATGACCGCGCCGCTCTTCATGATCAGTCCGGTCTTCGCACCGCGCGACAGCCCGGCCAGGAACGCGACCGGGGCGGCGATCAGCAGCGGGCATGGCGTGGCCAGCACGAGCACCTCCGCGAAGCGGACAGGGTCGCCCGACAGGCCCCACGCGATCGCCGCAAGGATCAGCGAGACGGCCGTGAACGGCACCGCGAAACGATCCGCGATCCGGACCACGGGAGCGCGGGACTTCTCCGCCTCGTGCACGAGCGCCACGATCTGCTGGAATTGGCTGTCACCGCTGCGCCGAAGAGCCCGGATGCGCACGGCTCGCTCGCCGTTCACGGCTCCGGAGGGCACTTCATCCCCGATGTGGCGGGTCACTGGGAGGCTCTCACCGGTCAGCGAGGACTCGTCGAATGAGGACTCCTCGGCCAGCAGCGTCGCGTCAACGGGCACGACCTCGCCCGGCCGGACCAGGAGAAGGTCACCGACCTCGACATCCTCCACCGGAACATCGGCCACGGCCTCACCCGTCCCGTCGCGCCTGTCCGCGAGGACATGCGCATCTCGGGGCGAACGATCCAGGAGCGAGGTCAGATCCCGCTTCGCGCGTCGCGCGGCGACATCCTCGAGCGCCTCGCCGCCCGAGAGCATGAGCACGATGATCAGCGACGCGATGTACTCGTCCACAGCGAGGGTGGCCACCATCGCCACGACGGCGAGGATGTCGAGACCGACATGTCCTCGCATCACGTCTCGGACCATCCCGACCAGGGTGTAGACGACGACGAGGGCGACCCAGACGATCGCCAGCCATCGGCCCGCACGCTCGCCCCCGATGCCGGTGAGCACGAGGACCGCGGCGAGCACGAGCACCGTCACCACGATCACCGGGCGCGACCAGACCAGCCGCGCCAACCGGATCGCTGCGGTCTCCCGGCCAGCGGACTGTGGCGCCGGGCCCACGGATCTCTTCGGGGCGGCTATAGCGGGCCTCCCGTGCGCTCGATCTCGAACACGGCCGCTTGAGTGCGATGATCCAACCCCAGCTTGCTGAGCATCGTCGACACGTAATTCTTAACGGTCTTCTCCGCCAGTCCGAGACGTTCGCCGATCTGCCGGTTCGTGAGGGCATCCGCGATCAGGCTGAGGATCTGTCGTTCACGTAGGCTCAGCGATCCGAACCGAGGATCCTCGGCCGACGCGGTTCGCAGTACCCGCGTCGCCTGCATCCTCGCCGCCGGATGCAGCAGCTTGCCGCCGGTGACGACGGTGCGCACCGAGTTGACGAGATCGACGGTGCGCACCGACTTGAGCAGGTAGCCGGCGGCATCCGCCAAGACAGCGGCCATCACGGCGTCGTCGTCGTCGAACGCGGTCAGGATCAGGCAGCGCACGTCCGGATGCTCCTGCCGGACATGGCGGCAGAGGTCGATTCCGCTTCCATCCGGGAGTCGCACGTCCAGAATGGCGAGGTCGGGAAGGGTGGCGGCGATCCGTGCGGACGCGTCCCGAACCGTACCCGCCTCACCGACGATCGTGAAGTCGGGCTGGGTCTCCAAGACCCCGGCGATTCCGCGACGCACGACTTCGTGGTCGTCGACAAGGAAGATCGTGACCATGCCGCCACCCCCGATCGCATCACACCCGCGCAGTTCACCGGCAGGAGACCATGCGCCGAATCTATCCGACCGGGACAGAAGAGGAAGGGACTTTCGGCCCGGTCGCGGAGCATCGACCGCAGTTGGCTGACAGCATCCGACCGGGCACCGCAGCTATGAAGGGAATCAGCATGGCCGACAACCGCTTCCAGGATCACACCATCATCGTGACGGGTGCCGGTTCCGGCATCGGCCGCGCCACCGCCGTCCGACTCGCAGCCGAAGGAGCCCGCGTCATCGGCGTCGACATCTCCCGCGAGCGGCTCCGGGCGCTGGAGGCCGAACTCGGAGAGAGCGTCTCCACCATTGACGGGGACCTCGCCAGCCAGCTCACGGTCGACCGCGTGATGGCGCTGGCCCGCCCGCGTGTGGACGGCCTCGCGAACGTCGCCGGCATCATGGACGGATTCGAACCGACCGCCGAGATCGCGGACGAGACGTGGGAACGAGTCATCTCGGTGAACGTCACGGGGATGATGCGGATGACACGGGCCGTGCTCCTCCTGATGATCGAACACGGTCGGGGGTCGATCGTCAACGTCGGTTCCGAGGCCGGCCAGCGCGGGTCCGCCGCGGGCACCCCGTACACCGTCTCCAAGCATGCGGTGAACGGATTCACGCTGAGTACGGCGTTCTTCTACACGGCCAAGGGCATCCGCTCGCAACGCAGTGGCGCCCGGCCCGGTGGCGACGAACATCGACGCGCCGTTCCGGTCGGCCTTCGCTCAGGAACGCCTCGGACCGATCTTCCAGACAACGGTGCCGCCCGTGGCACAGCCCGAGGCGATCGCGGCAGCCATCGCCTGGCTGCTCAGCGACGACGCTTCCGATGTCTCTGGTGCGATCCTCCCCGTCGACGGCGGCTGGGCGTCCCTCTGACGTCGTGGAATCGAGTGGATCATCCGCCCAGGAGAGATGCGAGGATGAGGGCATCGAAGGTGCATCTCATGGCTGAAGAGGGCCTGCCGACCCCCGACCTCCCCCGGGGTGAGCTCGAGACGACTATCCGGGAGCTGATCGCCCGTGCGCAGCGCGTCCTCGATACCCAGGGACGGCTTGCGGCAGCTTCTCACGGCGACGCGCGTCGTGACCGAGCCTCTCGACATCGAGCAGGTGCTCATCCGCATCGTCAAGGCCGCAGTGGACCTGGCCCGGGCGCGATACGGGGCCATCGGCGTCAGGGACCAGGACGGCTCACTGGAACGCTTCATCCACGTCGGGATGGACGACGAGCAGGTGGCAGCGGTCGGCCATCTGCCGGAGTGGCGTGGGCTGCTGGGCATCGTCTTCCACGAAGGGCAGAACCTCCGACTGGCCCATATCGTCGACGACCCTCGATCCGTGGGGTTCCCGGAGGGCCATCCGCCGATGGATTCATTCCTCGCCGTCCCCGTCCGCGTGCGCGACACCGTGTTCGGCAACCTCTATCTCACCGACCAGGTGGACGGGGCGTTCTCCGACGAAGACGAGGCGCTCATCGAGTCTCTCGCCGCTCCGGCCGGGGTGGCCATCGAGAACGCGCGGCTGTATGAGGAGGCTCGGCGTCACGAGAGGCTGAGCAAGGCCCTGTCGGAGATCAGCGCGGCACTCCTGGATCCCGGCACCGAAGACGTTCTCGCACTGGTCACCGAGCGGCTCACCGGGGTGGTGGCCACCGAGTTGGTGACCATCGTGGTCCCTGTCGACGTCGATGACTGGCGTATCGCTTCGGCGCAGGGAGCCAGAGCGGCCGGGCTCACCGGCATCCTCATCCCCGCCGCCTCGGCTCTCGGCGCACGAGCGGTCGAGTCGGGTGAGGTCGTGACCGGGGCGTTCGCAGATCAGGACACGGAGCATCGGATACGCGGCGATCGAGGGGCCGTGCTCGGTCCGAGCGCTGCCGTTCCGCTCAATGCCGGCGGGCGTCCGATCGGTGCCCTGTGCGTCTCGCGCGACGATCCGGGCAGACCGTTCACACGTACCGAACTCGACACCATCGAGGAGTTCGCGAACCAAGCGGGAATCGCTCTCTCGCTTGCGTGGGCGCGCCGAGACCGACAGCAGCTCGAGGTCATCGACGAGCGCAGTCGCATCGCCCGGGACCTGCACGATCACGTCATCCAACGTCTGTTCGCCACAGGACTCGGCCTTCAAGCGCTGGCATCCGCCGAGCCCGCCGCCGCAGCACGGCTCGATGCGCACGTCGCCGAACTCGATGCGGCGATCGCTGAGATCCGAACGGCGATCTTCACCCTCCGCGCGAGACCCGCAGCCGGGGGAGCGGGCCTCACCCGCAATCGCATTCTCGATGTGATCGGTGAACTGACTCCTGCGCTCGGGGGGTCTCCGAGCGTCACCTTCACCGGCGCCATCGATCTGACGCTCACCGGGGCTGTCGCCGACGACGTGATCGCCGTCGTTCGCGAAGGACTGGCGAACATCGCGCGACACGCACGGGCGCAGAACACCGCAGTCGACGTGTCGGTGAGCGAGGTGGCCATCATCGTCACCATCGAAGACGACGGGGACGGTGTCGGATCGGACGCGACCCTGACCGGTGGCACCGCGAACCTGCGGGATCGTGCCGAGAGTCGGGGCGGCGAATTCTCGCTTGCGTCCACGAGCCGCGGGCGGCACCCGCCTCGAGTGGAGGGCACCGCTGCCACGGTGATCCGGCGACGCCAGCCTGGGCGATCACGCGGTCAGGGAGCGCTCCAGCCGGGCGACATCGGCCGGCAGACACAGTCCGGTGCCCAGCATCGTTGCCGTGGCGCTTCCCGCGGCGACGGCTGTGCGGAACGCCTCGGCGGGCGGTCGCCCTTGCGAGATTCGAAGCACGAGGCCGGCCAGGAACGCATCGCCGGCACCGACCGTGCTTGTCACGGCGACCCTCGGAGTGGGAAGGCGGAGGACCCCCGTCACGGAGATGAGAAGCGCACCGGCAGCACCAAGCGTCAGGGCGATCATGTCGGCCCTGCCCGCGCGGATCAAGTCGGTCGCCGCATCGACCTGATCCGCGGTGGTCATGTCATGCCCGCCGCCGACCAACTGGGCGAACTCGTCCCGGCTGGGCTTGATGAGGAAGACTCCCTCCGCCAAAGCATGGACGAGGGGTGGACCGGACGCATCGACGACCAGCCGGACATCCTCGTCTGCTGCGTGGCGGGCGAGCATCCCGTAGAAGTCCTCGGGGACACCGGGCGGAAGACTGCCGCTGGCGACGACGAGCCCGCCGTGCGGCAGATGATCCACGGTGGCCGAAAGACAGTCCGACCACTCGGCTTCGCTCAGATGCGGCCCCGGCAGAACGAATCTGTACTCGCGACCCGTGGACACCTCGGCGACGGTGAAGCTCTCACGGGTGTCACCGGCGATCGGCACGACTTGTCCGGTCAGGCCCTCCGCCGATGCCAGCCGACGATAGTCCTCACCGGTGGCACCGCCGAGGGGGTAGATGGCGTACGAGCTTCCGCCCAGATTCCGGATCGCCCGCGAGATGTTCACACCGCCCCCGCCGGGGTCGGAGCGTGCGGAATCGCACCGGAGCTTGTGCTCAGGCACCACGCGTGGGACGGACGTCGATATGTCGAGCGCGGGGTTCATCGTCAGCGTGACGATACGCTCGGTCACTCCGCGCCGCCCGCGGCGGGTACCTCTTCAACTGCCATGGGATGACGTTGACGCAAGCACACGCGGGGAGAGGGACGAAGGTCCCGCGCGGAGTGGTGCTCTCGATCGCGATGAGCCCGGGTCGACGCTCCGCAGTCCACGGGACCTTCGTCCTCGAGCCGACCGCCCCTCCGCCACAGAGTGGAAGACACCGAGACAAGGAGCCCGTCATGCATGCAGCCGTCGCCACCAGCTTCACCGAGCCGCTCACCATCGAAGAGCGTCAGATTCCGTCGCCTGGCCCGGGCCAGGTGCTCGTGCGTATCGAGGCGTGCGGACTGTGCCACACGGACATCCATGCTGTGCACGGCGACTGGCCGGTCAAGCCCGATCTGCCCTTCGTCCCCGGACACGAGGGCGTCGGGGTCGTCGAACGGCTCGGAGACGGTGTCACCTCGCGAACGATCGGTCAGCGCGTCGCCCTGCCGTGGCTCGGTCACGCCTGCGGCGAGTGCCGATACTGCATCGATGGTCGCGAGAACCTCTGCGAGCGGCAGTACAACACCGGCTACTCGGTCGACGGCGGCTACGCAGAGTACGCCCTCGCCGATGCGCGCTTCGCCACCCCCGTGCCGGACGGGATCCCTCCTCTGGATGCGGCGCCGCTCACGTGCGCTGGCGTCACGACCTACGCCGCGGTGAAAGCAGCGTGCGTGGTCCCCGCCGAACGGGTGGTGGTCTTCGGCGTCGGCGGCCTCGGACACCTGGCGGTGCAGTACGCACGACTCGTCGGGGCTCAGGTTCTGGCGGTCGATGTGACACAGGAGAAGCTCGACCTGGCCCTGGACCTTGGCGCGGACCACGCGATCAATGCATCCGAGGTCGATCCGGTCGACGCCATCCTGCAGCTCGGCGGTGCCGACGTGGCCATCGTCCTGGCCGTGGCCCCCACGGTCTTCGACCAGGCGTTCCGGTCGTTGAACCGAGGCGGTCGGTTGGTGCTCGTCTCACTCCCGGCCGCCGGCACCCTGACGATCCCGATCTTCGACACCGTGCTGAAGGGCATCTCGATCATCGGCTCGATCGTGGGCACCCGTCAGGATCTCGCCGAGGTGTTCGCCCTCCATGCGGCCGGTCGCACAAAGGTGATCGCCGCGGAGCGGAAACTGGGCGACGTGAACGAGGCCATGGCAGAGGTGCTGCACGGTACCGTCCCCGCCCGACTCGTGTTCACGTACGACGCGGGACCGCACGCGGGCTGAATGACGCTGGCCCTCACTCCCGCGGTCTGCTTGAATCGCGGAAGGCGAGACCGGTGGGAAGAGGGCGCGGGTGACACGGGGACACGACACCGCTCGGCCGCGGGTGCTGTATGTCGAGGACGACCGCACGATCGCCGACATGACCGTGGCCGTCCTGTCCGAGGTGTATGACGTCGAGCACGTCGGCGACGGCCGCGATGCGCTGCGCCAGGCGCTGAACGAACGGTTCGACGTGTTCGTGATCGACCGGCGGCTGCCCGGCATGAGCGGCACCGCGCTCGTGGATGCGATCCGGACGGCGAAGATCACGACTCCCGTGCTCATGCTGACGGCGCTCGGCGCCGTGGTCGACCGGGTCGACGGACTGGATGCCGGTGCCAACGACTATCTCGTGAAGCCGTTCGACTTCGACGAGTTGCTGGCGCGGCTGCGCGCGCTGATCCGAGGTCACCGCGCCGAGGGCCGTCGTCGTGCGATCGCCGAGTGGAACTTCGTGCCCGAGTCCTCTCTCGTCTACGGCCCGTTCGGCGAGAGGGTCGCCTTGACGACCACCGAGACGCGGATGCTGACGGTTCTGACCGAGAGCCCCGACCACGTCTTCTCTCGCGACGAGCTCATGCACACCGTGTTCGCATCCGATGACGCGTTGAGCTCGGTGGACACCTATGTGCACTACATCCGCCGCAAGACCGCTCCCGAGGTCATCGAGACGGTGCGCGGTCGCGGGTACCGAGCCGGTGCGCCGTCATGAGCCTGGAGGCCGACCGTCGGCGGGTTCAGCGTTCCGCGCTGCGGGTCGGGATGCTGGTGGGAGCGGCATCCGCCGTCGCGATCGCCGTGGGCGTGACGATCCTCGTGATCGTCATCGTGTCCACCGGGCGCCCGGAGCACCCGCACGGTGGCGCGCCGGCCGACAACGATCACGTCGTCGTGGATGTGGACAGGGTCCTGCCCTGGGTCGTCGCGCTCGGGATCGTCGGCATCCTCGTGCTGGGCGTCGTGGCCTGGCTCGCCGCACGGTGGGCGGTCGCGCCGCTGTCCCAGGCGCTCCGGCTGCAGCGCGGTTTCGTGTCGGATGCGAGCCACGAGCTTGCGCACGCCGCTGACCGCCCTCACCGGGCGCATCCAGATCGTGCAGCGTCGGCTCGGCCGGGGCAGCCGATCGAGGCCACTGTGACCGAACTGCGTCGCGACGCCGCCATGCTCGACGACGTGCTCACCGACATGCTGCTGGCGGCCGAAGGGGGCACAGCCGCAGACGGGCGGGCGGATGTCGCGGCCTGCCTGCACGATACGACGCGGACGATGTCGCCCCTGGCCGAGGAGAACGGCGTCACCCTCCGCACCGATGCCGGCGCCGCTCTCGCGGTCCGGATGCCGGCGGTCACGCTGACGCGCCTGTGCGTGGCACTCGTCGACAACGCCATCGCGCACGCGCCGGGAGGGTCCGAGGTCACGCTGGCGGCGGCCGCGGCCGGCGACACGGTCCAGATCCGCGTCGCCGACGCCGGTCCGGGCATCGACCCACCGGACGCAAGCCCGGATCTTCGAGCGATTCGCACGGTCGGCCGAGTCAGGCCGCCGTCGGGGCTTCGGCCTCGGTCTCGCCCTCGTGCGCGAGGCTGCGGCCCGCTACGGCGGAAGCATCCGGATCGAGGCGACGTCGCCGGCCGGAACGGTGTTCCTGCTCACGCTGCCGTCGGCATGAGTGGAGATCCTGCGACCACGGCTACCTCGACACCACCGACCCAGCGCCGGGTGGACCCGTCGCCCGCAACGAGCATCCCGGCCGTGGTCGGTGCCTGAGTGATCCACCGCAGATCGCCCGCCACCACCGCGGCGGTGGCCCACACATCCGCCGTCGTCAGATCGTCGGCCAGGACGGTCGCGCTGCGGACGGCGGTCGCCGGCTCACCGGAGCGCGGGTCGATGATGTGCGCCCCCCGCTCGGCGGTCCCGGATGTCGCGACCGCCCCGTCGCGCACCTCCACGGTCGCGAGCACGCCGCCCGGGTGATCGGGGTCGGCGATCCCGATCCGCCAGATCCAGTCGGCGCTCGGCGCGGTGAACAGGCGCAGGTCGCCGCCGGCCCCGATGCCGACCGCGTCGAGTTGGGGGTGCGCGGTCAGGGGTGCGAGGTGCCGCGCGGCGCCCACATCCACGGCCCATCCCTTCACGAAGCCGGTCGGGTCGAACCAGCCTCGCCACCAGGCGTCGAACAGGCCGCCGGTGTGCGCGGCGGCAGCGACGCAGCGCGCCTCCACATGTGCGACGCGCGGATCGGCGTTCTCGAGACGGAGCTCGCCCCGTCGGATGCGACTGATGTCGGAGTCGCGCCGGAACGGTGAGAACACGGACTCGATGTCGCGCAGCTCGGCGACGCATCCGGCCACCGCGGCCGCGGTCTCGTCGTCGGACTCGCCGATGACATGGATGCTGACCGCAGTGCCCATCAGCTGTTCGACCCAGGCCCTCCGCGGTTTGCACGCACTCATCGCGCCGCCTGGTCGAGCGCCGACTGCAGCGACTGCAGATAGCCGTCCGAGGTGAATGTCGCCCCCGAGATCATGTCGATCCGCGCGTTCTGCGCCGACAGCGTCTCGGAGACGAGCTGCGGCACCGCATAGCCGTTGATCTGCGCGTCGCGAGGGCTCTCGGTCGGAAATTCGGGCACGTCTACGGCGGTCAGCTTTCCGCCCGAGACGGTGACCTGCACCTGCACGGGACCGTACTGCGTCTGGGCGGCGTCGCCGGTGTAGCTGCCGTTCTTCAGCGTTCCGGATGCGGTCGAGCCAGTACCCGTGCTGCCGGGTGTGTCCGTTCCCGTGCTGCTGGAGCTGTCCGAGCCGCCGCCGCCTGCGCCGCCTGTGGTCGCGCCGCTCGTGGTCCCTGTCGTGCTCGCCGTGGGGACCGGAACCAGGTCCGCGCCCAGCGAGGTCCGATAGCTGAACAGGAGGACCAGTCCGCTGACCGTGGCGAGGGTTCCGTAGATGATCTTCTTCATGTCCACTCCTGTCATCACACCGAGAAGGCTTCGCTGTGGATGCGGTCATCCCGCACACCGGCCCGACGCAGGTCGTCGCGGACAGCCGACATCCAGCCGGCGGGGCCGCATACGAACACGTCGTACGCGTCGAGATCCGGCGCGATATGACGGATGAGGTCGCTCCCGGTCCAGGCCGCGTGGGTCGCCGGGAACCACGATGCGCTTTCGCCCCGCGAGCCGTTCAGACTCAGGTGCCGCACGCCGCGGCTGACCGCCAGATTGTCGATCTCCGTCGTCCGCATCCGATCCATGTCGTTCCGGTCGCGAGTCACGAGCACCGCATCGCCCGGCGCGTACGGCTCGGACTCGAGGAGCGCGACCAGGGGTGCGACGCCGGCCCCGGCGGCGAGCATCAGGAGCTTGCGTGCGGTCCGCTGCTGTCCCGTCATGTGCCCGTACGGGCCCTCGACCAGCACCCGCGTCCCCGGCCGCAGTTGGGTGAGGCGCTGCGACCCGTCGCCGGCCAGGCGTGCGGCGATGACGAGTTCGCTGCCGTCGGGCGCGGCCGCGAGCGAGAACGGGTGCCCGGCCGTCCAGCCGGGTCCGTCCAGGAAGCGCCAGACGAAGTACTGCCCGGCTTCGGCCCGCAGCCGGGCCAGGCCGCGTCCGCGCATCCGCACCACGACGCCGCGGCGGCCGTCCGGGGTGACGTCGACGACCCGGATGTCGTGGCGGTCCGAACGCCACATCGGCACGCCGATCCGGAAGACGAGGACGGATGCTCGAGCCAGGGCCCATAGCGTCCACCAGTAGACGGTCGCGCCGGGGTTCGCGGTGAAGTCGGCCCCGGTCCACAGCATGTGCGGGATCGCCAGGCCGACGCCGAGGTAGCCGTACAGGTGCAGCAGATGCCACGACTCGTACCGGCAGCCGACGCCGGGACCGGCGGATCGAGGTCACCACGATCATGACCAGCAGCACGGTCCCGGCCGTCGCCAGCAGCATCCCCGGGTACGCCCAGACGAACTGCCACAGCTTGCGCGAGCGGGTTCATGCCCGCGGCGACGGCATAGCCGGCGAGGACGAACACGATGTGCGCCACGAGCAGCCAGAACGACCAGAACCCGACCAGTCGGTGCAGGCGGATGATCGCGTCGCGCCCGAATCCCCTCTCGAAGAGCGGGACCCGTGCCATCAGCAGCACCTGATACAGCAGGAGGTTCGCCGAGATCAGGCCCGTCAGGCGGCCGATGGTGGTGAGCGTCTCGGCATCGAACGCCGACAGCGCCTGCACGCCCGAGCCCGCGACCCACAGGGCGACGACGAACAGGCTCGTGAGCCAGATCACGGCGACGGCGGCCGTGTGCCATCGCCGCAGATGCGATCGCCGGGGCGCGCCGTCGGATGTCGCGCGACCGGCCCTCGACGGACTCGCCAGGAATGTCATGTCCCCATGGTCGAGCCGGCATTCTGAGACCACGCCAAGATTGCGGCATCCTCGCCGTATCCATAGCCGACTCATCGCAAATGACGGCGACCCGATCGGGCCTCGACGCGCCGTGGTGCGGCCGGCCGCGCCATCCATCCACGGCCGCCGCTTCGCGCTCCCGCGAACAGGCGGTGCATGTCAGGATGGGGATGCGGGCGCCGCCCGCCGACGAGAGGACATCCATGACTGTGCCCGGTGCGACGCCTCAGCAAGCGGAAACGTCGAACTCCACGCTCCTGCGCGCGGCGATCTGGGTCGCGATCGGCGCCCTCATCGCCGCCGCCATCGTCTGCGTCGTCATGGTGCTGGTCGGCACGGCGGGCGGGATCGTGCCGCGTGCCTTCCTGACCATCCTGCTGATGGTGGCCTTCGCCGGCGTCGCTCTGATGGACACCTACCTCGCGCCGCGCCGCCCGGTCTGGTTCACGCTGACCAGCATGGCCGTGTGGATCGTGACGCTGCTGATCGGCGCGATCATGATCTGGCTGCCGTTCCGCGGCCTGCTCGAGGACTCGTTCGGCGGCGGTGCCGGACGCTTCATGTCCTTCCTGCTGATCGTGCTCATCCTGCAGCTGGCAGTGCTGCACGTGCGCCTGTTCGTGAAGGCATGGGATCGGCATCGCACGACGTTCACGACCATCGTCGCGTGGACCACGATCATGCTGGTCGGGCTGCTGGCGATCATGCTGGTCGCCCCGCTCATGCTGAAGGAATGGGTGCACTTCCGCGACATCTACTGGCGGCTGGCGGTCGCGATCGCGATCCTCGCCGCGGTGGGGACGGCTCTGGTGCCGCTGGTGAATGCGCTGTTCGCCCCCCGGCGCACGCACGCCGGAGCGCCCGTCGGCTGGCCCACCTACGCCGACGGTCTGACGCCGCTGCCCGTCCTCGCCGACGGCCTGCCGGACTGGAACGCCTACTACACCGGGCACCCGAGCGTTCCCACGCCCGACGCGGCCTCGTCCGCCCTGACCGGACCGGCCTGGACGGCGCCGGAGCAGACCCCCGCGATCGCGCCGGAGCGGACGGGTGCGTGGCCCGAACCGGCCGCCTCGCCGGACTGGGCCGCATCGCCGGACTGGCCCGCCCCGACCGGCGCGCCGGCGACCGGGGTCGACCCGACCTGGCCCGCGCCGCAGCCGTCGCCGCAGCCCGGCACGCCATCGCCGCAAGCCCGCTCCTCAACCCGGCACGCCGCAGCCCGGCACGCCGCAGGAGCCCGGTTATCAGGGGTTCCCGCCTCCGCCGCCGGTCCCGCCGCAGGCGCCGCGGCAGGACTGACCGTGACCGCACCGCTCTCCGACCCCGACGACCTCGTCCGGCTCGCCGCCGACATCGCCCGTGAGGCGGGCGCGCTCGCACGGCGCCGTCGGGCAGAGGGCGTCCAGATCGCCGCGACCAAGTCGGCGGTCGCCGACATCGTCACCGCGGCGGATCGCGAGGTCGAGGCGCTGATCCGGTCCCGGCTTGCGGCCGAACGACCCGCGGACGGCTTCCTCGGCGAGGAGTCCGGCGCCGAGCCGGGCAGCTCGGGCATCACCTGGGTGGTCGATCCGATCGACGGCACCGTCAACTACGCCTACGGCGTCCCGGCATACGCGGTGAGCATCGCCGCGATCGAAGGCGTCCCCGACCCGGCCACGTGGCAGGCGATCGCCGGTGCCGTGTTCGGGCCGCCCACCGGCGAGCTGTTCACCGCGGTCCGTGGCGGCGGAGCGTTCGTGCACGTGGGCGACCGCGACGATGACCGGACGGAGCCGCTCAGGGTGAACGAGCATCCCGGTGCCGCCGGTGCCCTCCTGGCCACCGGGTTCGGGTACGACCCGGCCACCCACGCCGGCGATCTCGCCCGACTGGCGCGCGTGATGCCGCTGGCCCGCGACATCCGTCGCATCGGCTCGGCGGCGCTCGACCTCGCCTACGTCGCGGCGGGCCGTCTGGACGGCTACTTCGAACGCGGCCTGAATCCGTGGGACCACGCCGCCGGCGCCCTGATCGTCGAAGAGGCCGGCGGACGAGTCGGCGGAGTGCCCGGCGGGCGCCCGGGCAAAGACCTCATCATCGCGGCCGGCCCCGACCTGTTCGCGGCCCTGCAGAATGCGATCGACGCGCGGTGATCGCATCCGCCGCGTGTACATGGCATTTCCAGCCGCCTCGGAGTAGTGTTTACCCATTCGTTACTTTCGCCGGCCCGAACGGCGCGAGTGATCAGACACCCGACGTCCGACCGTTGCCCCCTTCAGCGACCTGACCCGAGAGCTTCGCCCCCTTTGTCTCTTGATGCCCCGATGGCCGAGTCCGCGCGCACGCGGCGCTCAGCCCGCACCGCACCCACGCCTGTCCAGGCGACGGATGCCGCGGTCAGCTCACGAGCCGAGGCCAGGCGCCGGGCGGCACAGCAGGGGGCCGAGCGTCCCTCGATCGTCTGGGGGCGCGCGGCGCTCGAGGCTCGCGCCGCCGCCCAGGGGCCGGATGCCGCACCCGGGCCGGATGCCGCCGGCTCAGCCGACTCCGAGCTGACGGCCACCGACGCCGCCGTGTCGGTGGAGGCCGAGCTCACGGCGACCGAGACCGTCGTCCTGGACGAGGCCGCACAGTCCACCGCCCTCGACGAGCCGGTCTCCGCCGTCGAGCACGCGACGATGCTGCCCGAGACGCCCGTCGTGCTCGAGCCCATCGCATCCGCGAAGCCCACGGCATCTGCCGAGCCTGCGCCACCAGCGCCGGCCGCGGCGCCGATGACGCGTCGCCGCGCGCGACGGAACTCTCCGCCGGAACCGGTCGAGGCGATCGCTCCTCCGGCGGCGTCCCGGGCCACGGACGCTGTCGACACGATCGTCGCGACGACCACGGCGACCATCTCGACCGTCGCCGAGCCCGCCGCGTTGAGCGTGCCGACGCCGACGGTCACCGAGCCGGTGCGCACGGTTTCCAGCGACGAGCAGGCGCAGAGCCTCATCGACGAGTTCGAGTCCGCGGCGCGTCTGTTCGCGTTCACGGGCGAGACGCCGGTGCAGCCGGCCGCCGCCACGCCTGCGGAAGACGCGGACGTCGCCGACGAGCCCGCGCAAGCCGGCGAAGAAGCACAAGACGCACAAGGCCCGTCGGGCACGCAAGGCGTCCCGTCGGCCGGGCTCGCGGCGTCCCGCGGTCAAGCGCCTGGCGGCGGCATCCCTCTCGTTCAGCGCCATCGTCGCGATCGGCCTGCTGACCGTCGGATCCACGCTGCCGGCCGAGGCCGTCGCCTCGTCCAACACGACGCTCCTCGGCGCCGCTCCGGTGCAGCAGTCGGGGGATGTCGCGGCCAGCGCCGACGACGAGATCCAGGCGTACGTCGCACCCGCCGACGCGGCACCGGCGGCGACCGAGCTGGACCGCTCCGCGAACTACACCACCGCGACGCTGGTCGAGATGGCCGGCACCACCGGGATCTCGAACGTCTCCAGCAGCTACTACTCGAACAACACCGCGTGCAGCGTGCAGTGGCCGTTCGCGGTCGGCGTGCCGATCACGTACGGGTTCGGCTGGCGTCCGGGCGAGTTCCACACCGGAGCCGACTTCACCCCCGGCAACGGCGCGCACGTGCAGGCCGTCGCCGACGGCGTCGTGCGGGTCGCCCAGGAGGGCTACCAGGGCTACGGCGTCGCGGTGATCATCGACCACGAGATCGACGGCCAGCACTGGGCCAGCCTCTACGGACACATGCAGTACGGATCGCTTCAGGTGCACGCCGGCGAGAAGGTGCGGGTCGGCCAGTACATCGGCCGGACCGGCAACACCGGGTTCTCGTACGGCGCCCACACCCACGTGGAGATCCGCCAGAACGGCGTCACGCCGATCGACCCGATTCCGTGGCTGCGCGCGCACAACAAGTGCTGATCCGCCGAGCGTCGGCGGGCGCCGACGGGTTCGGCATTGCGGCGGCGCTCTGATATTCTTTTCTGGTTGCCCGGAATGTTCCGGGCGTGCCCCGATAGCTCAGTGGCAGAGCACTTCCATGGTAAGGAAGGGGTCGTCAGTTCAATCCTGACTCGGGGCTCGCAAGCACCTGGACAGCGCTCCGGATGCGTCGCGGCAGGGTAGCTCAGTTGGTGAGAGCGCACGACTCATAATCGTGAGGTCGAGAGTTCGAATCTCTCTCCTGCTACCGATCGAGACCCCAGGGGAACCATGACCTCGACTGAGCCGGCGGGCGACGCAGCACCGACGAGAAGACACCGGCGTCGGCGTGCGTGGATGATCACCGGCGCCGCGGTCCTCGGCGCGATCCTGGTCGGCGTGGTCATCACCTCGGCGACGCCCTGGCCGTCGGCGATGGTGATCCGCGCCGTCTTCGAGAAGGGCGGCACGGCCACCGCCGCCGAGACGCAGGAATACGTGCCGGACACTCCGCTTCGCACGATGAGCGACATCGCCTACGCCGACGACAGTCCGGACACCACCCTGGACGTGTTCACGCCCGCCGCGGCGGGTGACCGGCTGCCGGCGATCGTATGGATCCACGGCGGCGCGTGGATCTCGGGGTCGGCCGACAACGTCGCCCCCTATCTGAAGATCCTCGCCGGCGGTGGCTACACCGCGATCGCAGTGAACTACAGCGTGGGGCCGGAGGAGGTGTATCCCACCGCCGTCCATCAGATCAACACGGCGCTGGACTACATCACGGCGCACGCCGACCAGCTCGGGGTCGACACCGACCGCATGGTGCTGGCCGGCGACTCCGCCGGCGCGCAAGCTCGCGAGCCAGATCGCGACGATCGTCACCAACCCGGACTATGCCCACCTGCTCGGCATCCAACCCGCGCTGACGCCCACGCAGCTCGTCGGCGTGGTGCTCGACTGCGGCGTGTACGACCTGCGGGCGATGGCGGACCTGAACGGTCTGGTCGCCTGGGGGCTGAAGATCTCACTGTGGGCCTACACCGGCACGAAGGACTGGTCCGCCGAGTACTCGGGCGCCACGATGTCGACGATCGAGTTCGCCACCGCGGACTTCCCGCCGACGTTCATCAGCGGCGGCAACGGCGACGGACTGACCTGGCTCGCAGGGCATCCCGATGGCGCAGCGGCTGAACGAGCTGGGCGTCGACGTCACCCCGCTCTTCTGGCCGGCCCAGCACGAGCCGGCGCTGCCGCACGAGTACCAGTTCCATCTGCACTATCCCGAGGCGCGCGAGGCCCTCGCCCAGACCCAGGCGTTCCTGGACCGCATCACCGCCGGGTGAGGCCGTTGCGCCGGCTCAGCGCTCGGGCGCGACAGTGTCGCCGTGGATGACGTAGAACTGACCGGACGAGCCCTGGATCGCCGCCGCGACCGTGCGATACAGCCAATCCAGCGCCGCGGCCTCCTGCGTCGTGGCGCGCCGATAGAGCCGCACGTCCACCGCCGGCATCTCGAACGGAATCGGCAGGACGACCAGCGGCCAGGTCAGCGCCCAGCCCTCGGCGATGGTGTCGGGCACGGTGGCGACGAGGTCGGGATTGCGTGCCAGCACCAGAGGGAGCGAGGTGACGTGGTTGACGATCACGTGCGGCTCGATCACCGTGTTCACCCGAGCCAGCGCCGCGGCGAGGTTGGCCGCGCCCGAATCGCTCGGAATGGCGACATGGGAGGCGGCGGCGTAGGCGTCGAGGGAGAGAGGGCCGTGCGCGAGCGGGTTCTCCGCCGACATCGCCACGCCGTACCGCTGCGATTTGAGCACGACCCCGTCGAACGGGCCCGGCACGGGGAGGGGGTCACAGCCAGATCGACGACGCCGCGGGCGAGCCAGTCCGGGAGGGCCGCGGCATCCATCGGCACCGCCTCGATGCGCATGCCCGGCGCCTGCGCCCGCACGGCCGCGAGGATCGCCGGCATCCAGCCGATCTCACCCAGCTCGGACAGCGCGATCCGGAACAGCTTCTGCGACTGCGCCGGCTCGAACCCGTGCACGGCGTCGAGCGTGCGGTCGATCCCGGCGATCGCCTCGCGGAAACCGGGGAACAGTCCGGCCGCCAGCGCGGTCGGCTCCATCTGCCGACCGTTCCGCTCGAACAGCGGATCGTCCAGTTCCCGCCGCAGTCGCCCGAGCGCCTGACTGACGGCGGGCTGGGTCACGAACAGCCGCCCCGCCGCCGTGGTCAGGCTGCGGGTCTCATAGATCGCGACGAACACGCGGACGAGGTTCAGGTCCACCGGGCGCCGTCCCGCGGTTCCGTTAGCGATCCTTCGGCGAGCATAAGCAAAGCTTATCGCCATCGCGAGACGCCATATGCGCTGCTGAGTAGCATGGGGACGGATGCCGCGGATGCCCGACCCCCGCGAACGAAGGAGTTCCCATGCCCGAGTCCCTGTCCGATGCGCTCGCCGAGGCGGCGAGCCCGGTCGACCTGCTGCGCAACGCGCAGTCCCGCCCGACCATCTTCCCGGTGACCCCGGAGTTCACGAACTGGCGCTCCGAGCAGCTCGCCTGGCGCGACTCGGTGGCGCTGCTGGACCAGTCCCACCACATGACCGATCTGTTCATCTCCGGCCCCGATGCGCTGACGCTTGCGCGATGTCGGCGTCAACAGCTTCGCGAACTTCGGGGTGGACAAGGCCAAGCAGTTCGTCGCGGTCAACCACGAGGGCTACCTGATCGGCGACGCGATCCTGTTCCACCTCGAAGAGGACGTGTACGACCTGGTCGGCTGGTTCATGGTGCTGGACTGGGTGCAGTTCATCGGCGAGACCGGCGACTACGACGTGACGTTCGAGCGCGACGCGAACTCGCTGATGCGCGCGCCGGGCGCGAACCCGACGCTGTACCGCTACGAGGTGCAGGGCCCGCAGGCGCTCGCCCTGATGGAGAAGCTCACGTCCGGCCCGGTGCCGCCGACGAAGTTCTTCCACATGGCCACGTTCACGATCGACGGGCTGGCGGTGCGGTCGCTTGCGCCACGGGATGGCCGGTCAGCCCGGGTTCGAGCTGTTCGGCCCGTGGGAAGAGGGCGAGGCGGTCCGCGACGCGATCATCCGCGACGGCGAGGAGTTCGGTCTCGTGCTGGTCGGATCCCGCGCCTACTCGTCGGCCAACCTCGAGTCGGCCTGGGTGCCGTCGCCGCTGCCGGCGATCTTCAGCGGCGAGCGGATGGCCGAATACCGCGAGTGGCTGCCCGCGAACCGCGCCGGCTCGCTGGCCGGAAGCTTCGCCTCGGACGACATCGAGGACTACTACCTCACCCCCTATGACCTCGGCTACGGTCGCAGCGTCGCGTTCGACCACGACTTCATCGGGCGCGCGGCGCTGGAGCGGCACGCCGCCGGTCCGGTCCGCACCAAGGTCACGCTGGTGTGGAACCCCGAGGATGTCGCCGCCATCCAGCGCTCCATGTACGAGCCGGGGCTGCCGGCGAAGTACCTGGAGTTCCCCAAGTCGCGCTACGGCGTGTACCAGGTCGACCGGGTGCTGGCGGACGGGACGGATGTCGGCGTCTCGCACGACGTCGGCTACATCACCGGCGAGCAGGTGTTCGTGTCGCTGGCGAGCGTGGATGCGGCGCATGCGCAGCCGGGCACCGAGGTCGTCGTGCTCTGGGGCGAGGAGCCCAACTCGCGCAAGCCGGCGGTGGAACGGCATCGGCAGGTCGAGGTGCGCGCCACCGTCGCGCCCGCCCCCTACTCGTCGTTCGCGCGGGAGAACTACCGCAAGGACTGAGCGCCACGTGGCGAAGCGGCCCGGGCGCATCGCCAGGGCCGCTTCGGCATGGATGTCGCGGTCTCAGACCGCTGGTGCAGAACGCTGGGTCAGACCCGGCGGTACTGGCCCACCATGGGGCAGTCGAACGGGTCGCGCGCGGACAGGCCGACGCGGTTCAGGTAGTCGATCACGATCCCGTAGGAGCGCCAGATCGTCGTCTCGGTGTAGGGCACGTCGTTCGCGTGGCAGAAGTCGCGGACGATCTCGCGGGTCTTGGCCAGATGCGGGCGCGACATGCTGGGGAAAAGGTGGTGCTCGACCTGGTAGTTCAGCCCGCCGAACAGCCAGGTGGCCCACCAGCCGCCGCTGACGTTGCGCGAGGTGCGCACCTGCTTGGTGAAGAAGTCGATGCGCGCGTCGGCGGCGATGATCGGCATCCCCTTGTGGTTCGGCGCGAACGAGGCGCCCATGTAGATGCCGAAGATGGCCAGCTGCACGCCCAGGAAGGCGAACGCCATGCCGACCGGAAGGAACAGGAACACCGGGACGGCGACCACCGCGAGCCGCACGACGATCATCGCCAGCTCGTACCAGCGTCCCTTGATCTGGTCCTTCGAGAAGATCAGGTGCTTGATGCTCAGCGCGTGCAGGTTCAGGCCCTCGAACGCGAGCAGCGGGAAGAACAGCCAGCCCTGGTAGCGGGTGATCAGGCGCTGGATGCCGCGCGCCTTCGCCGCATCCTCGTCGAGGAACGAGATCGTGTCGACGGCGATGTCGGGATCCCGGTCGACGCGGTTGGGGTTGGCGTGGTGCCGCGAGTGCTTGGAGTCCCACCACGAGTAGCTCATGCCGACGATGCCGCCGCCGAGGAACCAGGCGAGCCGGTCGTTGCCCGGGCCGGTGCGCAGGATCTGCCGGTGCGCGGCCTCGTGCGAGAGGAACGCCACCTGTGTGAACAGGATGCCGAGGGCGCCGGCGATCAGCAGCTGGAACCAGCTCTCGCCGAGCAGGATGAAGCCGGTGATGCAGCCGCCCAGCCCGAGGGCGATCGCCGCCCCGACCATGGCGTAGAACCAGGGGGTGCGGGCGAGCAGTCCGCTCTCCTTCACCGTCTGCGATACCTCGGTGTATGCGCGCCGGACGGGTGGGAAGGATGCTGCGGTCGAGTATGTCTGTCGGACGGGTCCGAGCCGAGACTCGATGATTGCTGTGCTGATGATGGCTCCTTCGGGTCGGCAGCAGGACTCGGGAGCCGCACTGAGTCTGTCGAACGATCTCGCGATCGTAGGGCCGAGCCTACGCGGGGAAGGATGCCGCGGGCGGCATGCGGGGCGGATGCACAGGATCTCGGGTATGCGAAAAGGGCGGGCGCGAGGAACGCGCCCGCCCTTTTCAGGCAGGACTCAGACGACGCGGATGTGCGTGGCCTGCGGGCCCTTTGCGCCCGGCTCGACGTCGAACTCGACGCGCTTGCGCCTCGTCCAGCGAACGGTAGCCGGATCCTTCGATAGCGGAGAAGTGAGCGAACACGTCCTGCGTGCCGTCCTCGGGCGCGATGAACCCGAAGCCCTTCTCGGAGTTGAACCATTTGACAGTGCCGAAGACCATGGGGTCCCTCTTTCTTGAAACAGGGCCGCTGGAGCGACCCGGTGATCCGCAGCCTCGACGGCGGTGCGGACGATGGGCCACGACGTGTCGGCGCACAGGTGCGGACGCGTCGGGAGTGGGGGAGGCGAGGGCGCTCATGGCCTCGCCGAGCGTGGTGAACCGGCCGAGCGGCCGGGACAGCGCGTCGAACAGCGAGCAGCCGGGGCCGTCGATGGTGACGTAGCCGGCGAACTCGCCGGCGCGGGTGGCGGCGTGGACGTCGACGTCCGCCTGCCGCCAGGACAGAGTGCCGCAGCACGAGGTGCACGCGGTATGTGCGGGGGAAGAGAGATGGTGTATCGATTCTGCTGTGCGGCAGGTCGCACGGACCGCGCGAGAGATGCTGCCGTATAAGTGGAGACCGGGAGCAGACGCCCCGCGATCGATCAGGGATGCGCGACGGGATAGTGCGGCATCCAGAGGGTGTCGGAGTCGACCGACGGGACCACTCTACCCTGTTCGGGCCGATTCTGCGCATCCCTTGGACTTCGCGGCGCCGTACCCTTGAATTCAAGGGTGAACATGGGCGCTCGCGAAGCGGATCGCGCCCGACGGACGCTGCCGCCGCCGGGCCGTCGTGTCGTGCGCGCGCTGGGCATCGGGTTCGGTGCGATCGCGGGTTTCGCGGTCGGCCTGGCCGCGCTGACCACCGCCGAGGGTCTGCTGGTGCGGGAACGGCTCGTGCCCACCCGCCTGGGCGCCCTCCTGGCCCGCAGCGGAACGTTCGGGGACGACCGCGACGGCCCGCCGATCAGCCTGGGGGTGGTGGGCGACTCGCTCGCCGTGGGCTACGGGACCGAAGACCTGGATTCCACCCCCGGTGTGCTGCTGGCGACCGGCCTGTCCGCAGCATCCGGTCGTCCGGTGCAGCTGACGAACGTCGCCGAGGTCGGCGCGATGTCGACCGCGCTGCGGGCCAGATCGCGCGGCTGCGCACGATGGCGACGCCGGATGTCGTGGTCATCATCATCGGGGCGAACGACGTGATGCGGCTGAAGCGGCTCTCCGACGCGCTCTGGCCGCTCACGGTCGCGGTGCACGACCTTCGGCGGGCGGGTGCCCGAGTGGTCGTCGCGACCTGTCCCGATCTGGGCACGGTGCAACCGTTCACCCAGCCGCTGCGGTTCTTCGCGCACTGGTCCAGCCGACTGATGGCCACCGGCCAGGCCATCGTGGTGCTGCGCGCCGGCGGGCGCACGGTGTCGCTCGCCGACACGCTGGGCCCGCTGTTCCGCAGCGAGCCCGCCGACATGTTCTCGGCCTGGGACCACCTGCACCCCTCGGCCCTGGGCTACCGGGCCGCGGCGGACGCCATCCTGCCCAGCGTATGTGCGGCGGCCGGATACCCCCGCCCCGAAGACCGCCATGTACCGCACCGGGTCTACCGGAAGGGCAGCCATCATCCGCTGGCGTGGTGGGCGTTCCGCGCCTCGCGGCGGGTCGGCGCGCGGCTGACCGCCGCCGAGAGCGAGACGGCCCACGAGCGGGCCGCCGCGTGAGACGGAGCCGCAGGTGAGGAAGTCTGCGCGCCGGCGCACTCGGCCCGGTCCCAGCCCGCGGCGGCCCGCGCTCGATAACATCGGGGGATGAACGCGCCGCAGACCGCGCCCGTCACGGCGCCCGCCACGCCGCAGGCCGCGGCATCCGGCACGGCGCACGCCAAGGTGATCCTGCTCGGCGAGCACGCGGTGGTCCACGGCGCCCCGGCCATCGCCCTGCCGGTGCACAGCCTGGCCCTGACGGCATCCGTCACCCGCACCGACCGGCCGCTGTGGATCGACTCGGTGCTGTACCGCGGACCCATCGCGGCGGCCCCCGAACTGCTGGCGGCCCCGGTCACCGCGCTCGCCGAGACGCTGCGGTTCACGGGCGCCCCGGCCACCGGGCTGACGGTGCGGATCGACGGAGAGATCCCCGCCGAGCGGGGACTGGGCTCCAGCGCCGCTGTCGCCGCCGCCATCAGCACCGCGGTCGCGCGAGCGGCCGGGGTCGAGCTCGGCGCGCGGGAGCGATTCGACCTGATCCAGGCCGCCGAGCGGGTCGCGCACGGCACCCCGAGCGGGCTGGACGCCCGCGCGGTCGTCTCGGACACCGCCGTGTGGTTCCAGCGCGGCGACGTGCGCGCCCTGCCGTCGGCGTTCACCGGCGTGTTCGTCATCGCCGACACCGGTCTGCACGGTCGCACCCGCGAGGCCGTCGGCGGCGTCGCCGCCCTCAAGGCGGCCGATCCGGCACGGGTGGAGCGGATCCTCGACCGCATCGCCGCGCTCACCGCGGCCGCCGCCGGCGACCTGGCCGCCGACGCGCGCGCGGCGCTGGGCGAGCGGATGACCGAGACGCACCGGATGCTGGCCGAGCTGACCGTCTCCAGCCCGGAGCTGGACCGCCTGGTCGGCGCGGCGACGGCCGCCGGCGCCCTGGGCGCCAAGCTCACCGGCGGCGGACGCGGCGGCTGCGTGCTGGCACTGGCCGACACCCCCGTCGATGCCGCGCGCATCGCGGCGGGCCTGCGGGCGGCCGGGGCCGAGCGCACGTGGATGCCTGCGGCCCGACCCGGCCTGACCCCCGGGCCGGGCACTCGGCGCGGTCCCAGCCATTCCCCGGTCTGCTCCGGATAAAATCGACACATGGCGTGCGCGTGGGCGCACCCGCGAGGATGAGCGGCCGGATCCGCAGTGTGCGCCGCACGCTCGCGTCTGCGGCCCGGCATCCCGCGTTCCCGAGACACCAGGAGACACATGACCGGCGTGACAGGGCGTCCGGGGCTGCGCGATCCGCAGCATCCGCGCCGTCGGGAACCGCATGAGCACCGCCGTCGCCCACCCGAACATCGCCCTCATCAAGTACTGGGGAAAGCGCGACGACGACGCGATCCTGCCGCTGACCGGCAGCCTGTCGCTGACCCTGGACGTGTTCCCGACGACCACGACGGTGACCCTGGATGCCGCAGCCGACGGCGATGCGGCGGTCTTCGACGGCATCGCGGCCACCGGGGCCGCCGCCGCCCGCATCACGGCCTTCCTGGAGATCGTGCGCGCCGCCGCCGGCGTCCGCACCCCGGCCCGGGTCGTCACCCGGAACTCGGTCCCCACCGGCGCCGGACTCGCCTCGTCGGCATCGGGATTCGCGGCGCTGGCCGTCGCCGCCGCCGACGCCTACGGGCTCGGGCTCGACGAGCGCGCGCTCAGCCGACTCGCCCGCCGCGGATCCGGCTCGGCCTGCCGCTCGATCATCGGCGGCGCCGCGATCTGGCATGCCGGCCACGACGACGCCACCTCGTTCGCCGAGGCGGTCCCCTCGCCGGCGCTGGGAATGGTCATCGCGGTGGTGGATGCCGGGGCCAAAGCCGTCTCGAGCCGTGAGGCGATGCAGCGCACGATGCGGACATCCCCCTACGCCGACGCCTGGGTGCGCGCGACGGCACAGGACCTGGACGCCATGATGGACGCCCTCGCCCGCGACGATATGACCGCGATCGGCGAGCTGACCGAGTCGAACGCGCTGCGGATGCACGCCGCGATCATGGGCTCGCGGCCGCCGATCCGCTATCTCGCCCCGCAGAGCATCGCGCTGTTCGACGCCGCCGCGCAGCTGCGCGCCGAGGGGCTGGAGGCGTATGCGACCGCGGACGCCGGCCCGAACGTCGTGCTCGTCTGCCGCGACGCCGACGTCGACGACGTCCGGGATCGCCTGGCCGAACGGGCGCCGACCGTGCGGCTCGTGGCCGCCCACGCCGGTCCCGGGGCGCATCTCGTGCCGGACGCAAGCCGGAGCGGAGGCGACGGCGTGATCCGCGCGCAGGCGCCCGGCAAGCTGTTCATCGCCGGGGAGTACGCGGTCGTCGAGCCGGGCGAGCCGGCCGTGCTGGTCGCCGTCGACCGGCACATCACGGTCGAGCTGGACGAGGCGGCCGAACGCGGCAGCATCTCGTCGGGGCAGTACGGTCGCGAGCCGGTCCTGTGGACCCGCGAGGACGGGGTGGTCGTGCTCGACCAGGATCACCGCCCCTACGACTACGTCCTGTCGGCGATCGCCACGGTCGAGCAGCTGGCCGCCGAGCGGGGCATCGCGCCGCGCTTCTGCGACATCCGCATCTCCAGCCAGCTCGACGACGTGTCCGGGCGCAAGTTCGGGCTCGGCTCGTCCGCGGCCGTCACAGTCGCCACGGTGCGGGCGCTGGATGCCTTCCTCGACCTGCGGCTGACCCCGATGGAGCAGTTCAAGATCGCGCTGATCGCGACCGTGCGCGTCGCGCCCGCCGCGTCGGGCGGGGATGTCGCGGCCAGCGCGTTCGGCGGCTGGATCGCCTACAGCGCCCCCGACCGCGCCCGGGTGCGGGCCGAGGCGGCGGCCGAGGGCGTGCAGGCGCTGCTGGACCGCCCCTGGCCGGGCTGCGCGTACGGCGCGTGCCCGCCCCGCAGGGGCTCCGGCTGCTGGTGGGCTGGACCGGGCAGCCGGCCTCGACCGAGCGACTCGTCGGCAGCGTCGAGCACCGCAAGGGCGTCGGCGAGAGCCGGTATC
This sequence comes from Microbacterium elymi, assembly GCF_021582895.2. Lineage (GTDB taxonomy): Bacteria > Actinomycetota > Actinomycetes > Actinomycetales > Microbacteriaceae > Microbacterium > Microbacterium humicola. The sequence goes on from NZ_CP091139.2 coordinate 2,664,704, forward strand.
GCGAGTTCCTCGCCGACAGCCGCAGCGCCGTCGACGAGCTGATCGGCGCCCTGGACGGGCAGGATGCCGCGGCCGCACTGGGCAGCGATCGGCCACGCGCGCACCGCGCTGGGCGACCTCGCCCGGCACGCCGGCCTGCAGATCGAGACGCCGGCGCTGACCACGCTGTGCGACACCGCGACCGCGGCCGGGGCGGCCGCGAAATCGTCCGGGGCCGGTGGCGGCGACTGTGGCATCGTGCTGGCCCCGGCCGGGGCCGACATCCACCGGATGCTGACAGAGTGGGAGCGCAACGACATCCGCCATCTCGATCTGACGGTGCAGCCGGCGTCAGGAGCCATCGATGAACGCGAGCGTGGCGAACAATGGGGATGACGACAGTGAGCAGGGGCGTGGCGAGATGAGCAGTCGGCGCAAGGACGAGCACGTCGACCTCGCCGACGCGCAGCAGGCCGACCGGCCGGCCCGGAACGATTTCGACGACGTCCGGTTCGTCCACCACGCGCTGGCCGGCATCGACCGCGATCGCGTGAGCCTGGCCACCACGTTCGCCGGGATCACCTGGCCGGTTCCGCTGTACGTCAACGGCATGACCGGCGGCAGCCAGCGCACGGCGCAGATCAACCGGTCGCTGGCGATCGCCGCGCGCGAGACCGGTGTGCCCATCGCCTCGGGGTCGATGAGCATCGCGCTGCGCGAGCCCGACACCGCCGACTCGTTCCGCGTGCTGCGCACCGAGAACCCGGACGGGTTCGTCATGGCCAACCTCAGCGCCGACGCGACGCCCGACGACGCGCAGCGCGCCGTCGACCTGCTCGGCGCGGACGCCCTCGAACTGCACGTGAACAGCGTGCAGGAGACCGTGATGCCCGAGGGCAGCCGGGACTTCTCCGCCTGGCCGGCCGCCATCGCCGCGATCGTGGACCGGGTGCCGGTGCCGGTCATCGTCAAGGAGGTCGGGTTCGGGCTGAGCCGGCCCACCCTCGAACGGCTCGCCGACCTGGGGGTGGCGATCGCCGACGTCAGCGGCTCGGGCGGCACAGACTTCGCCCGCATCGAGAACTCGCGTCGCCCCGCGGCCGACTACGCGTTCATGGCCGGATGGGGGCAGTCGGCCGTGTGCAGTCTGCTGGATGCTGCGGCATCCCGCCGCCCGCTGCCGGCGCTCCTGGCCTCGGGCGGGGTGCGCACGCCGCTGGACGTGATGCGGGCCCTCGCCCTCGGCGCCCGCGCCGTGGGCGTCTCGGGCGTGTTCCTGCACAGCGTCCTGCGCGGGGAGAGGACGCCCTGATCGAGCTGATCCGGGCGTGGCGGGAGCAGGCTCGGGCAGCTGCACGCGCTTCTGGGCGCCGACCGGCCCGCGGCCCTGCCCCGCGCCGACCTGCTCCTGGGTGGGGGCGTGCGGGAGTTCTGCGCGCTGCGCGGCATCGATCCGTCCGGGTACAGCAGACGCAGCGAGGCGCCGGATGCCGGCGGTGGGGAGCGAGCATGAGGGATCACACGGTGGGCAGCGCCCCGGTTCCGATGAAGTGGGTCGGACCGATCGCCGTCAGCGGGAACGTCATGACCGGCAGCCAGGAGGTGCCGCTGGCCACCTACGAGACGCCGCTGTGGCCGTCCGTGGGCCGCGGCGCGAAGATCTCCACGCTGACCGAGCGCGGCATCGTGGCGACGCTGATCGACGAGCGGATGGCGCGGTCCGTGCTGTTCGAGGCCGATGACGCCGGCGTCGCGCTCGCCGCGATGAACACCCTGAACGCGCAAGCGCGGCCGGCTGCAGGAGGTCGTCGCCGGGGCCAGCAGGTTCGCCACGCTCATCGACATCCATCACCAGATCGTCGGGAACCTGCTGTTCGTGCGGTTCGAGCTGTCCACCGGGGACGCCTCCGGCCACAACATGGTGACGCTGGCCAGCGACCGGCTGATGGAGCACATCCTGTCCACCGTGCCGGGCTGCCGATACGGCTCGATCTCGGGGAATTACTGCTCGGACAAGAAGGCGACGGCCGTCAACGGCATCCTCGGCCGCGGCAAGAACGTGGTCACCGAACTGCTCATCCCGCGCGAGGTGGTCACCCGCCGACTGCACACCAGCCCCGAGGCGATCGCCGAGCTGAACGTGCGCAAGAACCTGATCGGCACGATCACCGCCGGCGGGCTGCGGTCGGCGAACGCGCACTACGCGAACATGCTGCTCGGCTTCTACCTGGCCACGGGGCAGGACGCCGCGAACATCGTCGAGGGCTCGCAAGGCATCACCCACGCCGAGACCCGCGACGGCCACCTGTACTTCTCGTGCACGCTGCCCAACCTCATCGTGGGAACAGTGGGCAACGGCAAGGATCTGCCGTTCGTGGCCGAGAACCTGGAGCGGCTGGGATGCGCCGAGGAGCGCGAGCCGGGCGAGAACGCGCGCCGCCTTGCCGTGCTGTGCGCGGCCACCGTCCTGTGCGGCGAGCTGTCGCTGATGGCGGCGCAGACCAACCCCGGCGAGCTGATGGCCGCCCACCTGACGATCGAGAGGAAGACGACGAGATGACCGCGACCGGCATGCGGGTCGGCATCCACGATCTCGCGTTCGCGACGACCCATCAGGTCCTGGACCTGCGCACGCTCGCCGAGCACCAGGGCATCGACGTGAACAAGTACTACATCGGCATCGGGCAGACCGAGATGAGCGTGCCCTGCGCCGACGAGGACATCGTCACCATGGGGGCCGAAGCCGCCGCACAGATCGTCGCCCGGCTTCGGGCCGAACAGCAGGCCGAGGACGGGCAGGCCTTCGACGGCATCCGCACCCTCCTGTTCGCCACCGAATCGGGCGTGGACCAGTCGAAGTCGGCCGGCGTGTTCGTGCACTCCTTGCTCGGGCTGGGGGAGCACTGCCGGGTGGTCGAGCTCAAGCAGGCCTGCTACTCGGCGACGGCCGCACTGCAGTTCGCCCTGGGCATCGTCGCGCGCGATGAGAGCGAGAAGGTGCTCGTGATCGCCAGCGACGTGGCCCGCTACGCCCTGGATTCCAGCGGTGAGCCCACCCAGGGCGCTGCCGCCGTGGCGTTCCTGGTCACCGCCGACCCCGCTCTGATCGAGATCGAGCCGGTCAGCGGCCTGCACACCGACGACATCGACGACTTCTGGCGTCCGAACCACCTGTCCACGGCGTTGGTCGACGGCAAGTACTCGCTGGCCGCGTACCTGCGTGCACTCGAGGGCGCCTGGACCGAGTACCGGTCGCGCGGCGGGGTCGACTTCGAGGCGATCGACCGGTTCTGCTACCACCAGCCGTTCACGAAGATGGCCGTCAAGGCGCACGACAAGCTGAGCGCGCTGGTCGGCTCGCCGCTGGACAAGGACCAGCGGCGGGCGCAGGTGGCGGCCAGTCTGGAGCTGAACCGGCGTACCGGCAACAGCTACACCGCATCGATCTACGTCGGCCTGCTGTCGCTGCTGGAAAGGGATGACGCCGACCTCGCCGGCCGCCGCATCGGGTTCTTCAGCTACGGCTCGGGCAGCGTCTCGGAGTTCTTCACCGGCGTCGTCCGGCCCGGGTACCGCGACGTGCTCCGGACGGCGGCCGACGAGCGGGCCCTCGACGACCGCACCGCGATCGACCACGCCCGCTACCGGGCGCTGCACGAGGGCATCGACGCGGCACAGGGTTCGGACTACGAGACCGCCGCCGAGACACCCGGGCCATTCCGATTCGCGGGCGTCTCGGCCCAGGTGCGGCGCTACGCGCGCACCGCGGGGGGCTCCCCGGCGTGAGCCGCAGGTCAGCCCGCCACGGCGCCGGGCAGGCGATCCAGCACGTCGGTCCACCCCTGCTGAAAGCCGTCGCCCACCGCGCGACCCGGCGAGACATGCACCATCGTCACCTCGGTGGTGGACGCATCGATCGCGGTGAACAGCACGGTGATGTGATCGATCTCGGGCTCTCCGTCCCACTGCCAGGTGAAGGCGAGCAGCGAGCCTGGACGGACCGCGGTGTACCGGCCTGACACGCCCACCCCGTCGTACGGCGTGCCGATCCGGTAATCGCCGCCCTCGGTGACGTCCAGCTGGTACGTGGTGTCGGGCCATTGCGGCCACCACCAGCTTGCGGAAACGGTCCACCTCGGTCCACCAGGCGAATGCGGTGACGGCATCGCAGCCGACGACGTGGGAGAGCGTGAATGCGCTCATTGTTGCTCCTCCTCCGGTTGCGCGGTGCTCCCTGCGAGCATCGCGAAGCGATTCAGCTGAGCCGACCACATCAGCGTCGTCGACAGCGCCCAGTCCTGCAGCGGTTCCAGGCTTCCCGGAACCAGGGAGAACGTGACCGTGCGACCCTGCTTGCGGCGCGCGACGATGCCCGACTCTGTGAGCAGTGCCAGATGCTTCAGGGTCGCCGGCATGCTCGACCCGATGGTCTCCGCCAGCGCGCTCATCGTCGCCGGCCCCTCCGCGAGGCGGTCGATGAGCATCCGGCGCGGCCGGGATGCTATCGCCGCAGCGACCGCGTCCAGGCGGGCGTCGGCAGTCGGCGGCATTCTGAGACGCTAGCATCACTTAATAGAAAAGTTAAGTGACGTTCTCAAAGGTCGCTTGCAGGACGGGTCCCATAGAATTTCCGGTGCCGCACGGCTGTGCCGACGGCATCCAGCCCCTCCCGCACCCCGCAAGCCGGCGTGCGGATGACCGACGGCCCGAGAGGACCCGTGCATGAGCCCGAAGACCCCGCGCGCACCGCTCGCGCGCCACGGGAACCTTCGCTCGCCGCGGCCGATCGCCCAGCTCGGGACGATCGCGGCCGCGGTCTTCGCCGTGCTGGTGCTGAGCCTGGCCGGCACGGCCGCGTTCGCGGGGTGGACCGCGGTGAGCACGATCCACGACAACGCGGTCGCGCTGGAATCCGCGCAGCCGCTGCCGCCGTCGATCGGGCAGATCGAGGGCGGGGTGAACCTGCTGATGGTGGGCACCGACTCGTGCGAGGGGCAGGACCTGAAGCTGTTCCCGCGCTGCGCGCACGACGACGGGGGCGAGCGCAACGACGTCACGATGCTCATCCACATCGGCGACAACCCGCGCCGGGTCACGGTCGTCTCGTTCCCCCGCGACATGATCGTGCCCATCCCGTCGTGCCCGTCCGCCAGCGGCGGCCGCTACTCGGCGATGAGCGCGCAGATGCTCAACGTGTCGTATTCGTACGGAGGCCTGGCCTGCACGGCCCTGACGATCCAGGAGCTGACCGGCGTCGACATCCAGTTCGCCGCCGCGATCCGCTGGACCGGCGTCATCCACATGTCCGACGCGATCGGCGGCGTGGACGTCTGCGTGGCCGGCGACATCAACGACAAGAACACCGGGCTGCACCTGAAGGCCGGCGAGCACACGCTGGTGGGAGCCGAGGCGCTGCAGTTCCTGCGGATCCGGCACGGCATCGGCGACGGTTCGGACCTCGGCCGCATCTCGAACCAGCAGCAGTTCATGTCGTCGCTGGTGCGCAAGCTGCAGTCCGGGGGCGTGTTCGGCGATCCGACCAAGCTGTTCTCGCTGGCCACGACCGCCATCCAGCAGGTGTCCGAGAAGCAGCTCGTGCTCGACCAGAACCTGGCCAATCCCACGCGCATGGTGCAGATCGCGATGGCGCTGAAGTCGGTGCCGTACAAGGACATCGTGTTCGTGCAGTACCCGACCGAGTACGACGCCGCCAACGACGACCGCGTGCTGCCGGTGAAGGGGGCCGCCGACACCCTGTTCGCCGCGCTCAAGGCGAACAAGGCGCTGAACCTCACCGGCAAGGCCGGAGTGGGCGTGAACGCGGAAGGCGCCGCCCCGGGTGAGGCGACCCCCGCCCCGACCGACTCGCCGAACCCGGACTCCGTCGATCTGCCCGGCGTCATCACCGGGACCACGGCCGCACAGACGACCTGCACCCGACCGCAGCAGTAGGCTCGACTCTCGATGAGCACGAGCCGACACCGCCCCCGATCCCTCCTCCTGTTCGTCGCCATCGGGCTCGGGGCGGGGCTGCTGTCGGGACTGTTCGGAGTCGGGGGCGGCACGGTCATCGTCCCGCTGCTGACGATCTTCGCCCGATTCGAGCACCGGCTGGCCGCCGGCACCTCGCTGGCGGCGATCGTGCCGATCGCGACGGTCGGCGTCATCTCCTACGCCGTCCACGGCGCGGTCGCCTGGGTGCCGGCCCTGATCCTGGCCGCGGCCGCCGTCGTGGGGCGCAAGCTGGGCACCTGGCTGCTGGCCGGCTGCCGGTCACGGCGCTGCGGTGGGCGTTCGTCGCGTTCCTCGGCGTGGTGATGGTCGGCCTGTTCCTGGTCGTCCCGTCCCGTGACGCGCAAGCTCGAGCTGAGCCTGGGGAGCATCCTCGGACTGATCGGGGCCGGCCTGGTGACCGGGGTCCTCTCCGGTGTGCTCGGAGTCGGCGGCGGCGTGATCATCGTCCCGGCGCTGATGCTCGGCTTCGGCGCCAGCGACCTGATCGCGAAGGGCACGTCCCTGGCGATGATGATCCCGACGGCCGTCTCGGGCACGATCGGCAACCTGCGCCGCGACAACGTCGACCTGGTCGCGGCGATCCTTCTCGGTGCCGCCGCGTGCACGACGACCGCGTTCGGCGCGTGGATCGCCACGCTCCTGGACCCGGTCTTGGCGAACGTCCTGTTCGCGGCGTTCGTCCTGTTCATCGCGGTGCAGATGGGGTACAAGGCCGTGACCGGGCGGGGGCGCAACCTCGGTCGATAGACTGGCCGGGTGCCAGTGAACCCCGATCTCGTCGGCCGCGCCTTCGCTCCGACCGCGCCGTATCTGGTCGGACGCGAGAAGGTGCGCGAGTTCGCCCGCGCCGTGTTCGCCACCGACCCGCAGCACACCGACCCCGACGCCGCCCGCGCGCTCGGCTACCCGGATGTGGTGGCTCCGCCGACGTTCGCGATGGTGATCCAGGACCTCACGCTCGGCAAGCCTGGCCGAGCCCGACTCGGGAATCGCGCTGGAGCGCACGATCCACGCCGAGCAGCGCTTCCGCTACACCCGCCCGATCACCGCCGGCGACGAACTGGTCGGGCAAGCTGTCGATCACCGGACTGCGCGCCATCGGCAAGGGGGCGATGGTCACCAGCGAGGCGGAGATCACGGATGCCGCAGGCCAGCACGTCGTGACCGCGACATCCGTCCTGCTGATCGGGGGAGACGAGTGATGACCGAGCTCGCCGTCGGCGATGTGGTCGCCGAGCGCACCGTGCACCTGGACCGGACCGCGCTCGTGCGCTATGCCGGGGCATCCGGGGACTTCAACCCGATCCACTACCGCGACGACGTCGCCGCGCGGGTCGGACTGCCCGGCGTGCTGGCGCACGGGATGCTGACCATGGGCCTGGCCGTCGAGACGATCGTGCCGTGGCTGGGCGATGCCGGCCGCATCCTCGAGTACGGCGTGCGGTTCACCCGCCCGGTCGTCGTGGACGCCGAGACCGGCGCCGACGTGACGGTCGTGGCGAAGATCGGCCTCGTGGATGCAGAGGGGCTGCGCGTCGATCTGACCGTCACGCATGCCGACACCACCGTCCTGGGCAAGGCCCAGGTGCGCGTGCGGCGGGACTGACGTGCCCGAGGTGCCTCCCGTGCCGCTGTCGCGGCTGACCACGCTGCGCACAGGCGGCACGCCTGCGCGCATGATCGACGCGCACACGACCGGCGAGCTCGTCGACGCGCTGCGCGAGACCTGGGCCGACGGCGACGACTGGTTCGTGCTCGGCGGCGGGTCGAACCTGTTCATCGACGACGAGCCGTTCGAGGGCACCGTGGTGCGGATCCTCACCTCCGGCATCGACCGCATCCCGTCGCCGCGGCCCGGCTTCGCCCGCCTCCGGGTGCAGGCGGGGCACGACTGGGACGAGGTCGTCGCGTCGGCGGTCGCCCAGGGGCTCGGCGGGATCGAGGCGCTGTCGGGGATCCCGGGGCGGCCGGGGCCGCCCCGGTGCAGAACGTCGGCGCGTACGGTCAGGAGATCGTCCAGACCCTCGTGGAGGTCGAGCTGATCGACGAGGACACCGGCGAGGTCTCGGTGGTTCCGGCATCCGATCTGGGGCTGGGCTTTCGCACCTCGGTGCTGAAGCGGCACGAGGGATCGGTGCCGCTGCGGTCGGCGGTCATCCTCTCGCTCACCCTCGAACTGGAGGAGCGGGCGGATGCTGCGCGCCCGGTCGCCGGTGCGCAGTTGCGCACCGCCCTGGGCATCGGCCCCGACGAAGAGGTCACCCTCGCGTGGATCCGCGAGCAGATCATCGCGATCCGCCGGCGCAAGGGGATGGTGCTCGACCCGGCCGACCCGGACACCGCCAGTGCCGGATCGTTCTTCCAGAACGCGATCGTCACGGCCGCGTTCGCCCGGACGCTGCCCGCCGAGTGCCCGCGCTGGTCGGTGGCGCCGGATCCCCAGCCGGCCCGCGTCATCCCGCTGGACGAGTACGTCGGCCTCGCCCCGGTCGAGCCCCGTCCGGAGTCGGATGTGAAGGTCAGCGCGGCATGGCTGATCGAGCATGCGGGGTTCGGCAAGGGGTTCCGTCTGCCGCGCTCGCGCGCGGCGCTGTCGGGCAAGCACGCCCTGGCCCTGACCAACCGCGGGGGCGCCAGCGCCGCCGAGCTGGCCGAGCTGGCGCGCTTCATCCGCAGCCGCGTCGCCGCGGAGTTCGGTCTGGTCCTCCAGCCCGAGCCCGTGCTGGTGGGCGTGGAGCTGTAGCGCGGACGCTCGCCCGCGCTCACCCGCCCGCCCTGTTGCCGAAATCGTACGATCCGGCCGAGTGCACATCAATCTCGGCCAAGAATGATGTGCACTCGGCCAAATCGTACGATTTCGAGGTGATATCGGGGGTCAGCGCACGGGGGCGGAGGGGCGCGTCGGGCGCAGCTCCGCGCGCAGCGCGCGGAAGCGGCCGCGGCGTATGCACCCCCACCACACCCCGGCGCCGTACGCGATGTCATCGAGCCGCCGGGCGAGGGTGAACCGGACGATGTCGAGGTCGGCGCGCAGGCGGCGGTGCTCGACCACCGCGTCCGCGACCGCGGCCGCCCCGATCAGCCAGCGCGCGCGGCGCGAGACCACGGCGGCGGCCAGGCCCACCGGCCACCAGTGCCGCAGCGCGAGCGCCGAGACCTGGGTCACCGCCGACAGGACGCCGCCGCCGACCAGGCGCAAGCGGCAGCATCCGCGCCTCCGGACCGGTGCCCAGCCGGCGCCCGAGCCGCACCGCGGCGACCGCGCTGATCCCGGCGGCGACCGGGATCGACCACCACCGGGCGCAGCACAGCGCCGCGACCACTCCCGCCGACCAGGGGCGGAGGATCGCGGGCGGGATCGCGTGCGGATGCCGGTCGGCCAGGGCCGCCGCCCCCGTGCCGTAGAAGAACTTGCGACCGAACCAGGCGGCGGCCGTTCGGCGGTGCTCGTGCGCGACCACGACCCGCGGCTCGTAGCGGATGCGCCATCCCGCCTCGTCCAGCCGCCACACCAGGTCGACGTCCTCGGCGACCCGCATCCCGTCGGTGAAGCCGTCCGAGAGCGCATCGACCCGGGCCACCAGACACGTCGACGACAGCCACGACACCGGCGACCGCGGACGCACGAGTGCCGCCCGCCCGCCGAGGTCCACCGACGACCGGGCGTTCTCATACCGTGAGATCCAGGTGCCCCCGGGCATGCCGGCGATGCGCGGGCCCACCAGCGCCAGCCGCGGGTCGACGAAGTGCCGCAGCATCCGCTCCAGCGCCTCGGCGGTGACCTCGACGTCCGAGTCGACGAACGCGACGAACGGCGTGTCCACGTGCTCGAGCCCGTGGTTGCGCGCGGTCGCCGGGCCGGCGTTGCGCGGCAGGCGCAGGCAGCGGGCTCCGGCGTGCTCGACGATGCCGCGCAGCTCGGATGCCGCCGGCTCGGCCGTGCCGTCGTCCACGACGAGAACGCGCAGACCGTGCAGGCCGGCCAGCACCCGCCGCAGCGCCGCGGATCGGCCGTGCACGGGGATCACCACGGTGAGCGCGTCCAGGTCGGCCGGCGGCAGCCGATCCGGGTCGGGGTGGGCGATGCCGGAGTCGAGCAGCCGTTCCGCCAGCCGGATCGAGGCGGGGTCGGATGCCGTCAGCCCGCCGTCGCCGAGGAGACGTGCCGCCGTCGAGCTCAGCCGGAGCACGCGCGTGGGAGCGCCCCCGACCAGGACCCGCCCTCCGGCGTAGCGCCAGACGTCCGTGCCGATCGTCAGCGTCGTGCCGAGGGGAAGGCCGGCCCCGGCATCCGTCCCGCGGCCACCCGCGGCATCCGTCCTGCGGCGCGTCACGGCGTGGCCGCCGTGGCCGTCGCCGCGACCGCCTGCGCGACCTCGCGCGCCATCCGCTCCAGCAGCGCGGCGCCCTCGGCCGCCGATGCTCCGGTTGGATCACCCAGCACCCCGCTGGGTGACACGGCCCGCACGCCCTCGGCCCGCAGCCGCGGAGCAGGTCCGCCAGCGGTGCCGTCCGTCCGGCCCGGGCGGCCCCCAGATCCACGCGCTCCGGCGCTAGGTGCAGCATCAGGCTGGTCTCGGCCCGCCCCGCGTGCACATCACCGTGCCGGCACGGCCTCCATGATGCCGCGCATCCCTCGTCCACCAGCTTGCGCGACCGCCGCGCGCACCGCGTCGAGATTGCCGCCGTGCCCGTTGACGAACACCAGCCGGGCGGCCCACGTGCGCGCCGAGCGGCCGAGCTCGATCAGGGCGTGGGCGAGCGCCTCGGTGCCGATCGAGATGGTCCCCGGAAAATCCTGATGCTCGCCGCTGGCGCCGTAGGCCAGGGCCGGCGCGACGCGCACCTCCGGTGCGCATCGCGCGGCCGCCCGGGCGCACACGGCGGCCGCGATGAGGGTGTCCACGTCCAGCGGCAGATGCGGCCCGTCGCTCGGTCGCCCCGACCGGCACGAGCACGGTCAGGCCCGCCGGCACCGCCGGCCACGGCGCATCGGCCAGGGACCGGGTCGGCACGGCGGGAGCGTCCATGGGCTACTGTCCTCCTTGAGAGTCGCCGTGCGATGTCGCTGCGGATGCAGTTTACTGGCATCGAGTGCCACAGAGAAGGGATGCCGGTGAGCGATCCGACCGCGACCCGCGCGCGCCGCGGACGCGCGCCGGCGACCTCGCGCGGCGAACTCGAGCGGATCGGGCTCGATCTGTTCATCGCGCGCGGCTTCGACGCGGTCACCGTGGACGACATCGCCGAGGCGGCCGGCATCGGGCGGCGCACGTTCTTCCGCTACTTCCCTTCGAAGAACGACCTCGCCTGGGGGGACTTCGACGCACTGCTGGCCCAGTTCCGCGCCCGACTGGATGCCGCGCCCGCCGACCAGCCGGCGATCGAGGCGGTCCGCGCCGCCGTGCACGCGTTCAACGAGGTGCCCGCCGACGAGCTTGCCGCGCCATCGACATCGCCTGCGCATCCTGCTGACCACTCCCGAGCTGGTGGCGTACTCGACGGTGCGCTATGCCGAGTGGCGCGCGGTGATCGCCGGCTTCGTCGCCCGCCGACGCGGCGTGCCCGCGCACGCCGCACTGCCGCAGGCGGTCTCGTGGGCGTGCCTGGGCATCTCGCTGTCGGCCTACGAGCAATGGCTGAAGGCACCGGACAGCGACCTGCTGGCCACCATCGGCTCGTCCTTCCGCGGACTGCGGGATGTCTTCTCCGGCGTCGCCTGGGAGGACGGTGCGCAAGCCGTGAGCACCCGCCGCATCGTCGTCGTCGGGGGCGGGGGCTCGGGCATCCCGATCGCGGCGCGACTGGGCGCCGCCGGTCACGACGTGATCGTGCTCGAGGCCGGCCCGGCGGCGCCGGCGGAACCGGCGTGGACGGTGCGCGGCGGCGTGCCGGACTCACTCCTCACCCGCACCTACGACGCCGAGCTGTGGCCCGGGCGCCCGTGGCGCATCGCGCGGGGCCGCACGCTGGGCGGCAGGCACCGCCGTCAACGGCGTTTCGTTCCAGCGGCCGCATCCCGACGACTTCGCGGCCTGGGCTGCGCTCGCCGGACCCGAGTGGACGTACACCGCCTGCCTGCCCGCCCTGCGCCGGCTGGAAGCGGATCAGGACTTCCCGGACGATCCCGTGCACGGCGATTCCGGACCCATGCCGGTGAGCCGGGACGGCGCGGACGAGCCGCTCACGCGCGCGTTCCTGGCCGCGTCGGTCGCGGCGGGCGCGACCGCAGAGCCGGACAAGAACGGCGGCGGTCCGTCCGGCGCGGGTCCGCTGCCGCGCAACGTCAGCACCGGCGGCGAGCCGCAGCGGTGGAGCGTCGCCCGCGGCTACGGACGGATGCTGCGGGCAGCATCCGTCGAGGTCCGCACCGGCGTGGAGGTGCATCGCGTCCGATTCCGCGGACGCACCGCGATCGGGGTGGAGACCGTCGCCGACGGCACGCCGGGCTTCGTCGCGGCGGACGAGGTGATCCTGGCCGGCGGCGCCGTCGAGACGCCACGGCTTGCTCCTGCGATCCGGGATCGGGGATGCCTCCGACCGCGACCCGACCGCGCCGCCCATCGCCGATCGGAGCGGCGTCGGCCGCAATCTCTCCGACCATGCCGCGATCGACCTCCCGTGGCGCCCCCGGCCCGGCGCGGCATCCGCCACCGCAGCCTGGACCGCGGCCTGGAACGTGCCGGCCGGCTTCGCGGCGTCATCTGCGCTCGAGCTGCTGTTCGCCGCCCTGCCGACGGCGGTGATCGTGACCGGCGATCGCGCCGCCGGCGGCCCGCACGAGCTTGCGCGTCCTGCTCGGCCAGCCGATCGCCCGCGGACGCGTCGGGATCGGCCCCGGGCCCGCCGTCTGCTACGGCTACCTGACGGACGGGCGCGACATCCGCGCGCTGCGCGACGGCGTCCGGCTCGCGGCACAGGTGCTGCGCTCGCCCGAGATGGCCGAGGTGGTGGCCGACGCGACGATCCCGGCATGGGTGGATGCCGCGGCCGACCCGGGTGCGGAGGACGCCGAGCGCTGGCTGCGCGACCGCCTGGCCACCGCGCTGCACTCGTGCGGGACGGCGCGGATGGGGGCCGCGGACGACCCGGATGCCGTGGCCGACGCGCACGGCCGCGTCCACGGCACGACCGGACTGCGCATCGCCGACGCGTCGCTGGTGCCGGTGGTGCCGACGCGGGGCACCGCGCTGCTGGCGGTCATGCTCGGCGAGCGGATCGCCGAGCTGATCGCGCAGGAGTGATCCGGCTCGCGTTTCCGTCTCATGGAACCGGGCCTCAGCCGACTCGGGCCGCTCAGTACGCTGGCCGCTCGGATGCGTCGCGGACGCGGCATCCAGCGAGGGGGCGAGAGATGCGCGGAGACCCGCTGAACACGGTCCCGGCCGTGGCCGGGGTGATCAACTACCTGGCGGCGGACGAGCCGCTGCCGCGCCCCGCCGATGCGCTGTACGACGCGTACGCCCTGCAGGTGCACGACGCCCGCGCCGTGCACCGTCCGTTCAGCTTGGAGCGCAACGGGTTCGAGCTGGTGCACTGGCCGAGCGCCGTCGACGACTTCACCGATCCGGGCCAGATCGAGCGGACCTACGCGACCGAGGTGGAGGACTTCGTCGCCGCGCGGCTGGGCGCTTCACGGGTCGCGCTGCTGGGGGCGTGTCTGGAGGATGCCGCCGAGATGGAGCGCGGCGGCGCCCAGGAGCCGCCCGTCGCCCACGTCGAGCTCACCGCCGAAGACGCCCTCGTCCAGGCCCGCCGGACCCACGCCGCCCGCTTCCCGGAGGCACCGCCCTTCCGCCGGGCCGTGACCACCGTCTGCTGGCGCTCGATCACCCCCGCCCCGCAGGACTGGCCGCTCGCGGTGTGCGACTACCGCAGCGTGCCGGACGACGACGGCGTCGCCGACGGCGCGCGCCAACCGCAGGGCACCCGCTTCCAGTTCCGGCCCACCCACCGGTGGTACGTCTACCCGGACATGACGCCGGACGAGGTGCTGTTCTTCGTGGTGCACGACAGCGACCACTCCCGCCCCTGGCGGGTCATGCACACCGTGTTCCTGGACGCGCAGGCGCGGGCATCCGAGCCGCGGCGCAAGCCTCGAGTTCCGCTCCATCGCCTACTTCGACTGATCGCCCCCGCGCGGCCGTCAGCGCGCTGCGGCGCGGGCGGCTTCGGGCATCCGGCGGGCCGATGGAGCGCCGAGATGGCGCGAGATCGCGCGGGCCGTGGTGGTCAGGGCCGGCAGGACGGCGCCCGGCGACCAGTTCTCGCGATCCAGGGTGACGCTCAGCGCGGCGATCACGCGGTCGCGCGGTCCGCGGATGGCCACCGCCACCGCCACCGCGTCCTGTGTGATCGACTCGTCCACGATGGCGACGCCGGTGCGTCGCACCTCGGCGAGCACCCGCCGCAGCTCGAACGGGTCGGTGACCGTCTTGCGCGTGTACTTCTGCAGCGGCATCCCCAGCACCTCTTCCTGGAAGGGCTGCGGCGCGTGGGCGAGCAGCACCTGGCCGGTCCCGGTCGCGTGCAGCGGCCAGCGGCCGCCGAGCCGGCTGAGCACCCTCGCGCCGCCGCGGGCGCGCAGGTACTCCACGTACACGGTGTCGTACCCGTCGCGGACGGCCAGGTGGACGCACGCGTTCAGCGCCGCCTGCAGGTCGCCGAGGTGGGCAACGCCACCTCGCGCAGGCGCAGGCCCTGGGGCTCGAGCGAGCCCAGTTCGAGCACCCGCATCCCGATCGCGTAGCGTCCCTCGGCGGAGCGCTCGAGCGCACCCCACTGGCGCAGCTCGCCGACCAGGCGATGCGCGGTGCTGAGACTGAGACCGGCCCGCCGGCTGATCTCGCTCAGGGTGAGCACCAGGTGCTCCTCGTCGAATGCGTCCAGCACGGCGAGCACGCGCTGGGCCGCGGTCATCTGACCACAGGCCTCGGCGCGATCGGGCTGTGCGGAACGGGCGGATCGAATCGAACTCACGGACATCGTCGGCCTACCTCCGGAACGTCGTCGTCTCCCAGAGCGGGGGGTTCCCCCATGATCGGCGACGTCCCTTCGGAGATAGTCAGATCATTCCACCAGGCGGAAGGATTGTGCGCTTCTCACGGATCGCCCGTGTCGCGTGGACACGCCCTTCCGCCGGGCGGGATCGCTTTCGCCGCCGGGCCCGGATGCGACCTACCGTCGGGGGATCGGGGACGCACATCCCGGGGAGGACACCATGAGCATCGATCAGTCCCGTCTCGACGAGTTCCGCAAGACCCTCGAGGCCGACGACTACCACCTGTCGGTCGAACTGCACGACCAGTCCGCGGACGTCCGCATCGACGCCGGCCCGGACGCGTGCGCCGAGTGTCTCGTGCCCAAGGACTTCATGCGCCAGATGCTCTCGCCGCTGCTCGGCGTGGGCGCCGAGCGCATCGACGTCAGCTATCCGGTGGATGTGCACACGGCCGAATGAGCCGTCGGACGCGGCCTCCTCAGCGCAGTGCGGCCGGTGCGGTCGGCGACGCGAGCCGGTGCTCGGGGTCGTACACCGGGGAGGCCAGGAGGAACGGGATCGCCGCCTCCCGGGTCCGATCGATCGGCTCGTCCGGGAATGCCGCCTCGATCGTGGCGTGCCGCTCGGCGACGCCGGACCGGAACTCCGGGTGGGTGAGGATGAACATGTCGCCGCGGCGGATGCCGGCCAGCACCCGTTGCCCGCCTCCTCCGCGCTCATGTACGGCTGATCCCTGGCAGCATCGGTGAACGTCTTCGGCGGGACCGGATATCCCGACCGGCCGTAGCGCTCGGGCCGGTTCGCCACGGCCGAGGCGATGTTGCTGTGCGTGGGCCCGGGGCAGTAGGCGGCCACCGAGATGCCCTCCTCGAGCAGTTCGATGTGCAGGGCCTCGGACAGGGCGATCACCGCCGCCTTCGTCATCGAGTACAGCCCGGCCACGATCGGCATCAGGCCCGCCATCGATGCCGTGTTGACCACCGCGCCGCCCTCGCCGTGCGCGCGGATCTTCGGCAGGAACGCCTGGATCCCGTTGCCGACGCCCTTGATGTTGACGTCGATCACCCAGTCCCAGTCGCTGGGCGCGGCCGCGGTCACCGGGCCGGTGAGCCCGATGCCGGCGTTGTTGACCAGCACGTCGACCCGACCGAAGAGTCGCTGCACCTCGTCGGCCGCCGCCCGCATGGCGGCCAGGTCGGTGACATCCACCGCCATCGCGTGCACGTCCAGCCCGTGCTCGGCGAACAGCGCCTGTGTCGCGGCGAGATGCTCGCCGCTGCGTCCGGTCACCACCACCGACATGCCGGCCCGCGCGCAGGCCAGCGCGATGCCGCGCCCGATCCCGCTGGATCCTCCGGTGATCACGGCCACCTTGCCGTCGACGTGCTCCATCATGCAGTCCTCCTCGGGGCCTGTGCGGCCGGTCAACCTGTGCGGCCAGTCAATCCGCGCGGCCCGGGGTTCGCCGCTTTCCTTCCATGCGGCGAAAGCCTTCTGGCCCCGGGCCCGGCGCGGACGACGGTAGAGGCAGAGAGCAGGCGCCGGCGCCGCATCGCCGGTCACCCA
Source organism: Microbacterium elymi (assembly GCF_021582895.2). GTDB lineage: Bacteria > Actinomycetota > Actinomycetes > Actinomycetales > Microbacteriaceae > Microbacterium > Microbacterium humicola. The sequence goes on from NZ_CP091139.2 coordinate 2,681,265, forward strand.
TCGTCCGTCGGGAGAGACATGAGCATGACAACGCGCGCCGAACAGGGCGCCGCTCGGGCCGAAGAGCCCGGACGAATGACCACACGCGCGGTGGTGTGTCGCGCACCGGGCACCCCGTGGGAGGTCACCGAGCTCGAGCTGGACGAGCCGCGCGCCAACGAGGTGCGGGTGCGGATCCACGCCGCCGGGCTGTGTCACTCCGACGATCACATCCAGAAGGGCGACGCGCCGATGCGGATGCCGGTGGTCGGCGGGCACGAGGGCTGCGGCATCGTGGACGCGATCGGCCCGGGCGTGACCCGGGTCAAGGTCGGCGACAAGGTCGTCCTCTCGTTCATCCCCGCCTGCGGCAAGTGCCGCTACTGCTCGACCGGGCGGCAGAACCTGTGCGACGAGGGCAAGAACGCCGCGACCGGCGAGTTCGCCGACGGCACGTTCCGGTTCCATCAGGACGGCGTCGACTTCGGCGGCCTGTGCGTGCTGGGCACGTTCTCGCAGCACACCGTCGTCTCGGAGTACTCGGTCGTCCCGGTCCCGGACGACCTGCCGTTCGAGGTCGGCGCCGTGATCGGCTTGCGGCGTGCCCACCGGATGGGGATCGGCCGTCCACCTGGCCGGGGTGCGCCCCGGGCAGACCGTCGTCATCTTCGGCGCCGGCGGCGTGGGCAGCAACGCCGTGCAGGGCGCGGCCATGGCCGGCGCCGAACGCGTCGTCGTGGTCGACCCGGTCGAGTTCAAGCGCGACATGGCGAAGGTCTTCGGCGCCACCCACACGTTCGCCACCGCCGAGGAGGCGACGGCATTCGTCATCCAGTCCACCTGGGGCGAGCTGGCCGACCACGCCATCATCACCGTCGGGGTGCTGCACGACGAGGTCATCCACGACGCCATCAACATCGTCGGCAAGACCGGGCAGGTCACCGTCACCGCCGTCGGCAACGGGTGGATCGACGAGAACCCGGGGATGCTGATCGGCTACCAGCGCCGCATCCAGGGCGGGATCTACGGCGGATGCAGTCCGCTCGTGGACATCCCGCGCCTGATCAGCCTGTACAAGAGCGGCAAGCTCAAGGTCGACGAGCTGATCACCCGCCGATACGCGCTGGACGAGGTCAACCAGGGCTACCAGGACATGTTGGACGGCCGCAACATCCGCGGCGTCGTCCTCATCGACCACGACGACTGAGCTGCGACAACGGATTCGAGGACACCGACATGACGATCACCACCCCCGCACCGACCCTCTCCGAGGAACTCCTCGTCGACGGCGCCCAGCTGATCGGCGGGCAGTGGGTGCCCTCCGGCACCGGACGCACCATCGACGTGATCAACCCGGCCAATCGGGCGCTCATCGCCCGCGTCCCGCGCAGCGACGCCGACGACGTGGAGGCCGCCGTCCAGGCGGGCGAACGCGCGTTCCCCGCATGGCGCGACCGCAACGCCTCCGAGCGGGCCGCCGCGCTGTTCCGCTGGGCCGACCTGATCGAGCAGCATCTCGCCGACCTCGACCAGCTCGAATCGCAGGAGGTCGGCCGTCCCAGCTGGGGGCCGCCGCCGTATGCCCGCCAGCTGCGGTTCATCGCCGGGCAGGCCGACAAGGTGCAGGGCGTCTCGCTGCCGACGCTGACCCCCGACACGCTCGGCTTCACCCTGCGCGAGCCGTACGGCGTCGTGGGCTCGATCATCCCGTGGAACGCGCCCGGGGCGCAGTTCGCGATGGAGGTGGGCTCGGCCATCGCGGCCGGCAACACGATCGTCATCAAGCCCGCCGAGGACGCCCCGCTGACCCCGCTCGCGCTGGCCAAGCTCGCCGAGCGGTCCGGCATCCCGGCCGGGGTGATCAACGTGGTCACCGGGTACGGCGGCGAGGCCGGCGCGGCCCTCCCCGCGCATCCCCGGGTCCGCCGGATCGGGTTCACCGGCTCGCCGCTGACCGGTCAGCTGGTGATGGAGGCCTGCGCGAAGAACCTCACCCCGCTGCACCTCGAGCTCGGCGGCAAGTCGCCGCAGGTGGTGTTCCCGGACGTGGATCTGGATGCCGCGGTGCCCACCATGGTGCTGAGCATCACGCTGAACACCGGCCAGATCTGCGCCGCCGGCTCGCGCATCGTCGTGCTCGCAGCATCCATGACGAACTCGTGGAGCGGCTCGCGACCCAGATGCAGAAGGTGACCGTGGGCCCCTGGTACGAGCAGGTGGCGATGGGACCGCTGATCAACGCGAAGCAGGCACGACCGGGTGCTCGACTACATCGGGGTGGGCCGGCAGGGCGGCGCCGAGGTGGTCACCGGCGGCGGCGTGCCCACCGGCGACGGGTTCGGCGACGGCTTCTTCGTGCAAGCCGACGCTGTTCGACAACGTCTCGCCGGACATGCGCATCGCCCAGGAGGAGATCTTCGGGCCGGTGCTGTCGGTGATCGCGGTGGACGACGAGCACGAGGCGCTCGAGGTCGCCAACGGCACCGACTACGGTCTGGTGGCCTCGGTGTGGACGCGCGACGTCGGCACCGCCGTGCGGATGAGCCGCGGCCTGCAGGCCGGGCAGGTGGGAGTGAACAGCGTGCTCGGGGCGCCGGTCATCGGCGGCCCGTGGGGCGGCTACAAGAGCAGCGGCTTCGGCCGCACGATGGGCGCCGACGCGGTGCTCGAGTGGACCCAGGTCAAGACGGTGTCGCTGGGCGACGCCGCGATCTCGAAGCGATAGGGCAGGACATGGCAACGATCACCACGCGCGCGGCAGTCGCACACGGACCGCACGAGGGCTGGGAGCTGACCGAGCTCGAAGCTGGACGATCCGAAGGAGCACGAGGTCCGGATCAAGCTGGTCGCCTCCGGCCTGTGCCACTCCGACCACCACATCACCGAAGGCGACGCCCCGGTGCGGATGCCGGTGGTCGGCGGGCACGAGGGCGCCGGCATCGTGGAGTCGGTGGGACCCCACGTCCGCCGGGTCAAGCCCGGCGACCGGGTGGTGCTCTCCTACATCCCCGCCTGCGGCTCGTGCCGGCCGTGCTCCACGGGGCACCAGAACATGTGCGTGAAGGGTCTGAACGCCGGCACGGGCATGTTCCTGGACGGCACCTACCGGTTCCACAAGGACGACGAGGACTACGGCGGATTCTGCTCGCTGGGCACGTTCTCGCAGTACCTGGTCGCCTCGGAATGGGCGGTCGTGCCGCTGCCGGACCACATCCCGTTCCGCCTCGCCTCGCTGGTGGGCTGCGGGGTGCCCACCGGATGGGGCTCGGCGGTGTACGCGGCCGGCGTCCGGGCCGGCGACACCGTGGTCGTCTTCGGCGCCGGGGGCGTGGGCGGCAATGCCGTCCAGGGCGCCCGGTACGCCGGCGCGAAGGACGTGATCGTCGTCGACCCGGTCGAGTTCAAGCGCGAGCATTCGAAGCTGTTCGGCGCCACCGACACCTTCGCCACGGCGAAGGAGGCGCACGACTTCGTCGTGTCCACCACGTGGGGACAGCTGGCCGACCACGTCATCATGACGCCGAACGCGGTCACCGAGGAGATGGTCAACGCCGCCGTGATGATGACCGGCAAGGGCGGCAAGGTCACCATCACCGCGGTGGGCCACCTCACCGAGAAGGCGGTGCACGTGCACGCGGGCATGCTCATCGGCTACCAGCGGCAGATCCGCGGGGCCCTGTTCGGCGACTGCAACCCGCTGTACGACATCCCGCGGTCGCTGCGCCTGTACGACTCCGGCGACCTGAAGCTCGACGAGCTCGTCTCCCGCACCTATGCGCTGGATCAGGTGAACGAGGCCTACGACGACCTGGTGGCCGGGCGCAACATCCGCGGGGTGATCATCCACGAACCGGCCCTGGCCTGATCGCGAACCCCGCCCGGCCCGGCGCATGCCCGGGCCGGGCCCCGACCGTATGAACGGAGCGTCCATGTCCCACGCCATCCTGGATCCCACCGGCCGCGCGGCCGGCACCGCGGCGCCGTCGGCGGCCCCCGTGCTCGCCCCGCGCCCGGCCGACCTGACCGGCCTGCACGTCGGGCTGCTGGACAACACCAAGCACAACGCGCTGCTGTTCCTCACCGAGCTGGGCAGCTGCCTGGTCCGCGAGTGCGGTGCGGCCGACGTGTCCATCGTCGAGACGAAGAAGAGCTTCTCGGTGCCGGTGGACGACGAGATCGTCACACGGTACAAGGACGCCTGCGACGTCGTGGTCACCGGGGTCGGCGACTGCGGATCGTGCAGCGCCGCCGCCGTCGCGGACGGCATCGCGTTCGAACGGGCCGGGCTGCCCGCGGCCGTCGTGCTCACCGACGCGTTCGGCGCCACCGGCCGGACCATGGCGCAGGTGCAGGGCGCCCCGGACTACGAGTGGATCACCACGCAGCATCCGATGGCCGTGCTCGACCCCGATCAGGTCAAGGAGCGCGCCCGGCGCCTGCTGCCGGAGATCACGCGCAGCCTCACCGGAGCCGCGGCATGAGCGCCGCGGCCCCCGTGGAGGGCGCCGTCGCGACCGATGCTGGCGCCGACCTGGAGCCGGATGCGGATGCCGCGCAGGCGGCGATCGAGCACTGCTACGCACAGGGATGGAGCGACGGGCTGCCTCTGGTGCCGGCCACCCAGCCCCTGGTCGACCGATTCCTCGCCGCCGGCGGGCGGGACGCCGACGAGGTGATCGGCCACATGCCGCAGGTCGATCGCACCGTCACCGTCCAGGTGGCCGCGATCAACGCCGCCATGGCCGGCTGCCGGCCGGAGTACTTCCCCGTCGTCCTCGCCGCCTGGGAGGCACTCATGCGCGAGCGCGCGGCCAAGGGCGGCGGGTGGCAGTCCACGAGCGGCCCGGCGCCGCTGCTCATCGTGAACGGGCCGATCCGCGAGCAGCTGGGCTTCAACAGCACCGGCGGCGTGTTCGGGCCGGGCTTCCGGCCGAACGCGACGGTGGCCCGGGCGATCGGCCTGATCGTGCGCAACGCGTTCGGGGTCATCCCGCACGAGCTCGAGCAGGCCACCCAGGGGCTGCCCGGCCGGTGGTCGATCTGCTTCGGCGAGAACGAGGAGGAGAGCCCGTGGCCGCCGCTGGCCGCCGACCTCGGCGTGTCCGGCGACGCCGTGACCGCCACCCTGCTGCGCACCTGCGAATACGTCGACAACCGGCACACGAGCGACGCCGAGCAGCTCCTCGGCGATTTCGCCGACACGATCGGCCGCTCCGGGTCGTGGATCTTCCAGCACGCCGGCGTGGGCGTCATCCTCTGCCCCGAGCACGCCGATCTGCTCGCCGGCGCCGGCTACAGCCGCACCGACGTGCAACGGTGGCTCGCCGAGCACTCCGGCCGGACCACCGCCGCGCTGGCGCAGGCCGGCAAGGACTTCGCCGAGAACGGCGTCCGGCGACCCGGCGACGCGCAGGACCCGGAGCGATTCCAGCGGACGATCGTCGAGGGGGCCGAGCCCGGCATCCTGGTCGCGGTCGCCGGATCGCGCACCGCCGGCATCTCGATGGTCGTGCGGCTGTTCGCCGACTGGTCCGGCACCTCGGTGCCGATCGTGCGTCCCCCCGAGCCGGCCGCCGGCCGGCGAAACCGAAACGAAGGCGAGTAGAGATGCCCCAGATGGTGCGTGCCGCGGTCCAGACCGGCCCCCGAGCGATTGAGATGCGCGAGTTCGCGCGCCCTGTGACCGGACCCGACGACGGGCTTGCGGGTGGAGGCCAACGGCATCTGCGGCAGCGACGTGGAGATCTTCCGCGGGCACATCGGCATGAACAAGGGCCCCTTCATCCCCGGTCACGAGCCGATGGGCATCATCGAGGAGATCGGCGACCGCGCCGCCGAACGGTGGGGCGTGCAGGTCGGCGACCGGGTCGCGCTCGAGGTGATCGTCCCGTGCCGGGCGTGCGGGGACTGCCTCACCGGCAACTACCAGGCGTGCCGGTTCCGCAAGTACGGGCACGGCGTGACCGGGATCGACGTCGAGCCGAGCCTGTGGGGCGGATTCGCCGAGTACCTCTACCTGTCGCCGAACTCGATTCTGCACAAGATCGACAAGACGATCCCGGCCGAGATCGCCGCCATGTACAACCCGCTCGGTGCCGGCGTGCGCTGGGCGGTCGACCTCGGCGAGGTCGGACTCGGCGACTCGCTGCTGGTGCTCGGCGCCGGTCAGCGGGGCCTCGCGGCCCTGATCGCGGCCAAGGCCGCGGGCGCCGGCACCATCATCGTCACCGGCCTGCAGCGCGACGAGCACAAGCTGGCGGTGGCCCGCGAGCTCGGCGCCGACCACACGCTCGTGGTCGACGCGGACGGCGGACTGGACGTGGTCGCCGCCGTGCAGGAGCTCACCGACGGCCGCGGCGTGGACGTCGCTCTGGATGTCACCCCGATGGCCGGCCAGCCGATCACCGATGCGCTGCTGTCCACCCGCTTCGGCGGCCGGGTGGTGCTGGCGGGCCTGAAGGGCCACCGCGAGATCCCGCTGGTCACCGACGTGATCGTCAACCGTGCGCTGACCGTCAAGGGCGCGTTCGGAGTGGACGCCACCGCGAACGAGAAGGCGATCGCGCTGCTGGAGTCGGGGCGCTTCCCGCTGGAGAAGCTGCACACCCACACCTTCGGCCTGGACCAGGTCGATCTGGCGATCGAGACGCTGGCCGGCGAGACCGACGATGCCGGCGCCATCCACGTCTCCGTGCACCCGAACCCGGCGTGACGGCATCCGCCGTCCGCCACCGAAGAGAGGTATCCCGTGATCGTCGACGCCCACGCACATTTCCTGCCCTCCGGCTATCCGGACGACGCCCCCGCGTGCTTCCCGCACATGGAGCCGATCGACGGCTCTGCGGACCGGCTGCTCGTGTTCGACAAGATGCGCTTCGCCGCCAAGGAGGTGTTCTTCCAGGCTGAGCGGCGGGTCGAGGCGATGGATGCCGCGGACATCGACGCCGAGGTGATCAGCCCGATGCCGCCGCTGCTGCGCTACGACCTGCCGCCCGCGGACGGACTGGCCCTGGCCCGGCACGTCAACGACACGGCGGCCGAGCTGGCCGCATACGCGCCGGAGCGGATCATCCCGCTTGGGATGGTGCCGATGCAGGACCCGGATGCCGCGGCCGACGAGCTGGCCGCGATCCGGCAGCGCGGCCTGGCCGGGGTGGAGATCGCCTCGAACATCCTGGGCGACTCGATCGGGCACGAGCGGTTCCTCCCGTTCTTCCAGGAGGCGCAGCGGCAGGGGATCTCCGTCTTCGTGCACGCCATGCCCTCACCGACCGATCGGCTGCCGATGTCGGGGATGGGCACGTACGTGGTGGGCATCGAGGGCGCGTTCGCCGCGGCATCCCTCATCCTCGGCGGCACCGCGGCCGCGTGCCCGGACCTGCGCATCTCGTTCAGCCACGCCGCGGGCGGATTCCCGCTGATGCTGCCGCGCGCCAACTATTTCTGGGCGGCAGCTGGAACGAGGAGCCACGCGATCTGGACCGCGCCGTGATGCCCTCGGACGAGCCGTCGCCGCTGGAGTACGCGCGGCGGTTCTACTACGACGCGATGGTGTTCGACCGGCGCGCCATCCGCTACCTCATCGACCTGCTGGGAGCCGACCGACTGCTGGTCGGCTCCGACTTCCCGGCGATGCCGCGCGAGGAGCCCGGCGCACGGACACTGCGCGAGATGGGGCTGCCGGAGGCGGACTGGGCCGAGATCAGCCACCGGAACGCGTTCCGCTGGCTCGGCCGTCCGGTCCCGGAGGCCGACGCCGCGCCGGCCCGGGCACGCGTGGACGCACCGGCCTGACCGGGTTCTTTCGCCGGGCGGAAGTGGCATGGATCGGGCCCGGAGGCTCGACAAGACTCCCACCAAGTCCGGTCGCCCAGAAGTGCGGCGGCGAGGCGCACTCAGCACCGGTCCTCGAAACCAGGGAGCAATCACATGTTCAGAAGTGCGAAGGGCGCTCGGTCCGCAATGCGGCTGGCCGGGCTCGCCGTGGTCGTGGGCCTCGGGCTCGCGACCGTCGGCTGCAGCGCCGGCGGGACCGACCAGACCGGGTCCAGCGAGGGCACGCCGCAGTCCGGCGGCTCCGCGACCGTCCTGCTCGACTCCGGTTTCGCCGGCGGCTGGGCGACCGGGCTCGACCCGGCCACCAGCAACACCACCGGCGCGAACCTGCCGCAGAACTCGGCGGTCTTCGGCGGGCTGTTCACGCTGGAGGCGGACGACGACGGGAGCAACGCCCACATCCAGCCGAACCAGGCCGAGGCCTTCAGCTGGAGCGACGACGATCTCACGCTCACCATCACGCTGCGCAAGGGGATCACGTTCTCCGACGGCACCCCGCTGAACGCGCAGGCCGTCGTGTGGAACTGGATCCGGGCGATCAACTCGGGCAGCACCGGAGCCCCGCAGCTGTCCCTCGATCTGACCGTGCCGCCGCCGTCGCTGAGCCAGGACTTCATGGACAGCCTGTGGAAGGCGCTGCCGAGCGACGTCGACAAGGCCAAGGTGCGCAAGCAGCTCGGCGCCATCCAGGCCACCGACGATCTCACGGTGAAGCTGCGGCTGACCCAGCCCAACGGCTCGCTGGTCAACGGCTTCCCGACCTCGAGCCTCAACCTGATCGCCTCGCCCACCGCGTACGCGAAGCTCGGGGCGGATGCGTTCAAGAAGGCGCCGGTGGGTGCGGGGCCGTTCACCATCACCGACGACAAGTACAGCGAGCGGCTCGAGCTGAAGAAGAACCCCGACTACTTCAAGGACGGGCTGCCCTACCTGGACGCGCTGACGTTCCAGTCGGTGGCCGGCGACCAGGTCGCCTACCAGACGCTGCAGGCGGGGCAGGGCGACGCGATCGAGGGACTCAGCTCGGTCACCCTGATCGCGCAGGCGCAGAGCAACCCGGACGTGCAGGTGACGCTGACCCCGCCCACCTCGCCGTACGTGATCCAGCTGAACACGCGCACCGCCCCGTTCAACGACAAGAAGGCGCGTGAGGCCATCTACTACGCGACCGACTTCGACGCCATCAACAAGGGGCTGTTCAAGGGGCAGGGCGACATGAGCCAGTCCTTCACCGCCTCCGGCGGCCTGTTCTACAACCCGAAGGTGGAGGGGTACCGCACGTACGACCTGGACAAGGCCAAGCAGCTGGTGCAGGAGCTCGGCGGACTGAAGGTGGACCTCGGCACGACGGACATCGTCACGGCCCGCTCGGTGACCACCGCGCTGCAGACGCAGTGGAAGAAGGCGGGCATCGACGTGACGATCGACGCGAAGCCGCTCGGCGACGTGATCACGAAGTTCCTCAGCGGCAAGTGGGAGTCGATGCTGCAGACCGCCGGCGCGTGGGACCCCTCGGTCGGCATCGGGGTGTCGGTGCGCTTCGGCTCGACCTCGCCGTTCAGCGGCACGCCGCTGCCGAAGGGCGCGGCATCCGCCGCCGACGCGCTGGCGAAGAACCTGACCACGCCGCTGGACGACCTGCTCCAGGCAGCCGTGGGCACGACCGATGACGCGGCGCGGCAGAAGGCGTACGACGAGGTCGCCAAGTACATCTCGGATGAGGCATATGCCCCGTTCGGCATGGCGTTCTCGCCGGCCCAGGTGGTGCGCAAGGGTCTGCACGGGCCGGGACTGACCACGAAGATCCCCGCCCTGTCGGTCAACAGCGGGGTCCTCTACGACCGCGTCTGGGTCGAGGGCGGCAAGTGACCACGACCGTCGGCACGAACACGGTCGAGACGACGTCCGTCCGGACCGAGGGGCCCACCGGGCTCCTCGGCCGGGCGGCCTCGTCGCCCCTGGTCCGCCTGGTCGTGCGGCGGGTGCTGATCGCGATCCCGCTTGCGCTGGCGGTGAGCGTGCTCACCTTCGCGCTGCTGGAGGCGATGCCGGGCGACCCGGCCCGCAACATGGCCGGGATGGACGCCAGCGAGGAAGAGGTCGAGGCGGTCCGGCACCAGCTCGGCCTGGACCGCCCGGCGGCCGTGCGCTACCTGTCGTGGCTCGGCGGGTTCGTCACCGGGAACCTGGGCAAGTCGTCGGTGAGCGGGCAGTCGGTCTCGTCCCTGCTGGCCGAACGGATGCCGGTGACCGTCGAACTGGTCCTGCTCGCGTTCATCGTGTCGCTGGTCGTCGCGGTGCCGGTCGCACTGATCGCGGCCCGCCGCCCGGGCGGCGTGTTCGACCGGGTCGTCATGGTCATCTCGATGACCCTGCTGGCCGTGCCCAACTACGTGATGGCGCTTGCTGCTGGTGCTCGTGTTCGCGGTCCTGCTGCATGCGCTCCCGGCGATCGGGTACGTGCCGATCGGCGACAGCCTGATCGGAAATCTGCGCTCGGTGACCCTGCCCGTGCTGGCTCTGGGGCTGCCGATCGCCTGCTTCTACGCGCGATTCCTGCGCGGCGACCTGGTCGAGCAGATGAACTCCGCCGACTACGTCGAGACCGCCCGCGCCAAGGGCGTCGGGCCCTGGCGGGTGCTGTGGACGCACGCGTTCCGCAACTCCTCGTTCGGCCTGCTCACCCTCGTCGGCCTGAACGTCGGCGGACTCATCGGCGGGACGGTCATCATCGAGCAGATCTTCTCGATGCCGGGCCTGGGCGTGATGATGCTGCAGGGGGTCGGCTCGCAGGACATCGCCGTGGTCCAGGCCTGCGTGTTCATCTTCGCCGCCGTCGCCATCTTCGCCAACCTGTTCGTCGACGTCATGTACGCCGTACTCGACCCGAGGATCCGCTATGGCAGTCGCTGACGTCGCCACCACCGCCGCCGCCCTCGCGCCGATCGACGACGACGTCGAGCGCGGCGCCACGTGGGCGCGGGTGCGCGGCAGGCTCATGGTGTGGGTGCCGGCGGGCTTCGTGGCCCTGCTGCTGATCACCTGCTTCATCGGCCCGTATTTCCTTCCGCTGCCGTCGCCGGTCGGCGGCGACATCCTCGAGTCCGGCCTTCCCGTCGGCTCGCCCGGACATCCACTGGGCACCGACGTCAACGGCAACGACGTCCTGTCCCGCCTGATCTACGGCGGCCGGGCATCGCTGACCGTCGCGATCGCCACGAACGCGATCGGCCTGGTGGTGGGCGGTCTGATCGGCGCGCTGTCCGGCTACCTCGGCGGCAGACCCGACACCTTCATCATGCGGGCACTGGACGTGCTGATCGCGTTCCCCTCCCTCGTGCTGACCATCGCCATCGCCCAGGTGCTCGGCCCCAGCCTGCCCAACACCATCCTCGCCCTGACCGCGTTCAGCATCCCGGCCGTCGCCCGCATCGCGCGATCGGCGACCCTGCGGGTGGTGAACATGCCGTTCCTGCAGGCCGCCCGGCTCAGCGGCAAGCCCTGGTGGCGCATCCTGCTGCGGCACATCGCGCCGAACATCACTCCGCAGATGCTGAACTTCGCGCTGCTGGGCATGGGCATCGTGATCGTCACCGAGGGCGCCCTGAGCTTTCTCGGGATGGGCATCCCGGCCCCGGAGCCGAGCTGGGGGAACATGATCTACGACGCGCAAGCAGTCGCTGTCGGCCACACCGCTGCTGGTGCTGTGGCCCTCGCTGGCGCTGCTGGTCACGGTGCTGGCGTTCAACCTCCTGGGTGAGAACGTGCGAGACGAGATGAGCGGACGATGACGCTCCTGCAGGGTACGCCCCGCGAGACCGCACCCGACCAGACCGAGGCGGTGCTGGTCGTCGACGAGCTGCGGGTCACATTCTCGCGCGCCGGACGCCGGGTGCACGCGGTCAACGGCCTGTCGTACGAGCTGAAGGCGGGGCGCATGCTCGCGATCATCGGCGAGTCCGGCTCGGGCAAGTCGGTGAGCGTGCGGGCGCTGATGGGCCTGCTGCCCCGAGCGCCACGGTGACCGGGTCGGCGCGGCTCGGCGGCACCGAGCTGGTCGGCCTGCCGGAGGCCGACATGCGCCGGATGCGCGGCGACGACATCGCCATGGTGTTCCAGGACCCGACCCGGTCGCTGAACCCGACGATGAGCGTCGGCGCACAGATCGTGGAGGCGGTCCGGACGAAGACCGCCGTGGACCGCAAGGCCGCCGCGGAGCGCGCGGTCGAACTGCTGAAGCTGGTGCGGATGCCGGCGCCCGAGCGCCGATTCCACGAATACCCGCACCAGCTGTCCGGCGGCATGCGCCAGCGGGTGATGATCGCGATCGCCCTCGCATCCAATCCGAAGGTGCTCATCGCCGACGAGGCGACGACCGCATTGGATGTCACCACCCAGGCCCAGATCATGGAGCTGCTGATCGACCTGCAGCAGCGGCTCGGCACCGCGGTGGTCATGATCAGCCACGATCTGGGACTCGCGGCAAGCTATGCCGACGAGGTGCTCGTGATGTACGCGGGGCGGGCCGTCGAGCACGCCGCGACCGACCTGCTGTTCCAGAACGTGCGGATGCCGTACACGAAGGCCCTGCTGGGGGCGATCCCGCAGCTGACCACCCGGCCGCACTCGCTGCTGACCGTGATCGGCGGCCATCCGCCGGACCTCGGGGCGCTGCCCACCGGCTTGCGCGTTCCGGCCGCGCTGCCCGCGTGCCACCGACGCGTGCGCGGTCCGGCCCGAGCTGGAGGAGCACGAGCCGGCGCACAGCTACGCCTGCTGGCATCCGGTGGGGCTCGACGACGCGGACGAGGGCGGACGGGATGCCGCGGGGGACGCCGAAGCGCCGGGCGAGACATCGGACGACACGAGGGGAGACCAGGCGTGAGCACCGCACCGGGCAGGCCGGGCGAGGTCGAGACGGGCAGGGACGACGACGTCCTGCTGCAGGTCCGGAACCTCGTCCAGGAATACGTGAGCCGAGGGCCGGGCGGTGCCAAGGCCGGGGTCGTGCACGCCGTCTCGGACGTGTCGTTCGACCTGCGCGCCGGGCGGACGCTGGGCATCGTCGGCGAGACCGGATCCGGCAAATCCACCCTCGCCCGGGCCGTCATCCGGGTGGAGAAGCCGAAGTCGGGGGAGGTGCGCTTCCGCGGGCGCGAGCTCGGCGGGCTGTCCGCGCGCGAGCTGCGGAAGGTGCACGCCGACATCCAGATGGTGTATCAGGACCCGTTCGGCTCGCTGAACCCGCGGTGGCGGGTGGAGGATGTCGTCGCCGAGCCCCTGCTCGGGCACTCGCGGATGTCGCGGGAGCGGCGGCGGGCCCGCGTGCGCGAGCTGCTCGACCTGGTCGGGCTCGAACCCGACGTCTACCTGCGCCGGCGCCCGTACGAGCTGTCCGGCGGGCAGGCCCAGCGTGTGGCGATCGCCCGCGCGGTCGCGCTGAACCCGGCCCTGATCATCTGCGACGAGGCGATCTCGTCGCTGGACGTGCTGATCCAGGCGCAGGTGCTGAATCTGTTCGAGAAGCTGCGGGCCGAGCTGGGACTGTCGTACGTGTTCATCGCACACGACCTGGCCACCGTGCGGCAGGTCAGCGACCAGGTCGCGGTCATGCACCTGGGCAAGCTGGCCGAGATCGGCCCCGCCGAGGAGCTGTATCGCGCACCGCGACATCCCTACACCAGAGCACTGCTGGACTCGATCCCGGGACTCGACCCGGTGACCGGCATCGCCCGGCGGCCGGTGCCGCTGGCGGGCGAGCCGCCGTCGCCGCTGGCGCCGCCCAGCGGATGCCGCTTCCGCACGCGCTGCCCGCGTGCGCAGGAGCGATGCGCGGCCGAGACCCCGGTGCTGACCGAGCACGGTCCCGGACACCTCACCGCCTGCCACTACCCGCTCGACGAGCCGGTGGTCGCCACTCCCGATTCGCTGCGCTCGCGGGTGCGCGCCACCGGTCCGGCGCCCGAGCCGGCCCTGACCTCCCCGCCCGCCCGCTGACCCCGTCGCCGCCCCCGCGCGCGCCCACCCATCCGGACCCACCCATCCGGACCCACCCCCTCGCCCGTCCCGACACCCCGGCACCTCGGCCGCCCGGCCGCGAGATCTGTGAGTCGTCAGTAGTGGTCGGAATTTTCGCGATCTATCCGACCACTGCTGACGAGTCACGGGCAGGGAGAGCACGCCCGGGGACCGCGGCGCCGAGGCGGCGGCGGAAATCGGCCGGGATCCACAGGTCGTCGCGGCACAGCTCATCCAGGCGGGCGCGTGCCATGCCGTACATGGCCGAGTCGAGTCCGCCGCGCAGGATGTCGAGGACGTTCTCGACGCCGGCCTGCCCGTTCGCCGCCAGCCCCCACAGGTAGGCGCGGCCGATGAGCACGGCCCTGGCGCCCAGGGCGAGCGCCTTCGCGACGTCGCTGCCGCGGCGGATGCCGCCGTCCAGCAGCACCTCGAGCTGGTCGCCGACCGCGTCCGCGATGTCCGGCAGGACCGGATCGAGGCGGGGGTGGAGTCGAGGTTGTTGCCGCCGTGGTTTGACACCGAGATCGCGCTCATCCCGACATCCACCGCGCGGCGCGCGTCGTCCAGCCGGCTGATGCCCTTGAGCATCATCGGGCCGTCCCACTGCGCGCGCAGCCAGGCCAGGTCGTCCCAGGTGGGCGGGGGCGTGGTCATCCATTCGCCGTACGCACCGAAGAACGTGGGGGCCGCCTCGTCGCCGACGACGAGGTTCGGGGTGGTCAGGTCGGGGATGCCGCGCCGGACGAACCGGTAGGCCCAACCGGGTCGGGTGATGGCCGCGGGGACGTACCCGACCAGCGTCTTCAGCGAGATGCGCTCGGGGATCTGCGGGTTGCCCAGTCGCGACCGTTGGAGAACGACCAGTCCAGGGTCACGATGACGGCGCGGGCACCGGCCGCGCGGGCGCGGTCCAGCCGTTTCGCGATGGTGTCGCGACCGCCCTGCCAGTACACACTGGTAGTGTAGCGGGGCGCCGGCGGCGGCCACCTCTTCGACGGGCTTGCTGGCGAACGAGCTGAGCGACATGGCGATGCCGCGGGCCGCGGCCGCGCGGGCCACGGCGACCTCGCCGTCCGGGTGCACGGCCTGCACACCGGTCGGGCTGATGACCACCGGGAAGGACTGCTCCACCCCGAGGACGGTCGTGGACAGGTCGCGCTCCGCCGGCATCCCGGCCACGTGCGGGGACAGGCCTAGCTCGCTGAATGCGGCCATGTTGTCGGCGTAGGTCACGCCCTTCTCGGACCCGGCCAGCAGCGCTCCGTACACCGACGCCGGCAGGCGCTTGCGCGCGCGCCGCTTGCGCCTCGGCGACCGTCTCGAACCAGGCGTTGCGCGCCATCTCAGCGGTCTCCGTCGGGGCCGGCCGCGAGCCCCGCGGCGAACTCGGCTACCGGGCTCGTGTTGCACGCCGAGACCGGGGGCGCCGCGGGCCGCCGCTGGAGCAGTGTCAGGGGCACCGCGGCCCGCGGGCGCGGGGGAGAGGTGCGGTGCGATCGGTCCACGCTCGGCTTGGGGCGCTGGTGCTCGGCCTGGGCGAGCGCCTCCTCGCCGAAGCCGCGCACGCACTCCGGGTCCGGGCCGTCCAGCGGCAGGCCGGTGAAGAACTTGGCCGCCATGCAGCCGCCCTTGCAGGTGTCGAAGAACTGGCAGGCTTGCAGGCGCCGCCGGACTGCGGCGAGCGCAACCGGGCGAACAGCTCGGATTCGCGCCACACCTGGGCGAAGCCGCCGTCGCGGATGGAGCCGGCGAGGAACTCCTCGTGGATCGCGAACGGGCAGGCGTACACGTCGCCGATCGGGTCGATCAGGCACACCACCCGGCCGGCGCCGCACAGGTTCAGCCCGGGAAGGGTCCCGCCCAGGGCGGACAGGTGGAAGAACGAGTCGCCCGTGAGCACGTCGTCCCCGTGCGCGAGCAGCCAGTCGAACAGCTCACGCTGCTGGTCCTGCGTCGGGTGCAGCTCGTTCCAGACGTCGGCGCCGCGCCCCGCCGGTCGCAGTCGGGTGAGGCGCAGCTGCGCGCCGAACCGATCCGCGATGGCCTTGAACTCGTCCAGCTGGCCGATGTTGGTGCGGGTGCACACGACCGAGAGCTTGAGCCGGGTCATCCCGGCCGAGGAGAGCCGCTCCAGCGCCCGCATCGCGAGGTCGAAGGACCCCGGACCGCGGATCGCGTCGTTCACCTCGGCGGTGGCACCGTCCAGCGAGATCTGGATGTCGACATAGTCGTTCTGCGCCAGCCGGACCGCGATCTCGTCGGTGATGCGCACGCCGTTCGTGGAGAACTTCACCCCGACGTCGTGCGCGGTGGCGTAGTCGACGATCTCCCAGAAGTCGCTTGCGGACGGTCGGCTCGCCGCCGCCGATATTCACGTAGAACACCTTCATCCGCTCGAGCTCGTCGATCACCGCCTTGCACTCGTCGGTGGTCAGCTCGCGCGGATCGCGCCGGCCGGACGCCGACAGGCAGTGCACGCACGACAGGTTGCACGCGTAGGTCAGCTCCCAGGTCAGGCAGATCGGAGAGTTCAGCCCCGACTCGAAGTGGTCGACGAGCCGCTTCGGACGGGTCGGGGGTGCGGGGGCGATGAGGGTCATGCGGCCTTCTCCACGAGCATGTCGGACGCGCGGAGGGTCTCCAATGCGCGCAGGTACAGCGGGAACTCGTCCTCGGGGACGCCGGCGGCGGCGAGGGCGTCGGCGACGGTGGATGCCTCGGCCACCCCCGCGACGACGCTCAGCAGCTGGGCGATTTCAGGAACGACAGCTGCCGGGTGCCGAAGTGATACAGCAGCGCGCCGAACGGCTCGGGCCGGATCGACACGCGCGGGTGCAGGCGCAGCGTGCTGCGCAGCGTGAGCTCGGACATCGGACGGCTCAGTAGACGCCGCACATGCCGTCGATCGACACCTCTTCGACCAGCGATTCCGTCTCGACCTCGGCGGCGGTGCTCTCGGGTGCGGTGGTGTTCTCCATGGCCTCTTCCTCTCTGAAGCGGATGCCGCGTCCTCGCGGTGGCAGTGAGCTTACTGGCATCGAGTGCCAATGAAAAGGGCCATTCCCATTTCAGGCGGCCTGAGATCAGAAATCCACCGGATCGAACCGGCGCAGACCGGGGCGGGCGGCGATCATCTCGGCCAGCTCGGGGACCGCGCCCTCTGCGCCGCGGAACGCCCGGTAGGCGAGTTCGGACTCGGCATCGGCCCACTGCTCGTAGAGCGTCCAGACCGTCGGATCCTCGCGGTCCTGCAGCCATTCGATCCGCTCCGCGCCGGGGAAGGCGCGGGTCTGGGCGAGCATCCGGTCGAACACCTCCCGCGCCGCGTCGGCGCGCTCGGGCACGATCCGGAATTCCACGAGCGCCATGATCGGCATTCCCGCCTCCTCTGCTCTCGCCGGGCCCGCGCCCGGTCGAGGGCAGGCTATTGGCGGCCCCGGCGCCGAACATCCGATATTCCGCCGGGCGGAAGCCGCGCACATCGCGCGTGCACCCGCGTTACTGTCGGCGCAGCGGGCGGCGCTGCTGTCGGCGGGGACGGGCAGGAGGACCGACGATGGGGGATGCGGTGACCGGCGTGGCCGCCGACGATGACGGTGACACGGGGGACACTGGCAGGCCCGACGACACCGGTGATCCCGACCGCGCGCCCATGGGCGCCGCCGGCCGGGTGAAGTACACCGCGGCGGGCCGGGTGCTGGCCACCCTGGAGGTGTTCCGGGGCGAGCCCGAGCCGCTGAGCATGGCCGAGATCAGCCGGCGCTCGGGGCTGAGCATGACGACGACCCACCGGCTCATGCACGAGCTCATCGACTGGGGCGCCGTCGAGCGCACCGAGCACGGACGCTACCGGCTGGCCACCAAGATGGTGGAGCTGGCGGCATCCTCCACCGTCGCGCTCCGGCTGCGCGAGCGGGCTCTGCCGGCGCTAGCCGGCTTGCACCGGATGCTGCGCGTCCTGGTCGTGCACCTCTCGGTCCGCGACGGATTCGACGGCGTGTACGTCGAGTCGCTGCGCACGGCTCACGGCGGCGTGCGCAGGCAACCGGATCGGCGGCCGGATGCCGCTGCACATGACCGCGACCGGCCGCATCCTGCTGGCCTACGCCGACGCGCACACGCAGGACGCGTTCCTCGCGGCTCCGCTCGAGGTGCGCACGCCGTACACCGTCACCGATCCGGCTGTCCTGCGGGCCGAGTTCCACACGATCCGAGAGCAGAAGTGGCTGATCACCACCCGGCAGGTCACCGTCGACACCGGCGGGGTGGCCGCTCCCGTCTTCGACGCGCAGGACCGGGTGGTCGCTGCGGTCGGGATCGTCCTGAATCTGGAGGAGCACCACCTCGAGGACTACGTGGAGATGGTGCGCGCCGCGGCGGCGCAGATCACCCGGGCGATCGAGACCGGCGCGCCGTGACCGTGCCGGGCCGGGACGGGGTGTTCAGTGAGCAGGACACGACTTGTCTCCCACCGTGCGGAAGCGGGGCCGCGGTGTCGGCGACGGATGCCGATAGTGGAGATGCGCGGCCGGTACACGGGCCGTCGCCCCGCCCGTTCCCGGAGGTACCGATTCCATGACGACATCCCTCGTCGCACCCGCCGAGCAGCTGTTCGCACCGGAGGTCGACACGACCCCCTGGGCGGTGCGAGCAGGAACAGCAGCGGCAGGCGTTCACCGAGATGCTGCAGCGGCTGCGCGGGCACGAGGTGTGGCGGGAGCGGCTGCGCACGGCGCCGGAGGCCATCCGCTCCGAGCAGGACCTGTCGGACGTGCCGCTCACGCTCAAGGAGGACCTGCGCGCGGCGCAGGCCGAGACGATCCCGGACCGCCCCCTCGGCGCGTTCCAGCTGGTCGGCGCGGGCGAGCTGGTGCAGTTCGCCAGCTCGTCGGGCACGACCGGCGCCCCGGTCTTCTTCGGGCTCACGGCGAACGACCTGCGCCGCTGGACCGCCGGCATCGGCAACGCCTACCGCACCGCCGGCGTCGCGCCCGGCGCCCGCGTCGCCCACACCACCGGGATGGCGATCGTGGCCGGCGGGCTCCCCTATGCCGACGGCATCCGCGCCGCCGGCGGCGGCCTGGCCTGGATCGGCGGGCAGACCAGCTCGCGCATGACCATGTCGATGCAGCGCCTGCAGCTGAACGTGCTCGTGGGTACGGCATCCTTCGTCCCGCACTTCGCCCGGCGATGCGAAGAGGAGCTGGGCGTGCCGGCCACCGACCTCTCGGTGCGCACGATCATCGCGGGCGGAGAGCCGGGCGCGGGCGTCCCGCACATCCGGCAGGGGATGCTGGATGCCTGGGGCGCCACCCGGGTCAGCGAGTTCATGGGGCTCGGCGACGTGCTGCCCGCGATGTGGGCGGAGTGCCATGTCGGCAACGGCATGCACTTCACCGCCGCCCCCGACGTGATGGTCGAGCTGGTCGACCCGGTCACTCTGGAGCACGTGCCGTGGGAGCAGGGGGCGACCGGCGAAGCCGTCTACACCACCCTCACCCGCGAGGCCTCGGCCGTGGTCCGGTTCCGCTCCCGCGACCAGTTCGTCGTGACCGGCACACGGTGCGCGTGCGGCCGCACGGCTCCGACGGTGCGCTGCGTGGGCCGCACCGACGACATGCTCATCTACAAGGCCATGAACGTGTACCCGACCGCCATCCGCGACGTGGTGCTGGACGTGGCATCCGATGTCCTGACCGGGTCGATGCGCATTCGCAAGGAGACGGCCCAGCAGGTGCGGTTCGACGACCCGCTGCCCCTGCAGGCCGAGCTGCGCGACGGGACGGGAGCCGACGGCGCCGCCGACGTCCTGGCCGCAGCCGAGGAGGCGGTGCGGGCAAGCCTGCGCGTGCGCATCCGGATCGAGCCGGTGCCGGTCGGGGTCATCCCGATCGGCGAATACAAGAACGCCCTGGTGTATGTGGAGGGCTCGTAGGAAGAGGGATGCCGTGAGCACCACGATCGACCACCAGACCCGCGCCGACGCGATCTACGCCGGCGGGCGGTGGATGCCGGCGTCCGCGACCGGGCGGATCACCGTGCAGAACCCGTACGACCGGAGCATCGTGGGAACGGCGCCCGACGGGAACGTGGCCGACGTCGATGCGGCGGTGAGCTCGGCCCGCGCCGCGTTCGACCACGGGCCCTGGCCGCGCCTGGCGCCTGCGGAGCGTGCCGGGTGGATGCGCCGCCTCGCCGACGAGCTGGAGCGCCGCGGGGACGCGACGGCCGAGCTCGTGACGAGCGAGAACGGTCAGCCCCTCACGATGACCCGGGTGCTCAGCGGGTGGATGCCCGCCGCGCACCTGCGCTACTACGCCGACCTCGCCGAGACGTTCGAGCCGGAGCAGGAACGCGCCCACACCGGCCGCCCGGGATCGTCGCTGGTGCGCACCGAGCCGGTCGGGGTGTGCGGGCTGATCGTGCCGTGGAACTACCCGCAGTCGCTGCTGTCGGCCAAGCTGGCGCCGGCGCTGGCCGTCGGCTTGCGCGGTGGTGGTCAAGCCCGCCGCCGAGACCCCGCTGGACGCGTTCGCGTTCGCCGACGCGGCCGAGGCGATCGGACTTCCGCCGGGCGTGATCAACGTCGTGACCGGCGGGCGCGAGACCGGAGCCGCGCTGGTGGACCATCCCGGCGTGGACAAGATCGCGTTCACCGGGTCGACGGCGGCCGGGCGCGTGATCGCCGCGCGGTGCGGCGAGCGGCTCATCCCGGTCACGCTCGAGCTCGGCGGCAAGTCGCCGGCAGTCGTGCTGGACGACGCCGACGCCGCGCAGACGCTCGCCGCGCTGAAGGGCCTCTCGTTCATGAACAGCGGCCAGACCTGCTTCCTGCTCTCCCGGGTGCTCGTGCCGCGGACGCGGCTGGACGAATTCACCCAGGGGCTCGCCGAGGTGGCGCAGGAGCTCATCCTCGGCGATCCGCGCGACGCGGCGACCGAGCAGGGGCCGCTCGTGTCGGAGCGGATCCGCACCCGGGTGCGCGGGTATGTGGAGGCCGGCACCGCGGCCGGGGCGCGCGTGGTCACCGGCGGACGCGACCTGCCGGGTGCGGAGGGGTTCTTCTACGAGCCGACGATCATGGCCGATGTCGACCACGCCGGTCCGCTCGCGCAGGAGGAGGTCTTCGGCCCGGTCGTGATCGTCGCGCCGTACGACACCGACGAGGACGCCGTCGCCCTCGCCAACGACACCGCCTACGGGCTCGGCGGCGCGGTCTTCAGCGCCGACGACGAGCGGGCGCTTGCGCATCGCGCGCCGCATCGAGACCGGGACGATCGGCATCAACGGCTACCAGCCCGACCTCGCGCTGCCGTTCGGCGGCTACAAGGCCTCGGGCCTCGGCCGCGAGCACGGACCCGAGGCCCTCGGCAACTTCCTGAAGATCAAGGCCGTCTACCGCTGACCTCGCTCCGCTCGTTCAGGGACCGCGCGGCGACCGGTCCGCGGCATCCCGTCCGTTACGCGAAGAGTCGCTGCAGCCGCTGCACGCCCTCGAGCAGCTGGTCGTCGCCCAGCGCGTACGACAGGCGCAGGTAGCCGCTCGGGCCGAACGCCTCGCCCGGCACCACGGCCACCTCGGCCTCGTCCAGGATGAGGTCGGCCAGCTCGAGCGACGTCGTCGGCGTCTGCCCGGCCCATTGCCGGCCGAGCAGCCCCGCACGTCCGGGTACACGTAGAACGCGCCCCGGGGGTCGGCACCGTCATCCCGTCGATCTTCGACAGCTCCGCCACGATCAGCTTCCGGCGCCGGTCGAATGCCTGGCGGAATCCCTCGGCCTCGTCCTGCGGGCCGTTCAGCGCGGCGACGGCCGCCCGCTGGGCGATGTTGTTGACGTTGCTGGACAGGTGCGACTGCAGGTTGGCGGCCAGCGTGATCGCATCGCGCGGGCCGACCATCCAGCCCAGCCGCCAGCCGGTCATCGCGTAGGTCTTGGCGACGCCGTTGACCAGGATCGTCTGGTCGGCGACCTCGGGCACCGCCTCGACGATCGAGACCGCCTGCACGCCGTCGTAGACGAGGTTCTGGTAGATCTCGTCGGTGATGACCCAGATGCCGTGCTCGAGCGCCCACTGCCCGATCGCGCGCGTCTCGTCGCGGGTGTACACCGAGCCGGTCGGGTTGGACGGCGACACGAACACCAGCGCGGTCGTCCGCGCGGTGCGGGCGGCCTCGAGCTGTTCGACCGTGACCTTGTAGTCCTGGTCGGCGCCGGCGAACACCTCGACCGGCGTGCCGTCGGCCAGGGCGATCGCCTCGGGATAGGTGGTCCAGTAGGGCGCGGGCAGCAGCACCTCGTCGCCGGGGTTCACCACCGCCTGGAACGCCTGGTAGACGGCCTGCTTGCCGCCGTTGGTGACCACGACCTGGGCCGGGTCGACGCCCAGCCCCGAGTCGCGCAGCGTCTTCGCGGCGATCGCCTGGCGCAGCTCGGGCAGGCCGGCCGCGGGGGAGTAGCGGAAGTTCTTCGGGTCGTGCAGGGCCTCGGCCGCGGCATCCACGATGAACGGCGGGGTGGCGAAATCGGGCTCGCCGGCGGCGTAGGAGATGACGGGCTTGCCCTGCGCCTTCAGCGCCTTGGCCTTCGCGTCGACCTTGAGGGTCGCCGACTCGGCGATGGCGGACAGCTTGCGGGACAGCGGCTTTCGGGCGCGTTCGGTCACCCTGAAATGGTATCCCCTCCCCTCCCTCGAGATCGTACGATTTGGCCGGGTGCACATGAGTTTCGGTCCGGTTTGATGTGCAGTGGAGAATTTGATGTGCACTCGCCGCGCCGCCGCCGCGAGGCGGGATGCCGCACCCGCCCTGGTCGTGAGACTCAGTACCGCGTAGACTGGGTCTGAGTCCCATACCGCGAGGAGATCCCGATGGCCGCCGCATCCGCCTACGACCCGCCCGTCGACGATTACGCCTTCCTGTACGGCGAGGCGTTCGGCCTCGACCTGGTCGACCGCGCCACCGGCGGCGAGCTGTCGGCCCAGGACGCGGTGGAGATCATCGCCGGCGCCGGCGAGTTCGCCGCATCGGTCCTCGCCCCGCTCGAGGCGGTCGGCGACCGCGTCGGCGCGCAGCTGGTCGACGGTCAGGTGCGTCTGCCCGAGGGGTTCGCCGAGGCGTACCAGGCGTTCGTGGAGGCCGGCTGGATCACCGCCGAGGCTCCGGCCTCGGCGGGCGGCGACGGCCTTCCCGGTGCGGTGCGCGCCGGACTCGGCGAGATCTGGAACGCCTCGAACGCGGCCTTCGCCCTGTGCTGGCTGCTCACGGCCGGGCAGATCCACGCGCTGGATGCCGCCGCATCCGACGAACTGCGCGAGACCTACCTGACCAAGCTCGTCTCGGGCCGCTGGACCGGCACGATGAACCTCACCGAGCCGGATGCCGGCACCGACCTGGGCGCGATCCGCACGATGGCCACCCCGCGCGAGGACGGCACCTGGTCGATCACCGGTCAGAAGATCTTCATCACGTGGGGTGATCACGACGTCGCCGAGAACATCGTCCACCTCGTGCTCGCGCGCACCCCGGATGCCCCGGCCGGCGCCAAGGGGCTGTCGCTGTTCGTCGCCCCGAAATTCCTCGTCAACGACGACGACTCGCTCGGCGACCGCAACGCGATCACGACCGTCACGATCGAGCACAAGCTCGGCATCCACGGCTCGCCGACCTGCGTGCTCGCCTACGAGGGGGCCACCGGACACCTCGTCGGCGAGGTCGGCGGGGGACTTGCCGGCATGTTCGTGATGATGAACTCCGCCCGCACCGGGATGGGCTTCCAGGCGACCGGTATCGCCGATCGCGCCTACCAGCAGGCCGCCGCCTATGCCGCCGCACGGCTGCAGGGCCGGTGCTCGACCGCCCCGCCGGCACCTCGATCGCCGAGCACCCCGACGTGCGGCGGCTCGCCTGTCGATGGGCAGCGAGATCTTCGCGATGCGCGCGCTGGACGTGTACGTCGCCGATCTCTTCGACGGCGACGAGACGGCGCTCGCCGAGTTCTTCGTGCCGATCCTGAAGGGCTGGACCACCGAGGACGCCGTGCAGATCACCAGCGACGCCATCCAGGTGCACGGCGGCATGGGCTTCATCGAAGAGACCGGAGCCGCCCAGCACTACCGCGACGCCCGGATCATGCCGATCTACGAGGGCACCACCGCGATCCAGTCCAATGACCTCATCGGTCGCAAGGTGATCCGCAACGGCGGCGGGACGGTCGACGCGCTCGTGGCCCGCATCGAGGAGACGACCGCGCGGCTGCGCATGAGCACGCATCCGGTCGCGCAGCGCACGGCCGAGCGGCTGGAGCGTGCGGTCGAGGCGACCCGGCGGGCCACGGCATCCGTGCTCTCGTTCGCCTCGGCCCCGCGCGACGCCGCCGCGGTCAGCGTGCCGTACCTCATGCTGCTGGGTGTGCTGGCCGGAGGGTGGATGCATGCGCTGGCCGTCGCCGCGGTGCTCGCCCACGAGACGGAGGGGGAGAAGGATGCTGCGCGCCTGACGCTCGCGGACTTCTACGGCGCCCACCACCTGCCCCGGGTGCACGCCCTGGCCGAGACCGTCGCCGGCGGCGAGATCGGCTGACGCGAGCCACCGGAGGTTCCGGCTGGGCGCGGCTCATCCGTCCGTGCAGAACTCCGGAGTTTCCTGCGCCCGACGTCCGTTCCGGCAGAATCGACGGGTTGTGTGCCAGGTTCTCCGGAGTTCTGCACGCGCCCGCGCGGTGACGCGGCGCGCAGGCTAGGCTCCTCGGAACGAAGGAGGCGGCATGCGAGGGGCGCGGGTCGTGCTGGTCTGCCTGCTCGCGCTGGTCCTCGCCGGCTGCGCGGGCGGTCCGGGTGCGTTCGCCTCCCCGCGGCCCGTGGCCACTCCGGTGTCGGCCCTGGGCTGCGGCGGCGAGGATGCCGGGCCCGCCCCGGGCGGGATCCCGGCCGGCTTCACCCCGAATGCGGCCTACCTCTGCGACCCCATCGCGACGCAGGACGATGCGCAGGGCACCTGGTCGGGCACCCGCCTCACCCGCTACGCGGGCGACCTCGCGCCGCTCGTGGCGGCGCTCGCCGAGTCCGACGAACCGCGCTGGCCGGGGCCCTGCCCGGCGATCGGATTCGCCGGCCCGCTGCTGTGGCTGGGCGCCGCCGACGGCAGCTACCTCCGGGTCGCCTACCCTGCGACAGGGTGCGGGATGCCGCGGACGGACGCCGTGTTCGCGGCCCTCGACGCACTCACCGTGGTCGATGAGCATTTCCAGCGGGACCGACTGATCGACTCCGCCGCGGCACGGCGCGATGGATGCCCGCCGACGGCCGCGCCCCTCATCCTGCTCGGTCATGCCGTCGAACCGGTGCCTCAGCTGCTCGAGCCTCGCGCGCTGACCCTGTGCCGGTACGAGGGCGAACCACCCGCATCGGACGGACCGGATGCCTCGGTCTCATCGCCCGCGTTCGCCGGCGCCGCGGTGCTCGATGAGGCGGCCGCCGTCGCGCTGCTCGACGAGGCGACCGTGACGACTCCGGCCTCGGCCTGCGACGTCCCGGCGTCGCGGTATGTCGTGCTCGTCGCGGCGCCCGGGCCGACGCCTGCTCCGAGCCTCATCCAGGATGTCGGCGACGCGCTCACCGTCGAGCTGGACGGATGCCGCCGCCTGATCGACCGCGCGCACCGCGCGTTCGCCGCACCCGAGCCGCTGCTCGCCTGCTGCAGACCTCGTCGGCCGCGAAGGCCGTAGGTCCCTGAGCGAGGAGCGCAGCGACGAGACGAAGGGCCGGTGGATGGCGGGTCCGTCAGCTTCCGGCCCTTCGTCTCGCTTCGCTCGCTCAGGGACCTGGGGGCTCGCTCGCTCAGGGACCTGGGGGCTCGCTCGCTCAGGGACCTGGGGGCTCGCTCGCTCAGGGACCTGGGGGCTCGCTCGCTCAGGGACGACCTCAGCCCTTCTCGACCAGGAACCGCGAGTATGCGCCCTGCGTCAGGAACGCCGGGAACTCCTCGTGCAGCGCCACCTCGCGGAACACCTCGGCGGCATCGTCGAACCGGTCGCCGTCGAACCGCGGCACCGACGCCAGCACCTCGTCGACGAGCTCCGAGACCCATTCCCGGGTGATCGGCGTGCCCTCGGCCGTCTCACGATCCTGATGGATCCACTGCCAGATCTGCGAGCGCGAGATCTCGGCGGTCGCGGCATCCTCCATCAGGTTGTCGATGGCGACGGCGCCCTGCCCGCGCAGCCACGCCTCGATGTAGCGGATCCCGACCGACACGTTGCCTTGCACGCCCGCCTCGGTGATCGGCCGTCCGATGCGCAGATCGATCAGCTTGCGCGGCCGTCACCTCGACGTCGTCGCGCTGCCGGTCGATCTGGTTCGGCCGCTCGCCCAGCACCGCGTCGAACTCGGCCTGCGCGGCCGGGATCAGATCGGGGTGGGCCACCCACGTGCCGTCGAACCCGTCTCCGGCCTCGCGGTTCTTGTCGGCGGCCACCTTCTGCAGCGCCTGCGCCGTCACCTCCGGGTCGCGCCGGTTCGGGATGAACGCGCTCATCCCGCCGATCGCGAACGCCCCCCGCCGGTGGCAGGTCTGCACCAGCAGCTCGGTGTATGCGCGCATGAACGGCACCGTCATCGTGACCTCGCTGCGGTCCGGCAGCACGAAGCGCGCCCCTCGTCCGCGGTAGTTCTTGATGATCGAGAAGATGTAGTCCCAGCGTCCCGCGTTCAGGCCCGCGCAGTGATCGCGCAGCTCGAACAGGATC
Source organism: Microbacterium elymi (assembly GCF_021582895.2). Classification (GTDB taxonomy): domain Bacteria; phylum Actinomycetota; class Actinomycetes; order Actinomycetales; family Microbacteriaceae; genus Microbacterium; species Microbacterium humicola. Next base: position 2,707,844 of record NZ_CP091139.2, read on the forward strand.
TCCTCCATCTCGAACGCCGCCGGCAGCGTCTCGATCAGCACGGTGGCGCGGATCGTGCCGTGCGCGATGCCCAGACGCTGCTCGCTGAAGCGGAACACGTCGTCCCACAGCTTGGCCTCTTCGGCGCTCTCCAGCTTCGGCAGGTAGAAGTACGGGCCGGTGCCGTCCTCGATCAGGGCCTGCGCATTGTGGAAGAAGTACAGCCCGAAGTCGACGAGCGAACCGGATGCCGCCATCCGCCGGCCGGTCCGGTCGGTGAAGCGGATGTGCTCCTCGACCAGATGCCAGCCGCGGGGGCGCATCACGATCGTCGGGGTGCGCTCGGCCGTCACGCGGTATTCCTTGGCGGGCGCGGTGTCGGTGGCGGGACTGGTGAAGCGCAGGCGCCCGCGGATCGCGTCGAACAGCGACAGCTTGCCCTCGATGACGTTGCGCCAGGTGGGGCTCGTCGCGTCCTCCTGGTCGGCCAGCCACACGCGAGCGCCGGAGTTCAGCGCGTTGATGGTCATCTTCGGGTCGGTCGGCCCGGTGATCTCGACGCGGCGGTCCTCCAGGCCGGGGGCGGTTCCGGCGACGCGCCAGTCCGGGTCCTGGCGGATGTGCGCGGTGTCGTCCCGGAACTGCGGGTCGTGGCCGTTGCCGATCTCGAACCGGCGACGCAGGCGCTCGGCGAGCCGGTCGTGCCGGCGGCCGGCGAAGCGGTGGTGCAGTTCGGTGAGGAACGCGATGGCGTCCGGGGTGAGGATCTGGTCGTACCGCTCGCGGATGGGGCCGGTGATCTCAATGTGCGGTTCATGCGTCTGCGTGGGGATCGGATTCGTCGTGGGTGGGATGTCCGTGGTGGTGCTCATGATCAGTCCTTGTCGTGTGGGGTCAGTGGAACTGCGCGGCCTCGGTGGAGCCGGCGAGGGCGAGCGTGGCGCTGTCGGGGTTGAGCGCCTGCGAGACCACGTCGAAGTAGCCGGTTCCGGCCTCGCGCTGATGCTTCGTGGCGGTGTAGCCGTGGCGTTCCGCGGCGAACTCCGCCTCCTGCAGGTCGACGTACGCGCTCATGGCGCGCTCGGCGTACCCGCGGGCGAGGTCGAACATCGAGTGGTTCAGGGCGTGGAAGCCGGCCAGGGTGATGAACTGGAAGGCGTAGCCCAGTTCGGCCAGGTCGTCCTGGAAGCGTGCGATCTGCGCGTCGTCCAGGTGGCTCTTCCAGTTGAAGCTGGGCGAGCAGTTGTACGCGAGCTTCTTCCCGGGGAACTGCGCGTGCACGGCGTTCGCGAACTCGCGGGCGAGTTCGATGTCGGGTTCGCCGGTCTCCACCCACAGCAGATCGGCATACGGCGCGAACGCGAGGCCGCGGGAGATCACCGGCTCGACGCCCGGGCGCACCCGGTGGAAGCCCTCGGCGGTGCGCTCGCCGGTGAGGAACGCCCGGTCGCGCTCGTCGACGTCGCTCGTGATGAGGTCGGCCGCCAGTGCGTCGGTGCGCGCGATCATCACCGTCGGCACCCCGGCGACGTCGGCGGCCAGCCGCGCGGCGTTCAGGGTGCGGATGTGCTGCTGAGTGGGCACCAGGACCTTGCCGCCGAGGTGGCCGCACTTCTTCTCGCTGGCCAGCTGGTCCTCCCAGTGGATGCCGGCCGCGCCGGCCTGGATCATCGCGTGCGCCAGCTCGTAGGCGTTCAGCGGCCCGCCGAACCCGGCCTCGGCGTCGGCCACGATCGGGGCCAGCCAGTCTTGCGTGATCTCGCCCTCGGCGTGCTCGAGCTGGTCCTGCCGCGAGCGCGTTGTTGATCCGGTGCACGACCGCCGGCACCGAGTTGGCGGGGTACAGACTCTGGTCGGGGTAGGTCTGTCCTGCCAGGTTGCCGTCGGCGGCCACCTGCCAGCCGGACAGGTAGATGGCCTTCAGCCCCGCGCGCACCTGCTGCACGGCCTGGCCGCCGGTGTAGGCGCCCAGTGCGCGGACGTAGTCCTCGGTGTGGATCAGGTTCCACAGGCTTTCGGCGCCGCGGCGGGCCAGCGTCGACTCCTCGCGGACGCTGCCGCGCAGCCGGACGACGTCCTCGGCCGTGTAGGTGCGCGCGATGCCGTCCCAGCGCGGGTCGGTGTCCCAGCTCTCCTGCGAGCTGCGCCGCGGTCTGGACCTGGTCGCCCGCCCGGAGGGGGCCGGGGATGGTGGGGGAGGTCATGGCGTTCTCCTTCGTCTGGGGATTGGATGCCGTCGCCGGCGGGGCTGTGACATCCACTGTGTGTGAAGTCCACGGTCGGATGTGACGGATCGGGGTGTGAAGTTTCGCGAAAGTTCTGCTTTCGTGAGATCATCGCCGGATGACGGGGATGATCGAGCGCGAAGACGCGGTGCTGTCCGACGACGATGAAGAGGTGGACGCCCTCACGATCGGCCGGCGCATCCGGCAGCTGCGCACCGCACGCTCGATGACGCTGGACGAGCTCGCGGCGGCCGTCTCGCGTGCGCCCAGCCAGCTGTCGATGATCGAGAACGGGCGGCGCGAGCCCAAGCTCACCCTCCTGCAGACGATCGCCCGCGCTCTGGGAACGACGCTGGACGCCCTGCTCGAGTCCGAGCCGCTGGACGAGCGCGCCCAGCTCGAGGTGTCGCTCGAGCGCGCGATGGCCGGGCAGACGTTCCGCTCGCTCGGGATCTCGCCGTTCCGGATCGGACGCACGGTGCCCGACGACGTGCTCAAGGCGCTGCTGGCGCTGCAGGGCGAGATCGACCGGCTCAAGGACGAGCGGGCCGCGACCCCCGAGGAGGCGCGACGGGCGAACGTCGCGCTGCGCCGGCTCATGCGCACGCAGGGCAACTACTTCGCCGACCTGGAGGAGACGGCCCGCGGCATCCTCAAGGCCGTCGACCACCCCGGAGGGCCGCTCACCCAGCGCACCGCATCCGACATCGCCGCGCATCTCGGCTTCACCCTGCACTACGTGCCCGACCTGCCGCAGACCACCCGCAGCGTCGCCGACCTGCGCCACGGCCGGCTCTACCTGTCGAGTCGGCTGACGGCCCAGGGCGATCCGCGCACCGCCGTGCTGCAGGCGCTGTCCAGCCGGCTTCTCGGTCACTCCGAGCCGACGAGCTACGCGGAGTTCCTCCGCCAGCGCGTGGAGACGAACTACCTGACCGGGGCGCTGCTGATCCCGGAGGCGCACGTCGTTCCGTTCCTGCAGGACGCCAAGAAGGACCGGGCGATCTCGATCGAGGACCTGCGCGACGCGTACTCGGTCTCGTACGAGACGGCTTGCGCACCGGTTCACGAACCTCGCCACGCGGCACCTCGACATCCCGGTGCACTTCCTGAAGGTGCACGAGTCGGGCACCATCACCAAGGCGTACGAGAACGACGACGTGAACTTCCCCGCCGACCGGCTCGGCGCCATCGAGGGGCAGATGTGCTGCCCGCACCTGGACCAGCCGGGTGGTGTTCGACGTGGACGACCACTTCAACCCCTACTACCAGTACACCGACACCGGCAACGGCACCTACTGGTGCACGGCCCGGGTCGAGGCGTCCAGCGAAGGGGCACACTCGGTCAGCGTGGGCGTGCGCTTCGACGACACGAAGTGGTTCCTGGGGCGTGACACCGTGAACCGTGCGGTGTCCAAGCACGCGACCGAGGTCTGCTGCCGCCGCGCCCCCGCGGCGCTCGAGCACGCGTGGCGCGAGAACGCGTGGCCGAACGTGAAGACCCCGCGCACCCTGCTGGCGACGCTGCCCACCGGCGCGTTCCCCGGGGTGGACACCACCGACGTGTACGAGTTCCTGCAGGCCCACGCGCCGGCCTGAGCCGGTGCGCGGCGGTCGGGTCCGCTAGTCGCCGAGCGCCTTCAGCGCCGCCCACAGCTCGGCGCGCGCGGCGAACGAGCCGAGGTCGACGCCCAGGCATTGCCTGAGCATGGGCGATCCGGGCGCGCATCGTGTGGCGATGGATGCCGAGGCCGGCGGCTGCGACATCGAAGCGCGCGTCGTGCTCGAGCCAGGCCCGCACTGTGGCGACGAGCGTCGTGCCCTCCGTCTCGTCGTGCGCGGCCAGTGGCGCGATCGCCGCCCGGGCCAACGCGCGTCCGGCGTCGGTCTCCAGCGCCGAGAGCACTCCCGCCGCGGCGACGTCGGCGAACCGCGAGAGGCGTGACGAGCCCCGGCGCAGCGCGAGCTCCGCCTCGTGCATCGCGCGGGAGAACGCCGCGTAGTCGGTCGGATCGCTCACCCCGACGCGCACGTCGAATCGCGCGGCGAACAACTCGAGGTCCTCCACGCCGGTGCCCCCGCGCACGGGGACGACGAGGACCAGTCCCTCCTCGTCCCGGCCGAAGAAGAGGCGCCCCCCGCGCTCGTGGGCATGCAGCTCGAGCCACTCCGTGACGGCATCGCGCCGGCCCGAGGCATCCGTCATCGCCACGAGCACCGGCGCAAGCCGGGAGGCCGCCCCACATGTCGCGCGCCACGCGACGGGCCAGGGTCGGATCGTCCGACCGCAGCGACTGCACCATGCCCGACCGGCAGCGCCCGCGCCCGTGCCAGGCCCTCGTTCTGCTCGAGCGCGAGCCCCGCCATCGCGATCACCGAGGTCACGAGGCCGCGCCCCTCCTGGTCGAGCTCGCCGGCGGCGATCGCGATCACGCCGCGCAGGTGGCCGCCGCGCCCCAGCGTCTGCAGCGTGAACGGCGTCGCCCCGGTGCGCACCGCCGACCCGGCCCGCGCTCCCCGCCGCAGCACGACGGCCACCTCGTCGGCGAGCGTCGCCGCGGTGTCGGCGTCCAATGCCCCGGCCGGGTGCTCGCGCGTCAGCATTCCCGCGGCGTCGAACAGCCCCACCCAGGCGTCGAGCTGGCGGGCGAGCTCGGCGAGCGTCGCCGCGAGTCCGTCGGGTCTCAGAGCCGCCAGCGCGATCGCGCGCTGCGCGGCGAGCGCCCAGCTGCGCCGGGCGTACGCCTGGGCGGCGATCGCATCGGCGTGCGCGCGCGCCACGGCGATGAACGGCGTGCGGTAGGGCACCTCGAACAGCGGCATCCGCTGCACGCGGCACGCGTCGACCAGAAGGGGCGGGATGCCCTCCGCGACGACGTGCGTGCCGAATCCCAGTGCGCACACGCCGCGTTCGCGCAGCCGCCGCACATACGCGTCGTACACCGCCGGGTCGTCGACGCCGGCGAACTGCGAGCCCGTCGTCATGAGCGCGAGGGCGTCGGAGAGGAACGGCGTCGGATCGGCGAGGTCGGAGTTGTGCACCCAGCGCACCGGCGCGTCGAGGGCTCCGGGCTCGAGCTCGGTCTCGTCCAGTGCCAGCCGCAGGTGCAGGTCGGCGCGGGCGAGCAGCGCCCGTACCGTCGTGGCGACGGTCTCTTCCACGGGCCCTCCCGGATGTTTTTGTACGCGGTGTCGAACCGACGATAGAGAATGTACCCCACGGCGAGTGCAAGCGGCGCGTCCCCGTGCCTACCATCGCCGGTATGAGCACTGCGGCTATCACCACCACCGTCGGCGGACCCGCGCTTCCCCAGGAGCGCCGCCTCGTCACCGCCATCCCCGGTCCCCGTTCCCAGGAGCTGCTCGCGCGCAAGGCGAGCGCCGTCGCCGCGGGCGTCGGCCACACCGCCCCGATCGCGGCTGTCGCCGCCGGTGGGGGAGTGATCGTCGACGCCGACGACAACTCCTTCATCGACCTCGGCTCGGGCATCGCCGTCACGACCGTCGGCAACGCGCATCCGAAGATCGTCGAGGCCGTGCAGGCGCAGGTCGCCCAGTTCACCCACACGTGCTTCATGGTCTCGCCGTACGAGTCCTACGTCGCCGTCGCCGAGGCGCTGAACCGCATCACCCCCGGCGACCACGCCAAGAAGAGCGCGCTGTTCAACTCGGGGGCCGAGGCCGTCGAGAACGCGGTGAAGATCGCCCGCAAGCACACCGGGCGACAGGCAGTGGTCGCATTCGACCACGCGTACCACGGGCGCACGAACCTCACGATGGCGCTGACGGCGAAGGCGATGCCGTACAAGAGCGGCTTCGGCCCGTTCGCCTCCGAGGTCTACCGCGCACCGATGTCGTACCCGTTCCACGACCACCTCAGCGGACCCGAAGCCGCGCAGCGCGCGATCGCGATGATCCAGAAGCAGATCGGCGCCGAGAACGTCGCCGCGGTGATCATCGAGCCGATCCAGGGCGAGGGCGGGTTCATCGTCCCCGCCGATGGGTTCCTCGAAGCGCTCGTCGACTGGTGCCGAGAGAACGGCGTGGTCTTCATCGCCGACGAGGTGCAGACCGGCTTCGCCCGCACGGGTGCCATGTTCGCGTGCGAGGCGTCGGGGATCGTTCCCGACCTCATCACCACGGCCAAGGGCATCGCGGGGGGCCTGCCGCTCGCTGCGGTGACGGGCCGCGCCGAGATCATGGACGCATCGCACGCGGGCGGCCTCGGCGGCACCTACGGCGGCAACCCCGTCGCCTGCGCCGCCGCGCTCGCCGCGATCGACGTGTTCGAGAACGACGGCCTCATCGAGCGCGCGCAGCGCTCGGCGAGATCCTGATCGACCGCCTGGGCGAGTTGCAGGCGGCGGACCCGCGCATCGGCGACGTCCGCGGTCGCGGTGCGATGGTCGCCGCCGAGTTCGTCGACCCCGCGACCGGTGAGCCGGATGCGGCGCTCACCGCGGCGATCGCCGCTCACTGCATCTCCGCCGGCGTCGTCGTGCTGACCTGCGGCACGTACGGCAACGTCATCCGGTTCCTGCCGCCGCTGTCGATCGGCGACGAGCTCCTGAACGAGGGGCTCGACGTCGTCGCCGAGGCGCTCGCCACCCACTGACCCCTCGCCACCCGGGCAGAGCCGCGCACTCGTCCGCACGCATCCGTCCGCACAGCATCCGTCCGTAGAGAAGGAATGACCGCATGACCGAGATCACCCGAGACGTCGTCGTCATCGGCGCCGGCGCCGCCGGCACGACGGCCGCCAACGAACTGCGCAAGGCCGGACTGTCGGTCGCGGTGCTCGAGGCCCGCGACCGGGTCGGCGGCCGGGTGTGGACCGACACGATCGACGGCGCGATGCTCGAGATCGGCGGCCAGTGGGTCTCGCCCGACCAGCACGCCCTGGTCGAGACGATCGACGAGCTGGGCCTGGAGACCTTCAGCCGGTACCGCGACGGCGACAGCGTCTACGTCGGCCCCGACGGCACGGCCTCACGGTTCACCGGGGAGATGTTCCCCGTCGCGCCCGAGACCGAGCGGGTGATCGCGGAGATCATCGAGCGCCTCGACGCGATGGTCGCCGAGATCGATCCGGACCGCTCGTGGGCACACCCGAAGGCCGAGGAGTGGGACAAGATCACGTGGGATGCGTGGCTGCGCGCGCAGACCGACGACGACGAGGCAGTGCGCAACCTCGCCTTCGCGACCGGCTCGGCGATGCTCACCAAGCCGACGCACGCGTTCTCGCTGCTGCAGTCGCTGCTCATGGCCGCCTCCGCCGGGTCGTATTCGCACCTCGTGGACGCCGACTTCATCCTCGACAAGCGCGTCGTCGGCGGCCTGCAGCAGGTACCGCTGCTGCTCGCCGAGCGGCTCGGCGACGACGTCTTCCTGGACGAGCCGGTGCGCTTCCTGGAGTGGACCGCGGACGGCGTGATCGCCCGCGCCGACTCGATGACGGTGCGCGCGCGGCATGCGATCCTCGCCCACGCCCCGGTGCTGTACGAGCGGATCTCGTTCGTCCCGCCGCTGCCGCGCCGCCAGCAAGCGCTGCACCAGCACCTGTCGATGGGCTTCGTGATCAAGGTGCACGCTGTCTACGACCGGCCCTTCTGGCGTGAACAGGGACTGGCGGGCACTGCGTTCAGCCCCTACGAGCTGTGCCACGAGGCCTACGACAACACGAACGACGAGGACGAGCGGGGAACTCTCGTCGCGTTCGTCTCCGACCGCAACGCCGACGATCTGTTCTCGCTGTCGGCCGAGGAGCGCCGCGAGCGGATCCTCGAATCGCTCTCGCACTACTACGGTCCCGAGGCGAAGAACCCCGTCGTGTACTACGAGAGCGACTGGGGCAGCGAGGAGTGGACCCGCGGCGCGTACGCGGCGAGCTTCGACATGGGCGGCCTCGCCCGCTACGGCGCCGACCTGCGCCAGCCCGTCGGGCCGATCCACTTCGCGTGCAGCGACATGGCCGGCACCGGATACCAGCACGTCGACGGGGCGATCCGGATGGGTCGCGCCGCTGCGGCAGCCATCGTGGAGCGGGCGCGCGGATGACCCCCCGCATCCTCGTCGGTCTCGTGGTCGTCCTGGGGTTCCGTGGTGAGACACTTGCCATGGATGCCCCACCCAGCCTTCGGCGGTCCCGTGCCGCCGCACGGTGACAACACAGCCACTGACACTCAGACAGTGAGAGGAGAGCGCATGAGCGCCGCACAGGAGACAGAGCTTCTCGACCGGGTTCCGACCGGCCTGTTCATCGCCGGCGAGTGGGTCGACGCCGAAGACGGCAAGACCTTCGACGTCAACGACCCTGCGACCGGGAAGGTCGTGCACACGATCGCCGACGGATCGCCGGCCGACGGCATCCGCGCCCTCGATGCCGCCGTCGCGGCTCAGGATGCGTGGGCCGCCACCGCTCCCCGCACGCGCAGCGACATCCTGCGCCGGGCATGGGAGCTCGTGCAGGAGCACAAGGAGGACCTTGCGCTGCTGATGACGCTCGAGATGGGCAAGCCGCTGGCGGAGTCCCGCGGCGAGGTCGCGTACGGCGGCGAGTTCCTGCGCTGGTTCAGCGAAGAGGCGGTGCGCATCAACGGCCGCTACGGGCTGAACCCCGAGGGCACCGGCCACATGGTGGTCTCACAGCGCCCGGTCGGCCCGTCGTTCTTCATCACTCCGTGGAACTTCCCGCTCGCGATGGCGACCCGCAAGATCGCGCCGGCCCTCGCGGCCGGTTGCACCGTCGTGGTCAAGCCGGCGGCGCTCACGCCGCTGTCGACGCTGTTCTTCGCGAAGCTGCTGGAGGAGGCGGGACTTCCCGCCGGTGTCGTGAACGTCGTCTCGACGACCACCTCGAGCAAGGTGTCGGGCCCGATCATCGCCGACCCGCGGCTGCGCAAGCTGTCGTTCACCGGGTCGACCGAGGTGGGGCGCAAGCTCATCGCCCAGGCGGGCGAGGGAGTGCTGCGCACCTCGATGGAGCTCGGCGGCAATGCGCCGTTCGTGGTCTTCGAGGACGCCGACCTCGACAAGGCGGTGGACGGCGCGATGATCGCGAAGTTCCGCAACATCGGCCAGGCCTGCACGGCGGCGAACCGCTTCATCGTGCACGAGTCGGTCGCGGCCGAGTTCGCCGACCGGGTCACTGAGCGGGTGAAGGCGATGAAGGTCGGGCGCGGCACCGAGGACGGCGTCACGATCGGCCCCCTCATCGACGCGGATGCCGTGGGCAAGGCGGGGTCGCTCGTGCAGGATGCGGTGGCCAAGGGGGCGACCGTTCGTGCGGGAGGCTCGGCAATCGAGTCGGACGGGACGTTCTTCGAGCCGACCGTCATCACCGACGTGCCGGGGAGCGCCGACATCCTCCGTGAGGAGATCTTCGGTCCGGTGCTGGCCATCGCCCCGTTCGAAGACGAAGACGAAGCGGTGCGGCTCGCGAACGACACCGAGTTCGGCCTCGTCTCGTACGTGTTCACCGAGAACCTCGCTCGCGGCCAGCGCATGATCGACCGGATCGAGACCGGCATGATGGGGCTGAACGTGGGCGTCGTCTCCAACGCCGCGGCGCCGTTCGGCGGCGTCAAGCAGTCAGGCATGGGCCGCGAGGGCGGTCCGGAGGGCATCCACGAGTACCTGTCGACGAAGTACACCCTGATCCCCGCCGAGTGACCCGGGCGCGCAGCGCCCAGACGGAAAGGACCCCGGATGACCGACTACGCCGTCGTCAATCCCGCAACCGGCCAGCAGCTGGCCACCTACGACACGTTCACCGATGCGCAGGTCGAGGAGGCGGTCGCGACCGCCTCCTCGGCCTACCGCACGTGGTCGCGCACTCCCGTGGCGGAGCGGGCGGCGGTCGTGCGCCGCATCGCCGAGCTCGCACCGCGAGCGCCGCGAGCTGCTGGGCGAGATCATCGTCCGCGAGATGGGCAAGCCGCTCACGGGCGCGCTCGGCGAGGTCGACTTCGCCGCCGACATCATCGAGTTCTATGCCGACAACGCCGAGAAGATCACCGCCGACCGGCCGATCGACATCGTCGGCGACGGGTCGGCGGTCGTGCGCCGGGCTCCGCTCGGAGTGCTTCTGGGAATCATGCCGTGGAACTTCCCGGCGTACCAGGTGGCGCGGTTCGCGGCGCCGAACCTCGTGCTGGGCAACACGATCCTGCTCAAGCACGCTCCGCAGTGCCCGGAGTCGGCCGCCGCCCTCGAGCGCATCTACGAGGACGCGGGTCTCCCGAAGGGCGGATATGTCAACCTCTACGTCACGAACGAGCAGGCGGCGACGATCATCGCCGACCCGCGCGTGCAGGGCGTGTCGGTGACCGGTTCGGAGCGCGCGGGAGCTGCCGTCGCCGAGGTCGCCGGGCGCAACCTCAAGAAGGTCGCGCTGGAGCTCGGCGGGTCAGACCCGTTCATCCTGCTCTCGACCGATGACATCGACAGCGTCGTGTCGGCAGCCGTGGAGGCGCGGCTCGACAACAACGGGCAGTCGTGCAACGGCGCGAAGCGGTTCATCGTCGTCGACGACCTGTACGACGAGTTCGCCGGCAAGTTCACCGCGAAGATGGCGGAGGTGACGGCATCCGACCCGATGGCGGAGGACACCGTGCTCGGACCGCTGTCGTCGGAGGCCGCCGCGGAGCGGCTGCAGGAGCAGATCGACAGGGCCGTCGCGCAGGGCGCGACGGTGCTCACGGGTGGTACGCGTGAGGGCACGTTCTTCGCGCCCACAGTGCTCGCCGACGTGACAGCCGAGATGGACGTCTACCGGGAGGAGCTGTTCGGCCCCGCTGCGGTCGTGTACCGGGTGACGGGGGAGAAGGATGCCGTGGCGCTCGCGAACGACACCTCCTTCGGCCTCGGCTCATACGTCTTCACGACCGACCCCGAGCAGGCCGAGCGGGTGGCCGATGGCATCGAGGCCGGCATGGTGTACGTGAACCTCGTGCTCGCCGACAGCCCCGAGCTTCCCTTCGGCGGCGTCAAGCGCAGCGGCACCTCGCGCGAGCTCGGTCTGCTGGCAGCGGACGAGTTCGTCAACAAGAAGCTGATCCGCACCGGCGCCTGACCGCGCCGACGCCGATGTCCCCGGGTCCAATCGGCCCGGGGACATCGTCATCTCTGCCCGGCCGTCGAGCCTTGCCTCAGAACGGTGCGGGGTCGCGTTCGAGTCCCTGGCGTATCGCGTGTCTGTGCTTTGGGTCGGGGTCGAGCAGGGCGGTCAGCTCGAATCTGACGGTGCCGGGTGGTCGGGTGATGTGGGTGCGGAGGGTGGGTGCGGTCCAGCGGAGGATGCCGCCGCCGAGTTGTTCCACGAACCAGTCCGTCTCGTGTTTGACGGTGTGGTGGCGTTCGCAGAGGTGCTCGAGGTTGCACAGGCACGTCGGTCCGCCCTCGGCGTAGGCGATGGCGTGGTCGATGTCGCACTTTTTGGCCGGGCGGCGGCAGCCGGGGAACCGGCACTGCTGGTCGCGGACTTGGAGGAACAGTTTCTGCTGGGCGCGGGGTCGGTACCGGTCGACGCTGATCGGGACCCCGCTGCACGGGTCGGTGAACACCCGGATCCAGGCCGGTGCCGCCCCCGCAAGCTGCTTCGCGGTGTCGTCGTCGATGGGCCCGAAACCTGCCACGGCGGCGCCGCCGATCGTGGTGCCAGCCAGGGTGGTCGCCGGAATCGTGACCTGCACGGTGGGAGTGATCACGCCGAGGGCGGTGCGGGCTTGGTCGGTGGCACCGTGGCCGTCGGGAACACTGGTCAGCAGCAGGTCGCAGAATACGTCGGCCATGATCTGCGTCTGCGTCCGCTCATCGAGCACCGGGGCCGCAGCATCGGCGTCAGCGTGGGCGGCGTCGTGGCCCACGCTGGCGGCGTCTGAGTCACCGGTCGCCGTGGTTCGCGCAGCCGCGTCCCCGGTGGCCGTCGTGGCGCCCAGGGACGCGGCAGTCGCCTGACCCTCGGCCTTGGCCTTCGCGGATGCCTGCGGCTTCGGCTTCCGCCTTCTCGGTTGCGTTCTGTTCGTACAGTTCGGCGGCCATGTCCCGGAGGCGGTTGAACACCCCGACACCTTGCGCGGTGGGCACGTCGGCGGTGACCCGGGACAGACCCGGCTCGAGTTCCCGGACGGTGACCTTGCGGCGTGTGACGGCTTCCCGGACCCGTTGTTCGGTGCCTTCCGGGTCCAGCCGCTGCACGAGCCCGTCCAGGGCGGGACGCAGCTGCCCGGGGTCATCTCTCCGGCCATGTCCCGCGCGACCGCCTCATACTCCTGCCGCACGGTGTCGTCGTCGATGTCGGCACCCGCATCGGCGATCAGGATCGCGTGTTCGGGGAGATCTGTCCGGAGGACGCGTCACACAGGGTCTCGTAGAACCGGTGGGTGAGGGACCAGGCCTGGGACACCTTCCGTGCCACCTGCCATTCGCTCAACCGGAGCGCGGCAGCGACCTCGGCGTACACTTCCCGCATCGCCAACTGCGACGCGCTGGTGATCGACCCGTTCTGGGCAGCGCGTTCCTTCTCCCGCCTGTCCACCACACCCACGACACGCTCGAAGAAGAACATCTCCGCCGCGAACGCCGACGCTGCGCGTTCCCGACACTGGGTGAGGTCATCGACGATCTCACCCAACTCGGTCAGCACCGCGGAGAGGCCCGCGGACGACGTGGTGGACATCGGCGGCACCTCCTTCGGTTCGGATCAGCTAAGTCCAGTGTATCGAAAGGAAGAACGAAGGGCAAGCGGAAGTGCGGCGTTTTTACGGCATTACGGGCCGCGTCGATCCGGATCGTTGCGCAGGCGGGTGTGCGATGAGGGTCGAACGCAAACCCGATGTGCGGGCCCTACCTGGATCGTTGCTGCTGGGCGTTTCGACTCGTCGCTGCGCTCCTCGCTCAACGACCTGGCAGGGGACGCGCGACGCTCCTTCTTCGAGCAGGGAGGGCGTTTCGACTCGTCGCTGCGCTCCTCGCTCAACGACCTGGACGGGGGAAGCGAGGTGCTCCTTCTTCGAGTGGAGGGCGTTCGACTCGTCTCTGCGCTGCCCGCACCTACGGCAGCCGGCCGGTCACGGCGCCGGGCTCAGCGCCGACGAGGGTCTCGCTCGCCTGTGCGAGACGGTGCACGAACTCCGCGGCGTCGGTCCCGCGGGTCAGCGCATGCGCCGAGAGCCCGTCGATCATCGCGAGCAGCTTGCCAGGCCACAGCATCCGGATCGTCGGTCTGGAACTCGCCCCCGCCGCGACCTCCGCGCACGATTCCGGCGATGAACGACTGCCACCCCGCCATGTGCTCGTCGATCGCCGCGGCCAGCGCGGGATTGATCCGCCCGAGCGACCACGCGTCGACCCAGACGAGAGTGATGTCGTCGTGGTCGCGGCCCAGCACGGTGGCGAACAGCATGGCGAGCTTGCGCCGCGGGAGTGGACGCCCCCTCGACTTCAGCGCGCACATCGTCGAGCTCGCCGAGGACGAGTCGCCCGAACGTCCGCGCGACGAGTTCGTCCATGCCGCCGGCGTAATGCGCGACGAGGCCCGGCGCGACGCCCGCACGATGCGCGATCGCCCGAAGGGTGAGCGCGGCCAGTCCCTCCTCCCGCGCGAGCGCGATCGCAGCGTCGTGGATCTCGGCGGAACGCTGCTGGGGACTCTTCCGAGTGCGCACGCGCGGCGGTGATGTTGACATCGTGAGTCCAGTGTAGGAACATCGAGTATTGATCAAGCGATCAATACTCGATGGAGGAGGCGACGTGGCCTGGAGGATGCCGCACGAGGCGACGCTGCACGAGCGGACGTGGATGGCGTTCCCGCGCGCCGGGATCACGCTCGGCGAGGGGGAGTCCTGGCAGGAGACCGGCTACCGCGCCTGGGCCGACGTCGCACTCGCCGTCGCCGCGTTCGAGCCCGTCACCATGGTCGTCGACCCCAGCGAGACCGCCCGCGCCCGCCGCATGCTCGGCACCGCCGTCGAGATCGTCGAGGCCCCGCTCGACGAGTTCTGGATGCGCGACTTCGGCCCCACGTTCGTCATCGACGAGCACGGCGACAGCCTCGGCGCCGTCGACTGGATCTTCAACGGCTGGGGCGCTCCGGAATGGGCGGAGTGGAGCCTTTCCGCCGACATCGCCCGCCAGGTGGCAGCGCACATCGGCTTGCGAGCGGATCCCGTCGCTGCTCGTGAACGAAGGCGGCGGCATCCACGTCGACGGCGAGGGCACCGTGCTGCTGACCGAGACCGTGCAGCTCGATCCGAACCGGAACCCGTACGCCGACCGCGAGCGCGTCGAGGCAGAGATGGCGCGCACGATCGGCGCCGCCCACGCCGTCTGGCTTCCGCGCGGCCTCACCCGCGACTACGACGACTTCGGCACCCGGGGCCACGTCGACATCGTGGCGGCCTTCGCGGCACCGGGCCGCATCCTGCTCCACGAGCAGCGCGACCCCGACCACCCCGACTTCGCCGTCACCCGCGACCTCAAGCACCAGCTGAGCGAGCAGACGGATGCCGCGGGCCGGCGCTTCGAGATCATCGACGTGCCCGCGCCCGCGACGCTCCGCGACGACGAGGGCTTCGTCGACTGGAGCTACATCAACCACCTCGTCGTCAACGGCGGCATCGTCGCCTGCGGCTTCGGTGAGGAGCACGCCGACGCGCACGCCCGCGAGGTCCTCGCCGCGGCGTACCCCGGTCGCCGCGTCGTGACGGTCGACGCGCGCCCGATCTTCGCGCGCGGCGGCGGCATCCACTGCATCACCCAGCAGCAGCCCGCTCTCCCCGGATCGGAGGCCTGAGATGTACGACGTCGTCGAGGCCGCCATCGCCGACCTCCGCGCAGCACTCGAGACGGGACGCACGACCAGCGGCGAGCTCGTGCAGGCGTACCTCGCCCGCATCGACGCCTACGATGCGCCCGGCACCACGACGGCACTGAACGCCGTCGTCGTACGGAACCCCGACGCCCTCGCTGAAGCCGAGGCGTCGGATGCGCGGCGCGCCGCCGGTGAGACGCTCGGGCCGCTCGACGGCATCCCGTACACCGCGAAGGACAGCTACCTCGTGCGCGGGCTGACGGCGGCCGCCGGCTCTCCGGCGTTCGCCGACCTCGTCGCGCAGCGCGACGCGTTCACGATCGCGCGCCTGCGCGCGGGCGGGGCGATCTGCCTCGGCCTCACGAACATGCCGCCCATGGCGAACGGCGGGATGCAGCGGGGCGTCTACGGGCGCGCCGAGTCGCCCTACAGTGCAGACTGGCTGACGAGCGCCTTCGGCTCGGGGTCGTCGAACGGCTCGGGCACTGCCACTGCCGCGTGCTTCGCCGCCTTCGGCCTCGGCGAGGAGACCTGGTCGAGCGGGCGGGCGCCCGCATCCAGCAACGCCCTCTGCGCCTACACCCCGTCGCGCGGTGTCATCTCGGTGCGCGGGAACTGGCCGCTCGTCCCCACCATGGACGTCGTCGTACCGCACACCCGCACGATGGACGACCTGCTCGAGGTGCTCGATGTGATCGTCGCCGACGACCCCGACCCGCGCGGAGACTTCTGGCGCGCCCAGCCGTGGGTGCCGATCCCGGATGTCTCGGCTCTGCGCCCGTCGTCCTATCGCGGACTCGCGCCCGCCGACCTTCGCGGCACGCGCCTCGGCGTTCCGCGGATGTACATCAATGCCGACCCGGAAGCCGGCACCGGCACCACGATCGGCGGCTCGACCGGGCGTCCCATCCGCACCCGCGACTCGGTGATCGGGCTGTGGGAGACGGCGCGCCGCGACCTGGAGGCCGCCGGCGCCGAGGTCGTGGAGGTCGACTTCCCCGCCGTCACGAACTACGAGGGCGACCGTTCCGGTGCGCCCACGATCGCCACCCGCGGCCTCGTGTCGCCGGAGTTCCTGCGCTCGGAGATCGTCGACCTGTCGGCCTGGGCCTGGGACGACTTCCTGAAGGCGAACGGCGACCCGCGCCTGAACCGGCTCGACGATGTCGACGGCGCGCAGATCTTCCCCCATCCGGCGGGGGCGCTGCCCGACCGGTACGACGGATTCGACGACGACATCGCCGGGTATCCGGAGCAGGTGCGGACGCATCCGTACGGCCGGCTCACCGACATCCCGCACCTCGAACAGGGAGTGCGCGGCCTGGAGCAGACCCGCCGGGTCGACCTCGAGGAATGGATGGACGCGCTCGGCCTCGATGCCGTGGTGTTCCCGGCGATGGCGGATGTCGCTCCCGCCGACATGGACGTGAACCCCGCGTCGGCCGACCTCGGCTGGCGCAACGGCGTCTGGGTCGCGAACGGCAACCTCGTGCCGCGGCACCTCGGCATCCCGACGGTGACGGTGCCGATGGGGACGATGTCCGACACAGGGATGCCGGTCGGCCTCACCTTCGTCGGCCGCGCCTACGACGACACCGCGCTGCTGGCGCTCGGCGGCGCGTTCGAGGCGACCGCGCACCGTCGCACCGAGCCGCCGCGCACGCCCCGGCTCTGACCCGATCCGCCGCGATCGGACACATCGAATCGAAATACGAGGAGGTATTTCAATGACCACACCACCCGCCACCCTGACCCGCGGCTTCCGCCGCCCCACGCCCGAGGTCGCCTTCGAGGAGGCCGACGATCCACGCCCGCATTCCGACCCACCGTTGACAGCACCGGCATCCCGATATTGAAGAGAGCGTCGTATTGGCTGAGCGATCAATAATGATCACGCCACGACGACGACGTCACCCTGAGAGGCACACCATGTCCGACCTTCCCGTTTCTTCCGTCCCACTGGGGGATGTCGTCCCCGCAGCGCAGGACGAGTTCGTCGACGTCCCGACCCAGCCCGAGACCCGGGGCATCGAGCTCATCGGCGACGCCGAGCGCCACGGCCGCGCCCGGGATCTGTTCGCCGTCTGGGCGGCGCCGAGCGTCAGCATCCTGAACTTCACCGTCGGCGCGTCCATGATCGTGCTCGGCCTGCAGCTCTGGCAGGCGATCCTCGTGATCGTGCTCGGCTCGCTGCCGTGGATCCTCACCGGCATCATCGCCGTCTCGGGACCCGCCGCCGGCACGTCGGGCTCGGTCGTCATGCGGGCGATGTACGGGATCATCGGCAACAAGATCGTCGTGGCCTTCATGGGGTGGCTCGTGTCGGCGGTGTATCTCGCGCTGAACTGGCTGGCTGCCGCGTTCCTCGGCGGCGACATGCTGGCGAAGCTGGGATGGGATGCGCCGGCCGTCGCGCCGATCGTCGTCGCCGTCGTGGTCGCGGCGGTCACAGTGACGGTCGCCGTCTACGGGCACGCGCTCATCCTGCGGGTCTACTCCTGGATCGCGATCGTGCTCGTGGCGATCTTCCTGCTCGTGACGGGGTTCATCCTGCCCCGCGTCGACTGGGCGTACGCACCCGCCGAGCCGCTGCACGGCGTGCCGCTGTGGTCGGCGGCGACGATCGGCTTCGCGATCCTCGCGTCGGCGCCGCTGTCGTTCATCAACAGCCCCGACATGGCCCGGTACCTGCCGCGCTCGACGAAGCCGAGTCACATCGCGGCATCGACCGCGATCGGCGGGTTCCTGCCGAGTGTGTTCTTCACGACGGTCGGCGCCCTCATGGCGACCGCCGTGAGCGGCGACGCGCTCAGCGCGGGAGTCGAGGGAGTGATCCTCGGCATGATGCCCGTGTGGCTCGCGCCGCTGTTCGCCATCGGGGTCATCATCAACACCGTGGCGCTCAACGGGATGACGACGTACACGTCGAGCATGGCGCTGCAGGCGATCGGCGTGCCCCTGCGCCGCATCCCCGCCGCCATCGTCGTCGGCGTGATCGGCACCGCCCTGACGATCTACCTCGTGATGTCGACGACGTTCCTGGACGCCGTCAACCTCATGCTGCAGTTCCTCATCGTGGTGGCTGCCCCGGTGATGGCGATCTTCGCCGCCGACGTGCGCTGCGCCGCGGACGCTACGACGGCATGGAGCTGTTCGACGAGCGGCGCGGAGGCCGGTTCTGGTACACCGGCGGCTGGGGCCTTCCCGGAGTTCTCGCCTTCGTGCTGGGCTCGGTGGGAAGCGCCCTGTGCCTGTCGACGACGGTGTGGACCGGCCCCATCTCGGCGGCGCTGGGATACATCGACCTGTCGGTGCCGGTCGGCATGATCGTCGCCGTGCTCGTCTACGTCGGCCTGCAGCGCACCGCGCTGGGCGGAGCGGGACGGCCGTGGGCGGCATGACCCGTGAGAACGAGGAGAACGAGATGACGCAGCTGTACACCGCCGGCCGGATCTTCACCGCTGACACCCGGCCGTGGGCGACGGCGATGGCCGTGCAGGGCGACAGGCTGCTGTACGTCGGCGACGACGACACCGCGCGCCGGATCGCCGGCGACGCCGAAGAGACCGATCTCGGCGGGGCGCTCGTGGTCCCCGGCTTCGTCGACGGGCACGCCCACATCGTCGAGACCGGTGCCGCTGCCGACCAGATCGACCTGTGGAGCGCCGCCGACCTCGCCGACATCCAGCACCGCCTGGCCGAGGGCGCGGCCGCGCGGCCCGATGCGGCACGCGTCCGTGCGCAGGGCTGGCAGCACGCCGCCACCGGCACCCCGCAACGACGCATGCTCGACGAGATCGTGCCCGACCGGCCGGTGTACGTGCAGGCGCACGATCTGCACTCGATGTGGTTGAACACCGCTGCCCTTGCCGAGGTGGGCATCGACGACGACACCGAGTCGCCCGCGGGCGGCAGCATCCATCGCGACGCCGACGGACACGCGACCGGGCTCATCGACGAGACCGCGATGCAGCAGATCGTGTGGCCGGCGCTCGACCGGTTCGCCTCCGACGCCGAGGACGATGCCGCCGTGCGCGCCGCCCTGCGCGGATACGCCGCGACCGGCGTCACGGCATCGACCGACATGGCACTGAGCGAGCCGCAGCTGGCGGCGCTGAAGCGCGTGCGCGATGCCGGCGAGCTGACCGCCCGGGTCGCCGCCCACTGGCTCGTGCATCGCACCGGCGATCCCGCCGAGCACCTCGCTCAGGTGCAGCGTGCGGCGGAGCTGGCACAGGACGTGGACGACGACCGGCTCCGCGTCGTCGGCATCAAGCTCATCGCCGACGGGACCGTCGACGGATGCACGGCCGCCGTGCGCACGCCCTATGCCAACGGCGCCCTTCCCGACCCGGTGTGGTCACTCGACGAGATCACTCCCGTCGTGGTCGCCGCCGATGCCGCGGGGCTCCAGGTGGCGATCCACGCGATCGGGGATGAGGCGGTGCGCATCGCGATCACCGCCATCGAGCGCGCGGTCGCGGCGAACGGACCGCGCGCCCGCCGCCACCGCATCGAGCACCTCGAGGTCGTCGACCCGGAGGAGATCGCACGGCTCGCGGCACTCGGAATCACGGCGAGCATGCAGCCGGTGCACTCCGACCCGGCGATCCAGGACAACTGGCGCGCGATGCTCGGCGACGAGCGCGTCCAGCGCGGCTATCCGTGGCCGGAGATGACCGAGCAGGGCGCCCGGCTCGCATTCGGCACCGACTCGCCGACGTCGCCGTTCGCGCCGCTGCCGAACATGTTCATCGCGGCCACCCGCCGATCGGCGCTGAACCCGGCGCTCGAGCCGAACCTCCCGCGCTACGCGCTGCCGCTGGCGGATGCCGTCGCCCATGCCACGCGCGACGCCGCGTGGGCGAGCGGGGCGGAGGATCGGTACGGCCGTCTGGCGGCCGGGCTGTCCGCCGACTTCGTCGTGCTCGATCGCGACATCTTCCGGGTTCCGGTCGACGAACTCCTGGAAGCGGGGGTGCGGCGCACCGTCGTCGGCGGCGAGGTCGTCTACGAGGCGTCGTAGCGCTTGTCCCGCCCGGTTCGCGGCCGTCGAGGGCATGCCCTACACTGGAGAGGCAGTATTGTCTGCATTCTTTCGCTGTGCCCGCGGGCAAGGGGCACGTCTCCACGTTCATCGGTCGCAGCGCAGGAGTGGGGGCATCCCGGGGCCGTCACGGTCTCTAGGGCGGTAGCTCAATTGGCAAGAGCAGCGGTCTCCAAAACCGCAGGTTGCAGGTTCGATTCCTGTCCGCCCTGCGCGTCAGCGCTTGCTGATACACACACGACGATTCAGGTGGAGTCGATGGTCCAGGACGAGCCGAACGGCGAAGTGGTCGCCGCCAGCGACCGGCCGCGCGAGAAGAAGCCGAACTTCTTCCAGCGCATCGTCATCTTCATCCGCCAGGTCTTCGCCGAGCTCCGCAAGGTCGTCACCCCGACGCGGCAGGAACTGGTCAAGTACACCCTCGTGGTGCTGGGCTTCGTCGCGGTGATGATGGCGGTCGTCTACGGATTGGACGTGCTGTTCGTCTGGGTGACGACGCAGGTGTTCGGCACCAAGGGACTGTGACGCGCAGCTGACGCGACACATTGTCCCCCAACGAACGGAAGAGAAGACAAGTGCCTGAAAGATATGCCGACGACGCCGACTGGGCGACGGCAGCCGAGCAGTCCAGCGAGGACGACGAAGCCCAGACGGGCGACGTGCTCGCGGCCGAGGAGCGCTCGGTCGAGGCTGCGGAGCACAGGGCACTGCACGTCGAGGACGAGGACGAAGACCGCGATTCCGACGACGAGACATACGACATCGAAGACCCGGAGGCTGATGCGATCGTGAACGACGCACTGCACATCGACGAGACCGCGGAGGCTGAGGCCGCAGCGGATGTTCTCACCAACGACGCGGCGGACGAGGCGGCGGAGCGTGCGGTCGAGGCGGCCGACGAGGTCAGCCCGTACGACGGACCGGACGTGAACGGCGAAGAGGACCGGCCCGTGCTGGACGAGGACTTCGTCGAAGAGGTGGATGCTGCCGCCTCCGTGGTCGACGAGGCCGAGGCGGCCGTGGACCCCGCCGATGCCGCCGAGGCCTCGGAGTCCGACGAGGAGTCGGAGGAGGACCCGTACGAGTCCTTCCGCGCCGAGCTCGCTCGCTGCCCGGCAAGTGGTACGTCATCCACTCGTACGCCGGCTTCGAGCGCAAGGTGAAGGCCAACATCGAGCAGCGCAAGTCGACGCTCGAGGTCGAGGAGGACATCTACCAGATCGAGGTCCCGATGGAGGACGTCGTCGAGATCAAGAACGGTCAGCGCAAGATGGTCACGCGCGTCCGGATCCCCGGCTACGTGCTCGTCCGGATGGAGCTGAACGAAGACACCTGGTCGGTCGTCCGGCACACCCCGGGCGTGACCGGCTTCGTCGGCAACGCGCACAACCCGACTCCGCTCCGCTTCGAAGAGGCCTTCAACATGCTGAAGTCCCTGGTGGAGATCAAGGAGGTCGCCACGCCCAAGGGCGGCGCGGCCAAGGGCGGTCAGACCGCGGCCCGGGTCATCCCGGCCGAGGTCGACTTCGAGGTCGGCGAGACGATCACCATCAAGGAAGGCTCGTTCGCAGGTCTGCCGGGTACGATCAGTGAGATCAAGCCCGAGAGCGGCAAGCTCACCGTGCTCGTCTCGCTGTTCGAGCGCGAGACCCCGGTCGAGCTGAGCTTCGACCAGGTCACCAAGATGTTGTAGCGGCTCGGATCAATGCGGCGCAAGCCGCGTTGATGCGTGCCGGTACAAGGCTGAGCGAGCGCAGCGAGACGAAGCCTGCCTCAGCCCCCAAAGACACCGCGATCCGGAACGGCCGGACCCGCGGGAGAGCGGATGCCCCGGCATCCGATTCGCTGAAAGGAAAGACAATGGCACCGAAGAAGAAGGTGACCGGCCTGATCAAGCTCCAGATCAACGCCGGCGCCGCCAACCCGGCGCCGCCGATCGGGCCCGCGCTCGGTCAGCATGGCGTCAACATCATGGAGTTCTGCAAGGCGTACAACGCGGCGACCGAGTCGCAGCGCGGCAACGTCATCCCCGTGGAGATCACCGTCTACGAGGACCGCAGCTTCACGTTCATCCTGAAGACCCCGCCGGCCGCTGAGCTGATCAAGAAGGCTGCGGGCGTCGGCAAGGGCTCGGCGACGCCGCACACCGACAAGGTCGGCAAGCTCACGCGCGAGCAGGTGCGCCAGATCGCTGAGACCAAGCAGCCCGATCTGAACGCGAACGACCTCGAGGCCGCCTCGAAGATCATCGCCGGCACCGCCCGTTCCATGGGCATCACGGTCGAGGGCTGAGGGAGATAACGAACATGGCTACCAAGTCCAAGGCATACCGCGCCGCCGTCGAGAAGATCGCGCCGGACACGTTCTACACGCCGACCGAGGCCGTCGGGCTCGCCCGCGAGACGGGGTCGAAGAAGTTCGACTCGACCGTCGAGGTCGCCCTCAAGCTGTCGGTCGACCCGCGCAAGGCGGACCAGATGGTGCGCGGCACCGTCATGCCTGCCCACGGGACCGGCAAGACCGCCCGCGTCATCGTCTTCGCCAACGGCCCGGCCGCTGAAGCGGCCATCGCCGCCGGTGCGGACGAGGTCGGCAGCACCGACCTGATCGAGCGGGTCGCCGCCGGCTGGACCGACTTCGACGCGGCCGTGGCCACGCCCGAGCTCATGGGCCAGGTCGGTCGACTCGGCAAGGTGCTGGGCCCCCGCGGTCTGATGCCGAACCCGAAGACCGGCACCGTGACCCCCAACCCGGCCAAGGCCGTCGAGGAGATCAAGGGCGGCAAGATCGAGTTCCGCGTCGACAAGCACGCGAACGTGCACTTCATCGTCGGCAAGGCCTCGTTCACGGCCGAGCAGCTGGACGAGAACCTTCGGGCCGCGCTCGACGAGATCGTGCGCCTCAAGCCCTCCAGCTCGAAGGGCCGCTACATCCAGAAGGGTGCCGTGTCGACCACGTTCGGCCCCGGCATCCCGCTGGACGTCAACGCGATCTGACGCACATCGCAGAACGGGGCTCCACCTTCGGGTGGGGCCCCGTTCTCGTGCTCACGCCGTGGGCAGCACCTCGAAGCCGGACGCGCCGGTGGGTGCAGCATCCGTCACCCGGGCGCTGGTGACCGCCGAGCCGGGCGGGCCCTCGGCCATCCAGGCCACGATCGCGTCCACCTGCTCGTCGGTGCCCTCGATCTCGGCCTCCACCGTGCCGTCGCGGCGGTTGCGCACCCAGCCGGCGACCCCGGCCGCACGTGCCTCCAGACGCAGGGTGTACCGATAGCCGACGCCCTGCACCTCGCCGGCGACCACGACATGCACTCGACGCATCCCTCCATCGTGCCGCAGCCTGCCCAGGCGTGGGGCGGATGCCGCGCCCGGCGCGGCTGCAGGGTCAGACGCACGGGCGCCGGGGGATTCTCAGACGTCGCGCAGCAGGAACCCGTCGGCGAGCGCTCAGCGTGCGCTCGAACCGGCGAATCCCGTCTCGTAGGCCAGAATCACGGCTTGCACTCGATCGCGCAGGCCGAGTTTGGCCAGGATGCTTGCGACGTGTGTCTTCACCGTTGCGGGGCTCACGACGAGCTCGGCCGCGATCTCCGCATTCGTCCGACCGCGGGTCAGTTCGGTCAGCACTGCGCGTTCTCGGTCGCTCAATCGCTCGAATATCACCGGATCGGCGGATGCGGCGTCATGGTGCAGGAACTCGTCGACCATACGCCGCAGCACCGGCTGGGCGAGCGTTGTCTCGCCCGAGGCGACGGCCCGCACACAGCGCACGAGTTCTGTGGGGTTCACGTCCTTGAGCAGATAACCGCTCGCACCCTCGCGGAGGGCAGAGACCACGTACTCGTCGAGATCGTATGTGGTCAGCACCAGCACGCGGGTGCGCGGGGACTCGCGCACGATCGCACGCGTGGCGTCGAGCCCGTTGAGCTGAGGCATCCGGATGTCCATGAGCGCCACGTCCGGGTCGTGTTCACGGACCAGTGCAACGGCCTCCGCCCCGTTCGCGGCCTCCCCGCACACCTCGAAGTCGGGCTGCTGTTCGAGGATGATGCGGAAGCCGCTGCGCACCAGCTGCTGGTCGTCCGCGACGACGATGCGGATCACGGGGCGGCCTTTGCCGAGGCGACGGTCCCGCTCGGCACTGTCGACGAGGCCGGCGACGACTCTCGTGACGGGGGTTGCGAGGACGATTCCGGCTGGCCGTATGGCAGGGTGGCGCACACGCGCCATAGTTCGCCGTCGTTGCTCTGTCCGGCTTGCACGGTTCCGGAGTGGGCCGCGGCCCGCTCGACCATGCCCACCAGCCCGTTGCCGGCCCCGTCGACGTTGCCGCGGTCGTGACTCGAGATGTCGGCACGGATCTCGTTCTCGATGACGATGCGCAGGGCCTCCGGTTCATACGCGACAGTCACACGCGGCCGGCTTCCGGGCGCATGGCGCCGGGCATTCGTCAGGGCCTCCTGCACGATGCGGAACGCTGCCAGGGAGACTCCCGCTGCGACGGGGACGGGAGATCCGACAACCGTGAGGCTGGCACCGTCGGCCGCCGTGAGTTCCGGCAGCCGTTCCAGGCCCGGCCGTGGATCCGCATCCGGGCCGGTCCTGCCGCGCGCGACCGCGAGCAGCGAGCGCACCTCGGCAAGCCCTTCCCGGGCCGAGGTCATGACGTGCTCCACCGGGCCCATCGCGGGATCGGAGGCCGAGAGGCTTGCCTGTGCCGCTCCCGCCTGCACGGCGATGCTGCTGAGGGTGTGCGCGAGAATGTCGTGCAGATCGCGGGCGATGCGCGAGCGTTCGGCCTCCGCTGCCAGGGCGGCATGCTTCTCGCGTTCGGCGGCGAGCTCGGCGGTCAGCCAGCGCAGGCGTTCGGATTGTGCGCGCGAGCGGGCGAGCAGCCAGCCGGCCAGGGCCGGAGCGCCGACGATGATCGGCGGCGTCAGCAACATCTCGACGGTTGAGGTGCTCGTGCCCACCTGAATGGTGAACGTTGCCGCGAGAATCAGGACCAGCGCGATGCACGCCCGGATGCCGCGGAGATGATCCGCGACAGAGAACGCGAGCACGAGGACGGTCGCGAACGCCCACAGTGGAGTGGCCGCGCCCGGAAGCTGAGAGAGCACCACGCATCCGATGGACGCGATGATCGCCATCGCCATCGGCGCGCGCGTGCGCAGGCACAACGGATGCCGCGGTGAGCGTCGCGACGATCTCGGTCAGCGGATGCAAGCACGGCGTCATCCAGCGCTGTGGTCACTATCGCGGCGGCGACGAGCAGCGTCGCCATCGCGAGATCGGGCCACGGAAGGCCGACGAGTCTCCACCATGAGCGCTGCATGATCCCCAGAGTATGACCTGGATCGGCCGACGGCATCGGCCGATCGGGCGAGCGCGGACTCGTCCGATCGGCCCAGACGCCGCGTCGAGGAACCATCCGCTGGGCCGCCGGAATCGCCCGGGCAGCGGGAATCGCCGCGCGCCGCCGCGTTTCTACGCTTGCGACATCAGCTGGCGCTCACGCCGAGTGCCCCTCACGAAAGGACCATTCCCATGGCCGACACGCCCGTCCCGGATCGTCCCCGCACGGCTCTCTTCTGTCTGTGCCTCATCGCCGCCCCTCTCGCCGAAGTGGTCGAGGCGATCCTCTCGCCTCTCACCGGCGGATCGACCGGCGACGACTTCGCCGCGATCGCCGCCGCGCCCGCCCGCTTCACTGCAGCGGTGCTCATCGGCCTCGTCGGCACGATCCTCCTGTTTCCCGCGCTGCTCGGTCTGGCTCATCGCTCCTCCGAACGCTCACCGCGTCTCGCTCTCGTGGCTGCCTGCGCGGTGGTGGTCTCTCTGGTGGGCTTCGCGGCCATCCGGATGGCCCAGGCATTCGAGCTCGAGCTTGCTACGGGCGGCCAGGCGGATGCGGTGGCTCAGTTCGAAGGTGCAGTGGGCAACACAATCGGTGCGACGCTGACCGTGATGTTTCTCGGCGGCAATGTGATCGGCATCATCCTGCTCGTCATCGCCCTCTGGCGCTCGCGCCGTGCGCCGATTCCCGCGGTGGTGCTGTTTCTGCTGTTCCCGATCACCGATCTCCTCGTGCCCGGTCACATCGGACCGATCGTCTCGCACCTCGTGCTGCTCGCGGCGATGAGCTGGATGGCAGTGGGCTTCCTGCGTACGCGCCCCGCCCGACATGAGCGCCACTCCACGACGGAATCGGCAGAGCACAACGCAAGTGCCTCGCCCGCGCCGTCGAGAAGCTCGTCGGGGCGGAATGCGTAGCGGGCTCGCGAAACGGTGAATCTCCCTCACCCCGGCCAGGATCACGGCTGGAGGGTCAGATGCTCCTGCGTCGGCGGGGATTCTCAGACGCCGCGCAGCAGGTTGACCGCAAGAGCCAGCATGATCACGGCGATCACGGCATCCAGGATCCGCCAGGCTCGGGCGGTGGCCAGCCACCGCCCGAGCAGCCGGGCGCCGTAACCGAGAGCGAAGAACCACACCGCACTGCCGGTCACGGCGCCCAGAGCGAACCACCACCGGTCGGCGCCGTGGGTGCTGGCGATCGATCCCAGCAGGAACACGGTGTCCAGGTACACGTGCGGATTCAGCCAGGTGAGCGCGAGGCAGGTGGCCAGGGCGGTGGCCAGTCCCGTCCGAGTGGCAGCGGCGGCCGACGCCGCGACCGGTGTGGCCGAGACCGATACGGCCGGGACCGGTGTGGCCGAGGCCGGTGCGGCCGGGACCGGCGTGGCCGAGACCGATACGGCCGGGCCGGATGCGGTGGGGGCCGGTGCGGCCGGGACCGGCGCAAGCCGAGACCTGTGCGGCCGGGACCGGCGCAGCCGCGAGAGCGGGGGTCTCGACGACCCGCAGCCCATCGCCGGACGGGCGCCAGGCGCGCCGGGCGGCCAGCACCGCGTAGCCGGCCAGGAACACCGCCCCGGCGATCCGGACCACCAGCGTCAGCCAGGGGATCGCATGCAGCGCGAGCCCGATGCCGGAGACGCCGAGCACGATGAGGACGGCGTCCGACGCCGTGCACACCAGCACGATGGGCAGCACATGCTCGCGACGGACGCCTTGGCGCAGGCACGAACAGGTTCTGCGCGCCGATCGCGATGATCAGCGAGAGGCCCAGCCCGAGGCCGGCGAGGGTGGAGGAGAGCACGTCCCGACGCTACGGTCCACCCGAGGTGAAGTACAGCTCACGCTGCTGACGATGCATTAGCGTGGCTGATGATGCGCATCCCGTTCGAACTCGCCGAGACCCTCGCCGCCGTGGTCGACGAAGGGACGCTGGATGCCGCGGCCCGCCGCCTGCACATCACACCGTCCGCGGTCAGCCAGCGGATCAAGACGCTCGAAGAGCAGCTGGGTCGGGTCGTGCTGGTGCGCGCCAAGCCGGCGCGGCCGACCGATGCCGGCTCGGCGGTGCTGCGGCTGGCCCGCCAGCTCGCGCTCCTCGAGCACGACGCGGTCGCCGAGCTCGGCGACGCGGCCGGGATCGCCAGCATCCCGCTCGCGGTGAACGCCGACTCGCTGGCCACGTGGTTCCTACCGCCCCTGGCGCGGGCGAGCAGGCGGCTCGGCGTGGTCTTCGACCTCTATCGCGACGACCAGGACTACACCGCCGGCCTGCTCGAATCCGGCACGGTCATGGCCGCCGTCACCTCGCGCGAGCGTGCGGTGGCCGGATGCCGGGCGGTGCCCCTCGGCACCATGCGGTATCGGGCCACGGCATCCCCCGAATTCGTCTCCCATTGGCTCCCGGACGGCGCATCGGCGGCGGCGCTGGCCGTGGCACCGGTGGTCGAATTCGACCGCAACGACGATCTGCAGACCGCGTCGGCTGCGCTCACAGCGGGTGGGCGAGCAGCCGCCCCGGCACTTCGTCCCGGCATCCGCCGACTTCGCGCGTGCCGTCCAGCTCGGTCTGGGCTCGAGGCTGCTCCCGGACGCGCAGGCGTCCGCGGGGCTGGCCGACGGCTCACTGGTCGCGCTCGGCGGCGAGCCGGTGGAGGTGCCGCTGTTCTGGCAGCAGTGGAACCTGCGCTCCGCGCTGCTCGATGCCGTCGCCGACGAGGTCGTCGCCGAGGCGCACCGCGCGCTGGCCCGCTGAGACACGGGGCGGCGAGACACGTGGCGATGAGACAGGTGGCGCTGAGTCAGCTGGCCCCACTCGAGCCGCGGGGCGGCGAGCCGGGCGGCGCCTGGGACAGCCTGTCGGTCAGAGCGCCAGGCCGCTGGTGAGCGCTTCGAGCAGCCGGCTGAGCTGGCGGACGGAGTCGACCGGCCAGTCGGTGAGGACGTCGTCGAGGCGGTCGAAGTACGGCACGCGGGCGGCCTCGAGCCGTGCGTGGCCGTCGGCGGTCACGGTGATCAGCCGGATGCGTCCGTCCGTCGGGTCGACGGTCCGCTCGACCAGGCCGAGTCCTTCCAGCTCGCTCACGGCCCGGCTGAGCATGCCCTTGTCGGCCTCGAGCCGCTCGGCGAGGGCGGACAGGGTGATGGGACCGCGACGGTCGATCACGGTGAACGTCTTGAACGTGCCCGGCTTGCAGTCCGGGGCTGACGGATGCCGATGCCTCGGCGTACGCACGGCGCAGCCGGCTGAACATCCCGGCGAACGTGCCCTCGAGCTGGCGCACCGCTTCGATCCGCTCGTCGTGCGCTGCGGCGGCATCCCGGTCGGATGCCGCCGCAGAGGCGGAGGAGGTGCTCATCAGTCGTCCGTGCGACCTCTGTCGCCGGCATCCGCGCCACCGCCGAGCGGGATGCTGCCGGTCGCGGTGAGCACGTCCATGCCCTCGGGCACCGACACGGTCGCAAGGTCGGCCTCGCCCGCATGGGCACGCTCGGTGTTGGTCATGCGCGTCAGCGACGTGTTCGGCAGGAACAGGATCGCGATCAGGCTGAGCACCGCGAACGGCACCGCGATCAGGAACGACTGCGAGATGCCCTGTGCGTAGACGTCCTCGATGATGACGCGCAGCGCGTGCGGCATCGTGGACACCTGCGGCAGGGTGCCGCTGCTGGCTAGCCCTGCCAGTACTGCGCCTTGTCGCCCAGGCTCGCGATCGCCTTGCCCAGCTCGGGCAGGCGGTCCTTGATCAGCCCGGTGACCGAGGTCGCCAGCGCGGCACCCATGACCGCGACGCCGATGGTGCCGCCCAGGCTCCGGAAGAACGTGACGCCCGAGCTGGCGACGCCGATCTCGCTGGGCTTGCAGGTGTTCTGCACGATCAGCACGAGGTTCTGCATGGTCATGCCGACGCCGGCGCCGAGCAGGAACATGTACAGCGAGACGATGACGAAGTTCGTGTCGTAGTGGATCGTCGACAGGGTGAACGAGCCGGCGATCAGCAGCGCGCCGCCGAGGATCAGGTACGGCTTCCAGTGCCCGTACTTCGAGATCAGCGCCCCGATGAACACGGATGCCACGAGCAGACCTGCGATCATCGGGATCGTCATCAGCCCCGCCTGCGTGGGCGTCGCGCCCCGCGCCAGCTTGCATGTACTGGCTCAGGAACACCGACGCGCCGAACATGGCGATCCCGGTCGCGATCGAGGCGATCACCGCGAGGGTGAACGTGAGGTTGCGGAACAGCGAGAGCGGGACGAGCGGCTCCTTCGCGCGCATCTCGACGATGATGAACAGGATCGTGCCGAGGATCGCGCCGCCGACCATGAGGATGGTCGGAAGGCTCCACCAGTCGAAGCTGTCGCCGGCGATCGAGACCCAGATGAGCAGGCAGCGACACGGACGCGGCCAGCAGGACGATCCCGAGGTAGTCGATGGACACCTTGCGGCGCGCGTGCGGGCTCAGGTGCAGGGTCTTCTGCACCAGGATCAGCGCCACGATGGCGATGGGGAGGGCGACGTAGAAGTTCCAGCGCCAGCCCCAGGCGTCGGTGAGCACGCCGCCGAGCAGCGGGCCGCCGACCGTGGCGACCGCCATCACGGCACCGAACAGGCCCATGTACTTGCCGCGCTCGCGGGGGCTGAGGATGTCGGCCATCAGCACCTGGCTCAGTGCCGCCAGGCCACCCGCGCCGATGCCCTGGAAGGCACGGAACGTGATCAGCATCTCGGGGTTCTGCGAGAAGCCCGCGGCCGCGGTCGACAGCACGAAGATGACGATCGCCAGCTGGTAGAGGAACTTGCGGTTGAACAGGTCGGCGAGCTTGCCCCAGATCGGCGTCGTGATGGCCGTCGTCAGCAGGGTCGCGGTGACGACCCAGGTGAACGCGGTCTGGTTGCCGTTCAGGTCGTGGATGATCACCGGGAGCGAACTGGAGACGACGGTCGACGCGAGCATCGACACGAACATGCCGAGGATCAGCCCGGACAGCGCCTCGAGCACCTGACGATGGTTCATCTTCTCGGCACCGGTGGGAACGGGGGAATCGGTCATTCGGGTCCTTCGAGAGGTTCTTCGAGTGAAGGGGACGCGCTCCGGCGGTGATATGACCGGCCGGCGCAGAACTTTGACGAACGTCAACAGTTGAGAAGGGTCAACTTTATGCCTTCTGGTTGAGGTATGTCAATTACCGGTGAGGGGCCAGCTCAGTCGGCGAGGGCGAGCGCGCGGTGGATCTGGCGTGCCGGCGGCGTCCGCGTAGGCAGTTCGCGAGCAGGCAGTTCGCCGGCGGCTGGTTCACGAGCCGCCGGTTCGCGAGCAGGCAGTTCGCGGGCGGGCGCCGGATGCGTGCGCCGATGAAGCTCGTCGATCAGCGCCGTGGCCAGGCGCACGAGTTCGGCGATCTCGGCCTCGTCGCGGTCGACCCACGCGCAAGCGGGGCTCGTCGTCGACGGGGACGAAGCCGCGATGCTGCTCCCAGGCGACGAGGGTCCGCTCGGCGCCGAGCACGTGCTGCCTGCCACCACACCTGTCGCAGGTACGAGCGCGGGATGGAGCGCCAGGCCTTGTTCGTCGTCTTGATCTCGGCGAGCGTGATCCGGCCCGCGGCATCCACCGCCAGTCCGTCCGGAGTGGCCAGATGCCGCGGCTCGATCACGGCGCGGAACAGCGCGGAGGAGGGCAGGATGCCGTGGGTCGCGGCGACCCAGCCGGCGATCTCGGGCTCGCGCCGGCGCCCGTGGTCGGTGTAGACGTTGCCGTGGAACCCGCTGCCGCGCAGCTTCGCGTCGGCCGCGCGCGGGATCACCCGCTCGCTGGTGAGGGCCGCGACATCCGTCGCCGTGATCCCGCGCGAACGCGCCCGCAGCCAGGCGACACGGTCGCGGGAGTCCGCGACGATGCGCTCGGTCAGCTCGGGGGTCACGCCCTCCACCGTACGCCGAGCGGCCGACCCCGCCCGCCCGCGACACCCCCGGAGCGGGCAGGTCGTTCAGAACCCGGCGGCGCCGGCCTCGGCGACCGTCTGGTCCTGCTCGCCGGACCCCCCGCTGACGCCCACCGCGCCGACGACCTTGCCGTCGCGCGAGAGCGGCACGCCGCCGGCGAAGATCGCGACGCGGCCGTGGTTCGTGTTCTGGATGCCGAAGAACTGCTGGGTCGGCTGCGAGTTGTCGCCGAGGTCCTTGGTGGAGATGTCGAACGCCTTGGACGTCCACGCCTTGCTGATCGAGATCTCGACGCTGCCGATCCACGCGCCGTCCTGGCGCACATGCGCGACCAGGTTGCCGCCGGCGTCGACGACGGCGATGTTCATGGGCTGGCCGATCTCGTCGGCGCGCTTCTCTGCGGCGGCGATGACGCGACGGGCGTCCTCGAGGGTGACGGACATGGTGCTTCCTTTCGCTGGATTTCGTGGGGGATGGCGGGGAGGGACGGATGCCTCGGGCCGAGGCATCCGGGAGCCCCGCCGGCTACGCGGCCTTGATGTAGCCGTTCGGGTTCAGGACGTACTTCTTCGCGGCGCCCTGGTCGAACTCGGCGTAGCCGCGCGGGGCGTCCTCGAGCGGGATGGGGGTGGCCTGCACGGCCTTCGCGATGTGCACCTTGTCGTGCAGGATCGCCATCATCAGCTGCCGGTTGTACCGCATCACCGGGCACTGACCGGTGGTGAACGACAGCGACTTCGCCCAGCCCAGGCCCAGCCGCAGCGACAAGGATCCGGTCTTCGCGGCCTCGTCCACGCCGCCCGGATCTCCGGTGACGTACAGGCCGGGGATGCCGAGGGCGCCGCCGGCGGCGGTGAGGTCCATCAGCGAGTTGAGGACCGTCGCCGGGGCTTCGTGGCCGGCGTTCGCGCCGTGCCCATGCGCCTCGAAGCCGACGGCATCCACGCCGCAGTCGACCTCGGGCACGCCCAGGATCTGCTCGATCTGATCCTTCGGGTCGCCTTGGGACACATCGACGGTCTCGCATCCGAACGAGCGCGCCTGGGCGAGCCGGTCGGCGTTGAGGTCGCCGACGATGACCACGGCGGCCCCCAGCAGCTGGGCGCCGACGGCGGCGGCCAGCCCCACGGGGCCCGCACCGGCCACGTACACCGTCGATCCCGGCCCGACGCCGGCGGTGACCGCGCCGTGGAACCCGGTCGGGAAGATGTCGGAGAGCATCGTCAGATCGAGGATCTTCTCCAGCGCCTGGTCCCGATCGGGGAAGCGCAGCAGATTCCAGTCGGCGTACGGCACGAGCACGTACTCGGCCTGGCCGCCGACCCAGCCGCCCATGTCGACGTAGCCGTACGCGTTGCCCGGGCCGGTCGGGGTTGACGTTCAGGCAGATGCCGGTCTTGCCCTCTTTGCAGTTGCGGCAGCGACCGCAGGCGATGTTGAACGGCACCGAGACGATGTCGCCGACCTGGATGAACTCCACGTCCGGACCGACCTCGACCACCTCGCCGGTGATCTCGTGCCCGAGCACGAGGCCGGCCGGTGCGGTCGTGCGGCCGCGCACCATGTGCTGGTCGGACCCGCAGATGTTCGTGGCCACCGTGCGCAGGATCGCGCCGTGCGGCACCTTGCGGCCGACGTTGGCCGGGTTGACGCCGGGCCCGTCCTTCAGCTCGAACTCCGGGTAGGCGGTGTCGATCACCTCGACCACCCCCGGACCCTTGTATGCCACGGCTCTGTTCCCAGACATCCTCGTCCCCTCCGTCTCACGCGGTCATCCGCTGGTCTCGAGCCTGGCCGTCGGCGGCGCGGAAGGCCATCATCCCGGGGGACCGTCTTGCCCACCCGAACGGGTGGGCGTCTAGGGTGGGGGGATGGACGGCGGCTCCACCTGCACGGAAGAGACGCTGCGCGACCTCGTCGAGGTGGTCAATGCCCCCGCGTATGCGCTCGCCGACCGTCTCTCGGCGGCGCTGGCGACGTTCGTCGCGCATGACGCGCTGCTGATCCTCGCCGCCGACACCGCGGGCGGCCGGCGCCGCGGGTCCGGCGATCGGGCCTTCATCGACGGCGTCTCGTTCCTCGACCTCGACGAGCTGCGCCGGGTCATCGCGCCCGGCTCTGCGCGGCGCGGGGCGCTGGATGTCGGGGGTCGGCAGGTGGCGACGTTCGAGGCGCTCTCGCGCAACGGCGCGCTGCTCGTGCTCGCCCGCCCGGGGCCCGTCCGCGAGACCGATGCCATCGTGCTGCAGGCCTGGAACCTCGTCGCGCTGCGGTGCGGCAGCTCGCCGACGCCGCTCCGCCGGACTATCTGCAGCGTGCGCGGGCAGCGTCGGGCGAGCGGATGGAGGCGCTCACCGAGCTGGCCGACGAGTACTCCACCACGCTCGAGTCGGTGCTGGCGGCGCTCGGTCGGCCGACCTCGACGACCGCAGCGCACGCACCACCGCGACCGGGATCGCCGCGCAGGGCATGGTGCACCTGCGGACCGCCAGCGACCGGGTCCGGACGTTCACCGAAGAGCCGGTCACCACGGCGTTCGAGCGGCTGCGCGACGATCTGCGTCCGCTCGTGCGGTATCGCGACCTGGACGTGCAGTTCGTCGAGCCGCCGGTCGACGGGCGCCCGCTGCCGAGCGAGGTCGCGCACGGCGCGCGGGCGGTGGTGCGGGGGTCGATCCTGGCCCTGGTCGATCGTCCCGAGGTCGGTCGGGTGCGCGTGCAGTGGGACTGCGACGGCACGAACCTGCTCATCGGCATGCGCGACGACGGGCCGGGCGACATGACGGATGCCTCGACCCAGCTCCAGCTCGTGCGGCAGCGCGTGCACGCCTTGAACGGCCGGCTCACGATCGAGGCCACTCCCGGGTGGGGCACCGAGATGGCGATCGTCATCCCGCTGGATCCGCCGCACGTGGGGTCGGCGGCGGCCGCGTGGGAGCTCCGGCCGCGCGAGCTCGAAGTGCTGCAGCTGCTGGCCACCGGCCGTCGCAATCGCGCGATCGCCGAAGAGCTGGGCATCAGCGAGAACACGGTGAAGTTCCACGTCGCCGGCATCTACCGCAAGCTCGGCGTCTCGTCCCGGGCCGAGGCGGCCGCGGTGTTCCATGATCGCAGCGTCGATTGAGCCGGTGTCGATTGAGCCGGTGTCGATTGAGACAGCAGTGTCGATTGAGACAGCAGTGTCGATTGAGGGGTTGCGTTCGCCCAGGGGAGTGGCAGGGTCGGATCCATGGACATCATGACGAACGACCAGTTCCGGGCGTCTCCCGGGGTCGAGGACTGGCATCCCGCCGGTGACGGGGTGGCCGCGCAGTTCCGCACCGGCGATTTCGCGACCGGCGCCCGCCTCTTCTCCGCGATCGCCGATCTCGCCGAGGCGGCCAACCACCACCCCGACGTCGAGGTCACCTACCCCCACGTGCGAGTGAGCCTGGTGACGCACTCCGCCGGCGGGGTGACCGAGGCGGATGCCGCACTCGCGGCCTCGATCTCGCGCGCTGCACATCAGCTGGGCATCGAGGCCGAGTCGGCCGAGTAGGCCGCGCCCCTACGGGGCCGGCTCGGTGGCCGCGTTCTTCTGCGACCTCATGTACCACTCGACGAAGCGTCGCGCACGGCCGTCGGGTGCGAAGTGCACCTCCCAGAGATTCTGGTAGCTCTCGTGACCGGGGTAGTCGACGTGGCCGGTGATGATCCCGAGCTGCTGGTCTTCGATCAGCACATCCAGTTCGAAGACCGGTTCGCTGGGCTCTTCTTCGCGCCATGCCGCGATGATCGCGTCGATGCCCCGGGTGGGCGTGGGGTCGTCGGGCTGAAACCAGTACTCGGCATCGTCGGTGAACAGGGCTCGGATGTCGGCGTCCGCCTTCGTCTTCCACGCCCGGATGTATCCGTTCAGCCATTGCTTCGTCCGTGACATGGTTCGTGTCTACCCGGTCGGGGCTGGGGGCGAAAGGGCGTGCCGGGCCTCAGCGCCCGGCGACGGGCTCCGTCAGGCCGCCATGGCACATCGACCCGCCGCGCCCGGACCTCATCCGGTCAGTCGCCTGTTCAATCGATCCCGCGCACGGTGGAGGGATCCGGGGACTCGCTGCCAGAGTCTTCGGGGATCGATCGTCGCCGGCGCCCGCACTTCGGGTACGCCGTCGACCATCCGGATTTCCCACCCGCTGGTTTCGAGGCTGCGGTGATGCCACCAGCACAGGGGCACTCCGTTGTCGACGTGGGTGGGTCCGCCGCGCGCATGCTCGATGACGTGATGGATCTCGCACCACGTGGCCGAGACGTGGCATCCGGGGATGATGCACTCCCCGTCGCGGGCGGTGATCGCGCGCCGCTGCTGGCCGGAGAAGGTGCGGTTCGGGGAGCCGAGTTCGATGAGCCGCCCGTTCTCGTCGATGACGAGGCGTTGGATGCCCCGCAGCACGCGATCTGTCGCGCGACGACCGCGGGCACCGTGTCGTCTGTGCCGTCGATGAAGCCGACCCCGTCGTCGCGGTCGAGTTCGACGGCGGAGATCGTGACGAGCAGGGTCGGGGCAGCCGCCGAGCGAGGGCGTCTCTGCCGACCGGGCCGCGACGCCGAGGATCGTGGCGAACACATCGTGCATCTTCTGTTCGCGGGTGCGGGTGTCGGGCGGTGCATCGTCGCCGTCGTCTTCGGCCGCATCGCGGAACCGGACACCCGGGTCTTCGGTGCCGTCGTGGACGCGGGGATTCAGCTGCGCATCGCCCATCCGCTGGAACTGTGCGGCGACGTCTGCGAGCAGACCGCCGCTGATCGGCACGATCCCGTCGCGTTCGCGGCCGAACCGGAGGCCGCGGTGACGGAGGGCGCGTTCGTAGTCGGGGAGCGTGCCGTCGTGGTCGAGCACGAGCGTCCAGACCTTCGCCTGCGTGCGGCTGTCGTCGGCGGAGCAGGCGGGGGCGCCGTCTGGGCCGGCCCCGGTGGCCGCGGCGACGAGCTCGTACTCGGCGGCGGCCAGATGGGTGGGATCGCAACGGTCGGAGATCGGCGCGAGCGCGCCCACGATCGCCGCGATGCTGTCGACCCCGATCACGCCGTCGACCAGAGCGTCGCGGACCGTGGGAAATGCCGCCGGCAGCGGATCGCCCGTCAGCGTCGTGCGGGTCGCGACGGCATGGGCGTGGCGGATGCGCGCTCGGGCGCTCGTCGCTGCGACCCCGGTGAGCCGGCAGAGCAGGTCGACCGCGTTCATGCAGCCCGCTCGGACCGACAGGCGCTCCTCGCCGAGCTCACCGCGTGAGCGGACATCGATCTCTCCGGCTTGCGGCGATGCGCAGCGCATCGGCCCGCCGTCCCAGTGATTCGGAGACCCGCGCGAACGCGACGAGTTCGTCGTCGGTCATCGTGCGTGTGATGTCGCCATCGAGCGTCGTGTGCACGTCGTCACCCAGCAGTTCGTCGAGGCGCGTGAGCGTCTCGAGGAGTTCTGCGGGTGCCGTTCTCATCCCTCCATGATGCCGCTGACCTCCGACATCGAAGCACGACGATTCCCCGATCAGCACTGGTTTCTGTGGATAGCTTCCCTGGGCACGCGCCTGTGGAGGAATCGACGCCAGGAGGGGCTGAATATGGGCCCGGCGCGGGCGAGAAACGGTGGTCGGGCATTCGTCGCCCAGGATGCGACTGGCATCGGCGCTCGGTCATCCGTCGGGGTTGCGCGCCACGGGCCCGATACATGCGCAACAGCGACAGTCGAATGCATCGCCCCGACGCGCGCCGCTCGGGGTGCACCGCCCGGGTGCTGGGCACCTCGCGACCGATTTTGCCGGACCGCCGGCATCCCGTAGACTTGTCCGAGCCAAAGACCGCCGGTCATCGGCGTGCGAGAGCACGTTGATCGAAGCACTGCCACGCAGGGGCCCGCGCAGGTGACATAGAACGATCTCCCTCCAGGATTCCGCTCCGTGCGCTTGCGCCGGAGCGTTTTTGTTTGTCGTGCGGCCGCCGATCCGAGGTCGACGCCCCGCCATCGCGGAGCGTCTCGTAAAGACAAGGAGTGGCCATGGCGCAGAAGGACGCAACGGTTGCCGAGCTCACGAAGAATTTCGAGGACTCGACCGCCGTTCTGCTGACCGAGTACCGCGGTCTGACGGTTGCCGAGCTCAAGGAGCTCCGCAACAGCATCCGTCAGGACGCGGAGTACGCCGTGGTGAAGAACACGCTGACCAAGATCGCGGCCAACAAGGCCGGGATCTCGACGCTGGACGACGACCTGAAGGGGCCGTCTGCCATCGCCTTCGTGCACGGTGACCCGGTCTCCGTCGCGAAGGGCCTGCGCGCCTTCGCCAAGGCACACCCTCTTCTGGTGATCAAGGGCGGCTTCTTCGACGGTGCCCCCTGACGCCCGATGAGGTCAACCAGCTCGCCGACCTCGAGAGCCGTGAAGTCCTGCTGGCGAAGCTCGCCGGTGCCTTCAAGGCCTCGCTGTTCCAGGCGGCATATCTGTTCAACGCTCCGCTGTCGAAGGCCGTTCGCACGGTCGACGCGCTGCGTGAGAAGCAGGAGTCCGCGGCCTGATCTCGGCCTCGGCATCACAACCCCGATCAAGGAGAATCATCATGGCAAAGCTCAGCACTGACGAGCTTCTCGACGCGTTCAAGGAGCTGTCGCTCATCGAGCTCAGCGAGTTCGTCAAGAAGTTCGAGGAGACCTTCGAGGTCACCGCCGCCGCCCCCGTCGCCGTTGCCGCTGCCGGCGCCCCGGCCGGTGGCGCGCCCGCCGAAGAGGTCGAGGAGAAGGATTCCTTCGACGTCGTCCTCGAGACGGTCGGCGACAAGAAGATCCAGGTCATCAAGGTCGTCCGCGAGCTCACCTCGCTCGGCCTCGGCGATGCGAAGGCCGTCGTCGACGGTGCGCCCAAGCCGGTTCTGGAGGGCGCCACCAAGGAGGCCGCCGAGAAGGCCAAGGCCGCTCTCGAAGAGGCCGGCGCCACGGTCACCCTGAAGTAGTCTCTGCTTCTTCGAAAGCCCCGGACATCCGTGTCCGGGGCTTTCGTGTCTTCCCCGCGGATGCTGGGGACCGCTCCGGTATCATGGTCCGAGGTCGAATCGATTCGACCTGTTCTTCATTCCCGACCGG
The DNA here is from genome assembly GCF_021582895.2 of Microbacterium elymi. Taxonomy (GTDB): domain Bacteria; phylum Actinomycetota; class Actinomycetes; order Actinomycetales; family Microbacteriaceae; genus Microbacterium; species Microbacterium humicola. The sequence continues at coordinate 2,746,313 of NZ_CP091139.2, forward strand.
AAGCCCTCGTGAAGCCCGATACCGCGCCCCAGCCGACCCTGCCTGAACCGCCGGTACCCGCTCCCGCTTCGGCGGGCTCGGTGCCTACGTCGACGGGCTCGGTGCCTACGTCGACCGGCTCGGTCCGCACGTCGACCGGCTCGGTCCGCACGTCGACGGGCTCGATCCGCACCGCGACGGGCTCGATCCGCACCGCGACGGGCTCGATCCGCACCTCGACCGCCGCCATCCGCACGCTCGGCTCGAATCCGGCCACCGCGCCGATCATGCCTGCACCCGGGCGATGCGATCTCGACCGCGCGCCGGGTGCTCTACATCGTCCTCCTGGGCGCGCTGACCGCCCTCGGTCCGTTCACGGTCGACCTGTACCTGCCGGCGTTCCCGATCCTCGAGCAGGATTTCCAGACCACGGCCACGGCCGTCCAGCTCACGCTCACCGGAACGATGATCGGCTTCGGGCTCGGCCAGCTGATCGTGGGACCCCTCAGCGACAAGCTCGGCCGCCGCATCCCGCTGCTGATCGTCACCGGCGTGCACGTGCTGGCCAGCGCCGCCGCCGCACTGGCGCCCACCCTGCTGCTGCTGGGCGGAGCCCGCGTGCTCATGGGCGTGGGCGCCGCCGCCGGCGGCGTCGTGGCCATGGCGATGGTGCGAGACCTGTTCGGCGGGCGCCGGCTGGTCGTGATGCTGAGCCGACTCGCGCTGGTGACCGGCGCGGCGCCGGTGATCGCGCCGCTGCTGGGCTCGGCCCTGCTCGCGGTGATCCCGTGGCGCGGCATCTTCGTCGTGCTGGCGGCCTACGGGCTGGTCATGCTCGCCTGCGCGATCTTCATCCTGCCCGAGACCCTGCCCGCCGCACGCAGACAGGACCGCGGCTCGACGACCACCCGACAGCGGTACGCCGCGGTGTTCCGCGATCGCATCTTCGTCGGCGTGCTCATCATCGGCGCCATGACGTTCAGCGGGCTGTTCTCGTACCTGTCCAGTTCGTCGTTCCTGTTCCAGGAGAGCTACGGGTTCAACGCCCAGCAGTACGGCCTGCTGTTCGCGGCGAACTCTGTGGGGCTGGTCATCGGCAACCAGGTCGCCGCCCGGCTGGCCGCCCGCTTCGGCCCGCAGTGGGTGCTCGCGTTCTCGACCGCCGTCCTGGTGGCCGCCGCCGCTGCGATCGCCGGGGGCGACGCCCTCGGGCTCGGACTGTGGGGCACGATCGTGCCGCTGTTCGTGTTCATGACCGCCTGCGGCTTCACCTTCCCCTGCGTCCAGGTGCTGTCACTGGACCGGCACGGCAGCGCCGCCGGGACGGCCGCTTCGCTGATCGGATTCGCCAACAACGCGGTGGCCGGACTCATCTCGCCGATCGTGGGCCTGATCGCCAGCGAGGCCGGGATCACCCCGACCACGATGGCGGTGGTGATGATCGGCTGCTCGATCATCGGCGTGCTCTCCCTGTGGCTCGTGGTGCGACCTCGGACGGTTCCGCAGCTCGCGCCGTGATTCCGCACTGAGAGCGCTCCCATTGGTTATCAAGCCGTTACCCCTCAGCGGTTGAATGCGCTCGGTGTGCACGGTACGTTCGGCTGTAAGCGCTTGCGGCCCACCCGGCCGCGTGGCGTGCGTGCTTGCACCTTGACGAGGAGGATCACATGGCAAAGTCGATTCGACGCACCGTGATGCTCCCGCTGGCCCTTCTGGGCGTGGCGGGAATCGCACTCACCGGCTGCGCAGAGACCGGCAGCGGCGGCGGCAACGGCGGTGACGACCTGAAGGGTCAGACCGTCCACCTGTCGGGCGGCATCACCGGGTCGGAGGCGGACCTGCTGAACAAGTCCTTCGACCAGTTCACCAAGGACACCGGGATCAAGGTCGAGTACACCGGCGACAAGAGCTTCGAGGGAAACATCGTCACCAAGGTGCAGGGCGGCTCGGCCCCCGACATCGCGATCGTCCCGCAGCCCGGTCTGCTGAACTCGCTCATCGGCACCGGCGAGGTGCAGAAGGCCGACGACACGGTCAGCGCGAACGTGGACAAGTACTGGGGCAAGGACTGGAAGAACTACGGCACCGCGGACGGCACGTTCTACGCCGCCCCGATGCTGGCCAACGTCAAGGGCTACGTCTGGTACTCGCCGGCCGAGTTCAAGAAGTGGGGCGTCGAGGTCCCGACCACGTGGGACGGCGTGCTGTCCCTGACCAAGACCATCCAGGAGAAGACCGGCAAGGCGCCGTGGTGCGCGGGCTTCGCGTCCGGTGACGCGTCCGGCTGGCCGGGCACCGACTGGATCGAGGACCTCGTGCTGCGTCAGTCCGGTCCGGACGTCTACGACCAGTGGGTGGCCGGCACGGTGAAGTTCACCGACCCGCAGATCAAGAAGGCGTTCGACGCGGTCGGCTCGATCCTGCTGGACAAGTCGTACGTCAACGCCGGCTTCGGCGACGTCAAGAGCATCAACTCGACGGCGTTCGCGGATGTCGCGGCCAAGGTCGCCGACGGCACCTGCGCCCTGACCCACCAGGCATCCTTCCTGTCCTCCAACTTCCTCGACGTGAAGACCAAGGACGGCAAGGCGCCGACCGTGGCCCCGGACGGCGACGTGTACGCCTTCGTCCTGCCGGGCATCCAGGAGGGCTCGAACGCGGTCGAGGGCGGTGGCGAGTTCGTCGCCCGCTTCGCGGACACCGCGGCTGCCAAGAAGGTCCAGGAGTTCATGACCACGCCGGACTTCGCCAACGCGCGCGTCAAGCTCGGCGGCGTGATCTCGGCCAACAAGGGCGCCGACCCGACGCTGGCCTCCAGCCAGTTCCTCACCGACGCGATGAAGATCATGCAGGACCCGAACACGGTCATGCGCTTCGACGCGTCCGACCTCATGCCGGCCACCGTCGGGTCCGGGTCGTTCTGGAAGGGCATGGTCAGCTGGATCGACGGCATGTCCACCGACGATGTCCTCGCCGCCATCCAGGCGGGTTACGAGAACTAGTCCCAGGCAATAGCATCGGCAGGGTGGGCGCTCCTTTCAGGGGCACCCGCCCTGCCGCCGTCGAAGCAAGGAAGACGAGCACGCCGATGTGCTCAGAGAGGCAGGACCATGGCGACCGTGATCGAGCCGTCCACCGGGCTTCCGGGCCCGGAGACGAGGCGAGGCAGCCGAACGTCGCGCCGCGTCACCGGCATCATCGTCCTCGTGGCGTCCGTGCTGCTGGTGGCGCTGTTCCTGTTCATGCTCCTGCAGGGGCCGGATGAGGACGCGCCGCCGACCTCGCTCGGGTTCTCGCTGAACAGCTTCTTCGTCTGGATCGGCGGGCTCGGTCCGCTGGTGCAGATCCCGATCGTGGTGGTGCTGTTCGCCGCCGTGGTCGGCATCATCCTCCTGCTCATCGAGTATGCGCCCCGCCCGGGCCCCGGGTACTTCTGGCTGCGCGTGGCGGCGTGCTTCATCATCCCGGTGATCGCCTTCATGGTGATGCGGCCGTACCAGAACGCGGTCGTCTACGTCGTCGGCATCGCGCTGCTGGCCGGCGCCATCCTGTTCTTCGCCGACTACCGCTCGCGGCAGGGCACCGGCTACGTCTTCCAGCTGATCATCTTCATGGCCCCGGCGGCGCTCCTCCTGCTGACCGGGCTGGTCTACCCGGCGATCTCCACGATCGTGCAGTCGTTCTTCGATAAGACCGGCAAGGACTTCGTCTGGTTCGACAACTACGTCTGGACGTTCACCAACCCGTACGGGTTCTGGTCGGTGATCAACACCGTCATCTGGGCGCTGATCGCCCCGATCGTGGCCACCGGCATCGGCCTGATCTACGCGGCGTTCGTCGACCGGGCGCGCGGCGAGAAGTTCCTCAAGCTGTGGGTGTTCATGCCGGTGGCGATCTCGTTCGTCGGGGCCGGCATCATCTGGAAGTTCGTCTACGACTACCGGCAGGGCCAGCAGATCGGCATCCTGAACGCGATCATCACCTGGTTCGGCGGCCAGCCGATCGGCTGGCTGGACGCGCAGCCGCTGGTGAACACCATCTGCCTGCTGGCGGTGTTCATCTGGAGCCAGACCGGCTTCGCCATGGTGATCCTGTCGGCCTCGATCAAGGCCGTGCCGATGGATCAGCACGAGGCGGCCCAGCTGGACGGCGCGAGCGCCCTGCAGCGATTCTTCAACGTGACGATCCCCGGCATCCGGGGCTCGCTGATCGTCGTGCTGACCACGATCACCATCGCCGCGCTGAAGGTGTACGACATCGTCGCGGTGATGACCGGCGGACGCTCGAACAGCTCGGTGCTGGGCTTCGAGATGGTCAACCAGCAGCAGCGGTTCCAGAGCTACGGCCACTCGTCGGCGCTGGCGGTGGTGCTGTTCCTGTTCGTGCTCCCGCTGATCATCTACAACGTGGTACAGATGCGCAAGCAGAAGGAGATCCGCTGATGGCTCTCACCGAGGCGGACATTCCCGCCGACACCCGGGCCGCGCGCACCGTCGACCGCGACACCCGCAAGGACGAGCGGGACGCCCGCAAGCGCCTCACCTCGCGCGGTGCCACCCTCGCGGCGGCGATCATCGCGGTCGTCTGGACGATCCCGACGTTCGGGCTGTTCGTCACCTCGTTCCGGCCGGGCGCCGATTCGAACACCACGGGCTGGTGGACGGTCTTCGTCAACCCCAGCTTCACGCTCTCGAACTACTTCGATGCGCTCACCTCCGGCGGCACGGCCCTGACACTCGGGCAGTCGTTCCTGAACTCGCTGGCGATCGCGATCCCAGCCACCCTGATCCCGATCTCGATCGCCGCCCTGGCCGCGTACGCGTTCGCCTGGATCCCGTTCAAGGGCCGCGGCATCCTGTTCGTGTTCGTCTTCGCGCTGCAGATCGTGCCGATCCAGATGGCGCTGGTGCCGCTGCTGAGTCTGTTCTCGCGCGGTCTGACCATCGCCGGCGTCGGGATCTTCCCCGGGTTCACCCTGCGCGACGTCGACCACAGCTTCGCGACGGTATGGATCGCGCACGCGATCTTCGCCCTGCCGCTGGCGATCTTCCTGCTGCACAACTTCATCTCCGAGATCCCGAACGAGCTGATCGAGGCCGCCCGGGTGGACGGCGCCGGGCATGGGCAGATCTTCTTCCGGATGATCATCCCGCTGGCCATGCCGGCTATCGCCTCGTTCGCGATCTTCCAGTTCCTGTGGGTGTGGAACGACCTGCTGGTGGCCACGATCTTCGCGCCGAGTTCGTCGCTGCCGCTGACCCAGACGCTGAACTCGCTGTCGGGCACGTGGGGAGACCGCTGGTACCTGCAGTCGGCCGGCACCTTCATCTCGATCATCGTGCCGCTGATCGTGTTCTTCGCGCTCGGAGCGGTTCTTCGTGCGCGGCCTGATGGCCGGTGCGACGAAGGGGTAGCGGGGCGGGCTTCAGCGACGGCCGAGCTCGCGGACCGGCTCGAGCCGGAACAGGCGCACGGTGCGGCCGGACTCGCGCTCGTAGGAGCGGTAGTTCGGCCACTGCGCCTCGATGCGCCGCCAGGCCTCATCGCGGCCCTCGTCCGGGATCGGGTCGGCGCGCACGGCGAGGCGCCGACCGCGCACGGTGATCTCGGCGTCGGGATGCGCGCGCAGGTTGGTCGTCCAGGACGGATGCCGCGTCCCGGCGAAGTTGGTGCCGGCGACGATCGCCCGGCCCGCGTCGTCCGGCGTATACATCAGCTGGACGTCGCGGGGACGACCCGACTTCGCCCCGATCGTGTGCAAGCGTGAGCGAGGGGACCAGCAGCGCGCTGATCGGCATGCGACCGCCGGCGACGATCCGGAACAGCCGTTCGAGCACCGGCATGAGGCGTCGTCCGAGACGACGGAAGGCCGCGGTCTGGGTCAGCGGGGCGACCAGAGTGCGCACCGCGCGCTGAAGGGACGCCATGCGCTCATTCTGCCGCATCGCGAAGACCCTGCCATGGCTAGGCTGAGCGCATGACCGTGCCCGAGGATGCCGCCGTCACCGCCGCCCAAGCCGAGCTCAAGCGCCTGCGCGCCGAGGCGGACGCCGCACAAGCCGCGTTGAAGGCGGCCCAGGCCCAGGCTGCGCTCGCCGCGGCCGAGGCGGAGGCCGCGAAGGCGGGCAGTCTCGCCGGGGCGGATGCCGCGCCCGCCGCGGCGCCGGCGTCCGAGACCGCGGCGGCGCCGGCGGCGCCGGCCGAGGCGCCCGCGGACGCGGCGCCCGCGCCGGCGAAGAGCCCGGCACCGGCGGCCGCACCGGCGCCGGACGACGCGCCGGCCGCAGGTCCGCTGGACCCGGCCGAGATCCAGGCGATCGTCGAGGGCTACACGTTCCAGGCCGACACCCTCGACCTGGGCGCCCTGGTGAACACCGACCCGGTGCCGGCCGCGCAGATCCGCATCCCGCTGGCGATGCTGAACCGCCACGGCCTGGTCGCCGGAGCCACCGGCACCGGCAAGACCCGCACGCTGCAGGGCCTGGCCGAGCAGCTCGCCGCGAAGGGCGTGCCGGTGTTCGCGGCCGACATCAAGGGCGACCTCAGCGGGATGGCCACCCCGGGCGAGTCGAGCGAGAAGCTGCTGGCCCGCACCGAGGGCATCGGGCAGGACTGGAAGCCCGAGGCATCCGTCGTCGAATATCTCGCTCTCGGCGGCGTCGGCCACGGCGTGCCGGTGCGCGCGACAGTGTCGGGCTTCGGTCCGCTTGCTCGAGCAAGGTGCTGGGGCTGAACCAGACGCAGGAGTCCAGTCTCGGCCTGGTGTTCCACTACGCCGACGCGGCCGGCCTCGCCCTCGTCGACCTGTCGGATCTGCGTGCCGTGCTCACCTACCTCACCAGCGACGAGGGCAAGGGCGAGCTGAAGGGCATCGGCGGTCTGTCGGCCGCCACCGCCGGCGTGATCCTGCGCGAGCTGATCACGTTCGCCGATGCCGGGGCGGACGTGTTCTTCGGCGAGCCCGAGTTCGACGTGAAGGACATCCTGCGCATCGCTGCCGACGGACGCGGCGTGATCAGCCTGCTCGAGGTGCCGGGCGTGATCGACAAGCCCACCCTGTTCTCGACGTTCCTGATGTACCTGCTGGCCGAGCTGTTCGAGATCCTGCCCGAGGTGGGGGATGCCGACAAGCCCAAGCTGGTGTTCTTCTTCGACGAGGCGCATCTGCTGTTCCGGGACGCCTCGAAGGACTTCCTCGCCTCGATCACCCAGACCGTCCGGCTGATCCGCTCGAAGGGGGTCGGCGTCTTCTTCGTCACACAGACCCCGAAGGACCTGCCCTCGGATGTGCTCGGCCAGCTGGGATCCCGCGTGCAGCACGCGCTGCGCGCCTTCACCCCGGACGACGCGAAAGCGCTCAAGGCCACCGTCGGCACGTACCCGCACTCGGGCTACGACCTGGAGCGCGTGCTGCAGGAGCTCGGCACCGGCGAGGCCATCGTGACGGTGATGAGCGAGAAGGGGGCTCCGACCCCGGTCGCCTGGACCCGGTTGCGCGCACCGCAGGGGCTGATGTCGCCGACCCCGATCCGCAGATCGCCGCGGCGATCAAGGCCTCCCCGCTGCTGGCCCGCTACGGCACGGCGATCGACCCCGAATCGGCGCGCGAGATCCTCACGGCGAAGCTCAACGCCGCCGCCGAACAGGATGCGGCGGCCGAGGCGGCCAAGGCCAAGGCCGACGCCGATGCCGACGCGGCAAAGGCGAAGGCCGCGGCCGACAAGAAGGCCCAGGCCGAGTACGACCGGCTGATGCGATCGACCTCGGGCCGGACGAGCACCCGGAAGCAGAAGTCGCCGATCGAGGAGATCCTCGGCTCGCGCACCACGCAGACCCTGCTCAACGGCGTGATCCGGGGAATCTTCGGCACCGGACGGCGTTGACACCGCGGCGCGGAGCACCCGAGGTCGTACGCTGGAGTCATGCGCTACTCGGCCGCCGTGATCACCGTTTCGGACCGCGCCAGCCGCGGTGAGCGAGAGGATGTCAGCGGCCCGATCGCGGTCGCCGCGCTCCGTGAGGCCGGGTTCGCCTGCGCCGACCCGATCGTCATCCCGGACGGCGCCGACCCGGTCGAAGACGCGCTGCGCGATGCGCTCACCGACGGCATCCGGGTCATCGTGACCACCGGCGGGACCGGAATCGGGCCGCGGGACGAGACGCCCGAGGGCACCGAGCGCGTCATCACCGTCGCCATCCCCGGCATCGCCGAAGAGCTTGCGTCGCCGCAGCGCCGCCGAGAAGCCCACCGGCATGCTCTCCCGCGGCATCTCGGGCATCGCCGAGGCGGCGTTCATCGTGAACCTGCCGGGGTCGCCGGCGGCGGTCGAGGCGGGGATGCCGCTGGTGATCGCCGTCGCCCCGCACGCGCTGGGCCAGCTGCGCGGCGAGGACCATCTGCGATGACCATCCTGATCGCGCAGATCAGCGATCAGCCGCTGGACGAGGCGGCGCACCGCGCCGCGGTGGACGACCCGCGGATGGGCGCGGAGCTCGCGTTCGTCGGGAGGGTGCGCGATCACGACCCGGATGCCGCATCCGCCGTCGTCGCGCTCGAGTACACCGCGCACCCGGACGCCGAGGCCACGCTGCGCACCTTGGCCGAGCAGGCGATCGGCGACGCCGACGTGCGGGTGGCGGTGAGCCATCGCATCGGCCGCCTCACCGTGGGCGAGGCTGCAGTGGTGGTCGCCGTCGCCGGCGCCCACCGGGGCGAGGCGTTCGAGGTGTGCCGCACCCTGATCGAGTCGATCAAGCACAGCCTGCCGGTGTGGAAGCGACAGGTCGAGGCCGACGGCACGACCGCGTGGAAGGGCCTCGGCGGCTGACCGGGACCCGGATATCCGGTGAATGGAAACGGTGAACGGGGCGGGCGCCGCCATCGCCTAGCCTGGGAGCATGGCGACGAAGCCCCCCACCCAGGACATCGACGAATCCCTCATCCGCGTCAGCGACCCGAAGAAGGTCGCCGTGGGCGTGCCGGCGATCCTGCATGCGCTGCAGATCGCCGAGCAGCAGATGGGCGTCGGGCGCAGGCATCCAGACCCTCCTCCGGGTGAACCAGAAGGACGGGTTCGACTGCCCCGGCTGCGCATGGCCCGAGTCTGATCGCCGGCACATCGCCGAGTTCTGCGAGAACGGCGCGAAGGCCGTGGCCGAAGAAGCGACGCTGCGCCGGGTCGAGCCGGAGTTCTTCGCCGCACACTCGATGGTCGAGCTGGCCGGGCACGACGACTGGTGGCTGGGCCAGCAGGGGCGGCTGACGCATCCCATGATCCTCGACGAGGGCGCCACGCACTACCGGCCGATCTCGTGGGATGACTCGCTGCGCGAGATCGCCGACGCGGTGCGGGGGCTGGACGACCCGGACGAGGCGATCTTCTACACCTCCGGCCGGACCTCGAACGAGGCGGCATTCCTCTACCAGCTGCTGGTGCGCGGCGTCGGGACGAACAACCTGCCGGACTGCTCCAACATGTGCCACGAATCGTCGGGCTCGGCCCTGAACGAGACCATCGGGATCGGCAAGGGCACCGTCTCGCTCGAGGACGTGCACAACGCCTCGCTGCTGATCATCGCCGGGCAGAACCCCGGCACGAACCACCCGCGGATGCTGTCGGCGCTCGAGAAGGCGAAGCAGAACGGCGCCACGATCATCGCGGTCAACCCGCTGCCGGAGGCAGGGCTCCTCCGCTTCGAGAACCCGCAGACGCCACGCGGCGTGATCCTGGGCGGCACGCAGATCGCCGACAGCTTCCTGCAGATCCGGCTCGGCGGCGACCAGGCGCTGTTCCAGGCGATCGGCAAGCATCTGCTGGAGGTCGAGGATGCCGAGGGCGGTGTGCTCGACCACGACTTCATCGCCGCGCACACGACCGGCTTCGACGCGTATCGGGGGGCGCTGGCGGACGCCTCGTGGGCCGAGCTGTGCGAGGCCACCGGCCTGACCGAGCAGACCCTGCGGGACGCGGGCGACCAGGTCCGCGCCTCGGGCGCGACCATCGTCTGCTGGGCGATGGGCCTGACCCAGCACAAGCACTCCGTGCCCACGCTGCGCGAGATCGTGAATGTGCTGCCTCGCAGGGCAACTTCGGCCGGCCCGGCGCGGGCGTGTGCCCGGTGCGCGGCCACTCGAACGTGCAGGGCGACCGCACGGTCGGGATCTACGAGAAGCCGTCGGAGGAGTTCCTGGCGGCGCTGGACGCAGAGTTCGCGTTCGCCGCGCCGCGCGAACACGGGTACGACACGGTGAACGCGATCCGCGCCATGCGCGACGGCCGGTCGCGGTTCTTCATGGGGATGGGCGGCAACTTCGTCTCGGCCACCCCCGACACCGCCGTCACCGAGGCGGCGCTGCGCCGGTGCGAGCTGACCGTCCAGGTGTCCACGAAGCTGAACCGCTCGCACGTGGTCACGGGCCGGCGGGCCATCATCCTGCCCACCCTGGGGCGCACCGACCGTGACCGGCGCGGCGGGCGCGAGCAGCGCGTGACCGTCGAGGACTCGATGGGCGCCGTGCACTCCTCGCGCGGCCGGCTCGCGCCGCCGTCGGAGGATCTGCTCAGCGAGGTCGCGATCGTCGCCCGCCTCTGCGCGCTGATCTTCGCCGGCCGGGACGGCGTCCCGCAGGCGGACTGGGCGCAGCTGGAGGGCGACTACGCTCTGATCCGCTCGCACATCGAGCGTGTCGTGCCGGGCTTCGACGACTTCGAGCGGCGCGTCGACAAGGGCCGCACACTGCATCTGCCGAACGGGCCGCGCGACTCCCGGAGCTTCGCGACATCCGACGGCAAGGCCCACTTCACCGCCAACACGCTGGAGTATCCGCGGATCCCCGAGGGACGCATCCTGCTGCAGACGCTGCGGTCGCACGACCAGTACAACACCACCATCTACGGCAAGGACGACCGGTACCGCGGCATCCACGGGGGCCGTCGGGTGGTGATGGTCAACGCGGACGACATCCGCGAGCTCGGGTTCGCCGAGGACGAGATCATCGACCTGGTCTCGGAGTGGCGCGCCCCGGACGGGCACGTCGAAGAGCGTCGCGCCGAGGAGTTCCGCATCGTGGCGTACAGCACGCCGCGGGGCAACGCGGCGGCGTATTATCCCGAGACGAACGTGCTGGTGCCGCTGGACTCGGTCGCCGATGTCAGCGGCACGCCCACCTCGAAGTCGGTGGTGGTGCGCCTGGAGCACCGCGGGGCTCCGGCCTAGCCACAGCGGCCGGGCCGACGCGGTCGGTCGGAGGGGCGGGGCCCGTCAGCCGGAGGGGCGGGGCCTGTCAGCCGGAGGGGCGGGCCTGTCAGCCGGAGGGGCCGGGCCGCTCAGCCGCCGGCGAAGGGCGGCAGGACGTCGATCACGGCCGACTCGGGCAGCGGGGAGGCATCGTCCAGCCGGGCGCCGTCCACCAGGACCGCGCACCGCGGCAGGATCGAGGCGAGCGCCGGATGCTGCGCGCTCAGCGTCCCGCGCAGCGCCCGAGATCGGCGGCCGCGACCGTGAGCCTGCGCCGCGCCGGCGGCCTCTTCGGCGGCCGCGAAGAACCGGACGACGGGCATCACGCCTCCCAGGTCGAGGCCAGCTCCGACACGGCGGCGGCGGCTTCGCGCACCTGCTCGGGGGAGCCGCCGGCGCGACCGGCGACCAGCCCCGCCACGAAGGCGCTGAACGGCGCAGCCGGCCGCGCGACGCCGTTCGCGACATCCTTGGCCAGGTCCAGGATCAGCGAGATGGGCACGTCCTCGGGGGCGAGTCCGAACCGCTCGCGCAGCGCGTCGGCCCAGTGGTCGAGGGCCTCCGGGGGCAGGTGATCGCTCATACGTCCTCCTTGGTGAAGCTCCTGTAATCCTCCCACGTGTCGATGTCGCGGGCGCTGTCGGACAGGTCGGGCAGCGCCGCGATCGCCAGGTCGGCCAGGAGCGCGCGCATCGACTGGTTCCGGCCCTCGTCCGGGATGGATGCCGCGGCCCGCCGCAAGCGCTGTCGTGCGGTACAGCCCCGTCAGCCACTGCGGCCGGCTCGACGCGTCGGACAGGCACGCACCGTCGATGTCGGAGCCCAGGAGCACGATGTCGTGCACGAGCTGCCGCACGGCGGCGTCGACGTGAGGGAGGTCGCATGCCAGCACGAGCGTCCAGGCGGGATCGGAGTCCGCCGGCATCGCCGCCAGCGCGGCGACGATCGCCGCCACCGGCCCGGTGAACGGCGGGTCTTCGCGCACCCAGGTCAGGGGAGTGGGCTGCGCGGCGGACGAGGATGCCGCGCGGTCTGAAGTCCCGAGGCCAGGAGTGGGCTGCGCGGGGGAGGGGGATGCCGCGCGGTCAGAAGTCCCGAGGCCAGGAGTGGGCTGCGCGGGGGAGGGGGATGCCGCGCGGTCAGAAGTCCCCGGGTCAGCGCGGGCGGAGGGTGCCGGTGCGGGTGATGGTGGCGCGGCATCGGTCGGCGCGGGACCCGCCACGACGATCGGGGCTGCCGAGACGCTGCGCACGGCGGCGATCGCACGGTCGAGCAGGCTCACCCCGTCGATCTGCAGCCGCGGCTTGTCGATCCCGCCCATGCGGGACGCCCGGCCGCCGGCGAGCAGGATCGCGCCGACGGAGCGCGCGTCTGCGCCGGGTGTGCCGGCCGCGGAGTGTGCCACAGAGTGTGCCGCGGAGATCCGCGCGCCCACGGGATCCGCAGCGCGCGCCCGGTCGCCGGCAGGAACGTCGGTCACGGCCGCGCGGACTCGCCCGGCCGGGCCCATGCGCCCGATTTGCCTCCGGTCTTGGCGACCAGTCGGACGTCGGAAATCGAGGTGGACTTGTCCAAGCCCTTGACCATGTCGACCACGGCGAGGGCGGCGACCGAGACGGCGGTGAGCGCCTCCATCTCCACGCCGGTGCGATCGGCGGTGCGCACGGTGGCCTCGAGCTGCACGCCGCCGTCGACGATCTCCACCTCGACCACCGCCCCGTGCACGCCGATCACGTGAGCCAGGGGCGAGCTCGGGGTGCGCTTGGCCGCGGCGATGCCGGCGATCCGGGCGACCGCGAGCACATCGCCCTTGGGCACAGTGCCGTCGCGGAGGGCCGCGACGACCTCGGGCGCGCAGCGGACGAAGCCGCGCGCGGTGGCCGCGCGCACCGTGGGCTGCTTCTCGGTGACGTCGACCATGCGGGCGTTGCCCGCGGCATCCAGGTGGGTGAAGCTCATGAGACCAGCATGACATCCACGACATCGCCCACCGCGACGGCGTCGAGGTCGGCGGGGACGATCGCATAGGCGTCGGAGCGGCCCAGGCTCGCCGCGAGGTGCGAGCCGCCCGACGAGGCGGGGCGCACGCCGTCGCGCTCGACGCGCACCGGCCGATATTGGCGTCGGCCGACCGGAGTGCGCCACGCCTCGAGCACGCGCATCGGCAGCGTGAGCCGATCGAGTGCCGCGGCGCCCTGCATCGCCCGCAGCGCGGGGCGCACGAACACCTCGAACGAGACCGCGACGCTGACCGGGTTGCCCGGCAGCCCGAACATGAGCGGCATCCCGTCGCCGAATCCCTGCGGCTTGCCGGGCTGCATCGCGACCTTCTCGAACCGCATCGGCGCGACGTTCTTGACGACCTCGTACGCTCCTGCGCTGACACCGCCCGAGGTGATCACCACGTCGGCGCCGAGAACGGATGCCTCGGCCAGGGCCGCGCGCAGTCCGTCGCCGTCATCGGTCACCGAGGTGCGCAGCACCACCTCGGCGCCGATCTGCTCGCACAGTCCCTCCAACAGCGTGCTGTTCGACTCGGGGATCTGGCCGCGCCGCAACGGGGTGCCGGGGGTCGAAGCTCGTCCCCGGTCGAGATCACGGCCACCCGCGGAAGCCGAGAGACCACGACCTCGGTGACACCGGCCGCGGCCGCAAGCCGCGAGCTGACGGCCGCCCAGGAAGGTTCCGGCGGGAAGGATCTCGTCCCCGGCCGTGCACTCCTCGGCACGCGGGCGGATATGGGCTCGGCGTGCCCGCGGTGCTCGATCACCTCGACCCGGCCGAGGGAGTCCTCCAGCCCGCCGACGGTGTCCTCGAACGGGACGACGGCGTCGGCATCGGCGGGCACCGGCGACCCGGTCATGATGCGGGCGGCCTGCCCGGCCCGCAGCGGCGGGTCATCGGACGTGCCGGCCGGCAGATCGGCGACGACCTCGAGCACGACCGGCGCGTCGGGGGATGCCGCGGACACGTCGTCGAACCGCACCGCGAAGCCGTCCATCGCCGAGTTGTCGAACAGCGGAAGGTCCACCTGCGATCGGACCGGTTCGCGCAGGAACCGACCCAGGGCCGCATTCACCGGCATCGTCGTCGCCTCGAGGAGGCGCACCGCCGCGAGGATGCGGTCTCGGTGCTCTTCGACCGTGATCACACCCGGGCCTCCTGCCTGCCGGTCCAGCCCTCGATACCGCCGCGCAGGACGGATGCCTCGGCTCCCGCGGCCCGCAGCGCCGACGCGGCGACGCGCGCCCGCGCACCCACCTGGCACACGATCACGACGGGGGAGCCCGCGACCTGGTCGGCCACGGCATCCACGTCCGCCAGCAGAGCATCCAGCGGAAGGTGCCGGAAGCCGGGCACCGTGCCCGTGGCCAGCTCGAACTCCTCGCGCACGTCGATCACGACGGCATCGCCGGGCTCGTCCACCTCGGCGATCGCGGCGGCCGGCCGCGCCGAGCCGTTCGCGTTCGGCACGGCGGAGTTCGGTGCGGTGCCGTTCTGTGCCGACCCGCCCCGTGCCGGGCCGCTCTGTGCCGACCCGCCCCGAGCCGGGCCGTCCTGTGCGGTGCCGTTCTGTGCTGCGGAGTTCGCCGCGGAGTTCGCCGCGCTCGCGGCATCCGTCCCCTGTGCAGCTCGCAGGGGCGCTTCGCGCTGAGTGCCGGCCAGCGCGTCGATGAGAGCGACGCGTCCGATCAGGGGTCGGCCGATCCCGGTGATGAGCTTCAGCGCCTCGGCGGCCATCAACGATCCGACCTGCAGGCAGAGCGGGCCGAACACGCCCACCGCCGAGCAGGCCGGGGCGTCGCTGCCGGCGGGATAGAGGTCGACCAGGCGCACCGGCTCGTGCGGCGCGGGTGGGGCGGACCAGAACACCGTGACCAGCCCGGCGAACTCCTGCACCGTGCCCCACACCAGGGGCAAGCCGAGCCGCTCGCAGGCCGCCGCCACGATCTCACGGCTGGCGAAGGAGTCCGTCCCGTCCAGGACGAGATCGGCGCCCGCCAGCAGCGCGGCGGCGTTGTCGTGCGTGAGGCGGGTGCGCACCGCGCGGACGCGGGTCTCGGACAGATCGGATGCCACGCGCTCGGCACTGTCGGTCTTGGGGCGCCCGACGTCCTGCCGGCGGTGGATCACCTGCCGCTGCAGATTCGAGACGTCCACCTCGTCGTCGTCGAACACGACGAGTTCGCCGATGCCGGCAGCGGCCAGGGCGAGGATGACCGGCGAGCCCAGCCCTCCGGCGCCGACCACCGCGGCGCGAGCCGCTCCGATCCTTCGCTGTCCATCAGGCCCGAGCCCGGCCAATCGCTGATGGCGCGCCGTGCGCACGCGCTCGGCGTCGCTGAGCGCAGGCAGGGGCGGGACCAGCGGCATGTCTTCAGCGTAGTCAGCGGCGCCCGGGCGCGGGCCGGTTCCGGCCGGACGAAACGGCGGATGCCGCATCCCGCCCCCGCCCCAGGCCTCACAGAGTTCGGAGGAAGCGGCGAGTCTCGGATCGAATCGCCGGAATCCTCCGAGGATGCGGTGATCCTCCGAAGTCGGTGAGGGTGGGGGCGCCGGTGAGGGGAGGAGGCGCCCGTGTGCGGCGCGAGGCGGGGAGGCGCCGCACCGGTCATGGTGCGGGACGGCGGGGACGCGGCAGCGGCCGGTGCCGCGAGATCGGAATAAGTCCGCTCAGATCTCCGCAGGTGCGGTGCTATCGTGACGATATGCCCGCAAGCTACAAGATCTCGCAGGCCGCCCGTCTGCTCGGCGTCAGCGATGACACCGTGCGCCGCTGGGTGGAGCAGGGCGCGCTGCCGGTCACGGACTCTTCGCCGGCCGAGATTCCCGGGGACGCGCTCGCGCGCCGTGCGGTGGAGCTGTCCGCTGCGGCCGGCGACCCGACGGATGTCCTCTCCAGTGCGCGCAATCGGTTCACCGGCCTGGTCACCAGGGTCATCGTCGACCAGGTCGCCGCCCAGGTCGACATCCAGGCGGGTCCGCATCGCGTCGTGTCGCTGATGACCGCCGAGGCCGTCCGCGACCTCGGTCTGGAAGTCGGGTCGCTCGCGGTCGCCGTGGTCAAGGCCACCACCGTCATCGTCGAGACCCCGCGTCCTTGACCGGTCTCGTCCACGCGAACTCGTCCGGAAGAACCCGCCAGAAGGGAGAGCACATCATGCGCCGGTTCCCCGTCATCGCCGCGGCTGCGGCCACACTCGCCCTGGTGCTGGCCGGCTGTGCGATCAGTGCCACCCAGCCCGCCACGGACCAGCCCAGCGGCGCGACCGTCGCTCTCAGCGGCAACGTCACGGTGTCGGCGGCCGCGTCGCTGAAGGGCGCATTCGACACGGCCATCGAGAAGTTCACCGCCGCGCACCCGGACGTGCACATCACCGCCAGCTATGACGGCTCCAGCACGCTGGCCACCCAGATCATCGGCGGCGCCAAGGTGGACGTCTTCGCCTCGGCCGACCAGGCGAACATGGACAAGGTCACCGCACCGGGGCTGGCCTCCGACCCGGTGGTCTTCGCCCGCAACACCCTCGTCATCGTCGTGCCCAAGGGCAATTCCGCCGGCGTGCAGAGCCTCGCCGACCTGGCGAAGCGGGGAGTGACCACCGTGCTGTGCGCACCCGAGGTGCCCTGCGGCGCCGCCTCCCGGACGCTGCTGGACAACGCCGGGGTGAGCGTGACGCCGGCCAGCTCCGAGCAGAACGTGACTGCGGTCCTGACCAAGGTGCGCACCGACGAGGCCGACGCCGGGCTCGTCTACAAGACCGACGCGGCAACCGCCGCCGGTCAGGTCGAGACCATCGTCCCCGAGGGCGCCGACAAGGTCGTGAACTCCTACCCGATCGCCGTGCTGAAGGACGCGCCCGACAGGGCCGCCGCGCAGGCGTTCGTCGACTTCATCACCGGGACCGAGGGGCAGGCCGTCCTCGCCTCGTTCGGATTCGAGAAGCCATGAATCGTCGCGGCTACGCGCCGCCGGTCCTCGCGGTCCCCGCCCTGATCGGCGTGGCGTTCCTCGTCCTGCCGCTGGCCGCCCTGGTCGGCAAGGTGCAGTGGGCGACGCTGTGGGCCGACATCACCTCGACCGAAGCTCTGGACGCGCTGCGGCTGTCGGTGACGACCGGCCTGATCGCCACCGCGCTGTGCCTGGTGCTGGGGGTGCCGCTCGCGCTGCTGATCGCGCGGGCGCGCACGCGCACCGCCGCCGTGCTGCGCGCGATCGTGACCGTGCCGCTCGTGCTGCCGCCGATGGTGGGCGGACTGGCGCTGCTGTTCCTGTTCGGCCGTTCCGGATGGCTCGGCTGGACCGGCTGGCAGGTGCCGTTCACCACGACGGCGGTGGTCCTGGCCCAGACGTTCGTGGCGCTGCCGTTCCTCGTCCTGGCGCTGGAGGGCGCACTGCGCACCTCCGGCGTGGATTACGAGCGTGCCGCCACCGGGCTGGGCGCCGGCCGCTGGACGATCCTGTGGCGGGTGACGCTGCCGCTGGCCGCTCCCGGGCTGATCTCGGGAGTCATCCTGTGCTTCGCCCGCGCGATCGGCGAGTTCGGCGCCACCGCGCTGTTCGCCGGCAACGCGCCGGGGGTCACGCAGACCATGCCGCTGGCGATCTACACGGCGTTCAACGGCGCGGGGGTCACCCAGGGATCGGCGGTCGCGCTCTCGCTGCTGCTGCTGGTGACGGCGATCCTCGTGCCTGCTGGTGCGGGCCTGGCGACCGAACGCCCCGGCGACGGCCGCGGAGGGCGTCGGATGAGCGGCGCACAGGCGGAGGGCGTCGGATGAGCGGCGCGGGGCTGGAGGCCCGGGTCCGGGTCGAGCGCGGGGCGTACGTGCTCGATGCGGCGCTGCGGGCCGACGCCGGAGAGATCGTCGCCGTGATGGGCCCGTCCGGTGCGGGCAAGTCCACCCTGTTCGATGCGATCGCGGGCTTCGTGCCGCTGGACGCGGGCGAGGTGCGGCTCGACGGGCGGACGCTGGAGGCGGCATCCGGCGTCCGCGTCGGCCCGCAGCACCGCGGCGTCGTGCTGCTCGGCAGCAGCCGCGCCTCTTCCCGCACCTGTCGGCGCGCGAGAACGTCGCGTTCGGGCCGCGCGCCCGCGGCACGGGGCGCCGCGCGGCACGGACGGATGCCGATGCCTGGCTGGATCGCGTGGGGCTGGCCGGCATGGGCGCACGACGTCCCGCGCAGCTGTCCGGCGGGCAAGCAGCGGGTGGCGCTGGCCCGTGCGCTGGCGACCGCGCCGCGGGTGCTGCTGCTGGACGAGCCGCTGACGTCCCTCGACCCGGCCACCGCGGCCGACATCCGCGCGTTGCTGCGCGATCAGCTCGCCGCGACCGGGACGACGGCGCTCATCGCCACGCATGACGCGGCGGACGCGGCATCCCTCGCCGGCCGTCTGGTCGTGCTCGAAGCCGGACGGATCACGCAGGAGGGCGGGGTGCGCGAGGTGCTGGATGCCCCGGCCACGCCGTTCGCGGCCGCGGTCGCCGCGACGCTGCCGGACCGCCGGGGCGAGGGCTCGGGCGGAGGCTCGGGCGACGGCTGGGCGGCGCGGATCGAGGACGTGCGGGCAGGCGAGTCGGGGGTCGTGGTGCGGGCGCGCACCGCGACCGGCGAGGACATCGTGCTCGAGCTGCCCGCCGGTGCCGGAGCGATCCCCGGCGGAACCATCACGGTGTCGGCCGGTCGCTGAGAGCGGGGCGACCGGGTCACTACGGCCGGTGCAAGCCGTTCGGGGTCGGGCGGAGCCACCGGCTCCCACCCGCGCCGGGTGGCCCGGGCGCCGCTGCGGTGCTCGTCGCGCGAGCGATACACGATGTACGGCCGGAACAGGTACTGCACCGGCGCCGAGAACACGTGCACCAGGCGCGTGAACGGCCACAGGGCGAACAGCAGCGTCGCCGTCAGCGCGTGCAGCTGGAACATCAGCGGCGCCTGGTCCATGAGCTCGGGCTGCGGCTGGAAGAGCAGGATGCTGCGCACCCACGGGCTGATCGTGGTGCGGTACTCGTAGCCGGGGCCGAACAGCTGGTGCATGAACGTGGCGAGCGTGCCGAACAGCAGCGTGGCGCCCAGGAACACGTACATGACCTTGTCCATCGTGGTGGTCGCCAGGAACACCGGGCCGACCGTGCGGCGCCGGTAGATCAGGATCGCGAGCCCCGCGAGCGTCAGGATCGCGGCGGCCGTGCCGAGCACGGTCGCGCCGATGTGGTACATGTGCTCGTCGATGCCGATGGCGTACAGCCACTCGCGGGGGACCAGCAGGCCGACCGCGTGGCCGACCAGCACGAAGAGGATGCCGAAGTGGAACATCGGCGAGCCCCAGCGCAGCAGCCGGTTCTCGTACGACTGGCTCGACCGCGTCGTCCAGCCGAACTTGTCATACCGATACCGCCAGATGTGGCCGACGATGAACACGGCCGCGGCGATGTACGGCAGCACCACCCACAGCAGCAGGGACAGCGGGTTCATACGTCCTCCCTCACTCGGAACGGCGGCAGGATGCCGTTCAGGCTCAGCCCCACCGTCTCGGTGGGAGGCCCCTCGCTGATCAGCTCCAGGTAGCGCTCACGCGTGGCCTCGTCCACCGGCGGCAGCGACAGGGTCACCGCCCGCACGACATCGGCCCACGGGCTGTCCATGGCCTCGAGGGCCGCACGCAGCACCTCGATGCCCTCCCGGTGGCTGGACAGCAGCGCGTCGGCGATCTCGGAGTTGCTCATCGCGGAGAATTCCAGCACGGCCGGCAGGTAGTCCGGCAGCTCGTGGGCGTCGAACTCCCACCCGGCCGCGCGATAGGCCTCCAGGATCGTCACCAGGGCGGTGCCGCGCTTGCGCGTGTCGCCGGTGGCGAAGTAGGTCAGATACAGGCTGCACTTGCGCTTCAGATCGAAGGTGCGCACGTACTGCTGCTCCCACGAGTGCGCGGCTTCGGCGGCGTCCATGAACCGTTCCAGCGGATGCCGCAGCTTGTCCGGCAGCGGAGCCGCCAGTCCCCGCACCGCCGGAAGCTTCGCGAACCAGGCGGCATCCGGATAATCCAGCAGCACCGAGGCGGCCATGTGCGCGCGTGCTCGCTCCGGGCGGCTCAGCGTGAGCGCGTTCAGGGACGCCGGCAGTCGGCGGCGCGGGGTGACGCGGGTGCGCAGGCCGACCATCACTTGTCCTTGTCCGGGGGCGGGAACAGGCCCTGCGGGGTCCCATTGCCGTCCCAGTTGAGGAGGTTGACGCGGCCGGGGCTGGCCGGCCGGTCGGCGGTCTGCCGGTCCTTGAGCACGTGGAAGTTCTCCACCGCCACCGGGTCGGGGTGCCCGCTGGAGGCGCCGAACGGACCGGGGCCGCCCATGCCGGGGCCGCCGTCATAGTCCAGCGAGCAGGCCAGCTCCTCCAGCTCGCGGGCCTGCTCCGCGTGCGCGGCGGGGATGACGTACCGGTCGTTGTACTTGGCGATCGCCAGCAGTCGGTACATCTCCTCCATCTCGGTGCCGGTCATCCCGACGGCCGCGGCGATCTCCTCGTCCCGACGGTCCTCCAGGTTGATCCCGCGCATGTACGAGCGCATCGCGGCCAGCTTGCGCAGCGAAGCATCCACCGGCGCGACATCCCCCGCGGTGAACAGCTCGGCCAGGTACGAGATCGGGATGCGCAGCTTGTCGATCGCGGCGAACAGCGTGCGCGCATCCTCGCCGTCGTTGCCCGAGCCGGTGACCACGTCCACCACCGGGGACAGCGGCGGGATGTACCAGACCATCGGCATCGTCCGGTACTCCGGGTGCAGCGGCAGCGCCACCTTGTACTGCTGGATGAGCTTGTGGATGGGGCTGTTCTGCGCGGCCTCGATCCAGTCCTCCGGGATGCCGTCGCGCCGGGCGGCCTCGATGACCGCCGGATCGTTCGGGTCGAGGATGACGCTGCGCTTGCGCATCCAGCAGCTCGTGCTCGTCCTGGACGCTAGCCGCCTCGGCCACCCGGTCCACGTCGTACAGCACGAGGCCGAGATACCGCAGCCGCCCCACGCAGGTCTCCGAGCACACGGTCGGCAGGCCGACCTCGATGCGCGGGTAGCACAGCGTGCACTTCTCGGCCTTGCCGGTCTTGTGGTTGAAATAGACCTTCTTGTACGGGCAACCGGACACGCACATCCGCCATCCGCGGCACTTGTCCTGGTCGACCAGGACGATGCCGTCCTCGGCACGCTTGTACATCGCCCCGGACGGGCAGGATGCCACGCACGACGGGTTCAGGCAGTGCTCGCAGATGCGCGGCAGGTAGAACATGAACGCCTGCTCGAACTCGGCGTGCACCTTCTCGCTCATCTTCTTCAGGATCGGGTCGTCCTGCATGGTCTCGGCCGACCCGCCCAGGTCGTCGTCCCAGTTGGCCGACCACGAGATCTTCATGTCCTTGCCGGTGAGCAGGCTCTTCGGGCGGGCGACCGGCGTCTGCTCGCCCTTGGGCGAGTTCAGCAGCATGTCGTAGTCGTACGTCCACGGCTCGTAGTAGTCCTCGATCTCGGGCAGATTCGGGTTCGAGAAGATGTGCGCGAGCTTGGCGAGCCGCCCGCCGCTGCGCAGCTTGAGCCGGCCCCGCTTGGTGCGCACCCAGCCGCCGCCCCACCGCTCCTGATCCTCGTACGAGCGCGGGTAGCCGACGCCGGGCCGGGTCTCGACGTTGTTGAACCACACGTACTCCACGCCGGTCCGGTTCGTCCACGCCTGCTTGCACGTGACCGAGCAGGTGTGGCATCCGATGCACTTGTCGAGGTTCATCACCATCGACATCTGCGCCATGACCTTCATCGGTACTGCACCTCCTGGCTCCGGCGACGGATGGTCGTGACCTCATCGCGCTGATTCCCGGTCGGGCCGAGATAGTTGAACGCCCAGGCCAGCTTGCGCGTACCCGCCGATCAGGTGGCTGGGCTTGAGCAGGATGCGGGTGAGGGAGTTGTGGATGCCGCCGCGCAGGCCGCTGGTCTCCGAGATCGGCACATCCACCGTGCGGTCCTTCGCGTGGTACATGTACACCGTGCCCTCCGGCATCCGGTGCGACACGATGGCCCGCGCCACCACGACGCCGTTGCGGTTGTACGCCTCGATCCACTCGTTGTCGCGCACGCCGATCTTGCCGGCGTCCGCGATGCTCATCCAGATCGTCGGGCCGCCGCGACTCAGCGACAGCATGAACAGGTTGTCCTGGTACTCGGAGTGGATCGACCACTTCGAGTGCGGCGTCAGGTACCGCACCGACACCTCGGTCTGGCCGTCGGCGCCCGGCCCGGCGATGCGGTTGCGCGCACCGGGGATCGCGTCGCCGAACAGTCGGTGCATGTCCAGCGGCGGACGGTAGATCGGCAGGTTCTCGCCGAGCTCCTCCATCCAGTCGTGGTCGAGGAAGAAGTGCTGCCGGCCGGTGAGCGTGTGCCAGGGCTTGAGCTGCTCGACGTTCACCGCGAACGCGGTGTAGCGGCGTCCGCCGTGCTCGGATCCGGACCACTCCGGCGAGGTGATGACGCTGCGCGGCTGCACCTGCACGTCGCTGAACGTGATGTGCGTGCCCTCGTGCTCCTCGGCCAGGAACGCCATCTTCTGACCGGTCTGCTCCTCGAGTCGCCGGAAGCCCTGCACCGCGAGCCGTCCGTTCGTCGTGCCGGACAGGGCCAGCACCATCTCGCACGCGCGCTTGTCGGTGTCCAGCCGCACTCGTCCGGCCATCGGTCCGGCGGCGACCGTGCCGTTCAGGCCCTTGAGCATCTCGACGTCGCGCTCGGGCCGGTAGGTGATGCCCTTCGTGGTCATGCCGAGCTTCTCGGTGAGCGGACCCAGCGTGTTCCACTGCGCCGCCAGCGCAGGATAGTCCCGCTCGACCACGATCAGCTTGGCCATCGTCACGCCCGGCACGAGCGGCAGGTCGCGCACCCGGCCGTGCGGTGTGGCCATCACGTCGGGGGTGTCGTGCTCGAGCGGGCGGCAACGATGTCGCGGCGCACGCCGAGGTGGGTGCGGGCCATCTCGCTGAAGCGCTCGGCGATCGCCTTGAACGTCTCGAAGTCCGTGCGGGTCTGCCACGGCGGATCGATCGCCGGCGAGAACGAATGCACGAACGGGTGCATGTCGGTCGAGGACAGGTCGTACTTCTCGTACCAGGTCGCGGTGGGCAGCACGACGTCGCTGAACAGCGTGGTGCTGGTCATGCGGAAATCGCTCGTCATCAGCAGGTCGAGCTTGCCCAGCGG
This sequence comes from Microbacterium elymi, assembly GCF_021582895.2. Lineage (GTDB taxonomy): Bacteria > Actinomycetota > Actinomycetes > Actinomycetales > Microbacteriaceae > Microbacterium > Microbacterium humicola. The sequence goes on from NZ_CP091139.2 coordinate 2,769,769, forward strand.
CGCGTCCTCGCGCCAGCGCACGTCGCGCGGACGCGCGCCGGCCGGCGTCTCGCCCACCCGCACCGCAGAGTCGGTGCCCAGCAGGTGCTTGAGGAAGTACTCGTTGCCCTTGCCCGACGAGCCCAGCACGTTGGCGCGCCACATCGAGATCACCCGCGGGAAGTTCTCCGGAGCATCCGGGTCCTCGCAGGCGTAGTGCAGCGATCCGTCGTTGAGCGAGTCGACGATGTACTGTGCCGGCTCTTTGCCGGCGGCCTCTGCCTCGTCGACGAGATCGAGGGGGTTGCGCGAGAACGTCGGGTAGCTGGGCATCCACCCGCGCTTGACCGATTCGACCAGGCAGTCGGCCGTGGTCCGGCCCGCGAACGTGCCGCGCGCCAGCGGCGAGGCCAGCTGGTCGGCCGGCAGCCCGTCGTAGCGCCACTGGTCGGTGGCCAGATACCAGAAGGCGGTGCCGATGGCCTGGCGCGGCGGGCGGGTCCAGTCGAGCGCCCCGGCGTACTGGTTGTACCCGGTCAGAGGCCGCACCTTCTCCTGGCCGACGTAGTGCGCCCAGCCGCCGCCGTTCACGCCCTGGCAGCCGCACATCATGGTCAGTGCCAGGAACGTGCGATAGATGGTGTCGGAGTGGAACCAGTGGTTCGTGCCCGCGCCCATCAGGATCATCGAGCGTCCGCCGCTGCGCAGCGCGTTGTCGGCGAACTCCCGGCCGATCCGCGAGGCCTGCGCGGCCGGGACCGAGGTGATCTCCTCCTGCCAGGCCGGGGTGCCCGGGCTCGACGCGTCGTCGTAGCCGGTCGGCCACTGCCCCGGCAGGCCGTCGCGGCCGACGCCGTACCGGGCCAGCATCAGGTCGAACACGGTCGTGACGGTGCGTCCGGCGACGGTGCGCACCGGGACGCCGCGGCTGACGATGCCGACGCCGCCGGCGTGCTCGTGCCCGGGCTCGGGGGCGACGTCGAAGCGGGGGAGGGCGACTTCGGCGGATGCCCCGTCCCAATCGGTCGCGTCCGCGATCGACAGCGGGGGCACGACGTCGCCGAGATCCAGGTTCCACCGGCCCTGGTCCTCGGGGGTGAACCTGTGGCCGAGCGACCCGCCCGGCACCACCGCGGTGCCGTCGGCGTCCAGCAGCACCGGCTTGAACTCGCCGCGCGGGGTGGCCGCGGCATCCGCGTCGAGATCGCTCGCGGTCAGGAACTTTCCCGGCACCAGCCGGTCGCCGTGCTGCTCGAGCGTGACCAGGTACGGCGCGTCGGTGTATCGGCGCATGTAGTCCTGGAACGGGGCGGTGCGCTCGCGCATGAAGAACTCGGTGAGGATGACGTGCCCCATCGCGATCGCCAGCGCGGCATCCGTCCCCGGGTGCGGCGCCACCCATTCGTCGGCGAACTTGGTGTTGTCGGTGTAGTCCGGCGAGACCACGATCACCTTCTGGCCGCGGTAGCGGGCCTCGGTCATGAAGTGCGCGTCCGGGGTGCGGGTGACCGGCACGTTCGAGCCCCACATCATCAGGTAGCCGGCGTTCCACCAGTCGGCCGATTCGGGCACGTCGGTCTGATCGCCGAACACCTGGGGGCTGGCCACCGGCAGATCGGCGTACCAGTCGTAGAACGACAGCATCGTGCCGCCGAGCAGGTTCATGAAACGCGAGCCCGAGCCGTGCGAGATCATCGACATCGCCGGGATGGGCGAGAAGCCCGCGACCCGGTCCGGCCCGAACGCCTTCACCGTGTGCACGTGCGCGGCCGCCACGATCTCGACCGCCTCGTCCCACGTGGTGCGCACCAGCCCGCCCTTGCCGCGGGCGCTCTTGTAGGCGCGGGATGCCTCGGGGTCCTCCACGATCGACCGCCAGGCGTCGACCGGGTCGGGGTGGGTCTGCTTGGCCGCGCGGTAGAGCTCCAGCAGCGTGTCGCGGATGTAGGGGTAGCGCACCCGGGTGGGGGAGTAGGTGTACCAGCTGAACGCGGCGCCGCGGGGGCAGCCGCGCGGCTCGTACTCGGGCGAGTCCGGCCCGACCGACGGGTAGTCGGTCTGCTGGGTCTCCCAGGTGATGATGCCGTCCTTGACGTACACCTTCCACGAGCACGACCCGGTGCAGTTGACCCCGTGCGTGGACCGGACCACCTTGTCGTGCGACCAGCGGTCGCGGTAGAAGACATCCCCCTCGCGGCCGCCCTCGAGGAACAGTGCGCGCTGATCGCCCGAGATCTCGCCGGGCCGGATGTATCGGCTCAGCGACAGCAGGGTGTCGGCGAGCGGGCCGTCCGTGGCCGGCTGCGTGGTGCGGATCTTGGGAGTCATGCCTGGTCCTCCAGCCTCGCGATTACCCCCAGTATGGGCGGGGCGCCGCGGGACCGCCAGGGGGGCGAGCCGTGTTTAATGGCGGGCGATCCCGTGGAAAATCGTCGGGCGGGCGCACCCGGCGCGACATACGTCGAAGAATCGCGCCTCGAATAAAAACGGTGCGGGCTGGTGACGCGGGCGCGGTTCCTGGCTAGCCTGTCGCGAAACGAGAGGAGCCGTCATGGCGCCCATGTCTTCGACGGTCACGGACACGCGGACCACGGCCGAGCTGCGCGGCGGCCTCGGCCAGGTGCTCCTGGCGACCCTCGCGTCGACGGCCGGCTTCTGGGCGTGGATGGCGATCGCGCCGCTGCAGGGCCTCTACGCGACCTCGATGGGGCTGGGGCAGGGGCAGATCTCGCTCATGCTGGCCACCCCGGTGCTGGTCGGCGCGCTCGGCCGCATCGTGGTGGGCGCCCTGACCGACCGCTGGGGCGGTCGGAGGATGTTCACCTTCGTGCTGCTGGCGGGCGTGCCGGCCGTGCTGCTGGTGGCGCTCGCCGGCTCAATCAAGAGCTTCCCGCTGCTGGTGTTCGCCGGGTTCCTGCTGGGCGTGTCCGGCACCATCTTCGCCGTGGGCGTGCCCTTCTCCAGCGCCTGGTACGCGCCCGCACGACGGGGGTTCGCGAACGGCGTGTTCGGGATGGGGATGATCGGCACCGGCGTGTCGGCCTTCTTCACCCCGCGGCTGGCGCAGCAGATCGGATATCTGCCCACCCACCTGCTCATCGCCGGGATCATGGTCGTGATGGCGGCGCTGTGCTGGTTCTTCCTGCGCGACTCGCCGGCCTGGACGCCGAGCAGCCAGGCGCTGGTCCCCAAGGTGGTCGGGGCGCTGAAGCTGCGGATCACGTGGCAGATGTCGTTCCTGTACGCGATCGTGTTCGGCGGGTTCGTGGCGTTCTCCACCTACCTGCCGAAGTACCTCACCACGATCTATCCGGACGAGGTCGACGCCGTCGGGGCCGGCACCCGCACCGCGATGTTCGCGGTCGCGGCGGTCGTGGCGCGCCCGATCGGCGGCGTGCTGGCCGACCGGTTCGGGCCGAAGGTGGTCTCGCTGCTCTCGCTGGCGGGGATCGTGGCGGCCGCCTACGTCGTCGGTCAGGAGCCGCCCGAGGGCATCGTCACCGGCGTCACCTTCCTGCTCATGGCCGCCGCGATGGGCCTGGGCATGGGCGGGTTGTTCGCCTGGGTCGGCCCCTCCACTCCGCCGGACCGGGTCGGGGCGGTCACCGGCGTGGTCGCGGCCGCCGGCGGACTGGGCGGCTACTTCCCGCCCCTGGTGATGGGCGCCACCTACCAGGCCGAGACGAACTCGTACTGGCTCGGACTGTGGCTGCTCGTGCTCGTGGGTGCGCTGGCGCTGGTGGTGGCCGGGATGATGCGCGACGCCCGGCCGAAGAAGGCCTGAGCCACGGCCCGGAGTCTCCCGCGCAAGCGGTTACGGTGGGCATATGGCCGCCGAGATGCTCACCGGGACCCGCGATGCGCGCGGGCGCGCGCTGCACGATCTGCGCATCTCGGTGACCGATCGCTGCAACTTCCGCTGCGTGTACTGCATGCCCAAGGAGATCTTCGGCCGCGATTACGCGTTCCTGCCGAAGGAGCAGCTGCTCAGCTTCGAGGAGATCGAACGGGTCGCGCGGGCCGCGGTCGCCCTGGGGGTGCGCAAGCTGCGGCTCACTGGCGGCGAGCCGCCGCTGCGCCGCGACATCGAGGTGCTGATCGGGATGCTGGCCGGCATCGAGACCGACGACGGATCGCCGCTGGACATCGCCCTGACCACGAACGGATCGGCCCTGGCGCACAAGGCGCCCGCACTGCGCGCGGCAGGCCTGGACCGGGTCACCGTGTCGCTGGACTCGCTGGACGATGCCACCTTCCGGGCGATGAACGACATCGACTTCCCGGTCGCACGCGTGCTCGACGGCATCCGCGCCGCGCGCGAGGAGGGCCTTCCGGTCAAGGTCAACACCGTGGTCAAGCGCGGGATGAACGACGGCGACATCCTCTCCATCGCCGAGCGGTTCCGCGGCACCGGGGTGACGGTGCGGTTCATCGAGTTCATGGATGTCGGGACCACCAACGGCTGGAACCTGGCCGAGGTCGTGCCCTCGGACGAGGTGGTCGCGCGCATCGACGCCGTCCATCCGCTCGAGCCGGTGCCGCCGGCCTATCCGGGCGAGACGGCCGGCCGCTGGCGCTACCGCGACGGGGCCGGCGAGGTGGGCGCCATCTCCAGCGTCACCGCGCCGTTCTGCGGCGCGTGCACGCGGGCGCGGATCTCTGCGGACGGCAAGCTGTTCACCTGCCTGTTCGCCGCGCGCGGGCACGATCTGCGCGCGCTGCGCGGGGTCGCCTCCGGCAGTGGGGCGTCGGACGACGAGCTGCGTGCCGCGCTCGCCGGGATCTGGGCGGTCCGCGACGACCGGTACTCCGAGATCCGCTCGTCGGCCACCGCCGCCGAGTCGACCGAATCCGCCCCACGGGTGGAGATGTCCTACATCGGCGGCTGAGCGCACCGGATAGGCGCCCGGGGTGAGCAGCATCCGTCCGTTCCGGCCCGGAGACGAGTCCGCGCTCGGCGAGATCTGCGTGCGCACCGCGGCGGCGGGCGCCGACGCCACCGGGATGCTCAGCGATGACGACATCTGGCCGGCGATCTTCGTCTGGCCGTATGTCGCGCGCCATCCCGACACCGCGTTCGTGGTCGAGACCGACGAGGGCCGAGTGGCCGGCTACATCGTGTGCGCGCCCGACACCGACGCCTTCGAGACCTGGTTCCGCACCGACTGGTGGCCGCCGTTCGCGCGGCGGTGGGCACGGCCGGCGCCGCGCGGGGATCAGGGGCACCCGGGGAGCCGGGAGCCCGTGGATCAGGAGCACGCGGATCAGGAGCAGGCGGATCGGGAGCACGCGGATCAGGAGCAGGTGGATCAGGAGCAGGTGGATCAGGAGCAGGGGCTCCTCGCCTATGCCGCCGCCCGCGGCGGCGCGGCGAACCGCTATCAGGCGATGGGCTTCCCCGCGTACCTGCACATCGACCTGCTGCCGAACTGCAGGGGCAGGGGTGGGGGCGACGGCTGATCGACACGCTCGCCGACCGCCTGCGCACGCGTGGCGTGCCCGGTGTCCACTTGGTGGCCGGCGCCGAGAACGCCGGTGCCGTCGCGTTCTATCCGCGGGTCGGATTCACGGCGCTGGCCGCACACCCGGCGGACGAGAACGACCGGCCCTTCGGCATGCGGCTGCCGCCGCGGCATCCGACGTCCGCAGACGGTCCTGCGGCGAGCTGACTCGGCGGGGGCACGACCGTCCAGGTCGCGCACCCGCGGCGGGCCGACTCAGCGGGGCACGACCTCGCCCAGATCGCGCACCCGGCGGCGCTCGTGCAGTGCGGGGATGCCGGTGTCGCCCACGATCCGGTCGTCCTCCTTCGCCGCGCCGTCCTCGCGCCAACCGTGGCGCTCGTAGAAGGATGCCGCCCGCTCGTTGCCGTCCAGGACCCACAGCGACGCGGTGTGGAACCCGGACGCGCGCAGCGCGGCCTCGGCCGCCATCATCAGCGCGTGCCCGACCCCGGTCGACCAGTTCTCGGGCAGTGCATACAGGGCGTACAGCTCCCCACGGCCCGCAGCATCCTCGTCCCGGCACAGGCCGGTCGCCGCCCACCCCACCGGATATCCGTCGCGCTCGGCCAGCAGGCTCGCCGAACGCGGGTCGGCGTTGTGCCGGTCCCAGTGCAGGGCGCGCAGGTGCGCCTCGCGGTCGACGTCGAGCCGGTCCAGCAGGGCGTCGGCGATCAGCCCGTGGTAGGCCACCCGCCACGACGCCACCCGGATCGTGGCGATGGCACGGGCATCGGCCTCTGTCGCCCGCCGCACCGTCAGCACCATGTCGGCATCCTTCCCGCCGCCCGCATCATGGAAGACGACGGTACCCGATGCCCGCAGGGAGGGTAGCCTCGAAGACGGAGGACGAGATGGGCAGGATCACCGCGCGGAAGCGGGTCGTGCGGGTCCGCGTGGACGCGGATCGCGACGAAGAGGCGACCTCGGCGCGCGCCGATGTGCTGGCGGTCGAGGAGCCGCTGGAGATCCGCATCGGCGGCGAACCGCTGACGGTCACCATGCGCACCCCCGGACACGACGTCGAGCTGGCCGCCGGCTACCTGGTCGCCGAGGGCGTGATCACCCGTGAGGGGCAGTTCGCCTCGGCCATCCACTGCGGCGGCCCGGGGGCCCCGGGACGGATCATCGAGACCGGGCGGCTGTCGCTGACGCCGACGAGCGTCGAAGGCAACACCTACAACGTGCTGGATGTCACGCTCGCGCCGGGCACGCCGCTGCCCGAGACCCTGACCTCGCGTCGGACCTACACCTCCAGCGCCTGCGGCGTGTGCGGCGCGGCCTCGATCGACCAGGTCGCGCGCACCTCCGCGTTCGACGTCTCCGCCGATCCGGTGCCGGTGGATGCCGTGCGGGTGGCGGGCTTCCCCGAGCAGCTGCGCGCCCACCAGGACGTTTTCGACAAGACCGGCGGGCTGCACGCCGCCGGGCTGTTCGACGCGGTCACCGGCGAGATGCTGGTGGTCCGCGAGGATGTCGGACGACACAACGCCGTGGACAAGGTCATCGGATGGGCCGCGCTGGCCGGGCGCCTGCCGCTGACCGGCACGGTGCTGCAGGTGTCGGGGCGGGCGAGCTTCGAACTCGTGCAGAAGGCCGCCATGGCCGGCATCCCCATCCTGGCCGCGGTCTCGGCGCCCTCCTCGCTCGCGGTCGAGCTGGCCGAGACATCCGGTCTCACCCTCATCGGTTTCGTGCGGGGATCGACGATGAACGTCTACGCCCGCCCGGACCGGGTGCGCGTCGGGGTCGCCGCGCCGGTCTGACGCGCCGGGCGCCTTCGGCACCGCGATCAGGCCATCGTCAGCTGCACGTGGCACTGCACGGGGTCGCACGTCGGCAGCAGGCCCTCGACCTCGAGCGGTCCGCCGGCCTCGGTGAGCACGCCCTGCATGATGCCGATGTGCACCGCGCACAGCACGCCGCGATGCGCGGCCTGCGCCCGGGCGTGCTCGCAGGGGGTGAGGTCGACGGTGAGGGCGTCCTGATCGACGGTCGGCTCGAAGCCCGCGTCCTGCAGGTCTTCGACGAGGGCGTCGAGCTGATGCTGGGCGGCCTCGGGGAGGCCGGTCTCGGTCCACGGCATCACGCGGCGCATCAGATCGCCGCGCTCGGCGGCCTCGCGCACCCGACGCCGTGCGACCGGGCTGGAGGGGGCATCCGGTCCCGTCGCCGCGGTGTAGAGCATGCGCGGGCGTCCGCGGGTGGTCCGGTGCTCGGCCTCGGGCACGACGTATCCCGATTCGATCAGCCGGTGCAGATGTTCGCGCACGGTATTCGCGTGCAGGCCGGTCGCCTCGGTCAGATCGACGATCGTGCGGGACGGCCGTTCCTGCAGCAGGTGCAGGATCTGCACCCGGGAGTAGCTCGAGATCGCGCTGTACGCGGGGGCCATGAGCCCATTATCACTGCATCGCGGGGACAGAACGCCCAACCCGGCCCGACCCGCGCGGCGAGAGCGGGAATACTGGTCGGAGGGAACCCTCGCACGGGGGTTCCCGCACGAGATCGGGGTGGCGGCTCCACCGGACGGCGGGGCGATCACCGGGACGAGAGGGAGCACCGATGTCCGAGAGCAAGGCTCTGACCGCGAACAGCACGATCGGCGAGTGGCTGGACAGCCCCGTCGGCGGTGAGCTCGTGCGGGGCTGCTCGCGCAGTCCGGCGCCGCCGAAGAGACCCTGGCGCCGATCAGGGGGCTGCCGCTGGCAAGCTGGTGGCGCTGAGCCAGGGCAGGCTGCCCAGTCGGTCGTGGACGATCTGGTGCTCAAGGCCAACGGCGGGGTGATGCCGGAAGAGCAGGAGAGCACCGGCTGGGCCGAGCAGGTCACGGCGGGCCGGTTCGCCGGGCGCACGCTGGTGGTCACCGGTGCGGCCTCCGGGATCGGCCGGGCCACGGCATCCCGGATCGCGCGCGAGGGCGGGCGTGTCGTGGCCGTCGACGTGTCGGCCGAGCGGCTGGCCGAGTTCGCCGCATCGCTGCCGGAGGCGCAGATCGTCACCGTGACCGGGGACATCACGAAGCAGGAGGCGGTGGACGCGATCGTGGCGGCCGCCGGGGAGCGCATCGACGGGCTCGCGAACGTGGCCGGCATCAACGACGACTTCTCGCCGCTGCACGAGACCAGCGACGCGATGTGGGACCGGGTGCTCGCGGTGAACCTCACCGGTGCGTTCAAGCTCACCCGTGCCGTGCTGCCCGCCATGATCGCGGCCGGCCGCGGCGCGGTGGTCAACGTGGCGTCCGAGGCCGGACTGCGCGGAAACGCGTCCGGGAACGCCTACACCGTGTCCAAGCACGCCGTGGTCGGGATGACCAAGTCGGCCGCGTTCATGTACGGCCCGCAGGGCATCCGGGTCAACGCCGTCGCTCCGGGTGGAGTGGCCACCGGCATCCCGTTCCCGCCGAACGTGTCCCCGAGCGGTTCGGCGCGACTGCAGCCGTTCCAGGCGCAGATCCCCACGGTGGCCACCGCGGAGCAGCTGGCAGCGTCCATCACGTTCCTGCTGTCGGATGACGGCGTGAACATCAACGGCGCGATCCTGGCCTCGGACGGCGGCTGGTCGGTGCAGTAGCGGCGTCGGTCGGGCGTCCTCGGTCAGAACAGGAACAGCTGGCCAAGGACGACGATCGCGATGACGAAGACGGCGACGATCGCGCAGATCACGCCGATCGTCTTCACCGACAGGCGCGCGATGCCGAACCCCACCAGGAACGGCAGCGCCGCCAGCAGCAGCGCGACCACCCACCAGAACGTCGAGAAGCCGGCCGCCGAGGTCTGACCGAGGCGACCGTCGAACAGCGTGCGGGCCAGCGGATGGGTGGCGAAGGCCACCGCCCCCGACAGCGGAGCGGCGATGAGGGCCGCCACGATCAGCCCGATCAGGGCGCCCCACAGTCCGGACCGCTCGCCGAGGACCGGATGATCGTCGGTGGTCTTGTTCGTCGTCGCCATGGCACGAGTGTACGGGGGCGCGGGCCGCCCACCCCGCACGTGGCGCCGGCGACCCCGGCATGGTGGGATGGATGTCGATGACACCTGCAGACCCGCTGCCGGGCGCATTCGCCCTGGCCGCCGACATCCGTGACGGGCGGACCACCGCGGCGGCCGTGATCGACGCGCACCTGGCGCGCATCGCGGCGCGCAACCCCGAGCTGAACGCCCTGCCGGTGGTGTTCGCCGACTGCGCCCGCCGGGCCGCCGACGGCGTGGATCGGACGATCGCCGCCGGCGGCGACCCCGGTCCGCTGGGCGGCGTGCCGATCTCGATCAAGGAGAACATCGACCTCACCTGGTCGGCCACCACCGAGGGATGGCGCGGCCTCGCCGACGCGGTCCCGGCCCGCGACGCGACGGTGGTGGCGCGGATGCGCACCGCCGGGGCGATCCCGATCGGCCGGGGCAACATGTCGGACTTCGGCATGCGCTGGGACACCGACAACGACCTGTTCGGTCGCACGTACAACCCCCGGGATCGCGGCCGGACGACGTTCGGCTCCAGCGGTGGCGACGCCGTGGCGGTGGCCACCGGGATGAGCGCGATCGGGCTCGGCAACGACTTCGGCGGCTCGATCCGCCTGCCGGCCGCCGCGCTCGGCGTGTGCGGGCTGCGTCCGTCCGCCGGGCGGGTGCCGCGTGCGCGGGTGGAGGACCGCCCGGTCGCGCTCACGCTCGAGCGGTTCGCGGTGAACGGCCTGCTGGCGCGCAGCGTCGCCGAGCTGGAAGGCGCCCTGGCGCTGGTGGCCGGGTGGGACCTCGACGATCCGGTCTCCCAGGAGCTGCCGTCCCTGCGCACGTACGACGGCCCGCGGACGGTGGCCGTCACCCGCGATCCGGCGGGGCGCGGCATCCACCCGGATGCCGGCGCCGGCGTCGATCGCGCCGCGGACGCCCTGCGGACCGCCGGGTGGGATGTCGTCGCGGCAGAGCCGCCGTTCATCGAGGAGGCCGCAGAGCTGTGGCGTCGGCTGGCCTGCACCGACATGCTGTGGAGTCTGGATCCCGCGCGCCTGTCCGCGCCGCTCGGCCGGGCGGCGACGCGGTTCCTGCGCGACAGCACGGCGGCCGCCCGGCCGTACGAGACGGCCGCCGAGTATGCGCAGGCCTGGGCGCGGCGCGCCGTGATCGAGGCGGCGTGGCGCCGGTTCCAGGCCGAGTTCCCCGTCGTGCTCGGTCCGGTGTTCGCCGACCGGGTGCCGGCGCCCGAGTTCGACCTGGGCGGTCCCGAGCCCGCCGACCAGGCACTGCGCGATCTGCGGCTGGTGGTCGCCGTGAACTTCCTCGGCCTGCCGGCAGTGGCCGTGCCGACCGGGTATGGCGGCGACGGGATGCCGACGGCCGTGCAGCTGATCGGACCCGCGCACGGCGACATGGCAGCGCTCGCGGCGGCCGCGGCGGTCGAGGCCGCGCTCGGACCGCTGCCGCCGGCGTGACCGGGGCGATCGCGGCGCCGGCGTGACCGGGGCGATCGCTGCGCCGCGCAGGCGGCATGACCGCGTCGTCGCCGGCACTCCACGTCGCCGGCGGCAGTCGCGCGTCGTCGGCGGCGGTGGCGTGGCTGTGTCGGCGATCGACGCGCACGGCGGTGCGTTCCCGATGGCCTACGCCACCCTCGTCCTCCTCGCACGCCGCGCAGGTTGATGCCGCGGGCGCCGCGTGCAGAACTCCGGAGAAATATGGCGGATGCCGCCTCCTGAGCGGCTCATCGGCCGCTGCGGCGCCGATTCTCCGGAGTTCTGCACGTTCGGGCGGCATCCCCTCATGCCTACGGCAGGTAGTACGTCGGGTTCGGCAGCTTCACCGTCCGGTCGGCGTGCCCGCCGATGAGGTCGCTGAACTGGTCGCCGAAGTTCGCCACGATCCGGTAGTCGCCGCCCGCCGGCGTCTCGATGTGCGCGCGCGTCTGCGACTTGTACTCGATCGTCGTGCACTTCGCCGTCGCGCAGGTGATGTACGACGGCTGTGCGCCGGTCGCCCACTTCGTGTAGTAGTTCGCCGCGGTGAACCCCGTGTAGTACTTGTCGAGGTTGCCGACGGTGGCCGCCTTCTGGTCGGCGCTGCGCCCGGTCAGGCCGATGAGCGTGCAGCCGGCGCGCTGCAGCAGCGTTGTGGCGCTGACCATGCTGGGTGTGGCCGGGAATCGCTCGGGCTTGCACCCAATCGCTGTTCTGCACCACCGGGTCGAACACGAAGTGCATGTCGTTGACCTCCATGTCGTAGGTCCACAGCGTCGTGTCGTCGGCGTCGAGCACGATCGCCGGGTTCTGGTGGTGCCGCTTCTGCACGGCGCACTGCGCGGCGATCGCGGGCAGCTGGCGGCGCGCAGCGTGCGCATCTCGCTGATGTACGGCGAGTGCTCCTTGTTCGAGATGCCGTCACCGGTGTCGCCGTAGTAGGCGGCGATGGTCTTCTTGACCACATCGATGTTCGGGATGCCCTCGCCGCCCTGGGCGAGTCCGCTGGAGCCGTCCGCCTTCATGGTGAAGTGGCTGCGCAAGCGCCAGCCGCGGCTCGTGCACGCCGGGCAGATCGGCCGACGGGAGGTAGTAGGTCGGGTTGGGCAGCTTCTGGGTGTGGTCGGCGTAGCCGCCCTGCAGGTCGGACCACTGATCGCCGACGTTCAGCACCACGTCGTAGCCGAGGTCCTGCTCCAGGTGCCTGCGCGTGCCGGCCTTGAACTCGACGGTGGTGCACGACGAGGTGGCGCAGCTGATGTACGACGGCTGGGCGCCGGTCGGCCACTTCGTGTAGTAGTTCGCGGCGGTGAATCCCGGGTATCCGACATCCGTCACGTTCTCGATGGATGCCGCCTTCTGGGCGTCGCTGCGCCCGGTGATGCCGATCACCGCGAAGCCCAGCCGCTGCGCGGTCGTGACGAGATCGACCATGCCGGGGGTGGCGGTGAACTTCTTGCCCTCGACCCAGACGTCCTGCTCGGCCGGGTCGAACACGAAGTGCATGTCGCCGACCTCCATGTCGTAGGTGAACAGCATGGTGTCGTCGGTGTCGACGACGATCGCGGGGGTCTTGTGGCTGTGCCGGGCCGCGCGCAGGTAATGGGCAGCTGCGCCTTCAGCTTCGCCACGATGCGCTGCATCTCGCTGATGTAGGGCGAGTGGCCCTTGTCGGCGATGCCGGTGCCGGGATCGCCGTAGTACGCGGCGATGGTCTTCTTCACGATGTCGATGTTGGGGATGCCTTCGCCGCCCTGGGTGCGGCCGCTGGATCCGTCCGCGACCATCGTGAAGTGCGTGCGCGGCGCGAGCGTCTGTGCATGGGAGTGACCGGGCGTCGGGGAATGACCCGGCGAGTATGCCTGCGCCGTGGTCGCGCCGGCCACTGAGAGGGCCAGGGTGAGTGCGGCGGTGAGGGAGACGGCTGCCAGACGGCGTGCGCGAAGCATCGATGACTCGCTTTCGGTCGGGGGTGGCGGATCAGCCGTGGGTCACACTAGACCCGCCGGCGCCCGCGCGGAAGACCCCTCCCGTTCAGCCGCGGGAGTGGACCGTGACCACGTACCCGTCCGGGTCGCGGAACGAGAACTGCAGGCCGAACGGGCCCTCGGTCGGCTCCTGCACGATCGGGACGGACTGCTGGACCAGGCGGTCATGCAGGCCCGCGGCATCCTCGTTGTGGAACCAGATGCCGATGCCCGCTCCGAGCGTGCCGATCGCGTCGAGGTCCACACCGGGGAACGGATCGCGCACCGCGAACGCCACACCGCCGGCGGAGAAGACCACCGCGGCCGGGTTGGGCGCGGGCAGTCGGGTCAGCCCGACCGTCTCTTCGTAGAAGCGGGCGGATGCCGCACGGTCGCGCACCTGGAACGACACGAAGTCGGGTCCGGTGGTGGGCGTCGTCGTGGTGGTCATGGGATGCTCCTGTCTTCCGTGGAGTGGATGGTTGATGTCAACATCCTGACACTCGTCGCGGCGTATGTCAAACTGTTGACATGAGGAACGACGAGCGCACGCCCGCGGAGCACCTGGGCGTGCTGATCAAGCAGACGCAGGCGGTCTTGAATCAGCGCATGGACGATGTGCTGCGTCCACTCGGTCTGGGGGTGTCGCAGTATGCGTGCCTGCAGGCGCTGCAGGACGAGCCGGGCATCAGCTCGTCCGAGCTCGCACGCCGTGCGTTCGTCTCGCGGCAGTCGATGAACGTGCTGCTGCAGGGTCTGGACAGGCGAGGCCTGGTGGAGCGCGCGGAGGATCCCGGGCCCCGCCGGGAGCGCGCGGTGGTGCTCACGCGCGAGGGCGTCGCGCTCGTTCCGCGGGCGCGCGCCGCGGTGGCCGAGGTGGTCGGGGCGATGACGGACGGCCTCGCGGCGGCTGAGCTCACCCGCCTGCAGAAGCGCTGCGTGCGTGCCGCGACGCGCTGTCGTGATGCCGTGGCGTGAGGCGGGCCCCCGGCGTGCCGTGCCGCCCGCTGCGGCCTGCCGTGCCGGCCCCGACGGTCAGCCTCGTTGCGGCACCCCGTGCAGGCTCAGGCCGGCACCTTCGCGAACGCGCGCACGGTGAAGGTTCCCGTGCCTTCGAACTTCGGCGGCACCGCCGTGAACAGCGCGCCGCCGGCGGGAAGCTCGCCGAGGTTCGTCAGGTGCTCGACGATGTGGATGCCGTGGGCCAGGAACGTGCTGTGCGCCGGGCGTTCGCCGGCGGTGGCGGAGGAGGTGTCGTCGATGTTCTGCGCGTCGATCCCGACCAGCAGCACGCCCTGCGCGGCCAGGTGGGCGACGCCCTCGGGCGTGAGGTACGGCGCGTTCTCGCTGTACGCGGGAGTGTCGAAGTGCCGGTCCCATCCGGTGTGCAGGCAGCACCGCCTTGCCGCGCAAGCTCGCGGCCGTCGAAGACGTCGGCGGGGATGCCGCGCTCGGGCGACTCGGTCAGGTGGAACACCTCGGTGGGCAGGTCGACGAGCGTGGCCAGGTCGAGCGCCGCGAGGTCGGCGCCGCCTTCGTAGCGGTGCCAGGCGGTGTCGAGGTAGGTGCCGGTGTTGCCGGCGATCGTGAAGACGTCCATCGCGAAGTTCGTCCCCGGCGCATAGTGCCCCTCGCCGCGGCGCACGAGCGGTGTCAGCGACGGGGCCGGGATGCCGGGAAGTGTCACGATCCCTTCGCGCAGCGTGTGGCTGAGGTCGACGAGACGTGCACGGTCCGAGGCCATGGGCTCAGCCTAGGGTCTGCCGCGTCGCTCTCTGTCGTCGGCACCCGGCTGCGCGTCGGCGCCCTCAGGGGTACGAGAGATAGCCGGTTGCGGGGTCGATTCCGGCGAGGAAGTCACGGATCGCGGCGACGTGTCGCTCGCGGCTGAGCGGTCCGGGGCCGGAGAACACGCTGAAGCCGTAGCCCTCGTTGGGCCCGGAGATCCAGTCGTAGTGATTCGAACCGTCGTCATCGCGCCGGCGCACGGCGAATGTCTCGCCTTCGACGGTGAGGCTGCCGAGGTCCGTGTAGGTATGCGTGTCCGGCGATGCGGAAATGGGGGCGTAGACCCAACCCCCGTCCGCGGAGTCGCCGTCCTCGTCCATGCGGTCGACCCTATCGAGGGACCGGGGTCACTCCCGGTCCGCCCGCTCCTGGGTGGTCGGGACCCATCCGAGCGCCGGTGCCACGTACTTCGCGAACGACTCGACGATGCGCAGGTTGAACTCGACACCCAGCTGGCTGGGGATGGTGAGCATGAGCGTGTCGGCGGACTGGACCGCGGCATCCGCCTTCAGCTGTTCGACCAGCTCGTCGGGTTCTGCCGCGTACGTCTTGCCGAACGTCGACCGCATGCCGTCGATGTAGCCGACACCTTCGCCCTCGCGACTGTGTCCGAAGTACAGGTGGTCCTCGGCGGTGACCAGCGGGAACACCGAGCGGCTCACCGAGGTGCGCGGCTCGCCGGGGTGGCCCGCCTCGTGCCACGCGGCGCGGAACGCCTCGAGCTGCTGGGCTTGCAGCTGGTCGAACGGGATGCCGCGGTCCTCGGTCAGCAGGGTGGAGGACATCAGGTTCACCCCGGTGCGTCCGGCCCATTCCGCGGTGTCGCGGCTGCCGGCGCCCCACCAGATGCGCGAGCGCAGTCCGGGGGAGTGCGGCTCGATCCGCTGCATCCCGGCCCCGCCGCCGAACGGGCTGGAGGCGTCGCGTTCGGCGATCCCCTCGCCGTCGATGGCGCGCAGGAACGTCTCGAAATGGTCGCGGGCGATGTCGGCGCCGCGCGGGTCCGTCGATCCCGTGTAGCCGAATGCCTCGTAGCCGCGCACGACCGTCTCGGGTGACCCGCGGCTCACGCCCAGCGCCAGCCTTCCGTCGCTGATCAGGTCGACGGCGGCCGCCTCTTCGGCGAAGTGCAGCGGATTCTCGTAGCGCATGTCGATCACGCCGGTGCCGACCTCGATGCGCTCGGTGCGGGCGGCGATCGCGGCCAGCAGCGGCATGGGCGAGGACTGCTGCCGGGCGAAGTGGTGCACGCGGAAATAGGTGCCGTTCGCACCGAGCTCGTCCATGCCCTGGGCGAGGTCGATCGCCTGGTGCATCGAGTCGGCGGCGGTGAGCTGCCTGCCGCCGCCGAGCGGGCCGTAGTGGCCGAACGAGAGGGTTCCGAATCGCTGCATGATGCCTGCAACGGTACGCCGATGGGTTGTATTCCGATGAATAATTCTGGTCGATCGGTGGAGTTCCTGGCTGCGACGGCGACGCGCACTCAGAGCCGGCGCGGGTTCCGGGAGCGGTGGCGTTCGTCGACTTCTCGGATCCCTCGGGGACAAGCGGGGCCGATGCCGCTTCTGCTGCCTATGCGGTGCGCGTGCCCCGATGCCGGACCGCTCGGATGGCCGCGGCCGCGGTGCGCCAGCCGACCAGGGTGATCAGCAGGAACACGGCTGCGACGATGACGAACGCGAGGGCGATGCCCTGCCCGGTCAGGTAGCGCAGGCATCCCGATCGCCACGGTGATCAGCCACACCGGGATGCCGGTGCGCACGGGCGCGGTGGGTGCACGCCACGCCAGCGTCACGCCCCAGCCGATCACCAGCCCGAGCAGGAACGGCCACGCGGTCGTGAGGATGCCGATCGGCAGCACGTCCTCGCTGTGGCTCGCACGGCCGATGACGGCGAAGACGACGACCAGGACGATGTCGGCGACGAGCGACCAGGTGATCGAGCGAGCGGATGTCATGGGCTGTCCTCCGGGGTGGATGCTGGTGGCTGGTGGCTGGTGGCTGGTGGCTGGTGGCTGGTGGCTGGTGGCTGCGGGCCGGGTGCTGGGCGCGTGCCGCGTGCCGCGTGCTGGGCGCTGGGCGCTGGGCGGGTGCTGGCTGCCTGGGCGCTGGGCGGGTGCTGGCTGCTGGGCGTGGCGGAGCGGTGCGCGCTGCCATTCTCGCAGTCCCACCGGCTCGGCGCGCCGCCCGGTGGCGTGGAGTGCTTCAGACTGGCAGGGTGACGGACCTCTCTTCGGCGCAGTGGATCGAGACGCGGGAGGACGCCGTCACGCTGGCGCAGTGGATCATGTCCATGCGCGATCGTCCGCTGGTCGTGCTGTCGACCGATCCCGCCACGGACGAGCTGGCCGTGGACGTCGAGGACGTGCGCAGCGGCGTGGGAGACCTGGCCGACGTCGTCGTGATCCGCACCGGCCGGGCGACGTGGGCCCTCGATCAGCATCTGCCCGATCGGACCCAGGTGTACGGCGGCGCCGGGCGATCGTATCCGGTGGACTTCGGATCCGATCCGGACTGGTCGCGCGCGCCGCTGCGCTTTCCTGGTCCTCGCGCCGTCGGGCTGCTGGTGGGCGACGCGATCGCGCAGGCGAGCCGCGGTGGGGTCTTCCAGCGGCGTGCGGCCGACGATCAGATCCCCGCGTCGGGCCGGGTGCGGGGCTTCGTCGAGTCTCGGGCGATCGTCGACGTGGACGGCCACCGGATGGCGACGATCTCGGACGAGCTGCTGTACCCGCTGTATCCGCTGGAGTGGATGCTGTCGGTCGGTCAGCAGGTGACCGGGGTGCTCGATGTCGCGTCGCGGCGGCTGCCTGCCCGCATCGGGCGCCATCGACCGCCGAGTTGATGGACGCGTTCCCGCATCGTGGGGTGACCCTCGCCCTGGTGGCGCGTGTGGCGGGGGATCAGGCCACGGTGCTCCTCCATCCGGATGCCGCGTTCCGGCTTGCGCCGCGAGGATGTCTCGGTGAACCCGCTGGACACCCTTGATCTGCTGCTCGCCGAGGGGGATGTCGTGCTGGTGCGCGTGCTGCATCTGTCCGACGGGTCGATCCACCTGACGATGCTCGACGTGGACGACGACGATGAGGTCGTGCCGGCACTCGCGCTGGTCGACGGCGGGCCGCCGTGGCTGGTGGAGGGACGGGCGCTCCTGCACGACGACCTCGGTGCGGAGTCCGACGCAGTCCCGGTGAGCGCACCGCACGCCCGCTCGGCTCCGCGGCCGGAGGTCGTGCCGGCTGCGGAGCCGGATGCTGTCGGGGAGCAGGCTGGGGAGGGGTTCGGCGCTGAGGTGCCCGACGTCGGCGCGCTGAGTGCCGAGAACGATGTCGGTGCGGCGGGTGCCGAGGCACATGCGGGCGCCGTGCCTGCCGAGGCCGATGTCGGCGTCGCGGGGGTCGAGGAGGTCGACGTCGGCGCGCGGGCCGCCGAGTCTGATGCGGACGCGGCGGACGAGGCGCGGCATCCGCTTCCCGGGCCGGGAATGCATCTCGCGCCGCCGGTGGCCGATGGCGGAGATGCCGACTCCACGACGGCGACGGCGGGTCGGGGTGAGGGTCCGGGTGGAGCTCCGGACGGAACTCCGGACGCGCGAAAGACCAGCGCCGCCGGGTCGCGTGCCGCACTGCGTTCGACTCAGCTCGCCCTGCATGCGGCTCGCGCCGAGATCGCTCGCCTCGAGAGGAGCTCGCCCGGACCGGCATCGACGACTCGACGATGGAGCGGCTGCGTGCCGAGGTGCGCGGCGTGCGGGCGCAGTTGAGCCAGGAGCGCGCCGAACGCGGGGAGCTCGAGCGGAAGCTGCGCGAACTGCGGGAGCAGCGGCGCGGCAGCACGCAGGCGCTGCGTGAGGCCCGGAAGGTGGCACAGCGGGATCCCGCGGTCCGCGAGTCGCGCGAGGACCGTCGCGCCCGGTGGCTGAGCGGGGACGAATGGGTCCGGCACGAGATCTACCTGGCGTGGGTGGAGCGGGTGAGCGCATCGGATCGGGAGGGCTGGCCGCTGGCGGACTACGCGGTCGGCGACCGATTCGCGGCGTCGCTCGAGCAGTTGGACGATCAGCAGTTCGCCAAGGCGCTGCGCGCGTGCGTGGATGCGATCACCGGCCGGATCCGCGAGGTCGCCTCGCGCGAGGCGCACCCGCTGCGGGCCGGCGACGGCGGAGACGATCCTGATGTCGTCCGCCCGGCCGATGGTGCGAAGTGCTGGCGTGCCTACATCGAGCAGAACACTCCGGCTGCGCGCCGGCTGCATTATTGGGTGCTTCCAGGTGGCGGAATCGAGCTCGGCCGGATCGTGGTGCACGACGACACCGAGCCGTGACGCCGGGGCCGACGCCGCGCTGAATTTGTCGGCGCCGACGGCTTCAGGCGACGCTGACGGTTTCAGGCGGCGCTGACGGTCTCAGGCGACGCTGACGGTTTCAGAGGACGCCGATCGGCACGCGCTCCGGCACGCGGTCCGGCACGCGGTCCGGCACGTGCTGTGGCACATGCACCGGTGCGCGGTCCGTCATCCGTTCCGGCATGGCCGGCGGTCTGCGCCACGAAGCCCGATCCGGAGGCGGGTCGAACAACCACTTCCACCCCGCGTTCGAAGCCAGCGCGATCGGCGGCGCGCCGCCGGGCGGATGAAGCAGGAAGACGCCGGGGCCCTCACGCGTGATCCGCCATCCGTTGTGATGCAGGTTCATATGGTGGAACCTGCACAGCAGGATGCCGCGGCCGATGTCGGTGCGGCCATCCTCGGACCAGAGATCGATGTGATGCGCTTCGCAATAGGATGCCGGTCGGTCGCACCCCGGCCACAGGCATCCGCCGTCTCGAATCGCGAGGGCGATGCGCTGCGCGGGGGTGAACTGGCGCTGCTCGCGCCCGACGTCCAGCGGATTGCCGCACGAATCGACGGTGACGCGGATCGTCCCCGTCGTGCACGCGTTCCGTTCGATGATCGCGGACGGGATCGTGTCGCCGCCGTCTTCGAGGTGGCCCGTGCGCAGCATCCGTCCGAACGCATCGCGGGGGCCGTCCTGCTCCTGGACGAAGACCATGCGCACCCCGGGCTGTCGCGCGCCGAACACATCCTTCGCGTCCGCGAGCGCGCCCGCGCGCAGGACGTCCATCAGGAGGTCGTAGGCCAGCTGGTCGTTGGTCCGGGGGTCGCGCGCCAGGGCCTCGGCGGCGTCGGCTTCGTCCGGATCGACGAACCGCGGCCCACCGCGGCGCGGGCGCAGCGCAGCGCCGGAGATGGTGCGCACCCAGGCGGCCATCTCGTCGTCGAAGGTGATGTGTCCGTGGTGCTGGCCCTCGGCATCCGTCCACGTCCGGAACGCGCGCTTGCGATAGCGGGCGAGGAATCGTTCTTCGGCTCCGGCGGGATCGAGGCTGTCGCGCACCTGCCGGGCGCGGCGGACGAGCTCTTCGACCGGCAGTGCTGTCGATTCGCGCATGAGCTGCTCGGCGGCGATCGCCCACACCTCGGCCATCGTCGCGGATGGGCCCTCTTCATCGGCGGCGACCCGGGGCGCGCCCAGGCCGCGCAGGATCGCATCGTGCGCGGCGGTGTTGATCCGTCCGCGCAGCATCGCCTTCCGCAGCCCGTCGTGCCAGGGTCGGCCCGGAGACCAGGCGCCGTCCTCGGAGGCGTCGTCCCCGTTGTCTCCCGGATCACTTCCGCCCGCCGCGGTTCGATCGGCCGGTGCCGCAGTGACGTCCGTCGCGCCCCGTTCCGGTCCGCCCGGCCCGCTCGGCTCCGGCTCGCCTGATCCGCCCGGCCCGCTCGGCTCCGGCCCACCCGGCACCCTCTCACCCGCTTCCGGATCGTTCGGCGTCGCGCCGGCATCGGCCTCCAGCAGGGAGTCGCCGAGGCGCACCACGCGGACGGCATCGGCCCGCGTGCCTCCGGTGATCGACTGGATGTAATCCGCGGCGTTGCGCGACCCCTTGCTCGCGGCGAACCCGCCGTGCCCGCGTTCGCGCGCAGACAGCTCCACGATCACGGCGGCCGCGACAGCGACCAGCCGTTCCGCGGCATCCCGGATCGCCGTCGCCTCGTCGATCACCTGGCTCGCTCCGTCGCCCCCGAGCATGCGCATCGCAGCGAGCGTCTCGGTGCTCTCGCAGGCGAGCTCGGAGTGCGCGGACAGGGCCGCGACGCTCCGTTCCAGCTCGCCCAAAATGCTCATAGTTCATTGTGACACGCACCGTGGACACTAGAAGAGAACATCGAAAATCTGTGGAGAACCGGTCCGATTCGCAGCGGATCCGCCGGCTGGGGAGGAAACGCCGTGCCGTGGCGGCCGCCGACTGCCGTGCCATAGTCGGTTCTCGTGCACCCCTGCCCACCGCACTCGCCCGAGCACACCCCGCAGCACGCCACCGCCCTCGTCACCGGGGCGGGTGGCGGTGTCGGTCGGGAGATCACCCGTGCGCTGGCCTTCCGTGGCGTGCGAGTGCTGATGCCCGTGCGCAATCGGCCCAAGGCCGAGCAGGCCGTCGCGGCGATCAAGGCCGAGCAGCAGGCTGCCGCGATCAAGGCCGAGCAGCAGGCTGCCGCGATCAAGGCCGAGCAGCAGGCTGCCGCGATCAAGGCCGAGCAGGCCGTCGCCGCCATCCGCGCCGAGCAGCGGGCAGCCACCGGAGCGACCGGCACCGCCGAGCCGGTACTCCTCGACCTCGATCTCGCCCGGCTGGGCACCGTCGACGCGCTCGCCGCGCACCTGCGTGCGAATGAGCCACGGATCGACGTCGCAGTGCTGAACGCCGGAACGGTCCTGCTCGGCGATCGCGAGCGCCACCTCACCGAGGACGGCCACGAACTGCACCTGCAGACGAATCTGCTCGGGCACGTCGCGCTGATCCGCGGCATCCTGCCCCTGCTGCGCGCCTCGCGCACGCGCGTGGTGGTCCAGCTGAGTCTTGCCGCCGGCCTGTCCCGCATCGACTGGTCTGACCCGCAGACCACCCGCCGCTACCGCGCTCTGCGCGCGTACGGCCGCTCCAAGCTCGCCCTCGCCCTCTTCGCGACCGCGCTGGCGGCCCGCGAGCCGGACCTGACCGTCGCGCTGTGCCACCCGGGCATCGCGCCCGGCACCGGGATCGCCCCGATCGTGCGCGACCGACTGCCGCCGCGCCTGGTCGAGTTCGCGGTCCGCCGGCTCGGGAATCCGCCCGAACGCGCCGCCCGGGCTTGCGCTGATGGCGATGGATGCCGCGTCCTCCACACCGCCGGTCTACGTCGGTCCGCGCGGGTTCCTCCAGCTCGCGGGGGAGCCGCGGCGCCTGCGCCCGCGCCGCCGGCTGATCGATCCCGTGGAGGCCGAGCGGATGTGGCGGTGGACCGAGCGGCTGCCTCGAACACGGCTGACGTGGCCGACGACCCACCGCCCCGAACGACGCTGCCCCGACCACTCCACGCATCCACCGGCCCACGACACCACCCCACAACACCACCCCACGACGCCGCTCCACGACGCCGGCCCACGACCCACCACCCGTACGCTGGTGCCCATGCCCGCAGCCTCCGCCCCGATCTCCGACCCCAGCTTCGACCGAGCCTCCGACGTCAGCTCCGCCCCGACCTCCGACCCCAGCTTCGACCGAGCCTCCGACGTCAGCTCCGCCTCGACCTCCGCCCCGACCTCCGCCCCGATCTCCGACCGAGCCTCCGACCGAGTCGCCGACGCGCCCTCCCGCCCCCTGCCGGACGGCGCCGTTCTGCGCCCCGCACGTCCGGGCGACGAACCCGGCATCCTCGCCGGCATCCAGGCCCTCGCCGTCTACGAGCGCGAGCCGGACGCGGTGCAGAACACGGCCGGGATGCTCGCCGAGACGCTGTTCGGCGCCGACCCGCACGCCTACGCGCACGTGGTCAAGCGTGACGGCGAGATCATCGGCATCGCGCTGTGGTTCCTCACCTACTCCACCTGGACCGGGCGGCACGGCATCTGGCTGGAGGACCTGTTCGTGCACGAGTCCGAGCGCGGTCGCGGCTACGGCACGGCGCTGATCGCCGCCCTGGCCGACCTGTGCGTGCGACGCGGATATTCGCGCCTGGAGTGGACCGTGCTCGACTGGAACGAACCGTCGATCGCGTTCTACCGGGCGCTGGGCGCCGAGCCGATGGACGAGTGGACCACTCAGCGCCTGTCCGGCACCGGACTGGATGCCGCAGCCGCCCTCGCTCGATAATCGGGCATCGTCATCCCTACCGGACGTCGGCGCCCGCCGCTACGGTCGATGACGTGGTTCATGAGCTGACCCGAGACCAGGCACGCCGGATCGCCGTGCGCGCGCAGCTGCTGGACGCCGACCGCCCCGGCGACGTCGTCGAGGTGGCCGAGCAGCTCGGTGCCATCAAGATCGATCCCACCGCGGTGATCGCCCCGTGCGAGCAGACGACGCTGTGGACGCGGATCGGCTGGTCGTACGAGCCGGTGCAGCCTGCAGAAGGCGGTGGAGATCGACCGCCTCCTGTTCGAACTGGACGGCCGGTTCCAGCCGGTCAGCATGCTGCCCCTGATGCTCCCCGGGATGCGGCGGTGGCCGCGCCACGAGAGCACCCGGCAATGGCTCGAGGCCAACGATGCGTTCCGCAGGGACGTGATCGCGCGGCTGCGCGCCGAAGGGCCGCTGCTGGCCGAGCAGATCCCCGACACCGCGGCGGTGGCCCGGGACTCCGCCGACGGCTGGTACGGCCCGAACCAGGTGCCGCGGATGCTCGAGGCGCTGGCCCGGCAGGGCGTGGTCGCCGTGACCGCGCGCAGCGCCGGCAGGCGCCGGGTGTGGGATGTCGCGGAGCGAGTCTTCCCGGCGGGCATGCCCGAGTACTCGGACGAGGAGGCCGAGCGGATGCTGGCCGAGCGCCGCCTGCAGGCCGCCGGCATCGCGAAGCAGAACTCGCCGTGGACCTGCGTCAGAGACGCCGGAGAGCCGGCCCGCGTCGAGGGCTCGAAGTGGAAGTGGCGGGTCGACCCCGAGGCCCTCGCCCGCGTCGACGACGAGGTCGACGGCCGCGTCGCGTTCCTGAACCCGTACGACGGGATGCTGATGGACCGCCCCCGAATCAGCGAGGTGTTCGAGTTCGACTACGTGCTCGAGCAGTTCAAGCCCAAGTCCCAGCGCAGATACGGCTACTTCGCGCACCCGATCCTGATGGGCGACCGGTTCGTGGGGATGCTCGACGCCGAGCTGGACCGCAAGAATGAGGTGCTCCGGGTCAACGCGATCCACGACTTCCTGCCGTTCGAACCGGAAGAGGACGACATGATCCGGGCCGAGATCGACGAGCTCGCGCGGTGGCTCGGAGTCGGACTCGTCGGCGAGCGCTGAGACGGCGCGCGGGTCGCGACGATGACATCGCCGCGACCCGCGTCGCCTCCTGCGCCGGTCAGGCCGAGGCCGTCTCCTCCCGCTTCGGCAGCACCCAGCCCGCCCGCGGGAAGTGGCAGGTGTAGCCGTTGGGGTAGCGGATCAGATAGTCCTGGTGCTCCGGCTCGGCCTCCCAGAACGGGCCGGCAGGCTCGATCGTGGTGACCGCCTTGCCGGGCCACAGACCCGAGGCATCCACGTCCGCGATCGTGTCCCGCGCGACGCGCTCCTGCTCGGGACTGAGCGGGAAGATCGCCGAACGATAGCTCGTGCCGACGTCGTTGCCCTGCCGGTCCTTCGTGCTCGGATCGTGGATCTGGAAGAAGAACGCGAGGATGTCGCGGTACGTCGTCACCTCCGGGTCGAAGACGATCTCCACCGCCTCCGCGTGGCCGGGGTGATGGCCGTACGTCGGGTGGTCGTTCTGCCCGCCGGTATACCCGACCCGGGTGTGCACCACGCCGGGCTGGCGGCGGATGAGATCCTCCATGCCCCAGAAGCACCCGCCCGCGAGGACCGCGGTCTCGCGGCCCGGGGTCTGGGTGACGTGTCCGTCATCGATCATGATGCGGTCTCCTTCGTGTCCTCGTCCTGGTCGCCGAACAGCTCACGGAACTCGCCATAGCCGTTCTGGTCGAGCTCGGCCGCGGGAACGAACCGCAGAGAGGCCGAGTTCATGCAGTATCTCAGGCCCCCGGCATCCCGAGGGCCATCGTCGAAGAGATGGCCCAGATGACTGTCGGCTCCGCTCGAGCGGACCTCGGTGCGGGACATCCACAGCGTGCGGTCGGTCTTCGTGGTCACGGCTTCCGGATCGATCGGCCGGGTGAAGCTGGGCCATCCGGTGCCGCTGTCGAACTTGTCCAGGGACGAGAACAGCGGCTGCCCCGACACGACGTCGACGTAGATGCCCGGGTCGTGGTTGTCCCAGTACTCATTGCGGAATGCCGGCTCGGTGCCGTCCTCCTGTGTGACGCGGAACTGCGCCTCGGTGAGTCCTGCGAGCGCCTCTGGTGTCTTGCGGTGGTCGGTCATGATTCCTCCTCGGTGACGCCGCTGGCTTGCGCCGTCATCATGCACAACGCACGCGGGCCCGGTTCTGGTCCCGAAAGGCTGGGAACGACGTGTGAGTTCCGGTGGCGCCGTCCGCCACCGCACCCCTGCCGTCCAAACCGCGCGGTCATAGACTGCCGAAGGGTGGCGCGCCGCGCCCGAGAGGGAGGACATGACATGCAGCTGGGAATGATCGGACTGGGCCGGATGGGCGCGAACATCGTGCGCCGGCTGATGCTCGACGGGCACGAGTGCGTCGTCTTCGACACCAACGCGGATGCTGTGGCAAGCCTCGTCGCCGAGGGTGCGACCGGAGCCGCCAGCCTCGAGGAGCTCGCCGCGAAGCTGCAGACGCCGCGCGCCACCTGGGTCATGGTGCCGGCCTCGATCACCGGGCGGGTGGTGGACGAGCTCGCCGCGGTCTTCGAACCCGGCGATGTGATCATCGACGGCGGCAACTCCAACTACCGCGACGACGTGCGCCGCGCCGCGAAGCTGAGCGAGAGCGGCATCGACTACATCGACGCCGGCACCAGCGGCGGGGTGTTCGGCCTGGAGCGGGGCTACTGCCTGATGATCGGCGGGCCGGATGCCGCGGTCCGGCGTCTCGAGCCGATCTTCCGCACGATCGCCCCCGGCCTCGGCGAGATCGCACGCACGCCGGGCCGCAGCGGCGACCCGGCCCCCGAAGAGCAGGGCTATCTGCACTGCGGACCGAGTGGGGCGGGCCACTTCGTGAAGATGGTGCACAACGGCATCGAATACGGGATCATGGCGGCGCTCGCCGAGGGGCTGAACATCCTGCAGAACGCGGATGCCGGCACCCGCGAGGCCGAGCACTCGGCCGAGATCGCGCCGATGGAGGAGCCCGAGTTCTACAAGTTCACGATCGACACCCCGAAGGTCGCCGAGCTCTGGCGGCGCGGCTCGGTGATCTCGTCCTGGCTGCTGGACCTGACCGCGGCCGCGCTGGAGGAGAACCACGACCTGCACGGCCTGGCCGGCCGCGTCTCGGACTCCGGCGAGGGCCGGTGGACTGTGAAGGCCGCGGTGGACGTCGGCGTCCCGGCCCCCGTGCTGGCCTCGGCGCTGTTCGAGCGGTTCGCGTCGCGCGACGAGGACCAGTACGCCAACCAGCTGCTGTCCGCGATGCGGCTGCAGTTCGGCGGACACAAGGAGCTGCCGACCGGCGACGTGCTCGAGGCCGGCGGTCGCAAGGCCGACGCGCAGGGATAGTCCGCCCCGGATGCGGCCGCCCACACCGCATGTCGCCGCGGCCGCGTAGCCTCGAACACAGACGGAAGGAGCTCCTCATGGCCAGAAGAATCCTCATCATCGGCGGGCACGGCAAGATCGCACTGCGGCTCGAACCGCTGCTGGTCGCGCGCGGCGACACTGTCACCGCGGTGATCCGCAACCCCGAGCACGGTGCCGAGGTGGAGGCCACCGGCGCGCAGCCGGTCGTGGCGGACGTCGAGCAGTTCGACGCCGACCAGCTCGAGAACCTCATCGCGGGCAACGATGCGGTCGTCTGGTCGGCCGGTGCCGGCGGCGGCGACCCGGCCCGCACCCGGGCCGTCGACCAGGACGCGGCGATCCGGTCGATGGATGCGGCGGTCGCCGCCGACGTGCGGCGCTACGTCATGGTGTCGTATTTCGGCGCGCGCACCGACCACGGCGTGCCGCCGGACAGCTCGTTCTTCGCCTATGCCGAGGCCAAGGCCGCGGCGGATGCGCATCTGCAGCACACCACGCTGGACTGGACGATCGTCGCGCCCAGCTCGCTGACCCTCGATGAGCCGACCGGCCGCATCGACGCGCGGGCCGAGGCATCCGGTTCGGTGTCGCGGGCGGATGTCGCGGCGGTGATCGACGCGGTCCTGGCCGACGATGCCACCATCGGCCGCACCATCGCGTTCAACTCGGGCGACGTCCCCATCGCCGACGCGGTCCGCGACTGACCGCGGCCCGGCACCGGTCCGGGCCCGCTACGCCGCGGAACGCTCGTGCGCGGGACGGCGGCGCAGGGACGCCTCCTCGATCGGCGGCGTGTTGTACTCCTGATCCATGCGGCCGATGCCCGTCCCGGGCGGAACGATCGCGTCGATCCGGTCCATCAGCTCGTCCGAGAGCTCCACGTCGGCGGCGGCCAGCAGATCGTCGAGCTGTTCCATCGTGCGCGGGCCGATGAGGGCGGCGCTGACGCCGGGGTGTGCGATCACGAAGGCGAGCGCCATGTGCGTCAGCGGCATCCCGGCTTCTGCGGCCAGCGGGATGAACTCCTCGACCGCGTCGATCCGCCGTTCGTCGCGCAGCGCCGCGAACAGTCGCGTGCGTCGCAGGTCTGTCTCCTGCCCGCGCCGGACACGCCCGGTGAGCATGCCGCTGGCAAGGGGACTCCAGATCACCGTGCCCATGCCGTAGCGCTGGGCGACCGGCAGCACCTCCCGCTCGATCGTGCGGTCCAGCAGCGAGTAGTGCGGCTGCTCGGTGCGGAACGGCTCGAGACCGCGGCGCTCGGCGACCCATTGCGCCTCGACGATGTCCGATGCGGGCATGTCGGAGGTCCCGATCGCCCGCACCTTGCCGCTTGCGCACGAGATCGGTGAGCGCGGAGAGCGTCTCTTCGATGTCGGTCTGCGGGTCGGGCCGGTGCATCTGGTACAGGTCGAGGTGGTCGGTCTGCAGCCGCCGGAGCGAGTTCTCGACCGCCGTCATGATCCAGCGACGCGATCCGCCGAGGTGGTTCGGGTCGTCGCCGATGGGGCGGGCGAACTTCGAGGCGAGGACGACGTCGTCGCGGCGCCCCTTCAGGGCGCAACCGAGCATCTCCTCGGAATCGCCGTAGGCGTCGGCGGTGTCGACGAAGTTGATGCCGGCGTCGAGGGCGCGGGCCACCATCGCGTCCACCTCGTTCTGATCGCCGTTGCCGAGTCGGCTGAACATCATCGCGCCGAGCGCGAAGGGCGAGACGCGGATGCCGGTGCGGCCGAGCGGACGGTAGTGCATGGGTTCCTCCAGAGTCGACGGTTCTCGGGGTCGAGCGGGTATGCTCGTCGTAAGCGGAACAGTCGTCCGCAACTATACGGAACATTGTTCCGTTTGTCACGCGGGGAGATCGTCGAATGAGCGCACCGGAGTCGCCCGCAGTGACTCCGCGCCGCACACGGGCGGATGCCGTCCGCAACGCCGAGGCCGTGCTCGAGGCGGCCAAGGCGGCATTCGCCGAGTCCGGCGTCGACGCACCCATGCGCGACATCGCGGCTCGCGCGGGCGTCGGGGTCGGTACGGTCTACCGCAGCTATCCGCAGCGCTCGGACCTGATCATCGCGGTGTTCCGTCGGGAGTTGGATGCCACGGCCGCCGAGGCCGATCGCCTCGCCGCCGCGTACCCGCCCGCCGACGCCCTGCGCCGCTGGTCCGAGAGTCTGGCGCGGTTCGTCGCGACCAAGCGCGGGTTCGCCGCCGCCCTCCACTCCGGCGATCCGGCGTACCGTCCGCTGCCCGCGCAGTTCCTCGGCTCGCTCGCACCACGCGTCCAGAGGATCCTGGATGCCGGCGCCGCGAACGGGACCATTCGGGACGACATCCGCGCCGAAGACCTCATCCACGCCCTGAGCCGGCTCGCCGACACCCAGCCCGGCGGCGCCGGCGACGGTGCGTCGCGGCGGATGACGCAGGTGCTGCTGGACGGGCTCATCCTGCCGGCGTCGTCGTAGCCCGGCCTGCCCGATCGGTCTCGGCGGTCAGAACGCCAGAGCGCGGTGCACGGACGCCACCGCGCTCGATCCCTCACCCACGGCGGCGGCGACGCGCTTCATCGAGCCGCGGCGCACGTCGCCGGCGGCGAAGACGCGCGGGATCGACGTCTCGAACGGCAGCGGCTCGCGGCCCATCGACTGCCAGTGGTCCAGCGTCTGCGTGGTGACGTCGGTGCCGGTGCGGATGAAGCCGGTCTCGTCCCGGTCGATCGGGAGCCAGCCGGCCGCCGGGTCGGCGCCGATGAAGCAGAAGAGCCCCTTGGCCTCGACATCCCCCGCGGAGTCGATGCCCACGGTCTGCAGCGAGCCGTTGCCGTCCAGTCGCACGACGTTCGACCCGGTGTGCGAGCCGAATGCGGCGGTCGTCCGTGATGCGGTCGACGAGGTACGACGACATGCGCGAGCCGAGCTCGGCGCCGCGGACGACCAGGTGCACGGGGCATCCGTGGGAGGCGAGATACAGGGCCGCCTGACCTGCCGAGTTCGCGCCGCCCACGACCACCACGGGCGAGCCGTGGACCTGCTTGAGCTCGAGCGGCGTGGCCGCGTAGTAGATGCCGGAGCGCTCGAAGTCCTCCCAGCGGTCGAGGTGCAGCGTCCGATAGGCGGCCCCCGAGGTCACGATCACCGAACGCGCCCGGATGACGCGTCCGTCGGCGAGGGCGACATCCAGTCCGTCGTCGACCGGCTCGCAGTCCCACCGCTTCGCAGGGCGCGCACACGCGCACCCCGAACTTGATGGCCTGGAGGGTCGCCTGGCCGATGAGAGCGCCACCGCTCACGCCGAACGGGAAGCCGAGGAAGTTCTCGATGCGCGAGGTGGACGCCGCCTGGCCACCGGGGGCCACGGCCTCCAGCAGCACGACGCTGAGTCCCTCGGAAGCGCCGTAGATCGCGGCGGCGAGGCCTGCCGGGCCGCCGCCGACCACCACGAGGTCGACGACCGACTCGGTGCCCGGCTCGTAGCTGAGGCCGAGGCTCGCGGCGACCGAGCCCGGCGTCGCGCGCGGGATCGCCTCGCCCTGGATGAACGCGATCGGCAGGTCCTCCTCGGCATAGGCGTGGCCGCCTGGGACGGGCGAGTCGGGGGTCAGCGCGACGGCGGAGTGGACGAGGTCGAAGCGCTCCGCGAACCGGCGGAGCGCGAGGAACTCGCGGGAGGTGCCCTGGCCGACGAACTTGAGCGTGAGGGCCGCCGGACCCTTGCGCAAGCGACTCGCGTCGCTCCCACAGGGCGTGCAGCAGATCGCCGAGCTCGTCGTCCTCGGCGATCTTGCGCCGCAGCTCGGTCTGCGACAGCGCCCGCACGCGTGCCGGACCTCTCGCACGGGCCGAGAGGAACGCGCGCTGTCCGTTGAGCAGCCCCAACTCGCCGGCGAACGACCGCGAACCCATCACTGCGATGAGCTCCTCACCCATCCACCACAGGGCATCGCGCACGATCTCGATCTCGCCGGATTCGATGAGGATCATCGGATAGTCGGCATCCCCCGTGCGGAACACGTGCGCGCCGTCGGCGATGTCGTAGGCCTCGGTGCCGGCGCACAACTGCTCCCACTGCGCATCCGTCAGAGTCGGCGCGATCTTCGGTTCGGTCACGTGTTCGCCCATGGAATCTCCTTGGGGTTGAGGGGGGATCTTGGAAGCGTAACCCTCCGCCGGGTCCCGGGTGCAGGTGCCCGGGCCTGGAAAGCCGGCTCAGGGCGGCCTAGAGTGCAGACAGAGATCACTCCACCTGCGAGGTTTCGATGACGGAATCAGAGATCGACACGAACGTGCCGCCTTCGGGCACCGGCTTGCGTCGAGTGCGACGATGCCGGCGGCTGGTGGGTGCACCTGCGGCGCTGCGCGACCTGCGGGCACATCGGATGCTGCGACTCGTCGCCGGCCCGGCACGCCACCGCGCACTTCCGCGAGACCGGACACCGGTACATCCGCAGCTTCGAGCCGGGGGAGACCTGGTTCTGGGACTACGTCGCCGAGCGCGGATTCGAGGGGCCCGAGCTCGCGCCGCCGGTGAGCCGACCGGACGAGCAGGCCTCGCCGGGGCCGGCGGACCGCGTCCCGGCGGACTGGCGGACCCAGCTGGCGCGGATCAACGGGGAGTGACGGGAGCCGCGCGACCCGACCGCACGAACCCGAAGACCACGAGCGCCGCGGCCGCAGCGGTGAGGGCGAGCCCGCCGACGGTGGCGGCGGACTGGAACTGCGCCGTCTGCTCGGCGGTCCAGTTCGCGGCGGTGATGGTCCCGGCGAACAGGGCGGCCAGAATCGTCCCCGCGACGGCGATGCCCACACCGTTGGCCACCTCGGTGGTGGTGTCGGTCAGTGCGGCGCCGATGGTGGTGCGATCGGCGGGCAGCCCGTTGAGCACGTTGACCGCCGCGACCACGCCGACCACGCGGAGCCCGGCGGCGACGAGGGCGAGTGCGATCGCGATGAACACGTACCCGAAGGCGTTGAACAGCGCGTAGACGGCGAGCCCGGCCACGACCGCGGCGGCGCTCATCCACGCGGCGCGGCGGATGCCGACACGCTTCACGAAGGGGTCCACGAACGGGCTGAGCGCCAGCAGCACCACGACCTGCGGCAGCATGCCGAGGGCGGCCATGGCGGGCGG
Organism: Microbacterium elymi; assembly: GCF_021582895.2. Taxonomy (GTDB): domain Bacteria; phylum Actinomycetota; class Actinomycetes; order Actinomycetales; family Microbacteriaceae; genus Microbacterium; species Microbacterium humicola. The sequence goes on from NZ_CP091139.2 coordinate 2,801,260, forward strand.
CCATCCCCACGCGAGCTGGAGCTGGAGTGTCACCAGGTAGCTCAGGCCGGCGGTCGCGAGCCCGGCTCGAGCCTTGAACGCGAGCCCGCTGGAGACGAGCGGGCGGGCGAGCAGGCCCAGATCCAGAAGCGGATGCCGCGCGGAGCGCTCCCGGAGGACGAAGAGTGCCGCCGCGACCGCCGCCGAACCCACGAGCGCCCAGGGGAGCCACGAACCGGGGCCCTCATCGATGAACGAGGTCGGCGCGACGAGGGCGAGGATGATGGTCACGGTGGCCAGGATCGCCCCCGGGATGTCGATCGGGTCCCGGTGAAGTGCGTGTGGATCATCCGCGGCGATGCCGGTCCGGATGCCGAGGATCGCGAGCAGGGCGATCGGCACATTGACCAGCAGCAGCACCTGCCAGGGGGCGACGGCCAGCACGAGGCCGCCCAGAGTCGGTCCGATGGCGAGGCCGACGAGGCCGACGGTGGAGATGAGCGTGATCGCGCGGACCCGCTGCGGTTCGTCATCGAACAGCCGGAACGCCAGCGCCATCGAGCCGGGCGTGGTCATCGCGGCAGCGATTCCCATCGCGGCTCGGACGACGATCAGCTGCTCGGCGGTCGTGACGAAGGCCGTGGCCAGGCTCGCCACGGCGAGGAGCACGAGACCGACGATCATCATCCGTCGTCGACCGAATCGGTCGGCCATCGCGCCGAACAGGAGCATCAGGCCGCCGAACACGACCGCATAGCTGCCGGTCACCCATTGCAGCGCCGTCGTCGAGGCGTGCAGCTCTCGGCCGATGGTGGGCAGGGCGACGTTGAGGATCGAGTTGTCGAGCATCTCGAAGAGGAAGACGGCAGACAGGCCGATCAGGGCCGGAGCTGCGCCTCGCAGAGTCTGGGGCGAACGCTGTTCGTTAATCACGAACACTGTTCTACCCCACGAACGGCGTTCGTGTCAAGGTAGGCTGGGCGCATGGCTTCTCCTCAGCAGCGCCGGGCTGCCCGGCGCGCGGTGGCCGAACCCGCCCCGGCCACGGGCAGGGCCCCGATCACCGTCGACCGGATCACGAGCGCGGCCCTCGAGATCGTCGCGGCGGAGGGGTACGACGCGCTGACTATGCGCAGCGTCGCCGCACGGCTCGAGACCGGGCCGGCGTCGCTGTATGCGCACGTGGTCAACAAGGCCGATCTCGACGAACTCGTCATCGGCCGGCTGTGCAGCCGAATCGAACTGCCGGATCCCGTCGGAGCGCGGTGGCGCGAGCAGATCGTGGATGTCTGCACACAGCTGCGCGACCAGTACCTGGCGTATCCCGGCATCTCGCGCGCAGCGCTGGCGATGGACGCCACGGACCTCGACGTGCTGCGCGTGAACGAGGGCATGCTCGCGATTCTTATCGCCGCCGGCATCCCTGCGCAGACCGCCGCGTGGACCATCGACGCGCTCTTCCTCTACGTCGGCGCCTACACGATGGACATCGCTGTCGCCGAGCACGGGACGGCTGCGGATGCCGGGGTGCGTCGCGGCGGCGCGGATGACCGTGCCGACGTGATCGCTCGATTCACCGCCCTGCCCGAGGACCGCTTCCCGAACACCCGCGCCTACGCGACCGAACTCACGTCGGGAACCGTGCACGAGCGGTTCGACTTCACTCTGGGGCTCATCCTGGGAAGCCTGGCTCAGCCTGCGCGTCCGGTGATGCGGCGGGGTACGGGGCGCGGACTCGAGCACGCGGTTGTTCACGGGCGGGACGGCCGTCACCACCGGAATGTCGTCGGTGATTGACTGATGCTCGTCAGACATCCTCGGGAGGAGGTCCCTCGTGTCATTCTGGATCTGCGCCACGTGCGCCGTCGAGCATGCGGAGCGTGCCGAGGTGTGCGCCATCTGCGCCGACGATCGGCAGTGGGTGCCGGCCGAGGGACAGCTCTGGACGACCCTCGACGACCTGCGGGAGGCCGGCCGTCGCATCGAGGTGGTGGAACGGGAACCCGACCTGTGGGCGGTGAACAGCACCCCCGGCGTCGGCATCGGCCAGCAGTCCAAGCTGCTGCGCACGGATGCCGGTTGCCTGCTCTTCGATCCGATCGGCTACATCGACCAGGCGGGCGTGGATGCGGTGACGTCGGTGGGAGACGTGGTGGCGATCGTCGCGAGCCACCCGCACATGTACGGCGTGCAGGTCGAGTGGGGGCGCGCGCTCGGCGCACCGGTGCTCGTCGCCGAACAGGACCGGCAGTGGGTGGCGCGGCCCGACCCGATCATCCAGACGTGGTCGGGTGACGTCGAGATCCTTCCCGGAGTGACGCTCACCCAGCCCGGCGGGCACTTCCCGGGAAGTGCCGTCGTGCACTGGGCCGCCGGTGCCTCCGGCAAGGGCGTGCTTCTGACCAGCGACACGATCTTCGCGAACCCCGACCGCACATCGGTCAGCTTCATGCGCAGCTACCCGAACCGCATCCCGCTGTCCGCCCGGGTCGTCGAGCGGATCGCCTCGCACGTGGAGCGCTTCGCCTTCGACCGGTTGTACGGGAACTTCGACAACGTCATCCCCTCGGACGCCCGGCGCATCGTGCGACGCTCGGCGGACCGGCACATCGGCTGGGTGACCGGCGAGTTCGACCACCTCACCTGAGCGTCGGCCTCTGAGATACGAGGTCATCGCCGACCTCGAAGCTCAGCGCACCTGTCTTCTCGGCGTCCCTGGCTTGGCGGTCAGCCGCGAAGGTCTGCGCTGGGACTGCTGCACGAGTAGGTGACACCGGACTTGGCTTGCCCCGTGGGAGCCCGGAGGGATGTTGCTGTGCCCAGGGCTGGCCGATCGCCGTCGCCCAGAATGTTCACAAACCCATAGGTCTGCCGAGGTGTCAATGCAGCGGCGGTTGCCGCGAACAGCGGTAGCCCGGCACCGAGCGGTCGACGACAGTACAGTGAGGGCTGTACTATTGCCGCGTGCTGACTCTTGCGAACCGTCTCGATGTGATGAATCGGCTGGGCCGTGCCATGGCGGATCCCACGCGTTCCCGGATTCTGATGATGCTGTTGGATGGTCCGAACTATCCGACGGTCATGGCGCACGAGCTGGAGCTCACTCGGGCGAACGTGTCGAACCATCTCACCTGCCTCCGCGACTGCGGCATCGTGGTTGCCGAGCCCGAGGGGCGCCAGACGCGCTACGAGATCGCCGACCCCCATCTTTCGCAGGCGCTGCGGAGCCTGATCGAGGTCACCCTCGCCGTCGACGAGAACGCGCCGTGCATAGACCCCGCCTGCAGCGTCGACGGTTGCTGCTCGGAAGACGACCGATGAGCGCGCCCGTCTCCACGCAGCGCCGCCAGGTGCTGCATCGTCGGGTTCGGTTCATCGTCGCATTCACGATCAGCTACAACGTCATCGAGGCGATCGTCGCGATCTGGGCGGGTTCGAGGGCCTCTTCCGCGGCGCTCATCGGGTTCGGGCTGGACTCGGTGGTCGAGGTCCTCTCTGCCGCCGCGGTTGCCTGGCAGTTCACCCGCAAGGACCCGGAACGGTGGGAGAAGCCCACCGTCCGTGCCGTCGGCATCGCGTTCTTCGCCCTCGCCGCCTATGTCATCGTCGACGCCATCCTCACCCTGACCGGGCTTGCGGACGTCGATCACAGCCCGCTCGGTATCGGCATCGCAGCCCTCAGTTTGATCGTGATGCCCGTTCTCGCCTGGTTCGAGTTCCGCACCGGGCGCGAACTCGGCTCTAAGAGCGTCCAGGCCGACGCCAAGCAGCTCCTGCTCTGCATCTACCTCTCCGGCACCGTGCTCGTCGGGCTGCTCCTCAACAGCCTGCTCGGGTGGATGTGGGCCGATTCCGTCGCGGCGTTGGTCGTCGCCGGCCTCGCCATCCGTGAGGGCATCGAGGCCTGGCGTGGCGACGTCGAATCGCCGTTCGACGCGCTCAACGAGGACGACGACGACTGAGCGCACGCCTCGCCGGTCAGGCGGCGGTTGGCCTCGCGCAAGCCGGGGTGCGGAGCCCACGTGCGACCGCCACGCGCCGGCAACCGGAGGGCGCCGGGCGTGCCGAACTCAGGTCGGAATCCCGATCAACTGTGCCACGGGACCTGAATCGAGTCGCGATCCCTTGAAAACACTGGGATCCCAGTGCGGAGGATGGGGGATTCGAACCCCCGAGGGCTTGCACCCAACACGCTTTCCAAGCGTGCGCCATAGGCCACTAGGCGAATCCTCCGGGTGGCCCCGGAGGGCCGCAGACCATCCTACCGGGTCGGGGTGGATGCTCCCGCCCCGGCGTAGACGCTCCCCGGGCGCACGACCAGCGAGCGCGGGAACAGCAGGGCGCGCACGCGCCGACCCGTCGGAACGGCGAGATAGAGGGCGGTGCGGACGGCAGCCGCGCGATCCGCGAGCGCGCGGCCGTCCTCCCCGGTGCCGGCACGCGGCGGGGCATAGGCGGCCGTCTCGACCGCTCCCACGAGGGCGGCGGTCTCGGCATCCGGTGCGCCTTCGTCCCGCACGAGCCGTGTGCCGAACGCGCGCGGCGACTCGGTGGCCGGCACGGGGATGCCGAGGTCGATGGCGATGTCGCGGATCGAGGCCCACGCCGCCAGCGCATCGCCGGCGCGCGCGGCCGCCTGCTGTCGGCGGCGGCGCAGCGCCCCAGCAGCGACGGGATCAGCAGCAGCACGACGAGGCCGGCGGCGCCGAGGCCCAGGGCAGGCAGATCCGCTCCGGACGCCGTGGTCGAGCCGGTGTTGGCGTCGTCGGCGCGCAAGCCCGTTCGGATCGGGGCGATCGGACGCGCTCGTCGACGGGGACGCGGTCTTGGACGGCGCCGCCGGCTCGTGCGCGCTGCCCCGCCGGCCGCCGCCGGCAGGAACGAGGTCGGCGACCCCAGGCTCTTGGTCGGCTCGAACGGGATCCATCCGATGCCGGAGAAGTGCACCTCGGGCCATGCGTGCAGCTGCGCGCTGGACACGTAGTACTCCATGGGCTTGCCCTGGGTGAGGCTGGCGGTGTCGGCGGTGCCCGGAAGGTATCCGACGACGATCCGCGACGGCATCCCCAGCACCCGGGCCATGATGGCGAACGCCGAGGCGAAGTGGATGCAGTAGCCGCTCTTCTCCCGCAGGAAGTCGGCGATGCTCGAGACCCCGGAGCTGTCGAACCCCGACTGTGCCGGAGCGGTCAGCGAGTACTCGAACTCGGAGCCGCGGAACCAGTTCTGCAGGGCGATGAGCCTGTCATAGTCGTCGGTCGCGTCGGCGGTGACGGACAGGGCCGAGTCGGTGATGATCGACGGCATCTGCCCCGGCAGCACCGAGTAGTCGGCATCCGTGCCGCCGGCCGCCGCTGCGCGGATCTGCTCCAGCGTCGGCTGGGGCTCCTCGGTGACGACCTCGTATTCCTGACCGGACGAGGTGGTGGCCCCGTTGGCGACGATCGTGCGGTTGGCCGTCATCGCCTCCCACCCCTTCGGGGTGCCCTTGACCTGCACCGCCGGGAACGGGACCGGCAGGTACCGCGCCGTGAGCCGGTCGATGTGGATGCGCGTGGTCTGCTTCGTCACGGTGATGTCGTCGTTGACCGAGACGTCGTCGAACGTGGCGTCCGCGTTCAGCGGGTCGGAGGACGAGACATCCGGCTTCCAGACGGCGCCCTCCATTCGTGACAGGGTCGCGACCCGCAGGTAGGGGGCGGATGTCGCGCTCGTGCGCAGACTGAGGACAGTCACCGGGTCGGGCCGGCGCAGGTCCTTGCCGAGGTCCAGGCTCGCGTTGATCGTGGTGCCGACAGGACCGAAACCCGCCCGGGCCGTCGGCTCCGGCAGCAGGGGAGTGGCGGCCACCGCCACCAGGACGGCGACCAGCCCGATCGCCAGCGCGATCGCCGAGGTGCTGCTCGGCGCGGACGGCACGGCCTGCGGCGGCCGGTAGCGGGTGCGCGTCTCGGCCCGCAGCAGGAACAGGATCGCGGCGGCCAGCAGCACAAAGCCGATCACGTCGAATGGTGCCGGCACGGCCAGTGACGGGATGAGCGAGACGGCCACCAGCGCGATGGCGGCGGCCAGCGGCATCCGTGCCGTGATGGCGGTGTGGTCGACGACGATCGCCACCGCCCCGGCGGCGGCGACCAGGCAGAAGGTCAGCGCCTCGCTCGGCGCCATCGGCGCGATGCCCACCTGGATCTCGTACATCGCGGTGCCCACGAGGTCGGGCACGAGGCGGAAGGCGTGCAGCGTCGGGATGACGAACACGATGGCCGCCTCGCGCAGGAAGACGGCGGTGACCAGGGCGATCCACACCGCGATCTCGATCAGGGCGACGATCGCGGCGGGCAGGCGATACCAGCGCGCGATGAACCCGGCGGCGAACACCGCCGCGGTCACGCCGACGACGCCGGCGATCCAGGCGCCGGGGGTGATCACGTTCAGCAGCGGCACCATGGCCGCCAGCACTGCGACCCACGAGCCGATCGTCAGCGAGAGCTGCGCGCCGGTGCGTCGGCGCGGCGTGCGCTCAGTCGCGGCCATGGACGAACTCCGCGGACACGAGGTCGGCATGCGAGACGCGCGTCCACGCGTCGCGCAGGTCGACGCCGGGGGCGATGGATGCCGCGTACCAGCCGGTCGCGACGGCCCGTTCCAGGGCGTCCTCGACGGGGGCCGCCGACAGCAGCACCGGGTGCGCGCTGTGCGCCGGCAGGGCGGCCAGGCCGTCGGCATCCGCGGGGGTGAGCCGGCCGCACACCACGACGAGGGGCCCGGTTGCAGCCCCGACCACAGGCGGGCCAGGCCGATCAGATCGGCGTCGCCGTGTGCGGTCACGGTGGCGAATCGGCCGATCAGGACGGCCACGGCGGTGTGGTCTCCGCCGGGCACGATCTCGGACAGCGGCGTGCCCTCCGCGTCCACGACCTGGACCGCGTAGCCATCGCGGGCCAGCGCGTTCACCGCCGACACGCACGCGGTCACCGCCGCCTCGAACGGATCGTCCTCACCGGCGGCGGTCGCGGCATCCGCCCACCGGCCGATCGCGCGGTCCAGCACGACGGTCGCCTCGGGGGTGGACTCCTGCTCCTCCTGGCGCACCATGAGCGAGTCGCGGTGCGCGGTGGCGCGCCAGTGGATGCGCCGCATCGAGTCGCCCGGTTCGTACGGGCGCGCGACGAGGTTGTCGGTGCCCTGGCCCAGCCGGGTCGTGGTGGCGTGCAGCATCCCCCGGTGGCGCCGGCGAACGCGGTCAGGGGCGGCAGGTCGATGCACTCCGGCGTGACCATGAGCCGCGTCGTATCGCCGATCTCGGCCGCCCGGCGGGCGATGCCGAACGGGTCGCGGACGGTCAGCTCGAGCGGGCCGAGCCAGTGCACGCCGCGCTGGACGGCCTGCACGTCGTAGACGAGGTCCACCGCGCGCTCCCCGCCGCGCAGACCCGAGCCGAGCGCCGGGAACCGGCCGTCCGACCGACCCTGCAGGCCCGTCGGGACGAGGTCCTCCCACGTGCCCGGGGTGGTCGGCAATGCCGTGCGCACGCTGACATGGACCGTGATGTGGGCGGTCCCGCCGACCGGCACGGCGGCCGGCGACGAGAAGCGGGCGACCGTGACATCCCGTCGGGTGATGTGCAGGGTGAGCAGGCTGACCGCCACCAGCGCCAGCAGGAAGATGCCGAACCCGAGCAGGCTGCACCGAGCCCAGCTGGGCGGCCGCGATGAAGAAGGCCAGCGCGAGCACGCCCGCCGCGGCGCCGCGCAGGGTCAGGGGCCAGGACTGCCTCATGGTGCTGTCCTCATGGCCGGCTCACGACCCGGTGGCCAGCGGCACCGGCACCGTGGTGATGAGCCGCTCCAGAATGGTGGTGACGGTGTCGCCGCCGCCGCGGCCGCGCACGTTGGTGGCGCGGGTCGGGATCAGGCGATGCGCGAACACCGGTACGAGCAGGGCCGAGATGTCGTCGGGGATCACGAACGCGCGGGCATCCAGGGCCGCGCAGACCTTGGCGGCGCGGACCAGCTTGCAGCGTCGCCCGGGGGCTCGCCCCCAGGCGCAGGTCGGGATGCGTGCGGGTCGCGTGCGCGAGCGCGACCGCATACTGCTCGATCGGCGCGGAGACGTGCACACGCCGCGCCCAGGCGATCAGCTCGCGCACCCGATGCGCGTCCACGACGGGGCTGATCGCGGCCAACGGGTTCGCGGTGTCGCGTTCGCGCAGCATCTGCGCTTCGGCCACGGCATCCGGATATCCCATCGAGATACGCATCATGAACCGGTCGCGCTGCGCCTCAGGCAGGGCGTAGGTGCCCTCCATCTCGAGCGGATTCTGGGTGGCCACCACCAGAAACGGGTCCGGGAGCGGATGAGTGTGGCCATCGACGGTGACCTGCCCCTCCTCCATCGCCTCGAGGAGGGCCGACTGGGTCTTCGGCGACGAGCGGTTGATCTCGTCCGCGATCACGATGTTGGCGAACACCGCGCCCGGCTTGAATTCGAACTCGCGGTCGACCGGGTTGAAGACGCTGACCCCGGTGACGTCGCCGGGCAGCAGATCGGGCGTGAACTGGATGCGGCGCACGGTCGCATCGACCGTCGCGGCCAGGGCCCGTGCCAGCATGGTCTTGCCCACACCCGGGACGTCCTCGATCAGCAGATGGCCCTCGGCCAGCAACGTCACCAGCGCGCTTGCGCACAGCCTCGGGCTTGCCGTCGATGACGCGCGAGACCTCGGTGAGGATCCGCCCGGTCGCCTCGGCGAATCCGGACGGGCTCATCGGCGCGACAGCGTCCGTCGCGGTGGGGGCGGATGTCTGCTCCATCGGCAGTCCTTCGGGTCCGGGGGCGGGCCTCTTCGCCCGTGTCCTCCGATCGTAACCCGACCCAGGCGGCCCCGTCGCTGGGAAGGAGCCGAGCCGACTCGACCTGGATGCCCCGGATGAGCACGGCGCGAGATCCGGTTAGACTGGTGGCAGGCTCTCCGCGAGGCGGCATCCAGGCCAACTCCCCCAGGACGGAAACGTAGCAAGGGTAACCAGGCTCTGCCGGGTTCGCGGAGAGTCTTACTTTTCCCGGCCCGCCTGGCCGCCCCGCTGGCCCAGCCCCCGTGTCGAACGTCGAGACCGGGGATCCTCCGTGAGACCCAGGGGAATGTGCCCGGTCTCGCGGCGATCCCCCGGTTTCGGCGAAGCGCGGCCGGTGGGCACTCGCGACGATCCCCACGTTTCGGCGAAGCGCCGCCGTCGCGCGTGGCGATGCCTAGGCTGGACCCGTGGCGCAGAGCATCTTCATCACGTCGGCGGAAGGCCATTCGGGCAAGTCCACGATCGCGCTCGGAGTGCTCGACGCGATAAGTCACGCGACCCCGCGTGTGGGTGTGTTCCGCTCGATCGCCCGGTCCACCCTCGAGCGCGACTACGTGCTCGAGATGCTGCTCGAACATGACGGGGTCGACCTCGACTACGACGAGTGCATCGGCGTCACCTACGACGACGTGCGCGCGGACCCCGAGGCGGCTCTCGGCGTCATCGTGGAGCGCTATAAGGCCGTCGAGGCGCAGTGCGACGCGGTCGTCATCCTGGGCAGCGACTTCACGGATGTCGGCAGCCCCGCCGAGCTCGGCTACAACGCCCGCATCGCGGCGAACCTCGGAGCCCCGGTGCTGCTCGTGCTGGGCGGCCGGTCGAGCAGGACCTCGGCGAGCATCTGGGCATGACGCAGGCCCGGACGCCCCAGCAGATGGGCCAGATCACGGCGCTCGCGCTCGCCGAGCTCGCGCACGGCCGCGCCGAGCTGCTCGCGGTGATCGCCAACCGCACCGATCCCGAAGCCCTCGACCAGACGGTCGCCGCCGTCCGCGCCGCCGTCGCGGCATCGGCCGTGCGCAGCGGCGCCGCGACCGCGCCCGGCGGTGCCGCGCCCGCCGCCGCGACCGCGCCCGCGCTCGAGGGGGCGGCCGCACCGGCCCCCGGCATCCCGGTCTGGGCGCTGCCCGAAGACCGGTTCCTGGTCGCGCCCTCGATGCGCGGCGTGATGCGCTCGCTGGATGCCACCCTGCTGAAGGGCGACGAGGCGCTGCTGACCCGCGAGGTGCTCGACGTCGTGGTCGCGGGGATGTCGATGGTCAACGTGCTCCCACGGCTCGAAGAGGGTGCGGTCATCGTCGTGGCCGCCGACCGCACCGACGTGCTGCTGGCGACCCTGCTGGCCAACGCATCCGGCACGTTCCCGTCCCTGGCCGGCATCGTCCTGAACGGGCCGTTCGAACTGCCCGACGCCATCGACCGGCTGATCGACGGGCTCGGCTCGTCGCTGCCGATCGTGACCAGCGCGTTCGGCACCTACGAGACGGCGCTGCGCATCATGCGCACCCGCGGCCGGCTCGCCGCCGACTCGCAGCGCCGATACGACACGGCGCTGGCGATGTTCGAGCAGCACGTCGACGTCGACGAGCTCACCCGTGCGCTCGGTCTCGCGCGCTCCATCGCCGTCACCCCGCTGATGTTCGGCTACCAGCTGGTGGCGCGGGCCCGCTCCGACCGCCGGCGCATCGTCCTGCCCGAGGGCGGCGACGACCGCGTGCTGCGCGCTGCCGCCACGGTGCTGGCGCGGGGCATCGCCGACATCACGATCCTGGGTGAGCCGATCGAGGTGCGCGGGCGCGCGATCGAACTGGGCATCGACATCACGGCCGCCACCGTGCTCAGCCCGTTCGACGCCGTCCACGTCGACCGGTTCGCCCGCGAATACGAGCGGCTGCGCGCGCACAAGGGGATGACGTACGACCGCGCCGCCGACACCGTCACCGACGTGTCGTACTTCGGCACGATGATGGTCCACCTGGGGCTGGCCGACGGCATGGTCTCGGGCGCTGCGCACACCACGGCGCACACCATCCGACCGGCGTTCGAGATCATCAAGACCGCGCCCGGGGTCTCGGTGGTCTCGAGCGTGTTCCTGATGGCGCTGGCCGATCGGGTGCTGGTCTACGGCGACTGCGCGGTCATCCCCGACCCCACGGCCACCCAGCTCGCCGACATCGCCATCTCGTCGGCGGCGACGGCCACGCAGTTCGGCATCGAGCCGCGGGTCGCGATGCTGTCCTACTCGACCGGCGAATCCGGTGCGGGGAGGACGTCGTCAAGGTCCGCACGGCCACGTCCCTCGTGCGCGAGCGGGCGCCGCAGCTGCCCGTGGAGGGCCCGATCCAGTACGACGCGGCGGCGGATGCCGCCGTCGCGGCCGCCAAGATGCCCGACTCGCTGGTCGCGGGCCGGGCCACGGTGTTCATCTTCCCCGACCTGAACACCGGCAACAACACCTATAAGGCGGTCCAGCGCTCGGCCGGAGCGGTCGCGATCGGCCCGGTCCTGCAGGGGCTGAACAAGCCGATCAACGACCTGTCCCGCGGGGCGCTGGTCGAAGACATCGTCAACACGATCGCCATCACCGCCATCCAGGCACAGACAGAGGGATCCGCGTGAGCATCGTCCTGGTCGTCAACAGCGGCTCCAGCTCGTTCAAGTATCAGCTGCTCGACATGGCCGCCGAGCGCGTGCTGGCCACCGGCCTGGTCGAGCGGATCGGCCAGTCGATGGGCGAGTGCCGGCACACCGTGCACGGCGCCCCGGGCGCACCCGGCGAGGGCGCGCCCACGATGCTCGACGCCACCTACGAGCGCGCGCTGCCGATCGCCGATCACTTCGCCGGCTTCGCGGCGATGCTGGATGCCTTCGCCGACCACGGTCCGAGCCTCGAGCAGAATCGACCCGTCGCCGTCGGGCATCGCGTGGTGCACGGCGGCGCGCGGTTCTTCGAGCCGACCCTGATCACGCCGCTGGTGGAGATCAACATCGAAGAACTGGCCGTGCTCGCCCGCTGCACAACCCGGCCAATCTCGCCGGCATCGTCGCCGCGCGCCGCGCGTTCCCGGATCTGCCGCACGTCGCCGTGTTCGACACCGCCTTCCACCAGACCCTGCCGGCACCCGCCTACACGTACGCGATCGACGCCGAGCTGGCCGCACACCACCGCATCCGCCGGTACGGCTTCCACGGCACGTCGCACAAGTTCGTCAGCGAGGCCGCGGCGGCCTTCCTCGGCCGGCCGCTCGGCGCGCTGAAGCAGATCGTGTTCCACCTCGGCAACGGTGCGTCGGTCACCGCCGTCGATGGCGGCCTTTCGGTGGAGACCTCGATGGGCTTCACCCCGCTGGAGGGGCTGGTGATGGGCACCCGGTCCGGCGACATCGACCCGGCCGCGCTGCCGAGCTGGCGCGGCGGGCACAGCTGGATGTCGATGGCCTGGACGAGCTGCTGAACAAGCGCAGCGGGCTGAAGGGGCTGAGCGGGTTCTCAGACATGCGCGACGTGCTTGCCGGTCGCGTCCGGGGGATGCGGCATCCGCCCTCGCGTTCGACGTGTACGTGCACCGGCTTGCGCACCTACGCCGGCGCGTACCTGGCACAGTTGGGCGGCGCCGATGTCATCTCATTCACCGCCGGCGTCGGCGAGAACGCGCCCGAGGTGCGCGCCGGCGCGCTGGCCACGCTCGGGTTCGCCGGCGTGCAGGTCGACGCCGAGCGCAACGGGGAGCGGGGCCGCGGCATCCGGATCATCTCGACGGATGCCTCGGCCGTGACCGTCCTCGTGGTGCCCACGAACGAAGAGCTCGAGATCGCCCGCCAGACGCTGCAGGTGACGGGCGGCTGAGGGGCCCGGGCGCTGCCCCGGCTCGTTACTCTGGAAGGAGTCGACGAAGGGCGAGCGGTGACAGATCTGCGAGCGTACGAGGCCGTCCTGTTCGATCTGGACGGGGTGCTCACCCCACGGCCGTGGTGCACATGCACGCCTGGCAGCGCCTGTTCGACGAGCTGTTCGCCGCCTGGGAGATCACCCCGCCCTACACCGATCGGGACTACTACGAGTACGTCGACGGCAAGAAGCGCTATGACGGGGTGGCCGCCCTGCGCAAGCCGATCGGTCGAGGTGCGCTGGGGGGATCCGTCCGATCCGCCGACCGCCGACACCGTGTGCGGGATCGGCAACCGCAAGAACGCGTACTTCGAGCGCGCGCTGCGCGAGGACGGCATCGCCCCGTACCCGGGGTCGCTGCGGCTGCTGGACGCGCTGCGAGACGCCGGGACCGCGGTGGCCGTGGTGTCGAGCTCGAAGAACGCCGAAGAGGTGCTGCGCACCGCCGGGATCCGCGACCGGTTCACGGTGGTCGTGGACGGGACCGTCGCCGAACGCGACGACCTGGCCTCCAAGCCCGCCCCGGACATGTTCCTGGACGCGGCGCGGATGCTGGGGGCCGAACCGGCCCGTGCGGCCGCGGTGGAGGACGCCCTCAGCGGGGTGCGCTCGGCGGCGGCCGGCGGCTTCGCGCTGGTCGTGGGCGTGGACCGCGGGGTCGGCGCGCCGGCGCTGCGCGAGGCCGGGGCGCACCTCGTGGTGACTGATCTGGGTGACCTGGTCGAATCCTCGTCCGGCGGTGCCTAGACTCGTCGAGTCCCTGTTCCCGAGAAGGACCAAGATGATCGATCGCGACCGCTTTCCCATCGACCCCTGGCGTCTCGTCGAGACGAGTTTCGACATCGACGACGCAGGGGTGACCGAGAGCCTGTTCGCCGTGGGCAACGGCTATCTCGGCCTGCGTGGAAACCACCCCGAGGGGCGGCACGCGCACGAACAGGGCACGTTCATCAACGGCTTCCACGAGACCTTCCCGATCCGGCACGCCGAGAGCGCCTACGGCTTCGCCGAGGCGGGCCAGACCATCCTGAACGCGCCCGACGCGAAGGTCATGCGCGTGTATGTGGATGACGAGCCGCTCACGTTCGACGTCGCCGACATCCGGGAGTATGAGCGCGAACTCGACTTCCGCGACGGCGTGCTGCGCCGCAGCATCCTGTGGGTCACCCCCAGCGGCAAGCACGTGCGCGTCGACTTCGACCGGATGGTGTCGTTCGAGGAGCGCCACCTGGCCATCATGAGCGTGGATGTCACGGTGCTCAACGACGACGCCCCGGTGACGGTCAGCTGCCAGATCGTGAACCGGCAGGACGGCGAGGATGTCTATGGCGGCACGCCGACGGCGCCGCGCCGCGCCGGCTTCGACCCGCGCAGGGGCGAGCGGTTCGCCGAGCGGGTGCTGCTGCCGCAGGAGTACTGGCAGGACAAGTCCCGCTCCACCCTCAGCTACAAGGTCGCCCAGTCCGGCATGACGCTCGGGGTCGTGGCCGACCACATCATCGAGACCGACAACCCGTACACGATGCGGACCCTGGTCGAGCCCGACATCGCCAAGAACGTGTTCCGTGTGCAGGCCAAGGCGGGCGTCCCCGTGCGGGTGATCAAGCTCGTCAGCTATCACACCGGTCGCAGCGGCGTGCCGGCCCGCGAGCTGGTGGACCGCTGCCGCCGGACCCTGGACCGGGCGATGGATGTCGACGTCACGACGCACTTCGAGCGTCAGCGCGCCTGGCTGGACGCGTTCTGGGAGCGCTCGGATGTGCGCATCGGCGGCCGCGACGAGCTCGAGCAGGCGGTGCGGTGGTGCCTGTTCCACCTGGCCCAGGCGGCGGCCCGCGCCGACGGCGAGGGCATCGGCGCCAAGGGCGTCACCGGTTCGGGCTACAGCGGCCACTACTTCTGGGACACCGAGATCTACATCCTCCCGTTCCTGGCGTACACGACGCCGCAATGGGCCCTGAACGCGCTGCGGATGCGGGTGGTCATGCTGCCGGCGGCGCGCCGGCGTGCGCACCAGCTGACCGAGGCCGGCGCGCTGTACCCCTGGCGGACGATCAACGGGGAAGAGGCATCCGCCTATTACGCCGCCGGCACGGCGCAGTACCACATCAACGCGGACATCTGCTTCGCGCTGGCCCGGTACGTGCGCGCGACCGGCGACATCGACTTCCTCTACCGCGACGGGGTCGACATCGCGGTGGAGACGGCCCGGCTGTGGGCCACCCTCGGGTTCTGGCGCTCGCACGATGGGTTCCAGGAGTTCCACATCCACGGCGTGACCGGCCCGGACGAATACACGACGGTCGTCAACGACAACCTGTTCACGAACGTCATGGCGCGGTTCAACCTCCGCTACGCCGCGCAGACCGTGCGCGAGATGGAGGAGCTGGACGGCGAGGTGTACCGCCGGATGGTTGATCGGCTCAAGCTCGACCCCGCGGAGCCGGATGCCTGGGACCGGGCGGCCGACTGCATGCACATCCCGTACAGCCCCCAGCTGGGCATCCACCCGCAGGACGAGGTGTTCCTGGAGAAGGAGGTGTGGGACCTGGAGCGCACGCCGGCCGCGCTGCGCCCGCTGCTGCTGCACTTCCACCCGCTGGTGATCTACCGGTACCAGGTGCTCAAGCAGGCCGACGTGGTGCTGGCGCTGTTCCTGCAGGGCGACCACTTCACCCCGGACGAGAAGCGCGCCGACTTCGAGTACTACGATCCGCTCACCACGGGCGATTCGACCCTGTCCGGCGTGACCCAGTCGATCCTGGCCGCCGAGGTCGGCTACCAGGATCTGGCGGCCGGATACTTCGAGCACGCCCTGTACGTGGACCTCGCCGACCTGCACAAGAACGCGGCGGACGGCGTGCACGTGGCCTCGGCCGGCGGCGTGTGGACCACGCTGGTGTCGGGGTTCGGCGGCATGCGCGACCACGGGGGAGTGCTGACCTTCGATCCGCGTCTGCCCAGCGACTGGAGCGACCTCGCCTACATCATCCACTGGCACGGCACGCCGCTGCACGTCACGCTGCGGCGCGAGGCGCTGCACGTGCGCGCGGGCGACGGTGTGCCGGTCGAGTTCAGCGTGCGCGGGGTCGGGTACACTGTCGATCCCGGCAGCGAGGTGGTGGCGCCGCTGGCCGACCAGGGTCCGGTGATCCCGGGACGACCGTCGCTGCGCGAGCTGATCGGCGAGCGTCGCGAGGACGGCACGCTGCTGTCGGCATCCGTCCCCACGACCGAGACCACCTCGATCCCGGTGATCAGCGGTGCCGTCCCGGTGATCGACGTGTCGGACGGCGCGCTCGGCCGCTGACCCGCGCGGGGTGGGACGGCGCGCGCGGCGCGGCGCGCAGCGCGCCGCGCTCGCCCCTCGGCTCGCGCGCGGGTGACGCTCAGCCCCTCGGTACCCGATCGTTCGGCGAGACCGGGGATACTCGGTGAGACCGGGGACATGGGACTGGGTTTCGCGGCAGATCCCTTGGTTCGGCGAGTACCGGGCCCGCCCGGTCCGTTTGGCCCGGCGCAGCGCGGCGGTGCGGGTGCTCCGGGGCTCCGACCGGCTCGGTACCCGATCGTTCGGCGAGACCGGGGATTCTCGGCGAGACCGGGGGCATGGGACCGGGTTTCGCGGCAGATCCCTCGGTTCGGCGCGGACCGGGCCCGTCGCGCGGGGTGGGATGCCGCATCCCGGCCCACTCCGCTCTCCGGGTGTCCGGGCCACACCGTAGGCTGGACGGGTGACCACCGCTCTGTATCGCCGCTACCGGCCCGAGACGTTCGCGGAGATGATTGGCCAGGCCCAGGTCACCGAGCCGCTGATGACCGCGCTGCGCGGTGATCGGATCGGCCACGCGTACCTCTTCTCCGGCCCGCGCGGCTGCGGGAAGACGACGTCGGCGCGCATCCTGGCCCGGTGTCTGAACTGCGCCGCCGGTCCCACCGACACCCCGTGCGGGACGTGCGACAGCTGCGTCGAGCTCGGTCGCGGCGGGGGCGGATCGCTGGACGTCGTCGAGATCGACGCGGCCTCGCACAACGGCGTCGACGACGCCCGCGACCTGCGCGAGCGGGCGGTGTTCGCGCCCGCGCGCGACCGGTTCAAGATCTTCATCCTCGACGAGGCGCACATGGTGACGCCGCAGGGGTTCAATGCGCTGCTCAAGCTGGTGGAGGAGCCGCCCGACCACGTCAAGTTCATCTTCGCGACCACCGAGCCCGAGAAGGTCATCGGCACGATCCGGTCGCGCACGCACCACTACCCGTTCCGGTTGGTCGCACCGGCGGCGATGCTCGACTACGTCGAGCAGCTGTGCACGCAGGAGGGCGTGAGCGTCGAACCGGGTGTGCTGCCGCTGGTGGTCCGCGCGGGCGGCGGCTCGCCGCGAGACACGCTGTCGGTCCTCGACCAGCTGATCGCGGGCTCCGAGGACGGCGCCGTCACCTCGGCGCGGGCTGTCGCGCTGCTCGGCTACACGCCGGCCGAGCTGCTGGACGAGGTGGTGGACGCGTTCGCCGCCGGCGACGCGGCCGCCGCGTTCGCCGCGGTGGACCGGGTGGTGCAGACGGGTCAGGACCCGCGACGGTTCGTGGACGACCTGCTCGAGCGGCTGCGCGATCTGATCGTGGTGGCCGCGACCGGCGACGGGGCCTCGAACGTCCTGCACGGCGTGCCCGCCGAAGAACTCGAGCGGATGTCGCGCCAGGCCGTCACGTTCGGCGCCGAACGGCTCTCGCGCATCGCCGACATCGTGGTGGGGGCGCTGGACGAGATGAGCGGCGCCACCTCGCCGCGCCTGCAGCTCGAGCTGATGATCGCCCGTGTCCTGGCGCGCGCCGCGGCGCCGGCGCCCGCCTCGGGCGCGGAGCAGGCGCCCGCCCCGGGCGCGGAGCAGGCGCCCCGGGCCGAGATGCCGCAAGCCGGCCGCTTCCGCGCCTGCTCCGACTGCACAGCGGGCGGAACGGGCCGAGACGCCGGCGTCCGCCGCACCGGCACAGACACCTGGCACCCCAGCGCCCGCCGCACGGGCGGCTGCCACGCCGTCCGCACCTGCCGCGCCGGCGCCCGCCACGTCGGCGCCTGACACCTCGACACCGGCCCCGGTCGCCGAGCGGGCGGAGCCTGTCTCGACGCCGGCTCCCGCCACAGAATCCGCGCCGGTCGCCGCGCGCGCCGAAACGCCGACGCCGGCGGCCGCGTCCACCCCGGAACCCGCCGGTCCCGTCACCCTGGAGCGCGTCCAGCAGGCGTGGCCCGAGATCCTCGGACGACTCGAAGGCGCCAACCGCGGATCGTGGCTCATCGCGACCGCCGCCACGGTGGTGGACGTCGCCGGCGACGTGCTCACTCTGACATTCGCCAGCGCATCCGACGTCGCGAAGTTCAAGAAGCTGCAGGCCGGCGCCGGACCCAGCGAAGACCTGCGCCAGGCCATCCAGTCCGTCCTCGGCATCCGGGTGAAGTACATCGCCCGGCACGCCGGAGGACCGGGCGGCGGGCCAGGCGGCGCCGGGCCCGATGGGCCCGGCCCAGGCCCCGGATCCGGCGGTCCGTCCGCCGACGAGGCGGCCGCGGCGCGTGCGCCGCAGCCGGCCGCGACCGCACCAACCCAGCCGACCGCACCGACCCAGCCGACCGGACCCGCGGCGTCATCCGCACGCGCGGCGTCATCGGCCCCGACGGAGCAGTCCGCGTCATCCGCCCCCGCCCCGCCCGCGCGCACAGAGTCACCCGCGCGCACGGCCCCGGCCTCGGCGGCGCCGGTGACCGACTGGGCCGTGGCGGCCATCCCCTCCGACCCCGGCCCGGCGCAGTTCGCCGTCGACGACGAGCCCGAGGACGCGACGCCCGCCCGCACGCGCATCGCGACGCTCGCCCCCGCCCGCGAGGGCGACATCCTGCCCGCCTCCGACATCGAGACCTCGATCGAGCCCGACGAGGACGAGCGCGAGGCCGACGAGCCGACGATCGAGGATGCGCCCGTGCCCGTCGTCGCACCGCGCCTCTCGGCGGTGCGCGATGACGGCGTCGAGCGCGTGGGCGAGGCCGTGGTCCGGCAGATCCTCGGGGCGACGTTCGTGCGCGAAGAGCCCTACGAGGCCCCGACGAGGTTCAGCTGAGATGTATGACGGAATCGTCCAGGACCTGATCGACGAGTTCGGCCGCCTGCCCGGCATCGGGCCGAAATCGGCGCAAGCGGATCACGTTCCACATCCTGCAGACCCCCGGGTTCGACGTGTCGCATCTGTCCGAGCTGCTCGGCGAGGTGCGCGAGCGGGTGCGCTTCTGCGAGATCTGCGGCAACGTCTCGGAGCAGGACCGGTGCACCATCTGCCGCGACCCGCGACGCAATCAGACCCTCATCTGCGTGGTCGAGGATGCGAAGGATGTCGCGGCCATCGAGCGCACGCGCGAGTTCCGCGGTCTGTACCACGTCCTCGGCGGATCGATCAGCCCGATCGCCGGCATCGGCCCCGACGACCTGCGGATCGCCCAGCTCATGCAGCGACTGGCCGACGGCACGGTGCAGGAGGTCATCCTGGCGACCAACCCGAACCTCGAGGGCGAGGCGACCGCGACCTACCTGTCGCGGCCGCTGCACACCCTGCAGATCACCGTGACCCGGCTCGCGTCCGGCCTCCCCGTGGGCGGCGACCTGGAGTACGCGGACGAGGTGACTCTGGGCCGCGCGTTCGAGGGTCGCAGGTCCGTGTGACAATGCACGAGTGAGTGCAAAGGGCTGGTGGCTGTTCGCCGCCATGGCGGTGCTGTGGGGCGTGCCGTATCTGTTCATCAGCGAGGCGGTCAGCTCGTTCTCGCCCGCCGCCGTCGTGAGCGGCCGCACGCTCGTGGGGGCGCTCCTGCTGCTGCCGATCGCGCTGCGTCGCAAGGCACTGAGACCCGCCCTGCGCAAGTGGCCGTGGGTGCTCGCGTTCGGCGCCGTCGAGATGGGCGGCCCGTTCTTCCTGCTCAGCCACGCCGAGCAGACCATCCCGTCCGGCCTGACCGGTCTGCTGGTGGCCACGGTCCCGCTGTGGGCGACGATCATCGGGTTCGTGGTGGGCAGTCATCGCGACATCCGCCTGTTGAAGATCGTCGGGCTGCTGGTCGGCTTCGGCGGCGTGACGGTGATCGTCGCCGGCCAGGGGCTGGTGGTGACGGATGCCGCATCCGCCCTGGTCGCCGTCTCCGAGGTGCTGCTGACCGCCGTCCTGTACGCGATCGCACCGTTCATCATCGCGGCCAAGCTCGGCGACGTGCCGTCCCTCGGCTCGATCACGCTCGCGCTGTTCGCGATCGGGATCGTCTACCTGCCGATCGCGCTGCTCACCCAGCACGAGGTTCCCACCGTGCGCAGCACCGTGGCGCTGGGCGCCCTCGCCGTCCTGTGCACGGCGATCGCGTTCATCGTGTTCTTCGCGCTCATCGCCGAGGTCGGGCCGGTCACCGCACCGCTGTTCACCTACGTGAATCCGTTCGTGGCGATCACGCTCGGGATCATCGTGCTCGGCGAGCAGCTGACGCCGGGGCTGCTGATCGGGTTTCCGCTCGTCCTGCTGGGATGCTGGCTGGCCGCCACCGGCGGACGAGCCCGTCGCGTCCGGACGGCGGCCGTCTCCGGCGTCGAGGCTGCCGGCACCCCCGACGCCGACATCGGCGTCGCTGTGGCCCCCACCGACCCCGCCGCCGTCGTCCCCGGCGCCGTCGTGTCCGAGACGGTGGTCCCCGGCGCAGCGCCGACCGAGAACACCGATTCCGCCTCCCACGCGACGCGCACAGATCCCCGCCCGCGCACCTGACCCGCCGACACATGGCCGGGCCGGTATGGCCCGATCCGTAAACTGGACGGCGGACGCGGGATCCGCGTCCCGCGCACGCAGCGTGCCGCATCCGGGAGTCCCCACATATGGCGCTGATCGTCCAGAAGTACGGCGGGTCCTCCGTCGCGAACGCCGAGAGCATCAAGCGGGTCGCGAAACGCATCGTGGACGCACGCCGCGCCGGGCACGACGTCGTGGTGGCGGTCAGTGCGATGGGCGACACCACGGACGAGCTCCTCGAACTGGCCTCCGAGGTCGCCCCGATCCCCGCGCCGCGCGAACTGGACATGCTGCTGTCGAGCGGAGAGCGCATCTCCATGGCGCTGCTGGCGATGGCGATCCACTCGATGGGCTTCGAGGCGCGCTCGTTCACCGGCAGCCAGGCGGGCATGATCACCGACGCCCGGCACGGCGCGGCCCGGATCGTCGACGTCACCCCGATCCGGCTTGCGCGAGGCGCTGGACGAGGGCGCCATCGTGATCGTCGCCGGCTTCCAGGGCTTCAACCGCGACACCCGCGACATCACCACGCTCGGCCGCGGCGGGTCCGACACGACTGCCGTCGCCCTCGCGGCCGCGCTGGAGGCCGACGTCTGCGAGATCTACAGCGACGTCGACGGCATCTTCACCGCCGACCCGCGGGTCGTGCCGAAGGCGCGCAAGCTCGACGTCATCTCCAGCGAGGAGATGCTCGAGCTGGCCGCCAACGGGGCCAAGGTCCTTTATATCCGCGCGGTGGAATACGCCCGCCGGCATGGCGTGCTGATCCACGCCCGGTCCACGTTCAGCTCGGCCGAAGGCACTCTCGTCATCGACGAGACGCGTCGCGCAGACCTGTCCGCCACGTTCCCGCAGATCCAGGGAGAGCACATGGAAGAGCCCGTCGTCGCCGGCGTCGCCACCGACCTCAGCCAGGCGAAGATCACCGTCATCGCGGTCCCGGACGTCCCGGGCAAGGCGGCGGAGATCTTCAAGATCGTCGCCCGCTCGGGTGCGAACGTCGACATGATCGTGCAGAACACCTCCGCGGCCACCACCGGTCGCACCGACATCTCGTTCACCGTCCCCAAGGCCGACGCCTCCACCGCGCTGCGGGCGCTGGCCGCGCATCAGGACGACGTGGGCTTCGGCAACCTCATCCACGACGACCAGATCGGCAAGCTGTCCGTCGTCGGGGCGGGCATGCGCACGAACTCCGGGGTGTCGGCGACGCTGTTCGAGGCCCTGTCGGTGGCCGGCATCAACATCGAGATGATCTCCACCTCCGAGATCCGCATCTCGGTCGTGCCTGCGCGGCGACGATCTGGCCGACGCCGCCCGCGCCGTGCACACCGCGTTCGGCCTCGACGGCGAGACGGATGCCACGGTCCACGCCGGCACCGGGCGCTGAGACGCTTTCGCACCCCGTCCGGGGCGGGCTCGCGACGCCCGGGCGCACCGCGGGCCGCGCCCGGGTAGAATCGGCGAAACCCCGCGACGCCGCATCCCGAATCGCTCGGTGCGTGAAAACACCCTGCGATCCGCAGGACGGGCGCGCCCGTTCACCGAGGACTGTGCCATGACCCGTATCTCTGATTCAGGACTGAACATCGCCGTCGTCGGCGCCACCGGCCAGGTCGGCACCGTGATGCGCGAGATCCTCGCCGAGCGCTCCTTCCCGATCCGCGAACTGCGCCTGCTGGCCACCGCCCGCTCGGCCGGCACCGCCGTCGACTTCGGCGGGCAGACGGTGATCATCGAGGACGTCGCGACCGCCGATCCGAGCGGCGTGGACATCGCCCTGTTCTCGGCCGGTGCGACCGGCAGCCGTGCGCATGCGCCCCGCTTCGCCGCGGCCGGCGCGCTGGTGATCGACAACTCCAGCGCGTGGCGCATGGATCCCGATGTGCCCCTGGTCGTCAGCGAGGTCAACCCGCACGCCATCGACCAGGCCCGCAAGGGGATCGTCGCCAACCCCAACTGCACGACGATGGCTGCGATGCCGGTGCTGAAGGCGCTGGATGCCGAGGCCGGCCTGGAGCGGCTGATCGTCAGCACCTACCAGGCCGTGTCGGGGTCGGGGCTCGCCGGGGCCCGGAAGCTGCTGGGCCAGATGGAGGCCGCCCTCGCCCAGGACGCGGCGATCGGGCTGGTGCACGATGGCGGCGCGGTCGACTTCCCGCAAGCCCGAGCAGTACATCGCCCCCATCGCGTTCGACGTGATCCCCTTCGCCGGCAACCTCGTCGACGACGGCGACAACGAGACCGATGAAGAGAAGAAGCTGCGCAACGAGAGCCGCAAGATCCTCGAGCTGCCCGACCTGCGCGTGGCCGGCACCTGCGTGCGCGTCCCCGTCTTCACCGGGCACTCGCTGTCCATCCATGCCGAGTTCGCCCGTGACATCACCCCCGATCGTGCCCGCGAGGTGCTGGATGCCGCCCCCGGCGTGGTGCTGGAGGAGGTCCCGACTCCGCTGTACGCGGCCGGCAAGGACCCGAGCTTCGTCGGGCGCATCCGCGCCGACCAGTCCGCTCCCGAGGGCAGAGGCCTCGTGCTGTTCATCAGCAACGACAACCTGCGCAAGGGTGCGGCGCTGAACGCGGTGCAGATCGCCGAGGTCGTCGCCGCGCAACGCGCAAGCCGTCGCCTGACCGCGTGCACGGGCCGGTCAGGCCGGCGAACTAGACTGGGGGATTGTGACTGAAACCGTCGATGTCGTTCTGATCGGTGGGGGCATCATGAGTGCCACCCTCGGGACCTTCCTGCACGAGCTCCGAGCCGGACTGGAAGATCACCGTGATCGAGCGACTCAGCGACGTCGCACAGGAGAGCTCCAACGCCTGGAACAACGCGGGCACCGGCCATGCGGCGCTGTGCGAGCTGAATTACACCCCGGAATCGCCCGACGGCTCCGTCGAGATCGACAAGGCCATCTCGATCAACGAGCAGTTCCAGCTGTCCCGCCAGTTCTGGTCGAGCCTGGTCGAAAAGGGCGTGATCAACGAGCCGGACACGTTCATCAACGCCATCCCGCACATGACGTTCGTGCGCGGCGAGACGAACGTCGCCTACCTGAAGAAGCGGTACGAGAAGCTCGTGCAGCAGGTGCTGTTCGCCGACATGGAGTACAGCGAGGACTCGCGCGTCATCAACACCTGGGCGCCGCTGCTCATGCAGCGCCGGCTCAAGGCCGACGAGCCGTTCGCCGCGACCCGCGTCGTCGGAGGCACCGACGTCGACTTCGGTGCGCTGACCCGGCAGCTGTTCGATCACCTGCGCTCCGAGGGCGTGCAGGTGCGCACCGACACCGAGGTGCGCAACCTGAAGCGCAGCGCGACGGGACCTGGCAGGTCAAGTACCGCCGCACGATCGGCCGCGCGCCCGGACGGGTGAACGCCCGCTTCGTGTTCGTCGGGGCCGGTGGCTGGGCGCTCAAGATGCTGCAGCGCTCCGGCATCCCCGAGGTCAAGGGATACGGCTGCTTCCCGATCGGCGGCCAGTGGCTGATGAGCAGCAAGCCCGAGATCGTCTCGCAGCACCACGCGAAGGTGTACTCCAAGGCGACGGTGGGCGCCCCGCCCATGTCGGTGCCGCACCTGGACACGCGGGTGGTCGACGGCGAGGCATCCGTCCTGTTCGGGCCGTTCGCGACGTTCAGCCCGAAGTTCCTGAAGAACGGGTCGATGTGGGACATCGTCACCCAGGTGCGCTTCTCCAACCTGCTGAGCATGCTCAAGGTCGCGTTCACGAACGTCGACCTGATCCGCTACCTGGTCGGCGAGCTCGTCAAGAACCACCACCGCAAGGTGAATGACCTGCGCGAGCTGATGCCGTCTGCTGAAGACGGCGACTGGACCCTGCTCGCAGGCCGGTCAGCGCGCCCAGGTGATGCACGAGGGCAGCTGAAGTTCGGGACCGAGGTCGTCTCGCATGCGGACGGCTCGATCGCGGGTCTGCTCGGCGCCTCGCCCGGTGCATCCACCGCGGTGCCGATCATGCTGAACCTGATGAAGACCTGCTTCCCCGAGCAGTTCCCCTCGTGGGAGCCGAAGCTGCGCCGGCTGATCCCGACCTACGGTCAGCAGCTGAACCCGCAGCCGGAACTGGCGCGCGCGACGCTCAGCGAGACTGCACAGGACCTGCAGCTGACGGTCTGACCGTCGAATGCACCCTCACCCCATGTGGGCGAGGGGGGTTGATCCTCCCGGCGGATCGTGATGAGAATCCTATGAAAGCGTTCTTATCGCGATCGGAGAGTCATGCGCGCGTCGACGAGGGGAAGTCGGATTCGCTGGGGCGCGACGATCGCGGCGGTGGCCGCTCTGATCATGACCGCCGGTCTGCCGGCTCAGGCCGTCGAGACGACGCCCGCCCCGTCCGACACCGCGTCCGCCAGTCCTGACGCGCGAGCGGCGACGCCCACCCCGGATCCCACCGACACCGCCTCGCCCACGGCGACTCCGACGCCCACGACTCCGACGCCCACGGCGACGCCGACCACGGCACCGACGTCACTGCCGGACGTCACCGACTCGCCTTCGCCCGACCCCACCGCATCGCCGTCCCCGGATCCGACTCCCTCGCCGACGCCGACCTCCTCGCCGACGCCGACCTCCTCGCCCACGCCGTCTCCGACCGCCAACCCGGCTCCGACCGAGAAGGCCACGCCCTCGCCGTCGCCGTCAGCGACATCCAAGCCCCGCACCGCACCGCGGTCCCTGCTGCGGGAGTTCGCCCCGCAGATCGCGCCGGGCGCCACGCCGACGGCGTCGATGTCGATCCAGAAGGCCGTCAGCGACACGGCGGTCGTGCCGGGCCAGACGTTCGTGTACACGCTGCAGTTCCAGTGCACCGCCGGAACGGTCAACGGGTGCATCGGGGCCGTGCTCGATGACCCGATGCCGCAGTACATCAGCATCGCCGGCACGCCGACCGTCACCGGGACCGCCAACTACACCGATGGCTCCACGGCGACCGAGCTGAGGCTGACCTTCACCGACGACCTCGGGGAGGGCGGCAGGGCCTCGCACCCGGCAACGTGGTCACTGTCCAGGTGCCGGTGCGCGTGGACGACGATATCCCGCCTTCCGCCGACGGCACGACCCTCACCAACACCGCGACGATGACCGCGGACAACGCGACGGACAAGCAGAGCAGCGCCGCCGTCACCCTGAGCGTGCCGTCGACGCTCGGTGCCACGACGACGAAGTCGATCACGCCGGATGGCGGCCCGAATGTCGTGGGCACCGAGACGACCGCCACGGTCACCGGGACGAATTCGTCGAACGTCCCGGTCACCTCGATGGTGATCAGCGACCCCGTGCTCGATGACGACGGCAACCCCCCGGCCGCCGGGAACCCGTTCACCTACCTCGAAGTGAACCGCCTGGCCGACACCGACCCCATCACGTGGCCGGAGGGCGCCGACACGGTGCAGGTCCGCGCATACGACAGCAGCACCGGGGAGTGGGTTGATGGACCGGTCGTCGACAACCCCGGCAACCCGAGTCTTCCCGCCTCTGTCGACCCCGGCGACATCACCGGCGTCCAACTCATCTTCACCTCCACGAGCGAACCGGCCATTCCGGCCGGCGCCACCGGGGGAGTCAGCGTCGTCCTCGACCAGAAGACGCTGGTGCCCGACGACGAGATTCCGCTGACCATCACCAACTTCGCAGACACGACGGTGACCGACGCCGATGGCGACGAGGCCCGGTCCGATCCGGCATCGGCCACGTACCGCATCCCCGCGAACGAGATCGATGTCACCGCCGGAAAGTCGTTCGACCCGTCAGTCGTCCATGCGGGGGATCCCAGCACCGTGACGCTGAAGGGGGGCAACGCCTCGGACGATCCGCTCGACTCGCTCACCGTCACCGAACCGGCCTCGGCCGCGCTGAATCCCCTCGCTGCAGGTGGCGGGATGACCTTCACCCAGATGGGATCCGGGGACCCGACCGACCCGGCGACCAGCGGCATCGTGTGGCCGGACTCCGCGACCTCGGCGACCATCACCTACAGCTGTGCCGGGACCCCTGCCGCACCGCTGACGACCACGACCGCCAACACCCTGCCGGCACCGCCCGCGGACTGCGATCCGGTGACGGGGTTCTCCGTGACCTTCACCGGTTCGATCAACCCCGGCGCCGAGGCGACGGTTCCGTTCGTGGTCACCACGGACACCGATCAGACGCTGGAGGAGTCCTACCACCTCAACATGGTGCGGGTCACGGGGCAGCGCGGAGCGAACACCGGGGACGACACCGCCATCGCGGTCCTCAAGACCATCGCCGACCGAATCGCCGTCGATGTCGGCAAGCGGGTCTACCCGTCCTCGATCCCTGCATACCCGGGGCAGATCGTCACCGTCCAGCTCAGCGGTCGGCTGCTGCCCTTCCCCGACTCGACCGTCGACGCCCAGCAGATCATCGTGCAGGACCCGCAGGACTTCGCGGGGGATGAGTGGTACGACTCCTTCAACCCGCAGGCCGTGACGGCCACCCCCGTCCCCGCCTGTTCGACGCTGACGGTGCAGTACACATCCGATGCGGGCGGGACCTGGGCCGATGTGCCCGGGATGGAGGCCATCCACGGAGCGACGATCTACAACGGGGTGATCCCGGATGACATCGGCGCCGCAGCGGATGGCATCCGGTTCGTCTACACCGCCGATCCCGCCGGAGCCGACTGCTCGGGGGTTTCCCGCCCGGGACGTCCGTGAGCCCGAACCTCTCCTACTCATTGGACCCGAGCGTCCCGACCGACTCCGACACGACGATCGAGAACTGCGCCGGATCCTCGGGGACCAGCGCTGTCGCGGCTGATGCGGAAGCCGGTCCCGTCTGCGACGAGGTGCAAGCTGTTCCCGGTCGACCCGGACGGCATCGATCCCATCGCGAAAGCCTGGGACAAGGACACCGTGACGGCTCGCTCGCAGGAGCAGTCCGGGGCGACGCTGTCGTGGTCCACGAGCGGCTACAGCGGTACCGGACGCGTCGAGATCTCCGACACGCAGGACCCGGCCACCACGACGTTGGCCGACAGCGTGTTCGACACGTGGGACCTGGTGCGCATCGACCCGATCACGGGCGCCCAGGATCCATGGCTCACCTACGATCAGATCACCAAGGTCGAGCTCTTTCAGCTGCCGGCAGGCAGCACCGACCCCAGCCTGGGAACGTGGGTCGATGCCCCGGGCGACCCGTGTCCCAGCGCCTGCGACGGCACGTTCCCCGGCTACGCGCTGAACTCCGATGAACAGCGGGCGACGACGATCGGCTTTCGTCTGACCTACGTCGAAAGCCCCACGCGCGTCGATCGGCTGGGTACGCCCGGTGCTCCGCCGGTGGGCAGTGGGGTCGCGGCCTCCACGGGCAACGACCGCCACATCCACCCGGTGTTCCAGCTGCGCGACGTCCGGCGCAGTGACGACGCGGTCCCGGTCGTCGCCGACGCGGTGTACAACGTCGCCGGCGAGCCCGGCGTCGTGAGCAACACCGTCCGTGCCACCGGGTACTGGAACATCGCAGACACCGAGCCGATCCTGACGAAGACGGCCGCCGATACGATTCTGCTCCTGCACGTGCCGGTGACCGTGGACGCCACCAAGACCTGGACGGGCGGACCGCTGGGCGTTCCTGCCGAAGACGTGCCGCAGTCCGCCTACCCGACAAGTCGCGTCACGCTGACGGCGAGCAACACGACGCCGGCCAAGATCGACG
Organism: Microbacterium elymi; assembly: GCF_021582895.2. GTDB lineage: Bacteria > Actinomycetota > Actinomycetes > Actinomycetales > Microbacteriaceae > Microbacterium > Microbacterium humicola. The sequence goes on from NZ_CP091139.2 coordinate 2,829,498, forward strand.
AGCTGAACATCACCGACCCCGACACGAGTGATCAGGGCGGTGGCTCGTGCCTGACCAGTCCCTTCGATCAGTTCAACCTCGTCGGCTTCACGACGATCACCGCGCCGGGAGACATCGGCGCGGATGCGGTGAACGTCCACCTGTCGCCCGCACCGAACGGCGTCGCCGATTACGACCGCGCGGGCGCACTCGCCCTCACCGAAGGTGATCTGGCCGAGGTCACCGCGATGACGATCACGTACAGCGGACGGATCGATGCAGCGGCGGGAGCTGCGATTCCGACGGCAACGGTGAGCTACGACGTGAGGCTGCGCGCCGAGTCCCGCTCCGGTTCGCAGCCGCCGCAGGCCGGCAGCGCCGTGTGCAACCAGTCGCATGCCGCAGCGTCGGACATGGTTGACTTCCCGACCTACACCGAAGCCGCCGATGCCTATCGCAACGCCGACATCGATCTGGTCGCGCAGGGGATCGACGTCACCGCAGGCAAGTCCTTCGACCCCACGACGATCACCGAGCCGTCCATCGGCCCGGTGACGGTGACGTTGCGCGGACAGCCCTCGGGTCCGTCGCGAACGGTCGCGATGAACCTGGAGGACAGCGCGTCGTCGAACGCCTGCCACCTTCTTCAACCAGTACGACTTCGCCGGTCTCGCGCCGATCACCTGGGTCAACCCCGTGAATCAGGTCACTGTGGACGCCTATGTCGGCGGCACCTGGTCCGTCAACGGTGCCGGTGACCCGGTCCTGACCGGCGGACACTGGGAACTGGGCACCGTGCCGGTGGTCGCACCGGCCACCACCGTCGCGCTGCCGGCGGGCGTGACCGCAGACCAGGTGCAGGGCATCCGGTTCGACTTCAGCCGCACCGACGGCGCCAACTGGGAGAACCCGGCCACCCCGACGCAGACCGCGAAGTTCACCGTGACGCGGCGCGATACGCTGCGCACCGGCGGCCCGGTGCCGTCCGACCTCGCGGGAAGCGTCCCGGCGCCGGGAGAGACGGTGGCGGGGGACGCGACGAACACCGTCACCGCCACCGCGACCAGTTCTGACGTCGATGGCGACGGAAACCCGCTGACCGGGTCGGACGACGCCGACGCGGTGATCCACTATCGCCACGCGAACAACGCGGTGACGGTGACCAAGACGCCGGACGGCCAGACCAAGTCTCCGGGTTCCCCGTTCCCGTACACAATGACGTTCGTGAACTCAGGCAACGTCGACATCGTCGACCCGGTCATCACCGACGACTTCCCGACGGATGCCTCGGGCCCTCTGATCGAGCTGGCACCGGACCCCGGCTTTGCCTTCGCCTTCACCGGGGACGATGAGATGCCGACCGATTCGTCGGATGTCACCATCACCGAGTCGGGATCCGGGATCACGTTCGCCTTCCCCGCGGGGAGCAGCATCCCGGTCGGTGACACCTACACGATCACGTTCAATGCGGTGACCCGGGACGGGCTCGCGGCGGGCACCGCGTTCACGAACAGCGTGGACATCACCGCCGACCGGCTGTGGGACACCTGCAATGGCACGGCCGAAGATCCGGCTGTCCCGCAGTGCGGTGCGGCCGCGACCAACACCGTCATCTCGGCCGGCGCGGTCAAGGTGACCAAGCAGGTGCAGGCCGAGGGGTCGGACGAACTCGGCGTGGACATCGACCCGCTCTGGGCCCGCTCGGCGCCCCTCTGCGCAAGCCGACGCGGACGGCTTCTACTCCCGCCCGTGCATTCCGATCGCGGAGCCCGGCGGGGACATCACGTGGCGCTGGCACTTCGCCAACAGCGGCAACCTGCCCCTGGATCGGATCCTGGGCATCGACCGACTGCCCGCGCCCGGCGACCAGCTCGCCACGGCACCGCTGGAGCGCGGCAGCCAGTGGCGCCCGCTGCTGACCGGGCAGCGTCCGACGCTCGTGAGCGGTCAGGCCGGCACGCTCACCGTGTACTACACGACCGCGACGTCGGGGTGGTGCGACGGCCCATCCGTGGTGAACGATGGACTGCTCTGCCCTGCGCTGAATTGGACGGAGTGGCCGGCGGGCCAGCCGCTTCCGGTGGATCCTGACACGGTGACCGGCCTGCAGACCGAGTACCTGCCCGACAGCCCCGTGCAGCCGGCAGCCGACGTTCGACGTGGATGTGCAGATGACGGCTCCGGCGTACTCACCCGCCGACACACCGAACACGACGGCGTTCTCGGCGACCGACTCCTACGCCTTCAACACCGTCGGCACCAGCGCGCGCATCGCCGGCGGCGGACCGTACACGCTGACGACCGAGCCGCCGCGCGTCGGCGTCGGACTCGCGCACGGCGGCGTGCAGGTGGTCAAGACGCTCGACGGCGACGCTGCGGCGGAGTACGCACCCGATGCATTCCCGGTCACCCTGTCGTGCACGTCCGCCGGTCAGAATGTCCCGCTGCCGGCCGACGTGGCCGGCATGACGCTGACCCCGGACACCCCGGTGACGGTCTACGACCTGCCATACCACGCGACGTGCATACTGGCCGACGACGGCGACAGCGGTCAGACCTCGTCGGGGTCGACGACCGCGACCGTCCAGCGTGAGATCGCCGACTTCGAGACCGTGACGCTGACGAACACGTACGACTACGCCTCACTGGCGATCACGAAGGCGGTCGAGTCGATCGCGACCGATCAGGACGGCAATCCCATCCCCTACGGTCCGTTCACCGTGGAGACCACGTGTACGTTCCTGGGCGCCCCGGTGTACGCCGCCGGCTACGGTCGGCTGCGACCGATGACCGCCGACCTCAGCGACGGTCAGACCATCACCTACACCGGCCTGCCGGCCGGGGCAGCGTGCACCGTCACCGAGACCGACGACAAGGGTGCGGCATCCACGACGATCGTCACCACAGCGGGCAGCGACGATCCGGTCTCCACCGACGGCACGAGTGCGCCGATCGAGCTCGCCCCCGACACGAGCAGCACGGCGAACACCGCCGTGATCACGAACGCGTTCGACGTCGGCGCGATCAACCTGGTCAAGCAGGTCACCGGGGACGTCGCCGACGTGTACGGCGCCGGACCGTTCATCCTGGCTCTGAACTGCACCCTCGATGACGCCACCGGGTCGCGCACCGTCTGGGACGGCACCGTCACGCTCGGGGCGGAGCGCCGCTGAGCGCCCGCGTCGTGAACATCGCGGCGGGCGCGGAGTGCACCGTGGCCGAGACCGACGACGGGGGCGCCTCGACGGTCACCATCGATCCGGACGAACCGATCTCGGTCGATGCCGATCAGACCGCCACGGTGACGGTGACCAACTCGTTCGACCCGGCGGTCATCCGCGTCGACAAGCGGGTGGATGGGGACGCCGCGGCCTTCGCCCCGGACACGTTCCCGATCGCGGTCACCTGCAGCGCGGACGGCGCCGTGCTCCCCGGCTTCCCGGTGATGGTCGAGGTGACGCCGGGCACGCCGGCCGAGATCGACACGCTCTCCGGCGCCGACTGCTCCGCGATCGAGACCGACACCGGGCAGGCGACCGAGGTCACCTATGATCCGCCGGCTGCCGACGGCGACGGCTCGGGCCCGGTGGTCGCGACCGACGACCCTGACGCGCCGGCGACCATCACCGTCACCAACACCTACGGCGCGGGTGCGCTGCAGGTGCTGAAGCGGATCGACGGAACGGGGGCGTCCAGCGCGACAGGGCCGTTCGTGTTCGGAGTCGTGTGCGCGTTCAACGACGATGACGAGGCATACACCGACACGGTGACGCTGCGGAAGACGGGCACGAGCCTGGTGCTGCGCTCCGAGCTGATCGCGCCGCTGCCGGTCGGCGCCGTGTGCACCGTCAGCGAGACGGATGACGGCGGCGCGGACCAGACGCCGCCGCCGGTCACCGTCACGATCCAGTCCGCGGCGGTCGAGCAGGCGGCGGTGGCGCAGTTCGTGAACACCTTCACCGCCGCCGAGGACCTGCCGGTCACCGGCGGGCCGGGGATCGCCTGGGGCGCGCTGGCCGCGGCGGCCGTCATGATCGGGATCGGCATCCTCCTGGCCGTCCGCCGCCGCCGGCACACGGAGTAGCAGTCTCGGTCGGAGTGCGACCACCCTCCGGGTCCGTAGACTCGGCGGGTGGCCAAACTCTACTTCCGGTACGGGGCGATGAACTCCGGCAAGTCCACATCGCTCGCTGCAGGCCGCCTACAACTATGAGGAGCGCGGGCAGACCGTGCTGCTGGCCAAGCCCGAGATCGACACGAAGCACGCCGACCGCATCTCCAGCCGGCTGGGAGTCACCCGCGAGGTGGACTTCCTGATCCGTCCGGACGACGACCTGCGCGAGGTCTTCGGCCGCCACCGGGCGCGGGTGCGGCAGGATGCCGAGACCGCCCTGATCCCGACATCCACGGCAGACGTGGCCTGCCTGCTCATCGACGAGGCGCAGTTCCTGACCCGGGAGCAGGTCGACGACCTGCTGCGGATCGTCGTGCTGGACGGCGTGCCGGTGCTGGCATACGGAATCCGCACCGACTTCCAGACCCGCGCATTCCCCGGGTCGCGCCGACTGCTCGAACTCGCGCACAGCCTGGAGGAGCTGAAGACCATCTGCCGCTGCGGGCGCAAGGCGCTGTTCAACGCGCGGCTGGTCGGCGGGCGGTTCGTGTTCGAGGGCGACCAGGTCGCGATCGACGAGCTGACCGCGGACCGGGTCACGTACGAGTCGATGTGCGCGGAGTGCTACCTGCGCGAGTCGGGCGGTCGCGTCGGCTGAGGCCTATGCCCGCTCGGCGGCCCTGCCGGAGTGCCGCGGCGGCCACGGCACCAGCATCGACGTGGTCCGCTGATACTCGCGGTACGCCGGGTACTTGGCGGCCGAGATGGACTCGGTGAAGATCGTCGACCCGATGAACAGGATGCTCAGCAGTACCGCGCCGATGATCGTCGCATTCACCGCCCCGCCCCAGAATCCGGCGCCGGATGCCACGGCCGCCGTCGCTCCGAGGCCGTAGAACATCCACCACTGCAGCTGTTCGGCGAAGAAGTTCGGGTGCCGGCTGAACCGGAACAGTCCCGTCGTCGCGAAGCCCGGCTCGACGTGGCCGCCGGCCGTCTTCTTGGCCCGGTGGAAGTTCCACTGCTGCTGATCGGCGGCGAACTCGAGCGCGAGGAAGCCGAGGAACAGGACCGCGAAGATCGCGTCCGCCCCGGTCAAGGGAGCCGGATGCTGCACCGCCACGAGCGCCGGCAGGGTGATGAGCACGAGCAGCGCGTTCTGGTACAGCACGATGAACAGCAGATTGAACACCTGGAACTGCCAGGGCTTCATGCGCCCGCGCAGGATCGCCCAGCGGTAGTCCTCCATGCCGGTGTAGCCGCCTCGGCGGGCGAAGTTGAAGGTGAGGCGGGTGCCCCACAGCGTGACCAGGACCGCCATGAGCACCGCACGGGCCGCATCGGACCCGCTCGCCAGGGCGGCGCCGGCGAAGATCCAGGCATAGACGACGGGGACGATCGACCAGAGCCGATCCACCCAGGAGGTGTCGCGGGTGATCAGCGAGGCGATCCAGCAGAACGCGCACACTGCGCCCGCCACGATGAGGACGATGCCGAGGGGAACCACGTGCTCAGACTAGCGGCGCGACCCCGCCCTTGCGTGGTCAGACCACACAGGGATAGAGTGGTCTGACCACAGAGGAGGCGGCAATGGCCGATGCCCCGGCGCGCGCGTGGCGCGTGGTGCTGGAGAAGATCGAGTCCGATCTGCTCGGCGGCGCCCTCGTTCCGGGAGACCACCTGCCGCCGGAGCGCGAGCTCGCGGCGCGTCTCGGCGTCGGCCGCTCGAGCGTGCGCGAGGCGCTGCGCGTCCTGGACGTGATGGGACTGATCCGCACCGGCACGGGTTCCGGGCCGACCTCGGGCGCGATCGTCATCGCCACCCCGCAGGGCGGAATGTCGGCGCTGCCGGCTTGCAGGTGGCCGCGCAGGGCTTCCCGATCGACGACGTCGTGCGCACCCGGCTCGTCCTGGAGACCTCCGTCGCCGCGGACCTCGCCCGCGCCGCGGCCGACGCCCGCCATGCAGGCGAGTCCGATGCCGGCGCCCTGCACGACGCGCGCGCGGTGCTGGACGCGATGGATGCCGCGGACCTGACCCCGCAGGAGTTCCTCGCCTTGGACGCCCAGTTCCACACCGCGCTGGCCGAGGCATCCGGCAACGCGGTGGTGGCCGCCATGATGGCCGGCCTGCGCGAGGCGATCGAGTCGTACGTGCTCGCCGGCGCCCAGCGGGTGCCCGATTGGGACGACACGGTCGCCCGGCTGCGCGCCCAGCACCGCCAGATCGTCGACGCGATCGGCCTCGGCGACCCGGCGCGCGCCCGACGTCTCGTGCACGACCACATCACGGGCTACTACGCCCATGCCGGACTCACCCATGATCGAAAGGACCGCTGATGGTCACCAGGCAGCTTCCGAACCTCGGCGACATCTTCGAGCTGATGCAGTTCAAGAAGCCCGAACTCGATCTGCGCAAGCGCCGCCTGGATGCCGCGCTGACGATCGCCGACCTGCGCACGATCGCCAAGCGCCGCACGCCGAAGGCCGCGTTCGACTACACCGACGGCGCGGCCGAGGGAGAGCTGTCGATCGCCCGGGCGCGACAGGCGTTCGAGGACGTGGAGTTCCACCCCGGCATCCTCAAGCCCGCGCCCTCGGTCGACATGTCGTGCGAGATCCTCGGCAGGCGGTCGGCGCTGCCGTTCGGCATAGCGCCGACCGGCTTCACCCGGCTGATGCAGACCGAGGGCGAGATCGCCGGAGCAGGCGCAAGCCGGAGCCGCCGGCATCCCGTTCACCCTCTCGACCCTGGGCACCACGTCGATCGAAGAGGTGAAGAAGGCCAACCCGCACGGGCGCAACTGGTTCCAGCTGTACGTCATGCGCGACCGCGAGATCTCGTACGGGCTGACGCGCCGCGCCGCCGCGGCCGGATTCGACACGCTGTTCTTCACCGTCGACACCCCGGTCGCCGGCGCTCGCCTGCGCGACAAGCGCAATGGCTTCTCCATTCCGCCGCAGCTGACCCTGGGCACCATCGTGAACGCGATTCCGCGGCCGTGGTGGTGGATCGACTTCCTCACCACGCCCAAGCTCGAGTTCGCGTCGCTGTCGACGACGGGCGGCACCGTCGGCGAGCTGCTGGATGCCGCGATGGACCCGACGATCAGCTACGACGATCTCGAGGTGATCCGGGGGATGTGGCCCGGCAAGATCGTGATCAAGGGCGTGCAGAACGTCGAGGACGCGAAGAAGCTGATCGATCTGGGCGTGGATGGGATCGTGCTGTCCAACCACGGCGGACGCCAGCTCGACCGGGCGCCGATCCCGTTCCGGCTGCTGCCCAGGTGGTGCGCGAGGTGGGCAAGGACGCCACGGTCATGGTCGACACCGGCATCATGAACGGCGCCGACATCGTGGCATCCGTCGCCCTGGGGGCGAAGTTCACCCTGATCGGACGCGCGTACCTGTACGGACTGATGGCCGGCGGCCGCCAGGGCGTCGACCGTACCATCGAGATCCTGCGCAGCGAGATCGAGCGCACGATGAAGCTGCTCGGCGTCTCGTCGCTCGGCGAGCTGACGCCGAAGCACGTCACGCAGCTGACCCGTCTGACGCCGGTGGCGGGACAGGCGCGGAGCGCGCCGACCCGGGCACCGCGCGCACGCACCACCCGCTGAAGTCGGACCGCCGGCATCGGCGGGTGGATGCCGCAGCCCGGTCGCGCTTTGCATGTCCGGTCGACGCAGATGGTCGTGATCGGCTGCGGAAGATGACCGTTCGCGTCGACCGAACCGCGGGCTACAGGGTCGGGAGGAGTCGATCGAGGAAGGCGGCGGTGTCCTCCCACCCGGTGACGGCCTGGCAGGCCACGCCGAGTGCGAGCACCGGGTAGTCGTTGCCGTCCGGGTCGAGCCGGTCGCCGACGAACAGCATGTCGTCGAGCGGGATGCCGGTCTGCTCCGCCAGCGTTGCATGCCGTAGGCCTTGTCGATGCCGCGGTGGGTGATGTCGACGCTGGTCGAGCCGCCCGAGCGCACCTCGAGATCCGGCAGCCGTGAGGCCACCGCCGCCCGCAGCGTGTTCTTCTTCTCGCCGGTCGGGTCCCAGACCGACTTGGCATGCAGCGGCGCCTGCTGTCCGAGAGCGGAGAACGTGATCTGCGAGCCCCGATCCTCCAGGATCGGGCCCCAGGCCTCGGCCTCCCAGTATCCGAGCCGGCGGGCTTCGTCCTCGATGGCGCCCAGCGCGCGGGACTTCTCGTCGTCGGTGAGCGCGTGTGCGTACACGGTGCGCACCCCGTCCGCGGTCAGCCGGTAGTACTGCGTGCCGCAGGTGGGCAGCAGGTGGATGCGGTCGCGCACGGCGGGTGCGGCATCCGGCAGCCGGTCCACCACCTGGGTGGTGAACTGCGCGAGCTGTCCGCCGGAGATGATCGCGACCTGCACGCGCTCGGCCAGCGCGATCAGCAGTGCGCCGATGCGCGGGTCGATCGCCGCCTTGGACGGCGCCAGCGTGTCGTCGAGATCGAAGGCGATCAGGCGGGGGCTCGGCATGCAGGGTCCTCTCTACAGCAAAGGCTCCACCGCAGTGGAGCCTTTGATTGTCGGGGTGACAGGATTTGAACCTGCGGCCTCTTCGTCCCGAACGAAGCGCGCTACCAAGCTGCGCCACACCCCGTGGCAACCGTTCGAGTCTACCCGATCGCCGGGGGTGGTCCGAACCGCAGGGATGCCGAACCCATCAGTGCCCGTGTCGAGGCGGCTTGGTCGGGGCCGGTGGCGGCGACGGCTTCGTCGTCGGCGCCGGTGGCGGCGACGGCGTGCTCGTCGGCCCCGGCGAGGAGTGCTCTCCGGTGCCGCCCCCTTGTCGCCCTTGTGCTTCTTGGCGGTGTGCCCCCAGTTCGGGTAGTGGCCGGAGAACACGATCAGCTTCGCCTCGGGATCGGGCAGCGGCCCGCCCGGATAGTACTTGTCGGCGGCGCGCTGGATCCGCTCCGACATGGGGTAGCGGATCTCGGCGAGGTCGGTGCCCCGGTAATACCAGGTGTACATGTCGAGGTCCGGATCCCCGTGATTGTCGGTGATCCCCGACCACACCAGCGAGGTCATCGCCGAACTCGACGTGATCAGCCAGGTCTGCTCGCCGTTGTGCGTGCCGGTCTTGCCGAACAGCGGCGTGCCGTCGTTCGGGTTCGCGACCGCGGCCGTCCCGCCCGGGCGCAGGCACCCCTGCAGAGCGTATTCCGCGGTGGCGGCGATGCCGGGGTCGATCGCCTGGGTGCAGGTGCGCTCGGGCACCGGGCGATCCTTGCCGTCGGCATCCGTCACCCGCGCGATGACGCGCGGCTGGCAGAACTTCCCGTGGTTGGCGATGGCCGCGTACGCGCCGGCCATCGCGATCGGCGAGACCGAGTTGGACCCGAGCACCGAGAAGAGGTCGGTCATCTGCACCGGGCCGTGGCCGTTGGCCAGCGTCACGCCGAGCTTCGTGGCATCCTTCATCACGGTGCACAGGTCGAGCTTGGCGGCCATCGCGAGGTAGCCCGAGTTCAGCGACTGGGCGGTGAACTGCATCGGCGTGCCGTAGTAGCCGGCCTCGTGCCGGAAGTTCTGGATGATCGTGTCGTGCGTGTTCGTCCAGTCGCCCTGGCACGAGTTCGTGATGTGCGGGATGACCCGGACGTTGCCGTTCACGACCTCGTTGACGGAATGGCCGGCCTGCAGCCACGCGAGCAGGGTGAACAGCTTGAACGACGAGCCGGCCTCGAACCCGTTCGCACCCTGCATGCTGTTTCCGGCATATACGACGCTGGTCTGTCCGGAGTCGGGGGACGAGGATGTCGTGCTGTAGTGCGTGTTCTGCGCGATGGAGAGGATGTCGCCGGTCTTCGGCTGGATGTTCACGACCGTCGAGCCGTAGCCGTAGTCGGGCCACTTCGAGGGCGCGTATTTCGCGACTGTGTCCTGGGCGACCTTCTGCAGGCGCGGGTCGAGGGTCGTGTAGACCTTCAGCCCCCCTTGGCGCAGCGCCTGCTCGCGGTCCGGCGCCGTCTTGCCGAACGCCGGATCGCTTCTGATGATCGAGGTCACGTACTGGCAGAAGTACTGCACGCTCGTGCTCGCGCATCCGGTGGCGGGTGCGGTGATCTTCGGTCTGATCGGCGCCCTCATCGCGGCCCCGTACTGTGCATCGGTGATCTTGCCTCCCGCCTTCATCCGGCCCAGCACATACTCCTGCCGCTGCTTGGTGAGGGCGTAGTGGTTGGCGTCGCCGTTGGCGGGGTCCTTCGGGTGGTCGATGCGGTAGGTGTTCGGGTTCTGGACCATGCCCGCCAGGGTGGCCGCCTGGCCGAGATCAAGTCTGCTGGCATGCACGCCGAAGTAGTACTCGGATGCCGCCTCGATGCCGTACGTCACTCCGCCGAAGTTCGCGATGTTCAGATAGGCGAGCAGGATCTGGTCCTTTGAGTACTTCTGCGAAAGGGATATCGCGTACCGCATCTCCTGCAGCTTGCGGGCGTAGCCCTCGGGGCCGTTGTCGTTGGTGGCCTCGTTGTAGCAGGCCTGGATCGCGGCGTCCTTCTTGGCCTGCGTCAGACTCTGGTCGTCGACCGAGCCGTAGCAGTCCTGCACGAGGACGTTCTTGACATACTGCTGGCTGATCGAGGATCCACCCTGGACGTTGCTGTCGCCCTGGAGGTTGGAGAGCACAGCGCGGGTGGTGCCGAGCAGGTCGATGCCGCCCTCGTCGTAGAACCGCGGGTCCTCGCTGGAGAGGATCGCGTCGTACATCACCGGTGCGATCTGGTTCCAGGTGACCGGGACGCGGTTCTGGTCGTAGAACCGCGTGAGCACCTGTTCGCGGCCGGTGGCCGGGTTCTTCGCGTAGATGGTGGTGGGCAGGCTCGAGCGGGTCGATCTGCAAGCTCGCTGGGGAGGCTGTCGAACGTGTTGATCGCGGTCGTGGCCGCGGCGCTCGCCGTCGCGACGGCTGGTGTCACGGCAGCCGTGATCAGCACCCCGGCGATGCCGCTGAGTGCGACGAGCCCGATCAGCCCGCCGACGACCCCGAGTGGGTGCCTTCCATTCCACTTCGCTGCGTTGGGCACGTTCGCGACGTTATGCCCGGAGCCTGGAAATCGGGTGGATGTCGGGTGGAGCGGGGATGGGCGGACAGGGTCGGGTTCGGGTCAGAGCACGGTCAGTCCGAGCTGCTCCGCGAAGAACGGCGCGAGCTTGCCGAGCTGCGTCTCGTCGATGACGGCGCCCTTCAGCCCCTCGATGCCCACGATCCGCGAGAGCTCGAGGCCGCGCAGATCGACGTGCGCGAGTGTGGCGCCGGGCACCTCGAGCGTTCCGAGCCGGCTTCCGGCGAAGCTGACGCGAGTGGCCTTCGCCGATGTCAGGTCCAGCTCGTCGATCTGGCAGTCGTCGAAGACGACGTCGGTCAGCGCACTGCCGCGCAGGTTGACGTATCCGAGCTTGCATCCGGTGAGCCGGATGCCGCTCCAGCCGCTGCCGTAGGTCTCGAACGAGCCGATGCGCGAGTGGCTGATGTCCACGTCGCGCAGGGTCGCCGAGACGGCCGACATCGTGGCGCCGTCGGCCGAGTCGATCGTGCAGTCCACCATCCGGATGCCGCGACTCCTCAACCCGCCGAGGGCGAGCCCGTCGAACGCGCACTCGGTGAACGTCAGGTCGGGCAGATCGCGGTCGGCAAGCGATGCCCCGATGAACCGCAGCCCGTCGAAGGCGTCGCCGGGAAGGACGTCCGCGAGGTCGCCGTCCTCGAGATCGGTCAGGCGGGGCGGCTGGAATCGCGGGGCGTGCACAGGCATGCGGTCACCCTATCCCGGGGCGCGGCTCGCGCCGCTACCGCGGCAGCAGGGTGATGAGGGACGCCTCGGGGCGGCAGGCGAACCGCACGGGCGCGTAGATCGAGTGGCCGATGCCGGCGCTGACGTTCAACGGCACGGTACGGCCGCCGTGGGTCCAGCCGCTCAGTCCGCGGGCCTGATCCAGTGGGATGTCGCAGTTCGCGACGAGCGCCTTCGGCGAGAACGGGATGCGCACCTGGCCGCCGTGCGTGTGCCCGGCGAACAGCGCCTCGGCGCCCAGTTCGACGAAGCGGTCGAGCACGCGGCGGTACGGTGCGTGGGTGACGCCCCAGGTCAGGTCGGCGCCGGTCCCGAGCGCCGCCATCGCATCCGGCAGTGCGTCGAGATCGTCCCAGTCCCGGTGCGCGTCGTTGACGCCGAATGCGTCGATGCGCAGCCCGTTCACCGCGATCGATGCAGCGGCGTTGTTGATGCCCGTCCAGCCGAGTTCGTCCGACAGGAAGGCATCCAGGGCCGTGACATCCACCGGCTCCGCCTCGATGACGTGGCGCGACGGCCCGGAGAAGTACTTGAACGGGTTGCGCGGCGACGGTGCGACGTGATCGTTCGATCCGTGCACGAACAGGCCCGGGATGCCGCGGAACGGCGCGAATGCATCACGGATGCCCGCGAGCCCGTCGATGTGGCCGATGTTGTCGCCGGTGTTCACGATCACGTCCGGCCGCAGCGCGGCCAGCGACGCGATCCATCGCTGCTTGCGGTGCTGCCAGGGCGCCATGTGCGCGTCCGACAGGTGCAGCACGCGGATCGGCGCGGCGCCGGGCGGCAGCATCCGCAGCACGTGGCGGCGCACCGTGAACAGATAGCGTTCGATGCCGATGCCCCAGACCGCGGCGCCGACGCCGACCGCCCCCACCGTGCCGAGCACGGTGAGGGCGGTGCGCGCGGGGGAGTCGGCGCGGGTCAACCGCGGCCTTCGCCCTTGCCCGGCTTGTCCGGCTTGCCGCCGCCGCAGTCCGGCGCCTTATACGTGACCGTCACCTTGGTGTTCGGCCCGGTGACCGTATCGGCCGCCGGATCGGTCCCCGTCACGGTGCCGTCGCCGGCGTCGTCCTTCTGACACTGGGTGTCGACGTTGCCGAAGCCGGCGCCGCGGATCATCGCGACCGCCTCTTCCGGCGACCGCCCGGTCACGTCGGGCACCGCGATGCCCTTGCCGTTGCTGGGGCTGATCGTCACGTTCGTGCCGCCGGCGACCTTGCCCGCGCCGGGGCTCTGCTCGGCGATCTGGCCCTTCGGCTGATCGGAGTCGACCTCGTCGCCGACGGTCACCGAGAATCCGGCACTCTCGAGCTTCTTCGTCGCGTCATCCACCGACATGCCCACCACACTCGGCAGGGTCACCAGCACCTGGCGGGTCAGGTTCGAATCGGGGTCGGGGAACTTCCCACCGGGATAGATCCCGTCGATCGCCCCCTGGATGGAGCGTGCCAGCCGGTACCGGATGCTGGAGAGCTGCCAGCCGTCGTAGTAGTGGTGGAACAGGTCGGGGTCGTCTCCTGAAGGAGTTTCGGTGTCGACCGTTCCCACCAGGTTCGCGGTGGCGACCTTGGTGTTCGCCGTGATCAGCCACGTCTGGTAGGTCTCGTGCGTGCCGGTCTTGCCGATCAGCTGCGTACCGTCGTTCGGGTTGCCGAACGCACCGGATCCGTTACCCGTCATCACGCCCTGCAGGGCGTACGCGGCGGTGGCGGCGACCTTCTCGTCGAGCACCCGGGTGCACGTCCGCTTGGGCAGCTCGAGTTCCTTGCCGGTGGAATCGACGATCTTGTCGATCACGCGCGGCTGGCAGAACACGCCCTTGTTGGCGATCGCCGCATAGGCCCCGGCCATCGCCATGGGCGAGACCTTGTCCACGCCGATGATCTCGGAGGGGTTCGGAGCCTTGGTCGCGAGGGGAAGCACGCTGCCGTTGGGGTCGGTCACGCCGAGCCGCTTGGCGACATTCCCGATGTCGCACAGGTCGAGCTGAGAGGCCATGCCGGTGAATCCGGAGTTCAGCGACTGGGCGGTGAAGCGCTTCGGAGTGCCGAAGTAGCCGCGCACCTTGTCGTAGTTGCGGACGTTGTAAGGGGTACCGGTGAGCGCCCCGCCGTCGACGCAGCTGGAGGGCCATGTGCTGATGGTGCGATTCGTGCCGTTGACGATCTGGTTGAGGGACTTGCCCTGCTCGAGCCAGTCCACGAGCGTGAACAGCTTGAACGTCGATCCGGCCTGGAAGCCTCCCGACCCCCGAACTGCTTGTCGCCGGCGTACACCAGCGATGTCTTGCCCGGCTCGGTCTCACCGGCGGCCTTGTAGGCGGTGTTCTGCGCGATGGCCAGCACCCGGCCGGTCTTGGCCTCGACGCTCACCGAGGTCGACCCGAAGTTCATGCCCTTCACCGAGTTGGGCACGTACTCGTCCTGCGCCTTGTTCGCCACCTTCTGCACGCGCGGGTCGAGCGTGGTGTAGATCTTCAGCCCACCCTTCTGCAGCAGCTCCTGGCCGTTCTCCTTGAACGCCGGATCGTTCTTGATGACGGACGTGACGTACTGGCAGAAGTACGGCGCGATCTTGTTCGAGCCGTTGCACCCGGTCCGCACGTCGGTGATCTTCGGGACGATCTTGGCCTTGTACGCCTCGTCATGCTGCTTCTGGGTGATCTTGCCGTCCTTGAGCATCCGGTCCAGGACGTAGGTCTGCCGCTTCTTGGTCAGCGAGTAGCCGTCGGCCTTGCTGTTGACGGCCTCGCCCTTGCTGTTGGTGGTCGTGCCCTTCGGCAGATCGATGCGGTACGTGTTCGGGTTCTGCACCATTCCGGCCAGCGTGGCCGCCTGTGCGACCGAGAGCTTGCTCGCGTGCACCCCGAAGTAGCGCACCGCGGCGGCCTCGATGCCATAGGTCACGCCGCCGAAGTTCGCGATGTTCAGGTATCCGAGCAGGATGTCGTTCTTGGAGTACCGCTGCTCGAGTGCGATCGCGTACCGCATCTCCTGCAGCTTGCGCTGATAGCCGTCGGGACCCTCGGAGTCGGTCGCGCGCACGTAGCACTCCCGCACTTCCTTGTCGGTCTTCGCGTCCCAGTAGCACTTCTGCACGAGCACGTTCTTCACGTACTGCTGGCTGATCGAAGAGCCGCCCTGCGTCTGGCCGGCCCCCTGTGCGTTGGACAGCAGGGCACGCGTCGTGCCGACCAGGTCGATGCCGCCGTGCTCGTAGAAGCGCGGGTCCTCGCTGGACAGCAGCGCGTCGTACATGACCGGGGCGACCTCGGTGAATTTCACCGGGTCGCGGTTCTGGTCGTAGTACGTCGCCAGGGTGACGTCCTTGCCCTTGTCCTTGTAGACCAGGGTGGTGGGAAGGCTGAGCTTGTCGATGGTCAGCACGCTCGGCAGGTTGTTGAACATGTCGATCGCGCTGGTGGCTGCGGCGCTGGTGACGGCGACGGCAGGGGTGACCGTCGCGGTGATGAGGAGTCCGGCGACTGCGCTCAGGCCGACCAGGCCGAGCAGCCCGCCGGCCACGCCAGCAGCCGTGCGTTTCGAGTGGGGCATAGGCTTGATCGTAAAGGAGATTGCTGGGCGAAGCCTCCAGGGGGCGGCTGAGAACCTGCCGTGACGCCCGTGCCGGATTCGAAGGAGCCAGAGCCCGATGACCACCTGGGAATACCTCACCACGCCGCTGGTGATCCACAACACCGCGGCCATCCTCAACAACTGGGGCAAGCAGGGCTGGGAGCTCGTGCAGGTCGTCCAGGGCCCCGAAGGCGGCCTCGTCGCCTACTTCAAGCGCCCGCTCGGGGGCGGCACAGCCAACGCGGGGCTGGATGCCGCGGCCGAGGCATCCGTCCAGTTCGAAGGGCGCTGAGATGAGCGTCTCGCAGACTCTCCAGGACCTCGGCATCGCCCTGCCGGACGTCGTCCCACCGGTCGCCGCCTACATTCCGGCGATCGTCCACGGCGACCTCGTGTACACCTCCGGCCAGCTGCCCATGTCGGGCGGCGCGCTGCCGGCGACCGGCAAGGTCGGCGGCGCGGTCACGGCAGAGGATGCGAAGGGCTACGCCCGCCAGTCCGCGCTGAACGCCATCGCCGCCGCAGCTCGGCCGTCGGCGGCGTGGACCGGCTTACCGGGGTCGTCAAGGTCACCGGGTTCGTGGCATCCACACCCGACTTCACCGGGCAGCCGGGAGTCATCAACGGCGCGAGCGAGCTCCTCGGCGAGGTGTTCGGCGAGGCGGGACGGCACGCGCGCTCGGCGGTCGCAGCCCCCGTGCTCCCGCTGGACAGTCCGGTCGAGGTCGAGGTCATCTTCTCCGTCGCCCCCTGAGTCCTCCCACCAGGTCCCTGAGCGAGGAGCGCAGCGACGAGACGAAGGGCCGGTGGCCCGGTGGATCGCCCGGGACCCGGCCCTTCGTCTCGCTGCGCTCGCTCAGGGACCTGTGGACAACTCTCACCGCCGATGGGACTCGCGATCTACCGTCGAGTCATGCCCGCGGTCTACATCCTTCGCTTGCGCCGACGGCTCGTACTACACGGGAAGCACTACGAACCTCGAGTTGCGAATTGCAGAGCACCAGTCGGGTGTCGGTGCGAACCACACTCGAAAGCACAGGCCGGTGGAACTCGTCTGGCACTGCGACTTCGATCACGTCGACGCAGCGTACTTGTGGGAGAGGCGCATCCACGGCTGGACCCGGGCGAAGAAGGAGCTCTTGATCGACGGTCGGTACGACGAACTCCCCGGCTGGAGCGTACGGCATCGATGGCACGAGCTCCCACCAGGTCCCTGAGCGAGGAGCGCAGCGACGAGACGAAGGGCCGGTGGCGCCCTTTCCAGGTCCCTGAGCGAGGAGCGCAGCGACGAGACGAAGGGCCGGTGGCCCCCGCGATCGCCCGGGCCTGGCCCTTCGTCTCGCTGCGCTCGCTCAGGGGCCTGTGGGTTCTGGCCCTTCGTCTCGCTGCGCTCGCTCAGGGACCTGTGGGTTCTGGCCCTTCGTCTCGCTGCGCTCGCTCAGGGACCTGTGGGTCCCGGCCGTCCGCCCATCGTGCGGATCCCGCCTATCTCACCTGTGCGGAGATGATGCTCATCACGGCGGTGTCGGCGAGGGTCGTGGTGTCGCCGACCTCGCGCCCGTCGGCCACGTCGCGCAAGCCGGCGCATGATCTTGCCCGAACGGGTCTTGGGCAGCTCGCCGACGATGTAGATGTCGCGCGGCCGCGCGATCGGGCCGATCTGCTCGCCCACCCACCCGCGCAGCGTGCCTGCCAGCCCCTCGGGGGAGTGCGCGGAGAGGTAACTCTCCTTGATGATCACGAACGCGACCACCGCCTCGCCGGTCGTGTCGTCGGTCGCCCCGACCACCGCCGACTCGGCGACCGCCTCGTGCGCGACCAGCGACGACTCGATCTCAGTGGTCGACAGGCGATGGCCCGAGACGTTCATCACGTCGTCGACGCGTCCCAGCAGCCAGATGTCGCCGTCCTCGTCCTTGCGCGCGCCGTCCCCGGCGAAGTAATAGCCCTGCGCGGCGAACTTCTCCCAGTACGTGGCCGTGAAGCGCTCGGGGTCGCCCCAGACGCCGCGCAGGCATCGCCGGCCACGGCTCGGTGACCACCAGCAGGCCGCCGTTGCCGTTCTCGACCCGCTGCCCCTGCTCGTCGACGACGTCCACCGTGATCCCCGGCAGCGGCACCTGCGCCGAGCCCGGCTTGGCGGCGGTCACACCCGGCAGCGGGGCGATCATCGCCGCTCCGGTCTCGGTCTGCCACCAGGTGTCGACGATCGGGACGTCGCCGCCGCCGATGATGTCGCGGTACCAGATCCAGGCCTCGGGGTTGATCGGCTCGCCGACCGACCCCAGCAGCCGGATGCTGGACAGATCGAACTGCTGCGGATCTGCCGACCCTGCTTCATGAAGGAGCGGATGGCGGTCGGTGCGGTGTACAGGATCGACACGCCGTACTTCTGCACGATCTCCCACCAGCGCCCCGGATGCGGCGTCTCGGGCGTTCCCTCGTACATCACCTGCGTGGCGCCCAGCGCGAGCGGTCCGTAGACCACGTAGGTGTGTCCGGTGACCCAGCCGATGTCGGCGGTGCACCAGAAGACATCCGTCTCGGGATGGATGTCCAGCGCGTACCGGTTGGTGAAGGCCGCCTGGGTGAGGTACCCGCCCGAGGTGTGGATGACGCCCTTGGGCTTGCCGGTCGTGCCGGACGTGTACAGGATGTACAGCGGGTTCTCGGCCGGGAACGGCTTCGCCTCGTGCTCGGGGGCGGCCTGCTCCATCAGGTCGTGCCACCACAGGTCGCGGCCGTCGGTCCACTCCACGTCGTTCTCGCCGCGGCGGACGACCACGACATGCTCGACGGTCTCCTGCACCCCGGCGCCGCGATCGGCCAGCGCCATGTCGACGGCGGGCTTGAGCGGCGACACCTTGCCCTTGCGGTAGCCCCCGTCGGCGGTGATCACGAGCCGAGCGGCCGCGTCATCCACCCGCGACCGGAGGCTGTCGGCCGAGAAGCCGCCGAACACGACCGAGTGGATGGCGCCCACCCGGGCGCACGCCAGCATGGCCACGACCGCCTCGGGGATCATCGGCAGATAGATCGCCACCCGGTCGCCCTGGCCGATGCCCAGCTGCTCGAGGGCGTTCGCGGCCCTTTTCACTTCGGCGGTCAGCTCAGCGTAGGTGATGCGTCGCGAGTCGCCGGGCTCGCCCTCGAACAGCAGCGCCACGCGGTCGCCGTTGCCGGCCTCGACATGTCGGTCGAGGCAGTTGTAGGCCACCGACAGCTCGCCGTCGTCGAACCACTTCGCGAACGGCGCATTCGACCAGTCGAGCACCTGGGTGAACGGCTTGTGCCAGTGCAGCAGCTCGCGGGCCTGGTCGGCCCAGAATCCCTCGCGGTCGGCGCCGGCCCGCTCGTAGAGCTCCGCCGAGCCGTTCGCCTGCGCGGCGAATTCCGCCGACGGCGGGAACTCGCGGTCCTCGTCGAGGAGATGATCGATCTGGCTGCTCATGGGGCGCTCCTTTGCGGGGGACTGCGGGGTTGACTGCGGGTGACGGGCGACGGGCGACATCCGGCGTCGCCCAGGCCGTGCGTCAATCTACTCCCGCCCTGATGGTGCCACTACCGCCGATAGTTGGGGGCGCGCGGGGTGGGAGCGGTCTCGTGGCGGGACGGCGGATGAGGAAATCGTCACTCGATATATCACGTCCCGGATGCTGATTTGTTTGTCGTCCTCAACGAAGTTGCGTATGCTCATCCTCGGCCGAACATTCGATTCTGGCATTGCAGCATCCCGATCACCCCCCGATTGTGGTGTTGCGCACGGCGGCATCCCATTCCCCCATGGGATGCCGCCTTTTATTGCGTCTGGGATGCTGCCCGCCGGCACCGCGGCGCCGGTTCCTCCCCAGCCGGGCGCGGGCGGGACGTTGTCCACGGATCCGCCGCTCGCGGACAACCGCAGCCCGGCGGATGCCTAGATTCGGTGCATGCCCGAGCCCTTCGTCGTCCGTCCCCGACCCGGCACCGCGGTGCCGGCACCGGCCGAGGCCGCGCACCCCGGGCCGCCGCCGGCCGGCCCGCGGCATCCGGCGCTCGATCCGTTCGCGCCGTACCTGGACGACCCCGCGGTGACCGACATCTTCGTCAACGGCGCGGACGGACTGTTCATCGACCGGGGCAGCGGCGGGCAGCGCGAGCCGCGATGGCGCGCGGCCGAGGCCGATGTGCGCGATCTCGCGGTCGCGCTGATCAGCGCCGGCAACCGGCACATCGACGACGCGCATCCCTGCGTGGACGTGCGGCTGGAGGCGGGGATCCGCATCCATGCCGTGCTGCCCCGGTGGCACGCGGCGGCACGGCGATCTCGATACGCGTGCCGCGGGCGACCGGCCTCGGCCTGGACGGTCTGGAGCGGACCGGCACCATCGACCACGACGGGCGCGGGCGGCTCGAAGAGCTCATCCGGGCGCGGGAGAACGTCCTGATCACCGGTGCCGCCGGCACCGGCAAGACCACCCTGCTGGGCGCGATGCTCTCGCGGGTGCCGCCCAGCGAGCGCATCGTCACGATCGAGGACGTCGCCGAGCTCGCAGATCACCCACCCGCATCATGTGTCGCTGGAGGCGCGCCAGGCGAACCTCGAGGGCGCCGGCGGCATCGGCCTGGCCCGGCTCGTGCGCGAGGCGCTGCGGATGCGGCCGGACCGGCTCGTGGTGGGGGAGTGCCGCGGCGACGAGGTGCGCGAGCTGCTCAGCGCGCTGAACACCGGTCATGACGGCGGGGCCGGCACGGTCCATGCCAACGGTCTGGACGACGTGCCGGCGCGGCTCGAGGCGCTCGGCGCGCTCGCCGGCCTGGGCGACACGGCCCTCGCGCGCCAGGTCGCCAGCGCGATCGGCGGGGTGCTGCACCTCGAGCGCGATCCGGACGGCTCGCGCCGGGTGGCCGGGTTCGGCCGCCCGCTCGTGCGCAAGGGGCGACTGGCGATGGAGGTGCGGGAATGGTGAGGATGCCGTGGCCCCGGCGCCCGACGCCGCCGGCCGGGCCGGATCCGGCCACGGTGCTGCGGCTGGCCGTGCTGCTGCAGGCCGGTGTGCTGCCGGCCGCCGCCTGGCGGCACCTCGCCGCCGTCGGCGATGCCCACGCGGCCGCGGTGGTCGCGCGGATCGAGGACGGGCAGGACATCCCGGCGGCGATCGCGGCGGCCGGCCACGACTGGCGGGATGTGGCGGCGGCGTGGAGCATCGCCCAGACCGTCGGGGCTCCGCTCGCCGACAGCCTCCGCGGGATCGCCGCGGCGCTGCAGGATGCCGCGCAGACCCGGGACGAGGTGCGCGTCGCGCTGGCCGAGCCGGCCGGCACCGCGCGCCTGATGTCCTGGCTGCCGCTGGTGGCCGTGGGGCTGGGCGCCGCCCTCGGATTCGACACGCTCCGCACGCTCGTGGCCAGTCCGGCGGGCATCGTCTGCGCGCTCGCCGGGATCGGCCTGATCGTGGCGGCACGGCGCTGGAGCGGGACGCTGGTCCGCCGCGCCGACCCCGACGACGCCGTGCCCGGCATGAGCGCGGACCTGATGGCGATCGCCCTGTCCGGCGGCGTGTCGATCGGGCGCGCCGAGCGGATCGTGGCCGCGGCCGGCGCCGAGGCGGTCGACGTCGAGACCGCCGGCATCCTCACCCTCTCTCGCTCGGCCGGGGTGCCGGCCGCCGAACTCCTCCGCGCCGGCGCCGTCCTCGCCCGGCACCGAGCCCGCACCGACGGACGGATGCGCGCGGCCCGGCTGTCATCCCGGTTGCTCATCCCGCTCGGCGTGTGCACCCTGCCCGCCTTCCTGCTGCTCGGGGTCGCCCCAATGCCTGCTCAGTGTGCTCACCTCGACGCCGCTGTCTCTGTGAGATGACCGTCGCCGTGAGAAGACGTGCCCACCCACCCATGTATAAGGAGCGAAACGATGAACCGAACGACATCCCTTCCCGCCCTGACCCGGCGTCGAGCCGCCCGGCTGTTCCTGGCCGACGCCGACGACACCGGCGCGGCCACTGCCGAATACGCGATCGCCACGATGGCGGCGGTGGCATTCGCCGGCCTGCTGGTGGTCATCATGCGCTCGGACGAGGTCCGCGGCATCCTCACCGATCTCGTCCGTCGCGCCCTGACCGTGTCATGAGGATCCACCGGGACGACCGCGGATCGGTGACCGCCGAATTCGCGGTCGTCCTGCCGGCCGTCGTGCTCGTCCTCGCCCTGGGCGCGGGCGTGCTCGGCGCCTGCGGGCGACAGGTGCGGCTGCAGGATGCCGCGGCCGACGCGGCGCGCCTCGTGGCCCGCGGCGAAACCGTCGCCCGCGCGCAGTCGGTCCTTGCCGACGCGGTGGGCGGGGCCACCGGCATCGTGCGGCACCGGGACGAATTCGTCTGCGTGGACGCCTCGGCGCCCGCCGGTCTGCCCGTGCCGATCGCCGCGCTGCGCGCGCAGTCGTGCGCTCTGGCCGGCGGGCTGTGAGACACCGATGGCCGGCACCGTGCTCGCGGTCGGGACCATGGGGGTCGCCGCGGTCCTGACCGTCTCGCTGGGAGCCGTCGGTGCGGCCGCCGTGCAGGCGCAGCGCGCGGCCGGAGCCGCCGACGCCGCCGCGCTCGCGGCGGCGGATGCGGCATCCGGAGCGGCCACCGGCATCCCCTGCGACCGTGCGGCGCAGCTCGCCGAGGCGGACGGCGCGGCGCTGACCGCATGCGAGGTGGACGGGCTGGTCGCCACGGTGTCGGTGCACCTCGGGTTCGGGGCGCTCTGGGCCACCGCGTCGGCCCGCGCCGGCCCGCCGGCGGTCTCGGCGCCGGGATGACGCGGACCGCACTCGATGTCCACACAGGCTCGTGCCCGTCCGGGGTGTGTATGGTGTGCATCGAAGAAAGGACCACCCCTTTGGCACACGGCAAGAAGCTCGTCATCGTCGAGTCCCCGACCAAGATGAAGTCGATCCAGGGATATCTCGGCGACGGCTACGAGGTGCTCAGCTCGGTCGGTCACATCCGCGACCTGGCCGATCGCAAGGCGATCCCACCCGAGCTGAAGAAGACCTCGGTGGGTCGCTATTCGATCGACATCGAGAACGACTTCGCCCCCTACTACGTCGAGTCCGAGCGCGGCAAGAAGACCGTCGCCGAACTCAAGCGGGCGCTGAAGACGAGCGACGAACTCCTGCTGGCCACCGATGAGGACCGCGAGGGCGAGGCCATCGCGTGGCACCTGCTCGAGGCGCTCAAGCCGAAGGTCCCGGTCAAGCGCATGGTGTTCCACGAGATCACCAAGGACGCCATCCGTGCCGCCGTCGACAACACCCGCGAGCTCGACCTCGACCTGGTCGATGCGCAGGAGACCCGCCGCATCCTGGACCGGCTGTTCGGCTGGGACATCTCGCCGGTGCTCTGGCTGAAGGTGCAGCAGGGGCTGTCGGCCGGTCGCGTGCAGTCCGCGGCGACCCGGCTGGTCGTCGACCGCGAGCGCGAGCGGATGGCGTTCGTCTCCGCCTCGTACTGGGATGTCGCGGCCTCGGCCGCGAAGCACGCCGACGCGTTCGGCATCCAGCTGGCGCGCCTGGACGGCGCGCCCATCGCCCGCGGCACGGACTTCGACGATCGCGGCCAGCTGAAGAAGGCCGTCGTCGTGCTGGACGAAGCGCGCGCCACGGCCCTGGCGGCGGCGGTCGCCGAAGCGGCCGAGGGGTCGGTCACCAAGCTGGAGTCCAAGCCCGGCACCCGCCGCCCGTACGCGCCGTTCACGACCTCGACGATGCAGCAGGAAGCCGGTCGCAAGCTCTCGATGAGCGCCAAGCACGCGATGAGCGTGGCCCAGCGCCTGTACGAGAAGGGGTTCATCACCTATATGCGCACCGACTCGACCGCGCTGTCGACGCAGGCGGTCCAGGCGGCGCGCGAGCAGGCCGTGCAAGCTGTACGGGCCGAAGGCGGTGCCGCTGAACCCGCGCGTCTACAAGAGCAAGAGCAAGAACGCGCAGGAGGCGCACGAGGCCATCCGTCCGTCGGGTGAGCAGTTCCGCACGCCGTCGCAGGTGACCGGCTCCCTCGACCGCGACGAGGCGCGACTGTACGAGTTGATCTGGAAGCGGACCGTCGCCAGCCAGATGTCCGATGCCACGTACGAGACCACGACCGTGACCCTGCAGATCGCCCTGCCCGATCAGAGCGCCGAGTTCACGGCATCCGGCACCGTGTACACCTTCAAGGGATTCCTCGAGGCGTACGAGGAGGGCCGGGACGAGAAGCGCTCGGACAGCGACAAGCAGAACGATCAGGCCCTGCCCCAGCTGGCGGTCGGCGACGTGCTGGCCATCCGCGACGTCGAGCCCAAGGGGCACGCCACCGCGCCGAAGCCGCGCTACACCGAGGCATCCCTGGTCAAGGCGCTGGAGGAGAAGGGCATCGGCCGGCCGTCCACGTTCGCCAGCATCATCGACACGATCCTGGCCCGCGGCTACGTCACCAAGCGCGGGCAGGCGCTCGTGCCCAGCTGGACCGCGTTCAGCGTGATCCGGCTGCTTGAGCAGCACTTCACCGACCTGGTCGACTACGACTTCACCGCCGCGCTGGAAGACGATCTGGACGCCATCGCCCGCGGCGAGCAGAAGCGCGTGGACTGGCTCAAGGAGTTCTACTTCGGCTCCGAGGGCCACGCCGGTCTGCGCCACATCGTCGACAACCTCGGTGAGATCGATGCGCGCGAGCTGAACTCCACCCGCATCACCGACAACGCCGTGCTGCGCATCGGGCGGTATGGTCCGTACCTGGAGGTCACCGACCCGGAGCATCCGGACGCCGAGGTGCGGCGGGTGAACCTGCCCGAAGAGCTGGCACCGGACGAGCTGACCCCGGCCAAGGCGCAGGAGCTCATCGACGCCCCGGTGGCGGGCGACCGCGTGCTGGGCGAGAACCCCGAGAACGGCAAGCTCATCGTGGTGAAGGACGGGCGATACGGCCCGTACGTGCAGGAGGTCGAGCCCGAGGACCCGGAGCGGGTGGATGCTGCCACCGGCGAGGTCGTGGATGCCGCGCCCGCGAAGGGCGCCAAGGGCAAGGCGGCTGCGAAGAAGGCCGCCGAGCCCAAGCCGCGCACCGCCTCGCTGTTCAAGAGCATGACGGTCGACACGGTCGACCTCGAGTCCGCACTGCAGCCTGCCGTCGCTGCCGCGCGTGCTGGGCACCGACCCGGAATCGGGTGAGGAGATCACCGCGCAGAACGGACGCTACGGGCCGTACCTGAAGAAGGGCACCGACTCGCGGACACTGGATTCCGAGGGCAAGCCTGGAGATCACCCTCGACGAGGCGCTGGAGCGGTACAAGCTGCCCAAGTACGGTGCCAAGCGGGCCTCCAGCGCGCTGAAGGAGTTCGAGGCGGACCCGGTCAGCGGCAAGCCGATCAAGCTGCGCGACGGCCGGTTCGGCCCGTACGTGACCGACGGCGAGACGAACGCGACGGTGCCGCGCGGCGAGGACGCGATGGCCGTCGACTTCGCCCGCGCCGTGCAGCTTGCTGGCCGACAAGCGCGCGAAGGGTCCGGCGCCCAAGCGCAAGGCCGCTCCGAAGAAGACGACGACGCGCAAGCCCGCGGCGAAGAAGAAGTGACCGGGCTGTTCGTCACCTTCGAGGGCGGCGACGGGGTGGGCAAGTCCACCCAGGCGGCGCTGCTGGAGGGCTGGCTGCGAGACCAGGGGCGTGAGGTGGTCCGCACCCGCGAGCCGGGCGGCACCGAGGTGGGTCAGCGCATCCGCGACATCGTGCTGCACCACCGCGGTCACGTCGAGCCGCGGGCCGAGGCGCTGCTGTACGCCGCCGATCGGGCCCACCACGTCGCGACCGTGGTCCGCCCGGCGCTCGCACGGGGAGCCGTGGTGATCCAGGATCGCTACCTCGACTCGTCGGTCGCCTACCAGGGCGCCGGACGGGTTCTGGATGCGGCGGAGGTGCGCGACCTCTCGCTGTGGGCCGTGGAGGGCGCTGCCCGATGTGACGGTGCTGCTGGACCTGGATGAGGCATCCGCCCGCAGTCGGCTGGATGCCGCCGACAAGCCGTTCGACCGGCTCGAGGCGGAGGAGGCCGCGTTCCACGCGCGGGTGCGCGCGGCGTTCCTGGCACTGGCGGCGGCCGAGCCGGGTCGCTTCCTGATCGTGGATGCCGCGCAGCCGGTCGATGAGATCGCCGCTCGCGTGCGGGACCGGATCGCGGCGCACGTCGGCTGACCGATGACGTGGTCCCGGCGGCGTCGTCGGGCGCGGTTAGGCTGGTCGGCATGGATGCCCCCGCCGCCGCCGCCGCCGTGCGCGATCTGCCGTGGGGCGAGGTCTGGGGTCAGGCCGATGCGGTCCAGACGCTGCAGTCCGCGGCATCCGACCCCTCCGCTCTGACGCACGCGTGGCTCCTGACCGGTCCGCCCGGGTCGGGGCGCTCGACGCTGGCCCGCGCGTTCGCCGCGGCGCTGATCGCCGAGCCCGGTGACCAGGCGGCGATGAAACAGGTGCTGGCCGGCACGCATCCCGACTACACGCCTCTGCGCACCGAGGGCGTCATCATCTCGATCAAGGACGCGCGCGCGCTCGTCGAGCGCTCGTACTTCGCGCCGTCGCTCGGCCGCTATCGGGTGATCGTGATGGAGGATGCGGACCGCATGACCGAGCGGACCTCGAACGTGCTGCTGAAGGCGCTGGAAGAGCCGCCGGAGCGCACGGTGTGGGTGCTGTGCGCCCCGAGCGACGCCGACCTGCTGCCGACGATCCGCTCGCGCGTGCGCACGCTGCGGTTGCGCGACCCGGAGGTGGCGGACGTGGCCCGGCTGATCGCCGAGCGCACCGGCGCCGACCCGGACCTGGCCGAGCAGTCGGCGCGGCACGCGCAGCGCCACATCGGCATGGCGCAGCGGCTGGCGACGGATGCCGCCGCCCGACAGCGCCGCGCCGAGACGCTGCGGGCGGTGCTCGCGGTCCGCGGCGTCAGCACCGCGGTCGAGGCGGCCGCGCAGATCGTGGCCGCCGCCACCGACGATGCGAAGGCGCTCACCGCCGAACGCGACGAGGCGGAGCGCGCCCAGCTGCTGACGACGTTCGGCATCGCCTCCGGCGCCGCGGTGCCCCCGGCGGTGCGCTCGCAGCTGAAGGCCCTCGAGGACGAGCAGAAGCGCCGCGCCACGCGGAGCCTGCGGGACGGCATCGATCGGGTGCTCACCGATCTGCAGTCGGTCTACCGTGACGTGCTCATGCTGCAGTTCGGTCGGGACGGCGACCTCATCAACCGAGAGCTGGCCGACGGTCTCGGCGAGATCGCGGCGAACTGGGACCCGGCCCACACACTCATCGTGCTCGACGAGATCGCCACGACGCGCGAGCGTCTCGAGCAGAACGTGTCTCCGGTGCTCGCACTGGAGAGCATGCTCATCACCGTGGCCCACGGAAGGACCCTGTGAACGCCAAGACCCGCATCGTCGCCGTCCTCGCCGGACTCGCCGCGGCATCCGTCGCCCTCACCGGCTGCCTGTTCTCGTGGATCCCCGACGGCGGCTCGGCCGACCCGGCGCCCTCGACGAGCGCCTCGGCCGACACCGAGGGCGTGGCCGCCGACCTGCTGCCGTTCTACGGGCAGCGGATCGACTGGGTCTCGTGCAGCGACGGCGACCAGTGCGCCACGGTCACCGCTCCGCTGGACTGGGACAAGCCGTCCGCCGGCAGCGTCGACCTGGCGATCATCCGCCACCGCGCCACCGGCGGCGAGGCGCTCGGATCGCTGCTGGTGAACCCCGGCGGGCCGGGGGCCAGCGGCATCGAGCTGGTGCGCGACTCACTGACGTTCGCGGTCGGCGACGAGCTCGCCAAGCGGTATGACGTCATCGGATTCGACCCGCGCGGGGTCGGCGAGTCGACCGCCGTGCGCTGCTACGACGCGAAGCAGATGGACGCATTCCTGTTCGACATCCCGAAGAACGCCCGCGGCACCGACGCGTGGCGGTCCGAGATCCTCGATTCGGCGCAGAAGTTCGGTCAGGCGTGCGAACACAACAGCGACGGCATCCTGCCTGACGTCACGACGGAGTTCGCCGCCCGTGACATGGACCTCATCCGCGCAGTGCTCGGGGAGAAGAAGCTCGACTACCTGGGCTACTCGTACGGCACGTTCCTGGGGGCGACCTACGCGAAGCTGTATCCGCAGCGGGTGGGCCGGTTCGTGCTGGACGGCGCCATCGACCCGTCCGTGTCGGGGCTGGACGTGAGCCTGACCCAGGCGCTCGGGTTCGAGTCGGCGCTGCGCGCCTACATGGCGTCCTGCCTGAAGGCCCGCGGATGCCCGTTCGCCGGCACGGTGGACGACGGCATGTCCGACCTCGGCGCCCTGCTCGCGCGGGTCGACCGATCTCCGCTGCGCAACTCCGACGGGCGGATGCTGGGGGCCGATTCGCTGATGACGGCCATCATCGCCGCGCTCTACTCGCAGGACAGCTGGCCGTACCTCACGCAGGCGCTGAGTGCCACGGTCTCCGGCGATGCCGGGCCGGCGTTCCAGCTCGCCGACTTCTACTACAACCGGGTCGACGGGAAGTACCAGGACAACTCGTACGAGGCGTTCACCGCATACAACTGCATGGACTACCCCGACACCGCGACCCCCGCGCAGAAGCAGGCGGCGGTCGCCGAGCTGAACACGAAGGCGCCCACCATCGCGCCGTACTGGAACGTCGATCTGGACACCTGCTCGGTGTGGCCGGAGAAGGCGACCGGTGTGCGCGAGCAGATCCACGCGTCCGGCGCCGGACCGATCCTGGTGATCGGGACTACCAACGACCCGGCGACGCCGTACGCGTGGGCCGTGTCGCTCGCGAAGCAGCTGGATTCCGGCATCCTGATCACCCGCGTCGGCGAGGGGCACACCGGCTTCAACAAGGGCAACGGCTGTGTGGATGCTGCGGTGAACGACTACTTCCTGAAGGACGCCGTGCCCGACGGCGATATCCGCTGCGCCCGCTGAGTCCGGCGGCCCGCACGGCCGTCGCCGCGTTCGCGACGCCGTCAGCGACCATGTAAGATCGTTGATCGTGCATCGCGTGAGCGACACGCGCGCCACCTTAGCTCAGACGGCAGAGCGATTCACTCGTAATGAATAGGTCAAGGGTTCGATTCCCTTAGGTGGCTCCACACCCTCTTCCCGCCGCTCCGGCCCGGCTTCAGCGCGGCGATCCCTACGCCACCGCGAGCATGGCCCCGGCCGCCAGGGCCAGGGCGAGTCCTACCCACTGGACCGGGGCGACCCGCTCGCGCAGCACGATCGCGGCCAGCACGATCGTGCCGGCCGGATACATCGCCGTCAGCGCGGAGACGATCGACAGATCGCCCAGGCGCAGCGCGACCAGCATGATCGCGTTGGCCGACGAGTCGACCACGCCGCACGCGATCGCCAGCCACCAGGCGCTCGACGGGATGCCGGTGCCGACCGGGCTCGGCCCGTCTTCCACCGCGTGCTCCAGGTCGGCGTGGCCCGTCGGCGTGGCACCCAAGCCCGCCCCCTGCGCCGTCAGCACTCGCGACGGGGCCATCCCGCGCCGGGCGGCCCGGATCAGGACGACCAGGACCACGGATGCCGTGATCAGGCCGTTGGACGCGCGGTTCAGGATGAGCGGCACGATGCCGCTGGCGGGGGAGGTCTGATCGAGGATGATCATGAACGCGCCGATCGCCAGGCCCGCTCCGACCGCCATCAGCAGGCCCCGGGCAGAAGGATGGACAACCGTGTCGCCCGGGATGAAGCCGACCAGGACGACCGCGACCAGCGCGGTCCCGAGGCCGACGTAGCCGATCGTGTTCAGCTGCTCGCCGGCCACGAGCAGCCCCACATCATCGGCGCGATGGCCGAGACGATCGCGGTCACCGGCGACAGGATGCTCATCGGGCCGATCGCCAGGCACGCGTACAGCAGTGCGATCGCGATGGCGCCGGAGACGCCCGAGATCGCGCCCCAGGCGACATCGGCGGGCAGCCAGGCGCCGCCCATCAGCGGATACAGCGCCGCCAGCAGGACAAGCCCCGAGACAGCCGCGACCGCCGTCACCACGATCGAGCGCAGCCGCTTCGCAGCGAGCCCGCCGAGGAAGTCCGCCGATCCGAACACGAACGCGCCGACCAGGGCGATCAGGGCGGACGGCATCAGGCCAGCCTACGACGCGTGGTTCCGCCGCGCACGGCGAACGGACGGCGCTCGCCACGGCGTGACGGCGCTCGCCGCGGCTGGATGCACCGGACCCTGGGCGTAGGCTGGCCAGGTGACCGACCGGCCCCTGCTCCGACGCGACCGCCGGGCTCCGGCGCAAGCCGACGCGATGGCTGCGGGTCGGCATCCCGGCACTGCTGGTGATCATCTGGCTGTTCGCCGGCGCGGTGGGCGGCCCGTACTTCGGCAAGGTGGGCGACGTCTCCACGAACGAGCAGTCGGCGTATCTGCCCGACTCGGCCGACTCGACGATCGTGCAGAACCGGCTCGCGGACTTCACCGGCAGCGACAGCATCCCCGCGGTGGTCGTCGTCACCGGCGATGGCACACTCACCGACG
This sequence comes from Microbacterium elymi, assembly GCF_021582895.2. Lineage (GTDB taxonomy): Bacteria > Actinomycetota > Actinomycetes > Actinomycetales > Microbacteriaceae > Microbacterium > Microbacterium humicola. Next base: position 2,859,533 of record NZ_CP091139.2, read on the forward strand.
ACCAGCTCGGCGCCCTGCGCGAGATGACCGATGCGCTCGCCGACGTCCCCGGGGTCAACGGGACGATCTCACCCCCGATCACCTCGACCGACGGCGAGGCCGCGCAGATCTTCGTGCCGCTGTCCAGCGGCGAGGTCAACGACGCCGTGGACGCCCTGCGCAGCGCGCTCGACGACGGCCTGCCGGACGGGACGACGGCATGGATCACCGGCCCGGCCGGGTTCACAGCCGACCTCGTGCACGGCTTCCTCGGCATCGACGGGCTGCTGCTGGGGGTCGCGCTGCTGGCCGTGTTCGTCATCCTCGTGATCGTCTACCGTTCGCCGCTTGCCGATCCTGGTGCTGGCGACGGCGTCCTTCGCCCTGTGCGCGGCCGTGCTGGTGGTGTGGAATCTGGCGAATTCGGGCATCCTGATGATCAACGGGCAGGTGCAGGGGATCCTGTTCATCCTGGTGATCGGCGCGGCCACCGACTACGCCCTGCTGTATGTCGCCCGGTTCCGCGAGGCGATCGGCGAAGGGGCACGGCGGTGGGATGCCACGACCCGCGCATGGCGGGGAGCGTTCGAGCCGATCGTCGCCTCGGGCGGCACGGTGATCGCGGGCCTGCTCTGCCTGCTGCTCAGCGACCTGGCGACCAACCGGGCTCTCGGCCCGATCGCGTCGATCGGGATCGCGTTCGCGATGCTGGCGGCGCTCACCTTCCTGCCCGCGCTGATGGCGCTGGTCGGCCGCGCGGCGTTCTGGCCGTTCATCCCGCGCGAGCCGCTGGTGATGATCCCCGACGATCTGAGCGTCCCGGTGAAGGGCTTCTGGGCACGGCAGGCGCGCCTTGTGGCGCGGCACGCGCGACTCGTCTGGATCCTGTGCGTGGTGGTCCTGCTGGCGGCCGGCACCGGCATCCTCCAGCTCAAGGCGGACGGGGTGCCCTCCAGCGACCTGGTGCTCGGCGCCTCCGAGGCCCGCGACGGACAGGACGTGCTCGGCGCGCACTTCGACGCCGGCAGCGGCAGTCCCGTGTACGTGCTGGTCCCGCAGGACCAGCTCGCGGCCGCCGCCGGGGTGATGGACGACGAGTCCGGGATCGAAGACCTGTCGGCGGCATCCGCTGATTCGGTGACGGGTCAGGCGACGATCACGATGAAGGACGGCGAGCCCACGTTCGCCGCACCCGGTCCGCCCGGCACCCCCGCGCCGAAGCCGACCGTGTCGGACGCGGATGTGCTGCTGATCGGCACCCTGAGCGCGGCGGCCGACTCGACCCAGGCCGAAGACACCGTCCGCGCCCTGCGCGGCGACCTGGATGCCGAACTCGGCGCCGACGCCGCGAAGGTCGGCGGCGTGACCGCGACCGACATCGACACGAACGACACGTCCATCCGCGACCGGACCCTCATCATCCCGATCGTGCTGATCGTGATCTTCGTCATCCTGATGCTGCCTGCGGGCGATCCTGGCACCGCTGCTGCTGGTCCTCTCGGTGATCGTCTCGTTCGTCGCGGCCATGGGCGTGGCGGCGCTGGTGTTCGACCACGTCTTCCAGTTCGCCGGCGCCGACCCGGCCGTGCCGCTGTACGGGTTCGTGTTCCTGGTCGCCCTCGGCGTGGACTACAACATCTTCCTGATGACCCGGGTGCGCGAGGAGTCGCGCACCCATGGCACCCGACCGGGCGTGCCTGCGCGGGCTGGTCGCCACCGGCGGGGTGATCACCTCAGCGGGACTCGTGCTGGCCGCGACGTTCGCCGCACTGGGCGTCATCCCCATCCTGTTCCTGGCCCAGATCGCGTTCATCGTCGCATTCGGCGTGCTGATCGACACGTTCATCGTGCGGTCGCTGCTGGTGCCGGCCCTCTCCTATGACATCGGCCGGGCGATCTGGTGGCCCTCGAAGCTCTGGCGGCGCGGGGTCGAGACCACGAGCCGCGACTGACGCGTACCCTCGAAACATGGGCACAGCACTGTTCATCGTCGACGTGCAGAATGACTTCACCGAGGGCGGGGCTCTCGGGGTGGACGGCGGGCATGCCGTCGCGACCGGGATCTCGCGGCTGCTGGCCGCGGATGCCGCGAACTACGACATCATCGTCGCCTCGCGCGACTGGCATGATGCCGAGGGCGACAACGGCGGACACTTCGCGGCCGGAGAGCCCGACTTCGTGGACACCTGGCCGGTGCACTGCGTGGCCGGCACCGAGGGGGCTGAATACGATCCCGAGCTGGAGACATCCGCCGTCACCCACCACGTGAAGAAGGGGCAGGGCACGCCCGCCTATTCCCTGTTCGAAGGCGTCACCGACGACGGCACGACCGTCGAACAGCTGCTGGACGCGCACGGGATCGTGGATGTCGACGTGGTCGGCATCGCCACCGATCACTGCGTGCGCGCATCCGCGCTGGACGCGATCGCCCACGGCCGACACGTGCGCATCCTCACCGACCTCGTCGCCGGCGTCGCCGCCGACTCCAGCGAAGCGGCACTGGCCGAGCTCGCCCACGCGGGTGCGGAGCTGATCGAGCACGGCTGACCGGCGTCAGCGCGGGGTCAGGCGCTGCGCTGCTCCACCAGCGGGCAGGTGAACACGTCCCGCTCGCCCAGGCCCACCCGGTTGATGTAGCCGACCACGATCGCGTAGGAGTGGAGCAGGCCGACCTGCGTGTACGGCACATCGTGCTGCTGGCAGTACTTCGCGACGATGGGCGCCGCCCGCCGCAGATGGGGCCGCGGCATGGACGGGAACAGGTGGTGCTCGATCTGGTAGTTCAGCCCGCCCATCGCGGCATCCAGCATCCGGCTGCCGCGGATGTTGCGGCTCATCATCACCTGCCGGCGCAGGAAGTCCAGCCTCATCTGCGGCGGGACCAGCGGCATGCCCTTGTGGTTCGGTGCGAACGACACGCCCATGTAGAACCCGAACAGCCCCAACTGCACCGCGAGGAACACGAAAGCGATCCCGGGGGAGAGGACGAGGAACACCAGCGTCGTGAAGCCGATCAGCCGCACGGCCATGAACCCGATCTCGACCCAGCGCCGATCCAGGTGGCCCCCGCTGACGACGCGGCGCACGCCGGACGCGTGCAGCGACACACCCTCCAGCAGCAGGATCGGGAAGAAGAAGAGGCCCTGGTGCGCGCGCAGCCAGGTCACGATGCGGGTGTGAGGAGCGGATGCCGCATCCTCCGTCAGCGCGATGACGGGCAGTTCGATGTCCGGGTCGGTGCCGACCTTGTTCGGGTTGCCGTGGTGCCGGGTGTGCTTGTGCTGCCACCACCCGTAGCTCATGCCGATCAGCAGGTCGCCGAGGATGAGGCTGACCCAGTCGTTCCAGCGCCCCGAGACGAAGATCTGCCGGTGGGCGGCGTCATGCCCGAGGAACGCGATCTGCGTGAACACGACGGCCAGCACGCCGGCGGTGAACAGCTTGCCACCAACTGTCGCCGATCCAGACGAACGCGGCGAGGCCGACGAGCAGTGCGAGAGGCAGGACGATCAGCTTCGTCCAGTAGTAGCCGTAGCGGCGCCGCAAGCCCTCCCGATCTGATCGCCTGAGCCAGTTCGGTGAACTCACTGCTCGCTGCGCGGGCCCTTCGCCGAAGGCGAAGGATGTGTGGTGCGGATGTCGGTCATCGGTTGCTCCCCTCGTCCGCAGGGGTGGAACCGGACTCGCGCACCATCGTCGGTTCGCGCCACGGTTCCTTTCCGTCGACGATACGCGCGCGCAGGCGTCGAAGGGCCGATCGGGGTGGACTCGCAGGAGGCCGATGGCTGAGCGCCGTCTCTGGACGCGGTGATCGATCAGTGGGCGTGGCCTGCCGAGCGCACGTCGGTCATGCCCTGCGGCCCGTTCGTGCCGAACGAGAAGTCCACCACGCCCTGCCCGTCCACACTTGCGTCGAGGACGAAGTCGTCCAAGTCGTCGGCGACGTCGGGTGCCAGGAACGTGCGCGCTCCGGACTGCTCCCGGACGACATCGCCCTCCTCCGGGCCGTCGGCGGGCTCGAGTGCGAAGTCGGTGCCGCGGTCCGACCCGTCGTAGATGCGGATCCCGCCCTTCTCCCGGCCGCCCGCGGTCTGCCCGGCGATCGCCTTCACGATCACACACGCGTTATCGGTGAGGGTGAACAACGTCGCCTCCTGCTGTCGGTGAGGGATGAGCCGCGTGCGTCCGGACGTCGGAGGCGAGGCGTAAAACAGCCGTATGGTGCCCCCGGAGAATTACGATATCTCGACCCACCGGTTAAAAGCCGGTTGCTCTTCCTCTGAGCTACGGGGGCGAATGGAGGTGCTCCGCAAGACCTGCGGCACCTGTCGGCAGTCTAAACCATTGACCGAATTCAACCGGAAGTCGTCACGCCCTGACGGGCTCTCTGACGGTCAGTCTGGGGTGGGGATGGTCGCCGACATCCGGAATCCGCCGTCGTCGGTGGGGCCGGACGAGATGGCTCCGCCCAGGCGACGCACCTCGGTGCGCGACCGGCTCAGGCTGGTCGCCTGATCGGCCTGCGGCGTCGGCCGCCCCGGGCCGTGCGCCACCTCGACCTCGACGGCGTGTGAGAGATAGCGGACGGCGGCCGCGGCATCCGCCCCCCGCGTGCGGGTGAGCACAAGCGAAACCCCTTCCTGCAGCACCCGGAAGGCGGCCTCGTCGATGTGCGGGGCCAGGTGCCGCTCCTCGCCGGTGATCTCGAGCGTGATGGGCATGCCCGCTGTCTGCAAGCCCGGCGATCAGCTCGCGCGCATTCGACAGCGACGGCTCGGGCGGGCTCGGCAGCGGCGCGCGGACGATCGGGATGCCGGCGACTCCGACGGTGCGTGCGGCCTTCGATTCTCCGTCCGATCCGGTGCGCTCGCGCAGCCACTCGGTGAACGTGGCGCCGACCACCTGTGCGTCGGTGCCGGCCAGCAGGCTTCCGTCGCGCATCTGGTGACCCGGACGGCCCGGCAGTGACAGTTCGACGACCCGGCCGGGCACGCCCGCGGCCCGCCCGTATCGGCGCGCGAGATCGGCCATGCGCTCCACGCGCGGCCCGGCGAGATCCGGTACCCGCCCGGCCGGTGCACCCTCGGCCAGCTCGACCAGTCGGGCCGCGACCTCGTCCGCCGCGACCGGCTGAGACCGCATCGTCGGCACGAGGACGAACGGGCCCATCTTCATCCGATCGAACATCTGCTGTGCGAACTCGTGGAACTGCGTCGCACGCAGGAGCGTCCAGGGCACCGGACCGTCGGTGACCGCCCGCTCCTGCGCGAGCTTGCCCTCGTAATACCCGTAGCCCCTCTCGGTGCGGTCGATCCCGACGATCGACAGCGCGAGATGATGGCCGACGCCCGCCCGCTGCTCCGCCTCCAGCAGCATCCGGGTCGTGGTCTGGAAGTACCGGACGGATGCCGCGGCCGTCAGAGTCTGCGACCCGCTGACGTCGATCACGGCGTCGACGCCGGCCAGGACGGCATCCAGCCCCTCGCCGGTCATCAGATCGATCCCGGTCGAGCGCGACAGCACGATCGGCTCGTGGCCGCGCCGGCGGGCATGCTCGGCGACCAGCCGGCCGACGGTGCCGGTCCCGCCGGCGATCGCCATCCTCAGCCCCATATCCCGAGGGTATCGCGCAGTGCGGGGACGGGCCCATGCAGAACTCCGGTGGAATGCGTGCTGGGGGCGCCGTATCGCGCCCGCAGGGCCTGATCGCAATCGGATCTCCGGAGTTCTGCACGGGGTGCCGGAGACGGATAGCCTCGGACCGTGGCATCCGCACCCCAATCCCCGCAGACGCTCGCCCACCTGCGCCGCGCGCGCGACCTGATGGACCGCGATTACACGCAGCCGCTGGACGTGCCCACGATGGCCGCGCGGGCGTTCATGTCGCCCGCCCACTTCTCTCGCGAATTCAAGACCGCGTACGGCGAGACGCCCTACGCGTATCTGATGACACGGCGGATCGAACGGGCGATGGCCCTGCTGCGGGCCGGTGCGTCGGTGACGGATGCCTGCACCGCCGTGGGCGCGACGTCTCTGGGGTCGTTCAGCTCCACTTTCACGCAGCTGGTCGGCGAGACGCCGAGCGCCTACCGCAGCCGCCCACATGAGGCCGCCGAGGCGATGCCCACGTGCATCGCCCGGCTGCTGACCCGCCCGACCCGCTACGCCTGAGCAACCGAGCAGGATTCGAGAAGCGAGCCGGCTTCGCCCTGCGTAGCGTGGGGGCCATGACAGACACCACTCTCGCCTACAGCCAGGTCACCGTCGACGATGTCGACGCCGCCATCGCCTTCTACCGGGATGCCCTCGGACTCTCGGTCGTCAACGACGTCGCCAACGACGGACACCGCTGGGTGAGCCTCGGCTTCGCCGCGCAACCCGGGCTTGCTCCTCGTGCTCTCCGACCCGGGCGCCGGGCGTTCGCCCGAGGACGCCGAGGCGCTGCACCGGCTCGTCGCGAAGGGCGCCGGCCCCGGCCCCATCGTCTTCGCCACCAGCGATCTCGATGCGGCGTTCGAGCGCGCGCGCGCCGCCGGCGCCGAGGTCCTGCAGGAGCCGATCCAGCAGCCCTGGGGGCCTCGCGACTGCGCGTTCCGCGACCCCGCCGGCAACCTGGTGCGCATCAACCAGGCCACCTGATCGCCGGGCGGGCCGGCGCGACGGCCGGGTAGCCTGGTGGGGTGACAGACGGTTCCAGGGATTTCCATAAGCCGGTCCGCCGGCCCACCGGCGATCTCGATCGGCTGTTCGGCTCGCGGGATCCGGCCGAGGCCGCCCGGGTCGCGCACTCGACGGCGGCCGCGCTGCTGTCGCGGGTGCGAGCCGAACCCGACCGCGAGATCGTCGACCGGCTCGTCGAGTTCACCCGCACGCATGGCATCGAGGACATCGCCGAGCTGTGGGCCCAGGCGCCGTCGCGTTCGCTGCCCGGTGCCCTGTGGCGGCTGTACCTGCTGCAAGCTGATGGTGCATGACGACCCGCAGACGGCGGCGCTGGTGTACGAGCGCGGACGCGTGCAGATCCCCTCTGCCGACCCGGTCATCGCCGGCGCTCCGGTCCCGGCGGGGCCGGACGAGCTGGTGGCCCTGGTCGACCGGATCCTCCGGGGCGTGTTCGAGGGCGACTTCGCGGGGGCTCTCGATCGGGCCGCGTCGTTCTGCCGGGTGCAGGCATCCGGCTCCACCCATCTCGCCGACGACTACGAGCTGACCGTGCCGGACCGTGCCACCGCGTTCACCACGCGTGCGCTGCGGCTCTCGACGTACGCGGGGGATCTGTCCGCGTGCGCGGCACTGTGGCGGGTCGACGCGCTGACCTGAGCGGGCGGCCGACCTTGCGGGCAAGCTGACCTGAGCAGGCGGCCGAGCTGAGCGGGCGGCAGACCCTGTGCGGGCAAGCTGATATGAGCAGGCGGCTGACCTGAGCGGGCGGCTGATGTGACCACGCGGGTTGGCCGGCCCGCGCCGATCCGAGCGGACACAGTAGTGCCGGGCCGCAGAACGCCTCTCGGCGCGTGGCCGCTCGAAGCGGCAGAAGATGGAGCCCGGGGTTACTGCGGCCCGGCCACTCCAGTCTAACCGAAGCTGCCCGGCGGGTATTCCGGGCGGGTGGTCGCAACGGCAGGCCAGAACGGCACTCCGCACCGGCTCTGGGCGTGGATCCGACGATCCGGCCTGCCGTTGCGACCCCGCTACGCTCGGACCATGGCCGCCCATTTCGCCCTGCTGATCGACCCCGCCGCACCCGATGACGGACGGGACGATTTCGCCGCGACCTTCCAGGTGATCGACCCCACCGCGCCGGCACTGAGCGTGGGTGAGCTGAGCACCCAGCGCGGCGACGGCATCTTCGAGACCATCGGCGTCATCGACGGCCACCCGCAGGAGGTCGCCGCCCACCTCGACCGGCTCGCCCACTCCGCGCAACTGTGCGACCTGCCCGCCCCCCACCCCCTGCAGTGGCGCCAGGCGGTGGCCCGGGCGGCGCTCGCCTGCGGCGGAGGGGAGTGCGCGATCAAGCTCATCCTCAGCCGCGGCGTCGAACACGGCCCGGCGCCCACGGCCTGGGTCACCGCCGCACCCGCACCGGACAACTCCGCGGTGCGCGAGGCCGGCATCCGGGTGGCCCTCCTCGACCGGGGGATCGACAGCGGGGCATCCGAGCGTGCGCCCTGGCTCGCTGCTGGGCGCCAAGACGCTGTCGTACGCGACGAACATGGCGGCCATCCGCGAGGCGCATCGTCGCGGCGCCGACGACGCGATCTTCGTCGCCAGCGACGGCGTGGTCCTCGAAGGCCCCACGTCCTCGGTGATCCTCCGCTTCGGCGACCGCTTCGTCACCCCGGCGACCGGGAGCGGCATCCTGCACGGGACGACCCAGATCAGCCTGTTCGACCACCTGCGCGCCACCGGTCACCAGGCGACGTACGAGACGGTTCCGGTCGGCGAGCTGGCACGGGCGGATGCCGCGTGGCTGGTCTCCAGCGTGCGGCTGGCCGTCCCCATCACGGCCATCGACGGTCGGGCGCTCCCGATCGACCGGGAGGCGACGGCATCCTTCACCCGCTACCTGCTCAGCCCGCGCGAGTGAGCCCGGCCGAGCCTGCCCGGCGCTACCCGAACCTGCCCGACACGTAGTCCTCGGTTGCCTGCACCGACGGCGTGGTGAAGATCGTCGCCGTCTCGTTGTACTCGATCAGCTTGCCCGGCTTGCCGGTGCCGGCGATGTTGAAGAACGCGGTGCGCTCCGAGACGCGCGAGGCCTGCTGCATGTTGTGCGTCACGATCACGATCGTGTAGTCGTTCTTCAGGTCGGCGATGAGCTCCTCGATCGCATAGGTCGAGATGGGATCCAGCGCCGAGCACGGCTCGTCCATCAGCAGCACCTGCGGCTCGACCGCGATCGCCCGCGCGATGCACAGACGCTGCCGTTGCCCGCCGGACAGCCCGGCGCCGGGCTTGTCGAGCCGGTCCTTGACCTCGTTCCACAGGTTCGCGCCCCGCAGCGACTTCTCCACCAGTGCGTCGGCGTCCGAGCGCGAGATGCGGCGGTTGTTCAGACGCACGCCGGCGAGCACGTTCTCTCGGATGGACATCGTCGGGAACGGGTTGGGCCGCTGGAAGACCATGCCGACGTTGCGCCGCACGTTCACCGGGTCGACGCCCGAGGCGTAGAGGTCGTCGCCGTCCAGCAGGACCTGGCCCTCCACCCGGGCACCCGGGATGACCTCGTGCATTCGGTTCAGGGTGCGCAGGAACGTGGACTTGCCGCATCCGCTGGGGCCGATGAAGGCGGTCACGCTGCGCGGCTCGATGTGCAGCGAGATGTCCTCCACGGCGAGGAAGTCGCCGTAGTAGACGTTCAGGTCGGTGACGTCGATGCTCTTGGACACAGGATTTCCTTCGGTTTCAGAGTCCGCGCTTGGGCGCGAAGATCTTCGCGATGAGCCGCCCGATGAGGTTCAGCGCCATCACGATGAGGATAAGGGTGAGTGCGGCCGTCCAGGCCCGGTCGATCGATGCCTGCGCCGACACGCCCGCCGCCTGGGTGTACTGCGTGTAGACGAACACCGGAAGGGTCATCATCCGGTCGCTGAACAGGTTGTAGTTCATGCTGAACGTGAATCCGGTCACCAGCAGCAGCGGGGCGGTCTCGCCGATCACGCGGGCGATGGCGAGCATGACGCCGGTCACGATCCCGGCCAGCGAGGTGGGCAGCACGATCTTCAGGATCGTCAGCCACTTCGGCACGCCGAGGGCGTACGACGCCTCGCGCAGTTCGTTCGGCACCAGTCGGAGGATCTCTTCGCTCGAGCGCACCACGACCGGGATCATCAGCACCGACAGGGCGATGGCGCCCATGAAGCCGTTGCGCACGGCGGGGCCGACGAGCAGCGCGAACAGCGCGAAGGTGAACAGCCCGGCGACGATCGACGGGATGCCGGTCATCACGTCGACGAGGAAGGTGATCGCCTTCGCCAGCGGCCCGCGCCCGTACTCCACCAGGTAGATCGAGGTCGAGCAGCCCGATCGGCACCGAGATGAGGGCGGTCATCAGCGTGATCAGCAGCGTTCCGATGATCGCGTGCAGCGCGCCGCCGCCTTCGCCGACGATGTTGCGCATCGACTGGGTGAAGAAGGACACGTCCATTCGCGCCAGACCGTTGGTCAGGACCGTCCACACCAGCGAGATCAGCGGCAGAGCGCGATGATGAATGCGGTCGAGACCAGCGAGGTCACCAGCCGGTCCAGCGCACGGCGCGAGCCTTCGACGATCCGCGAGGCGACGTACAGCACGACGTCGAACAGGATGGTCCCGGCCAGCACCGCCCCCACGATGTTGAAGCCGGCCGTCACGTCGGCCAGCGCGAGCAGGACGAAGAACGCGGCCGAGATGATCAGGCTTCCACCCAGCACCATCCAGGCGGTGCCGCGAGGCAGGCGTCCGGCGGCCAGCGTGTTGGTGGTGCGGATGCCTCCGGCCACAGGGGGTGCGGCGGTTGCAGTGGTCATCAGTCGGCTCCGGAGAAGGCGGCGCGGCGGCTGACGATCCAGCGTGCCGCGACGTTGACGAGAAGGGTGACGACGAACAGCACGAGGCCGGTCGCGACCAGGGCGTTCACCGAGACGCCGGTGGCCTCGGGGAACTGCAGTGCGATGTTCGCGGCGATGGTGTTCGGGTTCTGGGACTGCAGGACGGCGAAGTTCACGATGAACGCGGGGAGAGCACCATGGCCACGGCGAACGTCTCGCCGAGCGCCCGCCCGAGGCCCAGCATGACCGCCGAGACCATGCCGCTGCGGGCGAACGGGAGCACGGCCATCCGAATCATCTCCCACTTCGTGGCGCCGAGGGCCAGTGCGGCCTCTTCGTGCAGCCGCGGCGCCTGCAGGAACACCTCCCGACAGATCGCGGTCATGATCGGGATCACCATCACCGCCAGCACGACGGCTGCCGTCAGGATCGTCCGCCCGGTGCCCGACACCGGCGGGGCGAACAGCGGGAACCAGCCGAGGTTGTCGCCCAGCCACTGGTAGAACGGCTGCACGAACGGGGCCAGGGTGACGATGCCCCACAGCCCGAACACCACGGACGGGACGGCGGCGAGCAGATCGATGACGTAGCCGAGGGTCTGCGACAGCCGCCGCGGCGCGTAGTGCGTGATGTACAGCGCGATCCCGATGGACAGCGGAGTCGCGAACAGCAGCGCGAGGAAGGCCGCCCACACCGTGCCGAACGCGAGCGGACCCACGTACTGCCAGAAGTTGGACGTGTCGTTGGGCAGCACGCCGGGACCGGCGATCAGGGCCGGGATGCTCTGGAGGACGAGGAAGATCGCGACCGCGGCGAGCGTGGCCAGAATCAAGGAGCCGGCGACGATCGTGGTCGTCGCGAAGACCCGGTCGCCCGCCCGGACCTTCACCCGGCGCGCCGGCCGGGTGGCTGCGGCGGTGGCTCGGTCATCCTGCTCTCTTTCTCGATTCAGAGGGAAGGGGCGGTCCGGGACGCTGCCCGGACCGCCCTCGGGTGCTACTTGATCGACTGTGCGGCTGCGACGACCTTGGCCGACAGCTCGGCCGACAGCGGAGCGGAGCCGGCCTGCTGGGCGGCCGCCTGCTGGGCCGCGTCACCGGCCACGTACTGGATGTACGAGCTGATCAGGGCGCCCTTTTCGGCATCCTGGTACTGCTGGCACGCGATCAGGTACGACACCAGCACGAGCGGCCAGGCGCCCTCCTGGGTGTCGGTGCGGTTGATCTGGATCGCGAGGTCGTTCGCCTCGCGCCCCTCGACCAGCGGCGAGTCCGCGACGACCGAGGCCGCACCCTCGGCCGAGATCTTCACGAACGCGTCGCCGACCTTCAGCTGAGCCGGCTTCAGACCGGTCGTGCCGATGCCCGACTCGTCGATGTAGGTGATCGAGTTCTTCGCGTTCTTGGCAGCCTCGGCGACCCCCGAGGTGCCCTTGGCGGCGTCGCCGACCTGGTACGGGAACGTCTGCGACGCCTCCTTGGCCCACACGTCGGCGGCGTTGGCCGCGAGGTACTCGGTGAAGTTCTGCGTCGTGCCCGAGTCGTCCGACCGGTGCACCACGATGATCCGGTCGTCCGGCAGCGTCGCGCCCTCGTTCAGCGCCGCGATCTTCGCGTCATCCCACTTCGTGATCTTGCCCGAGAAGATGCCGGCGATGGTCGCGGCGTCCAGCTTGAGATCGTCCACGCCGTCGACGTTGTACGCGACCGCGATCGGCGAGATGTAGACCGGCAGGTCGATGGCCTTGGTGTCCGGCGCGCACATCGCGAACGTGCCGCTGAGCTCTTCGTCCTTCAGCGCCGCATCCGAGCCGGCGAAGTCGGCCGCGCCCGAGATGAAGCTCTTGCGCCCGGCGCCCGAGCCCTGCGGGTCGTAGTTGATGTTCAGGCTGGGGTTCGCGGACTGGATGCCGGCGATCCACGTCTGCTGGGCGGTTCCCTGCGCCGACGAGCCGATGCCGTTGATGGTGCCCGACAGGGTGGTGCTCGCCGACGCGCTGGCGTCGGTCGAGTTGTCGGCGGCGGCCTCGTTCGAGGCGCAGCCGGCCAGGACGAGGGCGCCTGCGACCAGCAGGGCGCCCAGCGGGGCGATGCGATTCAGCTTCACTGTGTGAGTCCTTCACGTGTTCGGGATGTCGACCCCGGTGCGGGGTTCGGCATGACCGTAGAGCGCGTCGGTGACCAGACTGCGCTGTGCGGGTGAACGGAAGGTGAACGCGGGTGGCGGGCACGTCGGCTCCGGGGTGTGCGACCGAGCCCTTCCCCGGGCCGAGACCGCGACAGGACGCGCGCAGCCAGCGCCCATGAAGGACAGGGGAGCGATGAGCTGTCATTCCAGCCACCCGTGCTCCGACGCGTACGCAAGCGCGATCTGCTCGAAGCGTCGCGCGGCGGCGGTTCGCTCGGCAGGAGGAAGTACCAGGGCAACCGTCTCGGCTTCACCGCCGACCAGTGGGATCCAGCGCATGCTGTCGCGGATCGCCGGGGCGGAAGATCGTCCGATGATCGTGCTGGCGGAGCCTCCGATGATGAAGCTTTGGCTCAGGTCGAAGGCGATGTCACGCTCCACCAGACGCGGCTGCACGCCGTGAGCGGCGAACAGATCGACGATGAGGTCGTGGTGCGCCGGATTCGCGTCGCGAGGGTGCAACACAACCGGATGGTCGGCCACATCCGCGAGCTCAATCGCCGTTCGCGTCGCGAGCGGGTGATCCGCGGCCACGAGAACGCCCAGCTTGTCGTGCCGCAGCGGCGACAACTGCACGCCGTCCAGCGGCGCCGGTGACCGCGCGATACCGGCATCCGCCCGACCGTCGCGGACGGCGCGGAGCACCGTGGGGCTGGGCGCGACTTCGGTGGTGATGGCGATGCGCGGGTATGCCTCGTGCATCGCCTGCACCAGCCGTGGCACGGTGTCGAATCCAGCACTCAACGGATACGCCAGTCTGAGGGCGCCCACAACGCCCTGACCGATCTCACGGACCGCTGTCCACATCTGCTGGATGCCGACCAAGGCAGCCGGACCCCGCTCGAACAACGTCTGGCCCGCCTCCGTCAGGGAAACCGTGCGGGTGGTCCGTTCCAGAAGCTGCACACCGAGCTCCTTCTCCAGATGGCGGATCTGGGCGCTGAGCGACGGTTGCGCGATGTGGAGCCGCTCCGCCGCGCGGCTGAAGTTCAGCTCTTCAGCCACCGCGAGGAAGGAGCGCGAGCAACCGGATCTCGGGATCCATGGTCCGACCCTACGCCCGTATTCATAGGCTCACGCTCTCAATCGGTAGCCGATTGATCTTTCCCCTCCCGACCCACCACACCTAGCGTCGAGGTATGCGGAGGAGGCGCTCATGGACGATCTGACGGGGATGATCGTGCTGATCACGGGCGGCGGTCGTGGGATCGGCGGCGTTCTCGGTGCGATCCCCGTGACGGAGGCGATGCTCCCGCTGTTGCGCCGGTCGCCGCGCCCGCGGATCGTCAACGTGTCGTCGAGTGTCGGTTCGCTTGAGCGAATGAGCGATACCGATCACTACTTCACGACGGGCATCCGCGGCGTGACGGCGGCCGAAGCGGCCAGCGTCATCGTCGACCTGGCGACTCTGGAGGATGACGGCCCGACCGGCACCTACCGCAGCGCAGGCGGGACCGTGCCGTGGTGAGCCCGTGGTCGCGCCAGGCTTCGCACCCTCGATATAGGGGAGCCGAGTCGCGGCGCGCCGGAGGCGTCAGAGGTGAACTGCAGGGACTCTCGTCGGCCTGCGAGGCGATGGCCTTCGGAGCGGCGGTCGTCGTGCCGAACCCCGCCCCCATGGCTTACGGAGTGGTCGCGACCAGCGCACAGGCCGTCAACGCGCTCAAACAGCGCCGGCCGCAACGTCACGTTGCCACGTCATTGCACGATCCATCGCATCGGCGCCAGGCGGCGCAGGTCATGGATCTGCCCGTCGCCGCGCAGGGTGCCGTTGTCGCGCTGCGCGCAGCGTCTGGCGGTGCTCGCGCCCCTGCGCCCGCAGGCGCCGCTCCCGGCATGGATGAGGCCGGCTGCCCGCGACGGCTACGTGGCGGTGTTCGACGGGTCCTGGGTGCCAACGGCACCACTCTGGAAGCGGTTCGCTGTGGTGTACGGCAGCAGTGCGAATCTCACGGGCAGCCGCCCGCGGCCACCGCCGCGGAGGCGATCGCCATGCTCGGATCGACATGTCCCGTCATCGACGGGGACGTCGTACGCGGGCAGCTGAGTTCGAGCCAAGCCAGCACGATGATCCGGGTCGATCGGGCCGGGCGGCTGGCGCTTCACCGGTCTGGCGCACAGGACGTCGCCAGCGGGCTCGCCCCCGCCGAGTACCTGCGAGAACTGGCAGCCTCCGTCGGACTGCCCGGCAACCAGATCCAGGAATGACCAGATTCAGGGACGAGAAGTGTCGATGATCGATTCTGTACTGATCAGCGGAGCCGGTATTGCCGGACCCGTCTTGGCGTCATTGCTGGCACGGCGCGGCGTCTCCGTGACGGTGGTGGAGAGCGCCGACGGAGTTCGTCCCGGCGGTCAGGCCGTCGATCTGCGCGGCGCGGGCCGCACCGTGCTGGACCGGATGGGGCTTCTGGAGCAGGCACGCTCGATCGCCCTGGACCAGCGAGGAATCGCCGACGTCGACGCGCAGGGGAAGCATCTGTCCGAGATGCGGGCCACTGATTTCGGCGGCGAAGGCATCATCAGCGAGATCGAGATCCTGCGCGGCGACCTCGCCGACCTCCTCGTGGCGGACAGCGTCAGCCACGGAGCGGAGTACCTGTTCGGCACGCGCATCGTCGCGTTGACCGATCTGGGCGACGGGGTCCGGGTCGAGCTCAACGACGGCTCGACCCGGGAAGCCGACATCGTGGTCGGTGCCGACGGTCCGCACTCGGCCACCCGCCGCCGCGTCTTCGGATCGGCGGAGGAGTTCGTGCGGCCGTTGGGCGGCTACATGGCCTGGTTCACCTGCCCGGAAGGAGAACCCCTCGACGACTGGTACGTGATGTACAACCGGCCGGGTGGGCTGGCCGCCTCGCTCCGGCCGGGACGCCTGCCGGGAACGGCCAAGGCCAGCCTTGCGTTCACCTCCCCGCCGCTGGACTACGACCGGCACGACCTCGCGCAGCAACGCGCCCTGATCGCAGCCCGCTTCCATGGTGCGGGCTGGCGCACGGCTGAGCTGGTCGATGCCGCCGCGGTGGCGGAGGACTTCTACCTGGACGCGCTGGTGCAGGTGCGCATGCCGAGCTGGTCGCGCGGCCGCATCACGGAATCGATCGCCCTGCCCGACTACGACCTGGACCACACCGCCACGGAGCAGGCCGTGAACCGAGCGGCGCATCCCCGCTGTCGCGGACTGCGGCGGTGGGTGCGGGGCGCCGTTGTGGCCGTCGTTGTGCTGGGGGCGATCGTGCTGGGCATGTTCGGATGGGCGTACGCCTCCACGGATACCTCCACTGTCGCGCGCGTCCTGGCCTGGCAGGAGTCGGACATCGGCGACCAGCACCGGTTCCCCGCTCGCACGATCCCCACCTCCGCCCCCACCAGTCCGCTGCCGGCCGGCGCCCAGATCCCCCTGAATGCACGGGGATTCTCCAACCGGCCGGACGAGACCCTCGCGGAGGCGTTGCGGGAGGCCCACACCCGCGCGTTCCTCGTCATCCACCACGACCGCATCGTCTACGAACGCTACTTCGATGGGTCCGGCCCGCAGACCACCGAGACATCCTTCTCGGTAGCGAAGTCCTTCGTCTCCACCCTGGTGGGCATCGCGATCGAACAAGGACGCATCAGGAGCATCGACGACCCGGTGACCGACTACGTCCCCGAACTGGCCCGACGCGAGCCGCGGTTCACCCGCATCACGCTGCGCGACCTCATGACTATGACCTCGGGGCTGGCCTATCACGAGTCGGGATTCCCCTGGCCCTTCGGCGACGACACCTACACCTACCTCGGCATCGACCTGCGGCAGGTCGCCCTCGACCGCTCGACCGTCGAGAATCCACCGGGACAGCAGTGGCTGTATAACAACTACAACCCCCTCCTGCTCGGCCTCGTCCTCGAGCGCGCCACCGGCATGCACGTCAGCGACTACATGTCCTCCGCGCTGTGGCAACCACTCGGCGCCGCGCACGACGCCACCTGGAACCTCGACTCCACAGCATCCGGCTTCGAGAAGATGGAAAGCGGCCTGAACGCCACCGCCCGCGACTACGCCCGCTTCGGCCTGCTCTTCCTGCACGATGGCGAGGCAAACGGACAGCAGATCGTCCCCGCCGCTTGGATCCGGACCGCCACCGCCCCGCACGTCGACACGCCGTGGTCGAATTCCTACGGCTACTTCTGGTGGATCGACGGGCACCGCACCGGAAGCTTCTACGCATTCGGCGACTATGGCCAATACATCTACATCGACCGGGACAGCGACACCGTCATCGTCCGCACCGGAAGCGACTGGGGCACCGACAACCCCGGCTGGCTCAGGCTCTTCCACGACGTGACAGACCAGTTGACGCGGCATGACCTGAAATCAGGATCCGCCGGGACGCCATGACACGTTCCGATTCATCAACGAGAGGAAGAGGGATGGCACGAGTGATCTACGCGACGAACACGTCGCTCGACGGCTACATCGAGGACGAGCGCGGCGCATTCGACTTCGGCCCCATCGACGCCGAGGTGTTCCGGTCCCACACCGACCTGCTGCGATCCGCGGGCACCCTCCTCTACGGGCGGCGCTTGTACGAGGCGATGGCCGTGTGGGAGACCGACGCCGCTCTCGCAGCGCAGTCCGACCTCATGGCCGACTTCGCAACCGCCTGGCAGGCCGCCCAGAAGGTGGTCTACTCCACGACCCTGGCGGCCCCGGCCACCGCCAACACGGTGATTCAGCGCCGATTCGACGCCGCCGCCGTGCACGAGCTGAAGGCCACCGCCAGCAGTGAAGTCACAATCGGCGGTGCGAACCTCGCATCCCAGGCCCTCGCGGCCGGGTTGATCGACGAGTGTCAGCTGTACGTCTGGCCGACGATCGTCGGAGCGGGAAAGCCCGCGTTGCCGACACAGACACGCGCCGACCTCGACCTCATCGACGAGCACCGATACGGAAACGGTGTCGTACTCCTCCGTTATCGCCCCCTCGGACCGTGACCTGCGAGGCGGAATCTTGCTCGGCAGCGTCCTCGCCCACGGGCACCGTGTGTTCGGCGTCGGCGCGGAGGGAGAGACGACGTCATGATCGGGTCGAGGGTCGAGGGTCGAGGGTCGTGGGTCGTGGGTCGAGGGTCGAGGGTCGTGGCGACCGGTGCCGTGCTCGGTGCCTCCGCCTGCTTCCAGACCGGAGCCGCTGTCGCGGTGCCGGCGTTCTGAGCGCCGTCGCCGATCGTTCCCGCCCCGCGATCGACGGGACTCGTAGAGATCGGGGAAGCCGGTGAGGCGATGTCGGGTCGCTCACCGGCTCGTGGAACCGCGCCCCCGCTCCGTTGCGGCGCGTCGTGGTCAAGCCGAAGGGAGAAGCTCGTGAGAGCGGCAATCGTCGACCAACCCGGAGCGATAGCGCGTGCCGCACTCGCTCTGGGCGCGACGCGCGTCGTCGGCGTGGGACGAGACCCGGACCGGCTCTCCCTGATCGGCGAACTGGGGGCCGTGCCGGTGCCGCTGGATGGTGGTGCGGATGCGCTGCGCTCCACCCTGGGGCAGTCGTCGCCGTCTCTGGTGCTCGACTACGCCTGGGTGCAGCCGCTGAGATGGTCTGGGAGGCTCTCGCGCGCCAGGGCATGACCGACGACGACGCGGACATCGTACATGCGCAGCTGGGTACCTCCTCGGGCCCCCGTGCGGACCTGCCCGGCGAGTTGCTGCGCAGTCGCCGTATCACTGTGCGGGCAGCGGCGCCGGGGCGACACCGGTCGCCGAGATCCTCACCCAGCTGCCGGCACTCATGGAGCGCATTGCCGGAGGGGAGGTGGCAGCGCCGGTTCGGACATTCTCGCTTGCTCAGATCGAGCAGGCATGGACCTACACCGGACCGGAGCGAGCAGTCATCGTCCCCGATTGAAACAGTCGCCTGGGCCGCCGTGAGCACTCATCGCGGTACGGGACTTACAGCTTGGGCTCGTGCGTCTCGATCGCGATGATCCCCGACCCCGGATTGCTGGCGGACAGATGCGCCACCGAGAACGCGCCCACCGGCAGGGCCGCCGCATCGCTCAGGTACGAACCGGCGAGGGTGCCTGTGGCCAGCGCGAGCTCGCGCAGGATGTCCGGAAGCACCGGGCCGTGGCTGCAGACCACGATCGGCTTGCCGGCGCGCACGGCCTCGCCGACCACGCCCCGCACGTCCGAGGTGCCGTCCTCCCAGGCATCCTGGCTGATCGCCGCGGTGCGATGGACCTTGCGCCCGAGGTCCGCCGCCAGGGGAGTGACCGTGGTCACGCACCGGATGGCGTCGGAGGAGACGATCCGGCGGATGCCGAAGCTCGCCAACGGGCCGGCCACGGCCTTGGCCTGCTGGGTGCCGCGCGTGGTCAGCGGACGCAGCGCATCCTCGCCGGTCCATTCGCCGCGCGGAGTCGCCTTCGCATGGCGCAGCACGACCATCGGGAACGAATGCAGCACGCCGTCGTCGACGAGCGTGAGGAAGTTCTCCAGGATCTCGACGTCGACCGGATATGACAGCCGTGCGCGTGCCTTCTTCGGCGAGAGCCACTCGATCGCGGCGATCTCCTTGTTCGGCACGAACCGAGAGGTGCGGATCGCCTCGTCGGACGCGTGCGCCGCCCAATAGTGCACGATCTTCGTCCGCTTGCTGGGCAGCGCGTAGCGCGAGACGCCGACCGGCACGCCCAGATGCACCCGGATGCCGGTCTCTTCGAACACCTCGCGCACGGCGGTCTCGGCGAGCATCTCACCCGGGTCCACCTTGCCCTTGGGCAGGGTGACGTCCGCGTAGGCCGTGCGATGGATGACCAGCAGACGCAGCTTGCCCTCGATCACACGCCACACGACACCGCCGGCGGCGTAGACGGCGGTCTCGCTCATCGCACCGCCCTCGCTCGACGCCGGCGTTGCACGATCATCATCGTCTTGTCCTGCAGATCCACGAGCGGTCGGCCGTTCTCGCCGACGCTCCGGCGCACCCAGACGCCGTCCGGTCCCAGATGCCAGGAGCTGGTCCCGTCGCTCATCGCGAGGGTGAACAGGTCCTCGAGCGCCTTGATGTGCGCGGGCGCGGTCACCCGCACCAGCGCCTCGATGCGACGGTCGAGGTTGCGGTGCATCATGTCGGCGCTGCCGATGTACACCTGCGGGTCGCCGTCGCCCGCGAACGAGAAGATCCGCGAGTGCTCCAGATAGCGGCCGAGGATGCTGCGCACGGTGATGTTCTCGCTCATCCCGGGCACGCCGGGTTTGAGACTGCAGATGCCGCGCACCCAGACCTCGATCGGCACGCCGGCCTGGCTGGCCCGGTAGAGCGCGTCGATGATCTGCTCGTCGACCATCGAGTTCACCTTGATCCGGATGCCGGACGCCTTGCCGTCCAGGGCGTTGCGGCGCTCGCGGTCGATGAGTCGCATCAGCCCCTTGCGCAGGTGGCGGGGCGCAACCAGTAGTCGCTTGAACTTCTTCTCGATCGCGTAGCCGCTCAGTTCGTTGAACAGGCGGATCAGGTCGCGGCCGACCAGCTCGTCGGTGGTGAACAGGCCGAAGTCCTCGTAGATCCGGCTCGTCTTCGGGTTGTAGTTGCCGGTGCCGATGTGCGCGTAGCTTGCGCAGCGCGCCCTCCTCTTCACGGATCACCAGGGCGAGCTTCGCGTGCGTCTTCAGCCCGACGAGCCCGTAGACGACGTGCACGCCGGCCTTCTCGAGCTTGCGCGCCCACACGATGTTCGCGGCCTCGTCGAAGCGCGCCTTGACCTCGACCAGGGCGAGCACCTGCTTGCCGGCCTCGGCGGCGTCGATCAGGGCCTGCACGATCGGGCTGTCGCCCGAGGTGCGGTAGAGCGTCTGCTTGATGGCCAGCACATGCGGGTCGCGCGCCGCCTGCTCTAGGAACGCCTGCACGCTGGTGGTGAACGACTCGTACGGGTGGTGGACCAGCACGTCGGATTTGCGGATCGCCGCGAACATGTCCGCCCGCTCGGTGCTGTCGCCCGGCTGGAACGCCAGCGCGGTGATCGGCACGTGCGGCGGATACCGCAGGTCGGGTCGGTCGATCCGCCCCAGGTCGAACAGCCCGCGCAGGTCGAGCGGTCCGGGCAGCCGGTGCACCTGCTGCTCGGTGATGGCCAGCTCGTCGATCAGCAGATCCAGGGTGAGGTCGTCCATGTCGTCGGTGACCTCGAGCCGGATGGGCGGGCCGAACCGGCGAGCGCAACGCTCGGCCTCCAGCGCTTGGATGAGGTTCTCGGTCTCATCCTCCTCGACCTCGACGTCCTCGTTCCGGGTGAGACGGAACGTGTGGTGGTCGAGGATCTCCATCCCGGGAAAGAGGTCTGCGAGGTTGTTCGCGATGAGGTCCTCCAGCGGGAGGAACCGGATGCGGTCGCCGTCGTCGAGCCGGACGAAGCGCGGCAGCATCGGCGGCACCTTCAGCCGGGCGAACTCCTGGCGGCCGGTGCGCGCATTCCGGATGCGGATCGCGAGGTTCAGCGACAGTCCGGAGATATAGGGGAACGGATGCGCCGGATCGACCGCGAGCGGGGTCAGGACAGGGAAGACCTTCTCCTGGAAGTAGCGGTACAGGTCGGTCCGCTCGTCCTCGGTCAGGTCCGACCAGCCGAGGAAGTCGATCCCGGCCTCGGCCAGCGCCGGGCGGACCTGATTGATCCACACGTCGGCGTGGCGCAGCTCGAGCTGGTGCGCGTCGTCGGAGATGTCGGCCAGGACCTCCTGCGGCGCACGGCCCACGTTCGTGGGCACGGCCAGACCGGTCACGATGCGGCGGCGCAAGCCCGGCGACCCGGACCATGAAGAACTCGTCCAGGTTGCTGCCGAAGATCGCCAGGAAATTCGCCCGCTCCAGCACCGGCAGCGACGGGTCCTCGGCCAGCTCGAGCACCCGCTGGTTGAACGCCAGCCAGCTCAGCTCGCGATCGAGATAACGGCCCTCCGGAAGCTCGGAGTCGTAGACCTCCTCCAGGTCGAAGTCGTCGTCTTCGCCGTCGTCCAGACCGGTGTCCAAGACCTCGTGTTCGATCATCCCCTCATCATTGCAGGCAGAGGTGTCCTCCGCGCCACAAAGCCGATCGCCCCGCGGCGCGGCTCACGGCCGCGCGGGCTCCTGCTCGTCATCGGCCACGTTGAACCGGTAGCCCACGTTGCGCACAGTGCCGATGAGCTGCTCGAAGTCCCCGAGCTTCGCGCGCAGGCGCCGCACGTGCACGTCCACCGTGCGGGTGCCGCCGAAGTAGTCGTACCCCCACACCTCGCTCAGGCAGGCCCTCGCGGGTGAACACCCGGGACGGGTGCGTGGCCAGGAAGTGCAGGAGCTGGAACTCCTTGTACGTCAGGTCCAGCGGCCGGCCGTGCGGCTTGGCCGAATACGACGTCTCGTCGATCGTGAGACCGGATGTCTGCACCCGGACCGGCTCCGGATGCTCGGCCGCATCCCGGGCGACGGCGAGCCGGATGCGGGCATCGGCCTCGGCCGGGCCGGCGGTGGTCAGGATGACGTCCGAGATCCCCCACTCCGCGGTCACGGCGGCCATGCCGCCCTCGGTGACCACGAGCATCAGCGGCGCGTCCAGGCCGGTGGCCGTCAGGACGCGGCACAGCGACTTCGCCGCCACCAGGTCGGTGCGGGCATCGAGCAGGATCACGTCGGCGGTGGGGGCGTTCACCAGGTGCGCGGGGTCGGCGGGGATGGTGCGCAAGCCGGTGGGCGAGGAGCTCGAGCGCGGGCAGGGCGGCGTCCTCCGCCGAGCTGAGTACCAGGATCTGTGCCACGCGGGTCCCTCCCCGAGACGTCGCGACGATGTGAGGATCCGTCCGCGCCGATAGCCCATCCTATTCGCGTGCGAGAATGGCCACATGTCGACGCCTGATCTGGCACCGCGCGGGGCTTTCGGCGGCGTGATCGCCGTCTGGGTCGCCGCCGTCCTCATCGGGCTGGCGGTGGGCCTGTTCACTCCGCTGGAGGTGCGCGCCGGATGGGTGGCCATCGGACTGGCCGGATGCCTCGTCCTCTCGTTCGCGGTGCAAGCTGTGGTTCGGGCGTCCCCGCCGGTTCATCACCCGGGTCGCGCTGAGCATGCTGGGCAGCCTCATCATCCTCGGGGCGATCAACGCGGGGTTCGGGCTGGCCGCCCTCGCCCCGGTGTAGACCGGGATAGAGTGGACGGCATGGACCTCGTCGCGCTTGAACTGTTCTTCGTGGGGCTGCTGGGGCTCGCTTCGCTGGCGATCCTCTTCGTGTCGGTCGTCGTGATCAAGAACCTGTACCGCGGCCAGCGCTGACGGACCGTCTCGTGATCGAGATCCCGACCGAGCTGCCGGCCGACCTCGTCCCGATGGCCTGGCTGCTGGGCGTGTGGGAGGGCACCGGCGTGATCGACTACGAGACCGGCGACCACCACTTCACCGGTGAGTTCTCGCATCGGGTGAGCTTCAGCCACGATGGCGGCTCCTCGCTGAACTACTCCGCCGACGCCTGGATCGGCGAGGGCGACCACCGTTCTCTGCTCGTGTCCGAGCTCGGCTACTGGCGGCTGTCGCGTCCGCAGACCGAGGCCGAAGCCGGTCCCGCCCTGCTCCCCGCGCGCACCGCGGGCCCGCAGCGCACCGCCGAGGACGTCGAGGCCCTGCGCAACGCCGAAGGCGGGTTCGACATCGACGTGGCGCTCGTGCACTCCGACGGCATCAGCGAGCTCTACCTCGGGCAGATCCGCGGTCCCCGCATCGACATCGCCACGGATGCCGTCATCCGCCCGGCCGGCGCGAAGGCCTATACCGCGGCATCCCGGATGTACGGCCTGGTGGACGCGCACCTGCTGTGGGCGTGGGATGTGGCCGCCCTCGGCGGCGGGCTGGCCTCGCACGCGTCGGCCCGACTCGCGAAGGTGCAGTGAATGGACACGGTGCAGGGAATGGATGCTTTCACGCGGCTGCTGACCGCCGCCCCCGGAGCGGTGGTCTCCGACGGCGTCCTGCAGCACCTGGGCAGCCCGCTCGCCGAGCAGCGCGCCCTGGCCGACGGAACCGCCGTGGTGCCCCTGGGCGATCGCGGCCTGCTGGCGGTGCCCGGTGAAGACCGGCTGACCTGGCTCGAGTCCTTCTCCACGCAGCGCGTGAGCGTGCTCGCGCCGGGTGAGAGCGCCGAGCTGCTCATCCTCGACCCCAACGGGCACGTCGAGCACGCGGCATCCATCATCGACGACGGGACCACCGCCTGGCTCATCGTCGACCGGCAGGATGCCGAGCCCCTGCTGTCGTGGCTGAAGAAGATGCGCTTCCGCCTGCGGGTGGATCCGCGCGATGCGAGCGACGAGCTGGCCATCGTCGGCGGCACGGCCTCCGCCATCGGCGGGCTCCATGCAGCCGCGCCGGCCGGCGTCGCCCTGGTGTGGCACGATCCCTGGCCGGGCGTGACGGTGGGCGGATGGGCGTACGGCGCCGCCGATCCCCACCCGGGCGCCGACCGCGACTGGGCCGAGGCCCTGATCGCGCCGGAGGAGGTCGAGCGGCTCGCGCGGGAGGCGGCATCCGGCGCGCTGCGGCTGTCCGGCTCGCTCGCCGCCGACGCGCTGCGCATCGCGGCGTGGAGGCCGCGGATGTCCGACGCCGACGAACGGCTCCTGCCGCACGAGGCGGACTGGATGCGCGAGCGCCGTGCACCTGGACAAGGGATGCTATCGGGGCCAGGAGACGGTGGCCAAGGTGCACAACCTCGGTCACCCGCCGCGGCGGATGGTCGAGCTCGAGCTGGACGGCAGCGAATCCGCACTGCCTGCGCGGGGAGACGCCGTGCGCGCCGGAGACACCGTGGTCGGCACGGTCATGGCGGCCGCGCTCCACTACCAGGACGGTCCGATCGCCCTCGCGCTGGTGCGCCGGAACACTCCGGTCGACGCCGAGCTCGTCGTCGACGCCGAGGCGGGGCCGATCGCGGCCGCGCAGGAGGTCATCGTCCCGCCGGAGGCCGGAGCCACGGCATCCGTCCCTCGCCTCCCGCGGCTCGGCCGCCGGCGCTGACGGCGGCGGCCGGACGCGTCGCTAAGCTGGAATCATGACCGCCCCGTACACGCTCATCCTGCTGCGCCACGGCCAGAGCACCTGGAACAAGTCCAACCAGTTCACCGGATGGGTGGATGTGCGCCTGACCGAGCAGGGCGAGGCCGAGGCCCGCCGCGGCGGGCAGCTGCTGGCCGAGGCCGGTATCCTCCCGGACGTCGTGCACACCTCGGTGCTCTCCCGCGCGATCCAGACCGCCGATCTGGCGCTGGACGCCGCCGACCGGCTGTGGATCCCGGTGACCCGCTCGTGGCGGCTGAACGAGCGCCACTACGGGGCGCTGCAGGGCAAGGACAAGGCGCAGACCCTGGCCGAATTCGGTCAGGAGCAGTTCATGCTCTGGCGCCGCTCGTTCGACGTCCCGCCGCCCGAGCTGCCGGACGACTCCGAGTACAGTCAGGCGCACGATCCCCGCTACGCCGGCATCGACGGCGAGGTGCCGCGCACCGAGTCGCTCAAGCTCGTGATCGACCGGCGCTGCCGTACTGGCACAGCGATATCGTGCCCGACCTGCAGTCCGGCAAGACGGTGCTGGTGGCCGCGCACGGCAACTCGCTGCGCGCGATGGTCAAGCACCTGGACGGCATCAGCGACGCCGACATCGCCGAGTTGAACATCCCCACCGGCATCCCGCTGGTCTACCGTCTGGGCGAGGATCTCGCCCCGCTCGGCCCCGGTGAGTACCTCGACCCCGAGGCGGCCGCCGCCGGCGCCGCCGCGGTCGCCAACCAGGGCAAATAGAGCCGCCGCTACACCTCGGGCTCGACGTCGGCGGTCCAGTCGCCGGTCGCCAGGTACATGACCTTCTTGGCGACCGAGACGGCGTGATCGGCGAACCGCTCGTGGTACCGGCTGGCCAGCGTGGCGTCGACGGTGGCGCTCGCCTCGCCGGTCCAGCTGTCGCTGAGCACCTTCTCGAACACCGAGATGTGCAGGTCGTCGATGTCGTCGTCGGCGTTGCGCAGGCGCTCGGCCAGCTCGAGGTCCTGCGTGCGCAGCGCTGGGTCAGGGTGCGCGCGGCCTCCACGTCCAGCTCGCCCATCTTCGTGAACGTCGAGCGCAGGCCCTTCGGGATCGCCCGCTCGGGGAACCGCATCCGGGTCAGCTGGGCGATGTGCTCGGCGATGTCGCCCATCCGCTCCAGCGACGCGCTCACCCGCAGCGACATGACGACGATGCGCAGATCCCGGGCCACCGGCTGCTGCCGGGCCAGGATCTCGATGGCCAGCTCATCCAGCTCGATCGTCTTGTCGTCGATGATGCTGTCGGCATCGATCACCTCTTCGGCCAGCGTGACGTCGCTGGTGCCGAACGCCCGGGTCGCCTTCTCGATGGCGACGGTGACCAGCTCGGCGATCTCGACCAGCCGCGACTGGACGTCTTCGAGCGACTGATGGAACACTTCGCGCATGGGTGGCACCGCTTCTTCGAATCGAGATGCCCGGACGGCGGTCCAGGTCCCGCTGATTGTCGTCATCGAAGGTTAACGGACGGTGCCGTCGAGGTGAACACTGGATGCCTCGCCCCGGTCGTCGCGGGTTCCCGTTCTCGGCGACCCGGTCTGAACCGTACCCTGGGTGCATGACCACTCCGCAGCTCGCCCTGTTCGCGCTGCTCATCGGGGTGGTCCTGGGCGGGTCGGTCGCCCTCGTGGTGGTCGCCTCCTATCGGGCACGCGACCGCGCGGTGGGGCAGGCATCCACAGGGCTCCCGGACGGCGTGCGGGACGTCCTGGCCGGCATGGACGACCCGGCGGTGGTGGTGGATGCCTCAGGTACGGTGGTCGCGGCATCCATGCCCGCTGCGGCATATCACTTCGTCGAACGTGCCGTGCTGCCCACCGAAGAGCTGGCGCTGCTGGCCCGCGCCGCGCGGGCGGGGACGGCATCCGCCCCCGTCACCATGCGGCTGGACCGGGGCGCGGAGCAGCGGGCGGTCTCGGCGCGCGCACGGGCGATCACGTCCCGGCTGGTGCTCATCGTCCTGCGCGACATCACCGAGCAGGAGCGCGTCGAGCAGATGCGCCGGGATTTCGTGGCCAACACCAGCCACGAGCTGAAGACGCCGGTCGGCGCGGTGGGGCTGCTGGCCGAGGCGGTCGACTCGGCCGCCGACGATCCCGGCCAGGTGCGCGAGTTCGCCCGCCGGCTCGAGCGCGAGGCCGACCGGCTGGCGTCGCTGACCTCGCGGATCATGAGCCTGTCGCGGCTGCAGACCGAGGAGCCGACCACGCTGCGCGATGTCGCGGTGGACGACCTGATCGCCGCGCAGATCGATGCGCACGCGGCCCAGGCGGACTCGGCGGGCGTCCGGGTGATGCGCGGCGGCGACCGGGGCGCGTTCGTGCACGGCGACCTGCCGGTGCTGGGCGAGGCGCTGGGCAATCTGCTGGCGAACGCCATCGCCTACTCTCCGTCCGGCTCCCACGTGGGCGTGGGCGTGAAGATCGAGGGCCGCGTCGTCGAGATCGCCGTGGCCGATCAGGGCATCGGCATCGACGAGAGCGACCAGGAGCGCGTCTTCGAGCGGTTCTACCGCGCCGACCAGGCGCGCTCGCGGCGCACCGGCGGCACCGGCCTGGGGCTGGCGATCGTCAAGCACGCCGTGCAGCGGCACGGCGGCGAGGTGCGGCTGTGGTCGCAGCCGGGACGCGGCTCGACCTTCACCGTCCGGCTGCCTCTGGCCCCACCCCCGACCCATCGGGCGGGGCGGGCGGCAAGAAGAAGTCGAAGAAGAACAAGAAGAAGTCCGCACGGAAGGAACCCACCGCATGACCCGAGTGCTGATCGTCGAGGATGAGCCGGACCTCGCCGACCCCCTGGCCTACCTGCTGGGCCGGGAGGGGTTCGAGGTCGAGATCGCCGAGGACGGCCCGGCCGCCCTCGAGGCGTTCCAGGCCCGCGGCGCCGACATCATCCTGCTCGACCTGATGCTGCCCGGGATGCCGGGGACCGAGGTGTGCCGTCAGATCCGGGCCACCAGCGCGGTGCCGGTGGTCATGCTGACGGCCAAGGACAGCGAGGTGGACATCGTGGTCGGGCTGGAGCTCGGCGCCGACGACTACGTGACCAAGCCCTACTCGACCCGCGAGCTGCTCGCCCGGATGCGCGCGGTGCTCCGCCGCAGCGCCGCGGCCGACGCCGACCTGGACGAGCGGGTGCTCAGCGGCGGGCGGGTGACGCTGGACATCGACCGGCACACCGTCGAGGTCGCCGGCGAGCAGATCCCCATGCCGCTGAAGGAGTTCGAGCTGCTCGAGGTGCTGATGCGCAACGAGGGGCGGGTGCTCACCCGCGGGCAGCTGATCGACCGCGTCTGGGGAAGCGACTACTTCGGGGACACCAAGACGCTGGACGTGCACATCAAGCGGATCCGCTCGCGCATCGAGAAGGACCCGCGCGAGCCGGTGATGCTCGTCACCATCCGCGGACTGGGGTACCGCTTCGAGGGCTGAGCACGCTCGCCACGCCCGCGCTGGGCGCTACGGCGCGGTGGCCGCCGCCGGCTGCGGGACGAGGCTGGTCAGGTACGTCTCCTCGCCGCCGAGCACCGGCACGTTGGCCTGCGCGCCGTCGGCCTGGCCCGACTGGAAGTAGATCGAGACGGTCCCGCCGGGCTTGACGTCCAGGGCGTCGATCCGCAGCGGGTCGACGTTCTCGCCGAGGCTGGAGACCGTGTGCGCCGGGACCTGGACGGTGGACGAGCTGGCCGAGGAGCCGTCGCCGACCTGGACGTTCAGGGTCTGCGACTGCCCGGTCATGTTCACGACCGCCATGACCAGGTTGCCCACCGCACCGTCGGGCGTGGCCACCACCAGCGCGTTGCGCACCTGCAGCGGCGCCCCGGCCGAGTCGGCGACGTTCACACCGTCTGCCGGCGAGTAGGGGATCGTGGTGCCCTGAGGGGAGATCATGGAGCAGCCGGATGCTCCGAGGATGACGGCGGCGCAGACGGCCACGGACGCGAGCAAGCGCGATTTCACTGTTCCTCCCACAGGGCATTCGATGTGCTCTTGCAGTCTACGGGGTCGCCCGGGCGCAGATGGGACCGGCTTCCGCCGACGTGCTGGGCAAACCTTAGTGCATACTCGCTGTGGTATCCTTGAGGTTGCCGAAAGGATATAACTGCATGCTTTTTGAGGTTGGCGAGACGGTCGTTTATCCCCACCATGGTGCGGCGACGATTTCCGAAGTGAAGACCCGCGTCATCAAGGGTGAAGAGAAGGTCTATCTGAAGCTCCGCGTCACTCAAGGCGACCTGGTCATCGAGGTCCCGGCAGACAATGTCGACCTCGTCGGCGTCCGTGATGTCATCGGCAAGGAGGGCCTGGAGAAGGTCTTCGAGGTGCTGCGCGCTCCGTTCACAGAGGAGCCGACCAACTGGTCGCGCCGCTACAAGGCGAACCTCGAGAAACTGGCCTCCGGCGATGTGATCAAGGTGAGCGAGGTCGTCCGCGACCTGTGGCGCCGCGATCAGGACCGGGGGCTGTCCGCGGGCGAGAAGCGGATGCTGGCCAAGGCCCGGCAGATCCTCATCTCCGAGCTTGCGCTGGCCGAGAAGACCGACGAAGAGCAGGCCAGCGGCCTGCTCGACGAGGTCCTCGCCTCCTGAGACGGCGCTGAGCCGCGCTGACTCGGCGCGCTAGTCTCGGGGCGTGAGCATCGCCCCCGTTCCCCGCGTCGCGATCATCGTCGTGGCGGCTGGTTCGGGCGTGCGCCTCGGCGCCGACGCGCCCAAGGCGTTCGTCGGCATCGACGAGCACTCGGTGCTCCGACCATGCGCTGCGGCGGGTCCTGGCCGTGCCGGACGCGCTCGTCGTGGTCGCGGTGCCGGCCGGTCGCGAAGGCGACGCCCGCACCGAGACGATGGCTGTGGCCGAGGGCGCGGCCGAGCGGGTGCGGGTCGTCGCCGGCGGCCGCACCCGGCAGGAATCGGTTGCGGCCGCCCTGCACGCGGTCTGGCCGGACGTGCAGGTCGTGCTGGTGCACGATGCGGCGCGCGCACTGGTCCCGCCCGAGGTGTTCGCGCGGGTGATCGCCGCGGTCGTCGCCGGTGCCGCCGGGGTGGTCCCCGTGCTGCCGATGGTCGACACGATCAAGCAGGTGGACGCGGATGCCGTGATCGGCACCGCGGACCGCACCGGCTTGGCGGCCGCGCAGACCCCGCAGGGGTTCCGCCGGGATGTGCTGGACGCCGCCTACCGGGTCGCGGCCGAGGAGTACACCGATGACGCGGCGCTCGTCGCGGCGGCCGGCCACAGCATCCTGACCGTTCCGGGCGACCCGCGCGGCTTCAAGATCACCGCCCCCGCCGATCTGGAGCGCGCCCGCGCCGCCGTGCGCGCCGAACCGGCATCGACCGAGCGTGCGGAGCCGCAGTCCGCCGCCCGCGTCTCGGCTGCCGGGCCGCTGCCGCCGCGGGTCGGGATCGGCACCGATGTGCACGCGGTCGGCGGCGACGGCGCGCTGTGGCTGGCCGGGCTGGAATGGCCGGGCGAGCCGGCGCTGTCCGGGCATTCGGACGGGGATGCGGTGGCCCACGCGATCGTGGATGCGCTGCTGGCCGCCGCCGGCCTCGGCGACATCGGCAGCCGGTTCGGCACGGCACGGCCGGAGTTCGCCGGCGGCCACGCGGACGTCTTCCTCGCCCGCACGCGGAGGCTGCTGGCCGACGCCGGGTTCTCGATCGGCAACGTCGCCGTGCAGGTGCAGGCGCGACGGCCCCGGCTGGCCGCCCGACGCGCCGAGGCCGAAGCGGCCCTGTCGGCGGCGCTCGGCGGTGCGCCGGTCTCGGTGTCGGCCACCACCACGGACGGCCTGGGCTTCACCGGGAGCGGTGACGGGGTGGCGGCGTTCGCGGTCGCGCTCCTCGTGCCCGCGCCGGCCTGACCCGGGCGCCGTCCGCCTCCCGTCACCGGCGGAACGCGGCGTGCAGCGCGCGTGCAACGCGCATCTCGTGCGGAGGATGCCGCCGGTAGTCTTGACGGGTGACTCTCCGGCTCCATGACACCGCGGCGCAGACCCTGCGCGCGTTCGTGCCGCTGCGCCCGGACGAGGTCACCGTCTACGTCTGCGGCCCCACCGTGCAGTCCGGCCCGCACATCGGGCACCTGCGCGGGGCGCTGAGCTTCGACATCCTCACCCGCTGGCTGGAGCACCGCTTCGGCCGGGTCACGGTGGTGCGCAACGTGACTGACATCGACGACAAGGTGGTCGCCAACGCGACCGACGCCGAGCCGTGGTGGGCGCTGGCGTACCGGATCGAGCGCGAGTTCACCGCGGCATATGCCGCCATCGGCATCCGCCCTCCGACGTATGAGCCCCGGGCCACCGGACACATCCCGCAGATGGTGGAGCTGATCGACACGCTGATCGAGCGCGGGCACGCGTACCCGGCCGCCGACGACTCCGGGGACGTGTACTTCGACGTGCGGTCGTGGCCGGACTACGGCAGCCTCACGCATCAGGCGCTGGACGCGATGGAACCGGCGGAGGACGCCGACCCGCGCGGCAAGCGCGACCCGCACGACTTCGCCCTGTGGAAGGGCGCCAAACCCGGTGAGCCGCCCACCGCGACCTGGGACGCGCCCTGGGGACCCGGGCGCCCGGGCTGGCACATCGAGTGCTCGGCGATGGCCCGCCGCTACCTCGGCCGCGACTTCGACATCCACGGCGGAGGGCTCGACCTGCGGTTTCCGCACCACGAGAACGAGCTGGCCCAGTCCACCGCCGCCGGCGACGGCTTCGCGCGCTACTGGGTGCACAACGGACTGGTCACCGTCGACGGGCAGAAGATGTCCAAGTCGCTGGGCAACTTCCTCCTCGCCGCCGACCTGCTCGACCGGCGCGACCCGCTCGTGGTCCGCTACGCGCTCGCCGCCGCGCACTATCGATCCAGCCTGGACGTGTCCGACCGCAGTCTGGACGAGGCCGAAGCCGCCCTCGACCGCATCCGCACGTTCCTGGAGCGGGTGCTCCGTGAACGCGGCGAGAACGGGCTGCTCGCGCGTGGCACCGAGACGCCCGCGTCGTTCGCCGCCGCGATGGACGACGACCTGGGGGTGCCGCAGGCGCTGGCGGTCGTGCACGAGACCGTCCGCGCCGGAAACGCCGCGCTCGACGCCGGCGACGCGGATGCTGCGGGTGCGGCGTTCGACGCCGTGATCGCGATGACCGGCATTCTGGGCATCAACCCGCTCGATCCGCACTGGCGGCAGCAGAGTGCCGGGCCCGAGGCATCCGCCCTCGACGCCCTCGTGCAGACCATGATCGACCAGCGCGCACAGGCGCGCAGGGACAAGGACTGGGCCGCGGCCGACCGCATCCGCGACGCGATCGCGGCGGCCGGCATCGCCCTCGAGGACGGGTCCTCCGGGACCCATTGGAGTGTGCAGAATGGCTAAGCCGCAGGGATCCGGGCGGGGCAACAGCAAGAAGAAGGGGCCCACCAAGGGCACCGGCGGCCACGGGCGCAAGGCGCTCGAGGGCAAGGGACCCACACCGAAGGCCGAGGACCGCAGCTGGCACGTCGCCGGCAAGCGCAAGGCGGCGCAGGAGCGCTATGCCGCCTCGGGCGGCAAGGGACGGCCCGGGGCAGGACGCAGCAGGGCTCCAACCCGAACCGCGCGTCGCGGGGGACGTCCGCCGACGACACCGAGACGGTGACCGGGCGCAACTCGGTGCTGGAGGCGCTGCGCACCCGCATCCCGGCCATCGCGCTGTACATCGCGCAGCGCGTGGAGATGGACGATCGGGTCAAGGAGATGCTCTCCATCGCGTCGCACCGCGAGATCCCGGTGCTGGAGGTCACCCGACCCGAGCTGGATCGGATGGCCGGCATCGGGGGCGTGCACCAGGGCATCGCGCTGAAGGTGCCGCCGTACGAGTACGCGCATCCGCAGGACGTGCTCGAGGAGGCGCTCGCCGACGGTGAGACGCCGCTGCTGGTGGCGTTGGACGGGGTCACCGATCCGCGGAACCTGGGAGCGATCATCCGCTCCGCGGCCGCGTTCGGCGCGCACGGGGTGATCCTGCCGCAGCGACGCTCGGCGAGTGTGAACTCGGCCGCGTGGAAGACGAGCGCCGGCGCCGCCGCGCGCCTCCCGGTCGCGCTGGCGGCGAACCTCACCTCGACGCTGAAGGAGTTCAAGAAGCAGGGCGTGTTCGTCCTGGGTCTGGACGGCGGCGGGGACGTGTCGCTGCCCGAGCTGACCCTGGCCGACCGCCCGGTCGTCATCGTGTGCGGCTCGGAGGGCAAGGGGCTGTCGCGCCTGGTCACCGAGACCTGCGACCAGATCGTGTCGATCCCGATCTCGGCGGCCACCGAGTCGCTGAACGCGGGGATCGCGACGTCGGTCGCGCTGTACCAGGTGGCCACCATGCGCGCCGCCGATGCCGCGCAGGCGCCTGGCGCCTGAGCCCGCACGACTCCCATCGGGCGGAAGGCCGGAATAGCCCGGTCGGGGCGGTGTTGGATGGTGGTGGGGTGCCGGCTCGGCGCCGCGCACCGTCAGCGGAGAGGAACAGCAATGGCACGCATCGTGGTCATCGGAGGAACCGGCTACGCCGGAGGTCACATCGTCGCCGAGGCCGCATCGCGCGGACATGACGTCGTCTCGATCTCGCGCAAGCGCAGCGGAGGCGCCGGTCGACGGCGTGACGTACGTGCAGGGCTCCGTGCTCGATCTCGACGCGCTGGACGGCGTCCTCGACGGGGCGGATGCCGTGGTCTCGGCGATCTCGCCGCGCGGCGACATGACCGACAAGGTGCTGGATGCGCTGCGCGCATTGGAGGCGAAGCTGAGCGGAACCCCGACCCGCCTCGGGGTGATCGGCGGCGCCATGGGCAGCCTCGCCGCGCCCGGCGGCCCGCGCCTGTACGACCTGGGCGTCCCGCCCGAGTTCGGCAACGAGCCCAAGGTCGGCGTCGACTCGCTCGATCTGCTCGAGGCCACGGACGACGGACTGGACTGGTTCTTCGTGCACCCGCCGAAGGAGTTCGGGGCGTGGGTGCCCGGCGAGCGCACGGGTCGCTACCGCGACGGCGGCGAGGTCGTGGTCGAGGATGCGGACGGCAAGTCCTTCATCTCGGGCGCGGACTTCGCGATCGCGGTCGTCGACGAGATCGAGGCCCCCGCCCACCACCGCTCCCGCTTCACCGTCGGCTACTGACTCGAAATCGTACGATTTGGCCGACTGCACATCATCCTGGGCTGGGTTTGATGTGCAGTCGCGAGTTTGATGTGCAGTCGCGAGGGCGGGGCGATGGCAGGAGGCGATCGGGAGCTCGCGGCGGCGGGCGCAAGCGGGCACCCCGCCGCTCAGACCAGGTCGCGCCAGTCCACCTCGTCCTCGTCCTCGTCGTCGGATGTCGCGGACACCGCGATCGGCAGGGTCATCGTCTCGGTGGCCGGCCCCATGACGGTGGCCTCATCACGGCGGTGGCGCAGCACGTCCTCGATGTAGCCGGTCAGCACCTCGGCCAGCGGGATCGAGACACCCCGCGCCTGGGACATGTACCAGCGGTGCTCGAGCACCTGATGGAACACCTCGGCCGGTTCGAGCTTGGCGCGCAGCTCGAACGGGATGGCCCGCACGATGGGCTCGAACACACGCGTCACCCATTCGTGCGCGAGCATCTCCTCGTCCTCGTCGCCGCGCTCGGCGCGCGCCCGGTACTCGTCGAGATCGTTCAGCAGCCGCCGTGCCTGGTTCTCCTCCACGTCCAGCCCGGTCAAGCGCAGCAGGCGACGCTGATGGTGCCCGGCATCCACCACCTTCGGCTGGATCGAGACCCGGGTGCCGTCCGGAGCCGTCGTGATCGACATCTCGTCGATGTCGAATCCGAGCGCATTGAGCCGCTGCACCCGCTGGGTGATCCGCCAGGACTCGTTCGCGGCGAACGACTCGGTGTCGGTGAGCGCCGCCCACAGCGACCGGTACGCCGACACGATCCCATCGGCGATCGCGACCGCATCCACCCCGCCCTCCAGCCGGCCGCCGGCGGCGAGGTCGAGGATCTCGCCGGCAATGTTCGTGTGCGCCACCTGCAGGTCGTGCTCGCGCTGGCCGGCGGTCAGACCGCCCTCATGCAGCTCGCCGGTCTCGGCATCCACCAGATAGGCGGCGAAGGCGCCGGCATCCCGCCGGAAGAGGGTGTTCGACAGCGACACGTCGCCCCAGAAGAAGCCGATGTTGTGCGAGCCGGACCAGGAGCACGGCCAGCGCGTCCACGAGCCGGCCGGCGGTGTCGGGCGCAAGCACCTGGGTGAACAGCGCCCGGTAGGGGAGCGAGAAGCGAAGGTGCGCGGTGACCAGGGCCGCCGGCAGATGCTTGCCGGCGGCATCCGTCCGCCCGGCGATCACGGCGACCCGCTCCACGCACGGGACGTCCAGTCGGGCGAGGCCGCCCAGCAGGTCGTACTCGCGCTGGGCCATCTCCTCGGTGGTCTCCTTGATGGCGACCACGTTGCCGGACAGGTTCGCGAACCGCACCAGGTGGCGCGAGATGCCCTTGGGCAGGTAGACGATCTCGCGGCTGGACCAGTCGCCCAGCCCGGTCGACCAGGGCAGCGCGAGCAGGCCGGGATCCACCGCGCGGGCGGTGATGGACAGTGCCTCGCTCACGATGCTCCTCCGGGATGCTGCCGGAATACCGGGATGTGGCCGGAATACGACGCGGCGCGGGTCGGAGAACCGAACCCGCGCCGCATGGATGCCGGGACTACGCGGACGCGATCGCCTTCTCGGTGAGCCGCTCGCCGGTCTCGATGTCGAACACGTGCACGTGATCGTGGATCGGGGTCAGCACGACGGTCTCGCCGGCGTTCGGGTGCTGGCGGCCGTCGACGCGGGCGACGATGTCGGTGCGCTTGCCCTCGATCTCGGAATGGCCGTAGAGGTAGCCGTCGGCGCCGAGCTCCTCGACCAGGTCGACCGTGATCGACAGGCCCTGCCCGCCGGCGGGGCCGACCTGGATGTCCTCGGGGCGCACGCCCACGGTGACCTGGGCACCCGTGGCCTTGGTGAGGGTGGATGCCTCGACCGGCACGACCGTGTTCCCGAACGTGACTCCGCCTTCGGCGAGGTCGACCGGGAACAGGTTCATGGCGGGCGAGCCGATGAAGCCGGCGACGAACACGTTGTTCGGCTGCTCGTACAGGTCGCGGGGCGTTCCGACCTGCTGCAGGATGCCGTCCTTGAGCACCGCGATGCGGTCGCCCATCGTCAGCGCCTCGGTCTGGTCGTGCGTGACGTACACGGTGGTGACGCCGAGGCGACGCTCGAGCGACGCGATCTGGGTGCGGGTCTGCACGCGCAGCTTCGCGTCGAGGTTCGACAGCGGCTCGTCCATGAGGAACACCTGCGGCTGGCGGACGATCGCGCGGCCCATGGCGACGCGCTGACGCTGGCCGCCGGAGAGCGCCTTCGGCTTGCGGGCGAGGTACTCCTCGAGGTCGAGGAGCTTCGCGGCCTCGAGCACGCGCGCGGCCCGCTCCTCCTTCTTCACGCCGGCGATCTTCAGGGCGAAGCCCATGTTCTCGGCGACGGTCATGTGCGGGTACAGCGCGTAGTTCTGGAACACCATCGCGATGTCGCGGTCCTTCGGCGGGACGTCGGTGACGTCGCGGTCGCCGATGAGGATGCGGCCGGAGTTGACCTCTTCCAGACCGGCGAGCATGCGCAGCGAGGTGGACTTTCCGCAGCCGGACGGACCGACCAGCACCAGGAACTCGCCGTCGGCGACCTCGAGGTTCAGCTTGTCGACCGCGGGGCGGGTGCCTCCGGGATACAGGCGGGTTGCGTTGTCGAACGTGACGGACGCCATTGCTTCTTCTCCTTCACCGGCAGGTACGTGCCGGACGATCCGTTGTGATGGGAATGGACCCAGAGGCCCTGCACCCGACAGTGGGCGCTTCCTCAGTATGCCAGATGCCGCTCTCTGGGTATTTCCCAGGCTGCCTGGTTAGCATCGAATCTGTCGCGGTACCCGCGCGGCGTCCCGGATGAGTCCGGCCAGCAGTCTGTCAAGAGGTCCCATGTCGAACGATGAGTCACCGAACGTTCCCGATCCGAACGGTCGCCGCAGCGCCGTGCGCGAGAAGGCGCAAGCAGGTGCACGCACGACAGCGACGGGGCCGCGTCATCCGCCGTACCGCACTCGCCGTCGGCGCGGTCGCGGTCGTCGGTGTGGTCGCGGTCGGCGTGACCATGGCCGTCGCGTCCCAGACGACCCGCCCCGACATGTCCCCGGCCAACGTCGTGGATGACGGCTTCGCCATCACCAGCGTCCGCGGGGTCGCCGTGGAAGGCACGGGTCAGTCGATCGACTCCAGCCCCGCCCCGACCTCGTCGCCGACATCCACCGCCGCGGCATCCGGCGCAAGTGCCACCCCGAAGCCCTCGCCGTCGGCCACCACGCCCGGCGCCGTCGACATCCGCATCTATGTGGACTACTTCGCCCCCGGGGCCAAGCAGTTCCAGATCGCGAACGCCCAGCAGCTCACCCGCTGGGTGAGCCAGGATGCCTGCGACCCTGAGCTATTACCCGGTGGCGATGCTGTCGGCCAAGTCCAACGGCACCAAGTACTCGCTGCGCGCCGCGAGCGCGTCGGCCTGCGTCGCCACTCATTCGCCCGATTCGTACTACGCGTTCAACAATGCGCTGCTCTCGCACCAGCCCGAGCAGGGCACCGACGGCCTGACCGACGAGCAGCTCGCCGACCTCGCGATCGCCTCCGGGGCTACCCAGCCCAAGGTCGTCCGGGACTGCATCGAGGGCCAGGACTACGCGACCTGGGCGAAGTCGGCCACCGAGCGGGCGCTCGCGGGAATCCCCGACACCAAGGGTGTCGCCCTCACCGGCACGCCCATGATCCTCGTGAACGGAACACCGTACGCGGGCGCTCTGGACGACCCGAAGGAATTCGCGCAGTTCGTGCTCACCCTCTCCAGCGACGCGTACTACACGCCCAGTTCGCCGACCCCGACCGCGACACCCGGTGCGACGAGCACGCCGTCGCCGTCGTCCACCTCGGGCAAGTGAGTCGGCCCGGCTAGACTTGGTCGGTCCGCCGGCTTGGCGCAATTGGTAGCGCACCTAACTTGTAATTAGGGGGTTGCAGGTTCAAGTCCTGTAGCCGGCACCGTGATTCCCGACGCTCTGCGTCGTCGTACGGGCGCCGCGCAGTGGCGCAGACGTGCCTTCTGTGACGGAGGGGTCAGCCCGCGGCATCCATCTGCGCCGCGAGGAATCGCGTGAGCGTCTCGAGGTAATCGGGGACGAAGTCCTCGCCGTGCTGGAGCCGGTGATCGCCGCGGGGGAGCACATGCAGGTCGAGGAGGTCCGGACGCACCACGGTCCGGAGGATCTCGGCACTGCGTGCGACCGGGACGACGTCGTCATCTTCGCCGAACAGCGCGAGCAGCGGGACGTCCATCGTGCGGAGGGCGCCCTGCGGATCGTGGGGCATCACGCGTGCGGCGAAGGCCCACAGGTCGGGATCGGCGGGGACGAAGACGCCGGCGGCGACGAGCTCGTCGATCAGGGGAAGGGCCCGGGCGCGCGGCCACCCGATGTCGAACGGCAGCGCGAGCAGGTCCATCGCCCGCGTGAAGGTGCGGAGCCCCTCCCGCGCCGCGTGGTCGCGCCAGCCGCGCAAGCCGCAGCGTCTGCGCCGTCGAATAGGTCTCCTGCTCGCGCGGACCGACGGCCGGCCCCGAGTTCGTGATCACGAAGCCGACGGCATCCTGCGCGGCCGCCTCCAGCACCACCCAGCCGCCCTGGCTGTGGCCGAACAGTCCCGTGGGCAGGTCTCCGACGACCTCCCGCGCTGCGGCCAGGCCGGCGGCCAGATCCGCCGCCTGCAGGGGGATGTCGGCATCCAGCCAGTCGCCGGACGATCCGCCCACC
This sequence comes from Microbacterium elymi, assembly GCF_021582895.2. Taxonomy (GTDB): domain Bacteria; phylum Actinomycetota; class Actinomycetes; order Actinomycetales; family Microbacteriaceae; genus Microbacterium; species Microbacterium humicola. The sequence continues at coordinate 2,898,200 of NZ_CP091139.2, forward strand.
CCGCGCTTGTCGAAGGAGCACACCGCGGCGCCCGCGTCGAGCAGCGCCGCCCGGATGGGCGGGAAGAGCACATCGTTGTCGCGATCGCTCGGGCCCGAGCCCGGGTACATGAGGACGAGCGCCCGGGCCTTCCGCTCCGGATGCCAGAGGCTGCCGGCGAGCCGCACGCCGTCGTGATGGGCCACCAACGGCTCCGCGTTCATGCGTCCTCGCTACGCCGCGTCATCACGAAGCAATTGAAACATGACGTGGTCGCGCCACTGTCCGTCGATCTTGAGGTATCGCGGCGCCAACCCGTACTGGGTGAAGCCGTTCCGCTGCAGCACCTTCTGCGAGGCGGTGTTCTCGGGGACGGTCTCGGCCTGGATCCGATGCAGTCCGAGCTGCCCGAACGCATACGCCACGCCGAGGTTCACCGCCCGCGTCGCGTGCCCGCAAGCCGAGGCGATCCGCCCGGACCCAGTAGCCGACCGCGCAGGACTGGAGCGCACCCCGCACGACGCCGCTCAAGGTCAGCCGGCCGAGGATCTCGCGTCCGGCGATGATCAGGAACGGCACCGAGGTTCCGGCATCCATCTCGTCGCGTGCGAGTCGAGCACGCCGCTCCTGCTCGGCCGCGGTGAAGAAGTCGTCGCCTCTGCGCGGCTCCCACGGCTGAAGATGTTCGCGGTTCTGCCGAAGGAGCTCAGTGAGTTCCGGAACATCGTCGAGCTCCAGGGGTCGGAGCGACGTCTGGACCATCCCGCATCTCCCTTCGCGACCGGCCATCTCGCGTCGATCCATCGATCCTAAGCGGGGCCTGACCGGTCGGGCTGCCGCGGCATGCGTCCGGCGGGCGGGGCGGCGTGGCTCAGCGGGGGTCGGGCATCGGGGTCAGATACCGCTCGGCGTCCAGGTCCTTCCGGGGGCCGGCGGCCTTGCCCTCGGGTCGCCCGCCGACGTACAGCCATCCCAGGAGGTTCTCGTTCGCCCGCAGTCCGTGCGCCTTGGCCACTGGCTCGGTGCGGGTCCACCGTCCGGTGCGCCAGATCACGCCCCAGCCGGCGTCGTCCAGCAGCAGGCTCAGGGTGTGCGCGACACCGGCGGCCGCGGCCGCCTGCTCCCAGCGCGGCACCTTCTCGCTCGGCCGGTAGCTGACCACGACCGCGATCAGCAGCGGCGCGCGCAGCGGCTTCGCGGAGGCGCCCTTCTCTCCGTCCGCCTTGTTCATCGCCCGGCCCAGGCGTTCCCGATCGGCGCCGCGCAGCTCGATCAGCCGCCACGGACGCAGCGACGAATGGTCGGCGGCGCGGCCGGCGGCGGCGACCAGCGGCAGCAGCTCGTCGTGGGAGGGCGCGGCATCCGTCACCTTCGAGAAGGACCGGCGCGCCCGGACCGCGTCGAATGCGCTCACTCGGACTCTTCGGGCGTGAACGACAGCGAGATCGAGTTCATGCAGTAGCGGTCACCGGTCGGCGTGCCGAATCCGTCGGGGAAGACGTGCCCCAGGTGCGAGCCGCAGTTCGCACAGCGCACCTCGGTGCGCTGCATCCCAGGGTCTCGTCCTCGAGCAGTTCGACGGCCTCGGGACGGACGGATTCGTAGAAGCTCGGCCAGCCGCAGTGCGATTCGAACTTGGTGCCGCTGCGGAACAGCTCGGCCCCGCACGCCGCGCACGTGTACAGCCCGGCGCGATGCTCGTCCAGCAGCTCGCCGGTCCACGGCCGCTCGGTGGCTGCCTCTCGAGCACCGCGTACTGCTCCGGGTCGAGCTCGGCCCGCCACTGCTCGTCGGTCTTGTTCATGATGTAGGTCATCGCGATCCTCCTGCCCCTCTATTCAACCCGACGATCGGGCGCTGTGTCGCGGTTCTGCCGGCGATCATCCCGGTGGGCGAGAATGGGGGATGCCCGACCGTTCCGCCGTGGATGTCGCCGCCGTGCGGGAGCGCTACGCGCGCTTCGCCCGGGACGAGGCGCCGGGGCGCTCGCCGCTGTACGCGCAGTGGGCGTCGGGTGTGGCATCCGACCCCGCGACGGCGGCCGTGCTCGCGCGGATCAGTCCGCAGCATCGTCAGCCGCCGCTCGTGTTCGCGGTGGCGCGGATGCTGGGGTCCGGGCTGTCCGACTATCCCGGCTGGGCGGCGTGGCTGCACGTGAACGCCGAGGCGCTCATCGCGACGTGCGAGGACCGGGGCGTGCAGACCAACGAGCCGCTGCGATGTGCGGCGCTGCTGCCGGCGCTGAGCCGGATAGACGGGCCCATCGCGCTGCTGGAGGTCGGGGCCAGCGCCGGCCTGTGCCTCTACCCGGATCGCTATTCCTATCGCGTGCACCCCGACCACGGAGCGATGCAGGCTCTCGATCCGGCGGACGGGCCGAGCCCGGTGACGCTGCACACCCGATGGATGGGGGAGGCGCCCGCGCTGCGCCTGCCCGAGATCGTCTGGCGCGCCGGCATCGATCTGAGGCCGCGCGATGCCCGCGATCCGGACGACCGGGCGTGGATCACCGGTCTGGTCTGGCCCGGGGAGCAGGAGCGCGAGCAGCGGATCCGAGCGGCCCTGGATGTCGTGGCCGCCGACCCCCCGCTTGCAGAAAGGGGATGCCGCGGACCTGCTGCCCGCGCTGGCGGCCCAGGCGCCGACCGGCGCCACGCTCGTCGTGACCACCCCCGGCGTGCTCGCCCATGTGCCCCGAGCCGGTCGGGAGCAGATCGCGGCCGCCGCACGTCGCACCGGGGTGTGGATCACCCTGGACGCCCCCGGTCTGCACACCGGCGTCGCGGGCAGATGGCATCCCTCGCCGGTGCCGCGCGACTGGCCGAACGGGGCGTTCGCGGTCGCCGTCGACGGCGTCGTCATCGCGGCGGCCGACCCGCTGGGTGGGACGGTGCGTCCGATCGGGGCGGAGTGGGAGTGGCATCCCGTCGATCCCGGCGACGCGCCATAGCCTGGCATCGTGCCTCTGGACGACCGCGACCTCGCCATCCTCGACTTCGAGTCCCACTGGACGCGCCACATCGGCGCCAAGGAAGAGGCGATCCGCGCGGAGCTCGACCTCGCCCCGGCCCGCTACTACCAGCTGCTGTCCCGTCTGATCGAGCGCGCCGACGCGCTCGAGCACGACCCGATGCTGGTCAAGCGCCTGCAGCGCATCCGCGACGACCGGGCCCGCGCGCGTCTGGCTCGGGCCTCCGGCGACCGCTGAACGCGAGCCTGCGCCGGGCGGCTGATGACGCCTCGACGCGAACCTGAGCGCGGCCCGGCGGCGCGCAGAGCCGCGCCGGGTAGCATCGGGGGGTGCCGAGATCGACCTACCCGCGGGACAGCTTCGACGATCTGCCCGCGGATGCGGGGCGGGTCGGCGCGCACCGCGCGGAGAACCCTCGCCTGCACGCCGGGGCGGTGATCGCCTGGGGAGCCATCGCCACCATCGTGCTGATCGCGCTCGGCGTCTTCGGCACGATGCTCGCCACCGGCCGGCTCGGTCCCGGCGCGACCACGGCACCGACCGCCGCCCCCACGCCGTCGGTGACCCCGGTCGTGGACACGGGCTACAGCATCCTGATCCTGAACGCGACCGGCGTGGCCGGCCAGGCAACGACCGCGAAGAACGCCGTCGTGCACGCCGGGTGGGCGGCCGGCAGCGTCTCGCCGGGCGAGGCGGGCTCGACGTACCCGACGACGACGGTGTATTACGTCCTGCCCGAGGATGCTGCGGCGGCGGCGGGACTGGCGGAAGTCGTGGGCGGTGCGGCGGTCGTGCAGAGCGACAAGTATCAGGCGACCGGCGATCCGCAGGCGCAGCGCTGATCCTGGTGCTGGGCACGGACCGCGTCGCATCCCCCTCGCCGACGAGCACCCCGTAGTACGCCGTCACAGCTTGCACTCGATGGGGTCGAGTGCCAGAATGGCGTTAGCACTCACGATTGACGAGTGCTAAAGACCGTCAGCCAACGTCCGGGAGGGACGACAAAAATATGGCAAAGATCATCGCTTTCGACGAAGAGGCCCGTCGCGGTCTCGAGCGCGGCCTGAACACGCTGGCCGACGCCGTCAAGGTGACACTGGGCCCTCGCGGTCGCAATGTCGTGCTCGAGAAGAAGTGGGGTGCCCCCACCATCACGAACGACGGCGTCTCGATCGCCAAGGAGATCGAACTCGACGACCCGTACGAGAAGATCGGCGCGGAGCTCGTCAAGGAGGTCGCCAAGAAGACCGACGACGTCGCCGGTGACGGCACGACCACCGCCACGGTCCTCGCTCAGGCGCTCGTGCGTGAAGGCCTGCGCAACGTCGCCGCCGGCGCCGACCCGATCTCCCTGAAGAAGGGCATCGAGAAGGCCGTCGCCGCCGTCATCGAGCAGTTGCACGCCTCCGCGAAGGAGGTTGAGTCCAAGGAGCAGATCGCGGCCACCGCGTCGATCTCCGCGGCCGACAGCACCATCGGCGACCTGATCGCCGAGGCGATCGACAAGGTCGGCAAGGAGGGCGTGGTCACCGTCGAGGAGTCCCAGACCTTCGGCACCGAGCTCGAGCTCACCGAGGGCATGCGCTTCGACAAGGGCTACATCAACCCCTACTTCGTCACGGACCCCGACCGCCAGGAGGCGGTCTTCGAGGACCCGTACATCCTCATCGCGAACCAGAAGATCGGCAACATCAAGGATCTTCTGCCCGTCGTCGACAAGGTGATCCAGGACGGCAAGGAGCTCGTCATCATCGCCGAGGACGTCGAGGGCGAAGCCCTGGCGACCCTGGTGCTGAACAAGATCCGCGGCATCTTCAAGTCGGTCGCCGTCAAGGCCCCCGGCTTCGGCGACCGTCGCAAGGCGCAAGCTGCAGGACATCGCGATCCTCACCGGCGGCCAGGTCATCACCGAGGAGGTGGGCCTGAAGCTGGAGAACACCACGCTCGACCTGCTCGGCCGTGCCCGCAAGGTCATCGTCACCAAGGACGAGACCACGATCGTCGAGGGTGCCGGCGAGTCCGAGCAGATCGAGGGTCGCGTCACCCAGATCCGTCGCGAGATCGAGAACACCGACAGCGACTACGACCGGGAGAAGCTGCAGGAGCGTCTGGCCAAGCTCGCCGGCGGCGTTGCCGTCATCAAGGCGGGTGCGGCCACCGAGGTCGAGCTCAAGGAGCGCAAGCACCGCATCGAGGACGCCGTCCGCAACGCGAAGGCCGCCGTCGAGGAGGGTGTGGTCGCCGGTGGCGGCGTCGCGCTCATCCAGGCCGGTGCCCTCGCGTTCGAGGCACTCGAGCTCGTCGGCGACGAGGCGACCGGGGCGAACATCGTCCGGGTCGCGATCGAGGCGCCGCTGAAGCAGATCGCGCTGAACGCCGGTCTCGAGCCGGGTGTCGTCGCACACAAGGTGGCGTCGCTGCCGGCCGGCCACGGCCTGAACGCGGCCACCGGCGAGTACGGTGACCTGTTCGCACAGGGCATCATCGACCCGACGAAGGTCACCCGCTCGGCGCTGCAGAACGCGGCATCCATCGCGGGCCTGTTCCTGACCACCGAGGCGGTCGTCGCGGACAAGCCGGAGAAGGCCTCGGCCGCTCCGGCCGACCCGACCGGCGGCATGGACTTCTAGTCCGACCACGACGAACGGCCCCTCCGCGAGGCAGATTCCAGGGGTCCTCGCAACACCTGATGACTTAGCTGGTTGTCAGTAGATCACGCAAACGCTCGGCTGGGGTATCCCAGTCGAGCGTTTTGCGTGGTCGGCTGTTGAGCCGGTGTGCGACGTTCTCGAGGTCCTCGGGACCGAATACCGATAGATCGGTGCCTTTGGGGAAGTACTGGCGCAGCAGCCCGTTGGTGTTCTCATTCGAACCGCGCTGCCAGGGCGAGTGCGGGTCGCAGAAGTAGACCGGGACCCCGGTCGCGACGCTGAACTGCTTGTGTGCGGCCATCTCGAGCCCTGATCCCATGTCAACGATCCGCGCAGGTGCTCCGGCAGGGTGCCGATCAACGGGACCAGGACATCACGGACCTCTTCTGCGGTGTGTCCGCCGGGCAGGTGCCCGAGCATCACATACCGGGTGGTGCGTTCCACGAGCGTCACGATCGCGGACTCCGACCGGGTGCCGACGATCAGATCGCCCTCCCAATGCCCGGGCACGGCCCGGTCATCGATCTCCGCCGGTCGGTCCGAGATCATCACCATCTCGTCCACGAACCGGGACGTGCGCTGATCCGGCCGCTTATGCGGTTTCCTTCGGGTGCGTCTGGTGCGCAACGCGTCCGCGACCTCGCGGCGTAGCCCACCACGGGCTTGGACGTAGATCGCCTGGTAGATCGTCTCCGTGCTCACCCGCATGCCCTCGTCGTCGGGGAACTCCTTGATCAGAGAGTTGCGGATCTGCTCCGGCGACCACTGCAATTGCAGCTTCCCCGCAACATAGTCGCGCAAGCCGACCGTGCTGCGCGAGTTTCGACGGCTTCGGGCGGGCCCGGCTACCCGCCCATGTACGGTGCGCCGCATGTGGCCGATACGCACCACCCGTGCCGTGCGCGTCGATCTCGCGTTTGATCGTCGACGCGGGCCGGCCCAGCTGCCGCCCGATCGCCCGCAACGAGGCGCCGTGACGGTGCAGATCAGCGATCTGCTCACGTTCGGTGATCGTGAGGAACCGCGGATGCAACACCGCTTCGACAACCGCGAGCGACGGCGACTGGCCCGGAACGACAAGAGAGGTCACACCGGTGTTGTAGTCGATCCGGCGCCCATCGGGATAGATTCGCGCATTGTTCGACCTACGGACGCCGTGGTCCCAGTCTCTCGCTGTGCGCAGGTGGACACCGACCCGTTGAGCAGCATCCCGGCGTGTGACGCCGTCACGCCGAAGCCGCTCATACTCCGCCCGCCCCGGGTGCGGCGGGCGGCCGCCGACACCCGACGCCCGTCGCCCTGCCTTCCGCACCCACCCCGCCGCGGTATGTCGGTTCACACCCACCATGCCCGCTGCGAGCGACGTATTACCCACGCTGTCGAAGACCTCGAAGAACTTCTCCTTCAAACCCTCAGAAACCACGATCCCCGCAACCCCCTGAAATCCAGGGTGTTGCGGGGACCGATAGAACCCGCCCGAGGAGGGGCCGTTCGTCGTCTACCGGAACAGTCCGGCGCTGAACTGCTCGGCTTCGGCGTACTGCTGCCCGGCCGCGGTGAGCGCGCCGTTGATCGCGGCCAGGCTCTCTTCCACCTGGCGCTGCGTGGCACGCCACTGATCCACGATCGAGGCGAACGCGGTCGAGGCCGTGCCGGTCCAGGTCGACTGCAGCTGGGTCAGCTGGGCGAGCATCGCGTGCGTCTCGCTCTGCAGTCGGTCGATCGTGCCGCGCACCGCGGTGGTGGTGGACAGCACCGCGTCGCTGTCGACGGAATAGATGGCCATGGATGGGCTCCTCTCCTGGGGTGCGTCCACGCTAGGCCGCCGTCGCCGTGCCCGGATGCGGGGGTCCAAGATCCGTGGAGAACCCGCCCGCCGCCCCTGCCTGGGGAGGAAGCGGTGCCGCGCCCTATCGGGACTCGTCGTCCAGCCGCTCCAACGGCTTGCGTCTCGATCCCCAGATGGTCCGCGGCATCCCAGCCGTGCGCGAGCGGGAACGCGACCCGGAACGTCGCGCCGCCGCCGGGGGTGTCGCTGACCGACACCGAGCCGTGCAGCACGTCCACGATCGAGGCGACGATCGACAGGCCGAGGCCCGAGCCGCCGGTCTCGCGCGTGCGCGAGGTGTCGGCTCGCCAGAACCGCTGGAAGATCTGGTCGCGGATCTGCGGGGGGATCCCCTCGCCGTGGTCGGCGATCGCGATCCAGCCGGTGCCGGCCGCGGCATCCACGCCCACGGCGAGATCGATGGGGGAATCGTCGGCGGTGTAGCGGCGGGCGTTCGCGAGGATGTTGGCCACGACCTGGCGGATGCGGTTCTCCTCGCCCAGCACGATGGGTTCGGCCCGCAACGGCACCGGCCCGGTCGCCGTGCCCACCAGGTCGGTCGACTCGGGTGTCGCGTCCTCGGCTGCGGGGCGAGGACGGCGGCGCAAGCAGGCCGCGAGGCCCGGGGATCCGCGCCGGCGGCCGCCGTCGCGGCCCGGTCGGGACGGGAGCGGTCGGCAGCTGCAGCGCCGGGAGCTCGTCGGCCGCGACCGGTGAGGTGGTGTCGTTGATCGACACCTGACGGCGGGGGGATGCCGCACGCAGGTCGAGTGCGGCGTCCCGGGCGATCGGACGAAGGTCGACCGGGACGATCGGCACCTGTTCGCGCTGCTCGTCCAGCCGGGTCAGGGCGAGGAGGTTCTCCACCAGGGCCCCCATCCGGATGGCTTCCTTCTCGATCCGCTCGAACGCGGTGGCCACGTCCTCGTCGCTGCGGATCGCGCCCATCCGGTACAGCTCCGCGTATCCGCGCACGGTGACCAGCGGGGTGCGCAGCTCATGGCTCGCGTCGCCCACGAACCGGCGCATCTGCCGGACGGCCGAATCCCGCTGACCGAGCGCGGCATCCAGGCGGGCCAGCATCGCGTTGATGGCGATCTTCAGCCGCCCGACCTCGGTGTGCTCGGGCTCGATCTTGGTCATCCGCTGGCTGAAATCGCCGGCGGCGATCGACATGGCGGTGGTCTCGACCTGGCTGAGGCTCCGGAAGGCGAGGGTGACCACTCCGCGGGTCACCAGCGCGCCGATCAGGATGGTCAGGACGGCCAGGATGCTGTAGATGCCCAGGAACGTGCCGATGATGCGACTGACGGATGACGTGGGCAGCGCGACCAGCTGGGTGTAGAACTCGGCGCGGGAGTTCACCTGGAAGGGGGTGACGCTCGCGCGGAAGCCCACGCCCGCGGTGCCGGCCACGTCGAACGGCCGCGAGCCGCGGATGGCGGTCTCCTGCGTGGTCATGGACGTCGGGAACTTCGGCGTGTTCTCGGTGTTCGGCCCCGCCGAGGCCAGCATCGTCCCCTCGGCGTCGTAGACCGCGACGAAGTAGCCGGATGCGGAGTAGTCCACCGGCGCGGACTTGTTCGGCGTGAACGTGACCTCGTCGCCGGCGACGGTGATGTCGAAGACGCCCTTGGCGATGTCGGTGCCGGCCAGCGCTGCACCTGGGCGTCGAGGTTGGCATCCAGGGCGTTGCGCAGGAAGATCATCGTCCCCGTCCCGGAGACGAACAGGCCGATGGCCAGCACCGCGACGGTGACGCCGGTGACCTTGGCGCGCAGGCTCAGCGCGCGCCACCATCCGGTGACGGCGTCGGGCTGCGGAGTCGTCAGGGCGCGCTCCCGGAGACGGCCCGCGTCACGCGGGCTTGCCCGCCTTGAGCATGTATCCGAAGCCGCGCTTGGTCTGGATCAGCGACTCGGAGGAATGCGGGTCGATCTTTCGGCGCAGATACGAGATGTAGCTCTCCACGATCCCGGCATCGCCGTTGAAGTCGTACTCCCACACGTGGTCGAGGATCTGCGCCTTGCTCAGCACCCGGTTCGGGTTCAGCATCAGGTAGCGCAGCAGTTTGAATTCGGTCGGGCTCAGCTCGATCTGCGCGTCGCCGACGAACACGTCGTGCGTGTCCTGGTCCATCGTCAGCTCGCCCGCGCGGATCACCGACTCCTCGTCGGTCTGCATCGTGCGGCGCAGGATCGCCTGGATGCGGGCCACGATCTCGTCGAGGCTGAACGGCTTGGTGACGTAGTCGTCGCCGCCCGCGTTGAGCCCCTCGATCTTGTCCTCGGTCTCGTCCTTGGCGGTCAAGAACAGGATCGGCGCGGTGTAGCCGGCGCCGCGGAGGCGCTTGGTGACGCTGAAGCCGTTCATATCCGGCAGCATCACGTCGAGGACGATGAGGTCGGGTTCTTCCTCGAGCACGGCGGAGATGGTCTGCGCGCCGTTGGTGACGGCGCGCACCTGGAAGCCTGCGAATCTCAGGCTCGTGATCAGCAGATCGCGGATGTTCGGTTCGTCGTCGACGACAAGGATGCGCGGTGCGGTCATGTGCCCATTATGGTGACCCGGGCTTTGATCGTGTGGGATGTTCGCGCACGGCGCCACCATCCGGCTCGGCCTGGGCGGCGCGGATTTCGACGCAGCAGTGCCCGTCGCGGGGGATCAGATGTGGGGTGCGCGGGTCGTCGACGGCGCCCACGATGCCCTGCACGAGGGCCAGATTCGCCCCGCAGATCAGGTCCGTGTGCCGTGCCGCGAGCACGTGGAAGGGGCAGTTGCCGAGCATCAGACCGCCCTGGCCGTCCGGTTCGGGTGCGTAGCCGCAGGAGGTCAGGGCGCCTTCGACGGTGCCGGCGTCGTGGCCGAGCTTGCGCCCAGCTCGTGGGCCTGCGCGGTGACCGCGTCGCGCATCGGGACGCCGTCCCGGTCGGCCCGCTCTGCGGCCGAGGCCAGCAGGTCGCCGGCCACTTCGTAGTGCCGCTCGGGGATCGACCCCACCAGCTCGCCCGCCACCGCGCGGTACAGCTTCGCGGGCCGCCCGGCCCCGGGCCCGCTGCGGCCGGACAGGCGGCGGTACTCGACCGTGAGCAGACCCGCCTCGACCAGGCGGTCGAGGTGGAAGGCCACGGTGGATCGGGGGATGCCGGCGGCTGCGGCCGCGGCATCCCGCCCCACCGCGTCGTGCGCGCGGGCGACCACGTCGTACACGCGGCGGCGCATCGGATCCCCGAGCGCACCCAGTGCGTCCGCCCGATTCCCGGAGAGAACACTCATGGGCCCCATCGTACTCTAAAAATGTGATTCTTGACAAAAGAATTCGCGGGGGCTAGCGTCGGACTCGGGCACCGACATCCGGCCGGCGCCGGAAGGGGCCGGCAAGGGCATGTCCATCGGAATCCAGACGTCATCCGCACCGGTGACCCCGCTCGAGGCCGTCGAGGACGACCAACCCCGCGTCGACGTGGTCGCCGCCGAGCGGGCGGTCGCCGCGCCTGCGGGCGCTGGGCCGCGATGTCGCCGACCCGCACCTGGCCGAGACCCCGCGCCGGGTGGTCGCCGGACTGCGCGAGCTGATCGAGCCGCGGCCGTTCGCGCTGACGACGTTCCCGAACGAAGACGGGTACGACGAGCTCGTGCTGGTCCGCGACATCCCGTTCACCTCGCTGTGCGAGCATCACCTGCTGCCCTTCCGCGGCGTCGCCCACGTCGGCTATCTGCCCGGCGACCGGATCGTGGGGCTGTCCAAGCTCGCCCGCGTCGTCGAGCTGTTCGCCCGCGACCTGCAGGTGCAGGAGGCGCTGACCGCCCAGATCGCCGAGCATCTCGAGCGGATGCTGGAGCCCCGCGGCGTGGGGGTCGTGCTCGAGGCCGAGCACCTGTGCATGTCGCTGCGCGGCGTACGGGCCACCGGCGCGACGACGACCACGAGTGCGTTCCGCGGTGCGCTGCGGGACGATGAGGTCCTGCGGGCGCGCTTCGCCCGCGCGCGCTGACACGACAAGAGACATCGGACACGAGACAGGAACGAGAGGGGAACGCCATGACACGCATGGTCATCGTCGGGGGCGGTCTGGCCGCCGGCACGGCGGCGGAGACGCTGCGCACCGAGGGGTACGACGGCGAGATCGTGGTGATCGCCGACGAGCCGCACACGCCGTACCAGCGCCCGCCGCTGTCCAAGGGGTTCCTGAAGGGTGACGAGGGGCGGGATGCCGTCATCCTGCATCCCGACGACTGGTACCGCGAGCAGCGGGTCGACGTGCGCGTCTCCACCGCCGTGACCGCGGTCGATCCCGCAGCGCACGAGGTCACGCTGTCGGACGGCACGACCCTCGGCTACGACAACGCTGCTGGCGACCGGCTCGTTCCCGCGCGCGCTGCCGATCCCCGGCCACGACCTGGACGGGGTGCACATGCTGCGCCGGCTCGACGACTCCGAGGCGCTGAAGGCGCAAGCTGTCCGGCGGCGGCAAGCGGCTGGTGCTCATCGGGTCCGGCTGGATCGGGATGGAGGTCGCCGCGACCGCCCGCCAGCTCGGCAACGAGGTCACGATCCTGGAGCGCGATCCCGTTCCGCTGGCGGTCGCCCTGGGCGACCAGATGGGGAACGTGTTCCGCACGCTGCACGAGGAGCACGGCGTCGACCTGCGCACCTCCGTGAACGTCGAGCGGATCGAGGGGACCGACCGGGCGACCGGTGTCGTCGTGGACGGCGAGACGGTGCCCGCCGACCTCGTGCTGATCGGCGTGGGGGCCATCCCGAACACGCAGCTGGCCGAGGCCGCCGGCATCGAGGTGGACCACGGCATCCTCACCGATGCGTCGCTGCGCACCAGCGCCGCCGACGTGCTCGCCGCCGGCGACGTCGCCAACGCGATGCACCCGCTGCTGAAGCAGCGGCTGCGCAAGCGAGCACTGGGCGAACGCACTGAACGCCGGCCCCGTCGCGGCCAAGGTCATGCTGGGGCAGGATGCCGTGCACGACATGATCCCGTACTTCTACACCGATCAGTACGACCTGGGCATGGAGCTCAGCGGCTACCCGCCGCTGATGAAGGACGCGCAGATGGTGATCCGCGGCGACGTGGACGCGCGCGAGTTCATCGCGTTCTGGGTGCAGGGGCGGCGGGTCGTCGGCGGCATGAACGTGAACGTGTGGGACGTGAACGAGACCGTGCAGGAGCTCATCCGCTCCGGTCGGGATGTGGACCTGGACGCCCTGACCGACGCGCAGGCCCCCCTCGACGGTCTGGCCACCGCGTGAGACCGGACGCCCTCGTGATGCCCCGGCTGGAGCATCCGGTGCGCCGCATCGGCGGACGCGACATCGACTTCTCGCGGCAGACGGCCGTGATGGCGATCGTCAACCGGACGCCGGACTCGTTCTACGACAAGGGCGCCACGTTCGCGCTGGATGCCGCGGTCGCCTCGGGCGCCGCGGCGTTCGCCGCCGGCGCGGCGCTGGTGGACGTGGGCGGAGTGAAGTTCGCACCGGGGCCGGCGCTGCCGGTGGAGGACGAGCTGCGGCGGGTCCTCCCGGTCGTGCGCGAGCTGTCGCCGCTGGGGGCGGTGAGCGTGGACACCTTCCAGCCCGCGGTCGCGAAGGCGGCGATCGCCGCCGGAGCCGCCGTGATCAACGACACCACCGGAGTGCATGATCCGGCCATGGCGGATGTCGTGGCCGACTCGGACGCGACCCTCGTGGTGGCGCACAGCCTGGCCGCTCCCCGCACCCAGCTGCCGCTGCCGCACTACCAGGACGTGGTCGCCGAAGTCGGGGAGTTCCTGCGCGCGCGTGTCGACCTCGCCGTGGGCCACGGCGTGCCGCGGGAGCGGATCATCGTCGACCCCGGTCACGACCTGAACAAGAACACACGGCAGTCGCTCGAGCTCACGCGACGCCTGGGCGAGCTCGCCGACATCGGGCTGCCGATGCTCGTGGCCGCATCGAACAAGGACTTCGTCGGCGAGGCGCTCGGACGCGAGCGACACCAGCGCCTGCCCGGGTCGCTGGCCACCGCGGTCTTCTGCGTCCTGCAGGGTGCGCGGATCGTGCGCGCGCACAATGTCGTCGAGACCGTCGACGCGCTGCGCATGGTCGAGGCGATCCTGGGCTGGCGCGAGCCGGTGTACGAACTGCACAACACCAAGCCCGAGGGGAACGCATGACACCCACCCGGGGCGAGCTGTTCGCCGGCTACGCGCTCGATGACCGCGCCACGCCGCGGGTGCGGATGAATTTCGTCTCCAGTGCGGACGGCGCCGTGACGCTGGACGGACGCAGCGGGCCGCTGGGCGGCCAGACCGACCGTGCGCTGATGGAGGTGCTGCGGGCCATGGCCGACGTCGTCCTCGTGGGCGCCGGCACCGTGCGCGTCGAGGGCTACGGCGGGGTGGCTCCGCAGCCGGAGGATGCCGCGTGGCGGCGTGCGCACGGACTGTCGCCGGTGCCCCGCCTGGCGATCGTCAGCGGGCGGCTGGACCTGTCACCGGCCGCCGCCGTGTTCACCGAGGCATCCGCCCGCCCGCTCGTCATCACCCGGGCGGCGTCGCCGACGGCACGGCGCGAAGCGCTCGCCGAGGTCGCCGATGTGATCGTGTGCGGCGACGCGACGGTAGACCTGTCCCTGATGGTCGCGGCGCTGGCCGACCGGGGGATGCCGCAGATCCTCAGCGAGGGCGGGCCGCATCTGTTCGGGTCGCTGCTGGACGCAGATGTCGTGGACGAGCTGTGTCTCACCCTCGCCCCGCGCGTGGTCGGCGGGGGAGCGGGACGGATCGCGCAGGGGGCCGCGGAAGGGGACCGAGCCCTCGGGCTTGCGCAGCATCCTGCGCGACGACGACGGGTTCGTGTTCCTGCGCTACGCGCGCTGACGTCGTTCAGTGCGTTCAGGGCGAATTCATCTGAAAGGTTCAGTTGGACGCCGTCGTGCGCTAGGTTCTGTCCCATCGCGCGCACGACACACCCCGTCGACGATGCGCCTCGCAGAACGGAGACACCCCGTGACATCTCGCAGGAAGACCGGACGGATCGCAGGAGCGGCCGCGATCGCGATCACCGCGGCACTGGCCGTGGCGCTGAGCGCACCGGCCCAGGCCGCGCCCAAGGACCCCCACCCGAACACTCCCAACGGTCCGACGGTCGACGTCCAGCTGCTGTCGTTCAACGACTTCCACGGCAACCTCGAGGCCCCGGCCGGCTCAAGCGGGAGGCTGGTCGTCGACCACGCCGTCAACGCCGCCGGCGCGGTCAGCGATGTGACCGAGAACGTGGGCGGTGTGGAGTATCTGGCCACCCACCTCGCCGATGCCCGGAAGGGGCATCCGTACTCCCTCACGGTGGCCGCGGGCGACCTCATCGGCGCCTCGCCGCTGCTGTCCGGCGCATTCCACGACGAGCCGTCGATCCTCGCCATGAACGCGCTCAAGCTCGACGTGTCGGCCGTGGGCAACCACGAGTTCGACGAGGGCTACCGCGAGCTTGCAGCGCATGGCCGACGGCGGCTGCATCGATGACGGCGACGGTGCGAACAATCAGAACTCCTGCCCCGACGGCACGTTCCCCGGCGCGAGCTTCGACTACCTCGCGGCGAACGTCGTCAAGGCCGGCACGGACACGACGATCCTCCCCGCTTACGCGATCAAGAAGATCAAGGGCGTGAAGATCGGCTTCATCGGGATGACGCTGAAGGACACCCCGTCGATCGTCACCGCCTCGGGCGTGGCCGGTCTGCAGTTCCGGGACGAGGTCGCCACCGCGAACGCGCTGGTCCCGGTGCTGAAGAAGAAGGGCGTCAACGCGATCGTGGTGCTCATCCACCAGGGCGGCGTGCCCGGGCAGCAGACCTGGTACCACGACGGAACGCCGTACACGGTGAACCCGTCCTACGACGCCGCGTGTGCGAACGGGGCCCAGCTGGATCCGACCAGTCCGATCATCCCGATCGCGAAGAACCTCGATCCGGCCATCGACATGATCGTCTCGGGGCACACCCACCAGCCGTACGTGTGCGACATCAAGGACCCCGCCGGCAACGACCGGATGGTGACATCCGCATCGTCGTTCGGACGCCTGTACACGGACACGACGCTCACCTACGACCGGCGTACGCAGGACATCGTGCGCACCTCGGTGTCGAGCGCGAACATGCTGGTCACCCGGGACGTCGCCAAGGACGCCGCCGAGACCGGGATCATCGCTCGCTACAAGGAGCTGGTCAAGCCGATCGCCAGCAAGGTGATCGGGCAGATCACCGGTGACGTGACGCGCACGCAGGACGCCGCGGGCGAATCGGCGCTGGGCGACCTGATCGCCGACGCGCAGCTGGCCGACCCCAGTGTCGTCGGCTCGTACGGTGCGCCCGTGATCGCGCTGATGAACCCCGGCGGGATCCGCACCGATCTCGTCTACGACGCGTCGTCGTGGGGCGAGGCGCCGGGAGACGTCACGTTCGAGGAGGCGTTCACGGTCCAGCCGTTCAACAACTACCTGGTCTCGCTCGACCTGACCGGTGCGCAGGCTCGAAGCAGCTTGCTGAACGAGCAGTGGAGCGGACCGAACGCCGCGAGCCGCAAGATCCTGCAGGTCAGCGACGGCTTCGCATACTCCTACTCGGGCACCACGCTCGGCGCGGTGACGCTGAACGGGCAGCCGCTGGATGACACGGCGACGTATCGGGTGGTGACGAACAACTTCCTCGCCGGCGGCGGAGACGGGTTCCCCACATTCCTCGACGCGCAGAACGTCTACTACGGCGGCCTGGACATCGATGCGTTCGCGGACTACCTGTCCGCGCACAGCCCGTATGTGCCGGTGGCGCTCGACCGGATCACGGCGCAGTAGCCGGCACCGGCCGCCGCGAGAAGGAGATTCGGGCGAGGGAAGGCGTTTCCCGGCCGGAGCTCCTTCTCCGTCCGGATCTCCTTCTGCTGACCCGGCGCGCGGTGCCTGGGCGTGCTGGGTCGGGCGCAGCTCAGGCGGCGAGCCGGTCCGCGTCCAGAATCGTGTACGCGTAGCCCTGCTCGGCGAGGAACCGCTGCCGGTTCTGGGCGAAGTCCTGGTCGACGGTGTCCCGGGCGATCAGGGTGTAGAAGCTCGCGGTGTGCCCTGATTCCTTCGGTCGCAGCAGGCGGCCCAGCCGCTGGGCCTCCTCCTGCCGCGAGCCGAACGACCCCGACACCTGGATGGCCACGGATGCCTCGGGCAGATCGATCGAGAAGTTCGCGACCTTCGAGACGACCAGCACCTCGATCTCGCCCACCCGGAACGCCTGGTACAGCTCCTCGCGCTCGTCCACCGGGGTCGCCCCGGTGATCTTCGGAGCGTCCAGCGCCTCGGCCAGCACGTCGATCTGATCCAGATACTGGCCGATCACCAGGATCCGCTCGCCTCGGTGCTTGGCCACCAGATCCTTGACCACGCCGATCTTGGCCGGCGCCGTGGCCGCGAGTCGGTACCGCTCGTCGTCGGCGGATGCCGCGTACTCGAGCCGGTCGTCGTCGGGCAGGTCGACCCGCACCTCATAGCAGACGGCCGGTGAGATGAAGCCCTGCGACTCGATCTCCTTCCACGGCGCATCGAAGCGCTTCGGGCCGATCAGGCTGAACACGTCGCCTTCGCGGCCGTCCTCGCGCACCAGGGTGGCGGTCAGGCCCAGGCGCCGCCGCGCCTGCAGGTCGGCGGTGAGCTTGAACACCGGCGCGGGCAGCAGATGCACCTCGTCGTAGATGATCAGACCCCAGTCCAGCGCGTCCAGCAGGGCGAGGTGGGCGTACTGCCCCTTCCGCTTCGCCGTGAGGATCTGGTAGGTCGCGATCGTGACCGGCTTGACCTCTTTGACCTGGCCGGAGTACTCGCCGATCTCGTCCGCGGTCAGGCTCGTGCGGCGCAGCGAGCTCGTCGCGCCACTGCCGGGCGCTGACCGTGTTGGTCACCAGGATGAGGGTGGTCGTCTTGGTGGCCGCCATCGCCCCGGCCCCGACCAGGGTCTTGCCCGCGCCGCAGGGCAGCACCACGACGCCCGAGCCGCCCTCGGTGAAGATGTCGACCGCGTGCCGCTGGTACGGGCGCAGACTCCAGTCCTGCTCGGCGAGGTCGATCGGATGCGGCGTGCCCGGCGTGTACCCGGCGAGGTCCTCGGCCGGCCAGCCGATCTTCAGCAGCTCCTGCTTGATGTGACCGCGCGCCCAGGCGTCGACCAGGTACACGTCGGCGGAGGGATGCCCGACCAGCAGCGGCTGGATGCGCTTGTTCTTGGACACCTCGGTCAGGACCGCGGCATCCGTGGACTTCAGGATCAGCTGGCCGTCGGCATCCCGGTCGATGACCAGACGCCCGTACCGGTTGACGGTCTCGCGGATGTCGATCGACACCGACGGCGGCACCGGGAACTTCGACCACCGCTCGAGGGTGGCCAGCATGTCGTCGGCCTGATGCCCGGCGGCGCGCGCGTTCCACAGCCCGAGCCGGGTGATGCGGTAGGTGTGGATGTGCTCGGGAGCGCGTTCCAGCTCGGCGAAGATCGCCAACTCGTGGCGGGCGCTCTCGGCGTCCGGGTGCGCCACCTCCAGCAGGACGGTGCGGTCGCTCTGGACGATGAGGGGGCCGTCGGACATAACTGTCCAGTCTACCCGGGCCGCACGCCCACGATGCTCGCCACGGGGAGGGTGCGCTCGATGTCGGCGGCGCGGTCGCGTCCGCGCAGGCGTCCGCCGCCCAGTCCGGTCACGGCCAGGGTGAACTCGCGCTCGCCGCCGTCGGGCATCCGCACCGTGACGGTGATCTCGCTGCGGGTACGCACGGCCTGGTCGAGCTCGCGGCGCAGCCACGCGGCATCCGCATCGGCTTGCGCTGTGCGCGAGCAGCGCGTGCGCCAGCGGCAGGAGCGGTGCGGCAGGGTCGGCGGGCGGTGCCGCCGGGACGGGGGCGTGGCGGCGGGCGAGCGGTTCGGGCTGCCCGGCCGCGTCGACCGCGACCACCGGGTAGCGGGCGTCGGCGAGCGTCCAGAACACGGCATCCCGCGACACGCGCGAGGTGAGCGCCGCTCCGTCCGGCATCAGCCCGATCGACCGCAGCGACTGGTCGACCGCGATCGTGCGCAGCACCTGCGGATCGGCGCCGGTGACCCGGGTGCGGCCGGTCGTGGCATCCGTGCCCACACGCACGAGCCCATGCCGGGCGGCCGTCTGCGCGATCAGGTAGTCCAGCGGCTGCGGGATGCCGGTCAGCGAGATGGTGGACAGGAAGTCGCGCAGCGAGGTCGCGTCCTCGCCGCCGGCGACCGCCGCGGCGAGGCTGTCGGCGGTGAAGCGGTAGGTGGATGCCTGGGCCTGCGATTCGCGGACGGCCATCGTGCGCAGCCGCAGATCCACGGCGGAGCGCAGCGGGCCGGGCGCGATCGCCGTCAGATCGGCCTGCAGATAGACGGAGTCGATCTCGGCGGGGAGGAGGGCGGTCAGCGCCGCCGCGTCCGGCTCGGCGCCCCGGCGCAGGCCGCGAGTCCACTCCGGTTCGGCCCCGTCCCGGTCGTACAGGCCCCAGCGCACGGCACGGGCGCGCACCGCCGCCACGGTCGCCGGCCAATCGGGATCGAGGGGAACGGCGCCCTCCCATCGGGCGGGCGGGAGGTACCCGCCGTCGGCGGTGCGCAGCGCCGCGGGGAGCCCGTCGCGCCAGCCGACGGCCACGCGCTGCCAGCGTTGCGTGGTCGAGCCCGGCAGCCAGGCGTCTCCGGCCACCGCGACGCGCCAGGCCCGGTCGACCGGGACGAGAAGGCCCGCGTCGGCCGCCAGGCGCAGGAGGTCGTCGAGCTCGTCGCCGTCCCGGACCACGTGCGTGTCGACGAGTCGCCGCCGATCGACGGCGGTGACCGCACCTCCGCCGGTGACGGCCAGCGGCTGGTCGGCCGACAGCGCCACGATGTCGGTCACGGCCCGGGTCGCGGCGGCGGCGTGTTCGGCCAGCAGCGCCCGTGCGCGGACATCGGGGACAGGCGGGTCGGCCGCCGCCGGCTGCTCCGCGATCGCGTCCGGCCGCTCGGCCAGCAGCGCTTCCAGGCGCTCGGCGACGGCGCGGAACGGGCGCCCGTCCTCCCGCAGCAGGCCCAGCGCGTCCAGCGCGGCGCGCGCCGAGCGGTCGCCCACGTCGGCGGCGGCATCCGTCCCCTGCTCCGTGGCCGCGGCGGCCAGCGCTCGCACGGCGGGCCGCGCCAGCGTCGTCAGCGCGCGGTCGAGGGACGCGGCATCCAGCAGCCCTCGGCCGCATCGAAGCAGTCGTCCCACGAGGTCGCGGGCGAGACCCCGCGCTCGCGCAGAAGTCGGGCGAGCCGGTGCGGCTCGAGCCCTGCCAGGCGCCGCGCCAGCGCCCGCTCGTCGGAGGTGTCGGCCACTCAGCGCGCCTTGTTGGCCCGCGACCTCCGCACGAAGCTCATGATGACCACAGTCAGGATGAGCAGGAACGCGACGATCGGTGCGATGTACACGATGGCGCCGATCGTCGGCCACAGGCCCTGATCGAAGCTGGCGTGCATGGCCGAGCCGATCATGATCGAGAAGAAGCAGACGACCGACAGGACCAACAGCCCCAGGGCTGTGAACGACAGCATGCGGTCGATCCGGCGGACCGGGATCTCCTCGGATGGTGTGGGCGCGCTCATCTCTATCAGCCTACCGCCGCGCGAGCGTGCCGTAGGCTGGATGCGAGGCCTTCGGGTCTCTCGTTCTTCGTCCCCATCCGCGCGCCAGACCGGCGCGCGCCGCGTTTCAGCGAGGTAGTCATGCCCACCGGCAAGGTCAGGTTCTACGACGAGGAGAAGGGCTTCGGCTTCATCTCCTCGGAAGACGGTCAGGACGTGTTCCTGCACGCGTCCGCCCTGCCCGCGGGCGCCGTGGTCAAGGCCGGCTCTCGGGTCGAATTCGGTCTCGCCGACGGGCGCCGCGGTCCGCAGGCGCTGTCGGTCCGGGTGCTGGAGGCGCCGGTCAGCCTGGCCAAGCGCACCCGCAAGCCGGCCGACGACATGGCGGTCATCGTCGAAGATCTGGTCAAGCTTCTCGACGGCATCGGCGGGGACCTGCGCCGCGGGCGCTACCCGGCGGGGGCGCACGCGAAGAAGGTCGCCGCACTCCTGCGCAGGGTCGCTGATGACTTCGACGCCTGACGAGCGGCTGCTCGAAGACCACGACCTCGCACTGACGGCGCTCGCCGAGATCACCCGCCCGAGACGGTCGGCCCCGCGGCCGGCTACACCGTCGAGGCGGACGACGTGGTGTCGCTGCGCTTCGAGAATCGGCTGCCGGGGTACCCGGGATGGTTCTGGACGGTGAGCCTGGCTGTGGTCGAGGACGCCGAGCCGACCGTGCTCGAGGTGAAGCTGCTGCCCGGTCAGGGCGCGCTGCTGGCCCCGGAATGGGTGCCGTGGGCGGTCCGCCTCGCCGAATACCAGGCGCAGCAGGCCGCGGCGGCCGCCGCCGGTGACGAGGTTGCGGCCGAGGGTGACGAGTCCGCGGAGGGCGACGACGACCTCGACGAGGACGACGATCTCGATGAGGACCTCGACGACGTCGACGACCTGGATGCCGCGGACTTCGACACGGACGGGTCGCGGATCCTGCACGCGGGCGACGTCGACGGGGTCGACATCGACGAACTGGACGAGTCGTCCGCGGATGAGGACGAGTCTGATGAGGACGAGGACGAGGACGACGACTCCGACGACGAGGACGACTCCGACTCCGACGAGGACGACTCAGGCGAGGGCGACGCGAACGAGGACGACTCAGGCGAGGACGACGCGGACGACGCGGACGAGGACGATGATTCCGACGAGGACGACGCGGACGAGGATCAGCAGGACTGAACCCGAGCGGGACTGAGCCGGACCGGGATGTTCTCCCACACGTGATGAACTTCCCGTTCACACGCCCTCAGGGGCGGGGCGGGCAGCCTGTCGTGCTCAGCTGACGCGGTTGTGCACGAAGTGCGCGATTCGCGTGCATCGGCGACCGATGAAGCCGCCTCGGCGCCCGATGAGTGCCCTCGGCGGCCGGGCGGCCGCATCCATCGGGCTCAGAGGTGCTCGACCGTGTAGTCGATGCAGCGGACGAGCTGGCGCACGTCGTCGGGCTCGATCGCCACGAACGTCGCGATGCGCAAGCTGGTTGCGGCCCAGCTTGCGGTACGGCTCGGTGTCGACGATGCCGTTCGACCGCAGCGACGCGGCCACGGCCGCGGCATCCACCGACGCGTCGAAGTCGATCGTGACCACCACGGGGGACCGGTCGGCCGGGTCGGCGGCGAACGGGGTGGCGTACGAGGATGCCTCGGCCCAGCCGTACAGGATGTCCGAGGACTCCTTCGTGCGCGCGCCGGCCCAGGCGAGGCCGCCGTGGCCGTTGATCCAGCGGATCTGCGCGTCCATCAGGCAGCGTCGACAGGGCGGGGGTGTTCAGGGTCTGGTTCAGGCGCGACTGCTCGACGGCCGTCTTCAGGTCGAGGAACGCGGGGATGTAGCGGTCGGATGCCGCGATCCGCTCGATCCGCTCGACCGCCGCCGGCGAGACCGCCGCGAACCACAGGCCGCCGTCGGAGGCGAAGTTCTTCTGCGGTGCGAAGTAGTACACGTCGGTCTGCGTCACGTCGACGTCGATGCCGCCGGCCGCACTGGTCGCGTCGATGACGGTCAGCGCGCCGTCGTCGCCGTGCACGCGCTCGATCGGGGCGACCACACCCGTGGAGGTCTCGTTGTGCGGTCCGCCGTACACGTCGACACCGGCGACCGGCTCGAACCGCGCCCGGGTGCCCGGCTCGGCGGTGCGCACATCCGGCGCCTGCAGCCACGGGGCGGCGGCGGCCTTGGCGAACTTGCCGCCGAACTCGCCGAACTGCAGATTCTGCGCGCGGTTCTCGATCAGGCCGAACGCGGCGGCATCCCAGAACGCGGTCGAGCCGCCGTTGGCGAGGATGATCTCGTAGCCCTCCGGCAGGCGGAACAGCTCGGCGAGCCCCGAGCGCACGCTGCCGACCAGGTTTTTCACCGGCGCCTGCCGATGGCTGGTGCCCAGGATCGTCGCTCCCGGGCCGGCCAGCGCCTGGATCTGCTCGGCACGGACCTTCGACGGACCGCAGCCGAATCGACCGTCGACGGGCAGGATCTCGCGGGCAGCGCAACGTGGGTCATGCCCCCGATTCTAGGCGGGCCGCGTGCCCGGCCCCGAGCGGATGACGCCCGGTTGCGCCGCCGTCGCCCGGTGGTGCGCCGACTAGGCTGGACCGACACGGCTGACGCGGAGAACGAACCATGGTTGACCTGATCGACACCACCGAGATGTACCTGCGGACGATCCTCGAACTCGAGGAGGAGAACATCGTCCCGCTGCGCGCACGCATCTCCGAGCGGCTCGGCCACTCCGGGCCGACGGTGTCGCAGACCGTGGGCCGCATGGAGCGCGACGGGCTGGTCGTGGTCTCGGACGACCGGCGTCTGGAACTGACGGATGCCGGCCGGCACAAGGCCGTCGACGTCATGCGCAAGCACCGCCTCGCCGAGCGTCTGCTCTCGGACGTGATCGGGCTGGACTGGGCCTACGTCCACGAAGAGGCCTGCCGCTGGGAGCACGTGATGAGCGAGCAGGTCGAGCGGCGCCTCGTCGAACTGCTCGGACACCCCACCGAATCGCCCTACGGCAACCCGATCCCCGGCCTGGACCAGCTGGGCGGCACCGCCTCGATGCAGTTCGAGCAGGGCGTGGTGGGACTCGTGCGCCGATTGGATGCCGCGGGCGGCCCGATCCGCGGGACGGTGCGCCGGCTCGCCGAGCCCGCCCAGGTCGACCCGGAGCTGCTGGAACAGCTGCGCGGCGCCGGCGTCCTTCCCGGTGCGACCGGCGACTACCGCTACAGCGAGGGCTACGTGCTGGTGCAGATGGACGGCAGCGACGAGGGCCTGGAGCTTCCCGTCGAGGTCGCTTCGCACATCTTCCTGGTGGACGAGGGCTGAACTCGCCGCAGCGCGGCCGGCACGGGGGCGTGACATATTCGTTACCTTCGGGTAACCTCGAAAAGTCCATAGGCGAGAAGCCCGCCGACGGATACCGCCAGGATCGCCTCATCGGCTCGTCGTCCTGGCGGGTCATCGCACCGCGTGTCCCGACACCTGTGCCTGCGTAGCATCCGACGAGCCGGTGCCCGATCCCGAACCGGGTGCGGAGGCTGTGGAGGACAGTTTGGCCGAACAGCACGACGCGACCGATACCCGGGCCGCGCCCGTACCCACTCGCCGAGGGCTGCGAGCCGCCGCCACCGGTCCGGTCGCCCGAAGGTCGACGGCACCATCCACCCCGGCACTATCTACCCCGGCACAGTCCAGTCCCGCACCGACCGGCCCCGCATCGGCTCCGCGCACGGCCGCCGCGCGGCGTCGGTCCCCGGCACGCCGCCTCGCCGTCGTCGGCGTGATCGCCGCACTGGTGGGCACCGCCGCCGTCCCGGCCTTCGCCGCGGCGAACTCGACGCCCGAGACGCGGACGATCCAGCAGGTCGCCGCGGACGACGCGCAGTCCGTCGTCGTCGCCTCGGACGAGCAGCCGGCCGACCTCAGCCGCAGCGCTATTCCGCGACCACCGCCGGCGAGATCTCGAAGAAGAAGGCGCAGGAGGCCGCGGCCGCCCGTGCCCGCCAGGCGGCCTGCCGCCGCGGCGGCAGCGGTCAGCTACTCGTCCGTGAAGGTCGATCTGAACATGAAGGGCCCCGGCAGCGGCGCGATCCGCTGGCCGCTGGCCAAGATCAACCACATCGGCGAGGGCTTCGGCGCCCGCGGCGGCGAGCACCAGGGCGTGGACCTGCTCACCAACGGGGGCACCCCGATCTTCGCCGCGACCTCCGGCACCGTGAACGTGTCCAGCGAGGGCTACTACGGCTACGGCGTGGCCGTCACGATCGACACCGTCATCAACGGCACCAAGGTCACCACGCTCTACGGGCACATGCGCTACGGCAGCCGTCAGGTCGTGCACGGCCAGAAGGTGTCGGTCGGTCAGGTCATCGGCCTGGTGGGCAGCACCGGCCGCTCCACCGCGAACCACCTGCACTTCGAGGTCATGCTCAACGGTTCGCACGTGGATCCGCTGGCCTGGCTTGCGCGCGAACGCCGGCTGACGGCATCCGTCCGACACGCACCCTCGCGCGGCGCGGTCCCGCGCGTTGGGGCTAATCTGATCCCGGACGCTCAACCGAGCGAAGGGAAGCCGATGGGCAGCACACCACACATCCGCACCATGGATGCGCTCGGCCTGCTCGTCCTTCGGCATCATGAGCACGGATGCCGCACCCTGCGCGCGTCCGTGGCGTCGCCCGCCGGGCGGCGCCTTTTTCATGCCCTGCGCGACGTTGTGCGTCCTCGTGTCGATCGTCCGGGAAGCCGTCTCGGACTGTTCGTGAGGATGGCAGATGCGCACACTGGTGCTGAACGCAGGATATGAACCGCTGGCCGTGGTCTCGTTCCGCCGGGCTCTGGTCCTGGTGATGAACGAGAAGGCGACCATCATCGAGCATGTCGAGGGTGAGCCGGTCCTGGCCGCACGCGGATCGTACGACAGACCCGCGGTGATCATCCTCGCCCGGTACGTGCACCTGCCGAACACGCGTCGCGTGCCGGTGACCCGCCGTGGGGTGCTGCGGCGGGACGGCTTCCGCTTGCGCCTACTGCGGCGGCCATGCCGCCACCATCGACCACGTGCAGCCCCGCTCGCGCGGGGGAGCGGACTCATGGGAGAACCTCGTGGCCTGCTGCCAGCGCTGCAACAACACGAAGGGCGACCGCACACCCCAGGAGATGTCCTGGCAGCTGCGGGTGATCCCCCGCCCGCCCCGCGGGGCGCACTGGACCGTGCGCGGCATCGACCGCGCCGATCCGCGCTGGGAGCCGTACCTGGCTCTCGCCGCCTGACCGGATCGGACCCGCACGCGCTGTCGAGGATCTGCACGCGCGGCGCCAGAGGAGTATGTTCGCCTCTGGCAGGCCTTCGACACGCATGCCTGCATGTCGTGGTCGGGGCCTGCACTCGGGCAAGGAGGTCGACATGCATCTGGCGGTGGCGGGAAGCGCGGAGCGCGTGCACGGAAGCGTGCAGGTGCCGAATTCGAAGTACCACGCGCACCGTGCGCTCATCCTGGCCTCGCTGGCCCCGGGCACGAGTCGCATCACCGGGCTCAGCGACGCCCGACACGTGCAGTACACGGTCGGCGCGCTGCGGGCCCTCGGCATCGAGGTCGAGATCGACGGCGACACGTTCATCGTGCACGGCGGTCCGTACCGGCCGCGACGCGAACGGATCACCGTGGGCAGCTCGGGCACGACGCTGTACTTCATGGTCGGTCTTGCCGCGCTCGCCGATCGCGACGTCGTGGTGACCGGCCAGAAGTATTTCGAGCGCCGTCCGATCGGGCCCTTGCTGCGCGCGCTGCGCGAGGTGGGGGTGGATGTCTCCTCGCCCACGGACTGTCCGCCCATCCGCGTCGGGCACGGCCGTCCGACCGGGGGCGTCGTGCACATCGCCGGCACCCTCTCGCAGTGGATCTCGGCGCTGCTGCTGATCGCGCCGTTCGCCGCCGCGCACACCACCGTCATCGTGGACGGCCCCTTCAACGAGCGCAGCTACGTCGACCTCACGATCCGGATGATGGCCCAGTTCGGCCTTCAGGTCGCCGTCTCGGCGGATGGTCGCCGCTTCGACATCGCGCCGAACCAGACCCCGCGCCCCGCCGACCTGCAGCTGCCGCCGGACATCGGCTCGGCGGCGTTCGGGCTGGCCGTGGCCGGCATCCGGCCGGCCGACGTGCTGCTGACCGGGCTGCACAGCATCGACCCGGCCGAGGTCGACCACCCGGAGGCCGAATTCCTCGGGATCGCCCGGGACATGGGGCTGCCGATGGTGGTGGATGCCGCGGCCGGCGGGGTCCGGGTGCAGCACGACGGACTGCGGCTGCGCGCGACCGAGGTGGACTGCCGGGCGGTGCCCGACATGCTCCCGGTGCTGTCCGCGATGGCGGCGTTCGCCGACGGCGAGAGCGTGTTCCGCAACGTCGAGCACGTGCGGCTGAAGGAGTCCGACCGGGTCACCTCGATGCTCGAGCTGAACGAGATGGGCGCCGACCTCGACTTCGACGGCACGGACCTGCGGATCCGGGGGTCGCCGGCCTGCACGGCGCGCACCTCTCCTCGTTCAACGACCACCGGGTGCTGATGTCGCTGGCGGTCGCGGCGGGTGCGGCATCCGGTCGTTCCACCCTCACCTTCCCGCATGCGTACCGGATCTCGTACCCGCAGTTCCTCGACGCGATGGAGGAGCTGCACGTGGACATGCAGGTGGAGCGCGGCCCGGCGAAGCCGACCGCCCGACGCCTGCCGCGGGAGGGCACGGTGGAGGCAGCCGGCCAGGTCACCGGGGCGGAGTGGATCCGCCGGTGGGCCGCCGAGCGTCCGCACGGGCTGGCGGTGGTGGATGCCGCACCCGACCGCACGACCCGGATGACCTGGGACGAGCTGGACCACGCCGTCGACAAGGCCGCCACGCTCGCTGGAGTTCGGGATCGAGGCCGGCGACCGGGTGGCCGTCCAGCTGCCCAACTGCAGCGGGTTCGTGGTGATCGCCGCCGCCGCGGCGCGCATCGGCGCCGTGATCTGCCCGATCATGCCGATCTTCCGCGAGCGCGAGGTGGCCGTGGCGCTGAAGCGGTCGCGGGCGAAGCTCCTGGTCGTCGCCGACAACTTCCGCGGCCGTCAGCACGACCGCGAGATCGCCGAGATCCTGGACGGTCCGGACGCCGCCGAACTGGCTCTGCAGACCGTGCTGGTCATGCATCTGACGCCGGGCGTCGCGCACATCCTGCCCGAGTGCGCCAATCCGGGCGTGGCGTGGCACGCCTGGCACCGCGCATCCGCGTGGGTGCACGTGGATCGCGCGGCGCTGGACGCCCGGACCCCCCGGCCGCAGGATCCCGCGCAGCTGCTGTTCACGTCCGGGACCTCGGGCGAGCCCAAGGGCGTTATCCACCGGCACGAGAGCCTCAGCCGGGCGGCGTGGATGGAGATCGAGGCAGCTGCCGCTGAACTCGACCGACACCGTCTACGTGCCCTCGCCGCTCGCGCATCAGACCGGGTTCCTGTACGGGATGTGGCTGTCCTGGGTGCTGGGCGTGCCCGAGATCGTGCAGCGCACCTGGAACGCGACGCGGGCCCTCGAGGTGCTGAACGAGTGGGAGGGCACGTTCGTGCAGGCCGCCACGCCGTTCCTCACCGACCTCGTCCGCGAGGTCGAGGCCGGCGCCGAGGTGCCGCACGCCCTGCGCGTGTTCGTGGCCACCGGCGCCGCCGTGCCCCGCGCACTCGCCGAGCGCGCGACGCGCGTGCTGGGCGCGACCGTCTGCGGGGCGTTCGGCACGACCGAGACCGGCCTGGCCGCACTGGCCAGTCCGTCCGACCCGGCCGCGAAGGCGTGGGGGACGGACGGCAAGGCGCTGCACGGGGTGTCGCTGCGGATCGTGGACGACGACGGTCACCCGGTCGCGGCCGGGCAGGAGGGCAACTTCGAGCTGACCGGTCCCACGGTGTTCGACGGCTACCTGGAGCGGCCCGATCTGAGCGCCGAGGCGTTCACTGCGGACGGGTGGTATCGCACAGGCGACCTGGCCACCCTCGACGACGACGGCTATCTGCGCATCACCGGCCGCGTCCGCGACGTCATCAACCGCGGCGGCGAGAAGGTGCCGGTCTCGGAGATCGAGGCAAGCTGCTGTATCGGCATCCCGCAGTGGAGGATGTCGCGATCGTGGCGATGCCCGACCCGCGCCTGGGCGAGCGGGCCTGCGCATTCGCAGTGCTCGCCCCGGAGCGAGCCTGACGTTCGCACAGCTGCAGAAGTACCTCGACGACTGCCGCGTCGCCAAGAGCTACTGGCCGGAGCGCCTCGAGATCGTCGACGCGCTGCCGCGCAACACCGTCGGCAAGGTGCAGAAGTTCCTGCTGCGCGAGCAGGCGGCGACACTGAAGCCCCAGCGGCTGGCGGCCGTACCCCACCCCGACAAGGAGGACATCCTCGATGACCAGCAGCCCGATCACGCTCGACGGACGCGGAAGCCGAATAGGACAGCCTGAGTACGACGCGCTCCTCGCGGAGGTGACGCAGTGGGTGCGCGGACCCGGCGAGCGCTGGGCCGAGCGGATCGAGCAGACCGGGACGGTGTCGCCGGAGCTGTTCGGCGAGCTGAAGTCGCGCGGCTACCTGAGCATGGCCGCACCGGTCGAACTGGGCGGCCGCGGCCTCGCGTTCAGCCAGTGGATGGGGCTGATGGAGGTCTTCTCCCGTTCGCACGCGTCGATCCGGATGCTGGTGCACGTGCTGAACGGCACGTGGCGGGCGATAAACCCGCATGTCACCGACGAGCAGCGCGAGCGGTTCGTGCGGCCGATGGTCGCCGGCGACACCCTGGTCGCCTTCACGCTCACCGAGCCCGACAACGGCAGCGGTGCCGACCTCACCTGCACCGTGCGCCGCGAGGGCGACATGTACCTGCTGAACGGGCGCAAGCATCTGATCACGTTCGGCGTCACCTGCGACTACTGGCTGCTGTTCGCGCGGCTGGAGGGCACGGCCGGCAAGGACGGGGTGGTCGCGCTGCTGGTGGACCGGCACGCCCCCGGGGCGGACGTCGAGGACACCTCGCACACGATGGGCGTGCACGGCACGGACCATGCGACGCTCACGTTCGTGGACACCCCGGTGCCGGTGGCGCAGCGGCTGGGCGACGAGGGCGACGGCCTGAAGATCGCGCTGGGCGGGTTCCTCACCCCGAGCCGGATCTCGGTGGCGATGAGCTTGCGTCGGGCTGGCCGCACGGGCTCAGGAGCTCGCCGTCGACTACGCGTCCTCGCGGGTCACGTTCGGCAAGCCGATCGCCGCTCGGCAGGCGATCTCGTTCATGATCGCCGAGAACGAGGCCGACATCCAGGCCGCCAAGCAGGCTCACGCTGCACGCGGCCCGCGAATGGGAGCGGGATGCGCCCGAGGCGCCCGCGCTGTCGTCGATGGCGAAGATGACCGCGGTGGACATGCTCACGCGGGTCACCGACAAGGCGCTGCAGGTGCACGGCGGGATCGGCTACTGGAAGACCTCCACGATCGAGCGCGTCTACCGGGACGCCCGCGCACAGCGGTTCGAAGAGGGCACGAACGAGATCCAGAAGACCGTCGTGGCCCGCGACGTGTTCGCCCGGGCAGGGAAGAAGGAGACCGCATGACCACCCCGACCCCTGCCGAGATCCCCGACGACGACCAGGGCGAGTACGCCGAGAAGATCGCGCTGATCACCGGCGCATCCCGCGGCATCGGACGCACGCTGGCCCTGGAGCTGGCGGCCAAGGGCGCCACCGTGGTGGTGAACTACCGCACGAACGCCGACCTGGCCGACGAGGTGGTGGCCGAGGCGCGCCGACGCGGCGGCGACGGCATCGCGGTGCAGGCCGACATGGAGAGCCCGGACGACATCGTCCGACTGTTCGACGCCGTGGCATCCGAGTACGGGCGTCTCGACTTCTTCGTCAACAACGCCGCGGCGGCCGCCTTCAAGCGGATCGTCGACCTGAAGACGCACCACCTGGACCGCTCGTACGCGATGAACGTGCGCCCGTTCGTGCTCGGCGCGCAGGAGGCGGTCAAGCTCATGGACCGCGGCGGCCGCATCGTCGCCGTCTCCAGCTACGGCAGCGTCCGGGCCTTCGCGACCTATGCGGCCCTGGGCTCGTACAAGGCGGCGGTGGAGTCGTTCATCCGGTTCATGGCCGTGGAGTTCGCCGGCTACGGCATCACCGTGAACGGGGTCAACGGCGGACTGATCGAATCGGACTCGCTCGACTACTTCTACTCGATGCCGGGGATGGCCCCGATGCAGAGCGTGATCGACGCGATCCCGCTGGGGCGGCCGGGCACCGTGGCCGACATGGCGGACGCGATCGACTTCCTGCTCTCGGAGCGGGCCGGCTACATCACCGGCCACACGATCGTCGTGGATGGCGGGATGACGGTGGCCGCACCCCCGTACTGGCACGACACGACCCACCCGCTGGGGCTTGCCGCCGCGGCCGACCCGGGAGTAGTCGGTGTCGACGGCACAGCATCCGCCATCGCCAGAACCGACAGCGCGATATCCGACGGTGCAGACGCCGGTGCGACTGGGCACGCTGATGCTGCCCGCATCGGGTGGTGATGGGGTCGATGCACCTGAACCGTGAGACCGGGGATGCCGCGGCCCTGGCCGCGTTCTATGCGGAGCGGGCCCGCGGGGGCGCGGCCCTCATCATCACCGGCGGCGCCGCCGTCAGCCGGGTCGGCGCCGGCAGCGCCGGCTACACGCTGATCAACGAGCCCGCGCACGCCGCGCCCTGGCGAGGCGTGGTCGAGGCGGTGCACGCGGCCGGCGGACGCATCGCACTGGAGCTGTTCCACGCGGGCCGGTACGCGTTGCCCTCGGCCTTCGGGCTGACGCCGGTGGCGCCGTCCGCGGTGTTCAGCCGGTTCTCCCAGGCCGAGCCGGTCGCACTGGACGAGGACGGCATCGCCGCCACCATCGCCGACTTCGCGTCCGCAGCCGCAGTGGCGATCGACCTCGGGTTCGACGGCGTCGAGGTGATGGCATCCGAGGGGTACCTGCTCAACCAGTTCGCCTCGCCCGTCACGAATCTGCGCGACGACGCCTGGGGTGGGGATGCCGCGCGCCGGCGCGCGTTCCCGCTGGCCGTGACCCGGGCGGTGCGCGAGGCGGCCGGCGACGCGCCGGTGATCGTGCGGGTCTCGGGTGCCGATCTGGTCCCCGGCTCGTCGTCGCCGGACGAGGTCGATGCGCTGGCGGCCGCGCTGGTCGGCGCGGGCGCGGACGCCATCGACGTGGGCATCGGCTGGCATGAGGCCCGTGTCCCGACGGTGCAGTCGATGGTCCCGCACGCCGCGTTCGTCGACGTGGCGGCGCACATCCGGAGCGCGTTGACGAGCGCCGGGGCGCGCGTGCCGGTGATCGCGTCCAATCGCATCACCTCGCTGGCGCAGGCCGAGCGGGTGCTGGCGGCCGGTGAGGCCGACCTGGTGTCGATGGCGCGGCCGTTCCTGGCCGACCCGCAGATCGTGGCCGCGTCGCTGGCCGGCCGCGTATCCACGGTGAATCCCTGCATCGGCTTGCAACGAGGCCTGCATCGACCGGTCGCTCGGGCTGGAGCCGGTCTCGTGCACCGTGAATCCCCGTGCAGGTCGCGAGCTCGAGTTCCCGCTGGTGCCGGTGGTCGGCGGCTCCGGCGCGCGCATCGCGGTCGTCGGCGGCGGCCCGGCCGGGATGGAGGCCGCTCGGGCGGCGGCGTTCGCGGGCGCCCGGGTCACCCTGTTCGAGGCGGCCGAGGCGATCGGCGGGCAGTTCCTGCTGGCCGGCGCCGTCCCCGGCAAGCACGACTTCGCGGCGACCGCCCAGTCCTTCCGACGGGTGCTGGACCGCCTCGGGGTCGAGGTGCGCACCGGCCACGCCGCCACCGCGGACGACCTCGTCGGGTTCGCGCACGTCATCGTCGCCACCGGCGTCGTGCCGCGAAAGGTCGAGGTGCCCGGCAGCGACGGGGCGAACGTGATCGACTACGCCGAGGCGTTCGCACGGGCCCCGCAGCTGGGCGGGCGGGTGGCGGTGATCGGGGCGGGCGGGATCGCCGTGGATCTGGCGCATCTGCTCGTCGAGGGCGAGGGCGAGGGCGTGGGCGTGGGGGAGGAGCCGGATGCCGGCGGTCGGGCCGCGGCGGAGCAGGACCGCTTCCGCATCGAGCACGGGCTGCAGGACGGCACGCTGCCGCCGCCGCGGCGACAGGTGACGATCATGCGCCGGTCCGGTGCGATCGGCGCAGGGATGGGCGTGACCACCCGCTGGGCGGCCGTGCAGGCGATCCGCCGCCGCGGCGTGCGCACGCTCACCGGCGTCTCGTATCGCGGCATCGGACCCGACGGGGTGCGCATCGATGTCGACGGCGCCGAAGAGCTGATTGCGGCCGACGTCGTCGTCGTCGCGGCGGGGCAGACTTCCTGGTCCCCGCTGGCGGAGCGGCTGGCTCTGCGCGGCATCCCGCACACCGTCGTCGGCGGGGCTCGGAACACGGCCGGACTGAACGCGGTGGCGGCGTTCGAAGAGGGACTGCGGGCCGGCGACGCCGTCGCCCGGCAATGTGCGCACGTCACGGTGAAGGACAAGTGACTCTCCGGTCTCGTCGCTGAACGCTCCAGAGGGAACGGGAGGTGCGCCATCGTCTGCCTCGCGTCTGTCGGGTCTCTGCCACGTATACCGCGCTGCTCCCGATACGGCAAGGACTGTGCAGGCGGGACGGCACGCGCTTGGATGGAGGTGAGATACACCCGTGAAAGGTGGGGGCATGCTGCTCGAGGGAAAATCAGTCGTCGTGACCGGAGGGAACAGCGGGATCGGTGAGGCGATCGCGCTCGCTGCCGCCCGCGAGGGTGCGAAGGTCGTGATCGACTACGTCGCGCATCCCGATGAGACGAAGTCGTTGATCGAGAAGATCGAGTCCTCGGGCGGACAGGCGGTGAGTGTTCGAGCAGACGTGAGCAAGGTCGAGGATCTGAAGAACATGGTGAAGACGGCGGTGGACGCCTTCGGGCGACTGGATGTACTCGTCAACAACGCCGGCATCGAAACCCGCACGTCCGTGCTGGATACCACGGAAGCCGACTACGACAAGGTGCTCGCCATCAACCTGAAGAGCGCGTTCTTCGGCACCCAGCTCGCGGCGAAGCAGTTCATCGAACAGGGCGACGGGGGCACCGTTGTCAACATCTCCTCCGTGCACGAGGACTGGCCGATGCCCGGCAACACCGCCTACTGCGTCTCGAAGGGCGGCGAACGGATGCTCGCGCGAACCGCAGGCGTCGAACTCGGCCCCCACAGCATCCGCGTGGTGAACGTCTGCCCCGGTGCCGTTGACACGCCTATCAACGACGAGACGCTCGAGGATCCCGAGAAGTCGAAGACGCTGAAGAACTCGATCCCGCTGAGGCGTGTCGCGCAACCTTCACAGATCGCCGAAACGGTCGTCTTCCTGGCTTCGGATCGCGGCAGCTACATCACCGCGACGAGCGTCGTCGTCGACGGCGGCATCATGCAGGGAAGCGTGGGCCTGTGAACGCTCGACGGCCCGAGCGGTTCGCACAAGAGCGGTTCGCACAAGAGCAGTTCGAGTAAGAGAGGATGGGGCGATCGTGACGACGCCGCACGTGCTGATTCTCGGCGGAGGATATGTCGGTCTGTACACCGCATGGGGTCTGGAACCACTCGTTCGACGCGGTGAGCTTCGGATCACCGTCGTCGAACCGAACCCGTACATGACGTACAAGCCGCTGCTGCCAGAGGTGGCGGGCGGTGAGATCGAACCGCGAAACGTCACGGTGCCACTCCGGCGCGCCTTGCGGCGCAGTTCCCCGGTGGCCGGCCGGCTGGAGTCGCTTGACTGCGACAGCCGAACGGCGACACTGCACCGACTCGATGACACCGAGGTCGAGCTGCACTACGACCATGTCGTGCTGGCCCTCGGCGCCGTCACCCGCGTGATTCCCACTCCCGGCCTCGAGGAACAGGGCATCGGCTTCGCCACGCTCGAAGAGGCGCTTCACCTGCGCAATCACGTCTTGGACCGCATCCGCTGGGCGGCGTCAACGAGCGATGCCGAGGCGCGCGAGAAGGCGCTGACGTTCGTTTTCGTCGGCGGGGGCTACACCGGGGTCGAGGCGATCACCGAACTGCAGGATCTCGCGGCTCACACCCTCCCCTGCTATCCAGAACTGTCCGGGTTCTCACCGCGCTGGGTGCTGGTGGAGGCGGCAGACCAGATCGCCGTCGAACTCGGAGAGAAGCTGGGGCGCTGGAGTCAGCAGCATCTGCACGAGCGGGGCATCGAGGTGCTGCGCACCACGATGGTCTCGTGCGAGAACGGCGACGTCGTTCTCGACAATGGCGAGCGGATGCCCGCCGACACGATCGTCTGGACGGCTGGCGTGACCCCCAACCCGGCGCTCGATGGCACAAACCTGCCGCGCGGTCCCAAGGGGCACGTTGTCGCGAACGCGCGGATGCAGGTCGTTCGCGACGACGGGTCCGTCGTTTCCGGTGCGTGGGCTGCCGGGGACAACGCTCAGATACCTGATCTGACCTCTCAGAAGCAGCCCGCCTACTATCCGCCGAACGCGCAGAACGCGGTGCGCCAGGCCAAGCTGCTGGCCAAGAACATCGCGGGTGCACTCAGGGGTGCCGAACCGGTCGAATACCGTCATGAGTCGCTGGGCACGCTGGCCAGTTACGGGCCGGGCCAAGGAGCGGCGGTGGTGAAGGGCATCCGTCTGCACGGCCTTCCCGCCTGGGTATTCGACCGCGCGTATCACGGCATGGCCATGCCCACGCTCGCCCGAAAGATCCGCCTCTTTCTCGGCTGGGCGATCAACTCGATCACCCCACGGGACATCACCTCGACATCCGCGATCATCCACCCGCGCCGGCCGTTCCAGGCGGCCGCCGAGATCGCCCGTGCGGCGGCCCGCAAGAAGGAGCAGCAGAAGGCGAAGTAGCTCTTCGGCGGCGGTCTTCTGCCCATCCTCGATTGCCCTTTTCGCGCTATGGGACTGTCGAACATAGCAAGCGAATAGGAAGGGATTCACTGTCGGAAGGCAGGTTTATCGTCGTTCTTGCGATTGACGTACTAGAACATGCGTTCTAGCATGGAGAAGTGAGGACGATCATGTCGGCATCGGCTGCGGCACCAGAGGTCTCGCGTCTGCGCGCTCGGCTCGAGCAGATGCAGGGGCGTCGGCTGGACGCGCCCGTGCTGCCGACGCTGCCGGCCCTCGCCGAGCTTGCCCGGGGCGGGCTGCGCCCCGGCGCCGCCTATGCGGTGGGCCCCTCGGCATCGCGCTGCTGGCGATGATGGCCCGCCCCTCGCAGGACGGTGCCTGGTGCGGTGCGGTGGGGCTGCCCGAGCTGGGCGCCGAGGCCGCCGAGCAGCTGGGGGTCGAGCTGTCCCGGCTGGTGCTGATCCCCGATCCGGGTCCGCGCTGGATCGCGGTGACCGCGACCCTCGCCGACGTGCTGCCGGTGGTGGCGGTGCGCCCGGCGGGGCGGGCCTCGGACGCCGAGATCGCCCGCCTGTCCGCGCGGCTGCGCGAGAAGGGCACGGTCCTGCTCGTGCAGGGGGTGTGGCCGACCGCCGAGGCATCCCTCGACGTCGATGCGCCGGAATGGTCCGGTGTCGGCGACGGGCACGGGTATCTGCGTCGTCGCGCCCTCACCGTGAGCGTGACCAGCCGGCGCTGGGCGGTCCCGCGTCGGGCGCGGATGCTGCTGCCCGACGATACCGGCGCGCTCACGGCGTCGCGCGCCTGGTCCGGTGACGAGCGCCGGGCGCCGATGAGGGCGGTGGGGTGAGATGGACGGCCCGATCCGCAGCCTGGTGCTGTGGTTCCCCGATTGGCCGGTGACCGCGCTCGAGCGCGAGCGGACCGCGGATGCCGCACCCGTCGTGATCGTGCACGCGAACACCGTGGTGGCCTGCTCGGCTCGAGCACGCGCCGAGGGGGTGCGACGGGGCAGCGCCGTCGCGACGCGCAGGCGCGCTGCCCGCGCGCGCAGATCGTCGCCGCCGATCCGGCACGCGATCAGCGCGCGTTCTCGCCGATCGTGTCCCGCATCGAGCAGCTCGCTCCGGGCGTGCAGATCATCCGGCCGGGACTGTGCGCGCTGCGCGCCCGGGGACCGGCCCGCTACTACGGCGGCGAGAGCGCGGCGGCGTGCGAGATCCTCGACGCGCTCGCCGAAGGGGACGACCTTCCGGGCGTGCGCGCCGGTGTCGCCGACGGCCCGTTCACCGCCGAACAGGCGGCTCGGGCCACCGGTCCCGATGCGCCGGTGCGGGTGGTGCCCACCGACGAGACGGCGGCCTTCCTCGCCCCGCTGCCGGTGACGGTGCTCGCCGACGACGAGCTCGCGCACCTGCTGAGCCGGCTCGGCGTCCACACTCTGGGCGCGTTCGCGCAGCTGGACCCCACCCGCATCCGCGACCGGTTCGGGCCGCGCGGGCAGCGCCTGCACGCTCTGGCCACCGGGGCGGACTCCCGGCCGATCACCGCGCGCACCCCGCCGCCGGAGCTGGATCGCGAGGTCTTGTTCGAACCGCCGCTCGAGCTGGCCGAGCAGGTCGCGTTCGGGATGCGGGTGGCCGCCGACGAGTTCATCTCGGGGCTGGGCGCGCACGATCTGGTGTGCACCGAGCTGCGGGTCCGGCTGGTGGCCGAGCGGGGCGAGTGCAGCGAACGGGTGTGGCTTGCACCCGGATCGTTCGATGCGTCCGCGGTCGTCGACCGGGTGCGCTGGCAGCTGGCCGAAGCCGCGCAGAACCGGGTGCTGCGGGGCGGGGTGGCGCAGGTGCGGATCGAACCGGCGGCGGTGGATGCGGCATCCGCCCATCAGCCGGCCATCTTCGGCCCCGGCGCCGAAGAGAAGGTGCATCACGCGCTGTCTCGGGTGCAGGCCATGCTCGGTCACCGCGGCGTGCTCACCCCGGCGATCGGCGGCGGCCGCTGGCTGACCGAGCGGCAGGTGCTCGTGCCCTGGGGCGACCGCGCGATGGTGGGGGCGGAGCGCTCACGGCCCTGGCCGGGGAGCCTGCCCCCGCCGGCGCCGGCGACCGTGTTCCCGCGCCCGCAGACCGTGGACGTGACCGGCGCGGAGGGCGTGTGCGTCGAGGTGGACGAGCGGGGCGCGCTCAGTGCGGCGCCCGCGCAGCTGGTCGAGGCCGGCCGGCGGCGCGCCATCGTGTCCTGGGCGGGTCCGTGGACCGTGGACGAGCGGGGGTGGGATGCCGCCCGTGCCCGCCGTGCGCACCGGTTCCAGGTGGTGGACGCCGAGCAGAACGCCTGGCTGCTGATCTGTCAGGACGGCCGCTGGGCGGCGGAGGCGCGCTATGACTGAGGTCAGGTCCTGATGGGATTCGACAACCCCTCCATCCCGTGGTCCGAGCTCGAACGGGTGCTCAGCGACCGCCGCCGCCCGCGGAACGTGCCCGCCGGCGCCGACGGCGGCGACAGCCCCGCGTGGTCGCACAAGCGCGGTCCGTACGTGCCCGCGCCGATCGAGCGGCCAACCGACGCGGTGCCGTACGCCGAGCTGCACGCACACAGCTCGTTCTCATTCCTGGACGGGGCATCCTCGCCCGAAGACCTGGTGGAAGAGGCCGAGCGGCTCGGGCTGCACGCCCTGGCGATCACCGACCACGACGGCTTCTACGGCATCGTGCGCTTCGCCGAGGCCGCGCAGGGGCGGCAGGTGAAGACCGTGTACGGCGCCGAGCTGTCGCTCCAGCTGCCCAAGCCCCAGAAGGGCGAAGCCGATCCGGCCGGCTCTCACCTGCTCGTCCTCGCCCGGGGGCAGGAGGGATACCACCGGCTCGCGGCGGCCATCACGCACGCGCAGCTGCGCGGCGCCGAGAAGGGCCGGCCGCTCTACGACCTGGACGCGCTGGCCGCCCAGGCCGACGGCCACTGGGCCATCCTCACCGGCTGCCGCAAGGGGGCGGTGCGCCGCGCCCTCGCCGACCGCGGGCTGACCGGGGGGACGGATGCCGCGGCCGCCGAGCTCGACCAGCTGGTGGCGCTGTTCGGAGCGGATGCCGTGCACGTCGAGCTCATCGACCACGGCGACCCGCAGGACTCGGCCGTCAACGACGTGCTCGCCGGGCTGGCCGCCGACCGCGGCCTGCCGACCGTGGCGACCAACAACGTGCACTACGCGACGCCCGGGCGGCGGCAGCTGGCGGCGGCGGTGGCCGCGGTGCGGGCGAACCGGAGCCTGGACGAGCTGGACGGCTGGCTGCCGGTGCACGCCGGGGCGCACCTGCGCAGCGGCGCCGAGATGCAGCGGCGCTTCGCGCGCTACCCCGGCGCGGTCGCCCGCACGGTCGCGCTGGCCGACGAGCTGGCCTTCCCGCTGCGCGCGGCCCGACCGGCGCTGCCGAAGTTGCCCGTCCCCGAGGGGCACACGCCGATGTCCTGGCTGCGACAGCTGGTGTGGGATGCGGTGCCGCGCCGGTACCCCGACCTGAAGCCGCAGGACCGCGCGCGCATCGGCCACGAGCTGGATGTCATCGAGCAGAAGGACTTCCCCGGCTACTTCCTGATCGTGCACGGCATCGTCCAGGAGGCGCGCCGCCGCGGCATCCTGTGCCAGGGACGGGGCTCGGCCGCCAACAGCGCCATCTGCTATCTGCTGGACATCACCGCGGTGGACGCCATCGCCTACGGGCTGCCGTTCGAGCGGTTCCTGTCGAGCCTGCGCGAGGAGGAGCCCGACATCGACGTCGACTTCGACTCGGACCGGCGTGAGGAGATCATCCAGTGGGTGTACGCCACCTACGGCCGGGACCGCGCCGCGCAGGTGGCGAACGTCATCCAGTACCGGCCGAAGAACGCCATCCGCGACATGGCCCGGGCGCTCGGCCATTCGCCGGGCCAGCAGGATGCGTTCTCGAAGCAGGTGGAAGGATGGGGCGCCTCCCTGTCCACCGGCGACGGGCACGACATCCCGGATCAG
The DNA here is from genome assembly GCF_021582895.2 of Microbacterium elymi. Taxonomy (GTDB): domain Bacteria; phylum Actinomycetota; class Actinomycetes; order Actinomycetales; family Microbacteriaceae; genus Microbacterium; species Microbacterium humicola. The sequence goes on from NZ_CP091139.2 coordinate 2,937,289, forward strand.
GTGATCGAGTACGCCGAAGAGCTGCTGAAGGCGCCGCGGCACCTGGGCATCCACTCCGGCGGCATGGTCCTGACCGATCGACCGGTGGGCGAGGTCGTGCCGATCGAGCACGCCCGGATGGAGAACCGCACCGTGATCCAGTGGGACAAGGACGATGCGAGCTGGATGGGCCTGGTCAAGTTCGACCTGCTGGGGCTGGGGATGCTGGCGGCCCTGCAGTACTGCTTCGATCTGATCCGCGGCTCGACGGGGAGGACTGGGAGCTGGCCACCATCCCGAAGGAGGAGGCGGCGGTCTACGACATGCTGTGCCGGGCCGACTCGATCGGGGTGTTCCAGGTCGAGTCCCGGGCGCAGATGGGTCTGCTGCCGCGACTGCAGCCGCGCCGGTTCTACGACCTGGTGATCGAGATCGCGCTGATCCGGCCGGGCCCCATCCAGGGCGGGGCGGTGCACCCGTATGTGCGTCGCAAGCTGGGGCGGGAGCCGGTCACGTACGCGCATCCGCGGCTCGAGCCGGTGCTGGAGCGGACCCTGGGCATCCCGGTGTTCCAGGAGCAGCTGATGCAGATGGGCATGGCTGTCGGCGGGCTGAACGGGGAGGACGCCGACCTGCTGCGGCGCGCCATGGGCTCCAAGCGCGGGGTGGAGCGGATCGAGTCGCTCAAGCAGAAGCTGTACGACGGGATGGCCGCCAACGGGCTCACCGGCGACGATGCCGACGCCATCTACGAGAAGATCCAGGCGTTCGCGAACTTCGGCTTCGCCGAGTCGCACTCGCTGTCGTTCGCGCTGCTGGTCTACGCCTCGTCGTGGCTGAAGCTGCACTATCCGGCGGCGTTCCTGGCGGGGCCTTGCGGGCCCAGCCGATGGGGTTCTACTCGCCGGCCACCCTCACCGCCGACGCGCGTCGGCACGGCGTCGAGGTGCTCCGCCCGGACCTGCACCGGTCGGGGGCGGTGCCGGGGATGGAGCGCACCCGCCAGAGCCGAGGCGACGCGGAGAGCCGAGGCGACGCGGAGGGTCGCGGCGAGGGGGAGGGGCGCGGCGAGGGGCAGCCCCGTATGGCGGCCCGGCCGTGACCGGCAGCGACGCGTGCCTGGACCGCCACCAGCCGGCCGTCGGCGACTTCGACCCGGCCGCGCCGGACGTCTCGGCCGCGCACCGACGGGACGGAGCGTTCGCGGTGCGGCTGGGACTGGCCGCGGTCAAGGGGATCGGGCTCGCGCTGGCCGACCGGATCGTGGCCGAGCGCGAGGCGCACGGCCGATACCGCGACCTGCGCGACCTCGTGCGCCGGGTGGGGGTGGCCGCGGCGCAAGCTGGAGGCGCTGGCCACCGCCGGGGCGTTCGAGTGCCTCGGGCTGAGCCGGCGCGAGGCGATCTGGCTCGCCGGATCAGCGGCGGCCGACCGACCCGAGTTCCTGCCGGACTCGATGGTGTCGGTGCAGCCGCCGCTGTTCGCCGATCCGAGCAGCTACGAGCGGCTGGCCGCGGACCTGTGGGCGACCGGAGTCTCCACCGACGACCACCCGATGACCCACTTCCGCGCCGGGCTCGATGCCCGAGGCGTGCTCACCTCGAACGAGCTTGCGCACGAACGAGGTGGGGCGTCGCGTCGAAGTCGCGGGACTGGTCACCCACCGACAGCGGCCGGCCACGGCATCCGGGGTCACGTTCCTGAACCTCGAGGACGAGCACGGCATCGTCAACGTGGTCTGCTCGGTGGGGGCGTGGACCCGGCACCGGCGGATCGTGCGGGATGCCCCCGCCCTGATCGTGCGCGGGATCGTGGAGCGATCGGTGGAGGGCGTCACGAACCTGGTCGCGGACGGATTCGAAGACCTGCGGGTCGGCCTCGCGCACCGCTCCCGCGACTTCCGCTGACGCCCCGTACGGCGTCAGCTCTGCATCGCGAGGCCGAAGCGCACGGCCCCGTCGTCGCCGACCTGGGCGTCGAGCACCTGGTCGTCCAGCGCCACCGTGGCCCCGGCATCCAGGAACACGCGGGCCCCGGCCTCTTCGACCACGGCGTCCTCGGACTCCGGTGCCGGGGCGACGTTGAGTGCGAACCCCTGCGCAGGGTCGTCGGCGGTGTGGATCCGCAGGCCGGCCGTGTCGACCTCGGCGTCGTTCGAGACGATCGACTTCACCGCGGTGGCGGCGTTCTCGGTGAGTGTGAGCATGTCCTGTCCTTCCGTGGGGATGCCCGAGGGCTTGGAGTCGGCCACGATTCCGAGAATCCGGGCGAGGCGCAACCCCGTGCCGACATTCTGAGCGGATTCACATACGGCACAGGCACTCGTGCCCGCGGGAGGTGACCGCGCGGGCCGGAGACGCCGGCATCCTCGACTTCGGCACGGAGCCGCACAGCTGATGGTGCCCCCGAGAGGAATCGAACCTCCGACGCGCGGCTTAGGAGTCCGCCGCTCTATCCACTGAGCTACGAGGGCGCAAGCGTCCCAGCCTACTGGCTCGCCCGGCGCCGCCGGTTCCGCGCCGGCTGTCGTTCCCGGCCACGCCTCTGCGTCGCGCTGCCGTTTTCGGAGTGCGCGGTCCTTTCTTCGGGCAGCGGATGCGGATTTCGACAGCGCGAGCGGATGCCGGGGGCGGCGGTGACGGCCGCGGATAGGCTGGAGGCCGCCCATGGACGCCGCCGACACGACCTCGCCCCGCCTGGCCGCCGCGCTCCGCGACGGCGCGCGGACCCTGGATGCGGCGGGAGTGCCCGATCCGATGGTCGATGTCGAGCTGCTCGCCGGCCACGTCCTGGGGGTCGGCCGCGGCGCCGTGCAGGCCGCCGCGCTGCGCGGCGATCCGCTGCCGGCCGAGGACGGGGCCGCGCTCGCCGCACTGGTGGCTCGCCGCGCCCGGCGTGAGCCGCTGGAGCATCTGACCGGCACCGCGCCGTTCCGCCACCTCGAGCTGGCCGTCGGGCCGGGGGTGTTCGTCCCCCGCCCCGAGACCGAGGTGGTCGCGCAGCTGGCGATCGACGCTCTCGCCGCCGTCCCCATGCCGCGACCGCGCGCGGTCGATCTGGGCACCGGCAGCGGTGCGATCGCCCTGGCGATGGCCACCGAGGTGCCGAACGCCGAGGTGTGGGCGGTCGAGCGGTCACCCGAGGCGTACGCGTGGACGCAGCGCAACGCCGCCCGGTACGGTGGCGCGAACGCCCATCTGGTCCTCGGCGACCTGGCTGATGCGCTGCCCGAGCTGGACGGGACCGTCGACGTCGTGGCATCCAATCCGCCGTATGTCCCGGATGACGCGATCCCGCGCGACCCGGAGGTGCGCCTGTTCGATCCGCCGCAGGCCCTGTACGGGGGAGCGGACGGGCTGGACGTGGTGCGCGTCCTCAGCCGGGTCGGCCTGCGCCTGGCCCGCCCCGGAGGGGTGATCGTGATCGAACACGGCGAGTGGCAGGGGGCGCCCATCCGGGACGTGCTCACCGGCGACGGGTGGCGGGCGGCGGCCACGCATCCCGATCTGACCCTGCGCGACCGGGCGACCACCGCGATCCGCCCCTGACCGGCGCATCCGCCGCGGTCCGCCCCTGACCGGCGTCATCCCCCAGCCGCGCGTCGCTACACTGGACGGGTCATGAGCCCCCTGTACGACTGCGACGATCCGGCGCAGCCTGCCCACCGGCATGCGTCAGGCACGCCAGGCGATCGGCCGCGGAGAGCTCGTCGTCATGCCCACCGACACCGTCTACGGCGTCGCCGGCGACGCGTTCTCACCGGATGCCGTGACCCGCCTGCTGGCGGCCAAGGGGCGCGGACGCCAGTCGCCGCCGCCGGTGCTGGTGGCCGGCCGGCCGATGATGCAGGCCCTGGTCTCGGAGATCCCCGAGCCGGTCGACCGGCTCATCGAGGCGTTCTGGCCCGGGGGACTGACCATCGTGCTGCCCGCCCAGCCCTCGCTGTCATGGGACCTCGGCGACACGCACGGCACGGTCGCGGTGCGGATGCCCGCCCAGCCCCTGGCCATCGAGCTGCTGGAAGAGACGGGGCCGCTGGCCGTGTCCAGCGCGAACCTCACCGGCCGCCCGGCCGCGATCGCCGCCGTCGATGCCGAGGCGATGCTCGGCGACAGCGTGGCCGTCTACCTCGACGCCGGACTCAGCGAGACCGGGGTGTCGTCCACGATCGTCGATGCGACCAGCCTGGTCGGCGGCGCCGAGCCCATCGTGCGCGTGCTGCGGGTCGGCGCCATAAGCCGCGAACGGCTTGCGCGACGTGCTGGGCGAGCTGCTCGAACCCGATCCCGAGGGCGAGACCCCGCCCGCGCGCTCCGAGGCGTCCGGGACGGATGCCGCAAGCCGGTGGCGACGGGTGAAGCAGTACATCTTCACCATCCTGTTCACCGCCACCCTGACGCTGATCTTCTCGTGGGCGGTGTGGCGGATCGGCCTCCGATACAAGCTCTACCCGGCCATCCGCGCCCGGGACGTGCACCAGACCCCCACCCCTCGGCTCGGCGGCATCGCGATGTTCCTCGGGGCGGTGGCCGCGTTCGCCGTCTCGGCGTTCACCCCCTACTTCCAGATCTTCTGGTCGAACCCGCGACAGGTGTGGGCGATCCTGGCCGCCATGGCCCTGACCGTGCTGGTCGGGGTCGCCGACGACCTGTGGGACCTGGACTGGATGATCAAGCTGGCCGCCCAGTTCTTCGCCGCCGGGATCATCGCGTGGTTCGGACAGCTTGCAGATCTACTCGCTGCCGATCGGCGGGATGACGGTGCCCTCGGCGACGGTGAGCTTCACGCTCACGGTGTTCGCGATCGTGATCGTGATGAACGCGGTCAACTTCATCGACGGTCTGGACGGACTGGTGGCCGGCGTCTGCCTGATCGCCAACGCCATCTTCTTCGTCTACTCCTACTTCATCGTGCGCGACTCGGGCGCCTCGAGCTACTTCAACCTCGCCTCGTTCATCGCGGCGATGCTGGTCGGCATGTGCCTGGGCTTCCTGCCGATGAACTGGCATCCCGCGAAGCTGTTCATGGGCGATTCCGGGGCCCTCGTGCTCGGGCTGCTGATGGCCACCGGCGCGATCGCGATCACCGGTCAGTTCGACCCGGCGACCCTCGACCCGGACGAGTTCGGGCGTTCGCAGCTTGCTGGGCGCGTTCATCCCCATCCTGCTGCCGGTCGCGGTGGTGATCCTGCCGCTGCTGGACTTCGGATCGGCCGTGATCCGGCGGATGCGCGCGGGCAAGTCGCCGTTCTCCCCGGACCGCAAGCACCTGCATCACCGGATGCTGGACATGGGCCATTCCAGCCAGACCGCCGTGCTGATCTTCTACGCGTGGACGGCGATCATCGGGCTGTCGATGCTGCTCATGTACATCGGCGTCAGCCACGGGTGGCCCGGGCAGTACTGGGGCGGCGTCGCGTTCGGCGTCCTCGGCGCGGCCGCCTGCCTGGTCGTCACGTTCATCCCGAACCACCGCCGGCGCACCTCCCCGACATCCCCCGACTCTCCGCCGCCCCCGGCATCCCCCGATCCGACTGCGCCGACCCGAGCGCACACCCCCGTCCCCCAGGAGCATCGATGACCAACCCCGCACCGGGAGCCTCCGGCAGCCCGGTCACCAGCACCCCCGTCCTGCGCGCCGTCCTGATCTGGTCGGCCGTGGTCACGGCCGTCCTCGCGGTGATCGGCGCCGTGATCGGCTTCATCGTGGCCGGCGCGCCCGGGCTGTTCAGCGCGCTGGCCGGCATCATCCTGGCCGCCCTGTTCCTGGGGATCACCGGCGCCAGCATCCTCATCGCGAACCGCTGGTTCGGCGACCCGCTCTACACGCCGATCTTCTTCGGCATCGTGCTGGGCGGATGGCTGCTGAAGTTCGTGGTGTTCATCGTCGCCCTGATCGTGCTCGCGGTCAGCCGTGGATCGCGCCCACCGTCTTCTTCGTCGCGATCGTGGCGGGCGTGGTCGCGTCCCTGGTGATCGACGTCGTCGTCCTCACCCGGATGCGGATCCCCGCCGTGTCGGTGGACCTGCCGACCGAGGTGCCGGACGACCCGGAACCGCGCGCGGAATCCGATGAACGGGACGTTCCCCCTCGGGTGTTTGATAGGGTGGACGAGTACCCGCCCGCTCGCGTCTGACGTCAGAGCTGAACTGCGGGTGCGCCTCATCGACCATCGTCGCAACGGTTTCGACCGGTGCCCCGAAGTTGGAGCCAGCGCTGTTTACTCAAGCTGCGACCCTGATTGCGAAAGCCGCGGATTCTGACGGCGGATTCCATCCGCCGTCGATCACCGAGTTCTTCCCGCCGGTCGTGCTGTTCGAGGGCACGCCGTTCGCGCTGTCGCGCATCAACCTCATCCAGATCCTCGCGACGCTCGCGATCATCGTCATCTTCGTACTCGGCACCCGGCGCATGAAGCTCGTCCCGGGCCGCTTCCAGAGCGTGGTCGAGTTCGGGCTGGACTTCGTCCGCAACGGCATCGCGCACGACCTCCTCGGCCGCAAAGACGGCAACCGCTTCCTGCCGATCCTGACCACCATCTTCTTCATGGTGCTGTTCATGAACCTGACAGGCATCATCCCGTTCCTGAACATCGCCGGCACCAGCATCATCGCCGTGCCGCTCGCCTGGCCCTCATCTCGTATGCGACGTTCATCTACGCCGGCGTGAAGAAGAGCCCCAAGGGGTTCGTGCGCAACTCGCTGTTCCCCTCCGGCATCCCGATCTTCCTGCAGTGGTTCGTGGCGATCCTCGAGTTCCTCTCGACGTTCATCATCCGCCCGGTCACCCTCACCCTGCGTCTGCTGATGAACATGATCGTCGGCCACCTGATGCTGGTGCTGTTCTTCTCGGCGACGTGGTTCTTCTTCTTCACCGCCGGCAGCTGGTGGAGCCTGCTGGGCGCCGGCACGCTCGCCTTCGGCTTCGCCTTCACCCTGTTCGAGATCCTGGTGGCCGTCCTCCAGGCGTACATCTTCGCAATCCTCACCGCGGTCTACATTCAGCTCGCGATCGCGGACGAGCACTGAGCGGGCCGGCACACGCCGTCCCTCCCAACGAAAGGAAAAACCCGTGGAAGCTACTACGGTTCTGGCCGCAATGAGCGGTTCGATCGCGACCGTCGGATACGGTCTGGCAGCGATCGGCCCGGCCATCGGCATCGGTCTGGTCGTCGGCAAGACGATCGAGGGCGTCGCCCGTCAGCCCGAGCTGGCCGGCCGTCTGCAGGTCCTCATGTGGATCGGCATCGCGTTCACCGAGGCGCTCGCGTTCATCGGTATCGCCACCGGCTTCATCTTCGGCTTCTAAGCCCCCTCTTCACGTAAGGAGACAGGATGCTTCCGGCTCTTGTCACTATGGCCGCGGAAGAGGAAGCCCCGAACCCGCTGCTGCCCGAGGTCTACGACCTCGTCTGGGGTGCGGTGTGCTTCGTCGCAATCCTCCTCGTGTTCTGGAAGTTCGTGCTGCCGCGCATGCAGGACATGCTCGACCAGCGCGCCGCCGCGATCGAAGGCAACATCGAGAAGGCCGACGAGGCCCAGCGCCAGGCCGAGGCCGCGCTGGAGCAGTACACGGCCCAGCTCGCCGAGGCGCGCAAGGAGGCCGGCGAGATCCGGGAATCCGCGCGCGAGGACGCCAAGAAGATCGTCGCCGAAGCGAAGGATGCCGCCACCACCGAGGCGGGCCGCGTGACCGCGGCCGCGCACGCGCAGATCGAGGCCGAGCGGCAGTCCGCTCTGGTGTCGCTGCGCGGTGAGGTCGGTTCGCTTGCGCTCGACCTGGCCGGCGGCGTGATCGGGGAGACCCTCTCCGACGACGCCAAGGCGCAGGCGGTCGTGGATCGCTTCCTGGCCGACCTCGAGGCATCCGGAACGGCAGCTCGATAATGGGCAGCGCGACCACTCAGGCCCTTGCGGCATCGAACGCGGCGCTGGACGCCGTGTCCGGTGTCGACCTCGGTGTCGCCGGCGAGCTGTTCGCCGCGGGACGCGCCCTGGCCGACACGCCGCAAGCTGAGCGGCGCGCTGGCCGATCGGGCCGCGAGCGACGACTCCCGCGCCCACCTCGTCGGGACCGTCTTCGCCTCGCTGGGTGAGACGACGCGATCGCTGCTGCAGACGGTGGCCCGTCAGCGCTGGTCGTCCCCGGACGACCTCGTGGACGCCGTCGAAGAGCTCGGCATCCGCGTGGCCGCGGCGGTCGACGCCGGAGCAGACGTCGAGGGCGAGCTCTTCGACTTCGCGCGGGTCGTCGCCCGGACCCCGAGCTCGAGCTCGCCCTGGGCAGCCGGCTGGGGGACGCCGCCGAGAAGGGGCGCCTGGTCGAGGCGCTGCTGAACGGGCGGGCCAGCACCGCGACGGTCCTGATCGCGTCGTCCGTCATCCAGCGGCCGCGGGAGCGACGGGTGCGCGAACTGCTCGCACGTGCAGAGCAGATCGTCGCCGGCGCACGCGGACGCACCGTGGCCACCGTGACCAGTGCGGTCGCGTTGAATCAGGCCCAGACCGAGCGGATCGCGGCCATGCTCAAGGCGCGGTACGACACCGAGATCGCGGTGAACACCGTCGTCGACCCCACGCTGGTCGGAGGTCTGCGGGTGCAGATCGCCGACGACGTGATCGACGCCAGCGTCTCGTCCCGACTGGCCGACCTGCGGCAACGGCTCGCAGGCTGACACAGACTTCCCGTCCCCAGGACGGCGACTTCGGGGCCGAGGCCCCTCGAACAAAAGGAAGACAATGGCAGAACTCTCCATCAGCCCCGACGTCATCCGTGACGCGCTGAAGGACTTCGTGGCCGCCTACGAGCCCACCGGCGCCGCGGCGACCGAGGTCGGCACGGTCGTGGACGCGGCAGACGGCATCGCCCATGTCGAGGGCCTGCCCGGCGTCATGGCCAACGAGCTGGTCACGTTCGCGGACGGCACCCAGGGCCTGGCCCTGAACCTCGACGAGAGCAAGATCGGCGTGGTCGTGCTCGGCGACTTCTCCGGCGTCGAGGCCGGACAGCAGGTCACCCGCACCGGCGAGGTGCTGTCGGTGCCCGTCGGCGACGGCTACCTCGGCCGCGTCGTGGACCCGCTGGGCAACCCGATCGACGGGCTCGGCACGGTCGCCACCGACGGCCGCCGCGCGCTCGAGCTGCAGGCACCCGGTGTGATGCGAGCGCAAGAGCGTGCACGAGCCGCTGCAGACCGGCATCAAGGCCATCGACGCGATGATCCCGGTGGGTCGCGGACAGCGCCAGCTGATCATCGGCGACCGTCAGACCGGCAAGACGGCGATCGCGATCGACACGATCATCAACCAGAAGTCGAACTGGGAGTCCGGCGACGAGGACAAGCAGGTCCGCTGCATCTACGTCGCCATCGGCCAGAAGGGCTCGACCATCGCCTCGGTGAAGGGCGCGCTGGAAGAGGCCGGCGCGATGGACTACACCACCATCGTCGCGGCCCCGGCATCCGACCCCGCCGGCTTCAAGTACCTCGCCCCCTACACCGGCTCGGCCATCGGCCAGCACTGGATGTACCAGGGCAAGCACGTGCTGATCGTCTTCGACGACCTGTCCAAGCAGGCCGAGGCCTACCGTGCCGTGTCGCTGCTGCGCGTCGTCCGCCGGGGCGCGAGGCGTACCCCGGCGACGTCTTCTACCTGCACTCCCGCCTGCTCGAGCGCTGCGCGAAGCTCAGCGACGACCTGGGTGCCGGGTCGATGACCGGTCTGCCGATCATCGAGACGAAGGCCAACGACGTGTCGGCGTACATCCCGACCAACGTGATCTCGATCACGGACGGGCAGATCTTCCTGCAGTCCGACCTCTTCAACGCGAACCAGCGTCCCGCCGTGGACGTGGGCATCTCGGTGTCCCGCGTCGGCGGCGACGCGCAGGTCAAGTCGATCAAGAAGGTCTCCGGCACGCTCAAGCTCGAGCTGGCGCAGTACCGCTCGCTGGAGGCGTTCGCGATGTTCGCGAGCGACCTGGATGCGGCATCCCGCCGCCAGCTGGCCCGCGGTGCGCGACTGACCGAGCTGCTCAAGCAGCCGCAGTACTCGCCGTACCCGGTGGAGGAGCAGGTCGTCTCGATCTGGGCCGGCACCAACGGCAAGCTCGACACGATCGAGGTCGAGGACGTGCTGCGCTTCGAGCGCGAGCTGCTGGACTACATCCGGCGCAACACCACCATCCTCGACCGGCTTGCGCGAGACCAACGTGCTGGATGACGACACGGTCGCCGAGCTGACGAAGGTCACCGACGCGTTCATCCCCGAGTTCCAGGGCGGCGACGGCACGGCCATCGACGCCCCGGGATCCGAGGAGCACGACGCGGCGGATGCCGGCGACGTCAACCAGGAGAAGATCGTCAAGGGCCGTCGGGGCTAGGCCCCGGGAGACGTAAGACATGGGCGCACAACTCCGGGTCTACAAGCAGAAGATCGCTTCTGCTTCGACGACCAAGAAGATCACGAAGGCGATGGAGCTCATCGCGGCTTCGCGCATCCAGAAGGCGATGGCGCGCGTACGCGCGGCATCCCCCTTCGCGCAGGCCGTGACCCGAGCCGTGTCCGCCGTCGCGACGCACTCGAACGTCGACCACCCGCTCACCCGCGAGCCCGAGCAGATCCGCCGTTCCGCGGTCGTCATCTTCACCGCCGACCGCGGGCTGGCCGGCGCCTTCAACTCGCAGATCCTGCGCGAGGGGATGGAGCTGGCCCAGCTGCTGCGGGACGAGGGCCGCGAGCCGGTGTACTACCTGATCGGCCGCAAGGCGGTGGGCTACTTCCAGTTCCGCCGGATGAGCGCCGACGCCGAGTGGGTGGGCGACACCGACACGCCGCGGTTCACCTGGGCCGAGGACATCTCCGCCACGCTGCTGGACGCCTTCGAGCGGGGCGGCGAGGACGGCGGCGTCGACGAGATCCACCTCGTGTACAACCGGTTCGTCAGCATGATGACCCAGAGCCCCGAGACGGTGCGACTGCTGCCGCTCGAGGTGGTCGAGGCATCCGCCGACGAGGACGAAGGCGCCAAGGCGCCGGTGTACCCGCTGTACGAGTTCGAGCCGGATGCCGAGACAGTGCTGGACGCGCTCCTGCCGGTCTACATCCAGAGCCGCGTCTTCAACGCCCTTCTGCAGTCGTCCGCGGCCAAGCACGCCGCGACGCAGAAGGCGATGAAGTCGGCCAGCGACAACGCCGACAAGCTCATCACCGATTACACCCGCCTGCGCAACAACGCGCGCCAGGCCGAGATCACGCAGCAGATCGCCGAGATCGTCGGCGGTGCCGACGCCCTGGCGAGCGGCAAGTAGAACCCACCGAAAGAGAAGAAGCCATGAGCCTCACCGCACAGGAGACTGAGACCGCGACGCTTGCCGTCGGCCGTGTCGCGCGCGTCACCGGCCCGGTGGTCGACATCGAGTTCCCGCACGATTCGATCCCGGACATCTACAACGCGCTGAAGACCACGATCACGATCGGCTCCGAGTCGACCGAGATCACCCTTGAGGTCGCCCAGCACCTGGGCGACGACCTGGTCCGCGCCATCTCGCTCAAGCCCACGGACGGAATGGTCCGCGGGCAGGAGGTGCGCAACACCGGCGGGCCGATCACGGTCCCGGTCGGCGACGTCACCAAGGGCCGCGTGTTCAACGTGACCGGCGACATCCTCAACGCCGAGCCCGGCGAGACCATCGAGGTCACCGAGCGCTGGGGCATCCACCGCCAGGCGCCGAACTTCGACCAGCTCGAGTCGAAGACCACGATGTTCGAGACCGGCATCAAGGTCATCGACCTGCTCACCCCGTACGTGCAGGGCGGCAAGATCGGCCTGTTCGGCGGCGCGGGTGTGGGCAAGACCGTCCTCATCCAGGAGATGATCCAGCGCGTGGCGCAGGACCACGGCGGTGTGTCGGTGTTCGCCGGTGTCGGCGAGCGCACCCGTGAGGGCAACGACCTGATCGCCGAGATGGAAGAGGCGGGGGTCTTCGACAAGACCGCCCTGGTGTTCGGCCAGATGGACGAGCCGCCGGGGACGCGCCTGCGGGTGGCCCTGTCCGCGCTGACGATGGCGGAGTACTTCCGCGACGTGCAGAAGCAGGACGTGCTGCTGTTCATCGACAACATCTTCCGGTTCACCCAGGCTGGGTCCGAGGTGTCCACGCTGCTGGGCCGCATGCCCTCCGCGGTGGGCTACCAGCCGAACCTCGCCGACGAGATGAGGTGCTGCAGGAGCGCATCACCTCGACCCGCGGCCACTCGATCACCTCGCTGCAGGCGATCTACGTGCCCGCCGACGACTACACCGACCCGGCTCCGGCAACGACGTTCGCCCACCTGGACGCCACCACCGAGCTGTCGCGTGAGATCGCCTCGAAGGGTCTGTACCCTGCGGTCGACCCGCTCACCTCGACCAGCCGGATCCTGGACCCGCGCTACATCGGCGAGGACCACTACCGGGTTGCGACCGCCGTGAAGCAGATCCTGCAGAAGAACAAGGAGCTGCAGGAGATCATCGCGATCCTCGGTGTCGACGAGCTGTCCGAAGAGGACAAGATCGTCGTCTCGCGGGCCCGCCGCATCCAGCAGTTCCTGTCGCAGAACACGTACATGGCCAAGAAGTTCACCGGCGTCGAGGGCTCCACGGTTCCGATCAAGGAGACCATCGAGTCGTTCGACGCGATCGTGAAGGGCGAGTACGACCACGTCGCCGAGCAGGCGTTCTTCAACGTCGGCGGCATCGCCGATGTCGAGGCCAAGTGGGCGCAGATCCAGAAGGAGAACGGCTGATCATGCCGCTGCAGGTCACTCTCGTCTCCGCCGAGGCCGAGGTCTGGTCGGGCGAGGCGTCGCTGGTGATCGCCAAGACCGTCGAAGGCGAGATCGGCTTCATGACCGGTCACGAGCCGGTGCTGGCGATCCTCGCCGAGGGGCGTGTGCGCATCACCGGCACCGACGGGGTCAAGGTCGAGGCGGACGCGAAGGACGGGTTCGTCTCGGTCGAGAACGACCGGGTGACGATCGTGGCGGGTTCTGCCGCCCTCGTGCCCTGACCCCTTTCTCGGCGAAATCGTACGATGTGGCCGAGAGCACGTCAAACCCGGCCAGGTTTGATGTGCTCTCGGCGTTTTGATGTGCAGTCGCGGCTGGTCGTGGCGGCCAGGACAGGAGCGAGCGGATGCTGGTGCTGTTGCCGCCCTCGGAGACCAAGCGCACCGGGGGTCGCTCCCGCCCGCTGAACCTGGACACCCTGGCCTTCCCGCAGCTGAAGCCCGAGCGCGAGGCGGTCGCCGCGGCCCTCGTGGCGCTCTCGGCCGACGCGGAGGCGGCCGCCCGGGTGCTGAAGCTCTCGGACCGGCAGCGCGGTGAGCTCGCCCACAACACAGCGCTGCGCACCGGGCCCACCCTGCCCGCGGTCGACCGGTACACCGGCGTGCTGTTCGACGCGCTGAGGGCGTCGACGATGGATGCCGCGGCCCGGCGCTGGCTGGCCGGGCACGTGCTGATCCACTCGGCCCCGTTCGGTCCGGTGGGCGCGCTGGACGCGATCCCGGCCTACCGGCTCGCCGCCGGCACGGCGCTGCCCGGTCTGCCGCCACTGCGGCGGCACTGGGCCGAGCCGGTCGCGACCGCGCTGGCGGCGGCATCCGCGTCGTTCGTCCTGGATCTGCGCTCCGAGGCCTACGTCGCCCTCGGGCCGGTGCCGTCGACGGTCGCCTCGACGTACCTGCGCGTGGTCACCGACGGACCGGACGGGGCCGCGCGCGCCCTGAACCACTTCAACAAGCACGCCAAGGGCGCCCTGGTGCGGCGCCTGGCCACCGAGCGTCCGCGGATCCAGTCGCTGGGCGCGCTGCGCCGCTGGGCGGATGCCGCGGGCCTCACGCTGCGCGACGGGATGCCGGGCGAACTCGACCTGGTCGTCTGAGCGCCGCGCGACCGCTACTTGATGAAGCGGAAGTTGACCGGGTAGCGGTAGCCGCCGCCGGCGCTCACCTTCAGACCGCCCATGATCGACCAGATCACGTTCACGATCCACAGCGCCAGCGCCACCAGGCTCAGCAGCAGCGCGATCAGCCAGCCGATGAACGGGATGGCGCCGAGCACGCCGCCGACGATCCAGAGGATCACCCAGCCGATCGTGGCGGTGATCTGCCAGTTGAGGGCCTCCTTGCCCTCGACGTCGGTACGCGGCCCGCGGTCCTTCAGGATCAGCCAGATCAGCAGCGATGGCAGGAAGCCGACGATGCCGCCGATGTGCGCCCACATCGCGGCCTGCTGGTCCGCCTCGGGCGAGAGCGGGCCCGCGGGGACGGGCGTGCTCGCGTCACTCATCTCTTCTCCCCTTCCTGGGTGGTCCCGCGACGCCCCGAGAGCGCACGGAACTGCACGTACAGCCCCTCAACATAGCGTGAGCGCCGGGGCAAGCGGAAGCACGACGGGACGCAGAGGCCGTAACGTGGACGGGGTGACGGACATGCAGCAGCGCCGGGTCGGCGCCTCGGGACTCCTGGTCAGCGCGGTCGGACTCGGATGCAACAACTTCGGCCGCGCCGGGACGCGCACCGAAGGTCTGGAGGGCACGACGGCGGTGATCGACGCCGCGCTGGAGGCCGGGGTCACGTTCCTGGACACCGCCGACATCTACGGACGGGAGCCCGGCCTGAGCGAGACGCTCATGGGCGAGGCGCTGCGCGGACGCCGGGACGAGGTCGTGCTGGCCACGAAGTTCGGCCACTCCCGCGCGACGGCCGGGATCGTCGCCGGGGCCAAGGGCTCGCGCAGCTATGTGCGGCGGGCGGTGGAGGCATCCCTGCGCCGGCTGCAGACGGACTGGATCGACCTCTACCAGCTTGCACACACCCGACAACGAGACGCCGATGGAAGAGACCCTCGACGCCCTGTCCGATCTGGTGCGCGAGGGCAAGGTCCGCTACATCGGGCACTCGAACTTCTCCGGCTGGCAGATCGCCGAGGGCCATTTCGTCGCGCGCGAGCAGCGCGCGGTGCCGTACATCTCGTCGCAGAACGAGTACAGCCTGCTGAACCGGCACGCCGAGCGGAACGTGCTCCGCGCCGTCGAGCGGTACGGGCTCGGGTTCTTCCCCTACTTCCCGCTGCAGAACGGCCTGCTCACCGGCAAGTTCACCCGCGAGGGCGGACCCGCCGACAGCCGGATCATGCGGCAGCGGCGCCATGTCTGGGCGGATGCCCCGTGGGACGCGCTGGAGTCGTATCAGGCCTTCTGCGACCAGCGGGGGATCACCATGCTGCAGGCGACGTACGGCTGGCTGCTGGCGCGCCCGTCGCTGTCCAGCGTGATCGCCGGCGCGACGACCCCGGAGCAGGTGCGCGCCAATGCCGCCGCGCCCGCCGCGTGGACACCGGATGACGAGGACCTGGCCGCGATCGACGCGCTGTTCCCGCCGCCGGCGGCGGCGGACTGACTCACCGCGTCCGCAGGCCGTCCAGGGCGACCGCCAGCACGTCCCGGGCCAGCTGATCGGCCGACTCGCCGCCGCCGGGCCGGTACCACTCCACCAGCGAGTTGACCATGCCGAACACGAGCCGGGTGGCCACGGACGCGTCGACGTCTGCGCGCACCGAACCCTCTTCCTGGGCGGCGCGCACGAGCGCGGTCACCCGCTGATCGAACGCCCGCCGGCGCCCGAGCGCGGCCCGCTCGACGTCGCTGTTGCCCCGCACGCGCAGGCAGGGTGACCGCCGGCAGCTGCGCGACCAGCACCTGCACCGCTCCGCGCAGCACGGCGCCCAGTCGCTCGGTGGCCGATCCGCTGGTGGCCTCGGGGGTCGCCAGCACGGCTTCCAGGCCGCCGAGCGCCTGCTCGAGGGCGAGCGAGAGCAGCTCCTCCTTGGAATCGAAGTGGTGGTACATCGCGGCCTTGCTCACGCCCAGCCGCTCGGCCAGCTTGCGCGACGCTGGTCGCGTCGTAGCCCTGCTCGATGAACGCGGCCACGGCGACCGCCAGGATCTGGTCGCGGTCGTACCCGGGTCGTCCGCGTCGGGCCGGTTCGCTCACCGCCCCAGTCTGGCACGGCTGGTCCATTTCCTGAACGATCGGTAAGGTATTCGGTGTGGACGAAGACGACACCCCGCTGCGGATCGAGCGGTGCGCCGACCGGGTGGTCGCGACGCTGCACCGCCCGCGGGTGCGCAACGCGATCGACCAGGACCTCGTCGACCGGCTGCACGCGCTGTGCGGCGAACTGGAGGCGTCCCCGCGCATCCTGATCATCACCGGCGCCGGCGGCGTGTTCGCCTCCGGCGCCGACATCGCCCAGCTGCGCGACCGGCGCGCGGCCGATGCGCGCGCGGGCATCAACACCGCCGTGTTCACCCGCATCCGCGCCCTGCCGATGCCAGTGATCGCGGCCGTCGACGGCTACGCCCTGGGCGGGGGAGCCGAGCTGGCCTACGCCGCCGACCTGCGCCTGGGCACGCCGACGACGAAGATCGGCAACCCCGAGACCGGGCTGGGCATCATCGCCGGCGCCGGCGCCACCTGGCGACTGCCCGAGCTGGTGGGCGAGGCGCGGGCCGCCGAGCTGCTGTTCACCGGGCGTATCCTGGGCGCCGACGAGGCCCTGGCGTGGGGGCTGCTGACGGCCGTGCACCCCGCCGACGAACTCATCCCGGCCGCGCATGCCCTGGCCGATCGGATCGTCGCCAACGACCCGCTCGCGGTGCGGCACACCAAGACCGCGCTGCGTGCCCCCGCCGACGCGCACCCGGCGATCGAGCTCGCGCTGCAGGCCGAGCTGTTCGAGAGCCCGGAGAAGCGACGCCGGATGACGGCGTTCCTGGATCGGCGGGCGCGATGATCGCCGCGAGGGTGGGTGTGATCGGCGGCGGCCGGATGGGCGCCGGGATCGCGCACGCGTTCCTGTGCGCAGGCGCCGAGGTCGTCGTGCTCGAGCGGGACGAGCCGACGGCGGATGCCGCGGCCGCCCGGATCCGGGAGCTGATCGCCGGCTCCGCCCGGCGCGGCGTGCTCGACCGGCCGACCGCCGAGGTCGAGGCATCCCTCGGCTTGCGGCGTCGACGCGGCCGCACTGGCCGGCTGCGCGCTCGTGGTCGAGGCGGTCCCGGAGGACCGCGCGCTCAAGAACGCCGCGTTCGCTCGGGCCGAGGCGGTGATCGACGGGGACGCGGTGCTGGCCTCGAACACCTCGTCGATCTCGATCGACGCGCTGGCGACCGGGGTGGCCCGGCCCGAGCGCTTCGTCGGCATGCACTTCTTCAACCCGGTGCCGTCGTCGCGGCTGGTCGAGGTCGTCACCGGCGCGGCCACCGGGCCGGCCGTCCTCGAGCGCGTGCGGGACTGGGTCGGGCAGATCGGCAAGACCGCGGTCGTGGTGCGGGACGCGCCCGGCTTCGCCTCCAGCCGGCTGGGCGTGGCGCTCGGACTGGAGGCCATCCGGATGGTCGAAGAGGGCGTGGCCGAACCCGCCGACATCGATGCGGCCATGGAGCTCGGCTACCGGCATCCGACCGGCCCGCTGCGCACCACCGACATCGTCGGACTGGACGTGCGGCTGGGCATCGCCGAAGAGCTGCACGCGCAGGCTGGGGGAGCGGTTCGCTCCGCCCGAGCTTGCGGCGGATGGTCGCCGAGGGGCGCCTGGGCCGCAAGTCGGGCCGTGGATTCTACGAATGGAGCGACTGAGATGACCGAGATCCTGCCCAGCCACCTGCAGGGCGACTGGTGGACCCCCGGCGACGCCACCGACGCGGTGCTCGTGCGCGACGCGTCCACCGGCGCCGAGATCTGCCGGGTCAGCGCGCGCGGCGCCGACCTGGCCGGCGCACTCGCGTACGCGCGGCAGACCGGACAGGACAGCCTGGGCGCGCTGACCTTCCACCAGCGCGCGCTGCTGCTCGAACAGTTCGCCACCGTGCTGAACGAGCGCAAGGCCGAGCTGTACGAGCTGTCTGCCCGCGCCGGGTGCACGGCGCGGGATGCGATGGTCGACGTCGACGGCGGCATCGGGGTGCTGTTCACCTACGCGTCCAAGGGACGCCGCGAGCTGCCCAACGCCCAGGTGTACCTGGACGGCCCGGCCGAGACGCTCGCCAAGGACGGCTCGTTCCTGGGGCGGCACGTCTACACCCGGCTGCCAGGCGCGGTGGTGCAGATCAACGCCTTCAACTTCCCGATGTGGGGGCCGCTGGAGAAGCTCGCCCCCGCGTTCCTGGCCGGCATGCCCACGATCATCAAGCCCGCCACCCCGACCGCGTACATCACCGAGGCATGGGTGCGGATGCTGCTGGATTCGGGTCTCGTGCCCGCCGGCGCGCTGCAGCTGGTCTGCGGTGCGCTGCCGGGCCTGTTCGACCTGCTGACGCTCGGCGACGCCGTCGCGTTCACCGGCTCGGCGTCGACGGCGGCCGGCCTGCGTGCGCAGACCCCCGACGGCGTGCGGTTCACCAGCGAGACCGACTCGATCAACGCATCGGTGCTGGGGCCGGATGCGACCCCGGGCACTGCCGTGTTCGATGCGTTCGTGCGGCAGCTGATGGTGGAGCTGACCGCCAAGACGGGGCAGAAGTGCACCGCGATCCGGCGCGCGATCGTCCCCGTCGGGCTGCGGGATGCGGTCGTGGACGCGCTGCGGACGAAGCTGGCGAAGGTCGTGATCGGCGACCCGCGCGCGGAGGGCGTGACCATGGGCCCGCTGGTGTCGGTCGCGCAGGCTCACCAGTTGATCCGCCAGGTGGATCAACTGGTGAGTGCCGGCGGAGAGGTGCTCATCGGGTCGCGGTCGGCGCCCGATGTCGTCCGCGGCGACGGCACGGTGGGCGCGGCGCCGGACGGCGCGTTCGTCGAGCCGATCGTGATCGGGTTCGGGCCGGACGCGCCGGATGTCGCGCACGAGGTGGAGGCGTTCGGGCCGGTCTCGTCCCTGATCGGCTATGAGACGCTGGCGCAGGCGGTCGAACTCGCCAACCGCGGCGGCGGATCGCTGGTGACCAGTGTGGCCACCGACGAGCCGGCGGTGGCGACCGCGCTGATGGCCGGCATCGGCGCACACAACGGGCGGGTGCTGTTCCTGGACTCGATCGATGCCCGCACCTCGACCGGGCACGGGTCGCCCGTGCCGCACCTCGTGCACGGCGGCCCGGGCCGCGCCGGCGGCGGGGAGGAGCTGGGCGGCATCCGCGCGGTGCTGCGACTTCATGCAGCGCACCGCCGTCCAGGGTTCGCCGCAGATGCTGACCGCGCTGACCGGGGTGTGGCATCCGGGGGCCGACGTGCGCGCCGACGACGAGCATCCGTTCCGCAAGCCGCTGGCCCGGCTGCGGGTCGGCGACCAGCTCGCCTCGGCCTCGCGCGAGGTGACGCTGGAGGACATCGAGACGTTCGCGCGCTTCACCGGGGACACGTTCTACGCCCACATGGACGAAGAGGCGGCCGCCGCGAACCCGTTCTTCCCCGGCCGGGTGGCGCACGGATACCTGCTGGTCTCGTTCGCGGCCGGACTGTTCGTCGACCCGGCGCCGGGGCCGGTGCTGGCCAACTACGGTCTGGAGGACCTGCGCTTCGTCACGCCGGTCTCACCTGGTGACAGCATCCGGGTCGTGCTCACGGCGAAGCAGCTCACGCCGCGCGAGACGGACGACTACGGCGAGGTGCGCTGGGACGCGGTCATCCGCAACCAGAACGACGACCTCGTCGCGTCCTACGACGTGCTCACGCTGGTGGCGAAGGAATAGCGGACTCGCCCGGGCCGCTCGCCGAAACCGGGATGCTCGGCCGGACCGAGGAGTTCGGCCTGGGTCTCGCGGCGAATGCCCGGGCTCGCGCCGTCAGAGCCGCGGCCGTCCACACCGAGCCGATCGGTCAGTGCGTGCGCGGCTCGAAGCGTCGGGTGGGCGCGCTCGCGGCGACGATCGCGCGCAGGGAGTCCAGACTGCCGGACGGCAGCCCGGTCGCCCGCGCCTGCACCAGCACGTTGCCCATCGCGGTGGCCTCCACCGGCCCCGCGATCACCGGCAGGCCGAGCCGGTCGGCTGCGAGCTGGCACAGCAGCGCGTTCTGCGATCCGCCGCCGGCGATGTGGACCACCCGCACCTCCTTGCCGGACAGCGCGGCGGCCGCGTGCACCGCGGCGGCGAACGCGTCCGCGAGGGACTCGTTGATCGCGCGCACGAACTGCGCCGGCGTCTGCGGCACGGGCTGACCGGCCTCCGCACAGCACTGTGCGATCCGCGCCGGCATGTCGCCGGGGGCCAGCAGCCGGGGGTCGTTCGCATCGAAGTGCGCGCCGCCGGGCAGCGCCGCCGCTTCTGCCAGCAGCGCCGTCAGGTCGATCTGCCGCCCGGCATGCTCCCAGGTGCGGATGCTCTCGGACTGCAGCCACAGCCCCATGATGTTCTTCAGGTAGCGGGTGCGCCCGTCCACGCCGCCCTCGTTCGTGAAGTTCTCGCGCCGCCCGGCGTCGGTCAGCACGGGATGCTCGGTCTCGACCCCGACCAGCGCCCAGGTGCCGCAGGAGACATAGGCGAAGTCGTCCCCGACGGCCGGGAGGCCGACGACGGCCGACGCGGTATCGTGCGAGCCGACGGTGTGCACCGGGATCTGTGCACCGATCTCTTCGGCCAGGCCCGGCAAGAGCGCACCGACCGGCGTGCCGGCCTCGACGAGTTCGGGGAAGAGGTCGCGGGGAAGCGACAGGCGCTCCAGCAGGTCGGTCGCCCACTCGCGCGTGCGCACGTCGAGCAGGCCGGTGGTCGATGCGTTCGTGCGCTCGGCCACGAGCCGCCCGGTCAGCCAGTAGGTGATCAGGTCGGGGATCAGCAGGGCGCAGTCTCCGGCGGCCAGGCGTCCGGCGAGCCGGTCGTCGGCGAGCTGGTAGAGCGAGTTGATCGGAATCACCTGCAGCCCGCTGACCGCGTACAGCGCCTCGGGGGAGATCAGCTCGTGGGTCGCGCGCATGCCGCGTGCGGTGCGCTCGTCGCGGTAATGGTACGGGTTGCCCAGAAGCGCCCCGTCGCGCAGGAGCCCGTAGTCGACGCCCCACGAGTCCACGGCGATGCTGTGCAGCTCGCCCTCCTGCCGCAGCGCGGCGCGCAGGCCGATCCGGATCGACCGGTACTGCTCCAGCAGGTTCCAGTGCAGCGCCTCGGTCGTGCCCTCCCAGTGGCGCACCGGATTGTTCTCGAAGCGCTGCACGATCTGCAGGCGCACCGCTGCGTCGGCGACCCGGCCGACCACGACACGTCCGCTCGTGGCCCCGAGGTCGATCGCGGCGACCGATCCGCTGCGCATGGCCGCTACCGGAGGAACGCGGCGGCGACGCCGGAGTCGACGGGGATGTGCACGCCGGTGGTGCGGCTGAGCTCGGGGCCGGTCAGCACGAAGACGGCATCGGCGACGCTCTCGGGCACGACCTCGCGCTTGAGCAGGGTGCGGTCGGCGTAGAACTGGCCGAGGTCCTCCTCCTTCACCCCGTAGGTCTTTGCGCGGTCGGCGCCCCAGCCCGAGGAGAAGATGCCCGAGCCGCGTACGACGCCGTCGGGATTTATGCCGTTGACCTTCACGCCGAACTCGCCGAGCTCGGCGGCCAGCAGGCGCACCTGATGCGCCTGGTCGGCCTTGGCGGCCGAATAGGCGATGTTCTTCGGACCGGCGAAGACCGAGTTCTTCGATGAGATGTAGACGATGTCGCCGCCCAGTCCCTGTGCGATGAGCACCTTGGCCGCGGCCTGGGACACCAGGAACGAGCCCTTCGACATCACATCGTGGAGCAGATCCCAGTCCGCCTCGGTGGTGTCGATCAGCGAGGCGGCGATGGACAGGCCGGCGTTGTTCACGACGAGGTCGACGCCGCCGAAGGCGAGCACGGCCGCGTCCACCGCGGCCTGGACGGCTGCGGCATCCGCCACGTTCACCGCCACGCCGACGGCCACGTCCGGGCCGCCGATCTCGGCGGCCGCGGCCTCGGCCTTGCCCGGATCGAGGTCGGCGATCACCACGCAGGCGCCTTCGGCGGCGAGCCGGGTGGCGATGGCCTTGCCGATCCCGGATGCGGCGCCGGTGACCAGCGCGATGCGCCCCTGGTGCGATTGGGGCGCCGGTCTGCGCTCCAGCTTGGCCTCTTCGAGCGCCCAGTACTCGATGCGGAACTTCTCGGCATCCGAGATGGGGGTGTAGCGGGACACCGCCTCGGCGCCGTGCATCACGTTGATCGCGTTGCGATAGAACTCGCCGGCGACGCGGGCGGTCTGCTTGTCGGCGCCGTAGCTGAACATGCCCACGCCGGGGACGAGGACGATGAGCGGGTCTGCGCCGCGGATGGCCGGGCTGTCGGCGGTCGCGTGCGCGTCGTAGTACGCCCGGTAGTCGGCGCGGTACGCCTCGTGGCGCTCGGTGAGGCGTGCGATCGACTCCTCGACCGACGCATCGGCGGGCAGGTCGAGGACCATCGGCTTGATCTTCGTGCGCAGGAAGTGATCCGGGCAGCTGGTGCCGAGGTCGGCCAGCGGCAGGCTTCTCGCGGGAGAGGAAGTCGAGCACCGGCGCGGAGTCGTCGAAGTGGCCGACCATCACGCTGTCCTGCGACGCGATCCGGCGGATGACGGGGGCCAGCGCGGCCGCCTTGGCACGGCGTTCGGCGTCGGGCAGCGGTTCCCATCCCGCCACGACCGCGCCGAACGGCTCGGCGACGCCGTGCGCGGCGATGTAGGCCGCCGCCGTGTCGATGATCCACAGCGAATTGCGTTCGCACTCCTGGCTGGTCTGCCCCCACGCGGTGATGCCATGACCGCCCAGGATGCACCCGACGGCGTCGGGGTGCGCGCGCCGGATGGCCGCGATGTCCAGGCCGAGCTGGAATCCGGGGCGGCGCCACGGGACCCACACCACCTTGTCGCCGAAGATCGCGGCCGTCAGCTGTTCGCCGTCGGCGGCGGTGGCGATCGCGATGCCCGAGTCCGGATGCAGATGGTCGACGTGGGGGGCGTCGACCAGGCCGTGCATCGAGGTGTCGATCGAGGGGGCCACCGTGCCCTTGCCGTGCACGCAGTAGTCGAACGCGGCGACCATCTCGTCCTCGCGATCCACGCCCGGGTACACTGCCTGGAGCGCGCGGAACCGGTCCAGACGCAGCACGGCGAGCCCGCTCTCCTTCAGCGTGCCCAGGTCG
The DNA here is from genome assembly GCF_021582895.2 of Microbacterium elymi. Lineage (GTDB taxonomy): Bacteria > Actinomycetota > Actinomycetes > Actinomycetales > Microbacteriaceae > Microbacterium > Microbacterium humicola. The sequence goes on from NZ_CP091139.2 coordinate 2,960,430, forward strand.
CCACCGGATCCCTTCACCCAGAGCAGCTCGACCGGTTCGCCGGTGACCGGATCGATCTCGGTGCCCTTGGCCGAGGTGTTGCCGCCGGCGTAGTTGGTGTTCTTCGGATCGCTGCCCAGACGGTGGGATCGCTCGATGAGTTCTGCTGACGTGGTGCGCATGGCTTCAATCTGATGGAGGGCCGGCTCCGCTGCCGACATTGTTAGGAAAAGTTCGTTCTGGTGTGCAATGTAACAAGAAATGACGTCGTCGACAAGCGTGCCGATCAGCGCACCTCGACGTGATCCCGGAACTCGTCCAGGCGCGGGTCGCCGGGGGCGAGTTCGGTGATCAGCACCGAGACCCGGCTGAGCTCGAGCCCGGATGCCGTCGCGGACTGCATCAGCTTGGACGAGTCCAGGCAGAGCACGACATCCTTCGAGACCCGGGCGAACGCGCGCTTCATCTGCGCTTCGGCGAGCGAGACCTCGGTGGTCCCGAAGCCGGCGTCGACTGCGCTGGCCGAGGAGAAGAACCGGATGTAGCGCAGCGACTCCGCGGCCTGCACCGCCAGCGGTCCGACGAAGGTGTCGGTCGATTCCTCGGTCTCGCCCCCGATCAGGATGGGCGTGACGCCGGGAGTGCCCTTCAACGCGGCGTAGGTGGGATAGCAGTTCGTGCTCGCGACCAGGCCGGAGCGCGGGCCGATCCGCGCGGCCAGGGTGCCCACCGTCGTCGATGCATCGAAGGCGACCGAGCCGAACCGCGGCACGAGGGCGAGAGCCTTCTCGGCGATGACATCCTTCGCGCGGGAGTTCACCGACTGCCGCTCGCGATACGGGCGGGGCCCGATCACCGAGATCGCACCGCCTCGCACTCGGCGCAGCAGACCCTCGGACTCGAGATCGGCCAGATCGCGCCGGATGGTCATCGCCGAGACCCCCAGCGAGGTGGCGGCCTCGGCCAGCCGGATGATGTTGTCGCGCTCGAGCATCGCGAGAAGCTGGGCGCGCCGTTCCTCGGACTCCGTGCTGCTGGTGATCGCCATCGATGTCCCTTCCGCTGTGACATTTATGTTATCTCCAAGGCACACCGCACATCAATCATTGAGAAGGCTTGAAAAAACAGGGATCGAACGTGTGTCTTGCCAAATCATTGACACACGGTCGGGTGGGTGTTAGATTCCCGTCGTGGTTCATTGAACCACTCCTGAACAGCAGCGTCGCCGCGGGGCTCGTCGACGCACCGACCGCAGAAGGGCGTCACACGATGGCCGAGGCATACGACAACGTCCGCTCCACCGCGAGCGGCTTCGACCGTGCTCTGGACGCCGGCGACGGCATCGTCCGGCTGGCGCCGGCCTGGGTGCCGCGGGCGTTCTGCACCCCGGCCGTCGCATCCGCCTGCACCCGGACGACTACTTCCCGTTCGCGCAGACCCGCGGCGGCATCGACGAGCGCTGGCTGGCGTCGACGGTGCGTGCCGACAACGGCCCGCTCACCGGACCGTGGGAGGGGCTGAGCCTGGTCGTCGACCCGGACGGCGGGCTGCTGCCGTTCGACGAGTTCGTCGCGCACCACCGGGCCGAGCTGATCGGTTCGCGGCTGCAGGACCGCTTCGGCGGGTGGACCATGTACTCGAAGTTCTACGACAACCTGCGAGCCGCTGCCGTTCCACGTGCACCACAGCGACGAGAAGGCCGCGCTGGTGGACAAGGTCGGCAAGCCCGAGGCGTACTACTACTCGCCGCACATGAACAACTACACCGGCGACCAGGCGATCTCGTTCCTCGGCCTGCAGCCCGGGACCACCCGCGACCAGCTGAAGGAGCGTCTGGCCCGGTTCGCCTCCGGCGGCGACAACCGCATCACCGACTACGCGCTCGGCTACCGCACCCAGCTCGGCACGGGGTGGGACATCCCCTCCGGCGTGCTGCACGCCCCCGCCAGCATCTGCACCTACGAGCCGCAGTCCGCCAGCGACGTGTTCTGCATGTGCGAGTCGTGGAGCAACAATCGCGAGGTGCCGGAGGAGCTGCTCTGGAAGGACGTCCCGCACGAGCACCACGGCGACTACGACTTCATCCTCGATCTGCTGGACTGGGAGCGCAACGTCGATCCCGCATTCGTGGAGAACCGCTTCATGCGCCCTCGCCCGACCGCCGCCTCCGCCGCCGACGGCGGCGCGGCCTATGCGGAGAACTGGATCGTCTACCGCTCGTCCGCCTTCAGCGCCACCGAGCTGACGGTGCGTCCCGGTCAGACCGTCACGATCGCCGATCAGGACGCCTACGGCGCCATCGTCGTGCAGGGCGCCGGCGCGTTCGGCGCGCATGACGCCCAGGCCGCCACGCTGATCCGCTTCGGGCAGCTCAGCCAGGACGAGTTCTTCGTCTCGGAGCGCGCCGCCCGAGCCGGGGTCACGATCACGAACCGCAGAGCACGGACGACCTGGTCATGCTCAAGCACTTCGGGCCGGACAACCAGGAGCTCGGTCCCGTTGGCTGACATCTTCGCAACGCCGGCCGCCGAGGCGCTGCCCGCATCGGCTCTCTGGACCAGGTCGCCCGGGTCGACCGCTTCGTCGAAGACGACGGGCCGGCCCGTGGGGCGCGGCGGCTGCGCGTGGTCAACGGCGGCGGACTCGAGTTCGACGTGCACCCGGATCGCGGTCTGGACATCGGCGCGGCGACGTTCCGCGGGATGCCGCTGGCCTGGCTCTCCTCGACCGGGATCACCCGGCCCGACGCCTACGAGCCGGAGGGCCGCGGCTGGCTGCGCACCTTCGGCGGCGGTCTGGTCACCACCTGCGGACTCGACAGCTTCGGCCCGCCGGCCGACGACGAGGCCGGTGTGGTGGGGATGCACGGCCGGATCGGCAGCATCCCCGCGCGGATCGGCGAGATCTCGGCGACACCCGAGCTGGTGACGGTCGCCGGCCAGGCGCGGCAGACGGCCGTGTTCCAGGAGAACCTGCTGCTGGAGCGCCGGATCACCTCGGTGGTCGGCTCCTCCGCGCTGCGCATCGACGACACCGTGACCAACGACGGCGAGGATCCCAGCCCGCACATGATCCTGTACCACGTGAACCTCGGCTGGCCGCTGATCGACGCCGGCACCACGGTCGAGATCCCCGCACGATCCGTGCACGCGCGGGATGCGGATGCCGAAGCCGGCTTCGACGAGCGCACCCGCATCGGCGCGCCCACCGCCGGATTCCGCGAGCAGCTGTACATCCACGAGACGGGCGACGGGCCGCACCTCGCCCGCGTGGTCAATCCGGCCCGCGGGCTCACGCTCTCGCTCGCGAGCTCGGCCACGCTTCCGGCCGTCTTCCAGTGGAAGCTCACCGCCACCAAGCACTTCGTGCTCGGGCTGGAGCCGGCCAACACGGCAGAGATCCAGGGGCGGGCCGCCGCCCGCGCCCACGGCCGCCTGCCCGAGCTCCAAGCCGGGCGAGAGCCGCTCCTATTCCATCGAGATCGAGGTGACCGCATGACCGAGACGCCTTTGATGCAAGCTCACCGGAGTGCGCAAGTCGTTCGGCGCCGTCCGGGCCCTGATCAGCGCCGACCTGACGCTGGCACCGGGCTCCATCCACGCCCTCGTCGGCGAGAACGGGGCCGGCAAATCGACCCTGGTCAAGATCATCGGCGGCCTGTACCGCCGGGACGACGGGGAGTTCCTGCTCGAAGGGGAGAGCGTGGACTTCCGCAGCACGAGGGAGGCGAAGGAGGCGGGGATCGCGGTGATCTACCAGGAGCCCACGCTGTTCCCCGACCTCAGCGTCGCCGAGAACATCTTCGTCGGCCGTCAGCCCTACACCCGGTTCGGCGGCATCGACCGCGCGAAGATGCGCCGTGAGACCTCCGAGCTCACCCGTCGACTCGGCGTGCCGATCGACCCCGATCGCGAGGCGCGCGGACTGTCCATCGCCGACCAGCAGGTCGTCGAGATCGCCAAGTCCATCTCGATCGGCGCGAAGGTCATCATCATGGACGAGCCCACCGCGGCCCTGTCCGGCATCGAGGTCGACCGGCTGATGGGCATCGCCCGCCAGCTGCGCGACGAGGGCCGCGGCCTCATCTTCATCTCCCACCGCTTCGACGAGGTGTTCGCGCTGTGCGACACCATCACCGTGATGCGCGACGGCAGCTACATCGCCACGAACCCGGTCGAGGACGTCACCGAGGACGCGATCATCCGGCAGATGGTCGGCCGCAGCGTGGAGAACCTGTTCCCGAAGGAGGAGACCACCGTCGGCGCCGCCGTGCTCGAGGTGGAGAACCTCTCCAGCCCCGGCATCTTCGAAGACGTCAGCTTCACCGTCCGCTCCGGCGAGATCGTCTGCTTCGCCGGCCTGGTCGGCGCCGGCCGCAGCGAGATCGCCCGCGCCGTCTTCGGCATCGATCGCTACGAGTCGGGAACCGTCACGATCGGCGGGCGCACCGTTCCGGCGAAGAACCCGATGGCCGCGATGCGGCTGGGCATGGGCTTCGTCCCCGAGGACCGCCGCAAGCAGGGTCTGGCGATGTCGGCCGGGGTGCAGTCCAACATCACGCTCGCCATCCGGGAGAGCCTGGCCAAGCTGGGCTTCATCACGTCTTCGCTGGAAGAACCCAGCGCCCGCATATGGGCGTCGCGGCTGCAGGTGAAGACGCACGCGCTGGACACCGAGGCATCCATGCTCTCCGGCGGCAACCAGCAGAAGGTGGTGCTCGGCAAGTGGCTGGCCACGCAGCCGAAGATCCTCATCGTGGACGAGCCGACCCGCGGGATCGACGTGGGCACGAAGGCCGAGGTGCATCGACTGCTCTCCGAGCTCGCCGGCACCGGCGTGGCCGTCCTGATGATCTCGTCCGAGCTGCCCGAGGTGCTGGGAATGGCCGACCGCGTGCTCGTCGTGCGCGAGGGCCGGATCACCGCCGAGCTGCCGCGCGAGAAGGCCACGCCGGAGAACGTCATGTACGCCGCCACTCACGCGACGGAGGAAGCCGCATGAGCGTCACCCACACCGTTCCGCCGGTCGAGGCGCGACGATCCTGGTTCCCGAAGGTGCTGCGGGCGCGCGAGGCAGGACTTGTCGTCCTCATCCTCGTCCTGATCGCCGTGACCGTCAGCATCCAGCCCAGCTTCGTCTTCTCCGCCGGCGGCTGGCGGGAGCGCTGCGTCAGCCCACCATCCTGATCCTGATCGCCATCGGCCAGGGAATCGTGATCATCACGCGGAACATCGACCTGTCGGTCGGGTCGGTGCTGTGCCTTTCCACCTACCTGTCCGGCTGGCTGTTCGCGAACGTGCCCGGCATCCCCATCGCCCTCGTGGTGCTGATCGGCGTGGCGCTGGGCGCCTTCCTCGGCCTGATCAACGGCGTGCTGGTGGCGTTCCTGAAGGTGCCGGCGCTGGTGATCACGCTGGGCACGCTGTACGCCTACCGCGGCATCGCGATCCTGTGGATCGGACCGCACTTCATCCGCTCCAGCTGGCTGCCGCCGGAGTTCCGTCGGCTGGGAACCATGTCGCTCTTCTCGATCCCGGTGCGCTGCTGGTCGTGCTGGTCGTGGTGCTGGTGGTCGGCTGGTTCATGACCAGTCGCCGCTCCGGCCGCGATCTGTACGCGCTGGGATCCAACCCCGAGGCGGCGACCCTGTTCGGGCTCAGCGAGCGGCGCCTCACCCTGGGTGCGTTCATGGCCAGCGGTGCGCTGGCGGGCCTGGCCGGTCTGGTCTACCTCGCGATCTTCGCGACCGGCGACGCACAGGTCGGAACCGGGTACGAGCTGCAGGCGGTCGCGGCGGCCGTGGTCGGCGGGGTGGCCATCGTCGGCGGCTCCGGCACCATCTGGGGGGTCGCCCTGGGAGCATTCTTCCTGGCCACGATCTCCAATGCGCTGCCCGTGCTCGGAGTCCCGAGCCTGTGGCAGCAGGCGCTGGTCGGTCTGTTCATCGTCGGCGCGATCATGCTCGATCGCATTCTGTTCATCAACCGCATGAGGCGGGCTCGGAGAGGCGGGAGCCAGAAATGACCGCAGCCACGCTGACAGCCGTCCCCGACGGCTCCCGCTACGTCCGCCATGGCCGGCCGCTCTGGCGCCGCGCCCTGCTGCGGCCGGAATCGGTGATCGTGCTGGCGATCGTGCTCGTGCTGCTGATCGGCACGCTCACCGTCCCGTTCTTCGCGCAGTCGTACACGTACCAGACGATGATCCTGAACACCGCGCCGATCCTGCTGATGCTCTGCCGTCGACGCTGGTCATCGTCACCGGCGACATCGACCTGTCGGTGGGCTCGGTGCTGGGATTCTCCAGCGCGCTGTTCGGGCTCACCTTCGCGGCGGGGGTCCCGCTCGCCCTGGCCGCCGTGATCGGCGTGGTCGCCGGCGCCGTCGTCGGGGCGGTCAACGGCCTGCTGGTCACCGTCGTCGGCCTGCCCAGCCTCGCGGTGACCATCGGCACGCTGGCCCTGTTCCGGGGCTTGGCCGTCGGGCTGCTGGGCACCACATCGATCACCGACTTCCCCGCCGAGGTCCCGCGCTTCCTCACCGCGCCGCTGTTCGGCCTGCCGTTCCCGGCGGTCACGATCGCGATCATCGTGCTCGCCATCGTGTTCGGGGCGCTGCTGCACTTCACCCCGTTCGGCCGCGGCGTCTTCGCGATCGGCCAGAGCCCCGAGAACGCGGCGTTCTCGGGCGTTCCGGTCAACCGCACCCGCTTCATCCTGTTCGTGCTCAGCGGCACCGTCGCCGGCGCGACCGGCGTCTACTTCACGCTGCAGTACAGCAACGCGATCGGCACGAACGGCCTCGGCTTCGAACTGCAGGTGGTCACCGCCATCGTGCTCGGCGGCGTCTCGATCTGGGGCGGCAAGGGCACCCTGTTCGGCGCGCTGGCCGGCGGCGTCCTCATCGCGGCGCTGAACAAGACCCTGCAGCTGGCCGGAATCGGCTCCGACACCATCAGCATCGTCACCGGTGTCGCCCTCATCTTCTCCGTCGTCGTGGCGAGCATCGCGGGCTTCATCTCGCGCCGTCGACGGTCGAAGGCCTCCGCGGACCCTGCGGCGGGCGCATGACCCATCCATCACGAGTACACCCTGAATCACGTTCCGCAAGGGAAGGAAAAACAATGAGGTTCACATCCCGCGGGTTCTCCCGCAAGATCGCCTTCGCGGTCGCCGCGGTCGCAGGCATCCGGCATGCTGCTGGCCGGCTGCGCCGCCGGCTCCGGCTCCGACGACGGCTCGAAGGGCGGTGACGCCAGCGTCACCTTCATCCCGAAGAGCCTGGGCAACAAGTACTTCGAGGCCTCCGACAAGGGGGCCGCCGCCGGCGCCAAGGAGCTCGGCCTCGGCTTCAAGGAGGAGGGCCCGACGGCGACCGGTTCGGCCGACCAGGTGCCGTTCATCCAGACCGCCATCCAGACCGGGCAGAAGGCCATCGCCATCGCGGCGAACGACCCGGCCGCCGTCTGCAACGACCTGTCCCAGGCGCAGAGCCAGGGCGTGAAGATCGTCGCGTACGACACCGACACCGACTGCCGCGACGTGTTCGTCAACCAGGCGACCGTCGATGGCATCGCCGAGGGCCTGGTCAAGCTGACCGCCGATCACCTCGGTGAGGCGGGCGGCACCATCGCCATCCTCTCCGGCGGGGCCAACGCCGCCAACCTGAACGCGTGGGTCGATGCGATCAAGGCGCTGCTGAAGAAGGACCACCCGAACATCACCGTCGCCAAGGTGGCGTACGGCGATGACCAGGACCAGAAGTCCTACCAGGAGGCCCAGGGCCTGATGCAGTCGATCCCCGACCTGAAGGCGATCATCGCGCCGGACACGGTCGCGGTGAAGGAGGCCGCGCACTACCTCGCCGACACCAAGGAGTTCCAGGGCAAGGTGTGGGTGACCGGCCTGGGTCTGCCCAGCGAGATGGCGGAGTACGTCACCAGCGGCATCGTCGAGCAGTTCGGACTGTGGAACCCCGAGGATCTCGGCTACCTCGCCGCCTATGCCGCCGACGCGCTCGTGAAGGGCGACATCACCGGTGCCGAAGGCGACAAGTTCAAGGCCGGCAAGCTCGGTGAGTACACGGTCGGCAAGGACGGCGAGATCGTCCTCGGCCCGATGTTCGTGTTCAACAAGGACAACGTCGGAGACTTCTCCTTCTGATCCGCAGACAGCCGGGGCCCGCGACGCGCTGCGTGGCGGGCCCCTGCCGTCTCGGTGCTTCACTTGTCCCGAGGAGGGTGCAGGCCATGGTGACCATCCGCGACGTCGCAGCACGCGCCGGAGTCTCTGCGGGGACCGTGAGCAACGTGCTCAACCGGCCCGGCTACGTCGCGGCCGAGACGCGCGAACGCGTCCTCCAGGTCATCGCGGATGTCGGATTCACGCCCACTCCGCGGGCGCGCCGGTTCCGCACCGGCCGTCAGCGCACCCTCGGGCTCGCGCTGGCCGACCTCGCCAACCCGTTCTTCGTCGACATCGCCCTGGGCGCCGAGTCCGAGGCGAAGGCGCTCGGGGTGGGCGTGGTGATGATCCACAACGGCGAGGACGCCGCGCGCGAACAGCACAATCTCGATCTTCTCGTGCAGCGAGCGGGTGCACGGCATCATGATCACCCCCGTGCACGAGGAGGACGAGAAGCTCGGGCGGCTCGACGGGCGCGGCATCCCGCTGGTATACGTCGACCGGGTCTCGCCGTCCTCCGCCCGCTGCTGGGTGAAGACCGACGACGTCGCCGGCGGCCGCGTGGCCGGAGAGCATCTCGTCTCGCTCGGCCATCGCACCCTCGCCTTCGCCGGCAGCTTCGATGCCACGAGGCAGACCGATCTGCGCTTCCAGGGGTTCGCGGCCGCCGTCGGGGTCGCCGGCGCGATCCCGGAACGGCTGGCGACCGATGCCTGGGCGATCGAGGACGGACGCCGGGTCGGCGCCGTGCTCGCCGCCCGCCCGCGCAAGCGCGCTGCCCACCGCCGTCATGTGCGCCAACGACCTGATCGCGGTGGGCATCCTGCTCGAGTTCGCCCGCCACGACATCCGCGTCCCCGACGACGTCTCGGTCGTCGGGTTCGACGACCTCGCCTGGGCGGCGGCCGTCTCGGTGCCGCTGACCACGGTGCGCCAGCCGCGCGCCGACCTCGGCAAGCACGCCGTGCGCATGCTGCTGGACGAGATCGACCGGTCCGACGCACACGCGCACCGGAACCTCCTGCTGCCCCCGAACTCGTCGTGCGCGCATCCACGGCACCACCGACCCGGCGCTGAACGCCCCGCGGACGCCGCACGCCGACGCGGACCCCGACCCACCGAAGGAACGAACAGATGGCCACCACCTGGCAGCCCGCACTCGTCAGCGACGAACTCGTCACCCTCACGACGCGGCTGGGCGACCCGGCGAAGGATCTCGTGATCCTCGCCGAGGGCAACACCTCCCAGCGGCTGGCCGACGGCCGGATCGTCGTGAAGACGTCCGGGTCGTACATGGCCGAAGCGACGGCCGACGACTTCGTGGTCACCGAGGTCGAGCCGCTGGTCGCGATGATGGAGGACCCCGCCCGGACCCAGGAGGACCTCACGGCCCTTCTCGATGCCGGCGAGCACGACGGCGTGCGCCGGCGCGGATCCATCGAGACGCTCGTGCACGCGGCGGTGCAGTCGGTCGCGCCGACCGCCTTCGTCGCGCACACGCATCCCACCCACGTGGTCGGGCTGCTGGCCAGCGTGCACGCCGCCGGCGCGTTCGACGAATGGGTCTACTCGGACGAGGCAGTGGTGATCGGCGTGCCGCTGTTCGTCCCCTATGCGGCGCCCGGCATAGACCTCGGCCGGCTCTTCCTCCAGCGGCTGCGTGGATACGCCGATGAGCACGGCGAGCTGCCGTCGGCGATCCTGCTCGGCAACCACGGGATGGTCGCCGTTGCCGGCACCGCCGCGGCGGCGGAGGCCATCACCCTGATGACGGTGAAGGGGGCGCGGGTGCGACTGGATGCGCTCTCGATCGGGGGCGTGCAGGGGCTGGGAGAAGACACCGTCGCCCACTACTTCGAGCGCACCGACATGGTCGAGCGCCGCAGGAACCTGGCGGGGATGGGCTGATGGCGCAGCTGAAGGCGGTCTTCTGCGACGTCGGCGGGCCGATCTACGACGACGAGAACTTCGTCGCCGCGGTGCTGGTCGCCCTCGACGAGCTGCGCGCCGCCGACGGGATGCCGCCGACGGACCGCACCGCGTTCCGCATGCTCTACGACCGCAGCCGGGCCGCGCAGGGGATGTCGCTGCGGGCCGCGCTCGCCGAGCGGTTCCTCGGCTCGACCGCGCGCCGCGACGAGCTGCACGCCCGCACGCGGGAGCACTGGGCGCACCCGAAGGGGACGCTGTACCCCGACGTGATCCCGTTCCTGCGGGCGCTGCGCGGACGCGCGACGGTGGGCGTCCTCGCGAACCAGGAGGAGGGCGTGGTCCGGGCGCTGGAGCGGGACGGGGTCGCGCCGCTCGTGGATGTCTGGGCGGTCTCGGCGATCGTCGGCCACGAGAAGCCGTCGCCCGAGCTGTTCCGGTGGGCGCTCGCACAGGCCGGCGCCGAACCCGGCGAGGCGGTGCACATCGGCAATCGGCTGGACACCGACGTGCGACCGGCTCAGGCACTGGGTCTGGCCACCGTGTGGGTGCTGCGCGGCGAGGCGCCCGACGATCCCACCCGCAGCAGCTCGCCGAGCCCGACCTGGCCGTGCGCGGCCTGGACGGCCTCGCACCCCGGCTGTTCGAGCTGATGGCGGCGCGCGGATGAGGCGGGGGATCAGATGAGCATCGTGCTCGGCATCGACCTGGCCACCGCCGAGGTCCGGGTGCAGGCCGTCGACGTGGAGTCGGGCCAGGCCGTCGCTGAACGTCGCGCCGCCCTGCCGGTGCGCGAGGCGGGTCCCGGCGGCGAGCGCGTGCAGCCCGCGGAGCATACCACGCTGGCCCGCGCGCTGATCGCCGCGGTCGCGGCCGACCTGGGCGCGCGGGCCTCCCAGGTGCGCGCGCTCTCGATCACCGGCACCTCGGGCACCGTCGTGCCCGCGGACGCCGCCGGCCGCCCGGTCGGCGACGCCGTGCTCTACGACGACCCGCGCGGCGCGGACGGGCTGCGGCGGCTCGCCGCGGTGGGATGGACCCGACGGCCGATGGGGGCGCTCGCCCGTGCGGCCTGGATGCACGTCGTCGCCCCGGCCGAGCGGTACCTGTTCACGCCCGACATCGTCGCCGCCGCCCTGGCCGGACGGCTGCTCCTCGGACACGTCGCACGCGCTCAAGAGCGGCGTCGACCCGGTCACGGCGCGCTGGGACGAGGCCGCCCTCGAGCTGCTCGGCCTGCCGCGCGAGCGGATGCCCGAGCTGGTCCGGCCCGGCACGGTGATCGGCGAGGTCGCCGCCCCCGACCGCCTCGGCGAGCCCGGGCGGGGTCGTCATCGTCGCCGGCATGACCGACGGGTCCACCGGCCAGATCGCCACCGGCGCGGTCGCCGAGGGCGACACGGTCGGCGTGCTGGGCACCACCCTGGTGCTCAAGGCGGTCTCACCGCACGACGTGGTCGAGTCGGCATCCGGCGTGTACTCGCACGGTGCGCCGGACGGCACATTCTGGCCTGGGGGAGCATCCAACACGGGCGCCGGCGTGCTCCGCCACGGGCTCACCGCCGGGCTCGACCCCGCCGACGCCGCGGCCGCGATCGAGGCGCACGGCGCGTCCGGGATCATCGCCTACCCGCTGGCCCGGCCGGGGGAGCGGTTCCCGGTCGCCGACCCGGCGTTCCCCGGCTTCTGCGTCGATCATGCCGGGCGTGCCCGCGACGCCACGACCGCGGTCGAGCGCTTCCGCGCGGTGTACGAGGGCGTCGCCCTCGTCGAGCGGCTCGGACTGGACCGGCTGAGTGGGCTCGGCGTGCGGATGCGGCGTCATCACGTCGCCGGCGGCGCATCAGCGAGCCCAGTGTGGAACCGGATCCGCGCCTCGGCACTGGGCCGCGAGGTGGTCGCGGTGTCGGGCGCCGGCAGCGCGCGCGGCGCGGCCGCCATCGCCGCGGCCGCCCTGGACGCCTCCCGGCCGGGGGCCGAGGGGCTGGATGCCGTGGCGAGGCGATTCTCCGGAGTGCGCACGGTCATCGAGCCCGACCCCGCACTTGCCGCCCGGCTGGACGAGCACTATCGGATCCTGTGCGCGCACATCCCGTCGGCATCCCGCCCCCACACCTGATTCGAATCAATCGGTCGAGACCATCGACCACCACGCAGGAGGAATCCCATGGTCCAGTTCAGCGACATCGCATCCGAGCTCGAGCGGCAGGCCATCGAGCTGCCCAGCTGGGCGTTCGGCAACTCGGGCACGCGATTCCGCGTGTTCGGCACCCCCGGCACGCCCCGCACGCCGCAGGAGAAGATCGCCGACGCCGCGCAGGTGCACGCCCACACCGCGCTGGCCCCGACGGTGGCCATCCACATCCCGTGGGACAAGGTCGACGACTACGCCGCCCTGCGCGCGTACGCGAACGACCTCGGCGTCGAGCTGGGCACGGTGAACTCCAACACGTTCCAGGACGAGGCGTACAAGTTCGGGTCGCTGGCCTCCGTCGACCCCGTCGTGCGCCGCAAGGCCATCGACCATCACCTCGAGTGCATCGACATCATGCATCAGACCGGATCGCGCGACCTGAAGATCTGGCTCGCCGACGGCACCAACTACCCCGGCCAGGGCGACATCCGCGCGCGGCAGGACTGGCTGGCCGACTCGCTGCGCGAGATCTACGACGCGCTCGGCGAACAGCAGCGGCTCGTGCTCGAGTACAAGTTCTTCGAGCCGGCGTTCTACCACACGGATGTCCCGGACTGGGGCACCTCGTACGCCCACGTCAGCGCCCTCGGCCCGAAGGCGTTCACCTGCCTGGACACCGGGCACCACGCGCCCGGGACGAACATCGAGTTCATCGTGGCGCAGCGCTGCGACTGGGCAAGCTCGGGTCGTTCGACTTCAACTCCCGCTTCTACGCCGACGACGATCTGATCGTGGGGGCGGCCGACCCGTTCCAGCTGTTCCGCATCCTGTTCGAGGTCGTGCGCGGCGGCGGCTACGACGTCGACTCGCCGGTGGCCTTCATGCTCGACCAGTGCCACAACATCGAGGAGAAGATCGTCGGCCAGCTGCGGTCCGTGCTCAACGTGCAGGAGATGACGGCCCGCGCGCTGCTGGTGGACCGGGAGGCCCTCTCGGCCGCACAGCGCGAGAACGACGTCCTGGCCGCCAACGCGATCCTGATGGACGCGTTCTACACCGACGTGCGCGCCGACCTCTCAGCGTGGCGCGAATCGCGCGGCCTGCCCGCCGATCCGATCGCCGCGTTCCAGGCGTCGGGGTATCAGGAGAGGATCGTCGCCGAACGCGTCGGCGGGGTGCAGGCCGGCTGGGGCGCCTGAGCGGCGTCAGCGCAGGTCGTACACCCGCTTGTACTTGCCCTCGCTGCGCGGCAGCGTGCCCGGCTCTTCCAGCCGCACCTCCACGGTGGTGCCGATCAGCGCCTTGACCCGCTGCCGGAGCACGTCGCCGGCGGCCAGGCAGGTCTCCCGCGTCAGGGCCGGGTCGCGCTCGACCCGCACGGTCATCGCGTCCAGCTGCCCGTTCTTGGCCAGTTCGAGCACGAAGTGCGGGGTGAGCGCCTCGATCCCCAGCACCAGCTCCTCGATCTGGGTGGGGAACAGGTTCACGCCGCGCAGGATGATGAGGTCGTCGTCGCGTCCGGTGATCTTCTGGATGCGCCGCATGCCGGGCCGTGCCGTGCCCGGCAAGGCCGGGTGAGGTCCTTGGTGCGATACCGGATGACGGGGAAGGCCTCTTTGGTCAGCGAGGTGAACACCAGTTCGCCCAGGGCGCCGTCGGCGACCGGCTGCATCGTCTCGGGGTCGATCGTCTCGGGCAGGAAGTGGTCCTCCCACACGTGCGGGCCGTCCTTGGTCTGCACGCACTCGTTCGCCACGCCCGGGCCCATCACCTCGCTCAGACCGTAGATGTCCACCGCATCCAGGTCGAGGCGGCGCTCGATCTCGGCGCGCAGCTCGTCGGTCCACGGCTCGGCGCCCAGCACCGCGATCTTCAGCGAGCTGGTCCGCGGGTCGATCCCCGCCTCCTGCATCGCATCCGCGATGGTCAGCAGATAGCTCGGGGTGCAGGTGATCACCTCGGGCTCGAAGTCGCGGATCAGCTGCACCTGGCGTGCCGTCTGCCCGCCCGAGACCGGGATCACCGTCGCCCCCAGCATCGCCGCGCCGTCGTGCAGCCCGAGACCGCCGGTGAAAAGGCCGTAGCCGTACGCGTTGTGGACCTTCATGCCCGGCCGCACCCCGGCCGCCCGCAGCGAGCGGGCCACCAGCTGTGCCCAGCGCTGCAGGTCGCCCTCGGTGTAGCCGACGACGGTGGGCCGGCCGGTGGTGCCGGACGAGGCGTGGATGCGGCGGACCTGGCTCATCGGGACGGCGAACATGCCGAACGGATAGGTGCGGCGCAGGTCGTCCTTCGTGGTGAACGGAAGGCGGCGGACGTCGCCGAGTTCCCGGATGTCGTCGGGGCGGATGCCGGCGGCGTCGAACTTCTCCCGGTACAGCGGCACGTTCTCGTACGCGTGGCGCGCCGTCCACTGCAGCCGCCGCAGCTGGAGGTCCTCGAGCTCGTCCCGGCTCATCCGCTCCTCGACGTCCAGGTCATCCATGCGCATCCTCCTCCAGCGTCCGGTTCGTGGTCAGCGACCGCCCGCGGAACTCGGCCACGACATCCCCGGTCTCGTCCCGGACGGTCACGTCGTACAGTCCGTTGCGGCCGCTGACGACCCGGCGCACGGCGGTCGCGGTCAGCGTCTGCCCGGCGCGGGTGGACTTCAGGAACGTGATGTCGGCGCCCGCGGCCACGGTCACCCGCTCGTCCTCGTTGCAGGCGATCGCGAACGCCGTGTCGGCGAGCGCGAACACCAGCCCGCCGTGGGTGATCTCGAACCCATTGGTCATGTCCTCGCGCACGGGCATCGACACCACCGCGTGCCCGGGCTCGTCGTGCTCCACCCGCAGTCCCAGGGCGGCGGCGGCCCGATCTCGCTGCATCATCGGCCGGACCGCGGCATCCGTCATCATGGCTCCTTCGCCGGGCGCCGTCGCACCCGCCGTCGAGTATGTCATAATTACTGAACGAGCGGTAGGTAATTACCGGAGGTGTCGACGATGACTATGGCCGTTTCCCCCGATGTCGATGAGCAGCAGGCGTTCGACGAGCTCATCGCGCAGGATGCGCGGATCGAGCCGCGGGACTGGATGCCGGAGGCGTACCGGAAGACGCTGATCCGCCAGATCTCCCAGCATGCGCACTCCGAGATCATCGGCATGCAGCCCGAGGGCAACTGGATCACGCGCGCACCCAGCCTGAAGCGCAAGGCCATCCTGATGGCGAAGGTGCAGGACGAGGCCGGCCACGGGCTGTATCTGTACTCCGCCGCGCAGACCCTGGGCATCACCCGCGAGGAGATGACCGAGCAGCTCATCGACGGCACGGCGAAGTACTCGTCGATCTTCAACTACCCGACGCCGACGTGGGCCGACATGGGCGCGATCGGCTGGCTCGTGGACGGTGCCGCGATCGTCAATCAGGTGCCGCTGTGCCGCTGCTCGTACGGCCCGTACGGGCGGGCGATGGTGCGCGTCTGCAAGGAGGAGTCGTTCCACCAGCGGCAGGGCTTCGAGATCCTGCTCGCCCTCATGCAGGGCACCGACGCGCAGCGGGCGATGGCACAGGATGCCGTGGACCGCTGGTACTGGCCGAGCCTGATGATGTTCGGCCCGCCGGACGAGGAATCGCCGAACTCGGCGCGATCGATGGCCTGGAAGATCAAGCGGTTCGGCAACGACGAGCTGCGGCAGCGGTTCGTCGGGATGCTGGTGCCCCAGGCCGAGGTGCTGGGCGTCACGCTGCCCGACCCCGAGCTGGCCTGGGACGACGACGCCCAGCAGTGGCACACCAGCGCGATCGACTGGGACGAGTTCACCGAAGTGCTGTCCGGCCGCGGGCCGATGAACGCCGTGCGCATCCAGAACCGCCGCACCGCGCACGAGGACGGCGCCTGGGTGCGCGAGGCTGCCGCCGAGTACGCCCGCAAGCAGGCGCTGCGCGAACGCGAGGTGGCGTGATGGCCACCGCGGGTTCGGCCGGCACCGAGATCTGGCCGCTGTGGGAGGTGTTCGTGCGCGCCGGGCGCGGCCTGAGCCACGTGCACGTCGGGTCGCTGCACGCATCCGATGCCGAACTGGCCGTGCGCAACGCGCGCGACCTGTACACCCGGCGCAGCGAGGGCGTGTCGATCTGGGTGGTGCCGTCCGACGCGATCACCACCAGCGACCCCGATTCGAAGGGCGCGTTCTTCGAGAGCCCCGCCGGCAAGAACTTTCGGCACGCGACGTACTACACCGCGTCGGAGGGGGTGTCGCACCTATGACCGGCTCGTCGCAGACCTCGCACTCCGGCGCGACCCGCGCCGTGCACATCTCGGTCGACGAGCTCGAGCTGTCGGCCGAGCTGGCCGGCGAGACCGGGCGAGTGGCGACCGCGGATGTCGCGGAGTACGCGCTGTGGCTGGGCGACGACGCGCTGATCCTGGCGCAGCGGCTGGGCGCGTGGATCGCGCACGCGCCCGAGCTCGAAGAAGACGTCGCCCTCGCGAACATCGGGCTCGACCTGCTCGGGCACGCGCGCGGCCTGCTGCGCTACGCGGGCACGGCCGACGGGCGCAGCGAAGACGACCTGGCGTACCTGCGCGACGAGGGCGCGTTTCGCAGCGCGTGGCTGTTCGAGCAAGCCCAACGGCGACTTCGCGCACACGATCGCACGTCAGCTGGCGGCATCCGCGTACCAGTTCGAGCTGTACACGCGCCTCGTCGACTCGGCCGACCCGGTGCTGGCCGCCGTCGCAGGCAAGGCCGTGAAGGAGGTCGACTACCATCGCGACCACGCCATCCAGTGGACGCTGCGGCTGGCCGGCGGCACCGACGAGTCACGGCGGCGGATGCTGGTGGCAGTGGCCGATGTCTGGCCGTACGTCGACGAGCTGTTCCGCGACGAGCCGCTGATCGACCGGCTGGACGGCGTCGCGGTGCGGCCCTCGACCCTGCGCGAGCCGTTCGACGCCGTGATCGGCGCGGTGTTCGCCGAGGCCGAGCTCACCGTGCCGACCCGGTTCGACTCATCGGCCGGCGGCCGGCACGGCGCGCACTTCGAGGCGATGGGGCACCTGCTCGCCGAGATGCAGGTGCTGGCCCGCCGGCATCCGGGGGCGACATGGTGACCGCACTCGTTCAGGAGCGGCCGCTGCAGCCGACCCGGCAAGAGGCGCTCGAGGCCGTGCTCGGCCCCTGGGCCCTGCCGGCCCGCGGCGCAGGGGCGGGCGCGACGCCCGCGTCCGGCACCGACGCAGAACGCGCGTGGGCCGCCGCGGCCACGGTGTGCGACCCCGAACTGCCGGTGCTCAGCATCGCCGACCTCGGTGTGCTGCGCGCCGTGCGCGTCGACGATGGCGCCGTGACCGTCGACATCACTCCGACGTACTCCGGCTGCCCGATGATGGACGTCATGGCGCGCGACGTGGCTGCCGCCGTGCGCGCGGCCGGGTTCGCCGATGTGGCGGTGCACACCGTGCTGCACCCGGCGTGGACGACCGAGTGGCTCAGCGCCGACGGCAGGCGCAAGCTCGAGGATTTCGGCATCGCGCCGCCCACCGGCATCCGTCCCACCGAGCCCGTGCTCGGCGGCCTGCACGTGCGGTGCCCGCACTGCCGGTCGCTGAACACCCGTGAGACGTCGCGGTTCAGCTCCACGTCGTGCAAGGCGCTGTACGAGTGCCGGGCCTGCGGCGAGCCGTTCGACTACTTCAAGGCGCACTGATGGCGGCCACCGAATCGGCCGATGCGCACAAGGTCGCGAGATCGTTCCTGGCCAGCGCCGTGGGCGGCCCGAAGCCGCGGCACCGCGGACGCTTTCACACCCTGAAAGTCGCCGAGGTGCGGCCGCTGACCGATGACGCCGTCGAGGTGACGTTCGCCGTGCCCGACGAGCTGCACGACGACTACGGCTACCTCGCCGGCCAGCATGTCGCGCTGCGGCTGCACCTGGACGGGCAGGAGCTGCGCCGGTCGTACTCGCTGTGCCGGCCGCCCGAGGCAGGCGCCCTCAGCGTCGCGATCAAGCGCGACCTGGGCGGCAGGTTCTCGACGTGGGCGCAGACCGAGCTTGCACCCCGGCGACGAGCTCGATGTGATGAGCCCGCAGGGCACGTTCATCACCCGCCTCGAAGACCTCGACGGCCGGCATCTGGTCGGCATCGCGGCGGGCAGCGGCATCACGCCGCTGATGGCGCTGGCCACCGCGGTGCTCGAGCGCTCGGTGACATCGCGGTTCACGCTGGTGTACACGAACCGGTCGCGCTCCGACGTGATGTTCCTCGACGACCTCGCCGACCTGAAAGACCGCTACCCGTCCCGGCTGGCGCTGCACCACGTGCTCTCCCGCGAGCAGCGCACCGCGCCGCTGCTGAGCGGTCGCATCGACGAGGCGAAGCTGCGCACCATGCTCGACGTGCTGATCCGGCCGGCCACCGTGGACGAATGGTTCCTGTGCGGGCCGTTCGACCTGGTGCAGCTGTGCCGCGACACGCTCATCGATGTGGGCGTGGACCGCACGCACATCCGCCACGAGCTGTTCACCACCGGCGAGCCCGGCCAGGCACCCGTCGGCAGCGTCGGGCGCCCAGTGATCGTGGTGCCCGACGAGCCGGTGTGCCACATCCGATTCACCCTCGACGGACAGTCCGCGGATGTCGACAGCCCGGCAAGCGCGCACGAAACGGTTCTGAACGCGGCGCTGCGGGTGCGTGCAGACGTGCCGTACGCGTGCGCGGGCGGCGTGTGCGGCACCTGCCGCGCGCGACTGCTCGAGGGGGATGTGCGGATGACGGAGAACTACGCGCTCGAGCCGGAAGAGCTCGAGCGCGGGTACATCCTGACCTGCCAGTCCCATCCCACCACCGAGTCCGTCGTCGTCGACTACGACGTGTGAGGAGCAAGCCGATGATCGATCTGACCGTGGACGGCGACATCGCCGAGATCGTGCTGAACGCCCCGGACCGGCTCAACGCCCTGGACGAGGACGCGCTGCGCGAGCTGGACGCCGCCTACGCCGACGCCGAGCAGGCGGGGGTGCGCGCGCTGCTCCTGCGCGGCGAGGGACGCGCCTTCTGCGCCGGTCGGGACATCGCCGGCGTCGATCCGGCCACCGACGACGTACCCGGGTACCTCGACACCCTGCTGACCCTGCTTGCGGCGGATGGCATCCTTCCCAGCGCCCACGTTCGCCGCCGCGCAGGGCGCCTGCCTGGGGGTCGGGCTCGGCCTGCTGATCGCCACCGACGTCGTGTACGTCGCCGACACCGCCAAGATCGGCTCGCCGTTCGCGGCGCTCGGCGCCCTCCTCGACTCGGGCGGGCACGCCCTGTTCGCCGACCGGCTCGGCCCGCACAAGACGCTCGACCTCATCTACACCGGCCGGCTGATGACCGGGGAGGAGGCGGTGGCATCCGGGCTGTTCTCGCGGGTGTTCCCCGCCGATCGGGTGCAGGAGGCGGCATCCACCGCCGTCCGCGCGACCGCCGCGGGCGCGACCGCGGCGCTTCTGGCGAGCAAGACCATCGTCGGGCGCCTGCGCGATGAGCGCATGCTCCTCTGGGAGACCATGGCCCGAGAGGCCCACGCACAGGCCCAGCTCGCCCAGACGGCCGACTATCGCGAGGGGTTCGCCGCGTTCCAGCAGAAGCGGCCGCCGGTCTTCCGCGGGCACTGACCGTTCGCCCAGAGCGCACACGCGCACATTGCGGAGTGAGTCCTCACTCATTCAGTGTCAGCTGCGTGCCATCCACCACCGTGTCCGATGCCGAGCGCTCCGACGCCGAGCCGACCGAGAGCATCCCGACCGAGACGCGCACGCGCGCCGAGCCGATGGCGCCGGACCGCCGTCGCGCGATGATCGCCGAGCAGGCCGTGCCGCTGTTCCTCGAGCACGGGGCCGCGCTGACCACGCGTCAGCTGGCCGAGCAGCTCGGCATCGCCGAGGGCACGATCTTCCGGGCATTCGGCGACAAGGAATCCCTCGTGCGCGCGGCGGTCGAGGCGTTCTTCGCCCAGGGGCGGGCGCGGATGCTGGACGGGCTGGTCGATCCGGCATTGCCGATCGAAGAGAAGGTGGCCGCCCTGGTGAGCGGCACCCGCACCTGGACGAGCCGGATGATGCGGATGCTCTCGCTGGTCAACCGGGATGAGATCGGGCAGTTCCTGTCCCGACCGGGCGACGACGCCTACCGCACGGCGATCGCCGCGGTGTTCGCGCCCGAGGCCGACGAGCTGACCATCAGTCCCGATCGGCTGGGCGCGATCGTCCGCCTCGCCGGCATGGCGGCCAACGCCGCGCGCTTCGACGACGACGGCGGACTCACCGACGATGAGCTCGTCGGCTTCATCCTCTACGGCATCGCGGGCCGTCCCCGCGGAAGGGAATGATCGTGCTGGGCAGACTCCTCGTGCGCTACCTGCGGCCCGCCTGGCCGCTGATCATCGGCGTCCTCGTGTTCCAGATCGCGCAGTCGCTCGCGTCGCTGTGGCTGCCCACGCTGCAGGCCGACATCATCGACGACGGCGTGCTCACCGGCGACATCGGCTTCATCTGGCGCACCGGCGGCATCATGCTCGCCATCAGCTTCGTGCAGATCCTGTGCGCGATCGCCGCCGTCTACTTCGGCTCGCGACTGGCGATGGGGATGGGACGCGACCTGCGCGACGATCAGTTCCACCGCGTGGTCGCCTTCTCGCAGCGCGAGGTCGGCCAGTACGGCGCGCCCTCGCTGATCACGCGGAACACGAACGACGTGCAGCAGGTGCAGATGCTGGTGCAGATGTCGGCGACCCTGATGGTGTCGGCGCCGATCCTGGCGATCGGGGGCGTCATCTTCGCGATCCGCCAGGATGTCGGACTGTCCTGGCTGATGGCGGTCTCGGTCCCGGTGCTGCTGGTGATCGTCTCGCTGATCGTCGTGCGCATGGTGCCCGCGTTCCGGGCCATGCAGCGCCGCATCGACCGGATCAACCAGGTGCTGCGCGAGCAGCTGACCGGCATCCGGGTGGTCCGGGCCTTCGTGCGCGAGCGCGAAGAGCGCGCCCGGTTCGAGAAGGGCAGCGCCGACGTGATGGAGTCGGCCGTGCGCGCCGGCAACCTGATGGCCATCATGTTCCCGGCCGTCACCATCGTGCTGAACGTCTCCAGCGCCGCCGTGATCTGGTTCGGCGCCTTCCAGGTGCAGGACGGGAACGCCCAGATCGGCACGCTGTTCGCGTTCCTGACCTACATGATGCAGATCCTCATGGGCGTGATGATGGCGACGTTCATGTTCGTGATGATCCCGCGCGCCGCGGTGTGCGCGAACCGGATCGGCGAGGTGCTGAACACGGTGCCGTCCGTCATGGCGCCGCACCGGCCCGCGGCCCTGCCCGCCCCGGTCGGCCGCGTCGTCTTCGACCACGTCGACTTCGCCTACCCGGGCGCGCAGGAGGCCGTCCTCCACGACATCTCGTTCACGGTCGAGCCGGGCACCACCACGGCGATCATCGGGTCCACCGGATCGGGCAAGACCACGCTGGCCGGTCTCGTGCCCCGTCTGTTCGACGTCACCGCCGGGGTGGTGACCGTGGACGGCGTGGACGTGCGCGACTACGACCCGGACGAGCTGTGGAAGCGCATCGGGCTCGTCCAGCAGCGCGCGTTCCTGTTCTCCGGGACGATCGCCTCCAACCTCCGCTACGGCGATGCCGCCGCCACCGACGACGAGCTGTGGGAGGCGCTGGAGATCGCGCAGGCGAAGGCGTTCGTCAGCGGCATGCCCGATCAGCTCGCGGCCCCGATCGGGCAGGGCGGCACGAATGTGTCCGGCGGCCAGCGTCAGCGGCTCTCGATCGCGCGCGCCCTCGTGCACCGCCCCGAGATCTACATCTTCGACGACTCGTTCTCGGCGCTCGATCTGAGCACCGACGCCGCACTGCGGCATGCCCTGGACGAACGGCTGCCCGATGCCACCCGCATCGTGGTCGCACAGCGCGTGTCCACGATCCAGCACGCCGACCAGATCGTCGTGCTCGAGCACGGACGGGTGGTCGGCCTGGGCACGCACGACGAACTCGCCGAATCCAACGACACCTACCGCGAGATCGTGGAGTCCCAGCTCTCGGCACAGGAGGCAGCATGAGCGGCACCCAGGCAAGCGCCGGCCGATGGGCGGCCCGGGGCGGCCCGGGATGGGCGCCCCGGTGCAGAAGCCGCAGAACTTCGGCCGGAGCGCGAAGCGGCTGCTCGGGATGCTGCGCCCGGACGCGCTGTGGATCGCGCTGGTCGTCCTGTTCGGCGTGGTCAGCGTCGCCCTCAGCGTCGTGGGTCCGAAGCTGCTCGGCCAGGCCACCAACGTCGTGGTCGCGGGCTTCGTCTCGATGCAGTTCAAGGATCTGCCGGCCGGCGTGACCAAGGCGCAGATCATCCAGCAGATGGACGCGTCCGGGCAGGGGCAGCTGGCCGACATGCTGCGCGGGATGGAGTTCACCCCGGGCGCCGGCATCGACTTCGCCCGGCTGGGATCCCTGATCCTGACGGTGCTGGCCATCTACATCATCTCGGCCGTGTTCATGTGGCTGCAGGGCCGCATCCTGAACATCGTCGTCCAGCGCGCGATGCACCGCATCCGCATGCTCGTCGAGGACAAGATCCACCGGCTGCCGCTGTCGTACTACGACCGGATGCAGCGCGGTGAGCTGCTCAGCCGCGTCACCAACGACGTCGACAACATCGGGCAGACGCTCGAGCAGTCGATGTCGCAGGTCGTCATCTCGCTGCTGACCGTGGTCGGCGTGCTGATCATGATGTTCCTGATCTCGCCCCTGCTGGCCGTGATCGCCCTGGTGACCATCCCGCTGACGATCATCATCACGGTCCTGGTCGCCCGGCGCTCGCAGAAGCTGTTCATCGCGCAGTGGGCGGCCACCGGCGTGCTCAACGCCCGAGTCGAGGAGACCTTCTCCGGACACGCGATCGTGAAGGTCTTCGGGCACCAGAAGGATGTCGAGACCGACTTCCGTCGCGAGAACGACGCCGTGTTCCGCGCGAGCTTCGGCGCCCAGTTCGTGTCCGGCATCATCATGCCCGCGATGATGTTCATCGGGAACCTGGTGTATGTGGCGATCGCCGTCGTCGGCGGGCTGCAGATCGCCAGCGGACTCATCTCGATCGGCGACGTGCAGGCGTTCATCCAGTACTCCCGGCAGTTCACCCAGCCGCTGAGCCAGCTGGGCTCGATGGCCAACCTGCTGCAGTCGGGCGTGGCCAGCGCGGAGCGCGTGTTCGAGCTGCTCGACGAGTCCGAGCAGACGCCGGACGCCGATCCGGCCGACACGGCGCCGGACGAGGCCAGCCACCTCGCGTTCGACGACGTCGCGTTCCGCTACCTGCCGGACACGCCGCTGATCGACGGGCTGAGCCTGTCGGCCGAACCCGGCAGCACCGTGGCGATCGTGGGGCCGACCGGCGCCGGCAAGACGACCCTGGTGAACCTCATCATGCGGTTCTACGATGTCGACTCCGGGCGCATCCTCCTGGACGGCGTGGACACGCGCGGCATGACCCGTGCCGATCTGCGCGCCCGCACCGGCATGGTGCTGCAGGACACCTGGCTGTTCGCCGGGACGATCCGCGAGAATATCGCGTACGGCCGGCCCGAGGCATCCGAGCAGGACATCGTGGATGCCGCGACCGCCGCCTACGTGGATCGCTTCGTGCACGCCCTGCCGGACGGGTACGACACGGTGCTGGACGACGAGGCCACCAACCTGTCGGCGGGGAGCGGCAGCTGATCACCATCGCCCGGGCGTTCCTGGCGGACCCGCGGATCCTCATCCTGGACGAGGCGACGAGCTCGGTCGACACCCGCACCGAACTGCTGATCCAGCGGGCCATGTCGCGGCTGCGCGTGGACCGGACCTCGTTCGTGATCGCGCACCGGCTGTCCACCATCCGCGATGCCGACCTGATCCTCGTGATGGAGCAGGGCGGCATCGTCGAGCAGGGCACGCACGACGAGCTGCTGGCCGCGAAGGGCGCCTACTGGCGGCTGTACAACGCGCAGTTCGAGGCCCCGGTCGTCGACACCGGCGCCCCGCCGGTCCCGGCGACCGTCGGCGGGCCGCCGCCCGGCGCGGTGACGGCGCTCGCAGAGGAGCCGGAGGGTGCGGAGGGTGTCAACTAGTATGTGAACGTCGCCGACGCCCTCGGCGGTCCACCCCCACCCCTGGAGGACACGGCGTGCCCGACGTGCGCACACGAACGCGAACGGTTCCACTGTCCGGTGGATCCGTCGACCTGGCCTGGGCGGCGGTGACCGATGTCGGTCGGCGACGTGAGGCGAATCAGGACGCTCTCCTGGCCGAATACCCGCTGTTCGTCGTGGCCGACGGCATGGGCGGGCACATCGGGGGCGAGATCGCCAGCACCAGCACGATCGACCGGCTTGCGCCCGGTCGCCGAGTCCGGTGCCGTCTCGCCCAAGGCGATCGAGAAGGCGCTGAGCCGGGCGGTCAAGGACATCGCCGGCCACCCTGGCTCGACCGACGACGGCACCGGCACCACCGTGACCGGCGTCTACCTCGAGGCGTCCGGCGACGACCCGCACTGGGTCACGCTGAACATCGGCGACTCGCGGGTCTACCTGCAGCGCGACGGCCAGGTGATCCAGATCACCACCGACCACTCCGTCGTGCAGGAGCTGATCGCGGCCGGTCGGCTGAGCCCGGAAGAGGCCGAGAACCACCCGTACGGCAACGTCATCACCCGGGCCGTCGGCCCGAGCGATTCGGTCAAGCCGGACTACGTGCGGCTGGACCTGGTCGACGGCGACCGCTTCGTCATCTGCTCGGACGGGCTCACCAAGGAGCTGACCGACTACGGCATCCAGCACTTCCTCGGCGAGCACGTCGATGCCGGCGAGGCCGTCTCGGCGATGCTCGAGGCCGCGCTGGAGAACGGCGGACGCGACAACATCTCGATCATCGTGCTCGACGTCGCCGTGCACCGCGCGGGCGACCGGCCCGATGCGGACACGGATGCCGACGAGGACACCGAGACAGGGGCCCGCGTGGACGACGAGGACGCGGAGTCCGGGGCGGACGACGCCGACCCCGAGACCGAGGACGTCGATTCCTCCCCAGACGAACGCTGAGCACGATCCGTCCACAGATCGGGTCTGCGCCGGCTTCCGGGCGTGTCCGCCGCGCTTGACTGGGCGGCATGCGCCGTTGCCGAGCACACTCCGCGGTTCCTCCGGGACATCCTGATCCGTCGCTCCTCGGGGCGGATCCGCTCGGGGGCGATGCCGTCGCCCTCCGACTGCCGTCCCCCGCGCCGCCGGCGCGTCGCAGCATCCCGCTGGTCGCCTCGGCCGTCCCCGTGCTCGGCGCGCTCATGCTGTGGGCGGTCACCGGAACCACCACCATGCTCTGGTTCGCCGCGCTCGGCCCGCTGATCGCGGTGGGATCGCTCGCCGACGCCGCCCGCGCGGCGAGGCGTGATCGGCGACGCGCACAGAGGGATGCCGCCGCCGCCCGCGCGCGGGTGGCCACGGCGGTGACGGCCCGTCATGACGCGGAGCGCATCGCGCTGTGGACCCGGAATCCGGACGTGCGGCGGCTGCTCGGCGACGGGGACGACCGAGACATCTGGCGCCCGGCCTCCGGGCGTGGGGAGGTGCTCGTCGTCGGCCGCGGGCCCGCCTCCAGCGCCGTCCGGGTGGAGGGCGGCGACGACGACCCCGACGGCGCGGCCCTGCGCCGGAACGCGGGGCGGCTGGACGACGCCCCGGTGACGGTGCCCACCTCCCGGGGCATCGCGGTGGCCGGCCCCGACCCCCTCGCACGCGCGGTCCAGCGCGCCCTCGTCCTGCAGCTGTGCCTGGCCCTGCCGCCGGACCGGCTGCGGATCACGGATCTGCTCGACGACGCCGATCCCGAGGTGGCCTGGGTGCGGCGACTCCCGCACCATGCCTCGCCGCAGGGCTCCGGCGCACAGCCGGCGTCCGACGGCCGCCTGCCCCACACCGTGGTGGTGTGCGGCGCGACCGCGCCCGCCGGGGCGGCGGCGATCGCGCGCACCGGGCTCGAGGCCGCCGCGCCGCCCGCCTGCGGGGCGGTGCTCACCCTCACCGGCATCGATCGCGGGCGGGTGGTGCAGGACGGCGACGCGACCGACGTGCAGGTCGAGGGGCTGGGCCTCGAACAGGCCGTGCTGCTGGCGGGCGGACTGGCCGAGCGGGCCGAGGAGATGTACGGGCGGTCCGGCCCGGACACCCCGGTGCAGCTGGCCGAGCTGCTCACCCGCGCGGACCGTGCGGAGGCGGGCGGGCTGTCGGCCGTGCTCGGCACGGCGCGGGGCGCCCGGTTCGCGGTCGACCTGGTGGCCGACGGGCCGCACGCGGTGGTGGCCGGGGTGACCGGGTCGGGCAAGAGCGAGCTGCTGACCACCTGGGTGACGGCGCTGTGCGCCTCGTACCGCACCGACGAGGTGGCGTTCCTGCTCGCCGACTTCAAGGGTGGGACGGCGTTCGACGCGCTGGCCGCGCTGCCGCATGTCACCGGCGTCATCACCGATCTGGATGCCGGTGGCGCCCGCCGCGCCCTGCAGAGCCTGCGCGCCGAGCTGCGCCGGCGCGAGGCTGAGATCGTGCGTGTGGGCGGCCGCGAGGTCGGCGACACCGATCTGCCCCGGCTGGTGATCGTGGTCGACGAGTTCGCGGCGCTGTCGGCCAGTCATCCCGAGCTGCAGGAGCTGTTCGTCGACATCGCCGCCCGCGGGCGCGCGTTGGGAATGCATCTGGTGCTGGGCACGCAGCGTGCGGCGGGCACGTTCCGCGAGGCGCTGCTGGCGAACTGCCCGCTGCGGATCAGCCTGCGCGTCACCGACGCGGCCGACAGCCGGCTGCTGCTGGGCACAGACGATGCCGCGACGCTGTCCGGCGCACCGGCGCACCGGGGCATCGCGCTGATCCGTCGTGCCGCCGATGCCGCACCATGCGCGGTGCGGGTCGCGCGCACGTCCCCGCGGCTCATCGCCGCGACCGCGGCGTCCGGACGCGGCGACCGCCCGCGACCGCCGTGGCTGCCGCCGCTGCCGTCGCGGCTGTCGCTGGCCGAGGCATCCGCCGCCGTGGTCGAGGGCATCGTGCTCGGGATCGCGGACGAACCGGATCGGCAGCGCCAGGTGCCGGTGGTGCTGGCCGAGACCGAGCGCGGCCTGTGCGCGATCGGCACGGCCGGATCGGGGCGGACGACTCTGCTGGCCACCATCGCCGGGCAGGCCGCCGCCGCGATCTGGATCCCCGCGCAGCCCGAGGCCGCGTGGGACGCGGTCGCCGAGCTCGCCGACCGCCCGCCCGGCCCCGGCACCGTCGTCATGGTGGACGACGTCGACGCGCTGCTCGCACAGTATCCGCTGGACTACGCGCAGGCGCTCGGCGAGCGGCTGGAGCGGATCACGCACGCGTGCGGGGCGACCGGGGCCCGGATCGTGCTGTCCGCGCAGCGACTGAGCGGGATGACGGCCCGGCTGGCGGATCTGATCCCGCGACGCGTGCTGCTGGCCGCCGGCGGTCGCGCCGATTTCGTCGCCGCCGGGGGCGCCCCGGGCGACTACGAGGACCGGATGCCGCCGGGTCGGGCCGTCGTCGACGGGCGGCGGATGCAGATCGCGCTGCCGGCGACCGCGGTGCCGCGCGCGCAGGCCGAGACCCCGCTGTGGACGCCGTGCGCCGGGCTCACCGGCATCGTGGCCCGCTCCGGTCCCGGCCGGCGGCTGCTGGCGTCGGTCGCCGACGCCGCGGGGGCCGCGGTGCTCGAGGTGGACGACCTCTCGTCGCTGCCGGCCGCGCCCCGGGCGCACACCATCGTCATCGGCGACGCCGAGCAGTGGCAGCGGGGCTGGCGGGTGCTGCATGCGATCCGCGGCGAGCACGATCTGCTGATCGACGCGTCGTGCGGCCCGGACTATCGGCTGCTCACCGGAGACCGCACGCTGCCGCCGTACTGCGTGCCGGGGCGGGGCCGGGCATGGCTCCTTCGCGCCGGCGCCGCTCCCGTCCGGGTCCGGATCGAGGCGCCTCATCCCGACGCGCCCCGCCCCTGACCGCCCCTCCCCGCCCGGCTCGGCGCGGCCGGACCGGCGGGGTCGAGCCGGCGCGGCCGGACCGCCGGGGCCGAGCCGGGGCAGCGGTCAGGCGAGGGCGTCTGCGGCGGGGACCGCGGCGAGATCGTGCGCGGCCGCGACCCCGGCGTTGGCCACCCGGCCGTGCACGGTGTTCAGACCGGCGGCCAGGGCGGCGTCCGCGCGCATCGCGTCCCGCCAGCCGTGGCGCGCGATCTGGCGGATGTAGGGCAGGGTGGCGTTCGTCAGCGCCGACGTGGAGGTGTTGGGGACCGCGCCGGGCATGTTGGCGACGCAGTAGAACACGGTCTCGTGCACGCCGAATGTGGGGTCGTCGTGCGTGGTGGGATGCGTGTCGGCGAAGCATCCACCCTGGTCCACGGCGATGTCCACCAGCACCGACCCCGACCGCATCCGCGCGACCATGTCGTTCGTGACCAGCTTGGGCGCCTTCGAGCCGGGGATCAGCACCGACCCGATCACGAGGTCCGAGTCCACGACCGCATGGTCCAGGTCCAGCGGGTTGGACGCGGCGGTCTTCACCCGACCCTGGAAATGGTCGTCGAGCTGGCGCAGGCGCTGCACGTTCGTGTCGAACACCGTGACGTCGGCGCCGAGCCCGGCCGCGATGACCGCCGAGTTCGCACCGGCCACGCCGCCGCCGATGATGGTGACCCGGCTCGGCCGGGTGCCGGGCACGCCCGACATGAGCAGCCCGCGTCCGCCGGACGAGCGCATCAGCGTGTGTGCGCCCACCATCGGCGCCAGCCGGCCGGCGACCTCGCTCATCGGGGCCAGGAGCGGCAGCCCGCCGCCGGGCAGGCTGCACCGTCTCGTAGGCGATCGCGGTGACGCCGTCGGCGAGCAGCCGGTCGGTCAGCGGGCGGTCGGCGGCCAGGTGCAGGTAGGTGAACAGCACGAGGTCGTCGCGGAAGCGGCCGTACTCGTCGGCGATCGGCTCCTTGACTTTCAGCAGCGCTCGGCGCGAGCCCAGACCTCGTCCGGGTCGTCGAGCAGCGTCGCTCCGGCGTCTGCGTATTCCGCATCCGGCATGGACGAGCCCTCGCCCGCGCCGCGCTGCACGAACACCTCGTGGCCGGCCGCGGTCAGGTCGTGCACGCCGGCCGGGGTCAGGGCGACCCGGTACTCGTTGTTCTTCACCTCGGTCGGGACGCTGATCCTCATCGGGGTTCCTCTCCGCTCCACGGGGGAGCCGGTCGCGCTCTTGTGGAGCTCGGCTAGAACGCGGGGCGGATGGCCCCGACGTCCCGACCGCCGCCGGTGACGGCCAGCGGAAGCTGTGACATGACGGCGGCAACGGCCGCCGAATCCAGGGCGCCCTCGAGCTCGAGCAGGCGCAGGGCGACGGCGGTGCCGGCGCGGCTCGAACCGTCGAGCATCTTCAGCGCCACGGTGGTCCCGTCCGGTGCGACCATCACCTGGACCCCCTCGGCGCCGCCCTTGGAGAACACGCCGAGGCGCTCGGTGACGATGGTGTCCGGCTGGCCCGGTCCGGCGATGGTCCAGGGGTTCTCGCGCACGGCGTGCACCAGGGCGCCGGCGTTGCGGTGCAGCGCGAACGGCGAGCTCGCCGACGACGTCCCGACGCGATGGATGGCCTTGGCAAGGCCGCCCAGTGTGACGGCGAACACCGGCGCACCGCAGCCGTCGATCGCGGTCGCGGCCACGCGCATGCCGGTCAGCCGCTCGACGAGCTCGCGGATCTGCAGCTCGAGCCGGATGCTGCGGGTCGAGGTATCCCTCGGTCTCCCAGCCGGCGGTGCGGCAGGCCAGCAGCATGGCCGCGTGCTTGCCGGAGCAGTTCATCCGGATGCGGGACGGCTCGCCCCCGTCGCGCAGCAGTTCGTCCCGGGTGGCCCGGTCGCCGGGCCAGGCGGGCGGGCATCCGAGGTCGTC
This sequence comes from Microbacterium elymi, assembly GCF_021582895.2. Classification (GTDB taxonomy): domain Bacteria; phylum Actinomycetota; class Actinomycetes; order Actinomycetales; family Microbacteriaceae; genus Microbacterium; species Microbacterium humicola. The sequence goes on from NZ_CP091139.2 coordinate 2,990,648, forward strand.
CTCGCGCAGCTCGGCGGCGGCGAGGATGTCGCGCACGACCGCCACGTGGCGGTCAGTGCCGGTGTGGCTGGCCGTGGCCAGCGCCAGGCGCTCGCCGTCCAGCGGGGCGCCGACGCCGAGGCAGGCCAGTGCCTGGATCGGCTTGAGCGTGGAGCGCGGCAGGATCAGCGCGGACGGGTCGCCGTGCTCGCGGATCGGCTCTCCGTCCGGCCCCAGCACGATCGCGCTTCCGCTGTGCCGGGACTCGACGAAGCCGCTGCGTTCGATGACGGCGAGTTCGACGGCGGCGGTGACGGCGAAGGTGTCGGACACGTCCTCAGCCTACCGCCGCCGCCCGCCCCGCCTCAGCGGAGCCGGGTTCGCCTGCACGTGCCAGACTGGCCTCATGCTGGGAGAGCACCGCTACGCGCTGCGCGCCGTCTGGACCGGGAACCGGGGCGCCGGCACCACCGGCTATCGCGACTACGACCGGCTGGTCACCGTGTCCTCGACCGGCAAGCCCGACATCCTCGCCTCGGCGGACAAGCCGTTCCGGGGCGATCCGGCCCGCTGGAACCCGGAGGACATGCTGCTGGCCGCCCTGTCGGAGTGCCACCTGCTGTCGTACCTGCACGCCTGCGTGCAGGCCGGCGTCGTCGTGGTCGGGTACGAGGACGATGCCACCGGCACGATGCAGGAGGACGGCCGGGGCGGTGGCGCGTTCACCGAGGTGGTGCTGCGCCCCCAGGTGACGGTGGCCGAGGCATCCATGCTCGAGGCCGCGACCGCGGCGCACCACCAGGCGCACGAGTGGTGCTTCATCGCGAATTCGGTGAACTTCCCGGTGCGGGTCGAGCCCGAGATGCGGGTCAGCGGCGCTCGTGCGGAAGAGCCTGCCTGATCCGCTCGATCGGGGTGGCGGCCGGCACCTCGTTGTAGGCGTTGGCCAGCTCCTGCCCGGACAGCGCGTGGATGGCGGCCATGATCTCGTCCGTGGCCTGGCGTCGCGCCCGGCCGGACGAGGCCGGCCCGTGCGCGGACACGTCGATCGGCGTGCCGAACTTCACCGTGACCCGGGGGCGCAGGCGAGGAAATCTCGCACCCACCGGCATCGCCTCGTTCGTGCCGATCAGTCCCACCGGCACGACCGGCGCCCCGGTCTCCAGCGCGAGGAACGCGACACCCGTGCGCCCCTTGTACAGCCGCCCGTCCAGCGACCGGGTGCCCTCCGGGTAGAGCGCGACCGCCTCACCGGTCTCGAGCAGCCTTCTGCCTGCTCCAGTGCCTCCAGCGCGGCCTGCCCGGCGCCACGACGCACGGGGGTAGCACCCAGCGACGTGAAGAACGTCTTCGCGAACCAGCCCGAGACGCCCTTGCCGCCGAAGTAGCTCGCCTTCGCGAGGAACCGGACATTGCGCGGAGAGGCGACGGGAATCGCGACCGAGTCGATGAACGACAGGTGGTTGCTGGCGAAGATCACCGGTCCGGTCCGGGGCACGTTCTCGCGACCAGAGATCCGCGGGCGGTACACGGTGCGTGCCAGCGGCGTCAGCAGGAAGCGGCCGAGGGCGTAGGCGAATCCGACGGTGGAGGATGACGGAGCCGTCGTCTCCTCGGATGCGGGCGTCTCCGGTTCTGTCACTCATCGAGGGTACTGCCGTTTTCATTCCGCGCCGGGCATGGTCCGGTCAGGTCCTGCACCGGCCGTTCACAGCCACGTCTTGAGAAAGTGCGCGAAGATGGGTGCTTCGCCCCCGAAACCCCTGAGGAATTCTGTGCGCACCCGCCCCATCATCGCTCTGTCCGCCGTCGCCCTCGCCGCGCTCGCTCTCGTCGGCTGCTCCTCGCAGCCCGAGCCGAAGGCCAGCTCGACTGCGACGGCCGCCGCGGATCTGTGTACCGCGAAGGTCGCGTCCGGCGACAGCTCCGACGCCGTCAAGGTCACCGGCGACGTCGGCAAAGAGGCCAAGGCCAGCTTCACGAAGCCGCTGAAGATCTCCACCCTGCAGAGCAGCGTGGTCGCCGAGGGATCCGGTGACAAGGTGAAGTCCGGCGAGCTGGTCAAGTTCGCCCTCACCGAGTTCAACGCCGAGACCGGCGCCAAGAACGGCTCGATCGGCCAGGCGGAGGACTCCCTGCTGCCGCAGCAGATCACCGGCGACAGCATCCTCGGCCAGGTGCTGGGCTTGCGCCACGATCGGCACGCGGGTGGTGGCCACGATCCCCGGCGACGAGTCCACCGCGGCCAGCGTCGACGTCGTCGACGTGCTCGACGTCGTGCCGAACGCCGCCTGGGGCAGCGACGTGGCACCGAAGGACGGATTCCCGACGGTGAAGCTCGCCGCCGACGGCACGCCCTCGGTGACCCTCCCCAAGACCGACGCGCCGACGAAGTTCGCCACCGAGACGCTGAAGAAGGGCGACGGCACGAAGGTCGTCAAGGGCGACGCCGTGCTCGTGCAGTACTACGGGGTCTCGTGGAACACCGGCAAGGTCTTCGACAAGAGCTGGGGAGCCCAGCCTTTCCAGTTCCAGGTCGGCCAGGGCGTCGTCCAGGGGTTCAGCGACGCCGTCACCGGTGCCACGGTCGGCTCGCAGGTGCTCGCCGAGCTGCCGCCGTCGGTCGCGTACGGCGAGGGCAAGGTCAACGACAAGGATCTCAAGGGCCAGACCCTCGTGTTCGTGATCGACATCCTCGGCGTGCAGCACGCCGCGCAGTAGCACCGCGCCCGACGGCCCACTGCCGGCCGGAATAGGCTGACGGGATGCGTCGCGTCCTCATCCTCGGGTCCACCGGTTCGATCGGCACTCAGGCGCTGGACGTGATCCGCTCCCACCCCCGGCGCTTCGAGGTGGTGGGGCTCGCGGCCGGGTCGCAAGCGCGATGCCCTGGCCGCGCAGGCCGCCGAGTTCGGCGTCGAGCACACCGCGCTCGGCGCCGTCGAGGCGGAGCAGCTGGTGCGGGACGTGGAGGCGGATGTCGTCCTGAACGGCATCACCGGATCGGTCGGGCTCGGGCCCACCCTGGCCGCGCTGCAGGCGGGGCGGACCCTGGCGCTGGCGAACAAGGAGTCCCTCATCGTCGGCGGCGCGCTGGTGGCCGCGCTGGCCGAACCCGGGCAGATCGTGCCGGTAGACTCCGAGCACTCCGCCATCGCCCAGGCCCTGCGCGCCGGCTCCCGCGACGAGGTGCGCCGGCTGGTGCTCACCGCGTCCGGCGGGCCGTTCCGCGGACGATCCCGAGCCTCGATGCACGACGTCACCCCGGCTCAGGCGCTCGCCCACCCCACCTGGGACATGGGCCGGGTGGTCACCACCAACTCGGCGACCCTGGTCAACAAGGGGCTGGAGGTCATCGAGGCGCACCTGCTGTTCGACGTGCCGTACGACCGGATCGAGGTCACCGTGCATCCGCAGTCGATCGTGCACTCGATGGTCGAGTTCGTCGACGGCTCGACCATCGCCCAGGCCTCTCCACCGGACATGAGGCTGCCGATCTCGCTCGGTCTGGACTGGCCGCACCGGGTGGCCGGGGTCGGTCGCCCGCTCGATTGGACGACCGCGTCGTCCTGGACCTTCGAGCCGCTGGACGACCAGGCGTTCCCGGCGGTCGCGCTCGCCAAGCGCGCGGGCATGGCCGGCGGCACCTACCCGGCCGTGTTCAACGCCGCCAACGAGCAGGCGGTGGACGCGTTCCACGAGCGGCGTCTTCCGTTCCTGGGCATCGTCGACACGGTGCGCCGTGTGGTCGAGGCGCATGAGGCGCCGGCCGAGCTGAGTCGGGAGTCGCTCGACGAGGCCCAGCGCTGGGCGCGGGAGAAGGCCGATCGGCTGATCGCGGCGGCCTGAGCCGCACGGACGGCGTCTGCGGCTCGCGCGCTGGGCGAGCCGGCCGGCGTCAGGCCGGGCGCTCGGGGTCGGACGGCGGGGTGGAATCGGCCGGGTACGGCACCGGCCACGCCGGTTCGGGCACCGGCCAGCCGGCGTCCCGGAGTGCGCGCCGGGCGAGTTCCCGCGCGGAGTAGGGGGCGCGGCGGCCGCGGATGTCGCGGTAGTCCTGGTGACCGGGCCCGGCCCAGAGGATCGCGTCGCCGTCACCCACGAGCGCCACGGCCGCGCGGATCGCACGCTCCGGCGGCGAGAACTCGTGGATCTCGGCATCCGGTCGTGCACGCCGCGCGCCCTCGATCAGGGTGGCGCGGATGCTGTCCGGCTCCTCGAACCGGGGGTGGTGATCGGTGATCACCAGGATGTCGCTGCCCTCCACTGCGGTGCGGCCCATATCGTGACGCTTGGTCGCATCCCGGTCGCCGTCGGCGCCGAACAGCATCAGCACCCGGCCCGGTGTGACCCGGCGCACCGCGGCCAGCGTCTTCTCGAACGCATCCGGCGAATGCCCGAAGTCGACGTAGACGGCCGGGCCGTCGGGGCCGGAGACCAGCTGGGTGCGGCCCGGCAGGTACGCCGCGATGCGGCCGCCGTCCAGGGCTGCGACCAGATCGTCCCAGGCGTAGCCGGCCTCGAGGATCATCACGATCGCCAGGCCCGCGTTGGCGGCCATGTGCCGGCCGATCGTGGGCACCACGGTGGTCAGCGACCGTCCGTCTGCACCGCGCAGCGTGAAGACCGTGCCGTCCTGCCGCTCTTCGACGATCTCGACCGTCCAGTCGGCGGATGCCGTGGGATCGGCCGCGATCGCCGGCGTGATGATCGTGCGGGCCGGCACCTCGCAGCGGGCGAGGATGTCGGCCCCGGCCGGGGAGTCCAGGCAGATCACCGCGTGCCGTGCGCGCGCGGCGGTGAACAGCGGGACCTTCGCCTCGAAGTACTCCTGCATGTCGGCGTAGTCGTCGAGGTGGTCGTGCGAGAGGTTGGTGAAACCGGCCACGTCGAACACCATCCCGTCCACCCGGTGCCGGCTCAGCGCCTGGGCGCTGACCTCGACCGCCACCGCCTGCACGCCGCGCTCGCGCATCAGGGCGAGAAGCGCGTGGAACTCGGATGCCTCGGGGGTGGTCAGCCGCGAGACGACGACCTGGCCGGCGATGTGGCGCTCGGCGGTCGACGACAGGCCGGTCACGACGCCCAGCTGTCCGAGGATCCCCTCCAGCAGGTGCGAGACGCTGGTCTTCCCGTTCGTGCCGGTGGTGCCCAGCAGCAAGCGGAAGGTCGTCGTCCGCGCCGGTGCCGTACACCCACGCCGACAGCTCGCCGAGCAGGGCGCGCGGGTCGTCCACCACGATCACCGGCAGTCCCGCGTCGGCGGCGAGCTCGGCGCCGACGGCGTCCGTGATCACGGCCACCGCGCCCTTCTCTGCGGCGGTGGCGGCGTATTCCGCCCCGTGCCGGTTGGCGCCCTGGATCGCGACGAACGCCTCACCGGCGCGCAGATCGGCGGTGGCGAGCGTGATGCCGGTCAGTGCGGCGTCGTCGATCGGGCCGTGCGCGGCGACGCCGAAGCGGTCGGCGAGCTCGCCCAGCGCACGCACGGGCGGGTGCTCGGGGCGGAGGACGGGCGGGAGGCTGGCGGGGGCTGAGGCGCTGGACATGGCTGGTCCATCATCTCATCCGGCCGCGGCCGGTTCGGTCGCGGCGCGAGCGCCTGGAGAGGCCCCGTCGGGCGTGCAGTGAGCGGGTCGAGACCGCGATCGCGCGTGGTCCCGACCCGCTTGCGCCGCGCTCAGCCGAATGCGCTCAGCTGTATGCGCTCGGGCGCCCGGATCAGCCGTCCGAGCGGCCGCGGCGCCGGGTGGCGGCGACGATCGCCACGACGAGCGCGATGACGCCGGCAGCGAGTCCGCCGGCGCCCAGCCAGCGGGCGACCGGGTCGGCCTCCGGCGCGGCGTCGGCCGTGGCATCCGTCGTCGACGAGCCGTGGCCGTCCGAGGCCTGGGCGGCCTTCGGGCCGACCGTGACCGCCGGCGCCGGGTGATCCAGATCCTCGGCGGTCTGCCCCTTCTCCGGCACCTCGCTCCACGACGTGGAGCCGGTCACGCACTTCTGCACCACCGGGAACCGGATCGTCTCGCCCTGCGCGGACGAATCGAACAGCACCTCCATCGACACCGAGGCGGCCAGCCCGGTCTCGATCGGCGTGTCGGCCGTGTATGTGACGGTGGTGGGCACGCCGTTGTCACCGAGGGTGCGCTGGATGCTCCAGCCGCCCTCGACGACCGGGGTGACGTTGCCCACGCCATCGGGGACGGTGACCACCAAGGCGGTCGTGGGGGAGTCGTCGCAAGCCGTGGTGGAACGAGAACGTCAGCGGCGTGGTGCCGCCGGCCGGGGCGGCGTCCGGGCCGACTTCCACGTGCGCGGATGCGGCCATCGGGACGGCGAGTGCCAGCAGGGCGCCGGCGGTCAGGCCGATCGCCAGGCGGGCGGGGTGGGAGGTGAAACGGGTCATCGAGATCTCTTTCGTCGGTCGCGGATGCGACACGGATGGGATGCGCGCGGCCGCGGAACAGCGTGCGGACGGCGTGCGCAGGAGATGCATGCGCCGCGAACGATGTGCCGACGGTATGGCGGCTGCCGTGCGGAGGCATTGCGGACGCACGATCGCGTCGCGCCGACGGCGTGTGCACGCCGGAGCGTGTCCGCACGCCTCCGCGGCGGTGCCGCGCAGAGATGGCGGCCGCGCAGATATGGGTGTCAGCTCACGCGGCCAGCGGCGGCCCGCGCCCGGCCACCACCGGCGCGCGGCGCGAGCGCAGCACGGGGATGTCGGGAAGCACGTCGCCGATGCGCCGGCGCACCTCGGGACGCCAGGGGGCGATCACCAGCAGAGGGACCAGCCGCCGGATGCCGCGGCCCAGGGCGCGCAGCATCCGCTCGCCGCGCCACAGCAGCGCGAAGGTGACCAGCGCGGCAACGAGGTGCGCGAGGATCATCGGCGATCCCGGCGACATGTCGTGCGATCCCGCGCCGTGCAGCGTGGTCATCGTCATGGTCGTGTGCGCGGCGGCGTGGCCGACCATGCCGGGTGCCGCCGTGTACGTCACGGCGCCGGGGTCGGCGAACAGCGCGAACGCGAGATGGAAGACGCCCTGGGCGGCGGCGACCGCCGCGGCCGTGCGCACCGCCGAGCCGCGGCGGCCGACCAGGGCCACCGCGAGCGGAGCCGCCAGGATCACCGCGATCCCCACCAGCAGCGGCGACGGGGCTCCGCCGCCGGCGAACGTGTGCGCGGTGGCCGCGACCAGGGCGGTCACCAGCGCCGCCGTCACGCCGCGCACGGCGCGTGCGCTGCGAGAGGGGCGGCATCCACACCCCCAGCGTAGGGCGTGTACGGCTGGTTCAAAGCCGATCCGGGTACCGTATCGGGGTGACCGTCCTCGCCTTCGTCATCGGCATCATCCTCATGATCGTGGGGCTGGCCGTCTCGATCGCCCTGCACGAGATGGGCCATCTGCTGCCCGCGAAGAAGTTCGGCGTGCGCGTCGGCCAGTACATGATCGGGTTCGGCCCGACTCTCTGGTCGCGACGCAAGGGCGAGACCGAGTACGGCGTGAAGGCCATTCCGCTGGGCGGCTACATCTCGATGGCGGGCATGTATCCGCCCTCCCCGAAGGACGCCGCGCGTGACGGCCGCGCCGGCGGCGGGTTCTTCGCGACGATGGTGCAGGATGCGCGGGCCGCCAACGACGAGACGCTCGACGGCGACGACGACACGCGCACCTTCTACCGGCTGCCGATGTACAAGCGCGTGATCATCATGCTCGGCGGACCCATCATGAACCTGCTGCTGGCGATCGTGCTGTTCACCATCGCGTTCAGCGGCATCGGGGTGCAGACGGCCACCACCACGGTCGCGCAGGTGAGCTCGTGTCTGCCGGCATCGACCACGGCGACCTCGTGCGCGTCCTCCGATCCGGCCTCGCCGGCCAGCGAGGCCGGCATCCAGCCCGGCGACGTGCTCGTATCGGTGGACGGCACCCCGGTGTCCACGTTCGCCGAGGCATCCGCCATCATCCAGAAGTCGGCGGGCGAGACGATCCCGGTGGTGGTGGAGCGCGACGGCGCACAGCAGTCGCTGATGCTCACCCCGGCATCCCGCGACGTGAACGGCACCCGGATCGGCTTCGTGGGCATCACTGCCCAGGTCGAGTACGTGCGCCAGCCGATCTGGGAGGGGCCGTCGGCGGCATTCCAGAACGTCGGCGCGGTCGCCGGGATCATCGTCCAGCTGCCGCAGAAGCTGTACGGCGTGGTGCAGTCGATGGTCACCGGGGGCGAGCGCGACCCGAACAGTCCGCTGTCGCCGGTGGGTGTCGGGGTGCTCGCCGGCGAGGCCGCCTCGTCCAGTGCGCCGATCCTGGACCGGGTCGCCTACTTCCTCGTGCTGCTGGGGTCGCTGAACGTCTCGCTGTTCGTGTTCAACCTGGTGCCGCTCTGCCGCTGGACGGCGGTCACGTCGTGGTGGCGCTGTGGGACGGGATCAAGCGCACGTGGGCGAAGCTGTTCCGGCGCCCCCGCCCAAGCCGGTGGACGCCACCCGCCTGGTCCCCGTGACGTTCGTCGTCGTCGTGCTGCTGATCGCGATGGGCGCGATCCTCATCCTCGCCGACGTCATCAACCCGATCTCGCTGTTCGGACAGTGAGATCGGGCGCCGGCCGGGCGGTCCGGCTCAGCGCAAGCGCGTGCCCGATGAGCCGGCGCAGCGTCTGCACGCCGTCGCGCGACAGGATCGACTCCAGGTGGCCCTGCACCGACGCGAACCGGTCGCCGCGCAGCGCATACACGTCGCCGGTGTGCGCATCGGCCGCGACCTCGACCGACCCGATGCGTCCGGCGCCCGGCGCGACCCGTGCGGTGAAGGTGTTGTAGAAGCCGATCGAGGCGGCCTCGCCGAACACGTCGACGGTCTTCTGCAGACCCTGATGGGGCCGATCCAGCGGCACGAGGGCGATCCCCAGCGCATCCGCCAGGATCTGGTGGCTCAGGCACACCGCCAGCAGGGGCCGTCCGCCCGTCCGGCGTCGCGCCACCACCTCATGCATGCGGCGGATGCGCGCGCTGGTCGCATCGCGGGGATCTCCCGGCCCCGGGCCGGCGACGACCAGGTCCGCAGCATACAGCTCGGCATCGGTCACCGCGCTCCACGGCACGATGCGCACGTCCAGTCCCAGGTGGCGCAAGCTGGTGGGCGAGCATCGTCGTGAATCGGTCCTCGGCATCCACCACCAGCGTCGACCGGTGGCCGAACGGGGCGTGGTCGTCGGTGCCCTGCGGATTGAGCCAGAACGGGGCCAGCCGCGCGTTGCGTGAGGCCAGGAGCGCCGCGATCCCGGGGTCGTCGGCCAGCAGCCGCGGCTGCGCGGTCGGCTCGTCGGTGTCGGAGGCGCCGACGGCGGCCGCGGCGGCCGCCTCGTCGCGGGGCACGGCGCCGATCGCGCCCAGCACGCCGGCGGCCTTCCCGTGCGTCTCGCTCACCTCTCCGTACGGATCCGAATGACGCACCAGGGTGGCCCCGACCGGCACCCGCAGCCGCCCGTCCACGAGGTAGGCGGTGCGGATCAGGATCGGCGCGTCCAGGTCGTGCGTGGGCTCGTCGGCAGTCAGCGTCTCGCGCGGGGTGAACAGGGCCAGCACCCCGGAGTAGTAGCCGCGCGGCGTCTGCTCGTGCCGGCTGATCACCGTGCACGCGTTCTGCATGGGCGAGCCGGTGACGGTCGGGGCGAACATCGTCTCGCGGAGGATGTCGCGCGGGTCGAGCCGGCTGCGGCCGCGCAGCATGTACTCGGTGTGCGTGAGCCGCGACATCTCCTTGAGCAGGGGGCCGGTGATGCGTCCGCCGTCCGAGCAGACGGCGCTCATCATCTTGAGCTCCTCGTCCACGACCATGAACAGCTCCTCGGTCTCCTTCGTGGAGGACAGGAACGTGCTCAGCGTCTCGACGGTGGCGCCGCCGGCCGGGTGGCGGAACGTGCCCGAGATCGGGTTCATCGTGACCACGCCGTCCCGCGCCACCACATGGGCTTCGGGGCTGGCGCCGACGGCGATGTGATCGGGGGTGGAGATGAGGAACGTCCAGTACGCGCCGCGCTCGTGCTCGAGCAGCGCGCGGAACCAGGTGAGCGCGGCCGGCAGCGGGTCGGCGTCCACGGCGGCGGTGAAGTCGCGGCGGATGACGAAGTTCGCGCCCTCGCCGCGGCCGATCTCGTCGGCGATGACGGTGCGCACGATCTGCGCGTACGCGTCGTCCGGGATGTCGAAGCCGGCATCGCGCAGCGGCACCTCGGCCGTCGGCAGGGCGGCGACGACCTCGTGGCGGGCCAGGGTCTCGTGCGCGTCGACGACGAGGCAGCGCAGCGGCGCCTGATCGTCGTGGCACGCGAACCCGCGTTCGCGCACCTGGCGGAACGGCACCAGCGCGAGCACCTCGCGGGCGGTGCCCGCGGCATCCGTCAGCGGGATGTCGGCCAGCAGATCGACATCCACCACGGGGCCGGTGAGCACTTCGACGGTGTCGGGGTCACGGGCCAGAAGCGCGAACGGCCGTCCGCTCGTGCGCAGGGTCTCGAGGGTGGAGGCAGCGGTCGGTCTCATCGCCGGCCTTTCGGGTCGTCGGGCGGCCTCGACAGGAAAGACCGCCACGTGGGCGGTCTGTCGGTGGGAACGCGAAGACACCGCCTCAGCGGGCGGGCCACCAGATGCGGTTCGCGAACATGCGCTGAAACTACCACATGGCGGCGACCGGGCGCGGCGACGGGATGCGGCGCTCGGCGAGTGCCCGGGATGCCGCGGCGTAGGCTGGTCGCCGTGCCAGCAGTGAATCTCGGGATGCCCCATGTGCCGGATGTGCTCGCCCCGCGTCGGCGGAGCCGCCAGATCCGGGTGGGGAAGGTCCTGGTCGGCGGGGACGCCCCGGTCAGCGTGCAGTCCATGACGACCACGCCCACCACCGACATCAACGCGACGCTCGAGCAGATCGCCGAGCTGACGGCGTCCGGCTGCGAGATCGTGCGGATCGCCGTGCCCAGCCAGGACGACGCCGACGCGCTGCCGATCATTGCGCGCAAGAGCCAGATCCCGGTGATCGCCGACATCCACTTCCAGCCCAAGTACGTGTTCGCCGCGATCGACGCCGGGTGCGGGGCGGTGCGGGTCAACCCGGGCAACATCCGCCAGTTCGACGACAAGGTGGGCGAGATCGCGAAGGCGGCGAAGGATGCCGGAGTGTCGCTGCGGATCGGGGTCAACGCCGGGTCGCTGGACAAGCGGCTGCTGGAGAAATACGGGAGTGCGACGCCCGAGGCGCTCGTGGAGAGCGCCGTGTGGGAGGCGTCGCTGTTCGAGGAGCATGACTTCCACGACTTCAAGATCTCGGTCAAGCACCACAATCCGGTGGTGATGGTCAAGGCCTACCGGCAGCTGGCCGAGCGCGGCGACTGGCCGCTGCACCTGGGCGTGACCGAGGCGGGACCTGCATTCCAGGGCACGATCAAGTCGGCGACGGCGTTCGGCATCCTGCTGGGCGAGGGCATCGGCGACACCATCCGGGTCTCGCTGTCGGCGCCGCCGGTCGAAGAGGTCAAGGTCGGTCTGCAGATCCTGCAGTCGCTCGGGCTGCGCGAGCGGACGCTGGAGATCGTGTCGTGCCCCTCGTGCGGGCGGGCGCAGGTCGATGTCTACACGCTGGCCGACTCGGTGACCGAGGGGCTGAAGGATGTGACGGTGCCGCTGCGGGTAGCGGTGATGGGATGCGTGGTGAACGGTCCCGGCGAGGCGCGCGAGGCGGATCTGGGTGTTGCCAGCGGCAACGGCAAGGGTCAGATCTTCGTGAAGGGCGAGGTGGTCAAGACCGTGCCGGAGTCCGAGATCGTGGCGACGCTGATCGCCGAGGCGAACCGGATCGCCGCCGAGATGGGCCCGGATGCGGCGCTGGGCACCGCGCAGGTCGTCACGGCCTGATCGCCCGGTCTGGTTACCGCCTGATCACCCGGCTTGATCCCCGGACCTGATCGCGCCCGGTCTGGTCCTCGGCCCTGATGACGGGCCCCGTGCGGGGTATCGTCATTCCAGGCAGAACTCGTTCCCTTCCGGATCCTGCATCTGGTAATACCGCTCGGGCCACGGCCCCCACTGCTGATCGACCAGGCGCACCACGGTCGCGCCCAGTGCGACGAGGCGATCTTTCTCCGCCTCCATGCGCTCCTGGTGCGTGCCCTCGCCCTCTGGCGGCAGCAGATCCAGGTGGATCCGGTTGCGCTGCCGCTTCTGCCCGTCGGCGTGGTGGAAGAACAGCCGTGGACCCCTGCCCTCCGGGTCCTCGGCCAGGCCGCGTGTGCCCAGGTCGGCCTCCGTCAGGCCCGAGGCGAGCAAGCCTCCCTCAGCGGCCCCTCGAACTCGCTGTGCGGGTAGCCGAGCACGTCGGCCCAGAAGTGCGAGAGCCGCCGCGGGTCGTCCGCGTAGATCGTGATGTTGCCGAGGGTCGCCATCGTGCCTCCCGTGGTCCTGTGGGTCGGTCTGGTCACGGTAGCGCGCAGCTCCGACATCGACCGGGTTGGTAGTCTGCGGTGCGCGAAGGAGGCCTATGTCAGCGACAGTCGTGACGTTCCCCGAGGGTGCCGTGACGGGCGAGGGAACGGTGCAGTACGTGGTCGGCGACGTCGTGGTGCTGGATGCCACGCCGTTCCATCCGGTCGACCACACCTGGCCGGACCAGCCCGGTGATGCCGGATATCTGCGTTCGGACGACGGCGCCGTACCGGTGGAGGAGGCCGTGATGGCAGCCGTCGACGCCGGGGGAGCGGTGTTCGTCGGAACAGATATCCCGGTCAAGCGCGGCGCGGAGGGATGGACGTGGCTCGTCGGGCATCGCCTCGACGGTGCGCGGCCGGCGTGGCTGGCACCCGGTGTGCGCGTGAGCGCGGAGGTGGATGCTGCGCGGCGCGCGGCACTGAGCCGCGGGCACACGGCGTGCCACCTGTCGTCGCTGGCGCTGGATCATGCGCTCGCCGATCTGTGGCGGAAGGACCCGGGCGTGGATCCGCTGGGCAGTCCGGACTTCGAGGCGCGCGCGAACCAGACCAGCAGCATCCGTCCGGACGGCAGCGTGGACGAGTATCGGCTCGGCAAGAGCCTGCGCAAGGCGGGGTTCGACTCGGAGGGGTTCGCTGCCACGCTCGGCGACCGTCAAGACCGGATCAACGCGCGGCTGGCGGAGTGGGTGGCCGCCGGTGGCGAGAGCCGGATCGTCGTGGAGGGTCCGACGATCACCGATCGGCGCACCTGGCAGTGCACACTGCCCGAGGGTGAGGTCGGGTTCGCGTGCGGTGGCACGCACGTCAGGTCGCTGTCGGAATTCGCCTCGATCACGGTGGAGCTGGACCTGTCCGATCCGCAGCTGCTGGTGATGACGACGGCGGCCGTGCCGCGCTGACGGACACCCAGCGGCCGTGCCGCACTGACCGACCACCCGGCGACCGTGCCGCACTGACCGACCACCCGGCGTCCGTGCCGCGCTGACGGACACCCACGGCAGCCTGCCAGATCGGCAGCCTCAGGCCACGGCGGTGGGGAGGAATCTGGGTGGTGGTGGCGAGGATCTCCATTGGTAGCGTCGTGCGAGGCGGGTGGTGAGCAGGATCGGGGCCGCGCGGCCGGGTGGGTGGAGGACGAAGTCGTCCTTTCGGTGTCGGGTGATGGTCCAGCCGCCGTGGTGGAGTTGCATGTGGTGGAACCGGCAGAGGAGGATGCCGCGGTCCACGTCGGTGCGGCCTCCGGCGGCCCAGGCGTCGATGTGGTGGGATTCGCAGTAGTGGGCGGGGCGGTCACAGCCCGGCCACCGGCATCCTCCGTCCCGGATCGCCAGGGTCAGTTTCTGTTTCGCGGTGAAGAGCCGGGCCTCCCGGCCCAGGTCCAGCGGGTTGCCGGCGGCGTCGATCAGACACTCGCTGATACCGGTGTCGCAGGCGTGCTGGAGGGCGAGGGTGGCCGGGACCGGGGCGCAGTCGTCCTGTGCGGACCCGGTGGCGGGTTCTCCGCGTTCGGCGGCGTGGACGGCGTCCTGGGTGATGAGCAGCCGGATGCCCGCCTGTCGGGTGCCGAAGACGGCTTCCGGTTCGGCCAGCGCCCCGGCGCGCAGCACATCGATCATCAGGTCGTACGCGAGCTGGTCGGTGGTGCGGGGGTCGTCGGCGAGCTGCTCGGCGCGGGTGGTGTCGTCGACGAACCGGACTCCTCTGCGTGGTGCGAGCGCGTGGTCGTGGATCGTCTGCACCCACAGGGCTCCTTCGTCGTCGAAGATGAACGAGCCGTGCAGGACGCCGTCGGCGTCGCGCCAGGTGCGGAACGAGCGCCGCGCGTACCTGTGCTCGAAGCGTCGTTGGGCGCCTTCGGGGTCCAGGATGTCGCGGATCGCGCGGGCCTGGGCGGCCAGATCCTCCACGGTGCGGCATCCTGCCTCGTCGATCAGCTGGCATGCCGCGGTCTCCCACGCCGCTCGCGCCTCTTCGCGTGCCGCGTCCACCAGCCGGCGACGCTCGGCGCCGGCGGCGTCGGCCGCGTCGTCGGCGTCGGTCCCGTCATCCGCTCCGGCGGCGGCCGCTGCCGTGTCGTCCGCGTCGATCGTCGGGGGTTCGCCGAGGTTGCGGAGGATCGCGTCGTGCTGGGCGGCAGTGATCCGGTCGCCCAGCAGCGCCTGGCTCAACGGGGCGTGCCAGGGCCGTGCGACAGGGGCCGTGTCGGCCTGGTCGGGCGCGTCCGCATCGTCCGCGGTCGGGACCGCCGCCCACATGGCCTCCCCGAGCCGCACCTGCTTGACGGCGTCGGTCCGGCTCGCCCCGGTGATCTCCTGCACCAGCGACACCGGAGACCGATGCCCGCGCACCTGCGAGAGCCCGGAATGCCCTGCCGCACGCGACGATCGGGCCGCGACGACGCCGGTCGCGGCGATCCGCAGCGACTCGGCGGCACGCACGACCGCGGACGCTTCGGCGATGGTGGCGACGATAGCGTCGTCATCGAGTGCCGCGACCCGTGCGGGAAGGTCCACCGCCCGCGGGTCGTCTCCGATCAGCGCGCGCAGCGTCGCCGCGTGCGCTTCGAGATCGGAGAAGAATGCCATAACACCATCATCCCCAGGACCACCGACATTCGAGCGGGTCTTCGACCCCCTCGACGCCCCTCCTCGATAACGGTGCGGTAACGATGACGTCGCCTCTGCGCCAGCAGAGTCATCCCGCCGACTCGACCCATGAGATCACCTGGGCATGATCCAGTGTCACCGGACCGGCGGTGAGCACATGAGGCAAGCCGATTGAACCATGCACCACGCCGCCCCGACCCCGCAAGCTCCCTCAGCCACTGCCGGTTTCTGTCCGGCACGCCCATCGATGTGAGGAACGAGGCGCGGTTGAGTGGGACGACCTCGGTCGGGTCGATCGCCTCGCCGACGACGCTCGTCGTCCGATCGAAGATGACGGCGTCATCGGGCAGATCATCTATCGGGATGGCCCAGAACTCAACGCGCGGCAGCGCCTCGCCCGTGATCTCCTGCCAGGCCTGCCAGGACGCGTGCGGATGGATCGGGCTCAGGAAGACGACCTCGGTCCAGCCCAGGTGCAGGAGAGGTATGACCGTGTCTCGAAGCCTCCGGCGCTCAGGCGACCCCTCGTACTTGGCGATCGCGGCTTCGTATGCCGCGGTGTCGATGGTGGCCAAATCGCTCAGTGGGACGAGGGCCGTGGTATCGGCAGCGAGATCAACACGGGTGTGGAAGACGTGGCGCATGCCGCGATGATATTTCGGAACTGCGACGCCCACCGACGGGCCAGGTCACTCCGGGGGCTCGCCGAGCACCTGCTCCACCGTGTGCCGCCCGATCGCCGCGAGTGCGGCGTGGTCGTCGCTGGCGGCCAGCATCGCCGAGGCCATGCCGGCTGCCCACGCGCGGGCGCGGCGCCACATCGCGGCATCCGCACCCGTGAGCGCCGTGTAGCGCTCGATGAACAGGGCACGGCCGCGTGGCGTGAACGTCATCCACGCCGTCGCCAGATCCGTCGCCGGGTCGCCCGCGGTGACGTCGCCGAAGTCGATGAGGGCGGTCAGCGCGCCGCCGCGGCACAGCACGTTCAGCGGATGCGGATCGCCGTGGATCCACAGGGGAGGCCCGGCGTACGGCGGAGCCGCGGCATCCCGTTCGAACCTCGCCCGCAGCTCGCCGGCGCGCGCGAAGGCTGACATCCGGTCGCGGATCGCGTCCATCCGCAGCGCGAGCGGCACGCCGCGCACGGGATTGGGCGGCGCATCGGCATCCGCCGGCCGGTGCAGCGCCGCGAGCGTCTCGGCCCACAGCTCGGCCCACCCGTCGCGCTCCGATGCGGGCAGGGAGGCGGCGACCTCCCCTTCGAACCACGGCACGACCGACCACGACCACGGGTAGAAACGCGTCGGCCGCCCGACGCGCACCGGAACCGGCACCGCCACGGGAAGCCGCCCCGCGAGTCGCGGGAGCACCAGCTGCTCGTGCTCGACCAGCCGCGCCGCGGCCTCGCGCCGCGGGACGCGCACCGTCAGCTCCTCGCCGAGCCGGACCATCACGTTGTCCCAGCCGTTCTCGGCGATCCGCGCCGGCAGACCGGCGAGATCGGGATGCCTGCGCCCGGCAGCCGCCTCACCAGAGCGACGTCGACCTCCACCTCGGCCTCGGGCATGCGCGCCATCGGGCCAGCGTAGCGGCGGCGACGCCGGGAGCGTTCGGAGTGCGGGCCGCCGTCCCCGAACCGTCAGTGCAGTGCGCCGCCGGGCTCTGCCGCATCGACCCGCACGTCCAGCGCCGTGCGCGCGGCGGTCACGAGCGCCCGGGCGATGTCGTCCAGCGGCAAGCTCCGGTTCGCCGCCGGGTGCCTGGCCGGTCGCCCACGGCACGTGCACGAACCCGGCGCGGGCACCGGAGCCGACGGCATCCATCGCCTGCGCGAACACGTGATTGCACACGAAGCTGCCCGCCGACAGCGACAGCCGGCACGGGATGCCGCGACCCGCCACCGCGACCGTCATCGCCTTGACCGGCACGGTCGCGAACCAGGCCGCCGGTCCACCCGGCACGCAGGGCAGGTCCACCGGCTGTGCGCCGGCGTTGTCGGGGATGCGGGCGTCGATCAGATTCACGGCCACCCGCTCGATGCTGACGGCATCCCGCCCGCCGGCCAGCCCGGTCGCGATGACGACGTCCGGCTCGTGCGCGGCGATCAGCTCGCGCAAGCCGCTGCGCGGCGCCGGCGAACGTCACCGGGAGCACTGCCGTGGCCAGCGGCTCCGGGCCGTCCCAGAGGGACGGGGCGAGTCGCACCGCGTCTCCCGACGGGTTGGCGGCGTCGCCGGCGAACGGCTCGAAGCCGGTGAGCAGGACGCCCGGCATCAGCCTCGGTCCCCGCCCGCGCCGGCGCCGTCCGCGTCGGCCGGCCCGTCCACCGCGACCAGCACGATCTCGCCGGTCGCGATGTCGGCGCCGGTCAGCCGCAGCCGCACGGTCGTGCCGGCCGCGGCATCCAGCCCCTCCACCTTCACCGACACCAGCGGCCCGGTCAGCTGCACCCGTGCGCCGTCGCCGCGGTGCCCGAGCACGGTGCCGTCGAACGTCTGGCCCTCGCGCCCGTCGGCAGCGCGGCCTCGACCCGATCGAGGGTGGCGTTCTCCAGGCGTGCGGCCAGCTGCGTGCCTGCGTCCCATCGCCTTCGGCAGCTCGGGCAGGCTCTCGCGCGCCCATTCCGGAACCGCGCGTCCGTTCGCCAGCGCCTCGCACACCACGAGCGACCACCGGTCGACCAGGCGCCGCAGCGGCGCGGTGGCGTGCGCGTACGGCGCGGCGATGGCGGCCTGGATCGTCTCGGCCGGCACCTCCCCGGCGAACGCGGTGTATCCCGCCCCGCGGAACAGCGAGGTGGCGGCGTCGCGCACTGCGAGGGTGACCGGGTCGACGCCGTCCAGGCCGCGCAGGTATTCGCCGTAGGGGACGCCGGACTCCCACGGCAGCCCGAGCGCGACGGTCTGCGCGCGGAACGCCGCGACGTCCTCGTCGTCGGCCGCAGGCATCGTGCGGAGGATCCCCACTCGTCCGGCCAGCATGATCTGCGCGGCGGCCATCCCGGTCAGCAGCGACACCTGGGCGTTCCAGTCCTCGATCTCGCGCGTCGCCCGCCGCTCCAGCAGATACTGGCCGTCCCGCAGCTCGACCTCGATCTCCGGGGAGTTCAGGCTGGCCCCGCCGCGCTCCTGCTCGCGCAGCGCGCGCTGGGTGCCGAACCACTTCAGTGCGGTCAGCGACTCCGGCCCCGACCCGTCATCGACGGCGCGCTGCGCGTCGGCGTAGGTCCATTGCGCCCGCGAGCGCACCATGGCGCGCTGCAGCGTGGTGGCCACCGGCTCGGCACGCTCGTCCAGCTCGAACCGCCAGACGAACGCGAGCCGGTCCTGGTCGGGCAAGCGCGAGACGGCGCCCTCGCTGAGCACCGTCGGGTGCAAGCGGGATCCGCCCGTCCACCGCGTAGAGGGTCTGGCCGCGCTGCCGGGCCGCGGCATCCACCGCGCCACCGGGCCGCACGAACGCCGGCACGTCGGCGATGGCGTAGTGCAGGATGCCGCCGCCGGGCGTGCGCTGCAGGTGCAGGGCCTGATCCAGGTCGCGGGAGCCCTCCGGGTCGATCGTGAGGAACTCGATCTCGCGCAGGTCGGCGATGTCGGCGGACGGCTGGGCGACCACCTCGCGCGCGGCCGACTCGGCCTCGGCGACCACCTCCGGCGGGAAGTCCCGGGCAGCTCCAGCTCGGCGTGCAGGGCGGTCAGCGATGCGGACAGGGCGTTCCCGGCCGCGGCGGATACGAGGCGGGGACGGCGACGGGTCACGTCGTCAGTGTACGGCGGGACCCGCGCCGGGTGCGGCATCCCGCGCCTCTAGACTGGGCGACGTGGTCACTCGTATGTCGAAGCTCTTCGTCCGCACGCTCCGTGAAGACCCCGCCGAGGCGGAGGTGGTCAGCCACAAGCTGCTCGTGCGCGCCGGCTACATCCGCCGCCAGGCGGCCGGCATCTTCGCGTGGCTGCCGCTGGGCCTGCGGGTCAAGGCCCGGATCGAGCGGATCATCCGCGAGGAGATGGATGCCGCGGGCGCCCAGGAGGTCCACTTCCCGGCGCTGATGCCGCGCGACCCGTACGAGGCGACCGGTCGGTGGGAGGAGTACGGCGACCTGCTCTTCCGGTTGCAGGACCGCAAGGGCAGCGACTATCTGCTCGCCCCCACGCACGAAGAGGCCTTCACGCTGCTGGTGAAGGACCTGTACTCGTCGTACAAGGACCTGCCGCTGTCGATCTACCAGATCCAGGACAAGTACCGCGACGAGGCGCGCCCCCGCGCGGGCCTGCTGCGCGGGCGCGAGTTCACCATGAAGGACGCCTACTCGTTCGACTACACCGACACCGGCCTGGATGTCTCCTACATGGCCCAGCGCGACGCGTACGAGCGGATCTTCCGGCGCCTGGGTCTGGAATACGTCATCGTGCAGGCGGATGCCGGGGCCATGGGCGGCTCGCGCAGCGAGGAGTTCCTGCACCCGACCGCGGTCGGCGAGGACACGTTCGTGCGCTCCGCAGGCGGCTACGCCGCCAACGTCGAGGCGTTCACGACGCTGGCGCCGCCGACGCGCAAGCTACGAGAAGCTGACGCCCGCAGAGGTGCTCGACACCCCGGGCAGCCCGACGATCGCGACTCTCGTCGAGGCGGCGAACCAGCGGCATCCGCGGCCCGACGGCAGGTCGTGGACCGCCGCCGACACACTGAAGAACGTGGTGCTGGCGCTGGTGGGCCTCGATGGGTCGCGCGAGATCGTCGTGGTGGGCCTGCCCGGTGACCGTGAGGTGGACATGAAGCGGGCCGAGGTCGCGTTCGCGCCGGCCGAGGTCGAGCCTGCCACCGACGCGGACTTCGCGAAACACCCGGGATTGGTGAAGGGCTACATCGGCCCGTGGTCTGCCGACGGCGCCGTGCTGGGGGAGAACGGCTCGACCGGTATCCGCTACCTGCTCGACCCGCGGGTCTCAGACGGCTCGGGCTGGATCACCGGGGCGAACGTCGA
Organism: Microbacterium elymi; assembly: GCF_021582895.2. Classification (GTDB taxonomy): domain Bacteria; phylum Actinomycetota; class Actinomycetes; order Actinomycetales; family Microbacteriaceae; genus Microbacterium; species Microbacterium humicola. The sequence continues at coordinate 3,010,703 of NZ_CP091139.2, forward strand.
TGCGCAGCACGTGTTCGGTCTGGTCGCGGGGCGCGATTTCCAGGCGGACGGCAGCGTCGAGGTCGCCGAGGTGCTGGACGGCGACCCCGCGCCGGACGGCTCCGGCCCCGTGCACCTGGCCCGGGGCATGGAGATCGGGCACGTCTTCCAGCTCGGCCGCAAGTACGCCGAGGCGCTGGGACTGAAGGTGCTCGACGAGAACGGCAAGCTCGTCACCGTCACGATGGGCTCGTACGGCATCGGGGTGACCCGCATCCTGGCGATCATCGCCGAGCTGAACAACGACGAGAAGGGGCTGATCTGGCCCGAGTCGGTGGCCCCCTTCGACGTGCACGTGGTGGCGGCCGGCAAGGATGCGGTGGCCGCCGAGCTCGCCGAGCAGGTCTCCGCGCAGCTCGAGGCGGCGGGACTGGACGTGCTCTACGACGATCGGCCGAAGGTCTCGCCGGGGGTCAAGTTCGGCGACGCCGAGCTGATCGGCGTCCCGCACGTACTGGTGGCCGGCCGCGGTGCCGCCGACGGCCAGGTGGAACTGTGGGACCGCCGTGCGGGGAGCGCGACACGCTGCCCGCGGCCGAAGCGGTCGCCCGGCTCATCGCACAGCGCTGACCGCGACGGCACGTCGGACCGCGGCATCCGCGCCCGTGTCGCGCCCGGCCGCAGCCGCGTCGGCCCGCGACCGTGGCAGGGTGGAGGCATGGCTGGATCCTCCTCGAACACCATCCCGCGCGAGGTCACCGAGTCGCTGCGGCAGGCGATGGATGCCGCGGGCATCACCGAGCAGACGGACCTGGTGGCCCGAATCCTGGCGACCGGGGTCGGCCTCGGCATGGACGACACCGATCGTCTCGATCTGAAGATCACCTCGGCCGCCCTCACCGAGATGCGCGCGGCGTTCGGCCTGTTCGCGCCCTACCACGACGTGCCCAAGGTGACGATCTTCGGGTCGGCGCGCACGAAGGCGAACGATCCGCTGTACCGGCAGGCGAAGGATGCCGCGCACGCGCTGTCCGACCACGGCTGGTTCGTGGTCACCGGCGCCGGCCCCGGGATCATGCAGGCGGCGGCGGACGGCGCCGGGCCCGATCGGTCGATCGGCGTCTCGATCCGGTTGCCGTTCGAGGAGAAGCCGAACGCGCTGCTGGCCGACTCCGAGAATCTCGTGTCGATGAAGTACTTCTTCACCCGCAAGCTGATGCTGATGAAGGAATCGCACGGCTTCATCTGCGTGCCCGGCGGCTTCGGCACGATGGACGAGATGTTCGAGCTGCTCACCCTGCAGGCAGACCGGCAAGGCCGAGCCGATGCCGATCGTGCTGCTGGACGAGCCCGGCGGCACGTTCTGGGCCGGCCTGCGCCGCTTCATCGACCAGCACCTGGTCCCGGCGGGCGTGATCGATCCGGACGACTTCGATCGCGTGCTGGTGACCGACTCCGTGCCGGCCGCGGTGGAGGAGATCACCGGATTCTGGCGCAACTACGACTCCCTGCGGTGGGTGCGCGAGCCGCCTCGTGCTGCGGATGCGCATCGCCCCCGACGACGCCCAGCTGGCCGAGCTCAACGAGCGCTTCGCGCACCTGCTCACCGAGGGTGCGATCGCGCTCACCGATCCGCTGCGCGACGAGCGGGAGGACGGCGACCGGCTCGAGCTCCCGCCTGGTGATGACGTTGAACCCGTTCAAGGTGGGCGAGCTGCACCGCGTGATCCGGGCGATCAACGAGTGGGCCCGCCCGTCCTGACGCCCGGGCGTCGGCGATGCGACCGGCTCAGCGACCTATGATGGCTCCGGTGACGGGGGAGCAGGGCGGCAGGCGGTGGAGCGTCCTCCCGCGCCTGCTCGAACAGGCCCCGCCGCGGGTCCTGGTCGTGGTGGGGGCGGTGGTCGCGGTCCTGGGCGTGCTCATCGTCGCACGGCCGCTGACCTCCCTGGTGCTGCTGGGGATGTACGTCGGGCTGAGTGCGATCATCTCGGGGATCATCGAGTTCGTATCCGCGCATCGGTCGCCGCGATGGTGGTCGCGCGCGTTCGCGCTGGTGTGGGTCCTCCTCGGCGCGCTCATCCTGATCTGGATCGGTCGCAGCCTGAACCTGCTGCCGGCCGCCCTGGCCGTCCTCCTGCTGCTGGGCGGGGCCACCTCGCTGGCCGACGCCGTGGCGCACCACCGCGCCGGCGAGCGCGTGCGGGTCAGCGAGCGGGTGCTGGCGGCCAGCTGGGGGGCCGCCCAACTCGCGTTCGGGGTGCTGTCGCTGACCTGGCCGGATGTCACGGTCCTGGTGGTCGCGGTGGTCTTCGGCGTGCGCACCACGGTGTTCGGCGCGATGCTGCTCATTCGCGGGGTCGGAGCCCTCGCGCAGCGGCCCGACCGAGGCGCGCGACCCCGGCGCACCCGCACCGGGCACCCGCGGTGGGCGGACGGTGGACGGTACGCGCTGGCCGGGCTGCTGGTGGTCGTCACGGTCACCGGGGGGTTCCTGAACGACTGGCTCGAGCACGGCGCCCCCGTGGTGGACGCGTTCTACGACCCGCCGCAGCAGGTCCCCTCCGGTCACGGCGAGCTCATCCGCTCCGACGAATACGGCGGGAAGATCCCGGCGGGTGCGGACGTGAAGCGCATCCTCTACACGAGCACCGACGCGCACGGTGAGCCGGTGCCGGCCAGCGCTCTGGTCATCATCCCCGATGTGACGCCCGCCGCACCGATGCCGATCGTGCTCTGGAACCACGGGACGACCGGCGTGGCGCGCGGCTGTGCGCCGAGCCTGCGCGACGACGCCGCCACCCGGTGGGCGATTCCGGCCCTGGACCGGGCGCTCGCGTACGGCTGGATAGTGGTCGCCCCGGACTACGCCGGCCAGGGGGCGCCCGGCGTCTTCCCCTACCTCATCGGCGAGGGCGAGGCGCGGTCCGCGCTGGACGCGGTGCTGGCCGCGCAGCGGCTCCCGCACGTGTGGGCATCGGATGACGTGGTGGTCTGGGGGCACTCCCAGGGCGGGCACGCCGCGCTCTGGGCCAGCCAGATCGCGCGTCGGTACACGCCCGACCTGCGGGTGCTCGGCACGGCGGCGCTCGCGCCGGCGGCCGAGCCGCTGGCCCTCGCCCGCGACCTGACGGCCGGCTACGCGAGCGTCCAGCTGACGGTGCTGACGGCGTGGGTGCTCATCCCGTACTCGCAGACCTACCCCGACGTGCGGGTGGAGAACTACGTCGCACCGGGCGCCCGGTCGATCGTCCGCGAGATGGCGCAAGCGATGTCCGACCGAGCCGGGGGTGATCGTCTCGGTGGTCGCCGCGCTCGGCGTCTCGGAGGACCGCCCGCTGTACATCGGCGACCTGACCACCGGCGCCCTGGGGCACCGGCTGGGGCAGAACAACGTGAACGGCGCCTGGAACACGCCGCTGCTGGTCGTGTGGGGCGAACGGGACGAGGTCATCCCGCGCAGCCAGCAGGTGTCGTTCGTGAAGCGGCTGTGCGCGGCCGGGAACAGCGTCGAGTGGAGCGAGTATCCGGCGGTCACCCACCAGGCCGTGCTCGAGCCGTCCTCACCGCTGCTGCCCAAGCTGATCGACTGGACGGCGGGCCTGTTCGCCGGCCGTACTCCGCCGCCGTCGGAATGCGCGTGAGTGCGGGCATCCTCACAGACTCTCGAGAGACGGCATCCGGTAACGTTGTAGGGATGTCGGCGCGCACGCGCGCCCGCGAGAGCTGAATAGGGAGGGCGCGATGGATATCGACCTGGGACTGCCTGCGAACCGTCGAGCGCGAGAAGGAGATCCCCTTCGACGAGCTGGTGCGGATCATCGAGCAGGCGATTCTGACCGCCTACGCCCGGCACACGTCGTCGACAGGCACGCTCCCGGACGGCGCCCGCTCCGAGCTCGATCGCAAGACCGGCCACGTCGCCGTGTTCGTGCCGCTCCTGGATGAGGACGGCGTGGTCATCGGCGAAGAGGAGAGCACGCCCGAGGACTTCGGCCGGATCGCCGCATTCGCCGCCAAGCAGGTCATCAGCCAGCGGCTGCGCGACATCGCCGACGACGCCGTGCTCGGCGAGTTCCGCGGCAAGGAGGGCGACATCGTCGCCGGTGTCGTCCAGCAGGGCCCGAACCCCCGGATGGTGCACGTCGACCTCGGCACCGTCGAGGCGATCCTCCCGCCCGAGGAGCAGGTCCCGGGCGAGGACTACGCGCACGGCTCGCGGCTGCGGGTCTATGTGACCAGCGTCGCCAAGGGCGCCAAGGGGCCGGCCATCACCGTCTCGCGCACCCACCCGAGCCTGGTGCGCAAGCTGTTCGCGCTCGAGGTGCCCGAGATCGCGTCGGGGCTGGTCGAGATCGTCTCGCTCGCGCGCGAGGCCGGTCACCGCACCAAGATCGCGGTCCGCGCCACCGATCCGACGATCAACGCGAAGGGCGCCTGCATCGGCGAGATGGGGCGCCGCGTGCGCGCCGTGACCGAGGAGCTCAGCGGCGAGAAGATCGACATCGTCGACTACGACGAGGAGCTGGCGAAGTTCGTGGCCAACGCGCTGTCGCCGGCCAAGGTGACCTCGAGCTTCATCCTCGATCCCGCGACCAAGGCGGTCCGGGCGCTGGTGCCCGACTACCAGCTCTCGCTCGCGATCGGCAAGGAGGGCCAGAACGCGCGTCTGGCCGCCAAGCTCACCGGGGCCAAGATCGACATCCAGCCCGACAGCATCCTGGAAGAGGGCTGACCCGCACGGCTCGCCCAGGCTCGGAGTGTAAGATGGAGGCTGTACGAACGTGCGTCGGCTGTCGCCGGCGCTCCCCGCGGTCCACGCTCCTGCGAGTCGTGGCGGTCGACTCCCACCTCGTCCCCGATGAGCGTGCGGTGATGCCCGGACGGGGAGCGTGGGTGCACGACACGTACGCGTGCCTGGATGCCGCACTGCGGCGACGCGCCTTCGTACGAGCCCTGCGTGTGTCAAGCCCGCTTGACATGCAGACCATCGAGAAACGGCTGAACGGCTATGGAAACAAAGTGAACGGCTCGAAATGAGACCCGTCCGCGACTAACGGTCTGCCCTGTCCGGGGGAGACCTCAGACAGGAGAATTGTGGCAAAACCACGCGTGCACGAGATCGCCTCGGAGCTCGGCGTCGACAGTAAGGTCGCGCTCGCGAAGCTGAAGGAGCTCGGCGAGTTCGTCAAGAGCCCGTCGTCGACGATCGAACCTCCGGTGGCCCGGAAGCTCCGTGCTGCCCTCGAGGCCGACGGTGCGGCCACGTCGACCGCCGGAAACGGCGGCGGTGCCGGCACCGCGGCGGCGGCACCCCCGACCGGCCGTCCCGGCCCGGTGCGACCGGCCAAGCCCGCCGCCAAGGCGGCCAAGCCCGCCGCGCCCGCGCCCGCCGAGGCGCCCGCGCCGGCTGAGGCATCCGCGCCGGCTGAGGCATCCGCCCCTGCGGCCCCCGAGGCCACGGTCGAGGCGACCGAGGCTCCCGCCGCCGAGCCCGCGCAGACCTCGTCTGCCCCGTCGCCGGGCGGATCCGCTCCGCGTCCGGGCGGCGCCCGTCCGGGCAACAACCCGTTCTCCTCGGCGCAGGGAATGGGCCAGCGTCCGACCGGTCCGCGTCCGGGCAACAACCCGTTCGCGCCCGCCCAGGGGATGGGCCAGCGTCCCAACCCCGGCAACATCCCGCGCCCGCAGGCGCCCCGGCCGCAGCCGCCGCGTCCCGGTTCGCCGCGCCCCGGCGCGGCCCGTCCGGGTGCTCGTCCCGGTGCCCCGGGTCGTCCGGGCGGTCGTCCGGGCGGCGGCGCGCCGTTCCAGCAGCGTCCGGGTCGTCCCGGTGCCGGTGCGGGAGCAGGCGCCGGTGCTCCGGGCGGGTTCGCCGGTCGCCCCGGCGGCGGCTTCCCCGGTCGTCCCGGCGGCGGAGGCCGCGGTCGCGGCCCCGGCGGCGGCACCGCGGGTGCCTTCGGCAAGGGCGGCGGCAAGTCGAAGCAGCGCAAGTCGAGGCGTGCGAAGCGGCAGGAATTCGAGATGCGGTCGGCGCCGATCGTCGGCGGCGTCAACGTCCAGAAGGGCAACGGCGAGATCATCCGGATGCGCCGCGGCGCGTCGATCTCGGACTTCGCCGACAAGATCGAGACGCTGACCGGCTACACCGTGCAGCCGGGCACCCTGGTGACGATCCTGTTCAACCTCGGTGAGATGGCCACGGCGACCGAGTCGCTGGATGAGGCCACGTTCGAGGTGCTGGGCGCCGAGCTGGGTTACAAGATCCAGATGGTCTCGCCCGAGGACGAGGACAAGGAGCTCCTGGAGGGCTTCGGTCTGGACCTCGAGGCGGAGCTGGCCGAGGAGGACGATGAGGATCTCGAGATCCGTCCGCCGGTGGTCACGGTCATGGGCCACGTCGACCACGGAAAGACCCGCCTGCTGGACGCGATCCGGCAGACGAACGTGGTCGCGGGCGAGGCCGGCGGCATCACGCAGCACATCGGCGCGTACCAGATCTGGACCGAGCACGACGGCAATGAGCGTGCCATCACCTTCATCGACACCCCGGGCCACGAGGCGTTCACCGCCATGCGCGCCCGTGGTGCGCAGGTCACCGACATCGCGATCCTGGTGGTCGCCGCCGACGACGGCATCATGCCCCAGACGGTGGAGGCCCTGAACCACGCCCAGGCGGCGGGGGTGCCGGTCGTGGTCGCGGTCAACAAGATCGACAAGCCCGACGCCAACCCGGCCAAGGTGCGCCAGCAGCTGACCGAGTACGGTCTGGTGGCCGAGGAGTACGGCGGGGACGTCATGTTCGTCGACGTCTCGGCGCGGGAGAGCGTGGGCATCCAGGAGCTCCTGGATGCGGTGCTGCTGACCGCCGACGCCGGCCTGGACCTGCGGGCGAACCCGAACAAGGCCGCGCGCGGTGTGGCGATCGAAGCCAAGCTCGACAAGGGTCGCGGCTCGGTGGCCACGGTCCTGATCCAGTCCGGCACGCTGCGCGTCGGCGACGCGATCGTCGCCGGCACGGCGTACGGACGCGTCCGGGCCATGGTCGACGAGAACGGGGATGCCGTCGACGAGGCGGCTCCGGCCCGTCCGGTGCAGGTGCAGGGTCTGAACTCCGTGCCCCGCGCCGGCGACACCTTCATCGTCACCGACGAGGACCGGATGGCCCGTCAGATCGCCGAGAAGCGCGAGGCAGCCGAGCGCAACGCGCAGCTGGCCAAGGCCCGCAAGCGCATCTCGCTGGAGGACTTCACCAAGGCGCTGCAGGAGGGCAAGGTCGAGTCGCTCAACCTCATCATCAAGGGTGACGTCTCCGGTGCCGTCGAGGCGTTGGAGGAGTCGCTGATGAAGATCGAGGTGGACGACTCGGTGCAGCTGCGCATCCTGCACCGCGGTGTGGGTGCCGTCACCGAGTCCGACGTGGACCTGGCGACGATCGACAACGCGATCATCGTCGGATTCAACGTCCGCCCCGACCAGAAGGCGCGTGCGCGCGCCCAGCGCGAGGGCGTGGACATCCGCTTCTACTCGGTCATCTACGCAGCGCTCGAGGACATCGAGAACTCGCTGAAGGGGATGCTCAAGCCGGAGTACGAAGAGGTCCAGTCGGGTGTGGCCGAGATCCGCGAGGTGTTCCGCTCCTCGAAGTTCGGCAACATCGCCGGTGTCATCGTGCGCAACGGCACGATCACCCGCAACGCGAAGGCCCGCGTCATCCGCGACGGCGTGGTCGTCGCGGACGGGCTGGCGATCGAGTCGCTGCGCCGGTTCAAGGACGACGTCACCGAGGTGCGCACGGACTTCGAGGCCGGTATCGGCCTGGGCAGGTTCAACGACATCCAGGTCGGCGACGAGATCGAGACCACCGAGATGGTGGAGAAGCCGCGCGGCTGACAGCCGCATCGTGGGGACGCCTTCGGGCGTCCCCACGCTCAGGAGGAATCATGTCTGCAGAGCGACAGGCCCGCATGGCCGACCGCATCCGCGTGCTCATCGCGCAGCGCCTTGAGAAGGGCTGCGCGACCCGCGGCTCGGGTTCGTCACGATCACCGATGTGCGGGTGACCGGCGACCTGCAGCACGCGTCGGTGTTCTACACCGTGCTCGGTGACGAGAAGGAGCGCCAGGACACCGCCGATGCGCTGCGCGCCGCGACCGGGATGCTGCGCAGCGAGGTGGGCCGCCAGCTCAGCGTGCGCCTCACCCCGACGCTGGAGTTCATCCACGACGCGATCCCCGAGAACGCCGGTCACATCGAGGATCTGCTGCGCGAGGCGCGCGAGCGCGACGAGCGCGTGGCCGGCCTGGCGTCCGGCGCCACGCACGCCGGCGAGGCCGACCCGTACCTCAAGCCCCGCGACGCCGACTGACCCCTTCTCCTCGGGATCGTACGATCTGGCCGAGTGCACATGAAACTTGGCCGGGTTTGATGTGCAGTCGCGGGTTTGATGTGGTTTCGCGCGGGTCGGTCGGCGCGAAGTGCGCGGGCGCGCAGTGCGCCGGCAGCGTGAGGCGTGCGCCGGCAGCGTGAGGCGTGCGCCGGCAGGGTGAGGCGTGCGCCGGCAGGGTGAGGCGTGCGCCGGCAGGGCGCAGTCTTCGCGACACCGGGCGCGAGGCGACGTTCAGCGGGGAAGGTGCGAGCATCCCGTCGGATGCCTCGGCCAGCCCATCGGCGATGAGCGAGTCGATCGCCCGGTCGCGCTGGTGCGCATCCGGCCAGTCCGCGATGACCGCATCGATCGGCACGGCGTGGGCGGCGGCATCCCGCAGCACCGCCAGCACGGCGCCGCGCGCTTGCCGGTCGCTGCCCTCGTAGCGCGCCTGCCTGCGCCGCCGATCACCGGTGTCGGGATATCCGGCCGCCCGCCACGCGCACACCTGCGCGATCGGGCAGATCCCGCAGCGCGGGGCACGCGCCGTGCACACCACAGCCCCCAGCTCCATCGTCGCCGCGTTCATGACCGCGGCATCCGCGTCGTCCGCCGGCAGGATGTCGGCCATCCGCTCGAGGTCGCGGCGCGAGGCGGCGCCGGGCTCGACCGCCCGTCGAGGGCCCGCGCGAGCACGCGCCTCGTGTTGGTGTCCACGACCGGATGCCGCTGGCCATACGCGAACACCGCGACCGCCCGCGCGGTGTAGTCGCCGATGCCGGCCAGGGCCAGCAGCGCGTCCACGTCGGCGGGAACGGCACCCCCGTGCCGATCGCGCAGCTGCACCGCCGCGCGGTGCAGCCAGAGCGCCCGCCGCGGGTAGCCCAGGTTCGCCCACTGGCGCACGGCCTCGGCCGGCGGTTCGTCGGCCAGCGCGGTCGGGGTCGGCCAGCGCGTCAGCCAGGCATCCAGATGCGGGATGACGCGGGTCGTCGGCGTCTGCTGCAGCATGAATTCGCTGACCAGCACGCCCCAGCCTCCGTACTGGGCGTGGAACGCCGTGCGGCGCCACGGCAGATCGCGCGCGGTGCGCCGGTACCAGGCGACCAGCGGGGTGGCGAGATCGGGACCGGGCACGGCGTCCACTCTATGCAGTCGGCCGCTGCTCCACCGGCGCCGCCTCCACCGCCGCCACCTCCACCGGCGCCGCCGCAACCGCCGCCGCCGCCGACGGCCGATCTCGGCCGGGCGCTCCGCCCCCGTCGCAATAGGCTGGGGGCATGCGCCTGCCGATCACGCCCGCCAACACCCTGTGGCGTGCGCTTGCGCGACGAGATCCGCGCGTCGCGGTCGCACGGACGGGTGATCGTCGGCGTCGACGGGGCCGACGCGGCGCTGATCGCCGACGGGCTCGCCGCGGTCTTCGAAGAGCGGGATGTCTCCACCTTCCGCGCGTCGACCTCTGATTTCCTCCTTCCCCGCGCGCAGCGGAAGCCGCATGACGACTACGACTGGTCGGCGTTCCGGCGGGTGCTCGTCGACCCGTTCCGCGAGGGCTGGCAGACCTCGGCGACCACGGGCTTCCAGCTCGCCGCCTACGATCCGGCGCGCGACGAGCCCGCCGAGGCGCGCTGGCTGACCGCCGACGGCGACGCCGTGCTCATCGTCTCCGGGCCCGATCTCGGCCTGCCCGCTCTCGCCGCCGTCTGGGACTTCCGCATCGGCACGAGCGGACCGCTCGACGCCGTGATCGACGCCACCGACCCGCAGCATCCCGTCCGTCTGACCGGGGCGGCGTCGTGAGCGATCCCACCGGCATCCTGCTCGTCGACAAGCCGGGCGGGATCACCAGCCACGACGTGGTCGCGCGCGCCCGCAAGGCCCTGGACACGCGCAAGATCGGCCACGCCGGCACCCTCGACCCGATGGCCACCGGCCTGCTCGTCCTCGGCGTCGGCCCGGCCACCCGGCTGCTGACCTACATCGTCGGGCTCGACAAGACGTACACCGCGACGATCCGCCTGGGCCAGACCACCGACTCCGACGACGCCGACGGCCAGATCATCGCCCGGGCCGCGTCATCCGCCCTCGCCGCCGTCACCGACGAGCGCATCGCCGCCGGCGTGGCGGCCCTGACCGGACCCATCGCCCAGGTCCCCAGCCGGGTCTCGGCGATCAAGGTGGACGGCCGCCGTGCGTATGCGCTGGCGCGCGAGGGCGCCGAAGTCGAGTTGAAGCCGCGGGATGTCGTGGTCTCGCGCTTCGACGTGCTGGCGGACCGCCGCGGCGACGGATGCCGCGACCTCGACGTCGTCGTCGACTGCTCCACCGGCACCTACATCCGCGCGCTGGCGCGCGACCTCGGCGCCGCACTCGGCGTCGGCGGTCACCTGGTCGCCCTGCGTCGCACGCGCATCGGTCCGTTCGACGTCGCCGATGCCGCCCCCGTCGACGCCCTGGCCGAGACCCCACTGCGCACGGCTTCGGCCGCGGCCGCCGCGGTCCTTCCGGCGGTGCGCCCCGACGCCGAGCAGGCCGCCGACCTGCGCCACGGCAAGCGGGTGAGCGGCCTGGCCGACGCCTTCACCGGGCCCCGCGCGGCCGCCATCGCGCCCGATGGCACGCTCGTCGGCGTGATCGAGCGGCGCGGAACCGGGCCTGCCGCGCTGGTCAAGAGCGTCATGAACATGCCCGAGGAGCACGCATGATCCTGTGGTTCACCCTCGTCACGGTCGCCGCCGCCGCGATCGGCGGGCTGCTGTGCGTCGTGCTGGGCCTGGCCGGGCGCCGGCCCAGCGACCTGTCGGTCGGCGCCCTGGCGCTGCTGGAAGCTGCTGCTGATCGCCCAGGTCGTGATCGCGATCGTGGCTCCGCTGGCCGGCAATCCGCCCAGCGGCAGCCTGCTGGAGTTCTGGGTCTACCTCGTCTCGGCGGTGCTCCTGCCGCCCGCCGGTGTCGCGTGGGCGCTGGTGGAACGCAGCCGCTGGAGCACGGTGATCATGGGCATCGCGGCGCTGGCGGTGGCGGTCATGGTCTGGCGCATGCACGTGATCTGGACGGTGCAGGCCGCCTGACCGCGTCAGCGCTTCGCGAGGTAGGCGGAGTGCACCCAGCCGGTCGCGCCCAGGTACACGACCTTGCGCCAGACGCCGCTCGTGGCCTTGACAGTGCCGACCGACGCGCCCCTCGGGATCACCCGGATCTTTGCCCCCGTCAGCGACGGGGATCTGCGGAAATTCAGGGCGCTCGTCGTCTTGTACGTCGCCGGCTTGGACGCGGCGGGCTTGGATGCCGCGGGCTTGGGCGCGGCGGGCTTGGATGCCGCGGGCTTGGGCGCGGCGGGCTTGGATGCCGCGGGCTTGGATGCCGCGGGCTTGGATGCCGCGGGCTTGGGCGTGGCGGGCTTGGGGGCGGCGGGCTTGGGCGTGCCTGCCCGGCAGGGCGGCGGGAGCGCCGGTCGGAGACGGGGCCACGACCGGGGGCTTGGCCGGGGCCGGGGGCTTCGGCGGCAGCGGAGGAGCTTCATCGACAGATACCCGGACGACAGCCAGCCGCTCTGGGTGCCGACCCGGACGGGGAAGTAGCCGTTCGAGCTCTGTCCGGCGACGGCGACCGCCGCGGTGCGCACCGGCAGGACCCGGAGGACGGCGGATGACAGTGACGGCCCGGTCCGGAAGTTCAGCGGGGTCGTGACGTAGTAGGTGCACGTGGTCGGCGGCTTCGTGGCCAGGACCGCCTTCGCGCCGCGGTACAGGTCGACCCCGTGCGTCTTCAGGAACGGCGCGGGATCCAGCGACCGGGCGGACCCGGGTGCACCCTGCCAGATCTCGAGGTGCAGGTGGTTGCCGCCCGAAACGCCGCTCGTGCCCACCTCGCTGATCCGCTGGCCGGCCGCGACGATCCTGCCGACGGTGACCCGCGTGGTCGACTTCCAGATGTGGTAGTAGATCGAGGTGTACGTCACCCCGCCCAGCGAGTGCCGGATCGTGATGTAGCCGGCCCGCGAACTCGTGCCGTCGACCGTGGCGACCACGACCCCGGCCGCGACGGCGTAGATCGGCTGCCGCCGGGAGCGGCCATGTCCAGGCCGAGGTGGAACGTGGACGCGCCGGGGATCGACATGCATCGGGGGCCGTAGTACGACGAGACCGTGTAGCTCTTCGCCTTCAGCGGCGTCGTGAACGTCGTCGCTGCCGGCGGTGAGGCGGTCGCCGTCGAGATCGGGCCGGGGCCGGCCGCGGCGGCCGAGACCGGGGTCGCCAGCGCCAGGACGAGCGCGGCCGCGGCGAGGACGGAGGGGAGGGTGGAACGAATCGATCGCATGTGGGGCACTTCGGTGAGAGGGCGGATGAGGATGCGGTCGGATGCCGTCCGTCGGTAAATATTGTCACCCAACGGTGTGTCTGTCTACTGCTGAGATTGAAGTGGTGTATGTGACTTGCAGAGTGAGGGCGCCGGGCGTGGTCGAAGTAGGATCGAGGGGTCATGTCATCCCCTTCTCGCCCGCCTCGCCGGATGACCGGCATCGGCCGCGTCCTCGTCGTCGTCTACGCCGTCCTGGCGCTCGGTGCCACCGGTCGCTCGCTCGTGCAGATCATCGAACGGTTCGACCATGCGCCGCTCGCCTTCACCCTGTCGGCGGCCTCGGCGATCGTGTACATCCTGGCCACCCTCGCGCTGATCTTCTCTCGGCGACCGGCCTGGTACCGGATCGCCTGGGTCGCGATCTCGTTCGAGCTGGTCGGCGTCCTCGCGATCGGCACGCTGAGCCTGGCCCGCCCCGACCTGTTCCCCGAGCCCACAGTGTGGTCGTTCTTCGGCATCGGGTACGTGTTCATCCCGCTGGTGCTGCCGTTCTTCGGGCTGTGGTGGCTGATCACCCACCGTCCGGCGACGGCGGATGCCGCATCCCACCGGGCGGTGAGCGCCCGATGATCGTCTTCCGCGACCCGTCTGAGGTGCCCGCCGACTTCGGCCCGTCGGTCGTGGCGATCGGCAAGTTCGATGGCGTGCACGCCGGACACCGGGCGATCCTGGAACGCGCGAAGGTGGATGCCGCGGATGCCGCGGTGAAGGTGGTGGCGGTCACCTTCGACCGCAACCCGCTGGCCACGCTGCGACCCGAGCTCTGCCCCGAGGACCTCATCGGATTGCACCAGAAGCTGCAGCTGCTGGCCGCCAGCGGGATCGACGCGGCGCTGGTGCTCCGCTTCGATCAGGAGATGGCCGCACAGCCGGCCGAGGAGTTCATCGAGCAGGTGCTGGTGAAGGCGCTGGACGTGCGCACCGTGCTGGTGGGCCGCGACTTCCGGTTCGGGCGCGGCGGCGCGGGCAGGCCCGAGCTGCTCGAGCGGCGCGGTGCGGAGTACGGGTACCGCGTCGACATCATCGACGACGTCCGCGCCGTCACCACCGAGCGGCGGGTCTCGTCCACCTGGATCCGCGAGGTGCTCGCGGCCGGCGATGTGGTGACCGCGGCCAAGCTCCTCGGTCGCACCCACGGGGTCTGGGGCGAGGTCGTGCACGGGCTGAAGCGCGGGCGCGCTCTGGGCTACCCGACCGCGAACCTGTCTCCCGACATGGAGGGCTTCGTGCCGGCGGACGGCGTGTACGCCGGCTGGCTCGTGGACGAGGCCTCCGGCGACGGGCTGCACCCCGGCATCCGGTATCCGGCGGCCATCAGCGTCGGCACGAATCCGACGTTCGACGACGTGCCGCGCCGTGTGGTCGAAGCCTACGTGCTCGACGAGACCGACCTCGACCTCTACGGCCACCGGGTAGAGGTCGAGTTCGCCGACCGGGTGCGCGGCATGGTCGCGTTCGACGGCGTCGAGGCGCTGAAGACGCAGATGGCCGACGACGTGCGGCGGGTGCGCGAACTGCTGAGCTGACGGATGAGCACGCGCAGCACCGGCTCTGCTCATATGTGCACGTACGTGCACGGATGCTGTGACCGGCGTATCCTCGACGGCAGGAGGATGTCGTGGACGAGGAGCTGCTGTCGGTGCGCGCCGCCGAGCTCTACTACGACGCCGGTCGCACGCAGGATGAGATCGGCGCGCTCCTCGGCGTCTCGCGCTTCAAGGTGGGGCGTCTGCTCACCCGTGCACGCGAGACCGGCATCGTGCGGATCGAGATCGTCCACCCCGGCGCGCGCCGGCTCGGGCTGGAGCGGGCCCTGGTCGCCGCGTCCCCGCGGCTGTCCGACGCTGTGGTGGTGCCCTCGCCCCAGGGCGATGAGGTCGCACTGACCGACCGCGTCGCCCAGGCCGCGGCCGATCACCTCCGCGCGCTGCGCCCGGTGCCGCGCACCCTCGGTGTCAGCTGGGGCCGCACGCTCACCGCGGTCGCCGCCCACCTGCCCGACGGATGGGCGCGCGGGGTCACGGTCGTGCAGGTCAACGGCGGAGTCAGCGTCAACCGGCGTCCCGGCGGCGCCGCGCACCTGGCCGCCACCATCGCGGAGCGGGCGTCCGGCGCGGCCGTCCTCCTGCCCAGTCCCGCGATCCTCGAGCAGGAGCAGACCGCCCGCGCCATCCAGTCCGATCGCACGGTGGCCGCGGTGCTGTCCGCCGCCGCGCACGCCGACGCCTACGTGTTCTCCGCCGGCGTGTGCGACGCGACCTCCGCGCACGTGGAGAACGGCTACCTCGACGCCGACGGCATCCGGCACCTGCAGCAGCGCGGCGCCGTCGGCGACGTGCTCGGCCGCTACATCGACGCCGAGGGCAACATCGTCGACCCGGCGCTGGACGCGCGGACGGTCGGCATGCCGCTCGCGCGGCTGCGGCAGGCCGACACCGCGATCTTCGTGACCGCCGGGGCCGCCAAGCACGACCTCGCCCGCACCGTGATCGCGTCCGGGCTGTGTACGGTGGTCGTCACCGATGAGGCCACCGCCCGTTCCCTGCTGGAGGACGCATGACCACGATCTCTTCACCCGCCACCCCGGTCTCGCGGCTGCGTCGCGTCGTCGTCGCCGTGATCATCGTGGCGTTCACCATCGCCGCGATCGGCGGGATCATCGTGCTGCTGGGCGGTGACCTGGGCGAGACCGCCGCTCGCGTGATCGGCACCACCGCCGTCGTGGGCGCGTTCAGCGTCGCCGTGCTGTGCTGCGCCGCCCTGCTCGGCAAGCCGCTGCAGTCGGTGGGTGTCGCCGGCGTGATCGTCTCGGTCATCGCCGCCGCGCTCGTGATCTGGACCGTCTGGTACACCGGAGGATCCGACTCCTGGTGGGAGCTGACCTCGAAGCTGACCGGCACGGCGGTCATGCTGTCGATCGCCGCGTCGCTGGCGTGTCTGCTCCTGCTGCTGGCCGATCGCCGGCGCGTGGCCGTGCGGGTCGGCCTGTTCATCACGCTCGGTCTGTTCGCGGTCGTGGCGGTGCTGATCGGCGTCCTGATCTGGGCGCCGGACGCCGTTGACGACACCGTGTTCCCGCGGACCCTCGGCATCGCCGCGATCCTGGCGGCGCTGGGCGCGGTCGTGGTGCCGGTGCTGTCGCTGCTGATGCCCGACGCGCGCCCGCACGGCCTGTCGCACACCGCGATCGGTCGACTCCAGGACGAGGCCGCTCGTCGGGGGATCGCGCCCGACGAGTTGGTGGACGCCCTGCTGGCCGACACCAGGATCACGGGCGCCGTGCCCACCTCCCACGAACACCAGCCACCTCTGGAGGAGAGATGACCACACAAGAACTCAGCCGCCGCACGGCGGTGGACGTGCTCGGCGATGCGCCCGACAACGGCACGCTGCGCCGGTTCCTGCACGGATTGCCCGGGGTCGACGCGGTCGGCCTCAGCCAGCGCGCGGACGCCCTGGGCACCCGCTCCATCAAGACCACGTCCAAGGCCTGGGCGCTGGATCGCATCATCGGCCTGATCGACCTGACCACGCTGGAGGGCGCCGACACCCCCGGCAAGGTGCGCTCGCTGGTCGCCAAGGCGCAGCATCCGGATGCCGGTGACCCGGCATGCCCGCCGGTGGCGGCCGTGTGCGTGTACGGCGACATGGTGCCGTACGCCGTCGAGGCGCTGGGCGCCCGGCACGGCGACCCCGACCAGGGGGCATCTCGGTGGCGGCCGTGGCCACGGCGTTCCCGAGCGGGCGCGCCTCGCTCGGCGTCAAGCTCGCCGACACCCGCGATGCCGTGCAGGCCGGCGCGGACGAGATCGACATGGTCATCGACCGCGGGGCGTTCCTGGCCGGCGACTACTCGACGGTGTTCGACCAGATCGTCCAGGTCAAGGAGGCGTGCCGCCGCGCCGACGGCACCTCGGCCGCCCTGAAGGTGATCCTGGAGACCGGCGAGCTGAACACCTACGACAACGTCAAGCGGGCCTCGTGGCTGGCGATCCTCGCCGGCGGCGATTTCATCAAGACCTCGACCGGCAAGGTGGCGCCGGCCGCCACGCTGCCGGTGACCCTGCTCATGCTCGAGGTCGTCCGGGACTGGCATCGCCTGACCGGCGAGCGCATCGGGGTGAAGCCGGCCGGCGGCATCCGCACTTCCAAGGACGCCATCAAGTACCTCGTGACCGTCGCCGAGACCGCGGGTGAGGACTGGCTGGTGCCGCACCTGTTCCGGTTCGGCGCATCGAGTCTGCTCGACGATGTGCTGCTGCAACGGCAGAAGCTCGCGACCGGACGCTACTCCGGCGCCGACTACGTGACTCTGGACTGAAGAAGGACATCATGGGATTCCTGGAATACGCGCCCGCGCCCGAATCGCGCGGCATCCTGCACCTGAAGGACCGCTACGGCCTGTTCATCGACGGCGAGTTCGTCGACGGCACCGGCGGCTCGTTCACGACCATCTCGCCGGCCGACGAGGCCCCGATCGCAGAGATCTCCGCGGCCTCGGACGCCGATGTGGATGCCGCGGTGGCGGCCGCGCGGCGCGCGCACACCAGAGTGTGGGCGAAGATGAGCGGCCGCGACCGCGGCAAATACCTGTTCCGCATCGCCCGGCTCGTGCAGGAGCGCGCCCGCGAACTGGCCGTCGCCGAGAGCCTGGACAACGGCAAGCCGATCAAGGAGAGCCGCGACGTCGACGTGCCGCTGGTGGCGGCCTGGTTCTTCTACTACGCCGGCTGGGCCGACAAGCTCGACTACGCCGGGCTCGGCGCCGACCCGCGCTCACTGGGCGTGGCCGGCCAGATCATCCCGTGGAACTTCCCGCTGCTCATGCTCGCGTGGAAGATCGCCCCGGCCCTGGCCGCCGGCAACACGGTGGTGCTCAAGCCCGCCGAGACCACTCCGCTGTCGGCACTGATCTTCGCCGAGATCCTGCAGCAGGCCGACCTCCCGCCGGGGGTGGTGAACATCCTCACCGGCGCCGGCGGCACCGGATCCGCCCTGGTGCGGCATCCCGACGTCGACAAGATCGCGTTCACCGGATCGACCGCGGTCGGCCGTGAGATCGCGCGCACCGTCGCCGGAACGGGCACGTCGCTCACCCTCGAGCTGGGCGGGAAGGCCGCCAACATCGTGTTCGACGACGCGCCCATCGACCAGGCCGTCGAGGGCATCGTCAACGGCATCTTCTTCAACCAGGGCCACGTGTGCTGCGCGGGCAGCCGGCTGCTGGTGCAGGAGTCGATCCACGACGAGGTCATCGACCGGCTGAAGACCCGGCTGTCCACCCTCCGGCTGGGCGATCCGCTCGACAAGAACACCGACATCGGCGCGATCAACTCGGCCGAGCAAGCTGCAGCGCATCCGCGAGCTCAGCGACGTGGGCGAGCAGGAGGGCGCCGAGCGCTGGACGGCCGACTGCGTCATCCCGGACAAGGGGTTCTGGTTCGCTCCCACGGTGTTCACCGGGGTCGAGGCATCCCATCGCATCGCCCGCGAAGAGGTGTTCGGCCCGGTGCTGTCGGTGCTCACCTTCCGCACGCCGGCCGAGGCGATCGCGAAGGCGAACAACACGCCGTACGGTCTTTCGGCGGGCATCTGGAGCGACAAGGGGTCGCGCATTCTGGCGGTGGCCGACAAGCTGCGTGCCGGCGTGGTCTGGGCGAACACGTTCAATCGGTTCGACCCGGCCAGCCCGTTCGGCGGCTACAAGGAGTCCGGCTACGGCCGGGAGGGCGGGCGGCACGGCCTGGCCGCGTATCTGAAGCCCGCCGGTGCCGGGGCCCTCCCGGTCGTTGAGCGAAGCCGCGCGAAGCGCGACCGAGTCGAAACGACGACCAAGAAGGAGGCCCGCCGATGAGCGCCCGACTGACCGTGCCCAAGACGTACAAGCTCGCGATCGGCGGCGCGTTCCCGCGCAGCGAATCCGGCCGCACCTACGAGGTGCTCTCGGCCAAGGGCGAGTTCCTCGCCAATGCCGCGCTGGCCTCGCGCAAGGACGCGCGCGACGCCGTCCGGGCCGCGCGCGGCGCACACGGCGGGTGGGCGGGGGCGACCGCGTACAACCGTGGCCAGGTGCTGTACCGCGTGGCCGAGATCCTCGAGGGCCGCCGTGCGCAGTTCATCGACGAGATCGTCGCGCAGGAGGGCGTGAGCGCCGCCGCCGCGGCGACGCAGGTGGATGCCGCGACCGACCTCTGGGTCTGGTACGCCGGCTGGTGCGACAAGTACGCGCAGGTCGCCGGCGGGCTGAACCCGGTCGCCGGCGCGTACTTCAACATCTCGGTGCCCGAGCCCACCGGCGTGGTCGCGATCGTCGCGCCGCAGGACGACGCGCTGCTCGGCCTGACCGCGGCGGTGGCCCCGGCGCTGGTGGCCGGCAACGCCGTCGTGGTGATCGCCAGCCAGCGGCATCCGCTGTCATCGATCAGCCTGGCCGAGGTGCTCGCCACCAGCGACATGCCCGGCGGCGTCGTCAACGTGCTCACCGGGTCGCCGGCCGAGCTCGCCCCGTGGCTGGCCGATCACGCCGACGTCAACGCGCTCGACCTGGCCGGCGCCGCCGAACTGGACTGGGTCGACCTGCAGATCCGCGCGGCCGAGACCCTCAAGCGCGTCCTCCCGCCCGGCGAGCCGACACCGTCGCCGCAAGCGGATCGCCACCTTCACCGAGGTCAAGACCGTCTGGCATCCCAAGAGCATGATCTGACCGCGGCATCCGGTACCTGCCGACGCTGCCGGACGGCGGTGATGGTCGGCTCAGCTGTCGCTCTTGCGCACCGGGCGCGGCGTTCGCGCGCAAGAGCGACAGATGAAGGCGTCGTCGCGCGGGGTTATCGGGCGACCGGATCGACGTCCCTCGCCGGGTTGCGGATGCCGAGGAACGAGACGACGCCGCCGAGCGCCATCAGGGCGGCGGTGACGATCGCCGCGCGCCAGAAGCCGGCCAGGTCGAGCACGCCGCCGACGATGACCCCGAGGGTGGCCACGGCGATCAGCCCGGCTACGCGCGCGACGGCGTTGTTGACCGCCGAGGCGATTCCCGACCGTCCGGGGTCGATCGATCCGAGGACGGCCGCGGTCAGAGGCGCCACGGTCAGGGTCAGCCCGATCCCGAACAGGATCACCGACGGCAGCACCTGGGTCCAGTAGTCGAAGTCCTCGCGCACGGTCAGCAGGAGCACCGCCGACCCCGCCATCACGAGCGGACCCACGGTCATGAACAGCCGCGGCCCGATCCTCCCCGCCCAGCTGCCCACGTGCGAGCTGAACAGGATCATGATCACTGTGGACGGCAGGCTGGCAAGGCCCGCCAGCGTGGCCGGCAGTCCGGCCCCCTGCTGCAGGTACACGCCCAGCACGAGGCCGTTCAGCGAGAGCGCTCCGTACACGAACACGGTGGCGAGGTTGCCGGCCGAGAAGTTGCCGATGCGGAACAGGCCGAGCGGCATCATCGGCTGGGCGGCGAAGCGCTGGCGCACCACGAACCCGATCAGGCACAGCACGCCGATCGTCATCGTGCCCCAGATCGCGGGCGACGCCCATCCCAGCCGCTCCTGCTCGATCAGGGCGAACACGGCGCCGGCCAGCCCCACGGTGCACAGCACGGCGCCCAGCCAGTCCACGCGTGCGCCCGGCTCGCGGTGATCGCGGTGGTGCAGGGTCGCCGGCAGCCAGAGCGTGAGCGCGATCGGCAGGACGTTGATCAGGAACACCAGCCGCCACGACACCAGATCGACGAACACGCCGCCCAGCACCGGCCCCACCAGCATCGCGGCCGTCGTCGCCCCGGTCCAGGTGCCGATCGCCCGCGCCTGTGCCGGACCGCGGAACGTCGAGGTGATCAGCGCGAGCGAACTGGGCACCAGCAGCGCCCCGGCGATGCCCTGCACGCCGCGGGCGAGCACCAGGAACAGCGGGTCCGGGGACGCCGCGATGGCGATGGAGGCGACGGCGAACCCGATCAGGCCGGTGCGAAGCACGACGATCCGGCCGAACACGTCGCTGAGCGAGCCGGCGACCAGGATCAGCGCGCCGAGGGTGATCAGGTACGAGTCGACCACCCACTGCTGGGTGACCAGACCGCCGCCGAGGTCGCGTTGGATCGCCGGGAGGGCGACGGTGACCACCGTGCCGTCCAGGAACGACACGAACGATGCGAGGATCGCGATCAGCAGCACCCGGCGCTGCGTGCCGGTGGGGGATGCCGCGGCATCCGCTTTCGTCTTGTCCACACCGAAACGATAGGGCAGATTCGGTCCGGAATACCCCCAGGGGGTATATGGTTGTGATGATCGAACCGAACAACCGAGGAGAACCATGAGCACTGTCACCTATCGCGTCGACGGAATGACCTGCGGCCACTGCGCCCAGTCCGTGAGCCGCGAGGTCGGCGCATTGGCGGGCGTGACCGAGGTCGCGGTCGACCTGGAGGCGCACACCGTCGCGGTGACCGGCCCGGCGACCGAGTCGGATGTCGCCGCCGCCGTCGCCGAGGCCGGCTACACCGCCCGGGGTGCGGTGTCATGACGGAGACCGCTCTGCGCGAGGCGACCCTCGACATCGAGGGGATGACCTGCGCCAGCTGCGTGGCTCGGGTCGAGAAGCGGCTGCAGAGCGTGGACGGGGTGACGGCCGCCGTCAATCTCGCAACCGAGTCGGCGCGGGTCAGCTTCCCGCCCGGCCTCGACGAGCAGCGGCTGGTGGCGGCCGTGCGCCAGGCCGGATACGACGCCCGCGTGCGCCATCCGGCGCCGGAATCGCAGGGGTCCTCCGCCGATGACGGGCACGAGGCATCCGCTGGCCCCGAGCCCGCCCCGGGCGAGGCATCCGGGCACGCGCACGACGTCGACGACGCCCCCGGCGGCACGACCCTGCGCACCCGGCTGATCGGCAGCGCCATCCTGGCGCTCCCGGTCGTCCTCCTCGGGATGGTGCCGGCATGGCAGTTCGCCGGCTGGCAGTGGCTCTCGCTCGTGCTGGCCACCCCGATCGTGCTCTGGGGCGGCTGGCCGTTCCACCGGGCCACGTTCGCGAACCTGCGCTACGGCGCCCTGACGATGGACACCCTCATCACCCTGGGCACCGGCGCCGCATACCTGTGGAGCGTGTGGGCGCTGCTGTTCGGCAGCGCCGGCGAGATCGGGATGACGCACGGCTTCTCGCTGTTCGAGCGCCCGGTCGACGCCACCTCGCTGGTGTACTTCGAGGTCGCCGCCGCGGTCACGGTCTTCCTGCTGCTGGGCCGCTTCGTCGAGCAGCGCTCCAAGCGCCGCGCCGGCAGCGCCCTGCACGCACTGCTCGAGCTCGGCGCCACGGACGTCGAGCTGGCGTCCGGCGCGCGCGTGCCGATCGGGCAGCTGGCGTCCGGCGACGTGTTCGTCGCCCGCCCCGGCGAGAAGGTCGCCACCGACGGGCTCGTGCGGCAGGGCGAGGCATCGGTCGATCAGAGCATGCTGACCGGCGAATCGGTGCCGGTGGACGTGGCGGCGGGGGACGCCGTCACCGGCGGCACGATCGTCGCCGATGGCCGGCTCGTGATCGAGGCCACCGCCGTCGGCGAGGCGACGCGCCTCGCGCGCATCGCCCGGCTCGTCGAGGACGCACAGGTGGGCAAGAGCAGGATGCAGCGCCTGGCCGACCGCATCTCGGCGGTGTTCGTGCCGATCGTGATCGCGCTGGCCGTGCTCACCCTGATCGGCTGGCTGCTGGCCGGGCACCCGCTGGCCTCGGGCTTCACCGCCGCGGTCGCCGTGCTGATCATCGCCTGCCCGTGCGCACTGGGCCTGGCCACGCCGATCGCGATCCTGGTCGGGACCGGGCGCGGCGCGCAAGCTGGGCATCCTGGTCACCGGGCCCGAGGCGCTGGAGCAGGCCGAGCGGATCGACACCGTCGTGCTGGACAAGACGGGCACCGTCACCACCGGGCGCATGAGCCTGGCGTCGGTGTTCACCGACGGCGCCGACCCGTCGCCGGCCCTGCACCTGATCGGCACGCTGGAGTCGGCATCCGAGCATCCGGTCGCCCGCGCCATCACGGCGGAGGCCGACCCGTCGGGTGAGCTCACCGGCTTCCGCAACCACGCGGGACGGGGCGTGACCGGAGCGGTCGACGGCGTGCCGGTGTTCGCCGGACGCCCGTCGTTCGCCGCCGCACAGGGCGCACAGATCCCGGCGCGCTTCGCGGATGCCGTCTCGGCGGCCGAGAAGCGCGGCACGGCGATCGTCGCAGGCTGGCCCGATGACCAGGGGCGCCCACAGGTGCGCGCCGTGTTCTCGGTGGCCGACACGATCCGGCCCGAGAGCGCGGATGCCGTGGCCGCCCTGCATCGGCTCGGACTGAACGCGGTGCCTGCCGACCGGTGACAACCGGTCTGTGGCGGCGGCCGTCGCCGGCGAGGTCGGCATCGACGAGGTCCGCGCCGAGGTGCTGCCCGAGGACAAGGTCGCCGAGATCACCCGCCTGCAGGCCGCCGGGCACCGGGTGGCGATGGTCGGCGACGGCGTGAACGACGCCGCCGCTCTGGCCACCGCCGATCTCGGCATCGCGATGGGCGGCGGGACCGACGCCGCCATGCACGCCAGCGACATCACCCTGGTGCGCAGCGACCTGAGCGTGGCCGTGGACGCGGTCCGCTTGAGCCGACGGACGATGCGCGTCATCCGCGGCAACCTGTTCTGGGCCTTCGCCTACAACGTGGCGGCGCTGCCGCTGGCCGCCCTCGGGCTGCTGAACCCGATGATCGCCGGCGCCGCGATGGCGTTCTCCAGCGTGTTCGTGGTGCTCAACAGCCTGCGCCTGCGCTCCGCGCCCTGACCGGCCGCGCCGACCCGCACGGGTCCCTGCGCAGCGGCCCCTGATCGGCGGATCCCGGCTCGATGAGCAGGGATTCGCCGATCCGCGCTGTCGGCTCACGGGATCGCGGCGGTTATGCCGTAGAATGGTGCGCGGGGAACGGCACCCGCAGAAGCGGGGTTGCCAGCCATCGCCCCGGCCCGCGTCCGTGCGCCACCCGCCCGCGGAGCAACGCAGCACCGCCGGTTCCGGATCTTCGGGACCGACCGGCCATTCACGCTCAGGAGGAGCATGCCGACCACGGCAACCGCCACGTCACCCGCACGGCGACGCAAGTCGTCGGCCGCGCGCCGCGATGACGAGGCCCCCATCATCCCGATCCTCGCGCGCAAGGTGCGTGAGGTCGAGGCCAAGGCGCAGCGCGGCAAGCTCGGCCCCACCAACCGGGTGAAGTTCCAGGTGATCGCCTTCCTCGTCCGCGAGGAGCGCGCCCGGGTCAAGGCCGACACCGAGCTGGCCGACGGTGTCCGCGCCGAGCTGCTCAAGCGGCTCGACGGCGTCGCGACGATCCTGGCCAAGACCGCCGCGCGTGACACCTCGCTGATCCAGCTGCTCGAGGTCGACCAGGCGACCTCGCCGGTCGCCAAGCGCATGCGCCGGGACTGGCTCTCGAGTCCGGAGCGGAGCTGGCCCCGGACGAGCTCATCATCACCGATGCCGTGCCGATCCAGCAGCCCACGGTCGTGCCGGCCGCGCTCGCCGAGCGCCAGGTCGTCCCGCCGCAGGTCGAGACCCGCCGCGAGGCCAACCCCTTCCTCGCGCCCGACCTCAACCGGCCTGCCGCCAACGGCAGCCAGCGCCGGCGGCTGGACAGCTGGGAGCTGATGGGCCCGCTGTACAAGGCGTTCGAGTCCGGCGCCGGCGGGGGAGCGGCCTCGATGAACCTGCCCCCGGTGCCCGAGTTCGACCGGCTCTCGCCCCGCGGCCTGGAGGTCATGCCGCACCAGTCCCGGTTCCTGCAGGCCGTGCGCGACGGGCACCGCTCGTTCCTGCTGGCCGATGAGCCGGGCCTGGGCAAGACCGCGGAGTCCGTGCTGGCGGCATCCGTCGCGGACGCGTATCCGCTGCTGGCCGTCGTGCCCAACGTCGTGAAGATGAACTGGGCCCGCGAGGTGCAAGCGGTGGACGCCGCAGCGCCGCGCCACGGTGATCTCCGGCGACGGCGAGGATGTGGACGCGTTCGCCGACGTGTTCATCGTCAACTACGAGATCCTCGATCGCCACCTGTCGTGGCTGAGTTCGCTGGGGCTGAAGGGGCTCGTCGTGGACGAGGCGCACTTCATCAAGAACCTCAGCTCGCAAGCGGTCGCAGAACGTGCTCGCGCTGGCCGGCCGCATCCGCGAGCAGGTCGCCGATCCGCTGCTGCTGGCGCTGACCGGAACCCCGCTGATCAACGACGTCGAGGACTTCGACGCGATCTGGCGGTTCCTGGGCTGGACCAACGGGCAGAAGCCGGGTCCGGAGCTGATGGAGAAGCTCGATGCCACCGGTCTGACCCCCGCCGACAAGGCGTTCTACCCCGAGGCGCGCAGCGCCGTCATCTCCATGGGCATCGTGCGGCGCAAGAAGAAGGATGTCGCCGCCGACCTGCCCGACAAGATGATCGCCGACCTGCCGGTCGAGCTGGACGACGAGTACGGCCGGTCGATCCGCCAGGCCGAGCGCGAGCTCGGCGAGCGCCTGGCCGCCCGCTACCGCCGCGTCATCGAGGCGCGCGGCGACCGGGGCCTCGCGCACGGCGAGGTGGACGACGACATCGTCCGGCTGGTCGCGCACAATGAGCTCGAGGAGTCGAAGGCGGCCGGCACGGGCTCCGAGAACGTGTTCACCATGGTCCGCAAGATCGGTCAGGCCAAGGCGCTGCTGGCGGCGGACTACGCCGTCCAGCTCGAGCGCTCGGTGGGCAAGGTCGTCTTCTTCGCCAAGCACATCGACGTGATGGATGCCGCAGAGGCGCACTTCGGGGCATCCGGCATCCCGCACGTCTCGATCCGCGGTGACCAGTCGACGCCTGCCCGGCAGGAGGCGATCGACGCGTTCAACAACGACCCGGCGGTCGGCGTCGCGGTGTGCTCGCTGACGGCAGCGGGTGTCGGACTGAACATGCAGGCGGCCTCGAACGTCGTGCTCGCCGAGCTCAGCTGGACCGCGGCCGAGCAGACGCAGGCCATCGACCGCGTGCACCGCATCGGGCAGGACGAGCCCGTCACCGCATGGCGGATCATCGCCGCGCACACGATCGACACCAAGATCGCCGAGCTGATCGACTCCAAGCAGGGGCTGGCGGCGCGCGCGCTGGACGGTGAGGCGGCCGAGGAGACCTCGAGCGATTCGGTGCAGCTGGCGGCGCTGATGCACCTGACCCGGCAGGCCCTGGGCGCCCAGTGACGTCGGGTCTGCTTCGCTGGCAGGCGGGATGCCGCGGGCAGTAGTGTCGTGTGTGGCAGAGTCGCCGACATCCCTCCCCGAAGCAAGGATCACAGCATGAAGATCGGCATCCTGACCAGCGGCGGCGACTGCCCCGGCTTGAACGCGGTGATCCGCGGCGTCGTCCTGAAGGGGACGACGGCCTACGATCTCGAGTTCGTCGGGATCCGCGACGGCTGGCGGGGTGTGGTCGACGGGGACTTCTTCCCGCTGACGCGGCACGAGGTCAAGGGCCTGTCGAAGGTCGGCGGAACCATCCTGGGCACCAGTCGCACCAACCCGTATGAGGGCACCCGCGGCGGTGCCGAGAACATCTCCAAGACCCTGTACGGCCACCGCATCGACGGGATCATCGCGATCGGCGGCGAGGGGACCCTGGCCGCGGCCAACCGGCTGTCGGGCGACGGCATCAACGTGCTCGGCGTGCCCAAGACGATCGACAACGACCTGCGGGCCACCGACTATTCGTTCGGGTTCGACACCGCCGTCAACATCGCCACCGATGCGATGGATCGGCTGCGCACCACCGGCGACTCGCACCAGCGCTGCATGGTCGCCGAGGTGATGGGTCGACACGTGGGCTGGATCGCCCTGCACGCCGGCATGGCGGCCGGCGCCCACGCGATCTGCATCCCCGAGGTGCCGATGTCGATCGACGAGATCTGCGACCTGGTCACGAAGGCGCACGATCGCGGCCGCGCGCCGCTGGTCGTGGTGTCGGAGGGGTTCACCCTCACCGGCATGGAGGAGGCCTACAGCGACAAGGGCATGGATGCCTTCAACCGGCCGCGGCTCGGCGGCATCAGCGAGGTGCTCGCGCCCGAGATCGAACGGCGCACCGGCATCGAGACGCGCTCCACCGTGCTCGGCCACATCCAGCGCGGCGGCTCGCCGTCAGGCTTCGACCGGGTGCTCGCGACCCGGCTCGGACTGCACGCGGCGGATGCCATCATGGACGGCGCCTGGGGTCAGATGGTCGCGATGCGCGGCACCGACATCGTCCGGGTGCCGTTCGCCGACGCCCTCGGCGAACTGAACACCGTCCCCCGCTACCGCTACGACGAGGCCGCAGCCCTCTTCGGCTGATAGCCCCTCCGGGGCTGCGCCCGTCCCGTCCGCGCCGTCCCGTCCGCGCCGGCCCGGCCGCGCCCGTCCCGTCCGCGCTGCGCCCCCGCCCCGCTTGCGCCCCGCCGCGCCCGTCCCGTCCGCGCTCGCGCCCCGCCCCGCTTGCGCCCCGCCGCGCCCGTCCCGGACGCGCCGGCCCGGGCGCGGTCGACACGCCCCCGATCTTCGCGAAACCGGGGGATCCTCGTCAGACCGATGACGTGCGACGGGGTCTCGCGGAGAATCCCCGGTCTCGGCGCGGATCGCGCCCGGTTTCGCGGAGGATCCCCGGTCTCGGCGGCAGCGCCGCACGGGGATCCGGCGGCGCGGGGACCCGCCGGCTCCTCCCCAGACGCGCGTGGGAGCCGTGATCGCGCGAGCTGTCCACAGTTCCGCCCACGGGCCGGAACCGGCCCGGTGCCGGCATCCATGCTGGACAGATGGATGTCGCAACGGAAACCGCACTCCTGCTGACCCGCGAACGGCCCGCCGAGGTGGAGCGGCTCGACCGGGACGGGTCGCTGCACCGCGTGCGCCCCGGCGCCTACGTGCGCAGGTCCGAATGGGGCCCGCTGGCACCGTGGGAGCGGTATGCCGTGCGTATCGAGGCGGTCGCCCGCACGTGGTCGGCGCCGGTGTTCTGTCTGGAATCGGCCTGCGCCCCGCACGGCCTGCCGCTGTTCGGCGAGCCTCGCGACATCCACCTGCTCAGCCCGGACGGCCGGTCCTGGCGCGAGGGCGACGTCGTGGTGCACGGAACACGGGATGAGCGCAGCACGGTCACGGTCGACGGCTTGACGGTGACCTCCCTGCAGGACACCGCGGTCGATCTGTGCCGCGTGCTTCCCCCGGCGTTTGCGCTCGCCGTGGCCGACCGGGTGCTGCGACTGCTCGCCCCGAACGACGAGACGCTCGCGGTGGGCGAGCACGGGCGACGGCAGTCGAATCGACGCGGGCTGCGCTCAACTCGACTGGGTGCAGGACCGTGCGACGGCCCTGGCCGAGTCGGCCGGCGAGTCGCTCAGCCGTGCGGTCACCGAATGGCTCGGGTACGAGGAGCCCGAGCTGCAGGTCGGGTTCGCCTACGAAGGCGCGCGGGATCGGGTCGACTTCTACTGGCGGCGCCTGCGCCGGATCGGCGAATCCGACGGCTACGGCAAGTACGACGCGAACGACGCCGCCGCCATGAAGGCGCACTTCGTCGTTGAGAAGACGCGCGAGGATCGGTTGCGCCGCCACGAAGGCGGATTCATCCGCTGGGAGTGGGGGATGCCATCCGGTGGCGGTCGCTGGATCAGAAGCTCGCACTGGGCGGCCTGGAGCGGATCCGCCCGCGGCAGCTCGCGATGCTCGCCACGCTCGCAGCCAACCCTCGGTCGCTGCCGGTGAAGCAGGCCGACACCGCGGCATCCGCCGCATCCCGGCGTCGAGGCAAGGGATCCTCCGCGAGACCCAGCGAAATGCGCCGAGTCTCACGGTGATTCCCTTGTCTCGGCGATTCGCGCCGGCCCGGCCCGGCCCGGGCCGGGGCGCCGAGCCGGTCGCGTGCCGGGCGGGGGCGCCGGCCCGGGCCGGGGCATCGCCCCGGGCTACTGCTCGGCGAGGCCGAGCACGTCCAGCAGCCAGGCCAGCTCGTAGGCGCGCTCGCGCCACGCGTTGTAGCGGCCGCTGACCCCGCCGTGTCCGGCCACCATCTCGCACTTCAGCATCGCGTCGGCGCCCACCTCGCGCAGACGCGCCACCCACTTGGCCGGCTCCACGTACAGCACGCGCGTGTCGTTGAGCGAGGTCACCGCGAGGATCCGCGGGTAGGCGGCATCCTCCCGCACATTCTCGTAGGGCGAGTACGACTTCATGTACGCGTACACCGCCGGGCTGTGCAGCGGGTCGCCCCACTCGTCCCACTCGATCACGGTCAGCGGCAGCGAGGGGTCCAGGATCGTGGTCAGGGCATCCACGAACGGCACGTCGGCGAGGATCCCGGCGAACAGCTCGGGTCCGATGTTGGCGACCGCGCCCATCAGCAGCCCGCCGGCCGAGCCGCCCTCGGCGACCAGGCGGGACGGGGTGGTGTAGCCGCCGGCGATGAGATGCCGGGCGCAGTCCAGGAAGTCGGTGAAGGTGTTGCGCTTGCGCATCAGCTTGCCGTCCTCGTACCACTTCCGGCCCATCTCGCCGCCGCCGCGCACGTGCGCGACGGCGAACACGACGCCGCGGTCGAGCTCGGACAGCCGGGCGACCGAGAAGCCCGGGTCGATCGAGTGCTCGTACGACCCGTACCCGTAGAGGTGGACGGGGCGCGGCGACGAGCCGGGCTCGCCGAACGAGCGCTTCCACACCAGCGAGATCGGCAGCCGGGTGCCGTCGTGCGCCGTCGCCCAGACCCGGGCCTGACCGTAGTCGTCCGGGTCGTAGCCGCCGAGCACCGGCTTGCCGCTTGCGCAGCATCTCGCCGGTGGCCACCACCCGGTCGTACACGGTGCCCGGGGTCACGAACGACCCGTAGCCGATCCGGATCACCGGAGGCGCCCATTCCGGGTTCCCCCGAGACCGGCCGAGTACAGCGGTTCGTCGAAGGTCAGCTCGCGGATGCCGGCGGTCGCGTAATCGAGCAGGCCCAAGCGTGCGAGCCCCTCGCGCCGATACCCCAGCACCGCCCAATCGCGGAACGTCGACATGCCGAGCAGGCGTCGACCCGGCTCGTGCGCGACGACGACCTGGCGGACTCCCTGGGGGTCGGATGCCGCCACCCGCACGAGCTCGAAGTCCAGCGCATCGCGGTTGTGCAGGATGTAGAGCACGTCCTGTCCGTCCACGATCGCGTGATCGCACTCGTATTCCACGCCCTCGGACCGCGGCCAGACGACCTGCGGCGCGGCACGCAGGTCCGCGGCATCCACCAGCCACTCCTCGCTGGTCACCGAGGATCCGAGCCCGATCACGAGGTACTTCTCGCTGCGGGTGAACCCGGCGCCGACCCAGAACTTCTCGTCCGGCTCGTGGAACAGCGCGGCGTCGTCGGCCACCGGGGTCCCGAGCTCGTGCAGCCACACCGTGTCGGGACGCCAGGCCTCGTCCACGGTGGTGTACACGACGAACCCGCCGTCGGGGAGAACGTCGCCCCGGCGAACGTGCCCTCGATCGTGTCGGGCAGGTCCTCGCCGGTGCGCAAATCCCGCACCCGCAGCGTGTAGCGCTCGTCGCCGGCCACGTCCACGCCGTACAGCATCAGCGTGCCGTCGTCCGACACCTCGAAGCTGCCCAGAGAGAAGAACTCGTGCCCGTCCGCCTCGACGTTCGCGTCCAGCAGCACCTGCTCGCCGGGGACCGTGACCTCGGGGGAGAGCTCCGGCGGCGTCCAGTCGTCCGGCGACGCGAGCGGCGCACGGCACTGGATGCCGTACTGCTGCCCCTCCACGGTCCGGCCGTAATACCACCAGTCGCCGCGCCGGGTGGGCACCGACAGGTCGGTCTCCTGCGTGCGGCCCTTGATCTCGTCGAAGATCCGCTCGCGCAGCGGCGCGAGGTGCGCGGTGCGCGCCTCGGTGTAGGCGTTCTCCGCCTCCAGATGGGCGGACACCCGCGGATCGTCCTTCGCGCGCAGCCATTCGTATGCGTCGACGACCTCGTCGCCGTGGTGCACGCGGAGGGTCGGCTGGCGGTCGGCGATGGGGGCGGGGCGGGATGCCGCGGCCGGGGTGCTCTGATCGGTCACGGTGTTCCACGCTAGTCGCCGTGCCTGAGTGCGCGGGGTTCACGGAACCGAGCCGACCGTGAGAGGATTTCCCTGCCCCGGGAAGCCGGGGACGCGTCTTGCGTGAACTCTTCGTTCGCACCGGCCGATCCCGTCGGCAGTTGTCCCGCCTCCCCTCACTCCCGGAAAGCGCACGGTGGAAACCGCAGGCTCTCATTGTCGTGCTGGTCATCGCACTGGCGCTGTTCTTCGACTTCACCAACGGGTTCCATGACACGGCCAATGCGATGGCCACGCCCATCGCCACGGGCGCGCTCAAACCCAAGGTCGCCGTCGGGCTGGCAGCCTGTCTGAACCTGGTGGGGGCGTTCCTGTCCACCGAGGTGTCGCAGACCATCTCGCACGGCATCATCCGCGAAGACCAGATCACCGATCCGGTCACGTTCCTGCCGCTGATCTTCGCGGGACTCATCGGCGCCGTCGCGTGGAACATGCTCACCTGGCTGCTGGGGCTTCCCTCCAGCTCTTCGCACGCGCTGTTCGGCGGCCTCATCGGCGCGACGCTCGTGGGCGTCGGCGTGTCCGGCGTGAACTTCGGCGAGGTGCTGGGCAAGATCATCCTCCCGGCCGTGATCTCTCCGCTGACCGCCGGTGTGATCGCGTTCCTGGTCACGCGGATGGCCTATGCGCTCACCCGGCGCTACGACACCAAGCCCGATGGCCGCAGCGGCTTCCGCTGGGGGCAGATCTTCACCTCCTCGCTGGTGGCGCTGGCCCACGGCACGAACGACGCCCAGAAGACCATGGGCATCATCACGCTGACGCTCATCATGGCGGGCTGGCAGAGCCAGGATCAGGCCGAGCCTCATCTCTGGGTGATCCTCGCGTGCGCGCTCACGATCGCCCTGGGCACCTACCTCGGTGGCTGGCGCATCATCCGCACGCTGGGCAAGGGGCTGACCGACGTCAAGCCCGCGCAGGGCTTCTCGGCGGAGACGTCGACGGCCGCCACGATCCTGGCCTCCAGTGCCCTGGGCTTCGCGCTGTCGACCACGCAGGTCGCATCGGGATCGGTGATCGGCTCGGGACTCGGACGCCGCGGATCCAGCGTGCGCTGGGGCACGGCGGGCCGGATCGCGATCGGCTGGCTGCTCACCCTCCCCGCCGCCGGGGCGGTCGGCGCCTTCGCCGCGCTGATCGTCGGCTGGCTGGGCAGCTGGGGCATCCTCCTGGATGCCGTCCTGGCGGTCGTCATCATCGTCGCCCTCTTCCTCCGGTCGCGCCGCAACACGGTGACCGCCGCCAACGCCATGAGCGACGTGGCCGAGTCCGGCCGGGCCGTGAAGGTCAAGCGCAACCCGCCGCCCACCCGCCGCCAGCGTGCGATCATCCGCGAGGAGGAGCGTCGCAAGGCCGAGGAGCGCGCTCGGCGCAAGGCCGAGGAGCGCGAGCTCGAACGCCGACGCGCCGAAGAGGAGTCCCGGGCGCGCGCAGAGAAGAAGGCCAAGGCCAAGGCCGACGCCAAGAAGTCGGCGGCCGAGAAGAAGCACGCCGACGCGAAGAAGAAGTCGGATGCGCACAAGACCGCGGACGGCAAGAAGAAGTCCGGCGCGAAGAAGAAGCCCGATGAGCACAAGGGCAAGGGCGAGGGCGGCAAGAAGGCTTCGGCCGGGAAGGGCGCGAAATGACCATCGAGATCGACTGGATCGCGTTCGTCAAGGTCTTCGCCGTGGCCCTGGTCGCCGCCGTGCTGGTCGTCGGCCTGTACTCGATCGGACTGCGGCTGCTGGTGCGGGCGGGGCGGGTGCCGGTGGTGGCGCCGGCGGAGTTCACCGATGCGATCACCGTGATCAGCGCCAAGCAGGCGGCCAAGGCCGAGAAGGCGGCCGCCAAGGCCGCGAGGAAGAGCCCGCTGAGTGAAGGGCAGAAGCGCGTCGCGCAGCTGGGCGCCTACGCGTCGTTCGGCCTGTGCGCGGTGGCGGTCCTCTGCGGCATCCTCCTCATCGTCGTGCATTGATCCGGGCGACCGGACTCCAGTCGCCCGGTCCGTGACGGTGCCCGCACCTAGAGTGGGGGCATGGCCGATGCATCCGTCTCGTTCGGCGCGCACGCGCCCGCACAGCGCCTGATCGTGCACGTCAGCGACACCCACTTCGTCGCCGCCAACCGTCGACTGGGCGGCCGGTACGACACGTCGGCGAACCTCGACCGGACCCTCGCCGCCATCGAACGCCTGGCCGTGCGCCCCGATGCGCTGGTGTTCTCCGGCGACCTCGCCGACCTCGGCGAACCCGAGGCCTACACGCGGCTGCGGGCGACGGTCGAGCCGTTCGCCGACCGGCTCGGCGCGCAAGCTGGTCTGGGTGGCCGGCAATCACGACGAGCGGCCCGAGCTGCACCGCGACCTGCTGGACCACGAGCCGACCGAAGAGCCGGTGATCGGGTCGTGGGACCTGGACGGACTGCGCCTGATCGCCCTGGACACCTCCGTCCCCGGCTGGCACCACGGCGACCTGGACGACGCGCAGCTGGCGTGGCTCGCCGACCAGCTGGCGTCCCCGGCGCCGCTGGGCACGATCCTGACCATGCACCACCCGCCGCTGCCCAGCCACCTGCCGCTGTTCGACATCCTCGAGCTGCGGCACCAGGACCGCCTGGCCGCCACCATCGCCGGCACCGATGTCCGCGGCATCCTCGCCGGGCACCTGCACTATTCCACGCACGGCATGTTCGCCGGGGTCGAGGTGAGCGTGGCGGCGGCCACCTGCTACACGATGGATCTGGCCCGTCCGGCGACACGGGTGAACGGAATGGATGCCGGGCAGTCGTTCCACCTGGTGCACGTGTACGACGACACGATCACCCACTCGGTCGTTCCGGTGGTCGAGGCCGAGACGGCGGACTACTTCGACGACGCGTGGCACGAGCGGATGTCGGACCTCGGCCCGCAGGAGCGGCTCGAGGCGTTCTCCCGCAAGCCGCCACGCACACCGCGGGGCTGACGCCGCGGCCAGTCCGGCCGGTCTGCCTGTACGCGGCGTACAGCGGACGCTCCGCCGCCGACGGGTAGGCTCGAGACATCCCGATTCCGCCGCGACCCACAAGGAAGCAACCATGGCTTTGGACGCAACGATGCGCACCCGCACCGAGACCGATTCGCTCGGCTCGCTGGAGATTCCGGCAGACGCCTATCGGGGCGTCCACACCGAACGCGCGCTGGAGAACTTCCCGATCGCCAAGCGGCCGATCTCGGTCTACAGCGAGCTGGTCCGCGGCCTGGCGATGGTCAAGCAGGCCTCGGCACGGGCCAACGCCGAGATCGGCGTGCTGCCCGCCGAGAAGGCCGACCTCATCGACCGCGCCGCGCAAGCTGGTGATCGACGGCAAGTACCACGACCAGTTCGTGGTGGGCGTCATCCAGGGCGGCGCCGGCACGTCGACGAACATGAACGCGAACGAGGTCATCACCAACATCGCGCTCGAACTGGCCGGCCGTGAGAAGGGCGATTACGCGTTCCTCGGCCCGATCGACGACACCAACCGCAGCCAGTCCACCAACGACGTCTACCCGACCGCGATCAAGGTCGGACTGTCGCTGATGCTGCGCTCCCTGCTCGACGAGCTCGACCTGCTGCGCACGTCGTTCCTGGCCAAGGCCGTCGAGTTCCACGACATCCTCAAGGTGGGTCGCACGCAGCTGCAGGATGCCGTGCCGATGACGCTCGGCCAGGAGTTCCACGGATTCGCGACCACTCTGGACGAAGACCGCAAGCGCCTCGCCGAGAACGCGAGCCTGCTCACCGAGATCAACATGGGCGCCACCGCCATCGGCACCGGAATCACGACGCACCCCGGCTATGCGCCGGCGGTGCTGCGTCACCTGCGCGAGATCTCCGGCATCGACCTGTCCACGGCGACCGACCTGGTGGAGGCCACCAGCGACACCGGCTCGTTCATGTCGTTCTCGTCCTCGCTCAAGCGCAACGCGATGAAGCTGTCGAAGATCTGCAACGACCTGCGGCTGCTCTCCTCCGGCCCGCAGGCCGGCTTCGGCGAGATCAACCTGCCGGCCGTGCAGGCCGGCTCCAGCATCATGCCCGGCAAGGTCAACCCGGTCATCCCGGAGGTCGTCAACCAGGTGGCGTTCTCCGTCGCCGGCGCCGACCTGACGGTCACCATGGCGGCCGAGGGCGGCCAGCTCGAGCTGAACGCGTTCGAGCCGGTGATCGCGCACTCGATCTTCCAGTCCATCACGTGGATGCGCCAGGCGATGTGGACGCTGCGCGTCAACTGCGTGGACGGGATCACCGCGAACCGCGAGCGGCTCGGTGCGATGGTCGGCTCCTCGGTGGGGGTGGTGACCGCGCTGACGCCGTTCATCGGCTACGCCGCGTCGGCCGCGCTCGCCAAGACGGCGCTGCTGACCGGGCACAACATCGCGGATCTCGTGGTGGAGGCGGGACTGATGAGCCGCGACGAGGTCACCAAGGCTCTCGCCCGCCCGGCTGTCCGGACTCGAGACGGTCACGGCGGCGGTCCCGATCATGCAGGCGGCCGAGAACGTGGTAGCCGACCCCGGAGCCTGAGGCGCGGATCGTCCGCACGGGTGGGATGCTGCGCCCACGACACGATGCGGTGGGGGCTGTGGAGTGGCGGCCATCACCGCTAGCGTGGAGTCATCCAACCGCTCACCGGAGGTGTCCGCATGACCAACGTCCCCGACTCCGAGAACCCGCAGCCGCCGACGAACCCGGCCCAGCCTCCGGCTGCCCGGACGAGCCCGCGGCCGCTCCCGCGCCGCCGGCCGCCGAGCCGCCCGCCGCGACGCAGCCGCCCGCGCCCGCCTACGGACAGCAGCCGCCGGCCGCGCCGCCGTACGGACAGCCGGCTGCTCCGGGCTACGCCCAGGCCCCGGCCTACGGGCAGGCGCCGGCGTACGGGCAGGCCCCGGCCTACCCGCCCGCGCCGCCGGCGTACGGTCAGCCGGCACCGGCCCAGGCCCCCGGCCGGGTGCTCGGGATCGTGGCCTTCATCTGCTCGCTCGCCGGCCTGGTGACCGGCATCACGGCGCTGGTCGGCCTGGTCCTCGGCATCATCGCGATGGTGCAGAGCAAGAAGGCGGGTCAGAAGAACGGCTTCGCCCTGGCCGCCATCATCATCGGCGCGATCCTGGTCGTGCTCTCGATCATCGGCCTGATCATCGCCATCGCGTTCTTCGCGTCGCTGGCCGCCGCCACCCAGGCATGCCTGGTCGATCCGACCACGGTCACCAACGTGTTCGGCATCCCGTTCGACTGCTCGGGCATCAACCGGTACTGATCGCGGCATCGAGGGCGGCGCGGGCCCCGGCCCCGCCGCCTTCGTCGTGTCAGTCCAGGATCCGGCAGTGCGTGGTCAGCTCGCCGATCCGGTCGACGGCGACGGTGACCGTCGAGCGGTCGCGCAGGAAGATCTGCGGCTCCCGCGAGTAGCCCGCCCCTCCCGGCGAACCGGTCGAGATCAGCGTCCCCGGCAAGCGTCGACGAGGTCGACAGGTGGGCCACCAGCGTCGCGACCGGGCGGATCATCTGCCCGGTGGTGGCGTCCTGCACGGTGTGCCCGTCCACGACGGTCCAGATGTGCAGGTCCTGCGGGTCGGGGATCTCATCGGCGGTGACGGCGAACGGCCCGGTCGGGGTGAAGCCGTCGAACGACTTGCACCGCGACCACTGCGCCTCGGAGAACTGGATGTCGCGAGCGGTGATGTCGTTGACCACCGTGTAGCCCCATACATGGTCGAGCGCATCGTCGGCTGCGACATCCTTCGCCGGCTTTCCGATGATCACGCCCAGTTCGGCCTCATAGTCGACCGATTCGCTGACCGAACGGCGCCAGGCCGTCGTGTGCTCGTGCCCGGTGAGCGAGTTCGGCCACAGGGTGAACACCGTCGGCGCGGTGTCGGCCTTCAGCCCGAGTTCGCTCGAGTGCGCCGCGTAGTTCAGCCCGACGGCCAGGACGACCGGCGGTGCGAGTACGGCCGAGGCGAAGGCGAACGAGTCCAGCGGATGCCCCGGGCCGGCCTCCGCCGCCGCGGCCCGGACCTGATCCAGCAGGGCGTCGCCGCCGTCGATGAGCTGCTCGAGCGTCACGGGTCCGCCGGGGAGGATGTCGCGCACGCGGTGCGCCCGGTCGTCCTGCACCACGGCCAATGTCGGATCGGGGTTCTCGGCACTGGTCACATGGGCGAAACGCATCCCTCCAGATTACCGCTGTGGGATCTGCCGCCCGCCCGGACGGCCTCTATGCTGATCGGCATGTCCTTCCCCTCGCCGCTCGCGCACGGGAACTCCCACCCGCCGGCGCCGGGTGGAGCGCCGGCTTGCGCCGCCGCTGCCCGCGCTGCCGACGGCGCCGGGCCGGGGACGCCGGGCGGCGGTGTGGATCGTGGCTGTGCTGGTCGTGGCGGCATTCGCCCTGGTGGCGTACTTCCTCGAGGCGCTGGGCCCGGCCGCCGCGATCATCGGCATGATCGTGGCGCTCGTGCCGCTGGGCGCCGTGCTGTTCGCGGTGCGCCTGATCGATCGGTGGGAGCCCGAGCCGCGGAGCCTGGTCGTCCTGGCCGTCGCGTGGGGGGCGATCGCGGCGGTCGGCATCGCCCTCGGCGTCGATCTGCTGCTCACCGTGCTGTTCGGCGTCGACGGCTCGGCCCCGCGCGAGGCCACGCGCGAGGCGCTGCAGGCGGTGGTCCAGGCGCCGATCGTGGAGGAGTTCGCCAAGGGCCTGGGGGTGTTCCTGATCTATCTGATCGCACGCCGCGCCTTCGACGGGCCGGTCGACGGCATCGTGTACGGCGCCCTGGTCGCGGCCGGCTTCGCCTTCACCGAGAACATCCAGTACTTCGCGGTGAGCCTGATCGAGGGCGGCACCGGCCAGCTGACCACGACGTTCTTCCTGCGCGGCATCCTCTCGCCGTTCGCGCACGTGATGTTCACCAGCGTGACCGGCTTCGCCCTCGGCCTGGCGGCCCGCCGCGGGGCGAGCGCCGCCGCCGCGGTCGCCCCCTGGATCGTGGGGATGTGCGGCGCGGCCCTGCTGCACGGACTGTGGAACGCGTCCGCCCAGTTCTTCGACTTCTTCGCGCTGTACGCGATGCTGCAGCTGCCGCTGTTCGTGCTGTTCGTGCTCGGCGTCATCATGCTGCGCCGGGAGGAGCGGCGCCTGACCCGTCAGCGACTCGGCGAGTACGCCGGTGCCGGGTGGTTCACCCCGCAGGAGGTCGAGATGCTCGCCACGCCCCGCGGGCGACGGGAGGCCCTGGCGTGGGCGCAGACACTGCGCGGCGACCGCACCCGGGTGATGAAGGGGTTCATTGCGGATGCCACGGCCCTGGCCGCCGTCCGGCAGCGCATCGTCACCGGGCGGGACCCCCGGGCGGCCGCCGACCAGCAGACACTCCTGGCGCGCACCATCGGCGCCCGCCACGCCCTGTTCGCCCCGTGAGGGCCGGCCGACTGGACCCCGGCGGGGCCCTCAGCAACCCCGCGCGCAAAGACTCAGCGCCCGGTGCCGCGGCGATGCCTGCGTGTCTACCGAGCGCTGAGTTGACCTGATATCAGGGTGACACGGGCCCGATGCTTCGTCAAGGCCTCGCCGCCGCGTTGACCGCATCGGCACCGTCGGGTTGGATGGAGGCATGACTGAGAACCGCACCAAGCCCGAGATCGACGCGCCCGAGGGCCCCGCCCCGTCCGAACTGGTCATCCGCGACCTCATCGTGGGCGACGGAGACGAGGCCAAGGCCGGCGACAACGTGACGGTCCACTATGCCGGCGTCGAGTACGAGTCGGGCGAGGAGTTCGACTCGTCGTGGACCCGCGGTGAGACGATCCAGTTCCCGCTGCGCGGTCTGATCCAGGGCTGGCAGGAGGGCATTCCGGGCATGAAGGTGGGCGGACGCCGTGAGCTCACCATCCCGCCGCACCTGGCCTACGGTCCGGCCGGCGGACACTTCCTCGGCGGCAAGACCCTCATCTTCGTGATCGACCTGGTCGCCGTCGGCTGAGCCGTCGCACAGATCCGTCGCACAGATCCGTCGCACAGAGCGGATGCCTCTCCCGGGGCATCCGCTCTCTTTGCATGCACGGGAATAGACCTGTGGGTGCTCCGGTTATCCCCTCCATACCGCGCCGCTCCGGGCGCCCGACAGCAGAAGGAACGATATGACGGACACGACCATCACCCCCGAGATCGCAGGTTACAAGCCCGGCACGTGGGTGCTCGACCCCTCCCACAGTGAAGTGCAGTTCAGCGTGCGCCACATGATGATCTCGAAGGTGCGCGGCACCTTCGGCGTCAAGAGCGCGACCCTGACGGCCCCGGCCAACCCGCTCGAGGCCACGGTCGAGGCGTCGGTGGACGTCACCTCGCTGGACACGAAGGACGAGGGCCGTGACGGTCACCTGCGTTCGGCCGACTTCTTCGATGTGGAGAACCACCCGACGATGGAGTTCCGCTCCACCGGCGTGCGGCTGGAGGGCGAGAAGTTCCTCATCGACGGCGACCTGACCATCCGCGGGATCACCAAGCCGGCGACGTTCGACTTCGACTTCGGCGGCTTCGGCACCGACCCCTACGGCAACTACAAGGCCGGTGCGACCGCCAAGACGGTCATCAACCGCGAGGACTTCGGCCTCACCTGGAACGCTTGCGCTGGAGACCGGCGGCGTGCTCGTCGGCAAGGACGTGACGATCGAGCTCGACCTGCAGGGCGCGCTGCAGCAGGACTGACCGGAATGACCCGAAGAGGGACGGATGCCGCGGCATCCGTCCCTCTCGTCGTCCGCGGACGCGTCAGGGCTCGGGGTGCAGGGCGTCGTACGCGCGGAACCGGGGGTTCAGCCGCACCAGGAGCGCGACCAGCCCGATGATGATCAGGCCGCCCAGCAGCGGCGGGAACCAGAGCGCGGTGACGGTCGCGAGCGCTCCGGCGTAGAGCGCGCCCACCCGCGGCCCGCCCGCGACCACCACGATGAAGATGCCCTGCAGGCGTCCCCGGATCGCATCCGGCACCGCGGACTGCATCATGGTGGAGCGGTAGATGGCGCTCACATTGTCGGCGGCGCCCGAGACCGCGAGCACGACCGCGGCCGTCGCGATGAGCGCGACATTCGCCGAATCGGGCCCCACCTGGGCCGGGGCGAACCAGTGCAGCGCGGCGGCGACCAGGACCAGTCCGAATGCCAGGATCGCCGCCCCGTACACGATCACCGCGCGCTCGATGCCCAGCCCGTGCCGGCGCACCCGCCCGATCGGGCCGGAGAACAGACTCGACAGGAACGCGCCGGCAGCCACCGCGGCGGTGAGCACGCCGGTGGTGATGGCGCCTCCGCCCAGCAACACCGCCCCGATCGCGGGGAAGAGGGTCAGCGGCTGGCCGAACGTCATCGCCGTGATGTCGATGAGGTACTGCAGACGGATGTTGGACGCGCGCTTCAGGAAACGCCACCCGTCCTTGAGCGATTCCAGCCCCGGCCGCACGATCGTGCCCTCGGGGCGGATCGAGGGCAGCGTCCACAGCCCGAGGAACAGCGACGTCATCATGACCACGTCGATCGTGTACGTCCAGCCGTACCCCGAGACGGCCACCAGCACGCCCGCCAGCGCCGGGCCGGCCATGATCATCAGGCCGGTCGAGATGCCCTGCAGGGCGGATGCCGCCGGCAAGCGTGATCGGGATGAGCCGCGGGATGATCGCCGAGCGGGCGGCCATCACGATTGAGTTGGCGGCGGAGTTGACGATGCTCAGGGCGTACAGCCACCACACGGTCTCCCACCCGCCCCAGGTGAGCACGGCCAGCAGCAGCGTCGAGGCGAATGTCACCGTGGCCGCCAGCAGCGCGACCACCCGACGATCGAACGCATCCGCCAGCATCCCGCCATAGAGCCCGGCCAGGATCATCGGCACCAGGCCGGCGACCGCGATCATCGACACCGCGAACGTGTCGTGCGTGATCGCGTACATCTGCAGCATGATCGCGACGATCGTGAGCTGTCCGCCGAGCCCGGACAGGGTCGATCCGACCCACAGCCGCGCGAATGCGGGCGAGGTGGTCAGGGGTCGCAGGTCGATGAAGTGCTCGCGCGACAGCCGGGCCATCACCGGGCCGATCCCGCCCGCTCCGCGTCCTGCACGAAACGAGGCTACCGGTCGCCGACGCGGGCGAGTGCCACCGCGGGCCCGGAGAGGGCGGCGGCGGATGCTGTAGACTGATGCGGTTGCCGTGAGAATCGGCCGCGGAGAAAGAGAGCTCGCGCATCAGGCGTCGGGCACCGCGCAACGAGAAGGAAGGGGATCACTTTATGGCACTGGAATCAGACGTCAAGAAGGCGATCATCGAAGAGTACGCGACGCACCCCGGTGACACCGGATCCCCGAGGTGCAGGTTGCGATGCTGACGCAGCGCATCAAGGACCTCACCGAGCACCTGAAAGAGCACAAGCACGACCATCACTCGCGTCGTGGGCTCTTCCTGCTCGTCGGTCAGCGCCGCCGTCTGCTCGGCTACCTCCAGGACATCGACATCGCGCGTTACCGCACGCTGATCGAGCGTCTGGGACTTCGCCGCTAACGCGACCAGCGTTCAATCGCTCCAAACGTTCTTGGAGGGCCGCCCCTGGGCCCACGCGCCGGAGGCTCCGCGCATCGCGCAGCGATGTGTGGAGTGGCGTGGGGAGGGGGCGGCCCTCGTCATTCTCCGGTGATCAGGTCGGCGTGCCAGCGGGCCGCGACGTCGGGATGGGCCCGCAGCCGCGACTTCAGCGCGTTCTCGCCGTACAGCGCGTGAATCGGATTTGCCGGGTCCTGCGTCACGCCCGTGGCGTCGGCGGCGAACTCGGCCGGCAGCGCGATCAGCGGCAGCGCCCGATCCAGCTGCGGGTTGAAGAAGAACGGCACCGAGATCCGGTCGTCGGGCCAGGTGGGGGAGATCACCCGGTGGTCGGTGGCCTTCAGATAGCCCTGCGTGGCGTACTCTAGCTGCTCGCCGATGTTCACCACGAACGCCCCCGGCACGGGCGGGGCATCCACCCACCGTCCGTCGCGTCGCACCTGCAGCCCGCCCTTCCCGGGCTCCACCCACAGCAGCGTCAGCACGCCCGAGTCCTTGTGCGCGCCCACCCCCTGCGCCGGGTCCTCCCTGCCGGGGTACCGGACGATCTTGGTCAGGGTCGACGGCTCGCCGAAGTGCGCGTCGAAGTACGACTCGTCCGCGCCGAGGGCCCGCGCCCAGGCCCGCAGCAGTCGCCGCGAAACCCCGCGCAGGCGGTCCTCCCACTCGGTGACGACCTCGCGCAGCTCCGGCAGGGCCGCCGGCCACAGATTCGGCCCGGTCAGCCGCGCGTACCCGGGCGCCCCGTCCCAGTCGACGGCCTCGCGCTCGGGACCGATGTCGATCTGCTCACGCCAGTCCACCTCGCCCCGCGTGCGCTCGCCGCCGACGCGGGTGTAGCCGCGGAAGTGCGGGCTGTGCACGTTCTCGATGGCCAGCTTGTCGGCCTCCGGCAGCGCGAAGAACGCTCGTGCCGTGCCTGGCAGCCGCGCCTCGAGACCGGGGGAGACGCCGGTGCCGGTCAGATAGAAGAAGCCCACGTCGTGGGTGGCGACGCGCAAGCTGGTCGCGGAACCGTGCCGCGGCGTCGGGCCCGTGATCCAGCAGCGACAGGTCGA
This sequence comes from Microbacterium elymi, assembly GCF_021582895.2. GTDB lineage: Bacteria > Actinomycetota > Actinomycetes > Actinomycetales > Microbacteriaceae > Microbacterium > Microbacterium humicola. The sequence continues at coordinate 3,053,192 of NZ_CP091139.2, forward strand.
GGACCGGCAGACTCGTCTCGCTCATGGCTCGACGGTAGGCGGATGTCGCCGCCACGGCGTGGATGTTGCCCGGTGTGAACCGGGATGACGGGATATGACGTCGCCGACGCCGGGGGTTCGGCTTGAGCGAGTGCGCGGTCGAGGAGTAAGGTCGTACTTACTGAGGTTCGCCTTACCTGACTTCCGGGTTCGCACGGGTGCGGGGCGTCGATTCGACGCGAAGGCCGCCGTCGCCCCCTTCGATCGAGATCGGACCCGTCGTGCTCGCAACCTTCCTCATCGGCCTGCGCGAGGGACTGGAAGCGGCCCTCGTCGTCGGCATTCTGGCCGCCTACCTGGCCCGGATCGGACGCCGGGACGTGCTGCCCCGGCTGTGGATCGGCGTGGGGCTGGCGATCGTGCTCGCGCTCGGCGTGGGCGCGGTGCTCACGTTCGGCGAATACGCCCTCACGTTCCAGGGGCAGGAGATCCTCGGCGGCACCCTGTCGCTGGTGGCGGTGGCCATGGTCACCTGGATGATCTTCTGGATGCAGAAGACGTCGCGCCACATGAAGAAAGCGCTCGAGGGCAGCCTCGATCGGGCGCTGGCGTCGGGGACGCTGTGGGCGCTGGTGCTCGTCGGCTTCGTCTCGGTGGCCCGCGAGGGCATCGAGTCGGCGCTGCTGCTGTGGTCGATGACGCAGTCGTTCGGCACGTCGCCGATGGTGCTGCTGGGCGCACTCGCCGGATTCCTGATCGCAGCGGCGGTCGGCTGGCTGCTGGCCCGGGGATGCTGCGGCTGAACCTGCGCGTGTTCTTCGCGTGGACCGGCGGCTTCCTGGTCGTCGTCGCGGCCGGCGTGCTCGCGTACGCCCTGCACGATCTGCAGGAGGCCGGCGTGCTGCCCGGACCGTTCTCGGCGCTCGCACCGGTCACCGCGACCGGCGCCGTCGCCGTCGGCTGGTCCGGATTCCCCTTCGGCTGGGCGTTCGACATGTCCGGCGTGATCGCGCCCGGCGGCGCCCTCGCCACTGTGCTGCAGGCCGTCATCGGATTCATGCCGCAGATGAGCTGGCTGCAGGTGATCGCCTGGGTCGCCTACATCGCCGTGGTCGGCACGTTCTTCCTCCGCGGCATCCGATCGCCCCGGCGCACCGTCACTCCGGCGCCCGCGGCGGATGCGGCATCCCCGTCCGCCCCGGTGGCAGATGCCGCCGCGCCGGCCTTCGCCCCCGCACGCCCCCATCAAGGAGCACAATGACCGCGCATCGCGCCCTCGCCCTGTCCGCCGCCCTCAGCGTCGCCGCCCTCGCTCTGACCGGCTGCGTGGCCAAGAGCGACGTGGCCACCGACGACGCGCTGACGGTGACCTCGACCGACAGCGACTGCACGGTCTCGACCGCATCGGCCGCCAGCGGCACGCTCGCCTTCGACGTGACGAACGCCGGCACCGCCGTGACCGAGTTCTACCTGCTCGCGCACGACGGACTGCGGATCGTCGGCGAGGTCGAGAACATCGCCCCGGGCGCCCGGCGCACCCTGACCGTCGTCGCCCAGCCCGGCGACTACTTCACCGTCTGCAAGCCGGGAATGGTCGGTGAGGGGGTCGGCCGCGCCGCGTTCACGGTCAGCGGCGACGCGGTCACGGCCACCGGATCGGATGCGGCGCAGAAGACGCACGCCGTGGACCTGTACGTCGCCTTCGTCAAGGATCAGACCGGGCAGCTTGCCGGCCGTCAAGACGTTCGCGGCCGCGTACGAGGCGGGAGACGACGCGGCGGCCCGCGAGCAGTTCCCGCGGGTGCGCGCGTACTACGAGCGGATCGAGCCGATCGCCGAGTCCCTGGGCGACCTCGACCCGAAGATCGACTACCGCGAGGTCGACGCGAAGGCGGAGGGTCTGGAATGGACCGGCTTCCACCGCATCGAGAAGGATCTCTGGGTGCCGGCCAAGGACGCGCGCAATGCCGACGGCGCCACCCCGGCATGGCAGGACTGGGCGCCCTCCACCGCAGCCGAGCGCAAGACGATCGGCGGCCAGCTCGTGACCGACGTCCAGTCGCTGTACGACTACGTGCACGGCGACGAGTTCGCCGGCACCCTCGAGCAGCAGGGCGTCGCGGCGCTCTCGAACGGCGCGATCGGCCTGCTCGACGAGGTCGCCAAGGGCAAGATCACCGGGGAAGAGGACTGGTGGAGCGGCACCGACCTCTGGGACTTCGCCGCGAACGTCGAGGGATCGAAGATGGCGTTCTCGCTCGTGCGCGACCTGGCCGAGAGCAAGGGCGAGAGCGGCGCGTCGCTGGTGGCGCGCATCGACAAGGGCTACGCCGCCCTGCAGGCAGAAGCTGGCCACCTACGGCAGCGCCGAGAAGGGCTACGTCGCGTACGAGAAGCTCACAGACCAGGACCGCAGCGACCTGACCAACCTGATCAACACGCTCGCCGAGCCGCTCTCGCAGCTCACCGCGACGGTCCTGTCGTGACCGCAGAGCCCGCCGACACCCCGGGGCCGGACGAGGCTCCCGTGACCGGGCTGAGCCGGCGCGGGTTGCTCGGCCTGTTCGGCGCGGGCGCCGGCGGGCTGCTGGTCGGGGGACTGGGCGGTGCCGCGATCGGCGCGAGCGTCGCCTCCTCCGCCGGCCACCCGGCCGGCGGCACGCATCCGTTCCACGGCGCGCACCAGGCCGGCATCTCGACCCCCGTCCAGGAGCATCTGCACTTCGCCGCGTTCGACGTGCCCGCCGACGCCACCCGCGTCGATCTCATCTCGCTGCTGAAGGACTGGTCCTACGCCGCATCGCGCCTGACCCAGGGGCTCGACGTCAGTGCCACCGGTGCCGTGCACGGCTCGCCGCAGGCCCCGCCGGATGACACCGGCGAGGCGCTGGGCCTGTCGGCGGCGAACCTGACCATCACGATCGGGTTCGGGCCGGGGCTGTTCCGCACGCACGGCGTCGACCGCTTCGGCCTCGCCGGACGGCGGCCGGCACCCCTGGAGGACCTGCCTCCGTTCGTCGGCGATCAGCTGGACGCCCGGCTGTGCGGGGAGATCTGTGCATCCAGGCCTGCGCCGACGACCCGCAGGTGGCATTCCACGCCGTGCGCAACCTCAGCCGCATCGCCTTCGGCCGGGCGCGCATCCGCTGGTCGCAGCTGGGGTTCGGCCGCACCTCGAAGACCACCGCCGATCAGTCGACGCCGCGCAACCTGTTCGGCTTCAAGGACGGCACCGCCAACATCCTCGCGGACGATCCGAAGGCGCTCGACGAGCATGTCTGGGTCTCGTCCGCCGACGGGCCGGCGTGGCTGGCCGGCGGCTCCTACCTGGCGGTGCGCAACATCCAGCAGCGGATCGAGACCTGGGACCGCGTGCGCCTGGTCGAACAGGAGCAGATCATCGGCCGCGACAAGGGCGAGGGCGCCCCGCTGTCCGGCGGCACCGAGTTCACGCCCCTCGACTTCCACAAGAAGGATGCGGCGGGTCGGCCCGCCATCGACCCCAAGGCGCACGCACGCCTCGCGCATCCGGATCTGAACGACGGGGTGCGCCTCCTGCGCCGCGGCTACAACTTCGTCAACGGCAACGACGCGACCGGCGATCTCGCGGCCGGCCTGTTCTTCCTCTCCTATCAGAAGGCGCCCGAGCGCTTCATCCGGGTGCAAGCGATCGGTGGCCAAGGACCTGATGGCCGAGTACCTGGTCACCGTGGGCGCCGCGCTGTTCGCGGTGCCGCCGGGAGCCGACTCGGGCTCGTACGTCGGCGCCGGTCTGTTCGCCTGATCCGCGACGGCCTCCAGCGGGAATACCCTGGGCGTGTCCGCGTTGCATAGAATACATTCACATGCATAGAAACGGATGCCCGCCCGCATCCGGGAAGCGAGAACCGATCGTGAGCGAGACCAGCACCTGGCCGGGGATGCAGTTCGGCATCTTCACGGTGAGCGACATCACCCAGGACCCCACCACGGGGCAGACTCCGAGCGAGGCCGAGCGCATCCAGGCGACCCTGACGATCGCCAAGCACGCCGAAGAGGTGGGGCTGGAGGTCTTCGCCATCGGCGAGCACCACAACCCGCCGTTCTGGTCATCCTCGCCCACCACGACGCTGGCCTACATCGCCGCGCAGACGAAGAACCTCATCCTGTCGACCGCGACCACCCTGATCACCACCAACGATCCGGTGAAGATCGCCGAGGACTTCGCCGTGCTGCAGCACGTCTCCGGCGGCCGCGCCGATCTGATGCTCGGCCGCGGCAACACCGGTCCGGTCTACCCCTGGTTCGGCAAGGACATCCGCCAGGGGCTGGAACTGGCGATCGAGAACTACGCGCTGCGACAAGCTGTGGCGCGAGGATGTCGTGGACTGGTCGGGCAAGTTCCGCACGCCGCTGCAGGGGTTCACCGCCACCCCGCGCCCGTTGGACGGCGTCGCGCCGTTCGTCTGGCACGGCTCCATCCGCACTCCCGAGATCGCCGAGCAGGCCGCCTACTACGGCGACGGCTTCTTCGCGAACAACATCTTCTGGCCGGCCGAGCACTACCAGCGCCTGATCGAGCTGTACCGCCAGCGGTGGGAGCACTACGGGCACGGGGCGCCCTCCACGGCCATCGTGGGGCTGGGCGGCCAGGCGTTCATGCGCAAGAACTCGCAGGACGCGGTGAACGAGTTCCGCCCCTACTTCGACAACGCCCCGGTCTACGGGCACGGCCCGTCGATGGAGGACTTCACGAAGATGACCCCGTTGACGGTCGGCTCGCCGCAGCAGGTCATCGACCGCTACGCGGGCATGCGCGACCTGTTCGGCGACTATCAGCGCCAGCTGTTCCTCGTGGACCACTCCGGCCTGCCGCTGAAGACGGTGCTCGAGCAGCTCGACCTGCTCGGCGGCGAAGTCGTGCCCGCGCTGCGTCGGGAGCTCGCGCAGAACCGTCCGGCCGAGGTGCCGGATGCCCCCACCCACGCGTCTCTCGTGCAGGCGGCCTACGGCGACGGCCCGGTGCGCCAGCCGCGCCCGAACGCCAACCGCGGCGACAACGTCACCGGCGGCTCGCCGTATCAGGACAGCCCGGTTCCGGCCGGCGCCGCGTTCGGCCTGGGCGGTGCCCGATGAGCGCGCGTCGCATCGCCGTGGTCTCGGCGGGGCTGTCCACCCCGTCGTCCACGCGCATGCTGGCCGACCGGCTGGCCGCCGCCACGGTGCAGCGCTGAGCACGCGCGAGGTCGAGGCATCCGTGGACACCTTCGAGCTGCGGGACTACGCGCACGCGATCACCGACAACATGCTCACCGGATTCGCCTCGGCGGAGCTGGAGTCGATGATCAACACGGTCGTCTCGGCCGATGCGCTGATCGTGGTCACGCCGATCTTCACGACCAGCTATTCGGGCCTGTTCAAGTCGTTCGTCGACGTGATCGACAAGGACGCGCTGTCCGGGAGGCCCGTGCTCATCGGCGCGACCGCCGGCACCCCGCGCCATTCCCTGGCGATCGACTACGCCATCCGACCGCTGTTCGCCTACCTGCACGCCGCCCCGGTCTCGACCGGGGTGTTCGCGGCCTCCGCCGACTGGGGCGGGACCGGCGATCAGGTCGCGCCGCTGCACGATCGGATCGAGAGGGGTGCGGTCGAACTGGCCGACGCGGTCGCCGGACGAGCGCCGGCCCGGGCGTCGGATCCGTTCGATCCGGAGACCTACCTGGGCGGGGGAAACTCGTTCGCGAAGCTGCTCGGCGGGATCCCCGAGGAGTAGCCTCAGCCCTCGAACCCGGCTTCGAACTCGTCGAGCTCGTCTTCGACCTCGATGCGCTCGTCGGGGTCGAGCGTGGCGGGCGGAGGATCGAATTCCGCCTCGTCCTCCAGCGGGACCTCCCGCTCGTCGTCCGAGGTGACGGGGATGTCGTCGTCGTCCATTTCGCGCTCCTTGGCCGTGCGGATCAGGACTGTGGCAGCGCGGATCAGCCGCTCTTGCGGCGGAACTCGCGCTTGTGGCCGGCGCGCCCGTGCGGCTCCTGCACAGCACCCTGGCCATCCAGGTGGGCCGCGCCGTTCTGCGCTGCGCGTTCTTCTTGTCGAGCGCCTCGCGGAACTTGCGCTTCACGTCATCGGATGCGGCACCGGCCGCGGTGTCGTCGTCGCTCATGTCTCCACGATAGGCCAGCCACGACATCCTGGCCACAGCACGTGCCCGAGGGGATTCCCGGGTTCCCCTGGTAGGCTCGTGAAGGCTGCCTTCGGGCATCCGCTCAAGTGAATACTGAGCTCCTGGAGCAGGCCGGCAGGAAGCTGGTCCCCTGTGGTGGGTTCCTCTCCGTGCGGAGGGTGATCTTCTACTGGTGGCCAGCGCAAGCGGTCCACGTGACGGCGACGCCGTCGCGCGCTCATATCTGTCTGTTCCTGCTCCTTCGCACGACCTCGCCCGCGATACGCGCGGACGAGTCTGAACGAAGAAGGAGTGACCTCTTGGAAGGTCCTGAAATCACCGCCGCCGAGGCCGTTCTCGATAACGGCCGCTTCGGCACCCGCACCGTCCGGTTCGAGACCGGACGCCTCGCCCAGCAGGCACAGGGCTCTGTCGCCGCCTACCTGGACGAAGAGACCATGCTGCTGTCGGCCACCAGTGCGGGCAAGCACCCGCGCGAAGGGTTCGACTTCTTCCCGCTGACGGTCGACGTCGAAGAGCGCTCTTACGCCGCCGGCAAGATCCCCGGCTCGTTCTTCCGCCGCGAGGGTCGTCCCTCCACCGACGCCATCCTGGTGTGCCGTCTGATCGACCGCCCGCTGCGCCCTTCGTTCGTGGAGGGTCTGCGCAACGAGGTCCAGATCGTCATCACGGTGCTCTCGATCGCGCCCGGCGAGTTCTACGACGCGCTGGCGATCAACGCCGCCTCGGCGTCGACGCAGATCTCCGGACTGCCGTTCTCGGGCCCGATCGCCGGTGTCCGCCTCGCGCTGATCCCCGGTCACGGCCAGCACGAGGACCAGTGGGTCGCCTTCCCGAACGCGAAGCTGCTCGAAGAAGCAGTCTTCGACCTGGTCGTTGCCGGTCGTGTGCTCGATGACGGCGACGTCGCGATCATGATGGTCGAGGCCGAGGCCACCGAGCACAGCTGGAACCTCATCAAGAGCGGCGCCACCAAGCCCTCTGAAGAGGTCGTCGCCGGCGGACTCGAGGCGGCCAAGCCGTTCATCAAGCAGCTCGTCCAGGCACAGGCCGAGATGGCGGCGCACTCCTCGAAGGAGATCGGCGTCTACCCGGTCTTCCTGCCGTACTCGCAGGGCACGTACGACTTCGTCGCACAGCGCGCCTACGACGAGCTGGCCGGTGTCTACCAGATCGCCGACAAGGTCGAGCGTCAGAACGCGGATGACGCGCTCAAGGACCGCGTGAAGGCCGAACTGACGGCCGCCGTGGCCGCGGGCGAGCTGCCGAGGTCGCTGCGACCGAGTTCTCCGGGGCGTACAAGGCGGTCACGAAGAAGATCGTGCGCGGACGCATCCTGTCCGAGGGCGTGCGCATCGACGGTCGCGGCCTGGCCGACATCCGTCCGCTGGATGCCGAGGTCCAGGTCATCCCGCGTGTGCACGGCTCGGCCATCTTCCAGCGCGGCGAGACCCAGATCCTGGGTGTGACCACGCTGAACATGCTGAAGATGGAGCAGCAGATCGACTCGCTGTCGCCGGTCACGCACAAGCGGTACCTGCACCACTACAACTTCCCGCCCTACTCGACCGGTGAGACCGGCCGGGTCGGCAGCCCCAAGCGTCGCGAGATCGGCCACGGGTACCTGGCCGAGCGCGCTCTCGTGCCGGTGCTGCCGGGACGCGAGGAGTTCCCGTACGCGATCCGTCAGGTCTCCGAGGCGCTGAGCTCGAACGGCTCGACGTCGATGGGATCGGTGTGCGCGTCCACCCTCTCGCTGCTGAACGCCGGTGTGCCGCTGCGCGCCCCGGTCGCCGGCATCGCGATGGGCCTGGTCTCGGACACCGTCGACGGCCAGACCCGCTACGCGGCGCTGACCGACATCCTGGGAGCCGAGGACGCCCTCGGCGACATGGACTTCAAGGTCGCCGGCACCAGCGAGTTCGTCACCGCCATCCAGCTGGACACGAAGCTCGACGGCATCCCGTCGTCGGTGCTCTCGGCCGCGCTGAAGCAGGCGCACGACGCCCGTCTGACGATCCTGAACGTCCTGAACGCCGCGATCGATGCTCCGGACGAGATGGCGCCGACCGCGCCGCGCGTGATCAGCGTGCAGATCCCGGTCGACAAGATCGGCGAGCTGATCGGCCCGAAGGGCAAGACGATCAACTCGATCCAGGACGAGACCGGTGCGACCATCTCCATCGAGGAGGACGGCACCGTCTACATCGGCGCCGTCGACGGTCCGTCGGCCGAGGCTGCTCGCGCCCAGGTGAACGCGATCGCGAACCCGACGAATCCTGAGGTCGGGGAGCAGTTCCTCGGCACGGTCGTCAAGCTTGCGACATTCGGTGCGTTCATCTCACTGCTGCCCGGCAAGGATGGCCTGCTGCATGTCAGCGAGGTCCGCAAGATCAACGGCGGCAAGCGGGTGGACAACGTGGAGGACGTCCTGGGCGTCGGCCAGAAGCTGCTCGTGCGCATCACGAAGGTCGACGACCGCGGCAAGCTGTCGCTGGAGCCGGTCCTCGAGGAGGCGGCCGAGCAGGATGCCGTCGCCGACGCGCCCGCGGAGGCCCCGGTCGAGGGCTGAGCGCCTCCGACTCCGGATGCCCGTCCCCGCAAGGGGGCGGGCATCCGTCGTCCACCGGCGGATTCGTCCCCCGAACAGGGGACAGTCCGCACAGCATCCCCAAAAGAGTTACCGAATGTTTACGGAATGGCCACCCCAAGACAGGGGAGTGTCACACATCTGACCTACTCTCTAAGTAAGCGCCGGGGGCGCGAATCCCAGTGGTCGCGAATCCCGGCTGATTCGCGAGGGGGTGAGCATGGCAGCCGCGGGCGACGGTCCGGTCACACGGACGAGCGAGGGGCATCGGCGCACGGTGGCGCCGGTCACGCCCGCTCCCCCCGTCCTGCGCGCGCCGCCGCATCCGTCGGCGCCGATCCCGGTGCAGGGCGAGCCCATCGGGGCACAGGTGCGCGTGACCCTCGGCGAGACCGGGATGACGGTGTTCCCGCTCATGCTGGGCGGCGCCGAGTTCGGCTGGAACGTCGACCTGGAATCCAGCCACGAGATCCTGGACGCCTACCTGCAAGCTGGGCGGCAACGTGCTGCACACCTCCGACAGCTTCGCCGGCGGGCGCAGCGAGCACATCATCGGCGAGTGGCTGCGCACCCGCGGGGTCCGCGACGAGGTCGTGCTGGCGATCCGGGTGGGAGCGCATCCGGACAACCCGGGACTCGATCCGGTGAACCTCGTGCGGGCGGTCGAGGCATCCCTCACCCGCCTGGGCACCGATCACATCGACGTGCTGTACCTGAACGCCTCGGACGGCGTCGCCACGGTCGAAGACACGCTCGCGACCGCCGAATGGCTGGTCGAGTCCGGCAAGGCGCGCAGCGTCGGCGCGTTCGGCTTCAGTGCCGAGCAGCTCGTCGAGGCGCGCATCCTCGCCTCGGCCGGGTACCCGCGTCTGACGGTGCTCGACGTGCCGTTCAACCTGCTGCGCCGGAGCGACTTCAGCGGCGATCTGCGGCTGGTCGCGGGTGCGCAGAACATGGCGGTCACCCCGTCGCACGCGCTCGAGCATGGCTACCTGGCGGGTCGGCATCGCTCTCGCGCCCAGGCCGGACGCTCGGTGCGCGGCGTGCAGCTGGCCGGCAGCATGAATCGCCGCGGCACCCGCACGCTGCGCGCGCTGGACGCCATCGGCACCGAACTCGGTGTGCCGCCGGCCGCAGTGGCCGTGGGCTGGCTGCTGGCCCAGCCGACCGTCGTCGCGCCGATCGTGAACGCGTTCGCGCCGGCCCACGTCGAAGAGCTCGTGCAGGGCGTCGGCGTGCGGCTCAGCCGCGCGCACCTGGCCGAGATCGCCCGCGCATCCGACTGAACATCCCCGCCGTCCGGGTCCGGCATCCGATTCGTCGCATAGGCTGGAGGCGGGCCTTCGGGCCCGACAACCTCCGCCGATGAAGAAGGACGTCGTGACGCATTACATCTATCTCGTGCGGCACGGTGAGCATCAGGATGCCGAGCAGGGCGTGGCGGACGGGCCGCTGTCTGCGCGCGGACGGCGACAGGCCGAGGCGCTGGCCGACCGGCTCTCGGGCTGCCGCTCTCGGCCGTCTGGCACTCGCCGCTTGAGCGCGCGGCCGAGACCGCCCGGGCCGTCGCCGACCGCCTGCCCTCCGTCGACCCGCAGCCGTCCGCGCTGCTGTTCGACTGCGTGCCCACCGGCATGACAGATGAGACCCCGGCCGTGTACGAGCCGTTCTTCGGCTCGGTCACCGAGGCCGAGATCGATGCCGGCCGGGCCCAGATGAATGACGCCGTCAACGCTTTCCTGGTGCGCAAGCCCGGCGAGGTGCACGAGCTGCTGATCACCCACAACTTCGTCATCAGCTGGTTCGTGCGCGAAGTGCTGCAGATGCCGGAGTGGCGCTGGATGACTCTGAACCAGGCGCACTGCGGCCTCACCGTCATCGCGCAGAAGAACGGCCGCCCGTGGAGCCTGGTCACGCTCAACGACCTCGGGCACCTGCCGTTCGAACTGCAGACCGGCCTGCCCGAGCCGCTCCCGGTCTAGGGCCTCAGGGCTCGAGCCGCTTCCCGTACCACCGGGTCGCGTTCGCGTTGTCGTTGTACGGCTCGATCGGCACGAACCCGGATGCCGCGTACAGGCCGCCGGCCGCCTCCAGGGTGTGATGGGTGTCCAGCACGAGCCCAGCGGCACCCCACTCGCGGGCGCGCCGCTCCAGCTCGTTAAGCAGCAACCGGCCCCAGCCGCGTCCGCGGGTCGACGGCTGGAGGAAGAGGTGCTTGACCTCGTAGCGCACGCCCGCCTCACCGTCCGGCAGGCGGCGGATCCCGCCGCACCCCACCGGCGCCTCCTGATCGTCGCGCAGCACGAGGAACACCCCGGCAGGCGGGTCGAACATCGCTCGCGGCGGATGCGCCGGCGTGTAGGTGCCGGGGAAGGATGCGGCCCGCATGGCGACGTATTCGTCGAGCAGCGCACGGGCGGTCGGATCGTCGACGGGTGTGGGGGACAGCGACACCATGAGTCGAGCGTACCTGCGCGTCTTCCCACCGCCCCGCACCGTAGGCTGGAGCCATGACGACACGCGTGGCCATCGTGGGGGGCACCGGCAAGCTCGGCGGCATCATCCGCGCGGTCGTGGAGGACGAGCCGGGATTCTCCGTGCACGCGGCGCTGTCCTCGCGCGACGACCTCGCGCAGATCGAGGGCGCCGATCTGGTGGTGGACGCCTCCACTCCGGCGGTGTCGATCGACGTGGTGCGGGCCGCCACCGAACGCGGCATCAACATCCTGGTCGGCACCTCGGGCTGGTCGACCGAGCGCATCGCACTGGTGCGCCCCCTGGTGGAAGCCTCCGGGACGGGGGCGGTGTTCGTCCCGAACTTCTCCCTCGGGTCCGTGCTGGGCTCCGCACTCGCCGCCGCGGCGGCGCCGTTCTTCCCCTCGGTCGAGATCGTCGAGGCCCACCGCGACACCAAGGTCGACTCGCCGAGCGGAACCGCGGTGCGCACGGCCGAGCTGGTCGCCGCCGCCCGCACCGAACAGGGTCCGGTGCTGGCCCCGCACGTCGATCAGCGCGCGCGCGGTCAGCAGGTCGCCTCCGTCCCCGTGCACTCGCTGCGCCGGCCCGGGGTGATCGCCCGGCAGGAGGTCGTGCTCTCCGGGGCCGGCGAGTCGCTCACCATCGTGCACGACACGGTCGAGCCGGCCGCCGCCTATACGCCCGGCATCCGGCTCGCGCTTCGGCATGCCGCCGACGCGCACGGCGTGATCGTCGGGCTGGACAGCTTTCTGGACATCGGCCTGCGCGGCGCATGAAGACCCGCATCTCGGTCGCGCTGATCGCGGCCGTCCTGGTCGTCTACTTCGTCGTGATCGCCCGGTGGGCCTGGGCGCTGCTGACCAGCGGCACAGTCGTCGCGATCGTGATGGGCGCGGCACTGGTGGTGTTCCCGCTCGTGGCCGCCTGGGCGATCGGGCGGGAGCTGTGGTTCGGGGTGCGCGCCGAACGGGTCGGGCTGCGTCTTCAGGCCGAAGGCGGCATGCCGGCCGACGAGGTCGCCGTCCACCCCAGCGGACGACCGGTCCGCGCCGAGGCCGAGGCACTGTTCCCGCGATTCCGCGAGGACGTGCGGGCGCATCCGGACGACTGGCGCGCCTGGTATCGGCTCGGGCTCGCCTACGACGCGGCCGGCGACCGCCGGCGTGCCCGGTCGGCGATCCGTCAGTCGCTGCGGCTCGAGGCCGCGGACCGCTCCGCGTCCTGATCCGGCACGGCATCCGCGACGGCGTCCTCGACGGTGGGATGCCGGAACCGGAAGCCGGACGCCGCCAGCACGGCCGGCACGACGTGCGCATCCGCCAGCAGCAGGGCGTCCGCGGCATCCCGCCCCAGCACCGCGCGCAGCGCCCAGGACGGCGTCCGCACCAGGTACGGCCGGTTCATCCGCACCGCCAGCGCGAAGCCCAGATCATTGGCGGTCGCCCGGGTGGGACCGGCGAGGTTCACCGGCCCGTCGATGTCGCCGTCGATGACGTGCCGGATCGCCCGGACCTCGTCCGACAGAGAGATCCAGGGCATCGCCTGGACGCCGCGGCCCAGCGGGCCGGCGACTCCCAGCCGGGTGAGCAGCATCAGCGGCTTCAGCACGCCCTCACGGTGGACGACCGGGGCGGTGCGCAGCAGGGCGACCCGCGCGCGCCCGGCGGAGGCTGCCGTCTTCTCCCACTCGCCGCAGACATCGGCCAGGAACGTGTCGCCGCTCGGCGCGTGCTCGTCGAGCGTGCGCCCGGGCGCGCTGCCGTAGAAGCCCACCGCGGACGCGCTGACGAACGCCGGCGCGTCGTCCCCGAGCGCCCGCAGCGCGGTCGCCAGGGTGCGGGTCGGGGCGATCCGGCTCCACAGCAGGGTGCTGCGGTAGCGCGCGGTCCACGGCATCCGGGCGATGCTCGCCCCGTTCAGGCCGACGACGGCTTCGGCGCCGGCGAGCACGTCCGGGTCCAGCGGACGGGAGTCGGTGAGCCAGGCGACCTCGTCCGGTCTCTGCGCCGGACGCCGGACCAGTCGGGTGACGGCGACGCCGTCTGCGCGCAGCGAGGCGACCAGCGCCCGGCCGATCAGACCGGAGGCCCCCGCCACGACGACGCGGCGGGGACCGGCGGAGGCTTCAGCCAAGCGAGGCCTCGAGGGTGATCTCGATGCCCGCGAGCGCCTGCGAGACCGGGCAGCCGGCCTTGGCCTCTTCCGCGATGCGCTCGAAGTCGGACTCCTCGATGCCGGGTACGACCGCTGACACGTTCAGGTGGCTGCCGGTGATCCCGGTGCCCGGGGTGAAGGTGACGGATGCCGATGCCTGCAGGCTCTCCGGCGGCGTCCCATGCTGGGTGAGGGCGTTGGACAGCGCCATGCTGAAGCAGGACGCGTGCGCCGCCGCGATGAGCTCCTCGGGGGTGGTGACCGAGTCCGACCCTTCGCTGCGCGCCTTCCAGTTCACCGGATACGGTCCCTGCCCGGAGCTGGTCAGACTCACCTGGCCGGACCCCTCGAACAGCGTTCCCTTCCACTGGGCGGTGGCTTCGCTCGTGACGCTCATCTCTGCTCCCTCGTCGGTGTGCCGCCAGCCTAATCGGCGGCGTCGACGACGGCTACGCCGCGGCGCGGCCGACCGCGCCCACGCGCTGCGGCAGCAGGTAGAGCCGGCAGCCGAGGCAGACGCCGAACGCGGCATTCAGGAACGCGGCCACGAACGCGACCGCCGCCGCGATCGGCAGCCCCACGGCACACCGACGAGCTCGAGCGCGAGGCCGATGACGCTCACCAGCAGCCCGACGCCCTGCGCGAAGCGCGGCGGGCGCGGGTCCTCGAGCTCTTCGGGCGCCCTCAGCCGAGGTCGCACGGCCTTCCGGAACAGCACACCCCAGGGCGCCGTGCGCGGCCAGAGTACGCCCCAGAGGAACAGGAGCGCCACCACCAGCAGCAGCACGAAGGCGGGCGTGACGGGGCCGGTGCTGTCGACCTCGGTGAGTGCGAGAAGGACCGTGACGAGCAGGAGCACCGAGGTGATGGCGGCGCCGAAGCGCGGGCCGCGCGGGTCGATGCCGACGGGGGAATCAGACACGGGCGGGGTCTCCGATCAGGCGGTCGAGTTCGCCGGTGACCGCCTGGGCGGCCGGCACGCCCGCGAAGCGGGTGTGCACGAAGCCGTCGGCGTCGAGCACGAACACGGTGGGGGTCTGCAGGATGTGCAGGCGCTTGGCCAGATCCGGCCGGCGCGTGAGGTCGACCTCGGTGAACAGGACGCCCGCACGCTCGCCGGCGATGACATCCAGCATCCGGCGCACCTGCGGGCATCGTGCGCACAGCTCGGTGCTGAACTGCACGAGCGTGGCGCGTTCGCCCCGCGGCCCGGTCTCGGCCGTGGCGACATCGATAGTGCGATCGGCGACGCGGCGGGCGCGTCCGTCACGGTGGCGCAGCATCCCGCCGACCACCAGGGTGACGGCGACCAGCACGGCGACCGCGAGCACGGCGATCCAGAGGGGCATATCGGTCACGGTAGCCGCGTCCTGCGCGGCGCGGGGCCGGATGACGGAGTGTGTCAGCGGGTATCGTGGCGGTGTGAGCATCCCCACTCCGTACGAGGACCTGCTTGCGCGATGTGCTGGCGCACGGCACGCACAAGGACGACCGCACCGGGACCGGCACCACGAGCGTGTTCGGCCGCCAGCTCCGCTTCGATCTGGCCGAGTCGTTCCCGCTGATCACCACCAAGCGGGTGCACTTCCGCTCGATCGCGTACGAGCTGCTGTGGTTCCTGCGGGGCGAGTCCAACGTGCGCTGGCTGCAGGAGCACGGCGTCACGATCTGGGACGAATGGGCGGATGCCGCGGGTGAGCTGGGTCCCGTCTACGGCGTGCAGTGGCGGTCATGGCCCACGCCCGGCGGCGAGCACATCGACCAGATCACGCAGGTGATCGAGCAGATCCGCACCAGCCCCGATTCGCGGCGGCTGATCGTCTCGGCCTGGAACGTGGGCGAGATCCCGCAGATGGCGCTGGCGCCGTGTCACGCGTTCTTCCAGTTCTATGTGGCCGACGGCACGCTGTCGTGCCAGCTGTACCAGCGCAGCGCCGACCTGTTCCTCGGGGTGCCGTTCAACATCGCCTCCTATGCGCTGCTGACCCTCATGGTGGCGCAGCAGACGGGTCTGAAGCCGGGCGAGTTCGTCTGGACCGGCGGAGACTGCCACATCTACGACAACCATCTCGAGCAGGTGCGAGAGCAGCTGACCCGCGAACCCTACCCGTACCCGACGCTGCGCTTCGCCCGCACGCCCGCATCGATCCTCGACTACGACTTCGAGGACTTCGTCGTCGAGGACTACCGGCATCACCCGGCGATCCGCGGCGCGGTCGCCGTCTGAGATGGCGCGGATCGGCCTGATCTGGGCGCAGGCGCACGGTGGGATCATCGGCGCGACCGGCGGCATGCCGTGGCACGTCCCCGAGGACCTCGCCCACTTCAAGGAGCTGACCCTGGGCGCACCGGTCGTGATGGGTCGCCGCACCTGGGACTCCTTCCCCGACCGGTTCCGCCCGCTGCCCGGCCGGCGCAACATCGTGATCACCCGGAACGACGCCTGGGCGGCCGAGGGCGCGGAGCGCGCGGCATCCCTCGACGACGGACTGGCCCTCGCCGCCTCGGACGATCCGGACTGGATCTGGGTGATCGGCGGCGGGGAGGTGTTCCGCGAGGCCATGCCGCGCGCCCACCGGCTCGAGGTCACCGAGCTCGACCTCGCCGTCTCCGGCGACACGACGGCGCCGCCGGTCGACGGGTGGCGGGCAGTGGCGTCCGATCCGGACGCCGGCGCTCACGCCGATCCGGACGCCGCCATCGGGTGGCACACCTCCCGTTCGGGTGTGCGCTACCGGTTCGTGCGCTACGAGCGCTGACGCGTGCGGTGGCTGCCGCGCGGCGACCTTCGCCAGGCTCGGCAGCACTCGTGACCCCGGACGCCGCGCGCCGCCAGGCGTTAGCCTGTCACCCATGGTGACGGCGCTGGTGACGGGGGCGAGTTCGGGCCTGGGCGCCGAGTTCGCGCGACAGCTCGCCGACCGCGGCGCCGACCTCGTCCTGGTCGGACGGGATCGCGGTGCGCTCGGGGCGGTCGCGGGCGAGGTGGGCGCGCGAGGGCGCGGCGCCGACGTGCTCGTGGCCGACCTGCTCGATGCCACGGCGCTCGCCGCGGTGGCGGCACGGCTGACCGACCCGGAGCGCCCGATCGAGATCCTCGTGAACAATGCCGGGATCGGCCTGCCGCTGGCGTTCGAGCAGAATGACGTCGAGGTCGAGGTGGCGCATCTGCGTCTGCACGACGAGGTGGCGCTGCGGCTCATGCACGCCGCACTGGGGCCGATGCTGGCCCGCGGGCACGGCCGCATCCTGAACGTGGCTTCGATCGCCGCATTCATGCCGCGATCGACATACGGCGCCGTGAAGCAGTGGCTGGTGAGCTTCAGCCGCTGGGCGAACGTCACCTACGGGCCGCGCGGCGTGACCGTGACCGCGGTGTGTCCGGGCTTCGTGCACACCCGCTTCCACCAGCGGCTGGGTCTGCCGCCGGGACAGGAGGGGATCCCCGGTGCGCTCTGGCTGGATGCCGCGACCGTCGTCCGTGCGGCGCTGCGCGATCTGTCCCGGGGGCGGGCGGTGTCGATCCCGTCGCTGCGATACAAGGTGATCGCACGCATGCTGCCGCTGCCTGCCGGACCGTCTCACCGCGGGAATCGGCCGCCGCGGACGCTGACGGGGGAGTTCGGCGGCGGCCGGACCGGATACCCTGAGACAATGACGCACACGGGCAACCCCTTCGGGCAGGTGATGGTTGCGCTGATCACGCCGATGACGGCGGACGGCGAGGTCGACTGGCCCGCCGTCTCGCAGCACATGGACGACGTGATCACCGCCGGTGCCGACAGCATCCTGGTCACCGGCACCACCGGCGAGACGAGCACGCTCACCGACCCGGAGAAGATCCGGCTGGTCGAGGTCGGCAAGGAGGTCGCGGCCGGACGGGCGAAGGTCATCACCGGCGGCGGCTCGAACGAGACCGCCCACGCCATCCAGCTCTATCAGGACAGCGCCAAGGCCGGTGCCGACGGCATCCTGGTCGTCACGCCGTACTACAACAAGCCGACCCAGGCCGGCATCCTCACGCACTTCCGGCTCATCGCCGACTCCACCGACCTGCCGATGATGCTCTACGACATCCCGGGCCGCACCGGGGTGCCGATCGCGTACGAGACGATCGTGCGCCTGGCCAAGCATCCGAACATCCTGGCGGTCAAGGACGCGAAGGGGAACTTCAGCGAGGTCTCGCGCGTGCTCAACCAGACCGACCTGATGTACTTCTCCGGCGACGACGCGAACGTGCTGCCCGCATCTGGCGATCGGCGCGACCGGACTGGTCGGGGTGACGGCGAACATCGCCGCCCAGCCGTACCGCACGATCGTGGATGCGGTCAATCGCGGCGACCTCGCCGCGGCGACCGCCGCCCACCGGCAGCTGGAGCCGCTGGTGCGGGCCGTGATGACGCACGTGCCCGGCACGGTGGCGGCGAAGTACATCCTGCACGGACTGGGGCGGATCTCCAGTCCCCGCGTGCGACTGCCCCTGGTGGGGCCGGAAGAATGGGAGGCGGCCAAGATCGAAGACGAACTCGCGCTGGTGAAGGATGTGCCCGGCGCCGACTTCTCGAACTTCCGCCCCGACCGCAACGCCGCCGCCGGCGGCGCGCTGCCCAAGGTCTCGGGGACCACGCGATGAGCCCCTCCGAGGTCATCGCGCCGTCTCCGCTCGAGCCGGGGACCCTGCGGGTCACCCCGCTCGGCGGCCTGGGCGAGGTCGGACGCAACATGACCGTCTTCGAGTTCGACGGCCGGCTGCTGATCGTGGACTGCGGGGTGCTGTTCCCGGAGGAGAACCAGCCCGGGGTCGACCTCATCCTCCCCGACTTCGCCCCGATCCGTGACCGGCTCGACGACATCGAGGCCGTCGTGCTCACACACGGCCACGAGGACCACATCGGCGCCGTCCCCTACCTGCTGCGGCTCAAGGCCGACATCCCGCTGATCGGCTCCGGGCTGACCCTGGCGCTGGTGGAGGCCAAGCTCAAGGAGCACCGGATCAAGCCGTACACGCTCACGGTGCGGGAGGGGCAGCGCGAGAAGGTCGGCCCCTTCGACCTGGAGTTCGTGTCGGTCAACCACTCCATCCCGGATGCGCTGGCCGTCGCCATCCGCACCGCCGCCGGCATGGTGCTGGCGACGGGAGACTTCAAGATGGACCAGCTGCCGCTGGACGGCCGTCTGACCGACCTGCGCGCGTTCGCCCGGCTCGGCGAAGAGGGGGTGGACCTGTTCATGGTCGACTCCACCAACGCCGACGTCCCGGGCTTCACCCCGCTGGAGCGCTCGATCGGGCCGGTCCTGGACCAGATCATCGCCAATGCGCCGCGCCGGGTCATCGTCGCGAGTTTCTCCAGCCACGTGCATCGGGTGCAGCAGGTGCTGGATGCCGCGGCCGCCCACGGGCGCCGGCTGGCCTTCCTCGGCCGCAGCATGGTGCGCAACATGACCATCGCCGAGGAGCTCGGCTATCTGAACGTGCCCCAGGGCGTGCTCATCGACTACAAGAAGGCCAAGGACCTGCCCGACGACAAGATCGTCTACATGTCCACCGGTTCGCAGGGCGAGCCGATGGCGGTGCTGTCGCGCATGGCCAACCTTGACCACGCCATCGAGCCCGGGCCCGGCGACACCGTGATCCTGGCCTCCAGCCTGATCCCGGGCAACGAGAACGCGGTGTACCGCGTGATCGACGGGCTGATCAAACTGGGCGCCACGGTCGTGCACAAGGGCAACGCCAAGGTGCACGTGTCCGGCCATGCCGCCGCCGGCGAGCTTCTGTACTGCTACAACATCGTCAAGCCCCGCAACGTCATGCCGATCCACGGCGAGCACCGGCACCTGCACGCGAACGCGCAAGCTGGCGATCGACACCGGCGTACCCCGCGAGCGCGCGATCCAGGGCGAGAACGGCACGGTGGTCGACCTGCGCGACGGCGTCGCCCGGGTCGCCGGCCAGCTGGACATCGGCTTCGTCTACGTCGACGGATCGACGGTCGGCGGGATCACCGACGCCGACCTGAAGGACCGCCGCATCCTCGGCGAGGAGGGCTTCATCTCCGTCATCGTCGTGGTGGATGCCGCGACCGGCCGGATCATCTCCGGCCCCGAGGTGCACGCCCGCGGCTTCGCCGAGGACGACGCGGTGTTCGAGGACGTCAAGCCCAAGATCGCCGCGGCCCTCACCGAGGCGGCCAAGTCGGGGGTGCGCGACACGCACGCCCTGTCGCAGGTGGTGCGCCGTACGATCGGCCGGTGGGTGAACCAGCGGCTGCGCCGCCGGCCGATGATCGTGCCGCTGGTGATCGAGGCGTAGCCCCCGACCGCCACTCCTTCAGGTCCCTGAGCGGCCGCAGCCCCCTCAGGTCCCTGAGCGGCCGCAGCCCCCTCAGGTCCCTGAGCGGCCGCAGCCCCCTCAGGTCCCTGAGCGAGCGCAAGCGAGACGAAGGGCCGATACCCGAAGCGCTCGCCCTCCTAGGTCCCTGAGCGGCCACCCCCCCCTTCAGGTCCCTGAGCGAGCGCAGCGAGACGAAGGGCCGATACCCGAAGCGCTCCGGTTACCCGCGTGGTTCCGCGGAAGTGTCGGCATCCCGCGTTACCGTGGAGCAATGGCCAAGACCAGCACGAGCAGTCGCGCGTCCGCGAAGGGCTCCTCGACGCGCGCCCGCAAGCCTGCGCCGGCACCCAAGCGGTATGTCGGCGAGCCCGAGAAGCCGCCGGTCGCCGTGCGCGCCTGGCTGGGCCTGGCGCACGTGGTGGGCGGGCTGTTCCGCGCCTTCGGCCCCGAGACCCTCGAGAAGGAGCAGCGCCGCGACGGGCTGCCGTTCCTGATCGTGCTGCTGGCGGTCGCCGGCGCGGTGGTCGAATGGTTCCTCATCGGTACGGCCGCCTCGGTGAACATCAGCGCGTTCTCCGTCGGCGCGCTCGTCGGGCGGGTCGCGTTCATCCTCCCCGTGCTGCTGATCCTGCTGGCCGGCTGGCTGTTCCGGCATCCGGCATCCGTCAACGACAACGGTCGCATCGGCATCGGCTTCGCGCTGCTCGTCCTGTCGATCGCCGGCTTCTGCCACGTGCTGGGCGGCCGCCCGAATCCGAAGGACGGCTGCCCGCGCTCAGCGCCGCCGGCGGGCTGTTCGGGTGGATGATCGGCGAGCCGCTGAGCTATCTCACCCAGGTGGGCGCCGTGCTGGTGCTCGTCCTGCTGGCCGTGCTGTCGGTGCTCATCCTCACCCGCACGCCCCCGAACCGGATCGGACGACGCCTCGGCGACCTGTACGCGTGGATGTTCGGCGCCGAGCGCGCCGACGGCGCCGATCAGGCGGGGGAGCCCACCGGCAAGACCGCCGTGCTGCCTGAGACCGAGGCGGGCGACGACCCCAAGCTGCCCTGGTGGCGGCGCAACAAGACCGGCCGCGAGCAGGACCCGGACGAGGGCGCGGGTGTGGACGACCTCACCGAGCTGTCTCGTCGGGCGAGAGCCATGGCGGGTTCGAGCAGGCGATCGCCCCGATCGTGCCCGCCACCCCGCCCCCGTTGCCGGACGCGGTCACCGAGATCATCGACCCGGCCGTGCTGGCCGGCGCGCAGCGCCAGGTCGCCGGCGGCGCCACCGGACTGCACGACGACAACGACACCGGGCCGGTCGACGACGGCACGCTCCCCGGCCTGACCGGGATCGGCGGCTCGGGCGAGCACCTGCCGATCGCGCCCTACCACCTCCCGTCGGTGCAGGCGCTGGCCGCCGGCGAGCCAGGCAAGGTCCGCTCCGAGGCGAACGACAAGGTGGTCGCCGCAGTCAGCGGCGTGCTGCAGCAGTTCAAGGTGGATGCTCGGGTCACCGGCTTCTCCCGCGGACCGACGGTCACCCAGTACGAGATCGAGCTCGGCCCGGGCGTGAAGGTCGAGCGGATCACCGCCCTGACCAACAACATCGCGTATGCCGTGGCATCCAACGAGGTCCGCATCCTGGCCCCGATCCCCGGCAAGAGCGCGATCGGGGTGGAGATCCCCAATGCCGACCGCGAGATCGTCACGCTCGGCGATGTGCTGCGCTCGCAGGCGGCCGCGAACTCGAAGCACCCGATGACGATCGGCGTCGGCAAGGATGTCGGCGGCGGCTACGTCGTGGCCAATCTCGCCAAGATGCCGCACCTGCTGGTGGCCGGATCCACCGGCTCGGGCAAGTCGAGCTTCGTCAACTCGATGATCACGAGCCTGCTGATGCGCGCCAAGCCGTCCGAGGTGCGCATGGTGCTCATCGACCCCAAGCGGGTCGAGCTGACCAGCTATGCCGGGGTGCCGCACCTGATCACGCCCATCATCACGAACCCGAAGAAGGCCGCCGAGGCGCTGCAGTGGGTCGTGAAGGAGATGGACATGCGGTACGACGACCTCGCGTCGTTCGGGTTCCGCCACATCGACGACTTCAACAAGGCGGTCGTCGCCGACGAGATCCAGCTGCCGCCGGGCAGTGAGCGCGTCCTCAAGCCCTATCCGTACCTGCTCGTGGTGGTCGACGAGCTGGCCGACCTCATGATGGTGGCCCCGCGCGACGTCGAGGACTCGATCGTGCGCATCACCCAGCTGGCCCGGGCCAGCGGCATCCACCTCGTGCTGGCCACCCAGCGTCCGTCGGTGGACGTGGTGACCGGGCTGATCAAGGCCAACGTGCCCTCGCGGCTCGCGTTCGCGGTGACCAGCGTCACCGATTCGCGCGTCATCCTCGACCAGCCCGGCGCCGACCGTCTGATCGGGCAGGGCGACGCGCTGTTCCTGCCGATGGGCGCGTCCAAGACGGTGCGCGTGCAGGGCGCGTGGGTGAGCGAGCCCGAGATCGAGAAGGTCGTCAAGCACGTCACCGCGCAGGCCCGCCCGGAGTACCGCGCCGATGTGCAGGCGGTCGTGCAGCGCAAGGAGGTCGACGCGGACATCGGCGACGACCTCGAGGCTTGCTGGCGGCAGCCGAGCAGATAGTGTCGACCCAGTTCGGCTCGACCTCGATGCTCCAGCGCAAGCTCCGGGTCGGGTTCGCGAAGGCCGGTCGTCTGATGGACCTGCTCGAGTCGCGCGAGATCGTCGGCCCGTCCGAGGGATCGAAGGCGCGGGACGTGCTGGTCACTCCGGAGCAGCTGCCCGAGGTGCTGGCCCGACTGCGCGGCGACGAGCCGGCGGCGCCCGCCCCGTCGACGAATCCGCCCGACCCATACAGCGGCGATCCGGTCGAGCGCCAGTTCGAGGGGATGCCGGTGGTCGAGGTCGACGGTGACGACGACGAGGACGCCTGGGGCCTCACCGGACGCGAGTGACACCGCCCTGGGATACTGAGACCGTGACCGTCCCCCGCCAGCTGCCGAACGCGATCACCGGCGTGCGCATCCTGTGCGCACCCGTCTTCCTCTGGATGCTGCTGGCCGACCAGGGCGCGGACGGCCCGCTTGCGCTGGTGGGCGGCCGTGCTGTTCATCGTGGCCATCGCCACCGACGGCATCGACGGGGCGATCGCGCGGCGCAATGACATCGTCACCGATCTGGGCAAGATCCTCGACCCGATCGCAGACAAGGCGCTCACCGGCTTGCGCGTTCGTCGGCCTGTCCATCCTCGGCGCACTGCCGTGGTGGATCACGATCGTCGTCCTGATCCGCGAGATCGGCATCACCGTCTACCGGTTCGCGGTCGTCAGCGACCACGTGCTGGCCGCCGCCTGGATGGGCAAGCTCAAGACCGTCGCGCAGGCGGTCGCGCTGAGCCTCGCGCTGCTGCCGCTGTGGGATGTGGTGGGGGAGTGGATCTGGTGGGTCAACGGCGTCACCATGGCGATCGCCGTTGCGCTGACGATCGCCAGCGGCATCGACTACGCGGTCAGCGAGGTGCGCGGCCGGAGGACGGTGCGGCCATGATCGGGACGCCCGATGGTGAGCCCGTGCAGGAGACCCGCGAGGTGGCGCCGGATGGTCGCGAGCCGCTGCCGGAGGCGCGCGAGCTCCTGAACCGCCTTGCCGCCCGTGGCTGGACCATCGGCGTGGCCGAATCGCTCACCGGCGGTCTGCTGACGGCATCCATCGTCGACGTGCCCGGGGCGTCCACCCGGCTGCGCGGCGCCGTCGTCGCCTATGCGACCGATCTCAAGCACGCGATCCTCGGCGTCGACGCCGGGCTGCTGGCCGTGCACGGACCCGTGCATCCGGACGTCGCGCGGCAGATGGCGGTGGGGGTCCGGGGTGTCACCGGGCAGGACGGCGTCCCGGCCGACGTCGGCGTCTCGACCACCGGGGTGGCCGGGCCGAGCGCCTCGGACGGGCACCCTCCGGGCACCGTGTTCATCGGGGTGGCCACCCCGGCGGGCACCTCGGTCGTCTCGCTGCTGCTGGAGGGCGATCGGGACGCGATCCGGCGCGAGACCGTGCGCCGTGCCCTGCGCGCGGTCGTCGAGGCCGTATGAGTCCGTGCGCACCGCGGGAACAATGGCGATCTCGGTTCTGTTTCGTTCGGCGATTCCCATTTGTTCCACAGCGCACGGGATTAGTCTGACCCCAGCGGGTGTTGTACTCTTGTGCACCCGGACAGCGAGGGAATCAGGTGAGGAGGGGCCCGAAATGATACTGGTTCGTCAAGAGATCGGTGAAGTCCTTCGCGACTTCCGCCAGCAGAAGGGGCACACCCTCCGCCAGGTGGCCGGCCGCGCGAGCGTGGCACTGGGCTACCTCAGCGAGGTCGAGCGCGGGCAGAAGGAGGCCTCCAGCGAGATCCTCGCGTCGGTGGCCGAGGCCCTGGATGTGCCGATCTCACTCGTGATGCGTCAGGTCAGCGACCGCATCTCCGTGCTCGAGGGTCTGCAGACCTTCCCGGATGTCGTACCCGACGACCTCGTCGCCGAGGTCGGCCCCGAACTGTCGCTGCGCTGACGCGTGCGGCGCAGTGAGTTCCAGCGCGCCGTGGCCGCCGAGTTCGGCAGCCGCGGCGCTGCTCTTGTCTCCGACCTGACGCTGACCGCGCTGGGGGACCGCACCGCGGCGCAGGCGCTGGACGACGGCATCCCGCCCCGCGAGGTCTGGCTCGCGCTGTGCGTGGAGACGGACGTGCCCGTCTCGCATCGCCACGGCGTCGGCCGCCTCGCCCCTCATCCCCGCCCCTGACCTCTTCGAAATCGTACGATCTGGCCGGGTGCACATGAAACTTGGCCGGGTTTGATGTGCAGTCGGCGATTTGATGTGCAGTCGCGGGGGTATCGGTGCGGGAACCGCCCGATTCCCCCGCGCCCGCCGCGGGCGACCCACCCGGCGTACGGCGTGTCGTCGAAGGTGTGTTCGAGTTCGGCGTAGGCTCCTGCACAGCAGGGGTCGTGAAGGCTTCTGTCCACAGATCGGGAGACGTCGGCAGAGGATGTCGGAGCCCGCTCGTACTGTGAACAGCGTCGAACGACACCTCCGCCTTGTCGCAGTCTCCGTCCCACCGGGCCATCCCACGGACGGAGCGCGACAGCCTACAGGCGACGGAACACCCCGCGGCGGACAGCCCGCCAACGGCCCGAGTGCAGAAGGAGCACACCATGCCCACACCCGCGGACCGCGAGAAGGCCCTGGAATCGGCCCTCGCCCAGATCGACCGTCAGTTCGGGAAGGGATCGGTGATGCGGCTCGGCAACGACGAGCGCGCCCCGGTCGCCGTCATCCCCACCGGCTCCATCGCCCTCGACGTCGCGCTCGGCGTCGGCGGGCTGCCGCGTGGCCGCATCGTGGAGATCTACGGACCGGAGTCGTCGGGTAAGACGACCCTGACGCTGCATGCGATCGCGAACGCGCAGCGGGCCGGCGGCATCGCCGCCTTCGTCGACGCGGAGCACGCGCTCGACCCCGAGTACGCCAAGAAGCTCGGCGTCGACATCGACGCGCTCCTGGTCTCGCAGCCCGACACCGGCGAGCAGGCGCTCGAGATCGCCGACATGCTCGTGCGCTCAGGTGCCATCGACCTGATCGTCATCGACTCGGTCGCCGCGCTCGTGCCCCGCGCCGAGATCGAGGGCGAGATGGGCGACTCGCACGTGGGCCTGCAGGCGCGCCTGATGTCGCAGGCGCTGCGCAAGCTCACCGGCGGTCTGAACCAGACCAACACCACGATGATCTTCATCAACCAGCTGCGTGAGAAGATCGGCGTCTTCTTCGGTTCGCCCGAGACGACCGCGGGCGGCAAGGCGCTGAAGTTCTACGCATCGGTCCGGCTCGACATCCGGCGCATCGAGACGCTGAAGGACGGCACGGATGCGGTCGGAAACCGCACCCGCGTCAAGGTGGTCAAGAACAAGATGGCGCCGCCGTTCAAGCAGGCGGAGTTCGACATCCTCTACGGCGTCGGCATCTCGCGCGAGGGCAGCCTCATCGACTTCGGGGTGGAGCACGGCATCGTCAAGAAGTCCGGTGCCTGGTACACGTACGAGGGCGAACAGCTCGGGCAGGGCAAGGAGAACGCCCGCAACTTCCTGATCAAGAACGCGGATGTCGCGGTCGAGATCGAAGAGAAGATCAAGACGAAGCTCGGCATCGGCGTGCCGAAGGCCGTCGAGCCGGTCGCCGAGGACGAGCTGGCGCAAGCGCCGGCCGGCGTGACCGTGAGTCAGGACACCGGGGGCGGGCGAGACCGGCTCGCCCCCGTCATCCCGCTGTTCGGCGGGTCTGCGGCCGCGCCGGAGCCACCGTACGTCGCCGAGCGGCCCGCTACTGCCCCGGCGCCCTCCGAGTCCGTGATCACAGAACCGGCGGTCCCCGTCGAGGCCGTGACCGCCGACCCGGCACGGCCGGGTGCCGAGGCCGCCGATCCGCCGCCGCACGCGCCTCCACCGCGGCCGGCGTCGTCCGATCCGGTCTGGCGAGCGCCGCTGGACGACGCGGACGGGTCCGACCTCGACGATCCGGGTGATCTGGACGAGCAGACCCGCGCCGAGGTGGAGACCGCCGAACGCAATCTGACCCGCAAGCTGCGCACCCGCCAGCTGTCGGTGGCCGAGGCGCGGGCCGTCATCGCCGAGCGTGACCTCGACCCGGTCGCGATCGCGTCGGTGCTGCACGGCTTCATCCGGCGCGGGTACCTGGACGACCGGGCCCTGGCCGACCAGCTCGTGTACAGCGCGGTGGAGCGCAAGGGACAGGGGCGCATGGTCATCGCGCAGAGTCTGGCCAAGCGCGGGATCCCGCGGGACGTCGTGGATGCCGCGATGACAGCGCTCCCGGATGACGACGCGGATCGCGCGCTGGAGTTCGCGCGGCAGAAGGCCCGGTCGATGCGGGCGCTGGACCACGAGGTGGCGCTGCGGCGGCTCGTCGGGCAGCTCGCGCGCCGCGGGTACGGCGTGGGCGCCCTGGATGCCGCGCGCCAGGCGCTGGACGAGCTCTGACCGCACCGCCCGCCGCACCGCGGGCGGCCCGTAGAATGGCCAGATCATGTCTGCCCCGTCCTCCACGCCGACCCTGATCGCGCCCTCGCCCGCCGCGCTGACCGCCGACGGCCACGCACGCACGTACGAGGTGCGCACCTTCGGCTGCCAGATGAACGTCCACGACTCCGAGCGGCTGGCGGGTTCCCTGGAGAGCGCCGGATACCGCCGCGCCGACACCGGCACCGAGGCCGACGTCGTCGTGATCAACACCTGCGCGGTCCGCGACAACGCGGCCGGCAAGCTGTATGGCACGCTCGGACATCTGAAGAGCCGCAAGGACGCGCACGAGGGCATGCAGATCGCCGTCGGCGGATGCCTCGCCCAGATGGACAAGGAGACCGTGCTCGACAAGGCACCCTGGGTGGATGTCGTCTTCGGCACCCACAACATGGGATCGCTGCCGAACCTGCTCGAACGCGCACGGCACAACGGCGAAGCCGAGCTGGAGATCCTCGAGGCGCTGGAGGTCTTCCCCTCCACGCTGCCCACCAAGCGCGACAGCGCGTACAGCGGCTGGGTGTCGATCTCGGTCGGCTGCAACAACACCTGCACGTTCTGCATCGTCCCCAGCCTGCGCGGCAAGGAGAAGGACCGTCGCCCCGGCGACATCCTGAGCGAGATGCGGCTGCTCGTGGACGACGGCGCCATCGAGGTCACGCTGCTCGGACAGAACGTGAACTCCTACGGCGTCGAATTCGGCGACCGGCAGGCGTTCGCCAAGCGCTGCGGGCGACCGGCGAGATCGAGGGGCTGGAGCGGGTGCGCTTCACCAGCCCGCATCCGGCGATGTTCACCGATGACGTGATCGATGCGATGGCCGAGACGCCCAACGTGATGCCGCAGCGCATATGCCGCTCCAGTCGGGCAGCGACCGCGTGCTCAAGGCGATGCGCCGCTCGTATCGGAGTGCGAAGTTCCTCGGCATCCTCGAGCGCGTGCGCGAGCGGATGCCGGATGCCGCCATCACGACCGACATCATCGTCGGCTTCCCCGGTGAGACCGAGGAGGACTTCCAGGACACCCTGCGCGTCGTGGAGCAGGCGCGATTCACGAGCGCCTTCACGTTCCAGTACTCCATCCGCGAGGGCACTCCGGCGGCGACCATGGCCGACCAGGTGCCCAAGGCGGTCGTGCAGGAGCGCTACGAGCGCCTGCTCGCACTGCAGGAGCGCATCTCGCTCGAGGAGAACCAGAAGCAGGTCGGCCGCGAGGTCGAGGTGCTCGTGTCCACCGGGGAGGGCAAGAAGGATGCCGCGACCCACCGTCTGACCGGACGGGCGCGCGACAACCGGCTCGTGCACTTCGAGGTGCCGGCGGGGTCGCCGCTGCCCGCGACCGGGCGACCTGGTCACGGTCACCATCACGCACGCGGCGCCGTTCCACCTGCTGGCCGACGCGCCGGACGGGGCGCCGCTGCGCATCCGCCGCACGAGGGCCGGCGACGCCCACGACCGGGGCCAGGCCGACTCGTGCGCGGTGCCCGCCCACGGCACCACCGGCACGACTCCCGGCGGCGCCGTCTCGCTGGGCCTGCCCGGCATCGGCGCGCCCGCCGGGCGTTGACCGAGCCCAGCCCGTCGGCAGACGGCCGAGGGCGGGTCCCTGAGCGAGCGGAGCGAGACGACGCGCGACGCCCCCGGCCCTCTGGGCCGTCGTCGGCGCCACGGGCACCGGCAAGACCGCGCTCTCGCTCGACTTGGCCGAAGCGCTCTCCGCCGGCGGAACGGCCGCCGAGATCGTCAACGCGGACGCCATGCAGCTGTATCGCGGTATGGACGTCGGCACGGCGAAGCTCCCGCCATCCGGGCGCCGCGGCATCCCGCACCACCTGCTGGACGTCCTCGAGGTCACCGACGACGCCGCCGTCGCCTGGTACCAGGGGGCCGCGCGCCGGGCGATCGGCGAGGTCC
Organism: Microbacterium elymi; assembly: GCF_021582895.2. Classification (GTDB taxonomy): domain Bacteria; phylum Actinomycetota; class Actinomycetes; order Actinomycetales; family Microbacteriaceae; genus Microbacterium; species Microbacterium humicola. The sequence goes on from NZ_CP091139.2 coordinate 3,081,890, forward strand.
ACGCCCGCGGCGCCGACGCCGTCCTGGTCGGCGGATCCGGCCTGTACGTCTCCAGCGTGCTGTACGACTTCCGCTTCCCGCCGCGCGACGCCGCCGTGCGCGCGGCACTCGAGGCGGAATTGGATGCGGTCGGTCCGGCCGCGCTGTTCGCCCGGCTGCGAGACGCCGACCCTGCCACCGCGCAGCGCATCGATCCTCGCAACGGCCGGCGCATCGTCCGCGCGCTCGAGGTGCTCGCGCAGGGCGCAGCCACCCACGGCGCCGTGCTGCCGGACGAGCCGGAGGCGTGGCATCCCGACATCCGCGTGATCGGCGTGCGCGTGGAGCGCGCCGAGCTCGTGCCGCGGCTCGATGCCCGGGTGCAGCGCATGTGGCGGGCCGGCCTGCTCGACGAGGTGCGGGCGCTGCGGGAGCGGGGCCTGGAGCGCGGCACGACGGCTCCACGGGCGATCGGCTATGCGCAGGCCCTGGCCCAGCTGAGGGGCGAGAGGACCGAGGCCGAGGCGGTCGCCGAGACCCAGGCGCTGACCCGCCGCTACGCCCGCCGGCAGGTGTCGTGGTTCGCGCGCTACTCCGACGTGCGGTGGACCGCTCCGGGGGCGGATGCCGCGGTCCTGGCAGACTGGGACGGATGAACATCCGGATCCGCGCGTTCGACCGCGCCGACACCGAGCCCGTGGTGGCGCTGTGGGAGAGCCTGCGGGCTCACCCGCCCCTGGAACGACCCGCGCAAGGACATCGAGCGCAAGCTCACCGTGCAGCCCGAGCTGTTCCTGGTCGCCGTGGACGGCGACCGGATCATCGGCTCGGTGATGGCCGGGTACGACGGCCATCGCGGCTGGCTGTACTACCTGGCCAGCGACCCGGAGCGCCGCGGCGCGGGCATCGGACGCACGCTGGTGGCCGCGGCCGAACAGCGCCTGGTGGCGATGGGCTGCCCCAAGGTGCAGCTCATGGTGCGGCCCGACAACGAGGCCGCACGCGGCTTCTACGACGCGCTCGGCTACGAGCCGTTCCAGACGTGGGACACCGGCAAGCGCCTGATCCCCGACGTCTGAGCGAGAGCGGATGTCGGCACCCGCGGGCATCATGACGGGATGACCACGCACTTCTACACGGCATCGAGCCTGGACGGATTCATCGCCACGTCCGACCACTCGCTGCGCTGGACTGCTCGACCAGGACATCGACGAGCACGGCCCGATGCACTACGAGGCGTTCATCGCGGGCATCGGAGCGCTGGCGATGGGCGCGTCCACGTATGAGTGGATCCTCGCGCACGACACCGGGCCCTGGCCGTACGCGCAAGCCGACGTGGGTGTTCACCCACCGCACGCTGCCGGTGCCGGATGGGGCGGATGTCCGGTTCGTCGCGGGCGACGTCGCTCCCGTGCACGCCGAGCTGACCGCGGCCGCCGGCGACCGCGATGTCTGGCTGGTCGGCGGCGGCGAGCTGGTGGGGGCGTTCGCCGATGCCGGCCTGCTCGACGAGATCTGGGTGCAGTTCGCCCCGGTCACCCTCGGTGCGGGCCGACCCGTGCTGCCGCGGGCACTGGACCTCGAACTGGTGGACGTCGCCCGCAACCGAGCTTCGCGTGCAGCCGGTACCGGGTGCGGGGGCCGCTGGTCCGCCCGGAGTCTTCGTGACGCCCGGCCCATAGGATGGTCGGGATGTCTACCACCGTGTCTTTCACCAAGGGCCAGGGCACCGGCAACGACTTCGTCCTCGTGCCCGACCCCGACGGCGCCCTCGACCTGTCCGCCGATCAGGTGGCCGCGCTGTGCGATCGGCGCTTCGGCATCGGCGGCGACGGGATGCTGCGGGTGGTGCGTTCGGCGGCGACACCGGCCGGTGCCGACGCGGTGGCGGCGGGCGCGGAGTGGTTCATGGACTACCGCAACGCCGACGGCTCGATCTCGGAGATGTGCGGCAACGGCATCCGGGTCTTCCTGCACTATCTGCTCCAGACCGGGCTGGCGCAGCTGGGTGCGGAGGACGCCGTCCTCATCGGCACCCGCAACGGCCCGCTGCGGCTGACCCGCAGCGAGCTGGGCTACGAGGTCGACCTCGGACCGTTCCGGATCGAGGATGACGAGGTGCTCGTGCGCGCCCGCGGACTGGAGGTCGCCCGACCCGGGCTCGGCGTGGACGTCGGCAACCCGCACGTCGTGGTGGCGCTGTCGTCCGAGGCCGAACTGGAAGGGCTCGACCTCACCGCGATCCCGATCCTGGATCCGGTCCCGGCGGCAGGGGCGAACGTCGAGTTCGTCGTGCCCTCCGACCCGCTGGTCGCCGACGGCGTGGGCCGGCTGCGGATGCGGGTGTTCGAGCGCGGCGTGGGCGAGACGCTCAGCTGCGGCACCGGGGTGAGCGCGGCCGCGCTCGCGGTGCGCGAGTGGGCCGGGGCATCGGCCCCGGATCGCTGGATCGTCGACGTGCCCGGCGGCACCCTGGGCGTGCGCATGATCGGCGACCACGTGCTGCTGTCGGGACCGGCCGCGCTCGTCTATTCGGGGAGCATCGTCCTCGCCTGATCCCGAGACCCCGCGGCAGTCGATGCCCCGCCGCTATCCGCCCGCGGGTATCAACACCACCTTCCCGTGTGATCTGCGCTGTTCGAGGATCTGATGGGCCAGCGGCGCCTCCTCAAGGCGGAGCCGGTGTCCTATCGGAGTGGCCAGCGTGTGATCGATCAGCGCCGCGAGTGATCGTTCTTCGAGGTCGCCCAGTCCGCCGGGCCGATCGAGGAGTCGTGCGCCGACTGCCGCGGTCACAGTGATCCCCGAGCGGTAGACGGTGTCCGCGTCGAGCGGGATGGAGGTCCCTGACGCAGTCCCGAACATGATCAGGCGACCGCCCACCGCGAGCATCGACATGGCCTGTGCGCCCAGCTCGCCGCCCACCCCGTCGAGCACGACGGTGGCACCGCTGCCGAAGGAATCGCGGACTGTCGTGGCCCACTTGGGTGTTGCGGAGTCGACGGCCGTCGCGCCGAGCGCCGAGACCATCGCACGATTCGACGTGCCGGTGACCAGACCGATGACCTGCCCCGTGACGCGGCGCGCTGCCGCGACCAATGTGCTCCCGATGCCGCCGCTGGCGCCGGTGACGAGGACACTGTCGGTGGGGCCGAGTTCGGCGAGCTCCAGAATCGCTTGGACCGTGCGACCTGTGCCGATCGAGCAACGGCCTCGGCCGGGTCCAGATGTGCCGGGAGGACATGCAGACGGTCGACATCGGCGATGGCCAGTTCTGCGTAGCCGCCACTGCCGACTCCGAGGTCTGCTGCGACGAACTTTCCGAGCCACGACCGGTCGTGTTCGGAGCCGACAGTGTCGACGATGCCTGCGACCTCTCGTCCGGGGGTCATCGGCAGCGGAATCCGGGTACGGGGCGGGCCGAGTCCGCTGCGAATCTGCGTGTCCAGCAGGCTTGCACACCGGCCGCGGCCACCCGGATGCGCACCTGTCGCGCATGTGGATGTGGAGCGGGGAGGTTCTCCAAGACCAGCACCTCTGGTCCGCCGTAGCGGTGCTGACGAATGGCCTTCATTCCGACTCCCGGTCGGCCCGTTGACTCATCCGCGCAGGTGAAGCGTGACGTGGCAGCCAGCTGTCGATGGCCCGGGCAAGTGACTCGGGCTGGTCCTCCGGCGCGTGGTGACCGGCAACACCACAGTCGACCACGTCGAGGCTGACGATGTTCTCGACCGCCCAATCGTGGACTGCCGGCCCCATGAGCCCGGGCCCGTCGTGGAAGACGGGCATCAGCTTCGGTATGTCAGTCGACGTCCGCAGCCAGTCGTCGTAGGCCTCGACTCGGTCGACCACATCGGCCGGTTCACCGTCGATGGGCATGGACCGGGACCACTGCAGCATCGGTCGGCGGGACTCAGGTGTCTGGTACGGAGCCCGGTAGACGTCGTGGTCTTGGCGACTGAGGTCGGCGATCGCGCCGGGGAGCGCCTGCTCGATGAACACGTTCGCGTCGAGAACTGCCCGCGGGCCGGCATCCGACTTCAGCATCTTGAACACCGGTCGGGCGGATGCGGGAAGATCCTCCCAACTCATCGGCCGGAGGATCGTCTCGAAGAACACGATGCCTTGGATCTGGTCCGGGTGGCGGGCGGCCCAATCGAGTGCGAGTGCACCACCCCAGTCGTGGCCGACCAGGATCGGCTCTCGGATGCCCATCGCCTCGAGCCACGCGTCGAGGTAGCGGGCGTGGTCGGCGAACGTGTAATCGATAGCGGGCTTGCCCGACCGTCCCATCCCGACCAGATCTGGTGCGAGGGCACGGAAGCCCTCGCCAGCCACTCCAGGGATGACGTTGCGCCAGAGGTGCGACGAGGTCGGGTTGCCGTGCAAGAACACGAGCGCGTCGCCGACTCCCGACGACTCGAAGTGGATGTGCGAGTCGAGGACGTCGATGTCAGGCATGGAGACTCCAGGGGTCCTAGGATTGTCAGGAACCTGCCCAATTGTAGGAGGTAGACAGGTGCCTGTCAATCCCGATGACCTCAGCCATGCCCGCCCGCGGATCTCGCGCCTTTCGCGAGTCATCCACGACGCCTATGGCCGAGCTGTCGATTCCGCGCTCGTGGCGGCAGGATTTCCTGACCTCACCGGCGGGCGGGCAAAGGTCCTTCCCTTCGTTCGGGATGATGGAATCGCGCTCGGGCGGCTGGCCGCGCTGGTCGGAGTCCGCAAGCAGACGGTGGCCGAGATGGTCACCCAGCTCGAACGCGACGGCTACGTTCGCACCGAGCTGAACCCCGACGACGCCCGATCGCGACTTGTGGTCCTCACCGATCGTGGCCAGCGCGCACGTCCGGTCGCGGTGTCTGCCGGCGAACGGGTGGAGAGGGATTGGGCGGAACTCACGAGTCCGGCCCTGGTCGAACGGCTCAGGTCCGACCTGCAGACGCTGATCAACGCCATCGAGACGGGGTCGTCTGAAAATCCGTAGATGACCGCGGACGCGGACGGACGGCAGGCTCTCGTCGGCAGGGTGACGTGCTTCGCCTCGCTGTCGTCGTGCCGTTACGGCAGCGGGATCGTGTCGGTCATCGGCGTCCCGTGATGACGCACCTTCAGCACGCGATAGCCGCGGCCGGTCGCCGCCCGATGCACGCTGAACGAATCGTGCAGGGTCGCGGCCAGCCAGCGCTGGAGCGAATCCGAACCGAGGTTCCGCTGCACCACGAACCACCCGTCGCTGCGCTCGTCCAGCCGGGGAATCCACCGGCAGCATGTCGTCGCGAGCTCGTTCTTGCCGACCCGGATCGGCGGATTCGACCGGATGCCGCGGAACACGACGTCGTCGGGAACATCATCGGGGGTCACCGCGTTGATGTTGTCCAGACCGAGGGCGTCGGCGTTGCGGCGGACCAGATCGAGGGCCCGCTGATTGACGTCCACCGCCCACACGCGTGCGTGCGGGGAGTCCAAGGCGATGCTGAGGGCGATGGGCCCCCACCCGCAGCCGAGATCGAGGATGTCGCCGCCCGGCGGCGGAGGCGGCGTGTTCGACAGAAGGACCTGCGTGCCCGAATCCACCCGGTCCGGACTGAAGACGCCACCGGCGGTGGTGACCTCGACGTCACGACCGGCCAGGCGCACCTGGATCGTACGGAGGTTCTCGGCACTGGCAGGGGTCGCGCTGAAGTAGTGCTCGCTGCCCATGAGGCTTCAGCGTAGCGGAAGGAAGAACGATGCCGGAGACTAGAGTGTTGCGAATGGATGAGAGCCCGACCGACCCCGTGGATCGCGTGCTGGCGCGCGCGGACACTCACTCCGGCGTGCGCGTTTTCGGCAGTGCCCAGGCGCTGCAGAGCGACGAGACCGCGTCCGGGACCGGCGTCGACGGGGAGCAGTGGGACCGCGAGGAGCGCGCCGCTCTGCGACGCGTGCCGGGCCTCTCCACCGAGCTCGAGGACGTCACCGAGGTCGAGTACCGGCAGCTGCGACTGGAGAACGTCGTGCTCGTCGGAGTGCACCCCCAGGGTGCCCAGGAGGATGCCGAGAACTCGCTGCGCGAGCTCGCGGCGCTCGCCGAGACGGCGGGGGCCATCGTCCTCGACGGCGTGATGCAGCGACGCCCGCATCCCGACCCGGCGACGTACGTCGGGCGGGGGAAGGCCGAAGAGCTGCGGGCATGGTCCTCGCCCTCGGTGCCGACACCGTGATCGCCGACACCGAACTCGCGCCGAGCCAGCGGCGCGCGCTCGAGGATGTCGTGAAGGTCAAGGTCATCGACCGCACGACCGTCATCCTGGACATCTTCAGCCAGCACGCGAAGAGCCGTGAGGGCAAGGCGCAGGTCGAACTGGCCCAGCTCGAGTACCTGCTGCCGCGCCTGCGCGGCTGGGGCGACTCGATGAGCCGCCAGGCCGGCGGACAGGTCGGCGCCGGCGGCGCCGGGATGGGGTCCCGCGGGCCCGGTGAGACGAAGATCGAACTGGATCGGCGTCGCATCCGCACCCGGATGGCGCAGCTGCGCCGTCAGATCAAGGACTTCGGTCCGGCACGCGCGGCCAAGCGGGCCGAGCGCAAGCGGCACACCGTGCCCTCGGTGGCGATCGCCGGGTACACGAACGCCGGCAAGTCGAGCCTGCTGAATCGCCTGACCAGCGCCGGCGTGCTCGTCGAGAACGCGCTGTTCGCCACGCTGGATGCGACCGTCCGCCGCGCTCAGGCCGCCGACGGCCGGGTGTACACGCTCACCGATACCGTCGGGTTCGTGCGCAACCTGCCGCATCAGCTGGTCGAGGCCTTCCGCTCCACCCTCGAAGAGGTGGCCGACTCGGACGTCATCGTCCACGTGGTCGATGCCGCCCACCCCGACCCCGCCGCGCAGCTGGCGACGGTGCGCGATGTGATCGGGGATGTCGGGGGCCGCGACATCCGCGAGATCGTCGTCTTCAACAAGGCGGATCTGGTCGGCGACGACACCCGCCTGGTGCTGCGCGGACTCGAGCCGACGGCGCTGTTCGTCTCCAGCCGGACCGGCGAGGGGATCGCGCAGCTGCGCCAGACGATCGAGGACGCCCTGCCGCTGCCGGCGGAGGAGATCACGGCACTCGTGCCCTATGACCGCGGCGACCTCATCTCGGCGGTGCACGAGTCGGGGATCATCCTCGAGCAGCGGCACGAGGCCGCCGGCACGCTCGTGCACGCCCGGGTGGGCGCGCAGCTGGCGGCACAGCTCGCCGCGTACGCCGTCACCGACTGAGCGTCACCGAAGGAGCGTCACCGGCTGAGCGTCAGCGGCTCCCCGTCGGCCGGGGTGAAGCCGAAGACGGCCCCCAAGAAGGCCAGTGACGTCTTCATGGCGTCCACCACGGTCTCGGAGCGGCGGAACCCGTGCCCCTCGCCGGGGTAGACGACGTAGGCATGCGGGATGCCGCGGGCCGCCAGCGCGTCGCGGATCGCCTCAGACTGGGCCGGCGGGACCACCGGGTCGTCGGCGCCCTGCAGCGCAGCACCGGCACCCGGAAACGCTCCGGGTGCGACAGCGGCGACCGCTCCAGGTACAGCCCCTCGGCGGCCGGAAGCGGCCCGATCAGACCGTCCAGGTAGCGGGACTCGAAGTCGTGCGTGTCGGTGGCCAGCGTCCGGGCGTCGCCCACGCCGTAGCGAGAGATCCCCGCGGCGAACACGTCCGTGTTCGTCAGTGCCGCCAGCACCGTCCATCCGCCGGCGGAACCGCCCTCGATCGCCAGGCGCGCGGCATCCGCCCGTCCCGCCGCGGCCAGGCCCGCGGCCGCCGCGGCCACGTCGTCCACGTCGACCACGCCCCACTGCCCGCGCAGCCGCTCCCGGTATGCCCGGCCGTATCCGGTGGAGCCGCCATAGTTCACGTCCAGCACGCCGATGCCGCGGCTGGTGTAGAACGCGATGCGCGCGGATGCCGCGGCCGCCGTGTGCGCGGTCGGCCCGCCGTGCACGAACACGACGTACGGCGGCCGCTCTCCGGTCGGCGCCGTGACGTCGGGGTGGGTCGGCGGGTAATCGAAGGCGTGCACCGGTCCGTGCGGGCCGTCGAACGTCGCCGCCCGGGGCACCGGGTTCCACTCGGCATCCCAGGATGAGGCGCCGCCGCTGATCCGCTCGGCGCCAGCCGGATCCTCGACATCCACGAGCCAGACCGCTGGCGGGCCGGTCAGCCCGGCCGCGGTGAGGAGCACGCGGGACCCGTGCGCATCCTCGATCGAGGCGTTCGCGGTGGCGTCCACCCCCACCCGTTCGGCGCTCCCGGAGCCCGGATCGAGGATCACGACCTCGTCGCCGCCGTTCGTGCGGATCGCGACCACGCGTCCGTCCGCCAGCGGGCGGAACCAGCGCGTGCCCAGCACCCACAGCGGCCCGCCGGTGTCGGCGTCGGCGGGTGCGACCGGCCGGGGCTCGGCACCGCCCGAGACCCGGATCCGCCAGAGATTCCAGCGGCCGGTGACATCGTCGGCGTACAGCAGCTCGTCCGCGCCCAGCCACTCCGGCTCGGAGCACCGCCGACGCGCCGGCGGCCACCGTCGCACCGGACGGGGAGTCGCCATCCGACAGCCGCCGCACCTGCAGCCGGGTGCGGTCCCACGGCATGTCGGGGTGGTCCCACGCGATCCAGGCGAGACGGCTGCCGTCCGGTGACAGCGCCGGGTGGGCGACGAAGTCGCTGCCCGAGGCCAGCGAGCCGATGATGGGCGTCTCGCCGGTCGTGATCTCGACGATGTCGCGCACCGGGACGCCCGCTCCGGCATGGGTCTCGCGGATCGCCAGCAGCCGGTCGTGCTGCACGGTCAGTCCGCCGTAGCGCTCGCCGCGACCGTCCGGAGTGAGGCGCCGGGACTGGCCGCCGGCCAGCTCCCACACGGCCTGATCGCTCTTCTCCACGAAGAAGAGGCGTCCGTCCGCGGTCGCGGCCCACGCCCCGCCGCCGTACTCGTGCACGCGGGATCCCACGTTCCACGGCGCGGGCAGCGGCACGCCGGAGCGACGTGAGTGCACGGTCATCCGCCCACCCTCGGCGGGGACGGACGCGCCCCACCAGATGTCGTCGCCGACGAACTGCGCGCCGTCGATCCGCGGGGCGGAGGATGCCGCCAGCTCGGCCGTGATCGGGGAGGGCCAGGTGCCGTAGGGGAGCGTGGAGGGCATCCTTCCACGCTAGTCTGCGGGGCTGGTGCCGGCCCGCCGAACGGCGCCCGCGGGCCTGCCTACGGTCGTATCCCTTCGTCGATATGGACCTCGAAACAGTGCGTCACATCCGGTGTCGACGCTGCCGGATGGCCCTACCGTGGTCGCATCGACGCCCGGTCCTCCCGGGCAGGAGCGACAGCCGAGCCCGGCACCCGCCCGCGAACACACAGCGCACTCCCGCGCTGGACCGCGGCCGCCCGGCCACCGCCCTTGCCACCGAACAGGACCCCGTCATGTCCCTCGCCGACGACCTCCCGCGCGGCGCCGACCTTCCCGAGGGGAGCGGCGCTTTCCGCGAACGCGGCACGCTCCCGTTCTCGTTCGAGCTGTACCCGCCGCGGATGCCGGAGGCCACGCCCGCGCTGCACGAGACCATCCGGCACCTCGCCGCAAGCCGGGCCGCGCTTCATCTCCGTCACCTACGGCGCCGGAGGGTCGCACGGTGGCCGCTCGCTCGCCCTGCTCCGGCATCTGCGTGCGCACACCGCGGTCGAGCCGCTGGCGCACCTGACCTGCGTCGGCAACACGTATGCGGGTGCGGCCCGGCTCATCCGCGAGTTCCTGGACGCCGGCATCCGCAGCTTCCTCGCCCTGCGCGGCGACCCGCCGGACGGCGCGACCGAGGGTGACCGCTTCCTCGGCGATCTGGACAGCGCGGCACAGCTCGTGCAAGCTGATCGACCGGGTGCAGGCCGAGCGCGCACCGTACGCCGAGACGCCGCTGGCGGGGCTGCCCGGCGCGGCCCGGCTCGATCGCCCGGAGCCGGTCCAGACCGCGGTGGCCGCGTTCCCGCACGGGCACCCGCGCTCGCGGCACCCGCGCGAGCACATCGACGCGCTGCTGGCCAAGCAGGCCGCCGGGGCGACGTTCGCGATCACCCAGCTCTTCTTCCACGCCGACGACTACCTCGGCTTCGTCGACCGGTGCCGGAGCGCGGGCGTGACCCTGCCGATCCTGCCCGGCATCATGCCGATCACCGCGCCGTCCCGCCTGCACCGGGTGCTCGAGCTGACCGGCCAGGACGTCCCCGCCGAGCTGTCCATCGGACTGCAGATCGAACCGGATGCCGCGGCCCGGCGGGCGTTCGGGATCGGCTACGCCGCGCGGCTGGCCGCCGAGGTCGTCGCCGGCGGCGCCCCCGGCGTGCACCTGTACGCCTTCAACAGCCATGACACGGTCCTCGCGGTCCTCCGCGAGGCCGGCATCCTCACCACCACCGACAAGGAGACCGTACGATGACCGCTTTCCCGCAGGGAACCATCCTGGGCTACCCCCGCATCGGCCGCCGCCGTGAGCTCAAGCACGCCGTGGAGGCGCACTGGGCCGGGCGGATCGACGAGGCCGAGCTCGAGCGGATCGCCGCCGCGCTGCGCCGCGGCACGCGTCGACGTCTGGTCGACCTCGGGCTCGGCGCCGACGACTCGTCCATCCCCGAGTCGTTCTCGTTCTACGACCAGGTGCTCGATGCGGCGGTGACCGTCGGGGCGCTCCCGGAGCGCTTCGCCGCGCTGCGCGAGCCGGACGGCACCATCGGACTCGGCGCGTACTTCGCCGCGGCCCGCGGCGACCGGGAGCGCGCGCCGCTGGAGATGACCAAGTGGTTCGACACGAACTACCACTATCTGGTGCCCGAGATCGGACCCGATACCGCCTTCGTGCTGGACGACGACCGGCTGGTGCGGCAGATCGCCGAGGCGCGTGCGGACGGCATCACGGTCCGTCCGGTCATCGTCGGCCCGGTCACCCTGCTGGCCCTGTCGAAGCCGGCGGCCCCTACGCCCGCCGGCTTCACCCCGCTGGACCGGCTCGAAGACCTGCTCCCGGTGTACGTCGACCTGCTCGCCGCACTGAGGGCCGCGGGTGCCGAATGGGTGCAGCTGGACGAGCCGGCACTGGTCAGCGAGAGCCTCCCGGTGGACGCGTCGCGCCTGGCGGCGGCTGCCCGGCGCGCCTACGACGTGCTGGGCGGCGGCGGCGATCGACCGTCGCTGCTGGTGGCCGCCGGCTATGCGCAGCCGAGCGCCGAGGCATGGCGCGCGCTGGCCGCCGCGCCGATCGAGGCCATCGCGCTCGACCTGGTGCGCGGTGACGTGCCGGAGCCGGCGGTCGGCCTGGGCGAGAAGACCCTCGTGGGCGGGGTGATCGACGGTCGCAACGTCTGGCGCGGCGATCTGGCCGCCGCATGGGACACGCTGGAGCGGTTGCGGCGCCTCGGCGCCGGACACGTCACGGCCGGGACATCCACCTCGCTTCAGCACGTGCCGCACGACGTCGCGGACGAGGCCGATCTCGCCCCGCGGCTCGCGTCCTGGCTCGCGTTCGCCGACCAGAAGGTGCGGCAGGTCGCCACGCTGGCGACCGGACTGGAGCGCGGACGCGCGGCCATCGACGAGGCGCTGGATGCCGCATCCGCCGCCCTCGCCGACCGGCGCAGCGCACCCGGGGTCCGCGACGGGGCGGTGCGGGTGCGCGCGGCTGCGCTGAGCGCCGACGCCTTCGTCCGCGGCGATCATGGGGCCCGCGAGGCGGCGCAGGATGCCGCACTGGACCTGCCGCCGCTGCCGACCACGACGATCGGCTCGTTCCCGCAGACCGACGAGCTGCGCCGCACGCGCGCCGCGCATGCGAAGGGGGAGATCTCCACCGCCGAGTACGAGGCAGCGCTGCGGCTGGAGATCACCGCCGTGATCGGGCTGCAGGAGGAGCTGGGGCTGGACGTGCTGGTGCACGGCGAACCCGAGCGCAACGACATGGTGCAGTACTTCGCCGAGAACCTCGACGGATTCGCCGTGACCCGCAACGGATGGGTGCAGTCCTACGGCACGCGCGCCACGCGACCCTCGATCCTCTGGGGCGACGTGTCCCGCCCGGCGCCCATCACCGTGCCGTGGTCGGCGTTCGCGCAGGCGCTGACGGACAAGCCGGTCAAGGGCATGCTCACCGGCCCGGTGACGATCCTGGCCTGGTCGTTCGTCCGCGACGACCAGCCGCTGGGCGAGACCGCGAACCAGGTCGCGCTCGCGCTGCGGGACGAGATCGCCGAGCTCGAGGCGGCGGGACTGCGGATCGTCCAGGTCGACGAGCCCGCGCTGCGCGAGCCGCTGCCGCTGAAGCGGGTCGGCCAGCAGGCCGACCTGGACTGGTCGGTCAACGCGTTCCGTCTGGCCACCGCGGGCGTCGTCCCGGCCACGCAGGTGCACACTCACCTGTGCTATTCGGAGTTCACCGAGGTGATCGACGCGATCGCCGCGCTGGATGCCGACGTCACCTCGATCGAGGCGGCCCGCAGCGGTGGGGAGGTCGTCGGCGACATCGCCGCCGCCGGCTTCGAGCGGGGCGTGGGACCCGGTGTGTACGACATCCACTCGCCGCGGGTGCCCCGCGTGAGCGAGATCACCCGGCTGCTGGAGCGCGCCGCCGCCGAGCTCGGGCTTGCGGCAGATCTGGGTGAACCCGGACTGCGGGCTGAAGACGCGTGCCTACCCGGAGACGGTCGCATCGCTGCACAACCTGGTCGAGGCCACCCGACGGGTGCGCCTCGGGCTGGAGGTCGGCGTGCCGGCCTGATGCCGTGACGACGCGGTTCCGGGTCGGGGCGATCGCGCCCGGCCCGGAACCGCGTCTGCGGATCAGACCGCGCGCAGGACGGCGACGACCTTGCCCAGCACGACGGCGTCGTCGCCCAGGATCGGCTCGAACGCCGAGTTGCGGGGAGCAGCCAGGTGTGACCGTCGCGCTGCCGGAACGTCTTCACCGTCGCCTCGCCGTCCAGCATCGCCGCGACGATGTCGCCGTTCTCGGCCGTCGCCTGCGACCGCACGACCACCCAGTCGCGATCGCAGATGGCGGCGTCGATCATCGACTCGCCCTGCACCTTGAGCATGAACAGGTCGCCCTTGCCCACGAGCTGGCGGGGGAGGGGGAAGATCTCCTCCACCTGCTGCTCGGCGGTGATCGGCACCCCCGCCGCGATGTGCCCGACCAGCGGGACGAGGGCGGCGTCGCCGACCGCCGGGGTGGTGTCGGCGGGATTCTCGGTGCCCGAACCGGGCAGGTCGATCAGCACCTCCATGGCGCGCGTCTTGCCGGCGTCGCGTCGCAGGTAGCCGCTCAGCTCGAGCTGGTTCAGCTGGTGGGTCACGCTGGACAGCGACTTCAGGCCGACCGCGTCGCCGATCTCGCGCATGCTCGGCGGATACCCGTAGCGGGCGATCGAGCGCTGGATGACCTCGAGGATCGCCATCTGCTTCTCGCTCAGGCTCTTGCGTCGGCGCGTCTGTCGGCGCGGCTTGGGACCCGCGTCGTGCGATGCATCGGTCATGTCAGCTCCCGTTCTTGCCGCCGAGGCAGCGTCTTCGAATGTCGGAGGTCGGTGATGGGGTGGCCTCATCGAAACGGTATCCGTTCCCGAACCGGATCGAGGGCAACGCCGTCGCGTGTCGCCCTTCGAGTCGATTCGGGGAAGATCCCGCTTGACAGTTTACAACATCGAAACTAGATTCGGAAGAGAAGTTCGGCACCGGTCCTCCCGGCCGAGGGTCGGCGCCGAACCTCTCCCCATCACTCGGAGGAACGCATGAGCACCATCGGCATCGCCAGCACGGCAGGGATCACGCCGCACAGCACGGCCCACGCGGCCACCCGCCTGCGACTGACCGCACGCGGTCGCCGTGTGCTGGCCGCCCTGGTGGCGCTGCCGGTCGCCGCGGCGATCGGCATGGCGGCGCTCAGCGGCGGATCGGCGCTCGCCTCGCGCGACACCGGGGCCGCGGCGGGGTCGTTCGCGATCGTGACCGTCAGCGCCGGCGACACGCTGTGGTCGATCGCGCAGACGGTGGCGCCGCAGGCCGACCCCCGGGACGTGGTCGACGGGATCGTGCGCCTGAACGCGCTGGACGGCGTCACGGTCGCGCCGGGCGATCGACTGTCGATCCCGACCGAGTACGCGCCGGCGAAGTGACCCGCCGGGCGCCCGCGGCGCGCGCTCTACGATGGGACGCGTGAGCCCCCGTCTGGAAGACCTGCCGATACGCGACGATCTGCGCGGACTGACACCGTACGGCGCCCCGCAGGCGCCTCTGCCGGTCGCCCTGAACGTCAACGAGAACACGCATCCGGTTCCGAAAGAGGTGTCCGACGACATCCTGGATGCCGTCGCCCTCGCGCTGCGGGACGTCAACCGGTACCCGGATCGCGAGTTCACGGTGCTGCGCGAGCAGTTCGCCGAGTACCTGGGTCACGGGCTGACGCGGGATCAGATCTGGGCGGCCAACGGGTCGAACGAGGTCCTGCAGGCACCTGCCTGCAGGCGTTCGCCGGACCGGGCCGGACGGTGTTCGGGTTCGCCCCGACGTACTCGATGTACCCGCTGCTGACCCGTGCCACCGGCGGGCAGTGGGTGGCGGGCGAGCGCGGTCACGACTTCACCATCGACGCCGCATCGGCCGCGGCGCAGGTGGCGCAGGCGCAGCCCGACGTGGTGATGCTGTGCGCACCGAACAACCCGACCGGCACGCCGCTGCCGCTGGATGTGATCGAAGCCGTGTACGAGGCGACCACGGGCATGGTGATCGTCGACGAGGCGTATTGGGAGTTCGCGCCGCGCGAGGAGCGCTCGGCGCTGACGATGCTGGCCGATCGACCGCGGATGGCGGTCTCGCGCACGATGAGCAAGGCGTTCGCGTTCGCGGGTGCGCGTGTCGGCTACCTCGCCGCCGACGCCGCCGTGATCGACGCCCTGCGTCTGGTCCGGCTTCCGTATCACCTGAGCGCGCTCACCCAGGCCGCAGCATCCGCCGCCCTGCGCCACGCCGAGACCATGCTGGCCACGGTCGACGACATCGTCGTCCAGCGCGATCGGATCTCGGCCACTCTGCCGGCGCTCGGCTATGACCCGTACGAGTCCTGGACGAATTTCGTCCTCTTCTCCGGCGTCGAGGACCCGGGTGCGACCTGGCGGGCCCTCTACGAGCGCGGCGTGCTCATCCGCGACATCGGGCTGCCGCACTGCCTGCGCGTCACAGCCGGCACCGAGGACGAGACCAGCGCGTTCCTGGATGCGCTGGCCTCGGTAGACTCGGCGTCATGACCAGCGCCGCCTCCCGCACCGCCTCGCGGACCCGCACCACGAGCGAGTCGACGGTCGAGCTCGTGCTCGATCTGGACGGCGCCGGCGCATCCCGCATCGACACCAGCGTCCCGTTCTTCGACCACCTGCTGACGGCGTTCGCGAAGCACTCGCTGACCGACCTCACCGTGCGCGCCTCCGGCGACACCGACATCGACGTGCACCACACCGTCGAAGATATCTCGATCGTGCTCGGCCAGGCCATCCGCGAGGCGCTCGGCGACAAGAGCGGCATCTCGCGCTACGGCGATGCGCTCGTGCCCCTCGACGAGGCGCTCGCCCAGGCGGTCGTGGACATCAGCGGGCGCCCGTACCTCGTACACGACGGCGAGCCGGCCGGCTTCGAGCTGCACCTGATCGGCGGGCACTTCACCGGCTCGCTGGTCCGCCACGCATTCGAGGCGATCTCGTTCCACGCGGGATTGACCACGCACGTGCGCGTGCTCGCCGGCCGCGATCCGCACCACATCGCCGAGGCCGAGTTCAAGGCCTTCGCGCGCGCGTTCCGCCAGGCCAAGGCGCTCGACCCGCAGGTGGACGGCATCCCCAGCACCAAGGGCGCGCTGTGACCGCTCGCCCTCTCGTGGCGGTCCTGGATTACGGCTCGGGCAACGTCCACTCCGCGGTCAAGGCGCTCGAGGCCGCCGGCGCGGATGCGCGGCTGACCGCCGACCGCGGTCTGGCGCGGGACGCCGACGGACTGGTCGTCCCCGGCGTCGGCGCATTCGCCGCGGTGATGGCCGCGCTGCGCGCCATCCGCGGCGACGAGCTGATCGACCGCCGGCTGGCCGGGGGCCTGCCGGTGCTGGGCATCTGCGTCGGCATGCAGGTGCTGTTCGAGCTCGGCGTCGAGCGCGGGGTGGACACCGAGGGCCTGGGCGAGTGGCCGGGCGCGGTCACTGAGCTGGATGCCCCGGTCCTGCCGCACATGGGGTGGAACACCGTCGCGCCGGATGCCGGCAGCCGCCTGTTCGCGGGGATCGAGCGGGAGCGCTTCTATTTCGTCCACTCCTACGCCGCCGCGCAATGGTCGCTGCAGACGCAGGCGCCGTTCCCCGCCCCGGCCCTGACCTGGTGCACCTACGGCAGCGGCCGGTTCCTGGCCGCGGTCGAGAACGGGCCGCTGTCGGCCACCCAGTTCCACCCGGAGAAATCCGGAGCCGCCGGCATCCGCCTGCTGTCCAATTGGATCGACGGCCTGCCCCGGGCTACTGTGTGACCTCGTGCCCAGTGATTTCGAGCCACACCCGAACTGACCCTCCTTCCTGCCGTCGACGTGGCCGACGGCAAGGCGGTCCGCCTCACCCAGGGAGAGGCGGGCAGTGAGACGGACTACGGCGACCCGGTCGAGGCCGCGCTGGAGTGGGCCCGGCAGGGAGCCGACTGGATCCATCTCGTCGACCTGGACGCGGCATTCGGCCGCGGCAGCGACGCCGGAGTGCTGCGCAAGGTGATCAAGCAGGTCCGGGGCGTGCAGGTCGAGCTGTCCGGCGGCATCCGCGACGATGCGTCGCTGCACGCCGCGCTCGAATCCGGTGCCACCCGCATCAACCTCGGCACCGCCGCGCTGGAGAACCCGGAGTGGGCGGCCGACGTGATCGGCCGGTACGGCGATGCGATCGCGGTCGGGCTGGACGTGCGCGGCACGACCCTGGCCGCACGCGGCTGGACCCGGGAGGGCGGCGACCTCTGGACCGTCCTGGACCGCCTCGAGGACGCCGGATGCAGCCGCTACGTCGTCACCGACGTGACCAAGGACGGCACCCTGCGCGGGCCGAACCTCGAGCTCTGCGGCAGATCGCCGAACGGACGCCGAAGCCGGTGGTCGCCTCGGGCGGGGTGTCGAGCCTGGACGACATCATCGCGCTGCGCGCTCTCGTTCCGCTGGGCATAGAAGGAGCCATCGTCGGCAAGGCGCTGTACTCCGGGGCGTTCACCCTCGCCGAGGCGCTGGATGTCGCCAGAGACTGACGGCTTGCGCCCACGACCCGCACGCGACCGACTCGGCCGGCGTGCCGTGGGCCGGCCGCAGCTTCCAGGCCAATCCGCACTCCGGCGACGACGGCTCGGCCGATCCGGCGCTGCTGGCAGCCCTCACCGCCTGCGCGGAGGGCGCCGGCGACCCGGTCGCGGTCGTGGAGGCCTACCGCACCGCGCGGTCGCTGATCCCGCTGGTCGCCGAGAAGGGCGACGAGGGGGTCGGGCCGACGGGTCTGACCGTCGACAAGACGCAGGAGCTGTCCATCGTGACCGTGGCCGCCCCTGACGGCCGCCGGGTGCTGCCGGTGTTCTCCTCTGTCGGGGCGATGCAGACGGTGGGATGCAGCGGCCCGGCCGGTGCCGGCCGAGGGCGTGCGCACGGCTCTGGCGGCGGTGGACGACGACACCGATCTGATCGTGATCGACCCCGGCTCGCACACCGAGCACGTGCTGCGGCGCCCCGCGGTGTGGGCCATCGCGCGAGCGAGCCGTGGGAGCCCAGCTATCGCAGCCCCGACGTGTTCACGGCCCTGCAGGCCAGCGTGGCCCGCGAGCTGAACGTCATCGACCTCGAGGTGGCCCCCGGCGACCCGGACGGCCGACTGCGCGGCCCGGAGCTCGTGGTGCGGCTGCGGCTGATCGACGGACTCGACCGCGAGGCGCTGGATGCCGTGCTCGCCCGCCTCGCGCAGCGCTGGGCCGCCGACGACCGGATCGCCACCCTGGTGGACTCGCTCAGCGTCAAGCTCACCCGCTGAGCGGGCGGATCAGGAGACCGGTCCGGTCCACTTCTCGCCCGGACCCTGGCCGATCGGGTCGGGCACGGTGGAGGCCTCGCGGAACGCGAGCTTGCAGCGAACGCAGGCCGTCCCGCAGGGGAGCGGCGTGGGCGCTGCTGATCTCGGGCGATCCGGCGGTGATGAGCCCCGCCAGGGCGTTGATGAGCTTGCGCGCCTCATCCAGATCGAGCTGGGCGTCAGGGTCGTCGGCCAGGCCGAGTTTGACCGCGGCGGCGCTCATCAGGTGCACGGCCGCGGTGGTGATGATCTCCACGGCCGGCACGTCGGCGATGTCGCGGGTCGCCGCTGAGGCGCGCTGCTCCTGCTCTTCCCACTGGGCCTGGCGCGCGGCATCCCGCTCGAACTCGTCCGGAATCGTGTTCACGTCGTACTCTCTGCTAAACTTGGGCGGGCTCCGGAGTGTTCTGCTCCGGAATGAAAGAGGATCACATCCCACCCGCGCTTGCCGTTCCAGGCTACCGGGTCGAGAGCACTCCGCCGCCGCGAGGCGGTTGTCCGGGTGCGAGAGCCGGTGCGTAGGCGCCGTGCGGGTGGAGTGGGCCGATTTCACCGCGATGCATCAGCATTGCGAAGCCATTCCACCGCACGAAAGAGGAGTTCCGCATCAGCGATCCCCGCACCAACGAGCGCATCCGCGTCCCCGAGGTCCGTCTCGTCGGACCCAACGGTGAGCAGGTCGGCGTCGTCGCCATCCAGGTCGCGCAACGACTGGCACAGGAGGCCGACCTCGATCTGGTCGAGGTTGCGCCCAATTCGAAGCCTCCCGTCGTCAAGATCATGGACTTCGGGAAGTTCAAGTACGAGGCTGCGCAGAAGGCCAAGGAGGCCCGGCGCAATCAGGCCAACACCATCCTCAAAGAGGTGCGGTTCCGCCTGAAGATCGAGGCGCACGATTACACCACCAAGCTCAAGCGCGCCGAGGGGTTCCTCGAGGCCGGCGACAAGGTCAAGGCGATGATCCTGTTCCGCGGCCGTGAGCAGTCGCGTCCGGAGCTCGGCGTCCGCCTGCTCCGTCGGTTCGCCGAGGACGTCGCCGAGCTCGGCACCGTCGAGTCGACCCCGCGCATCGACGGGCGGAACATGGTCATGGTGATCGCTCCGCACAAGAACAAGTCCGAGGTCAAGACCGAGCAGAACGCGCAGCGCGCCGCCCACAAGGCCGCCGCCCGCGAAGCCAAGGCCGGGACGCCCGGCACGTCGGAAGCCCCCGCGGCAGACGCCGAATAGGCCCCCAAGCTCCCGCGACGCGGGATGACCATTCCCGCATCGCGGGATGCACCACGAAGGAAGAGAAGATGCCGAAGCAGAAGACGAACTCGAGCGCCAAGAAGCGCTTCAAGGTCACCGGGAGCGGAAAGATCATGAAGCAGCAGTCGGGCATGCGCCACAACCTCGAGGTGAAGTCCAGCCGTCGCACGCGTCGGCTCAACAAGGACGAGGCCATCTCGCCCGCGAACGCGAAGAACATCAAGAAGCTTCTCGGGCGCTGACGCGCGCCGACGCACGATAGGAACGAAACGAAATGGCTAGAGTCAAGCGGGCTGTCAACGCCCACAAGAAGCGTCGCGTCATCCTGGAGCGCGCCTCGGGTTACCGGGGTCAGCGTTCGCGCCTGTACCGCAAGGCGAAGGAGCAGGTCACCCACTCGCTGGTCTACGCGTACCGGGACCGCCGCAAGCGCAAGGGCGAGTTCCGTCGCCTGTGGATCCAGCGGATCAACGCCGCGAGCCGTCAGAACGGCCTGACCTACAACCGCCTGATGCAGGGTCTGCGTCTGGCCGATGTCCAGGTCGACCGCCGCATGCTGGCCGAGCTCGCCGTGAACGAGCCCACCGCGTTCGCCTCGCTGGTCGAGACCGCGAAGAAGGCGCTGCCGGAGAACGTGAACGCCCCCAGGCGTGAGCTGACCCTCCTCGAACGGGCGTCCCTCCTCGGAGGGGCGCCCGTTCGCCTCTGTGGTTTCGGCGGGCCACCCTAGACTGAACCCGTGCTGGAGAACCCGCGATCCGCCCGTGCCCGCGCCGTCGCCAAGCTGTCCAAGCGCCGCGTGCGCGACGAGTCCGGTCTCTTCCTGCTGGAGGGGCCGCAGGCCGTCCGCGAGGCGCTCGCCTTCCGGCCCGACGGGATCGTCGAGCTCTTCGCGACGCCCACCGCCGCCGAGAAGCACGCCGACCTGCGCCGCGCCGCGGATGCGGCCGGGATCGAGCTGGTCTACACCAGCGAGCAGGTGCTCGAGGCGATGGCCGACACCGTCACGCCGCAGGGGGTGCTCGCGGTGGCGAGGCAGTTCCCGACCCGGGTGCGGGACGTGCTCGCGGCATCCCCTCGTCTGATCGCCATCTGCGAGCAGGTGCGCGATCCCGGCAACCTCGGCACCATCATCCGAGCCGCGGACGCGGCGGGGGCGGATGCCGTGATCCTGACCGGTCGGACGGTCGACCCGTACAACCCCAAGGTGGTCCGCTCGACCACGGGTTCGCTGTTCCACGTGCCGATCGCGTTCGGCGGGGACCTCGCCGAGGTGGCGTCCGCGGCGCGCGCGGCGGGCCTGCGGGTCATCGCCGCCGATGTGAAGGGCGACGACCTGCTGGCCGCCCGCGAGTCGGGGGCGCTGGCCCGTCCGACGGCCTGGCTGTTCGGCAACGAGGCGCGCGGGCTGGACGACGACGCGCTCGCACTGGCCGACGAGGCGCTGCGTCTGCCGATCTACGGACGCGCCGAATCGCTGAACCTGGCGACCGCCGCCAGCGTCTGCCTGTACGAGTCGGCATTCGCGCTGCGTGCATCGGTCACGGATCGGTAAACGTCACGCGTGCCCCTCGCGCAACTCCCATCGCACTCATAGGGTGTACCCATGACGATCCCCGATGACCCGGCACCCCCGACGTCGAACATCTCGGTCCGGCGCGGTGACCCGCTGGTCGTGATCACGGATGTGCAGAAGCACTACGGCGACTTCCAGGCCCTCAAGGACATCGATCTGACCGTCCACCGGGGCGAGGTGGTCGTCGTCATCGGCCCGTCCGGGTCGGGCAAGTCGACGCTGTGCCGCACGATCAACCGCCTGGAGACGATCACCAGCGGCACCATCACCATCGACGGCGCCGAGCTGCCCAAGGAGGGCAAGGGACTGGCCGCGCTGCGCAGCGACGTGGGCATGGTGTTCCAGTCGTTCAACCTCTTCTCCCACCTCACGATCCTGGACAACGTGACTCTCGGTCCGATCAAGGTCCGCAAGATGAAGAAGTCGGATGCCGTGGCCGAGGCCCGCACCCTGCTCGATCGGGTCGGGGTCGGTCAGCAGGCCGACAAGCTCCCCGGCAGCTCTCCGGCGGCCAGCAAGCGCGTCGCGATCGCGCGCGCCCTGGCGATGAACCCCAAGGTGATGCTCTTCGACGAGCCGACCAGCGCGCTGGACCCGGAGATGATCAACGAGGTGCTCGACGTCATGGTCGGACTCGCGCAGGACGGGATGACCATGATCGTGGTCACCCATGAGATGGGGTTCGCCCGCAAGGCCGCGGACCGCGTCGTGTTCATGGCCGACGGCCAGATCGTCGAAGAGGCCACACCCGAGGACTTCTTCACCAACCCGCAGTCGGACCGGGCCAAGGACTTCCTCTCGAAGCTCCTCACCCACTGACGGCAGTCCCCGCACAAAGGAGAATCACACATGCGAAAATCACGCATCATCGCGAGCCTGAGCCTGGCAGCCGTGGCCGCCCTTGCCCTGACGGCGTGCAACAGCGGCACGCCGAGCGACACCGGCAGCGACGGAGGGGCGGCTGCGGAGACTCCGTGGACGGTCGCGACCGATGTCTCGGTGCCCGACAGCCCGACGTTCGAGCGCATCCAGAAGGCGGACAAGGTCACGATCGGCGTGAAGGAAGACCAGCCGGGGCTGGGCTACCTGGACACCACCACCGGCAAGCGCAGCGGATTCGACATCGACATCGCGCGCTGGATGGCGGCATCCCTCGGCTACGGCGAGGACAAGATCGACTTCAAGCCGATCGCCTCGGCCAACCGCGAGCAGTCCATCGTGAACGGCGACATCGACTTCTACGTGGGCACCTACTCGATCACGGACAAGCGCAAGGAGCAGATCTCGTTCGCCGGCCCGTACTTCATCACCGGTCAGGGCCTTCTGGTCGCCAAGGACAACGACAAGATCACCGGCAAGGACTCGCTCACCGCCGATGACGTCGTCTGCTCGGCCACCGGGTCGACCTCGATCCAGCGGATCAAGGACGAGACCCCGGCCAAGACCAAGGAGTACGACACCTACTCGACCTGCGTGCAGGATCTGCTGCAGGGACAGGTGGATGCCGTGACCACCGATGAGGCGATCCTCCTCGGCTACGCCGCCCAGGACCCCGACCACCTGAAGACCGTCGGCGACGTCTTCAGCGAAGAGCGCTACGGCATCGGCCTGGCCAAGAACGATGCCGCGCTGCAGGCGTTCTTCAACAATGTGCTCACCGACGGTCACGACGTGTGGCAGAAGATCTTCGACAGCAACCTCGGCGCCTCCGGCGTCAAGTCCACCCAGCCCGAGGTCGACGCCGTCGGCTGATCCGGTCTCGGTCGGGCGGCGCGCACGCGTCGCCCGACCGATCATCCGGATCGACGCAGAAGGGCAGAAGGAGAGCGCATGAGCGACGTCGCCACGCTATGGGTGCAGGCCATCGAGGGCACGCTGGTGCTGTTCTTCGTCGGCGGGATCCTCGCCCTGGTCCTGGGCGTGATCGTCGGTGCCATGCGGGTCTCGCCGGTGCCGGTGGCACGGGCGGTGGGCACGGTGTACGTGAACTGGATCCGCAACACCCCCCTGACCCTGGTGATGTTCTTCTTCGCCTTCTGCATCCCGATCCTGCTCGGTCAGCGCATCAGCGCGATAACGCTGGCCACGGTCGCACTCGGCGTCTACACGGCCACCTACGTGGCCGAGACGATCCGCTCCGGCGTGAACACCGTCCCGGTCGGCCAGGCCGAGGCCGCCCGCGCGATCGGCCTGAACTTCGGCCAGGTGATGAGCCTGGTCATCTTCCCGCAGGCCTTCCGCTCGGTGGTCCCACCGATGATGAGCGTGCTGATCGCGCTGCTGAAGAACACCACCGTGGCGGCCGGCTTCTCGGTGCTGAATCTGGGGTCGGTCACCGCGAACCTCAGCGAGCACCGTGAAGCCGGCGGGAGCGGGAACATCTTCCTCGAGATGGTCACCGGTGAGAACCAGCTGCTCACGCTCCTGCTCATCGCCGCGATCTTCGTCGTGCTGGTGCTGCTGTTGGCGTGGCTGCAACGCGTGCTCGAGAAGAAGTGGAGGGTCGAGCGATGAGCTCCGTCCTGTATGACGTCCCCGGCCCCCGCGCGGTGCTGCGCAACCGCATCCTCGGCGCCATCACGGTGGTGGTCGTCCTGGTGCTGCTCGGGCTGGTGGTGTGGCGACTGGCCGCGACTGGACAGTTCACCGCGCAGAAGTGGTCGATCTTCACCTACAGCCGTCCTTGGCTGCTGATTCTGGAAGGACTCGGACACACCCTGGGAGCGTTCGTCGTCGCCGGGATCGGCGCGCTCATCCTCGGCTTCATCCTCGCAGTGGGGCGCTTGTCCGATCATGCCTGGGTGCGCATCCCGGTGGGATGGATCGTCGAGGTGCTCCGGGCGATCCCGGTCCTGATCTTCATGATGCTGATGTTCTACGGGCTGCCCGTGATCGGCATCCGGGTCGACCCCTACTACGCGGTCGTGATCGCACTCATCGCCTACAACGGCTCGGTGCTGGCCGAAGCAATCCGCGCAGGTGTGGAATCGCTGCCGCGCGGCCAGAAGGAGGCCGGGTACGCGATCGGCCTCCGCAAGAACGCCGTGATGCGACTCGTGCCGCTGCCGCAGGCCGTGCGCGCCATGATGCCGGTCATCATCTCGCAGCTGGTGGTCGCCCTGAAGGACACCGCACTCGGGTTCATCATCACCTACCCCGAGCTGCTGTATGTCATCAAGCTGCTGGGCAACCAGATCGAGTTCGGCTCGCCACTCGTGCCGACCGCGATCGTCGGCGGCACCATCTACATCGTGCTGTGCCTCATCCTGTCCTACGTGGCGTACCGCGTGGAGAAGAGCACGCGCCGCTCGCCGAAGGTGCCGAAGGGGCGCTGCGCGACGGCGGCCCGACGACCGAGACAGAGGCGATCGCCACGCGCCGGTAGACTCGGTTCTCGTGTCCGACGACGTTTCTGAGATTTCCCCGAGGCGGTGGATGCCGCCGTCACCGCCGCGCTGGCGGCCATCGCGAGCGCATCCGATACGGCCGCGCTGAAGGCCGCACGCGCCGCGCACGCGGCGGAGGGCTCGCCCCTGGCGAAGCTCAACGCACGCATGCGCGAGGTCGCGCCCGAGCACAAGGCCGAGTTCGGCAAGCTCATCGGGCAGGGCCGCGGCCGGGTCGCCCAGGCGCTCGCCGCGCGCGAGGCCGAGCTCGACGCCGCCGAGACCGCCGCGCGGCTCGAGGTCGAGCGGGTGGACATCACCGCGGTCGCCGCGCGCGCGAAGGTCGGGGCGCGGCATCCGCTCACGGTGCTGCAGGAGCAGATCGGCGACATCTTCATCGGCATGGGCTGGGAGGTCGCCGAAGGCCCCGAGCTCGAGCACGAGTGGTACAACTTCGACGCGCTGAACCTGGACGAGGACCACCCGGCGCGGCAGATGCAGGACACGTTCTACGTCGATCCGACCGCACGTCATCTGGTGATGCGCACGCAGACCAGCCCGGTGCAGATGCGCTCGATGCTCACCCGCGAGCTGCCGATCTACATCATCTCGCCCGGCCGCGTCTTCCGCACCGACGAGTACGACGCCACCCACCTGCCGGTGTTCACCCAGGTCGAGGGACTGGTCGTCGACCGGGGAATCACGATGGCGCACCTGAAGGGCACGCTCGACCACCTCGCCCGGCAGCTGTTCGGCGCCGAGGCGAAGACCCGGTTGCGCACCAACTACTTCCCGTTCACCGAGCCGTCCGCCGAGTTCGACCTGTGGCATCCCACCTTCAAGGGCGGAGCCCGCTGGATCGAGTGGGGCGGGTGCGGCATGGTCAACCCGAATGTGCTCCGTGCGGCCGGGATCGACCCCGAGGTGTACTCGGGCTTCGCGTTCGGCATCGGCGTCGAGCGGGCGCTGATGTTCCGCAGCGATGTGCAGGACATGCGCGACATGGCCGAGGGCGATGTCCGCTTCAGCGAGCAGTTCGGGATGGTGGTGTGATGCGCGTCCCGCTGTCGTGGCTGCGTGAATACGTCGAGGTGGCACCGGATGCCACGCCCGAGGACGTGCTGGCGGCGCTGGTGCGCGTCGGGTTCGAAGAGGAGGACGTGCACCGCTTCGAGGTGTCCGGCCCGGTCGTCGTCGGCCAGGTGCTCTCGCTCGAGCCCGAGCCGCAGACCAACGGCAAGACCATCAACTGGTGCCAGGTCGACGTCGGCGAGGCGAACGGCGGCATCCGCGGCATCGTCTGCGGTGCGCACAACTTCGTCGCCGGCGACAAGGTCGTCGTCACCCTTCCGGGGCGGTGCTGCCCGGTCCGTTCCCGATCGCCGCGCGCAAGACGTACGGGCATGTCTCGGACGGCATGATCGCCTCGGCCCGCGAGCTGGGGCTGGGCGACGAGCACGACGGCATCCTGCGGCTGGCCGACCTGGGCCTGGACGCCCCCGTCGGCACCGACGCGATCGCGCTGCTGGGCCTGGACGACGTCGCGGTGGAGATCAACGTGACCCCCGATCGCGGCTACGCGCTGAGTCTGCGGGGAGTGGCCCGCGAATACGCGCACGCGACCGGCGGCGCCTTCCGCGACCCGGGTGACCGGCAGTGGGGCGACCTGGAGCAGCCCGAAGGCGGGTTCGCCGTGGTCGTCGACGACGCGGCGCCGATCCGCGGCAACGCCGGCGCCGCCGAGTTCGTCGCGCGCATCGTGCGCGGCGTGGATGCCACCCGCCCCACGCCGCCGTGGATGATCGCCCGCCTCGTGCTGGCCGGCATCCGGTCGATCTCGCTGCTCGTGGACATCACGAACTACGTCATGCTCGAACTCGGCAACCCCGTGCACGGGTACGACCTGGACAAGCTGACCGGCGGCATCACGGTGCGCCGCGCGCGTCCGGGCGAGACGCTGACCACGCTCGACGACCAGGTGCGCGAACTGCACCCGGAAGACCTGCTCATCACCGACGAATCCGGCCCCATCGGGCTGGCCGGCGTGATGGGCGGCGCCACCACCGAGATGAGCCGCGACACGAAGAACGTGCTCATCGAGGCGGCGACCTTCGAGCCGGTCACGATCGCGCGCACCGCGCGCCGGCACAAGCTGCCCTCCGAGGCGTCCCGGCGGTTCGAGCGGGGCGTCGACCCGCTGATCCCGTTCGTGGCCGCCCGCCGGGTGGCCGACCTGATGGTCGAGCTCGGCGGGGGGACGCTGGACACCGAGATCGGCGGGGCCCTGTTCGCGGTCTATGAGCGCGAGGCCATCGCCCTGCCCAAGCCGTTCGCGTCCGCCCTCATCGGCGTGGACTACGCGGCGACCGAGGTCTCCGGCGCCCTTCAGACCATCGGCTGCGACGTGTACGACAACGGCGACCACTGGCTGGTCACGCCGCCGTCGTGGCGGCCGGACCTGACCGACAAGTGGACGCTGGCCGAAGAGGTCGCCCGCATCGAGGGCCTCGACCGGGTGCCGTCGGTGCTGCCGACCCCGCCGTCCGGCAGCGGCTGGACCGCGTCCCAGCAGGCACGTCGGCGCATCGCGAATGCGCTGGCGGCGGCCGGGTTCGTCGAGACGCCGTCGTTCCCGTTCACCACGGCCGCGCAGAACGACCGCCACGGCTCCGCCTCCGGCGCGCACCTGCCCGGCATCCGCCTGGCCAATCCGCTCGACGGCCAGGCGCCGGACCTGCGCCGGTCGCTCATCCCCGGCCTGCTGCAGGTCGCGCACCGCAACCTGTCGCGCGGCTTCACCGACCTGGCGCTGTTCGAGACCGGGGCCGTGTTCCTTCCCGAGCCGGGCACCGAATACGGCACCACGACCGTGCCGCCCCTGGCCCAGCGTCCGGATGAGGCGACCCTCGCCGCGCTCGACGCCTCCCTGCCGCCCCAGCCTCGGCATGTGGCGGTGCTGCTGGCCGGCAATGCCACAGCCAAGCAGCCCGGCAGCCGGCCGTCGCGGTCTCGCTGTCGGACGCCCTGGATGCCGTCCGCGTGATCGCCGTCGCCGCCGGCGCGACGATCGACGTGGCGCAGGGCGAGCGTGCCGCGCTTGCACCCCGGCCGAACCGGGACGCTGACCGCGGCCGGCGCCGAGGTGGGCTATGTCGGCGAGCTGCTGCCCGCGGTCGCCGAGGACGCCGACCTGCACGGCCGGGTGTACGTCGCCGAGCTCGACCTGGATGCGCTGCTGGCGGCCGCCGGGGCCCGTGTGGTTGCGGCATCCCTGTCGACTCAGACGCCCGCGACCCAGGACGTGTCGCTCGTGGTCCCCGTGGAGGTGCCGGCCGCCGAGGTGCGGCGGACGCTGAAGGACGGATGCGGCAGCCTGCTCGAATCGCTTGCGTCTGGTCGACGACTACCGAGGCCCGGGGCTCGACGACGGCACGAAGAGCCTGACGTTCGCGCTGCTGTTCCGCGCCGCCGACCGCACGCTGGCCGCCGCGGAGGCCACCGAGGCCAAGCTGCAGGGGGTCGAGCTGGCCGCCGAGCGCTTCGGCGCCAAGCTGCGCGACTGACGCTGCGACGGCGCGAACTGTTCCGCGGCATCCGCGCCAGCGGGATGCCGTCGCCCCGATAGGCTCTCAGCGATGGCCGAATCGATCCAACCCGCGCTGCAGATCCGCGGCCTTGCCAAGCGCTTCGGCGACAAGGTCGCGGTCGCCGGCATCGACCTCGAGGTGCCCACCGGCTCGTTCTTCGGACTGGTCGGTCCCAATGGCGCAGGCAAGACCACCACCCTGTCGATGGCCACCGGTCTGCTGCGGCCGGACGCGGGACGCGTCGCGGTGCACGGCATCGACGTGTGGCAGGCGCCGGTGCAGGCCAAGCGCATCATCGGCAACCTGGCCGACGGCGTGCGCCTGTTCGACCGGCTCACCGGCGAGCAGCTGATCACGTACACGGCCATGATGTTCGGCATCCCGCGCCCCGACATCGCCCCGCGCGTGGCCGACCTGCTCGCGATGATGGACCTGCGCGAGGCGGCCGGCACGATCGTGGCCGACTACTCCGCCGGCATGACCAAGAAGGTCGCGCTGGCCTGCGCGCTCGTGCACGCCCCGCGCCTCCTCGTGCTCGACGAGCCCTTCGAGTCGGTCGACCCGGTTTCGGCCGCCAACATCGAGGACGTGCTGCGCGGCTACACCGCCTCGGGCGGGTCCGTCATCGTCTCCAGCCACTCCATGGACCTGGTGCAGCGCATGTGCGACCACGTCGCGATCCTCGCCGGCGGCAGCGTCCTGGCCGCCGGCACGGTGGACGAGGTGCGCGCGGGGGAGAGCCTGCAGGAGCGCTTCATGGCGCTGGTGGGGGGACGACACGTCGGAGAGGGACCGGCGTGGTTGCAGCGATCCTGAGGCTGAGATACCGCATTCTGCTCAATACGCTCAGCCGCAAGCCCGTGGCAGCTGGTCGGCTTCGTGTTCGGCATGCTGTGGGCCGGGGCGGCCCTCGTCCTGGTGCTGGCGGGCATGACCGCGCTCGCCGTGCTGCAGGGCCCCGACCAGGCACGGCTGGTCGCCGTTCTCGGCGGCGCGCTGCTGCTGGTGGGCTGGGTGGTCGGCCCCGTGCTCATCGCCGGAAACGACACGACCGTGGATGCCGGACGGCTCGCGCCGTTTCCGCTGACGACGCGCCAGATCATGCTCGCGCTGACCGGAACCGGGGCGACGGGCGTGCCGGGAATCGCGACGACCATCGCCGCGCTCGGCACCGTGGCCCTGTGGGTGCGCTGGCCGGCGGCGGCGCTGGCGGCGCCCGTGTGCGCCCTCATCGGGGTGGCGACCTGCGTGGTGGCCAACCGGCTGATCGCGACGCTGTCGGCCGGCTTCGGCTCGGCCCGGCGGGGGCGGGAGGTCGTCGGAACGGCGGTCCTGATCCTGATGATCTTCTCCGGCCCGATCATCACCGGCGCCCTCGGTGCGCTGGACGCGGCCGGCGGTTCGCTCGACCGTCTGACCCAGGCCGCCGAGGTGCTCAGCTGGACGCCGCTCGGCGCGGCGTGGGCCGTGCCCGCCGAACTGGCGGTCGGCGCCTGGCTGCCGGCACTCGCCAAGACCGTCATCGCGGCGGCCACCGTCGCGGCGCTGTGGTGGGCGTGGTGGCGCGCACTCGCCGCGTCGACCGCCGCGCCGCGCCGCGCCGCGCGTGCGACGAAGTCGGGGGCGCTCGGGCTGTTCGGCCCGCTGCCGACGGGAGCCGCCGGCGCCACCTGGGCGCGCTCGCTCACGGCGTGGCTGCGAGATCCGCGGTATCTGCGTCAGTTCATCCTGGTGCCCCTGATTCCGTTCCTGTTCCTGTTCACCGGCGGTGTCGGCGGCGGGATGTTCTCGGCCTCGGCGGTGGTGGTGGCGTTCGTGCTGTCGATCGTCGGCTACACCGACATCTCGTACGACGGCACGGCGTTCGCCTCGGTGCTCTCCAGCGGCGCGCGCGGCTGGCAGGACCGCCTGGGACGGATGCTGGCGGCGGCGTCCGTGGGCATCCCGGCCGTGGTCGCCGTCGCGCTGATCACGGTCGCCGTGGCCGACGCCTGGCGCGTCGCTGCCGTCGGTTCTGGCGGGGGCGCTCGCGCTGCTGCTGGCCGGGTACGGGGTGTCGGCGGTGTCGTCGGCGCTGATCGTCACGCCGGTCGCGGCGGCAGGCGACAGCCCGTTCAAGACCGTGCCGGGGCAGACGTTCGTGAACGGTCTGCTGGTGTTCGTGGTGATGGCCGCCGTGCTGGTGGTCGCGACGCCGTCGCTCGTGCTCGCGCTGATCGGTGCGCTCGCCGACCGTCCGCAAGCTGGGCTGGATCGGGCTGGCCGTCGCGCTGACGCTGGGAGCGGGTGCGATGATCGCCGGCGTGGTGACCGGTGGTCGTGCGCTGGACCGCACCGGCCCGGCTGCTCGAGCGCATCAAGGCGTTCCCCACCGGCTGAGCCCGGCCGGGCGGTGGGTACGGTAGAGGCATGCCCGCATTGATCACGCTGAACACACCCGACGGCGAGACGTTCGACTGCTTCGTGGCCCGGCCCGACGGCGTGCCGCGAGGCGGCCTGGTCCTGATCCACGAGATCTGGGGTCTCACCGAGCACATCACCGACGTCGCCGATCGCTTCGCCGGCGAGGGGTATCTCGTGATCGCCCCCGACATCCTCAGCCACGCCGGCGTCGAACCCGCACTGGGCGCCGAGCTGTTCGCGCTGATGAACTCGGCCGACGAAGCCGAGCGCACGGCGGGCCAGCCGCGGATGCGCGAGTCACTGGCCGCCTCGCGCGCCCCGGAATACGCCGAGTGGGCGGTGGCCGCGCTGTGTGCGACGGTCGACCGGCTCGCCGCCGATCTCTCCCGCTCCGCGCCGTCCGCGCCCGCGCCGGCCGCCGGCGGCATCGGCGTGGTGGGCTACTGCTTCGGCGGCACCTACGCGTTCCTCCTCGCGGCCGCGGACGACCGCATCCGCGCCGTGGTCCCGTTCTACGGCACGGCACCCGACCCCGAGCGCATGGCGCGCATCCAGGCGCCGATCCTGGCCCTCTACGGCGGCCGGGACCGCGCCCTGATGGATGCGCTGCCCGCCGTGCGCACGCAGATGGCCGCCGCCGGCGTGGACTTCACCGCACACGTCTACCCCGAGGCATCCCACGCGTTCTTCAACGACACCGGCAGCCGCTACGACCCGACCGCCGCCGCCGATGCATGGGAGCAGGCCACGGCGTTCCTCGCCGCGCACGTGTGATCCGGTCCGTTCGTGACGGGGCGGATTTGCGGATGCCCCGGGCCGGGCGCTATCGTCGGGCCATGCTTCCGGCCGCCCCGCACCTCGAGCCGCTCGTTCCGAGCCTCGGTTCCGCGCGCCGCCGCAAGCGTTCGCCTGGGCGACCGCCGACTCTAGGCGACCCACGCTCCGCCCCTCGGGCGGGTGAGGTGTCGCCGTCGTCGGCCCCTGCCGGATCCATCCGGCCGACCCCAGGAAACTAAGGTAGAAGAATGACCTATTCGGTCGCCGTCTCCGGCGCCTCCGGCTACGCAGGGGGAGAGATCCTCCGCATCCTCGCCGCACACCCCGACATCGAGATCCGCACCGTCACCGCGCACTCCAACGCCGGCCAGCCGCTCGTCGCCCACCAGCCCCACCTGCGCTCGCTCGCACATCTGGTGCTGGCCGAGACGACTCCCGAGGTCCTCGCCGGGCACGACATCGTCTTCCTCGCGCTGCCGCACGGGCAGTCCGGACAGTACACCGACGCCCTGGGACAGACGCCCCTGGTCATCGACGCGGGCGCCGACCACCGGCTCACCGGCCGCGCCGACTGGGACGCGTTCTACGGCGGGCCGTTCCACGAGCCCTGGGCGTACGGGGTGCCCGAGCTTCCCACGGCCACCGGCAAGCTGCGCGGCGACCTGGTCGGCGCGACCCGCATCGCCGCCCCCGGCTCGCAACGCCTCCACCGTGAGCCTGAGTCTCGCGCCCGGCGTGGCGGCCGGGGTGATCGATGCGACCGACCTGGTCAGTGTGCTGGCGGTGGGCCCGTCCGGGGCCGGCAAGAGCCTGAAGCCGCACCTGCTGGGCAGCGAGATCCTCGGGTCCGCGAACCCCTACGCGGTGGGCGGGGTGCACCGGCACATCCCCGAGGTGAAGCAGGCGCTGCGCGCCGCCGGGGCCGCCGAGGTGCACCTCTCGTTCACGCCGGTGATCGTGCCGATGGCCCGCGGCATCCTCGCCACCAGCTCGGCGCGCATCGCCCCGGGCGCCACCGACGCCGACGTCCGCGGCGCCTGGGAGCGCGCCTACGACGACGAGCCGTTCGTGCAGCCTGCCCGACGGCGTCTTCCCCCGTACCGCCGACGTCCTCGGCGCGAACACCGCGCTGATGGGCCTGCAGATCGATCGCGAGACGAACCGCGTCACGGTGGTGACCGCGGTCGACAACCTGGTCAAGGGGACCGCCGGCGCCGCCGTGCAGTCCATGAACATCGCGCTCGGCCTTCCCGAAGGCCGCGCCCTCACCGTGAACGGAGTGGCCCCGTGAGCGTCACCGCACCGAAGGGATTCGAGGCGGCCGGTGTCGCTGCGGGCCTGAAGTCCACCGGCAAGCCGGACGTGGCCGTCGTCGTCAACCGCGGGCCGGACAAGGTCGGCGCCGCCGTGTTCACGGGCAACCGTGCCAAGGCCAACCCGATCCTGTGGTCGCAGCAGGCGGTCGCGGACGGGGTGGTCGAGGCGATCGTGCTCAACTCCGGCGGCGCGAACTGCTTCACCGGCTCGTTCGGGTTCCAGACCACGCACCAGACCGCCGAGAAGGCCGCGGAGCTGCTCGGCGTGTCCGCCGGCGACATCCTCGTCTGCTCGACCGGGCTGATCGGCACCGGCGACGAGACGTTCCGCGCTCGGGTGCTGGACGGCGTCGAGAAGGGCGTCGCGGCGCTGTCGCGCGACGGCGGCCAGGATGCGGCATCCGCCATCATGACGACCGACACCGTCAGCAAGACGGTGCTGCACGCCGAGGACGGCTGGACCATCGGCGGAATGGCGAAGGGGGCAGGGATGCTGGCGCCCGGCCTGGCCACGATGCTCGTCGTGATCACCACCGACGCCGTGCTGACCGCAGCCGACGCCGACGCCCATCTGCGCCACGCCACCCGGATCAGCTTCGACCGGCTCGACTCGGACGGGTGCATGTCCACGAACGACCAGGTCACGCTGCTGGCCAGCGGCGCCAGCGGCATCGTGCCCGACCCGGGCGCGTTCCGCGACGTGCTCGCCCAGATCTGCATCTCCCTGGCCGAGGCAAGCTGCAGGCCGACGCCGAGGGCGCGAGCCACGACATCACGATCGAGGTCCGGCACGCAGCATCCGAGGCCGACGGCATCGAGGTCGGACGCGCCGTAGCCCGCAACAACCTGTTCAAGGCGGCGATCTTCGGCAACGACCCGAACTGGGGCCGGGTGCTGGCGGCGATCGGCACCACGCAGGCCGCGTTCGACCCGTACGACACGGATGTCTGGATGAACGGCGTGCGGGTGTGCACCGGCGGAGGGCCGGACGCGCCCCGCGAGGACGTCGACCTCGCGCCGCGCGCCACGCACCTGGTCATCGATCTGAAGAGCGGCCCGGCGACCGTGCGGATCCTGACCAACGACCTCACCCACGACTACGTCCACGAGAACAGCGCATACGCCTCATGACCGACAAACGTCTGCAGGACACCGATCCGGCCATCGCCAGCGCGAAGGCCGAGACGATGATCGAGTCGCTGCCCTGGTTGCGGCGCTACCGCGATCAGGTCGTGGTGGTCAAATACGGCGGCAACGCCATGGTCTCCGAAGAGCTGCAGGACGCCTTCGCCGCCGACATCGCCTACCTCCGCTACGTCGGGGTGCTGCCGGTGGTCGTGCACGGCGGCGGGCCCCAGATCTCGGCGATGCTGGACCGGCTGGCCATCCCGAGCGAGTTCAAGGGCGGCTACCGGGTCACCTCGACCGAGGCCATCTCGGTCGTGCGGATGGTGCTGACCGGGCAGGTCAACCCACAGCTGGTGGCGAAGATCAACGCGCACGGACCGATCGCGACCGGGCTGTCCGGCGAGGACGCGGGCCTGTTCGGCGGACGCCGCCGCGGGGTCGTCATCGACGGCGTCGAACATGATCTCGGCCGGGTGGGCGACGTCGTGCAGGTCGACCCGCAGCCGATCCTGGACCACCTGGCCTCCGGGCGCATCCCCGTGGTCTCGTCCATCGCACCGGACCTGGACAACCCCGGGCACTCGCTGAACGTGAACGCGGATGCGGCGGCTGCGGCGCTGGCCGTCTCGCTGAACGCCGCGAAGCTCGTCATCCTCACCGATGTCCCCGGGCTCTACGCCGACTGGCCGGACCGCGATTCGCTCGTCTCGCACCTGACCGCGCCCGAACTGCAGACCATGCTCCCGCGCCTGGAGTCGGGGATGATCCCGAAGATGCGCGCGTGCCTGGATGCGGTCTCGGGCGGGGTGGACACGGCGGCGATCATCGACGGCCGGGTGCCGCACTCGGTGCTGGTGGAGATGTTCACGCAGAAGGGGATCGGGACAGAGGTGGTGGCACAGTGACGACGGCAGCCGACGGCGCGGGCACGTGGCAGGATGACGCGGCCCGGGACCTGCTCAACCTCGGCGGGCGGCTCGCGCTGCTCGTGCGGGGCGAGGGCTCGCACGTGTGGGATGCCGACGGCATCCGCTATCTCGACTTCCTCGGCGGGATCGCGGTCAACGCGCTGGGGCATGCGCACCCCGTGTTCGTCCAGGCCGTCGCCGAGCAGGCGCGGACCCTCGCGCACGTGTCGAACTACTTCGCGACCCCGCAGCAGCTCGAACTGGCCGCGCGTCTGAAGCGGCTGGCCGGCACCGGCGAGGGCGGGCACGTGTTCTTCGCGAACTCGGGGTCCGAGGCCAACGAGACGGCGATCAAGCTCGCGCGGCTGCACGCCCACGCCACCGGCAAGAGCACGATCCTGAGCCTGAACGGCGCTTTCCACGGGCGGACCATGGGCTCGCTGTCGCTGACGCCGAAGGCGGCCTACCAGGATCCGTTCCGCCCCCTGCTGCCCGACGTCGCCCACATCGACCCCACGATGGACGCGCTGGAGGCGGCGATCGACGACTCGGTCGCCGCGCTGTTCGTCGAGCCGATCCAGGGCGAGGCCGGGGTGGTGCCGCTGCCCGCGGGCTTCCTGCGCCGTGCACGCGAGCTGACCACCGCGCACGGTGCCCTGCTGATCGTCGACGAGGTGCAGACCGGGGTCGGCCGCACCGGCGCCTGGTTCGCGTTCCAGCACGAGGGGATCGTGCCGGACGCGATGAGCCTGGCCAAGGGCATCGCGGCCGGGTTCCCGCTGGGCGCGCTGGTCACCTTCGGCGACCACGACGCGTTCTACCCCGGAACGCACAACTCGACGTTCGGCGGAAATCCGCTGGCCACCGCCGTCGGCAACGCGGTGCTCGCCGAGATCGAGGACGGCGGACTGCTGGCTGCGGTCACCGAACGCGGGGCGCAGCTCGGCAGGCGGTCGCAGGGATGCCGCTGGTCTCCGGCACGCGTGGGGCCGGCCTGCTGATCGGCATCACCCTGACCGCGCCGGTCGCCGCCGAGGTGCGGGATGCCGCGCAGCGACGCGGACTCATCGTCAACGCGCCCACGGCCGACGTCATCCGCCTCGCCCCCGCCTACACGATCGGGGACGCCGAGGTCGACGAGTTCACCACCCTGTTCGCAGCCTCGCTCGCCGAGGTCGCCGCGACCCACCCGAAGGAAGACGCATGACCCGCCACCTGCTGCGCGACGACGATCTGACGGCCGCCGAGCAGGCCGAGATCCTCGACCTCGCCCTCGAGCTGAAGAAGGACCGCTGGGCGGCCAAGCCCCTGGCCGGCCCGCAGACGGTCGCGGTGATCTTCGACAAGTCCTCCACCCGCACGCGCGTCTCGTTCGCCGTCGGGATCGCCGATCTGGGCGGCTCGCCGCTGATCATCTCGACGGCCAACAGCCAGCTCGGCGGCAAAGAGACCCCGTCCGACACCGCGCGGGTGATGGAGCGGCAGGTCGCCGCCATCGTGTGGCGCACCTACGCGCAGGCGGGCCTGGAGGAGATGGCCCGCGGCACCCGGGTGCCGGTGGTCAACGCCCTGTCCGATGACTTCCACCCCTGCCAGCTGCTGGCCGATCTGCTGACGATCCGCGAGCACAAGGGCGCGCTGCGCGGTCTCACGCTCGCGTTCTTCGGCGACGGCAAGTCCAACATGGCCCACTCGTACATGCTCGCCGGGGTCACGGCGGGCATGCACGTGCGGGTGGCATCGCCGGAGGAGTACGCGCCGCGTGAGGACGTCGTCGCCGACGCGGACGCACGGGCGGCCGAGACCGGAGGATCGCTGACGCTGTACACCGACATCCACGAGGCCGCCGCCGGTGCCGACGTCGTCGTGACCGACACCTGGGTCTCGATGGGCAAGGAGGAGGAGAAGCTCGAGCGGTTGCGCGATCTGGGCGACTACAAGGTCACCGCCGAGCTGATGACCGAGGCGAAGTCCGACGCGATCTTCATCCACTGCCTGCCCGCGGATCGCGGCTACGAAGTGGATGCCGCGGTCATCGACGGCCCGCAGTCGGTGGTGTGGGACGAGGCCGAGAACCGGCTGCACGCGCAGAAGGCCCTGCTGGTCTGGCCTGCGGCAGAACGGCACCGCCACCGAGGATGCGGCATGACCGAGCAGCACGGCACCAATGAGGGAGCGCTGTGGGGCGCGCGCTTCGCCTCCGGCCCGTCGCCCGAGCTGGCGGCGCTGAGCCGATCGACGCATTTCGACTGGGTGCTCGCGCCCTATGACATCGCCGGCTCGCGTGCCCATGCGGTGGCGCTGCATGCGGCCGGGTACCTCACCGACGAGCAAGCGCAGCAGATGCGTGCGGCGCTGGACGAGCTGGCGGCGGATGTCGCCTCCGGCGCGTTCGTCGCCGCGGACGGCGACGAGGATGTGCACGGGGCGCTGGAGCGCGGTCTGATCGAGCGGGCCGACGCCGAGCTCGGCGGCCGGCTGCGCGCCGGACGCAAGCCGCAACGATCAGATCGCGACGCTCGGCCGGCTGTACCTGCTCGACCAGTCCCGGACGATCGCCCGCGGCATCCTCCGCCTGATCGATGCGATCGTGGCACAGGCCGAGGCTAATCCTGAGGCGATCATGCCCGGCCGCACCCACCTGCAGCACGCCCAGCCGGTGCTGCTGGCCCATCATCTGCAGGCGCACGGCTGGCCGCTCGTGCGCGACCTGGAGCGACTCCGCGACTGGGCCGTGCGCGCCCGCGTCTCACCGTACGGCGGGGAGCGCTCGCCGGCTCGAGCCTCGGCCTGGACCCGGCGCTGGTCGCCCGCGAGCTGGGGCTGGACCGCCCGGCGGAGAACTCGCTGGACGGCACCGCATCACGGGACGTGGTCGCCGAGTTCGCGTACGTCGCCGCGCAGATCGGCATCGACCTGTCGCGGTTCGCCGAGGACATCATCCTCTGGAACACCCGCGAGTTCGGCTTCGTCACCCTCGACGACGGATACTCGACCGGCTCGAGCATCATGCCGCAGAAGAAGAACCCCGACATCGCCGAGCTCGCGCGGGGCAAGGCCGGCCGTGTGATCGGCAACCTCGCCGGACTGCTGGCGACGCTGAAGGGCCTGCCGATCGCATACAACCGCGACCTGCAGGAGGACAAGGAGCCGGTGTTCGACTCGATCGCGACCCTCGATGTGCTCCTGCCGGCCTTCGCCGGCATGGTGGCGACGATGCGGTTCGACACCGAGCGGATGGCAGCGCTCGCCCCCGAGGGCTTCTCGCTGGCGACGGATGTCGCGGACTGGATGGTGCGCCAGGGTGTGCCGTTCCGCGAGGCGCACGAGATCTCCGGCGCGCTGGTGCGCGCGTGCGAGCAGCGGGGGATCGGGCTGGCCGACGCGTCGGACGAGCTGCTGGCCGATGTCTCGCCGCACCTGACGCCGGCCGTGCGCGAGGTGCTGACGATCGAGGGGTCGGTGGCCAGTCGCGATGGGGCCGGCGGCACGGCGCCGGTGCGGGTCGGGGAGCAGCGCGCCGAGCTGATCGCCCGTGCCCAGGCGGTGGCGCACGCGCTGGGCCTGTGACGAGTCGATCGCCACACCGAGAAGCCATACGCTTATATTTGCGAACTATCAGTGATACGCTGATGTCATGAACGTCGCCATGACGGTCGATATCGTCGGCTCCCGCCGCCTCGCCGACAGGGAGCATGCGCAGCGCGCCCTCGACGACGGCATCGCCCGTGTCGCGCACGATCTGCCGGTGGCGATCACCCCGCTGCGTCCGACCGTCGGCGACGAACTCCAGGGCGTGTATCCCAGCCTGGATGCGGCGCTGGCCACATCGCTGCTGATCCAGCTCGCCCTGCCCGACGACATCGAATGCCGGTTCGGGCTCGGCATCGGCGCGACCGGCACGGTCGCCTCGGCGACCGGGCCGATCCCCGAGGGTCCGGGATGGTGGGCGGCACGGGAGGCGATCGACGCCGTGCACGCGCTGGCGAAGCGGACAGCGCCCAACGCGCGCACCCAGGCTGCGGCATCCGCCGACGAGTCCGCCGCGACGCGCGACGCCGTCCGGCACGTCAACGCCTATCTGCTCGCGCGCGATCAGATCGTGGGCACGATGAGCGAGCGCACGCGCACACTCACCTACGGACGGTGCCAGGGTCTCACGCAGAACGCGCTGGCCGCGCAGGAGAAGATCACCCAGTCCGCGGTGTCGCAGGCGCTGGCCGCCGGCGGGTCCGCCGCGGTGATCGAGGGCTACCGCCTGCTGCGCCCTGACTCACCGGGTCGCCAGAGGTCACCAGATCGCCAGGCGCAGCGAGCGCCCAGGACGCAGGCCCACAGCAGGCTCGCGAGGGTGCCGACGATGAAGCGCTCGCGCGATTCGGGCTCGCTGAGCTCCGAGAACCGGCCGATGCCCTTGACCGCGACGACCACCGCGATGGCCTCGGGATACCCCACGACGATCGCGACCACGGCCGCGAGCCGCTCGAGATACCCGATCACCCTGCCGCCGCGCATCAGGGTGCGCGGTTCGCCGGTCGCGGCTTCCTCGTCGCGCGCAGCCACGATGATGCCGCCGTCCTCGGTCTCGCGCACGCGCGACCCGGCTGCCACGTCCAGCACGCGACGCGAGATGGGATTGCCGCCGAGGACGGCCACCGCCACGCCCAGCATGGTGAGGATGAGACCCATCAGCGCGGGCGTGTTCACCGGCGAGATCGCGACCACCAGCAGTGCCACGACGACGAGGATCCCCGCGACCATCAGCGGATACGTGGTGGGGCGACGAAGCGCGATCACGATCAGCACGAGCGCGGCGCACAGCGCCAGGAAGAGGAAGATCGACAGGGCCGCCGTCAGCAGCACGTCCGTACCGGGGAACAGGACCATGAGCGGCAGTGTCTCACGTGGTGCGGACATGGGAGGGCTGGGCCGCGCTGATAGCCTGAAACGCGTGGCTGAATCCGCTCTGAGCGCCCTCGCACCCGCCAACGACCCGGCGTTCCCGAACGTCTGGGACGAACTGGTGTGGCGCGGCCTGGTGCACGTGTCCACGGACCCCGAGGCGCTTGCGCGCCCTGCTCGGCGGCGAGCCGATCACGTACTACTGCGGATTCGACCCCACCGCCCCGAGCCTCCACCTGGGCAACCTCGTCCAGCTCGCTGCCTGCGCCGCCTGCAGCTGGCCGGGCACAAGCCGCTGGGGCTGGTCGGCGGATCGACTGGACTTATCGGCGACCCGCGCCCCACGGCGGAGCGGACGCTGAACACCCGCGAGACCGTCGCCGAGTGGGTGCAGCGGCTGCGGGGTCAGGTCGAGCGCTACCTCAGCTTCGAGGGGGCGAACGCGGCCCGGCTGGTGAACAACCTCGACTGGACCGCGCCGCTGTCGGCGATCGACTTCCTGCGCGAGATCGGCAAGCACTACCGGGTCGGCACCATGATGAAGAAGGATGCCGTCAGTGCACGGCTGAACTCGGATGCCGGCATCAGCTACACCGAGTTCAGCTACCAGATCCTGCAGGGCCTGGACTTCCTCGAGCTGTACCGTCAGTACGGCTGCGTGCTGCAGACCGGCGGATCCGACCAGTGGGGCAACCTCACCAGCGGCGTCGATCTGATCCACCGGGTCGAGGGGGCGTCCGCGCATGCGATCGGGACCCCGCTGATCACCAACAGCGACGGCACCAAGTTCGGCAAGAGCGAGGGCAATGCGATCTGGCTGGACGCCGAGATGTGCAGCCCGTACCGGATGTACCAGTTCTGGCTGAACACCGACGACGGCGATGTGGTCGATCGGCTCAAGGTGTTCACGTTCCTGGCGCGCGCCGAGATCGAGGAGTACGCGCGGCTGGTCGAGGTCGAACCGTACCGCCGCGCGGCACAGAAGCGGCTCGCGTACGAGGTGTGCACGACGGTGCACGGCGTCCAGACGACCGCGGCGGTGGCTGCGGCATCCGATGCCCTGTTCGGCACGGGGGATCTCGCCGCGCTCGATCCCGACACCCTGCGCAGCGCGCTGCGCGAACTGCCGCACGTCGAGGCGGGCCTGGACACCAGTGTGGTCCAGGCGCTGGTCGACACCGGGCTCGTCGCCAGTCTCTCCGAGGGCCGGCGGGCCATCGCCCAGGGCGGCGTCTCGCTGGACGGCGTGCGCGTCGAGGACGAGGGCGCGCTGGTGACCGGCGGGCTGCCGGGTGCGGTGTCCGTGCTGCGGCGCGGCAAGAAGACCCTGGCCGGCGTCTTCGTCACCCCGGGCGCTGAGGCCGGTGCGTCGGCGAGGCTCGCCGATCCGCAGCGCATCGGGGGTCTGACGGTGCCGTTCACCCCGAGTCACGCGATCGTCGCTCTGCCATTCGTGCGTTCGCCGCTGCCGGCGGCCGCGATCGCCGTAGGGGCGATGACGCCGGATCTGCCGCTGTTCCTGCGGGGGACCCCGATCGCGTACGAGTGGACGCACAGCTTCGCCTGGCTGCCGGTCACCGTGGGCCTGGCTCTGGTGCTCCTGCTGCTGTGGCGCGCCGTCCTGCGGCCAGCGGTCCGGCAGCTGGCTCCGCCGTGGATCGCCGCGCGTCTTCCGGCGGAGTGGGATGCCGCAAGCCGGCTCCGGCGTGCGGCAGACGTTCGCGCTCCGTCCGGGTGCGCGGTCAGTGCTGGGCGACATCCTGCTCCTCGTCCTGGCGCTCGCGCTCGGGGTGGCCAGCCACATCGCCTGGGACGCGTTCAGCCACGAGGGCGCAAGCGGTGTCGGGCTCGTCCCGGCGCTGGATGCGCAATGGGGACCGCTGGTCGGGTACAAGTGGGTGCAGGCACGGGTCGAGCGTGATCGGGGTCGTCGTGCTCGCGGTGTGGGCGCTGCTCCGGCTTGCGTCGTGCGCGCAGCGTTCCGGTGGCGCGGGTGCTTCCAGGCTGGATGCCGTGGGCATGGCTGCTCGCGCTGCCGGTCGTGCTCGTCGTGGCATGGGTGGCGGGGCTGGTCGTGCTCGGCCCGCTGACGGCACAGTTCACCGTCCAGCACCTGGCCTATCGCGTGCTGCCGCCGGCGTGCGCGGTGTGGGCGGCGCTGACGATCCTGCTCGCGATCGCCGTCCCGGCCCTGCGCCGCCGCAAGCCGTCGCTGAGCGGCACGTCGGGCCGGATCGTGGAGCGCGATCCGGCGAGTGTGCAGGGTGAAATACGGCCTGACCGGGCAGACACGCCCGGGCTGCACGCCCGATTGGGCGCACGCGTCGATCCTCGCGTACAGTATTACCTGTTCGCCCCAAAGGGTAGAGCGGAGAGGCCGGAAGGCCCCGCACCCCTCAAGCAGTGAACACCTCCCATCTCCACCACGATCCGATGTTTTCATCGGTCTCCGAAGTGGTAGCATGGGACGTCCAGCCCGAGGGCGGCGTGTCGAGTCGAGATGCCGTGCGGACTGGGTATGATTGGGAAGTTGCCCTGCGCGATGGATTTTGTCCGGGTTGTGGGTGCGTCCGGTCTTTGAGAACTCAACAGCGTGCACTTGTCAAATGCCAAATTTTATCCTCGTCGGTTGACCATTTGTTTGGTTGGCTGGTGAGATTCCTTTGGATCAATTTATGGATTGTCAGTGATGGCATTTCTGTTGGTCATGGTTGAACTCGCTGCAAGCGTCTGCCGTTTTCCCGGTGGTGTTGTGGCATCGTTTTTTTACGGAGAGTTTGATCCTGGCTCAGGATGAACGCTGGCGGCGTGCTTAACACATGCAAGTCGAACGGTGAACCAGGT
The DNA here is from genome assembly GCF_021582895.2 of Microbacterium elymi. GTDB lineage: Bacteria > Actinomycetota > Actinomycetes > Actinomycetales > Microbacteriaceae > Microbacterium > Microbacterium humicola. The sequence goes on from NZ_CP091139.2 coordinate 3,124,068, forward strand.
GCTTGCACTTGGGGATCAGTGGCGAACGGGTGAGTAACACGTGAGCAACCTGCCCTGGACTCTGGGATAAGCGCTGGAAACGGTGTCTAATACTGGATATGAGCTGTGGCCGCATGGTCTGCAGTTGGAAAGATTTTTCGGTCTGGGATGGGCTCGCGGCCTATCAGCTTGTTGGTGAGGTAGTGGCTCACCAAGGCGTCGACGGGTAGCCGGCCTGAGAGGGTGACCGGCCACACTGGGACTGAGACACGGCCCAGACTCCTACGGGAGGCAGCAGTGGGGAATATTGCACAATGGGCGGAAGCCTGATGCAGCAACGCCGCGTGGGGGACGACGGCCTTCGGGTTGTAAACCTCTTTTAGCAGGGAAGAAGCGGAAGTGACGGTACCTGCAGAAAAAGCACCGGCTAACTACGTGCCAGCAGCCGCGGTAATACGTAGGGTGCAAGCGTTATCCGGAATTATTGGGCGTAAAGAGCTCGTAGGCGGTTTGTCGCGTCTGCTGTGAAATCCCGAGGCTCAACCTCGGGCCTGCAGTGGGTACGGGCAGACTAGAGTGCGGTAGGGGAGATTGGAATTCCTGGTGTAGCGGTGGAATGCGCAGATATCAGGAGGAACACCGATGGCGAAGGCAGATCTCTGGGCCGTAACTGACGCTGAGGAGCGAAAGGGTGGGGAGCAAACAGGCTTAGATACCCTGGTAGTCCACCCCGTAAACGTTGGGAACTAGTTGTGGGGTCCTTTCCACGGATTCCGTGACGCAGCTAACGCATTAAGTTCCCCGCCTGGGGAGTACGGCCGCAAGGCTAAAACTCAAAGGAATTGACGGGGACCCGCACAAGCGGCGGAGCATGCGGATTAATTCGATGCAACGCGAAGAACCTTACCAAGGCTTGACATATATGGGAACGGGCCAGAAATGGTCAACTCTTTGGACACTCGTATACAGGTGGTGCATGGTTGTCGTCAGCTCGTGTCGTGAGATGTTGGGTTAAGTCCCGCAACGAGCGCAACCCTCGTTCTATGTTGCCAGCACGTTATGGTGGGAACTCATGGGATACTGCCGGGGTCAACTCGGAGGAAGGTGGGGATGACGTCAAATCATCATGCCCCTTATGTCTTGGGCTTCACGCATGCTACAATGGCCGGTACAATGGGCTGCGATACCGTGAGGTGGAGCGAATCCCAAAAAGCCGGTCCCAGTTCGGATCGTAGTCTGCAACTCGACTACGTGAAGTCGGAGTCGCTAGTAATCGCAGATCAGCAACGCTGCGGTGAATACGTTCCCGGGTCTTGTACACACCGCCCGTCAAGTCATGAAAGTCGGTAACACCTGAAGCCGGTGGCCCAACCCTTGTGGAGGGAGCCGTCGAAGGTGGGATCGGTAATTAGGACTAAGTCGTAACAAGGTAGCCGTACCGGAAGGTGCGGCTGGATCACCTCCTTTCTAAGGAGCATCTGGGGATCTTCGGGTCTTCCAGGCGCCAGGTCATCACCGGATGTGTGGTGCTGGTTAGCTCATGGGTGGAACATTTGACATGGCATCAGCGCAGCTGATTCTTGCTAGTACGCCGTTTTCGGATGGTTGGAAGGTGGGGGTTGGGGAGCGGGGTGTCTGCACGTTGTTGGGTCCTGAGGGACTGGCCGTGGCTGCCTTTCGGGGTGGTTGGTGGTTTCCTCGTGGGCTCGTTCCTGTCGCCGGTTGGTGGTGGGGGCGGGTGCCGCCCGTACTTTGAGAACTACACAGTGGACGCGAGCATCTTAAAGAAATAATTTGGCCGACCCCTTTTTTGGGGGTTGGTCTGCTCATGTGATTTCAAGTCTTTAAGAGCGAACGGTGGATGCCTTGGCATCTGGAGCCGAAGAAGGACGTAGCAATCTGCGATAAGCCTCGGGGAACTGATAAGCAAGTTTTGATCCGAGGGTGTCCGAATGGGGAAACCCCGCCAGGCGGCGTGCCGACCTGGTGACTCCCGCCTGAATGTATAGGGCGGGTAGAGGGAACGTGGGGAAGTGAAACATCTCAGTACCCACAGGAAGAGAAAACAACCGTGATTCCGTGAGTAGTGGCGAGCGAAATCGGAAGAGGCTAAACCGTGCACGTGTGATATCCGGCGGGAGTTGCGTGTGCGGGGTTGTGGGACTTTCCTGGCTGTTCTGCCGAGCAGCCGGCGTGACAAGAGAGTATAGGCGAATCGTCTGGGAAGGCGAGCCATAGCAGGTGAGAGCCCTGTAGCCGAAATGCTTGTTCTTGGCGCGGAGAGTATCCCAAGTAGCACGGGGCCCGAGAAATCCCGTGTGAATCTGTCAGGACCACCTGATAAGCCTAAATACTCCCAGATGACCGATAGTGGACAAGTACCGTGAGGGAAAGGTGAAAAGTACCCCGGGAGGGGAGTGAAATAGTACCTGAAACCGTTTGCTTACAAACCGTTGGAGCAGCCTTGGTAGCTGTGACAGCGTGCCTTTTGAAGAATGAGCCTGCGAGTTAGCGATATGTGGCGAGGTTAACCCGTGTGGGGTAGCCGTAGCGAAAGCGAGTCTGAACAGGGCGTTCAGTCGCATGTCCTAGACCCGAAGCGAAGTGATCTATCCATGGCCAGGCTGAAGCGACGGTAAGACGTCGTGGAGGGCCGAACCCACTTAGGTTGAAAACTGAGGGGATGAGCTGTGGATAGGGGTGAAAGGCCAATCAAACTTCGTGATAGCTGGTTCTCTCCGAAATGCATTTAGGTGCAGCGTTGCGTGTTTCTTGCCGGAGGTAGAGCTACTGGATGGCCGATGGGCCTCAACAGGTTACTGACGTCAGCCAAACTCCGAATGCCGGTAAGTGAGAGCGCAGCAGTGAGACGGTGGGGGATAAGCTTCATCGTCGAGAGGGAAACAACCCAGACCACCATCTAAGGTCCCTAAGCGCGTGCTAAGTGGGAAAGGATGTGGAGTTGCTTTGACAACCAGGAGGTTGGCTTAGAAGCAGCCACCCTTGAAAGAGTGCGTAATAGCTCACTGGTCAAGTGATTCCGCGCCGACAATGTAACGGGGCTCAAGCACGCCACCGAAGATGTGGCATTGACACTTGTGGTAGGCCTTCGTGGTCCAGCCGTGTTGATGGGTAGGAGAGCGTCGTGTGGCCGGTGAAGCGGCGGGGTGACCCAGCCGTGGAGGCCACACGAGTGAGAATGCAGGCATGAGTAGCGAAAGACGTGTGAGAAACACGTCCTCCGAAAGACCAAGGGTTCCAGGGTCAAGCTAATCTTCCCTGGGTAAGTCGGGACCTAAGGCGAGGCCGACAGGCGTAGTCGATGGACAACGGGTTGATATTCCCGTACCGGCGAAGAACCGCCCCAGTCAATCCAGTGGTGCTAAGAGTCCTAGCGTGGCGTTGCCGGATCCCTTCGGGGTGATGGTTGCTGCGTGAACGCTCGACCCCATGCTGGTGCGGCTAGCGTATTAACAGGTGTGACGCAGGAAGGTAGCCCAAGCCAGGCGATGGTTGTCCTGGTGCAAGTGCGTAGCCCGAACGGTAGGCAAATCCGCCGTTCATGAAGGGTGAGACACGATGCGGATGAAAAGTGGGTGATCCTATGCTGCCAAGAAAAGCATCGACGCGAGGTTCCAGCCGCCCGTACCCCAAACCGACTCAGGTGGTCAGGTAGAGAATACCGAGGAGATCGAGATAATCGTGGTTAAGGAACTCGGCAAAATACCCCCGTAACTTCGGGAGAAGGGGGGCCATCCACTTATACCGCCTTGCGCGGGAAAGGGTGTGGTGGCCGCAGAGACCAGTGGGTAGCGACTGTTTACTAAAAACACAGGTCCGTGCCAAGTCGCAAGACGATGTATACGGACTGACGCCTGCCCGGTGCTGGAAGGTTAAGAGGAGCGGTCAGCCGCAAGGCGAAGCTCGAATTTAAGCCCCAGTAAACGGCGGTGGTAACTATAACCATCCTAAGGTAGCGAAATTCCTTGTCGGGTAAGTTCCGACCTGCACGAATGGCGTAACGACTTCCCAACTGTCTCAACCACGAACTCGGCGAAATTGCATTACGAGTAAAGATGCTCGTTACGCGCAGCAGGACGGAAAGACCCCGTGACCTTTACTATAGCTTGGTATTGGTATTCGGTGTGGCTTGTGTAGGATAGGTGGGAGACGGTGAAGCCCGGACGCTAGTTCGGGTGGAGTCATTGTTGAAATACCACTCTGGTCACTCTGGATGCCTAACTTCGAACCGTGATCCGGTTCAGGGACAGTGCCTGGTGGGTAGTTTAACTGGGGCGGTTGCCTCCCAAAGAGTAACGGAGGCGCCCAAAGGTTCCCTCAACCTGGTTGGCAATCAGGTGTCGAGTGTAAGTGCACAAGGGAGCTTGACTGTGAGACTGACAGGTCGAGCAGGGACGAAAGTCGGGACTAGTGATCCGGCAGTGGCTTGTGGAAGCGCTGTCGCTCAACGGATAAAAGGTACCTCGGGGATAACAGGCTGATCTTGCCCAAGAGTCCATATCGACGGCATGGTTTGGCACCTCGATGTCGGCTCGTCGCATCCTGGGGCTGGAGTAGGTCCCAAGGGTTGGGCTGTTCGCCCATTAAAGCGGTACGCGAGCTGGGTTTAGAACGTCGTGAGACAGTTCGGTCCCTATCCGCTGCGCGCGTAGGAAGTTTGAGAGGATCTGACCCTAGTACGAGAGGACCGGGTTGGACGAACCTCTGGTGTGTCAGTTGTTCCGCCAGGAGCACCGCTGATTAGCTACGTTCGGGATGGATAACCGCTGAAAGCATCTAAGCGGGAAGCCGGCCTCAAGATGAGACTTCCATACCTTCGGGTGAGAGGCTCCCAGCCAGATTACTGGGTTGATAGGCCGGATGTGGAAGCGCAGTAATGCGTGCAGCTGACCGGTACTAATAAGCCGATGACTTGATAACACACCCGTTTTTTCCTGCGGGTGCTTGCGTCCACTTTGTGGTTCTCGACGTACGGTCGGGCACCGCACACCAGAACAAGACTTTTGTTGTGCAGACTGAAACGTCAATAGTGTTTCGGCGGCCATAGCGAGAGGGAAACGCCCGGTCCCATTCCGAACCCGGAAGCTAAGCCTCTCAGCGCCGATGGTACTGCAGGGGCGACCCTGTGGGAGAGTAGGACACCGCCGGACTTCCATTCCAGAAATGGCCACCCATCTTGGGTGGCCATTTCTGCGTTACGGGGTCCACAATGGCAGGGCAAGGGAGAGATATGGCTGATCGAGAGGACCGTCACGACGAGCGTCGGGACGGTGGACGACCGTCCTCCGACGTTCCCCGCCGGGATGGCGCGGGAGCCGGGAAGGACAGGAATCCGACGCAAGCGGAACAAGCCGCCGCATGGCGACCGCGCGCCTCGCGGCGATTCCGCGGGCGAGCGCCCCTATCGGGGACGCGACGAACGTCCGCACCGCGATACCGGATCCCGGCCCCAGCGCTCGAACGAGGGCGGTGACCGCCCGTATCGTGGTGGTGGTTCTGGTGGTGACCGCCCGTATCGTGGTGGCTCGTCTGGTGGGGATCGTCCGTACCGTGGCGGTGGCTCGTCTGCTGGGGATCGTCCGTATCGCGGCGGTGGCTCGACTGGTGGGGACCGTCCGTACCGTGGCGGTGGCTCGACTGGTGGGGACCGTCCGTACCGTGGCGGTGGCTCGACTGGTGGGGACCGTCCGTACCGTGGCGGTGGCTCGGGAAGCGGTGACCGGCCGAATCGGGCCGGCTCCGAGCGCAGCGGCCGCCCGTATCAGGGCGGTTCTGCACGTGATGATCGGCCGGCTCGGGGAAGCGCCGGCGATCGCCAGTACCGTGGCGACTCCGGCGGGGGCGACCATTCCTACCGCGACCGCGGCTCTGAGCGACGTGATCGCCCGTATAGCGGGGCGGGTTCCGACCGGAGCGACCGCACGAACAGAGAGCACCGGCCCCATCGGGATGACCGGCCCTATCGGGATGACCGGCCCCAGCGGGACGATCGGCCCCGTCGGGACGATCGACCCTATCGAGACGATCGGCGCCGACCCGACAGCCATCATGGACAAGACTCGGACCGTCGCTCTTCGCGTCCCCCGCAGGACGTGCGCGAGGATCGCCCGCGCGATCCCCAGCTGCCGGACGAGATTACGCCGAAGGACCTCGCCCCGGCAGCCCGCAACGAGCTGAAGACGCTGAGCAAGGAGAATGCGGAGCGCGTCGCGCGGCATCTCGCGATGGCGGCGCAAGCTCATCGACGACGACCCGGCGCTGGCGCACGAGCATGCGCTGGCCGCATCGCGGCATGCCGGACGCATCCCCGTCGCACGGGAGACCGTGGCGATCACGGCCTACGCGCTCGGCGACTACGCGCTGGCGCTGCGCGAACTGCGCACGTACCGGCGGCTGTCCGGCCGCGAAGACCAGATCGCTCTCATGGTCGACAGCGAGCGCGGGGTCGGTCGGCCGGAACGTGCCCTCGAGGTCGGGCGCTCGGTCGAGCGGTCCACGCTGCCCGCCGATGTCCGCGTGCAAGCTGGCGATCGCGATGTCCGGGGCATGGCTCGACCAGGGGGACGCGAGCCGTGCCCTCCAGGAGCTCGAGATCCCCGAGGCCGATCCCGACCACGCCTACGAATGGAGCCCGGCGCTGTTCGCCGCGCGGGCCACGGTCCTCGAAGAGCTCGGCCGGATGGATGAGGCCACCCGCTGGCAGCGACTCGCCGATGTCGCGGCCGACGCGCTGGACGAGGCATCCGGTGTCGGACAGGACGAGACCGTGTACGTCGAAGATCTCGAAGAGGATCTCGACGAGGCGGGAGAAGACCCGCCTGCGGATGCCGCGGATGCCGACGACCAGGCGGTGCCCGACGACCAGGCGGATGCCGGCGACCGAGAGGATGCCGACGACCAGACTGAGGTCGAGCCTCAGGATGACGACCTCGCGGCCGACGAAACCGAGGACGGGGCCGGCACAATCTCGGCGGACCGAGGACAATCTCGGCGGACCGAGGACAATCTCGGCGGACCGACAACAACAACCTCCGCGGACGGAGGACAACCTCGGCGGACGGAGGACAACCTCGGCGGACCGAGGACAACCTCGGCGGAGGGGGACGGGGAGTGAAGGGCGTGTTCGCGCGGCTGCGCGGGGAGGCGCCCGCGGAGAGCACGGCGACGCCGCTCGACGGGATCGACACGGTGCTGGCCGACCTCGACGGCGTCGTGTACACCGGCGCAGGGGCGCTCGCGCATGCCGTGGACAGCCTGAACCGGGCGGCATCCGAGGGGCGCAGGCTCGGCTACATCACCAACAACGCCTCGCGCACCGACGCGAACGTCGCCGCGCACCTGCGCGACCTGGGCCTGGATCGCACGGTGCCCGAAGACATCGTGACCAGCCCCCAGGCCGCCGTGCGGCGCTGCGCACGAAGATCGCCCCGCCGGCGACGATCCTGGTCGTCGGCGGCGAAGGGCTTGTCACCGAGGTCGCCCGCGCCGGCTACACCGTCACCGCGAGCGCGGAGGACGCGCCGGCGGCGGTGCTGCAGGGGTTCTCTCCCGACATCGCCTGGACCCAGCTGGCGGAGGCCGCGTACGCGCTGCAGACGCCCGAAGAGGAGGGCGGCATCCCCTGGATCGCGACCAACACCGACTGGACGCTGCCGCAGGAGCGCGGGATCGCGCCCGGCAACGGCACCCTCGTCTCGGCCGTGCACACCGCGGTGGGACGCCTGGCCACCGTGGCCGGCAAGCCTGAGACGCCGATCTTCCACGAGGCGGTGGCGCGCTTCGAGGCACGTCGGCCGCTGTTCATCGGCGACCGTCTCGACACCGACATCGCCGGGGCGCAGGCTGCCGGCATCCCCTCCGCGTTCGTGCTGACCGGAGTCGACCGCCCCAAGCACCTGTTGGCCGCGCCGCCCACCAGCCGCCCGGACTACATCGTCGCGGACCTGCGCCAGCTGTTCGAGCCGTATCCGACCACCCGCACCGATGGCGACCGCACGCAGGTCGGCGACGCCGTGGTGCAGATCGACGGCGCCGAGCTGCGCGTGGTGCAGGCGGGTCCGCATCCCATCGATCTGGTCCGCGCGGGCGCGGCGGCCGTGTGGGACTCGGGGCGGGCCATCTTCGGCTTCCACGTGCAGGAGGAGTTGTACGCCGACCCGTTCCGCCCCTGAGCACGGCGGGGTGCCCGGCGCTAGCATGGGGACCATGGAGGACGTGGAGCACGACGAGCTGATCAGCCGCCTGCGGGTGATCGAGGGCCAGCCGCTCGCCGAACGGGCCGACGCCTACGCGGCGCTGCACGAAGAGCTCGCACGCGTGCTGGACAGCGGCCCGGCGACCCCTCCGACCGCATGACGCAGCGGCTCGATCAGGCGCTGGCCGCCCGGGGACTGGCCCGCTCGCGCACGCACGCCCAGACCCTCATCGCGCAGGGACTGGTCACCGTCGACGGGCGCGCCGTGGTCAAGGCATCCGCCCCCGTCGACGACGCGGCCGAGATCGGCCTGGCCGGCGCCGACCATTACGTGAGCCGCGCTGCGCACAAGCTCCTCGCCGGACTGGATGCCTTCGCCGTGCCGGTCGCCGGACGTCTCGCGCTGGACATGGGCGCCTCCACCGGCGGATTCACCCAGGTGCTGCGCGAGCGCGGCGCCGATCCGGTGATCGCCGTCGACGTCGGCCACGACCAGCTGGCGGCCGAGATCGCCGCGGACCCCGGCGTGATAGCGATCGAGGGGTTCAACGTCCGGTACATGACCGCCGCATCCCTGCGCGAGGTGTCCGGGATCGAGGCCGCGCCGCAGCTGATCTGCGGCGACCTGTCGTTCATCTCGCTGCACCACGTGCTCCCGGCCGTCGCGGCGGTCGCCGCCCCCGCCGCCGATGTCGTCCTGCTGGTCAAGCCGCAGTTCGAGGTGGGGCGCACCGCGGTCCGGGGCGGTCTGGTGACCGATCCGGCGCTGCGGTCCGAGGCGGTCGCCGACGTGCTGTGGGCCGCCTGGGACGTCGGCCTCGGCACCCACGGGGTCATCCCGTCGCCGGTGGTCGGCACCCACGGCAACCGGGAGTACGTGGTCCACCTGATATCGGGATCCGAGGGGAATCCGACAGAATGGACGGGCATCGTGAACGCGGCGACGGGAAGCACATGACGACGGATCAGCGCAGCATCCTGGTCGTCGCGCACGCCCAGCGCGAGGACACGGTCGAGGCGGCGGCGCACGTCATCGACGCGCTGCACACCGCCGGTGCACGGCCCGTGCTGGCCGCCGACGACCGGGAAGAGCTGATCGGCCTGCAGCCGAAGCTGCGCCGGACCTCGACGCTCGGCACGGACGTGGCCGTCTCCGACATCGAGCTGGCGATCGTGCTCGGCGGCGACGGCACGATCCTGCGGGCCGCCGAGCTCGTGCGCGGCGGGACGGCGCCCGTCCTCGGGATCAACATGGGGCATGTCGGCTTCCTCGCCGAGATCGAGCGCGACGACATGGACAATGCTGTCCGGCGCGTCATCGACCGCGACTACCGCGTCGAGGAGCGGCTCGCGCTGTCGGTGCGGGTCAAGGACGTCAGCGGCGCGGTCATCTTCTCGACCTGGGCGCTGAACGAAGCCACGGTGGAGAAGGCGAGTCGGGAGCGGATGCTGGAGGTCGTCGTCGAGATCGACGGCAGGCCGCTGTCGAGCTTCGGGTGCGACGGCATGGTCGTGTCCACCCCGACCGGCTCCACCGCCTACAACTTCTCGGCCGGCGGCCCCGTCATCTGGCCCACCGTGGCCGCGATCGCGGTGGTGCCCCTGTCGGCGCATGCGCTGTTCGCGAAGCCGCTGGTGCTGGGGCCCGAGACGTCGGTGGCGATCGAGGTGCTGGAGCGGACGAACGGCACCGGCATCCTCTGGTGCGACGGCCGGCGCTCGCACGAGCTCCCTCCGGGAGCCCGGGTGGTCGTGCGGCGCTCCGAGGAGCCGGTGCGCCTGGCGCGACTGCACCCGGCGGCGTTCACCGACCGGCTGGTGCGGAAGTTCCAGCTTCCGGTCGCCGGGTGGCGGGGGAACGGGGACGGGCCGGGAGCCCGGCCGTGATCGAGCACATGCAGGCTGCGCGACCTCGGTGTGATCGCCGAGGCGACCTTGCCCATGGGTCCGGGCTTCACCGCCATCACCGGCGAGACCGGGGCGGGAAAGACCATGGTGGTCACCGGCCTCGGACTGCTGCTGGGCCAGCGCGCCGACTCCGGGGCCGTTCGCGCCGGGGCCGCGCAGGCGTCGGTGGACGGAGTGTGGATCGTGCCCGATGCCGGCCCGGTCGCCGAGCGGGTGCGCGACGCGGGCGGCGAGGTCGAGCCGATCGGCGACGGGCGGGCCGAGCTCTATCTGGGACGGACGCTGTCGGCCGAGGGCCGCAGCCGGGCCACCGTCGGCGGCCGGACCGCCCCGGCGGGGGTCCTGGCCGATCTCGCGGACCGGCTCGTCGTGGTGCACGGGCAGTCCGAGCAGCTGCGGCTGCGGTCATCCGCCGCGCAGCGCGATGCGCTGGACCGGTTCGGCGGCGACCCGGTCGCCGGTGCTCTGCGGGAGTATCAGCAGCGCTACGATCACTGGCGCACGCTGGATGCCGAGCTGACCGCCCTGATCACGGACCGGGATGCCCGCGCCGCCGAGGCCGAGGCGCTGCGCACCGCCCTCGCCGAGATCGAGCAGGCCGACCCGCAGCCGGGCGAGGACGTCGAGCTGAACCGGCGGGCCGAGCGGCTGGCCAACGCCGAAGCACTGCGCGAGGCCGCCGCGACCGCGCACGCCGCCCTGTCGTCCGAGGATGACGAGCCAGATGTGACCGCGCTGGTGGCGCACGCTCGGCGTGCGCTGGAGCGGGCCGCAGAGGATGATTCCATGCTGCAGGCGCTGGCCGAGCAGGCCGCCGACATCGGCTACCGGGCGGCCGATCTGGCAGCCGGCATCTCCGGGTACCTCGCCGACCTCGACGAGTCCGGCCCGCACGAGCTGGCCGCCGTCGAAGAGCGGCGTGCGGTGCTCGGCGGGCTGGTGCGCACCCATGGGACGCTCGAGGCTGCGCTCGAGCCTTGCAGACCGGCTCGGCGCGGCTGGCCGAGCTCGATGACGACGACGACCGCATCGAGCGGCTGACCGCCGAGGGCCGGGCCGCGGCATCCGACCTCGATGCGGCGGCCGCGACGCTGACCGAAGCGCGCCGCGGGGCCGCACAGCAGCTCGGCGACGCCGTGACCGAAGAGCTTGCACGCGCTCGCGATGCCCGACGCCCGCGTCGAGGTCGCGGTGAGCGACGCGCCCGCCTCGACGCACGGCCGGGACGAGATCGCGATCCTGCTGGCCCCGCACCCCGGCGGCTCGGCACGACCGGTCTCACGCAGCGCATCCGGCGGAGAGCTGAGCCGTGTCATGCTCGCGATCGAGGTGGTGATCGCCGCGACCGACCCCGTCCCCACGTTCGTCTTCGACGAGGTCGACGCCGGCATCGGCGGCGCCGCGGCCATCGAGGTGGGGCGCCGGCTCGGCCGGCTCGCGCGGTCGGCGCAGGTCATCGCCGTCACCCATCTCGCCCAGGTCGCCGCGTTCGCCACGAACCACCTGAGCGTGGTGAAGTCGAACGACGGGACGGTCACGTCCTCGAGCGTGCGGCGGCTGGAGGGCGCCGACCGCGAGGCCGAGATGGCGCGGCTGCTGTCCGGGCTCACCGACTCGGATGCCGCGCTCACGCACGCCCGGGAGCTGCTGGACACGGCTCGCGGGGCCGCGTGAGCTCCGACGACCCCGGCGGCGGCCTGCCCGACGCTCCTGTGCCCGACGGACCCATGCCCGACGGCGCCGTCCGGGTGGAGCAGCGCCGCCCCACCCCGCTGTACCGGTGGCTCTCGGCGCGCCTGCTGCGCCTGGAGGCATGGGTGCGCTCGCACGGCTCGGCGAACATCCGCTGGGCCACCCGGGTCGGCTGGGCGCTGGTGATCGGCATCGGCATCCTGCTGCTGGCGGGCCCGGTGATCAATAGACCGATCGGCTTCGACGACATCACCGCCTCGGCCGAAGGCGCCACCGACACCTGGATCGCCCGCTCCTTCGCCGCCGACTACACCCTCGCCCGGTCGGCGGACGGTCGCCTGCGCGTCGAGGTCACCGAGCGGATCACCGCCTTCTTCCCGGATGATGTGGACGAGGATGCCGTCGAGCGCGTCATCCCGTCGCAGTACGAGTCGCACGACCTGGACCCGACCCTGGTCTCGGCCACGTTCGACGGGGCCGAGACCGGCGTGGACACCGTGCGCGCGCCCACGCGCACGACGTTCCGGATCCAGCGCGATTCGCCGCTGACCGGCGACCACGAGCTCGTGCTGCGGTACACGCTGAGCGATCTGGCGTACCCGGCAGAGAACGCTTCCACCGGGCGGATCGAGGACCTCCTGGAGTGGAACGTCTTCGGCCCGGACTTCCCGCACGGCGTGGCGCACTCGGCGCTGACCGTCACCGTGCCGCGCGCACTGGTCGCGGACTACTCCCGGCAGCCGCACGGCGGCATCTCCTGGCTCGCTGCTGAGCGACTCCTCACAGCTCGAGCCCGACACCCAGACCGCCGCCGCCGTCACCTACTCGCTGGTCAACGACCAGAACATCCCGCCGTACGCGACGTTCTGGTTCCGGTTCCCCTTCCAGCAGGGGACGTTCACCATGCCGGCCCCCTCGTTCCTGTACTGGGTGCAGGTGATCGGCCCGTTCGTGCCCCTGCTCCTGCTGGCCGCGACGCTGCTGTTCGCCCTGGCCGCACGGGCGGTCGCGTGGGCGGATGCCCGGGGTCGGGCCTGGTACGTCTACCAGGAGCAGCCGCCGCCCGGCGTCGAGCCGGCTCTCGCCGCCCGGCTCTGGCGGGCCGTGCTCACCTCGGGTCTGGCCGGGGCCGTGGCCGACCATCGCGCCGCGCCGAAGTCGGCGGCAGCGCGGCGGGCCCTGGTGCGCGCCGCGGCGCGCACCGGCCGGACCGGAAACCTTTTCACCGCCTGGTCGCGCTACCTGTCGGCGCCGGCGTGGCGCGAGCAGTTCACGCGGGGTCTGCGGCGGGTGCCCACCGGCTTCGTGCGCGACTCGTTCATCGGTGCGGCCCTGGCCTGGACCGTGCTGCAGTGGGGACTGGTGCGTCAGCTGTCATACCAGGTGCCGCTGTCCGTGTACTGGTGGCCGGTCGCGATCGTGGTCGTCACCACGGCTCTGGCCGTCGTCATCCTCGTGCTCGCGCTCAGCGCGCGACCGCTCACTCGACAGGGCGCGCTGGTCAAGGAGCACCTGCTGGGTCTGCGCCTGTTCGTGCAGCGCACCCGCGGCGACGAGCGCACGTCGCTGTCCGATCCGCTTGCCGTATGCGGTGATGTTCTCGCCCTCCCGGCGCGCCGGGCGGCTGGTGCGGCGCCTGCTCGCCGACGAGGGCGTGCGGGCCAAGGCCGAGGCCGATCCGCAGTTCGTCACCGGTGGACGACTCGTCGTCCGGACGGCGGCGGTGGTCGCGGTGATGGCGGCGATCGCCATCGCGGTGTGGGTTCCGGCATCCACCGCCCGTCCGCCCGACGACGCCGTCTACGACGGCGACCTGCCCGGCGACTACGGCGTGTTCGTCACCGACTTCTCCTCCGATGCGACGGCGACCGTCGGCCCCGGCGAGCGGGTCCGCCTCGACGTGCAGGAGACCATGACCGCGACGGTCGGGGGCGACTACCAGGACGTGCCGCAGGTGCTGCGGCAGTGGCACGACGACATCGCCGGTCACCGGATGGCGCTGACCGTGGCATCCGTCACCGTCGACGGGGCCGCCGTCCCGTTCACCCAGCGCCGGATGCAGGGCCAGGCGCTGCTGCAGACGAAGATCCCGGACGACTGGCCGGGGGAGCATGCGATCGTCATCCGCTACCGCATCGATGATCCGGTCGCCACCGTCTGGGAGGACGGGGAGTGGCGCCAGGCAAGCTGCGCTGGACGGCGCTGAATCCGGGGTGGGACTTCGGCTGGGCCGGCACGGATGCCGCCCCCGCGCACATCGCGGTCGGTCTCACCGTGCCCGCCTCGATGAGCAGCGCCGCGTCGGGCGCGTCGGGATGGCTCGGCGACCAGTCGTGGCCGGACACCGGGCTTGCGCGCGGTCGGCACGACGGCGGGGCCGGGCGGCACGGTGCGGTATCAGCAGGAGTACGCCGTCGACGAGGACGGGATGTGGCAGGCCGTCGGGGACGAGAACGGGCCGTTCCTGCCGGACGACGACTTCCAGGGCGTCCAGCTTGCAGTTCGCCGACGGCACGTACGCGGCCGGATCGCCGATGGCCTACGTGGGCGACGCCCTGGCGCGCGCGCTGCCGATGATCCTCGCCGTCGCGCTGACCCTGGGGACGCTGGTGTGCGCGGCGATCGGAGTCGTGCGCGCACGTCGCGGGCCGGTGCAGGGGCTCGCACGGGATGTCGCGCGGTGGCTGCCCGTCGGGTTCACGCTCGCCCAGGGCATCCTGTTCGTCTGGATGACGCAGGACCTGTACGGCGACGAGGCGACGTTCCTGGTGCCGTTGCTCCTGCTCGGCATCAGCGTCGCCGCCACGGTGCTCGTCCTGGTGTGGACCCGCACGCGCCGTCGGCATTCGCACAGCGGACCCGGCCGAGTCACTGATAGGATTAAAGCCCGTGATGCATAGTTCAGACGCAGGCAGTTTCGATCCCGTCTCCGACACCACGAAGTCCGACACCACGGAATCCGACGACACCACCAAGCACATCTTCGTGACCGGTGGTGTCGTCTCGTCTCTGGGCAAGGGACTGACCGCCGCGAGCCTGGGGAATCTGCTCACGGCGCGCGGACTGCGCGTGGTCATGCAGAAGCTCGACCCGTACCTGAACGTCGACCCCGGGACCATGAACCCGTTCCAGCACGGCGAGGTGTTCGTCACCGACGACGGCGCCGAGACCGACCTGGACATCGGGCACTACGAGCGCTTCCTCGACGTGAACCTGAATCAGGCCGCCAACGTCACCACCGGGCAGATCTACTCGCGGGTGATCGCGCGCGAGCGCGCCGGGGAGTACCTCGGCGACACGGTGCAGGTGATCCCGCACATCACCGACGAGATCAAGCGCCGCATGCGTCTGCAGGCCGACGCCGTTCCCAAGCCGGACGTCATCATCACCGAGGTCGGCGGAACGATCGGCGACATCGAGTCGCAGCCGTTCATCGAATCGGCCCGGCAGATCCGGCACGAGCTGGGGCGCGACAACGTGTTCTTCGTGCACGTGTCGCTGCTGCCCTACATGGGCGCGTCCGGTGAGCAGAAGACCAAGCCCACCCAGCACTCCGTGGCCGCGCTGCGCTCGATCGGCATCCAGCCCGACGCGCTGGTGCTGCGCAGCGACCGGCCCGTCACCGACGCGAACAAGCGCAAGATCGCGCTGATGTGCGACGTGGACGAGCGCGCGGTCGTGAACGCGGTGGACGTGCCGAGCATCTATGACATCCCGTCGATGCTCAACGACCAGGGCCTGGACGCCTACATCGTGCGGGCGCTGGGGCTGACCCGCGCCGCCGAGGTCGACTGGTCGCGCTGGCAGAAGGTGCTCAACGCGGTGCACAACCCCAAGCACGAGGTGACGATCGGGCTGGTCGGCAAGTACATCGACCTGCCGGACGCCTACCTGTCGGTCACCGAGGCGCTGCGCGCCGGCGGGTTCGCACAGGAGACGCACGTGAAGATCCGCTGGATCCCCTCCGACACGTGCGAGACGCCGGAGGGCGCGCAGGCGGCGCTGGCCAGCGTCGACGGCATCATCGTGCCCGGCGGCTTCGGCATCCGCGGCATCGAGGGCAAGCTGGGCGCGCTGCGCTTCGCGCGCGAGCAGGGCATCCCGACCCTCGGGATCTGCCTCGGACTGCAGTGCATGGTCATCGAGTACGCCCGCCACGTCGCGGGGATCGCCGGGGCGTCCTCGAGCGAGTTCGACCCGGACTCGTCCGATCCGGTCATCGCCACGATGGCCGAGCAGGTGGACATCCTGGCCGCCGGCGATCTGGGCGGCACCATGCGACTCGGGCTGTACCCGGCCGATCTGGCCGAGGGGTCGCTGGCTGCCGAGCTGTACGGCTCGACCAGCGCATCCGAACGGCACCGCCACCGCTACGAGGTCAACAACGCGTACCGGGATCGGCTCAGCGAGGCCGGGCTGGTGTTCTCGGGGCTGTCGCCGGATCGCAACCTGGTCGAGTACGTCGAGCTGCCGCGCGACGTGCACCCGTATTACATCGCCACCCAGGCCCACCCCGAGCTGCGCTCGCGTCCCACCCATGCGCATCCGCTGTTCCGCGGTCTGATCGAGGCGGCCGTGGAGCGTCACCGCGCCAGCGAACTGTTCGACGTCGACAATGGCGACTGATCCGGCGGCGCTGCGGGACGAGCCGTTCACCCCGGAAGCCGTCTCGAGCGAACTCGTCTTCGACGGCAAGGTGTGGGACGTGCGCCGCGACACGTTCGGCTACAACGGCGACGAGCTGGTGCGCGAGTACGTCGCCCACACCGGAGCGGCGGCGGTCGTGGCGATGGACGAGGACGACCGGGTGCTGCTGATCCAGCAGTACCGCCATCCCATCCGGTACCGGGACTGGGAGATCCCCGCCGGACTGCTGGATGTCTCCGGCGAGCCGCCCGAGCACGCGGCGCGCCGCGAGCTCGCCGAGGAAGCCGACATCGCCGCGACCGAATGGTCCGCGCTGGCCAGCGTCTTCACCACTCCCGGGGGCAACGACGAGGTCGTGCACATCTTCCTGGCGCGCGGGCTCAGCCCGGTGCCGGGCGGGTACGTGCGCGGCGCGGAAGAGGCCGACATCCGGGTCGAGTGGGTTCCGATCGCGGATGTCGTGACCGCCGTCCTGCAGGGGCGGATGCGCAACGGCATCCTGTCGGTGGGGGTCCTGGCGGCGGCCGAGCATCTGCGGCGGGCCGCCTCCGGGGTGTGACATGCGCCTGGATCGGGCGGTGGACGCGTACCTGCGGCACGTCACGGTCGAGCGCGGGCTGTCGGCGCACACCGTCGCCGCCTACCGTCGGGACCTCGCCGGCTATGCCGAGTGGCTGACGGCGCGGGGCATCGACGACACCGCGGCGATCACGACGGAGCTGGTGACCGGGTTCATCGCCGATCGATCCGGCGCGCGGCCGCTGCCGGCGGCATCCTCTCTGGCACGCCTGCAGTCCTCGGTGCGCGGGCTGCACCGCTTCCTGGTGCGGGAGGGGCTGGACGAGGCCGATCCGACCGGACGGATGCGGCCGCCAAGCTGCCGCAGCGTCTGCCGAAGGCGCTGACGATCGACCAGGTCGAACGGCTTCTGGCCGCGCCCGACCCGACCGAGCCGCTGGGGCTGCGCGACCGGGCGCTGCTCGAGCTGCTCTACGCGACCGGCGCGCGGGTCTCGGAGGTCGTGCAAGCTGGATGTCGACGACCTCGCGCACGGAGACGTGCTGCGCGTGCGCGGCAAGGGGTCGAAGGAGCGCATCGTGCCGATCGGCGATTATGCGCGCGACGCCGTCGACGCCTACCTGACCCGGGTGCGGCCCGCGCTGTCGGCCCGGGGCAGGGCGACGCCGCGGCTGTTCCTGGGAGCCCGCGGCGCGCCGCTGTCGCGGCAGAGCGTGTGGCTGGTGATCCAGGCGGCCGCCGAGCGCGCCCAGCTGAGCGCGCACGTGTCGCCGCACACGCTGCGGCATTCGTTCGCGACGCACCTGCTGCAGGGCGGCGCCGACGTGCGCGTGGTGCAGGAGCTTCTCGGCCACGCCTCGGTGGCCACCACCCAGATCTACACGCACGTGAGCGTGGATGCGCTTGCGCGACGTGTACGCGACATCGCATCCGCGGGCGCGGTAGAGGCGGGGATGCTGGCGGCAGACAGTCATAGCCGCCAGGAGCGCGAGGGTATATAGTTTGCGCCAACCTCCCGCCCGCCGGCGCCGACGGCGGGAGCTCCGAACCGCGGCAGTTCCTCGACGGGACGCGACATGCCCCAGGACAGTTTTCGCAACCGGGTGACCGAGGTCACGTCGGATCAGCGCTTCGCGGGCGCCCTTCATCTTGCTCCCACGCTCGCGGCGACGCTCACCTCCGCGCCGTGGGAGGGGCCCGGGAACAGTCCGCCCGACCTCATCGTCGACGTCGTGCGCGGCCGTGACCTGGTGTCGCTGACCGCACGGTTCTGGGGAGTGCGCCTCGATGGTGCGCAGGATCCCCCTCGGGTGGTGCCGGAGGGGGCGGCGCCGCATGTCCTGGCGATCGAGTACTCGTTCCAGCACGGGCACGAAGCGGCGCAGTACGTGGTCGAGGCGGGAGCCGACACCGCGCAGTACGTGCCCGATCCGAAGGATCCGTCGCGCAAGCCGGTCCTCGATGCGAACACCCCGCCGGTGGCGAACTCGATCGACCCGACCCTGCCGGTCGGGTTCCGCGCCGCCCGCGCGAGCCGGCTGGTGTTCACGATCGGGGCGGAGGACACGGTCGAATTCACGCGCTCGGGCATCCTGCGGGCCATCACCGTCCTCTCACCTCTGCTGCACCCGCGGGCCGAGGCACCGGGCGTGCGCGGCGACGTCGCGGGCACCAGCGACGGGCGTCTGGTGTGGGTCCACCCCGATCTCGTCGCGGTGCACACCGCGAGCGGCGTCGTGGTCCGGAAGGCCACCGCCGCGCAGAAGCGGCACAGTCCACCACCCGACCCGAGCACCGTCAGCGGCGCGCTGGCGATCGCGCGCGGCATCCGGCAGACCGTCGCCCAGGGGCTGGATGTCGGGATCACCCTGGCGCGCGGAGTCCCGGCCGCCGCCGCGCCGGCGCCGCTGGGGCGCCTGATCGACGAGGCGCGCTCGCACATCGACCGCATCCGCTTCGGCACGTACAGCAGAGCCCGACGGCGCTGCAGACCGCGATCGAGGCGCCGTACCGGCTGGTGATCTCGCCCAGCAGGGACGGTCGCTGGGTGCACGCCGAGCAGCCGGTCGACGCGGCGTCCGGTCGGCACGTCGAGCTCTGGCACAGCCGGCTCGCCGTCGCCGGCGCCGACGGCGCCCCCGACGAGCGCGTCTCGCGCAAGCCGGGTCGTGCGGGCGATCTGGACCCGTGATCGTGACGGGATCCCGGCCGCCGCATGGCGCACGCCGGAGGACGGCAGCACCTCGCACCCGCTCTCGACGCCGGCCGCCGGCGCCGACCAGCCGTTCCGCGGCTCGCTCAATCGCTCGGACCGGCACCGCCTCGTGCGCCAGAGCGCCGAGCGCTGGCCGGGGATCGCCGACCCGCGCGGCCTTGCCCCGGTCGGCGTCGACAAGCTCTGGCTCTCCTCCCTGGGCGCATGGCTCGACCTGCACGGCGCGTGGTACACGAAGGAGTACTCGGCGCACGACCTGCCCTCGATCCTCGCGTGGGACCATGTCGCGCCGATGGGGCGGGACCAGTTCGTGCGCGTCGTGTACCCCGGCTACCTCTACCCGTTCGGGCAGCCCACCGCCGTGGTGAAGATCACCGAACGCCGCATCACCACCAGCCCCAACACGGCGAGCCTCTACCAGTTCTCGTTCCTGGTGATCAGCGACCCGCGCCGCGACTACGGCGGCGACGACGCGCGCGGCTTCAGCCACACCCGGGTGGATCTCTCGCCGATCGTGACGCCGCCGATCGCCGACCCGGGGAACGGCATCGACAGCTTCTTCTGGCCCTCGCTCGGCACCGAGCCGCTGCGCTTCGGGATCGATGCGTGGGACCAGGACGGGCAGCATCAGGCGTGGCGCACCCCGCTGCTGTGGGTCGCCGAGCACGTGCACGACTTCGCCGCGGTCGACGCGGAATACGACCAGAGCGCGCACCGCATCATGGACCTGGCCGGGCAGCGGGTCGCCTTCGCCCCGCAGACCGAGGCCGGCGACGCCCGCACCGAGACCGCGACGCTGCACGTGCGCGGCCGCGCCGCGCTGGGCACCTCGACCCCGTACCTCAGCTCGGCCGACGTCGTCGTCGACGTCGCCAAGCGCCTCGCCGGGCTGCCCGCCGTGCGGATCCAGTACACCCCCACCTATCTCGAGAAGGGGTGGGATGCCGCGGTCAACGCGGGCCAGGTGTGGGCCGGCACCCTGCTGGGCGAGACCGCCACCGACCGGCAGCTGCCGGGCGAGGTCGATCTCACCGAGGCGCCGAGCATGTCCTTCGGCACACCGCACGCGGGCAGCGACCGCGCCGGGGGCTTCGTGCAAGCCGGATCTGCCGATCCGCGGCCTGTCGCTGGTCACCGGTGCGGTCGGCGACAACGCCGGCATGCAGACGGGGTCGTTCGACCCGATGGCCTTCTTCGCGGGCGCGCTGCCGAAGCTGTTCGGGCTGGTCAGCCTCACCGACCTCGTCCAGGGCGTCGTCGGCGAGCTGGATGCGATGCCCAGCGTCATCACCGAGACGATGGACGGCGTCGGCCGCATCCTGAAGGACCTCGATACGCTGCGCTCGGCGCTCGATGAGGCGCAGCGGCTCGACCCGGCAGCATCCGTCGCCGCCTTCGCCGCGGACCTCGCCGCCCACCTCGCCGCGATCCCGCCGCTGCTGGATCCGACGACCCTCGGCAGCGTGGCCGACATCGACGCCCGCATCACCGCCGTGGAGAGCGAACTCACCGCGATGGACGCCGTGATCGCCGGCATCCCGTCGGCGAACCCGAGGATCCCGCCGCTGCTGCGGAAGCGGATCGACGGGCTGATCGCCACCATCCGGAAGACCCTCTCGCCGGCGGCGATCATCGCGGTGCTCGACGACGTGCGCAGCATCCTCGCGCTGTTGGACCCCGCGATGCTCGAGGGCGTCTTCCGCTACGACTGGAAGCCGCGGCTGGTCGAGCGCTGGCCGGCGACCGGGCTCACGCTCATCGAGATGCCCCGGGGCGCCTTCACGGTCTCGGTGGAGGGCCGGGTATCGGGCCAGGGTGCGCCGGCGATCACGGCGATGGCCGAGATCCGCAACCTCACCCTGCATCTGTTCGGCAAGGAGGGCGAGTCCGGCGCCCCGCTGGTGCGCATCCCGTTCGAGCACATCGCGTTCTCGTCCGGCTCCGACGGCAAGGCCGAGGTCGATGTGGTGCTGGGCGAACTCGAGTTCGTCGGCATCCTCTCGTTCGTCGAGGTGCTCAAGGACTTCATCCCGTTCGACGGGTTCTCGGATCCGCCGTTCGTCGAGGTCGACACCGCGGGACTGCGCGCGGGCTTCACCCTGGCGATCCCGAGCGTCGCGATCGGCGTGTTCTCGCTCGCGAACATCTCCCTCGGCGCCGACGTGCAGGTGCCGTTCCTGGGCAAGTCGCTGAGCTTCGGCTTCAGCTTCTGCACGCGCGAGCAGCCGTTCACACTCGCGGTGCTGTTCATCGGCGGGGGCGGGTGGTTCCTGATCCGCCTGACGCCCGAGGGACTGGACGTGCTCGAGCTCGGACTCGAGGCGGGAGCGACGCTCTCGGTCGACTTCGGCGTGGCATCCGGTTCGATCTCGTGCATGATCGGGATCTACCTGCGTCTGGAGTCGAAGAAGGGGCAGCTGACCGGGTACTTCCGACTGCGCGGCGAGGTCGACGTGCTCGGCATCGCGTCGGCCTCGATCGAGCTGTACATGTCGCTGACGTACCAGTTCGACACCGGCAAGATGGTCGGCGAGGCCACCATCACGGTGTCGGTCTCGGTGCTCTGCTTCTCGGGGAGCGTCTCGATCTCGGCGCGGCGCGAATTCGCCGGCTCGAACGGCGACCCGTCGTTCGCACAGATCATGATGGACCCGGGCGGCACCGGCTCGGCCGCGTGGGACGACTACTGGGGCGCCTTCGCCCTGGCGGGAGTCGGCGAATGAGCGAGCATGCGATCTCGATCGCGCTTCCGCATTCCGCGCGCGACGGCGACACCGTGCATGTGTCCGTGTTCATCACGCCGAAGCTGACGGGTGCGGGCACGGTGCTCGCCGACCATGCCGGCTTCGCGGCCTGGACGCGGGCCGTGCAGGAGGGCGTCACGGTCACGCTGAGCGACCAGACCGGCGAGATCGGCAGCCGTGCCGTGCTCGATCCGCTTGCGCCCGGATGCCTGGGCCGCGCTCTTTCCGGGGGACACCCCGGTGCGGGTGAACGAGGTGCCGGACTGGTCGGACCGGCAGTGGCGCAGCTTCGACGCCGCCGCGGCCGACCAGCTCGGCAAGGCGGTGGTCACGGCGACCGCGACGCTCTCTCCGGTGACGCCGCCGAGTCCGTCGGGGCATCCGCTGACCCGCGCGATCACGGCGCTCGCCACGCGCGAGCTGCCGCCGGACCGTCAGGGCCCGCGCGGCGACCGCGGCGAGAAGATCCCGATCGACGACGAGCGCCTCACGGCGGCCCTCGACCGGCGCACGGGGAGCCTGCCGCCCCGCGAGGCGCCGAGCGCCGGCGGTGCGGCACTTGACCCTTCCGCCCTGCTGGCCGCCTTCCACGCCGTCCGCGGCTACTACACCCGCCCCGAGGCCCAGACCGCGTACCAGGAGGCGCCCACGACGGCGTCGGCGCCCATGCCCGTTCCCGGCGCCGAGTTCCACGAGCGCGTCGCCCACCTCGGCGATCACCCCGCGCCTTGCGCGCCCTCGGCCTGGTGATCGATCTCGTCGTGCTCGAACCGGCCCGCCTGCGCGGGTCCGACTGGCTGCGGGCGACGGTGACGGTCGCGGGCGCGCCCACCGTCACGAACACCGCCCCGCGGGTCGCCTGCCATGCCACCGCGGACGGCGCCCTGGTCACCGTCCCGGCATCGGACGAATGGATCGACGGCGCCCTGGCTCTGGGCCGGACCGGACGTTTCACCGTGCTCGACACCGAGACCGACGGCACCGCGCTGAAGATGGAGATGTACCTGCGCGAGCTCCCGCACCTGTGGAACAGCGAGCGGAACACCGAGCCGGTGGATGCCGCGACCCCGGCGCTGCGCGCGTCCGGACTGACCGTCGCCCGGCGCGGGCAGGCGCGCATCCTGCAGGACCGCCTCGACGCGCAGAAGGCGCTCGCCGCGCAAGCTCGCTCCGGCGGTTCGGCGCCGGCCACGGCGCGGCGAGCCGTCCGAGCAGATCGTCGTCCCGACGACCCCGCCCACCCTGTCCAGCGAAGACGTCGCGCGCGGGCTGCGGGTGGAGGTGTGGGATGCCGGCGGCACCACGTGGCGATCGCTGCACGCTCGGCACACGACGGCGTTCATCGAGGGGCTGGCCGAGCCGCTCGACCTCGGTGACGGGTTCGGCTTCATCCAGACCGCGCCCGCCGAACAGTCGCCGAACGTCGATGCGGCGCCGATCCACGTGCACGAGGCGGTCTTCGGCTGGGAGGGCTGGAGCCTGTCGGTGGCGCGGCCCGGGCGGCGGGTGCGCGAGGTGCCGGTGCCGCAGCCGGATGGCACAGCCAAGATCGACGAGGTGGTCGAAGACACCCCCGAACTGGTGCCCGCCGAGGCGCCGCACCGCATCCGCTTCGTGCATCGGATCACCCCTGATACGCTGCCCCGCTCCGGTTCGGGCGCCGCTACGCCTTCCGTGCCTGGCTGGTCGATCTGGCCGGCAACGTGCGGCCCGTGCCGCTTCCGCCCGCCCCGAGCCCGGCCGGCGGGGGCCCGGTCGACCTCCTGGACGTGCTGCGTGACATGCCGCGGCTGCGCGCACTCCTGGTCGAGCCGCCGGCGGTCGGCGCGGCCTCGGCGCTCCATCGGTTCATCGCGACGTCGGCGGTCACGGCAGCGACAACGCCGCCAAAGCCGAAGCCGCGGCATCCCGCACCCGGGCGCGCCGGGCCACCGGCGCGGTCGGTCCGGTCAGCGGGGCGCGGGCGGCTGAGCTGCCGCGCCCCCCGCTCGTCGCGCGCGCGGCCACCCGGGCGGGGGCGGTCGAGGCCGCGTTCCGCGACCACCTTCGCGCGATCGCCGCCCGACCCGAAGTGGCTGCGGGCGATGCCGAGCCCACCGCGGCTGAGCCGATCGCAGCCCCGTGGCGCAGGCACTGAGCCGGCTGCTGGACAGCCAGCTTGCACGACCTCGGCGCATCCTCCGCCGCTGCGCATGCCGCCGCGCATGCGGCTGCTGGGCACTCCGGCGCCGGTGCTGCTGCCGCCGCCGGTGCTGCGGTCGGCGGTGCCGCCGCCGCGGGGTACATGCTCGCCGCCGAGACGGTCACCGCACCGCGCCCATTCCTGCGCTGGGACCCGGTCGCCCCGCCCGCGCTGGTGCCGCGCGCCCGCTACAGCGAGGGCGAGTCGGTGCGGGTGCTGGTGATCCGCAGCGGGGTGCACCAGGACCCGGCGACGCTCGCCGTCTCGGTGCAGGACCCGGGCGAATACGCGGCGTCCGCCGCGGCATCCCTGGCCGACTCCACCTTGGCCGCGGTCGCCGAGCGCCATGTCGCGCCGCCCAAGACGAGCCAGACGCAGGCAGAGCTGCACGGCGCCTTCGACCCGATCCTCGGCCCGAGTCCCACTCCCGACACGCTGCGCGCCGCGCTCGCGGTGGCGCTGCGCGAGAACGGCAGCTTCTTCGACCTCGATGTCGCCAGCCCCGACATCCCCGGCGTCCGCGATGCGGTGGCGGGCGTCGCGCTCGTCGCCGATGCGACCGCGGCCGGTCCGCTGGTCACCCTTCCGCTGCCGGCGGGGGATGCGCCCGCCGCCGGCCAATATGTCGTGCACGACGTCGACGATCTGGTGCTGCCCTACCTGCCCGATCCGCTCGCCCGCGGGGTCTCGATCGTCTTCCCCGACGCGGCGCTGTCGCCCGCGCTGCCGATGCCGTTCGGCATCGAGGGATTCACCGCCGATTACCCGGTCGAGGATCGCGGATGGCCGCTCGTGCAGAGCTGGCGGCTCACGCTGGCCACCGGCACGACCGCTCGTGTCGAGGTGGCGGGCCGCGTCTTGGCGTTCACGCTGCCTGCCGGCACGGTGCGAGCGGGCGCGCATCGGCAGCGCCTGCCCGAGCGCGCGCTGCGGATGCTGGGAGTGTGGAACTCGTTCCCCGCGACGCTCCGCTCCAACGCGGCCGTGGTCGAGGCTGCGCTCGACGGCTACCTGTGGGCGCTGACCCCGGCGCAAGCCGCTGCGCCTGGTGCACGCGGTGCCGCGCCCCGTGCAGGCGCCGCACCCGGTGAGATTCCGGGCTGCGAGGCAGCCGGCCGCCACGGACACCTGGTTCGAGGGCAGCGTGCGGCTGCACGGCGCCAGCACCGAGCAGCTGACCGCCGAGGCATCCTGGACCGACATCGTGGACAACCCCGGCGACACGCGCTGGCGCGAGCGTCCCAGCAGCGGCCATGCGTTCACGACGGTCACGAACGAGCACGAGCGGCTGGCGGTCTTCGAGCCGCGCCCGGAAGAGGGGATGCCGCGCGAGCAGGCCGACCTCGACGACCCGACCGTGTGGTTCCATCGTGTCGCGCATGACTTCGGCGACACCAAGCATCGTCGCGTCAGCTATCGACTGCGTGCGTCCACGCGCTTCCGCGAGTACTTCCCGCCCGCACTGCTGGTGGGCGACCCGACCGTGGCGTTCGACGACGGCGCCAGCACGGTCAGCGCCGAACTCGCGGTCTCGGTGCCGTCGTCGGCGCGGCCGGCGCCCCCGATCGTGCATTCGGCGATCCCGCTGTTCCGGTGGTCCCACGACGATCCGGCGGGCGGCGGACCGGTGGCGGTCGACGAGGGGGTCGGGCAGCCGGGCCAGCCCATCGCCGTGCGGCACGAGCGACTCGCGGGCGTGCGCATCTACCTGCAGCGTCCGTGGTTCTCCAGCGGAGAGGGCGAACTGCTGGCGGTGCTCACGGGCAACGCGGTCAGCTCGGCGGGGCCGGTCTCGGCCTGGGCGCAGGACCCGATCTGGGCGGACGACGCCTCGGTCCGTTCCGTCTCGCTGGGCAACACCGAACTCGAAGAGCCGTGGCACGGTCTCGGCCTGGACGACGAGGTGCAACCCGCGCGGCCGATCACCGTCGCCGACGGACTGACGCTGCCCCTCACCGCGGACGGCGCCAAGACCTACCGGGCCAGGGCGTGGGGATATCGTCCGGAGTTCAACGAGGAGCGCGGGCTCTGGTACGTCGATGTCGCCGTGAGCCCGGGCGCCTCGGCGTGGCCGTTCCTTCGGCTGGCGGTAGCCCGGTACCAGCCCGAGAGCCTGGCCGGTCTCGAGCTGTCCGCCCCGGTGCGGTGCGACTACGTGCAGATGCCGCCCGAGCGGGCGCTGGTGGTCAGCCGCACCGATGAGCGCTGCGCGCGGGTGGTCGTGACCGGGCCGGTGCCCCGCCGCACCTGGACCTTCGACGCTGCCGACGCGCGCGCCCTGCTCGGCGTCGAACGGGTGGTGGTGGCGCGTCTGCAGCGCAAGGACCCGGAACTGGCCGGCGACCTCGGCTGGATCACCGTCGATGTAAGCGAACTGCCGGTGCAGGCGATGGATGCCGCCACCCGGACGGTCTCGTGGGGCGACGAGCTGCGGGCCGACCAGGACGTCGTGCTGCGCACGCCGGCATCCGGTGCCTCCGGCTGGCGGGTCGTGGTGGAGGAGTGGGAGCGGTTCGAAGGCGACCCGCTGCCGCCTGTCATGCGCACCCGCGTCGCGCGGGGGCGCCCGCCGACGTGGGAACAGCGGATGGTGTTCGCCGACGAGGTCTACCTCTGAGACCAGGGCGCATGGACCTGACGCCCTGCGAGCAGAGCGCGCGGTGTCTTGACCCGGTGCCCGCCGTGTGCGTGGTGACGGCGCCGGCCGGAGGGATCGTCAGCGTGGTGCCGGGGGGTAGCCACAGCGACGAACCGGCGAAGTCGCAGTCCGGTTCTCCCGCGGGTGGGGGTGGGTTCAGAAGGGTGGGGGTGGGCGGGGGTGAAGTGGACTGTTGGGGTGGGGTGGTCGTGGTAGACGCGGCCGGTGGGGCTGGTCCATTCCAGGATTCCGCCGGGCAGTTGTCGGACGGTCCACCGGGTGTGGTGTTTGAGGACGTGGTGTCGGCGGCAGAGGTGTTCGAGGTTGTCGTGCGCGGTGGTTCCGCCGAGGGCGTGGTCGTGGGTGTGGTCCAGGTCGCACCGGTGGACGGGTTGCCGGCAGCCGGGGAAGCGGCAGCGCTGGTCGCGGGCGTCCAGGAGTCGGGCCAGGGCGGGGTGGGGTCGGTACCGGTCGGCGCTGACGTGGATGCCGGTGTGCGGGTCGGTGAAGATCCGGGTCCAGCTGGTGGTGGTGGCGGCGGCGAGGATGCGGGCGGTGTGGGTGTCGATCGGCCCGTACCCGGACAGGATCGCGGGGGTCTCGTGCGCCGGGTCGCGGTCCGCGGGATCGCCGGGGGCCGGGGTGCTGGTGTCGTTGGGGGAGTCGGGGTGGAGCAGGGTGGCGGGGATGGTGACCTGGAGCTCGCGCGGTGATGCCGGCGAACGCGTCGGCCGGGCCGTGGCCGGTGGGTGCCGCTGTCAGGAGCAGGTCGGTGAGCACGTCCGCGCGCAGCTGGTCCAGGGTGCGATCATCGCCCACGGGGAGCCCGTCCTCGTGTTCGGGGGTGGTCGTCGCGTCCGGGTCGGGGCCGGTGGCGGCCTGTTGCACGGTGCGGGCCATCTGGGTGGCGCGGTCGAAGATCGCGTGGATCAGGGTTGCCGGTCCGTCCAGCAGGAGCCGGGACATGTCATCGTCCAGATCGATCACCCGGGTGGTGCGCGACTGCCGGGCTTGCTTGTGCCGGGTGCTGATCGAGTCCGGGTGGACCCGGTCCGCGACCGTCCGGCACACCGGGCGCAACCGGCCCGGGGTCAGTTCCGCCGCCCGTGGAAGCACGGTCTGCTCGTAGACGGTACGGGTCTGGGCATCGGGCAGGGTGGCGCCGACCTCCACGATCACCCGCACCCGGGACTGGTCCAGCAGTCCGTCCGCCCAGGCGGTGTGCGTGGCCGGGAACCGGGTCACCAGCACGGCCGCCTCCCCGAGCCGGGCCTGCACGGTCCGATCGCTCATCCGCAGCGCGGCACCGATCTCGGCCGAGACCTCCCGCCAGGGCAGATCCCGGTCATCATCGACCCCGCGGGCCGCGGCACACGTGGCCACGACATCCACCGTCGAAGACAGCAGCGACGCCTCGAACGCCTGCAGCCGCGCGATCGCCCGCCGCGTCTCCACCAGCCCCGTGACCAGCGCGTCGATCCCCGGCAGATCCAGGTCCTCCGCGCTCAGCTCGTCCATACCTCCATCATGCCCACCACCACCGACACTCTCGAAGAAAAATACGCGGTTCCGGGTGACGATGGCAATTCTCTCATCTCCGGATTCTGAGACCTCTCGCGTCCCGTCGCGAGCACCGTCGCAGAGACATTCGCGAGCACGCGGCTCGCCACGGAACGACCGCTCGGCGAGGCGCGGGCGAGCATGCCCCGCGGCCGGTCCGCGACATCCCCGGCCTGCGCCCCGTGCCGCGGCCGCGAGATCGCTAGAATCGACCGGACAGCATGGACGAGAGCAGGAGACCGGTGGCGGGCAGCGCGACGAAGAAGACGACCAAGGCGAAGGGTCTCAACGACGTCCCCATGGGCCCGACGGGCCGTCCGTACCACGGCTTCCCCACCCCTGCGCCGCTGAAGGGCCACGGCCCCGGACGCATCATCGCCCTGTGCAATCAGAAGGGCGGCGTCGGCAAGACGACGACCACGATCAACCTCGCCGCCGCACTGGCCAGCTACGGCCGCCGCGTGCTCGCCGTCGACTTCGACCCGCAGGGCGCGCTGTCGGCCGGTCTCGGGATCGCGACGCACGAGATCCCGACGATCTACGACCTGCTGCTGGACTCCAAGCGCGACCCGCACGAGGTCATCGTGCACACCTCCGTCGAGAACCTGGACGTCATCCCCGCCAACATCGACCTGTCGGCCGCCGAGGTGCACCTGGTCAACGAGGTCGCCCGCGAGCAGATCCTCTCTCGTGCACTGCGCGGCGTCGCCGGCGAGTACGACGTCATCCTGATCGACTGCCAGCCGTCGCTCGGACTGCTGACCGTCAACGCGCTCACCGCCAGCCACGGCGTGCTCGTCCCGCTGGAATGCGAGTTCTTCGCGCTGCGCGGCGTCGCGCTGCTGATCGAGACGATCGACAAGGTCCGGGACCGGCTCAATCCCGCGATCACCCTGGACGGCGTGCTCGCCACCATGTACGACCCGCGCACGCTGCACTCGCGCGAGGTGCTGGAGCGCGTGGTCGAGGCGTTCGGCGACGACGTGCTCGAGACCGTCATCGGTCGCACGGTGAAGTTCCCGGACGCATCGGTGTCGGGGATGCCGATCACCGAGTTCGCGCCGGAGCATGCGGCCGCACAGGCCTACCTGCGGCTCGCGCGGGAGCTGGTCGCCCGTGGCGCCGTGGCCTGACGACGAAGCGCGCTCGTCTGAGGAGGATGTCGCAGACGACGGCCCTTCGTCTCGGTCGCTGCGCTCCCTCGCTCAGGGACCTGACGGACAGGACGGCCCTTCGTCTCGGTCGCTGCGCTCCCTCGCTCAGGGACCTGACGGGGCGGACGGCCCTTCGTCTCGGTCGCTGCGCTCCCTCGCTCAGGGACCTGACGGACAGGACGGCCTGCGCTCCCTCGCTCAGGGACCTGACGGCGAGCCCGAGGGCGAGGGCCAGGATGCCGGATTCCGCGTCTCGCTGGGAGTGTTCGACGGACCGTTCGACCTGCTCCTGACGCTTCTGGGCAAGCACGAGCTGGACATCACCGAAGTCTCGCTCTCGCGCGTCACGGGCGAATTCATCGCCTACCTGCGCGAGCTGCAGTCCGACGACCAGCTGGACGAGGCATCCGAGTTCCTGGTCGTGGCCGCGACCCTGCTCGACATGAAGGTCGCCGGCCTGCTGCCGCAGGGCGAGCTGGTCGACGCCGAGTCGGTCGCGCTGCTCGAGGCGCGCGACCTGCTGTTCGCCCGCCTGCTGCAGTACCGGGCGTTCAAAGAGGTCTCGGTGTGGTTCGCCCGCTGCCTGCAGCGTGAGGACCACCGGCAGGCGCGGGCCGTGCGGCTGGACGAGAAGTACCGGCGCGCCGCCCCGGAGCTGGTCTGGACGCTGTCGGCCGACGACTTCGCCGCGATCGCAATGCTGGCCTTCGCGCCCAAGGAGATCCCCGTCGTCGGGCTGGACCACCTGCATGCGCCGCTGGTGAGCATCCGCGAGCAGGCCGCCGTGGTGGTGACGCTTGCGCTCCTCCGGAACGCTGTCGTTCCGCGAGCTCGTCTCGGGCGTCACCCAGACCGGCATCGTGGTGGCACGGTTCCTGTCCGTCCTGGAGCTGTACCGTCATTCCGCCATCTCGTTCGAGCAGCTCGAGCCGCTCGGCGAGCTGACCCTGCGGTGGACCGCCGAGCGCTGGTCCGAAGAGAATCTCGCGTCCCTGGGAGCCGACTATGACCGATGAGCCGACCGCGACCGCCGGGCCGAACGTCGCCCGCCAACTCGAGGCGATCCTGATGATCGTCGAGGAGCCGCAGAGCCTGGTGGCGCTGGCCACCGCCGTCGGTGCGCCGGTGCCGGCCGTGCGGCAGGCGATCGAAGGACTCGTCGCCGACTACGACGGCGAGACCGGCGGGCCGCGTCGCGGGTTCGAGCTGCGCGAGGTCGGCGGGGGCTGGCGGCTCTACGTGCGCGAGGACTACGACGACCTGGTCGCCGAGTTCGTCAACACCCAGGCACCGTCGCGCTTGTCGCAGGCGGCGTTGGAGACCCTCGCGGTGATCGCCTACAAGCAGCCCGTCTCGCGCGGGCAGGTCGCCGCGATCCGCGCGGTGAACGTCGACTCGGTGGTGCGGACGCTGCTGGCGCGGGGCCTGGTCACCGAAGTGGGCAACGACGCCGAGACCGGCGCGATCCTCTACGGCACCACCGACGCGCTGCTGGTGAACCTCGGCATCAACTCGCTCGACGAGCTGCCGCACATCTCGCCGCTGCTGGATGACGTCGACACCGTCGGCAGCGTCGTGGACGAAGGGATCGGACGATGACGGATGCCGAGGGCGTGCGGCTCGCAGAAGGTGCTGGCCGCCGCGGGGGTCGCGTCGCGCCGCGTCGCCGAGGACATGATCGTCGCCGGACGGGTGCGGGTCAACGGCGCCGTGGTCGACCAACTCGGCTCGCGGATCTTCCCCGAGACCGATCTGGTCGACGTGGACGGCGTGGCCGTGCAGCTGGACGCGACCAAGCGCTACGTGATGCTGAACAAGCCCACCGGCGTGGTCAGCTCGATGCGCGACGACCGCGGCCGCCCCGACCTGCGCGGGTTCACCGATGCCTGGCCGGAGCGGCTGTTCAACGTCGGGCGATTGGATGCCGAGACCAGCGGCCTGCTCGTGCTCACGAACGACGGCGAGCTCGCGCACGTCCTGGCCCATCCCTCGTTCGGGGTGACGAAGGTGTACATCGCGAAGGTCTCCGGACGCGTCTCGCCGCAGACGATCGGGCGGCTCACGCGCGGCGTCGAACTGGAGGACGGACCGATCGCCGCCGACCGCGCGCGACTGCTGGACACCTCGCAGGACACGAGCCTGGTCGAGCTGACCCTGCACTCGGGGCGCAACCGCATCGTGCGCCGGATGATGGCCGAGGTGGGGCATCCGGTCGACGAGCTCGTCCGGCGTCGATTCGGGCCGCTCCACCTGGGAAGTCTCCCGGCGGGGGAGGCCCGTGAGTTGACTACAGTGGAGCGTGGCGCGCTGCTGACTCTGTCGCGCCGCGCGCCGGGGGAGACGACACCGCCGGGAGCCGATCAGGAGACCCCGTGAGCCAGAACACGACCGTGCCCGCACGCGCGGCCGCGCGCACCTCGGGGACGGTCCGGATCGTGGGCACAGGCCTGCTCGGCGCCAGCATCGGCCACGCCCTGACCGCACTGGGCGTGGACGTCGCCCTGTTCGACACCTCGCCGGCGCAGCTCGGCTGGCGATCGACTACGGCGCCGGCCGTGCGCCCCGCGACGACGACGCCCCGCGACTGGTCGTGGTGGCGGTGCCGCCGGATGTCACGGCCGACGTGATCGCGCACGAGCTGGCCGCCTACCCGGACGCGGTGGTGACGGATGTCGCCAGCGTCAAGCTCGAGCCGCTGCGCGCGCTGCAGGACCGGGGCGTCGACCTCACGCACTACATCGGCTCGCACCCGCTGGCCGGGCGCGAGCGCGGCGGCGCCGTCTCGGCGCGCGCCGACATCTTCATCGGTCGCCCGTGGGTGGTCTGCCGCGACGACGAGACCAGCCCCGCCGACCTCGCGGTCATCGAGGGGCTGGCACTGGACCTCGGCGCGATGCCGCTGGAGATGGACCCGGCCGAGCACGACCGCTCGGTCGCCCTCGTCTCGCACGTGCCCCAGCTGGTCGCGAGCCTGCTCGCCGGCCGCTTCGTGACCGCACCCGAGGGCTCGCTGCGACTCGCCGGCCAGGGGGTGCGCGACACCACGCGGATCGCGGCATCCGCCCCCGAGCTGTGGGTGCAGATCCTCGGATCCAACGCGGCACCGGTGGTGGACGTGCTCGACCAGCTGGCATCCGACCTGACCGGGGTCGCCGACGCGCTGCGCCAGCCCGACGCGCCCGGCGCACGCCGCACGGTCGCCGACGCCATCCGCCGCGGCAACGAAGGCGTCGAGCGCCTGCCCGGCAAGCACGGGCAGAACCGCCGGTTCGCGCAGGTGGTCGTCATGGTCGACGACACCCCCGGCCAGCTGGGCCGGCTGTTCGGCGAACTCGGCGAGCTGGACGTGAACGTCGAGGACCTGCGCCTGGAGCACTCGCCCGGCGCCCAGTTCGGCCTGGCCGAGATCAGCATCGACCCGGGCGCCGTGCGCCGTGCGGTCGACGGCCTGGTCTCGCGCGGCTGGCGGATGGCGAGCACCCCGAATGACTGACGTGACCATCATCGCCATCGACGGACCGGCCGGGTCCGGTAAGTCGAGCGTGTCCAAGCAGACCGCCCGGGCGCTCGGCTACGGCTACCTCGACACCGGCGCGGCCTACCGGGCCCTGGCCTGGCACGTGCTCGACCGGGGTGCCGACACCGCCGACGCCGATGCCGTGCTGGCCGCGGCATCCGACTTCCCGTACGCGATCTCGCTGGATCCCGACGAGTACTGGGTGCGGGTGGGCCAGGTCGACGTGACCGAGGCGATCCGCGAGCCGCGGGTCTCGGCAGCGGTCAGCGGCGTGGCCCGCGTGCCCGCGGTGCGCGTGCAGGCAGGCGAGCTGTTCCGGGCGCTGGCGGCGGCATCCGACCGCCCGGGCGTCATCATCGAGGGGCGCGACATCACCACGGTGGTCGCCCCGGACGCCCCGGTGCGGATCCTGCTGACCGCCGCGCCCGAGGTGCGCGCCGCGCGGCGCAGCGCCGAACTGACCGATCAGGACGCCGCGGCCGTCG
The DNA here is from genome assembly GCF_021582895.2 of Microbacterium elymi. Lineage (GTDB taxonomy): Bacteria > Actinomycetota > Actinomycetes > Actinomycetales > Microbacteriaceae > Microbacterium > Microbacterium humicola. The sequence goes on from NZ_CP091139.2 coordinate 3,157,523, forward strand.
CGGCGGCCCTGCACAAGCGCGACGCATCCGACGCCCAGGTGGTGGACTTCCTGTCCGCCGCGCCGGGCGTCGAGGTGGTCGATTCGACCGACCTGGATCTCGCGCAGACCGTCGACGCCGTCCTCGGCGTCGTGCATCAGAAGCTGGAGGCCCGTGATGGGCACTGAAGACGAATACGAACCCGGTCCGGACCATCTGGCCGAGCGGCTCGCCGACATCGACGAGGAACTCGCCGATCAGCGGGCCGAGGCCCTGCGCACCTCGCTCGGAGACTACGAGCTCGAGGACGAGGATGCTGCGCTGCTGGCCGGCGTCGGACTCGGCGAGGACGGGGTCGAGTACCTGCCCGCCCTTCCGGTCGTCGCGATCGTGGGACGCCCGAACGTCGGCAAGTCCGCCCTGGTCAACCGCATCCTCGGGCGCCGCGAGGCCGTCGTCGAGGACACCCCGGGCGTCACCCGCGACCGGGTGACGTACAAGGCGGAGTGGCTCGACCGGCGCTTCACCATCGTCGACACCGGCGGGTGGGAGCCCGACGCGCGCGGCATCGACCGCTCGGTCGCGGCGCAGGCCGAGATCGCCATCGACCTGTGCGACGTCGTGCTGTTCGTCGTGGACGCGAAGGTGGGCGCCACCTCGACCGACGAGCACGTCGTGCGGATGCTGCGCCGGGCCGGCAAGCCGGTGTTCCTGGTCGCCAACAAGATCGACGACGCGCGGCAGGAGCCCGAGGCCGCCGCCCTGTGGGGCCTCGGCCTCGGTGAGCCGCTGGCCGTGTCGGCCATCCACGGCCGCGGCGTCGCAGACCTGCTGGATGCCGTCATGAAGGTGCTGCCGGATGTCTCGGCCGTCGCCAAGCAGGAGATCGGCGGCCCGCGCCGGGTCGCCATCCTGGGGCGCCCGAACGTCGGCAAGTCGTCGCTGCTGAACAAGGCCGCCGGCGAAGAGCGCGTCGTGGTCAACGAGCTGGCCGGCACCACCCGCGACCCGGTGGACGAGATCGTGGACCTCGGCGGGCGACTGTGGCGGTTCGTCGACACCGCCGGCATCCGCCGTCGCGTGCACCTGCAGCAGGGCGCGGACTTCTACGCCTCGCTGCGCACCTCGGCCGCGCTCGAGAAGGCCGAGGTCGCGGTGGTCGTGCTGGACGTGTCGCAGTCGATCAGCGAGCAGGACGTCCGAATCATCGACATGGTGCTGGAGTCGGGCCGCGCCCTCGTGCTCGCGTTCAACAAGTGGGACGTGCTGAACACCCCCGAATTCGAGGATCAGGAGCGCCGCCGCTACCTCGAGCGCGAGATCGAGCAGGACCTGGCCCACGTCTCGTGGGCGCCGCGGGTGAACATCTCCGCGCGGACCGGCCGGCACCTCGACAAGCTGGTGCCGGCGCTGGAGACCGCGCTGGACAGCTGGGACACCCGCATCCCCACCGGCAAGTTCAACGCGTTCCTGGCCGAGCTGGTCGCCGAGCACCCGCACCCGCTTGCGCGGCGGCAAGCAGCCGCGCATCCTGTTCGGCACGCAGGCCGGCACGCGCCCGCCGACGTTCGTGCTGTTCACGACCGGATTCCTCGACCCCGGCTACCGCCGGTTCATCCAGCGGCGGCTTGCGCGAGCTGTACGGCTTCGAGGGCTCGCCGATCGTGGTCAACATGCGGGTGCGCGAGCGTCGCCAGCGCTGACGGCGATAGGTCCCTGAGCGCCCTTCGTCTCGTCGATGCGCTCCGGTTCCTGTGCGAGCGCAGCGAGACGAAGGGCCGGAGGCGTGCTTCCCTCTGTGACGTGGTCGGCCCCCGGCATCCGCCCACTGTGACAGTCTGGGAGGGTGACGATCCAGTATCCGCGGCCGGGCGAATTCCGTCGCCCGCGCGGACCGCGGGATCCGGGTGACGCCTGGGTGATCGCGGACTCGGGGGAGCGGTACTGGGGGCGCTACGGCGCCGCCGGGCTGCTGGCCTACGATCCCGCGCGGGGCGTGCTGCCGAGCACCGGGTGGAGTGGAGTCACCACGGCGACACCTGGGCGCTGCCCGGCGGTGCGCGACACCAGGGTGAATCGGCGCAGGACGGCGCCGTGCGCGAGGCGCAGGAAGAGGCCGGCGTGCCCGACGGCGCGGTGCGCGCTCGGGTCGAAAGCGTGCTTGATCTGGATGTCTGGACCTACACGACCCTGATCGGCGATGTCATCGCCCCGTTCGAGCCGGTCATCAGCGATCCGGAGAGCCGGGCGCTGGAGTGGGTGCCGGTCGCCGAGGTCACGGGGCGCCCGCTTGCATCCGGGCTTCGCGGATTCGTGGGCGCGCCTGCGCGGCCTGCTCGACGTGCATCCGGCGATCGTGGTGGATGCCGCGAACGTCGTCGGCTCGGTGCCCGACGGCTGGTGGCGCGATCGTGCCGGGGCCGCCGGCCGGCTGATCGCGGACGTCGCCGGCCTCGTGCGCGGCGGGGTGGACGCCGACGCGCTGGGCCTGGCCGAGCATCGCTGGTTCCCGGAGGCGTCGGTCGTGATCGAAGGACAGGCCAAGGCCGCGGCCGACCAGGCCGACGTGCGCGTGGTGCGGGCCGAGGCATCCGGCGACGACGCGATCGTCGCCGAGGCGCAGCGCCGGGTGGATGCCGGTGCCACGGTCACCGTCGTCACGAGCGACCGTGAGCTTGCGCGACCGCTGCACGGCGCTGGGTGCCGAGGTGCACGGCCCGAAGTGGCTGCGCGCTCTGCCTGCCCGCGTGACAGCTCCCTGAGCGAGGAGCGAAGCGACGAGACGAAGGGCCGGTGCAAACGAAATTCGCCGGCCACAGTACGCGATTCGTCACAGGGGAACCACGCCGCACCGCGCGAGGGCGCTCACTCCTGCCCGCGGAAGCGATCGATCTCGCGGCGCTCGCGCTTGGTCGGCCGCCCGGCGCCGCGGTCGCGCTGAGCCACCACCGGCATCGGATCGCGGGCCGGGGTGCGATCGTCCACCGCGGTGGCGGCCAGCGCCGCGCCCACGCGCTTGGCGATCGGCTGGCGCACCACGAGGATCCGGTCGAAGCCGGCGACCCGCACGCGCAGCTCGTCGCCGGGCCGCACCGGCTGCGCGGCCTTCGCCTTCTCTCCGTTCACCCGCACATGCCCCGCTCGGCATGCCGTCGTGGCCGCCGACCGGGTCTTGTACACGCGCACCGCCCAGAGCCAGGCATCCACTCGTGCAGAATCGCTCACCCTGCGATCCTCGCACGCGGCTCACGGCGCAGGGCCGCCAGGGCGCCGGCGGCGATGAGCCCTTGCCCGGCCGTGTAGGTGAGCATGACCACCGGACTCGTCCAGCCCGGCATCGCGTCCGGCAGGAACAGCCGGAAGGCCAGGAGCGTGTCGCTGGCCAGGAACAGCAGGGCGCCGATCGCCACGGTCGGCGGGCAAGCGCAGCGCGAACGCGGCCGTCGCCCCGAGCAGGATCCCGTAGATCGCGACGGCCGGGAGCAGCGCGCCGGTGTGTCCGGCCAGCAGCACCAGCATCCCGACCCACCACGCGACGAACACGACGACCCACCAGCCGAAGCGGCGTCGCCGCAGGTGGCGGGCGAACAGCACGATGTAGGCGAGGTGCGCGAGGGCGAAGAACAGCAGCATCATCGGCAGCGTGGGCAGGAACGGCAGGAATGCGCCCACACCGTCGCCGAGCCAGGAGAACCCGATGGCCGTCAGCAGGAGGACGACCGGCGCGCTCGCGCGCACCCCGGCCGCCCCGGCGAGCACGGCGAATGCCAGCAGCGGCATGGGCAGCAGCTTGGTGGGCGCGGCGACGGCGTCGCTGTGCAGCGCGAGCGCGACCACGTGGACCGCCGCCACGACGATGTACGGGAGGAAGGCCCAGCGGGCGACACGGGTGCCCGGCCGGCTTGCGCGCGGCATTCACCTCGACGGACATGGCCCTCCTTCGGGTCGTGAACACATCGTATGCTCGCACTGTGACAGCTGCCCGCGGCTCGCTCGGCCTGCTCCGGATGTCGTCGCGCGACAGCGGCGAACCGCATCGCGTGGCGTCCTCGCTCGAGCTGCTGTTCGACCTGGTGTTCGTGATCGCGGTGTCTCAGGCATCCGAGAATCTGCACGAGCTGCTGAGCGAGGGCAGTGTGGGGCAGGGTGTGCTCGCCTACCTGATGGTGTTCTTCGCGGTGTGGTGGGCGTGGATGAACTTCACCTGGTTCGCGTCCGCGTTCGACACCGACGACTGGGCGTATCGCGTCCTGACCATCGTGCAGATGGGCGGCGTCCTGGTGCTGGCCGCCGGCGTGCACGATGCGATGGTCTCGTACGACTTCACGCTGGTGACGTGGGGCTACGTCATCATGCGGCTCGCGATGGTGGCGCAGTGGCTGCGGGCGGCGGCGTCGGATGCCGCGGTGCGGCGCACTGCGCTGGCCTTCGGGATCGGCATCGGCATCGTGCAGGTGTTGTGGGTGGCTCGCATCTGCATGTTGGACGCGACGTGGCAGCTGGTCACGTTCTTCGTGCTCATGGCGGCCGAGATGATCGTGCCCGTGATCGCGGAGCGGCAAGGCCGCACGTCGTGGCACCCGCATCACATCGCGGAGCGGTACGGCCTGTTCACCCTGATCCTGCTCGGTGAGAGTCTGCTGGCCTCGGCGACCGGGATATTCGCGGCACGGGGGTCGGCGCATGGGTGGGAGCTGGTGGGCCTGGCTGTGGCCGGACTGGCGATCACGGCCGGCATGTGGTGGGTCTATTTCGTGCACGAGCAGGGCGAGCGGCTGGCCCGCACCGGCCGCGGATTCGGATTCGGCTACTCCCACTATGTGATCTTCGCGGCGGCCGGCGCGGTCTCGGCCGGGATCGGGGCGTGCGTGGATGTCGCCGTCGGCCAGGGTGAGCTCGCGCCGCGGGCGGCGGTGCTGGCGCTGACGCTGCCGGTCGGCGTGTTCCTGCTGGCGGTGTGGGTCGTCATGCTCCGCCCGCTGATCTCGACCGCCGCGTCGGCGGTGATGGTGATCGCCGCGCTCGCGATCGTGGCGAGCGCGCTGATCCCGGCAACGGCCGTCGCTGTCACGGTCGTGCTGCTGGCGCTGGTCGTGGTCGTGCTCGAGGTGGACCGGGCACGTCATCCGGACTGACCCCGCTCGAGCCGATGCCGCCCGTCAGGCGGGCTGGGCGAGGTCGAGCTCGACGATGGTCCGGTGCGGCTTCGGGCGTGCGACTTCGTGGAACCCGGCGGCCAGGAACACCGACAGGATGCCGATGTAGAGGTCGTTGACCGGCGTCTTGCCGACGGTCGTGTCGGTCGGATACGCCTCGAGCACCCGGGCGCCGTTCGCGCGGGCGTGGGCGATGGCGGCGTCGAGCAGCCTCGCGTTCAGCCCCTGCCCGCGGTACTCCTTGCGCACGACGAAGCAGGTGACGGCCCAGACGTCCGGGTCGTCCCAGGCGTGGGGAGTGGCGGCGAAGGCGCGGGTGTGCGCCAGGCGGGGTTGGCGCACGCGGGGTCCCACACGCACCCAGCCGGCGGGCTCGCCATCGACGTACGCGATGAGGGCAGGGGTCGGGGCGCTCGCCAGTTCGTCGTGAAGCATCTGCTCGCGCTGCGGGCGGGTGGTGACATCCCAGTCCTTGCCGCGCATGAGCCACCACTGGCACTGGCAGCTGGCACCGTCGCCGCCACCGCTGAGCGCATGCTCGGCGTCTTCGAACCGGCTCTGCGTCGCGGGTTCAATCGTGATCGTGGACATGCACGCGACGCTAGTTGACGCGTCCGACATCATCAACGGGGCGGTTCGCCGCCGTGATCGCGAGCAGGTAGGATGAGGGAGTTGTCCGCTTCGGCGGGCATCGGGATGTGGCGCAGCTTGGTAGCGCACCTGACTGGGGGTCAGGGGGTCGCAGGTTCAAATCCTGTCATCCCGACAGAAAAAGCCTGATGAGAAGGCATTTATTGATGTCCGATTATCGCTAGCTCGACACCTTTCTCGGATGATTCTGTGGTCCCGATTAGTATTTCCTATGATACTGGGCGTCCGATCTTCGAATGAGTCCACCGGTCCCGACTCGTTCCCAGAGCCCTAATCCTTCCGAATCAAAGTCAAGTGGCTTAGCGGGCTGACTCGGCCTGCCTGAGATGCTGGTTCGTCCTTTCTGCGGCGAGCATGAGCTCCGAGGTGCTGGTGTGCAAGTAGCCCTTGGTCGTCTCGATCGAGGCATGCCCGAGGATGTCGCTGACGATGTGAAGCGGGACGCCTGCGTTCGCGAACCATGTGGCCCCGGCGTGTCTGAGGTCGTGTCGTCGCAGACCGGGGTGGCCGAGTCTTTGCACCAGGTTGGTCCAGTCGGTCGCTCGCGAGAGCGTTCCGGTGGTGAGAACCCCGCCCCGGGGGCCCCGGAGCAGCGGATGATCATGTTCCCGGCCGTCGGTCATGCGTCGGAGCACGGGCTCCAACGGCTTGAGGATCGGTACCTTGCGTGCTTGCCTGTTCTTGGTGGGCTTGAGGCATAGGCCCTTCGAGCCGGGAAAGTATTGTCGAGCGATGGTGACCAGGAGGTTGTCCCAATCGATATCGCCGACTACCAGACCCGCGACCTCCGACACCCGCGCCGCGAGAAGCGCGGAGAGGAGAACGAAGTCGCCATATGCCGCGTGAATACTGCGGCACGCGTCCGCAAGGCTCTGAACCTCGCCTAGAGTCGGAATCTTGCGCCCGAGATCGGCTGCCGACGACCGCGCCCGCCGCCTTGCGCGTACTCGCGCGGGGTTCGCGGCGATGATCTCATCTCGCACCGCTTCGTCGAGCACCCGTGTGGGTGCGGACACCGTGTTTTTCAGTGTCGATGGCGAGCAGTCGCCTTCCCACCGGTCGATCGTCCTGTCGATGACGGCCGTGCTGATCGATCGCACGGCCAAGTGCCCCAGAGCAGGAAGCGCACGGATGCTGATGCTGCCGCGATAGCCGCTCGCCGTCGACGACGGATCGAGTCCTCGAAGATACCGGTTCCCGATCTGGGTGACGTAGTCGCGAGTGAGATCAGCGGGTCACTAGCGATGTGCGTTCGTGACTGGAGTTGTTCCAGGAACGTCCTGGCCATGTCTTCGCTGTCGAACGTGGCCGAGTAGCTTCACCGCTCGCGTGAAACGGGATCGCTCACCGGGCGCGAGCCCGGAACCGACCGTGGCGATTCGCGACGTCTTGCGTGAGGTGTACTCCGATGGGCGGGATGTGACGGTGATTGGTGTTCATCTGCTCGAAGCTGGCAGAGAAGTCGCGCTACCGCGCGAGGGAGCTGCGGGCGGGCCCCAAGGCTGCACGCGAGACTTCGGGGCGTCCGATACACCAGGAATAGACTGGCCGCATCATGAGCACCACGATCCAGATCAGTCAGCCAGCGGCGGAGTCGCTGGCTCGTTGGCGTGCGCTCAGCGATGAGCAGAAGCGCGCGGCGCGGCTCGCCGTGGTGGTTGACCGGGTTGCCGCGAGCATGGCGATGGAGAACGAGCCGGTCTCGGACGCAGGAATCCAGCAGGCGAAGCAGGCGGGAGTCTGACCCGCTGGTTCGCCACCTACCACGGCGACCCCACCTACGCGGAGCTCGCCGACGCGATGGCGAAGACGCGCAGGTTCCAGGTGGCGATCAGCCGGTTCGAGGACGACTTCGCCGGGACCAGCTCCGCGATTGCCTGACGAACCCGCTCCGCGCCCGCCGCCACATCCGCCGGAATCTTCACGTTCCTAGCCAAGCGATTCGGATCGCAGCTCGTCCACTATCGATCCACTCAACATCGAATGGTTCTCGCGAGAGAATGGATACCGGAAGGGAGCGACTGATGGTCAAAGGCGACATCGAGACGTATTTCGAAGACGGGGTCTGGAAGAACCGACCGCAGGGCAACGAGCGGGCGTCCAATACTGCGCCTAGGAAGTCGGAAGCTCAGCAGAAGGGCCGAGAGATGGCGAAGGACCGCAAGGTCGAGCACGTCATCAAGAAGAAGGACGGCACGATCGGTCAGCGCAATTCGTACAAGAAGCCGGACCCGTATCCGCCGAAGGGATAGCGCAGCGCGTGCGTCTCACGGCGTTGTCGGAGGACGGGTGGATGCTTGAGCGAGAACCAGTCCACCCCAACGAGACGAGACCCATGTCCAGCGAAGAGATTGAGCGGAAGTTTGAGATCCTCATCCCGGAGGGTGTGAGCGCTGCCGAGAAAGAGCACCTCATTCGGGCTGCGACCGACCGCGAGGTCGACAAGTTGCTCGACGACCTCGATCTGTTCAAGTAGCTCGCTTTTCTGACCGGCAGATGACTCAACCTGACTACTCGTGGCTGCCTCTCCACCAGCAGCATGTCGCCTACACGCTTGCCCACGCCGATAGCCTCATCGCCCAGGCGGCGGAGGTGCTCTTCGATTACCTCAAGCCCGGACCGCTTGAGCTTGCCAACGTTGCGGATGGTGATCTCGCGCACGTCGCCGTGGCCGGCGTCGCGGTGCTTCCTTCTGCAGTGGCGCGGTTTGCCGCAGACGCTCTGACGCAGCTTCGAGCCGCGATCGAGCACACGATCTTCGCCGAGGTCGAGTACCAGCTCGGACGAGGACTCACCGAGGAGGAGGCTCGGCGAATCGAGATGCCGGCCTGTCTGACGGAGGACGAGTTCAAGAAGTGGCTGGCGGGTCGTCGTCGTCCCGAACTGGAACCATTTCGTACCGGCTCAGTGTTGGCTGGCAGGATTCGGGATTTGCAGCCGTACCACCGCCGCGACGTCGACCAGCATCCGCTACGCGTTCTCGCTGAACACACCAACCTCGCCAAACATCGCACGCCCGCAGTTGCGGCGACGCTGATCGGCGCCGTCATCCCCGACTGGCAGGACCCGACGCTTGTTCTGCCGACCGGCGAAGATCGGCCGCTGGTGGTAGGTGATGTCCTGGCGAGCGGCCCGCGTGATACGTACGTGCCGCTCTCGATCTGGCCGAAGGTGTCAATCCAGCGACCGCACAGCGGCACCTGGCACGTTCTCATGACGGAGCTCGGGGAGATCGAAGAGTGGGTATGCACCGTCGCGATTCCGCACTTGATTCTCGGACACCACGACGTCGACCCATTGCCGCCCCAACTCGACACCACCGTCGGGCACGTTGACCTCCCTGCCGCCCTCTTGGCCGCCGGTCATGTCCCCGCGGCCACCCGCTCGTCGAGCACCTTCAAGCTGACTTCATACGTGACGAACTCGCCGAGACCCTGGCGCTTGCACCCCGTCAAGTCCGACCCGGAGGTCATCCGAAAGTGGATCGAGACGCTCGACGACATCGAAGTGCTTGAGCGACATGACCGATTGGCGGAGCCAGCCAGTCGGCGGGATCTTTCCGGCGTGGATCGAGTCGTGCGGAAGTTGATCGCGGAGGCTTCCCAGTGATCCATCGTGGTTGAGGAGGTGAGCCTTATCCGTCGTCGCCCATTCGCTCCGCTTCCGCGTCGTTACGGCGGGCTTCATGCTGATAGCTATCCGCGATGCCCCGCAGGATGCGAGCCGTGCGTGGCCATCGTGTGGCGATCTTGCTAGCCATCTCCCGGTACTGCTGTTCGAGCACACGTTCCTGATCGCCGCCATCGAACACGCCACGCGAAGTCACACCACGTTGATTGGTCTTGCCGATGTGCAAGCCCGTATCGATCCGTGCATTGCCAACGTTTTCGATGACTTCCCGAACGGCTTCGGCCGGCCAAACCCCGTCTGACCCAACAGGGCTCGAGGCAAGTACCTGCCCGATCTGCTCGTCGCCGATCGATGCTCGTCCACTATCCGCGAGGGCAAGGCGGGCGGCGCGTACCCATTCCGTGAGGTGGTCGGCGTCGATACTGCCGTCGTCCGCGAGTCCGGGGAGCGTGCGCCATTTGCGGAGCACTGAGAAGGATAGGTGCGCGAAGGCCTGCTCCTGTGGTGTGGGTGTTCGCTTGGGCTCCCCTTCCGCGCGGAAGATGGCGTTCACCATGTTGACGAAGTCAGTGGGATCCTTACTCAGCGCCCGATAGAGGGCGCCCGAAGGCTCATGGTCGTGGACAAGCTCAAAGAACATGAACTCGTAGCCTGGGAGCTCGTCGTCGTCGGGCACCCGTTGTTCCATGTATTCCAGAAGTTTACCGACGTAGTAGCCGCTCATCGTGGTGTCCTGGGGAGGCTCCGTTCCTCGACGTAGTGCGTCGAACACCTCCTTGACGAGACTGATCTCCGGTTCCTGATGCTCGTGCAGCATGATGCTCAGAAGTGCCATCGCCTCCCAGGGGCGACCATGTTGAACGAACCGCCGAACACCCTCCGCCCGATCGTCAGAGGCCGCAAGCGAAGGGCTGAGCTCGCTTCCAATAGGCCTCTTCGAGTCCTTCGCCCAGCGAGGACACCTCAGTCCAGTATTGGCGGGAGAGGGGCACTGCCGCCATCAGAATCTCTCGAGCTTCGGCCTCCTGAAGCGCCGGGCTTGCGAAGGCTTCCTTCAGCCACTCCATCCCGCCTTCGTGGATCTTCACGCTCCCGTAGTTCAACGCTGCTTGATTCAAGTTGGGCTCCGATGAACTCAGCCACCCGAGAATCTCTTGACCTGGTGCATTGGCCGTGCCTGCGAGCAGCCGTCCCACGACATGGGGTGTCTTGACATCGATGGCGAGCGAGCGCAGTGCGTCTGAGCCGAGCACAAGTACGTGGTCGAGCGCCTCGCGTTGAAGTCGCGCGAGTTCGATCTCGTATCCTTCGTCGCCCAGCTTGAGATTGGGTACGTGAGCCCGCCAGTCGAAGAGACTGGAGAACCGTCGCCCGTCCTGCGTGGGCGCGAGGGCGTCGGCAAGTTCGCGGAACGTGACCACGTCCTCAGCGGGCATAGCCCACTCGGCGTCGGAGTACTCCTCGTGCCGATCTGCCTCGCTGCTCAGCGTTTCCCAAACCGCATACACGTCTTCGGGCGACCAGTCTTGAGCGCCGATGACCTCGCGGAGCTTGGCTAGGACTGCGACCCGTTCCTGGGGTGGCAGTTCATCGATCTGCGGAACAAGCTCTTTCCAGTGGGCTTGCGTCGGTCCCAGCAGCGGCGGTGACGAGGATCACGAGCTCATGAACGAAATGCCCCCAGTCCGCATAGGTGACCGATTGCCGGACGGGCGACCAGTCGCGATACGTCGGAGCGTGCGGCTGGAAAGCAACTGCGTGACTCTGAGGCCAGACGCCGAGGGCAAGCGTCCAGCCGACATCGGGTTCGCGCTGCATGAGACGCGCGATGACGGCGAGTTTGTCGTCGACGCTCGCGCCGCTCTGAGGCAACCAGCCCGCGGCGACATTCTGCAGGCTCTCAATCGGACGATTGCTTAGCCGACCACCGGGATCCAGTGCGGACAGCCTTCCAAGAAGCGCTGCCGCCCGACCGAAATAGGTCGTGGACCAGCACAGCGTCTCGAGTGCCCACAGCAAGTTGGGGTGTGGCGACGATGGTCCGAAAAGAGTGTCCGCGCCGCTGTCTTGGAACATCGTGCGAAGAATCGGATCGGTGCGGTCCAAGTCGAGTTCAACCGCATCCTGAAATACCTCCGGGGCGGCTTCCGCCAAGCTGGGCAGGATACTGGCCAGTCGAGCCCAGATCGTTCCTGTGTCGTCGGCGTTTGCAGCTTGAAGTAGATCGTGAACGAGCCGGCTGACCCGCCCCTGCATGGCTAGGTCAGCGGGAAGCTCGACGTCGCTCGCGGCGGCGAGCGCTAGTCCGTCCGCCACGCCTTTCCTGAGCGTCTCCGAATGGGTCGGGTTGGTACCTTGGGCGCTCGCGGTCAGACGAGCGACGGCATCCATGCCCTGGTAGGGGTCCGGTGTCAACAGGACATCTGCGACAACCTCGGCCCACCGCGCTAGTTCACCATCAGTGAGCGTCGGCAGGAGGAGAAGAGCAGCCTCTGCCGGCGAGGTGACACGCCAGGTGCCGCCCGAACGAACGAACGGTGCATCCGCATGGCCGGCGAGACTTTTCAGAAGGCGATCGATATCGTCGCGTGATCGTCCGGTCAGCCTTTCGATCACTGCGAGGTCGCCTTCAGCTCTCGTCCACGAACCAACCAGAACGAGCGGTGCGAGGATAGCGGCTTGATCGGTATTGGTGACCCACTCTGGGGCTCGGAAGCGTGGTTCGCGCGCGATCGAACGAACGAGCGCGGGCACACTGCGACGCGCGAGGGCCACCATCGCCTCGGCCTTGTTCGAGTCGGACACGACGGCCTTAAGCGCCTCGCGAGCGGTTGCGCGGTCTACCTTGCGGAGCTCAATCTTCTTGGCGTTTCGAATGATGTCGCCAGGCTCGGCGATCAAGATCACCCGATGTCCGTGGTCGACGGCGGCCGCGAGGTCGGGCGCATCGGAAAACAACGGAACGAGAATCAGAGGAGACCGCGATTCGGTCAGCCGCTGCCAGGCGGCGCTGTCGGTGACAACAATGGCCCGGTACAGAAGGTCGTTCTGCGCAAGCCAAGGCGGCGAACGTGAAGGCAAGGGCCTCATCGCGCCACGGCGCTTGAATGGCCAAGATCGCATCGCTGGATCCTGCAGCAGTAAGGGTTGCACGCAACTCTTCGGCCTCAGCGGTGCGTCCAGCCGCGAAGAAGTCAGCCGGGAGCGCCACCGTCGTGCGACCCTGAAAAGCATGCCACCACCGTTCGATGGTCTGTGCGTCTCGGGGTCGATAGCCTAATCGCTCCGAAATCCAACGATGTACGGACGGCGATTCTTGGAGCCAACTCTCCAGAGCGTGCGCATCGATGGCCTTCACGTCAGAGAACTTCTTCTCGGCGGCGCGATCCGAAGCCCACGCGCTACCGCCAGCCCAGTTCCTCGGCGTGGCGAAGACAAAGACTGAACTCGCGTCAGCGGGGAGCGCGAGCACCCGCTTGTCGTAGTCGTTCTGAGCCTTTCCTTTCGGGTTGGCGTCCGTGCCGAACTCGAAGCGCAACTCGCCGACTGGAAGGTACGCACTACCTGCAGACGTGGCGGTGCCGTCCCAACCAGAGGCAGCCACACCCTCGTGGGCACGGACTTGCAGATTGCTGATCCCGGGAGTCACCGCGAGAAGACGACGCATCAGCTCGGGAAAGGCGGTCTTCGCATCATCGCGGGCAGCCCAGGTGTTCAGTTCGTTGGCGGTGATGAGCTCAGGCCCGTCCGTGCGGAGCGCGGGTGCGACCGACGAAGCGCTTGAGCCGCGTTCCTTCTGAAGGCGCAGGACCTCTTCTCGAGCAAAACGATGCCTGCGTCGAGCCAGGAACACGAGCTGACACGAGGGTGCCTGCTGTGACCCAGTTCCTGACTGTGTTTTCGTGCACCCCAAGGAGCTTCGCGGTCTCACGAACGTTCAGGAATGGCTTCATTCCATCTTCACTCTCCATACCATCAGTATAGCGGATTGTGGACTTTGTGTACTTAGATTGCATCACCGGGCGGTTGACCTGTGTGTCGGCGACCACTGGGTCTCATCGCCACTTCGGCCGTAGAAGCGCAAGGCGCACACTCTGCTTGGCGAGGCCGAGCTCCCGCGCGACAGCCGTCAAGGACTTGCCCGCCTTGTAGAGGACGACTACCTGGACAGTTTGGTTGGGCGTGATCGGCTGTCGGCGCATGGGCACGTTCGTGTCTTTCAGTAGGCGCAGGACCGTTGACTTCCCAATGCCGTAACGCGGTGCGACGGCGGGCGGTGTGTCCTCGCAATCGGGCCTCTGCGTGGGATGCCGCGCGTGTGGGCGAGCGAGAAGAAGTTCTGTCTGCGCCCCACGGGAGAATGGACTCGACGCGAACGCGAGCAAGCAGAGGGGAGCACGAGTGCTGAACTGGATCCGACGAGCGCTGAACCTCCCAACAGACGCCGTGCCAGTACCGGCAAGGTCCAAGAACCTCCACCAAGCGGTGCTTGGAGAGGCGGTTGTCTACTTCGCCCATACCGTTCCGACTTCGAAACCCATTGATCTCGGTAAGGCGGCGAAGCACCTCCTTGATACTGAACTCGCAGTGAGCGCAGCGTGGCCATCGGACAGGTCAGCGCGACTGCCTCCGTCCTTAGAGAGGATTGAACGAGACCTGCCCCGCCTTCAACGGCTCAAGACATGGACCGACAACCTGAACGGGCTGCCGTCGTTGGTGAGGGGCGTTGTCTCGCATCCGGTGACTGCGTTCCGAGCATTCCGATTGCTTAAGGTAAAGCGCAACGACGTTCCGGACGAGGACGAGGAAAACTGGTCTCTCGAAACTGTGCGTGTCGAGGTCGAGAAGATCCTCGTGGACGCACAGAAGGTCACGCTCATGGAGAAAGAGATAGAGGCTGATCTCTTCTGGAACGAACAAGAAGACCTCGATGCTTATGTGCGGTTGTTCCTGCGAACGACGCAGCACACTATCCGAATCGGTGACAAAGAAAGGTCGATCACTCTTGAGCCTCGGCTGATGCCTGCACCGTGAGGGTGTTGTGCAGATTACCGTCGGCGTGCATCTACCTCCAGGTTGCGCTCCGGCAGATGCGATCGACGCATCCTTCCCAGGATCACCGCTGTTCCACTCGTCGCGAGTGCCCGAGCCGTATGCGTCGCGGGGTGCCAAATGGGCCGGGGGAGAGTGGGCAGAGCAGGCAAGAGGGAGGGGTTAGGGTCCGAGTCTTCGAGCATGAGGAACCCGCGTCGCTCTACGACTGGCTGGAAGTTCTTGTCAGTCGAATCTTGCGGGGAATCCGCGCTTTCGTCGGCGGCCCCTTCTATACCTATCCGATGATTATGGTCCAGGCAGGAGCATGCTGCACAGACTGGGTCGACAACCACGCCCAGGACGTCGTGCACCTCGCGATCCGCAAGGTCCCGCGCGGCAGCGATCAAATCACACTGGACCCCGGTCCTAACCTGAGCATCCACGCAGGCATGCGAATTCACGCCACCGGCGGCTCTGTGCTGCTGCTTCACTTGCGCGCCTGGCGTGCCGGCATCCTGGACCTCCACCACACCCTGCTGTACGAACGAATCGGGCTTGTCTGCGTGCGGCTGCGCAGGCTGGAACAGCGGATCTCAGACTTCCAGACGGGCAAGCGTGACATATTGCGCACTTACCGCAGAGTGTTGGAACTGGAGAAGGAAGTGCGTGGCGCGCATCATCGCGCAGGAACGGCACGCGACATCTCTCGCCACGTCCTGACTGCGCTGGGTGCCTTCGAGATCCTAGAAGTTGTCCGCAACGGCGCGAGCATGCTCGGTGAACGCGCGAGTACGCGCGCGAGCCTACGTGCCGCGCGCGCGGCGAACAGGTTCGCGCTGCTCGGGTTGACGGTCGCAGTTTTCGCAGCGATTCCGGCGATCCCGTCCATCCTCACGCTCATAGAGCAGCAACGCCAGGCCGATCCGGAAGCAGGCTTCTGGTCGCTGATGCAGACCCTCGCAACATCACCACTTCTGCTGTCCGCCCTGATACTTGGCGCGACTGTGCTCTATGCCGTGGCGCTCTTCTGCGTGCTCGCATTCCGTGTGATCCGGTACCTCGTCAGGTTGCGCAAACGGGGGTACGTCTCACGAGTTGAAGGGTACGAGATTGTCGTCGACGACCCGGTTGATGCCTGAGCGCGCCAATAGGGCGAGATCTCGGTGCAACCCCTGATCACCCGCGCTCCGAGAGATCTAGAGCATCCAGCGACGAAGCGTCGTGCTCGAAGGTTCGTTCCAGTCATTTTCGAGGATGGAACGAACATAGCTCTCCGTGGATGACGCAACTACTGCGTTGAGCATGACCTGCACCGAGCTTCATGCGACAGAGCCTTTAGCCAACGCGCGATGGCGTCGCCGACCGGGTATTGATCGCAGGCTTCCGCTTGCAGTGAACAGCGCGTTCGCCAATGACTCTGCAAGATCAAGCCTTCGTCTGCGCACCAGGTGGCGGAGCACGTCGAGAAGCCACAACAAGGGAGGGCGGAGTCCCTCTCGTTGAAGCCCGCCTACGTCCTGACCGTCTTTCAGGAGATCACACATACTCTCCGCGAACTGCGTCATCCCCTCCGGATCCGCATCGAACCAAGTGTTCACCGTCGATCGTTCGATACGGCGAAGTTCGGGAAGGAACAGAGCACCGTTCCCCCGATGTGCGAGAGCGAAATCGTTGAACGCCTTGACGTCGAGCGGGTCAGTGAGGAGTCGCTCGAGTTGAGTGCTCAACGGCCCGCTCACGCCCTCGAGCTCACGTTCCATTGCTTGGAGCATGTCGTCGACAGTCGGATATCGCTGCCCTGGGGCCCTGCGGGTAGCGCGTGTGACCACCGTGCGATATCTCTCGGACGGCAGCGGTACGTACACGGGCGTCGGGAGTTCGCCGGTCATGATCCAGCCCACAATGGCACCGAGGCTGTACACGTCGGTTCGCGGGGTGGCGGAGTGCGCGTCGGCATGTTGCTCGGGAGCGGCCCACCGCTCCGTCCCGACCAGGTTGCCTTGTCGAGTGAGGTCTGCGGTCGTCGATCCTGGCGCGTTACGAGCAATGCCGAAGTCCGAGACCACCCATCGGGCACCGTTATCATCGTCGAGCCACAGGATATTCTGCGGCTTCAGATCACGATGGACGCGACCCTCCCTATGGAAACTGTGTAGCCCATGAGCCACCGTTCGCACGACAGCGAGCGCGAGCTCCTCACGGTCGCTGAGGGAGAGGCCCTTGATGGCGGGGGTGAGTTCACCCCTTGCGATTGGCATCGTGTACCACTCGCCATCCGGGTCGACGTCGATCACAGGCATAACGTTCGGGCTAGAGGCTGCCCGCATCGCTTCGACCTCACGTGTGAACCTGCGCTCGACGTTCCCCGCGCCACGGCGCATCTTGACCGCGTACTCGATCCCTGTCGTCAGATCGCGGCCACGTCCGACGATCGCGTGCCCAGTGGGTACGCCGAACACGTCGAGGATCTCGTACCGCTCGCTCAGGGCTGCTCATGTGCATATTCTCCCGTGGCTCGATGTCGCGCAAGCGTCCGACCACGGCCTACGATGACAACCGCAGGCTGCCGCGATGGTCGACCTAGGTGAGAGTCTCAAGGCGAGTCATGTTCGAGCCACGCGGCGCAAGCCGTGCCTTTGCGATGAGATTCCGCAAGCGCCATGGCCCGCAAGACTCTCGTTCTAGACAGCGAACCAACCGGGACCAAACCGGGACCAGAACCACGCAATGCATGCAAGCCATGACGTGAAATCACGGCGTTTGAAGGGCAGAGATGCCCGGAAAATCAACGATCTGGCTTGAACGGGATACCTGGGGGTCAGGGGGGCGCAGGTTCAAATCCTGTCATCCCGACCAAAGAGAGAATGCCCGACAAAGGGTATTTGTGTTGTCGTGTGAATCGGCGCGCTACGATCGCGCCGTCGCCGCGCTGAGCCTCACTACTCTCACTGCCAAAGAATCTCGGACTCGCGCGGAGTCTCAGAGCTCTGCGATGCCGAAGAAATTGCCGTCCGGATCCTTGAACCACGCCATGTGGTCCTCGCCCATCGTCGCGATGCCGCGAGCATCGGTCTTGAGCCGTTCGCCGTCGTAGTGCTCGAAGACGACACCGGCGGCGGTGAGTTCGTCCACGGTCTTCGCAAGGTCCTCGACCTCCCACGCGGCGATCGTGCCCCCCGATGCCCCGGCATTGGCCGGAGACGGGTAGATGTCAAGCTCACGCCCAGACCCGACCGGGTAGGTGATGCCGCCGTCGCCGATCGGCCGGCCGCCCGACAACCCGAGCTTCCCCTCGTAGAACTCGCGCGCCTTCGTCATGTCGGACACCGGAATCGCCGGCTCGACCTTCGCGTTGGACAGCCCCATGTCAATCCGCCGTTCTTCCCCAGGACCACGAGCGCCGTCGACTCGGATGCCGGACGGGTCACCTCATCGGTCTTGCCGCATCCTACGCCCTGAGATGGGCCGGTGGGTCGGCAAGAGCGGCCGCCCCCACGTTCCTCTTCGTTCCCCGACGGGCGTCTCCGCGGCGTGCGGTGGCTTTACACCGCGGACGCCTCAGCCCGCGGGTGGGGTGAACAGATTGACGAGGTTGCCGTCAGGATCCCGGAAGAGCGCGGATCGGTTTCCCCACGGCATCGTGGCGGGCTCGAGCACGACGTCATCGAGCTGGTCGCGGAGGCGCGCGAACTCGGCGTCGACGTCGGTCACTTCGAACTCGACCAGGATCGATCGATTGGATGCCGGACTCGCCGCGTCGCCCAGCATGGCGACCGTCGCGGGCGCGGCGATCGCGAGATTGGCACCCGGGCCGGAGAACTGTGCGAACACCGGCGCCGGCCGGATCGCCGCCGTGCCGGTGACGAGCTCGTAGAAGCTCACCAGTCGATCGACGTCGTCGGTGATGATGCGAATGGAAGCGAAGGGCATGAGGACCTCTCTGTGGTTGGGGACCGGTCCAGTCTGGTCGGCTCCGCCGACATCCCACCCGCCGCTTGCCCCCTCGTCCGCTGATCGTCTCTTGAACGGCTCGGCGAATCTGGATACCTTCCGGTGAAACGCATTGCGCGGATCAAGGGAGACCGGCCAGATGAGACCACTTCGATACTCGATCAACGTCACGCTCGACGGCTCGCTCCATCACGAGGCGGGGCTTCCTCCGGACGAGGAGTCGATGCGCTACTGGGCTGCGGAGATGGAACGAGCCGATGCCCTGCTGTTCGGCCGGGTGACCTACGAGATGATGGAGTCGGCGTGGCGGCGGCCGGCCACCGGCACCTGGCCGGAGTGGATGGACGAGTGGGAGATCCCGTTCGCCGAGTCCATCGACCGGACGAAGAAGTACGTCGTCTCGAGCACCCTGAGCGCGGTCGACTGGAACGCCGAGCTGGTGCAGGGCGACCTGGGCGAGGCGGTTCAGCGGCTCAAGCAGCAGCCCGGTGAGGGACTGTGGGTGGGCGGTGTGACGCTCCCCTCGGCGCTGGCGGATCTGGGGCTGATCGACGAGTACGAGTTCGTGGTGCGAGCCGGTCCTCGCCGGGCACGGACCGACGCTGCTCGCCGGTCTGCGCGAGCGCATCCAGCTCGAGCTCGTGGATCGCCGTGAGTTCACGTCGGGCGCGGTCGCCGTGCGATACCGACCCGCGCAGGCAGCGACTCAGACCGCATAGAAGGTCGTGGCGATCGAAGGAGGCACATAGTGATCCAGGAGCTGCTCGACCTCGAACATCGGGGATGGGAATCCCTCTGCACCAGCACCGGCGCGGACTTCTACGGGCACATCATGACCAGCGACGCCGTCATGGTCCTCGCCCACGGCCAGGTGTTCGATCGCGAGGCCGTCATCGCCTCACTCAACGATGCGCCCCCTGGCGGACGTACGAAATCGCCGATGAGCGGCTCATCACGCTCGGCGACGATCACGCGATCCTCGTCTACACCGGTCGTGCCTATCGCGATGAGGATGAACCCGCGTTCATCGCGCTCATGTCGAGCGTGTACACCCGGCGTGAGGGAAGCTGGCGCCTCGCCCTCTACCAGCAGACGCCCGTGCCGGCCCAGCCGTAGCACCTGGCAGCTTCCGACATCCCGCCGAGGGCCGTCGCCGCGCCGCGTACGCTCGGATCATGCCTCCCCGTTCCCCGCTGCCGCAGCGACTGGGGTTGGATGCCGCGTGGGCGCGCACTCCGGATCGGGACCGAGATCCGGGCAGGATGCCGCAAGCCGACCACGATGGGCGGGTGGCTGCGCGAGCGGTTCGGTGCGCGCGTGGACGTCAGCGCCCTCCTGGCGGAACTGCGCTTCGTGTACGAGAGCGGCAGCCCCGTCAGAGGCGACGACCCCTACCGGTCGAACACGTTCGTCTGGTTCCATCGGGATCTTCCGGACGAAGCGGTCGTCCCGGGTCGCATCCGGATCGTCTACCGCGACGAGCGGATCGTGGTGGTCGACAAGCCGCCGTTCCTGTCGACGATCCCGCGCGGCCAGCACGTGCGGCAGAGCGTGGTGGTGC
Source organism: Microbacterium elymi (assembly GCF_021582895.2). GTDB lineage: Bacteria > Actinomycetota > Actinomycetes > Actinomycetales > Microbacteriaceae > Microbacterium > Microbacterium humicola. Next base: position 3,177,485 of record NZ_CP091139.2, read on the forward strand.
GGATGCGCGACGAGCTGGAACTGCCCGAGCTCTCTCCGCTGCATCGGCTCGACCGGGTGACCTCGGGACTCGTGCTGCTGGCGACCGAGAAGCGCTGGCGCGGGCCATATCAGTCGCTGTTCGAGCGACGGGAGGTCGGCAAGGTCTACCGGGCCATGGCGGCCCACCGGCCAGACCTGCCCCTGCCGGTCACCGTGCGCAACCATCTGGTCAAGCACCGCGGCCGGATGCAGGCCGAGGTCGTGCCGGATGCCGCACCCAACGCCGAATCCCTGGTCGAGCGCGAGAGCATCCTGGCCGACGGCGCCGTGTACCGGCTGACGCCGCACACCGGGCGAACCCATCAGCTGCGCGTGCACATGCTGGGCCTCGGCATCCCGATCTTCGGCGACCCGCTCTACCCGACCGTGCAGGATGTCCCGGTGCACGATTTCCGCACGCCGCTCGAGCTGCTGGCCGACGAGCTGAGCTTCGTCGATCCGGTGGACGGACGTCCGCGCCGGTTTCGCAGCACCCGGACCCTGCCGCTCGCGAGCGAGGTGGCCGAGTCCTGACCTCGGCCAGCCCGGGCGGCGCCTCGGCTACCTGGCCGGCAACGATGCCGGCAGGTCGAACCGGGGGAGCAGGCCGGCCTCGAAGCGGACCATCCTGGAGATCCGCTCGCCGGCCAGGCTGAGCACGATGAGCCCGGTACTCCGCCCGGTGCCCTCGGGAGTGCGGACGTACAGGCCGAACGCGGGCTGTCCGCCGTTGGCGCGGGTCGGGACGAGCTCGAACCTGCGGCCCGAGCCGAACAGGAGCGCGCAGAACTCCGCCACGAGATCCCGCCCCTCGTACTCGAGCGTCATCGGCGGCATGGACATGAACACGTCGTCCGTCAGAAGCGCCACCAGCGCATCGAGGTCGCCGGACTCGTACGCCGCGACGAATCGGGTGACCAGCGACCTCTCCTCCGCCGAGCCCGGGTGCGGAGGACGTCGGTCCCCGTCGTTCCCGGCGCGCCGAGCCAGCGTCGCGCGCGCCCGCTTCAGCGCGCTGGTGACGGACTCGACCGTGGAATCCAGCATCCCGGCGACATCCTTCGCCCGGAAGCCGAGCACATCGCGCAGGATCAGCACGGCGAGCTGACGCGGCGGGAGGGACTGGAGCCCCGTCACGAACGCGAGCGAGATGGACTCGCTCTGCTCATAGCGGGCCTCGGGACCCAGCGGCCCCGGCGCACCGCCGCGGTCGAGGAGGCTGTCGGGGTACGGTTCGAGCCAGACCGCCTCACCATGCCGGGTCGGCGTCGGCGGTCGGACGCCCGGGATGTCCCACTCCTTGGCGCGGCGGCGGTTCGTCGACCGCAGGACGTTGAGGCAGCGGTTGGTGGCGATCCGATACAGCCAGGTGCGCAGCGAGGCGCGTCCGTCGAATCCGCCGAGCCCCTTCCACGCGGCCAGCAGCGTCTCCTGCAGCGCATCCTCGGCGTCCTGCAGCGAGCCGAGCATCCGGTAGCAGTGCACCTGCAGCTCACGCACGTGCGGCGCCACCATCTCGCGGAACGCATCGTCGTCGCCCGCGCGTGCCTCCGCGATCAGCTCCTCCACCACAGTCGTCATGATCGCATCTCCCATGATCCTCCGCTGCCCTCTCTGCTCCGGCACGCCCGGTCAGCCATGAGGGGCAGAGCGTCGCCGCGCTGTATGGACACCGGCGCCGACGGAAACTGGGCGGCCGAACGTGCCCGGTTTCCGGATGCTGCGGTGTCCATATCCGGGAAGCACGACACAACACGATGGAGGAATGACATGGCCACACTGGTGATCAGTGAGAACGTCACGCTCGACGGCGTCGTCGAGGACCCGACCGGCGAGCGCGGCTTCGCCCACGGCGGCTGGTTCGAGGAGTACATGGCGGCCGACCGCGGCGCCTGGGCGGGCGTGGAGTTCGCCGAGGCGCAGGCGGCGTCGGCGCTGCTGCTCGGCCGCACGTCGGACGCGTATTTCGGGGAGCGGTGGAACGACGCGAGCGGCGAATGGCCGGATCGGCTCAACTCTCTGCCCAAGTACGTCGTCTCGTCGACCATCACCGAGCCGGTGTGGCGCAACTCGACGGTGCTGCGGGGCGATGTCGTCGAAGAGGTGACCCGACTCAAGACGCAGGTGGTGGAGGGTGAGATCGTCGTCTACGCCAGCCGTCGGCTCGTGCAGACGCTGATGGAGCAGGGTCTGGTCGACGAGGTGCGCCTGGTCGTGTTCCCCGTGGTCCTCGGCTCGGGCGAGCGCCTGTTCGGCGGAGCCCACGGCAAGATGCCCCTGCGCCTTCTGGCCTCGCGAGGCGTCGGCCAGGGATTCGTGCACCTCACCTACGAAGTGCTCCCGGCTGCCGGCGCCGACCCGGCACGCGGCACCGCGAGGTAGCGCCGCGCTCGGCCGTCCGGACCAGCGCGCATCGATCGGCGGCGACGCGGCGATCACCCGGTGTTACGGTTCAGACATGGCAGGGATCCTCGCGTGGATCGCGCAGTCCGGTGTGGTGCAGGGGATCATCATCGGCGCCACGCTCGCGTTCCTGACGGCGATCCTCATCCTGAACCTCGTGGCCAGGCGGCTGACCACCACGGACAACGGATGGAGGCAGCATCCGCCGCTGCGGCCGGCTCGACAACGGCGTGCTCGCGCGGGCGGCCTGCGCGAAGGCGCTGCCGGCCGTCAACGTGTTCGAAGAGGCCGCGTACTGGAAGGCGACTCGGGATGCCGCGGGCCGGCCGCTCACCGGAGCGCAGAGCTACCTGCTGCACTTCCCGCCGGGGCAGCTGCCGCCCCACCGCGCCTTCTGGTCGCTGACCGTGACCGACACCGTCGGATACATGGTGGCGGATGCCGCCGGCCCGGCCGGCATCGACGATCGGGGGAGCTCGCGCAGGGCGCGGACGGCGCGGTCGACATCGTGCTCCGCCACGATCCGCCGCCCGGTGCGCCGCAGAACTGGCTGGCCGTGCCGTCGGGGCGGTTCTCGCTCATGCTCCGGGTCTATCTGCCGGGGTCCGAGATCCTCGACGGCAGCTACCGGGTGGCCCCGGTGGTCCGCGCGGCCGAACTCGCGACGGCGGTGTGAGGTGAACCGCCTGATCCTCAAGTACGCGGTCCCGGTGGTGATCGTCATCCTCGTGATCTTCGCGTGGGTGGTGTATCGCCGACTCGCCAGCGGATGGCACGACATCGTCCCGCTCGCCGTCGCGGCCGCGGTCGTCTGGGTGGCGGGGACCGTCGTGTTCATCGTCTTCTGGCCGCGGATCACCATCGGCGGCTTCAAACGGGCCATCCTGAAGCGCGGAATGGGCGACGGTCCCATCCCGGTCAACACGCTGTATGCGGCGCCGCGCACCTCGTCCGCATCGGCCGCCGGCGGCAGCCTGCTCGCGACCGGCACCGACGACGTGCTCTACGTCGCCGGCTGGCTCGATGTGACACGCGGCCCGCAGGTGCTGCACACCCCGACATGGCGGATCGCTACTTCAGCGTGCAGTTCACCGACCCGTCGACGAGCGCGAACTTCGCCTACGTGGGAACGCGGACGACCGGCAGCCGTGCGGGGGACTACCTGATCACCGGTCCGGGGTGGACCGGAATCGTCCCCGCCGACATGACCCGCATCTTGGCGCCGGGTCACGCGATGCTCGTGATCGGGCGCGTCTTCGTCGCCGACGACGCGGACGTCCCTGCCGCGCACGCACTGGCGACACAGCTGCGGGTGACGCCGCTGGACGGTCGCGCCGCCGGATAGCGGGAGTCGCGGGGGAGCCATGCGCGGCCCCCTGCCTGCCATGCTCCGGCTCCCCGCGCAAGGGCCTGACCGGACGGCGACGGCCGTCGTACCGTGAGAGCAACGGAAGGGAGATCTCATGCCCGCATCGAAGGAAATGCCCGACACGCTCAAGCGCTCGCCGAAGCACGCCCAGGAGATCTGGTCGAAGAGCCACGACTCCGCCGTCGACGAGTACGGCGAGGGCGAGCGCGCCCACCGCACCGCTTTCGCCGCGCTCAAGCACGAGTACGAGAAGGTCGGCGATCACTGGGAGAAGAAGGACAGCGCCGGCCCGAGCGACAGCAAGGCGAAGAGCAGGCGCGGCTCGTCCGGCACCTCCCACGGCGGCGTCGACGCGAACGCCTCGAAGGAGCACCTGTACGACGTGGCGAAGAAGCTCGACATCGACGGACGCAGCTCGATGTCGAAGGATCAGCTCGTCGACGCCATCGAGAAGGCGAACAAGCGCGAGACGCGCGAGGCGCGCCAGAAGTAGCCGCCGCGTGCCCCTGAGCAGGGGCCGCGTCAGTCGGGAGCAAGCGGAAGCTGAGTGATCTCGCGCGTGGCGAGGTCGACCATCGCCGCGCTGTCGGGCGGAACCGGCGTCCACCCCTCGACGTCGAGCCCGCTGGACGACACTCTGCTGCGGGCGGATCCGTACCCGGCCGGGTGAGCGGGCCGTCTGCCACACTGGCGGGATGAAGCTGCTCCTCCTCGGCGGCACCGCCTGGCTCGGCCGCACGGTCGCCGCGGCGGCCCGCGACGCGGGTCACGACGTGACCTGCGTGGCGCGCGGCTCGGACGTCCCCCCGGGCGTCGCGCTGGTGCACGCCGACCGCGACCGCGACGACGCGCTCGCCTCCCTCGCCCGGACGAGGTGGGATGCCGTCATCGACGTCGCCCGGCAGCCCGGGCAGGTGCGGCGGGCGGTGCAGGCGCTCGAGCCGGTGGCCGGCACCTACGTGTTCGTGTCGACCGTCAGCGTCTACGCGTCGCACGCCGAGCGCGGCGGGGACGAGAGCTCCGAGACCCTCGCGCCGCTGGATGCCGACGTGATGGACGTGCTGGAGCAGTACGGGCCCGCCAAGGTCGCTTGCGAGCAGGCCGTCCTGGCCGGCTTCGGGCCCGAACGCAGCGCGATCGTCCGTCCCGGGCTGATCGGCGGGCCGGGCGACGGCAGCGGCCGGACCACATACTGGGTGAGGCGCTTCGCCCATCCGTCGAACCCGCCGGGCACGGTGCTGGTGCCGGATGCCCCGGACCTGCCGACATCCGTCATCGACGTCCGCGACCTGGCCGACTGGCTCGTGCGGCTGGCCGCCCAGCGGACGGCCGGCACCTTCAACGCGGTCGGCGATTCGATGCCGTTCCCCGCGCACCTGCAGACCGCCCGCGACGTCGCCGGCCACACCGGCGCGCTCGCCGCCGCCTCGGCCGACTGGCTGCGCGCGCACGACGTGGACGAGTGGGCCGGGCCCCGCTCGCTGCCGCTGTGGCTGGCCGATCGGGACGCCTACGGCATGGGCGACCGATCGAACGCCCGCGCCCGGGCCGCCGGTCTCGCGCTGCGGCCCCTGGCCGAGACGCTCGCCGACGTGCTCGCCGCGACCGCCGGGCAGGACGCGCGCGGCATGCAGGCGCTCGGCGCCGGACTCACGGACGACGAGGAGCGCGCGCTGCTCGCCGCGCGCGCAGCGGGCTGAATCGACCCGAGCACGGCCGACCCCGACCGCGCCGACGGCCCGTCGGCGCGGCGACCCGCGGCGATACTGTGTACGGATGACGGACGCCCGGGGACCAGACCAGTACACGCCCGACCCGCGTCGCTGGCGGGTGCTCGGCGTCCTGGTCGTCGTGCTGTTCATGTCGCTGATGAGCGTGAGCAGCATCAACGTCGCCCTGCCCACCATCGAGCACAGCATCGGCGCCACCCAGTCCGAGCTCGCAGTGGGTGCTGTCCGGGTACGCGCTCACGTTCGGCATCGGACTGGTCATCGCCGGCCGCGCCGGCGACATCTACGGGCGCGGACCGCTGTTCATGATCGGCGTCGCGATCTTCACGGCCACCTCGATCTGGTCGGGCCTGGCTGCCGACCCGCTCTCGCTCAACCTCTCCCGGGCGCTGATGGGCATCGGGTCGGGACTGGTCAGTCCGCAGGCCGTCGGCATGATCCAGCAGTACTTCCGCGGAGCCGAACGCGGGCGGGCGTTCGGCATCTTCGGCAGCGTGGTGGGGGTGTCGGTCTCGATCGGCCCGCTGCTGGGCGGGCTGCTGATCCAGGCCGGCGGACCGGATGCCGGGTGGCGGTGGATCTTCTTCGTCAACGTGCCGATCGGCATCATCGCGCTGGTCCTGGCCGCCATCTGGATCCCCAAGCCGCTGCTGAACCGCAACCTCCCCGCCGATCCGCTCCGCCCGGCCACCGGCCGCGACCTCGACCCGATCGGGTCCGTCCTGCTCGGGCTCGCCGTCCTGGCGGTGATGCTGCCGTTCCTGGAGACCCGCAGCACGCCGCTGGTCTGGCTCGCGCTGCCGGTCGGCATCGGCATCCTGCTGCTGTGGGTCTGGTGGGAGAACCGGTACAAGGATCGCGGCCGCGAGCCGATGGTCGACCTGCACATCTTCCGGGTGACGAGCTTCGCGAACGGCACGCTGCTGGTGAGCCTCTACTTCCTCGGCGTGACCAGCGTGTGGATCCTGGTCGCCCTGTACATGCAGGAGGGGCTCGGCCACACCGCCCTGGAATCGGGGCTGGTCGGCTGCCCAGCTCGATCCTGTCGGCGTTCGCCGCGCTCTGGGCGGGGCGCAGCGTCGCCAAGCTCGGCCGCAAGGTCGTGATCGGAGGCCTCTACAGCGCGATCGTCGGACTCGTGCTGAGCATCCTGGTGGTGTGGCTGCACGCGCGCGGGCTGGCCAGCGAGTGGTGGCTGCTGGGCAGCCTCGTCTTCGTCGGGATCGCGCAGGGGGCGGTGATCAGCCCGAACCAGGCGCTCACGCTCGCCGAGGTGCCGCTGCAGTACGCGGGCAGCTCGGCGGCGTCATGCAGACGGGCAGCGCGTGGGCACCTCGGTCGGGATCGCCGTGATCACGGCGCTCGCGTTCGCCGTGCTGGCCGTGAGCAACTGGTCCGTCGCGTTCATGCTCGGGTTCACCGCGATCGTCGTGATCGTGGTCGTCGCACTCGCGGTCGCGTACCGCGATCTGCGGCAGCGGCACGGCAACGCCTGGCTGTAGCGCTCAGCCCTGTGCTCAGCCGAGCACCCGGATCGCGTCGCGGATGTCGCGGTACGTGCGCTCGTCGAATCCCACCAGACGCACCTCGGCCACCCGGGTCGAGGTGGCACTGACGGTCTCGACGGCGGCGGCCACGGCATCCTGCTTCGGCCACCCGTAGACACCCGCGCTGATCAGCGGGAACGCGACGCTCACAGCGCCCAGCTCGTCGGCGACCTCGAGGCTGCGCCGGTAGCACGAGACCAGCAGCGAGCGGTCGCGCTCGCCGGCGGTGTGGTTCGGTCCCACCGTGTGGATCACCCAGCGGGCAGGCAGGCGCCCGGCGGTGGTCCAGCCGGCGTCTCCGGTGGCCAGCCCGTGCGGGAAGCGCGCGATGCAGTCGCGCAGGATGTCGGGGCCGCCGGCGCGATGGATCGCGCCGTCGACGCCGCCTCCGCCGCGCATCGCGTTGTTCGCGGCATTGACGATCGCGTCCACGTCCTGCCGGGTGATGTCGCCGTGCACGGCGATCAGCTCAGGCATCCTTCTCCTCCGGATAGGTGATCGACTCTTCGTCGACGCGCGCGAACGAGGTGAGGGTCTCTTCCCGCGCCGGCCCCGGCCCGATGATGTCGAGCACCGACACGCCCCGCACGATCAGCGCGTCGCCGATCAGGGACCGGTGGCAGCGCCACGGCACCGCCTCGGCGCACATGATCGCCGTCGGGCGCGCGTGCGCGATGCGCAGCAGTTCGTCGAGGCCGGCCGAGAACTCCGGTGTCTGCATGTGGTCGGCGTAGCCGCGGAAGCTCGCGTTGCGCCAGCCGGTGTTCACCGATGCCTTGGTCGTGTGCCGCAAGCCGCCCAGGGCGGCCAGATGCTCGTATGCGATGCCGCGCTCGGCCAGGGACGCACCCAGTGCGTCCTCGTTGAACTGCGGCGTGTGCCGCGAGCGAGGGACGGTGCGCACATCGACGACGCCGCGCACTGAGTTCGCCTCCAGCAGCGCGACGAGCTCGTCCACCGAGCGGGTCGAATGGCCGATGGTCCACACACGCAGAGGAGCCATGGGCTCGACTCTAGGACGGCCGACGACCCTCCGGGCGGCTCCGGCCCGTAAAATGGCCCACATGGCATCCGGCATCCGGGCCAGCAGACGTGAGGACGTCCTGCGCCTCCTCGACGAAGCGGGGGAGCCGCAGACGATCGCGGCACTGGCCGACCGGCTCGGCGCTCACCCGAACACGGTCCGCTTCCACCTCGAGCGGCTCCTTGCCGACGGTCAGGTCGAGCGCACCGTCGACGACCGGGGCCTGCCGGGCCGCCCCGCGCAAGCTGTTCCGACGGGTGCGGAAGATGGATGGTGCGGCCGCCCGCCGGTATCGGATGCTGGCCGAGATCCTGGTCGACGAGCTCGCCCGCACCCCCGAACCCGCCGGCTCGGCGATCGCCGCCGGACGACGCTGGGGCCGGCGTGAAGCGGCCCAGACGCCGACCGACGATCCGGTCAGCGGGCTGGTGCTGATGCTCGAGCGGGTGGGATTCTGCCCCACCCGCGGCGAGGCCGCCGACGAGCTGAGCGTGTGCCACTGCCCGTTCCTCGAGCTCGCCCAGCAGCATCCCGAGGTCGTGTGCTCGGTCCACCTGGGACTGATGCAGGGGGCGCTTCAGGAATGGGATGCCTCGACCGAGGTGGAGCGCCTGGTCCGGCACGAGCGCCCCGACGTGTGCGTCGCGCATCTGTCCGGCCGCACCGAGGTCGAGGAGCGCACCCCCCACCCATGACCGACGCCTCCGCGCCGCCGGTGGGGACCACCCTCCTGCGCCAGACCGGCCTGCCCTACTTCGTCGTCGCGTTCATCGCGCGGCTGCCGTTCGCGATGATGGTGGTCGGCGTGCTCACGCTGGTCGTCTCGGCGCGCGGATCGCTGTCGCTGGGCGGACTCACCTCGGCCGCCGTGGGCCTGGGCACCGCCTGCTTCGGTCCGCTGCTGGGCGCGGCGGCCGATCGCTTCGGGCAGCGGGCGGTGCTCGCTGCTGGTCGGCACCGCGAACGGCATCGTGCTGGCGCTGTTCGCCTGGATCGCCTACAGCACCCTGCCCGATGCGGCCATGCTCGTCTGCGCGTTCCTTATCGGGGCGACCGCACCCCAGGTGGCGCCGCTGTCGCGCTCGCGACTGGTGACGATCATCGGCGCCCGCATCGCCCCGGACCGCCGCGACCGCGTCTTCAACGCGACGATGGCCTACGAATCGGCGGCCGACGAGACGGTGTTCGTCATCGGGCCGTTCATCGTCGGCGTGCTCGCCTCGCTGATCGCACCGTGGGCGCCGCTGGTCGGGGCCGCCGTGCTGACGGTCGTGTTCGTCGGAGCGTTCGCCCTGCATCCCACCTCGCCGCCGCCGCAGACCCGCTCGCACGGCGCCGCCGTCGGCCCGGTGTCGGAGCTGTTCCGGCCCACGCTGCTCGTGGTGGTGGTCGGCATCCTCGGGGTCGGGCTGTTCTTCGGCTCGATGCTCACCTCACTCACCGCGTTCATGGACGATCGCGGCGCGCCCGAGCAGGCCGGGCTGCTGTACGGCGTGATGGGGATCGGATCGGCGACGCTCGCGCTGGCGGTCGCGGTGTTCCCCGAGTCGTTCCGTCGGTCCGCGCGCTGGCTCGTCTTCGGCGCCGTGATCCTGGCGGGCACGCTCGCGCTGCCGTTCGTGACCGGCGTCGGGACGATGATCGCCGCGCTCGCCGTGATCGGGATCGGGATCGGGCCGACTCTGGTCACCCAGTACAGCTTCGGCGCCGAGCGCAAGCCCGGTGGGCCGCTCGGCCACCGTGATGACGATCCTCGGCTCGGCCGTGATCGTCGGCCAGGCCATCGGCTCGGCGGTGACCGGCGAGGTCGCCGCGCGCGCCGGCACCGAGGCATCCCTGCCGTTGCCGATCGTCTCGGCGGCCGTGGTGGTGGCCACCGGGCTGGTGAACGCGTTCCTGTCCCGCACGCGCGCGATTGTCGCTTGAGCCGCGCAGGTCGCTGACCGGCCCTTCGTCTCGCTGCGCTCGCTCAGGGACCTGCCTGCAGGTCGCTGAGCGAGGAGCGCAGCGCCGAGACGAAGCGCGGTGGCTGCTGGCCGGCCCTTCGTCTCGCTGCGCTCGCTCAGGGACCTGCCTGCAGGTCGCTGAGCGAGGAGCGCAGCGACGAGACGAAGCGCGGTGGTTGCTGGCCGGCCCTTCGTCTCGCTGCGCTCGCTCAGGGACCGGCCTTCGTCTCGCTGCGCTCGCTCAGGGACCTGCTGATCAGGCCTTCGCGCACACCCAGCCGTCGGGGATCGTCCCGGCATCCAGGAACCGGGCCAGCTGCTCCCGCTGCTCCGCCGACAGATCGGCATCCGCCCGGGGGTAGACGATCGGCTCCTCCTTGCTGTTGTGGCTGTCCAGCAGCGCCAGCAGCTCGCGGGATGCCTGCTGCGCCGCGTCGGCCGCGGCATCCATCAGCAGGTCCTCGAGGCTGTCCATCTGCCGCCACAGCTCGCCGTGCTCGCGCTCCATCACCAGGATCGGCATCATCATGCCGGCGGCCCGCAGCGGCGGGAAGAGGAACTCCTCCTCGAGATAGATGTGGCGGCGCAGGGCGGTCATCGCCTCGCGCAGGGGGCCGGGGCCGGCATCGGGGTCTGCGAGGGAGGCCTCGATGCCGGCGTCGATGGCGTGGTGCTCGCCGGTCAGCGCATCGGCGAGCTGCGTGCCGTCGGACATCAGTCCTCGAGCTGCGCATCCACGGTGATCGTCGCGCCCGCGAACAGGCGCGAGACCGGGCAGAGCGCCGCGGCCTCGTCGACGATCGATGCGAAGGTCGCGGCATCCACGCCCGGCACCTGTCCGCGCACGGTGATCTTCGAGGTGGTGATGGTGGGCACGCCGTCGACCGGGTCGAGGGTGACCTCGCTGGAGACGACGAGTCGCTGCGGGGGAGTCTTGTGCTCGCCCAGCGTGAGCGCCAGTGCCATCGAGAAGCAGGAGGAGTGCGCGGCGGCCAGCAGCTCTTCGGGGCTGGACTTGCCGCCCGGCGCCTCGGTCCGTGATGCCCAGGTGACCTGCTGGCCGTCGAGGGCGCCGCTGCTGGTGTTCCCGAACGTGCCGGTCCCGGCGGCCAGGCTGCCGTCCCATGTCGTCGTCGCATTGCGTACCGCGAGGCTCATGTCGCTCCCATCGTCTGCGTAATTTCCATACGAATTCGTGTGTAAAAACACTATCGCGTTCGGACCCGGTGCGGCACGGTTCATCTGAGTAGGCTTCCGTTCGTCGGACGAGCAAGGGAGTGCACATGCCAGCGCAGGGACGAGCGGCCACGGCGGGCACGGAGTCCGTCCGCGAGGCGAGGGACTTCCTTTTCGCGCACGCCACTGACTACGACGGGGCGGTGAGCGGGTTCGCCTGGCCCGAGCTGTCCGAGTTCAACTTCGCGCTCGAGTGGTTCGACGTGGTCGCCGGCGAGCATCCCGACCGGGCCGCGGTCACGATCGTCGAGGCCGACCTGTCGGCGCAGTCGTGGTCGTACGGCGCGCTGTCGGCACGCAGCGACCAGGTGGCCAATTGGCTGCGCACCCTCGGCGTGCAGCGCGGCTCGCACGTCATCGTGATGCTGAACAACACGATCGAGCTATGGGAGGTGATGCTGGGCATCGCCAAGATCGGCGCCGTCTCGATCCCGACCTCGACGCTGTTGTCGGCCGCCGACGTGGCGTATCGGGTCTCGAAGGGCGCGGTCGACGCGATCGTGACGCTGACCGCGCTGGCCGACCGGCTGTCGGAGGTCCCGGCATCCGTCGCCCGCATCGGCATCGGCGACGATCTGCCCGAGAGCTGGACGGGGTGGGATGCCGCGGCCGACGCCGCGACGGACTTCGAGCCGGACGCGCCGACGCCGGCGGCCGACACCGGGCTGCTGTACTTCACCTCGGGCACCACGAACCGCCCCAAGCTGGTCGCGCACACGCAGGTGTCGTACCCGATCGGACACCTGTCGACGATGTGGTGGCTGGGCGTGCGGCCCGGCGACGTCCATCTGAACATCTCGTCTCCGGGCTGGGCCAAGCATGCGTGGAGCAGCTTCTACTCGCCGTTCCTGGCACAGGCGACGGTGTTCGTGTTCAACTACGACCGCTTCGACGCGGGGGTGCTCATGCAGGTGATGGAGACGCACCACGTCTCCACGCTGTGTGCGCCGCCGACGGTGTGGCGGATGCTGATCCAGGCCGACCTCGGCCAGCTCACGCACCCGCCGCGCGAGCTGGTGGGCGCGGGCGAGCCGCTGAATCCCGAGGTGATCCATCGGGTGCGGGATGCCTGGGGCTCCACGATCCGGGACGGATACGGCCAGACCGAGATGACCTGCTGCGTCGGCAACTCGCCCGGACAGCCGGTCACAGACGGGTCGATGGGGCGGCCGCTTCCCGGCTACCCGGTGGTGCTGGTGGATCCCGTGACCGGTCAGATCGCGGCGGACGAGGGCGAAGTGTGCCTGGATCTGTCGCGGCCGGTGCTGGGCCTGATGGCCGGGTACTACGAGGATGAGGAGGCGACGGCATCCACGCGTGCCGGCGGGTTCCACCACACCGGCGACATCGCGTCGCGCGACGCCGACGGGTATCTCACCTATGTGGGTCGGGCCGACGACGTGTTCAAGGCGTCGGACTACAAGATCTCGCCGTTCGAGCTCGAGTCGGTGCTGCTCGAGCACGATCTTGTCATCGAGGCGGCGATCGTGCCGAGTCCGGACGAGCTTGCGGCTCGCGGTGCCGAAGGCCTACATCTGTCTGACGGCCGGGGCGGCGGCGGACCCGGATGCCGCAGCTCGGCGATCTTCGCCCACGCGCGTGAGCGGCTCTCGGCGCATCAGCGGGTGCGGATCATCGAGTTCGTCGACGATCTGCCCAAGACGATCTCGGGCAAGATCCGCCGAGTGGATCTGCGTGCGCGCGAGGCTGCGCGGGTCGTGGCGGGGGATGCCGCGGGTCAGCACCTCGATCGCGACTACCGCTGACCGCGTCGCCTTGATCAGCCCTGCGCGTGGCGCGTCACGGGGGGCGGCACGATGACGACATCCTCTTCGGGCACGCCCTTGACCACGACAGTCGCCCCGGGCCGGACGATCTGTGTCTTGCCGTCGACCTGCAGACGGACGATGCCGGTCCGTGCACCCCGACGCGCCGCTCCGAAGGCCCTCGAGGTGAAGCCGGCCTTCTCACGTTCGGCGCGTGCCACCTTCCTGGCGGCGTGGAGCCGCTCTTCGGCGCGATCCGCGCGTTCCTCGGCCTCCGTGACTGCGGTCTCGGAAGCCTGCACACTCTGCCGGGCCGCCTCGAGTTCGGTGCGCAGCGCCTCGGCATCGGGCGCTGGATCCGTCACGGCGGGAGTGGGCTCGTCATCCCAACGGAACGTGGGCTCACCGAGATCATCTGCAAGCTCTGCCTGCACGGCGGCGATGAACGCGAGCGCGTCATGCTTGCTGATCGCCATCAGGACCTCCGCAGCAGTGTCACTGTGTCACCGAGCCTTGCATTATACCGAGTGTCGCTTCAGGACTTCCGTGAGGGCGGCATTGGCGCGCCGCTTCTCGCGAGGGGACGCATAAGGGTGCTTCGTGATATCGCGGCAGATGACTCCGGCGAACACCCATCCAGTGGGGTCTTCGCGGGACAATGCATCTTCCGCTCTGCGCAGATCGACGAACATCTGCTCGCGCTCAGAGCTTGCGCGTCGTCGCATCGATGACCTCGTCGTGCAGCTTCTGCTGGAAGTCCTGCGCTTCCCCCTGGACCTGCCGCTGTGTCGCGACCTGTTGGTTCTCTGAGGCTTTCAGCCTGCGATACCCCCACCAGCCGGCGATCAGGCCGAACAGCCCGGCGATCAGAGCGGCGGTCACGGCGCCGTCGAATGGCCACCAGGGAAGCCCCAGGACGTAGAAGGTCTCATCTGCGCCAAGTCGCACGGCCAGAGCATATCGGGAACTGGTTCCTTCACAGCGCAGACTGTCCACAGCTGCCCGCACCCCAGCTCGCTGAGCGAGGAGCGCAGCACCCGCCAGCTCGCTGAGCGAGGAGCGCAGCACCCGCCAGCTCGCTGAGCGAGGAGCGCAGCGACGAGACGAAGCGCCCGGGAGATGACAGCTCGCTGAGCGAGGAGCGCAGCGACGAGACGAAGCGCCCGGACCCCCGGTTCATCTGTCGCCGCTGCACACGATCCCGCCTCATCATGCGCAACAGCGACAGCTCAACCGCACGAACTGACGCCGGCCGGCGATGTGCGGCACTTCGATCGGCTGTGCCAGGCTGGATCCATGCGATACAACTCCCTGGCCCGCACCGGGCGTGACGTCTCGGCGATCGGACTGGGCACCTGGCAGCTGGGCGCGGACTGGGGAGATGTCAGTGAGGATGACGCGCTCGCCGTGCTCGCGGCATCCGCCGATCATGGCGTCACCCTGTTCGACACGGCCGACGTCTACGGTGATGGGCGGTCCGAGGCGCTGATCGGGCGCTTCCTCGCGGCGCGGCGGGGTCACGGCGTCACGGTGGCGACCAAGATGGGCCGCCGCCTCGATCAGCGGCCGGAGAACTACTCGGCCGAGAACTTCCGCGCGTGGACCGATCGCAGCCGGCGCAACCTGGGCGTCGACACGCTGGATCTGGTGCAGCCTGCACTGCCCGCCCACCCAGGTGATCGAGGATGCCGCGACCTACGACGCTCTGGAGTCCCTGGTCGCCGACGGCGCCATCGCCGCCTATGGCGTCTCTGTCGAGACGTGTGCGCAGGCGCTGACCGCGATCGCGCACGGCGTGACGAACGTGCAGATCATCGTCAACCCGTTTCGGCTGAAGCCGCTCGACGAGGTGCTGCCGGCCGCCGCCGCTGCCGGCGTGGCGATCTTCGCGCGAGTGCCGCTGGCGTCGGGGCTGCTCAGCGGCAGGTACACGGCCACGACGAGCTTCGCGGAGAACGACCACCGCAGCTTCAACCGGCACGGTGAGGCGTTCGACCGCGGCGAGACGTTCTCGGGGGTCGAGTACGAGACCGGGCTGGTCGCCGCAGATGAGCTCGCGGCCGCTCTTCCGGAGGGCGTGAGTCTGCCGGCGGCGTCGCTGGCGTGGATCGCGTCGCGTCCCGGCATCACGGCCGTGATCCCCGGTGCGCGCAGCGTGGCCCAGGCCACGGCGAATGCTGACGCGGCCGCTCTGCTCGAGCCGGGCTCGGCGCTGGACCTGTCGGCGTTCGACGCCGTCGTGCACGACGTGTACGACCGGCGCCTGCGGGAGCAGATCCACCCGCAGTGGTGAGGCGGCGCTGCGTGCGAGGCAGGCGCTGAGACGGCGATGACGCGGTGCTGAGAGGGCGGCGGCGCGGCGGTCACGCTGAGTCACGGAGACGGCGCTGAGACGGCGCGGAGACGGCGGCGCGGCGCAGGCACACCCCACCCCCGGCATCAGGCGGCGTAGTCGAACCGGGCTCTGCCGCCCAGACGCCGAGTGCGTGACGAGTCGACCGTCGGCGGTGGGATGAACCAGACCCGCGCGGTCACGCCGCGGCCTTCGATCTCGATCTCCCAGCCGTTGTCGTGGATCCGATGATGACACGACTCGCAGAGCAGCACGCCCTCGTCGATGTTGGTTCTGCCGCGATCTCGCAGCCACCAGTTCAGGTGATGCGCCTTGGTCATGTGCACTGGGAGGTTGCACATCGCGCAACCGCCGTCCCGCTCGGCGAGAGCCAGACGCTGCGCCTTGGTGAAGAGGCGCTTCTCGCGACCCCAGTCCATGACCTCGGAGGCTCCGTCGAGGACGACCGGGATGATTCCCGACGTCGCCGCGAGATGCCGGGCCGCCTTGGGAGAGATGGGCTTGTCGACCCCGTCGATCTGCGCCAGCCCCAGGCCGTCGGTGAGCGTCTGGAGCGTCATCCGGACGACCACCGTCGCTCCGTTCAGCGGCAGGTCGTCGTGCTCGCATCCGAGTGCGTGCTCGGCGAGGAGGAGGAGGGCATCCGCCTGCAGCTGCGCCACCGTGGGGCGGATCGCATCGTCGTCGCCCTGGACCACGTCCTGCTTGGTCGCACGGAACGCCGCCGAGACGAGTTCTTCGACCGCCGTCTTCAGGGGTGCGCCGGAGACGATCTCGACCTTGCCGTCGAAGTACAGGAAGCCGTCACGTTCGTACATCCGCAGGAAGCGTTCGCCGTGCTTCTCACGCTCAGAGGGCGCGGCGCCGTCCTGGTCGAGCCAGGCCTCGGCATGGACGACGAGCTTGCGCAAGCTGATCGAGCGAGAGCCCGGGCGCCCGCTCCACCAGGGTGCGTTCGGCGACCTCGCGCTCCTCCGCTGACGATCGCACCGCCACGCGCTCCAGCATCCCGATGATCATCGAGGCGGCCTGCTGCCCGAGTCGACCGGCCTTCACGCCGGCGGCGACATGCGGATGCCGGGCGGGGAGCGGTTCGCCGGTGAGTGTCTGTCGCGGGGCGATGGCCTTGCCCACGGTCACGAGCCGGTTGGCGTCGCCGGTGCCGATTCCCGTGGTGGCGGCGATCATCGCGGCGGGGCTTCGATACCCTGCTGCTTGGCGAGGGAATCGGCGCCGAGTTCGGGCCTCGACTCACGATCGATTTCGGTCGCGACCTCGGCCCGGACGCTGTCGAGCCGGCGCGACATGTCGCCGAGGCGATCGAGCACCTCGACCAGCTGGGGGCGGGTGAGCTCGGATGCCGGGACCGCGCGGTTGCCCGCCCACGCCGCCTGCAGCGCGGCGAGGTCGGTGGCGAGTCCGCTGAGCCCGTTCTCCATACTTCAATGGTACAGAGCTACGAGACAGGATCAAGGAAATGCGCAAATCTGTGGAGAACCGATTTCAGGCCCCGCCTGGGGAGGAAGCGATGTAGTCCGAACGCAGCTACGTCACTCGTGGTACACGGCACGCTCGAACGCCAGGGCCCTCCGAGACTGAGTCATACCGGGTTATACTTGGATCGTGAAGACTGCGATCTCGCTCCCTGACGACGTGTTCCGTCGGGTGGAGCAACAAGTCGAGCGTCTCGGAGTGAGCCGCTCGGCGTTCTTCGCGACCGCCGCACAGCGGTATCTCGCCGAGCTTGACGGCGACGACGTCACGGCGCGACTGGATGCGGCCATCGCCCGATCTGGGGCACGTGCCACCGAAGAACGGCGGGCGTGGGCCGCCGATGCCGCCGCTGTGTTCGGCGTGCTGGACGACGACGCGTGGTGAGGCGCGGTGAGGTCGTCATCGTCGATCTGGGAGCCGCCATCGACAGCGGATCTGCCAAGCGGCGTCCGGCCGTGATCATCCAGGACGATCGGTTCAACGCATCGCGGCTGGCTACGACCATGCTGGTTGCGCTCACATCGAACCTCGATCTGGCTGAGTATCCGGGAAACGTCCTGCTGCCATCGGCCGTGACCCGGTTGCGCCGCGATTCGGTCGCCGTGGTCACCCAGCTGGCGACAGTCGATGTCACCCGCATCGTCGAGACGGTTGCGGTGCTGCCTCCGGCATACCGTGATGAAATCGCGGCCGGGCTTCGTCTCTCACTCGCTCTCTGACACCCGCTGCGTGCACGCGCTGACGGCACCACCTACGCATACACGGCACGCTCGAACGCCGCGACGCCCTCCTCCGCCACCGGATCGAAGAACGGCAAGCGCTGAGCGGCCCAGACTGCCGCCACGCCCGAGGCGCGGTCGATCCAGTAGAAGACGTTGGGCAGGCCGGCCCACGTGAGCGAGCCGGCCCGGCGCCCGCCGAGCACATCGTCGTCGTTGCGCAGGAACGAGTACGCCCACGACTCTGCGCTGCCCGGAAAGAAGTCGGCCTCGCGCGTCAGCGCCGGAATCGCCGAGGGCAGGGGAGTGGGGTGAATCCCGGGCGCTCCCTGCACAGCCCACCGGATGGTCTCGGGCCGGAGCACCTGCCCGCCCGGTGCCGAGCCGTCGCCGAGCCACACGCGCAAGCGCCAGCAGGTCGGGAACGGTCGAGAACAGCCCCTGGCCGCCCATATCGAGCTCAGGCGTGTCCGGCGGCGACACCTTCGTCGGCACGATCGACCCGTCGCGCTGTCGACGGTGGACGGTCGCCAATCGGGTGCGCATGGCGGGCGTCACGTCGAACGAGGTCGAGGTCATGCCGCAGGGAGCATAGATCCGCTCGGCGAAGACATCCTCCAGCCGTTTTCCGCGCACAGCCGCGACGATCAGGCCGATCCAGTCCATCGATGTGCCGTACGTCCACCGCTCGCCCGGGTCATGAAGCAGCGGCGTGTGGAGCGAATCCCGCAAGCGGAGTGGCAGACGGATGCCGCATCCGCTCGCGCGCGAGGATCGCATACCGCTTGTCGAACATGTCGTACGCAAGGCCGGAGGTGTGCAGCAGCAGCATCCGCGATGTGATGTCGCGCACCGGGGGCCGCGTGCGGACCGCGCCGTCATCGTCGAGCTCGGTGAGCACCTGCAGCTCGGCGATCTCGGGGACGTACTCGCGGGCGGGGGCGTCGAGGTCGATGAGCCCGTCTTCGACGCACTGCAGCGCGGCCGTGGCGGTGAACGCCTTGGTCGCCGAATACAGCGCGATCACCGTATCGGCGGCGGCATCGGCGCCGGCCGCGTGCAGGTAGGTGGTGGCATCCGGATCGGTCAGGCCGGCGATGACGAGCGGGGCTCCGGCGGTGACGGAGGCGTCGACGACGCGGTCGAGTTCTTGTGCACGCATGCCTTCACTGTGTCACGACCGCACGGGATGCTGGCGCCCGGACTCGAAGATGAGAAACCGCTCACGTGAGGAGAGATCTCCTTGCCTGGGCGGATTTCTTCGGACCCCGGAAGTAGCACTTGAACGGGTGTTTATTTGCCGTTACGGAATCGTTACCATGGAATCGTTTGACGGTTAACATGAGAACGCTCTAATGTTCAGCGTCAGAGGGCTGGTCATGGGGAGCAGCTCTGGATGCCATTTCTGGCTGCGGTTGCGTTCGCTTTGGCGCGCCCGTGGTCGGCATCGACCTACACCAATCAGGAGCATTCCATGCGCACCATCCACAACATGATCGAGGCCGACAAGGCCCGCAAGGAAGACGGCGAAGCCGGCTTCTCGCTCATCGAGCTCATCATCGTCGTCGTGATCCTCGGCATCCTCGCCGCGATCGCCATCCCGATCTTCCTGAACGTCCAGCAGGATGCCCGCAATAACGCTGCCGCGACCGCCGCGGCCAATGCTGCGACTCAGTTGACGTCCGGCATGGCGCAAGACCCGACGCTGGACCCGACTTCAGGAACCGCCGGAACGGCGGCCGATCTGTCCGGCCTGAACAAGAACTTCAGCCCGGCGCTCGTATTCGCTGTGTCGGGTACGACTGGCAAGGTCGACACCGTTTGCGTCAAGATCACTTCCGGTGGTGGCGTGGATGCCGATCACCTGGCGGCGGGTACGAAGGCAATCGCTTCGGGCCCCGGCCTGCAGCAGCCCACCACTTCCCGGGGCCGGCGACCCGAACGCCGACCCCGGGATAAGCCAGCACTGCCTTGTGGGGAGGGGGTGAGCGCAATGCGTCAACACGAACATCGTCGCGGCACGGCCGACGGCTTCAGCATGGTCGAACTGATCATCGCGATGTTCCTGCTTGCGGTCATCGCACTCGCCCTGCTCCCTCTGCTGGTGGGAGTGACCCGGACAAGTTCCACGAACAAGTCGCTGGTGGCGGCGACGAGCCTCGCGAACGCGCAGGTCTCGGCCATCCGCACCTTGTATCCCAACGACTCGACGACGTCCACCTGCACGGCGCTCGCGCAGAGCATCGTGAAGTTGAAGACGGGGGCGGATGCCACGGGCATCACGCTCGCATCGTCTCAGCCGCTGATCTCGGGCATTCCCGGACCGACCGGGAGTGGCCTGTCGGCGAAGGTGACCACGTCCGGGTGCCCGAGCACGCTGCCGGGAACGGTGGCGATGACGGTGGCGGTGACGGACAAGGGCGGTCACACGCTCGTGTCGCTGCCCACGCTGATCGTGGTGAACGCGACATGACCAGCTCGAAGACGGCGCCGCGCGGCTGGGACGCGGGCATCACACTCGTCGAACTCATCATCTACATCGCCGTCGGGGCCCTGTTCGCAGGGATTCTCGCTTCACTGTTCATCTCGGGGATCACGTCGCAGACGAACACCCGTGATCGGGATGTGGCGACAGGAAAGGCTCAGGTCGTGACCGACATGCTGCAGGCATCCATCCGCAACGCGGACGCCGTCCACGTGGACGGCGGGATGCTGGTGGCACGGGTCGCGACCGGAACAACGGGGTGGGAGTGCCGAGCCTGGGCTCTCACCGACCAAAAGGCGATCGTCTACAAGCACGGCACCGCCGCGCCCGGGACGGTCGACACAACATGGACTCCGCTGATCGGTCCAGCGGATGCTCAAGGGGACAACGCGTCGGTGAGCGTGGAGGGCGGGGGAGTGCCCTTCACGCTCACCGGCACGCAACTGGACTATCGATTCACCGTGACGGCGGGGACGGTGACCCTGCCGATCACCGGATCAGTGATCGCACAGGCCAAGACCGACGGCGCGGTGAGCTCGTGCTGGTGAGAGAGCGTGCCATGCGACGCATACACGATGAGAGCGGCTCGACGCTCGTCGTCGTGCTCATCATCATGATGGTGCTGAGCATCGGCGGCCTCGCTCTTGCCGCCATCGTGACGAACACGACGAGCGGTCTCGTGCACAGTCGTGGGACGGTTCAGTCCCGCGCTGCCGCCGACGCCGGCATGGCCGCGGCCATCACCGGCGCGCACCGCACGGGCGCCGTCTGCGATGTGCACCTCTCCGGCACCGTCCCCGTTTACTCCGTCACGAGCACCTGCGAAGGTGGGAAGGTGACCTTCCGCTCGATCGGTACGGGTGCCGATGGTCGTACGACCACCCTGCAGGCGGTCTACGACTACACGATCTCGCCGGCGATGTCGGGCGAGGCGGAACTCGTCTTCTTCAACTCCGGCTCGGACTCGGTGTACTTCACCAATCACGTCATGGCACAGACCGGCGGGGATCTCGCCACGATCCTGTTCCCCGGCGGTGGGCTGTTCGAGTGCAAGACGATCGTGCCGGGCAACATCATCACGAAGGGGTCGATCCAGGGTCAGTCAGGATGCACCATTCAGGGCAGCGTGTACGCCGGCGGGCTGAACCCGGCGAGCGGATACGCGCTCTACCTCAACAACAGCGACGTGGTTCAGGGGGGAGCGGCGGTGGTCGGAAACGTGCTGGTCGCAGGTTCGCCCGGGATCACCGGGTCGCTCACGGTGCCCTCCACGGCGACGGTGACGGCCGGCTGGGGCAACAACCTGAAGTCGCCGGCATCCGAGAACACCCACGTCAAGGGCGGCATCCTCTGGTCGACGACACTGGGCCAGCCGAGCCTCGAGCCGTGGTTCGACTACCCGGCTTCGACGCTCAGCGCCGATTGGCCGGGGTATGACATCGTCACGCTGACGAGTACGTCTACTCCGTACAACTGCACCAACTGGACGGGCAAGTTCAACACGTTCTGGACCTCGTATGTGACGGGCCTGACGAAGAACACGGTCGTCGACGCCCGCGCCTGCAGCGGCGGGATGGACACCGCGCAGGGCGCGAACTCGACGGCCACGCTCGGCGTCAACCTCGTCTTCATCGCGAACCACTACACGCTGGGCACGCTCAATCTCTCGCCGAAGCCGGGTACGGACCCGCAGTCCTGGTTCATCGTCCCGGACACGACGGCCGACAACACTCCGACCTGTGCGGCCACGGGCAAGAAGAACACGCCCGACTACAAGATCGTCACGGACGCCTCCATCTCGGTGACGGTGAACACGATGATGTACACGCCGTGCGACATCACCGTCGGCAACGGCGGCACGTGGACCGGAGCGATGTACAGCGGCAGCCTGAACGACGGCGGCGACATCACGATCTACACGTCGAAGATGGCGCTTCCCGGGCAATGGGGCACGGGCCCTGGCGGCTCGGGATCCGGCGCCACGATGACCGTGCTCGGTGGCCTCATCTCCCAGCGGGACATCCCATGACCACCCCCGTCCTCGCCTTCACCCTGGTCTTCGCCGGCCTGTTCGGCCTCGTGATCGGGTCGTTCTTGAACGTGGTCGCATACCGCGTCCCCGCCGGCATCCCGCTCACGCGCGAGAGCCGCTGCCCCAACTGCGACGCCACGGTCAAGCCCTGGCAGAACATCCCCGTCGTCTCGTGGTTCGCGCTTGCGCGGCAAATGCTCCGACTGCGGACAGCGGATCTCAGCCCAGTACCCGGCGATCGAACTGGCCACCGGCATCGCCTTCGTCGCGGTGGCGTGGTGGATGCTGGGAGGTCTCGGCCCTTCGTCTCGCTTCGCTCGCTCAGGGATCTCGCTCGCTGAGCCGGCGGTGTGGCTGGTGCTCGTCGCCTTCCTCTACCTCGCCGCGATCAGCATCGCGCTCACGCTGATCGACCTGGACGTGCACCGGCTGCCGAACAGCATCGTGCTGCCCAGCTATATCGTCGCGATCGTGCTGCTGGGCGCGGCATCCCTGTTCACCGCCGACTGGGACGCGCTCATCCGCGCGGGCGTCGGCATGGTCGTGATGTACCTCTTCTATGCGCTGCTCCGATTCATCCGCCCCGGCGGCATGGGCGGCGGCGATGTCAAGCTTGCCGGCGTGCTCGGCCTCTACCTCGGCTGGCTCGGCTGGGCGAGCCTGATCGTCGGCGCATTCGCCGCGTTCCTGCTCGGCGGCATCTTCGGCATCGCCCTGCTGGTCAGCCGACGCGCCTCGCGGCGCACCGCGATCCCGTTCGGGCCGTGGATGCTCGCCGGCGCCTGGGTCGGCATCTTCGCCGGCCCCGCCCTCGGCGCCTGGTATCTGGGACTGCTGCATGGATGACGTGAGGCGCCACAGCGCCGGAAGGGACGTGTGAGATGGCGAAGACGATCGTCGGCGTCGAGATCACCGAAGAGAGCGTCCGCGCGGTCGAGCTGACCCGCGGCGGCAACCCGCGCATCGTCGCGGCGGGAGAGATCCCGCTGCCGCCCGACGCCGCGAAGGACTCCGAGGTCCTCGACCAGGATGCCGTGGCCCTCGCGCTCCGGCAGCTGTGGAGCCGCGCCGGCATCAGTGCGCACAACGTCACCCTCGGCGTCGGCAGCCGCCGCATCATCGTGCGCGAGCACTCCACCCAGGCGATGAGCCCCCAGCTGCTCGAGCAGGCGCTGCCGTTCCAGGTGCAGGAGCTGCTGCCGGTGCCGGTCAACCAGGCCGTGCTCGACTTCTACCCGATGGCGCAGGCAGACGGGATGCTGCACGGCCTGCTGGTCGCCGCGGTCTCAGAGACGATCGAAGACCTCATCACCACGCTCGCCAAGGCCAAGCTGCACGTGGATGCCGTCGACCTGGTGCCGTTCGGACTCGCCCGCGCCGCGAAGGTCCTCGCCGAACCGGGGGAGTGCCTGGCCGTCGTGCACATCGGCGACCACACCAGCTACGTCGTGGTCACCGTCGACGGCGCCCCGCAGTTCGTGCGCATCATCCCCGCCGACCTCGAGACGGCCGCCGTCGCGGCCCGCATGCAGGCGGTCGCCGAGGCCGACGCCATCCTCGAGACGGTGCCGCCGGAGCAGACCCCGCTGCGCGGGCCGGGCCGCCCTGCGCGCCGCATCCGCCTCGGGCGCCGCGATCACCGACCTCGCCGCCCGCATCCGCAACACCCTCGAGTTCCACGCGAACCGCCCCGGCGGGGCGCGCGTCGACACCGTGCGCCTGTGCGGCGCCGGCGTCGCGGTGCCCGGAGTCGTGGACGCCCTCGCCTCGGCGATCGATGCGCGACTGGCGCCGGTCACCGCCGAAGAGGTGGTCCACTCGCGCTCGATCGAGCTGGGCTCGGCCGACCTCGCCCTCAACCTCGTCGGCACCGCCGGCATCGCCCTGGACGGAGGGCGCTGATGGCCTTCTCACGTGCCGCCGCCCTGCCCGGCTTCAATCCGGTCCCGCGCGTCAATCTGCTGCCGCGCAGCGAGATCGAGCGCCGCGACCGCTCGGGGCTGGCCCGCCGCTGGCTCGGCGGCGTCGTCCTGGCCGTCGTCCTGGTCGCAGCCGCCTCGGCCGGCACCTATGCGCTGAACGTCCTCGCCGATCAGCGGCTGGCGACCGAGAACGCCCGGACCACCGATCTGCTCGGACAGCTCTCCGGCCTCTCGGACGTGAGCAAGACCCGCGCCCTGCAGAAGGACCTCGAGACGTACCGCACCCAGGCGATGGGGACGGATGTCGCATGGGCGCCGGTCTTCGACAAGCTCGAGCACCTCGTCCCCGGCAACGCGCAGGTCACCGGGTGGGACATGACGACCGGCGCGCTGCCGGCCGACGGCGACGCCCCCGACACCCAGGCCGGGGTCACCGCGACCCTTACCGTCACCAGCACCACGCCGATAGACATCGTCGCGACGGTGCGCGGGATCCGCAGCGCCGAGGGCGTCATCGACGCCGACGCCGTCGACCTCACCGCGGCCACCGCCGACGGTGAGAAGCCGACATACACCTACCAGCTGTCGGCCACGCTCGACCAGACCGCCTACACCGGCCTGTACGCGAAGAAGGAGAAGTGATGTCGCTCCCAAGCAGCTCATCAACCTCCTCGGTCTGCTCGTCGTCCTCGCGGTCGTCGTCATCGGGGTCGTCGCGGTCGCCCTGCCGCTGTATTCGCAGTCCGTCACCACCGACGGCCAGACCGCCCAGGTGACCCAGACCAACCAGGGCTACGACATCCAGGTGCAGGCGCTGCAGGCGGCCAAGAAGAACCTGCCGCAGACCCAGCAGGAGGTCGCCCAGTTGCGCCGGCAGATCACCGCGCAGGGCCGACTGGACGATGCCTTCGAGATCGCGATCACGGCCGCCGCGGCCACGAAGTCGACCATCACGCAGATGACGGCCGCCGACACCGAGTCGTTCGCGCCGCGCACCACCGTGGGCGAGGACGGCAAGGCCGCCGCGCCGACCCCGGCGCCCGCCGCCACCAGCTCCACCGACGCGGCAGCATCCGGCTCTTCCGCCACCGATGCGGCGACGACGGATGCCGCAGCCGCCGGCGGCGCGGCGACCCCGGCGCCGGCACCCGCCGCCGACCCGCGCAAGCCAGGCGCCGTTCACGATCACCGTCACCGTGCCGTCTCCGGATGCGGCGGCGAGGTTCCTGGACGAGCTTGCGCAAGGGGCCGCGGCTGATCGCCGTCACGCACTCGGCGCTGACCGGGACGGCGGCATCGGGCGACACCGCCGCCACCTACACGCTGACCGTCGACGCCCTCGCCTTCATCAGCCCGGCCGAGTGAGGAATCCCATGTTCGAGACCGTCCCCCCGTCGACCTGCTGCTGAAGGCAGCCGCCGAGGCGCGCGCCTCCGACGTGCACCTCACCGAGAACCAGCCCGCGCTGATGCGCGTGGACGGCGACCTGGTGTCGATCCCCGAGTTCCCCGACGCGCTCACGATGGACTGGCTCGAACCGGCACTGTCGCGCATCATGCCGCGCGAGCGGTTCACCGAGTTCATGGAGTCCGGCGAGGTCGACCTGTCGTACTCCGTCGCCGGGGTCGGCCGATTCCGCGTGAACGTGTTCCGGCAGCTCGGGGCGGTCGCGGTCGCGCTGCGCCTCATCCCGAGCACGGTGTTCTCGCTCGACGCGCTGGGCGCCCCGCCGATCATCCGCGAGTTCGCGCTCAAGCCGCGCGGGCTGGTCCTGGTCACCGGCCCCACCGGCTCGGGCAAGTCGACCACCCTCACCGCGATGGTCGACATCATCAACTCGTCCCTGCCGGCCCACGTGATCACGGTCGAGGACCCGATCGAGTTCCAGCACTCCAGCCGCACCGCGCTCATCCACCAGCGCGAGATCGGCTCGGACACGGCATCCTTCTCCGAAGCCCTGCGCCGCGTGCTCCGCCAGGACCCCGACGTCATCCTGGTCGGCGAGCTCCGCGACCCCGAGTCCATCGCGACCGCCCTGTCGGCCGCCGAGACCGGCCACCTGGTGCTGTCGACCCTGCACACCCAGGGCGCCACCAAGAGCATCAACCGCATCGTGGACGCGTTCCCGTCGCACCAGCAGGACCAGGTGCGCTCGCAGCTCGGCGACACCCTGCAGGGCATCATCAGCCAGACCCTGCTGCCACGCGCGCAGACCACCGGCCGCACGATCGCGACCGAGGTGCTGGTGAACACCCCGGCGGTGGCGAACATGATCCGCGAGGGCCAGATCGCGCAAGCTGTACTCGGCGCTGCAGTCCGGCTCGGCCCTGGGCATGCACACCCTCGACCAGGACCTGAAGCGCCTGGTCGAAGAGGGCACGATCTCGCGCCAGGTCGCGACCGCCTACGCGGTCGACCCGTCCTCGCTGGAAGGGGTCCGCATGCGCGCACGCGACTTCGACGCCGAGGCATGGTCGAGCAACGCCGACAGCTGGCAGCTCACCCGGGGGCAGTGAGGCAGGATCATGGCACTCATCCAGGAGTACTCCTACCGGGCGCACGACGCCGCGGGCGGCGGCATCGTGAAGGGCACCCTCGAGGCGGCCAGCGAGACGGCCGTCGCGAACAAGCTGCGCGCGCAGGGGCTCACCCCGCTGGACGTGGCCGCGGTCTCGAAGACCGGGCTGAACATGGACATCTCGATCCCGGGATTCCGCCGCAAGGTCAAGTCCGAGACGCTGGCCGTGTTCACCAAGCAGATGGCCGGGCTGATCAACGCCGGACTGCCGCTGATGCGGACCATCGGCATCCTCGTCGAGCAGTCCGAGGACAAGCGGCTGCAGTCGGCGCTGGTCGCGGTGCAGGCCGACGTCGAATCGGGCGCCGCGTTCTCGGCGGCCCTCGCCCGTCAGCCCGAGGTGTTCCCGCCGCTGCTGGTGAGCCTGGTCCGGGTGGGTGAGACCGGCGGCTTCCTCGGGGACGCGCTGACCTCGGTGGCCGAGACGTACGCCAAAGAGGCCGACCTGCACAACAAGATCAAGTCGGCCACCACCTACCCGATGGTCGTGCTGATCATCGCGATCCTCGGCGTGGTCGCGATGGTCACGTTCGTGGTGCCGGTGTTCGAGGGCATGTTCGCCGGGATCGGCAAGTCGCTGCCGCTGCCCACGCAGATCCTGGTCGTGACCTCGCACAACATGGTGTGGATCCTGCCGCTGCTGATCGTCCTGGTCATCGGCGGCTCGGTCTGGTGGCAGGCCAAGAAGGACACCGAGGCCGTGCGGCGCCGGGTCGACCCGATCAAGCTGAAGATGCCGGTGTTCGGGCCGCTGGCCACCAAGATCGCCGTCGCGCGGTTCTCGCGCAGCCTGTCGATGATGCTCGACGCCGGCGTTCCGCTGCTGAACGCCCTGTCGATCGTCGGCCAGGCCTCGAACAACTGGAAGATCGAGCGGGCCGTCGCCGACATCCAGGACTCCGTGCGCCAGGGCAAGTCGTTCGCCGGCCCGCTGGCCAAGGCCGAGGTCTTCCCGCAGATGGTCGCCCAGATGGTCGCGGTGGGCGAGGAGTCCGGCACGCTCGCCGAGATGCTCGCCAGCATCGCGGACTTCTACGAGAACGAGGTCGAGACGGCGGCCGCCCAGCTCACCTCCACCATCGAGCCCGTGCTGATCGTCGGCATCGGCGTGATCATCGGCGGCATGGTCATCTCGCTCTACCTGCCGATCTTCACCCTGTACGGCGACCTCAGCCAGACCGGCTGACCTCGCGCCGACCGGCGGCGCTCACCGACCGGCGGCCGGCAGCTCCACGCGCAGGCGGGCCCCGCCCCGCGGCGACGCCTCCAGCACCGCGCGGCCGCCGTGCCGCTCGAGGCGCTCCGCGAGGCGGGCCAGGCCGTTCCACCGGGGGAGTGCCGGCAGGCCGGCACCGTCGTCGTCGACGGTGAGGATGACGCGCTCGGCCCCGGGCGCGCCGTCGAGCCGGATGAGGATGTCGATGCCGGTCGCCGCACCGTGCCGGAGCGCGTTCGTGATGCCCTCCTCGACGGCGCGCACCAGGGCGATGCGCGCGCTGACGGCATCGGCGTGATCGCCGTCCAGGGCGTGATCGGCCTCGGGCGCGACCTGGGCCGTCACGGCGATGTCGGCGGGCACCCGACGCACCAGGCTGCGCACCGCGTGCGCGAGGCTCACATCGACGCCGACCGGGTACACGAGCTGGCTCAGCTCGCGGACGTCGTGCTCACGCATCGTGTCGAGGTCACGACGGATGCCGTCGAGCCGATCGAGTGCGGCAGCATCCCATCCCTCGTCCCGGCCGTGGTCGATCAGCCCGCCGAGCGCGGTCTGGGTCAGCACCAGCCGGCCCTGCAGGGTGCCGTGCAGTCCCTCGGCGACCTCGCGGCGCACGCGCATCTCTTCGGCGGCCAGCTCGGCGAGGGCGACCGAGGCGCGCGTGCGCTGCTCGGCGGCGGCGCGCTCGTGCTCGCGCAGGCGCACCCGGGCGCGCACCTGCGCAAGCGCCAGCAGGAGCGAGACGATCACGACCACGAAGACCGAGGCGATCTCGGTGACGCCGGCGTTGACCGACGGCTGCGCGTAGACGCCGATCCACAGCTGGACGAGGTGACGCCCGACGCCGGCGATGACGGCGGTGCCCATGAGCAGGGCGAACACGGCGCCGAGCCGGCGCTCGGGCAGGCGCACGAGCGCGCACACCAGCAGGACGAACCCCACGGTCGCCAGGCCGATCAGCAGCCGGGTGGGCAGGAGCGCGTCCTGCGCGGCGAGCTGCGCGGCGCTGAGCCGCAGGGGGCGGAACACGAAGACCGCCTGCACCGTCGACCCGATCGCGAACGTGGTCAGCAGCGCGCCCGCCGTCAGAAGCAGCACCCGGAGGTCTTCGCGACGGTCGCGGTCGGCGGCGGCCGGCGGCGACGCGGGGCTCATCCCGACCGGCCGGTCGTGCTGGCGCCGTCGCGCACGAGCTTGCAGCGCGGCGGCGACCCGGCTGTTCAGCTCGCCGTCGTTGCGCACCCCGAGGGCGGTGTAGACCGCGTTCAGCAGGTTGTCGACAGAGTGCGCCGAGATGCCCATCTCGCGGGCGATGGCCGCGTTGGAGAGCCCCTCGGCGACCAGCCGCAGGGCATCCAGCTGACGCGGGGTGAGGGCTTCGAGGGCGCTGCCGCGTCGCGGAGCCAGGCGGGCGATCAGCTCGGGGTCGAGCACGCTGGCGCCCCGTGCGCTCGCGTGCAGGGCGCGCAGCGGCAGGGGTCGGGACGTGGATGTCGTCTTCGACAGATAGCTCCATCCGGCCCGCTCGGACTCGGGCAGGGCCAGCAGCAGGTCCATCACGTCGTGGCCGCTCAGCAGCACGATGCCCAGCTCGGGGCGGGCGGCGCGCAGCGAGCGGGCCAGGGCGAAGCCGTTCCCGTCGGGAAGCTCGACGTCCATCAGCATCACGTCCACCGCGCGGGTGCTGGCCAGAGCGCGCGCCTCGGAGACGCTTCCCGTTGCCGCCACCAGCGCGAAACCGTCCTCACGACGGATCAGATCACCCAGCAGCGAACGGAAAAGCGCCTGGTCCTCCACGAGGATCACCCGTATGACGTGCTCGGCTTCCATGCTCGAGCATCAGTGTACGGATGCGCGGGCGCTTTCCAGCGGCGCCGCGCGGATGCGGTGGCCGGGTTCGCGCCCGCGCGGGAGAGACCGGGCGCGGACCGACGCGGCGAGATCTCCCCACTCCTCCGCGTCGGTCACATGCCGGTGCCGGTCCGTGGGCCGCGCGTGGCACGCATCACGGGACGATCCGGCGCCTGCTCCCCAGATGCATGACCGTGACGGTCCCGATGCTGGTGACGACGCTGCCTCCGGCGGTGACGCCTCACTCTACGAACGCCCGGCGCGCGGCGGAAGGGAGAAAACTCCCCGGCGTGCGACAGTGACCGGGATGCGGCATCCGCCCCTCGTCAGACGCTGACGCGGAGCACCTCGTCGATCGTCGTGAGACCCTGCGTGACCTTGCTCCAGCCGTCGTCGCGCAGCGACACCATGCCCTGATCGAGGGCCACTTGGCGCAGGGCGGTGCCGGTCGCGTGCGTGGTGATCAGCTGCTCGAGCTCGTCCGACATCGTCATCACCTCGTGCAGCGCGATCCGGCCGCGGAAGCCGGTGCCCGAGCACGACGGGCAGCCGCCGGCCTTGTACAGCTTGCGGCGGATCGTTGTGCTCGTGCGGGAAGCGCAGCCTGCCGAGCGTCTCGGAGTTCTCGGTGTACGGCAGCTTGCAGTGCGTGCACAGCTTGCGCGCCAGCCGCTGCGCGACCACCGCCTGCAGAGCGGTGGCGACGAGGAACGGCTCGCATCCGATCTCGGTCATGCGGGTGATCGCGCTGGGCGCGTCGTTGGTGTGCAGCGTCGACAGCAGCAGGTGGCCGGTCAGCGCCGCCTCGATCGCGATCGTCGCGGTCTCGTTGTCGCGGATCTCGCCGACCAGCACGACGTCCGGGTCGGCACGCAGGATCGACCGCAGCGCGGCCTGGAACGTCATCCCGGCCCGCTGGTTCACCTGCACCTGGTTGATCCCCGCGATCCGGAACTCCACCGGATCCTCGACCGTGATCACGTTGACGGTGGGATCGGCGACCGTGCGCAAGCGCGGTGTACAGGGTCGTCGACTTGCCCGACCCGGTCGGACCGGTGACCAGCACCATGCCGTGCGGGCGGGTGATCGCGGCGGTGAACCGGCGCTCGTTGGTGACCGAGAACTCGAGGTCGCTCATCGCGAGGGCCTGGCCGGTCGTGTCGAGGATGCGCAGCACGATCTTCTCGCCCCACACTGTCGGCAGGGTCGCCACCCGCAGGTCGATCTGGCGGCCGTCGTGCCGCACCGACAGGCGCCCGTCCTGCGGCTTGCGGCGCTCGGCGATGTCGATCGACGACATGATCTTCAGTCGCGAGATCACGCCGTCCTGGATCGCGGGGTCGGCCCGCTGCATCTCGTGCAGCACCCCGTCGATGCGGAACCGCACGGTCAGGTACTGCTCGCCGGGCTCGACGTGGATGTCGCTGGCCCGGTCGTTGATCGCCTGGGCGATCAGCAGGTTCACGAACCGGATGATCGGGGTGTCGTCGCCGTCGTCCAGCGACTCGGTGTGCGCGGCCGACGAGGCCGGTGCTATCGCCTCGCCGATCTGCACCGACAGGTCGCTCAGCTCCTCGTCCGAGCGCAGATACCGCTCGAACGCCTGCTGGAGCGCGTCGGCGGCCACCACGACCGGCTCGATCTGCGTGTCGGCCACGCTGGTCACGTCGTCGATGGCGATCAGGTCGGTGGGATCCAGCATCCCCACGATGAGGCGGTTGCGCGGCCGCTCGCAGCGGGATCAGCTGATACTTGCGGCACAGGGCCCCGGGAACCAGGGCGATGGTGTCGGGGTCGAGCGTCGCGCCGGTCAGGTCGACGAACCGGTGGTTGCTGTGCAGCGCGATCGCCTCGGCGATCTGCCGGTCGGTGACCAGGCGCGCCTCCAGCAGCTTCTCGCGCAGCTGGTCGCCGTCGCCGACGTCGCGCACCAGCGTCGACATCCGCGCGGCATCCACGGCCCCAGCCTCCACCAGCGTCTGAGCAAGATCCCTCACGGTGAACCCCCGTTCCCCATTCCCCGACGCTCATCCTACCGGTCAGCCCCCGGCGCGGATAGGGCGCGATGGCACGGCCGAACCTCGTGGTTCGCTGTGAACCGGCGCGGTCTCCTGCCGCCGGGCGCCGCCGATCGGCTAGGGTGAAGCCGCACCGCCGAACTGGGGAGGCGGGTGCCGCGGCGTAGCGGTGTGGCCGTTCTTCTGGGGGGCCGCACGAGGCGCTCGACACCGCACTTGCGAGTGCGAGAGGTGCGTGGGTGTCGCGCGCGCCGACTCGCGACACGTTGCGGCACCCACGCACGGTTGACGGCCGCGACGACCCGTCTGGGGAACGAGCGCATCGTCGGGCTGGGGGCCCGGCTGTCGACGGCCGCGTGCAACCTCCGCCAGCCTAGGCGACCCGGATCCCGTCGACGTGCGCCCCGGGGGAGACGCGTCGGCGTGTCGCGGTTAGGGTGGTGCCGTGCGCGAGCGGATGCGGAAGATCACGGCGTGGGCTCTCAGTCTGAAGCCGGTGCGCGCCTTCCTGCACTACACCGAGCACCGCGGGCCGCAGCTGGCGGACGCCATCACCTACCGCACTCTGTTCAGCGTGTTCGCGGCGGTGCTCCTCGGCTTCAGCGCCGCCGCGGCCTGGCTCGCCGGCAACCCCGACGCGATGCGGCGGCTGGAGACGACGGTCAACGCCGTCATCCCCGGACTGGTGGGCAGCGGCGGTCTCGTCGACCCGTCCACGATCACGGCCCCCACCGGGCTCACGATCGCCGGGATCGTCGGTCTGGTCGGTCTGGTGGGCGCCGCGCTGGGCGCCATCTCATCGACCCGGACCGCGCTGCGGACGCTGGCCGACCAGATCCACGACGACGTGTTCTTCGTCTGGGTGCTGCCTGCGCAACCTGGGGCTGGCGATCGCGATCGGCGTCGGGTTCGCGGCCTCCGCCGGTGCCACGTTCCTGGTCTCCCAGCTCGCGGACGGGGTGCGTGAGTGGGCCGGGCCGGCCTCCGCCGGGGTCGCGGTCGTCCTGACCCAAGTGGCCTCGGTCGTGATCGTGTTCGTCCTGGACGCGGTGATCGTCGCGCTGCTGTTCATCGTGCTGGCCGGGGTCCGCGCGAACGCCCGCGCGATCATCCCCGGGGCGCTGGTCGGCGGCGTCGGCCTCACCGTGCTCGGCGAGCTGTCGTTCCTGTTCGTGCGGGGCGCGTCATCCAACCCGCTGCTGGCGTCGTTCGCGTCGCTGATCGCGCTGCTGCTGTGGCTGAACCTGTCTGCGCAGGTGCTGCTGATCGCCTGCTCGTACATCATCGTCGGCGTCGCCGAGCAGCAGGACCGGGTGCGCGCCCGCCACGGCAGCCCCACGATGGCGCACCGGCGGGTGCAGCGGGCCGAGGATGCCGTCCGCACCGCGGTCGCCGAGCTCGACCACGCGCGCGCCGGCGAGCAGACGCCCGGAAACTCGGGCAGCCCCGCCACTGACCGCACGCGCTCGTGCACCGCGTCCAGCGTCGCGGCCATCGCGGCGTTGCGCGGCCCCTCGTCGCGGACCACCGCCCAGTACGACAGTGGGTGCGCGTACGCGTCGCGCAGCACCGGGACCAGCCGGTCATCGTGATCGGCCAGGAAGTCCGGCAGCATCCCGATGCCGGCGCCGGCGGCCGTGGCCTCGACGTGGGCGAACACGCTGGTGGACCGGATCGACGGGGGAGAGGTCGGCAGCGACTGCACCGCCCGGTCGAGCTCGTCCACCTGCAGCGACGACTCGACGTAGTAGATCAGCGGATCGCTGCGACAGCTCGTCCAGGGCGGCGGGGGTCCCGCAGCGCTCCAGGTACGCCGGGCTCGCGTAGAGCCGCAGCGAGTAGTCGCACACCGGCGTGGCGAACGCGCGGTGCACGGCCGGTCGTCCCACGACCACCTCGAGGTCCACGCCCGAGCGGTTCTGCCGCACTCGCTGCGTCGCGGCCAGCAGCTCGACCGCCAGCCCCGGGTGCCGGTGCTGCGAGCGCGGTCACGGCCGGCACGAGGAACGCCGAGGTGAACGCCTCGGGCGCGGCGATGCGCACCATCCCCTGCACCGGGTCGCCGCCGGTCTCCTCGCCGAGCGCCCGCAGCGACGCCTCGATGCTCTCGGCGGTGGTCAGCGCGCGCCGGCCGAGGTCGGTGATCTCCCACCCTCCGGTCGTCCGCACCAGGATGCGTCCGCCCATGGCCTCCTCGAGGGCGGCGATCCGCCGCGACACGGTCGAGTGGTTGACCCCGAGCACCTCGGCGGCGGCCGTGTAGCGCCCGAGGCGCGCGACGGCGAGGAACGTCATCAGCGCCTCGGGCTCCGGTTCGCGGACCATGGGACCAGTGTGCAGGAATGCACACTCAGGGTGCAAGGATGCCGCAACTTCGTGCATTGATCTGCAGTGCCTCTCGTGCCTATCCTGGCTTCGACGTGGCATCCGCATCGGCGGGACGTCGCGCGGACACCTTCGAGGAGGCAGGATGTCGACGATCGCGTGGATCGGACTCGGGCACATGGGTGCGCCGATGAGCGGGAACCTGGTGGCTGCCGGACACACCGTGCGCGGCTACGACATCTCCGAGGAGTGCGCCGCCGTCGCGGCCGCGCGGGGCGTGACCACGGTCGGCTCGATCGCCGAGGCGCTCGAAGGCGCCGAGGCGTGCTTCACCTCCCTCCCGATGCCGCAGCATGTGCGCTCGGTATACGACGGGCCGGACGGGATCTGGGCGCACGCGGCGGCCGGCACCCTGCTGATGGACACCTCGACGGTGGATGTCGCGACCTCGCGCTGGTGCCACGACGAGTCGACCGCACGCGGCTTCACGTTCGTCGACAGTCCCGTCTCGGGCGGCACGGCGGGGGCCGAGGCGCACTCGCTGGCCTTCATGCTCGGCGGCGCCGCCGATGACGTGGAGCGCGCACGGGGGTACGTCGCTCCGATGGCCGGCAACGTGATCGCCTGCGGCGAGGCGACGGCGGGCATCGCCGCCAAGCTGGTGAACAACATGATGCTGTTCATCTCCACGATGGCGGTCGCCGAAGGCTCGCAACTGGCCGAGCAGCTGGGCCTGGACCACGCCGTGTTCTGGAACGTCGCGAATGCGGCGTCCGGTCAGTCCTGGGCGCAGCGCACCTGGTATCCGGTTCCCGACATCGTGCCGACCGCGGCGGCCAACCACGACTTCGACGCGACCTTCTCGGTGGATCTCGCCCGCAAGGACTGCGCGCTGGCGGTGCAGGCCGGCGACACCACGGGCGTCCATCTGCCGGCCGCGAAGCTCGCGCTCGGGCAGCTGGACGAGCTCGTGTCCGAGGGCTTCGGCGGCAAGGACTGCACCCTGGTCACGAAGTTCGCCTCGCCCGACGGCACGTTGCGCGGCTGGAGCGGTCACTGAGCCCGAGCACGCCATCCCCGCAGCATCCCGAACCCCAGCATCCCGAACCCCGGCATCCCCACGAAGGAACATCATGAGCACCACCATCGACACCCCCACCCTCACTCAGATCCCGCACGTCATCGGCGGCAGGCGCGTCGAGCCCGGCCCGCGGCGCGGCGCGGTCTACAACCCGTCGCTGGGCGCGCCGATCGGCGAGGTCGGTCTCGCGTCGGCCGAGACGGTCGCCGAGGCCGCCCGCACCGCCGCCGCGGCGCAGAAGAAGTGGCGGGATGTCGGACTGGTCAAGCGTGCGCAAGCTGATGTTCCGGCTGCGCGAGATCATCACGACCCGTGCCGAAGAGCTGGCCCGGATCATCACCGCCGAGCACGGCAAGACGGTCCCCGACGCGATGGGCGAGGTGGCCCGCGGGCTGGAGAACGTCGAGTTCTGCACGGGCCTGATGCACCAGCTGAAGGGCGAGTACTCCGAGCAGATCGCCACCGGGCTGGACGTGCACCAGGTGCGGCAGCCGCTGGGCGTGGTCGCCTGCATCACTCCGTTCAACTTCCCGGCGATGCTGCCGTTGTGGATGGTGCCGACCGCGATCGCGGCCGGCAACGCCGTCATCCTCAAGCCCAGTGAGCGCGACCCGTCGGCCGCGGTCTGGCTCGCCGACGCGTTCGCCGAGGCCGGCCTGCCCGATGGCGTGCTGAACGTCGTGCACGGCGATAAAGAGGCGGTCGACGCCATCCTGGCCGACCCGATCATCAAGGCCGTGTCGTTCGTCGGGTCGACCCCGATCGCGAAGTACATCTACACCGAGGCCGCCGCGCACGGAAAGCGCGTGCAGGCCCTGGGCGGCGCGAAGAACCACATGGTGGTGATGCCGGACGCCGACCTGGATGCCGCGGCCGACGCGGCCGTGTCGGCCGGGTTCGGCTCGGCCGGCGAGCGCTGCATGGCCATCTCGGCCGTGGTCGCCGTGGGCGGCGTGGGCGACGCCCTGGTGGCCAAGGTCGCCGAGCGGATGAAGAACCTGCGCATCGGCGACGGCTTCGACCCGGACAACGAGATCGGCCCGCTGATCACCGCGGCGGCCCGCGACCGCGTGCGCGGATTCGTGGACGGCGCCGAGGGGGAGGGCGCGCGCCTCGTCGTGGACGGGCGCGAGCAGGAGTTCGACTCCGAGGGCTTTTTCCTCGGGGCATCCCTCGTCGACGAGGTGAAGCCCGGGATGCGGGTGTACGACGAGGAGGTGTTCGGCCCGGTGCTGTCGGTGCTGCGCGTGGACACCTACGACGAGGCGGTGCGGATGATCAACGAGAACCCGTACGGCAACGGCACGGCCGTCTTCACCCGGGACGGGAAGACCGCCCGGCAGTTCGAGTACGACATCGAGGTGGGCATGGTCGGCATCAACGTGCCGATCCCGGTGCCGGTCGGGTCGTTCTCGTTCGGCGGGTGGAAGAACTCGCTGTTCGGCGACACGCACATGTACGGGTCCGAGGCGTTCAACTTCTACACCCGCCGCAAGGTCGTCACCAGCCGCTGGCCCGAGCCGAGCGAGAGCCAGATCAGCCTCGGCTTCCCGACGCACTGAGGGCGCCGCCTCGAGCGGGCCGCGAAGTACGCGGCGATCGGCCGCGAGCGCACTACGCTGTGAGCATGGCCATCGCACGTCTTTCCGGGGGCCCGCTCGACGGGCAGATCATTCCGCTCGAGCCGGGAGCGTCAGACTCGCTGATCATGCCGTACGGCGAGGGACAGCTCATCTACGAGCGCGCCGGCGCCGACGCGAACACCGGTGCGCATGACGGCCCGACGGCCGCCACGTTCGTGTACGTCGAGGCGACGGCCGACATCGATCCGGATCCCGACCAGCGCGACGAATGACCCGGCCGACGCACTCCCTCGAGATCGAGCGCAAGTACGACGTCGACGAGGGTACGGCGCTGCCGGACTGGACGCTTGCCCGACGTGGCGCGGGTGGACGAGCCCGAGCACCGCGCGCTCGACGCGCGCTACCTGGACACGGCCGAACGCACGCTCGCCCGGCAGCGGATCGCGGTGCGCCGGCGTGAGGGCGGGCCGGACGCCGGCTGGCACGTGAAGGCGTCGGCGGCCGAGGGCCGGCATGAATGGCACTGGCCCCTGGGGGCGGATGCCGAGGAAGGCGTCCCCGCCGAGGTCGCGGCGATCCTCGCGGAGTGGTCGGCCGGCCCGTTCCAGCCGCTCGCGCGCATCCGCAACCGGCGCACGGCCTACACGCTGCGGGATGCCGAGGGTGCGCTGGTGGCCGAGGTCGTGGACGACCAGGTCAGCGCCCGCGACGAGCGTGCCGGCACCGAGTCGTCGTGGCGCGAGTGGGAGGTCGAGCTCGGCCCGGCGGCCCCGGCCGATGTCGACGCATTCTTCAGCGCGGTGGACGCACTCGTGGCTCGCGCCGGCGGCCGCCCCGCGGCATCCGATTCGAAGCTCGCCCGCGCCCTCGGAGCCTGACCCGCCCGCCTGCCCAGGCCCGCCCCGGCCCGCCCGCCTCTTCTTCCTCGAAATCGTACGATCTGGCCGAGTGCACATCAATTTCGGCCAAGTTTCATGTGCACTCGGCCAGATCGTACGATCCCGACGGGGAAGCAGGACGGGGAAGCACGACGGGGAAGCACGACGGGGAAGCAGGGCGAGAGAGCAGGACGGGGAAGCAGGACGGGGAAGCAGGGAGGGGGAAGCAGTGACGCCGCCCTCGGCTTCGATCCAGGGCGGCGTCACGAGTTCCCGGAAACCGGGAGACTGGCCTTCAGTCTAGAGGTTGATCATGTGCCCGACCAGGCCGTGGAAGCCCTCCTGCAGCGCCTCCGACAGCGTCGGGTGGGTGTGCACGTTGCGGGCTGCCTCGAGCGCGGTCAGATCCCACTTCTGCGCGAGGGTCAGCTCGGGCAGAAGCTCCGACACGTCCGGGCCGATCAGGTGCCCGCCGAGCAGCTCGAGGTGCTCGCCGTCGGCGATCAGCTTCACGAACCCGACCGGTTCGCCCAGGCCGTTCGCCTTGCCGTTCGCCGAGAACGGGAACTTCGCGACCTTGACGTCGTAGCCCGCATCCCGCGCCTGCTGCTCGGTGAGGCCGAACGACGCGACCTGCGGGCTGCAGAACGTCGCGCGCGGCATCATCCGGTAGTCGCCCAGCGTCATGGTCTCGGCCTTGCCGATCGTCTCGGCGGCCACGACGCCCTGCGCCTCGGCCACGTGCGCGAGCTCGAGCTTGGCGGTGACATCGCCGATCGCGTAGATGTGCGGCACGTTCGTGCGCATGTGGTCGTCGATGTCGATGGCGCCGCGCTCGGTGAGCTTCACCCCGGTCTTGTCCAGCCCGAAGCCCTCGACGTTCGCGGCGAACCCGACCGACATGAGCACCTTGTCGGCCTCGAGCGATCCGGTCGATCCGTCCTTGGCGGTGTAGCTGACGGTGACCTTGTCGCCGGCGTCCTCCACCTTCTCGACCTTCGTCGAGGTGAGGATGTCGATGCCGTAGCCCTTGTACTGCTTGGCGATCTCCTTCGAGACCTCGGCGTCCTCGTTGGGCAGGGCGCGATCGAGGAACTCGATGATCGTGACCTCCACGCCGTAGTTGCGCAGCACGAAGGCGAATTCCATGCCGATCGCACCGGCGCCGACGATGACGATCGAGCCGGGCAGGTCGCGGGTGAGGATCTGCTCCTCGTACGTGACGATGTTGCCGCCGATCTCGACGCCGGGCAGGCTGCGCACCTTCGAGCCGGTCGAGATGATCGCGTTGTCGAACGTGACCTCCTCGGTGGAGCCGTCGGCCTTGGTCACCGTGATGGCGTTCGAGCCGGTGAACGAGCCCCGCCCCTCGAACTCGGTGATCTTGTTCTTCTTCATCAGGAAGTGGATGCCCTTGACATGGGTATCGGCGACCTTGCGGCTGCGATCCCACGCGACCCCGAAGTCGAAGTGCACGTCGCCGGAGATGCCGAACAGGTCGGCCTTGTGCAGCACCTGGTGGGCGAGGTCTGCGTTCTTCAGCAGCGCCTTGGAGGGGATGCATCCGACGTTCAGACACACACCGCCCCAGTACTTCTCTTCGATGACTGCGACGGAAAGCCCGAGTTGGGCACTGCGAACGGCCGCGACATAACCGCCGGGGCCGGCGCCGAGGATGACGACGTCGAAATGTGGCATGGTCCCCAGCCTAATGGTCGTCGGTGCGGCGCGAGCGGGTCACCAGCAGATAGGCGACTCCGGCGATCACGATCACCACGACGATTCCGCCGATGATCCAGGGCAGCGGCGTCACGCCCTGACCGGCGGTCGGCGCGGGGGCGGCGGATGCCGCGGTGTCGCACGTGCGGGAGGGCTGGGGTGCGGATGCCTCGCCCCCGGCGACCGTGAAGGTGAACTCGCCGGAGACCGGGTGTCCGTCGCGGGAGACCACCCGCCACAGCACGTGCACCGGGCCGGTGGCCGACCCGCTGATGGCCTGCGAGACGACGTTGTCCTGGATGCTGAGCGCCCCGTCGTCCAGGACCTGGCAGGAGGCGTCCAGGACCCGCACCTGATTCGCCTCACCCCCGGCATCCGTCACGGTGTCGTTGAAGGTCAGCGTCACCTCCGCCGGCAGGGCATCGACCGAGGATCCGTCCGCGGGCGTGGTGGACAGCAGCTGATCGTGGGCGGATGCCGGTCCGGCGACGCCGAGTACGGCGACGGCGGCCAGCGCGAGGGCGGCGGCAGCGGTACGGATTCTCACGGCCGTGAGCCTACCCGCCGCCTCTATGACCGGGTCTGCCCGGGGGTGCGGACCCGGGTTCGCCGAGTGGACACGGACCCATCCGGTTCAATAGTGTCGAACCCGGTGCTTTCGCTCTCACAGGCAGTGCCGTATCGGTTAGTCTGGGGGAAAGGGAGGACGACCGTGGACGACAACCGCCGACCCGGAGCGGGCGACATCCGGCGCGACGGCGCCGCGCACGGCCGCCCCGTCTCCAGCGACTCGACGCAGACCTTCGGTCACGATTCCGACCTTTCGTTCGTGCCGTTCGGCAGCGATCTGAGCAGCGCCGAACTCGACGCGATCGAGGCGCTGCCGGCGGGTTCTGCGCTGCTGATCGTGCGGTCGGGTCCGACCGCCGGTGCACGCTACCTGCTCGACAACGACGTGATGACCGTGGGCCGGCATCCCGAAGCCGACATCTTCTTCGACGACGTCACCGTCTCGCGCCGCCATGCCGAGATCACCCGCGAGCGCAGGCGATTCGAGATCGTAGACCAGCGATCGCTCAACGGCACCTATGTGAACGGCGAGCGGGTCGACCGCTCCGAGCTGGTCAACGGCGCCGAGGTGCGCATCGGAAAGTTCCGGCTGAACTTCTTCGTGTCGCCGGCCGACCTCGCCGGGTCCGCGGACAGCTGATGCCCGCCGCCCCCGCCCCCCGCCGCGCACGCGCGAACGGGGGAGTCCTGAGCATCGGTCAGGTCCTCGCGCGGCTCAGCCCGGAATTCCCCGCGCTGACGGCCAGCAAGCTGCGCTTCCTCGAGATGCAGGGCATCGTCACCCCGCTGCGGACCGAGTCCGGCTACCGCAAATTCACCCCCGAGGATGTCGAACGGCTTGCGCCTGGCCCTCACCCTGCAACGCGACCACTATCTGCCGCTGGCCCGCATCCGCGACTACATCGAGGATGTCGACGCCGGCCGCGATCCGTCGCCTCCGGCCGCCGTGCCCCCGTCGATCACCCCCGCTCCCCGCCGGTACCGCCGGGCCGAGCTGCTGGCCGCGGCCGGCGCCGGCCCGGCAGCTGCTGAACGACGCCATCAGCACCGGGGTGATCATCGCCGCCGACAGCTACAGCGAGCAGACGCTCGGGGTGCTGCGGGCGCTGGTCGCGCTGGAGCGGCACGGCATCGAACCGCGGCACATGCGCACGCTGCGACAGTCCGCCGAGCGCGAGGTGGCGCTGATCGAGTCCGCGCTGGCGCCGCTGCGGCGGACGGATGCCGCGTCACGCGGCCGTGCCGGCGAGCTGGCCCCCGAGATCGCCGCCCGCATCGGCGACGTGCGCGGACACTTCGTGCGCGCCGCGCTCGAGCGGCTCGTCCGGTGAGGGCCGCGGGCGACACGCCGCGACCCTGCGCGCGGATGTCATTGCCGGAGGGGGGTTGCTCCCGTACCGTGGAGGGAACGCCATTGGACTCCGGCGAAGGGGGATGTCGATGACCGACGACGATTCGGCAGGCGAGCGGTTCGCTGTGGACCTCCTCTTCACCGACGGCCTTCCGGCCATGGACGACGAGGTCGGCTACCGCGGCGCCGTCGCCGCCCGCGCGGCCGGCATCACCTACCGCCAGCTGGACTACTGGGCGCGCACCGAGCTCGTCGAGCCCACCGTGCGCGGGGCCAGCGGCTCCGGATCGCAGCGGCTCTACGGCTTCCGCGACATCCTGGTCCTCAAGCTCGTCAAGCGGCTGCTGGACACCGGGATCTCGCTCGAGCAGATCCGCACCGCCGTCGAGCAACTGCGGGTCGCCGGCATCCGCGACCTCGCCGGCACCACCCTGATGAGCGACGGCGCCTCGGTCTACCTGTGCACGTCGAACGACGAGGTCATCGACCTCGTCAGCCGCGGCCAGGGCGTGTTCGGCATCGCGGTGGGCAAGGTGCTCACCGAGGTCGAGTCGACGCTGCTGGACTTCGACCCGCAGCGTCCCGACCCGGTCGACGAGCTGGCGGCGCATCGCGCCAAGCGCACGGCCTGACCCGCTGGCGCGGATCGGTGGGGATGCCGGAATCCCGACCGTGTGACGGCGGATGCCGCGACCGGCTCAGGTGGCGGAGGACGCCGTCACTTCGCCCGGGATCGGGATGCGCCCGGTGCGCATCACCCGGTCCAACAGGGCGTCGAAGTCGGCCGCCAGCTCCTGTGCGGAGTCGCCCGGCCAGATGTGCAGAGGCTTGGCCGCACCCTGCGCCTGCTCGAGCGAGGTCCGCTCGGGCAGCTGCGGGAGAGCACCAGCGGGCCGAACATGTCGCGCAGCTCCTTGATCCGGAACTGGTGCTCGATCGACTGCGGGCGCACCCGGTTCACGACGATCCCCAGCGGCTTGCAGTCGCGGACTCAGGCCGCGGCGGATCTCCTCGATCGCGCGCAGCGCGCGATCGGCGGCGGCGACCGAGAACAGTCCCGGCTCGGTGACCACGATCACCCGGTCGCTGGCGGCCCAGGCGGTGCGGGTCAGCGCGTTCAGCGAGGGCGCGCAGTCCACGAGCACGAGGTCGTAATCGGCCTCGACCGCGGCCAGCGCCTCTTCGAGCTTCCAGACGTCGCGCACGCTCGGGTGCGGACCGTCGAAGTTGATGGCCGACGGGCTGCCGATCATCACGTCGATGATGCCGGGGTGCACCTTGGCCCAGCCGCTGGAGGTGATCGCCTGACGGACCACCTTCTCCTTGGGATTGGCCAGGACGTCGGCGATGTTCAACCGCCCCGCGACTTGGATGTCCATGCCCGTGGACACGTCGGACTGCGGGTCGAGATCGACGACGAGGGTCTTCACGCCACGCGCGAAAGCGGCGGAGGCAAGGCCGAGCGTCACGGTCGTCTTGCCGACGCCGCCCTTGAGTGAGCTGACGGAGAGGACGTGCACAAGGCTCTACGTTACCGTCCTCTAGGCTGAGAACACACTCAGCCACGTCGGTCGGTCGCCTGCGCCTCGGGCGATCGCCTCCCATTGGGGGTCGCATGTTCCGAAAGATCCTGGTCGCCAACCGCGGTGAGATCGCGATCCGCGCGTTCCGCGCGGCGTATGAGCTCGGAGCGCGCACGGTCGCGGTGTATCCGTACGAGGATCGCCATTCGCTGCACCGGCTGAAGGCCGACGAGGCGTACCAGATCGGCGAGCCGGGACATCCGGTGCGGGCCTACCTCGACGTCGACGAGATCATCCGCGTGGCGCGGGAGTCCGGCGCCGACGCCATCTATCCGGGGTACGGATTCCTCTCCGAGAACCCCGAACTGGCCGAGAAGGCCGCCGCGAACGGGATCACGTTCATCGGTCCCGACGCGTCGGTGCTCGAGATGGCCGGCAACAAGGTGGCCGCCAAGCATCACGCGATCGACGCCGGTGTTCCGGTGCTGCGCTCCACCGAGGCATCCGACGACGTGGACGCGCTGCTCGCGCAGGCCGACGAGATCGGGTTCCCGCTGTTCGCCAAGGCGGTCGCCGGCGGCGGCGGGCGCGGGATGCGGCGGGTCGAAGAGAAGGGCGAGCTCGCACCGGCTCTGGCCGAGGCCATGCGCGAGGCCGGCAGCGCGTTCGGCGACGCCCGGATGTTCCTCGAGCAGGCGGTCATCCGCCCCCGGCACATCGAGGTGCAGGTGCTGGCCGACCTTCAGGGCAGCACCGTGCACCTGTTCGAGCGGGACTGCTCCATGCAGCGCCGCCACCAGAAGGTGGTCGAGATCGCGCCGGCCCCCAACCTCGACGACGGCATCCGACAGGAGCTGCACCGGCACGCGGTCGCGTTCGCCCGGTCGATCGGCTACCAGAACGCCGGCACGGTCGAGTTCCTGCTCGAGACGGCGGGGGAACGCGCCGGCGAGGTCGTCTTCATCGAGATGAACCCGCGCATCCAGGTCGAGCACACCGTCACCGAAGAGGTCACCGACGTCGACCTGGTGCAGTCGCAGATGCGGATCGCCTCGGGCGAGACGCTCGACCAGCTCGGGCTTGCGTCAGGAGGACATCCACCTGCGCGGCTCGGCGGTGCAGTGCCGGATCACGACCGAGGACCCGTCCCAGGGCTTCCGGCCGGACACCGGCAAGATCACCACCTACCGGTCGCCGGGCGGCGCCGGCATCCGCCTGGACGGCGGGACCACCGCGGCCGGCTCGCAGATCAGCCCGCACTTCGACTCGATGCTGGCCAAGCTCATCTGCCGGGGCAGCGACTTCCGGCAGGCGGTCGTCCGCGCCCGCCGCGCCCTCGCCGAGTTCCGCATCCGGGGCGTAGCCACCAACATCCCGTTCCTGCAGGCGGTGTTCGACGACCCCGAGTTCCTGGCCGGCGACGTCTCGACGCTGTTCATCGAGGAGCGTCCCGAGCTGCTTCGCGGCCGGGTGTCCAAAGACCG
Organism: Microbacterium elymi; assembly: GCF_021582895.2. Lineage (GTDB taxonomy): Bacteria > Actinomycetota > Actinomycetes > Actinomycetales > Microbacteriaceae > Microbacterium > Microbacterium humicola. Next base: position 3,221,711 of record NZ_CP091139.2, read on the forward strand.
CGGCACCAAGATCCTGAACTGGCTCGTGGACGCCACGGTCAACAAGCCCAACGGCGTGAACCCGCTGAGCATGGAGCCGGCCGTCAAGCTGCCGCACGTCGACCTGACCGTGCCCGCGCCGGACGGGTCGCGTCAGCGGTCGCTCACCCTGGGTCCCGCCGGCTTCGCCGCCGACCTGCGCGGGCGCACCGAGCTGGCCGTCACCGAGACCACCTTCCGCGACGCGCACCAGTCGCTGCTGGCCACCCGGGTGCGCACCAAGGACCTGGTGGCGGTCGCGCCGTATGTGGCCCGGCTCACCCGGCTTGCCTGTCGGTCGAGGCGTGGGGCGGGGCGACGTACGACGTCGCCCTCCGCTTCCTCGGCGAAGACCCGTGGGAGCGGCTGGACAAGCTGCGCGAGGCCATGCCGAACCTCGCCATCCAGATGCGCTGCGCGGGCGCAACACGGTCGGCTACACGCCGTACCCGACCGAGGTCACCGACGCGTTCGTACGTGAGGCCGCGGCATCCGGCATCGACATCTTCCGCATCTTCGACGCCCTCAACGACGTCTCGCAGATGCGGCCGGCCATCGACGCCGTGCTCGCGACCGGGACGGCGGTCGCCGAGGTCGCAGTCTGCTACACCGGAGACCTGCTGAACCCGGCCGAGGACCTGTACACGCTGGACTACTACCTGCGCCTGTCCGACCAGATCGTCGAGGCCGGCGCGCACATCCTCGCGATCAAGGACATGGCGGGGCTCCTGCGCCCGTCCGCGGCCGCCACGCTGGTCGCCGCGCTGCGCGAGCGGTTCGACCTGCCGGTGCACGTGCACACGCACGACACGGCCGGTGGGCAGCTGGCCACCCTGATGGCGGCCAGTGCCGCCGGTGCGGACGCGGTGGATGCCGCGGCCGCCCCGATGTCGGGCACCACAAGTCAGCCCTCCCTGTCGGCGCTGGTCGCCGCCCTCGCGCACACCGAGCGCGACACCGGCCTGTCGCTGGATGCGGTCTCGGACCTCGAGCCGTACTGGGAGGCGATGCGCCACCTGTACCACCCGTTCGAGTCCGGGTTGCCCGGCCCCACCGGCCGCGTCTACCACCACGAGATCCCGGGCGGGCAGCTGTCGAACCTGCGCCAGCAGGCCATCGCGCTGGGGCTGTCCGACGACTTCGAGCTGATCGAGGACATGTACGCGGCCGCGAACGACATCCTCGGCCGCGTGCCCAAGGTCACCCCGTCCTCGAAGGTGGTGGGCGACCTGGCCCTGCACCTGGCGGCCGTCAAGGCCGACCCGGCCGAGTTCGAGGAGCACCCGGAGCGCTTCGACGTGCCCGACTCGGTGGTCTCGTTCATGGCCGGCGAGCTCGGCGATCTGCCGGGCGGGTGGCCCGAGCCGTTCCGCAGCAAGGTGCTGGCCGGCCGTGACGTCAAGATCGGGTTCACCCCGATCGACGCCGCGCAGGAGGCGTCGTTGAACGGCGAATCCGGTGAGCGTCGGCGCATGCTCAACGAGCTGCTGTTCCCGGCCCCGACCCGGGCGTTCCGAGACAGCCGCGAGCAGTACGGCGACCTCAGCGTGCTCGACACGGCGGACTATCTGTACGGTCTGACCCCGGGCACCGAGCACGTGGTCGAGCTCGAGCGCGGCGTGCAGCTGTTCGTCGGTCTGGAGGCCATCGGCGAGGCCGACGACAAGGGCATGCGCTCGGTGATGACCACGCTGAACGGGCAGCTGCGCCCGGTGTTCGTCCGCGATCGCAGCGTCGAGGTCGAGGCCCGCCAGGCCGAGCGCGCCGACACCTCCCGGCCCGGGCAGGTCGCGGCCCCGTTCTCCGGTGCGGTCACCATGAAGGCGGCCGAAGGGGACGAGGTCGAAGCCGGTCAGCCGGTCGCCTCGATCGAGGCGATGAAGATGGAAGCGGCCATCACCGCGCCCGTCGGCGGCGTCGTGGAGCGGCTCGTGGTGACCGGGACGGCACAGGTGGAGGCGGGCGACCTTTTGGTCGTCATCCACCCTCGGCAGTAACCTGAAGGGCGGGTTCGCCCGGCCCGCCCGTTCTGGAGAGTTCTGCCTTGACGCCTGATCACCCTGATTCCACGCCCGATCCCACCGAGGATCGGGGCGTGCTGTCCGACGCCGCCAGCTCCGACACCGCGGTGCTGGGCATCCTCGGCGGCGCCACCGCACAGGTGAGCGTGTCGCTGCCGGTGACCGCCGATGACGACCTGCTCGACGACGATGTCGTGGACGACGAGGTCGACTTCGGCGCCGTCGACGGCGCCGACGACGACGGTGCGGCCTACGACGGCGCCGCCGTCGACGACGCGCCAGAGGCCGAGGCATCCGCCGGCGACGCGCCGGACGACCAGCCGGTCGACGACGGATTCGAGGCGGAGATCGTCGAGGCCGAGGTCATCGAGGACGACGACGCCGAGACCCTCGAGGACGATGTCGTGCCGGATGCCGCGACGGGCGATGTCGCTGATGACGGCGTCGCCGATGACGACCTCGCTGATGACGACGCTGCCGATGACGACGCCGAGGACGAGGACGAGGACGCCGGCGCGGATGCCGCGGCCGGCCCGCTCGCCGAAGACGCCGACGCCGACCCCGCCGCCGCCCAGGATGCGGCGGCCGCGGCCGACGGATCCGCCGACAGCGACATCCCGCCCGCCACCCGACTGCACACGGTCGGCTCCGCGTCGGACGCCTCGGAGCAGGTCGTCGATGCGGATCCGGTCGAAGCAGAGCAGACTGGGTCCAGTGCGAAGGTCACCGGCGACCGGTTCGCGACCGCCGCAGAGGAGGCATCCATGGACGAGACCCGCTCCGGGCGCGCCCACGAACGCGCCCGCACGCATGAGGTGGAGCGCGTGCACCCGCCCCGGTTCGAGCAGACGCTGACCTCGAAGCGGCTCGACCAGTTCGAGGTCGGCAAGGAGACCTCCGACCTGCTCACCGCGGATCGCCTGCTCGAGCACGGGACCGCCGGCGGCGAGCCCGAGGGCACGTGGCAGGCACTTCGTCTACTCCCTCTCCGGCGGCCGGATCAACCTCGGCGACGGCAAGCGGGCGCGGGCGCGCAAGGAGCTGACCCGGCGCATCGCGGCGCCGCTCAACGGCGGCGCCCGGTTCGTGCCGGTGCTGTCCCGCAAGGGCGGCGTGGGCAAGACGACGATCACGACCCTGCTCGGCATGGCACTGGCCGACGCGCGCGACGACCGGGTGATCGCGATCGACGCGAACCCGGACCGGGGCACCCTCGCCGAGCGGATCGCCCGGCCGAGCGGCAAGACCGTGCGTGATCTGGTGCGCATGAAGGGCGCCGTCAACGGCTACAACGACGTGTCCACCGTGGTGGCGCGCGACGAGACGCGGCTGGACGTGCTCGCGTCCGATGCCGACCCGAATGTCTCGGAGGCGTTCAGCGACGAGGACTACGAGGATGTCGCGGCGCTCGCCGCGCACTACTACTCGATCGTGCTCACCGACACCGGGACCGGCATCGTCCACTCGGTGATGGGGGCCACGCTGGGACTCGCCGATCAGCTGGTGATCGTGTCCGGACTCAGCATCGACGAGGCGCGTCTGGCGTCCGAGACCCTGACGTGGCTCGAGGCCAACGGGTACGCGGACCTCACGCGGAGCGCCGTCGTCGTGCTGAACAACTCCCGGCCGGGCACACCGCTGGTCAGCGAGGACGAGCTGCAGGCGCACTTCAGCACGCGCGTGCGCACGGTGGTGCGGATGCCGTACGACCCGCTCATCGCGACCGGCAGCGCCATCAGCTTCCGCGACCTGCAGCCGGCCACCCGGGAGGCCGCCCGCGAGCTCGCGGTGACGGTCGTCGAGGGCCTGCGCTCGCTGGCCGCGGCCGCCTAGCCGATGACGGTCCGACAGATCCGCCTCTTCGGCGACCCCGTTCTGCGCAGCACGAGCGAGCCGATCGGCGACATCGACGACGGCATCCATGCCCTCGTGCGCGACCTCGTCGACACGGTCGAGCTTCCGGGGCGGGCCGGCGTGGCGGCCCCGCAGATCGGGGTCGGCCTGCGGGCGTTCAGCTACAACGTGGACGGCGAAATCGGCTACGTGCTCAATCCGGTGCTCACCGAGGTGTCGGGTGAGCCCGAGCGGATGGGCGAAGGATGTCTCTCGGTGCCCGGCCTGTGGCACGAGGTGCTCGCGCTACCCGCATGCGACGGTCACCGGGGTCGACGTCGACGGCGAGCCGATCACCGTGAGCGGGGACGGGGTGCTCGCCCAGGCGCTCCAGCACGAGACGGACCACCTGGACGGGACGCTCTACATCCACCGGCTCGAGCCCGCCGCCCGCCGCCAGGCGATGCGCGAGATCCGCGAGTCCCCCTGGTTCTGACCCGCTCCTCTGCCCCGCCTCTTCTGCGCGAAATCGTACGATCTGGCCGAGTGCACATGAAACCTGGCCGAGTTTGATGTGCAGTGGGCGAATTGATGTGGTTGGAAGCGGGCCTGGCCGGCGACGGGGTCGGCATCGGAGACCGGACGCCGCTTCCTCCCCAGACACGGCATCCGCGCCCGTTGTCCACGGATTCACTGGCGGCATGCCCGGAGGCCCGTGGGCCAGGCCATCATCGAAGCCATGCGCACCGCCCAGGATCCGACCACCATCCACTCCTCGGTGTTCTCCCGCGCGACGCTGATCGCCGAGGGATGGACGGACGACGGCATCCGCGCCGCCGTTCGCGATAAAGTCGTGCGGCGCCTGCACCACGGCTGGTACATGGCGTTCGAGCTGTGGGAGTCGCTGTTCTGGGAGCAGCGCATCTCGCGCACGTGGCCGCCGTGGTCGCGGATGCCGGCGATCCCGGCCCGATCATCGCGAACGAGTCGGCGGCCGTCGCGCATGGGCTCCCGCTGTTCCACTACCTGCCCGACCGCGTCCACGTCATCTGCGAGAAAGGCGTGCGCGTCTCCAGCACCCGCGACGTCGTGCGCCACTTCGGTCCGCTCGAGGCCTCCGAGATCGTCGAGGTCGACGGCATCCGCTGCACTTCCCTCGCGCGGACGGTGGTGGACGTCGCGCGGACCTGCTCGACCGAGGTCGCCGTGGCGGCCGCGGATGCTGCGCTTGCGCTCGGTCGCCGCGGGGGAGGGACCATGGGACTATGACGAGGATGCTGCAGAGGAGCTGCGTCTGGCGATGCACGGGATCCTCGACCGGATGCCGCGGGCACGCGGGGCGCGTCGGGCACGATGGGTCATCGCCTTCGCGGACGGCCGGGCGCAGGCCTGCCGGGGAGAGCGTGACCCGACTGCGGATGTCACAGCTGGGCTTCGTCATCACCGGGCTGCAGGTCGCTGTGGCGGGACCGAACGGGACCATGCTGTACATCGACCTCGCCACGGACGAATGGTGGCTCGAGTTCGACGGGAAGACGAAGTACCTCGACGAGGCGATGCGCGACGGAGCACCGCTGGAAGAGGTGCTGCTGGACGAGAAGAAGCGTGAGGACTGGATCCGCGCGCAGACCGACCGCCGCGTGGTGCGCGTGGGCGACGAGCACATCGTGACGACCGGGGAGTTCCGGCGCAGGCTCGCCGTCTACGGCATCCAGCCACCTCAGTGCCGGCCGTCGCCCGACCCGGGCCCGATCTTCCGGTAGTACTCGGGGCGGCACGCGGGCCGCGCGGCGTGGCGCAACCGGTGCGCGGCCGACGTGCTGGAGCCCGACCCGCCCCGCCGCGCCGCGCCCGCGCACGCGTCGCGCCCGCATCGCCGCGCCGCGCCCGCACCGCGCACGCGCCCCCCACCCGGGAGAGCGCCCCGCCACGCGACTGCACATCAAACCCGCGACTGCACATCAAACCCGGCCAAGTTTGATGTGCACTCGGCCAAATCGTACGATTTCGCGTTACTTGAGGGAGGTGTTGGTGGTCGCGACGGGGACGTTGTAGATCTCGTCCACGTCGGCGGCGAAGTCCGCCATGATCACGTTCCGCTTGATGCTCAGCTTCGGGGTGAGATGGCCGCTGGCCTCGGTCCACTCGGTCGGCAGGATCGTGAACTTGCGGATGGACTCCGCCCGCGACACGGTCTTGTTCGCCTCGTCGATGGCCCGCTGCACCTCGGCACGCACCTGCGGGTGGGCCGCGGCATCCGCCAGCGACATGTCCGCAGACAGGCCGTTGTTGCCGAGCCAGGTCGGGAGCATCTCGGAGTCCAGCGTGATCAGCGCCGCGATGAACGGGCGCTGCTCTCCCACCACCACGACCTGCCCGACGACCGGATTGGCCCGGATGGGATCCTCCAGCGACGCCGGGGCGACGTTCTTGCCGCCCGCGGTGACGATGATCTCCTTCTTCCGCCCGGTGATCGTGAGGAACCCGTCCGCGTCGAACGCGCCGATGTCGCCGGTGCGGAACCAGTCGCCCTCGAACGCGGCGGCGGTCGCCTCGGGATTGTGCCAGTACTCCTTGAACACGTTGATGCCGCGCACCTGGATCTCGCCGTCGTCGGCGATGCGCACGCCCACTCCGGGCAGCGCCGGTCCGACCGTGCCGATCTTGGTCTTCAACGGCTGGTTCACGGTGGCCGGGGCGGTCGTCTCGGTCAGGCCGTACCCCTCGAGCACGGTGATGCCCAGGCTCGCGAAGAAGTGGCCGAGCCGGTCGCCGAGCGGCGCCGATCCCGAGATCGCGTAGACGACGTTGCCGCCCATGGCCGTGCGCAGCGTGCTGTACACGAGCCGGTCGAACATCTTGAACTTCAGCCCGAGCAGGAACGGGACCTTCGTGCCGTCCTGCACATGCCGCGAGTGCTCGATCGCCGTGCGCGCGGCGGTGCGGAAGATCTTGCCCTTCCCACCCGACTCGGCCTTCTGCTCCGCGGAGTTGTAGACCTTCTCGAACACCCGCGGCACCGCCAGCAGGAACGTCGGCTTGAACGAGCCGAGCGCCGGCAGCGCCTTCGTGTCGGGCTGGTGCCCCGTCTTCACCCCCGCGTGCACGTCCAGGATCGAGATGAACCGGGCGAACACGTGCGCGGTCGTGATGAACAGCAGGGTGGACGCGCCGGGGGTCTCGACCACCTCGTGCAGCGACCGCGCGGAGTTGCGCGCCAGCTCGACGAAGTTGCTGTGCGTGAGCACGCACCCCTTGGGGCGGCCGGTCGTCCCGGCGGTGTAGATCAGCGTGGCGATGTCGTCGCCGTCGGCCAGCTGCCGGCGGCGCTCGATCTCGGCATCCGGGATGTCGGTGCCCTGCGCCCGCAGCGCGTCCAGGGCGCCGTCGTGCATCTGCCAGGCGCTGCGGATCAGCGGGAGATCGCCGCGCGCCTCCGCGAGCCGCTCGGAGTGCTCCGGGAGCTCGGTGATGCACGCGATGGCGCCGGAGTCGGACAGATTCCACTGGATCTGCCCCGCCGAGCTGGTCTCGTAGATCGGCACCATCACCGCGCCGACGTAGAACAGCGCGAAGTCGACGAGGGTCCACTCGTAGGTGGTCCGGGCGATGAAGCCCACCTTGTCGCCGGGCTCGATGCCGGCCGCGACCAGTCCCTTGGCGAGGGCGATGACCTCGGCGCGGAACTGCGTGGCCGAGACATCCCGCCACCCGTCGCCGTCGGGGACCGCGAACAGTGCGAGGTCGGGCGTGGCCTTGACCCGCTCTTCGAGCAGGTCGGCGATGTTGGCCTGCGGGTCGGCAGGGACGAGCGCGGGTATGTCAAACTCGACGGGGACCATGTTCGGCATCTCCTTCGGTACCGTTCGGGTTGCTGAGCTTCGAGTCTATCCGGGCCGCCTCGGGGGTCAGCCTCGCCGGTCCGCACCGCCGCCGGCCCCCGCCGATAGACTGCAGCGGTGCACGGGGGAGGGGATGCGACATGTTCTACTGGCTGATGAAGTACGTGTTCATCGGACCGGTGGTCAAAGCCGTCTTCCGGCCCTGGATCGTGGGGCGTCGCAACGTGCCGGCCTCCGGGGCGGCGATCCTCGCCAGCAACCACCTCTCGTTCGCGGACTCGGTCTTCCTTCCTCTGATGGTCGACCGACCCGTCGCGTTCCTGGCCAAGAGCGACTACTTCACCGGCCGCGGCCTGCGCGGCTGGGCGACCCGGGTGTTCATGAAGGGCACCGGCCAGCTGCCGATCGACCGCTCCGGCGGCCGGGCGTCGGAGGCCTCGCTGAACACCGGGCTGCAGGTGCTCGGCCGCGGGGAACTGCTGGGGATCTACCCCGAGGGAACGCGCAGCCCGACGGCAAGCTGTACCGCGGGCGCACCGGCATCGCCCGGATGGCGCTGGAGGCCAAGGTGCCGATCGTGCCGGTGATCATGGTCGACACCGACACCATGATGCCGATCGGCCGGCGCCTACCCCGCATCGTGCGGATCGGGGTCGTGATCGGCGAGCCGCTGGACTTCTCGCGTTTCGCCGGCATGGAGAACGACCGCTACATCCTGCGATCGGTGGTCGACGAGATCATGGTCGCGCTCGAGCGGCTCGGGCAGCAGGAATACGAGGATGTCTACGCCTCGACGGTGAAGGACCGTCTGGCGTCATCTGCGAGAGCATGACCGAGGCCGCCCAGTAGACTGAGCGGATGCTGCTTCCCCTCGACGACCTGGACCACTGGCGCACGCTTCCCATCAAGCAGCGAGCCGCAGTGGAACGATCCCGAGGCGGTGGCCGCGGCATCCGCCGAGATCGCCTCCATGCCGCCGCTCGTCTTCGCCGGCGAGGTCGACCAGCTTGCGCGACAAGCTCGGCCGCGCAGCGGCGGGAGAGGCGTTCCTGCTGCAGGGCGGAGACTGCGCCGAGACGTTCGCCGGCGCCACGGCCGACAAGATCCGCAACCGCATCAAGACGGTGCTGCAGATGGCCGTGGTCCTCACCTACGGTGCCTCGCTGCCGGTGATCAAGATGGGCCGCATGGCGGGCCAGTTCGCCAAGCCGCGCTCCAGCGAGGACGAGACCCGCGGCGACGTGACCCTGCCGGCCTACCGCGGCGACATCGTCAACGGCTACGACTTCACCGAGGGCTCGCGCACGCCGGACCCGCAGCGACTGCTGCGCGGCTACCACACCGCCTCGGCGACGCTGAACCTCATCCGCGCGTTCACCCAGGGCGGGTTCGCCGACCTGCGCGAGGTGCACAGCTGGAATCAGGGCTTCGCGAAGAACCCCGCCAACCAGAGGTACGAGCGGCTCGCCGGCGAGATCGACCGGGCGATCAAGTTCATGCAGGCCGCGGGCGCCGACTTCGAAGAGCTGCGGCGGGTCGAGTTCTACACCGGCCACGAGGGCCTGCTGATGGACTACGAGCGGCCGATGACCCGGATCGACTCGCGCACGAGCCTGCCGTACAACACGTCGGCGCACTTCCTCTGGATCGGGGAGCGCACCCGCGACCTGGACGGCGCGCACATCGACTACTTCTCGCGCATCCGCAACCCGATCGGGGTCAAGCTCGGCCCCACGACCAGCCCCGAGACGGCGCTCGCGCTCATCGACAAGCTCGACCCGAACCGCGAGCCGGGCCGGCTGACCTTCATCACGCGGATGGGTGCGGGCAAGATCCGCGACGCCCTCCCGCCGCTGCTGGAGGCGGTCAAGGACTCGGGCGCGACGCCGCTGTGGGTCACCGACCCGATGCACGGCAACGGCATCACCACCCCGACCGGCTACAAGACCCGCCGCTTCGACGACGTGATCGACGAGGTGCGCGGCTTCTTCGAGGCGCACCGGGCGGTCGGCACGTTCCCCGGCGGCATCCACGTCGAGCTGACCGGCGACGACGTGACCGAGTGCCTGGGAGGGTCGGAGCACATCGACGAGGCGACCCTCGCCACCCGGTACGAGTCGCTGTGCGACCCGCGGCTGAACCACATGCAGAGCCTGGAACTGGCTTTCCTGGTCGCCCAGGAGCTCGAGGGCAGCGGTAAGGGATGCCTCGGGGGCGCGTCAGAACCCCGAAGACTTCACCTTCACGTCCGAGCCAGGGAGCAGGTAGGTGTGGGCGGCGGGGTCGGTCTCGGTCGCAGTGAAGAATCCCCAGAGCGCCTCGGGGATCGACGACTGAGGGTTCAGCCGTGCAGCCTTGAGCGTGGCCATGGCGTCGGACAGCTTCTGTCCCGCAACATCCGGCACCTCCACGGGCTGCGGCCCCTTCGAGACCACGAGCGTCGTGGAGTCGCCGGGGCGCCACCATCCCGCCGGGCTGCGCGCGGCCATGCTGATCACGGAGCCCTTCGCGACGCCGTCGCTGTACGCCTCGCTCTGGGATGAGACCGAGATGCCGGCGTCCTTCAGCGTGGCGACCGCGTCGTCCGCCGGCATCCCGACGACGCTCGGCAGCGTGCCGAGCGAGACCCACAGCGTCGCCGAGTCGCCTTCGTGCGCGGTGCAACCCTCGCCGCACTCGATGTCCTTGCCGCCGCCGGCGGGATGCACGAGCGTGCCGACGACTGTGTCCTTCGCGCGATCCGTGTAGAACGTGGTGCTCTTGTCGTCGACGGACACGTGCTGCGCGGCGAGCTGGGAGCGCGCGTCGCCCTCCTTCTTCCCGATGAGCGTGCCGATCGTCACCTCGGCCGGCCCGAGCGAGACCACGACGTCGACGCGGGTGTCCTTGTCGACCCGCGTACCCGGATCCGGCCGCGTGCGGATCACCGTGCCCTTCTCGACGTCGAGGCTGGTCTCGCTCTTGCGCACGGCCGTCAGCGAGTCCTCCTGCAGGAGCTGCGCGGCCTGGGCGAACGTCTTGCCCGCGACATCCGGCACCGCGATCAGCGACCCCGGTCCCGAGCCGAACCACCACCCGGCCCCGGCCGCGCCGCCGGCCAGCAGGCACGAGCACCAGCATCCAGATGCCGGCGGCACGCCGCTTGCGGGTGCGCCGTCGTAGCCGGGTGGCGTTGTCGTCGTCCTCGGCGGGAGGGGCCGCGGATGCCGCGACCGCCGACGGCAGGACCTTGGTGACCTCATCCGAATCCAGCCGATCCGTGGCCACGGCACCCGAGACGGCCAGGGTGCGCTGCACCTGCGGCGCGATTCCCAGCTGCTGCTCGATCTCGCGCAGTCGGCGCAGCATCTCGTCTGCGTCCACCGGCCGCTCGTCCGGGACCTTCTCGGTCGCCCACAGGACGAGCTCGTCCAGCGGCTCGGGCACGCCGGGGTTCTTCGCGCTCGGGCGCGGCACCGAGTCGGTGGCGTGCTGGAACGCGATCTGCATCGGCTGCTCGCCCTTGTACGGCTGTTCGCCGGTGAGCATCTCGTAGAGCATGATCCCGAGCGCGTAGATGTCGCTGCGGGCATCCGCCGTGCCGCGGGTCACGAGCTCGGGCGCGAGGTAGGCGATCGTGCCCAGCAGCAGCTGGCCGCTCGCGGTGTTCGCGGTGGTCGCGCGGGCCAGCCCGAAATCGCCGATCTTGATGCGCCCGTCCTCGGCCAGCAGCACGTTCTCGGGCTTGACGTCGCGATGCACGATGCCGGCGCGGTGGGCCGCGGCCAGCCCGGACAGCACCGCGTCCATGATCGTGACCGTCTGCGGGACCGTGAGCCGTCTCTGCTCGCGCAGCAGCTCGCGTAGCGTGATGCCGGGCAGGTACTCCATGACCATGTAGGCCATCTCGCCCTCTTGGCCCTGATCGAACACGTTCACCACGTGCGGATCGGCCAGGCGGGCGGCCGCCCGCGCCTCTTGGATGAACCGGCCCTGGAACACGGCGTCGTCGCTGAGATGGCTGTGCATCACCTTGAGCGCGACCCGCCGTTCCAGCCGCAGGTCGGTGGCGACGTACACGGTCGCCATGCCGCCGCGCGCGATGCGCGCGCGCACCCGGTATCGGCCGTCGACCAGACGTCCGATCAGCGGGTCGGCCTGCTGACTCGTGCTCACCCTGCGAGTCTACGGACGAGAGGCATCAAGCCCGGGGAGCGGCTCACCTGCAGAGCGCACCGGTGCGGCGGGGCGGGAGCCTCAGCCGACGGCCTTCAGCCACGCGTACGCGGGCTTCTCCCACTGCGCATAGGCGTTCGGGTACGCGGAGATCTGCACCGCCTGCGCCGCCTCGGTGAACGCCATCTTCTCCCAGCCGGGGATGTCGAGCAGACCGCGGGTCGTCGACCCGTTCGGGTCGCCCGGTCCGCCGAAGAACGCGCGGATCGAGCGCTCGGCGTTCCGCACCTGCGCGGCCGTGCCCCAGCCGGTGCTCGGCCGCTGCTGGAACAGCCCGAGAGAATCGCGGTCGCCGAAGTCGAGGTTGCGCAGACCGGACTCCTGCATCGCCGTGCCGAGGGCGATCGCCACACCGCGGTCCGAGACGCCCAGCTGCCGGCCGACCCGCACGATCAGGCGCACGTTCGCCGCCTGCTCGGTGCTGAGCCCGGCGATCCCGCTGGTCGGGATCTTCACCTTCTGCCCGGGGTAGACGATCGAGCTCCAGTCCATGTTGTTGGCGTGCAGCAGCGCGGTGACGCTGACGCCATGCCGGGATGCGACCGCCGACATGGTGTCGCCCGCACGGATCACGTACGACGCGCCGGGCGCGACCGTCACGGCCGAAGACCCCGTGGAGGCGGGCGCCGCCTTGGCTGGAGCCTTCGTCGCCGGCTTCGGCGTCGTCTTGACCGGCGTCTTGGCGGCCGTCTTCACCGGCCGAGAGGATGTCGCGGCCGTGGCGGCCCCGGGAATCACCAGCTTCTGCCCCGGGTAGATGATCGAGGACCACTGCAGTCGGTTCGCCGTCAGCACGGCCTGAGTCGACTGGCCGTGGCGCTGCGCGATCGCGCTGACAGTGTCGCCGGAGCGGACCGTATAGCTGGCCGCCGCACGCGCCGTGGTCGCGGCCCGCGGGGCGGCCTTCGCCGCCGGCTTCGCGGTCGACTTCGCCGGAGCCTTGGCCGCGGGCGCCTTCGACGCCGCGGCGCCGCTCGGCGGCTTCAGGCGCAGGGCCTGGCCCGGGTAGATGACCGTGGACCAGCCCAGCCCGTTCCAGGCGAGGACGTCGGCGGTGCGCAGCCCGTAGCGTGCGGCGATGGCGCTGACGGTGTCGCCGCGGACGATCCGGTATGTCGTCGGCACTCGCCGGGCCGTCGGCGCGGGCGCCGCGATCGCGGCGGCGCCGGCGCCCAGGATCGCCGCCGCGCTCGTGCCATGGGCCAGCAGCGCCGCGGGCGAGACCGGCGGCAGCGCCGAGGCCGGCGACTTCGGCGCGAGCGGTGCGCGGCTCTGCGGCTCGGCGGCGTGCGCGGGTGCGCCCACCAGCGAGAGCGCGAGCGACCCCACGATGGCAGCGGGCAGCGAGCGGATGTGCGGCGAATGAAGTTGTGCGAGATCGGCACGAGTTTCCCCCTCGGTGACCATGACACCGTGTCACGGATGAGCATTCGTGTCAACTGGTGATATAGGAGGGATGCTTGTGGCTTATGTGAATGATGTGGTCCTCGATCGAGCGTGAGATAGTGGGCTGGTGACCGGTGAGAACGCAGCATCCGCTCCGATCGAATGGCTGACCCTGCCCGAGCTGGCGGAGGCGGTCGGCGAGACCGTCGGTCGCGTGCGACGAATGCTGGACGACCGCCAGTTCGCAGCCGTCCGTCGCGACGGCGTGCTGCGGGTCCCCGCCGCGTTCGTCGTGGAGGGTCGTCCGCTGTCGTCCCTGCGCGGGACGCTGTTCGTGCTGCACGACGCCGGATTCACCGACGACGAGGCCATCGACTGGCTGTTCGCGCCGGAGGAGACCATCGGCGTCCCGCCGATCGACGCACTGCGTCAGGGACGCAAGAGCGAAGTGCGCCGCGTCGCCGCCACCCTGGCCTGAGTGCCGGTCAGGCCGCGCGCACCGCGGCGGCGCGGGCGAGATCGCGCAGGCGGCCGACCGCCGCGTTCCCCAGCCGGGCGCCGGACAGCGCCCGGTCGGCGCGGCGCACGTAGTCGGCGATGAGCGTCTCGACCCGCTCCAGCGCGCCGCTGTCCTGGATGGTGCGCTGCAGCATCGCGATCTGCGCGTCGTCCAGGTCCGGATCGCCGACCAGCTCGTCGATCACGCGGCGTGAGCCGAGGGGAAGCGTCTCGCGCGCGTACGCGATCAATACAGTGCGCTTGCCCTCGCGCAGGTCGTCGCCGGACGGCTTGCCCGTGACCTGCTCATCGCCGAACACCCCGAGCACGTCGTCGCGCAGCTGGAAGGCCATGCCGACGGGATGCCCGAACTCCGACAGGGCGCGGAGCTTGCTCCTCGTCGGCGCCCGCCAGCCGGCCGCCGATCAGCAGCGGCTGTTCGACGCTGTAGCGCGCGGACTTGAGGGATGCCACCCGCAGTGCGCGTCGGGCGTGCTCGTCGTCCGCGGCCCGGACGTGCGCGGACTCCTCGGCGACGTCCAGGAACTGGCCGATGGTGACATCGCGGCGCATCCGGGCGTACTGCGCGCGGGCGGCGCCCGCGCGATCCGCGGCGACCGGGCGCAGCGACTGTTCGAACAGGTCGTCGCTGAGGGCGACCAGCAGGTCGCCGAGAAGGATGCCGCCGGCCCGGCCGAAGGCGGCGGCGTCCCCGCTCCATCCCGCGTCGCGGTGGGCGGACTCGATCCGGCGGTGCGCGGAGCGGCGCCCGCGGCGGGTGTCGGAGTTGTCGATGATGTCGTCGTGCACGAGGGCGGCGGCGTGGAAGACCTCCAGGGCCGCCGCGGCGGTGATCACCGCCGCATCCGGCGTCGCGGTCGCGGTCGATCCGGCCTCGGCGACCGCCTGCCATCCGCTCAGGCAGAACTGGGCGCGCAGGCGCTTTCCCCCGGCCACCGCGCCGGCCGCGGCATCCATCAGCATCGCCGCTTCGGGACCGAATTCGGCGGTGTCGGCGCGCTGCGATGTGAAGAAGGCATCCAGTTGCTGGGAAAGCGCCGCGATCGGCTCAGGGGAGGATGCCACGGGCCTAGCCTAGTGATCGGAGCCACGAGTAGACTGGTGGGAACAGGTTCACCCGAGGGGGATGCATGCCACTCTCCGAACAAGAGCAGCGTCTGCTCGATGAGATGGAACGCCATCTCATGCACAATGATGCCGACGTCGTGCACACATCGCGCGACGGCCGGTCCATCAGCTACCGCAATATCGTCTACGGCACGGTGCTCGTGCTGATCGGACTCGGCGGTCTGATCGCGGGCGTCGCGGTCCCGCTCGTCTTCCTGGGCGTTCTCGGCTTCGTCGTGATGCTCGCAGGGGTCGTGCTCGCCGTCACTCCGACCCGCGGCATCGCCCGCGGCGAGACCGAGAACCGGCGCCCCGCATCCGGAAAACCGTCCGCATCCTTCATGGACCGGATGAACGACCGTTGGGATCGCCGCCAGCAAGGGCACTGATCTCCATCGGCAGTCGATGAACACCGACCTTCGGGTCGGTGTTTTTTGTGCCCGCGAACCGCCTCCGCCGGAGGCGGTTTCGTCGTTCGGGGAGGACCGGTGGAGGAAACGCACATCAGGTGGTGGTGAAGTGGAGGATAGTGGAGTAAAGTGGCGGACAACCTCACGGGGGGCCGGACGAAGGGGGGTGATCGGCGATGTTGCTCGGAACGCATACCCCGAAGCTGGACGACAAGGGCCGGGTCATCCTGCCGGCGAAGTTCCGCGACGACCTGGGCGCAGGCGTCGTCATCACCCGCGGCCAGGAGCGCTGCCTCTACGTCTTCGCGGCCGAGGAGTTCGAGCGCATCCACGAGCGCATCCGCGAGGCACCCCTGACCAACAAGCAGGCGCGCGACTTCCTGCGCATGTTCCTGTCCGGAGCGAGCGCCGAGCAGCCCGACGGACAGAATCGCGTCACCCTGCCGGCGCCGCTGCGCGCGTACGCCGGCCTGCAGAAGGAGCTGGTCGTCACCGGCGTCGGCGCCCACGCCGAGATCTGGGACGCCGACGCCTGGAACGCCTACGCCGAGGACAACGAATCGACCTACGCCGAGATGGAGCAGGAGGTGATTCCGGGACTGTTCTGATCCCTGTTCGTGATGCCCAGCCGCTCACGCCCTGCCGCACCTTCCCCGGTGTCAGGTAGAGCGGATGGGGATCAGGATCCGGGAACCGGACCCCTTCTGCTCATGGACATCCGCGACATCCACACCCCTGTCATGCTCGACCGCTTGCGTCGAGCTCTGGCGCCGGCCATCGACCGCGACGGCGCGGTCATGGTCGATGCGACGTTGGGCATGGGCGGCCACGCCGAGGCGTTCCTGGAGCGCTTTGGCCGGCTGCACCTGATCGGCCTGGACCGCGACCAGGACGCGCTGCGCATCGCCGGCGAGCGCCTGGCCCGCTTCCGAGACCGGATCACGCTCGTGCACGCCGTCTACGACGAGATCGCGGATGCCGTGGCCGACCGGGGCGCCGTGGACGGCATCCTCTTCGACCTCGGCGTGTCGTCGCTGCGAGCTGGACGAGGCCGACCGGGGCTTCGCCTACGCACAGGACGCCCCCCTGGACATGCGGATGGACCAGTCGACCGGGATGACCGCGGGCGATGTGCTGGCCACCTACGGCGAGGGAGACCTGCGCCGCATCTTCGAGCGGTACGGCGAGGAGAAGCTCGCCGGTCGATACGCTCGGGCGATCATCGCGGCGCGCCAGGAGACGCCCATTCTGCGCTCCGGTCGCCTCGTGCAGATCCTGGTCGCGGCCACCCCCGCCGCGGCACAGCGCGCCGGCCACCCGGCCAAGCGGGTGTTCCAGGCGCTGCGGATCGAGGTCAACGGCGAACTGGCCGCGCTCGAACGGGCGATCCCGGCCGCGCTCGGCGCGCTCGCCGTGGGCGGCCGCATCGTCGTCCTGGCCTATCAATCGCTGGAGGATCGTCTGGTCAAACGGGCGATCGCACAGGCATCGGCATCCACCGCCCCGGCCGGCCTGCCGGTCGAGCTGCCCGAGCACGCCCCCCGATTCCGTGCCCTCGTCAAGGGCGCCGAGCTGGCGACCGACGCCGAACGCGCGCGCAACCCGCGCGCGACGCCGGTGCGGCTGCGCGCGGCCGAGCGCCTTCGACCCGACGGGAAGGAGAGGGCATGAGCACCGACGCCGCCCTCGCACGGTCGCTGCCGTCCCGCGACCCGGAGCCGAGCACCGCCTGCGCGCGCTGGAGCTGCCGCGGCGCCGTCGTCGCCCGCGGCTGATGTACGGCCTCGTCGCGGTCGCCGGCGCCCTGTCGATCGTCGGCGCGCAGATGGTCCTGTCGGTGATGAACACGCAGAGCTCGTACGAGATCTCGCGGCTCAGTTCGCAGGCGCGGCAGCTCACCTGGGAGAAGCAGATCCTGGGCGACGAGATCACCGGCCTCAGCTCACCGCAGTACCTCGCCGCGAACGCCTCGGCGCTGGGCATGGTCATCGACGAATCGCCCAGCTACCTGCGACTGAGCGACGGCAAGCTGCTCGGAGCGGGCAAGGCGGCGCCCAACCGGTCGTCGGTGAACCCGCTGAGCCAGGGTGCCGTGGCCAACCGGCTGATCGCCCAGACCCCACTGGTGACCGACACCGACGCGACCATCGACGGAGCCAAGAACGCGACGAAGACCACCACGGAATCGGTGACACCCGTGCCCGTGACCGACGGACTGCCCAGCGTGCGCACACACTGAGACCATGACGAGCCGAAGCACCCGAAGCCCCCGCCGCCGCACCGTGGTCGCGCTCGTCGTCGTCCTCGCCGTCCTCAGCGCCTTCGTGGTGCGCCTCATCGACATCCAGGTCGTCAACGCGCAGGAGAACATCTCCAACGCGATGTCGCACGGACTCGGCGTGGAGCAGAAGCTCACCGGCACCCGCGGCTCGATCGTGGACGCGGCCGGCCAGCCCCTGGCCACCAGCGTGCTCACCTACGACTGCCAGTTCACCCCGGTGAACGTGCGAACCATCACCCGGCAGACCGCGGACGGCGAGAAGGTCAAGGTCCCGTGGCCGCAGCTGGCCGACGAGATCGCGAAGATCACCGGGCAGACCGGTGACGAGGTGCGTCAGATCGTGTCGGACGCCCTCACCTCGGACCCGCACTCCCAGTACGCCCTGCTGAAGAAGGGGCTCAGCACCGAGCAGTACCGCGCCCTGATCGAGCTGGGCGCCGACTTCATCAGCTGGCACCGCCCAGCCCTCGCGCACGTACCCCAACGGCGCGGTCGGGGGCAATCTGATCGGGTACGAGTACGGCGACGGCGACTTCGCCGGGCTGGAGGGGACCGAGAACTCCTGCCTGGCCCCGACCGACGGCACCCTCAGCTTTCAGGCCGGCAAGGACGGCGTGATCATCCCGGGCACCGAGACCGAGAAGCCGGCGGTCGACGGCGGCACCGTCACGCTCACGATCGATCGCGACCTGCAGTGGTACATGACCCAGCTGGCCAAGCAGGCCAAGCAGGAGATGCACGCCCAATACGCCACCGCCACCGTGCTCGAGGTGAAGACCGGCAAGATCAAGGCTGCCGCGGAGTACCCCACGGTCGATCCCAACAACATCACCGCCTCGGGCACCTTCCTGAACAGCCACATCTTCGGCAGCCGGTTCGAGCCCGGATCGACGTTCAAGGGCATCACCGCCTCGACCCTGATCGATGCCGGCGGGCAGACGCCGCTGTCCACCGCTGTGGTGCCCAGCACGGTGCACTTCAAGAACGGCGCGGTCGTCCGCGACGCGACATCCCACCCCACCTACGACTACACCCTCGCCGGCGTGCTGATGGACTCTTCGAACGCGGGGGCGTCGGTGTTCAGCCAGCGGGTGAGCGCGCAGACGCGGTACGACTACCTGAAGAAGTTCGGGATCGGATCCGGCAGCGCCGTCCACTTCATGGGCGAGCAGCACGGGCTGGTCCACCCGGTCGGCCAATGGGACAACCAGATGCTCTACGACACCGCGTACGGGCAGGGTCTGACCACCACGATCCCCGAGCTGCTCGGCGCCTACGACGGGATCATCAACGACGGCGTGAAGATGCCGCTCGAAGCTGGTGGAGTCGTGCACGAAGGCCGACGGCACGGTGGTCGCCCCCACCGAGCCCAAGCCGACCCGGGTGATCAGCGAGAAGACCTCCGGGCAGATGCGCGAGATCCTGGAGAACGTCGCGCTGCAGGCCACCTACAGCAGCATGATCAAGATCCCCGGCTACCGCATCGGGGTCAAGACCGGCACCGGGCAGATCGCCGAGAACGGCCGGTACAAGAGCGGCGTCTACTACACCACGATGATCGGCTTCGCGCCCGCCGACGACCCGCAGTATCTGGTCGCGATCACGCTGAACGAGCCCACTAAGGTAAGGTCGTCTTCGGCCAACGCGCCCTATTTCCAGAAGGCGATGACCCAGGTCCTGAAGACCTACCGGGTGATGCCCTCCACGACCAAGCCGACGATGCTGCCGAAGTTCGGCTGACTCGCACCTGCACCCATGATCGCTCTCACCCTCGCCCAGATCGCCCATGCCATCGGCGGAGAACTCCGCACGGCCGACGGCGACACCGACCAGACGGTCGTCGCCGGCGACGTCGACACCGACTCCCGGCAGATCCGGTCCGGCGGGATCTTCGTCGCCAAGCCCGGCGAGGCCACCGACGGCCACCTGTTCGTCGACGCCGCGGTCGCCGCCGGCGCCGTCCTGGCGATCGTCGAGCGCCCGGTGGACGCGCCGGTCTCGCAGATCGTCGTCCCCGACGCGGTGCAGGCGCTGGCCGACCTCGCCCGCGAGGTGGTCGCCCGCGTGCGCGAGCGCGGCGATCTGCGCATCGTCGGCATCACCGGGTCCAACGGCAAGACCACGACCAAGAACCTGCTCGCCCGCATCCTGCAGGACGAGGGCGAGACCGTCGCACCGCGCGCCTCGTTCAACAACGAGGTCGGCGCGCCGCTGACGATGCTCCGCGTCACCGAGTCCACCCGCTATCTGGTCAGCGAGTTCGGCGCGAGCGGGCCGGGGGCGATCGCGCGCCTGGCCGGTCTGGTCGAACCCGACATCGGCATCGTCCTGATGATCGGGATGGCCCACGCCGGCGGGTTCGGCGGGATCGACGGCACGGTGAAGGCGAAGTCCGAGCTCATCCGGGCCGTCCGGCCGGGCGGACTGGCCGTCCTGAACCGCGACGACGCGCGCGTCGCGTCGATGGCGCAGATCGCGGCCGAGCGCGGCATCCGGGTCGTGTGGTTCGGCACCGGAGAGGACGCGGACGTGCGCGCGGCCGACATCGAGACGGATGCCGCAGGCACCCGGTGCCTGGTCACCGTGGACGCCGCGACCCTGCCGCTGCGACTGCGGGTGCTCGGCGCCCACCACGTGATGAACGCCCTGGCCGCCCTGGCGGCCGCGGTCGCCCTGGGCGTCGCCCCCGGCGACGCCGTGGCCCGGCTGGAGACGGTCGAGCTCGCGGAGCGGTGGCGGATGCAAGCCGCTGGGCAGCGAGCGGGTGCGCATCATCAACGACGCGTACAACGCCAGCCCCGATTCGATGGCGGCCGCGCTGCGCACGCTCGCCCAGATCACCGGTCCCGGCGAGCGCACCGTCGCGGTGCTCGGCGCGATGAGCGAGCTGGGGGAGTACGCCGGCGAGGAGCACGACCGCATCGGCGAGCTCGCCGTCCGGCTGCGCATCCAGCGCATCGTCGTGATCGGCGCCGACGCCCGGCGGCTGTTCCTGGCCGCCGTCGGCGAGGGGTCGTGGGATGACGAGGCCGTCTGGTTCGCGACGGCCGACGAAGCCTACGACTATCTGCTGACCGAGCTGCGCGACGGCGACCGGGTGCTGGTGAAGTCGTCCAACTCGGCGGGACTGCGGTTCCTCGGCGATCGTCTGGGAGAATCGTTCTCGTGAGATCCCTTCTGACAGCGGCGGCGGTCTCCCTGGCCTTCACGCTCTTCCTCACCCCGGTCTTCCTGCGGCTGTTCCGCCGCTGGGGCTGGGCCCAGGTGATCCGCACCCCGGACGACATCCACAACCCCAGCCACTCCGCGAAGCGCGGCACCACGACCATGGGCGGGACGATCTTCATCGTCGGGGCCATCGTCGGCTACCTCGTCGGTTGCTTCGTCGGGAACAACCCGCCCACCATCTCGGGTCTGCTGGTCATCTGGATGATGGTGGGCTTCGGCGCGGTCGGCTTCATCGACGACTTCATGAAGGTGCGCCGCCAGCGCAGCCTGGGCCTGACCGGCTGGCGGAAGATCGTCGGACAGGTGGCGGTCACCGTGCCCTTCGGCATCCTCGCGCTGCAGTTCCCCGACGCGTACCACCAGACCCCGGCATCCGGCTACGTCTCGGTGTTCCGCGACATCCCCGTCCTGAACCTGTTCGCGCTGGGCGTGGTCGTCGGGTGGATCCTCTACCTGATCTGGATCACCTTCATCGGCGTGGCCTGGTCGAACAGCACGAACGTGACCGACGGCCTGGACGGGCTGGCCACCGGCATCGGGATCTTCACCATCGCCGCGATCAGCCTGTCCACGTTCTGGCAGTTCCAGCAGACCTGCGTCGGGCAGGCGCTGGTGCCGAACTACCAGCCGGCCTGCTACACCACGCGCGACCCGCTGGATCTCACCATCATCGCGGCCTCGTTCGTGAGCGCCCTGGTCGGGTTCCTCTGGTGGAACGCGCCCAAGGCCAAGGTGTTCATGGGGGATGCCGGGTCCATGGCGATCGGCGGGGTGATCGCGGCCCTGTCCATCCTGTCGCACACCGAGCTGCTGGCCGTGCTGATGGCGGGCGCGTTCATCATCGGCCCCGGCTCGGTCATCCTGCAGCGGCTGTACTTCAAGCTGAGCCGAGGCAAGCGGCTGTTCCTGATGAGCCCGTTCCACCATCACCTGGAGATGCGCGGGTGGCAGGAGATCACGATCGTGGTGCGGATGTGGATCATCGCCGGGATGCTGGCGGTCACCGGCATCGGGCTGTTCTACGTCGAATGGCTCTCCCGCACATGAGCGGCCGGCCGGAATCCCTGACCAGCTGGTACGCCGACTGGTCCGGGCTGCGGGTCGCGGTGCTCGGGCTCTCGGTCACCGGCTTCTCGGTCGCCGACACGCTGGCCGAGCTCGGCGCGGAGGTCCTGGTGGTCACCGAGGACGCCGCCCCCGAGTACGAGCAGGCCTGCCGGTGATCGGCGCGGCGCTGCACACCGGCCCGCTCGACCAGGTGCCGACGGCGCTGATCTCATTCGCCCCCGAGGTGGTCGTCGCGTCGCCGGGGTTCGCACCGCGGCATCCGCTCGTGCAGTGGGCCCAGGCATCCGGCATCCCGCTGTGGGGGATGTCGAGCTGGCCTGGCGCGTGCGCGACAAGGTCACCCGCCCCGACGGCGCGCCGGCCGACTGGATCCTGATCACCGGGACCAACGGCAAGACCACCACGACGCAGATGACCGCCGCGATGCTGGTCGCCGGCGGCCTGCGCGCGGCGCCGTGCGGGAACATCGGCATCCCGGTCCTGGACGCCGTGCGCGACCCCGCCGGCTTCGACGCGCTCGTCGTGGAGATCTCCAGCCATCAGCTCTGGTACCTCTCGCATCAGGTCGACTCGCCGGACCCGGTGTCGCCGCACGCGAGCGTGTGCCTGAACCTGGCCGCCGACCACCTCAAGTGGCACGGCTCGTTCGAGGCGTACCGCGATGCGAAGGCCGTCGTCTACGCCCACACCAGGGTGGCGTGCGTCTACAACCGGGCGGACGAGGCGACCATGCGGATGGTCGAGGACGCCGAGGTCGTCGAAGGCGCGCGGGCCATCGGCTTCGGACTGGACGTGCCCGGGCCCAGCGACCTGGGGCTGGTCGAGGGCATCCTCGTCGATCGCGCGTTCCTGGACGCCCGCCGGACCAGCGCCCTCGAACTCGGCACGGTCGCCGAGCTCGCCCGGCAGGGGCTGGCCGCCCCGCACGTGGTGGCCAACGCCCTCGCCGCAGCCGCGCTGGCCCGTTCGCTGGACGTGGACCCGACGGCCGTGCGCGAAGCCCTGCGCGGCTTCCGGCTGGACGCGCACCGGATCGAGGTGGTCTCCACCGCCGGCGGTGTGACCTGGGTCGACGACTCGAAGGCGACGAATCCGCACGCTGCGGCATCCTCGCTCGCCGCCTATCCGGGCGCGATCTGGGTGGTCGGGGGACTGCTGAAGGGCGTGGACATCGCCGCACTGGTGGCCGGCCGCGGCAGCACCGCGAAGACGGCGGTCGTGATCGGCGTGGATCGCGCCCCCATCGTCGCGGCGTTCGCGCGACACGCGCCGTCGGTCCCGGTGATCGAGGTCGACCCCGGTGAGACTGAGGATGTCATGGCGCGGGTCGTGCAGATCGCGGCCGGGGTGGCGCGTGACGGGGACGTGGTGCTGCTCGCCCCCGCCGCGGCGTCGTTCGACCAGTTCTCGTCCTACGCCGACCGCGGCGAGCGCTTCGCCGCCGCGGTGCGGGAGCTGAGCACGAGGGGGGCCGATGACGAGCACGACGACCCGGCCTCCGGCGGGGGCGCCTGACGCCGAACCGCGCCGATCCGGGCTGACCGCCCGCGTCGTGCTGGGCAAGGTGTTCGCACCGGTGCCCAGCGAGTTCCTGCTGATCGCCTCGACCGCACTGCTGCTGACCGGCTTCGGCCTGGTGATGGTCCTGTCCGCCACCTCGGCAGTCGGCACCGCGAACGGCGACGCGCCGTACGAGTCGCTGATCAAGCAGTCCGTGTTCGCCGTCATCGGCATCCCGCTGATGTTCATCGCCAGCCGGTTCACGATCGGGTTCTGGAAGCGGATGGCGTGGCCGGTGCTGATCGGCGCGACGGCCTTCCAGATGCTCGTGTTCACGCCGCTGGGCGTGGACAACGACGGCAACACCAACTGGATCAAGATCGCGGGCCTGCAGGCCCAGCCCTCGGAGTTCCTCAAACTCGCCCTGGCGCTGTGGATGGGATACGTCCTGTTCCGCAAGCAGACCCTGCTCGGGCTGTGGCGGCACGTGTTCATCCCGGTCGTGCCGGTCTCGGTCGCGGTGATGGCCACGGTGCTGGCCGGGCACGACCTGGGTACCGTGAGCATCCTCGTCCTGGTGGTGCTGGCCGCGCTGTTCTTCTCCGGCGTCAAGCTGCGCATCTTCGTGATCCCGCTGATCCTCGCCGCCGGAGCGCTGGTCGCGTTCGCGGTGACCAGCCCGAACCGCATGGGCCGGATCATGAGCTTCCTCGACCCGGTCTGCACCGACTACTACAACGCCTGCTATCAGCCGTTGCACGGCATCTGGGGCCTGGCCAGCGGCGGCGTCTTCGGCCTGGGCCTGGGCAACTCGAAGCAGAAGTACGACTGGCTGCCGGCCGCCTCCAGCGACTACATCTTCTCCATCGTCGGCGAGGAGATGGGGATGATCGGATGCTGCGTCGTGCTCCTGCTGTTCGCGCTGTTCGCCGTCGGCGCGTTCCACATCGTCCGCAAGACCGACGACCCGTTCGTGCGCATCGTCGCCGGTGCCATCACCGTCTGGATCGTCGGCCAGGCGCTGCTGAACGTCGCGGTCGTGCTGCGGCTCGCCCCGGCGCTCGGCGTCCCGCTGCCGTTCATGTCGCAGGGCGGCACGTCGCTGGTCTCGGTGCTGATCGCCTGCGGGGTGCTCCTCTCGTTCGCCCGGACGATCCCGACGCGCACGACCGCCGCCGGTCGGTGACGCCGGGCGGCGGGCATCGGGTGGTGGGGTCCGGGCTCCGGGCGGCCTTCAGCGGCACCGGTTAGGGTCGATGGGTGACGACGTACCTCCTGGCCGGCGGCGGCACCGCCGGGCATGTGAATCCGCTGCTGGCGGTCGCCGACGGTCTGCGTGAGCGTGAGCCGGACGCCGACATCCTGGTGCTCGGCACCCGCGAGGGACTCGAGGCGCGGCTGGTGCCCGAGCGCGGGTACGAGCTGCTGTTCGTCGACAAGGTGCCGTTCCCGCGTCGGCCGAACCGGGCCGCCGCCGTGTTCCCGGCACGGCTTGCGTCGGGCCGTCGGGCAGGTGCGCGCGCACATCCGGGAGCGCACCGTGGACATCGTGGTCGGCTTCGGCGGCTACGCCGCCGCGCCCGCGTACCTGGCCGCGCGGCGCGAGAGGGCGCCGTTCGTCGTGCACGAGGCGAATGCGAAGCCGGGCCTGGCGAACGTGCTGGGCGCCCGGCGCGCCGCCGCGGTCGGGGTCGCGTTCGAGGGCACCCGGCTGCGCGGCGGCGACGTGGTCGGCATGCCCCTGCGGCGCGAGATCGTCGACCTGGATGCCGCGGCCGCCCGGGCCGAGGCATCCGCCTTCTTCGACCTCGATGCCGACAAGCCCACGCTGCTCGTGTTCGGCGGGTCGCTGGGCGCGCAGCGGCTGAACGAGGCGTTCGCCGGATCATGGCGCGACGTCCTGGACGCGGGCTGGCAGCTGGTGCACGTCACCGGTGAGCGCAGCGCCCTGCCGGACCCCGAGGTTCCCGGATACGCGCTGCGCCGGTACGTCGACCGGATGGACCTCGCATTCGCCGCCGCCGACCTGATCGTGTCGCGGTCCGGGGCGGCCACGGTCAGCGAGATCAGCGCCCTCGGCATCCCGGCCGTCTACGTGCCGTATGCCGTCGGCAACGGGGAGCAGGCGCTGAACGCCGCCTCCAGCGTGCGCGCGGGAGCCGCGCGCACCATCCCGGACGGCGAGTTCACCGCCGAGCGGGTGCGGTCCGAGATCGTGCCGCTGCTGGACGATGCCGACCGGATCGATGCGATGCGGCGGGCCGCGGCATCCGTCGGCACCCGCACCGGCACCGCGAACGTCATCGCCCTGATCGACCGGGCGCTCGGCCGCGCCTGACGCCGTTCACTGTCCGGGCGATCAGAACTCCGGAGATCCGTGCACTCGCGCGGGCGAACACCGCGGAATCTCGCGAGACGGCGCGGACTCGGGCGCCCGATCTCCGGAGTTCTGCACAGCCGGCCCTCACGCACGCGCGCGCAAGGCTGCCGCGGCGATCGCGAGCGCCTCGTCGGCGGCCAGTCCGAGTCCGCGGACCTGCTCGGCGAACGCGGCCGCCGCGCGCTGAGCCTGCTGCCGCACCGGGTCGCGATCCAAGGTCACGAAGGTGCCGGCGCGTCCGCGGGTCTCGATGACGCCGGATGTCTCGAGCTCGCGGTACGCGCGGGCGACCGTTCCCGCTGCGAGGCCGAGGTCTTCGGCCAGCCGGCGCACCGTGGGGAGCCGTTCGCCGGGCGCGAGCTCGCCGGTGGCGACCGCCGCGACCACCCATGCACGCAGCTTGCTCGAACGGCGGCGTCGGGCTGGTGGGATCGATGGTGATCATGGCGCTCTCGCTGCACGTCGGACGCGGTCGGCGCAGAGGCGGCCGACACGCGAGCGGAGTCGGATGGGGAACGCGACATGTGTACCAGCGATTGTGTGAACGTGTCAATACAGATCCGCCGGGTGCATCGCTCGCGCGCCTGTTTCCGGCATCCGCGCATGAAAGTTTCGGACGCGGAAGCAGGAAACGGCAGCGCGAGCCGGGCGAAGGCCCTGGGTGCGGACGTGACCCGCTACGCGGACGCCACCCGGTGCCCAGGGACCTCCCAGCGCGCCGAGACCGGCGCCATCGGGCCGCCAACTTAGGATGGGAGCCGACATGATCAGACCCGACTTGAGCCTTCCCATCCCCGAGCACATCCGCTCCGCGCACTTCATCGGCGTCGGCGGCTCCGGGATGTCGGGGCTCGCGCGGATGTTCCTGGAGGCCGGGATCCGGGTCTCGGGCTCGGACCGCGCCGACAGCGCGAACCTGCGGGCGCTGGCCGCACTCGGCGCCGACGTGCACATCGGCCACGACGCCGCCCACCTCGGCGACGCCGACACGGTCATCCACACCGGCGCGATCTGGCCGACCAACCCGGAGTACGTGGCGGGCAGGGAGCGCGGCCTCGCCGTCATCCACCGCTCCCAGGCGCTGCACTGGCTGATCGGCGGGCGCCGCCTGGTCTCGGTCGCCGGCGCCCATGGCAAGACCACCTCGACCGGCATGATCGTCACCGCCCTGCAGGAGCTGGACGCCGACCCCACGTTCGTCAACGGAGGCGTGATCGCCGGCCTCGGGTCCTCCAGCGGCACCGGATCGGATGACCTCGTCGTGATCGAGGCGGACGAGTCCGACGGCACGTTCCTCCTCTACGACACCGCGATCGCCCTGGTCACGAACGTCGACCCCGACCACCTGGACCACTACGGCACCGACGAGGCGTTCTACGCCGCATTCGCCGCATTCGCGAACCGTGCGCGCGAGGCGGTCGTGATCTCGGCGGATGACCCGGGCGCGCGCCGGGTCGCCGCCGAGATCGCGCACCCGAACGTGATCACCTTCGGCCTTGCCGCCGACGCCGATGTGCGGCTGAGCGCCGTCCGCGCCGAGGGCCCGGTCGCGTTCACCCTGACCCATGCCGGCACCACCGTGGACGCGCGGCTGGCGGTCCCGGGTGCGCACAACGCGGTCAACGCCGCCGGTGCGGTCGCCGTGCTGCTCACCCTGGGATACGGACTGGATGCCGCGGTCCGGGCGGTCGAGCACTTCACCGGCACCGTCCGCCGCTTCGAGCTGCACGGCGTCCAGCGCGGCGTCAGCGTGTACGACGACTACGCCCACCACCCCACCGAGGTCGCCGCCGCACTCGCGGCCGCCCGCACGGTCGTCGGGAACGGGCGGATCATCGCCCTGCACCAGCCGCACACGTATTCGCGCACACAGCAGATGCACCGCGAGTTCGCCCACGTGCTCGAGTCCCACGCCGATCACACCGTCGTGCTCGACGTCTACGGCGCGCGCGAGGATCCGATCCCCGGTGTCACCGGCCGGCTGGTCAGCGACGACTTCGCCGACCCGGCGCACGTGCACTACGTCGCCGACTGGCAGGATGCCGCGGACTACACCGCCTCGGTCGCGCGGGACGGCGACTACATCGTGACGCTCGGCTGCGGGAACGTGTACCAGATCATCCCGCAGGTCCTGGACGCGCTGGCGCGCGGCACGGAACGGGCCGTGGGGGAGTAGCCCGTGCGCCGGCCCTCTCCGCTGCCTGCCGCTCCCCGCGCGGAGCGACCGCGCGAGCCGAAGCGGTCCGCCGAGCGGAGTCCGTCCGCTCCGTCCGCTCCGTCCGCTCCGTCCGCCACCGATCCCGGGTCGCCCGCGTCGGAGCGTCTCGAGCGCACCGCCGTCGATCCGTCCGACCGGCACCGCGCCGCTCCGGTGATCCCGTTGGCCGACGCCCGCAGCGACGCGTCGGCATCGGATGCCTCGTCCCCGCCGGTCGCCGGGCTCGCCGCATCCCGTCCCACGGCATCCGACCCGACCGCATCCAACCCGACCGCATCCCACCCCGCCGCATCCGGCCGCGCGACATCCGCCGGCGCGGATCCGGACGGGGACGTCGGCGTCCGGGATGTGTGGAAGGCGGCCCGGGCACGGCGCCGGGCGCTGCGCGCCGAGATGCGCCGGTTCACCGTCGGCAGCGCCGGCGGCGCACGATCTGGATCACCGTGGCGGCCGCGATCGTCCTGCTGGTGGCGGGGTCGTTCGGCGCCGCGTACAGCCCCCTGTTCGCGGTGAAGACGATCAACGTCGTGGGCACCCGGAGCCTGGACGCCGGTGAGGTCGAGCACGCGCTGAGCGGCCAGCTCGGGACGCCGCTGCCGTCCGTCGACGCCGGCGAGGTCAAGGCGGCGCTGGTCGCCTTCCCCCTCGTGCAGTCGTATTCGCTCGAGGCGCGCCCGCCGCACGAGCTCGTGGTGCGGATCGTCGAACGCACACCGGTCGGGGTGATCAAGGGCCCGGCCGGCTACACGCTGGTCGACGCGGCCGGCGTCGCCCTGGCGACCACCGCCACGGCGCCCAAGGGCCAGCCCACGATCACCGTGGGCGCCGGGACCACGTCCGAGGCGTTCCGCGCCGCCGGCCAGGTGGTCCGCTCGCTGCCGGCGAGCATCCGCACGAAGGTGACGGCCGTCACGGCCACCACCCCGGACGACGTCACGCTCACCCTCGGCGGCACCGGGCAAGATCCGGTGGGGCAGCGCCGACGACTCCGCGATGAAGGCGCTGGTCCTGCAGAAGCTGATGAAGGGCAAGCCCGCATCGAAGACGTCGTTCTACGACGTCTCATCGCCGCGCGCGGTCGTCGTCCGCTGACCCGGGCCGTCGCCTGGATGCCGGGAACCGGTGAATCCGTCGCGACTTGCACGACACGCCCAGCGGGTTGCGGGCTGCGCGCCCTCGGCCACGTAGCTTCAGTCTCAGGAATTGCATACCGGGCAATTCTTTAAACTTCTAGATGAAGTTGAAGGTTTAAGAGCTTGGTTCGGAACGAGACGGAGGCCGGAATGAGCCAGAACCAGAACTACCTCGCAGTGATCAAGGTGGTCGGGGTCGGCGGCGGCGGTGTGAACGCCGTGAACCGCATGATCGAACTGGGGCTGCGCGGCGTCGAGTTCATCGCCATCAACACCGACGCGCAGGCGCTGCTGATGAGCGACGCCGACGTCAAACTCGACGTCGGACGCGAACTCACCCGCGGACTCGGCGCGGGGGCCGACCCCGAAGTGGGCCGGCGTGCCGCCGAGGATCACGCGGAGGAGATCGAGGAAGCGCTCGCGGGCGCCGACATGGTCTTCGTGACCGCCGGCGAGGGCGGCGGCACCGGCACCGGCGGCGCCCCCGTGGTTGCGAAGATCGCGAAGTCGATCGGGGCGCTGACGATCGGCGTGGTCACCAAGCCGTTCTCGTTCGAAGGACGTCGCCGGCAGAGCCAGGCCGAGACCGGCGTGGGCAAGCTGAAGGAAGAGGTCGACACCCTCATCGTCGTGCCGAACGATCGGCTGCTGGAGATCAGCGACCGCGGCATCTCGATGATCGAGGCGTTCGCGACGGCCGACCAGGTGCTCCTGGCCGGCGTGCAGGGCATCACCGACCTGATCACGACCCCCGGCCTGATCAACCTCGACTTCGCCGACGTCAAGTCGGTGATGCAGGGCGCCGGATCCGCGCTGATGGGCATCGGCTCCGCTCGCGGAGCCGACCGGGCGATCAAGGCCGCCGAGCTGGCGGTCGAATCGCCGCTGCTGGAGGCATCGATCGAGGGCGCGCACGGCGTGCTGCTGTCGATCCAGGGCGGGTCCAACCTGGGCATCTTCGAGATCAACGATGCCGCGCAAGCTGGTCAAGGAGGCGGCCCACCCCGAGGCGAACATCATCTTCGGCACCGTCATCGACGACACGCTCGGCGACGAGGTGCGGGTCACCGTGATCGCGGCCGGCTTCGACGGCGGCGAGCCGATGCAGCGGATCGAGCCGATGGTCACGTCCCGGTCGGCCGGCGCCCCGGCGCTGCCGACGACCCCGGCCGAGGAGGCCGCCGTGCGTGCCCCGGACGTCGACGCCGAAGAGGAGAAGGTCGCCGGCATCCCGGTGCCGGTCGTCGCCGAGTCCGGATACGACTCGGCGTTCGGCGAGGACGACCTGGACATCCCGGACTTCCTGAAGTAAGTGGACGATCTCGCCTCGCGGCTGGCCGACGTCGACGCGCGCATCGCGGATGCGGCGCGGGCGGCGGGGCGGGATCCGTCCACCATCACCCGGATCGTGGTCACCAAGTTCCACCCGGCGTCGCTGGTCGCCGACCTGCACCGCCTCGGAGTCCGGGATGTCGGCGAGAACCGCCAGCAGGAGCTGACGGCCAAGGCCGGCGAGCTCACCGCGCTCACCGACCTGCGCTGGCACTTCATCGGCCAGGCGCAGACCAAGAAGGCCCGCGCCATCCGGGCCGCGGCATCCGTCGTGCATTCCGTCGATCGCGATCGGCTCGCCGATGCGCTCGAGCAGGCCGGCGAGGGCGCGGACACCCTCGATGTGCCTGCAGATCAACCTGACCGACGACCCCGACCGCGGCGGGGCGACGCCGGCCGAGATCGAGCGACTGGCCGCGCACGTGGCCGGATGCCGCACCTTGCGCGTGCGCGGGGTCATGGCGGTCGCGCCCCTGGACGAAGCACCGGCGGCCGCGTTCGAACGTCTGGCCGGACACGCCGACCGGGTGCGCACGGTGATCCCGGACGCCGACTGGATGTCGGCGGGCATGACCGCTGACTTCGCCGAGGCGATCGCCGCAGGCGCGACACACCTGCGGATCGGCACGGCAATCACGGGTCAGCGCCCCACGCGCAATTAGCCTCGAATCAGACGAGCAAACGGAGGATGCGATGTCGAACCCGCTCAAGAAGACCATGGTGTACCTGGGCCTGGCCGATGAGGAAGAGATCTACGAGGACGAGCCCGTGCACCAGCCGGCCGCCCGCAGCTCCTCGAAGAGCGTCGAGAAGCCGGCGGCTCCCGTGACGCCCATCCACCGTCCGGCGGTCGTGCGTCAGCCGGCGCCGAGCGTGGTCAGCGAGATCCTCACGGTGCACCCCAAGCAGTACCGCGACGCGCAAGCTGATCGCCGAGAACTTCCGCGAGGGCATCCCGGTGATCATCAACCTGTCGCAGATGAGCGACGCCGACGCACGTCGACTGGTCGACTTCGCCAGCGGACTGTCGCTCGGCCTGTACGGGCGCATCGAGCGCGTCACCAGCAAGGTGTTCCTGCTCTCGCCGGAGAACGTCGCGCTCTCCGGTGACGGGACCGTCGCCCAGGCGGATCCCGAAGTGACGCCCTTCGCGCAGTCCTAGTCGACGTGGGAGCAGTCCACCTCGTCGCGACGATCCTGAACGGGATCCTCCTGCTGTATGTCCTCGTGCTGCTCGCCCGGATGGTCTTGGATTACATCCCGATGTTCAATCGTGGATGGCGCCCGACCGGACCGTGGCTGATCGTCGCCGAAGTCGTCTACACGGTCACCGACCCGCCCATCCGGTTCCTGCGTCGCTTCCTCAAACCGGTGCGGATCGGACCGGTCGCGATCGACTTCGCGTTCACCATCGTGCTCCTGGCCTGCTTCGTGCTGCTGTCCATCACCCGGGTCCTGATGGTGGTGTGACGGCCGCGGCGCGCCCCCGCCGACCTCGCACGGCGAGAGCACGGCGGCTATGCTTTCCTGGTACGACCGGTCGACAACGCCGGTTATCCTGACATCGGCCAGCATCATGTTGGAGAACGAGCCCCGAAAGAGGAAGAAATGCCTTTGACTCCGGATGACGTCGTCACCAAGCAGTTCCAGCACGTCCGGTTCAAGGAGGGCTTCGACCCCGATGAGGTCGACGACTTCCTCGACGAGATCGTGGTCGAGTGGCGCAAGACGATCGCCGAGAACGACGAGCTGAAGGCGAAGCTGGCCGCCTACGAGTCCGGCGCCGAGGCGCCCGCCGCGGCCCCGGCCGAGGCCCCCGCCGCCGAGGCGGCCGAGGCACCCGCGCCCGCGCCCGCCCCGGTGGCCGCCGAGCAGCCGGCAGCACAGGCCGCCGCACCGACCGACGGCGCCAACCAGAGCGCCGGGATCATCGAGCTCGCCCAGCGTCTGCACGACGAGCACGTCGCCGAGGGCAAGGCCCAGCACGACAAGCTCATCGCCGAGGCGCAGGCACAGGCCACCGCCATCGTTTCCGAGGCCGAGGCACGCGGCCGCGAGGAGATCGCCCGTCTCGACAAGGAGCGCACCACCCTCGAGGGCCGCATCACGCAGCTGCGCGATTTCGAGCGCGACTACCGCGCTCAGCTTGCGCAGCGACATCGAGGGCAAGCTGCGCGACCTCGAGACCACCGCGACGTCCTCGGGCGCGACGCCCGTCTCGGCCGTCGGGCTGTAGGCCCGGCCGTTGAGCGGCCGCTCGCCTCTGCGTACGGCGGCGACCGGCACGATCGTCGTGATCCTCGCGACCGTCGTGCTGGCCGCCGACCAGTTCACGAAGTACCTCGCGCTGCAGAATCTGCCGCTCGAGGCAGCCGGTGCACGTCATCGGCAACTTTCTGATCTTCTTCCTCATCAAGAACGCCGGGGCGGCGTTCTCGCTCGGCAGTGACGTCACCTGGCTGTTCACGATCGCGCTGGCGGTGGTGGCGCTGGTGATCATCTGGCTGGTCGGCTCGCGGGTGCGCTCTCGGGCGTGGGCGATCATCCTCGGGCTGCTGCTGGGTGGCGTGCTCGGGAACCTCTCCGATCGGCTGTTCCGAGAGCCGGGCTTCGGGGTGGGCCACGTCGTCGACTTCATCAACACCCCGTGGATGATGCCCGCGACCTACAACGTCGCCGACATGTTCATCACGACGATGATGGTCAGCGTGGCGATCCTCGTGCTGCTGGGCGTGCGACTGGACGGCACCCGCGACAGGGGCAAGGACGCGAACAGCGGCAAGGACGCGAAGTCCGCGGCCTCCACCGAGGACTGAGGTGGAGTCCCGCACGCTTCCGGTGCCGGACGGTCTGGACGGCGTCCGGGTGGATGCCGCCCTGGCCAAGATGCTCGGCTTCTCGCGTACGTTCGCGGCGGAGATCGCCGACGGTGGCGGTGTCGCGCTGGACGGCCGTGAGGTCGGCAAGTCCGACCGGCTGCACGCCGGCTCCTGGCTCGAGGTGACGTGGACGCCCAAGTCGGCCCCGACCGTCGAGGCGATCGCGGTGCCCGACCTGCGCATCGTGCACCAGGACGACGACATCATCGTGGTCGACAAGCCCGCGGGCGTCGCCGCGCACCCCTCGCTCGGCTGGGAGGGCCCGACGGTGCTCGGCGCGCTGGCCGCCGCCGGGCTGCGGGTCGCGACATCGGGTCCGCCCGAGAGGCAGGGGATCGTGCATCGGCTGGATGCCGGCACCAGCGGCCTGATGGTGGTGGCCTCCAGCGAACGGGCGTTCATCCTCCTCAAGCGCGCGTTCAAGGAGCGCACGGTCGAGAAGGTGTATCACGCCGTGGTGCAGGGACACCCGGACCCGCTGGCCGGCACCATCGACGCGCCGATCGGGCGGCACCGCACGCATCCGTGGAAGTTCGCGGTGACCCCCGACGGCAAGGACTCGGTCACGCATTACGAGACGATCGAGGCCTTCCGCGGGGCATCTCTGCTCGAGATCCACCTCGAGACCGGGCGCACCCACCAGATCCGCGTGCACATGGCCGCGCACCGGCACCCCTGCGTCGGCGATCCGCTGTACGGCGCCGACCCGACGCTGTCGGCCCGGCTCGGCCTGCAGCGGCAGTGGCTGCACGCGCACCGGCTCGCGTTCGTCCATCCCGGCACCGGCGACCCGGTGACGTTCACCTCGCCCTACCCGGCCGATCTGCAGCACGCGCTGGACATCCTGGGCGACCAGTAGCGCACACGGCCGGTCCGGGCACGGACGGGCATCGGCGGGCCGCGGACGTCGGCGCCGATCCGTAGACTCGAAGACGTGGCATCCGACTCCTTCGCTCACCTGCACGTCCACAGCGAGTACTCGATGCTGGACGGCGCCGCCCGCATCGGCTCGATGGTGGAAGAGGCGGCCCGGCTGCAGATGCCGGCGATCGCCGTCACCGACCACGGGAACACGTTCGCCGCGTTCGAGTTCTACAAGGCGGCCAAGGATGCCGGGGTCAAGCCGATCATCGGCGTCGAGGCCTATGTGACCCCGGGCACCCACCGCTCCGACCGGGCGCGCGTGCGCTGGGGCGGCCCCGACCAGAGCGACGACGACGTGTCCGGCTCCGGCGCGTACACGCACATGACGCTGCTCAGCGAGACGACCGAGGGGATGCACAATCTCTTCCGCCTGTCGTCGAAGGCGAGTCTGGAGGGCTACTACTTCAAGCCCCGGATGGACCGCGAACTGCTGCAGAGCTACAGCAAGGGGCTGATCGCCACCACCGGATGCCCGTCCGGCGAGATCCAGACCCGGCTGCGGCTGGGGCAGTACGACGCGGCCCGGGCCGCCGCCGCCGAGTTCCAGGACATCTTCGGCCGCGACAACTACTTCGCCGAGATGATGGACCACGGCCTGTCGATCGAGCGCCGCGTGATCGACGACCTGCTGAAGATCGCCAAGGACCTGAACATCCCGCGGCTGGCCACGAACGACTCGCACTACACGCACCGCGACGACGCCACCAGCCACGCCGCGCTGCTGTGCGTCCAGTCCGGTTCGACCCTGGACGACCCCAAGCGGTTCCAGTTCAACGGCGACGGCTACTACATCAAGTCGCCGGCCGAGATGCGCCAGCTCTTCCGCGACCACCCGGACGCGTGCGACAACACGCTGCTGATCGCCGAGCGCTGCAATGTCGAGTTCAACACCGGCGCGAACTACATGCCGCGCTACCCGGTCCCCGAGGGCGAGACCGAGGAGAGCTGGTTCATCAAGGAGGTCGAGAACGGGCTGGACTTCCGCTACCCCGACGGCATCCCCGACGCGGTCCGCACGCAGGCCGACTACGAGTGCGGCGTCATCGTGCAGATGGGCTTCCCGGGGTACTTCCTGGTGGTGGCCGACTTCATCAACTGGGCCAAGGACCACGGCATCCGCGTCGGACCGGGCCGCGGCTCCGGCGCCGGCTCGATGGCCGCGTACGCGATGCGGATCACCGACCTCGACCCGCTGGACCACGGCCTCATCTTCGAGCGGTTCCTCAACCCCGACCGCGTATCGATGCCCGACTTCGACGTCGACTTCGACGACCGCCGCCGCGGCGAGGTGATCCAGTACGTCACCGAGAAGTACGGCGACGACCGGGTCGCCCAGATCGTGACGTACGGGACGATCAAGGCGAAGCAGGCGCTGAAGGACGCCGGGCGGGTCCTCGGCTTCCCGTTCAGCATGGGCGAGAAGCTCACCAAGGCGATGCCGCCCGCCGTGATGGGCAAGGACATGCCGCTGGGCGGC
This sequence comes from Microbacterium elymi, assembly GCF_021582895.2. Classification (GTDB taxonomy): domain Bacteria; phylum Actinomycetota; class Actinomycetes; order Actinomycetales; family Microbacteriaceae; genus Microbacterium; species Microbacterium humicola. The sequence continues at coordinate 3,257,482 of NZ_CP091139.2, forward strand.
ATGTTCGACCCGCAGCATCCGCGCTACAAGGAGGCCTCCGAGTTCCGCACGGTCATCGAGACCGATCCCGAGGCCAAGACCGTCTTCGACACCGCCGTCGGGCTGGAGAACCTGAAGCGCCAGTGGGGCGTGCATGCGGCCGGCGTCATCATGTCCAGCCATCCGCTGATCGACATCATCCCGATCATGAAGCGCGAGCAGGACGGGCAGATCGTCACGCAGTTCGACTACCCGACCTGCGAGTCGCTCGGCCTGATCAAGATGGACTTCCTGGGGCTGCGCAACCTCACGATCATCAACGACGCGCTGGACAACATCGAGGCCAACCGCGGCCACCCCCTCGTCCTGGAGGAGCTGCCGCTGGACGACCGGGAGTCGTACGACCTGCTCGCCCGCGGCGACACGCTGGGCGTGTTCCAGCTCGACGGCGGCCCGATGCGGTCGCTGCCGGCTGATGAAGCCCGACAACTTCGAGGACATCTCCGCCGTCATCGCGCTGTATCGGCCCGGCCCGATGGGGGCCAACTCGCACATCAACTACGCGCTGCGCAAGAACGGGCAGCAGGAGATCTCCCCGATCCACCCGCAGCTCGCCGAGCCGCTGGAGGAGATCCTCTCCACCAGCTACGGGCTGATCATCTACCAGGAGCAGGTGATGGCGATCGCGCAGCGGGTCGCCGGCTTCTCGCTCGGCCAGGCCGACATCCTGCGTCGGGCGATGGGCAAGAAGAAGAAGTCCGAGCTGGACAAGCAGTACGAGGGCTTCCACCAGGGCATGATCGATCGCGGCTTCGGCGAGCCGGCGATCAAGGCCCTGTGGGACATCCTCCTGCCGTTCTCGGACTACGCGTTCAACAAGGCGCACTCGGCCGCGTACGGACTCGTGTCGTACTGGACCGCGTATCTGAAGGCGCACTATCCGGCCGAGTACATGGCCGCGCTGCTGACCAGCGTCGGCGACTCGAAGGACAAGCTCGCGCTGTACCTGAACGAGTGCCGCCGCATGGGCATCCAGGTGCTCCCGCCGGACGTGTCCGAGTCGATCAAGTACTTCGCGGCCGTCGGCGAGGATATCCGCTTCGGCCTGGGCGCCGTGCGCAACGTCGGCTCGAACGTGGTCGACGGGATCGTGAAGGCGCGCGCCGACGGTCCGTACACCTCGTTCCACGACTTCCTGCGCCGGGTGCCCGTGCACGTCGCGAACAAGCGCACGGTGGAGTCGCTGATCAAGGCCGGGGCGTTCGACTCGTTCGCGGTGACGCGCCGTGCGCTGGTGGAGATCCACGAGGACGCGACCGAGGCCGCGGTGCTGGACAAGCGGCGCGAGGCCAACGGCGAGGTGGGGTTCGACTTCGACTCGCTGTGGGGTGAGGACGAGCCGCAGAACGACGCCAAGGTCCCGGACCGACCGGAGTGGACCAAGAAGGACAAGCTCGCGTTCGAGCGCGAGATGCTCGGGCTCTACGTGTCCGACCACCCGCTGGCCGGGCTCGAGATCCCGCTCGCCAAGCACGCCTCGATGAACATCCACGACCTCCTCTCGAACGAGGACATCCGCGACGGCGAGCAGGTGACGGTCGCCGGCCTGGTCACCAGCGTCCAGCATCGCGTGGCCAAGTCCAGCGGCAACCCGTACGGCATGATCACCGTCGAGGACTTCGACGGCGAGGTCACCGTCATGTTCATGGGCAAGACGTACACCGAGTTCCAGCTCATGCTGCAGGCCGACTCGATCCTCGTCGTGCGCGGCCGGGTGTCGCGGCGCGACGACGGGCTGAACCTGCACGCCCAGTCGGCGTTCGCCCCGGACCTCGGGGTGGTGGATGCCTCGGGTCCGCTCGCCGTCACGATCCCCGAGTCGCGCGCCACCCAGCGGGTGATCACCGAGCTGGCCGAGATGCTCGAGCGGCACCGCGGCGACACCGAAGTCTCGCTCCGGCTTGCACCGCAGCGGGGTGGCGAAGGTCTTCGACGTGCCCATGCCGGTGCGGGTCACCGCCGATCTGTACGGCGAGCTGAAGGGGCTGCTCGGCCCGAACTGCCTGACATGACGCTCGGGTAGGATCTGACGACGCGCGCAGGCGCGATGAACGGAAGGAACGCACGTGACGGACGAAAACCCCACCGACCCGAACGAACTGTCCGAGTCCGAGAACGCCGCGACCGCCCCCGGTGACGCCGCCCTGGACGACACGCACGATGCGAGCGCGCTCCTCGGGACCGGCGCGGACGCGTTCGGTGCGGCCGACGAGACCGCCGATTCCGACACGGCCGGTGGCACCGGCGCCGCGGGCGCTGTGCCCGTCCAGTACGGCGTGGGCCCGTTCTCGCTGCGCGAGGTGATCCTGGCCGGCGTGTGGCTGGTCGCCTTCGTGATCTCGTTCTTCTCCACTCGGGAGTTCGTGTTCAGCTCGGTCTGGACCAGCGGGATCGACTGGATCCTCACCATCGGCGTGCCCACGGTGGCCGTCTTCCTGCTCGTGCTGCGGCGGCTGTCCCCGACCGGGATCCGCCGGGTCGGATCCCTCGGCATCGACCAGTTCGCCTCGGTGGCGTTCTCGGTCTCGGCCGTCATCTGGCTCGGCCAGCTGTGGTCGCAGGTCGCCGTCGCGATCGCCGGCGGCCCCTGGGTGCTGACCTGGGTGTCGTGGGTCGAATTCATCCTCATGCTCGCCGGCGTCGTCCTCACCGTGGGCGCCGTGCTCATCCCCGGCCTGGCCGAGGACTTCCAGCACCGGGCCGAGACGGTCTCGCACCGTGCCGCGCGCACCGTGCGTCCGATCACCGCACGCCCGCACCCGGTCGGCGGTGCGGCATCCTCGGCCGGCGCATCGGCCGCATCGGGGCGGGCGCTGGACGGCGGCACGGCCGCGTACGATGCCGGGGCCGCCGACACGGGCTCGTACGACGCCGCACCCGACGGCGGCGCCGAGCAGTCCGGCTTCTCCGTCGACTCGTTCGCCCCCGCGACCGACACCGGCGCACAGCCGGTGGCGCAGGCGCCGGCGCAGCAGGCGTTCTGGGCCCTCGTCCCCCAGGAGCGGGACGTGGTCGATGAGAACGGCACGCCGCTGTTCCGCATCGGCCCGACCGCGTGGGCGCTGGTCATCGAGGATCGCGGATCGTCGTACGTCATCCGGCACGAGGACGGCCGCGTGGGACAGCTTGCACGACATCTCGGGCGTCACGCGGGGCTGAACCCGGCTCCCCGGAGCATCGCGTCGGGGCGCGGCATCCCACCCGATAACCTGGAGGGATGCTGCGCACCATCGATCTCCGAGGCCGTTCGCACAGCCCCGCCGAGCTGCTGGCCGCCGTGCCGCGGGCGCGCGCGGCGCGCGCCGACGCGCTGACCGCCGCCGCGGAGCTCGTCCACGACGTCGCCGCTCGAGGCGAGGCCGCCCTGCGCGAGCAGGCCGAGCGCTTCGACCATGTCACCGGTCACGCCCTCCGGGTGCCGGCGGAACACTTGACCGAGGCCGCGGACCGACTCGACCCCGCCGTGCGCGCCGCGCTGGAGGAGTCGATCCGGCGGGTGCGCGCGGCGTCCGCCGCCCAGGTGCCCGCGGGCACCGTCACCGTTCTGGCCGACGGGGAGAGGTCGGCAGCGCTGGCAGCCGGTCGGGCGTGCCGGCGTGTACGTCCCCGGCGGCAAGGCCGTCTATCCGTCCAGCGTCGTGATGAACGTCGTGCCCGCTCAGGTCGCCGGCGTCCGCAGCGTGGCGCTGGCCTCGCCCGCGCAGGCCGAGTTCGACGGCCGCGTGCACCCCGACATCCTCGCGGCCGCCCACCTGCTCGGCATCGACGAGGTCTACGCCATGGGCGGAGCCGGCGCGATCGGGGCATTCGCCCACGGCGTCGCATCGATCGGCCTCGACCCGGTCGACGTCGTCAGCGGGCCCGGCAACAACTTCGTCGCGGCGGCCAAGCGCGCCGTGGCGGGGATCGTCGGGGTGGATGCCGAGGCCGGCGCGACCGAGATCCTCGTGGTCGCCGACGCGGCGGCCGACCCGGCCTGGGTCGCCGTCGACCTCATCAGCCAGGCCGAGCACGACGAGCAGGCGGCGGCCGTGCTGGTCACCGACAGCCCGGACCTGGCCGAGCGGGTGCGTGCCGAGGTCGCCCGGCGGGTGGATGCCACCCGCAACGGCGTCCGTGCGCGGCAGGCGCTCGAGGGCGTGCAGTCGGCGATCGTGCTCGTGGACGACCTGGCCGCGGCGACGTCCTTCAGCAACGCGTACGCGCCCGAGCACCTCGAGCTGCACCTGGCCGAGCCGCACCCGGAGCGCTTCACCGGAGCCGGTGCGGTCTTCGTCGGCCCGTACTCGCCCGTCAGCCTCGGGGACTACCTCGCCGGCAGCGACCACGTGCTGCCCACCGGAGGGCAGGCGCGCTACGCGCCGGGACTCTCGGCGGCGACCTTCCTACGGCCGCAGCAGGTGATCACCTACAGCCGCGAGGCGCTGGCCGAGGTCGCCGATCACATCGTGACGCTCGCCGACGCCGAGGCGCTGCCCGCGCACGGCGAGGCCGTGCAGGCCAGGTTCGCGGGGTAGTCTGTCGGCTGATGCACTGCCCGTTCTGCCGCCACCCCGATTCTCGCGTCATCGACTCGCGCACCAGCGAGGATGGCCTGAGCATCCGCCGTCGTCGCCAATGCCCCGAGTGCGGCGGCCGGTTCTCGACCGTGGAGACCGCCAGCCTGAGCGTGCTCAAGCGGTCGGGCGTGGCCGAGCCGTTCAGCCGGGAGAAGGTCGCCGCCGGCGTGCGCAAGGCGTGCCAGGGACGTCCGGTGACCGAGGACGATCTGGCGCTGCTGGCCCAGAAGGTGGAGGAGTCCGTCCGCGGCACGGGGGCGTCCCAGATCGAGACCGGCGACATCGGCCTGGCGATCCTGGGGCCGCTGCGCGACCTGGACGAGGTCGCCTACCTGCGGTTCGCGAGCGTCTATCAGGGCTTCGACTCGCTGGAGGACTTCGAGGAGTCCATCGCGCAGCTGCGCGCCGATCACGGCACCGCCTGACCGTTACGCTGGAGCGGATGTATCCCTTCTTCTTCCGCACGGTCCTGTCGCGCCTGGACGCCGAGTTCGCCCACCATTGCGGGATGCTCGTCGTCCGCCTGGTCGGCATTCGTCCGTTCGCCTGGATCGCCCGTCCGCTGACCCGGCCGGCGAACCGGCTGCAGACCCGCGCGCTGGGCCTGGTCTTCGACTCGCCGTTCGGGGTGGCCGCCGGCTTCGACAAGAACGTCGTCGGCGTGCCGGGACTGACCGCGCTCGGATTCGGGCACGTCGAAGTGGGGACGGTGACGGCCGTCCCGCAGGAGGGCAACCCGAAGCCGCGCCTGTTCCGGCTGATCCCGGACCGTGCCTTGGTGAACCGGATGGGGTTCAACAACCGCGGGGCCGCGGCCGCCGCGGCGCGCTTGGCACGGATGCGCCGGCGTCGCCGGCACCGCGCGCTGATCGGGGTGAACATCGGCAAGAGCCGCGTGGTCGACGTCGCCGATGCGACCGCCGACTACGTCCGCAGCGCGACGCTCCTGGCGCCGCTGGCCGACTACCTCGCCGTGAATGTGTCCTCGCCGAACACGCCCGGCCTGCGCGGGCTGCAGGCGGTCCAGACGCTGCGCCCGCGCTGCAGGCGGTGCAGGATGCCGCGGGCCGGACCCCGCTGCTGGTGAAGATCGCGCCGGATCTGCCCGATGACGAGATCGCCGCGATCGCGCAGATGGCGGTCGAGACCGGGCTTTCCGGCATCATCGTCACGAACACGACGATCTCGCGCGACGGCCTGATCACCGATCCCACGGTGGTGGAGGCTGCGGGGGAGGGCGGGCTGTCGGGAGCGCCGTTGAAGGCCCGGGCGCTCGAGGTCCTGCGGCTGGTGCGCGCCACCGTCCCGGCGGCGTTCACCGTGATCGCCGTCGGCGGCGTCGAGACCGCGCAGGACGTGCGGGAGCGGCTGGATGCCGGTGCCGACCTCGTGCAGGGCTACACGGCGTTCCTGTATCGCGGCCCGTTCTGGGCGCGTCAGATCAACCGCGGGCTGCTGGCGCTCACCGCGGGTGCTGCCCGCGCCTGACCTGTGCCTTGGGCAGACGCATCCAGCGCATCTGGATCGTGCGCATCGCGCCGTACCAGCCCAGACCCTTCTCGCGACGGTCGCCGAACTTGCGCAAGGCGGCGCGCTTGATCCGGAACGACGTGATCACCATGTCGAGGATCACCAGCAGCACGAACACCCAGAGGATGATGAATGCGTACATCTGCGAGCCAGGGCATCGACTGCAGGAACGTGACGAGGATGACCACGATCATCAGCGGCATGATCAGTTCGCCCAGGTGCCATCCGGCGTCGACGAAATCGCGGACGAACCGGCGCTGCGGCCCCTTGTCACGGACCGGCAGGTACTTGTCGTCCCCGTTGGCCATGCCGATGCGGGCCTTCTCCCGCTGCGAGGCGGCATCGGCCTTCTGCCGCTGGCGGGCCTCCTTCGTGTCCGGCACGAGGGGGCGCTTGCGCGCCGCCTCCTGCTCGGCGCGCGACGGCGTCGGCCGGCCTTTGCCGGTCGCGGTCTCTTCGCCGTCGGCGACTTCCTCGGCGGGGGCGGAGGTCTTCTTGGACACGGATATCCTCGGTTCGATCAGAGCGGTCCCTTTAAGATTACCCGCATGACCTCTGAACCGTCCCGTCCCGCCTCTGTCCGCGACGCCGCGACCGGCGGCATCCCCGCGGCGCTGGCAGACCTGGGTGCGCTGGTGCGGATCCCGTCGGTTGCGTTCCCCGGCTTCGACCGGGCCGAGGTGCAGCGCAGCGCCGAGGCGGTCAAGGCCCTCGCCGAGGGCACCGGCCTCTTCGAATCCGTGCAGATCCGGGATGCCGCGATCCCCGGGACCGAGGAGCGCGGCATGCCCGCCGTCCTGGCCACGCGGGCCGCGCGCAACGGCCGGCCGACCATCCTGCTGTACGCGCACCACGACGTCCAGCCGGTCGGAGACGAGACCCTGTGGGACTCGCCGCCGTTCGAGCCCACCGTGCGCGACGGGCGGCTGTACGGCCGGGGCGCGGCCGACGACAAGGCCGGGGTGATGGTGCACATCGGCGCGCTGCGAGCGCTGCGCGAAGCGCTCGGCGACGACCTGGACCTGGGCGTCGCGCTGTTCATCGAGGGCGAGGAGGAGGCCGGATCGCGGTCCTTCGCCTCGTTCCTCGCCGATAACGCCGATGCGCTGCGCGCCGACGTGATCGTGGTGGCGGACTCGGGCAACTGGGATGCTGTCACTCCGGCGCTGACCGTGTCGCTGCGCGGCAACGCGCGCTTCACGATGACCGTGTGCACGCTCGAGCACGCCTCGCACTCCGGCATGTTCGGCGGAGCGGTGCCGGACGCCATGATGGCGACCGTCCGGCTGCTGTCCACCCTGTGGGACGAGGACGGCGCGGTGGCCGTCGAGGGGCTCACGGTTCGGGATGCCGCGACCCCGACGACGTACACCGAGCAGACCCTGCGCGACGAGGCCGGGCTGCCGGAAGGGGTCCAGCCGGTGGGTCGGGACAGCATCCTCAGCCGGATCTGGAACAAGCCGTCGATCACCGTCACCGGGATCGACGCGCCGAGCGTGCGCAACGCGTCCAACACGCTCAGCCCCGAGATCAGCGTCGTGATCAGCGCACGGGTGGCGCCCGGCCAGGCGGCCGGCGACGCCTATCAGGCCATCGCCGCCCATCTGCGCGCGCACGCGCCCTTCGGCGCGCAGCTGGAATTCGGCGACGTCGACCTCGGCGACGGGTTCCTGGTCGACACCAGCGGCTGGGCGGTGGCCGACGCCCGCGACTCGTTCCGGGACGGCTACGGCGTCGAGCCGGTGGACCTGGGCGTCGGCGGATCGATCCCGTTCATCGCCGATCTGGTCCGCACCTTCCCCGAGGCGCAGATCCTGGTCACCGGGGTGGAGGACCCGCACGCCCGCGCGCACAGCCCGAACGAGTCGCTGCACCTGGACACGTTCCGGCACGCGCTGCTGGCCGAGGCGCTGCTGCTGGAGCGGCTGGACGCGCGCACGCTCTGACACCGGAGACACGCGGCGACCCGGGCCCGATCGTGCGGTCCGGGCGTAGACTCGAGGAGTCCGCTCCAGGCGAAGTCCCACACCGGAGGAATCACATGACCGACACCGCAATGACCGTTGACACGTCCGTCCACGCGCACGGAGTGCTGCTGACCGACGCGGCCGCCGACAAGGTGAAGACCCTGCTCGAGCAGGAAGGCCGCGACGATCTGCGTCTGCGCGTCGCTGTCCAGCCGGGCGGATGCTCGGGCCTGATCTACCAGCTCTACTTCGACGAGCGCTCCCTCGACGGTGACCACGTCGTCGACTTCGGCGGGGTCGAGGTGATCGTGGACGACATGAGCACCCCGTACCTGGACGGTGCGACGATCGACTTCAAGGACACCATCTCGGAGCAGGGGTTCACGATCGACAACCCCAACGCCGCCGGCAGCTGCGCCTGCGGCGACAGCTTCCACTGAGCATTCCCCGACTGCGCAGGCGACCGGCCCAGGCCGGTGTTCGACGTGGGCGCGACACGCCCCTCGAACCGTGCTCCGCGGTCGCCCGCCTGGGTGAATGGCCAGAATCCGGTGGGAGGTTGCTCTAGACTGGCCACTGTCAGATCGTTGATCCGGAAAGGTGCACTGTGCCGTCGAAACGTCGCCTCCGTTGGGTCGCCCTGCCGCTGGGGACGGCCGCAGCCGTCCTCCTCGCCGGGTGCACCCCCACGCAGCTGCACGGGTTCCTGCCCGGCTTCGAGGACCCCAGCGCCGCACCGGCCACCAACCGCACCGAGATGGTGTCGGGCCTGTGGGTCAACTCCTGGATCGTGCTCCTGGTCGTCGGCCTGATCACCTGGGGCCTCATGCTCTGGGCGATGGTCGCCTACCGGCGCCGCAAGGGGCAGACCGGGCTGCCGGTCCAGCTCCGCTACAACATGCCGATCGAGATCTTCTACACGATCATCCCGGTGATCCTCGTGGCCGGCATGTTCGCCTTCACCGCCCGGGACCAGACGATCCTCGAGACCCAGGACCAGAATCCGGATGTCTCGGTCGTCGCCATCGGCAAGCAGTGGTCGTGGGACTTCCAGTACAACGGCCAGGCCGCCGACGACTCGGACGCCGTGTGGACCATGGGCACTCAGGCCGAGCCGGACAAGAACGGCAACGTCGATCAGGACGCGCTGCCGACGCTCTACCTGCCGGTGGACAAGTCCGTGCGGATCGACCTCGAGTCGCGCGACGTGGCGCACTCGTTCTGGATCATCGACTTCCTGTACAAGAAGGACCTCTACATCGGCCGGGACAACTCCTGGTCGTTCACCCCGACGCGCGAGGGCACCTATCAGGGCAAGTGCGCGGAGCTCTGCGGCGAATACCACTCCGCGATGCTGTTCCGCGTGAAGGTGGTCAGCGAAGCCGACTACCAGCAGCACCTGCAGGAGCTGCGCGACGCAGGCAACACCGGTGACATCACGGACCGGTACGACAGACTCTCGAACGAGCCGGGTACCGGCGCGTCGAGCGAGGGAAAGAACTGAGATGGCGACCACGCTCCCCCTCCAGGACCCCACCAAGGACCGATCCGGCACCCTCCCGCCTCGGCAGGCGGCGCTGATGAGCGCCTCCCGTGTCGAGCAGAAGGGCAACATCGTCGTCCGGTGGATCACCTCCACCGACCACAAGACGATCGGGTACATGTACCTCATCGCCTCCGTCATGTTCTTCATGCTCGGCGGCGTGATGGCCCTCATCATCCGGGCGGAGCTGTTCGAGCCGGGGATGCAGATCATCCCGACGAAGGATCAGTTCAACCAGCTGTTCACGATGCACGGCACGATCATGCTGCTGATGTTCGCGACGCCGCTGTTCGCCGGGTTCGCCAACGCGATCCTGCCGCTGCGAGCTGGGGGCGCCGGATGTCGCGTTCCCGCGGCTGAACGCGTTCGCGTTCTGGCTGTTCCTGTTCGGGTCGATCATCGCGGTGGCCGGGTTCCTGACCCCGCAGGGTGCGGCGGCGTTCGGCTGGTTCGCGTATCAGCCGTTGGCCAACGCGACATTCTCGCCGGGCGCCGGCGGCAACCTCTGGTTCATGGGCCTGGGGATCAGCGGGTTCGGGACGATCCTGGGTTCGGTGAACTTCATCACCACGGTGATCACGATGCGCGCTCCCGGTATGACCATGTGGCGGATGCCGATCTTCTCCTGGAACACGCTGATCACCAGCATCCTGGTCATCATGGTGTTCCCGGTCCTGGCCGCCGCCGTCTTCGCGGGCGCGGCCGACCGCATCCTGGGGGCGCACCTGTATGACGCCGCGAACGGCGGTGTGCTGCTCTGGCAACATCTGTTCTGGTTCTTCGGTCATCCGGAGGTCTACATCATCGCGCTGCCGTTCTTCGGCATCGTCTCCGAGGTCTTCCCGGTCTTCAGCCGCAAGCCGATCTTCGGGTACAAGACGCTGGTGTATGCGACGATCTCCATCGCGGCGCTGTCGGTGTCGGTGTGGGCGCACCACATGTATGTCACCGGGGCGGTGCTGCTGCCGTTCTTCTCGCTGATGACGATGCTGATCGCGGTGCCCACCGGGGTGAAGATCTTCAACTGGATCGGCACCATGTGGCGCGGATCGGTGACGTTCGAGACGCCGATGGTCTTCGCGATCGGCTTCCTGGCCTCGTTCGTGTTCGGCGGTCTGACCGGCGTCATCCTCGCCTCCCCGCCGCTGGACTTCTTCCTGTCCGACTCGTACTTCGTGGTCGCGCACTTCCACTACGTCGTGTTCGGCACGGTCGTGTTCGCGATGTTCTCCGGGTTCTACTTCTGGTGGCCGAAGTGGACCGGTAAGATGCTGAACGAGCGCCTCGGGATGGTGCACTTCTGGATGCTGTTCATCGGCTTCCATATGACGTTCCTGGTCCAGCACTGGGCAGGCGTCGACGGCATGCCGCGCCGGTACGCGGACTACGCGCCGTCCGACGGCTGGACATGGATGAACCAGGTGTCGACCATCGGCGCGATGCTGCTGGGGTCGTCGATGATCCCGTTCCTGCTGAACGTGTGGATCACCGCGCGCAAGGCGCCCAAGGTGACGGTGAACGACCCGTGGGGCTATGGCGCGTCGCTGGAGTGGGCGACCAGCTGCCCGCCGCCGCGGCACAACTTCACGTCGATCCCGCGGATCCGCAGCGAGCGGCCCGCATTCGACCTGAACCACCCCGAGGCGGCACCCGACGGCCTCCATCTCGTCGGGGCGACCGGAGAGGCGAAGTAGATGCGTACCAATGCGGGCCTCTGGTGGGTGATCTGCGGCTTCTTCCTGGTGGTCTGCGGCGTCTATACGACCTGGTCGGTGCTTCCGCACCCCGATCTGCCCTGGAACCACGGTGTCGAATGGGTGGGTACCGTCGGTCTGCTGTTCGTGGCGCTGATGGCGGCGCTCATCGCGTTCTACATCGGTCGCGTCCACCGCGCCCAGGGCGGCGAGCTGCCGAAGACGTGCTCACCGCTGACATCGACGACGGCGACCCGGAAGTGGGCGAGTTCGCCCCATGGTCGTGGTGGCCGCTCGTGCTGGCGCTGGCGGCCGCGTTCGCCGCCATCGGCTTCGCCGTGGGCACCTGGCTGCTCCCGATCGGACTGGGCATCTTCGCCGTCGCGATCGTCGGCTGGGTGTACGAGTACTACCGCGGATACTTCGCCCGCTGACACGCGCGTTCTGAAGGCCCCGGCCCGGTTGACTCCGGACCGGGGCCTTCCTCGCACCCCTGAGGGCGGCGTGGCCTGTCGTCGGCCGGCCGGTAGGCTGGCTCGCGTGTCTCTCGCCGTCCGCACTGCGCAGCCATCCGACGTCGACGCGATCCTGGAGGTGCAGACCGCCGCCGGCAGATCGACATCCGATCGCTTCCGGAACTGGGCGAGTCGCGCTGTGGACGGGGGCGATGAGCACCTCTGCGTGGCGCTCGAGCAGGGGGCGGTCCTCGGCTGGGCCGCCACACGTCTCTTCCGAGACCGTCAGGACGACGCTCCTTCAGGCCATTACCTGATGGGGATCACCGTGGCTCCCGCCCACCGTCGCCGGGGCGTCGCCGCGGTGCTGGTGGCTGCCCGTCTCGAGCTGCTCCGCCGCGATGGGGCAGAGCACGCCTACTACTTCACGAATGCCCGGAACGAGGCATCCATCGCCGCACACCGCCGGTGGAGGTTCCGTGAGCTGGCGCGCGGTGCCCAGTTCCGTGGCGTGCCGTTCGACGGGGGAGAAGGCGTCCTCTTCGGCGCCCCGTTGGCCGCCTGAACCGAAGACAACCTCGGCGCACGGAGGACAACCTCGGCGCACGGAGGACAACCTCGGCGCACGGAGGACAACCTCGGCGGGGCGGGGCGGGGCGGGGCAGGTGGGGGACGACGCGGGCCCCGGCGCACGGAGTGCGACGGGGCCCGGGGAGAGGGACGGGAAGGGCTACTGGCCGGGGTCCTTCTCGTGGTGGTGCTTGGTATCGTCGTCGTCGGCCAGGATCGAGGTCGGACGCACCGGGATCTCGCCGGTCTTCTCCTCGAGCTCTGCCGGGCGCAGCGGGGCATCCGGGTGTCCGGCGCGCTCGTGAGCGCCCTGGATCTCGGCGTCCGCGGTCTCGGACATCTCGTGCAGCGCGTGGTGCTGGTGCGCCACGGCGGCCTCGATCTCGGACTGCGAGACCGGCGTGAGGCGATCCTCGAAGAACCACCGCGACAGGCTGGCGCGCGCGTTCTGCCAGAACCCGATCCGGCCCTTCGCGTTGGGACGCACGATCAACGGCTCGTAGGTCTCGTAGTCCACGAGCTTGAACCGGTCGAAGTGCTCGATCGGCCGGTGGACCTCGATGAACTCGCCGCCGGGCAGGCGGACGATGCGCCCGGACTCGTAGCCGTGCAGGACGATCTCACGGTCCTTCTTCTGCAGCGCGATGCAGATCCGCTTCGTGACGAAGTAGCCGATGATCGGGCCGAGGATCAGCATGCCCTGCAGCGTGTGGATCACGCCCTCCATGGTCAGCTGGAAGTGCGTCGCAATGAGGTCGGAGGATGCCGCCGCCCACAGGACCGCGTAGAAGATGACGCCGGCCACGCCGATGGCGGTGCGCGTGGCGGCGTTGCGCGGACGCTGCGCGATGTGGTGCTCGCGCTTGTCGCCGGTGACCCAGGCCTCGATGAACGGGTAGATCAGCACCAGGATGATGAACACGCCGAGGACCAGCAGCGGCAGGATGATGTTGAACGACCAGGTGTGGTCCAGCCACACGAACTCGAGGTGCGGCGGCACCAGGCGCAGCGCGCCGTCGGCGAAGCCGATGTACCAGTCGGGCTGGGTGCCCGCCGAGACCGGGGACGGGTCGTACGGCCCGTAGTTCCAGATCGGGTTGATCGTGAACAGCGAGGCGATCAGCACGATCAGCCCGAACACGATGAAGAAGAAGCCGCCCATCTTGGACATGTACACCGGCATCATCGGGTAGCCGACGACGTTGTTGTTCTTGCGGGCCGGCCCGGCGAACTGGGTGTGCTTGTTGATCACCATCAGCATCAGGTGCACCACGAGCAGTCCGACCAGGATCGCCGGCAGGCAGGATGTGCAGGGTGTACAGGCGTCCGACGATCTGGTCGCCGGGGAACTCCCCGCCGAACAGCAGGAACGAGGTCCAGGTGCCGATCACCGGGATGCCCTTGACCATTCCGTCGATGATGCGCAGGCCGTTGCCCGACAGCAGGTCGTCGGGCAGGGAGTAGCCGGTGAAGCCCTCGGCCATCGCCAGGATGAACAGGATGAAGCCGATCACCCAGTTCAGCTCGCGCGGCTTGCGGAATGCACCGGTGAAGAAGATGCGCAGCATGTGCACGCCGATGCCGGCCACGAAAACCAGTGCGGCCCAGTGGTGGATCTGGCGCACCAGCAGTCCGCCGCGGATGTCGAAGGACAGCCGCAGCGTCGAGTCCAGGGCCGCAGACATCTCCACGCCGCGCATCGGGACGAACGCCCCGGCGTAGTGCGTGGGGACCATGGAGGCCTGGAAGAAGAACGTCAGGAACGTGCCGGACAGCAGGATCACCACGAAGCTCCACAGCGCGATCTCGCCGAGCATGAACGACCAGTGGTCCGGGAAGATCTTGCGTCCGAGCTCCTTGACGAAGCCGGACAGGCTCGTGCGCTCATCGATGTAGTTCGACGCCCAGCCCACGAAGCGGCCGCCCAGGGGCTTCTCCTTCGTCTCCTCCTCGAACCGGGAGGGGGTGGTTGCGGTACTCAATGGCGCTCCCAGAAGCTCGGGCCGACAGGTTCGTGGAAGTCGCTCTTGGCGACGATGTAGCCCTCGTCATCGACTTCGATCGGCAGGCTGCGGCAGCGCACGCGCCGCCGGGCCGAAGATGACGCGGGCGCCGTGCGACACGTCGAACTGCGACTGGTGGCACGGGCACAGCAGGTGGTGCGTCTGCTGCTCGTACAGGGCGACGGGGCACCCGACGTGGGTGCAGACCTTCGAGTAGGCGACGATCCCGTCGAATCCCCAGTCCTCGTGGCCCGGCGCGGGGTGCAGCGCGTCGACGGGAAGCCGCATCAGCAGCACGATGGCCTTGGCCTTCTGATCGAGGTAGCCCTGGCTGTGGTCGAGCTTGGCGAGGTCTTCGGGGATGACGTGGAACGCCGATCCCAGGGTGACGTCCGAGGCCTTGATCGGGATGCCGCTCGGGTCGTGCGCGAGCTTCATGCCCTTCTTCCACATCGTGTGGCTGAGCAGGTAGACCGGGTCGCCGCCGCGGGGGTTGGCCGGGGTGTCCTGCGGCGCGAGACCGCGGAAAAGCGTGATGCCGGGGATGATCGAGGCCACGAGGGCGGCGAACAGCGAGTTGCGGATCATCGCGCGCCGGCCGAAGCCGGACTCCTCGTTGGCCGAGGCGAACGCCGCGACCGTGGCCTCACGGGTGGAGTCCCGGCCGCGGGTGGCGTGCCGCGGCTCGACGAACTCCTTGTCCGACATGATCGCCTTGGACCAGTGGATGGCGCCGATGCCCAGTGCCAGCAGCGCCAGGGCGATCCCCAGACCGATGAACAGGTTGTTGTGGCGGATGCTGGTGACCCGGCCGTCTTCGATCGGGAAGATCATGTACGCGGCGACGGCCCAGATGCTGAACGCGGCCGACAGGTAGAACAGCGTGTACACCGTGCGGACCGCGCGCTTCATGGCGGCCGGATCGGTGTCCGTGACGCGCTCGCGATGCGCGGGCAGGACGTCGTTCTGCACCGGATCGGGGACCGCGACGGCGAGCCCGGGGAGGGCTTCCACGAAGCCCTCTCGTGCTCGAGCGGGTCTTCCTCGTGTGCCATGGTGCTCCTCGTGCGTGGAATTCAGTGATCGATCAGTTGGACTTCGCGGTGATCCACACCGTCACCCCGATGAGGGTGCCGATGCCGAAGATCCAGATGAACAGGCCTTCGGAGACGGGCCCGAGATCACCGAGTCCGAATCCGCCGGCGGACTCGTGATTCTGGAGGTACAGCAGGTACGAGATGACGTCCCGCTTCTCCTCCAGGTTCAGGTTCAGGTTGCTGAACACGGGCATGTTCTGCGGGCCGGTCACCATCGCGGCGTACATATGCAGGGCGCTCGTGCCACCCAGCGCCGGAGCGTACTTGCCCTCGGTCAGCGCGCCGCCGGCGCCGGCCACGTTGTGGCACATGGCGCAGTTGGTGCGGAAGATGTCGCCGCCGTTGGCGACGTCGCCCTTGCCGTCCAGGGTCTCTTCGGACGGGTAGGTCGGACCGGGTGCGATGGACTGCACGAAGGCGGCCATGGCCTTGATCTGGTCCTCGGTGAACTGGGCCGGCTTCTGCGGAGCCTGCGGGCCCTGCATGGCCAGCGGCATCCGCCCGGTGGAGACCTGGAACTCGACCGCCAGCTCGCCGACGCCGTACAGCGACGGACCGCTCTCGGTGCCCTGCAGGTCCATGCCGTGGCAGGTGGCGCAGTTCGCCTGGAACAGCTTCTTGCCGTCGTCCACGGTCAGCGCGGTGGCGCTGGTCGGGCTGTCGGTGGTGGCGGCCATGGCGGCCGACGCGCCGGCGTAGACGCCGCCGGTGATCAGCAGTCCGGCGCCGATCAGGACGACGGCTGCCAGCGGGCTGCGGCGCCCAGAGGCGCGACGCTTCTTCTCACGTGCCATTTCGGATGCAGCCTTCTTCTTATTTCAGGAAGTAGATGACGAGGAACAGCGCGATCCAGACGACATCGACGAAGTGCCAGTAGTACGACACCACGATCGAGGTCGTCACCTCCTTGCGCCCGAAGTTCTTCACGGCGTAAGCGCGGCCGATCACGAGGAGGAAGGCGATGAGGCCGCCGGTCACGTGCAGCGCGTGGAAGCCGGTGGTCAGGTAGAACGCCGAGGCGTACGCGTTGGCGTAGATCGGCATCCCCTCCATCGTCAGCTTGCGCGTACTCCCAGACCTGGCCGGAGACGAAGACCGCACCCATCGCGAAGGTGAGGAAGAACCACTCGACCATGCCCCAGCCGAGCGGTCCGCGCTTCTTCGTCGAGTACGGCTGGAAGCGCTCCGCCGCGAACACGCCCATCTGACACGTCACCGACGAGAGCACGAGGATGATCGTGTTCACGGCGGCATACGGCACGTTCAGGTGCTGTGTCATCTCCGCCCACAGATCGGGCGAGGTGCTGCGCAGGGTGAAGTAGATCGCGAACAGTCCCGCGAAGAACATCACCTCACTGCCGAGCCAGACGATGGTGCCCACGGCGACCGGGTCTGGTCGCTTCACTGTGCGCAGAGCCTGATTGAAAGTCGCTGGGGTCGTCACGCTCCCATTATGGCCGATTCTGAGGCGGGATATTCGCATCGACGTGCCCGGTTGGACGCTGTCGCGCACTTAGGGGAGCCTAAGAGGATGCCGCACATCGGTCGGGTATCGACCCTCGGTGCGCTGGGAACGCGCTGGGAATCCCCGGTGAACGGCGGCGCACCCGGCCTCGCTAGGATCTTCAGTCATGGCAGATCTCACGTCGTGGCCCGAACTCCTGACCACCCTCCTGAAGGGCAGCGACCTGAGTGTCGCCGAGGCGACCTGGGCGATGCGCCAGGTCATGTCGGGCAGCGCGACGCCGTCCCAGCTGGCCGGGTTCCTGGTGGCCCTGCGCGCCAAGGGCGAGACGGTGGACGAGATCGTCGGCTTCCGCGACGCGATCCTGGAGGCCGCCGTTCCGCTGCCGGTGGACGCGGATGTGCTGGACATCGTCGGCACCGGCGGCGACCGGGTGGGCACGGTCAACATCTCCACCATGGCGGCGGTCGTGGCCGCGGCATCCGGTGTGCCGGTCGTCAAGCACGGGAACAAGGCGGCCAGCTCGTCGTCCGGGTCATCGGACGTGCTCGCCGCGCTCGGACTGGACCTGACGCTCGAGCCCGACCGAGTGGCCGAGACCCTGCGCCGGACGGGGATCACCTTCGCGTTCGCGTCGGCGTTCCACCCCGGCTTCCGCCACGCCGGCGTCACCCGTGCCGAGCTCGGGGTGCCGACCGTCTTCAACTTCCTCGGGCCGCTGTGCAACCCCGCCCGCGCCGAGGCCAACGCCGTGGGCGTCGCGCAACTGGACCGGGTGCCGCTGATCACCGGCGTGTTCCAGACCCGCGGCGCGACCGCCCTGGTGTTCCGCGGCGACGACGGGCTGGACGAGATGAGCACCACGGGGCACAGCCGGGTGTGGGAGGTGAGTCTGGGCGACGTGCATGAGCACGACATCTACCCGCCGGACCTGGACCTTCCGCTGGCGCGGCTGGACGATCTGCTCGGCGGCGACCCGCAGCACAACGCCGAGGTCGTGCGGCAGACCCTGCGCGGAGGCACCGGGCCGATCCGCGACATCGTGCTGCTGAACGCGGCCGCCGGCCTGGTCGCCTACCGGCTGTTCCGCGACCCGACCGAGGTGCAGCGTCCGATCCTGGACCGGCTCGCCGAGGGCGTGCGCACCGCGGAGGAGACGATCGACAGCGGTGCGGCGGCCGCCAAGCTGGACGAATGGGTCTCGGCGACCCACGCGCACGTGGACTGAGCAGGCGATGCACCCGCGCGCGGCCCTGGAGGAGATCGCCTCGCTGCTGGAGCGGGAGCGCGCCTCACGGTACCGGTCGAAGGCGTTCCGCACCGCCGCGACGGCGATCGAGGGGCTGTCCGAGGACGAGCTGCGCGACCCGGCGCTTGCGCCGCCGCAAGGGGATCGGGGACTCTACGTTCGCCGTGATCCGGCAGGCGCTGGCCGGCACCGTGCCGGACTATCTGGCCGAACTGCGCGCGCAGTCCGGGACGGTGCTCGCCTCGACGCTGCGGCCGCAGCTGCGCGGTGATCTGCACGCGCACAGCGACTGGTCGGACGGGCTCACGCCGATCCCGCCGATGGTGGAGGCGGCACGGGCCCTCGGACACGAGTACCTGGCGCTGACCGACCACTCGCCGCGTCTGCGGGTCGCGAACGGACTGTCGCCGCAGCGGCTGCGCGAGCAGCTGGCCGTGGTCGCCCAGACGAACGCGGAGGGCGAAGGGGGCTTCACGCTGCTGGCAGGCATCGAGGTGGACATCCTCGAGACCGGGATGCTGGATCAGGAGACCGAGCTGCTGGAAGCGCTCGACGTGGTCGTGGCGTCCGCGCATTCGAAGCTGCGGATGGAGCGGGCGCCGATGACGGCGCGGCTGGTGGCCGCGGCATCCCACCCCCAGGTGGACGTGCTCGGCCACGTGACCGGACGGCTGGTGGAGGGAGCCCGGGGCACGCGCCCGCCGTCGGATTTCGACGCCCGCGCGGTGTTCGAGGCGTGCGCGGCGCACGGTGTGGCGGTGGAGATCAATTCGCGCCCGGAGCGGCAGGATCCGCCGGATGACCTGCTCGCCCTGGCCCTCGACCTGGGCTGCCTGTTCTCGATCGACTCCGACGCACACGCGCCGGGCAGGCTGTCGCTGATCGACCATGGCGCGGCGCGTGCCGCGCAGGCGGGCGTACCGGCCGAGCGGATCGTGACCACGTGGCCGCTCGCACGGCTGCGGGAATGGACGGGGCGGGCCCGCTGACGCGCAGCGCCGCCCGGCCGATCCAGGTCGGCCGGGCGGCGGAATCAGGGTCTGTGCCCGGTCTCAGTGCCCGGGCGGCACCGGCGCGTTCGCCCGCAGCACCTCGAGGCGCTTGCGGTACTCGACCTCGTCGATGTCGCCCTGCGCGTATCGCTCGGCGAGCGTCGTCTCGGCCTGTCGGCTCGGGTTCATCCGGCCGTACGGGCCGTAGCCGCCCTCCATCGCGCGGCGCCGCCACCGCCGTCCGAAGACGGCGAACAGCACGACGAACACGAGGATCCAGAACAGCGGGATGAGCAGGAACCACGGACCGAAGAACGGGCCGCCCCAGTGGGCGGCGTGAACGGCCGGAGCGGCCGCTGTGGCGAGTGCGGTGATCATGATGACCCTCTCGTGATTCGAAAGCCGCGACGATCGCAGCTCATGGAATCCAGTGAACGCGGGTCGCGGCATCCGCGAATCCGCCGAGGGGAGTGTTGTGCGCTGCTCCGCGGGGAGTACTGCTACTGCCAGCCGGGGGTGATCATCCCGGATTCGTAGCCGATCACGACCAGCTTGCGCGCGATCGCGCGCATGCAGCTTCTGCATGATCCGCGAGACGTGCGTCTTCGCGGTGAGCGGCGACAGGAACAGGCGGGCGGCGATCTCGTCGTTGGTCAGGCCGTGCGCCACCAGACGCAGCACCTCGGCCTCGCGCTCGGTCAGCTCCGCGAGGATGCGCCGGTCCGGGGCATCCCGCAGCCCGCCCGCCGCCCGCTCGAGCAGGCGGCGGGTCACGCCGGGCGACAGCAGCGCGTCGCCGGCGGCGACCACCCGCACCGCGCGGATGAGGTCGACCGGCTCGGTGTCCTTGACCAGGAACCCGCTCGCGCCGGCACGGATGGCGCGGGCCACGTACTCGTCCAGCTCGAACGTGGTCACGATCACCACCCGCAGCTCGGCCAGCGCCGGATCGGCGGCGATCTGCTCGGTCGTCCACAGGCCGTCCCCGTCGGGCATCCGGATGTCCAGCAGCGCGACATCCACCGGAGTCTCGCGCACCCGCCGCAGCGCTCCTCGCCGCCGGACGCCTCCACCCGCACCTCGATGTCGGGCTCGGAGTCGAGCAGGGCGCGGAACCCGGCGCGGACGAGCTGGTGGTCGTCGGCGATGGCGACGCGGATCATGCGGATCCCTCCCAGGGCAAGTCGGCACGGACGCGGGTGCCGCCGTCCGGCCCCGGCTGGACCTCGACGGTGCCGCCGAGCAGACCGGCGCGCTCGCGCATCCCACGCATGCCGCCGCCCTCCGCACCGGCGCCGGCGCCGGTGCCGGTGCCGTCGTCGTCGACGACGACCACGAGCCGGTCGCCGTCGCGGTGCAAGCCGCACGACCGCGTGCGCGGCCTCGGAGTGGCGCACGACGTTGGTCAGCGCCTCCTGGACGATGCGATACGCGGTCGTCTGGACGCTGCTGCGCGGCAGGTGCCCGTCGAGCCGGTCCTCGAGGGTCACCTCGAGCCCGTGACCGGTGCGCTCGGCCACGAGGGGCGCGAGCTGGGCCAGCTGCGGCTTGCGGGGTGAGCGGGGCGGCCCCGGATGCGTCGGCGCCGTCGCCGCGCAGAATCGCGAGCACGCTGCGGACCTCGTCCAGTCCGGTGGCCGCCAGACCGCGGATGTTGGCCAGCGCCTCGCGGGCGCGCTCGGGCTCGCGGTCGAACAGATGCAGTCCCGCGCCGGACTGCACGGCGATCTGGCTCAGCGAATGCGCCAGCACGTCGTGCAAGCTCGCGGGCGATGCGGGTGCGCTCCTCCTGCTCGCTCGCGCGCCGCCGCTCGACGATCTGGGCGCGGCGGCGCGCCGCGCGATCCAGGCGGGTGCGCAAGCCCGACGCCGATCGCGAAGCACAGGCCGATCAGCAGCGTCGTCAGGGCGATCCGGAACGGATGCCACAGGTGCCCGCTCATGCCGCTGGCCACCACGGCGACGAGCCAGGCCGAGCCGACCGCGCCCAGCGCCCAGCCGAGCGCGCCGCGCACGACGGCGCCGACGATGGCGAACGCCAGGGCGATGAACGGCGGTCCCGCATCGGGCGGAACGAACAGATCGGCCACGGTGAACGCGGCCACCGCCGCCACCGTCGGCCCCGGCAGGGCGCGGGCGGCCAGCAGCGCCAGGGCGGAGGCCGCCGCCAGCACAGTGCCCAGCAGCACCCAGCGCGGCGCGACGTGCATCCACAGCGAGACCGCGACGGTCGCCGGCACCTGCACGAGGAACGCCACCACGACCGGGACGTACAGCGTCACCCCGGGCGGCGGGCCGAACCGGCGCGCGGTGTCGTCCTGGCGCTGCTCCGGCATGCGGCCAGGCTACTCGCGCGGGCCGGTGGCGCTCATCGGCCCGGCGGAGTGGCCGCGCGTACTCCCGGGGAGTACGCGTCAGCCGGCGGGCCGGTGTTCGGCGTCGAGGACGCGCGGGCGACCGTGCCGTGCGCGAACGTGCAGAACTCCGGAGAACCCGGGCGCGTCGCCGAGTCTCCGCGGTGGATCCGGCGGGTCGATCCGGAAACTCCGGAGTTCTGCACGGGTCCCCGCGGTCAGGCGGCCGTCGCCGCGGCCAGTGCGTCCACGAGACGGGTCATCGAGGTGCCCAGGCCGAGCCGCTCGGCGATCTCGGCCGCGCGCGCACGGGTCGCGGCATCCATCACCGGAAGGCGGGTGGATGCCACGGCCACCGGCGCGCTGTCGGCGACGCGCACCACCGCGGGGGCCGCCTGGAGGTAGTCGTGCGCCGCGCCGATCTTGGCGCGGATGCGCGGCGTGATCCCCGGGTCGTCCTGCGCGGCGGCGGCGATGATCGCGGCCAGCGAGCCATAGGCGTTCAGCAGCGTCGCGGCCGATTTCTCGCCGATCCCGGAGACGCCCGGCAGGCCGTCGGAGGGATCGCCGCGCAGTGTGGCGAAGTCGGCGTACTGTGCGGCGCCGATGCCGTACCGATCGCGGATCGCCGTGTCCGTGATCACATCGAGATTGCTCATCCCGCGGGCGGTGTACACGACCCGCACCGCGCGGTCGTCGTCGACGAGCTGGAACAGGTCGCGGTCGCCGGTGATCACGTCCACCGGCATGTCGGCGCGGGCGGCGAACGTGCCGATGACGTCGTCCGCCTCGAATCCGGGGGCGCCGACGATCGGCAGGCCGAGCGCGTCCAGGGTCTCGCGGATGAGCGGGACCTGCGCGGTCAGCGCCTCGGGCACCTCTTCGATGTCGGAGCCGCCCTCCACGATCCGGGCGACGCGATGCGCCTTGTACGTCGGGATCAGGTCGACCCGCCACTGCGGGCGCCAGTCGTCGTCCCAGCAGGCGATCAGGTCGGTGGGGGCGTAGGCCGCCACGAGCTTCGCGATGATGTCCAGGAACCCGCGCACGGCGTTGATCGGCGTGCCGTCGGGTGCCTTCACTGAGTCGGGGACCCCGTAGAACGCCCGGAAGTACAGGGACGCGGAATCGAGCAGAAGCAGCTTCTCGGAGCGTGGCGCGGGCATGCGGCAAGCATGCCACGGCACGGGGACGGCCCTCAGTCCGCGTCCTCGGCGAGGGTGTCGTGGATGCGGTGCAGGTCGACCAGCAGCGACCCCACGAGCACCCAGTGCCCCGACCTCGGCGCCGAGACGGTCAACGGCCGGGTCAGGGCGGGCTCCTCCTCGTCCACCGGGGCCGGCTCGCTCTCGTCCTCGAGTCGGTGCACGAGCAGCCGCACATCGTGCGCCGCCCGGCGCAAGCTGCTCGGCGATCGCCGCCGCCGTCGGCTCGCCGTGCAGGCTGTCGTCGTACCGGTCGTAGACCGTGCGCGTCATCCCGATCGTCTGGGTCACCACGGTGGAGAAGCGGTCCAGCAGGCGCTCCAGCTCGGTCAGCTCGGCCCGATGGCGTCCGGCGCGCGGGTTCAGGGTGAGCGATTCGACCGCGTCCTGGATGGCCACCCCCGCGGCATCCCGCATCGGCCGCAGGAGGCGGGCGGTGACGATGAGCTCGGTGAGGTCGGCGGGGGACTGCGGCCGGATCAGCGCCCAGGCCAGGCGGTCCAGCGTGGCGGCCAGCTCGGCGCCCAGGCGATCCACGGCGCGGTGGGCGGGCACGACGGCCACCGGCGGCACCAGGGCGATGTTCACGACGAAGCCGATGACCGCGCCGAGCATGGTCTCGATGATCCGATCCACGGCGTACCCCTGCGTGCCCGTGCCCAGCGCCAGCACCAGCATCGCGCTGATCGCGACCTGGTTCGCCGTGCCCGCGGTCATCCGCAGCGACCAGGCGAGCACCAGCGCGATGAGGATCGCCAGCAGGATGATCCACGTCCCGTTGCCCAGCAGCGAGCCCCAGGACGCTGGCCACCGCGACGCCCACGATCACCCCGACCGTGCGCTCGATCGCCTTGGAGAACGACTGGTTCAGGCTCGGCTCGCACCACCAGCAGCGCGGCGATCGCGGCGAACACCGGCAGCGGTCCGGGCAGGAGCCAGCCCGCGAGCAGCCACGCCGCCACCGTGGCCACCGCCGACTTCAGCACCTGCAGCAGCGGGGAGCGACGGCTGGCCCGGAAGGTCGCGGTCATGCGCATGGGTCCACGGTATTGCGCCGGCCGTCGCCGCGCGTCCTATAGTCATCGACTATGGACGACGCACACCGGGCCGAGTTCGGCGCACTGCTGCGCGAACGGCGCGCATCGGTCGATGAGACCCTCGCCGCGCTGGCCGCCGATCTGGCGGCGCTGGCCTCGGCGCGCACCGACACGACCGCCGACGACGAGCACGATCCGGAGGGCGTCACCCTCTCCGGGGAGTGGTCGCGGCTGGAGGGCCTGCGCGTGGCGCAGGAGCGCGACCGCGATGCGCTGGACGCCGCGCTCGCGCGGTGGGATGCCGGGGACTACGGCATCTGCCAGGGGTGCGGGCGTCCCATCCCGGTCGGGCGGCTGCGGGTGCGGCCGATGGCGACGCTGTGCGTCACGTGTGCCGAGCGCGCCGGCGGCTGATCGGCTCGCCGGGCGTGCGCGCCCTCACGACGCCGGGCGGCGCCGCTGCAGGTCGCGGGCGGCCTCGCCCGGAGGGCGATCCAGCAGCCGGTTCGCCCAGGTGAGGTCCCAGCCGGTGTTCTGCGCCCGCGAGGCGCGCAGGCTCTCGGTGGTGTGCTCGGTGGCGCGCGGGAGGCTGGCCAGGAACGTGTCGTAGCGGCGCAGCCGCACCCCAGCATCGTCGAGGTGGAGCCGATCCGGTCCACGTCCGCCCACGGAATGCGCCCGCCGGCGCCCAGTCGCAGCCCGTCGTCGTCCGCGACGATCGCCACGCTTGCGCCGCCACTGCTGCGCGAACGCGATTCCGCCGCCCACGCCGAAGAATCCGATCGCGCCGACGCCGACGATGAGGTTCAGCGTCTTGGTCGGCGCGAGGGCGAGGACGACCACGCCCATCGCGGCGAACAGCACGCACACCACGAGCATGATGATGAGGGTGCGGCGGGACGAGACGATCTTCAGCGGTTCGGTGGACGCGGTCACCCCTCCAGGCTACGGGGAGCGCGGTCGCGTCTGCGCCGGATCACGGCGCCCGGGAACATCGCGGATGCCCGGGGCGTTCTGATACTGTAGATCGTCACTCGTGTGGCTCGTTTCGCACGCGCTCGTGGCATCCGCAACACAATCCGCTTCGCTCCGGCACGTTCCGCTCGCCCGTTCGCACTGTGAATGGGAGAGGTCGGCGTCCGGGGCCCGACATCCAACCCAACAAGGACAACCCACTACATGACTACCGCAACGACCGCCCCGGCCGCCAAGCAGGTCGCGATCAACGACATCGGATCTGCCGAGGACTTCCTGGCCGCGGTCGAGAAGACGCTGAAGTTCTTCAACGACGGCGACCTCATCGAAGGAACCGTCGTCAAGATCGACCGCGACGAGGTCCTCCTCGACGTCGGCTACAAGACCGAGGGTGTGATCCCCTCCCGCGAGCTTTCCATCAAGCACGACGTCGACCCCAACGAGGTCGTGAACGTCGGCGACCTGGTCGAGGCCCTGGTCCTCCAGAAGGAGGACAAGGAAGGCCGCCTCATCCTGTCCAAGAAGCGCGCCCAGTACGAGCGTGCCTGGGGCGACGTCGAGAAGATCAAGGAAGAGGACGGCGTGGTGACCGGTCAGGTCATCGAGGTCGTCAAGGGCGGTCTGATCGTCGACATCGGCCTGCGCGGCTTCCTGCCCGCCTCGCTGATCGAGCTTGCGCCGCGTCCGCGACCTGACCCCGTACCTGGGCCAGGAGCTGGAGGCGAAGATCCTCGAGCTGGACAAGAACCGCAACAACGTGGTGCTGTCGCGCCGCGCGCTGCTGGAGCAGACCCAGTCCGAGTCGCGCACCAACTTCCTGAACAACCTGCACAAGGGCCAGGTCCGCAAGGGCACGGTGTCCTCGATCGTCAACTTCGGCGCGTTCGTCGACCTGGGCGGCGTGGACGGCCTGGTGCACGTGTCCGAGCTCAGCTGGAAGCACATCGAGCACGCCAGCGAGGTCGTCGAGGTCGGCCAGGAGGTCACGGTCGAGATCCTCGAGGTCGACCTGGACCGCGAGCGGGTCTCGCTGTCGCTGAAGGCGACCCAGGAGGACCCGTGGCAGGTCTTCGCCCGTACCCACGCGATCGGCCAGATCGCACCGGGCAAGGTCACCAAGCTGGTTCCGTTCGGCGCATTCGTGCGGGTCGCGGACGGCATCGAGGGCCTCGTGCACATCTCCGAGCTGTCCGGCAAGCACGTCGAGCTCGCCGAGCAGGTCGTGTCGGTGGGCGAAGAGGTCTTCGTCAAGGTCATCGACATCGACCTGGAGCGTCGCCGCATCTCGCTGTCGCTGAAGCAGGCGAACGACGCGGTCGACCCGTTCGGCACCGAGTTCGACCCGGCCCTCTACGGCATGGCCACCGAGTACGACGAGAACGGGGAGTACAAGTACCCCGAGGGCTTCGACTCGGAGACCAACCAGTGGAAGGAAGGCTTCGACGAGCAGCGCGAGAAGTGGGAGCAGGAGTACGCGGCTGCCCAGGCGCGCTGGGAGGCACACAAGGCGCAGGTCGCCAAGGCGCAGGAGGCCGAGGCCGCAGGCTTCGCCGCCGTCGAGCCGGCCGCCTTCGCCGGCGAGTCGTCGTCGAACCAGGGTGGTGGCACCCTCGCCGACGACGAGGCGCTGGCCGCGCTGCGTGAGAAGCTCTCCGGTCGCTGATCGGCAGACGCACCCCGTGAGAAGGGGCCGGAACCCGCGGGTTCCGGCCCCTTCTTCGATCCCGACGCGATAGCGTCTGCGATATGGCTTTCGGCGGCTTCGGCGACACGGCGGGCGGTCGCGACCGCAGCTTCGAACGCGCCGCCGCGCTGAACCAGCTTCTGCTCGGTCTGGTCGTGCTGGTGATCACGGTGATGCTCGTCGCGTCGCCGGCGGCGTCCGGGATGCCGCTGTTCTTCGCCGGCATCGTGCTGGTCTTCATCGCCACCGGTGCGGCGGTCATCGTGCCGTGGAACCGGATCAACGCGTGGTGGCTCACGGCCGTCCCGGTCGCCGACATCCTGGCGATCACCCTCATGCGGCTCGCCGATCCGAGATCCGGGATCGGCCTGCTGTGGGTGTTCCCCGCGATCTGGCTGTCCTCCACCTTCGGCCTGGTCGGCGCGGTGGGCGGCAGCGCGACGATCCTGGCCGCCTTCGCGGTCACCGTGATCGGGCCGACCGGACTGCCGTCCGGGTACTCGGCGCTGCCGCTTCCGCTGGTCATCGTCATCGTCAGCGGGACCAGCTATGCGACGGCGCGTCGCTCGGCGGCGCAGCGGATGCCTGCTGGGCAAGCAGGCGCGGGTGCTGGCGACCGCCCTGGACCGCTCGCGACGGCAGGAGCAGGAGGTCGCCGAGCTGATCGATGCGGTCGACTTCGGCCTGATCCGGATCGCGCAGGACGGCGCGGTCTCGATTGCGAACGAGGCGCCCGCACCGCTGCGAGCGCACGCTCGTGCAGGGGTCCCGTGACGGCGGACCGCCGGTCTTCGGGGCCGACGGCACGACGCCGCTGGCCGACGACGAGATGCCGCTCGAGCGGGCGCTGCGGGGGCAGGCGTTCGACACCCAGGTGCTGTGGTTCGGCGAACCGGGGCCGGACAGCATCGCGCTGGCGATCTCGGTCCGGCGGCTGAAGGACCGGGACGGCGCCGACGCCGGTGCGGTGCTGGTCTCGCGCGATGTCACCGGCGAGCTGCGGGCGCTGCGGGCGCGTGACGAGCTGGTCGCCTCGGTGTCGCACGAGCTTGCGCACGCCGCTGACCTCGATCCTCGGCTACCTGGACCTCGCGATCGACGACCCGGACGTGCCGGCCGGTGCGCGTCGGGGACTGGAGATCGCCGAGCGCAACGCCGAGCGGCTGCTGGGGATCATCGCCGACATCCTCGCCGCCTCCAGCGACTCGGGCCGGTCGGTCGATCTGACGATCACCCCGGTCGACACCGACGTCGCCGACGTCGTGCACGCTGCCGCCGAGTCGCTGGAGAACCGTGCGTCCGAGGTCGCCGTGACGCTGGACACGTCCGGGGTCGAGCCCGCGGTCGCCTACGCGGACCCGCTGCGGGTGCGACAGATCCTGGACAACCTGATCGTGAACGCCATCAAATACAACCGGCCGGGCGGTGTCGTGACACTCGGATGCACGACCAGCGAGGACTCCACCTGGATCCTCGTGCGCGACAGCGGCATCGGGATGACCGAGGCCGAGATGTCCGGACTGTTCGAGCGGTTCTACCGTGCGCAGCGCATCCGCTCGGGTGCCCGCACCGGGACCGGACTGGGGCTGGCGATCAGCCGGCAGGCTGGCGCGCGCGCACGGCGGCGACATCACCGTGCGCAGCACGCCCGACGTCGGCTCGACCTTCATCGTCCGGCTGCCGGCGACCCGCGCGGCGGCCGCGCCGGCACCGCGCGTCGCCGTGACGCAAGCCGGAGGAGCTCGAGAGCGCACCGGCGCCAGACGTGGAGGAACGATGATCCTCCTGGATCAGGTGACGCTGTCGGCGGTGACCGCGCTGGTCGTGGTCGTCAGCGGCATCTACTTCATCATCGAGACGTTCGCCCGGCGCGACGAAGGCGCCGGGCGGGTGTGGTCGCTGGGGTTCCTGGGGGCCATGCTCACCAGCCTGTCGTACATGGTGTGGGCCGCCGACCCGGCCATCACCTGGGGTGTGGTGATCGGCAACGGGACGTTCGTCGCCGGGACGGGGTGCATGTGGCTGGGATGCCGGCGCTTCAACGCGCGCCGGATGACCGTCACGGCCCTGGTCGTCGGTGTGGCCGCGGTCGGCGCGTCGGTCGCGGTGCTGGCGGCCGGTCCCGAGGGCGGAGCGTGGGCCGGCGCGCTGTGGATGTTCGTCTGCCTGATGGTATTCGCCGGGCTGGGCGCGGGGGAGTCCCTGCGCGGCGAGATGGGCCGCTACCGCACGGCGCGGGCGCTCGCCGCCGTACTGGGGCTGCAGTCGCTGTTCTACGTGGGCCGGACGATCGTCGCGCTCCTGGCCGGGTTCGACAGCCCGCTGTTCCAGACCATGTTCGGCACGGCCGTGACCAGCGTCCTGACCGTCATCCTCACCATCGTGGCGCTGGTGGTGACCTCCGTCCTGCGCGCCGACCGCGCCGTGGACCGCGGGCCGCTGCTGACGGCGTCCGTCTCGCTCCTGGGCACCGAGGGCGTGCTGCCGCACGGCTCGTTCCTCCGCCTGCTCGACCAGGCCCTCGCACGGGCGTCCGGGCGCGGCGAGCAGATCGCGGTCATCGCGGTGCGGGTCGAGGACCTGCCTCAGATCGCTTCGGCCTTCGGCGCCGAGACCGCCCGCGCCGTGGCCGAGGCCTGCCGCGCCAGCGTGGTGCGCAACGTGCCCGCGCTGGCCCTGGTCGGCGAGGACGGTCGGAGCGGGCTCCTGCTCGCCCTCCGGGCCCTGTCCGAGCCGGATGCCCGGCGGCAGGGGGCGATCGTCTCGCGTGGCCTCGTGGACGACCTGGGCGGCGTGTCGGGGGCGTCATCCCCGTGGTGGGCGTCGGCATCGGGCTGTCCGGGCCGGGCGCCGAGGACGCGCACGCGGTGGTGGCCGTGGCACGTGCGGCCGCTCGTCGCGCCGCCGACACCATCGGGACCTCGGTCCTGATCGGCGATCCCGCCGACGTCAGCGGGCCGTGAGCCGGTACCCGACGCCGCGGACGGTCTCGATCCATCGGGGGCGGGACGGGGACTCGCCGAGCTTGCGGCGCAGGTTGGCCATGTGCACCTCGATGACCCGCGAATCGCTGTCGCTGAGGTACTCGCTGCCGGTGTAGCGCTGGCCGCGCAGCATGAGGGCCAGCTCGCCCTTGCCGACCACCCGCCGCCGGGCCGACATCAGCTCGGAGAGGATGTCGAACTCGCTGCGGGTCAGCTCCAGCGCCACGCCGTCGACCGAGGCGAGCCGCATCTCGATGCTCAGCCGCAGCCCGTTGTGCTCGAGCCAGTCGGTGCCGGCGGTGGCCGCGGCGGCGTCCGCCGGGTGATCGGACGGCTCGGCCGGGCGCTGCCCGCCGGGCAGCGGCATCCGCGACCGGCGCAGCAGCGCCTCGATCCGGGCACGCAGCTCGCGGGGGCGGAACGGCTTGGTCACGTAGTCGTCGGCTCCGGCCTCCAGCCCCTGCAGGGCGTCGATCTCCTCGGCGCGCGCGGTGAGGATGACGATGTAGGTCGAGCTGATCGCGCGGATGCTGCGGGCGGTCGCGAAGCCGTCCATGCCGGGCATGTTCACGTCCAGCGTGGTCACGATCGGATCGACCCGGCGGACCAGGTCCACGCCGTCCTGGCCGGTGCCGGCGGTGTGGACGCGGAAGCCCGCCTGCTGGAGCACGTCGGCGAGCAGGGAGCGGATGTCGTCCTCGTCCTCGATCACCACGGCGACACGCCCGGGGTCCCCCTGTTGATCCACGCGCTCCCCCTCCTGAGCCGCAGTCGCCATGCGCCCCGGCTCGGCGACCTCCGCCAGGATATCCCAGAACACATTGCGGAAGCCCTCGGCTGCCATGGTCGACACTCCGTTCATGAGCAGCTGGGCTTGCCCTGGTAGCTGCCGGAGGAGTCGGCGAGCGAGAAGAAGACCTTGGGGCTGTCGGCCCAGTTCCAGCCGGCGACGGTGCGTCCGGTGATCGACGGCAGCGCCGCGCAGGTCGAGGTCGGGGTGAACTGCAGGCTGGGCAGGGTCACGGCCGTGGCCCAGTTCCACGCGCCCTCGCTCGTGTCGGTGGTGACGGTCGCGGCGGACAGATCGGCCCGCACGGTGATGGAGGACGTGGATGCCGGTGCCGACACCCGGAAGGTCAGGTACACGTTGCGCTGATGCTGCTTCTTCGTGCCCCACGCGTCGTAGGTCATGGCGGTGATCGTGCAGGTGCCCACCGGCGTGCCCTGCGCCGTCATCGCGGTGCAGGTGCCGTAGGTCGGCCAGGTGCCGGCCGAGACGGTGGCGGCCGCGTAGCCGCGGTCGGTCCAGGCTTGCGCTGGTGTCGGCGACCGCGGCGCCGCCGAGCAGCACCGCGAACACGGCGGCGATCAGCGCGACGACGAGCGCACGCCGGTGCGCCGTCGGTCGGGTGAGGGCGCCGTGCTCTGCCGGGTTCACGGTGCGGTCGCCTCCTGCAGCGTGCGGCGCTCGCGGCGCGAACCGGCCGCGGGAGCGGTCGGCGTCGGCGTGGGCTCGGGACGGGTGGCCGGGGTCATCCAGGTGAACGCGATGAGAGCCAGCACGCCGACCAGCAGCGCGATCATGACACCCGGGGCCATCAGCCGCTGGAGCAGGGCGCCCGCCCCCGCCAGCTGCACCTTCGGCGCCCAGACCTCGGCACCGACCTGGTAGTCGACCGCGTCCGCGAACTCGTTGTTGTCGCCCTTCAGCGTGATGGTGTAGCCCTCGCCGTGCGCGGCGATCGATTCGATCCGGTGCGTGACCAGATCGTGCGTGAGCGCGTTGGGGAGGCTGACGACGTCGCCGGGGGCGAGGGTGTCGGCGGCGACCGGCGTGTCCACCACGAGGTCGCCCGTCATGATCCCCGGCTCCATCGAGCCGGAGATCACGATGAGGGGCTTGATCAGGCCGGCCGCCGTGGCGCCCCAGACCAGGCCGCAGGCGACGCCGGCGACGGCCAGCGTCCACAGGACGGCGAGTGCGCAAGCGGTGAAGGACGACCATGATGTGCTCCTCTCGTGGTGGGTGTCGGCGATCAGGCGGTGGCGGTGCCGGCGATGGTGACCTGGACGGTGCCGCTCTTGCCCTGGTTGCCTGCGGCCCAGTCGGCCGGGGCAGCGACGGTCAGCGTGACCGTCGTGGTGGCGCCCGCGCCGCCGGCGGCGGTGAGGGTGCCGGTGGCGGGGGCCGCGGTGAGCGTCGGGGCGGTGGTGAAGGTGCTGCCGGCGGTCCACGCGGCGGTGGCGGTGAGCGCGGCGTTCGCGGTGCCGGTGTTCTTCACCTGGAGCGTGACGGTGCGGGTCTGGCCCGGCAGCATGTTGGCGAACGTCGCGGCCGGAACCACCAGCTGGATGCTGCCGGCGTTGTCGGACTCGACCCAGCTGCCGCCGTCCAGCGAGCCCTGGAGGTTGAAGGTGGCGGCCTGGGCCGGCGCGGAGAAGAACACGTTGTCGGTCCAGGCGGCGCTGGTCACGGCCGCACCGATGCCGCCCACGGCGAGCAGGGCGAGGGCGCCGGCGATGATCGGGCGGCGCTTGCGGGCCTGGCGGGCGGTGCGGCGGGCGGTGCGAGTGGTGGTGTCGTTCATGGTTGCTGCCTCTCAGAAGTTGCGGTCCGGGCCGTCGGGTGCGGTGCTCCGGTGATGTGCGATGAGATGACGGTAGAACGGCGTCCTCAAGCGCCCCTCAGGCGCGGCTCAAGGCCGCCCAAGGGTATGGATCTTGAGCGGATGCTGAGGCGTGGCATCCTCGTAGTCATGCCTTTGATCGCAGTGACCGGCGGAATCGCCTCGGGGAAGTCGACGATCGCACGGCGGCTCGCCGCGCACGGCGCGGTCGTCGTCGATGCGGACGCGCTCGTCCGCGAGGTGCAGCGAGCCGGGTTCGCCGGTGCTCGATGGGATCGCCGCGGAGTTCGGGGCCGGCATGCTGCGGGAGGACGGGTCGCTGGACCGCGCCGCGCTGGGGGCCCGGGTCTTCGGCCACCCCGACCGGATCGCACGGCTGAACGCCATCGTGCATCCGGCCGTCGCGGCCGAGTCGCAGCGCCGGTTCGCGCAGGCCCGGGCGGCGGACCCGGATGCGGTCGTGGTGTACGACGTGCCGCTGCTGGTGGAGGCGCGGGGGACCGGCGATTGGGACCTCGTCGTCGTCGCGCACGCCCCGGCCGAGATCCGCCAGCGGCGCCTGGTCGAGCTGCGCGGCATGGCCGCCGACGACGCCCGCGCGCGGATCGCGTCGCAGGCGACGGATGCGCAGCGGCTGGCGGTCGCCGACGTCGTGATCGACACCTCCGGATCGATGGCCCACACCGAGGAGCAGACGGATGCGCTGTGGGAGCGACTGAGCTCCGGCATCCCCGGCCGCCACGATGTCCCAGGCGCGACGTAGCCTGGAGGGATGCAGACCACCCGCTCCGTCCGGCCGTTCGAGGTCGTCAGCGAATACGTGCCCAGCGGCGACCAGCCGCAGGCCATCGAGCAGCTCGCCGCGCGCATCAACGCCGGCGAGACCGACGTCGTCCTGCTCGGGGCCACCGGCACCGGCAAGTCCGCGACGACGGCGTGGCTGATCGAGAAGGTGCAGCGTCCGACGCTGGTGCTCTCGCACAACAAGACGCTGGCCGCCCAGCTGGCCAACGAGTTCCGCGATCTCATGCCGCACAACGCGGTGGAGTACTTCGTCAGCTACTACGACTACTACCAGCCCGAGGCGTACGTCCCGCAGACCGACACCTTCATCGAGAAGGACTCCTCGGTCAACGCCGAGGTCGAACGGCTTGCGCCACTCCACCACCAACTCGCTGCTGTCCCGCCGGGACGTCGTCGTGGTCAGCACCGTCTCGTGCATCTACGGCCTCGGGGCGCCCGAGGAGTACATGCGCGCCATGGTGGCGCTCCAGGTGGGGGAGCGGTACGACCGGGACGCCCTGATCCGCCAGTTCATCTCGATGCAGTACAACCGCAACGACGTCGACTTCTCCCGCGGCAACTTCCGGGTGCGCGGCGACACGATCGAGATCATCCCGGTGTACGAGGAGTACGCGATCCGGATCGAGCTGTTCGGTGACGAGATCGAGGGGCTGTACATGCTGCACCCGCTCACCGGCGACGTCGTGCAGAAGCTCGACTCGGTGCCGATCTTCCCGGCGTCGCACTATGTGGCCAGCACCGAGGTCGTCCAGCGCGCGATCGGCACGATCGAGGCCGAGCTGGCCGAGCGCCTGGGCGAGCTCGAACGGCAGGGCAAGCTGCTCGAGGCGCAGCGGTTGCGCATGCGCACCACGTTCGACCTCGAGATGCTCGGCAGCTCGGGTTCTGCTCGGGAATCGAGAACTACTCGCGGCACCTGGATGACCGGCAGCCCGGCGAGCCGCCGCACACGCTGCTGGACTTCTTCCCGGACGACTTCCTGCTGGTCATCGACGAGTCGCATGTGACGGTGCCGCAGATCGGCGCCATGTACGAGGGGGATGCCTCGCGCAAGCGCACGCTCGTCGAGCACGGCTTCCGGCTGCCCAGCGCCCTGGACAACCGCCCGCTGCGCTGGGACGAGTTCAAGGAGCGCATCGGCCAGACCGTGTACCTGTCCGCGACGCCCGGCCGCTACGAGATGGGCATCGCCGACGGCGTGGTGGAGCAGATCATCCGGCCGACCGGGCTGGTCGACCCGCAGATCGTGGTCAAGCCCTCCAAGGGGCAGATCGACGATCTGCTCGAGGAGATCCGGGTCCGCGCCGAACGCGACGAGCGGGTGCTGGTCACCACGCTGACCAAGAAGATGGCGGAGGAGCTGACCGACTTCCTCGGCGAGCACGGGGTGCGCGTGCGGTACCTGCACTCCGACGTCGACACGCTGCGCCGCGTCGAACTGCTCACCGAGCTGCGCGCAGGCGTGTACGACGTGCTGGTGGGCATCAACCTGCTGCGGGAGGGGCTCGACCTGCCCGAGGTGTCGCTGGTGGCGATCCTGGACGCCGACAAGGAGGGGTTCCTGCGGTCGGGCACATCGCTGATCCAGACGATCGGCCGCGCCGCCCGCAACGTCTCCGGCGAGGTGCACATGTACGCCGACAACATGACGGACTCGATGCGGACCGCGATCGACGAGACCGACCGGCGGCGCGAGAAGCAGGTCGCCTACAACCTCGAGCACGGGATCGATCCGCAGCCGCTGCGCAAGCGCATCGCCGACATCACCGACGTGCTGGCGCGGGAGGGCGCCGACACGGCCGCGATGATGTCCAAGCGGGATGCCGCCAAGTCGAAGTCCGGCAAGGGCAAGAGCCCGACGCCGCGGTTGCGCCGCGAGGGCATCGCGGCGGAAGGGGCCACCCAGCTGGAGGACACGATCGCCGACCTCACCGCGCAGATGCTCGCGGCCGCCGGCGAGCTGAAGTTCGAGCTGGCCGGACGCCTGCGTGACGAGGTGCAGGACCTGAAGAAGGAGCTGCGCGCGATGGAGAACGCCGGTCACGCGTGATCGGCGGGATCGGCTAGCGTGAGCGTGTGAGGACCCGCAACGGCCGCAGGCTGCTCGTGGCGGCCGTGGTCGCCGCCGGTGCCGTCGCCGTCCTCGGGGTCGTCCTGGCCGGCCCGCTGGAGGTGGGGGCGCCGCGGTGGAATCCCGCACCTCCGGTGCGCACTGCGCAAGCCCCGGCCGACGCTGACCGGGCAGGCCACACCGCCGCCGTCGCTGGCCGGCGCCGAGGGGGCGGCCGGGGTCATCCGGATCATCCTGGCCATCGTGTTCGCCCTGGCCGTCGCCCTGCTGGTGGCCGTCGTGGTCGTGGTCCTGGTGCGCCGATTCCGGCAGCGACGCCGGAGGGTGCGGCGTGCCGCCGAGGCGGCATCCGAATCCGGCGCCGCCACCGTCACCGACACCGCCGTCGCCGCGCCCGTCGTGCAGCGGGGCATCGCGCGCGCCCTTCAGATCCTGGACGAGGAGCGCACACCCGACGATGCGATCGTGCAGGCCTGGCTGGGGCTGGAGGACGCGGCCCGACAGGCGGGCGCGCGCCGGGCGGCGTCGGAGACGCCCGCCGAGTACGCCGCACGGATCATCCGCCGCTTCGAGACGAACAGCTCGGCCACCGACATCCTGCTGCGCCTGTACCAGGATGTGCGGTTCGGGGGCCGGCACGCCGACGAGGGCACCGTGCGCACCGCGCGGGAGTGCCTGCTGCACCTCCAGCGGTCCTGGCACGACCCGGCCGATCGGCCCACGGCATCGGCGCCGTCCCCCGGAGGCGAACGATGAACCGGGCCGCCGCCGGACCGGTCGTGGCCGGAACGGCGCTCGGCGCGATCACCGGGTTCGTCCTGTGGGGGCTGGGCATGTCGTGGCCGGCCGGGGTCGCCGTGGCGCTGTTCGGACTGGCCGGGGGCATCGCCTGGGCCGGGTTCGCCGGCGGCGACCGGCCGCTGTACGCGCGCACGCACGCCGAGCCGCGACCGGGAACACGGTCGGACATGACCCAGATCGCGTGGTCGCTGCGCGGCCGCAACGGCGAGATCAGCGACAGCGGCGTGAAGCGGCTGCGCGCCTTCGCCCGGGCCCGGCTCGGCCGGCACGGCCTGGACCTGGACGACGAACGGGATGCCGCACAGATCCGCCTGAGGCTCGGCCCGGCCGCCGCCGACCCCCTCCTCGGCGGGCACGTGCGTTCGATCGCCGAGGTGGAACGCTGCCTGGACGCGCTGGAGGCGCTCGAGGAGACGACCGCGGACGGCCCGCAGACGCGGGCGACGCAAGGGAGAGGATGAGCCGTGACCGAAGCCGACGTGCCCCCGGAGCCGTCCTACCCGCCCGAGCGGGTCGGCGAGCTCGCCGCCGCCGTGCTCGCCGAGGTGGGCACGGCCGTGGTCGGCCTGCAGGAGCCGCTGCGGTTGGCGCTGGCGGCGATCCTGGCCGGCGGGCACGTGCTGTTCGAAGACGTCCCCGGGCTCGGCAAGACGCTGGCCGCACGCTCGATCGCGCAGGCCTGCGGGCTGGACTTCCGCCGCCTGCAGTGCACACCCGACCTGCTGCCGTCGGACATCACCGGCTCGTACGTGTACGCGCCGGCCACCGGGACGTTCGAGTTCCGCCCCGGGCCGGTGTTCACCGGGCTGTTCCTGGCCGATGAGCTGAACCGCACCGCGCCGAAGACCCAGTCCGCACTCCTGGAGGCGATGGCGGAGGGACAGGTGACGGTCGAGGGCACGAGCTACCCGCTGCCGCGGCCGTTCCACATGATCGCCACCGCCAACCCGATCGAGTACGAGGGCACGTATGCGCTGCCGGAGGCGCAAGCTGGACCGGTTCCTGGTGCGGCTCAGCGTCGGCTACCCCGACCGGGACGGCGAGGAGCAGATCCTCGCCAACCGCATCGCACGGCGCACCGAGTCCGCGCAGGTGGCCCGGGTGATCGACGCCGCGCAGCTGCGGGCCATGCAGTCCGGGGTCGAAGCGGTGCACGTGGACCCCGACATCCTGCGGTACTGCGTCGAGCTGGCGGCCGCGACGCGCAGCGATCCGTCGGTCGAGGTCGGCGCCTCGCCGCGCGGCTCGCAGGCCCTGATGCTGGTGGGCCGCGCCCGGGCGGTGATCGACGGCCGCGACTACGTCACGCCCGACGACGTCAAGGCCGTCGCCGTGCCCGCCCTGGCCCACCGGCTCTCGCTCACCCCGGGCGCGTGGGCGGCCGGCACCGATCCCGCGCGGGTGATCGAGGCCATCCTGCAGAAGGTGCCGGTGCCGCCGACGGTGGCCTGGTCCGCCGCGGGCGCGTGATGACCCGGATGCTGTCGCCGGCGCCGATCGCGGGGATCGGCGTGGGCATCGTCCTGCTCGGGGTCGCGCTGGCCTTCGGCCGGGTCGACCTGGCCGTGCCCGGCGTGGTGCTCCTGGTGGCGGCGGCGCTCGCGCTGGCCGCCGGCGGCCGGCGGACGGAGGTCGAGCTGGGCCTGGAGCGGGGCGACCCCGAGTCCGCACCGGACGGCCCGGTGGTCGTCCCGGTGACGATGAGCGTGCAGGCCGCGGGCGTCGAGACGATCCTGGTCACCGTCACCGAGCTTGGAGCATCGCACCCGTCGGATCGCGGTCGCCGGGCCGGTCGCGCGCACCCTGCTGCGGATCCGCACCCCGCACTCCGGCGATCAGGAGCTCGTGCGCGCCGACGCCGTCGCCATCGGCCCGGACGGCGCATGGACCAGCATCGCGCCGACGCGCACCAGACTCTCGGCGCGGGTCCAGCCGCCGGCCGAGCCGGTGCGGTTCCTGCCGCTGCCGCCCGACCCCGCGGGGCTGACCGGAGCGCACGACGCCTCGCGGCCGGGGGATGGGGGCGAGTTCCGCGACATCCATCCGTTCGCTCCCGGCGACCGGCTGCAGCGCATCGACTGGAAGGCCACCGCCCGCCTGGCCCGGCGCCCGGGCGAGCTGTTCGTGCGGCGCACGTTCGCGACCTCGGACGTGGACGTCGCCCTCATCCTGGACGACGGCGAGGACATCACCGGGCGGGTGGGCGACTGGGCGCACGGCGACCGCTCGCTCGGACTTCCGGGGTCGATGGACATCGCCCGCCGCGCCGCATGGTCTCTGGCCGCCGCCTACCTCGACGCGGGCGACCAGGTGTCCTTCCAGCAGCTGTCCCGGCCCGGCGGCGCGGTCCGGCGGGGCTCGGGCGCCCGGCACCGCGAGCGGCTCCGCGCCGCGATCGCCGCCTCGCCGCCGCAGCCGCGGCTCAGCCGGACCCGCACGCCGCAGGTGGCGCGCGGGGCGCTGATCGTGCTGCTGTCGACGTTCCTGGACGACGAGACGGTGCGCCTGGCGGGCGTGTGGCGGGCGGCCGGGCACCGGGTGCTGGCGGTGGACACCCTGCCCAGGCTGCAGTCCGAGCGGCTGCGACGGGAGGAGATCGCGGCATCGCGGATGGTGCTCGGCCTGCGCGCCGACCGGTTGCGCGACATCACCGCGATGGGCGCGGACGTCCTGGCCTGGGATGGGGATGCCGGTGCCCGCACCGCCCGGCTGCGGACGCTGTCACGGATGAGGCGCCGCGGATGAGTGGCCGGCGAGACGACGTGCCGGCGACCAAGCCGGGTTCGACGGCACCGGGTCCGGCGGCACCGGGCCGGGGTCGAGCGGGCCGGGGTCGAGCGGGCTGGAGTCGGCCGGCCGCGAGCATCCCGCTGCCGGTGCTCCGGGCGATCCCGGTCGTCCTCGCCTGCTGCGCGTTCGCCCTGCTCCCCGTGCCCTATGCCGTGATCGCCCTCGTGCTCGCGGTCCTCGGCGCCCTCCTGCCGGCCACGCTGGCCACCTGGGGCGTCGCCCTGGTGATCGCGCTGGTCCCGCTGATGCACCCGGCTTGCGCCCGCCGACGTCCGGCCCTACCTGGTGCTGGCGCTGGTGCACGCGCTGCACGTGCTCGGCGGACTGAACCTCGCGCTGCCTGCGCTCGGCCGGGTGCGCCTGCGGGTGCTGGCGCACCCCGCCCGCCGATACCTGGTGGTGCAGGTCGTCGCCCAGCCGGTGCTGTTCGCGGGCCTGGTGCTGGCGCAGGCGCCCGTGCGCGACGCGCTGCCGCCCGCGGCGGTCGTGCTGGCGACCGCGGTCTGCGCGGTCGCGGTGGTGGTCGTGCTGCGCGTGCTCGCCGCGCGTCGCTGACCAGGGGAGCTCGATCCGGTGCCGTTCGCGGGGAGCGCAGAGCACGTCGCGGCCGGTGTCGGAGGCCGCAAATAGACTTGACCGGTGCCCATCATCCCTGTCGCCAGCCCTGCCCACACCTCGGGAAAGCTCAGCGTCCGCGGCGCGCGCGTCCACAATCTGCGCAACGTCGACCTGGACATCCCCCGCGACGCGCTCGTGGTGTTCACCGGCCTGTCCGGATCCGGAAAGTCCAGCCTCGCGTTCGACACGATCTTCGCCGAAGGACAGCGCCGGTACGTCGAGTCGCTGAGCGCCTACGCCCGCCAGTTCCTGGGGCAGGTGGACCGGCCCGACGTCGACTTCATCGAGGGGCTGAGCCCGGCCGTCTCGATCGACCAGAAGTCGACCAACCGCAACCCGCGCTCGACGGTGGGCACCATCACCGAGATCCACGACTACATGCGCCTGCTGTGGGCACGCGTCGGCATCCCGCACTGCCCCGAGTGCGGCGAGGTGATCCAGCGGCAGACGGTGCAGCAGATCGCCGACCAGCTGATGGAGATGCCCGCACGCACCCGCTATCAGATCGTGGCGCCGGTGGTCACGCAGAAGAAGGGCGAGTTCGTCGACCTGTTCAAAGAGCTCGGCGCCAAGGGCTACGCCCGCGCCGTGGTCGACGGCGAACTCGTCCAGCTGGCCGAGGCGCCCGCGCTGAAGAAGAGCTACAAGCACGACATCGCGGTGGTCGTCGACCGGCTCGTGGCCGGCCCCGACATCCTCAGCCGGGTCACCGACTCGGTCGAGACCGCGCTGGGCCTGGCCGACGGGATCATGCAGGTCAACTTCGTCGACGAAGAGGGGGATGCCGCCTGGCAGAGCTTCTCCGAGAAGCTGGCCTGCCCCAACGGCCACCCGTTGCAGCTGACCGAGATCGAGCCGCGCACGTTCTCGTTCAACGCGCCGTTCGGCGCCTGCCCCACATGTTCCGGCCTGGGCACGCGGATGTCGGTGGATGTCGACCTCATGCTCGGCGACGACGAGCTGTCGCTGCGCGAAGGCGTCGTGATCCCGTGGACGACCCAGGGCAAGGGGCTGTTCCAGTACTACGAGCGCCTGCTGGAGGGGCTCGCGGACGACCTCGACTTCTCCCTGGACACCCCGTGGCGGATGCTTCCGCAGCGGGTGAAGGACGCCGTGCTGCACGGCGAGAACTTCAAGGTGACGGTGCGGTGGAAGAACCGCTACGGGCGCGAGATGCGCTACACCTCGGGCTTCGAGGGCGTGGTCCCGTACATCGAGCGGCAGTACCTGCAGGCCGAGTCCGACACCCAGCGCCAGCGCTGGGCAGAGTTCCTCCGCGAGGTGCCGTGCGCGGTCTGCAACGGCGACCGGCTCAAGCCCGAGGTGCTCGCGGTGAAGGTCCACGGCCACTCCATCGCCGAGGCCTCCCGGATGAGCCTGGCCGAGGCGCACGACTACTTCGCCACGCTCGAGCTGACCGCCCGCGAGGCGAAGATCGCGGCCCAGGTGCTGCGCGAGATCCGGCTTGCGCCTGGAGTTCCTCATCCAGGTCGGGCTGAACTACCTCAACCTGGGGCGCTCGGCCGGCTCGCTGTCCGGCGGCGAGGCCCAGCGCATCAGGCTGGCCACCCAGATCGGCTCCGGCCTGACCGGAGTGCTGTACGTGCTGGACGAACCGTCCATCGGGCTGCATCAGCGCGACAACCGGCGGCTCATCGAGACCCTGCTCACGCTCCGCGACCTGGGCAACACGCTCATCGTCGTCGAGCACGACGAAGAGACCATCCACGCCGCCGACTGGGTCGTCGACATCGGTCCGCGCGCCGGCGTCGACGGCGGCACCGTGGTGCACTCCGGCCCGCTGGATTCACTCCTGCAGGAGCGCGCGTCGCTGACCGCCGACTACCTGTCCGGGCGACGCGAGATCCCGACGCCGACCCGGCGCCGCAAGATCGACAAGAAGCGCCAGCTGTCGGTGGTGGGCGCGCGCGAGAACAACCTGCAGAACGTGAGCGTCGACTTTCCGCTCGGCGTGATGACCGCGGTGACCGGGGTCAGCGGCTCGGGCAAGTCGTCGCTGGTCAACGACATCCTGTACCAGGTCCTCGCGGGCCGGCTCAACGGCGCGCGCACGGTGCCGGGCAAGCACACCCGGGTGACCGGACTGGACAACCTCGACAAGGTCGTGCACGTCGACCAGGCGCCGATCGGGCGCACCCCGCGGTCCAACCCCGCCACCTACACCGGGGTGTTCGACCGCATCCGGACCCTGTTCAGCGAGACGCCGGAGGCGAAGGCGCGCGGCTACCGCCCCGGCCGGTTCAGCTTCAACGTCAAGGGCGGCCGCTGCGAGGCCTGCTCCGGCGACGGCACCATCAAGATCGAGATGAACTTCCTGCCCGACGTGTACGTCGACTGCGAGGTGTGCCACGGCAAGCGGTACAACCGCGACACCCTCACCGTGCACTACAAGGGCAAGAACATCGCCGAGGTGCTCGAGATGCCGATCTCCGAGGCGGCCGGGTTCTTCGAGCCGATCCAGGCGATCCACCGCTACATGAAGACGCTGGTCGACGTCGGGTTGGGCTACGTCCGTCTCGGTCAGTCGGCCACCACCCTGTCCGGCGGCGAGGCGCAAGCGCGTCAAGCTGGCCACCGAGCTCGAGCGCCGGTCCAACGGCCGGTCGGTGTACGTGCTGGACGAGCCGACCACCGGCCTGCACTTCGAGGATGTGCAGCGGCTGCTCGAGGTGCTCAACGGGCTCGTCGACAAGGGCAACACGGTGATCGTCATCGAGCACAACCTGGACGTGATCAAGTCCGCGGACTGGATCATCGACCTGGGTCCCGAGGGCGGCTCCGGCGGCGGCACGATCGTGGCCACCGGGACGCCCGAGCGGGTCGCCCGTGCCGACGGCTCGTACACCGGCGCCTTCCTCTCCGAGATCCTCGACCCGGCCGGATCCCAGCGCAAGGCGGGCTGAGCGCGGATGGCCGACCAGCTCCCGTACAAGCCGAAGCAGGGGGAGATCCCGACCGACCCCGGGGTGTACCGGTTCCGCGACCGCGACGGCCGCATCCTCTACGTCGGCAAGGCGAAGAGCCTGCGCGCGCGCCTGTCGAACTACTTCGCGCCGCTGCACACCCTGCACGAGCGCACCCGCCGCATGGTCACCACGGCGGCATCCGTCGAGTGGACCGTCGTCGGCAGCGACGTGGAGGCGCTCGAGCTGGAGTTCATGTGGATCCAGGAGTACAAGCCGCCGTTCAACGTGCGGTACAAGGACGACAAGTCCTACCCCTACCTGGCCGTCACGCTCGCGGACGAGGCGCCGCGGGTGATCGTGACCCGCAACCACCGGATCAAGGGCGCCAAGTACTTCGGCCCGTACCCGAAGGTGTGGGCGGTGCACGACACGATCGACCTGATGATCAAGGTGTTCCCGATCCGCACCTGCAGCGATGCGTCGTACAAGAAGGCGATGGCCACCGGGCGGCCGTGCTTCCCCGGTCAGATCGGGCGGTGCGGTGGGCCGTGCTCGATGAAGGTCACGATCGAGGAGCACCGCGCGATCGTGGACGACTTCGTCGCGTTCCTCTCCGGCGGCGACGAGCGGTTCCGTACCGAGCTCACGCGCCGGATGCGGGAATCCGCCGCCGCGCTGGACTACGAGGCCGCCGCCGAGTACCGAGACAAGCTGCAGTCGATCGACGCGGTCCTCAGCCGCAGCGCGCTCGTGCTGGCGCCGGACATGGACGCCGATCTGTTCGGCATCGCCGAGGACGAGCTGTCCGCCGCCGTGCAGCACTTCGTCGTCCGCGGCGGGCGGGTGCGCGGGGTGCGGGCGACCACGATCGAGAAGGAGCTGGACATCGCCGGCGGCGAGCTGGTCGACCAGGTGCTGCAGCGGGTCTACGGGGATGCCGCGGCCGCCGACATCCCGCGGCAGATCCTGGTGCCGCACCTGCCCGACGACGCCGCCGATCTGGAGGCCTGGCTGCGCGGAAGGCGGGGTCGGAACGTGGCGATCTCGGTCGCGCAGCGGGCCGCAAGGCCGAGCTGATGAAGACGGCCACCCTGAACGCCCGGCAGGCGCTGATGCTGCACAAGACCCGCCGCACCAGCGACTACGTCGCCCGCACGCAGGCGCTCACCGATCTGCAGGAGGCGCTCGGCCTGGCCGAGGCGCCGCTGCGCATCGAGTGCTACGACATCTCCCACCTGGCCGGCACGAACGTGGTCGCCTCGATGGTGGTGTTCGAGGACGGCCTGCCCCGCAAGGACCAGTACCGTTCGTTCACGGTCGCCGAGACCACCGACGACACCGATTCGATGAACCAGGTGCTGACCCGGCGGCTGGCGCGGCTGGACGACCCGCGCGAGCAGGAGGACGCCGTCGCCGATGGCAAGAAGCGGCGGTTCTCGTACCCGCCGCAGCTGCTGGTGGTGGACGGCGGGCAGCCGCAGGTCGCGG
This sequence comes from Microbacterium elymi, assembly GCF_021582895.2. GTDB lineage: Bacteria > Actinomycetota > Actinomycetes > Actinomycetales > Microbacteriaceae > Microbacterium > Microbacterium humicola. The sequence goes on from NZ_CP091139.2 coordinate 3,301,010, forward strand.
CGGCCGCGCGCGCCCTGGCCGCGTCCGGACACTCCGAGATCGCGCTGTGCGGCATCGCCAAGCGGCTCGAGGAGGTGTGGCTGCCGGAACAGGACTACCCGGTGATCCTGCCGCGCACCTCCGAGGCGCTCTACCTGCTCGAGCGGCTGCGCGACGAGGCGCACCGCTTCGCCATCACGCATCAGCGCGCGCGCCGCAAGCGCGACATCACCACCGTGCTGGCCGAGGTGCCCGGCCTCGGACCGGCACGCATCCGCGCCCTGCTCCGCCATTTCGGCTCGGTCGCGGCCCTGCGCACGGCCACGCCGGACGAGATCACCCAGCTCCCCGGCATCGGGCCGACACTGGCCGAGGCGGTGCACGTGCACCTCGCGCAGACCGCGCGGGCCTCGGTAGGGTGGACTGGGACAGCGACGGGGGAATGATGGCGGATGGCGGCGATCGCGCGGGCAGCGAGATCCTGATCGTCACGGGCATGTCCGGCGCCGGCAGATCGACCGTCGCCAACGCGCTCGAGGACATGGGCTGGTACGTGGTCGACAACCTGCCGCCGCAGATGCTCAAGCCCCTGCTGGACCTGTCCGGGCTCGCCGCCAGTGCGCTCCCGCGGGTGGCCGCCGTCGTCGACGTGCGCGGCGGCAGCCTGTTCACCGACCTGCCCGAGGTCACCCGGGCCCTGCGCGGTGCGCGGGAGCAGCTGCGGGTGGTGTTCCTGGACGCCTCCGACGATGTGCTGGTGCGCCGCTACGAGGCGGTGCGCCGACCGCATCCGCTGCAGGGCGACGGCACGATCGTGGACGGCATCCGCCGCGAGCGGGAGCGGCTGGCCTCCATCCGCTCCAGCGCGGACGTGGTGATCGACACCACCGATCTGAACATCCATCAGCTGGCCACCCACGTGGTCGAGCTGTTCAGCGAACGCGGGACCGCCCGCCACTCGCTCACGATCCTCAGCTTCGGATTCAAGTACGGCCTGCCGGTGGACGCCGACATGGTGGTCGACATGCGGTTCCTGCCCAATCCGTACTGGGAGGACGAGCTGCGGGCCCTCACCGGCGAGGACGAGCGGGTCCGGGACTTCGTGCTGGCCCAGGAGGGGGCATCCGAGTTCCTGGACGCCTACACCGCGGTCCTGGTGCCCGTGCTGGCCGGCTACCAGCGGGAGAACAAGCGGCACAGCGTCGTGGCCATCGGCTTGCACCGGGGGCAAGCACCGATCGGTCGTGATGGCCGGGGCGCTCAGCGAGCGGCTGGCCGAGGTTCCCGGCGTCGCCGTCCGCGTGCAGCACCGGGATCTGGGCCGGGAGTAGCCCGGTAGGCTGGGTGGCCGTCCCGATGTATCGATCGCCGCCTCGAGGAGTACCGTGCCGCTGACAGCCGATGTGAAGGCCGAGCTGATCGCTCTGCGGGATCCGCGACCCACCGCGCGGGTGGCCGAGCTGACCACTCTGCTGCGGTTCTCCGGGGGACTGCATTCGATCGCCAACCGGGTCGCGGTCGAGGCCGAGGTCGACTCCGAGCTGCTGGCCCGGCGGACGGCGCGCGAACTCGTCGACCTGTACGGCGTGCGGCCCGAGCTCGTGCAGGTGCAGGGATCCGGGTCGCCCTCGGGCGCCCGGTTCGCCGTCCGGGTGATCGAGGCCGGCGAGACGCTGGCCCGTCAGACCGGGCTGCTCGACCAGCGTCGGCGCGCGGTGCGCGGCCTGCCGAACAAGCTCACCACCGGATCGCGCCCCGACCTGGCCGCCGTGTGGCGGGGGGCCTTCCTGGCCTCGGGCAGCCTGAGCGACCCGGGCCGCTCGGCGGCGCTGGAGATCGCCTGCCCGTCGTCCGAGGCGGCGATGGCGCTGGTCGGCGCCGCGCACCGGCTCGGGGTGGCCGCCAAGGCGCGTGAGGTGCGCGGGGTGCCGAGGGTCGTGGTGCGCGACGGCGAGGCGATCCGCGTCGCGCTGGCAGCGATGGGGGCGCCGCGGGCGGCGGCCGCGTGGGATCAGCTGCGCGCCCGCCGTGAGGTGCGCGCCGGCGTGAACCGGCTGGTCAATTTCGACGACGCGAATCTGCGTCGCTCCGCACAGGCCGCGGTCGCCGCCTGCGCCCGCGTGGAGCGCGCCCTGGAGATCCTCGGCGACGACGTCCCCGAGCATCTGCAGCAGGCGGGGCGGCTGCGGCTGGCGCACCGCGACGCGAGCCTGGACGAGCTGGGCCACCACGCCGATCCGCCGCTGACGAAGGATGCCGTGGCCGGCCGGATCCGGCGGCTTCTGGCGATGGCGGACAAGAAGGCCGACACCGAGGGGATCCCGGGGACCGAGGCATCCGTCCCCGCCGGCGCAGAGGACTGAACCCCGCGTGAACCCGCGGTGATCGGGGAAGCAACGGCCCGCCGTGTGCGTTGCCGCTCAGTAGGATGAAGTTGTCACCCTCGCCGCGTCAGGGAGCGACACCGCTTCCGCATCGGCGCGACGCCGACAGGAAGAAGAGAACATGGCGAAGTACACGCTGCCCGACCTGCCCTACGACTACGCCGCGCTGGAGCCGCACATCAGCGGCAAGATCATGCAGCTCCACCACGACAAGCACCACCAGGCGTACGTGACCGGAGCCAACACCGCGCTGGACAAGCTCGCCGAGGCCCGCGACTCCGGCGACCTGGCCAACGTCAACCGCTTCGAGAAGGACCTCGCGTTCAACCTCGGCGGTCACGTCAACCACTCGATCTTCTGGACCAACCTGTCGCCGAACGGCGGCGGCCAGCCGGAGGGCGAGCTGAAGGCGGCCATCGACGAGTTCTTCGGCGGATTCGACAAGTTCCAGGCGCACTTCACCGCCGCCGCGACCGGCATCCAGGGCTCCGGCTGGGCCGTGCTCAGCTGGGACCCGATCGGCGCGCAGCTGATCATCCAGCAGCTGTTCGACCAGCAGGGAAACACCGCCCAGGGCACGATCCCGCTGTTCCAGCTGGACATGTGGGAGCACGCGTTCTACCTGGACTACCTGAACGTGAAGGCCGATTACGTCAAGGCGGTCTGGAACATCGCGAACTGGGAGAACGTCGCGGCTCGGTTCGAGGCCGCACGCGAGAAGACGGCGGGCCTGCTGGTACTGTCATAGCCAAGTGCGGCGTCCCGGCGGGATGACCGCTGGGACGCCGTCGTCCGTCCGTGAAGAATCAGCGCACTCGCGCTCAACACATCTGGGAGACATTCCGTGACCGTCAAGATCGGGATCAACGGCTTCGGCCGCATCGGACGCAATTTCCTCCGCGCAGCGCTCGCGCAGGGAGCTGACCTCGACATCGTCGCGGTCAACGACCTCACGGACAACAAGACGCTCGCGCACCTGCTGAAGTACGACTCCGTCGGCGGTCCGCTCGGCCAGGACGTGAGCTTCGACGGCGACGCGATCACCGTCGGCGGCAAGACCATCAAGGTCTACGAGGAGCGCGACCCCGCGAACCTGCCGTGGGGCGAGCTGGGCGTGGACATCGTGATCGAGTCCACCGGCCGCTTCACGAAGGCCGCGGATGCCGGCAAGCACATCGCCGGCGGTGCGAAGAAGGTCATCATCTCGGCGCCGGGCACGGATGTGGACGGCACGTTCGTGATGGGCGTGAACGAGGACACCTACGACGCGGCCACGATGAACATCCTGTCCAACGCGTCCTGCACCACGAACTGCCTCGCCCCGCTGGCGAAGGTGTTCAACGACGCGTTCGGCATCGAGCGCGGCTTCATGATGACCGCTCACGCGTACACCGCCGACCAGAACCTGCAGGACGGCCCGCACAGCGACCTGCGTCGCGCACGCGCCGCCGCCATCAACATCGTCCCCGCCTCCACCGGCGCCGCCAAGGCGATCGGCCTGGTCCTGCCGGAGCTGAACGGCAAGCTCAGCGGCTCGTCGTACCGCGTGCCGGTGCCCACCGGATCGATCGTCGACCTGACCATCGTCACCGACCGCGAGGGCCTGACCGTCGACGAGGTCAACGCCGCCTACCGGACCGCCGCCGCAGACGGGCGTCTGAAGGGGTACCTGCAGTACACCGAGGACCCGATCGTCTCCAGCGACATCCAGCTCAACCCGCACTCCTCGGTGTTCGACGCCGAGCTGACGAACGTCAGCGGCAACCTGGTGAAGGTGTCCGGCTGGTACGACAACGAGTGGGGCTACTCCAACCGCCTGGTCGACCTGACCGAGTACGTCGCCGAGCGTCTCTGAGTCGTCATGCCGCTGCGCACCCTCGACACCCTTCCGGCGCGCGCAGGGGGTTCGCTCGCAGGCACGCGCGTCATCGTCCGCTGTGACCTGAACGTCCCCCTGCGGGACGGGGTCATCTCGGACGATGGCCGCGTGCGTGCGTCGCTGCCCACTCTCAACGCCCTCATCAACCAGGGCGCCCGCGTCGTCGTCTGCTCCCACCTCGGGCGCCCCGACGGCGCCCCGGATCCCGCGTTCAGCCTCGCCCCGGTCGCCCAGCGGCTGTCCGAGCTGCTCGGCAAGCCGGTCGCGTTCGCCCGCGACACCGTCGGCGAGTCCGCGCACGAGGCGGTCGCCGCTCTCGCCGACGGCGACGTGGCGGTGCTGGAGAACCTGCGCTTCGACCCGGGCGAGACCGCGAAGGACGACGCCGGGCGCCGGGAGTTCGCCGGCCGCCTGGCCGAACTCGGCGACGCGCTCGTCTCGGACGGCTTCGGCGTCGTGCACCGCAAGCAGGCCAGCGTCTACGAGCTGGCCGAGCTGCTCCCGTCCGCGGCCGGGCTGCTCATCGCCGCCGAGGTGGACGTGCTGGACCGCCTGACCGAACGGCCCGAGCGACCGTATGCCGTCGTGCTGGGCGGCTCGAAGGTCAGCGACAAGCTGGGCGTCATCGAGCACCTCCTGCCACGGGTGGACAAGCTGCTGGTCGGCGGGGGGATGATGTTCACGTTCCTGGCCGCCCAGGGCCACAAGGTCGGCAAGAGCCTGCTGGAGACAGACCAGCTGGACACCGTGCGCCGCTACATCGCCACGGCCCAGGAACGCGGGATCGAACTCGTGCTCCCGGTCGACGCGGTGGTCGCGGCATCCTTCGCCGCGGACGCCGATCACGTCGTGGCCGACGCGGACGCGCTCGAGGACACCCCGTTCGGCGCCGACGGGCTGGGGCTGGACATCGGCCCGCGGACCGCCGAGCAGTTCGCCGATGCCATCCGCAGCGCACGACGGTCTTCTGGAACGGGCCGATGGGCGTGTTCGAGATGCCGGCGTTCGCCGCCGGCACCAAGACCATCGCGCAGGCGCTCACCGAGGTCGACGGGCTGTCCGTCGTCGGCGGGGAGACTCCGCCGCGGCGGTGCGACAGCTCGGCTTCGCCGACGACCGGTTCGGGCACATCTCGACCGGCGGCGGCGCCAGCCTGGAATTCCTGGAGGGCAAACCACTGCCCGGACTGGAGGTGCTCGGATGGGCGCAGTGACCACCAACGGCCGCCGGCTGCCGCTGATCGCCGGCAACTGGAAGATGAACCTCGACCATCTGCAGGCGGTCGCCTTGGTGCAGAAGCTGCACTGGGCGCTGAAGGACGCCAAGCACGAGGCCGGCACGGTCGAACTGGCCGTCTTCCCGCCGTTCACCGACATCCGCACCGTGCAGACGCTGCTGGACGCCGACAAGATCCCGTTCTCGCTGGGGGCGCAGGACCTGTCCGCGCACGACTCCGGCGCCTACACGGGTGAGGTGTCCGGACAGTTCCTGGCCAAGCTGGACTGCCGGTACGTCATCATCGGCCACTCCGAGCGGCGCGCCTACCACCACGAGAGCGACGAGGTCGTGGCCGCGAAGGTCCAGGCCGCGCTGCGGCACGGTCTTGTGCCGGTGATCTGCGTGGGCGAGACCGCCGAGGACCTGGAGGAGCACGGCGCCAGCGCCGTGCCGGTCCGACAGCTGACGGCCGCACTGAACGGCGTGGCCGCCGGTGCCGACATCGTGGTGGCGTACGAGCCGGTCTGGGCGATCGGCTCGGGTCAGGCCGCCACTCCGGAGCAGGCGCAGGACGTGTGCGCCAAGCTGCGCGAGGTGACCGCCGCGGCGATCGGCGGCGACGCCGCCGACCGCACCCGGATCCTGTACGGCGGATCGGTGAAGTCCGGCAACATCGCCGGCTTCATGCGCGAGCCGGATGTGGACGGCGCCCTCGTCGGCGGCGCGAGCCTGGTCGTGGACGAGTTCGCCGCGATCGTGCGGTACCAGAAGCACGTCGGGGTGTGACATCCGCCGGGCCGACCGGCCCGGCGGACCCCCTCCCGTATACTTGACGTCTGTGCGACCGCCCGGTCGCGGCGAAAGGCCTGAAGCGTGGAAATCCTCGAGTTCGTCCTGCAGGTGGTGCTCGGCATCACGAGCCTCCTGCTGACGCTGCTGATCCTGCTGCACAAGGGCCGCGGCGGCGGTCTGTCCGACATGTTCGGCGGCGGGATGAGCTCTTCGCTGGGATCGTCCGGCCTCGCCGAGCGCAACCTGAACCGCTTCACCGTCGTCCTCGCCCTCGCCTGGTTCGTGGCGATCGTGGCGCTGGGCCTGATCACGAAACTGCAGGGGATCTGACATGGCTGCCGGTGGGAGTGCTATTCGCGGGACCCGAGTGGGCGCAGGGCCGATGGGCGAGCAGGACCACGGCTACCACGCCGAGCGCGTCGCGGTGTCGTATTGGGACGGACTGGGCAACGAGACGGTCCGGTACTTCGCCGCCGGGATCCCCGAGGAGGAGATCCCCGACACCATCGACTCGCCGCACTCCGGTCTGCCCGCCGGCCGCGACAAGGCCAACCCGCCGGCGATGACCAAGGCCGAGCCGTACAAGACCCACCTCGCCTACGTCAAGGAGCGGCGCACCGACGAAGAGGCCGAAGCGCTCCTCGATGACGCGCTCAAGCAAGCTGCGCGAGCGCCGCGGACAGTAGCCCGGCGCGCGAGCCCCGCCTGTGGGCGCGAGGCCGTCAGTAGGAGCCGTCGATCAGCTCGGGCGGCACCGTGGCGGCGGCCGCCTCGTCGACGAAGAAGATGGTGCGTCGGCGACCCTTCGCCCGCTGCCGGGACGCTGTGATAGCTGGCTCCGGCCAGGGCCAGGCCCAGGGCCGACGCCTTGTCGGCGCCGGCCAGCACCAGCCACACCCGCTTGGACGAGTTGATCACCGGCCGGGTCAGCGTGATCCGCTCCGGCGGGGGCTTGGGGGAGTCGCGCACCGCCACCGCGGTGCGGTCGGTGATCCGGATCTCCGGGCGATCGGGGAACAGCGACGCGATGTGCCCGTCCGGTCCGACGCCGAGGAAGCAGATGTCGAACGAGGGCCAGGGGCCGGTGAGCATCCCGGTCGCGGCGGTCGCGGTGGGGCCGTAGGCGGCCAGCTCGGCGGCGTACGCCTCGGCACCGGCATCCAGCTCCAGCCCCTGGTCGCTCGCGGCCATCCGGTGGATGTTGCCGGCCGGCAGCGCCAGCTGATCCAGGAGCGCCTCGTCGGCGCCGCGGTCGTTGCGGTCGGCGGAGCGCGCCGGCACGAACCGCTCGTCGCTCCACCAGAAGTGCACCCGCGACCAGTCGACCGCATCCCGCTCGGGGTGTGCGGCGACAGCCGCCAGGACGGCCGTTCCCATGCCACCCCCGGTGAGGGAGACGTGCACGGTCTTGCCGGCGCGGGAGCGCTTGGCGACCCGGTCGACGAAACGCCGGGCCACCGCCGCGGCGAGGTCGTCCGGATCGGTCCGGACCACCACCCGCTTGTCCGCCCCGCTGTCAGACATGGTCCTCCCCGCCGTCGGCCTGCCGGAGCAGGCTCCACCCCTCGGTGATGACACGACCATACAGCAGGTCCGGATCGAGGCTGCGAGCTCCTCGGCCAGGCACTCGCGCAGGGTCCGCCGGGGGAACGCCAGCTCGTGCGAGGGCTTGCCCCGGCTGGGTCAGCACCGCCACACCCGGCTCGGGGCGCTCCAGCAGGGTGTCGCCGCCGGGCCGGACCAGCCGGACCGACTTGATGCCGCCGACCCACTCCTCGGGACCCAGATACTCCCAGTCGACGGGCACGTCCAGGGCCAGGCGCAGCCAGGCGGCCAGGAAGGCCGTCGAGGGCGAGTCGGCCGCGCCGCGCACCTCGACCGCGGTGACCGGCTCGTACGGCGGCTGATCGAGCACCGCGGCGAGCTGCTCGCGCCAGTAGGTGACGCGGGTCCACGCGAAGTCGGTGTCGCCGGGCGCGTAGTGCCCGCCGAGTCCCGCGACCCACCCCGCCGGATCCGGCTGGGTCGCCGCATCCGTGATGCGGCGCTGCGCGATCCGGCCGATCGAGGATCTCGACGGCTGCTTGGGGGTCTCGCGCGGCCACCAGGCGACCACGGGCGCGTCCGGCAGCAGCCCGGTGACCAGGCTCTCCGAGTTGTTGCCGGCGGCGCCGTACGCGCGCAGCACGATCACCTCGCTGGCGCCGGCGTCGCCGCCGACGCGGATCTCGGCATCCAGCCGCGGTTCGGCATCGGCATCCGGCGCATGCGGATCGCTCATGAGCACGATCACCCGCATCGGATGCTCGCGCGAGGCGTCGTTGGCGGCCTCGATGACCTCCTCTTCGGCGCCGTGCCGGATGAGGATGATGAGGGTCAGCACGCGGCCGAGGGCCACCGCACCGCCCTCTTCGCGGACGCTGACCAGCGACTTGGCGATCTTGCTGACGGTGGTGTCGGGCAGATCGATGATCATGGGCGCCTCCAGGTGCGGCCGTCGCGGGTGAGCAGGTCGTCGGCCGAGCGCGGACCCCAGCCGCCCGGCGTGTACTGCTCGAGCGGACCCGTCTGCGCGGCCCAGTACTCCTCGATCGGGTCGAGGATCTTCCAGCTGAACTCGACCTCCTCGTGCCGGGGGAACAGCGGCGGGTCGCCCAGCAGCACATCCAGGATGAGCCGCTCGTACGCCTCGGGGCTGGCCTCGGTGAAGGCGTGCCCGTAGCCGAAGTCCATCGTCACGTCGCGCACCTGGGTGCCCGCACCGGGCACCTTCGAACCGAAGCGGATGGTGACCCCCTCATCCGGCTTGCACCCGGATCACCAGCGCGTTCTGCCCCAGGCCGGAGGTCTGGTTGCGGCTGAACAGGTGCTCGGGGGCCCGCTTGAACACGACCGCGATCTCGGTGACGCGGCGTCCCAGGCGCTTGCCGGTGCGCAGGTAGAACGGCACGTCCGCCCAGCGCCGGGTGTTGATGCCGACCTTGATGGCCGCGTAGGTCTCGGTGGTGGACTGCGGGTCCATCCCCTCCTCCTCGAGGAAGCTGCGGACCTGCTCGCCGCCCTGCCAGCCGCCGCCATACTGGCCGCGGGCGGTGGCCAGGGACAGGTCGTCGGGGAGGGTGACGGCCGCCAGGACCTTCTCCTTCTCGGTCCGCAGGTCGCGGGCGTTGAACGAGATGGGCTCCTCCATCGCGGTCAGCGCGAGCAGCTGGAGCAGGTGGTTCTGGATGACGTCGCGCGCCGCGCCGATGCCGTCGTAGTAGCCGGCACGGCCGCCCACGCCGATGTCCTCGGCCATCGTGATCTGCACGTGGTCGACGTAGTTGCGGTTCCAGATGGGCTCGTACAGCTCGTTGGCGAAGCGCAGCGCCAGGATGTTCTGGACCGTCTCCTTGCCCAGGTAGTGGTCGATGCGGAAGATCGAGTCGGCCGGGAAGGCGCTGCGAGCGCGCTGTTCAGCTCGCGGGCCGAGGCCAGATCGTGCCCGAACGGCTTCTCGATCACCACACGTCGCCAGCGGTCGGGCTGATCGGCGGTGTCATCGACCAGGCCCGAGCTCTTCAGCTGCTCGGCGACCACGGCGAACGCGCGCGGCGGGATCGACAGGTAGTACGCGTGGTTGCCCATCGTGCCGCGCTCCACGTCCAGCTTCTCGACGGTCTCGCGCAGGCGCCGGAACGCATCCGGGTCGTCGAACTCGCCGGACACGAACCGGATCCCGGCCAGCAGCCTTCCAGGTCTCCTCGCGGAACTCCGTCCGCGCGTTCGCCTTCACGGCGTCGTACACGACGCGGGCGAAGTCCTGATCCTCCCAGTCGCGGCGGGCGAAGCCGACGAGGGCGAACCCCGGCGGCAGCAGGCCGCGGTTGGCCAGGTCGTAGACGGCCGGCATCAGCTTCTTGCGGGACAGATCGCCGGTGACGCCGAAGATCACCAGCGCGCTGGGGCCGGCGATGCGGTGCAGACGGCGATCATCCGGGTCGCGCAGCGGATTGTGGTCCCGCGTGATCTCCACGGTCATGGATCGGTGGCCTCCTATTGGGCGGCTTCGAAGAGCGAGAGCACCTCGGCCTGCGGATCGGTCAGGGTGAGGGTGACCACCGGTCGCCCGTGCGCGGCGAGCACGGAGGCATCGCCCGCGGCCTGTGCGGCGATGAGCTGTCCGAACGTGAACGGGCGGCCCGGGATCTGCACGTCGACCTCGGTGCGCTCGGTGATCTGCAGGAACACGCCGGTGGCCGGACCGCCCTTGTGGTACTGCCCGGTGGAGTGCAGGAAGCGCGGTCCCCAGCCGAAGGTGGCGGGGCGGCCCGAATCGGCCGCGACCATCTCGCGCAGTCCGCGCAAGCTCGGGCAGACGCAGGCGGTCGACGTATGCCTGCACCGCCACATAGCCGTCCGGGCCGAGCCGGGACCACAGCGCGTCCAGCACCCCCGCGATCGTGCCCGATGCCGCCAGCGCGGGATCGGTGACCCGCACCTCGACGCCGTCGACAACGAACGCCGGGGCGGACGGTGCCGGGCGGCGCTCCAGCAGCGCCCGGGTCGCGGCCTTGGCGGATTCCACATCGGGCTGGTCGAACGGATCGATCCCCAGCATCCGCCCCGCCACGGCGGTGGCGAACTCCCACACCACGAACTGGCCGCCGAGCGACCCGCTGACCAGGATCTCGCCCTCATGGCGGTCGAACAGGTGGAACTCGTCGGCCTCGTCGACCAGACGCAGGATCTGCAGGTCGTCCGGCCGCGTGTCCAGCTCGGGCGAGACCGACAGCAGGACGACGGGCAGGATGCCGGTGCCGTCCTTTCCGGTGGACTCGGCCAGCAGCTGCCTCGATCCAGTCCTCCAGCCCCTCGATGTGCGTGCCGTCCGAGATCAGCCCGAGCTTGTCGCGCCGCGGCGAGCCGCCTGCGATGGCGGCCGCCAGGACCAGCGCCGGATTCTCCGGGCTGTCGATCGCGACCTCCAGCAGGGTCGCGTCGGCCTCGTCCAGCAGCTCGCCCAGGTCGGCGCCGGCAAGGCCCGCCGGGACGAGCCCGAACGCGGTCAGGGCCGAGTAGCGGCCGCCGACGGTCGGGTCGGCGCGGAAGACCCGGTACCCGTTCGCGGTCGCCGAGCGGTCCAGCGGCGAGTCGGGATCGGTGACCACCACGATGCGCTCGGCGGGGTCGATCCCGAGGTCGCGGAACGCCGCCTCGAACGCCCGCTGCGCGGCATCCGTCTCCACCGTGGTCCCGGACTTGGACGAGACCACCAGCACCGTCTGGGCCAGCGTGCCCTGGTCGTCCCCGTCCAGCGCGGCCAGCACCTGCCCGGGCGCGGTCGCATCCAGGATCGTCAGGGGGACCGCGGCCGTGCGGGCGATGAGCTCGGGCGCCAGCGACGAGCCGCCCATGCCGGCCAGCACCACGCGGGTCAGTCCCTTGGCGCGGTGCTCGGCCCGCAGACCGGCGATCTCGTCGACCAGCGGGCGCGAGACCGAGACCGCCTGCACCCAGCCGAGGCGACGGGATGCCTCGGCCTCGGCGTCCGCGCCCCACAGCGTGGGGTCCTGTGCGGTGATGCCGGAGGCGACGAGGCTGCCGACGAGCTCGGTCAGGGTCTCGTCGACGACCGCCTTGACGTGCCCGCTGACGCGGATGTCGAAACTCACCGCGCGTCGTCCTGCGCGTCCGACAGCGCCTGCGAGACGGTGTCCTGCAGTTCGTGCCAGGACACGACGAACTTCTCCACGCCCTCGTCCTCCAGGACCTGGGTGACGTCGTCGAAGTCGACGCCGACCGAGGCGAGGCCGTCGATCACGCCGTGCGCGTCCGCGTAGTTGACGGTGACGGCGTCGCCGCCGATCACTCCGTGGTCGTACACCGCCTCGAGCGTCTTCTCCGGCATCGTGTTCACGGTGCCGGGCGCGACCAGCTCGGTGACGTACAGCGTGTCCGGCAGGGCCGGGTCCTTGACCCCGGTCGAGGCCCACAGCGGACGCTGCAGACGAGCCCCGGCCTGCAGCGAGCGCCGTGGCCCGATCGCCGGCGAACGTCTGCTCGAACAGCTCGTAGGCCAGACGGGCGTTCGCGATCCCCGCCTTCGAGCGCAGGGCGGCCGCGGCATCCGTGCCGATGGCGGCGAGCCGCTTGTCGACCTCGGTGTCCACGCGGGACACGAAGAACGACGCGACCGAGAAGATCTGCGACAGGTCGCGGCCGGCCGCCCGCGCCTGCTCGAGACCGGCCAGGTAGGCGTCGATGACCTCGGCGTAGCGGGCGAGCGAGAAGATCAGGGTCACGTTCACCGAGATGCCGGCGGCGATCGTCTGCGTGATCGCCTCGAGGCCGGCCTTGGTGGCGGGGATCTTGATGTAGGCGTTCGGCCGGTCGACGGCCTGCGCCAGCTGCGCGGCCTGCGCGATGGTGGCGGCGGTGTCGTGCGCGACCTCGGGCGAGACCTCGATCGACACGCGCCCGTCCGTCCCGTCGGTCGCGTCGTACACCGGCCGCATGATCCCGCAGGCGTCGCGCACGTCGGTGGTGGTGATCTGGAAGATCGCCTCATCGGCAGACGCGCCGTCGGCGGCGAGCTGGGCGATCTGCTCCTGATAGCCCTCGCCGTGGCTGATGGCGTTCGCGAAGATCGTCGGGTTGGTGGTGATGCCGACGACATTGCGGTTGACGATCAGGTCAGCCAGGTTGCCGGTGGTGATGCGGCGGCGGGCGAGGTCGTCGAGCCAGATGCTGACGCCCTGGTCGGACAGCTGCTGGGTGGGAGTGGTCATGCGTTCTCCTTGATGGTCTCGCGTGCCGCCTCGACGACGGCGTCGGCGGTGATGCCGAACTTCTCGAACAGGGTCTTGTAGTCGGCGGATGCGCCGAAGTGCTCGATGGAGACCGAGCGCCCGCGGTCGCCGACGATTCCGCGCCAGGTCAGCGCGATGCCGGCCTCGATCGACACCCGCGCGGTGACCGTCGAGGGCAGCACGCTCTCGCGGTACGCCGCGTCCTGCTCGGCGAACCACTCCAGCGACGGAGCGGACACGACCCGCACCGCCACGCCCTCGGCCTGCAGCCGCTCGCGGGCAGCGATCGCCAGCTGCACCTCGGAGCCGGTGCCGATGATGATGACATCCGGCGCGCCGCCGGCCGCCTCGGCCAGGATGTAGGCGCCCCGGGCCGTGTGGGCCGCCGACGCGAGCACCTCACCCGATGCCTCGCCCTCGCCGCGCTCGAACGTGGGCACGTTCTGGCGGGTCAGCGCGATGCCGGCCGGGCCGCCGTGCCGGCGCAGGATCTCGAGCCACGCGTGCGCGGTCTCGTTCGCGTCGGCGGGGCGGACCACGGTGAGGTTCGGGATCGCCCGCAGCGCGGCGAGCTGCTCGATTGGCTGGTGCGTGGGGCCGTCCTCGCCGAGGGCCACCGAGTCGTGCGTCCACACGAACGTCGACGGGATGTCCATCAGCGCGGCCAGGCGGACGGCCGGGCGCATGTAGTCCGAGAAGATCAGGAACGTGCCGCCGAAGGCGCGGGTCGGCCCGTGCAGCGTGATGCCGTTCAGGATGGCGGCCATCGCGTGCTCGCGGATGCCGAAGTGCAGCACCCGGCCGTGCGGGTTCGCGGTCCACTCATGCGTGGACCATTCGGCCGGGTTGAACGATCCGCCGTCGGTGATGGTGGTGTTGTTCGACTCGGCGAGGTCGGCCGAGCCGCCCCACAGCTCGGGCAGCGCGCCGGCGAGGGCGTTGATCACCTTTCCGGAGGCGGCGCGGGTGGAGACATCCGTGCCGGCCTCGAACACGGGCAGCACGGAGGCGATGTCCGCCGGCAGCTCGTGCGCCTCGAGGCGGTCCAGCAGCGCCTTGCGCTCGGGATTGGCCGACGCCCATGCGTCGAACGACTCCTGCCACTCCCGGTGCGCGGCCGCGCCGCGCTCGCCGAGTTCGCGGGTGTGGTCCAGCACGCCGTCGGGCAGGTCGAAGCTGCGCTCGGGGTCGAAGCCGAGCACCTTCTTGGTGGCGGCGACCTCATCGGCGCCGAGGGCCGAGCCGTGGATCTTGCCGGTGTTCTGCTTGCCCGGGCTCGGCCAGCCGATGATCGTCTTCAGCACGATGATGGACGGGCGATCGCTCTCGCCCTTCGCCGCCTCGATGGCCGCGTGCAAGCTCGTGCACGTCCTCGACGTACTGGCCGGTCTTCTTCCAGTCCACCGTCTGCACGTGCCAGCCGTAGGCCTCGTACCGGGCGGCGACGTCCTCGGTGAACGCCACGTTCGTGTCGTCCTCGATCGAGATCTGGTTGGCGTCGTAGATCACCACCAGGTTGCCCAGCTGCTGGTGCCCGGCCAGCGACGACGCCTCGCTGGTCACGCCCTCCTGCAGGTCGCCGTCCGAGGCGATGACGTAGACGAAGTGGTCGAACGGCGAGGTGCCGGCCGCGGCATCCGGGTCGAACAGCCCGCGCTCGTAGCGTGCGGCGTACGCGAACCCGACCGCCGAGGACAGGCCCTGGCCGAGCGGACCGGTGGTGATCTCCACGCCCTTGGTGTGCCGGTACTCGGGGTGCCCCGGGGTCAGCGACCCCCAGGTGCGCAGCGATTCCAGGTCTTCCAGCTCGAGGCCGAAGCCGCCCAGGAACAGCTGGATGTACTGGGTGAGCGAGGAGTGGCCGCAGGACAGGACGAAGCGGTCGCGCCCGATCCAGTGCGTGTCGGCCGGGTCATGGCGCATGACGCGCTGGTAGAGCAGATAGGCGGCCGGCGCCAGGCTCATCGCGGTGCCCGGGTGGCCGTTGCCCACCTTCTGCACCGCATCGGCGGCGAGGACACGCACGGTGTCCACTGCACGCTCATCGATCTCTTCCCAACGCAGTTCCGACACGGGGCCGCCTTTCAACAGGTAGGGGCGCCCGGCGACCGGTGAGCGAGAACGTCGCCACGGCAGGGATTCGGCGCAGGGCGCGCGTCTGCTTTCAGCATACCCATCGACGCTGCGTCGCATCGCTGTTCGTGACAAGGCGTGACGTCGGCCGCCGACCCGGCCGCATGCCATAGACTTGTGAGGTTCCCGCGGCGGCTTTTCAGGAGGCGATCGCCATCACCACGACGTCCCGCGCCATTCCGGTGCCGTCAGCTTCTCCCCGCCGTCCGCGGACGCTCGGACGCACCGTGCGCGGCTACTTCCAGCTCACCAAGCCCCGGGTGATGGAGCTGCTGCTGGTCACCACGGTGCCGGTCATGTTCCTGGCGCAGGGCGGGCTGCCCGATCTCTGGCTGGTGCTGACCACGGTGCTCGGCGGCGCGATGTCGGCCGGCTCGGCGGCATCGTTCAACATGTATCTGGACCGCGACATCGACGTGCACATGCATCGCACCGAGAATCGCCCGCTGGTCACCGGCGAGGTCTCGCCGCGCGGCGCACTGATCTTCTCCTGGACGCTGGCGGTCGTCTCCACGATCTGGCTCTGGCTGACCACCAACTGGCTGGCGGCAGTGCTGTCGGCGGTCGCGATCTTCTTCTACGTCGTGATCTACACGATGCTGCTCAAGCGCCGCACCGAGCAGAACATCGTCTGGGGCGGGATCGCCGGCTGCTTCCCCGTGCTGATCGGCTGGACCGCCGTGACCGGCACGCTGGACTGGGCGCCGTTCGTGCTGTTCGCGGTGGTGTTCCTGTGGACTCCGCCGCACTACTGGCCGCTGTCGATGAAGTACAAGGACGACTACGAGGACGTGCACGTCCCGATGCTGGGCGCCACCCGCGCCGGCGCGCAGGTCGGCCTCCAGGTCATCCTGTTCGCCTGGGCGACGGTCATCTGCTCTCTGCTGCTGATCCCGATCGCGCAGATGGGCCTGGTCTACACCGTGTCGGCGGTGGCGTTCGGCGGCTGGTTCGTCTGGGAGTCGCACCTGCTGTACAACCGCGCCGTCCGCGGGCAGGACCCGAAGCCGATGCGCGTGTTCCACGCGTCGATCACCTACTTGACGCTGCTCTTCCTGGCGGTCGCCGCCGACCCTGCTGCCGTTCTGAGCCAGCAGCGGAGCAGGGTTGCTTGTGAATGACGCGCTCCTCAACGCGGCGGCCGCGGTCGGCGGCCGCTCGTGAGGTTGCTGCTCGTCACAGCCGGATCACGCGGCGATGTCGAGCCGTTCGTCACGCTCGCGCGGGCAGCCAAAGCGGCGGGGCATCAGGTGCGAGTCGCCGCCCCCGACAATTCGGGCGTCGCGACGGACGGCATCAGCCTCATCAGCCTCGGCGTCGACTATTCCGCCATGATCGAGGACCAGGGAGTCTCATTCGGCGCAGCGTTGCGCAACTACCGCACGGTGGTAAAGCCGATCATGCGTGGCGTCATCGTGGGTGCCGCGCGTGCGGCGCTTGTGTTCCAGCCGGACATGATCGTGGCGCACCCCAAGGTCCTCTCGGCGCCGCTTATCGCCGCCTCGCTCGGCATCCCGCACGTGCGCGTCGAGATGGTGCCGGCGGTCACGCCGACGCGGGCATTCCCGGCGGCGGGCACGGTCACCGCGGATCTCGGACCGCTCAATAGACTCACCTACCTCGCCGCCTCGGCCGCGTCGTCGATGTTCGGCGTCGCCCTCGACGAGGCGGCCCGCCTGCTTGGCGTGCCGCGTAGCGACCGGATGCCGCCGCCGACGGCCACGCTGATGCCGATCAGCCCCGCACTGCTGGAGCGACCCGAGGACTGGCCGGTCAGCGTGCACCTCACCGGAGCCTGGGTCGGCTCCGATTCAGGCACGGCTCTCGAACCGAATGTCGCAGCGTTCATTGCCGGTGGTTCGTTCGTCTACGCCGGGTTCGGCTCCATGGTGTCGGGCAACCCGGCCGCGCGCGGACGCGCCCTCGTCGACGCTGCGCGCGCCCGTGGGCAGCGCCTGTTCGTCGCGACGGGACTCGGCGGCATCGAGATCGCCCCTGAACTGCGTGGCGACGACGTGCTCGTGGTGCGCTCCGCGCCTCACAACCTCGTGCTGCCGCACGCCGCCGTTGCCGTGCACCACGGCGGAGTCGGGACCGTGCAGGCCGCGACACGGGCGGGCACGGTGTCCGTCGTCATCCCATTCATCGCCGACCAGCCGTTCTGGGCCGCGATGCTGCATCGACGCGGACTCGCGCCCCGCCCCGTGGCGCAAGGCCGGGCGACCGCAGCGCGCATCGGAATGGCACTCGACGCGGCGCCGCAATACCGCGACCCGGTCGATGCGGCGGCGCGGCGGATGCGGGCAGAGCACGGCACCGCGGCGGCGCTGGCTATCATCAGCGCGCTCCGGTGACCGACGCACACGAGCTCCAACGGGTGGGCTGCAAGAGGGGCGACCCATCGATTTCGGCGACACGCAGTGAACCCGCTAGGGCGTGTCTCCCATATGTTTGGTGAGGCTCGCGGGATGCTGGCTGGGTGAGGTCGACGGGGTCGCGGTATCGGGTGTTCACGGACAAGCAGTGGGCGCGGATCGAGCCATTGCTGCCCTCGAACTCAGGCCGGCGTGGGCACCCGTTCGGAGACAGCCGGCGGATCGTCGAGGGGATCGCGTATCGGTTCCGCACCGGGATCCCGTGGCGTGACCTGCCCCGCGATGAGTTCGGTCCGTGGCAGACGGTGTGGAAACGGCACCGCCGCTATGCCGGCGACGGCACGTGGGATCGCGTGCTGACGCAGATCCTCGCGGAGGCCGACGCGGCCGGCAAGATCGACTGGGCAGTCTCGATCGATGCCACGATCGCCCGCGCACATCAGCACGCGACGAACACCACCCGCCCCGAGCAGGACACAGGGGGCGGGATCGAATCACAAGAATCTGCCCTGGCAGGAGATTGAGCCGCCCGGTCACGGCATCGGCCGCTCCCGCGGCGGCCTGACCACGAAGATCCATCAGGCCGTCGACGGGCACGGCCGACCGTTGGGCATGATCGTTACCGGCGGGCAGCGCAACGACGGCGCGATGCTGATCGAGGTGCTCGCCCAGATCCACGTTCCCCGACTCGGCCGTGGCAGGCCACGCACCCGCCCCGACGCGGTGCTCGCCGATCGCGCGTACGCAACCGGCGTGATCCGCGGCGAACTGCGGCGGCGGGCGATCAAGGCGGTCATTCCCGACAAGCGCGACCAAGCCGCAGCGCGCAAACGCCGCGGCCGCCACGGTGGTCGCCCGCCCGCGCTCGATGCCGAGGCATACAAGGGCCGCAACGTCGTCGAACGATTCTTCGCCCTCGCCAAGCAATGGCGCGGCATCGCCACCCGCTACGACAAACTCGCAATCACCTACCGCGCCGGCGTCACCCTCTGCGCCATCCTCACCTGGCAACGCCTATTGGGAGACACGCCCTAGCGCGGGCGGCACCTCGTCGAGCGATGCTTCACCAAGCTCGAGCAGCAGCGCGGCATCGCAGTGTGCTCAGACAACACCGCGCCCCACTACCACTCCGGCATCCATCTCACCGCAATGCCCCGGCGGGTTCAGCAACTCGCCCTAGCGGGCGGTGACCGGCTCGGCCTCGGACTCGGCGGGTCCGTCGACGGCCCGCGGCTCGCCCTCGGCCGGGGCGTCGCCGCTCGCATCGACGATCGGATCCGCGGCCTCGGCATCCGCGGCGGTCGCGGTGGCAGGCACGAAGGAGCGCAGCACGGCCAGCGCCAGCACGGTCACCAGGCCGACCAGTCCGGCGACCGCCAACGCCGCGCCGACGACGATCCACGACTGTCCGCCGTACACGTCGGCAGCGGTCGCGCTGTTCGCGTCCAGGCCCACGATCATCGTGGTCAGCTTCTCCAGGACCAGCCAGCCGCCGACGGCGACAGCGGCGAGCGAGCCCGCCACAAGGAACCAGAACGGGATGCTGCGGACAAGACGGGGACGTGCGGACATACGTGGATTCTCCTTGGGGGTGGGGGAGCGGTGCTGCATCCTCGGGACGAGGCGACCGCGGTGTCCCCGATCCTCTCGCGCCGGCATGGCAGACGCGTGTGCGCCGCCGATGAGCGAGCTATGAGCCGGCGGGTGGTCCCGTCAGGCGGCCGGTTGGATCGCCACCGGCCGCTTGAGCTGGAAGATGAGGGCGGTCATCGTCGCGACGGCGATCGCCGCCAGCACCATGTGCACTCCGACCGCCAGCGGCGGCAGGGCGTTGCGCGCCTGGTAGAGCCCGACGGCGATCTGTGCGAGCTCGATCACCAGCAGCGCGATCGTCCAGCGGCGCAGGGCGGGCACGCGCGGACGGATCAGCTCGGCGCCGATCACGAGGACCACGGTGAGCGCGAACAGCGCGTAGGCGGGCCACGAATGCACGTGCTCCAGCAGGGTCGCATCGAAGCCGTTGCGCAGGGTGACCGCCGGATCGCCGGAGTGCGGCCCGGCCCCGGTCGTGAGGACCCCGACCACGACCGTCAGTGCCAGCACCACCGACGCGACGTGCGTCACGATCCCGAACCAGCGCGGCACGACGCGTTCCCGCGGACCCACGGGCTGCCGCATCCGCGCCACGAAGGCGGCCGAGACGGCGACCAGCACCAGCGAGACGATGTAGTGGAACGACACCAGGTTCGGGCGCAGATCGAAGATGACCAGGATGCCGCCGACGATGCCCTGCAGGAGCACTCCGCCGAACACGATCCAGGCCATGGTCCACAGCTCGCGCCGCTGCCGGCGCAGGCGGGAGATGAGCACGATCAGCACGACCACGGCCAGCCCCACGAAGAAGGACAGCGCGCGGTTCCCGAACTCGATCAGGCTGTGATAGCTCTGCTCTGCGGTGGGGAACAGCGAATCCGGCGTGCACAGCGGCCATTCGAAGCCGAGCCCGGAACCGGTGAGGCGGACGGCACCGCCGCTGCCGACGATCGCGATCTCGAGGACGAGCGAGATCCACGCGGCCACGCGCACGCGGCGATCCACGTGGTCCGGGAGCCAGTTGCGGAATCGCTGCCACAGGGTGGGGGCGGCCGTCGCCGGCTCGTTCGCGGACATGTCGGGTGATCGTCTCCTGTCGGCGCGCTTGCGCCGCCGCATGGTGGTCTCGGATCCGCCTGCGGATCGGATGCCGGCGGAGCCCGGCCCGCCCGTCATGCGGACCCTATAGAATCGAGGGGTCGGATGCGCCGTGCGAGCGCGTCGCATCACTGACAGTCTAGGCGTGCGAGATGCGCCGAATGAGCGGGCCCGGAAAGCGGCACCCTTCCCCCAGCACTCCCGTGGGGAGCAGGATGCCGGGACGGATGACACCGTAGCGGCCCAATAGAGGAGAGTGTGTGACGTCATGTCCGATGTCCTGATCGAACGTCCGGAACTCGACGGCCTGGGGGTCTACGAGTTCGGCTGGCACGACGAAGACGCCGCGGGGGCCAGCGCGACGCGCGGCCTCACCGAGGCGGTCGTCCGCGACATCTCGCGGATGAAGAACGAGCCGGAATGGATGCTGAAGAGCCGGCTGAAGGGGCTCGAGCTGTTCCAGCGCAAGCCGATGCCGACCTGGGGCGCCGATCTGAGTGAGATCGACTTCGACAACATCAAGTACTTCGTCCGCTCGACCGAGAAGCAGGCCCAGTCGTGGGAGGACCTGCCGGAGGACATCCGCAACACCTACGAGCGGCTGGGCATCCCCGACGCCGAGCGGCAGCGACTGGTCGCCGGTGTGGCCGCGCAGTACGAATCCGAGGTGGTGTACCACCAGATCCGCGAGGACCTGCAGGCCCAGGGCGTGATCTTCCTGGACACCGACACCGCGCTGCGGGAGCACCCCGAGTTCTTCGAGGAGTACTTCGGCACCATCATCCCGACCGGCGACAACAAGTTCGCCGCGCTGAACACGGCCGTATGGTCGGGCGGCTCGTTCGTCTACGTGCCCAAGGGCGTGCACGTGGAGATCCCGCTTGCAGGCGTACTTCCGGATCAACACCGAGAACATGGGCCAGTTCGAGCGGACGCTGATCATCGCGGACGAGGACTCGTACGTGCACTACATCGAGGGTCTGCACCGCGCCGATCTACAAGTCGGACTCGCTGCACTCCGCGGTCGTCGAGATCGTCGTGAAGAAGAACGCCCGGGTGCGGTACACGACGATCCAGAACTGGTCGAACAACGTGTACAACCTCGTCACCAAGCGCGCCATCGCCCACGAGGGCGCGACGATGGAGTGGGTCGACGGCAACATCGGCTCGAAGGTGACGATGAAGTACCCGTCGATCTACCTCGCCGGGGAGCACGCGAAGGGCGAGACCCTGTCGGTCGCCTTCGCCGGCCCCGGACAGCACCAGGACGCCGGCGCGAAGATGATCCATCTCGCCCCGTACACGCAGTCCTCGATCATCTCGAAGTCGATCGCCCGCGGCGGTGGCCGCAGCGGCTACCGGGGCGAGGTCCGGGTGGAGCCGAACGCGCACCACTCGGCGAACACGGTGCGCTGCGACGCGCTGCTGGTGGACACCATCTCGCGCTCGGACACCTACCCGTCCATCGACATCCGGGTCGACGACGTCGAACTCGGGCACGAGGCCACTGTCTCCAAGGTGAGCGCCGAGCAGCTGTTCTACCTGCAGTCGCGCGGCATGCCCGAGGACGAGGCGATGGCGATGATCGTGCGCGGCTTCATCGAGCCGATCGCACGAGAACTGCCGATGGAATACGCCCTGGAACTGAACAAGCTCATCGAGATGGGCATGGAAGGATCGGTCGGCTAGATGGCGGCCCCGACGACAGCGTCTGCACAGGCCTCGGCCGCGCAGACGGAGAACTCCCACGCGCACGTCGACCCGGCGGCGCGCCTGCGCGGGTACGACGCACCGGTCCAGACCCGCTCGGACCGACCGCGCTCGTACGATCCGGCCGATTTCGGCACGCCCACCGGCCGCGAGGTCAACTGGAAGCACACGCCGATGAGCCGGATCGGGGCGCTGCTGGATGCCGCGGCCGGCGACGACGGTGCGGTGTCGGTCCGTGTCGACGGCGGCGCCGCGCCGACCCTGCCGATCGGGCAGGCGCCGCGCGGCAGCGCGTTCGAGCCGGAGGACCTGCCCGCGGCGATCGCCTGGGCCCGGACATCCGATGCCCGGCACATCCTGGTCGACGGCGAGCTCGCGCAAGCCGATCCTCGTGGAGGTCGCCGGCCACGGCGGCGTCGCGCACGAGCACATCGTCATCGAAGCGCGCCCGAACGCGCACGGCATCGTCGTGCTCCGGCATACGGGCAGCGCCTCGCTCGCCGAGAACGTCGAGATCATCGTGGGCGCCGGGGCGCACCTCGAAGTCGTGACGATCCAGGAATGGCAGGATGAGGCGGTCCACCTCGCCACGCACCAGGCGACGGTGGGCAGGGATGCCACACTCCGGCACTTCGTCGTCAGCTTCGGCGGCTCGGTGGTCCGGGTCAACCCCAGCGTGCGGCTGTCCGGCGCCGGCTCGCGCGCCGACGTCTACGGCATCGGCTTCTGCGACGCCGACCAGCACCTGGAGAGTCAGGTGTACGTGTTCCACGAGGGACCGTCCACGGTCGCCGACGTGCTCTACAAGAGCGCGCTGCAGGGCGAGTCGGCCCACACGGTGTGGATCGGCGACGTGCTGATCGGACCGGATGCCGTGGCCACCGACTCGTACGAGGCCAACCGCAACCTCGTGCTCACCGAGGGCGCCCGGGCCGATTCGATCCCGAACCTGGAGATCGAGACCGGCGACATCCGGGGCGCGGGCCACGCCAGCGCCACCGGCCGGTTCGACGACGAGCACCTGTTCTACCTGCAGGCGCGCGGCATCCCGGAGGACGAGGCGCGCCGGCTGGTCGTGCTCGGCTTCCTCAGCGAGGTCGTGCAGCGCATCGGCATCCCGGAGCTGGAGACCGAGCTCATCGCGAACATCGAGCGGGAACTGGCCGGAGGCGTGCTCGAGCAGGCGGGAGCGCCCGCATGAGCGCGACCCGCGTGTGCGCGCTGAGCGAGCTGGAGCAGGACCTGCCCCTGCGCGTGGTGGTCGACGACGTGCCGATCTGCGTCGTGCTGGACTCCGCCGCCGAGGTGCATGCCGTCGGCGACACCTGCACCCACGGCGAGGTCTCGCTCTCGGAAGGGTTCGTGGAGGACGACACCGTGGAGTGCTGGGCGCACGGCTCCCGCTTCTCGCTGCGCACCGGCCAGCCGCTGAACCTGCCCGCCTACGAGCCCGTGCCGGTGTACGTCGTCCAGATCGACGGCGACGACGTGCTCATCGACCCCACCGTGACGAAGCCGGCGCAATAGCCGCCGCCGTCGCCCCTGAACCGCAAGCCTGACGAAGGAATCCTGAATGTCTGTCCTTGAGATCCGCGACCTGCACGTGAGCGTGGAGACGGAGGCCGGGGTCACCCCGATCCTCAACGGCGTCACCCTCACCATCCGCACCGGCGAGACCCACGCCATCATGGGGCCCAACGGCTCCGGCAAGTCCACGCTGGCCTACACGATCGCCGGCCATCCGAAGTACACCGTCACCGGCGGCTCGATCACGTTCGACGGCGAGGACGTGCTGGCGATGACGATCGACGAGCGCGCCCGTGCCGGGCTGTTCCTGGCCATGCAGTACCCGGTCGAGATCCCCGGGGTGACGGTCACCAACTTCCTGCGCACCGCGAAGACCGCGATCGACGGCGAGGCGCCCGCCATCCGCAGCTGGATGAAGGACCTCAAGGTCTCGATGAAGAATCTGCGGATGGACCCGAAGTTCGCCCAGCGCAACGTGAACGAGGGCTTCTCCGGCGGTGAGAAGAAGCGGCACGAGATCCTTCAGCTCGAGCTGCTCAAGCCGAAGCTGGCGATCTTGGACGAGACCGACTCCGGGCTGGACGTGGACGCGCTGAAGATCGTCTCCGAGGGCGTGAACCGCGCCAAGGACGAGACGAACCTCGGCGTGCTGCTGATCACCCACTACACCCGCATCCTCCGCTACATCCACCCGGACTTCGTGCACGTGCTGGTCCAGGGCCGCGTGGCCGAAGAGGGCGGGCCGGAGCTGGCCGAGCGCCTCGAGGAGGAGGGCTACGACCGCTACCTCGCGGGCGAGCCCGAGCCCGACGCCGTGATCGACGCGTAGACTCGACACATGCCCGCGACGCTGTCACCCGAGAAGTTCGACGAGGTCACCGAGGCGCTCAAGGACGTCATGGACCCCGAACTGGGGATCAATGTCGTCGACCTGGGCCTGATCTACGATCTGGCCTGGGACGACGAGAACGATGCCCTCGTCATCCACATGACGCTCACGAGCGCCGGATGCCCCCTCACCGACGTGCTCGAGGAGCAGACCGCCCAGGCGCTGGACGAGGTGGTCGAGCGGTTCCGGATCAACTGGGTCTGGATGCCGCCGTGGGGGCCGGAGCGGATCACCGACGACGGGCGCGACATGATGCGCGCCCTCGGCTTCGCCATCTGACGAAGCGTGACGCCGGAGACGCCTCCGGTGGGCGCGATCGGTAGGCTCGACGGGTGAGTGTCACCCCGCTTCAGGCCCTGCCGATCGATCAGCTTGCGTCAGCGCTCGAGCACGAAGTGGCGGAAGTACCCCGCCGAGATCCTGCCGCTGTTCGTCGCCGAGACCGACTTCCCTCTTGCCCCCGCGATCACCGCCCGCCTGACCGAGGCGGTGGCGCTCGGCGACACCGGCTACACCCCGCCGGACCCCGGCGTCCGCGACGCGTACGTCGCCTTCGCCCAGCGCCGGTTCGGCTCCGAGATCGACCCCGCCCGCGTGCGCACCACGTGCGATGTGATGATGGGGGTCGTCGAGATCCTCCGTGCGGTCATCGCACCGGGCGACCGCGTCGTCGTCACTCCGCCGGTCTATCCGCCGTTCTACGACACGGTGCCCGAGGCCGGCGGCGTGGTCGAGCGGGTGCCGCTGCGGCCCACCGGCGACGGCTGGGAGCTCGACCTGGACGGCATCGAGGCGGCGTTCGCCGACGGGGCGCGGGCGATCCTGCTGTGCAACCCGCACAACCCCACCGGCACCGTGCATGCGCGTGGGAGCCTGGCCGCACTGGCCGAGATCGCGCTGCGGCACGGCGCGCGCGTGATCAGCGACGAGATCCACGCGCCGCTGACCCAGCCGGATGCCGTCTTCACGCCGTTCCTGGACGCATCCGCGGCCGCCGGGGAGATCGGGTTCGCGGTCACCAGTGCGAGCAAGGCCTTCAACCTCGCCGGGCTGAAGTGCGCGCTCATGGTCACCGCCGGCGCCGGGTCGGCCGCGGTGGTGGCGTCGCTGCCGGATGAGGTGGAGTGGCGCACCGGGCTGTTCGGCGCGATGGCGGCCGTGGCGGCGTTCGACGAGGCCAGCGATCCGTGGCTGGACGGGCTGCTGGCGACCCTGGACGGCAACCGTCGCCTGCTCGCCGAGCTGCTGGAGGCGCACGTCCCGGGGGCGCGCTACCGGATCCCGGATGCCGGCTACCTGGCCTGGGTGGACCTGTCGGCGCTCGGCTGGGGCGACAACCCCGCGGTGAAGATCCTGCGCGAGGCGAAGGTGGCCCTGCACTTCGGCCCCCACTTCGGGCAGGAGGGGAACGGCCACGTGCGGGTGAACATCGGCTGCGCGCCGGAGGTGCTGCGCGAGGCGGTGCGGCGGATCGGCGCGCTCGTCGGCTGAGCTCAGTTCTCGGCGCGCCCGAGCCGCCAGTAGCCCATGAACGCGACCGCGCGGCGGTCCACCCCGTGCTCGGCGACCAGGTGGCGGCGCAGCTGCCTGATGGCGCCCGCCTCGCCCGCCAGCCAGGCGTACAGGGGTGCGCTCTTCAGGGCCGCGCCGCCCTTCGCGGTCCGCGGCACCTCCCACAGCAGGCCGGAGTCGATGTCCACCTCCTCGACCTCGGACCCGCGCCCCGGCGGGACGAGGGCGGCCGCGGCATCCCGGCCCGCCGGCACCAGGTGCGCGTGCCGGTCGCGTCCCGCGCGGGCGGCGACCCGGTAGTCGAAGCCGGGATGCCGGGGGAGGTACGCGACGTCGCGGGGATGGGGGACCTCGAGCACCACGGTGCCGCGCGCCGAATCCGGCAGCTCTCCAGGATCACGGCGATCGCCGGTGCGGCGGTCTCGTCACCGGCCAGCAGGATGCCGGCACACTGCGCGGGCGGCACGAAGTCGATGCCGAGGCTGACCGCGGGTGCCTCGGAGCGGGCGGCGGCCGGCGCGAAGATGAGCACCTCGTCGCCGATCTCCGCTCGCGCGATCCACGCCGACGCCGGCCCGGTGACGGCGTGCGCGACCATGTCGACATCCACCTCCTGCGCTGCGGGGCGCACGGCGCGCGTCGTGTACGTGCGGAACGGCGGACGCTCCTCCTCGGGCAGGGCACGCCATTGCGCATACCAGTCGTCGCCGGTCGGCATCGCATCGATCCCGACGGCCGAGGAGGGGAAGACGATCTTGATCCGCTGGTCGAACCCGGGGTCGCCGTAGTCGTCGAGCTCGTCGCCGGAGAACGTGAAGCGCCGGAAGCTCGGGGTCAGGTCGGCGATCGCACTCACCCGGGCGCGGAAGAAGCGACTCTCAGACATGGACGGCTCCGGTCGGGGCATCGAGCGGGTGCCGCACACGGTGCCGCCCGCGGGGAGGACGATGGGCGCGCCGGAGATCGGATCCTCGATCACCAGGCAGTCCAGGTCGAACACCTCGCGGATCAGTGCGCTGGTCACGACGTCCGCGGGCGCTCCGGCAGCCACGACCCGGCCGTCGCGCATCGCGAACAGGTGATCGGCGTAGCGCGCGGCGAGGTTCATGTCGTGCAGCACCATGACGATCGTCGTGTCGTGCTCGCGGTTGAGATCGGTGAGCAGATCGAGCACCTCGATCTGGTGGGCCACATCCAGGAAGGTGGTCGGCTCGTCCAGCAGGAGGATGTCGGTCTGCTGGGCCAGCGCCATCGCGATCCACACCCGCTGTCGCTGCCCGCCGGACAGCTCGTCGATGCTCCGGTCGGCGAGGTCGGTGATCCCCGTCGTCTCCAGCGCCCGGGCGACCACCTCGTCGTCGTGGGCGCTCCATCGCGCCAGCAGCCGCTGATGAGGCTGACGTCCGCGGCCGACGAGATCGGCCACGACGATGCCCTCGGGGGCGACCGGGCTCTGCGGGAGCAGGCCGAGCGTGCGGGCGAGCTGCTTCGTGTGCTGACGGTGCAGCGGCACGCCGTCCAGCTTGCACCTCGCCGGCCCGGGGCTTGAGAAGTCGGGCCATCGCCCGCAGCAGGGTGGACTTGCCGCATCCGTTCGCGCCGATGACGGCGGTGATCCGGCCCGCGGGCACCTCGAGATCGAGATCGTGGACGACCGTGCGGTCGCCGTAGCCGAGGGTGAGGGATGCGGCGGTCAGGGTGTGCGATGCGGTCACAGGGATGCTCCCGAACGGTTGAGGCGGATCAGCAGGAAGATCAGGAACGGCGCGCCCAGGACACCGGTGACCACCCCGACGGGGTAGCGGCTGTCGAACGCGAACTGTCCGATGAGGTCGGCGATCATCACCAGCAGCGCGCCGACGAGTCCGGATGCCGCCGGCAGCGCCCGGGAGGGGCCGACCAGCCGCGCCGCGATCGGGCCGGACATGAAGGCGACGAACGCGATGGGTCCAGCCGCCGAGGTGGCGAACGCGAGGAGGGCGACGGCCGTCACCAGCGCGACGATGCGGGTGCGCTGCGGATGCACGCCGAGGCCGGCGGCGGTGTCGTCGCCCAGGCGCAGCGTGTCCAGCGCCCGGGATTGGGACAGCAGCGCGGGCACGAGGATGACGGACGCGATCGCCAGCGGGGCGATGGCCGTCCAGTCGGCCGCATTCAGGCTGCCGGTGAGCCAGCGCATGGCGGCCTGCAGATCCCAGGACGCGGCCCGGGAGAGCGCGTACGTGATGACGCTGTCGAGCATGGCCGCCACCCCGACGCCGATGAGGATCAGCCGTGTGCCGGCGAACCCGCCGCGATGGGCGAGGAGGAAGATGGCTGCGGCGGTGACGAGCGCGCCCACCAGGGCCAGCAGCGAGACCGCGACCGTGTCCAGCGCGAACAGCACGATGCCGACGACGGCGGCGGCACTGGCTCCCGCGCTGATGCCGATGATGTCGGGCGAGGCCAGCGGGTTGCGCAGCATGCCCTGGAACGTGACCCCGGCGGCGCCGAAGGCGAAGCCGGCGAGAACGGCAAGGGTGGCGCGGGGCAGGCGCAGATCGCCGACCGTGAACGAGGCTCCCGGGACCGTCTGCCCGGACAGGACGCGCAGCACCTCGGCCGGCGGGTAGAAGGTCTCGCCGATCATCAGGCTGACCGCGAACACGACCACGACCGCGGCCGCCAGCATCGCCACGACCGCGGCGCGACGTCCGCGGCGCCGGCTCCGGCCGTCGGCGATCGTGCGCACGGCTTGCGGCATCCGCCGCCGTCCCGGTGACGCTCACAGTTCACGCACCTTCTGCCGGCGGACGATCCAGATGAAGAACGGCGCGCCCACCAGCGCGGTGACGATGCCGACGTCGAGCTCGCTCGGGCGTGCCACGAGTCGGCCGATCACGTCGGATGCGACCAGGAGCCCGGCGCCGGCGACCGCCGAGAACGGCAGCAGCCAGCGGTGATCGGTGCCGACGAGCAGCCGGCACAGGTGGGGAACGATCAGGCCCACGAAGCCGATCGGGCCGGCGACGGCGGTCGCGGCGCCGCACAGGATCACGGCGCCCGCGGCGGTCACCAGGCGGGTCCGGGTGACATGGGCGCCGAGCCCGGCGGCCAGGTCGTCGCCGAGGGCGAGCGCGTTCATGCCCCGCGCGCTGAGCAGGCAGATCGCCGCGCCCAGCGCCAGCGCCGGCAGCACGAGGCCGATCCGGTCCCAGGTGGCGCCGCCGACGCCGCCGATCTGCCAGAAGCGGAAGCTCTCCATCGCATCGGCGCGAGGGAGCAGGACGGCCTGCACCAGCGAGGCGAAGGCGGCGGATGTCGCGGCTCCGGCCAGGGTGAGCTTCAACGGCGTCGCCCCGCCCGAGCCGAGCGAGCCCACGGCATAGACGAAGACGGCGGCCACCGCCGAGCCGATCACGGCCGCGCCCATCAGCACGCCCGGCGACGACACCCCGAGGAGGGCGATGCACACCACGACCGCGAACGCGGCGCCGCCGGAGACGCCGAGGATGCCGGGGTCGGCGAGCGGATTGCGGGTCACCGCCTGCATCGACGCGCCGGCCAGCGCCAGTGCCGCGCCGACGAGGACCGCCAGCGCCGTGCGGGGGAGCCGTGCGATCACCGCGGCCTCGCCGATGGTGTCGGTGTGTCCGGCCAGGGCCGCCGCCACTTCGCCCGGCGAGACGACGCGCACGCCGAGCGCCACCGACGCCGCGCACAGCGCGGCCAGGACGCAGAAGGCGACCAGCAGCCACAGCCCACGCGTGAGAGGCCCGTGCCGGCGCGCCGTCGCGGCGTGGCTGCGCTCGGTCGGGGCCGCCCCTGCGAGCGTCGCGCCGCGCTTGCGCCGTCGCGGTCATCAGCCGAGGGCCTTCGCCAACAGTGCGAAGTAGTCGTGGATGCCCCACCCGATCGACAGCGGCGACGGGTTCGCCGACGCCGCCAGCGGAGTGTCGTTCTGCAGGACGGCGATGTGACCCGCCTTGATCGCCGGGATCTTGGACAGCAGCGGATCGGCCTGCAGCTTGCTGATCATGGTCGCCGCGTCATCGCCGTAGGTGACGAACAGGTCGACATCTTTGAACCGGTCGGCCTGCTCGGAGCTGACGGTGATGTAGAACTGGTCGGTCTTGGCCGATTCGTCCTGCACGATCTGCGGCTCCGGCATCCCGAGGCTGTGCAGGAAGCCCGGGCGGGTGTCGTGGTCGGTGTAGAAGCCGATCTTGCTGAAGTCCGAGGGATCGATGTAGGAGAAGAGGACCTTCGCGGTCTTCAGCTGCGGGAAGTCGGCGAGGGCGGCATCGACCTCTCCGTGCAGCGTGTCGATGAGGGCGTCGCCCTCCGTGGCCAGGCCGAGCGCCTTCGAGTCCATCCGGATCATGTCCTCGTAGGAGGTGCCCCACGCGGTTCCGGGGTAGGCGACGACGGGGGCGATCTTCGACAGCGTGTCGTACTCGGTGCGGCTCAGGCCGGAGTATGCGGCCAGGATCACATCGGGCTTGGTGTCGGCGACCGCCTCGAAGTCGACGCCGTCGGTCTCGTCGTACAGCGCCGGGGTCTTGCCGCCGAGCTCGGCGATCCGATCCTCGGACCACGGCAGGATGCCGTCATGGTCGTCGTCGCCCCACGTGGACTTCGCCATGCCGACGGGCACGATGCCGAGCGCCAGCGGCACCTCGCCGTTGCCCCAGGCGACCGTCGCGACCCGCTTCGGCTTGCTCGGGATCGTCGTCGTGCCGTACACGTGGTCGATGGTCACCGGGAAGCCGGCCTCGGATCCCTGCTGGTTGGCGGAGGCGGGGGCGTCGGCCCCACTCGCGCAGCCGGCCAGCAGGAGGGTCGAGGCGGCGACCACGGAGAGGGCGGCCAGTGACAGCGCGCGGCGAATGGGCACGGAGGACTCCTTCGGGGTGCGGGGGTTGGTAAGGCTACCCTGAACAGCACTCGGAATCATTCGCGGATGCCAGTCGGCGACGAGCCGGTGCGAACCGCTCAGGAGGCGGGCTCGACCAGTCCGGCGTCGTAGGCGAGGATGACCGCCTGCACCCGGTCGCGCAGCGACAGCTTGGCGAGGATCTTGCCGACGTGGGTCTTCACCGTCTGCTCGGCGATGAACAGGGCGGCGGCGATCTCGCCGTTGGACCGCCCCTGGCCGATGAGGGTGAGCACCTCGCGCTCGCGCTCGGTCAGACCCTCCACCGCCCCGGTGCGGGAGGCCCTCGGCTTCTGCGCGGCGAACTGCGCGATGAGCCGGCGCGTGACCCGCGGTGCCAGCAGCGCGTCTCCGGCGGCGACCACGCGCACGGCGTTGACGAGCTCGTCCGGCAGGGCGTCCTTGAGCAGGAACCCGCTGGCACCGGCCTGCAGCGCGTCGTACACGTAGTCGTCGATGTCGAACGTGGTGAGCATGATGATCCGCGGCACCTTCGCGGCGGGGTAGGACGGGCCCACGATCCGCCGGGTCGCCTCGATCCCGTCCATCTCCGGCATCCGCACGTCCATCAGGATCACGTCCGGGTCGACCCGGGCAGAGAGCGCGACGGCCTCGGCGCCGGTCGCGGCCTGCCCGACCACGGTGATGCCCTCGTGCGCGTCCAGGAGCGCGGCGAACCCGGCCCGCACGATCGCCTGATCGTCGGCGACCAGGACGTCGATGCTCACAGCGTGCCCTCCGAGGCCTCGGGTGCCGGATGCCGCGGCAGGCGTGCCGTGACGGTCCACCCGCCGTCCGGGTCCGCTCCCGCCTCCAGGCTACCGCCGAGCAGGTGGGCGCGTTCGGTCATGCCGCGCAGTCCGTGTCCGCCGGGGACGCCGGCGACCGCGGTTGCCTGCGCATTGCGGACGCGGATCGTCACATCGGCGGCATCCGCGATCACCGACACCGTGATCGGGGCGCGCGGCGCGTGCCGGACGGCGTTGCTGAGGGCCTCCTGCACGATCCGGTAGGCGGCGATCTGAGTGGCGGCGTCGACATCGCCGCGCGCCCCGTCGTCGGGCATCTCGGTCAGCGCGATCTCGGCACCGGCGCGCCGGGTCGTCTCCACCAGCGCAGGGATGTCGCCGAGTCCGCGCTGCCGGGGCCAGCGGGACGGCGTGGTCCTCGGTGCGCAGCACGCCGAGGATCCGCCGCATCTCGGCCAGCGATGTGCGCGCGGTCGCCGCGATCTCGTCGAACTCGGCGGCCGGCTCGTCCGCCAGATCCGGAAGGCGGTAGCGGGCGGTGGAGGCCTGCACCTGGATCAGCGACATGCCGTGGGCGACCACGTCGTGCAAGCTCGCGGGCGATCCGGGTGCGCTCCTCGACGAGCTCGCGCCGCCCCTGCTCCTGCGCGGTCAGGGCGCGCTGGCTGCTCAGCTCGGCGCCCAGGCGCAGCCGGCCGGCCAGCAGCACGGCGATCAGGTAGACGCCGGCCGAGATCGAGGTGGTGACGATGAGGTCGTTCGCGCTGGGGATCGAGGGGATCATCAGCGCGACGATCAGCCCGGCAGCCGTGCCGGCCCCCAGCAGGATGAGTCCGAGGCGCCACCCGTGCGGCACGGTCACGGCGAGCAGGCAGACGGCGAACGCGATGATCATCGGCACCGACCAGGGCCACGGTGCGCCCAGCGGGTGATCGCGGGCGACGGTGAGGGGGCTGAGGGCGGCGGATGCCGTGAACACCACGATCGCGATGGTCGGGCGCTTCAGGGCGATCAGGGGGGCGGCGACCGCGCCCGCGCCCAGCAGCATGGTGGCCGGGACCGGGGCGCCGTAGACGGTCGCGTGCACCGGGACCAGCACCGCGTAGAGCGCCGCGGCGACCACGCCCAGGACGATCAGCATCACCGTGCGCTGGTCGCGCAGCCAGGGCGGGAGCGGCCGCCGGGGCCGCCGCTGCTTCACCCGTTCCGCACGCGCCCCACGTCTCGCCGGCTTCGCACGCATGGGGCTCATCCTGCCATCTCGCGCACCGCGACCGCGCTGTCCTCGTCACCCGCGGTGGCGGTGTGCGCCTCGAGGCGGCGACGGCGGGCCACCGAGACGCGGTCGACCGCGATGCCGACCGCGACGGCCACGGCCACGCCGATGGCGGCGGCCAGCAGCGGCTGCCGTGCGAACCAGCTGCCGGCCACGAGGCCGATGCCCGTTCCGTACACCGCCCATGTGATCCCGCCGAGCGCGCTGATCGGCAGGAACCGGCGCCACGGGTAGCCGACGGCGCCGGCGGTCATGTTGACCGCCACCCGGCCGACCGGGATGTAGCGTGCGCCGATGATCAGCGCGCCCCCGCCGCGGCTCAGCGAGCTCTGTGCGCGCTCGACCGCGGCCGCCACGCGCGGACGGCGCATCCAGGCGAAGCGCCGGGTGCCCACGACCCGGCCCAGCGCGTAGGTGAGGTTGTCGCCGAGCACCGCGCCGCAGGCGGCGATCAGGCACAGCAGCGGCACGATCATGAGCTGGCCGGATGCCGCGGCTGCCGCGGCCGCGGCCACCAGCACCGTCTCGCTCGGCACGGGCGGGAAGACGGCGTCCACCGCCGCCACGACGAACATCACCAGCAGCACCCACGGCGAGGCGGCGGCGGTCAGGATGAAGGCGTTGATCATGTCCACCCCCGAACCGTAGGTGGGCGGTGCCGCCGTGCACATCACTCCGGGGTATCGTCCGGGTCATACCCTGGAGGGGTCTTTCCGGTCCGCGTCGTATACTGGGTGGCTGGCCATTCGGCCGCCTTCCCCGAGAGAACGGACGTTCCGCTGTGCTTGCCGTGCACGACCTCCAGATCCGCGTGGGCGCTCGCACGCTCATGTCGGGCGTGTCGTTCCGCGTGGGCGCCGGCGACAAGATCGGGCTGGTCGGCCGCAACGGCGCCGGCAAGACGACGCTCACCAAGGTGCTCGCCGGCGACGTGCTGCCGTCCGAGGGCAAGGTCGAGCGCACGGGAGAGCTGGGGTACCTGCCGCAGGACCCGCGCTCGGGCGACCCCGACATGCTGGCCCGCACCCGCATCCTGGACGCGCGGGGACTGGGGAGCCTGGCGATCGGCATGCACGAGGCATCCCTCGCGATGGCCGACGACGACGCGGATGCCGCCGCCCGCGCCATGCGCCGCTACGCGAACCTCACCGAGCGGTTCGAGGCCCTGGGCGGCTACGGCGCCGAGGCCGAGGCCGCCACCATCGCGCACAACCTGGCCCTCCCGGACCGGATCCTGGACCAGCCGCTTGCGCACGCTGTCCGGCGGCCAGCGCCGGCGCATCGAGCTGGCGCGCATCCTGTTCTCGGACGCCGAGACGATGATCCTGGACGAGCCGACCAACCACCTCGACGCGGACAGCGTGGTGTGGCTGCGCGAGTTCCTCAAGGGCTACCGCGGCGGGCTGATCGTGATCAGCCACGACGTCGAGCTGGTCGGCGAGACGGTCAACCGGGTGTTCTACCTGGACGCGAACCGTCAGCTCATCGACATCTACAACATGAACTGGCGCAACTACCAGCGGCAGCGGGTCGCCGACGAGGAGCGTCGCAAGAAGGAGCGGGCCAACGCCGAGAAGAAGGCGACCGC
Source organism: Microbacterium elymi (assembly GCF_021582895.2). Taxonomy (GTDB): domain Bacteria; phylum Actinomycetota; class Actinomycetes; order Actinomycetales; family Microbacteriaceae; genus Microbacterium; species Microbacterium humicola. The sequence continues at coordinate 3,335,418 of NZ_CP091139.2, forward strand.
GCTCGGCAGCAGGCCGCGAAGTTCGGGGCCAAGGCCACCAAGGCCGCTGCCGCGCACCAGATGGTCGCCCGGGCCGAGAAGCTGCTCAGCGGGCTGGAAGAGGTGCGCCAGGTCGATCGGGTCGCCAAGCTGCGGTTCCCCAAGCCGGCGCCCTGCGGGAAGACTCCGCTGATGGCCTCGGGACTGTCGAAGTCGTACGGATCGCTGGAGATCTTCACGGATGTCGACCTGGCGATCGACCGCGGATCGAAGGTCGTCGTGCTGGGTCTGAACGGCGCGGGGAAGACCACGCGCTGCGCATCCTCGCCGGGGTCGACCAGCCCGACACCGGACAGCTCGAGCCCGGGCACGGCCTGAAGATCGGGTACTACGCGCAGGAGCACGAGAACCTCGACATCTCGCGCACGGTGCTGGAGAACATGATGGGCGCGGCCCCGCACATCACCGCCACCGAGGCGCGCAAGGTGCTCGGATCGTTCCTGTTCACGGGCGACGACGTGCTCAAGCCGGCCGGGGTGCTCTCCGGCGGCGAGAAGACCCGCCTGTCGCTGGCCACGCTGGTGGTCTCGTCGGCGAACATGCTCCTGCTCGACGAGCCGACCAACAACCTCGATCCGGCCTCGCGCGAGGAGATCCTGGACGCGCTCGCGCACTACGAGGGCGCGGTCGTGCTGGTCTCGCACGACGAGGGCGCCGTGATGGCGCTGAACCCCGAGCGCGTGCTCATCCTGCCCGACGGCGTCGAGGACATCTGGGGTCGCGACTACGCGGACCTGGTCGCGCTGGCCTAGCCTCAGCGGCCGGCGCGATCCAGCAGGGCGTCCTCGTCCTGGGAGTCCCGGTCGTCGTGGGCCGCCCGTTTGGCGCGCGCCCGGCGCACGGTCGTCTCGTCGCGCAGCCGCTGCGCGGCCTCGGGATCCGTGACCGCGAGCGCGGCGATGGCCGCGGCATCCTCCGCCTCTTCGCGCCGTGCCCGCCGCTCGGAGCGGATGACGTACCAGATGAAGATGAACCCCATCACCGCGAACATGATCCACTGGATGCCGTACGACAGGAACGGGCCCGGATCGGCCGAGGGCGCCTCGAACGGCTTGCGGCGAGGTCGCCGGAGCGGGATCCTCCGAGACGAGCTGACCGTAGGCGCCCTGATCGAGCGCGGCGCCGTCGGCCCCACCGATCTTCTCGGCGATCAGCGGCAGGTTCACCGAGGGCACCTGCCCCTCGGGGGCGTTCGGTCCGGAGCCGGGCAGCGTCTCGCCCGGCACCAGCCGGGCCACGACGGTCACCGTGCCCGACGGTGCGGACGGGATGCTGTCGGGGGTGGGCTGCCGGTTGCCGGGCAGCTTCCAGCCTCGGTCGACGAGGAACACCCGCCCGTCGTCCATCCGCAGCGGGACGATGATCTCGTACGCGGCCGTGCCCCCGTGCACGCGGTTGCGCACGAGGCTTGCCTGATCGGTCAGATATGTGCCGGTCATCGTCACCGGAAGCCACTTCGCCTCGGCGGGGAGGTGCTCATCGGGTGCGAGCAGGTCGGCCAGCGGCACCGGTGCGGCGTCGTAGTTGCGCGCGATCAGGTCGAGCTGCTCGGTGCGGGCGGCGTTCTTGCTCAGCTGCCAGTGGGAGAGGAACGCGCAGGCGATGGCGAACACGATCGCCACCCCCACGTAGGCGGTCCAGCGCACCGCGGCCGGGGCGGTCTGTCGGCGGCTCATCGGGGCTCCTCGAGGGGGACCGGGTCGGTGACGGGGGGATCGGTCGGCGGCGACGGGAACGGGTGCACCGCGACCGGGAACCGGCGGGAGGCGAGGTAGTCGCGCAGGTACTCGACGTGCTCGTCGCAGGCCAGCCAGATCTTGCGCCGGGCGGCGTCGTGGATGCGCGGGTTGCGCCAGACCACCTGCGCGACCGCCGGCGCACGACAGCCCGCTCGTGCGCACACCTCGACTGCGCGCACGTCGACTGCGCGCACGTCGACTGCGCGCACGTCGACTGCGCGCACGTCGGCATCGGCCGCCTCGCGAGGCGGCACGCGATCGCTCATGACCGCTCGTCCGGCGTGCGCCGCTGTTCGGCCGTCTCCTGGTCGGTCTCGTCCTGCCCGGTCTCGTCCTGCCCGGCCGCGTCCTGCCCGGCCGCGTCCTGCCCGGCCGCGTCCTGCCCGGCCGCGTCGGGCGTCGAGGACGTGACGGCGGGGGTCTCCCGCACGCGGATCACCGGCTCTGCCGGCTCGGTGTCGGGCTTGGCATCGAGGGCGCGTTCGGGGGTCACCGCATCAGTGGTCTTGCTGTCCTGGCCGACGTTGGCCAGCACCACGGCGATGTAGGGGAGGAAGACGGCGCCGACGCCGAACACCCACGTGTACCAGCCGAACGGCTGCACGAACACCATCAGCAGGAAGCAGACCACGCGCACGCCCATGGTGATCAGATAGCGCTGCGAGCGCGCGCCGAGCTCGTCGCGCGGGGGACGCGGCAGAGAGGTCGCCGACTGCGGATGCGAGGAGGTCTTCACGGTGCTCCCAGCCTACGCCGAGTGTGCGGAACGGTCGCCACTAGGCTGGTGCGAGCATCCGACCGAGAACCCCGGGAGTGCCTCATGTCCGCAGACCGCGTCGTCCTCGTCACCGGCGGGAATCGCGGCATCGGCCGCGCCATCGCCGAGCGCTTCGTGGCCGCCGGATACCCGGTGGCCGTGACCGCCCGTTCCGGCCAGGGCCCCGAGGGCACGCTGACGGTGCGTGCGGACGTCACGGACGCCGCGTCCGTCGACGCCGCGTTCAGCGAGGTCGAGCAGCAGCTCGGGCCCGTGGCCGTGGTCGTGGCCAACGCCGGCATCACCAAGGACACCCTTCTGCTGCGCATGACCGAGGACGACTTCGACAGTGTCGTGGACACCAACCTGGGCGGCACGTTCCGCGTGGTCAAGCGGGCATCGAAGGGGATGCTGAAGGCCCGCTGGGGTCGCGTCATCCTCATCTCGTCGGTGGTCGGCCTGTACGGCTCGGCCGGTCAGATCAACTACGCCAGTTCGAAGGCCGGGCTGGTCGGGTTCGCCCGGTCGCTCACCCGCGAGCTGGGCGCCCGCGGCATCACCGCCAACGTCGTGGCCCCCGGCTTCATCGAGACCGAGATGACGGCCGAGCTGCCCGAGGAGAAGAAGGCCGAGTACAAGAAGGCGATCCCCGCCGGACGGTACGCCAGCGCGGACGAGGTCGCCGGCGTCGTGACCTGGCTGGCGTCGGAGGACGCCGCGTACATCTCCGGCGCCGTGATCCCGGTCGACGGCGGACTGGGCATGGGCCACTGACCGGCATTCATCGCGCCGGCACGCCTCGGATCGCGAACCCGTCCGGAGTGAGTCGCCCATCAGCAGCGCGCCCACGAGCCGAGGTCGGCTTCACGGCAGCAGCGGGATGACCTCGCGCAGGTCGACGGGACCGACCACGAGGTCGGCCTGCGCCCGCACTGCGGGCTTCGCGTTGAAGGCGATGCCCAGCCCGGCCGCCGCCATCATCCGCAGGTCGTTCGCGCCGTCGCCGATGGCGATCGTGCGGGCGGGGGCGACATCGTGAGCGGTCGCCCACTCCCGCAGCGCCGCGGCCTTGCCGTCGGCATCCACGATCCGGCCGTCGACCCGCCCGGTCAGCGCGCCCGCGTCCACCTCGAGCCGGTTCGCCCGCCAGACGTCGACGCCGAGCCGCGGCGCGACGGTGTCGAGGATCTCGTGGAAACCGCCCGAGACGACCCCGACGACCCCACCGCGCTCATGCACGGCGGAGATCAGCTCGCGCACGCCGGGCGTCGGCTCGATCCGCGCCAGCACCCGCGTGAACGCCGACACCGGCACCCGCGCAGCGCCTCGACGCGCGAGCGCAGGCTCGCGGCGAAGTCGACCTCGCCGCGCATCGCGGCCTCCGTCGCGGCCGCGACCTCCCGGCCGCGGCCGGCCTCGTCGGCGATGAGTTCGATCACCTCGTTGCGGATGAGCGTGGAATCGGCATCGAGGACGACGAGCAGACGCGCGGGCACCCGTCCACAGTACCGGCGCGGTCAGAGGTCGACGTGCACGCCCTTGCCGACGATGGTGATGCCCGAGTCGGTGACGGTGAAGCCCCGCGACAGGTCGCGTTCGCGGTCCACCCCCACGGTGGCGCCGTCGGCCAGCACCACGTTCTTGTCCAGGATCGCGCGATGCACGCGCGCGCCCTGCCCCACCCGCACATGGTCGAACAGCACCGCATCGGTGATGGTCGAACCGCCGGCGGCGAGCGTCCACGGACCGACGACGCTTGCGCTCCAGGTGGGTGCCGGACAGCACCGAGCCGAGCGAGACGATCGAGTCGATCGCGTTGCCGATCCGGCCGACCGAGTCGCGGACGAACTTCGCCGGCGGCGAGTTCACCGTCTGCGAGTGGATCGGCCAGTCCGTGTTGTAGAGGTTGAACACCGGAAGGGTGGAGATCAGGTCCATGTGCGCGTCGAAGAACGAGTCGATCGTCCCCACATCCCGCCAGTACGACCGGTCGCGTGCGGTCGAGCCGGGGACCTCGTTGAGCTTCATGTCGTAGACGCCGGCCTCGCCGCGGTCCACGAAGTACGGCACGATGTCGCCGCCCATGTCGTGGTTGCTGGTGGGCTCCTCGCCGTCGGTGGTGACGGCCTCGATCAGCGCCTCGGTGTCGAAGATGTAGTTGCCCATCGACGCGATCACCTCGTGCGGCGCGTCGGGCAGGCCGTCCGGGTTCTGCGGCTTCTCCAGGAACCGGCGGATGCGGTCGGGATTGTCCGGGTCGACGTCGATCACGCCGAACTGGTCGGCCAGCGAGATCGGCTGACGGATGCCGGCGACCGTCGCGCGGGCGCCGGAGGCGATGTGCGCGTCCAGCATCTGCTGGAAGTCCATCCGGTACACGTGGTCGGCCCCGATGACGATGACGATGTCGGGCTGCTCGTCGGTGATCAGGTTCAGACTCTGCAGGATCGCGTCGGCGGACCCCGAGAACCAGCGCTTGCCGAGCCGCTGCTGGGCGGGGACCGAGGCGACGTACGAGTCCAGCAGCGCCGACATCCGCCACGTCTGCGACACGTGCCGGTCGAGGCTGTGCGACTTGTACTGGGTGAGCACCACGATCTGTCTCAGGCCCGAGTTGATGAGGTTCGAGATCGCGAAGTCGATGAGTCGGTACTGCCCGCCGAACGGCACCGCGGGCTTGGCCCGATCGGCCGTCAGCGGCATGAGTCGCTTGCCCTCGCCGCCGGCGAGGATGATTCCGAAGACCTTGGGTGCCGCGGGCATGCCACCACACTATGCCCGGGTGCGCGCCTGTACTAGCGTTCGTGACATGCGCGTCGACATCGTCACGAAGGAGTACCCGCCGGAGATCTACGGCGGGGCGGGCGTGCACGTCGCGCAAGCTCGTGAAGGCACTGCGGGCCCGGGACGGCGAAGAGCCGGCACAGGTGCGGGTGCGGGCGTTCGGCGCCTCCCGTGACGAGGAGGGCACGACGTCGTATCCGGTGCCGGACACACTGCGGGAGGCGAACGCGGCGATCCAGACGCTGGGCATCGACCTGGAGATCATCCCGGACGTCGCCGGGGCCGATCTCGTGCATTCGCACACCTGGTACGCGAACTTCGCCGGGCACATCGCCTCGCTGCTGCACGGCATCCCGCACATCATCACCGCGCACAGCCTCGAGCCGCTGCGCCCGTGGAAGAGCGAGCAGCTGGGCGGCGGGTACGCCGTCTCGAGCTTCGTCGAGCGCACCGCCTACGAGTCCGCCGCCGCGATCGTCGCCGTCAGCGACGGCATGCGCTCCGACATCCTGCGCAGCTACCCGTCCCTGGACCCCCGGGCCGTGCGCGTGATCTACAACGGCATCGACGTGGACGAGTGGCATCCCACCGTCGATCCGGAGCTGCTGGCCGCACTCGGAGTCGACGCCGCGCGCCCGTCGGTCGTGTTCGTCGGCCGCATCACCCGGCAGAAGGGACTGCCGCACCTGCTGCGGGCCGTGCGGATGCTGCCGCCCGACGTGCAGGTCGTGCTGTGCGCCGGCGCCCCGGACACTCCCCAGATGATGGCCGAGGTCACCGAGCTGGTGCACGAGCTGCAGGACACCCGCGACGGGGTGATCTGGATCGACCGGATGCTGAGTCGGCACGAGCTGTGCACCGTGCTGACGGCGGCGACCGTGTTCGTGTGCCCGTCGGTGTACGAGCCGCTGGGGATCGTGAATCTCGAGGCGATGGCCTGCGGTGCCGCCGTCGTCGGCACCGCGACGGGCGGCATCCCCGAGGTCGTCATCGACGGGGTCACCGGACGCCTGGTGCCGATCGACCAGTCCGATGACGGCACCGGGACGCCGAACGATCCGGAGCAGTTCGCCGCCGACATGGCGGCCGTGCTGACCGAGGTCGTCCGGGATCCGGAGCGCGCCGCCGCCTACGGCGCCGCCGGACGCGAGCGCGCCGCACGGGACTTCGGCTGGGACACGATCGCCGCCCAGACCGCGGCGCTGTACGCGGAGGTGACCGGCTCCGGCCGTTAGGCTGGTGCCATGGCCCAGGTCCTCGAGTTCTCCGACGTCATCGTCCGCAGGAACGCCCGGAACATCGTCGATCGCGTCGACTGGTCGGTGCATGACAACCAGCGCTGGGTCGTGCTCGGCGCCAACGGCGCAGGCAAGACCACCATCCTGCAGCTGGCGGCCACGCTGCGATCCCACCAGCGGCGCGGTCACGGTCCTGGACGAGCGCCTGGGCCGCACCGACGTGTTCGAGCTGCGCCCGCGGATCGGTTTCGCGTCCTCGGCGATGGCCCGCCGGGTGCCGCCGGAGGAGACCGTGCTGAACGTCGTGATGACGGCGGCGTACTCGGTGCTCGGCCGCTGGAACGAGGCGTACGAGGACATCGACGAGCGCCGCGCGCTGCGGGTGCTCGCCGAGTGGCGGCTCGACCACCTCGCCGACCGCACGTTCGGGACGCTGTCGGAGGGGGAGCAGAAGCGGGTGCAGATCGCCCGGGCGGTGATGACCGACCCCGAGCGCTGCTCCTGGACGAGCCGAGCGCGAGCCTCGATCTCGGCGCACGCGAGGAGCTGCGAGCTGCTGGGCGGCTATGCGCAGGCGCCGACCACGCCGGCGATGGTCATGGTCACCCACCACGTCGAGGAGATCCCGGTCGGATTCACGCACGTGCTGCTGCTCCGGGACGGCGCCGTGATCGCCGCGGGCCCGCTGGAGCAGACCCTGACCGCCGAGAACCTGAGCAGCACGTTCGGCATGCCGATCGTGCTCACCGTCGCGGACGGCCGGTATGCCGCGCGGGCGGCGTCGCAGGATCACGCCGACGACTGATAGAATCGATCCTTGGCGCCCCGGTCGGCGCCACGGCAGGTGCCACGGCACCGCAGATTTCCCTTCCGCACTCGCAAGGAAACCCAATGAAGACTGACATCCACCCCGACTACCACGCCGTCGTGTTCCGCGACCTCGGCTCGGGCGAGACCTTCCTGACCCGTTCGACCGTGGGCAGCGACAAGACCATCGAGCTCGACGGCGTCGAGTACCCCGTCATCGACGTCGAGATCTCGTCCGCGTCGCACCCGTTCTACACGGGCAAGCAGCGCATCATGGACTCGGCCGGCCGCGTCGAGAAGTTCAACCAGCGCTTCAAGGGCTTCGGCGGCGGCAAGTAGTCGTTCTCCCTGCGAAGACCCCGCGCACAGCGGGGTCTTCGTCGTTCCGGGGTGTCACCCCGGAGACCTGCCGTGCGGTCGGGTCAGCGGATGGGCCAGCTGCCGTCCACCGGGTCGGCGGGGTCGATCCGGCCGATCCGCACGAAGTAGTCGGTGAGGCTGTCGGCCTGGTCGCGCGCCCAGCCGATCTGGCGGGTGTGCAGCTCGCCGGCGGATGTCGGCAGCTCGGTGCCGAAGCGCTCGGCCAGGGCCAGTGCGACCCGTCCGGCCGCGACGGCGTCTGCTGCAGCGGCGTGGGCGTCGTCCAGTCGGACCGCATAGTGCTCGGCGACCGCGGCAAGGGTCCGCTTGCCGCGTCGATAGCGGTCCACCGCCTTGTCGAGCACGAGCGGGTCGATCACCGGGGACGGGTCGGCGATCGGGGCGACGCCGTGCCGGATCGCCTCGTGCTTGAGCAGCGAGAAGTCGTACGGCGCGTTGTAGGCCACCACCGGGATCCCCGCCGCGAACAGCCCGCGCAGCGCCGCGGTGATCTCGGCCACCACCTCGCCGGCGGGGCGCCCGTGCGCCCGGGCGTGGGCGGTGCTCACCCCGTGCACGGCGGTCGCGGCATCCGGGATCTCGATGCCGGGGTCGGCCAGCCAGTCCTGCGCGCCCCGTACGGCGCCGGTGTCGTCCAGCACCCCCACATGCGCGGTGACCACGCGGGAGCAGGCGACGTCGATGCCGGTCGTCTCCAGGTCGAAGACGCCCACCCGACGGGACCATTCCGGCGAGTCGAAGAGCGGCAGCATGTCCATGCCGTTCACGGTATGCGCACCCGCCGACATCCGTGATCGCGACGCGCGGCATCGTCCGTAGACTCGACGGGTGAGTGTGGACAGCCCGTACGCCGCGCAGCTGGCGGTCATCCCGGTGCGCCGGCAGGAGGCGGCGGTCGCCGGATCGACCACCGCCTACTGGGTGTACGGACCGGATGACGCCGCCGTGACGATCCTGGCCGTGCACGGATTCCGCGGCGAGCATCACGGGCTCGAGCCGATCGTCGCCCAGCTGCCCGACGTCCGCATCGTCTCGCCGGATCTGCCCGGCTTCGGCGAGACTCCGCCGCTGCCGGGTCGCGCGCACGACCTGGCCGCCTACGTCGACTGGCTCACGGCGTTCGCCGCGCAGGTCGCGCCGGGCGCGGTGGTGCTCGGGCACAGCTTCGGCTCGATCGTGGCCGCCGCCGCCGTCGCGGCCGGGCTGCCGACCCCGCGCCTCATCCTGATCAATCCGATCGGCGCGCCCGCACTGGCCGGTCCGCGCGGCATCCTGACCCGACTGGCGGTCTTCTACTACTGGATGGGGGCGAAGCTGCCCGCCCGGATCGGCGATGCGCTCGCGCAACCGACTGATCGTGCGGGTGATGAGCATCGCCATGGTCAAGACCCGCGACCCGGACCTGCGACGCTTCGTGCACGGCCAGCACGACACCTACTTCTCGCGCTTCGCCGACCGGGACGTGCTTGCGCGAGGCGTTCGTGACCAGCGTCTCGCACGATGTGCGCGAGTCGGCGGCGCGGATCGCGCAGCCCACGCTGCTGATCGCCGCCCAGCGGGACGACATCACGCCGATCGAGAAGGAGCGCGAACTGGCGGAGATCTTCCCGGATGCCGAGCTCGTCGAGATCCCCGAGGTCGGCCACCTCATCCACTACGAGACGCCGCAAGCCGGCCGCCGCGGCGATCCGCCGATTCGTCGGGTAGCGGATCAGGCGGTCTCGCGCGCCATCTCCATCAGGGGCCGCACCCGGTAGCCGATGACCTCGCCCATCACCAGCGACGTCTCGGTGCGCTCGACGCCCTCGATCGCGAGGATGCGGGCATCCGTGTCGAACAGATGCTGCGTGTCGCGGCAGGCCACCCGCACGAGCAGGTCGATCTGGCCGCTCAGCCCGTGCGCCTGCAGCACCTCGGGGATCCGGTGCAGCTCGCCGGTGATGTACGGCAGGTCGGCCTGGCGGACGGTGACGCTGATGAACGCCTCGATCGGGAAGCCCAGCGCGCTCGAGGAGATCGCGCGCTCGTAGGAGAGGAAGACGCCGGACTTGTCCAGCCGCGCCATCCGGGCCTGCACCGTGTTCCGGCTCATCCCGAGCTTGTCGGCCAGGGCGACCACCGTCGCGCGGGGTTCGTGCGAGAGAGTCGCCAGGAGCTCCAGATCGACGCTGTCCAGGTGGGCCATAGTGCGAAACACTAGCACGCCCCAGGTGGGGAAATCTGCGCAACATGCTCAGTGTCTTTTGGGATGCTTGAGCTAGGTGCAAGATCGACGTAGCCTCAGAGCATCCGGCGAAGACGCCGGGCTCATCACGCGGAACGCCCCACGAGGGACCCGCGAGAAGGAGGGATGACGATGGTGCACACCCTGACCCCGGCCGCCGACCTCGAGACGGACATCGACGATGTCGCGCGCCTGCTGACCGCCGGCGGGGAGCGGATCCCCAACGCCGACCTGGACCCCTGGGTCCGCGACGTGGACGCCGCCGCGCTGCGGGCGCTCTACCGCGACATGGTGATCCTGCGGCGCATCGACGCCGAGGGAATGGCCCTGCAGCGCCAGGGGCAGGTGGGCCTGTGGGCGCCCTGCCAGGGCCAGGAGGCCACCCAGATCGGCAGCGCACGCGCACTGCGCGACGACGACTTCGCCTTCCCCAGCTACCGCGAGACCGGCGTGACCTACGCCCGGGGTGCGGGGCCGGAGGGGTACGTCCGCGCCTGGCGCGGCGAGGCCCACTCCAGCTACGACCCGCACGAGATCGGCGCCGCGATTCCGCAGATCATCATCGGCGCGCAGACCCTGCACGCGGTCGGCTACGCCATGGGCATCCAGCGCGACGGAACCGACCAGGTCGTCGCGACCTGGTTCGGCGACGGCGCCACCAGCCAGGGCGACGTGAGCGAGGCGCTCGTGTTCGCCGCCTCGTACGGCTCACCGGTGGTGTTCGTGTGCACGAACAACCAGTACGCGATCAGCGAGCCGGTCGGCGTGCAGGCGCAGGCGCCGATCGCCGGGCGTGCGCCGGGCTTCGGCATCCCGAGCATGCGGGTGGACGGCAACGACGTGCTGGCGGTGTACGCCGCGATGCGGTGGGCGCTGGAGCACGCCCGCAGCGGCAAGGGTCCGGCCTTCATCGAGGCGGTCACCTACCGGATGGGCCCGCACACCACCAGCGACGACCCCACACGGTACCGCGACAAGGACGAGCTGGAGCGCTGGCGCGCCCGCGACCCGCTCGCCCGGGTCGAGGCCTACCTGCGCACCCAGGGCGCGTTCGACGAGGCGTTCGAGGCCGAGGTTGCCGCGGCCTCCGACGAGACGGCCGCCGCCGTGCGCAGCACGTGCCTGGCCATGACGACGGCACCGGCCCTCAGCATCCTCGACGACGTGTACGCCGAGCCGCATGCCGGCCTCGACGAGGAGCGCACGTGGTTCTCGGCCTACCTCGACGGGTTCGCGGATGCCGGGCAGGAGGCCGGACGATGACCGAGCTCACCATGGGGAAGGCCCTGAATGAAGGGCTTGCGCCGCGCGATGCGCGACGACGACAAGGTCCTCATCATGGGGGAGGACATCGGCAAGCTCGGCGGCGTGTTCCGCATCACCGACGGGTTGCAGTCCGAGTTCGGCGCGCAGCGCATCGTCGACACGCCGCTGGCCGAGTCCGGGATCATGGGCACCGCCGTGGGCCTGGCCTACCGCGGGTACCGGCCGGTGGTCGAGATCCAGTTCGACGGCTTCGTCTACCCGGCGTTCGACCAGATCGTCTCGAATGTGGCGAAGCTGCACTACCGCTCGCAGGGCACGGTGAAGATGCCCATCACGATCCGCATCCCGTGGGCGGGCGGCGTGGGCGCCGCCGAGCATCACTCCGAGTCGCCCGAGGCGTACTTCGTGCACACGGCGGGACTGCGGGTGGTCGCCGTCTCGAACCCGCAGGACGCGTACACGGTGCTGCGCCAGGCCATCGCCTGCGACGACCCGGTGGTCTTCTTCGAGCCGAAGCGCCTCTACCACGCCAAGGGCGAGGTCGACCTGGACGGTGACATCGCCGATGCGCCGCCGATGGGACTCGCCCGGGTGGCGCGCCCCGGCGACGACGTGACGCTGCTCACGTACGGCGCGCAGGTGTCCACGGCGATGGATGCCGCCACCGCCGCCGAGGACGAGGGCATCTCGATCGAGGTGATCGATCTGCGCTCGCTGTCTCCGGTGGACTACAAGACCGTGACCGCCTCGGTGCGCAAGACCGGGCGGCTCGTGGTCACGCACGAGGCCGCCCGCGAGGCGGGGATGGGCGCCGAGCTCATCGCCAGCGTCACCGAACGCTGCTTCTACCACCTCGAGACGCCGCCGGTCCGGGTGACGGGATGGGACATCCCGTACCCGCCGGCCAAGCTGGAGAAGCACCACGTGCCCGACCTCGACCGGATCCTCGATGCCGTCGACCGGGTGCTGGACCGCCCGAACAGCCTGACCGGGGTGGAACTGTGACGGGCGTCGGCCCCGGCCGCGAAGCGGCCGCGGAAGGGGGAGCGCTGTGATGGGCCAGGACTTCCGACTTCCCGACCTCGGCGAGGGGCTTCCCGACGCCGAACTGGTGTCGTGGCTGATCGCCGAGGGCGACGAGGTCGCCTTGAACCAGAACATCGCCGAGGTCGAGACCGCCAAGGCCGTCATCGAACTGCCCAGTCCGTTCGCCGGCACCGTGCAGAAGCTGCACCACGCCGCCGGCGACGTGGTCGAGGTCGGCGAGGTGCTCATCACGTTCGGCGGGCAGGATGCGGCGGATGCTGCGGTTGCGGCTTCCGAGGCGACCGCCGAAGGAGAGGAGGAGACCGAGAAGGCCACCCCCAACCTCGTCGGCTACGGCGCCGCACCCCGGCGCTCGGCCCGTCCGCAGCGGCGGACGCGGGTCGCCCGTGCCGACGACGCACGCGGCCCCGACACCGCCGTGCTGGAGGCCGCGCCGCACGACGCGATCGTGGAGCAGCCGCCGGAGCGCCCGATGGAGCGCCCGCGGTCCACACCGCCGGTGCGCAAGCTCGCGAAGGATCTGGGCGTCGATCTCGCGCTCGTGTCGGGCAGCGGACAGGCCGGGCTGATCACGCGCTCCGACGTCGAGGCGTACGCGGCCCGGGTCGGTGTCGCCGACGCGACCGCGGCGGCCGAGGCCGGTCGGGAACGCGCGCAGGCGGCGGATGCGGCATCCGCCCGCGCCGCTCAGGACGGCGATCGCACCACCCGCCGGCCCATCCGCGGCGTGCGCAAGGCCACGGCCGAGGCGATGGTCGCCAGCGCGTTCACCGCACCGCACGTATCGACGTTCCACACCGTCGACGTCACCGCCACGATGCAACTGGTCGCCTCGCTGAAGTCCGACCGCGCGCTGGCCGACCACCGGATCGGCGTGATGGCGATCGCGGCCAAGGCAGTGTGCCTTGCGCTCGGGCGCAACCCGAGCCTGAACGCGAAGTGGGATGCTGCTGCCGGCGAGATCGTCGAGCACCACTATGTGAACCTCGGCATCGCCGCCGCCACCGACCGGGGGCTCATCGTGCCGGTCATCCCGGATGCCGACGCCCTGACGCTGGTCGAGCTCGCGGACGCGATCACCGAGCTCGCGCAGACGGCGCGCTCCGGGAAGACGCCGCCGTCGGCGATGACCGGCGGCACGTTCTCGATCACGAACTTCGGCGTGTTCGGAATCGAGGCGGGCACTCCCATCCTCAACCCGGGCGAAGCCGGAATCCTCGGCCTCGGCTCGGTGCAGCGCCGCCCCTGGGAGCACGAGGGCGGGATCGCCCTGCGCGAGGTCATGACCCTCAGCCTGTCGTTCGACCACCGGCTGGTGGACGGCGCCGAGGGATCGCGGTTCCTCGCCGACGTCGGGAGCATCCTGGTCGAGCCGGGCCGCGCGATGCTGATGCGCTGAGCCCGGACCAGAGCGGGCGTTCAGGCGGCCAGCGCCGCCCGGGCCAGCTGCTCGAGGATCGTCCGGACGTCGTCGTCGGACGGCGCGGAGCGCAGTGCGCGCACGCTGTGCGGCGTGGAGTTGATCAGGCCGAACACGGCGTGCGCGCGCACCCGCAGCTCGGCGTCCGTGCGACCGGGCTCGAGCGTACGCAGCACGCCCACCCACACCTCGACGTACTCGCGCTGCAGTCGGCGCACCCGGTGCCGGTCGGCGTCGGGAAGCGAGGACAGATCGCGGTCCTGCACGCGGATGACGTCGGCGTCGGTGAGCGCGAAGTCGACGTGGAATCGGATCAGCGCGTCCCGGCGGGCCGCGGCATCCGATTCGGCGGCCAGGACCGCGGCTCCGCCGTCGCGCAGGTGCTCGCTGACCCCCACCAGGATGGCGGCCAGCAGCGCCTGCTTGCTGGCGAAGTGGCGGTAGACGGCGGGCCCGCTGATGCCCACGGCGGTGCCGATGTCCTCGAGGCTCACCCCGGTGAAGCCGCGCTCGGCGAACAGCCGGGCCGCTGCGGCGATCAGCTCGGCACGGCGGCGCGACTTGGCGCGCGCGCGGTCGGTGGATGCCGTTGCCATTTCGGTTAGTCCTCGCTAACATTGAAACTCAGTTAGTCCACATTAACAGGACGTGACAGTCGATGGAGATGAGATGAGCGGTCGGGCACCCGCGATCGGCACCGCACCGGCGCATGACGAGGTATTCGAGCGCAACCGCGTCGCCCAGCAGCAGCTGGCGCAGACCCTGCGCGAGCGACTCGCCGTCGCCGCGGTCGGCGGGTCGGAGCGCTCGCGGGAGCGGCACGTCGCCCGCGGCAAGCGCTGCCCGAGACCGGGTGGACCGGCTGCTGGACGAGGGAAGCCCGTTCCTCGAGCTGGCGCCGCTGGCCGCCGACGGTCTCTACGACGGTCAGGCTCCGGCCGCCGGCGTCATCGCCGGGATCGGCCTGGTCCACGGCCGTCAGGTCATGGTTGTGTGCAACGACGCCACAGTCAAGGGCGGCACCTACTACCCGATGACGGTGAAGAAGCACCTGCGCGCGCAGGAGGTGGCGCTTCAGAACCGGCTGCCGTGCATCTACCTCGTCGACTCCGGGGGCGCATTCCTGCCGATGCAGGATGAGGTGTTCCCGGACCGCGACCACTTCGGCCGCATCTTCTACAATCAGGCGCGTCTGTCGGCCGCGCGCATCCCGCAGATCGCCGCCGTGCTCGGATCGTGCACGGCCGGCGGCGCCTACGTGCCGGCGATGAGCGACGAGACGGTCATCGTGCGCAATCAGGGCACCATCTTCCTCGGAGGGCCGCCGCTGGTGAAGGCCGCGATCGGCGAGATCGTCACCGCCGAGGAGCTCGGCGGGGGAGAGCTGCACGCGCGCCGCTCCGGGGTGGTCGACCACCTCGCCGAGGACGACGAACACGCCCTCGAGATCGTGCGCGACATCGTCGCGACGCTGCCGCCGCCCGCCGAGCCGGCCTGGGAGGTGCTGGCGGCCGAGCCGCCGGCCGCCGACCCGGGCGAGCTGTACGGCGTGGTGCCGGTGGATGTGAACCAGCCCTACGACGTGCGCGAGGTGATCGCCCGCCTGGTGGATGCCAGCGAGCTGCACGAGTTCAAGAAGGAGTACGGCACCACGCTGGTCACGGGATTCGCCCGCATCCACGGCCATCCGGTCGGCATCGTGGCCAACAACGGCGTGCTGTTCGGCGAGTCGGCGCAGAAGGGCGCCCACTTCATCGAGCTGTGCGACCAGCGCGGCATCCCGCTGCTGTTCCTGCAGAACATCTCGGGGTTCATGGTGGGGCGGGATGCCGAGGCCGGCGGCATCGCGAAGGACGGCGCCAAGATGGTCACCGCCGTTGCCACCACGCGGGTGCCCAAGCTCACCGTCGTGATCGGCGGATCGTTCGGCGCCGGCAACTACTCGATGTGCGGCCGGGCGTACTCGCCGCGGTTCCTCTGGACCTGGCCGGCGAGCCGCATCTCGGTGATGGGCGGCCCGCAGGCCGCCTCCGTGCTGTCCACCGTCAAGCGCGACCAGTACGAGGCGCGCGGGCAGGAGTGGGATGCCGCGGACCAGACCGCGTTCGAGGCGCCGATCCGTGCGCAGTACGAGGAGCAGGGGAATCCCTACTACGCCACCGCACGTCTGTGGGACGACGGCGTGATCGACCCGGTCGACACCCGCGACCTGCTCGGCCTCGCACTCGATGTCGTCGCCCGTTCGCCCCTGCCCGACCCGCGCTTCGGCGTCTTCCGGATGTGACCCGTGCCGGTCATTGAGCGAGCGAAGCGAGACGAAGTGTTCGACACCGTCCTGGTCGCCAACCGCGGCGAGATCGCACGCCGGGTCATCCGCACCCTGCGGACCCTCGGCATCCGCTCGGTCGCCGTCTACAGCGACGCCGACGCCGCCGCGCCGCATGTGCGCGAGGCCGATGTCGCCGTGCGCATCGGCCCGGCCGCGGCATCCCGCTCGTACCTGGACATCGACGCGATCATCGCCGCCGCCCGCGACACCGGGGCCCAGGCGATCCACCCCGGCTACGGCTTCCTCTCCGAGAACGCCGCGTTCGGTGCCGCATGCGCCGCGGCCGGCATCGTCTTCATCGGGCCCGGCCCGCAGGCGCTGGAGGTCATGGCCGACAAGATCCGCGCCCGGGACCACGTCAGCGCGTCCGGGGTGCCGATCGTGCCGGGCTTCAGCGCCGCCGGCATGACGGACGATCAGATCGCGACCGCCGCTGAACAGGCGGGCTTCCCCCTGCTCATCAAGCCGTCCGCCGGCGGCGGCGGCAAGGGCATGGAGGAGGTCCACTCCGCCGCGCAGATCCCCGACGCCGTGGCCACGGCGCGCCGGGTCGCGAAGGCCGCATTCGGCGACGACACGCTGCTGTTCGAGCGCCTCATCCTGCACCCGCGGCACATCGAGGTGCAGGTGCTCGGCGACGCGCACGGCCGGGTGATCCACCTCGGCGAGCGCGAATGCACGCTCCAGCGTCGGCATCAGAAGGTGATCGAGGAGTCGCCGTCGCCGCTGATCGATGCCACCACGCGCGCCCGTCTGGGCGAGGCGGCCTGTGCGGCCGCGGCATCCGTCGACTACACCGGGGCGGGCACCGTCGAGTTCATCGTGTCGGCCGACCGCCCCGACGAGTTCTTCTTCATGGAGATGAACACCCGCCTTCAGGTCGAGCATCCGGTCACCGAAGCGGTCACCGGCATCGACCTGGTCGAGCAAGAGCTGCGCATCGCGGCCGGACTGCCGCTCACCCTCGGCGAGATCACACCGACCGGGCATGCCATCGAGGCGCGCGTGTACGCCGAGAGCCCGGCCCGCGGGTTCCTGCCGGCCACCGGAGACGTGCTGCGGTGGGAGCCGGCCTCCGGGCCCTCTGCGGGCACCGTCCGGACGGATGCCGCGGTCGAGACCGGCAGCACCGTCGGGGCCGAGTACGACCCGATGATCGCGAAGGTCATCGCCCACGCAGCCGGCCGCGCCGACGCCCTCGCGCAAGCTGGACGCCGCGCTGGCCGACACGGTGCTGTTCGGGGTGGAATCCAACATCGACTTCCTCCGCACGCTGATCGCCGACCCGGCCGTGCAGGCCGGGACCATGGACACCGGACTGATCGACCGGATGCCGCCCTTCGTCGATCCCGCCCCGACGACCGCGGCGCTGGCTCCGGCCGCACGGGTCGCAGCCGCCGGGGACACCGCATCCCCGGCACCGCCGCACGCCTCGGCGCTGTGGCGGGCCCGCTCGGGCTGGCGGATGGGTGCGGATGCCGCGGCACCCACGATCCGGTTCCGGACGGCTGCGGGTGAGGTCGTCGTGACCCGCTTGCGCCCCGCGACGGCCGGGGCCGCGCCCGGCGCCGGCGGCATCGACCGAGCAGGCGAGGCGGAATGCGCTCCGGACGGCATCGTCTGGGTGCATGCGGACGGCGTCACCAGCGCGCTCGAGCCCGTCACCCGCCGCCAGGCCATGGAGCGTCGCCTCGCCCAGCGCGAGCGGGCGGATGCGGCATCCGACCCGGAGCTGCGCGCCCCCATGCCCGGCGCCGTCGCGGCCGTCCACGTCGCCGACGGTGCGCGGGTGGTCACCGGCGACCGGATCATCACCATCGAGGCGATGAAGATGGAGCATCCGCTGGCCGCCCCGCACGACGGCATCGTGACGCTGGCGGCCGCCGCCGGCGACCAGGTGCGCCGCGACCAGGTGCTGGCTCGCGTCACCCCCGAATCCACCGAATGAACGCCGAATGAAGGACACCATGGACACCTACTCCTCTTACGACGTCAGCGACGACGAGCGCGAGCTGGCCGGCCTGGTGCGCGGGTTCGCGGACGACGTCATCGCCCCGATCGCCTACGAGGCCGACCGCACCCATACGCTGCCGCTGGACGTGGTCGCGCAGATGGGCGAACTGGGGCTGTTCGGTCTGCCGTTCCCGGAGGAGTACGGCGGGCAGGGCGGCACGTACTTCGCGCTCTGCCTGGCCATCGAAGCCATCGGCCGGGTCGACCAGTCGCTGGCGATCACGCTCGAGGCCGGCGTGAGCCTCGGCGCGATGCCCGTATTCCGATTCGGGAATGAATCGCAGAAGCAGGAGCTGCTGCCCGACCTGCTGGCGGCCCGTGCGCTGGCCGGCTTCGGCCTGACCGAGCCGGAGGCCGGCTCGGATGCCGGGGCCACCCGCACGAACGCGCACCTGGACGGCGGGGAATGGGTGATCAACGGCGCCAAGCAGTTCATCACGAACTCGGGCACGGCCATCACGCGGTTCGTCACCGTCACCGCCGTCACCGGCGAGCAGGACGGTCGCAAGCAGATCTCCACCATCGTCGTCCCGAACGGCACGCCCGGGTTCACCGTCGAGCCGGCCTACGACAAGGTGGGGTGGCGCGCGTCCGACACGCACCCGCTCACGTTCACCGATGCGCGGGTGCCCGAGGGCAATCTGCTCGGCGAACGGGGCCGAGGGTTCGCGAACTTCCTGCACATCCTGGACGAGGGGCGCATCGCGATCGCCGCGCTGTCCACCGGGGCGGCCGAGGGCTGCGTGCAGGCGGCCACCGAGTATGCGCACTCGCGCACGGTGTTCGGCGAGCAGCTGGCGACCCGGCAGGCCATCCAGTTCATGATCGCGCGGATGCACGCCCGGGTGCACACCGCCCGGCTCGCCTGGCACCACGCGGCCCGGCTGCGCGACGCGGGCAAGCCGTTCAAGACCGAGGCCGCCGTCGCGAAGCTCACCGCGAGCGACGCGGCGATGGACAACGCGCGCGACGCCACCCAGATCTTCGGCGGCAACGGGTTCATGAACGAGTACCCGGTGGCGCGGCACTACCGCGACTCGAAGATCCTCGAGATCGGCGAGGGCACCACCGAGGTGCAGCTGCTGGTCATCGCCCGCGCGCTCGGGCTAGCGTGACGGTATGAGCGAGATCGTCCAGCGCGGGCTGTACTACGAGGAGTGCGAGGTCGGGGCCAGGTATCTGCACCGCCCCGGCCGCACCATCACGCAGGCCGACAACACGCTCTTCTCCGCGCTGACGATGAACACCCAGGCGCTGCACGTGGACGCCGCGTACTCGGCCACGCAGCCGTTCGGCAAGCCGCTGATGAACTCGATGTGGACGCTGGCCACGATCGTCGGGATGTCGGTGACCCAGATCACGCAGGGCACGCTCGTCGCCCAGCTCGGGCTGAGCGACATCGCCTTCCCGCATCCGCTGTTCGCCGGCGACACGCTGTACGCCGAGACCGAGATCGTCGCGAAGCGCCTGTCGAACTCGCGCCCCGGCCAGGGACTTGTCACGATGACCCATACCGGGCGCAACCAGGATGGCGAGGTGGTGGCCACCGCCACCCGGGTCGCGCTGATGTGGTGTCTGCCCGAGGGGGACGCATGAGCTTCACCATGGGACCTGCTCTGCTGTTCTGCCCCGCCGACCGGCCCGAGCGCTATGCGAAGGCCGCCGCACGCGCGGATGCGGTCATCCTCGACCTGGAGGATGCGGTCGCGCCGGCCGCCAAGGCCGCCGCCCGCGGGCACCTGATCGAGTCGGAGCTGGACCCCGCCACCACGATCGTGCGCATCAATCCGCTCGACACCGAGCACACGGCATCCGATCTGTCGACCCTGGCGCAGACCGATTACCGCACCGTGATGGTGGCCAAGAGCGAGTCGGCCAAGAAGATCGGGCGGCTCGATCCGCGTTTCGCGGTGATCGCCCTGTGCGAGACCGCGCGCGGAGTGGCCCATGCCGAGAAGATCGCGGCGCTCGAGAACGTGGTCGCCCTGATGTGGGGGGCCGAAGACCTGGTGGCCTCGCTCGGAGGCACGTCCAGCCGCAGGAAGAGCGGCCGCTACCGCGATGTCACCCGCTACGCGCGCTCGCGGGTGCTGCTGGCCGCGGGGGCGCACGGCAAGGCCGCGATCGACGCGGTGCACCTGGACATCGGCGATGCGAAGGGGCAGACCCGGGAAGCAGAGGATGCGGTGGCCAGCGGATTCGCCGCGACCGCCTGCATCCACCCCGGGCAGGTCGAGCTGATCCGGGCCGCATATCGGCCTTCCGCCGCGACGGTGGAGTGGGCGCGGGCCGTGCTGGCCGCGGCATCCGGGCAGCGGGGCGTGTTCGCCTTCGAGGGGCGGATGGTCGACGAGCCCGTGCCTGCGGCACGCCCGCGCGGTGCTCACGCGGGCCTGAGGCATCCGTCCTCGGCGCGGCCGCGGAGGGTGCCGACTCAGCGGGTCGCCGGGGCGAACGCCGCGCTGCGCGCCGCTTCGACCAGGCGCAGCCGCTCGCGTTCGTACAGCATCGAGTAGCCGCCGCCGTTGGGCAGGTAGGTGCCGGGCTCGGGCAGGCTGCCGCCGGTCGCGTGCCGGACGAGTTCGCGGATGAGTCCGCCGTGCGAGACGACGATGACGGATGTCGCGGCCGGGGCCGTCGCGCGGCGCACGTCGCGCACGACCCGGCGCACGCCGGCCAGTCCGCGGCGTCGCATCTCGTCGGGCGTCTCGGCGCCCGGGACCCGTGCCGTCACCCACGGACCCCACAGAGCCGCGACCTCTTCGCCGGTCTTGCCCTCGGCCTCGCCGTAGGCGCGCTCCTGCAGCTGCGGATACAGCCGCGGCGCCTCGAGTCCGAGCTCGCCGGCGATGATCTCGGCCGTCTCGCCCGCCCGCGACAGGTCGCTGGCCACGATCGCCACCGGCCCGTGCAGCCTGCTCGCGCAGATCGGCGGCCGCCTCGCGGGCCTGCCGCCGACCGGTGTCGTTGAGCGGGATGTCGGAGCTGCCCTGGATGCGTCCGGTCAGGTTCCAGTCGGTCTCGCCGTGGCGCACGAAGATGAGGGAGGTCACTGTTCGAGGGTACCGGGCGCCGGATCACAGGACGCTGGGCGCCCGGCGCCCTGTGTGCCGGGATCAGGGAACGGGGAGCCGCTCGGCCAGCGCACCGAGCACCTCGCTGGTGCCCGCCTCGATCCGCACGGTGGCACGCGGGTCGGCCCGGGTCGGTCCCCGGTTGACGATGACGATCGGCAGGTCGCGACGCTGGGCGCGCTGGACCAGCCGCATCCCGGAGTTGACCGCGAGCGAGGATCCGGCCACCAGCAGCGCCTCGGCCGAGGCCAGCAGCCGCTCGGCCGCGGCGAACCGCGTCGGCGGGATGGTCTCGCCGAAGAAGACCACCTCGGGCTTGAGCATCCCCCGCAGATCGTGCACACGGGCAGCCGGAAGCCGTCGACCGAATCGGGGCGCACATCGCCGTCCGGCAGCAGGATCGCGTCTTCGGAGGTCACCAGCCACGGGTTGTCGGCGTCGATGCGCGCCGCGAGGTCGCGCCGGTCGAACACCTGCCCGCAATGCAGGCAGACCACCCGCCGCAGCGTGCCGTGCAGCTCGACGACCCGCCCGGAGCCGGCCTGCAGATGCAGGCCGTCCACGTTCTGGGTCATCACGCCGTTCGCCACCCCGCGCCGCTCGAGCGCAAGCCAGTGCCGCGTGCCCGGCGTTGGGATGCACGGACGACATGCGCCGCCACCCGAGGTGGCTGCCCACCCAATATCGGCGACGGGCATGGTCCGAACCGAGGAACTGCTGCACGGTCATCGGCGTGCGCACCGGCGCCCCCTCGCCGCGATAGTCCGGGATGCCGGAGTCGGTCGACACGCCGGCTCCGGTCAGGACCGCCACCCGGCGCCCCGACAGCGCCGCCGTCGCGTCGTCGATCGCGTCCGTCATCCGCACCGCACCAGGCTACGCCCCGCCATGCGGCATCCTGGGACGGTGATCACCATCCCGATCGGCGACCCCGACGACCCGCGCCTGGCGGACTACCGCGATCTGACGGATGTCGCGCTTGCGCCGCGCGCTCGAGCCGGCCGGGGGCCTGTACATGGCCGAGTCGGCGAAGGTCCTGGCCCGGGCACTGGAGGCCGGGCACCGCCCGCGGTCGGTGCTCGTCCAGGAGAAGTGGGTGCCGGATGCTGCGGCCCTGCTCGGCTCGCTGCCCGATGTCCCGGTGTATGTGGTGCCCGCTTCCGTCGCCGAACAGGTGACCGGCTACCCCGTGCACCGGGGTGTTCTCGCGGCGATGCACCGGCCCGACCTGCCGACGGTGCGCAACGTGCTCGCGGGCGCGCGGCGGCGACCACATTCACGAATCGCCGTCCTTGAGAATCTCACCGACCACGCGAACGTCGGTGGTGCAATAAGGAACGCCGCAGCGATGGGCGTCGACGCCGTGCTGGTGACGCCTGGCTGCGCGGACCCGCTCTATCGGCGAGCTGTGCGCGTGTCGATGGGCACGGTGTTCCAGGTGCCGTGGACGCGGATCGACGGCTGGCCGCGCGACGGCATGCAGCTGCTCAAAGACGCCGGTTACGTCGTGGCGGGTATGTCGCTGGGGGAGGACTCGATCACCCTCGACGAGCTGGTCGCCGAGGATCACGGCGACCTGGCACTGGTGTTCGGCGCCGAGGGCCATGGCCTGACGCCGGCGACCGACCGGTTGCTCGACCGCCGGGTGACGATCCCGATGATGCACGGCGTCGACTCGCTCAACGTGGCGGCCTCGTCGGCGGTGGCGTTCTACGCGACGAGGTAGTGATGCTGTGCTCCTCCGTCCGGTATGGCACCCAGGCCGTGTCTGTGCGCACCGGTACGTTGAGATCGACACGCAGTCGCAACTGAGGCACGCCTTCGGGCTCGGGAGAACGACAACATGGCACCGACCACCAAAGAGGCGCAGCGCGCTCAGTTGCACAAGACGATGCGGCGCATCGTGAACGACCTCCGCGTTTGTGTCGACGGGTGGGCGATCGTCGCCGACCTGGAGGTGACGCCGTGAACGAGCAGGAGATCGTCGTCTACATCGCCGATGGTGTCGAGTTGGCGCTGCCGATGGATCCTGAGCGTGAGACCGTGTGGGCCTCGCAGGCACAGATCCAGGAGCTGTTCGGTGTAGACCAGTCGGGCGTGTCACGGCACATCCGCAACATCTTTCACGATGCTGAGGTCGAGCCGGAGAGCAATATGCAAAAAGTGCATATTGCCGGCGTGGACCGGCCGGTCACGTTGTACAGCCTCGACGTGATCCTCGCGGTCGGCTACCGTGCGAACTCGGGTCGTGCGATCATGTTCCGGCGGTGGGCCAGCACTGTTCTCAAGCAATATGTCGTCCACGGTGTCGTGGTCAACGAGCGGCGCCTCGAACAGGTGGGATCTATCGTGCGGGTGCTCGCACGATCATCAGACACGGTCCTCGCGGGTGTCGCCGAAGTGCTCTCGGGCTACATGCCGAGCCTCCGTGTGCTTCGCGACTACGACGAGGGCTGCTGGATGCCGCACCTTCGGGCGCCACCGCGACATGGACGCTCAGCTACGACGACGCACGCGCGGTCATCGACACGATCCGTGCCGAGTTTCCCAACGACGCGTTGTTCGGCGTAGAGCGCGGCGATGCGCTGCGCGGTGTCGTCGCCACGATCTACCAGGGCTTCGGTGGGCTGGAGCTGTACCCGACCGTGCAAGCTGAAGGCGGCGAATCTGCTCTACCTCGTGGTGAAGGACCACCCCCTCAGCGATGGCAATAAGCGCAGCGCAGCTGCGTTGTTCGTGCACTTCCTTGCTCACAACGGCGCGCTGGCGGATGCCGCGGGCACAGCCCGCATCTCGAACAACGCGCTGGCGGCCATCACTCTGATGGTGGCGATGAGCGACCCGAAGGAGAAGGACGTCATGATCGCACTGGTGGCCAGGATGCTCACGGAAGAGGCATCGTGAGCCGCATCGACGAGTTGATCGCACAGCTGTGCCCGGATGGGGTGGAGTTCAAGACGCTCGGAGATATCGCGACGCTCGTGCGCGGCAACGGCATGCCGAAGACTGATCTCACCCATTGACGCCGAGCGGCGACGACGGCGCTGTCATCCTCCGCGACGAGCAGCTACGCCTCCTCGCCCCGACCGGCCCCGGGATCCGCGCCCGGCGCGACCACCTGCACCGGCAGGGGGTCGGGCCGCTTGGCGGTGATGTTGTCGCCCGAGGACTGGTGCCGCAGCCGACGCAGCACCCACGGCACGAGGTACGCGCGCGCCCACACCAGGTCTTCGGTGCGCGCCTCTCGCCAGGTGCGCACCGGCAGCGGGTCGGGCTTGCATCGGGGCGAGATCGTTCGGCACGTTCAGCGCTCGCAGCACCATGCGGGCGACCTCGTGGTGTCCGAGCACGTTGAAGTGCAAGCCGATCGTCGGCGAAGAACCGCGGGTCCTGCGCGGTCTTCAGCGCCCACTGATCGGCCACGACGCAGTCGAACTCCTCGGCCACCGCCCGGATGTTCTCGTTGTAGATGGCGACCTTGCCGCGGATGCCGCGGAACACCGGGGTGAACTCGGTGTCGATCCCGGTGAACACGACCAGGGTCGCGCCGCTCCCGGCCAGCCGGGCCACGGCGTCGCGGAACAGCGCGGCGACCGCGTCCGGATCGGACCGCGGCCGGATCACGTCGTTGCCGCCTGCGCACAGGGTGATCAGATCCGGCTTCAGCGCGAGCGCGGGCTCGATCTGGTCGTCCACGATCTGCCGGATGAGCTTGCCGCGCACCGCGAGGTTCGCGTAAGCGAAGTCGTCGACCTGGCTCGAGAGCACCTCGGCGACCCGGTCGGCCCAGCCGCGGAAGGCGCCCGGCTGGGTCGGATCGGGATCGCCGACCCCCTCGGTGAACGAGTCGCCCAGGGCGACGAACCGGCGCCAGGGGTGCGGGCCGGCGTTGTCGACATACGGGGTGCGGCGATCCTCGGTGGCGGGCATCAGCATCCTTCCGATTCGTGACCGACATTCAGACTAATCTCGGGCAGGGTCGCACGCTCGGTTTAGGCTGGAATCTCGTCCGGCGGCGGGAAGGGGTGCGGGTGGAGGAGCAGACCTCTCTGGGCAGCTTCGCCGCCGAACACCTTTCACCGACCTACCCGCAGCGCGCGCCCTGGGGCACGGCCCAGCGCCTGCGCGCCTGGCAGGCCGAGGCGCTGGACCGCTACTTCGAGCTGGACGGCCCGGACGGTCCGGGCAAGGGCCCGCGCGACTTCCTCGCGGCGGCCACCCCCGGCGCCGGCAAGACCACGTTCGCGCTGCGTCTGGCCAGCGAGGCGTGCGGCGGGATGTCGTCGACCGGATCGTGGTGGTCGCCCCGACCGAGCATCTGAAGACGCAGTGGGCGGATGCCGCGGCCCGGGCATCGATCCGGCTCGATCCCGCATTCTCCAACCGCCACGCCGCCCCGGCCCGGCACTATCACGGCGTGGCCGTCACCTATGCGCAGGTGGCGGTGAAGGCATCCGTCCACGAGCGTCTCATCCTCGACAAGCGCACGCTGGTGATCCTCGACGAGGTGCACCACGGCGGCGACGCGCTCAGCTGGGGCGACGCCCTCCGCGAGGCGTACCGACGTGCCACCCGCCGACTGCTGCTGTCCGGCACCCCGTTCCGCAGCGACACCGCGCCGATCCCGTTCGTCGAATACCACCCGAACGAGCACGGCATCCGCATCTCGCGTACCGACTACTCCTACGGATACCGGCGGGCGCTTCTGGACGGGGTCGTCCGGCCGGTGATCTTCATGGTCTACGCCGGGCAGATGCGGTGGCGCACCAAGGCCGGCGACGAGATGGAGGCCCAGCTCGGCCAGGACAACACGAAGGACATCACTGCGCAGGCCTGGCGCACCGCGCTCGACCCGGAGGGCGATTGGATCCCGGCGGTGCTCCGCTCCGCTGACCGCCGACTGACCGAGGTGCGCGAGCAGGTTCCGGATGCCGGGGGGCTGGTGATCGCGACCGATCAGACCGCCGCCCGCGCCTACGCGGCGATCCTCAGGGAGATCACCGGGGAGGCGCCCACCGTGGTGCTCTCCGACGAGGCCGAGGCATCCGCCCGGATCGAGACGTTCGCGCAGAGCGAGGCTCGATGGATGGTGGCGGTCCGGATGGTCTCGGAGGGGGTGGATGTCCCGCGCCTGGCGGTCGGGGTGTACGCGACGAGCGCCTCGACGCCGCTGTTCTTCGCGCAGGCGATCGGCCGGTTCGTGCGGGCCCGGCGTCGCGGCGAGACGGCCAGCGTGTTCCTGCCGAACGTGCCGCAGCTGCTCGCGCTGGCCGGCGAGCTGGAGCGACAGCGCGACCACGCGCTGGACCGCGAGTCCGACGGCGACGAGTGGGACGCCGAAGAGGACCTGATGGATGCCGCGGAGCGCGAGGAGAAGGCCTCGGACGCGCTCACCGAGGAGTTCAGCTACCAGGCCCTGGGATCGCTCGCGCACTTCGACCGGGTGCTGTACGACGGCAAGGAGTTCGGCCAGCTCGCCGTCCCCGGCACCCCGGAGGAGGAGGAGTTCCTCGGCCTTCCCGGTCTGCTCGAACCCGAGCATGTGCACGAGCTGCTGATGCAGCGTCAGGCCCGCCAGGGGCGCCACCGGGCCACCCGCGAGGCGCGTGAGGGCTCCACCGACGCCCGGGACGCGGTGCCGCCGCAGGCGCTGCACCGCACCCTGAAGGAGCAGCGTCAGCTGCTGAACAGCCTGGTCGGGCTGTACGCCCGCCAGTCCGGCGAACCGCACGGCGCCGTGCATGCCGAACTGCGGCGGGTCTGCGGCGGACCCGCCGTCGCCCAGGCCACGGTCGCGCAAGCTGCAGAAGCGGATCGAGGTGCTCCGGGGCCGCGTGCACTCGTAGCCGCGGGGCCGTCGCCCGTCCGGGCCCCGATGCCGCGGGCCGCGTCCCGTTCGGAGCTCCGAAATGCTGGCAATCCCGCGGAATCGCCCGGGCGCGGCATCCGTCGCCGATAGCCTCGAACGGTTGTCGACCCCGGGAGAAGATGTGACCGCGCCCCGCGCCGAGCCCAGGCAGCCGCGATCGCCGACGCTGGGCGCAGTACCTGGTCAACGAGCGGGCCGAGGCGCGCGTCTATCGCGAACTGGCCGGTCGCCGTACCGGCGAGGAGCGCGAGATCCTCACCGCGCTGGCGGATGCCGAGGGGCGGCACGAGGCCCACTGGCTCGAGCTGCTGGGCGCAGAGCCCGCCTCGCTCCCGCGTGCGTCCGCGCGCACCGTCCTGCTGGGCTGGATGGCCCGGCACTTCGGCTCGATCTTCGTCCTGGCACTGGCCCAGAACGCCGAGGGGCGCTCGCCGTATGAGACCGACCCGCACGCGACCCCGGCGATGGCCGCCGACGAGAAGGTGCATCAGGAGGTCGTGCGGGGCCTCGCCGCCCGCGGGCGGCGGCGGCTCTCCGGCGGGTTCCGGGCCGCCGTGTTCGGCGCCAATGACGGGCTGGTCTCGAACCTCGCCCTGGTGATGGGCATCGGCGCGACCGGGGTCCCCTCGTCCTTCGTGCTGTTCAGCGGGGTGGCCGGGCTGCTGGCCGGGGCCCTCTCGATGGGCGCCGGCGAGTACGTGTCGGTGCGCTCGCAGCGCGAGCTGCTGGAGGCCACCGAGCCGGGGGAATTCGCCGACGGCGTCCTTCCGGACCTCGACCTCGACGCCAACGAGCTCGCCCTGGTGTACCGCAGTCGGGGGATGACCCAGGAGGACGCGATCGAGCGTGCGGAGCGCGTGCTGGACCGCGCCCGCGCCGCGGAGCCGGCCGCGCCGGGCACCGGCCCGGTCTCGACCGGCGACATCGGCGAGGTCGTGGGCGGGGCATGGCGGGCGGCGATCTCGAGCTTCCTCTGCTTCGCCTCGGGCGCGATCATCCCGGTGCTGCCCTGGATCTTCGGACTGACCGGCCCGGCAGCGGTGGTGCTGGCGCTGGTGCTGGTGGGACTGGCCCTTCTGGGCACCGGTGCGATGGTGGGGCTGCTGTCCGGCGCGCCGCCGCTGCGCCGTGCGCTGCGGCAGCTTGCTCATCGGCTTCGCCGCCGCGGCGGTCACCTACGGGCTGGGCCGCTCTTCGACATCACACTGGGATGACACATCGCCATCCTTCAGCTACACTGAAGCCATCTCAGTATTGCTGAAGGTTGGGAGTCTCACCATGGTCGCGCACTCGCGATGACCGGCGCACGCACGGTCGAGACCGCGGTCGAGTCGGGCCCGACGCGGCGGGACTGGCTGGGCCTTGCCACGCTGGCCTCCGGGCTCGGGATGATCGTCCTGGACGGGACGATCGTGGGCGTCGCCCTGCCCGACATCGTCCGGGATCTGCACCTCACCCTCAGCGACGCCCAGTGGGTCGGCAGCCTGTACGCCGCGGTCCTGGCGGCCCTGCTGCTGTCGGCCGGTCGGCTCGCGGACCGATGGGGGCGCAAGCGGCTCTTCCTGGCCGGGATCGTAGTGTTCGTCGCCGGCAGCGTGTGGGCCGGTGCTGCCGGGGCCGCGGGGGTGCTGATCGCCGCGCGCGCGGTGCAGGCGCTCGGGGCCGCGCTCATCCTGCCCACGACGCTCTCGAGCGTGAACGCCACGTTCCGCGGGCCGTCGCGCGCGGCTGCGTTCGGCGTCTGGGGGGCGGTGATCTCGGGGGCGGCGGCGATCGGCCCGCTGGCTGGCGGGGCGCTGACCCAGTACGCGTCGTGGCCGTGGATCTTCCTGGTGAACGTGCCGCTGGGGGCGATCGTGTTCGTCGCTGCGGTCTTCACCGTCCGTGAGACCCGCGCCCCGGCGGCCGACTCCGGCGATCGCGGCGGCCCCGACATCCTCGGCGCCGTCCTGAGCGCGGTCGGCTTCGCGTCCCTGGTGTTCGTCGTGATCGAGGGCCCCGATCTGGGGTGGTGGCGACCGCAGGAGTCGTTCACCGTGTTCGGGCTGACCTGGCCGCAGACCGCGGCGATCTCGCCGGTGCCGGTGCTGATCGTGGTGGCGGCGGTCTCGCTGGTCGGCTTCATCGGATGGGAGCGGTCGCGGGCACGCGCGGGCCGGCAGGCGCTGCTGGATCTGACGCTGTTCCGCCTGCCCACCTTCACCTGGGGCAACGTCACCGCCGGAACGGTCGCCGTCGGCGAGTTCGCGCTGGTGTTCGTGCTGCCGCTCTTCCTGGTCAACGCGATGGGGCTGCCTGTGATGACGGCCGGGCTGGTGCTGGCCGCGATGGCGGTCGGCGCGTTCGTGTCCGGTGCCCTCGCGCGGCACCTCGCCGCGCGGCTGGGCGCCCCGGGCGTCGTGATCCTCGGGCTCGCGCTGGAGGTGGTGGGCATCCTGGTGGTCGCGCTGGTGGTGCGACCGGATGCCGCGGCCTGGCTGATCGCGGCGCCCCTGGTCGTCTACGGGCTCGGCCTGGGGCTGGCGTCGGCGCAGCTGACCGGCACGGTGCTGCGCGACGTTCCGCCCGCCCAGTCCGGGCAGGGCTCGGCGACCCAGAGCACGGTCCGGCAGGTGGGCAGCGCACTGGGCACCGCCGTCTCGGGGGCCGCGCTGGCGATCGCGCTGGCCCTCACGCTCCCGGCGGCGACATCCGACGCGGGCCTGACCGGCCCGAAGATCGATCAGCTCGTCAACGCCACCCGGCAGAGCGCCGGCGCCACGATCGCGCAGCTGCGTGCGCAGCACTCCGACGCGCTCGTGGCGGCGCTGTCGGCGGGGTTCGCGGATGCCACGCGCAAGCTCGCTGCTGGTGGCCATGGCGTTCCTCGTGCTCGGCCTGATCGGCGCGCTGCGGGTGCGCGCGGTCGCCGGCCGCGGCGCACCGGCGGCCTGACCGGCGTCGCGGCGTGGCAGAGTGGACCGGTGACGGTCTACCTCGATCACGCGGCCACCACGCCGCTGCGCCCCGAGGCGCGCGATGCGTGGCTGGCCGCCGCGCAGCACCGCGGCAATGCGTCCTCGATCCATCGGGACGGCCAGGGCGCCCGCCGGGTGCTGGAGGAATCCCGGGAGCGGCTCGCGGCCGTGCTGGACTGCGATCCGATCGAGGTGGTGTTCACCTCCGGCGGCACCGAGTCGGTCAACGCCGCGGTGAAGGGCCTGTGGTGGGCGCGGGCGACGGGAACGGATACCGTGGTCCTGCCGGACGGCGAGCACCACGCCACGATGGACGCGGTCGAGTGGCTGCGCACGCACGAGGACGCCCCGGTGCGGCCGGTGCGGCTGGATGCGCAGGGCGCGATCGACGTCGACGCATTCGCGCGGGCGCTGCCCGGCGCGGCGGTGGCGACCGCCCTGGTCGCCAACAACGAGGTCGGCACGATCAACGACGCGGCCGGGCTGGCCGCGGCATCCGCCGGCGCCGGAGTGCCGCTTGCATCTGGACGCGATCGCCGCGTTCGGACACCTGCCGGTCTCGTTCCGGCGGTGGCGGGGCGATGCGCGCGGACAGCGCGGCCTGTGCGCGCTCAGCGTCTCGGCGCACAAGCTCGGCGGGCCGGTCGGGATCGGCGCCCTGGTCATCTCGCGGGCCGCCGCACCCGAGGCGCTGCTGCACGGCGGCGGCGGCAGCGCGCGCTCGCGAGCGGCACCCAGGACATCGCCGGGGCGGCCGCGTTCGCGGTCGCGGCCGAGCGCGCCGAGGCCGAGCGCGACGCGGAGGGCGTGCGCCTGGCCGCGCTGCGCGACCGGCTGGTCCGCGGCATCCGGGACGCCGTGGACGGCTCCGCGCTGCTCGGCGACCCGGAGGAGCGGCTGCCCGGCAACGCGCACATCCTGTTCCCGGGCGCGCTCGGCGAGACGCTGCTGTTCCTGCTCGACGAGGCCGGCGTCTGCGCATCCACCGGATCGGCGTGCCAGGCCGGCATCCCCGAGCCGTCGCACGTCGTCACAGCGATGGGGCGGACGGATACCGAGGCCCGCCAGGTGCTCCGGTTCACGCTGGGTCGCACCTCGACGCAGGCGGACGTCGACGCCGCCCTCGCTGTGCTGCCGGACGCGGTGGAGCGCGCACGGGCAGCGGCCCGGCGCTGACCGCGGGACGGAACCCGGCCCGCGCCCAGGCGGCCGCTCCTAGACTGGAGCCCATGCGGATTCTGGCGGCGATGAGCGGCGGCGTGGACTCCGCCGTCGCCGCGGCACGCGCGGTCGAGGCGGGGCACGACGTCGTCGGCGTGCACCTGGCGCTCTCCCGCGCCGGCGGCACGCTGCGCACCGGCAGCCGCGGCTGCTGCACGATCGAGGACGCAATAGACGCGCGCCGCGTCTCGGACGTGCTCGGCATCCCGTTCTACGTATGGGACTTCTCCGAGCGGTTCCGGCAGGATGTCGTGGACGACTTCATCGCCGAGTATCAGGCCGGGCGCACCCCGAACCCGTGCATGCGCTGCAACCAGCACATCAAGTTCGCCGCCCTGCTGGAGCGGGCGCTCGAGCTCGGATTCGACGCCGTCTGCACCGGCCACTACGCCTCGCTGGTCGACGGCCCGCAGGGCCGGAAGCTGCACCGCGCGTCGGATGCTGCGAAGGACCAGTCGTACGTGCTGGGCGTGCTCACCGCCGAGCAGCTCGCGCACACGTACTTCCCGCTCGGGCACACCCCGTCCAAGGAGCTGGTGCGCGCCGAGGCGGAACGGCGGGGGCTCGCGGTCGCGCGCAAGCCCGACAGCTACGACATCTGCTTCATCCCGGACGGCGACACGCGGGGCTGGCTCGCCGACAAGGTCGGCGCCGAGCCGGGCGAGATCGTGGACCGCACCGGCGCCGTGGTCGGCGGGCACGAGGGCGCGCATGCGTACACGGTGGGCAGCGGCGCGGCCTGAAGATCGGTGTGCCCGCGGCGGACGGCAAGCCGCGCTTCGTGCTCGAGGTGCGGCCCGTCTCGAACACCGTCGTCGTCGGACCGAAGGAGGCGCTCGCGTGCGCCGAGATCGCGGGGGAGCGGTTCAGCTGGGCCGGTCGCGCGCCGGCCGAGGGGACATTCGACTGCGACGTGCAGATCCGCGCGCACGCCGACCCGGTGCCCGCACAGGCCGAGCTCGCCGACGGCGTGCTCACCGTGCGACCGACGCATCCGTTCGACGGCGTCGCACCGGGGCAGACGGCGGTGCTCTACGACGGCACTCGGGTGATCGGGCAGTTCACGATCGACCGCACGGTCTCGGCCGTCCCCGTCGACGCGTGAACGTCGGCGGCCGCTCGTAGACTCGAGCCGTGGCGCAGAACATCTCACGGGACGACGCTCGCACCGAGGCGGAAGACCTCACCACCCGCATCCTCGAGGCTAAGGACGCGTACTACGGGCGCGACACCTCACTCGTCGACGACGCGACGTACGACGGATGGATGCGTCGGCTCGCCGAGCTCGAGCGGCTGTACCCGGAACTGCAGGGCCAGGATTCGCCGACGCAGATGGTGGGGGCCGCAGAGGCGACGGGTCTGGACACGATCGAGCACGCAGAGCGGATGCTGAGCCTGGACAACGTGTTCTCGGTCGAGGAGCTGCGTGACTGGGCCGTGAAGACGCAGGCGGCGGCCGGTCGTGAGGTGGCCTGGCTGACCGAGCTGAAGATCGACGGCCTCGCGATCAGCCTCCGCTACGAGGACGGCGTGCTCACCTCGGCAGCGACCCGCGGCGACGGACGGGTCGGCGAGATCGTCACGGAGAACGCGCTGCGCCTGGCCGACATCCCGCAGCGACTGTCCGGCACGGGGCACCCGCCGATCGTGGAGGTGCGCGGTGAGGTCTTCATCCCGGTGGCGGCGTTCGAGCGGCTGAACGCCGCCCAGGCGGTGTTCCGCGACCGCGCCCACGACGACGCCCTGGCACGCTGGACGGCTCGCGGCGGCGCGATGAGGCCGTTCGACGAAGAGAAGGCGAGGGCGGCGGCAGCGCGGCGCTTTCCGGCGTTCGCCAATCCGCGCAACGCCGCCAGCGGCGGACTGCGTCAGCAGCTCGACAAGAAGGAGGGCCTCGAGCACGAGGCGGGGATGCTGCGGGTCGAGTCTCTCTCGCTGTATGTGCACGGCATCGGCGCTTGGGAGAACCCACCCGTCGCCAGCCAGAGTGAGGTCTACGAACTGCTCGCGCAGTGGGGTCTGCCGACGAGCCCGCACACGAGGGTCTGCCGCACGATCGACGAGGTCATCGAGTTCGTGGCGCACTACGGCGAGCATCGGCACGACATCGAGCACGAGCTCGACGGGATCGTCGTGAAGGTCGATGAGCTCGCGCTGCACGCCGAGCTCGGACAGACCAGCCGCGCGCCGCGGTGGGCCATCGCCTACAAATACCCGCCGGAGGAAGTGCAGACGAAGCTGCTCGACATCGTCGTGTCGGTCGGCCGCACCGGCCGGGCGACGCCGTTCGCCGTGATGGCGCCCGCGCACGTGGCAGGGTCGGTGGTGCGCCAGGCCACGCTGCACAACCAGGACGTCGTCAAGGCCAAGGGTGTGCTCATCGGCGACACGGTCGTGCTGCGCAAGGCGGGAGACGTCATCCCCGAGGTGCTCGGTCCCGTCGTCGAGCTTGCGCGACGGCAGTGAGCGCGCGTTCGTCATGCCGGAGTTCTGCCCGGAGTGCGGTTCGCCGCTGCGCCCGGCCAAGGAGGGCGACATCGATCTGCGGTGCCCCAACGCCCGGTCGTGCCCCGCGCAGGTGCGCGGTCGCGTCGAGCACATCGGCTCGCGCGGCGCGCTGGACATCGAGGTGCTCGGCGAGGTGACCGCCGCCGCACTCACGCAGGCTGAGCCTCCGGCCGTCGCCCCGCTCGACACCGAGGCGGGGCTGTTCGACCTGTCGCTGGACGAGCTCGTGCCGATCTCGGTGATCGTGCGCGACGCCGAGACCGGACTGCCGAAGGAGGGCGAGGACGGCTCCGTCAAGCGACGATCTCCGTTCCGCCGCAATCCCACCGCCCAGGAGCGCAAGGCCGGCGACGACCGACCGCAAGCCGTCGGCGGCCGCGACCAAGCCTGCTCGCCGAGCTCGAGAAGGCGAAGACGAAGGAGCTGTGGCGGCTGCTGGTCGCACTGAACATCCGGCACGTCGGTCCGGTGGCCGCGCGTGCGCTGGCGCAGTGGTTCGGGTCGCTGGATGCCATCCGCGCAGCCTCGCGCGACGAGCTCGCGGCCGTCGAGGGCGTGGGCGGGATCATCGCCGACGCTCTCCTGGACTGGTTCGAGGTCGACTGGCACCGCGAGATCGTGCGGCGGTGGACGGATGGCGGGGTTCGGTGGCAGATCCCCGGTCATCCCGGTCCGGGTGCGGCGTCCGCCGGCGGGGTGCTGGAGGGGATCACGGTGGTGGCGACGGGCTCGCTCGAGGGCTACAGCCGCGAAGGGGCGCAGGAGGCCATCATCGCCGCCGGCGGAAAGGCCGCGTCATCCGTCTCGAAGAAGACCGACTTCGTCGCGGCCGGGCCCGGGGCGGGGTCGAAGCTGGGCAAGGCCGAAGAGCTGGGCGTGCGGATCATCGACGCGGCGCAGTTCAAGGTCCTGGTCGAGCAGGGGCCGGACGCGCTGGATGCCTGACCGACCGATCGCCTGATGTCCTGAACGTCCCCGGGGAAGCTCGCCGTTCAGAACGGCGGTGGGTCATTGGGGAGCGGTTCGGGGACGAAGGTGACGGTGCCGATCGGGATGTCGATGTACTCGCGCCCGGT
This sequence comes from Microbacterium elymi, assembly GCF_021582895.2. Classification (GTDB taxonomy): domain Bacteria; phylum Actinomycetota; class Actinomycetes; order Actinomycetales; family Microbacteriaceae; genus Microbacterium; species Microbacterium humicola. The sequence goes on from NZ_CP091139.2 coordinate 3,370,167, forward strand.
CGGGCTGGTCCATCGCAGCTTGCCGTGTCCGATCTGCTCCACCCGCCAGAGGGTGTTGTGCTTGACGACGTGGTGCGGCCGGCATTCGTCGGCGAGATTGTCGTCGCTGGTGGGACCGCCCAGTGCGGCGTCGAGGGTGTGGTCGTTGTCACAGTGCCAGGGTGGGCGGGTGCGAGCCGGGGAACCGGCAATGCTCATCACGCACGTCGAGGAAGCGGCGCAGTTCCGCAGAGGGTCGGTACCGGTCCACGGCGACGGGTTCCCCACTGGTGGGGTGGGTGAGCACCCGATCCCAACCCGGCGCGTTCGCGGCGAGTCGTTTGGCGGTCGCGAGGTCGATGGGTCCGTGCCCGGCCAGGATCGGAGGCTGTCTGCCGTGCCCCAGCAGGGTGAGCGCCGGGACGGTGATCTGCACCTTCGCGTCGATGCGCTCGAGCCCGTCACCGTGCCCGGTCGGAGTGCCGGTGAGCAGGATGTCGGTGAACAGATCGGCGCGGAGCTGGTCCATGGTGCGCGGGTCGCCATCGTCCTCCGCGTCGTCACCGTCGGCACCGCCACTCGGGCCGGTGATCAGCGTGAACGGCTCTTCACCGTCGACGGGCGAGCCCTCCGCCGGGCCGTTGACGTCTGTGGCATCTGCGCCGGAGAGCGACTCGTCCGGCCGCTGCTCGTCGTTGCGACGCCTGCACTTCTTGACCTGGTACGCCTGGCTCGTGATGCGGTCATACACGGCGCGGGCGAGAACTGCAGGGCCTTCGAACAGGACCTGCCCACGCCCGTGGCCGAGATCGACGTACCGCACGAAACGATCCTGCCTGGCTTCCTCGACATGCTGCGCGGCGGCATCCGGATCGATCCGCGCGGCGAGGATCTTCGCGATCTGCGAGAGACGGTACGGCGTCTCGCCGGCGGCGGCGGCCAACGCCCGCCCCTCATATTCGGCGCGCCTGCCGGGGTCGGTGATGAACGCCCCCTCATCGACGATCGTGGATGCGTGGGCGCAATCGATCTCGCCACGACCCAGCGCGGCATAGGTGGCGGGGAACTTGCCCACCAGCAGCGCTGCCGTTCCCATGCGGGTCTGCACCGACCGGTCCGACAGACGCGTCGCCGCGCCCAGTTCCGCCGAGATCTCCCGCAACGGGAGCTTGTGCGAGACCGGCAGATCGCGGCGGAACCGATCGCGTTCGCGCTCGATGACCACATCCACCGCATCAGAGAGCAACCCGGCCTCGCGCGCCTGGAGGATCGCGATCTGCCTGCGGGTGTCGACCAGATCGGTGACGATCGCATCAAGGGTGCCCCAGACGCCCCGCGGCGACGGCAGTCGGCCATCTTCGAACACCTCCCGGTCGCGGGCGGCACGATCTGCCTCTGCTGCCGGGTCCACCTCTCGCCGCGCCGGCCGGACGGCGGGCGTCGACTCTTCTGGAATCGCCATGGAGTGCGACGGAGATGCGGGGACCGCACCCGGCGCCGACGCGGACTCAGACCCTGAAACAGGATCGGGCATCGAACCCGGCGACTGCGGTACAGCTGACACGAGAAAGCTCCAGACGGACGTCGACGACAAGAGGACGTGCCCTCGACGTCTGAAGCGTGATGATCTTGGCCGGAAACTGGTGCGTGTCGAGGCTTGCTACTTCATCCAGCGTAGCACAGAGCTTCTACACTGCAACCGCATCAGGTGAGAACCGTCTCATGCTCGGGAGGCGATTCAAAGTCGGCAGTCACCGAGAATCCGCGCGGGCATCTCCGAGATGCATGGGTCGATGTCGCAACCACGTTCTACAGTGGCCACCACTTCGAGAAGGGAATGGATATGACATTCGAGATGGATCCCGCGACGCAGGCGTGGCTCGACCAGGAAGACCAGCGCACGGCTCAGATCATCCGCAAGTACGGTACGTACAACGAGTACGTCATCGGCGATCCCGACGAGGAGTCGCCGTCCTTCGCCTACAGCGTCGGGCTGTTCGGGCTGGGGCATCCCGAGCTGCTCGTGTTCGGCGTCGGCCAGGCGACGGCGTGCCACATCCTGAATGACATCGCCGCGCGTGTGCGTGCCGGAGCCGACCTCGTGGCGGGCGAGGTCGTGACGTTCGACGGCTGGGGTCACCGGGCACTGGTCGAGCCGGTGCCGAACCCGGGGGAGATCGTGTTCGCGGCGAATCGGTTCTACCAGCGGCCGAGCGAAGCGTCGGTGCCGGTGTACCAGCTGACCCTCGACGATCAGGACGGGCGGTTCCCCGGGGAAGTCGGATACGCCCGTCCCGCCTGGGTGCAGCCTCGTCCGGGGGAGTTCCGCGCGTGAGCCGGCGAGGATCGCCAGACGTCCACGCGCGCAGCGCCGTTCAGCCCTTGTGGCGCGGTTTGCGCGGCGGCCGGTCCCCGCGATCGCGACGCGGCGGACGATCGTCGCGGTCTCCCGGCGCGGAGCGCCGCCGCCCCGGCGCCCCGCGGTCGAGCGTGATCTCGATCAGGCGCCCGGAGATCCGGGTGTCGCGGAGTCGTTCGAGCACTGCCGGGTCGAGGTTCGCCGGCAGCTCGACGATGGAGAAGTCGGGCTTGATCGCGATCGCGCCGAAGTCGTCGCGGCGCAGGCCGCCTTCGTTGGCGAGGGCGCCCACGATCTGGCGCGGCTCGACGCGGTGCCGTCTGCCCACCTCGATCCGGTAGGGGGCGTAGTCGCCGCGGCCGCGTCGCGGCTCGCGCGGTTCGCGCTCGGCGCGAGCGCCGCGCTCCTTCGGCGGACGGTTCACCGCGTCGACGGATGCGGTGAGCGGGTCGTGTTCGGGGTCCAGCAGGCAGCGGCGTCTCGCCCTGAGCGACGATCGCGAGGGCGGCTGCGACATCCGACTCGGGCACGTCATGGTGTCGCACGTAGTGGTCGATGATGTCGCGGAACGCCTCGATCCGGCCGGTGGCCTCCAGAGCCGCGGTGATGGCGTCGTCGAAGCGGGCCAGGCGGGTCGTGTTGACGTCCTCGGTCGTGGGAGCGTCATCTGCGCCGGCTGCTGGCGCGTCGCCTTCTCGATGTGCTTGAGAAGGTAGCGCTCGCGCGGGGTGATGAAGCTGATCGCGTCGCCGGTGCGTCCCGCCCGACCGGTGCGGCCGATGCGGTGCACGTACGACTCGGTGTCGGTGGGGATGTCGAAGTTGATCACGTGGCTGATGCGCTCGACGTCCAGCCCGCGGGCGGCGACGTCGGTCGCCACGAGGATGTCGAGCTTGCCGTCCTTCAGCTGGTTCACCGACCTCTCCCGCTGCGCCTGCGGCACGTCTCCGCTGATCGCCGTCGCGGAATAGCCGCGGGCGCGCAGCCGCTCGGCGAGCGTCTCGGTCTCGTTCTTCGTGCGCACGAAGACGATGACCCCGTCGAAGTTCTCCACTTCGAGGATGCGGGTGAGGGCATCCACCTTCTGCGCGTACGAGACCACGAGGTAGCGCTGGGTGATGTTCTGATTCGTGGTCGTCTTCGTCTTGATCGCGACCTCTTCGGGATCGCGCAGGTACTTCTGCGCCAGCCGGCGGATCGCGGCGGGCATCGTGGCTGAGAACAGGGCGACCTGCTTGTCCTCGGGCGTCTGCGCGAGGATCTGCTCGACATCCTCGGCGAAGCCCATCTTCAGCATCTCGTCGGCCTCGTCCAGCACGAGGTACTTCAGTTCGGTGAGATCGAGAGTTCCCTTGGCCTGGTGGTCCATGATGCGTCCCGGCGTGCCCACCACGATGTGCACCCCGCGGCGCAGCGCCGACAGCTGCACGCCATAGGCCTGCCCGCCGTAGACGGGGAGGACATGCACGCCCTTCATGTGACCGGCGTACGATTCGAACGCCTCGCACACCTGCAGGGCGAGCTCGCGGGTCGGTGCGAGCACGAGCGCCTGAGGGGTCTTCTGGGAGAGGTCCAGGCGCTCCAGCACGGGCAGGGCGAATGCCGCGGTCTTGCCGGTCCCGGTCTGTGCGGTGCCGAGCACGTCCCGGCCGCTCAGCAGCAGCGGGATGGTTGCAGCCTGGATCGCCGAGGGCGTCTCGTAGCCGAGGTCGCGGACGGCGGCGAGCACCGGGCCTGTGACCCCGAGCTCCTCGAAACCGGGTGCGATGGGCTCGGCCTCCGTCGTCGGTGTGGCATCGGTCGTCGGTGTGGTATCGGTCGTCGGTGTGGCATCGGTCATGATCCGGCTCCTGTCAGGTCGAGCAGCTTCTCGCGCACCTGGCGGCGCAGCACCTTGCCGATCAGCGATGTGGGCAGCTCGTCGACGACGAACACGCGTCGCGGCACCTTGTAGGGGGTGAGGATGCCGCGGGCGAAGTCGCGGATCGCCTCGACGTCTGGCTCGGTCACATCGGGGGCCAGCACGACCGCGGCCACCACCTCTTCGCCGGAGTGCTCGCTGGGCAGGCCCACGACGGCGACGTCGTCGACGTCGGGATGCTGACGCAGGGCGTTCTCCACCTCGGTGGGGGCGACGTTGAAGCCGCCGGTGATGATGAGTTCCTTGATCCGGTCGACGATGCGCACGAAGCCCGTCTCGTCGATCGTGACGATGTCGCCGGTGCGGTACCAGCCGTCGACGAACGCCTCCTCGGTCGCTTCGGGTTTGCCGTAGTAGCCGCCGAACACCTGCGGGCCGCGGACGACCAGTTCTCCCGGCGCGCCGGGCGCGACATCCGTTGTCGGCTCGCCCGGGTCGACGACGCGGCACTCGGTGCCCGGCAGCGGCAGGCCGACCGTCCCCGGGACGCGGGTGTCGGCGACGGGGTTCGCCATCAGCACGGGAGAGCATTCGGAAAGACCGTAGCCCTCGACGAGGTACCCGCCAGAGGCCTTCTCGAACGGCACGACCAGTTCATGCGGCAGCGCCATCGCGCCCGAGATCGCGATCTCGGTGCCCTTCAGCGAGATGCCCTTCTCGTGCGCGGCATTCAGGAGGCGCTCGGCGATCGGCGGGACCAGCGGCAGGAACGTCGCGGGATGCTTCTTCGTGACATCCAGCACCATGTCGGGGTCGAACTTCGGGAACAGCACCAGCCGCGCGCCCATCGACATCGCGAACGTCAGGCACAGGGTGAGGCCGTAGGCGTGGAACATCGGCAGCACGGCGTAGACGACGCATCCGTTCCCGCGCACGATCTGCGGCACCCACGCGCGGGCCTGTGCGGCGTTGGCGAGCAGGTTGCGGTGGGTGAGCGATGCGCCCTTCGGCGTGCCGGTGGTGCCGCTGGTGTACTGGATGATGGCGAGGTCGTCCGTCGACGGCTGCGGGTGGGTCGGCGGCAGGGGATCCGCAGCGACGATCTGCTTCCATGGGATCGTGCCGGAGACGCGGCTGTACAGGGCCTCGCGCGATTCGCGTGCCTTGGCGATCGGCAGCTTCAGCGCGAGGCGGGTGGCCAGCGGCATCGCGGTGACCACGTCGACGGAGATGAGGTTCGTCACGGCGAGGTCCGCGGGGAACTCCTGCACGGTTTCGACGACCTTCGTCCACACGATCGCGGTCTTCGCGCCGTGATCCTCGAACTGCTTGCGCAGCTCGCGCGGCGTGTACAGCGGGTTGTGCTCGATCGCCACGGCGCCCAGGCGCAGGATCGCGTAGAACGCCACGATGTGCTGCGGGCAGTTCGGCAGCACTATCGCGACGCTGTCGCCGGCGCCGACGCCGCGTGCCTTCAGACCGGCCGCGGCGCGGTCGATCTGCTCCTCCAGCTCGCGGTACGTGGTCTCGCGGCCGAAGAACTGCAGCGCCGGGGCATCCGGGTAGTCGCGCGCGGATGCCGCGACGATGTCGACGAGCGAGCCGCTCACCGGCTCGAGATCCTCCGGGACGCCGGGCGGATAGCTGGCGGTCCACGGGCGCGGCGGATCGTACGACGTCATCGGACCAGCCTACGCGCCGGCGGTCTCGGGCATCATGGTGGGTGTGAGTGATGTCGTGCTGCGCGCCTGGTCTGTCGATGATGCTGCCGCGCTCGTCTCGATCGCGGCGCAGACCCGCGACCTCGGCACCCAAACCGGTTTCACAGACCTGTCGTCACAGCCGGCTGCCCGTTCGTTCATCGCATCGTTGACCAGCATGCCGTATTCGCTGCGCGACGACCATCTCGATCGGCTCGCGCTATCGAAATCCGCATTCGCGCATACGATTTTCGGGAGCGCGTGGCGAAAACGGCAGCGCGACGGCACCCGCCGGGGGAGGCATCCCGCCGCCCATAGACTGGAGGGGTGTCTGAAATCACCCCCGAACTCGTGCGCCACCTCGGTGTGCTCGCGCGGATCCAGCTGAGCGACGAGGAGATCGAGCGGCTCACCGGCCAGCTCGACGTCATCGTCGACAACATCGCCAAGGTGTCGCAGGTCGCCACTCCCGACGTGCCGGCCACGAGCCACCCCGTCGCGCTGCAGAACGTCTTCCGGCCCGACGAGGTCGGCGACACGCTCACCCGCGCGCAGGCGCTGCAGAATGCGCCGGATGCCGCGGACGGCCGCTTCCGCGTGACGGCGATCCTGGGGGAAGAGCAGTGACCGACATCACCCGCCTGACCGCCGCCGCGCTCGCCGACCGGCTCGCCGCGGGCGAGATCTCGTCGGTCGAGGCCACGCAGGCCCACCTCGACCGCATCGCCGCCGTCGACGGCGACATCCACGCGTTCCTGCACGTGAACGAGAAGGCGCTGGATGCCGCGGCCGACATCGACCGCCGCCGCGCAGCCGGCGAACAGCTCGGCCCCCTCGCCGGGGTCCCGCTGGCGATCAAGGACGTGCTGGTCACGACCGACATGCCCTCCACGAGCGGGTCGAAGATCCTGCAGGGCTACATGTCCCCGTTCGACGCCACCGTCGTCGCCCGGGCGCGTGCCGCCGGTCTGGTGCCGCTGGGCAAGACCAACATGGACGAGTTCGCGATGGGCTCGTCCACCGAGCACTCCGCCTACGGTCCCACGCACAACCCGTGGGACCTCGAGCGGATCCCCGGCGGCTCCGGCGGCGGTTCGGCCGGAGCCGTCGCCGCGTTCGAGGCGCCGCTCGCGCTCGGCTCGGACACCGGCGGCTCGATCCGTCAGCCCGCACACGTCACCGGCACCGTCGGGATGAAGCCGACCTACGGCGGCGTGAGCCGGTACGGCGCCATCGCCCTCGCGTCGTCGCTGGACCAGGTCGGCCCGGTCACGCGCACCGTGCTGGACGCCGGTCTGCTGCACGATGTCATCGGCGGGCACGACCCGCACGATTCCACGTCGCTGACCGACGCCTGGCCGTCGTTCGCCGACGCCGCGCGCGAAGGCGCGACCGGCGGAGTGCTCAAGGGGCTGAAGGTCGGCGTCGTGAAGGAACTTCCCGACAGCGGCTTCCAGTCCGGGGTCGCGGCATCGTTCCGGTCATCGCTGGACGTGCTGCAGGCGCATGGCGCCGAGATCGTCGAGATCAGCGCCCCGCACTTCGAGTACGGCGTCGCCGCCTACTACCTGATCCTGCCGGCCGAGGCATCCAGCAACCTTGCGAAGTTCGACTCGGTGCGGTTCGGGATGCGGGTCGAGGTACCGGGCGGGACCGTCGAGGACGTCATGGCCGCCACCCGCGACGCCGGCTTCGGCGACGAGGTCAAGCGCCGCATCATCCTCGGCACCTACGCCCTGTCGGCGGGCTACTATGACGCCTACTACGGCTCGGCGCAGAAGGTGCGCACACTGATCCAGCGCGACTTCGATGCGGCGTTCGCCGAGGTCGACGTGATCGCGACGCCGTCGGCGCCGACCACGGCGTTCAAGATCGGCGAGAAGATCGACGATCCACTGCAGATGTACCTGAACGATCTGACCACGATCCCGGCGAACCTCGCCGGTGTGCCGGGGATCTCGATCCCGTCCGGCCTGGCCGACGACGACTCGCTGCCGGTCGGCATCCAGTTCCTGGCGCCCGCGCGCGAAGACGCCCGGCTGTACCGGGTGGGTGCGGCCCTGGAGGCCGCGCTCGTCGAGAGATGGGGCGGCCCGCTGCTGGATCGCGCCCCCGTTCTGGGAGGGGTGCGCTGATGGCGCAAGCTGATGGACTTCGACGCGGCCCTCGAGCTGTTCGAGCCGGTGCTCGGCTTCGAGGTGCACGTCGAGCTGAACACCAAGACGAAGATGTTCTCGCCGGCGCCGAACACGTTCGGGCGCGACCCGAACACCGACCTCGCACCGGTGGACCTGGGCCTGCCCGGTTCGATGCCGGTGGTCAACGAGCAGGCGGTGCGCTTCTCGATCAGCCTGGGCCTGGCCCTGGGCTCGAGATCGCGGAATCGTGCCGCTTCGCCCGGAAGAACTACTTCTACCCGGACATGGGCAAGAACTACCAGATCTCGCAGTACGACGAGCCGATCGCCTTCGAGGGGCAGGTCGAGGTCGAGCTCGAGGACGGCACGCTGGTCCAGGTCCCGATCGAGCGCGCGCACATGGAGGAGGATGCCGGAAAGCTGACGCACGTCGGCGGCTCGGACGGCCGCATCCAGGGCGCCGCATACTCCCTCGTGGACTACAACCGCGCGGGCGTGCCGCTGGTCGAGATCGTGACCAAGCCGATCATCGGCGCCGAGCATCGCGCCCCCGAGCTGGGGGCGACCTACGTCCGGACGATCCGCGACATCGTGCTGTCGCTGGGCATCTCGGACGCCCGGATGGAGCGCGGCAACCTGCGCTGCGACGCCAACGTGTCGCTTGCGCCCGCGCGGCCAGACCAAGCTCGGCACGCGCACCGAGACGAAGAACGTCAACTCGATGAGGTCGGTCGAGCGCGCGGTGCGGTACGAGATCCAGCGCCAGGCGGCGATCCTGGCCGCGGGCGGGACGATCACGCAGGAGACCCGCCACTGGCACGAGGACACGGGGGTCACCTCGCCCGGGCGCCCGAAGTCGGATGCCGATGACTACCGGTACTTCCCGGAACCCGACCTGCTGCCCGTGGTGCCCTCGCGTGAGCTCGTCGAGCAGCTGCGCGCCGCGCTGCCCGAGCCCCCCGCCGTGCGCCGCCGTCGGCTGAAGACCGAGTGGGGCTTCACCGACCTCGAATTCCAGGATGCCGCCAACGGCGGGGTGCTCGTCGAGATCGAGCAGACCGTCGCGGCCGGTGCGACGCCGGCGGCGGCCCGCAAGTGGTGGACAGGCGAGCTCGCCCGGCTCGCCAACGACACGGGTCGCGAGACGAGCGAACTCGTGGAGCCGGCCGCGGTGGCCGAGCTGCAGAAGCTCGTCGACGCGGGGACGCTCACAGACAAGCTCGCCCGCCAGGTGCTGGAGGGCATGGTCGCCGGCGAGGGGACTCCGCAGGAGATCGTGGATGCCCGGGGCCTGGCGGTCGTCTCGGACGACGGTTCTCTCATCGCCGCGATCGATGAGGCGCTGGCGGCCCAGCCGGACGTGCTGGCGAAGATCCGCGACGGCAAGGTGCAGGCCGCCGGCGCCATCATCGGCGCGGTCATGAAGGCGATGCGCGGCCAGGCCGACGCCGCCCGCGTGCGCGAACTGATCCTGGAGCGCGCCGCCGGGTAGGCATCACGCCAGGTCCCTGAGCGAGGAGCGCAGCGACGAGACGAAGGGCCGGTACTTCCTCCCAGGCCCGGTCGTCCGCGGCCTCCGGCCCTTCGTCTCGCTGCGCTCGCTCAGGGACCTGGGATGCGCCCCGAGGTCCCTGAGCGAGGAGCGCAGCGACGAGACGAAGGGCCGGTGTCGCCTTCGAGGTCCCTGAGCGAGGAGCGCAGCGACGAGACGAAGGGCCGGTGCGTTCGCGGGCGCGGATGTCGGAGGCGTCGGCGAGAATGGACGGATGGGACGCGGGGACGGATCGGGCAGACGCGTCTCGCCCGAGGGAGCCGACGACACCGGCGCCGGCATCCTGCACGTGGACATGGACGCGTTCTATGCGTCCGTGGAGGTCCTCGACGACCCGTCGCTGCGGGGCAAGCCGCTGATCGTCGGCGGCATGGAGGGGCGGGGAGTCGTCTCCAGCGCGTCGTACGAGGCGCGCCGCTACGGGGTGCGCTCGGCCATGCCGGTGGGACAGGCGCTCCGACTGTGCCCGACGGCCACGGTCGTGCCGCCGCACTTCGAGCGGTACCTCGACCTGTCCGGTCAGGTGATGGACATCTTCCACGAGATCACGCCGCTGGTCGAGCCGCTGTCCATCGACGAGGCGTTCCTGGACGTCCGCGGTGCCCGTCGGCTGTGGGGCCCACCCGCGCGCATCGCCGGGATGCTGCGCACCCGCGTGCACGAGCGGACCGGTCTCACCTGCAGCGTGGGTGCCGCCGCCACGAAGCATGTCGCCAAGATCGCGTCGACGATGAGCAAGCCGGACGGGCTGCTGATCGTCGCCGAACCGGACACCGAGGCGTTCCTGGCGCCGCTGAGCGTCCGCACGATCTGGGGGATCGGGCCGAAGACGGCCGAGGCGCTCGAGGCGCGGGCCATCCGCACGGTGCAGGACATCCTCGACACGCCCCCGCCGGTGCTCGTGCGCGTGCTCGGCCCGGTCGGCGCGGATCGGATCGCCCGGCTGGCGCGCGGCGAGGACGCGCGTGAGGTCGAACCGGAGCGGATCGAGAAGAGCGTCGGCCACGAAGAGACCTTCCGCACCGACATCGCCGACTCCCGCGTCCTGCGCGCCGAGCTGCGCCGCCTTGCGGATCGCGTCGGAGCGCGGCTGCGGCAAGCGGGGTGGGAGGCGGGCACCGTCTCGATCAAGATCCGGTACGCGGATTTCACCACCCTCACCCGCGCCCAGACGCTGCCCGAGCCGACCGCCGTCGGTCAGCGGATCGGCGAGGCGGCGCTCGAGCTGTTCGATGCGCTGGACCGGCCCCTGCCGGTGCGGCTGGTGGGCGTGCGGACCGAGAAGCTGCGCGCGGCCGGCAGCGGCGGGCTCGCGCTGTGGGACGACGACGAGGAATGGCGCCAGGTCGAGGGGGCGCTCGACGACGCGGCGTCCCGGTTCGGCGCCGGCGCCGTGACCCGCGCGGCGTTCCTCGGACCGTCCCGCGACGTCGGCGGCGTCACGCATCATCCGCCGCGCCGCCGCGAGAGCCGATAGGGCGCGGGGCTGTCCTGCGGGCGCTCGGGCGGCTAGCGTGGAGATATGCCCAACATCGCACTCGAACTCGGCAAGAACGCCGCATCCTTCGGCGTGAGCAGCGCCTACGGTGAGCAGCAGGATGTCGACGGCATCCGCGTCATCCCGGTCGCGATCAGCTGGTCCGGGTACGGCGGCGGCTCGGATGAGTCCGGCAACGGCGGCGGAGGAGGCGGGGGATACGCGATCCCGATCGGCGCGTATGTGCGCCGCGGCGACGAGCTTGCGCTTCGAGCCGAACGTCGTGTCCTTCCTGGCGGTCGCGATCCCGTTCGTCTGGGTCTGCGGCCGTGCGCTCAGCCGTGTCATCCGCGCCCTCAAGCGATAGCGACATCCTCGCGGCAGCGCTTGCAGACGGCCGCGTCCGACATCCTGCGCGGCATCTCCGTTTCCGATGCCTCCGCGCCGGTGGTGCTGATCGACGGGCGCAGCGGTGCGGGAAAGTCCAGCCTCGCGCGGCTGCTCGTCGCGCAGTGGCCGACGTCGGCGCACGCCCAGCTGGTCGCGCTGGATTGGCTGTATCCCGGCTGGGACGGGCTGGAGGGCGGCGTCGACCGGGCACGGGACGACATCCTCCTGCCGCACCGTCGCGGACAGCTCGGTGTGTGGCGTCGGTGGGACTGGGAAGCCGGGGTCCCGGCCGAGGAGCACATCGTCGACCCCGCGCTCCCGCTGATCGTCGAGGGATCGGGGATGCTCACCGCGGCGACGGCGCCGTTGAGTGAGGTGCGTGTCTGGCTGGAGGCCCCCGACCGGTCGCGCAAGGACCGTGCACTGAGACGGGACGGGGACCTCTACCGTCCGCACTGGGAGCGGTGGGCGGCGCAGGAGCAGCGACACCTCGCTCGCGATCGCCCGATGGATCACGCCACGCACACGGTCGTGCTGCCGTGAACGGGCGTCAGGCGTCCGGATCCGCAGCGCGCAGCAGCCCTCCAACCGGTAGCCGAGCCACTCGTAGATCCCGAATCGGGGATCCTCCTCGTCGTGGTCGGCTTCGGTGCGGATGCCGAGGCGGGATGCCAGCACCAGGCGGAGCGCTGTGAGGGTCCGCAGCCACGCCTCCAGCTGGTCCGGCCCCAGCGTCACCGAATCCGTGCGCAGCGCCGCCTCCTCCGACTCCGGCGCCGGCAGCGGAGCGCCCAGGTCGGACAGCACTTGCTGCGCATCCTGATCCCGCCGGCTGAGCAGGTCGTCGGAGGTGAGCGCGCGGAACTGACGCGAGGCATCCGGATCATCCGCATAGGCATCGGGGACCAGACGCGCCAGGGCCGGGTCCGTCGCGGCGCCGTCGGTCGGCCCGTCATGCGCAGCGCGCGGAACTGCTCGACCAGGTCGGCGAGATGCACGGCCTCCAGGCGCGTGATCTCCAGGACGACGGCGCGCGGGGTCATTCGGGGGCCTTCCGGATCGTGGCCCACAAGCCGTAGTCGTGCATCGCCTGGGCGTGCAGCTCCATCTGCTCACGCGGCCCTTCGGACACGACGGCGTGGCCCTCGTTGTGCACGGCGAGCATGAGTCGGGTGGCGACCTCGCGGGAGTAGCCGAAGTACTCCCGCAGCACGCGGACGACGTAGGTCATCAGATTCACCGGGTCGTTCCAGACGACCGTCTGCCACGGTCGATCCGGATCGACCGTGCGCATGAGGTCGATGTCCTCGTCGATGTCGGGGGAGGCCAGAGCGCTCATGCCCACCCCAGCTCGTGCAACCGGGCGTCGTCGATGCCGTAGAAGTGCGCGATCTCGTGCACCAGCGTCGTGTGCACCTCGTCACGAAGCTCGTCCTCGTCCGCGCAGGCGTGCAGATGCGGCGCGCGGTAGACGATGATCCGGTCGGGAAGCTCGCCCACGCCGTACCGATCGCGCTCGGTGAGCGCCCAGCCCTCGTACAGCCCGAACAGGTCGAGGCTGCCGTCCTCGGGGCGGTCCTCCACCACGAACACGACGTTCTCCAGGCCGTCGACCATGTCGTCGGGCAGCCGGTCGAGCTCGTCGATCACGAGCGCCTCGAACACGTCGGCATCCATCTGCAGCATCGGGCGCTCAGCTCCTGCACGTCGCAACGGGGACCGAGTCGGACCCGCCTGCCGGTGCCGGTCCCGTGGGGTGAGTAACGGGGCTCGAACCCGCGACATCGGCCACCACAAGGCCGCGCTCTACCAACTGAGCTATACCCACCGTGGCCCCGTCGAGACGGGGCAACCAGACGATTCTCTCACACCTTCGCAGCGAACGACGACACGGTGGCGGCGGCCACGGCTTTGGCGTCATCACTGGTCGGGCCGGGGGCCGAGACGAACACCGCCTGGCGGTAATAGGCGAGTTCGCGGATCGATTCCCGGATGTCAGCGAGCGCCCGGTGCCCGCCGTCTTTGGCCGGCGCGTGCATGTACGCGCGGGGGTACCAGCGCCGGGCGAGCTCCTTGATGCTGGACACGTCGACGTTGCGGTAGTGCAACCAGTGGTCGACGTCCGGCATGTACTTCGCCAGGAACATCCGATCCGTGCCGATCGTGTTCCCCGCCAGCGGGGCCTTGCCGGCCACCGGCACGAAGCGCCGGATGTATGCGAGCGTCTGCGCCTGCGCGTCGGCCAGGCCCACACCCTGGGGCATCTCCTCGATCAGACCCGAGGTGGTGTGCATCTTCGTGACGAACTCGTTCATATGCGCCAGGGCCGGAGCGCCCGGTCTGATGACGATCTGCAGGCCCGGATCCAGGGCGTTGAGCTCGAAGTCGGTCACGATGACGGCGATCTCGACGAGTTCGTCGACCGCGAGGTCGAGGCCCGTCATCTCGCAGTCGATCCACACGAGCCGGTCGTTCTCGGATGATCCCACCATGTGATCATCCTAATGACGGCGTGGGACAGGCCCGCGCGTGCGGCGCGGACGCCGGATGAGCAAAAGCCCCTCCGGGAGGATTCGAACCCCCGACCTTGCGGGTAGAAACCGCTCGCTCTGTCCCCTGAGCTACGGAGGGATGGGTGAGACCAGGCTACCTGGATCGCGCCGCCCCGGGAAACGGGTCTGGCGTGTCCGGACGGGGCGGCGTACGGTCGGGAATGCAGCGGAAGGAGCTCGATCATGGCGCAGACAGAGGCGAAGCACGCCGTGTGGGTGGCATACGGTGCGACGGGGGTGACCGGCAGGCATCCGCGAGTCCGACGACGGGTACGTCGTCACGATGGCGGGTGCGGACGCCTCTCTCGGGGTCTACCCGACGATGGAGGTCGCGAAGTCGGCCCTGTACTCGGCGATGCCGGCCGGCAGCGACTGGCCCCGGTTCGAGCAGGCACTGACGCGGGCGCTGCCGTCAGCGGGTGAAGCGCAGGCAGTCCAGGGCGTCGTCGGCCGACCAGAATTCGCCGAGGTCGATGAATGATCGCGCCCCCGGATGGTACCGGCGGGCGCGATAGCGGATGCCGCGCGGGTCGTCGCGGGTGTCGATGTGTCCGACGATCAGTCCGGCGGCATCCAGCACCCGCCATCGGCCTGCTCCGATCGGGCTGAGTCGCAGCCCGGTGGTCCGCCGGACGGGCGGAGTCGTCGTGGTGCGGGATGTGAGCATCGCGGTCATGAGGTCCTCCTGGTTCCGAAGATATGTGCGGCCTCCGACATCCCGTCCCGCGCGTCGGCTTCCGGGCCGGGCGAAGCAGCCGGCGGCCGCCGACTCCTCCCCAATTCGGCCTCGTGCGCCGATTCGGCCCATTCATCCCCAGTTCGCCGGATCGGCCTGCGGCGCCCGGCGGCACGCGGGCAGAGTGGTGACTGCTCCGGTGCCCGATCGGGCACGGGGCACCGGAGCAGCCCGACCGCTGCCCGGCAGTGTCGGAAAGGAGAACGAGATGAGCGACACGATCACGATCACCGGCAACCTCGCCGCCGACCCCGAGCAGCGCTTGATCGGCAACGGGACGACGGTGACCAGCTTCCGGGTGGCGAGCAGTCAGCGACATCGGGACAAGGACAGCGGGAACTGGGTGGAGACCGAGCCGAACTGGTATCAGGTGTCCGCCTTCCGCGGACTCGGCGCGCACGCTTTCGCGTCCCTGCACCGCGGTGAGCGGGTCATCGTCACCGGCAGACTCAAGGTGCGCCGGTGGGAGAACGAGAAGGGCAAGGGGATGAGCGTCGAGATCGACGCCGAGGCCATCGGCCACGACCTGCTGTGGGGCACCACCCGGTACACGAGGGCGGGAGCAGCCGACCAGTGGAACGTTCCCGGGGCGGATGCCGCGGCCGGGCCGACGACGGAGGGGCAGACCGAGTGGGCGACCGCTCAGCCGGGCGAGGGCCGCGCGGCGGCCCTGGACGCCTCCGCCACCGGGGGACCGACCCCCGGGGCATCGTCCCCCGACTGGGGGGCGCCGGGTGCCGACGTGCCATCACCGCCTCCGCTGCCCGCCACGCCGACCGGGACGGAGCGCGAGCTCGCCGATGCGCCGTTCTGACGGCGGCACGGCGCCGCCCGGACCTCGTGGTGCACGCGCACCGGGCCGGGCGGCGCTCGTGCACCGGGAGCGTGTGCGCCCACCGCCTAGACTCGGCCTGTGCGCCCGCGTCCTGTCCGTCCCGTCCGCGCCCGCGCCGCCGCGGTCGTGTGCGCGATCGGGGTCACGGCTGCACTGCTGGCCGGATGCTCCGGAGAGGGCCTCGCCGGGCCGACGACATCTGCCTCGCCGGCGTCCGCGTCCCCGACGCCTGCGAACTCCTCAGCCCCCCCGAGCCCGACGCCTGGCCGCACGGCTCCCGCGCTCGTGCCGGACGGCACGGCGCAGCAGAACCTGGCGCTGTTCCGCGAGGTCACGCACGCCGTGTGGGCGGGCGCGGACCGGGTCCACGGTCGGGCGTACATCGACGCCCTGGTGAAGGCGGGCTTCCGCAAGAAGGCGATGCAGGTCACCGAGGACCTGACCACGGTGGGCAACCCCGCCGAGACGATCCAGTTCTCGGTCCGGTGGAAGGACGGACAGTGCCTGATGGGTCAGGTCGGTCCCGAGACCGGTGACCCGGTGACCACCGTGATGCCGGGGCTGGCCGATGGCCGGTGCCTTCTGGGCACGACCCGCGACATCGACTGGTGACCCGCGTTGTGCCGGTCAGTGCGCGCGCAGGGTGGACGGTCGCCGACCGCTAGGCTGGGACGTTGACGTCGTCATGCAGGGAGAGCGTTTTCGAATGGCTGAATATATCTATCAGATGGTGCGAGCCCGCAAGACCGTGGGCGACAAGCTGATCCTCGACGACGTGACCATGGCGTTCCTGCCGGGCGCGAAGATCGGCATGGTCGGACCCAACGGCGCGGGCAAGTCGACGATCCTGAAGATCATGGCCGGGCTGGACCATCCGTCCAACGGCGAGGCCATGCTCTCGCCCGGTTACACGGTCGGCATCCTGATGCAGGAGCCCGAGCTCGACGAGTCCAAGACCGTCCTGGAGAACATCCAGGAGGGCGTCGCGATCAAGGGCAAGCTCGACCGCTTCAACGAGATCTCCGCGCTCATGAGCGACCCCGACGCCGACTTCGACACGCTGCTGGCCGAGATGGGCACGCTGCAGGAGGAGATCGATGCGGCCGACGCATGGGACCTCGACTCGCAGCTCGAGCAGGCGATGGATGCGCTTGCGCACCCCGCCCGGCGACGCCGCCGTCGCGACCCTGTCGGGTGGTGAGAAGCGCCGCGTGGCCCTGACCCGACTGCTGCTGCAGAAGCCCGATCTGCTCCTGCTGGACGAGCCGACCAACCACTTGGACGCCGAGAGCGTGCAGTGGCTCGAGCAGCACCTGCAGAAGTACCCGGGGGCCGTCATCGCCGTCACGCACGACCGATACTTCCTGGACAACCTGGCCGAGTGGATCGCCGAGGTCGATCGTGGCCGGCTGATCGGCTACGAGGGCAACTACTCGACGTACCTGGAGAAGAAGTCCGAGCGCCTGCAGGTTCAGGGCAAGAAGGACGCGAAGCTCGCCAAGCGGCTCTCCGAAGAGCTGGACTGGGTGCGGTCGAACGCGAAGGGCCGTCAGGCAAAGTCGAAGGCGCGTCTGGCCCGTTACGAGGAGATGGCGGCCGAGGCCGAGCGCACCCGCAAGCTCGACTTCGACGAGATCCAGATCCCGCCGGGCCCGCGCCTGGGCAGCATCGTGATCGAGGCGAAGAAGCTGGAGAAGGGCTTCGACGGCCGCTCGCTGATCGACGGACTCAGCTTCAGCCTGCCGCCGAACGGCATCGTCGGGGTCATCGGGCCCAACGGCGTCGGCAAGACGACGCTGTTCAAGACGATCGTGGGCCTGGAGCCGCTGGACGGCGGCGACCTGAAGATCGGCGAGACGGTCCAGATCAGCTACGTCGACCAGACGCGTGCGGGGATCGATCCGGACAAGAGCCTGTGGGAGGTCGTCTCCGACGGGCTGGACATCATCACGGTCGGCAAGATCGAGATCCCTTCACGGGCGTACGTGTCGAAGTTCGGGTTCAAGGGGCCGGACCAGCAGAAGAAGGCCGGCGTCCTGTCCGGTGGTGAGCGGAACCGGCTGAACCTCGCGCTCACGCTCAAGCAGGGCGGAAACCTGCCTGCTGGACGAGCCGACCAACGACCTGGACGTGGAGACGCTGCAGTCGCTGGAGAACGCGCTGCTCGAGTTTCCCGGCTTGCGCCGTGGTGATCACTCACGACCGCTGGTTCCTGGACCGGATCGCCACGCACATCCTCGCGTACGAGGGCACCGAGGAGCAGCCCGACAAGTGGCACTGGTTCGAGGGCAACTTCGAGGCGTACGAGCGGAACAAGATCGAACGCCTCGGACCGGACGCCGCGACCCCGCACCGCTCGACCTACCGCAAGCTGACGCGTGACTGAGCGCGCGGGCCGGAGGCTCCACGTCCCGATGCCCCTGCGATGGGGCGATCTGGACGCCTACAACCACGTCAACAACACCGCGATGCTCAAGCTCCTCGAAGAGGCGCGGGTGCGCGCGTTCTGGCGGCCGAAGCCGGGGAGGACGCCCCGGACACCGCGGTCCTGAGCACCGGACTGGACAGCGGCGTGCTCACGCTGATTGCCCGACAGGAGATCGAGTACCTCGCGCCGGTGCCGTACCAGCGACATCCGCTCGACGTGCAGATGTGGTTCGGCAGCCTCGGCGGCAGCAGCCTCGAGGTCTGCTACGAAGTGTGCTCGCCGACCCAGACCGCCGGTGCCGACGGTCAGCGGGTGTACGCCCGGTCGACCGCGATCGTGGTGAAGGTGGATGCCGTCAGCGGACGACCGATGCGGCTCAGCGAGATCGAGCGCGCGGCCTGGGAGCCCTATCTCGGCGACCCGATCGTCTACGCGCACCGGCGCTGATCGCCGCCGACTCGGCCGGCATGTTCACCGCGGCGCGGGAAGCCGCACCATGACCTCCTGTGCGACCGAGGCCAGCAGCACGCCGTCCTCGGTGTAGATCCGGCCCTGCGCGAGGCCCCGCCCGGCCTGGGCGCTCGGCGACTCCTGGACGTACAGCATCCACTCGTCCACCCGCCCGTCGCGATGCCACCACATGGCGTGGTCGAGGCTGGCCAGCTTCAGGCCGGGGGTGCTCCAGGACACCCCGTGAGCGCGCAGGATGGACTCCTGGATCGTCATGTCCGACAGGTAGCCGAGAATGGCCCGATGCAGCGCCGGGTCGTCGGCGAGCCGCTTGCGCGTGCGCATCCAGACCGCCTGATGCGGCTTGCGGCGAGCCGTCGACCGACAGGTAGATCGGTGACGGGATGTGCCGGACATCCAGCGGGCTCTCGGCGAAGAACCGGTGCGACAGCGGGTGGGTGCGCAGGGCGGCGGCGTCGCCCGGGACGTCGTCCGGTCCAGGGAAGTCGGGCATCGGCGCCTGGTGCTCGAGCCCGGGCGTCTCGTCCTCGAACGACGCGATCATGGAGAAGATCGGCACTCCGGCCTGGAACGCCTGCGTGCGCCGGGTCGAGAAGGACCGGCCGTCGTGGATGCGGTCCACCGAGAACGTGATGCTCGCCGATGCGTCGCCGGGCCGCAGGAAGTAGCCGTGCATGGAGTGCGCGGTGCGCCCGACCTCGACGGTCCGCTGCGCGGCCACGATCGACTGGGCCAGGACCTGCCCGCCGTACACCCGGCCCTGCGGCATCGGCTGTGAGAGGCCGACGAAGATGTCCTCGGTGGTGCGGGCATCGGACTCGGCCAGGTCGAGCACCTGCAGCAGGGCCGTGATCGGATCGGCGGAGGCGGTGGCGTCGGTCACGTGCCTAAGCTTAGGACCGATGGCGCAGCGACTCGTGTTCCCGGATCCGTACGCCGCCGCCGACCTGCTCACCTTCGCCGGTCGTGCCGCGCGTACCGGTGACGGCGCCGTCCATTTGCAGGCGACGGGTGGGATGCTGCGCACCACCGCGGCCCCGCTCGTGCGGCAGGGGCTGCTGGACGCGACGCCGACCATCCTCGGGATGCGGGTGCTTCCGGCCGATCCCGAGCTCGAGTGCGATCTGGTGGTCGAGGCGGTCACGCTGCAGTCGGCGTCCGACGATCCGTGCGCGGTCGTGCTGCCGGACACGGCGGTCGCGCCGACGCTGTGGTCGTCCGCGCCGCTGCCGCGCACCGGCTGGGAGGACCTCGGCGAGCTGCCGGCGGATGCGCTGCGGGCGCGCGCGGCCTGGGGGATGTCGGCTGTCGCCCACGCCCTGCCGTTCGATCCGGGGGAGCAGGTGGTCCGCACCGTCCGGGGCCGGATCTGGAGCGAGCCCGACGACGAGGTGGCGGGGATGCCGCGGGGCGTCGCGTTCGTCGCGGTCACGATGGGGTTCCTCGGCGATCAGCCCGAGCGGGTCCCGGTGCGCGGGTGCGGGCGGTGGACCCGTCTGTCGTTCCGCCGCGGCCACGTGCTGTGGCGGGGTCCGGCGCACACCGGCATGACCGGCGTGCGCGCCACCGGGGCATCCCTGGGCTGAGACGTCAGAGCCGCACCTGACGCGTCAGAGCGCGGCGGCCGCCGCGCGCCCGGCCACCCGGCCGGAGAACAGGCACCCGCCCAGGAACGTGCCCTCCAGCGCCCGGTACCCGTGCACGCCGCCGCCGCCGAAGCCGGCCGCCTCGCCGGCCGCGTACAGGCCCGGGATCGGGCGGCCGTCGGCGCCGAGCGCACGCGAAGACAGGTCGGTCTGGATGCCGCCGAGCGACTTGCGGGTCAGCACGTGCAGCTCTGACCGCGATCAGCGGGCCGGCGGCGGGGTCGAGGATGCGGTGCGGCGCGGCGGTCCGGATGAGCCGGTCGCCGCGGTACGCACGGGCCGAGCGGAGCATCGCGATCTGCGCGTCCTTGGTGAAGTCGTTGTCCATCTCGCGGTCGCGCGCCTCCACCTCCATCCGCACCCGCTCGGGGTCCAGCACGTCGCCGCCAGGCAGCGCGCGCATCCCGTCGATGAGGTCGTCCAGCCGCTCGCGCACGACGAAGTCGGCGCCGTGGTCCAGGAACGCCTGCACCGGGCCGGCCGCACCCTTGCCCAGCCGCGACTTGACCAGCAGCGGGACGTCCTTCCCGGTCAGGTCCGGGTTCTGCTCGCTGCCGGAGAGCGTGAACTCCTTCTCCACGATCCGCTGCGAAAGGACGAACCAGGAGTGGTCGTGGCCGGTGGCGCGCAGGTGCTCCAGCGTGCCCAGCGTGTCGAATCCGGGGAACAGCGGCACCGGCAGGCGGCGCCCGGTGGCGTCCAGCCACACCGAGGACGGTCCGGGGAGGATCCGGATGCCGTGGCCCGGCCAGACCGGATCCCAGTTCTGGATGCCCTCGACGTAGTGCCACATCCGGTCGGTGTTGATCAGCCGCGCCCCGGCGTCGGCGCTGACCTGCTCGCAGCGATCCGTCGACGTAGGCCGGCACCCCGGTGACCATGGTCTGCGGCGGCGTCCCCAGCCGCTCGGGCCAATTGCGCCGCACCAGCTCGTGGTTGCCGCCGATGCCGCCGGCCGAGACCACGGTGGCGGCCGCCGAGACGGTGAACGAGCCGACGACTTCGCGCGAGGTCGCCATGCCGCGGGCGGCGCCGGACGGCGCGAGGATGTCGCCGGCGGCGCCGGTCACGGTCCCGTCGTCGGTGCGCAGCGTGGTGACGCGGTGCCGCGGAAGGATCGTGATCCGTCCGTCGGCCTCGGCACGCTCGACCGCGGCCTGGAACGGCGCGACCACGCCCGGCCCGGTGCCCCAGGTGATGTGGAACCGCGGGACGGAGTTGCCCGGACCGGTGGCGGTGTACCCGCCGCGCTCGGCCCAGCCGACCACCGGGAAGAAGCCGACGCCCTTCTCGCGCAGCCAGGCGCGCTTCTCGTGGTGCGCGAACTCCAGGTAGGCCTCTGCCCAGCGCCGGGGCCAGGCATCCTCGTCCCGGTCGAAGCCGGCGGTGGCGAACCAGTCCTGCCGCGCCAGCTCGGGAGAGTCTCGGATGCCGAACCGGCGCTGTTCCGGCGAGTCGATGAACAGCAGCCCGCCGAAGGACCACCACGCCTGTCCGCCGAGGTTGGTGCGCGGCTCCTGGTCGACGATGACGACCCGCTTGCCGGCCTCGGCGGCCTCGGCCGCGGCGACGAGGCCGGCCAGCCCCCACCCGATGACGAGCAGGTCGGTGCTGTGTGCGGCCTCGGTGGTCATGGCGTCTCCTTCGGCGCGGGCGGCGGGGTCGGTTCGAACGTGTTCACCATCGAGTGGGCGGCGCGCTGCAGATAGTCCCACAGGGTCGCGTCATGCAGCGGGGCCAGCTCGAGCTGGTCCATGGCGTCGCGCATGTGGCCGAGCCAGCGGTCGCGCGCCTCGGGGTTGACGTGGAACGCGACGTGCCGCATCCGCAGCCGAGGGTGGCCGCGCTGCTGGCTGTACGTGCTCGGGCCGCCCCAGTATTGCTCCAGGAACATCCGCAGCCGCTCCTCGGCCCCGTCCATGTCGTGCTCCGGGTACATCGGATGCAGGATCTCGTCGGCGGCCACCCCCTGATAGAACAGGTGGACCAGCCGGACGAACACGTCGTGCCCGCCGATCTCGTCGTAGAACGAGAGGGGAGCGCTCTGGCTCATGGGGTTCCCTTCGGATCGGCACCGGGGCCGCGGCCCTTGCCCTTCTTCGGCTTCCACACCACGTCGTCCGGGATCGGGTTGGGCTTGGTCTTGGGCGGATTCGCGCCGCGCACCCGCTGGGCGCCCTCGGCACCGGTGAGCACGACCGATCCCAACTCGGCCACCGTCACACCCGCGGTGTCCAGCGCCGCCTTCAGCCGCAACCGCAGCCTCGCTGGCCACGTCGTCCTTCGCGTGCGCCCGGGTCTTGAGCACGATCCGCAGCAGCAGGCTCTCGCCGGCCACGGACTGCAGGCCCCACACCTCGGGGAACCCGGTGATGCGGCTGCGCCACTTCGGGTCCTTCGTCAGGCCGGTCGCGGCATCCATCAGGTCGTCCTCCACCGCCGCGACATCCGCGTCGACGGGCACCGATACGTCGACGATGACGCGCGACCAGCCCTTGGACATGTTGCCGATCCGGGTGACCTCGCCGTTGCGCACGTACCAGAGCGTGCCGTTGACGTCGCGCACGTGCGTGACGCGCACGCTCACGTACTCCACGATGCCGGTGGCCAGGCCCAGATCGACGACGTCGCCGATGCCGATCTGATCCTCGGCGACGATGAAGATCCCGTTCAGGACGTCCTTGACGATGTTCTGGGCGCCGAAGCCGAGGCCCGCGCCCAGCGCGGCGGTCAGCAGCGCGAACGAGCCGAGGATGCCGGGGAACAGCACGTTGACGATCAGGATGATGGCGATCACGCCCACCAGCACATTCACGATGTTGCTGAGGATCGTGCCGAGGGTGCGGGTGCGCTGGACCAGCCGCACCGAGGCCAGCGGCGAGCGCTCCAGGGCCTGGGTGTCGGCGACCTGCGCCTTGTTCTTGGCCCCATTGACGATGCGGTTCACGACCCGGCGGATGAGGATGCGCAGCAGCCAGGCCACGACGACGGCGCCCACTACGATGCACAGGGCCGAGAGGACTCGCCATCCGGCCTCCACGAGCACGTCCACGGCGCCGGTGATCCAGGCGGGCAGCGCAGGTGCGTCCGCGGCGAAGGCGGTCAGCGAGGCGAGTACGGCGGACATCGTCTCGATCCTGAACGACGGATGCCTCGGGGCCGCCTGGACACTCAGCGCGCCAGTCCCATCCGATGGGCCAGGATCACCAGGTGCACGCGGTCGCGGGCGTCGAGCTTGGCGAGGATGCGGCCGACGTGCGTCTTCACCGTCGATTCGCTCAGGAACAGCTCCGCCGCGATCTCGGCGTTCGTCAGGCCCCGTCCGATGGCGGTGAACACGTCCCGCTCGCGCTCGGTGAGCGCGGTCGGGGGTCGGCGGGCACCGGGGCGGCGGCGTACCTCTCGATCAGCAGGCGGGTCGCGCGCGGAGCGAGGATCGCGTCCCCCCGGTGCACGGCGCGCACTGCGGCGACCAGGTCGTGGCGGGGGACGTCCTTGAGCAGGAATCCGCTGGCGCCGGCCTGCAGCGCGCCGAACGCGTACTCGTCGAGGTCGAACGTGGTCAGCACCAGCACGCGGGTCGCGGGATGCGCGGCGACGATCCGCCGGGTCGCCTCGATGCCGTCCAGGCGCGGCATCCGGATGTCCATCAGCACGACGTCCGGCGCGTCTCGGGCCGAGACCTCGATCGCCTCGGCGCCGTCACCGGCCTCGCCGATCACCTCGATGTCGGGCTCGGACTCGAGGATCAGGCGGAAGCCGACCCGGATGAGCTGCTGGTCGTCGACGATCACGACGCGGATGGGTGCGGTCATGCGTCCCCCTGGACCGGATGCGGGATGGGAATGCGGGCGCGCAGGCGCCAGGTGCCGTCGCGGCCCTCGGACCGGAGCTCGCCGCCGAGGAGGGCCGCGCGCTCGGCCAGCCCGCGCAGGCCGAAGCCCGGCGGCGTCGATGCCGGCCGGACGCCGTCGTTGTCGATCCGGACCGTCACGTCGTCGGTCGCGTAGGCGACGCGCACCGTGATCCTCGACGCGTTCGGCGCGTGCCGGATCGCGTTCGTCACGCCCTCCTGCACGATCCGTCCGACGGCGTACGCGATCGGCGCCGGGACGTGGTCTTCACCTGTGGTGCTCAGCGACACCGGGAATCCGGCACGCTGTGCGACGGCGACGCTCTCCTGCGGCGGCACGGGGGCCAGCGGCGCCAGCGGCGAGGCGACGCCGTCGGTGCGGAGCACGCCGAGCATCGTGCGCATCTCGTTCAGCGCCTGCCGCGCGGTAGCGGCCGCGGCATCCGTCGCGTCTCGGGCGCGGTCGCGATCAGCGGTCGCCCCGGCGCCCTCGGTCAGTGCGACGATCACGGTGAGGGAGTGCGAGACGATGTCGTGCATCTCGCGCGCGATGCGCTCGCGCTCGGCCGCCGCCGCCAGCTCTGCCTGCTGGTCGCGCTCGATCACCAGCTGCCGGGAGCGGTCCAGGATCGCGGCGATCCATCGGCGACGGTTCCCGATGTTCACGCCCACCAGGGCGCCGACCAGCACCGAGAATCCGGTGTTGAAGAACGTGTTCAGCGCCGACATCAGCGCGAGCGCCGGGTCGGTCACGGCGAGGGCGGCGGCGGTGGCGAGCGTCACGAGCACCGTGCAGGCCAGGGCGGCGATCACGCAGATGCGGTTGGAGCCGTAGACGGCCAACGCGTAGGTGGCGACGACCAGCGCCGGCACGGCCGCACCGTGCGGTGCGGCGATGGTGGTCAGCTGCAGTGCCGTCGCGAGCGCGAACGGCAGCAGAGGCACCCGCCGGCGCACGAGGAGCGCGGCACTGGTGGCCAGGATCAGGAGGACGATGACCAGCGAGAATCCCCACCACGGTGCTTCCGCGCCCGGGCCCGCACCCGCGGAGTCGACGCGGCGCGCATTCGTGGCGCCGGGGATGGCGAGCAGCAGGCAGGCGAGAGCGATCAGGATGTCGGTGAACAGCGGATGCCGCGCCCAGAACCGTCGGATCACGCCCGGCGGACGCGGCAGCCGGAGGTCCGCATCCTCGAGGATGCGGACCTCCGGCTCACCAGCCTTCGTCATGCCGGGGACATCCGGCTACGCGTCGCGGGATCGCAGGACCGCCCAGGATCCCAGGAGCCCGGCGGCGACCCAGCAGCCCAGCGTGATCAGCGCCACGGGGACGCTCATCGTCCCCTCGGCGCCCGGAGGAGTGGTGACCACCATCGCCGCGAACATCGGCAGATACTGCGCCGCGTCGTGGAGCCAGCTCCACGCTCCCTCCGCGGGGAAGATGCTGCCCACGATCGGCAGCACGAACAGCAGCCCGACCGTGGCGGCGATGGCGCCGGCGCCGCTCGCAAGCACGAACCCGAACGACAGCCCGATCGCGGCGAACACCGCCATGGCCAGCGCGCCGTAGAGGATCGGCAGGAGCGTGATGCCCGGGTCGCCGATGTCGATCGGCGACGTGCCGAGGATCGCGGCGACCGGGATGGTCGAGATCGCGAACACGGCCAGGCTCACCAGCCCCATCAGGGCCGTGACGACGATGGCCTTGGCGCCGACGACGGCCCCGCGTCGGGGCTCGGCGGCCAGGGTCGAGCGGATCATCCCCGTCGAGTACTCGCCGGTGATGGCGATCGCGCCCAGCGCGCCGGCCAGCAGCATCGTGAACTGGATCGGCGAGATCACCGCCGAGGCGAGCATGCGCGGCAGGTCGAGGGCCTCCGCGGGGGCCGAGGCGAAGGAGGCGCGCATGGAGGCGGCCACGATCGCCGCGAGGCCGACCGACAGCACGGCCACGACGGCGATCGACCACCACGTGGACCGCAGCGTGAGCAGCTTGATCGTCTCGCTGTTCAGCATGCGCGGAAAGCTCAGTCGCACGTCGTCGACGGCGCGGACACGTGCCGGGGCGGGAGCGGTGACGGTGGTCATGAGATGTCTCCTGTCGGGTAGTCGGCGCTCGCGTACTCGACGGACTGCTCGGTCAGAGCCAGATAGGCGTCCTCGAGCGACCCGGTGGTCGGGGTGAGCTCGTGCAGCGGGATGCCGTGTTCGGCGGCCAGATCGCCGACGCGTGCGGCCGGGACCCCGCTGATCTCCACGGTGTCCGGGGCGGTGGCGGTGACGGTGACCGATGACCCGGCCACCAGCGACACCACCTCGGCCACACGCGGGCTGCGCACCCGGGTGGTGGCCACGGTCCAGGAGCGGACGAGTTCGTCCAGCGGCGCGTCGGCGAGCACCTTGCCCCGGCCGAGCACGATGACCCGATCGGCGGTCTGCGACATCTCGCTCATCAGATGGCTGGACAGCAGCACGGTCCGGCCCTCTCCGGCGGCGCGCCGCACGAACTGCCGGACCCACCGCACGCCCTCCGGGTCGAGCCCGTTGACCGGCTCGTCCAGGATGAGGGTCTGCGGGTCGCCGAGCAGGGCGGCAGCGATCCCGAGGCGCTGGCCCATGCCGAGCGAGAACTTCCCGGCGCGCTTGCGGGCCACCGAGGCGATGCCCGCCAGCTCGATGACCTCGTCCACGCGGCGGGACGGGATGCCGTGGGTGGCCGCCATCGCACGCAGATGATTGCGCGCCGTGCGCCCGGTGTGCACGGCCTTCGCATCCAGCAGCACCCCCACCTCGCGGAGCGGGGCGCGCATGGCCGCATACCGCGAGCCGTTGACGGTGACGGCGCCCGCGGTCGGCCGGTCCAGGCCCACGATCATGCGCATCGTGGTGGACTTGCCGGCGCCGTTCGGCCCGAGGAACCCGGTGACCTTTCCGGGCTGCACGGTGAACGACACGTCGTCGACCGCGGTCTTCGCCCCGAATCTCTTCGTGAGGTGCTCTGCTGTGATCATGTCTGAACGCTAGCGGCCGTCACCGGCGACCCGCATCGGCCCGGGGTGCCGTCTTCCCGGATGGGACCGGCACCGCGGGACGACGCACGTCGCCGGCAGGGTGCCTGACACGGATGCCGCGGGGCGGTCAGTCCTGCTGATCGCGGGCCTGCACGGTCAGAGCCCGCTCGACGCCGGCCAGGTTCTCGGCGACGAGGCGCCGCAGCGCAAGCCGGGGCGTCGGCGTGCTCGGCCAGCCAGGCCCGGGTGGCGTCGCGGAGCGCGACGTCGGCCAACGGCGCCGGGTAGAGCCCCCCGATCAGGTAGTTGGCGATCTGGTAGGTGCGCGCGTTCCAGATCGGCAGCGCATGTCGAAGTACTGGGCTGTGAACGGCTCCAGCAGCGCCGCGCCGGCGGGGTGCACGAAGCCGGCGGCCGCCGCACGGACGACGGTGTTCGGCAGATCGTCGCCCACGACCAGCCGGTCCCACGCGGCCTGCTTCGCGGCCGGGGTGGACAGTGCGGCCTGGGCCTGGGCGGCGAACTCCCCGCCCTTGGCGGTGTTGTCGGCGGCCAGTGCCGCATCGATGTCGGCGGCGGTGACCTTGCCGCCGGCGGCGAGCGAGACCAGCAAGCTGCCAGGACAGGTCGGTGTCGATCTGCAGGCCGTCCAGGTCGGCCTCCCCGTCGCGCAGGCGCCGCACATCCTCCCACTGCGCCGGTGTGGCGGCCGCCGAGGCGAATGCCGTCACCAGCTTCGAGCTGGCTGTCGCTGCCGGCCTCGGCGGCCTGCGCGAGCTGCCAGAGGCCGTCGGCCACCCGGGTGCGGGACTCGTCGCGGTGCGCGGGCGCCACGTAGCTGTTGGCCGTCAGCAGGAGCTGGCCGAGAGTCGTGCGCAAGCGTCGTGGACTCGGTCTCGGCGCCGATGTTGCCGAGCACGAGGTCGATGTAGTCGCTCGGGGACGACTCGGCGTCACGCGTCTGATCCCACGCCGCGCCCCACACCAGAGAGCGCGCCAGGGGGTCCGAGATCTTGTCGAGGTGTGCGATCGCGGTGGCCAGGGACCGGTCGTCCAGGCGGATCTTCGCGTAGGCGAGGTCGTCGTCGTTGAGCAGCACCAGGTCGGGCCGTTTGTGGCCCTTCAGCTCGGGCACGTCCGTGCGGTCGCCGTCCACGTCCAGCTCGATGTGATGCACGCGGATCAGGGCGTCGCCGTCCAGGTTGTAGAAGCCGATCCCGAGGCGGTGCGGGCGGATGGTGGGGTAGTCGGCGGGGGCGGTCTGCACCACGCCGAACCGGGTGATCACGCCGTCCGCGTTGTCCTCGATCAGCGGCGAGAGCGTGTTGACGCCGGCCGTCTCGAGCCACTTCTGCGACCACGCGCCCAGGTCGCGGCCGCTGGTGGTCTCCAGCTCGGTGAGCAGGTCGACCAGCTCGGTGTTGCCCCACTGGTTCTTCTGGAAGTAGGCGGCCACGCCGGCGAAGAACTCGTCGATGCCGACCCAGGCGGTCAGCTGCTTGAGCACCGAGCCGCCCTTGGCGTACGTGATGCCGTCGAAGTTGACCTGTACGTCCTCCAGGTCGTTGATCTCGGCGACCACAGGATGGGTCGAGGGCAGCTGGTCCTGCCGGTAGGCCCAGCTCTTCTCCATCGCGTTGAACGTCGTCCACGCCCGGGACCACTCGGTCGCTTCGGCGGTGGCGATCGTCGAGGCCCACTCGGCGAACGACTCGTTCAGCCACAGGTCGTTCCACCACTTCATGGTGACCAGGTCGCCGAACCACATGTGGGCCAGCTCGTGCAGGATCGTGACGACCCGGCGCTCCTTGACGGCATCCGTCACCTTGCTGCGGAACACGTACGACTCGGTGAAGGTGACCGCTCCCGCGTTCTCCATCGCGCCTGCGTTGAACTCGGGCACGAACAGCTGGTCGTACTTGGTGAACGGGTAGGGGAAGTCGAACTTGGACTCGTAGTACGCGAAGCCCTCGCGGGTCTTCTCGAAGATGTAGTCGGCGTCGATGTACTCCCACAGGCTCTTGCGCGCATAGACGCCGAGCGGGATGACGCGACCCGAGGCGCTGGTCAGCTCGGAGCGGGTGACCTCGTAGGGGCCGGCGATCAGCGCCGTGATGTAGGACGAGATGCGGTGGGTACGCTCGAACGACCAGGTCGCCGCGCCGTCCTCGGCCGGGACCGGTGCGGGGGTCGGGGCGTTGGAGACGACCGTCCACTCGGCCGGCGCGGTCACCGTGAACCGGAAGCCCGCCTTCAGATCCGGCTGCTCGAACACGGCGAACATGCGGCGCGAGTCGGGCACTTCGAACTGCGAGTAGAGGTAGACCTCGCCATCGACCGGGTCGACGAAGCGGTGCAGACCCTCGCCCGTGTTCGTGTACAGGCAGTCGGCGACCACGATCAGCTCGTTCTGCGCCGTCAGTCCGTCCAGCGCGATCCGCGAGTCGGCGAAGGCGACCTGGGGGTCGATCGCCCGGCCGTTCAGGGTGATCGAGTGGACCTCGCGGGCGATCAGATCGATGAAGGTCGACGCCCCCTCCGTCGAGGTGAAGCGGACGGTCGAGGTCGACGAGAAGACTTCGGCCCCCTTCGTCAGATCGAGGACGACGTCATACTCCTGCGTGTCGACGACAGCGCGGCGCTCGCTGCGCCTCGATACGGGTGAGGTTCTCTCCAGGCACTGCGTTGCTCCCGTGGTAGGGGTCGATGGATGCCGCGGCCGGCGCTGATGGCACCGGCGACAACCCACCCAGCCTAAGCGTTCGGCGCGTGATCTGATCCGCCTGCGCACGTTCCCCTGTCGGCGCGGGGCCCGAGTCAGTACCGTGATCAGCACGAGCTCGCGCAGACGCCGCGGGACCGGAGGTGTGGCACAGATGGATGCTGGCAGACGATCGGCGCGTGCACGCGGGCGCGGGATGCTCACGACGCCACTGCATCCGTCGGGAATGACCGAGAGCATCCACCCGGCGCTGATCCCGGGGATCGGAGTCGAGGAGACGGGACGCCGATTCGGGACGAACTGGACGGTGTTCGGCATCGCGGGCGGACTGGTCCTGATTGTGGTCGTCTGGTCGTTCGTGGCCCCCGAGGTGCTCCGGGATGTGGGCGCCACTGCGCTGCGATGGGAGACCGACAATTTCGGCTGGCTCTTCTCGGGCCTCGTGCTGGTCGTGCTCGTCTACATGCTCGTGCTCGCCTACGGTCGCACCGGCGGCGTTCGCCTCGGGGCGGATGACGAGAAGCCCGAGTTCTCGACCATGTCGTGGATCGCCATGCTGTTCTCGGCCGGCATGGGGATAGGACTGCTGTTCTACGGCCCGTACGAGCCGCTGACATTCTTCACCTCGCCGCCGCCGGGGATCGCCGTCCAGCCCGACTCCACTCGGGCGATGCAGGTCTCACTGGCCCAGACGATGTTCCACTGGGGGCCGCTCGCCTGGGGCTTCTACGCGCTCGTCGGGGGAGCGATTGCGTATGGGGCCTATCGCCGCGGTCGAGCACCGCTCATGTCGGCCATCTTCGCGCCCATGTTCGGCAAGAGGGTGGAGGGCTGGCTGGGGGCGGTCATCGACATCTTCGCGATCATCGTCACCCTGTTCGGCACGGCCGTCTCGCTCGGCATCGGCACGCTGCAGATCGGCCGCGGACTGCAAGCTGGTCACCGGGGCCGGCGCGCTCGGCAATGGCGTTCTGGTGGCGATCCTCGCGGTGCTGACCGGATTGTTCGTGATCTCGGCCGTGTCCGGGGTCAAACGGGGAATCCGCGCTCTCTCCAACCTCAACATGTTCATCGCCGGCGCGTTGGCGGTGTTCGTGTTCCTGGTCGGTCCGACGCTTCTGCTGCTCACCCTGATCCCCTCGGGCGCAAGCCGAGTTCTTCGGAGAGCTGTGGACCATGGCCTCGCGCAATGCGCTGCAGAGCGACGCCTCCTCTCAATTCATGGCGTCGTGGACGACCTACTACTGGGCGTGGTGGATCTCGTGGTCGCCGTTCGTGGGCATCTTCATCGCGAAGATCTCGCGCGGTCGCACACTGCGGGAGTTCGTGACCGCCGTCGTGTTCATCCCGGCCTCGGTGTGCTTCCTCTGGTTCACGATCCTCGGCGGCACGTCGATGGACATGGAGCAAGCGCGGGCTGAAGGTCTCGCAGGCCTCGCATCCGGAGGACATTCTGTTCGAAGTGCTGCACAACCTGCCCGCGGGCGCGGTGACCGCGGTCGTGGCGATGGTCTCGATCGTCGTGTACTTCGTGACGTCGGCAGACTCGGCCTCGCTTGTGATGGGCTCGATGAGCCAGCGCGGCAAACCCGAGCCGGACCGGTGGGTGACGCTCACCTGGGGTGTGCTGATGGGCGCGGTGGCCGGGACGCTCATGGTGCTCGGCGGTTCGCAGGCGCTGAACGGCCTGCAGTCGCTGATGGTGGTCTCGGCCCTGCCGTTCGCGTTCATCGTCATCGGCGTGATGATCGCCTGGGCCAAGGAGCTGCGCGTGGACCCCTACGTGCTCCGGGCCAAGTTCGCCCGGGCCGCCATCGCGCAGGGCGTGCGGGCCGGGATCGCGGAGCACGGTGACGACTTCGCGTTCGACTCGATGCACGTCGCCGAGGGGGAGGGTGCCGGCGCCTGGCTGGACACTGGGGATCCGCAGCTGACCGAGTGGTACACATCGGCCACGTCCGAGCTGGGCGTCGTGGACGCCGAGGACGTCACGCGGACTCTCGACCCCGGACGGATCCAGCCCCGGGGCCCGGAGCGGGCCGATCACACGGCCTCCGGCGACGGCGCCCTCTCATCCGGTCGGTTTCGCCGCGAGCGCGGACGGCGCGTTCACGACCAGGATGGCGGGCACGACCAGGATGGCGGGCATCCGTAGGATTGAGGCATGCGCATCCACATCGCGACCGACCATGCCGGCCTCGAGTTCTCCACCCGCCTGCAGGCATCACCTGGGTGACCAGGGCCACGAGGTCATCGACCACGGGCCGATCGAGTACGACGCGCTCGACGACTATCCGGCGTTCTGCATCCGCGCCGCTCAGGCGGTCGTGCGCGACCAGGAGGCGGGGATCTCCACGCTCGGTGTGGTGTTCGGCGGCTCGGGAAACGGCGAGCAGATCTCGGCGAACAAGGTCACCGGCATCCGCGCGGCCCTGGTGTGGAGCATCGCGACCGCAGAGCTCGCGCGCGAGCACAATGACGCCAATGTGATCGCGATCGGCGCACGCCAGCACACGTTCGAGGAGGCGGCCTCCTTCATCGACCGCTTCATCGCGACGCCGTTCTCGGGCGAGGAGCGCCACGCCCGCCGCATCGCGCAGCTGCGGGCATTCGAGCAGGACGGCGCGTTGCAGCCTGATCCGCGCGCGGCCGGCTCGGTCTGATGCCCGAGGGGCATTCGGTCCACCGCATCGCGCGACAGTTCGACCGCAACTTCGTCGGACAGCAGGTCGAGGCATCCAGCCCGCAGGGTCGTTTCGTCGAGGGCGCGACGCTGATCTCGGGGCGCACCGCCACCGAGGTCAAGGCCGTCGGCAAGCAGATGTTCCTCGAATTCGACGAGGAGCTGTGGCTGCGGGTGCATCTCGGGATGTACGGCGCGTGGGATTTCGCCGGCGAGATCGTCGTGGACCCCACGATCGCCTCGGCGAACGGCCGGATGGGTCAGACGAATCAGCGCGGCACCGTCCTGCCGGACGAACCGGTGTTGGATGCCGCGGGTGAGAACTCGATGACCTCCATCGGGGCGCCGCGCCGCGCACGGGTGCACGTGCGGATGTCGGAGCAGACCCGGGGGCTCCGTGACGAGGGCGCCCAATGGCCGCCGCCGGTGGTCGGACAGGTGCGGTTGCGCCTGCTGACCGACCTGACGTGCGCCGATCTGCGGGGACCGACCGCGTGCCGGCTGCAGACCCCGGACGAGATGCTCGCCACGATCGCAGGGCTCGGACCCGACCCGCTGGCCGGCGACCCCGCCGAGGGGGAAGAGCGCTTCACCGCGGTCGTGCGCCGCAAGCCGACGCCGATCGGGCTGCTGCTGATGGATCAGAGCGTGGTCAGCGGCATCGGCAACGTGTACCGTGCCGAGCTGCTGTTCCGCGCGCGGCAGAATCCGCACACGCCCGGTCGCGATGTGCCCGAACAGATCGTCCGGGGCCTGTGGCGCGACTGGGTCCGGTTGCTGTCGATCGGGGTCGAGACCGGTCAGATGATGACCATGGATGACCTGGACCCGGACGAGTACCGCAAGGCGATGGCCAGCCGCGACGACCGACACTGGGTGTACCACCGCGCGGGGCTGCCGTGCCGGGTGTGCGGCACCGCGATCGTGGTGGAAGAGGCCGCTGCGCGCAAGCTGTACTGGTGCCCGCGCTGCCAGGCCTGACGCGCGCCTAGGCTGGCCACATGCGCCAGAACCCGAGCTTCGCCATGACCGACGTCGCCGAGATCCGTCGGCTGATCGAGCGCAACCCGTGGACCACCCTGGTCAGTCAGACCGACGACGGGTTGGTGGCTTCGCACTACGCGGTGCTGCTGGACGAGGACCGCGACGACCTCACGATCGTCGGCCATGTCGGCCGCCCGGACGATCTGATCCACGGGCTGGGCCAGCGCGAACTGCTGGTCGTGGTGCAGGGCCCGCACGGCTA
This sequence comes from Microbacterium elymi, assembly GCF_021582895.2. Taxonomy (GTDB): domain Bacteria; phylum Actinomycetota; class Actinomycetes; order Actinomycetales; family Microbacteriaceae; genus Microbacterium; species Microbacterium humicola. Next base: position 3,403,805 of record NZ_CP091139.2, read on the forward strand.
CGTCTCTCCCGGATGGTACGGCGGCGGCACCGCGGTGCCGACCTGGAACTTCGTCTCCGCGCATCTGTCCGGCGTGCCCGAGATCCTCAGCGCGGAGGAGAACGGCCGGGTGCTGGACCGGCTGGTCCGGCACTTCGAGACACGGCTGCCGGCAGCCGCGGCTGATGTGGGAGCCGCCGAACGACACCGAGTACATCGAGCGCCTCGCGCGGGGGACGGTCGGCTTCCGGCTGACCCCGACCCGTGTGGTGGGCAAGCGCAAGCTCAGTCAGAACAAGCCGGCGGAGGTCGTGGAGACCATCATCGCCGAGCTGTCCGGTGACGGCGCGTACGCCCAGCCCGCGCTGGCAGGCGAGATGCGCCGCGCCCACGACGCCCTGACCCGGAATCGCGGGTAGCCGGTTCGGGCACTCGGCGGATCTCGCCCACGGCGGGATGCGGGGGAGCGGGTCATCTCACCCGACTCTTTGTTCGCCTCTGGGCGGAGCTGGTGACGAGTTGGACGCGGCGTAACTCCGGACAGCTTCCGCGAAATAGTGCCGTTATATCCCTTGACGCATAGTAGCTGTGTTCGATACACTGGGAGGAGTTCACTCGAGGATCGGACCGGAGGTTTCGCTCATGTCGGCATCATCTGCGGGTCTGTCTCCGGTGCTGTGTGAGGTGGATGATCTGGTCGAGGATCTGACGGAGTCGCGGATGCTGGGGGCGCGGGCGTTTGCGGCGGAGATGTTCTTCTTCGAGCGTGCGGCCGGGCTGGTGGTGCGGCGAGAGCAGGAACGCGCCGCCCAGGCGGGGGACGGGGCTGTCACCTCGTCGTCGCAGTGGGGGATGCGGGAGCTGTTCGCTGAACTGGCCGCGGCGCTGCATCTGAGTGAGTGGCAGGTGGCCCGTAAGGTGTCGATGGGATGGACCCTGGTGCACCGGTTCTTCGAGACCCTGTGTCAGGCAAGCGAGGGCCGGATCTCTCCGGAGCATGCGACCCTGATCGGTGAGACCGGTGCGGTGATCGAAGACGATCAGGTGCGTCGGGAGTACGAGGCGGTCGCCCTGGACATGGCGGGGGAGTTGACCCCGGCACAGTTGCGGCCGGCGTTGTCCGGGCTGGTGTCACGGTTGGACCCGGAAGGCACCCAGCGGCGGGTGCGGGACGCCGTGAAACGGCGGAAAGTGACGGTGCGGGAGTTGGAGCCGGGGCTTGCCCGGGTCACCGCGGACGTGCCCACCACCCAGGGTGTGGGAATCGTGACTCGGATCACCGAGATCGCCGACCAACTGTTCACACAGAACCAGACCGACCGCGCAGAATCCGAAGCAGCCGCTCCTGCCGGTGCCGGCGACGGTGACGGGTCTGGGGAGGTGGTGGTTGATGAGCGGACGCGGTCGCAGATCATGGCGGACGTGTTCAGTGATCTGCTGCTGACCAACGTGCCCGATGGGCACGGTGCCACCGAACAGGCCAGAGAGAACCTCGGGGCGATCGTCGGGACCGTGCAGGTCACCATCCCGGCCAGCACGCTGACCGGCGAAACCGTCGGCGGCAGTGAGGTGGTCGGGTTCGGGGCGATCGATGACGAGGTCGCCCGGGACCTGGCCGGGGCGGCGCGGGCGTGGACCCGGGTGTTCACCGACCCGTGCACCGGGGTCCCGACCAGTGTGGCCCGGTACCGGCCCTCGAAGCGACAGCGGCTGTTGCTGCGGGTGCGGGATGAGCACTGCCGGTTCCCCGGCTGCCGCCGCCCCGCCCACAAATGCGATGTGGACCACACCCTCGCGTACGCGGACGGCGGGACCACGTGCCTGTGCAATCTGGCACACCTGTGCAAACGCCACCACACCCTGAAGCACGAGACCGACTGGGTCGTCATCCAGCTGCCGGGCGGGATCCTGGAATGGACCGCCCCCACCGGACGCATCCACCACACCCGACCACCCGGCACCGTCAGATTCGAACCCATCGCGCTGATCGCCGACGAGCCACGACACAGGCACGCCCTCGCCCGCGACCCTGCGCCCTTCTGAACGCCGCACCGGGGCTTCAACGAAAGACACCCCCGAGTCGGGGGCGTCCTTCGTTGAAGCGGCGGTGTCTACGCCGCGAGGTGTGCGACGAGGAACCAGCGGTCCTTCTCGATGCCGGCCTTGATGCCGATGACGATGTCCTGGCTGGTCAGGTCGATCTCGTCGAGCCCGTCGATCGCGGCCTGCAGGTCGGCGATGACGAGGTCCATGTCGGCGATGACGCTGCGCACCATGTCGTCCCAGGGGGTGAATCCGGCGCCCACCTCTGTGGCGGCGACCTTCTCGGCGACGGTGGTCAGTCGGGCATCGATGGGCAGACCGAGGGCGACCACGCGCTCGGCGGCCTCGTCGGCCCAGCCCTGCGCGTGCGTCACGACCGAGTCGAGCAGTTCGTGGATCGCGATGAAGTTCGCCCCGCGCACGTTCCAATGCGCCTGCTTGCCGTTCACGGCCAGAGCCTGCAGCCCCAGCGCGACCGGGGTGAGGAACTGGGCGGAGCCGGCCGCGACGGTCGGGTCGACTGCGGCGGTCGGTGTGGTCTTCGTGCTGGTCATCTCGTGGCCTCCATCTCGATAAGACGAACTCATCAGGGTCAACGCTACCGAGGCCTGGACATTCCGCAAGCAAGCGCAGGCTGTGCTTACCGGCCCGACGCGCGGTCCGGATGATGCGGGGATGACGGCTCCGAGCGACTACCGTCGAGGGGTGCCATCCGCTGACCACGACCTCGGACCGCAGGACCTCGAAGCGCCCGCGCGACCGCGTGCCCGCCTGCGCCGCGACCGCTCCCCGGAACACTCCGAGCCGTCGCGGTTCATCCCGCATGTGCAGGGCTTGCGCGCGATCGCGGTGCTCCTGGTCGTGCTCTACCACTTCTGGCCGGGACGGCTGCCCGGCGGCTACGTCGGCGTGGACGTCTTCTTCGTCATCTCCGGCTATCTGATCACGGCCCACCTGTGGCGCGAGCTGACCCTGACCGGCGGCGTGCGCCTGGGACAGTTCTGGGCGCGCCGCGCGCGGCGCCTGCTGCCGGCATCCCTGCTCGTGCTGCTGTTCTGTGCGGTGGCGGTGATGTCCCCGTACATCATGCCGACCTCGGCCTTGCAGAACGAGGTGAAGGAGATCACCGCCTCCACATCCTACGTGGAGAACTGGTATCTGGCGCTGAACTCGGCCGACTATCTCGGCCACTCGGGCAGTCCGACCACCGTCCAGCACTACTGGTCGCTGTCGCTGGAGGAGCAGTTCTACGTGATGTGGCCGCTGCTCATGCTGCTGGCGGCATGGCTCGTGGTGCGCTGGGTGAAGGGCCGTCTGCGGGCGACCGTCGTGGCGACCCTGGCCGTCGTGTCCGTGGCATCCTTCATCTTCTGCGTCGTGTTCACGATCACCAACCCGGCACCCGCCTACTTCGTGACGTTCGGCCGGATGTGGGAGTTCGGGCTCGGCGGCATCGTCGCGCTCGTGCCCGCCCTGCACGTGCGCAACAAGTGGCTGAGCTTCGTCCTCGGCTGGGGCGGGATCCTCGCCCTGCTGTACACGGCGTTCCGCTTCGACGGGCAGACGGTCTTCCCCGGCTATGCGGCGGCGCTGCCGGCCCTCGGTGCGGCGGCCATCATCGCGGCATCCAACACCGACCGCTGGTGGTACCCGACGCGGGTGCTCTCCTGGAAGCCGGCGCAGTTCACCGGCGACATCTCGTACTCGCTGTATCTGTGGCACTGGCCGCTGATCATCATCGCGCCGTCCGTCCCGTTCTGGGGGCTGACGATCTACCACCGCGTCGCGCTGCTGGTGATCTGCTTCGTCGTGGCCTGGCTGACCAAGCGGTTCGTCGAGGACCCGGTGCGCCGGTGGAAGGCGCTGACCAGCCGTCGCGCCCGCGTGTCGCTGCTGGCGTCGCTGGCGGCCATGGTGCTGGTGGCCGGCACGGCGGGTGCCGCCTGGGCCGTGAACGCCCCGGCCTACCGGGCGGGAGTGCAGGCGATCGAGCAGGTGCGCGACAACCCGCCGGACTGCTTCGGTGCGGCCGTGGTGCTGGACCCGTCGTGCGCCGGCACCGACTTCGGTTCGACGATCCTTCCCGCTCCCGGCTTCGCCGGCGCCGACACGCCGCACAGCGACCGGTGCTTCGTGCAAGCTCAACAACGCGCGGCCGGAGGAATGCACGTTCGGCTCGGAGAAGGAGGGCGCGCCCCAGGTCGTGCTGATCGGCGACAGCCACGCCTACCAGCTGCTGCCGACGTTCCAGCGGATGGCCGAGAGCAACGGCTGGCGCCTGATCACGTTCTTCAAGGGCGCCTGCCCGTGGAACACGACGCCGCTGTCGACGCCGGGGGCGTTCGGCGACGCGTGCACCCAGTGGCGGACCGCCGTGGACGAACGTCTGGCGAAGCTGAAGGCGGATGTCATCTTCACGGCATCCCTGGCCACCACCCCGTACTCGTCCGCCGGATACCCCTCGGCGCACGACGCCGCGGTCGCCGGCTACCGCGCCGCGTGGAAGCCCGAGCTTGATCGCGGTGCGAAGATCATCACGGTCGTGGACAACCCGGTGTGGGAGACCGACCCGAACAAGTGCCTGCGCATCCGCGCGCAGTCCGACTGCACCGAACCGCGCAGCAGCGGCCTGGTCGCGGATGACCCGGTGAAGGCCGCAGCAGAGGGCGTGCCGGGAGTTACCCTGCTCGACTTCACCGATGCCTACTGCGATGACACGACGTGCTTCCCGGTGGTGGGCGGGGCGAACCTGTACCGCGACCAGGACCACCTGACGGTGACGTGGGTGAACACGCTTCAGCCGTGGTACACCGCCGCCGTCAAGGAGGCCCTCGGCCAGGCCGGATGACGCAATAGGGTCGAAGCATGATCGATTCCGCAGCATCCGTCCTGTCCGTCGGCCAGGCGCAGACCCAGATCGACGAGTCCGCGTTCGTGGCGGCCGGCGCACGCATCGTCGGCGCCGTGCGGCTCGAAGAGGGCGCGAGCGTCTGGTACAACGCCGTGCTGCGCGCCGACGGCGACACCATCACGATCGGCGCGGGCAGCAACCTGCAGGACAACGTCTCGGTGCACGTGGATGCCGGATCGCCCGTGGTGATCGGGCGGGATGTCTCGGTCGGCCACAATGCGGTGGTGCACGGCTGCACGATCGGCGACGGCTCGCTGATCGGGATGGGCGCGGTCGTCCTGAACGGCGCCCGGATCGGCGAAGGATGCCTGGTGGCCGGGGGAGCCGTGGTGCTGGAGAACTCCGACATCCCGGCCGGTTCGCTCGTCGCCGGCGTCCCGGCCAAGGTGCGGCGCGAGCTGACCGACGAGGAGCGCGATGGCCTGACCCGGAACGCGCTGATCTATCGCGAGCACTCGGCCGCGCATCGCGATGCGCGCCCTGCCTGACCCGCGTCGCGCCGTCTCCGCGCGTCCTTCCCCTGCGCCCTCTCCTCCTCGCCGGGATCGTACGATCTGGCCGAGTGCACATGAATTTCGGCCCGTTTTGATGTGGAGTCGCGAGTTTGATGTTCATTCGGCGGGTTGGAGGGCGGCTGAGTGCGGCGGGCGAGGCCGGCGGGCGAGGCCGGCGGGCGAGTGCGGCGGAGGCCGGCGGGCGAGTGCGGCGGGCGGGGCGGCGGGCGAGGCCAGCGGGCGGCGCGGCGACCGACCGCGGCGGCAGTGCCCGCACGCGCAGCGGGACATACGCACATCGGCGAGGCGGCGAAGCAATCGAGAGGCAGTGGAGGGGATGACGGGAATCGAACCCGCGTGATCAGTTTGGAAGACTGAGGCTCTACCATTGAGCTACATCCCCGAGGGCGCGCGAACGCACCTCGGAAAGTGTACTTGATACCGCGCATCCTCTCCGCGCACGCGGTCACAGGCGCGTCCGGTAGACTCCTTCAGGCCGTTTCAGCGCCACGCGCCCCGGGGCGTAGCTCAGCTTGGTAGAGCGCCCGCTTTGGGAGCGGGAGGCCGCAGGTTCAAATCCTGTCGCCCCGACGTCACGGCCCCACAGACCCCGACCTTCAGCCGCCACGTTCGCGTGCGGAAACCAGAGGAGAACGAATAAGGCATGGTCACGAGCACCGTCGAGAAGCTCAGCGCGACGCGCGTCAAGCTCCACATCAGCGTCACGCCTGACGAGTTGAAGCCGAGTGTGAAGCACGCGTACGAGCACATCGCTCAGGACGTTCAGGTCCCGGGCTTCCGCAAGGGCAAGGTCCCCGCGCCGATCATCGACCAGCGCATCGGCCGTGGCGCCGTCATCGAGCACGCCGTCAACGAGGGGCTCGACGGGTTCTATCGCGAGGCCGTGACCGCGCACGAGGTCAAGACCGTCGGCCGCCCGAACGCCGAGATCATCGAGTGGCCCAACGAGAAGGACTTCTCCGGCGACCTCAAGGTCGAGATCGAGGTGGATGTCCGCCCCGAGTTCGACCTGCCGGACTACGCCGGCACGACCGTCACGGTCGACGCGGTCGAGACCGACGAGGCGGCAGTGGATGCTGAGCTGGACCGGCTGCGCGGCCGCTTCGGCACGCTGATCACGGTCGACCGTCCGGCCAAGACCGGTGACTTCGTCGAGCTCGACCTGGTGGCCACGATCGACGATGCCGAGATCGACCGCGCCGAGAGCGTGTCGTACGAGGTGGGCTCGGGCGAGCTGCTCGAGGGCATCGACGAGGCGATCGAGTCGCTCACGGCGGGGGAGGACACCACGTTCCGCTCGAAGCTCATCGGCGGCGACCACGCCGGCGAAGAGGCCGAGGTGGCCGTCACGATCAAGGGCGTCAAGGAGCGCGAGCTGCCCGAGGCCGACGACGACTTCGCCCAGATCGCCAGCGAGTTCGACACCATCGCCGAACTGCGCGAGTCGCTGGCCGAGCGAGTGGGCCAGCAGGCCGTGTTCGAGCAGGGCTCGGCGGCGCGCGACAAGCTCGTCGAGGAGCTGCTGACCAAGGTCGAGATCCCCGTGCCGGACCAGCTCGTCGAAGACCAGGTGCGCGAACACCTCGAGCAGGAAGGACGGCTGGAGGACGACGAGCACCGCGCCGAGGTGACCGAGGCCAGCCAGAAGCAGTTCCGCACCCAGATGCTGCTGGACAAGATCGTCGAGCAGAACGACGTGCAGGTCTCGCAGGATGAGCTCACCCAGTACATCGTGCAGTCGGCCGCGCAGTACGGCATGGCGCCGCAGGAGTTCGTCGAGGTCCTGCAGCAGAACAACCAGCTGCCGGTGCTGGTCGGCGAGGTCGCCCGCAACAAGGCCCTCGCGGTCGTGCTCGGCAAGGTCAACGTCGTCGACACCACGGGCAAGCCGGTCGACCTGACCGGGTTCATCGCCACCGAGGACGAGGGCGTGGATGCCGCGGCCGACGACGCCGCCGGGGCCGACGCCCCGGAGGCCGACGCCCGGCTGCTGACGCTCCCGCGAAGAAGGCACCGGCCAAGAAGGCGGCGGCCAAGAAGCCCGCCGCCGAGAAGGCGACCGCGGACGAGCCGGCCGCGAAAAAGCCGGCTGCGAAAAGCCCGCCGCCAAGAAGGCAGCGCCCAAGAAGGACGCCGAGTAGACGACGGCATCGGGGCGGACGACTGCGGTCGTCCGCCCTTCGTCGTCCGGGGAGGCACGAGCCATGGCGATCGGTCTCCACGAGTGGCAGCGACGGGTGGATGCCGTCTGGCAGGATGCCGCGCTCGGCGACGATGCCCGAGGCCGCCGCTCGCTCTGCCGAGGGCGAACAGGGCCTGGTCGGGCAGCGCGCGCCGGTAGATTCGAACTCACGCAACCGAATCAGGAGCAGGAATGGCTGAACCCCTTGTCGCGACGAGTGTCTTCGACAGACTGCTGAAGGACCGCATCATCTGGCTGGGATCAGAGGTGCGCGACGACAACGCCAATGAGATCTGCGCGAAGATCCTCCTTCTCGCGGCCGAGGACTCGCAGAAGGACATCTACCTCTACATCAACTCGCCCGGCGGCTCCATCACCGCGGGAATGGCGATCTACGACACGATGCAGTTCGTCCCGAACGACATCGTGACCGTGGGCATCGGCATGGCCGCCTCGATGGGCCAGCTGCTGCTGACCAGCGGCACCAAGGGCAAGCGCTACATCACGCCGAACGCGCGTGTGCTCGCTGCACCAGCCGCACGGCGGCTTCGGCGGCACCTCCAGCGACATCCAGACGCAGGCCCAGCTCATCCTGGACATGAAGAAGCGCCTGGCCGAGATCACCGCCCAGCAGACCGGCAAGACGGTCGAGCAGATCAACATCGACGGCGACCGCGACCGCTGGTTCACCGCCGACGAGGCGCTCGAGTACGGCTTCGTCGACCACATGCGCGAGCACGCCGAAGACGTGCACGGCGGCGGCGGAACGACCAAGTGAGAGACGAAGGAGACATTCGCATGACCACCCCCTCTTTCGGTCTTCCCGCCGCGCCGCGCGGCCTGCAGATGCCCGGCAGCCGGTACGTCCTCCCGCAGTTCGAGGAGCGCACCGCCTACGGCTACAAGCGCCAGGACCCGTACAACAAGCTGTTCGAGGACCGCGTGATCTTCCTCGGCGTGCAGGTCGACGACGCGTCGGCCGACGACGTGATGGCGCAGCTGCTGGTCCTGGAGAGCCAGGACCCCGACCGCGACATCATCATGTACATCAACTCGCCCGGCGGCTCGTTCACTGCCATGACGGCGATCTACGACACCATGCAGTACGTGTCGCCGCAGATCCAGACGGTCGTGCTCGGCCAGGCCGCCTCCGCGGCGGCGGTGCTGCTGGCCGCCGGCGCGCCCGGCAAGCGACTGGCCCTGCCGAACGCCCGCATCCTCATCCACCAGCCCGCCGTCGGCGAGGCCGGTCAGGGGCAGGCGTCGGACATCGAGATCCAGGCACGCGAGATCCTGCGGATGCGCACCTGGCTGGAGGAGACCCTGGCCAAGCACACCAACCGCACGCAGGAGCAGGTCAACAAGGACATCGACCGCGACAACATCCTGTCGGCCACCGAGGCCGTCGAGTACGGGCTCGTCGACCAGGTGCTCACCACCCGCAAGCGCGGGCAGAGCGCGATCGGCGCGTAGTCGGCATCGCTGCACGGGCCCCGCCTCCCGCACCGGGTGGCGGGGCCTCTGCTGTGGGCGGATCGGGCGCCGATCGTGCCGCAATGCGGACGGATGTCGCCGCCTGCGATTAGGCTCGGAACACGCGGGTGGCAGGCAGCCGCAGCAGACGAGGAGGGGCCTGGCACATGGCACGTATCGGCGAAAGCGCGGACCTGTTCAAGTGTTCCTTCTGCGGAAAGAGCCAGAAGCAGGTACAGCAGCTCATCGCCGGCCCCGGCGTGTACATCTGCGACGAGTGCGTCGAGCTGTGCAACGAGATCATCGAAGAGCGGATGGCCGAGTCCGGCGACGGCACCGTGTCCGAGTTCGATCTGCCCAAGCCGCGGGAGATCTTCGCGTTCCTCGAGGAGTACGTCGTCGGGCAGGACGACGCGAAGCGCGCCCTGGCCGTGGCCGTCTACAACCACTACAAGCGCGTGCGCGCGCACTCGACGATCCAGTCGGCCGAGCAGCGCGCCGAAGAGATCGAGCTGGCCAAGAGCAACATCCTGCTGCTCGGACCGACCGGCTTGCGGCAAGACCTACCTGGCCCAGACCCTCGCCAAGCGCCTGAACGTGCCGTTCGCCGTGGCGGATGCCACCGCGCTGACCGAGGCGGGGTACGTCGGCGAGGACGTCGAGAACATCCTCCTGAAGCTGCTGCAGGCCGCCGACTTCGACACGAAGCGCGCCGAGACCGGCATCATCTACATCGACGAGGTCGACAAGATCGCCCGCAAGGCCGAGAACCCGTCGATCACCCGCGATGTCTCCGGCGAGGGCGTGCGAGCAGGCGCTGCTGAAGATCCTCGAGGGGACGGTCGCCTCTGTGCCGCCCCAGGGCGGGCGCAAGCACCCGCACCAGGAGTTCATCCAGATCGACACGACCAATGTCCTGTTCATCGTCGCGGGCGCGTTCGCCGGTCTTGAAGACATCATCTCGGCCCGCGTCGGCAAGCACGGTGTCGGCTTCGGCGCAAGCGTTGCACCGCAAGGACGAGGACCTGAGCCTGTTCGGCGAGGTCCAGCCCGAAGACCTGCACAAGTTCGGGCTGATCCCCGAGTTCATCGGCCGTCTGCCCGTGGTCGCCTCGGTGTCGCCGCTGGATCGCGATGCGCTGATGGAGATCCTGACCACCCCGAAGAACGCCCTGGTCAAGCAGTACCAGCGGATGTTCCAGCTGGACGACGTCGAGCTGGAGTTCGAGCGCGACGCGCTCGAGGCGATTGCCGATCTCGCGGTGCAAGCGCAAGACGGGTGCCCGCGGATTGCGCGCGATCCTCGAGGACGTGCTCGGCCCGATCATGTTCGAGATCCCCTCCACCGAGGATGTCGACAAGGTCGTCGTAACCCGTGCCGCCGTCGACGAGGGCGCCGCACCGACGCTCGTGCTGCGGGAGAAGCGCAAGAAGAGCGCCTGAGCTCAGGCGCGAACGGCCTCCGCGATCAGCATCCGGTCGTCGGTGCGCACCCAGGTCGCGATACGCGCGATGCGCAGGCCGGCCGGACGGTAGAACTCCTCTAGCCGCTCGGGCGTGGCGAACGAGTCGTGGTCCCGCGGATAGGGCACGTCGACCGGATGGTGCTCCGCCGTGTGCGGGCCGTGGTGGCCGCCGCTGACGAACGTCGCCGTGACCGCGCGGCCGCCCGGGCGCAGCACCCGCGCCCACTCCGCGATCGCCCGCTGCGGGGCGGCGAACAGGTGCAGGGCCGTGACGCACGTGATGAGATCGGCGGATGCCTCGGCGGCCGGCAGCGCCGCGGCATCGGCCTCCACCCACCGGGCGGACGGAAGCGCGGTGCGCGCGACCGCCAGCATGCCGGGGGAGACGTCGACACCCGTGATCGACAGGCCGGGGTGCAGCGCGGCCAGCGCACGGGCGGCCAGTCCGGTGCCGGTCGCGACATCCAGCGCCGAACCGTCCTCCGTCACGCGGGCGAATCGCGCGACCGATGCGGCCAGCGCGCGGTGCATCGCGTTCTCGTCGTAGTCCGCCGCGCGGGCGTCGAACGCATCGCGGATCGCGGCGACGCGGCTGTCGGGGGACGCGCTCATGGCGGACCCGCTATCCGTCCAGCCCGCGCCGCTTCAGCAGCGGCGCGATCTCGGCGTCCCGGCCGCGGAAGTCGCGATACGCCTCGAGTGGGTCCTTCGACCCGCCCACACCCAGCAGCTTCTCGCGGAAGCGATCGCCGTTCGCCCGGGTGAGTCCGCCGTTCTCTTTGAACCACTCGACCGCATCGGCGTCGAGCACCTCGCTCCAGATATAGGAGTAGTAGCCCGCGCTGTAGCCGCCCGAGAAGACGTGCTGGAAGTACGTCGACGAGTAGCGGGTGGGAACGGCCGGGTTGTCGAGCCCGATGTCGGCGAGGGCGGATGCCTCGAACCCGGCGACATCCAGGTCTGCGGCCGCGGCATCCCGCGAGAGCGAGTGCCAGGCCTGATCGAGCCAGGCCGCGGCGAGGTACTCGCTGGTGGCGAATCCCTGGTTGAACGCCTCGGACGCGTGCAGCTTCTCCACGACCTCGGCCGGCAGCGGCTCGCCCGTCTCGAGGTGCCGGGCGTAGTTGGCCAGCACCTCGGGCCACAGCATCCACATCTCGTTGACCTGGCTGGGGAACTCGACGAAGTCGCGGAACACGTCGGTGCCGGCGAAGTGCGGGAAGGTGACGGTGGCGAACAGGCCGTGCAGGGCGTGCCCGAACTCGTGGAACAGGGTGTTCACCTCGTCCAGGCTGAGCAGGGTGGGACCGGACGCCGGCTTGGACACGTTGAGGTTGTTCACCACGACGGCCTGGGTGCCGCGCAAGCGCGGACTGGTCGACGATCGCATTCATCCAGGCCCCGCCGCGCTTGGTGTCGCGCGTGTACAGATCCAGGATGTACAGACCCTGCGGCGACCCGTCTTCATTGCGCACCTCGAACACGCGCGTCGGGGTGGTACGCCTGAAGATCGTCCCGCTCGGTGAACGTCACGCCGTACAGCTTCGTCGCGGCGAAGAACACGCCGTCGCGCAGCACGCGCTCGGCCTCGAACCACGGCCGCAAGCGCGGCGGTGTCGATGGCGTACTCGGCCTGCCGCACCTTCTCGGTGTAGAACGCCCAGTCGGCGGCCGAGATCTCGGAGCCGGCCGAGGATTCCAAAGCCTCCTGCTCGCGACGCGCGTTGTGCGCGGCCGGAACAGCCAGGCGACGAAGCAGGTCGTGCACCGCCTCGGGCGTGCCGGCGGTCTCGTCGGCGGTGACATAGGCGGCGTGCGAGGCGTAGCCGAGCAGTTCGGCCCGCTCCGCCCGCAGGCGCACGATCTGCCGCAGCGTCGCGCGATTGTCGTGGTCGTTGCCGCGAGATGCGCGGGCGCGGGATGCCGTCATTATGCGCTCGCGCGCGCTGCCACCGATCAGCGACGACAGGTACGGATGCCCCGTCGGGAGCACGAGGGTGACGAGGTACTTCCCCTCCAGGCCGCGATCGGTCGCTGCCTGCGACGCGGCGGACAGCTCGCCGTCGCTGAGCCCCGCCAGCTCCGCCGCGTCGTCGAAGACGACGGCCAGCTCGTTCGTGTCGGCCAGCAGGTTCTTGTCGAAGGCCGTCGTCAGAGTCGACAGCTGCGTGTTCAGCTCGGTCAGGCGCTTCTTCGCACCGTCGTCCAGGCCCGCCCCCGCGTGCGTCATCTCGCGATACCAGCGCTGCACGAGATAGCGCTGCTCGTCGTCGAGCTCGAGCGTGTCGAGCCCGTCGTGCAGCGTCTTGATGCGCCCGTACAGCGCTGAGTCCAGCTGGATCGCGTCTTCATGGGCCGCCATGAGCGGCGCAAGCTTCTCTTCGATCTCTTGGATCGCGTCGGTGGCGTCGGCCGATGACACCGTGTAGAACGCTCGAGCGACATCGCCCAGAAGCTGGCCACTGGTCTCCAACGGCACCATCGTGTTCTCGAACGTGGGCATGGATCGGACCCGCGTCACGGCGGCGATCTCCTGCAGGTGTTCGTCGAAGGCGAGCTCGAACGCGGGCAGATAGTGCTCGGGCCGGATGTGTGCGTAATCGGGCAGCTGGTAGGGAAGGCGGCTGGGGAGCAGAAGGGGGTTGGCCGAGGCATCCGTCATGAGATCCAGCCTAGTCTCCGAACGCAAAGATCCGATTGCAAAGAAATGGTTGCAAAGAAGCGTTCGCAAAGGTATCTTTGCAGTCGTGAGCGAGAACAAGATGCAGGGACGTGACGACCCGCGCGTCATCGAGGGGAGCGCACTGCGCGCTCTCGCGCATCCGCTGCGCGTGCGCATCTACGACATCGTGTCGCAGTACGGTCCGCAGACAGCGTCGAGCCTCGCGCAGATGATGGGCGAGTCCAGCGGCGCCACGAGCTACCACCTGAGGGCTCTGGCCAAGCACGGGCTGATTCAAGAGGCCGAGGGTCGCGGAAACGCTCGCGAGCGCTGGTGGGAACGGCCGCGCGGCGCAGTGTCGTTCGGCAGCCCCGAGGGACTGAAGACGCCGTCCGGGCGCGCGGCCACTCAAGTCGTCATGACCGAGTTCTTCAACCGGCGCCACGAGCAGCTCATGACATACATCGCCGAGGGCATCGCGAACCCCGAGCGGGATGAGCCGGATGCCAGCATCAACACCGCGACCGCGCATCTCACGCCCGAGCAGATGGGCGAACTTGCCCACCGCATGATGAGCGTCATCGACGAATTCGTCGAGAAGTACCGAGACCAGAAGGGAGACGACGTGCGCACGGTCACGATCCGCGCCGACGTCTTCCCGCTTCCCGAGGAGGGGCACTGACATGACCGGCATGACCACCCGAGCCGTTCCCGCCCGCCCGTACCTGGCACCGCCGACGGTTGTGGAGAGGATGCTGCTGTCCGGCGCACACCTGCTCGAGGCATCCGCGCACCGCCGGATGGCACGCCGCCAGCAATCAGCCGAGCGGATCGCGCAGGGTTTCGACCCCGTCGCACAGCGGCGCGCCTACGGCGCCGACGCGGCTCGGTCCTCGCTGTACCGGTGAGCAGTGTGGCACCGCGTGACCGCCTGCTCTGGCGGGATCGCTGATCGCCTCGCGCATCGTGGCGCGCTTCGGACGCGGGATCGTGATGGCCGTGGCCAACCTGTCGGTCGGCATCTTCTGCGTGCTGGTCGGACTGGCGCCCGGCGTGGTCACAGCGGTGGCCGCATACGCGGTCATGGCGTTCGGCGTCTCGGTCTGGAACGTGCCATGGGGCGCGCTGCGTCAGCAGATCGTGCCGCGTCCGCTCTTCGGTCGCGTGCTCGGCATCAACCGCACCCTGACGTGGGGGCTGTTCCCGGTCGCAACGCTTGCCGGCGGATTCGTCGCCCGCATCGATCTGCGTCTGCCGTTCCTGCTCGCCGGGGCCGTCATGGCGATGGCGACGATCATCTGGTGGCGGCTGGTCACGGTGGGAACCCGACAGGCCGGGGCAGAGGTCGCAGCGGCCGTCTGAGGGATCTCGCCGGCGACCCTGGTTGCGGGCTCGGGATCGCGCTACAGTACGGGAACGCACTGGGGACGGCGACTGGGGGATGGTGCATGTCGATTCCGGCCGGATGGTACAACGACGGAGCGGGCGCGATCAGGTACTGGGACGGTACCGGGTGGACGCCGCACACGGCGGCGCGACAGCCGGCGGCACCTGCGCAGCATCCCACGCCCCGCAGCCGCTGACCGCGCAGCCGTATCCGCCGCACCCCGGGGTGCGGCCGCCCGGCAGCCGGGCAGCAGATGGTGCCGTACGGCTATGCGAACCCCGGAATGATGACGCCGACCGTGCCGCCCGGCACGGTCGCACCGCGACCGACCAACGGCGCCGGGATCGCAGGATTCGTCATCGGACTCGTCTCGGTGTTCCTGCCGATCCTGTTCGGCCTGGCCGCGGGCGCGGCCGGGCTCGTCCTCTCGATCGTCGGAATGACGCGTCCGAACGCCGGCAAGGGCCTGGCGATCGCGGGTCTGATCCTGTCGATCATCGGCATCCTGCTCATCATCTGAGCGGATTCCGCGGTCTAGCCGAACTCGTCCTCGTCATCGTGGCGCACGACGACGCTGCCCGCGGCATCCAGCGTCACGATGACGCCGGTGTCGAGCTCGGCGACCGGCCGACCCTCAAGGAATGTGAGGGTCCATCGTGCGACGCCCTGCTCGTCCGGCGGGAGGTCGGCCTCGACGGCGCGCAGCTGCGCCACGAATTCCGGGGTCAGCCGTGCGGGCGGCTCGCCGCCGGCGTTCCATCGGGTTCCCACCTGCATGTCACGCCTCCTGAGCGGTCAGCTGGATGTCGGTCACGGCGAGGACGTCCGCCTCGGCGTAGGCGATCTCGTCGATCCGTCCCACGGCCTTCAGATCGCCCTCGGCGAGCCGGATCGCGGCGACGACGTCGGCCGGACCGGCGATCGTCACGTGCGCGACCGGCGTCTTCTGCGAGGCCTTCGCCTCGGTCTTGGCGCGGCGGATGCCCACGAGCGCCGCGCTCACGGCCGACAGCACCGCCGTATCGCCGGCGATCTCCAACGGCACCGGCCATTCGGCGCGATGGATCGAGCCCTCCTCGAACCACGACCACGCCTCCTCGGTCGCGAACGCGAGCACGGGCGCCAGCAGCCGGCAGCGTCGACAGCGCGAGGTGCAGGGCCAGGGCGGCGGATGCCTGGCCGACATCGGAACGGTCGTAGGCGCGCTCCTTCACGAGCTCGAGGTAGTCGTCGCAGAACGTCCAGAAGAACGCCTCGGTGACCTCCAGTGCCCGTGCGTGATCGTAGGCGTCGAACGCCTTCGTCGCGTCGCGGATGACCCCGTCCAGCCCGGCCAGCATGGCGGCATCCAGCGCGTGCGTGATCTCGGCTCCTTCGGGAACCGGGAACGACAGCACGAACTTCGCGGCGTTCAGCACCTTGATGGCCAGTCGCCGTCCGATCTTCACCTGCGTCGGGTTCTGCGGGTCGAACGCCGCGTCCGCGCCGAGCCGGCTCGAGGCCGACCAGTACCGCACCGCGTCGGTGCCGTGCGCGGCGAGGATGTCGGCCGGCGTGACCACGTTGCCCTTGGACTTGGACATCTTCTTGCGGTCGGGGTCGACGATGAAGCCCGAGATCGCCGCATCCGTCCAGGGGGCCCGGCCGTCCTCGAGCGCGCTGCGGACCATCGTCGAGAACAGCCAGGTGCGGATGATGTCCTGCCCCTGCGGTCGCAGGTCGAACGGCGCCACCAGATTCCACAGCTCGTCGTCCCGCTGCCAGCCGCCGGCCAGCTGCGGCGTGAGCGAGGACGTCGCCCAGGTGTCGAAGATGTCCTGCTCGGCCTCGAATCCGCCCGGCGCCCCGCGCTGATCCTCGGTGTACCCGTCCGGCACGTCGGTCGTCGGGTCGACCGGCAGCCGCGCCGGGTCGGGTGTGATCACCCGGTCGTGGTCACGCTCTCCGTTCGCATCGAGCCCGTACCAGATGGGGATCGGCACGCCGAAGAAGCGCTGGCGCGAGACGAGCCAGTCGCCGGTGAGGCCGTTCGTCCAGTTCTCGAACCGCACGCGCATGAAGTCCGGGTGCCAGTTCATGCTCTTGCCGAGCGAGATGAGCTTTGCCCGCACCGTCTCGTCGCGGCCGCCGTTGCGCAGATACCACTGGCGGGTCGAGACGATCTCGAGCGGCCGATCGCCCTTCTCGAAGAACTTCACCGCGTGGCTGAACGGCTTGGACACGCCCTTCAGGTCGCCGGACGCCTCCAGCTGCTCGACGATCTGCTTGCGGGCGCTGAACACCGTCTTGCCCGCCAATTCGGCATACGCCGCCTTCGCGGCATCCGTCACCAGCACGTCGGGGGCGTCGGCGAGCACGCGGCCGTCCTTGCCGAGGATCGTGCGGTTGGGCAGGTCGAGCTCGCGCCACCAGACGATGTCGGTCACGTCGCCGAAGGTGCAGATCATCGCGATGCCCGAGCCCTTGTCCTGCTGCGCGAGAGGATGGGCCAGCACCGGCACCTCCACGTCGAACAGCGGCGTGCGCACGGTCGTGCCGAACAGCGGCTGATAGCGCTCGTCGGCCGGGTTGGCCACCAGCGCCACACAGGCAGGCAAGGCTCGGGCCGGGTGGTCTCGATGAACACGTCGTCGCCGCCGTCGGTGGGGTGGAACGCGACTCGGTGGAACGCGGCCTGCTGCTCGCGATCCTCGAGCTCGGCCTGGGCGATCGCCGAGCGGAAGTCGATGTCCCACAGCGTGGGGGCCAGAGCCTGATAGGCCTCGCCGCGCTCGAGATTCCGCAGGAACGCGAGCTGGCTGGTCCGGATCGTGTCGTTCGAGATCGTGCGGTAGGTCTGCGTCCAGTCGACCGACAGGCCGAGCTGGCGGAAGAGGTCCTCGAACTGCTTCTCGTCCTCTTCGGTGAGGGTCTCGCACAGCTCGATGAAGTTGCGGCGGCTGATCGGCACCTGGTCGGCCGGCTTCAGGCTCTTCGCGTCACCGTGGAACGGTGGGGTGAACGCGGCGTCGTAGGGCAGCGACGGGTCGCAAGCGCACGCCGTAGTAGTTCTGCACGCGACGCTCGGTGGGCAGGCCGTTGTCGTCCCAGCCGAGCGGGTAGAACACTGTCTTGCCGCGCATGCGCTCGTAGCGCACCTTGATGTCGGTGTGCGTGTAGCTGAACACGTGGCCGATGTGCAGGCTCCCCGACGCTGTCGGCGGGGGAGTGTCGACCGAGTAGACGCCCGCCCTGCCTGAGGCCTTCGCCGCGGGCCGGTCGAACAGGTACGTGCCCTGCTGGCTCCATGCGGCATCCCACTTGGCTTCGAGACCCTCGAGGACGGGCTTGTCGGGGATGGATGCGTCGGCCATGGAGGTCTCCTTGAACGATATAGGCGGCACTGTGTGAGCGTGCCTGAGTGTGGGATGTCGGGCCATTCTACAGGGGCCGGCTCCGGCATCCGCTGCGAGCCAGGCGCTGCCCACGGGCTGCGGAGATCTCACGGGATGAGGAGCAATCGGCCCGATCTGGTCCTCATCCGGTGAGATCTCCTCATCTGATGAGGATGAGTCCCGGGTCGGGTCGGTGCGGCGGTCAGATGCGGCGCCGCCGGATCACCGCGAACGCGGTCGGAGCCAGTGCGAGGATTCCCACCGCGAGGCCGAGGGGGAGCGCCACCGAGGCGGACGCGGGCTCTGCCTGCCGCGGCGGTCGGGGATGCTGTGGCTCGGGGAGTCGCTGTGGGGCTCACGCCCGCGGTCGTCGGGGTGGGGGTCGCCGTGGCCGGCAGAGGCGTCGCCGATGCCGGTCTGGTCGCGGTCGGCTTCGGGGCCGCGGTCTTGGCCGGTGCGGCCTCGACCGGCCGCTGCTCGGCCGGCGCGGGCTGGGGCGCCGGCTTCGCGGGAGCCGGTGCGGGCTTCGCGGGCGCCGGCTTGGCAGGAGCCGGCTTCGCGGGCGCCGGTGCGGCCTTCACCGGTGCGGGCGCCGGCTTGCGACTTCGTCGTGGTCGCGTACTTCGCGAACACCTGCACGCCCCAGGTGCTCGAGCCCACGATCAGGTAGGCGACACCGAAGGCGGTGTAGTCCCCGAGGATGTTCGCGCGGTGGTCGGGCGATGCCATCCAGGCCCGCTCCATCGCCTCCGGCCCGTAGCCCATCGCGACGTTCTCCCCGAGCCGAAGCCACCCACCCGGCGCCTGCGCGGCCAGGTTCGGATTGTGCGAGATGGTGCCCGCGTCGACCATGTGCTGCGCCCAGCGGGCGGCCACGGCATCCAATGCCCGCTGCGCACCAGCGGCCTCAACCCGTGCGCGGCGCGGTCGCTGTTGACCATCGACGCGATCGTGCCGCTGCCGGCCGCGAAGGCCGGCGTGGAGACGCCGAGCACGACGAGCGTCGTCGCGACGATGCCGGCGACCAGAACGGCGGCGCGGCGGGGGACACGGGGGCGGGCGGCCGTTGCGGTCATCGGGATCCTTATCCGGCGGGGGCGGATGCCGGGAGGGGAACGCCCGGTTCGCTCTCATCATGCCCGTTCCGCGCGATTCTGCGGTGAGCGACCCACGATGCGACCAGCGTGACCGCCGACATCACGGCCAGCACCACGCCGGGATGCCACCAGGCATAGCCGGTCGCGTCACCCAGGGCGAGGGTGACCAGCGGCACGAAGCCGCTGATGGTCGCCGCCACCGCGTACGCCACCGACAGCGCCGAGTAGCGGAAGTGGTCCGGGAACAGGTCGCTCATCAGCCCGCCGAGTGCCGCCCACGACATGGTCGGCAGGATCCCGCCGATGACCATCGTGGCCACCAGGATCGGGAACGTCGCGAACTGCAGCATCCAGTACATCGGGAAGGTGATCACCAGCGTGCCCACCGCACCCCACAGCACGATGCGGGCGGACCCCACTCTCTTCGCCCACGCTCCGAACAGCGGGATCGTCACGAACTGTAGCAGCGCGCCGATCGTGGTGGCCACCAGAAGGTCCTGGAAGTCGAATCCGAGGTGCTCGACCCCGTAGTTGACCGTGTAGGTGTTCATCAGCGAGTACGAGCCGATGCCCAGCAGCGCGGCGCCGGTCGCGATCAGCAGCGCGGCCGGACGCTGCGCGAACATCGTGGCCACCGGCATCCGGTCTCGTCGTCCCTGACGCACGACGCGGGTGAACACCGGGGTTTCGTCGATCGACAGGCGCAGGTACAGCGACACGGCCAGCAGCGGGATGGCGAGCAGGAACGGGATGCGCCACCCCCACGTCGCGAGCGCCTCGGCCGGCATCGTCGCGGCCATGACGAGGAACACCGCCGCCGACAGGGTCGAGCCCACCGGCGAGCCCAGCTGCGGGATGGCCGCGTAGAACGCGCGCGAGACCCGGCCGGAGTGCTCGGTGGCCAGCAGGATCGAGCCGCCCCATTCGCCGCCGAGCGACAGACCCTGCACGACGCGCAGGCAGCACCAGCAGCACGGCACCCAGCCACCCGCTCTGCGCGTAGGGAGGCAGCAGGCCGATGAGGCCGGTGGCGATGCCCATGATGCCGACCGTCCACAGCAGCGTGGCACGCCGGCCGAGGCGGTCGCCCATGTGCCCGAAGATCACGGCGCCGATCGGGCGGACGACGAACGCCACGGCCACCGTCGAGAAGGCGGCCAGGGTGGAGCCGAACGGGCCGAGCGGGTCGAAGAACAGCGGGCCGATGAAGTAGGCCGAGAAATAGGCGAACACGTAGAAGTCGAAGGACTCCAGGGACGTGCCGACCATCGAGGCCCAGGCGACGCGACGGGTGGGGGTGGATGCCGGGGGCTGTGCAGGCGCTGTGGTCACAGGCATCCATCCTGCCACCGCGCAGACATACCTGGACGCAATCCATCAATGTGTCGTGTCAGCCCTCCGCGGCCGGGCCGAGGAGAAGTGCCGAGAAGAGGGTCGTTCCGGCCGATTCTGTCCTCGCCCGGGCATATCTCCTCGGCTCGGCCGAGGACTTGTCCTCCGGGGTGGGGATGCTGGGCCGCGGCATCCCTTCCTCCACAGGCCGCAGCTTTCCACAGATATCGGGGATCGCCCCATGTTCGCGTGCGGGCGCGGCAGTCTCGAGCTCATGCAGAAGCGAATGGATGCCGTGGTCCAGGAGGTGCGCCATCGAGGCGGGATCGCCCGAAGTCAAACACTCCTGCGCGGGGGTGTGAGCAAACGGGACATCGAGGTTGCGGTCCGGTCCAGGCTTCTCGTGCGCGAACGACGCGTGTGGGTCGCGCTGCCCGACGCTGACCCCGAGCTTGCGCTTCGCGGCGCGCGCCGGCGCCGTTCTGTCGTGCGTAACGCAGGCCAAGCGGCTGGGACTGTGGGTCTTGGAAGCATCCAAGGTGCATGCCGCCTGTGGCGCGCACGCGGGAATGGTCGCCGCGGTGGGTGCTGTCGTGCACAGATTCGCTCCACTCGTGCCCCGTGACCCGGATGCCCTCGCCGACCCGATCGAGAACGTGCTGCAGGCCGTCGCGCTGTGCCAGCCATACGAGGCGGCGCTCGCCGTGTGGGACAGCGCGATGAACAAGAGCCTCGTCGACAGGAAGAAGCTCGAGCGGCTCGCGTTCCGAGGGCAGGCGCGCGAGCTGGTGAAGGCGGTTGTCCCGTTCCACGACTCCGGACTCGAGACCTTCATCTACCCGCGCCTGCGATGGCTGAAAGTGCCGATCCATGCGCAGTCCTGGCTGTATGGGCACCGTGTGGACTTCCTCATCGGGCAGCGACTGGTGCTGCAGATCGACGGCGGCCACCACATCGGCGCACAACGTGCCGCGGATCTCGCGCACGACGCCGAGCTGATGCTGCGCGGCTACTTCGTGATCCGCGTCGGCTACGACGAGATCATCAATCACTGGCCCGAGGTGCAGGATCGGATCCTCGCCGCTGTTGCGCAAGGCCTGCACCTGGCCGCGTGATCGCCCGGGACGTCCTCGACTCGACGCTCCGCGGCCGGGCCGAGGAGAAATGCCGAGGAGAGGGGGATTCTGGCGGATTCTGTCCTCGCCCGGGCAGATCTCCTCGGCTCGGCCGAGGAGCCGACCCAGGGCGGGCGCGCGGATGCGGCATCCCGCCGCCGCGCCGCGTAGGATGGGAGCACAGGCGTCGATCCGGCCATCACCGGGGAGTCCTCGGAAGAACAGCGCGAGCTCAGTAGAACCGAGCGGGTCAGGCCCGTCACAGCCGCAGTGAGAGGGGAGCGGGCGACCGCTCACGCAGGGTGGTACCGCGGCCGAGCGTCTCAGACACCGGTCGTCCCGGCGCAGAGCAATCGAGCACCCTGCGAGCGAACATGACCTACCCCCGCGAATCCGCCTTCGGCCCCGCCGCCGACTCGGTCACCCCGAGCCCGCGCTTTCCCTCGATCGAGCGCGACACCCTCGACTTCTGGGAGCGCGACGACACGTTCCGCGCCTCCATCGCGCAGCGCGAGGGCGCCGAGGAATGGGTCTTCTACGACGGCCCGCCGTTCGCGAACGGGCTGCCGCACTACGGCCACCTGCTCACCGGGTACGCGAAGGACCTGTTCCCGCGGTTCCAGACCATGCGCGGCAAGAAGGTCGACCGGGTGTTCGGGTGGGACACGCACGGCTGCCGGCCGAGCTCGAGGCGATGAAGCAGCTCGGCATCACCGAGAAGGACGAGATCGAGCGGATGGGGATCGCCACCTTCAACGCGAAGGCGCGCTCCTCGGTGCTCGAGTACACCCACGAATGGCAGGACTACGTCACCCGCCAGGCGCGCTGGGTCGACTTCGAGCGCGGCTACAAGACCCTCGACACCTCGTACATGGAGTCGGTGCTGTGGGCGTTCAAGACGCTCTACGACAAGGGTCTCGCGTACGAGGGATACCGCGTCCTCCCGTACTGCTGGCGGGACGAGACGCCGCTGTCCAACCACGAGCTGCGCATGGACGACGACGTCTACAAGATGCGGCAGGACCCGTCGGTCACCGTCACGTTCCCGCTCGTCGGGCCGAAGGCGGCCGCGCTCGGCCTCGAGGACGTGCGCGCACTGGCCTGGACCACCACGCCGTGGACGCTGCCCACGAACCTCGCGCTGGCGGTCGGCCCCGACATCCGTTACGTGGTGGTTCCCGCCGGACCGGCCGGCGCCCGCGACGGCGGCGACCACCGCTACCTGCTGGCCGACGAGCTGCTGGGCAATCATGCGACCGACCTCGGGTATGCGTCGCCGGATGCCGCGCGCCAGGCGATCCAGGCGACAGTGACCGGCGCCGAGCTGGCCGATGTCGCCTATCTGCGCCTCTTCGACTACTACGCCGACGCCGACGTCTACGGCACGCAGGACGCCTGGCGGATCCTGGTGGACGACTATGTGACCACCAGCGACGGCACGGGGATCGTGCACCAGGCCCCGGCCTACGGCGAGGACGACCAGCGGGTGACGGCGGCCGCCGGCATCCCGGTCGTGGTCAGCCTGGATGACGGGGGCCGGTTCCTGCCGCAGGTGGAGGATGTCGCGGGCCAGCTGTGGATGGACGCGAACCGGCCGATCATCCGCCTGCTCGGCAGCGCGGGCGGCTGCTGCGCGAGGCCAGCTACGAGCACTCGTACCCGCACTGCTGGCGGTGCCGCAACCCGCTCATCTACCGGGCCGTCTCGAGCTGGTTCGTCCGGGTCACCGACTTCAAGGACCGGATGCTGGCCAACAACCAGGAGATCACCTGGGTGCCCGAGAACGTGAAGGACGGGCAGTTCGGCAAGTGGCTCGAAGGCGCCCGGGACTGGTCGATCAGCCGCAACCGGTACTGGGGCTCGCCCATCCCGGTGTGGCGCAGCTCCGACCCGGCGCACCCCCGCGTCGACGTGTACGGCTCGCTCGCCGACCTGGAGCGCGACTTCGGCGCCCTGCCGCGCAACACCGAGGGCGAGGTCGACCTGCACCGCCCGTACATCGATGAGCTGACCCGTCCGAACCCCGACGACCCGACCGGCAAGAGCACCATGCGCCGGATCGAGGACGTGTTCGACGTCTGGTTCGACTCGGGGTCTATGCCGTACGCGCAGGTGCACTACCCGTTCGAGAATCAGGAGTGGTTCGACTCCCACTCGCCGGCCGACTTCATCGTGGAGTACATCGGGCAGACCCGCGGCTGGTTCTACCTGATGCACGTGCTGTCCACGGCGCTGTTCGACCGGCCGGCGTTCACCGGGGTGAGCTCCACGGCATCGTGCTGGGCAGCGATGGCCAGAAGATGTCCAAGTCGCTGCGCAACTATCCCGACGTGAGCGAGGTCTTCGACCGCGACGGCTCGGACGCCATGCGCTGGTTCCTGATGTCCAGCTCGGTGCTGCGCGGCGGCAACCTCGTCGTCACCGAAGAGGGCATCCGCGCCGGGGTCCGCGAGTTCATGCTCCCGCTGTGGAACGCCTGGTACTTCTTCGCCACCTACGCGAACGCCGCGATTCCGACCGGCTACACCGCCACCTGGCGCACCGACTCGACCGACGTGCTGGACCGCTATATCCTGTCGCTGACCGGCCAGCTGGTGGCCGATGTCGCTTCCGACCTGGACGGACTGGACTCGACGACGGCCGCCGAACGGCTTGCGCGACTTCGCCGAGGCGCTCACGAACTGGTACATCCGGCGCTCCCGCGACCGGTTCTGGGCGGGCGTGGATGCCGCCGACCCGCGGTCGACCGAGGCCTTCGACACGCTCTACACGGTGCTGGAGACGGTGTCCCGCGTCGCCGCGCCGCTGCTCCCGCTGGTGACCGAGCGCGTGTGGCAGGGCCTGACCGGCGGGCGCAGCGTGCATCTGACCGACTGGCCCGACGCCCCGGCCTTCGCCCCGGCAGCCGGGATCCGGCAGGCCATGGACGCGGTCCGCGAGGTCTCCAGCGTCGCCAACGCCCTGCGCAAGAAGGAGGGCAAGCGCGTGCGCCTGCCGCTCGCGCGCCTCTCGGTGGTCACCCCGGATGCCGCCTCGCTGGCCCCGTACGAGGAGATCGTGCGCGACGAGCTCAATGTGAAGGCGGTCGAGCTGATCGAGCTCGCGGCCTCGACTGCGGCGGAGTACGGGATCACCCATCGGCTCAGCGTGAACGCGCGTGCGGCCGGGCCGCGGCTGGGCGCGCAGGTGCAGCAGGTGATCCGCGCTGCGAAGGACGGCGACTGGGCCGAACAGGACGGCGTGGTCGTCGCGGGCGGCGTGGCGCTGGCCGCCGGCGAATACGAGCTGGTGCTGGAGACCACGGGCCGGCCCGAGGGCGAGGCGCTGGCGCTCCTGCCGCGCGGAGGGTTCGTGCCGCTGCAGACCGCAACCACCCCCGAGCTGGAGGCGGAGGGTCTGGCCCGTGACGTCATCCGGGCCGTGCAGGACACGCGCAAGGCCTCCGGATTCGAGGTCAGCGACCGCATCCGGCTGGAGCTGGTGTTCGCGGACGCGCAGGACGGCACCGCCGTCGCCGGCGCCTTCGAGACGGCGGATGTCGCGGCCGAGACGCTCGCGGTCGAGCACGAGCTGAAGGTGCTCGGCCGGGACGTGCAGATCTCCGAAGAGCTGGCCGAACGGCCCGACAGCTGGTCGGCCGAGACACTGGCCGGTGTCGCGTTCGAGCGCACGCCGCAGCACGTGGCGCCGTTCGCGGCCCGCGCGTTCGCCAACACCGGCCCGTTCTGGGTCGCCGTCACGAAGGTCGAGACATCCGCATGAACGATCGGGCACGCGCCGACGCGGTCTACGCCGAGCTGCTCACGCGCCAGGGAGAGCGGTGGGTGCAGCCCCGCGTGGAGCGCACCCGCCGCGTTCTGGAGCTGCTGGATCACCCGCAGCGCACGTACCGGGTGGTGCACATCACCGGCACGAACGGCAAGACCTCGACCGCCCGCATGATCGAGAGCCTGGTGCGCGCGCACGGGCTTGCGCACCGGACTGTTCACGAGTCCGCATCTGGAGCGGTTCACCGAGCGGATCATGATCGACGGCGCACCGTGCGACGACGGCGCGGTGGCGGATGCCTGGGACGAGATCGCGCCGTTCCTGGGCATCGTGGACGCCGAGCTGGAGGCCGCGGGGGACGCCGCGCTGACGTTCTTCGAGATCCTCACGGTCCTCGCGTTCGTGGTGGCCGCCGACGCCCCGGTCGATGTGCTGGTGCTCGAGGTGGGCATGGGCGGTTCGTGGGACTCCACGAACACGGCGGACGGGGATGTCGCGGTGTTCGCGCCGATCGACATGGACCACGCCGACCGGCTCGGCGACACGATCGAGGAGATCGCGACGGTCAAGTCCGGGATCATCAAGGAAGGCGCCGCCGTGGTCTCGGCGCGCCAGCGCCCGGAGGCCGCGCGGGTGCTGCGCGCGGCCGCGGCCGCGAAGAACGCGACGATCGCGTTCGAGGGCGAGGGCTTCGCGCTCGAGGAGCAGCGGCTGGCCGTCGGCGGGCAGCAGATCACCGTGCAGGGCCTGGCCGGCCGGTACGACGGCGAGTACCTGCCGCTGTACGGCGCCCATCAGGGGCGCAACGCGGCGCTGGCCATCGCGGCGGTCGAGTCGCTCATCGGCGGCGGGACCCAGCCGATCCCCGGCCCGATCGTGGCCGAGGGGCTGGCCGAGTCCACCTCGCCCGGGCGGCTCGAGCTGGTGGGCGCGGCGCCCACGGTGCTGGTGGATGCCGCACACAACCCGCACGGGGCGCACGCGCTGGTCGCCGCCCTGCGGGAGTCGTTCGACTTCGACGAGTGGGGTGTGGTCTTCGGCGTGTTCGCCGACAAGGACGCCGTCGGGATCATGGCCGAGCTCGCCCCGATCGCGGCGCACGTGTTCGCCACCAGCCCCGAGTCGGAGCGCGCGCTGGACGCCGACGCCGTGGCCGACCTCGCCGAGGCGGCCGAGATCCCGGTGACCGTCCACCACGACCTGGACGACGCCGTGGAAGCCGCGCGCGAATGGGCTTGCGGCATCCGACCGGCGTGCCGTGGTGATCGCCGGCTCGATCGTCCTGGCCGGTGCGGCCCTCACCCTGGCCGACGCCCAGGATTGGAAGGCAGGATGGAGCGCGTGAGCGAGCAGAAGGCCCCACGCGTGCGGCGGCGGCGCGGCGCGGCCGAGTCGCTCGGTCAGATCGTGCTGGTGTTCGAGTCGATCATCGTGTTCCTGGCCGGGCTGGCGGTGTTCGGACTGAAGGCGCTGCCGGATGCCGTCCCGGACTGGTGGGGGATCGTGGGCGGTGCGGTGGTCGCGGTGGCGATGCTGGTGGTCAGCGGCCTGCTCCGGCACCGGTGGGGCATCGTGCTCGGATGGGCGCTGCAGGTCCTGGTCGCCCTCGCCGCGTTCCTGGTGCCCGCGATCGGACTGGTCGCCGTGATTTTCGGCGCGATGTGGGCGTATGCCACGATCAAGGGGGCATCCCTGGACCGGCGCAACGCGCGACTTCAGGCACAAGCGGAATCTGCGAATGGAGAATGACATGGCCACCGAAGAGACTCTCGTCCTGGTCAAGCCCGATGGCGTCGCGCGCGGCCTGACCGGCGAGATCCTCGCCCGGATCGAGGCGAAGGGCTATTCGCTGGTCGACCTGCGGCTGGTCGAGCCGGACCGGCAGCGCCTCGAGCGGCATTATGCCGAGCACGCCGGAAAGCCGTTCTACGAGCCGCTGCTGGAGTTCATGATGTCGGGCCCGTCGGTGGCGATCCGGGTCGCGGGGGAGCGCGTCATCGAGGGCTTCCGTTCGATCGCGGGCACCACCGACCCGACCACCGCCGCCCCCGGCACGATCCGCGGCGACCTCGGCCGTGATTGGGGCTGCCGGTCGCAGCAGAACCTCGTGCATGGATCGGATGCCCCGGAATCGGCCGCCCGCGAACTGTCGATCTGGTTCGGCTGAGATTCAGGCCCAGCCGAGGCCGATCTGGATCGTGCGCCAGATGTTGGGCACGGCATCCAGTTCGATCTGGGCGAGGATGATCACGATTCCGTAGCCGACGATCGTCATCAGCGGCACCCAGGTCATCAGTCGTCCCGCGACCCGGCGGCCACCGGCCGGCAGGGGCACCACGCCCGAGCGCAGGATGTGCACCGTGACGGCGAAGAACGACGGGATCGTCACCGCCCAGGTCACCATGCACCACGGGCACAGGGTGTGCAGGTTCGCCGCGAAGATGCTCTGGCCGATGAGCCAGGCCACGAATGAGATCGCGAACACGAATCCCACCCAGAACAGCCACCAGAACCAGTTCGCGAAGCGCGCGCCGGCCAGGATCGCCATCCCGACGACGATGGGCGCCACCCAGCAGGCCAGGCCGATGATCGGGTTCGGGAACCCGAACACGCTGCCCTGCGGCGAGTCGAGATTCGCGCCGCACTGGACCAGGACGCTGAAGTCGCACGCGGCCTTGGAACCGGGGTTCTCCAGGAGCAGGAACTTCTCGACGGTGAGCTGGAAAGCCGCCCACCACCCGATCACGCCGGCGGTGATGAGCCAGATGGCCAGGCCCTTCGGGTGGGTGTGCGTCTGCGTCTGGGGCATGGCTCGGATTATGGCATCAGCCGCTATGGGCCGCGCACGGGACAGGCCGGGACAAACCCCGTCCGGGCGCGCTTTGGCACATTCGCCGCCCGTAGTGCGATAATGGGTCCAGATGCACATCACGGCCGCGCCGTGAGCCGCATCGCGAAGACTTCGGGCGATGAACGCCCTTCGCAGTCAGAGCCGAGAGCCTGCTGCAGACCGAGTGAGTTCGCGGCCCCGCCCCGTACCGGAAGGGCACAGGCGGCGCCGCACGAGATTTCGTCGGGTGACGCGCGGTGTCACCCGCAGGGAGTACGCCGGTGACGGTCGATGAGAACAACGAAGCCCATGACAGCCAGACGGATCCGGAGACGGCTCCCGAGCTGAGCGTCGCGGCGGAAGCGACGGGGGAACCGGACACGGCCGTGGAGCCGGAGGTGGCTGTGGAGCCCGACGTGGCTGCCGGAGCCCGACGTG
The DNA here is from genome assembly GCF_021582895.2 of Microbacterium elymi. Lineage (GTDB taxonomy): Bacteria > Actinomycetota > Actinomycetes > Actinomycetales > Microbacteriaceae > Microbacterium > Microbacterium humicola. Next base: position 3,432,377 of record NZ_CP091139.2, read on the forward strand.
GCTGCCGAGGTGGCTGCGGCGGAGGAGGCCGCGGCAGTGGATGAAACGCCGGCGGCAGTGGATGACGCGCCCGCGGCGACCGCAGACGCGCCGGAGGCGCTGTCGGTGACGCAGGACGAGCCTGCGGCGACCGCAGAGCCGGACGCGCCGGCCGAGGCATCCGCGCCGGAGAAGCCCGCGATCCCCACGGCGATCAGTCTCGGCTCGCTGCCGAGACGTTCGTATCGGCGGTCTCGACCGAGCTCAACTTCTACGCCCCCGAGATCACGCTGCCGCCGCTGCCGCCGGAGCCGCAGCCGGCGCAGGAGCCCAGCGGTTCGCGTCGCCGCAACCGGCGCCGCGGTGAGCCGCGGGACGGCGACGACCAGCCGAACCCGCGGGAGCGCACCGTCGAGGCGATCACCGAGCCGCAGCGGATCAAGGGCTCCACGCGCCTGGAGGCCAAGAAGCAGCGCCGCCGCGACGGACGTGAGGCGGGGCGCCGGCGTCCGGTCGTGACCGAGGCCGAGTTCCTGGCCCGGCGCGAGTCGGTCGACCGCGAGATGATCGTCCGCTCCAAGAACGGCCGCATCCAGATCGGCGTGCTCGAAGACAAGGTGCTCGCGGAGCATTACGTCGCCCGCAGCCAGGACGCGTCGCTGATCGGAAACGTGTACCTCGGCCGGGTGCAGAACGTGCTGCCCAGCATGGAGGCCGCGTTCGTGGACATCGGCCGCGGTCGCAACGCCGTGCTGTACTCCGGCGAGGTGGACTGGGATGCCGTCGAGACGGGCAACCAGCCGCGGCGCATCGAGCTCGCGCTGAAGTCCGGCGACCGCGTCCTCGTGCAGGTCACGAAGGATCCGGTCGGCCACAAGGGCGCCCGGCTGACCAGCCAGATCTCGCTGCCCGGGCGCTACCTGGTGTACGTGCCGGGCGGCGCGATGAACGGGATCTCGCGCAAGCTTCCCGACACCGAGCGCGCGCGGCTCAAGCGCATCCTCAAGGAGGTGCTGCCCGAGTCGTCCGGCGTCATCGTGCGCACCGCCGCGGAAGGCGCCACCGAGGAGCAGCTGACCCGCGACGTGCAGCGGCTGACCGCGCAGTGGGAGCACATCAACAAGGTGCTCGAGACGACGCAGGCGCCGACGCTGCTGCACTCCGAGCCCGATCTGCTCGTCAAGATCGTGCGGGACGTGTTCAACGAGGACTTCTCCAAGATGCTGATCCAGGGCGAAGAGGCGCAGCGCACCATCTTCGGCTACCTGGAGGCTGTCGCCCCCGACCTGGTGGAGCGGGTGGAGCGGCACGAGGGGGACGGCGACCCGTTCGACGAGTTCCGCATCACCGAGCAGATCGAGAAGGCCCTGGACCGCAAGGTGTGGCTGCCCTCGGGCGGCTCGCTGGTCATCGACCGCACCGAGGCGATGACGGTGATCGACGTGAACACCGGGAAGTTCGTCGGCACCGGCGGCAACCTGGAGGAGACCGTCACCAAGAACAACCTCGAGGCCGCTGAGGAGATCGTCCGTCAGCTGCGGCTTGCGCGACATCGGCGGCATCATCGTGGTCGACTTCATCGACATGGTGCTCGAGTCCAACCGCGACCTGGTGCTGCGGCGCCTGATCGAGTGTCTGAGCCGTGATCGCACGAAGCACCAGGTGGCCGAGGTCACCTCGCTCGGGCTCGTCCAGATGACGCGGAAGAAGATCGGGCTGGGCCTGGTGGAGACCTTCAGCGAGCCGTGCGAGGTCTGCGCGGGGCGGGGGATCATCATCCACCACGACCCGGTGGTCAAGCACCGCTCGTCCTCCAACGGCGGCGGTTCGCGGCGATCGCGCCCGAGCAGCGTGCCGACCACGACGCCGGCCGGCGGCACGCATGTGATCACCGAGAGCGCGAAATCCGCGCTGGCGCAGATCGCGGCATCCACGATCCACCACGGCGAGGGCGAAGAGCCGCTCGCGGACGAGGCGGCCGCCTCCGAACCCGTGGCGCCGGAGCGTCCCAAGAAGCGGAAGAAGCGCAAGGAGAAGGACGGCAAGGGCGCGCACGAGCCCAAGACCGAGCGCGACCTGCTGCTGGACTCGGTGCTCGAAGCGCTCCCGGAGCCGAAGGCCCCCGGGCAGGGCCGTTCCCGGCGCCGGGTGACGACGGCGGCGCTCACCGGAACGCCCATCTCCACTCAGGAGTAGGTCAGTACCGGTCGCGCGCCCGCACCCGCAGTCCCGAGGCGATCAGGCGGCGCACCAGTTCGTGGCCGTCCACGGGCCGGGCGCCCGCCTGGACCAGCCGCGCGTGCGACTCCTCCGGGACGTCGTAATGGTCCAGATCGAACGCGCGACGAGGGATGCCGTTGGCCTGGGCGAACGCGTGCAGCTCGTCCAGCGAGCGGTCGCTGACCAGGTGCGACCACAGTCGTCCGTGCGCGGGCCAGCGCGGGTCGTCGATCAGGATCGTCACCCGATCGATCCTACGGGCGCCGCCCGCGGGGTGCTTTTGCCAGGGGGCGCGGCATCCGGTAAAGTAGATCCTTGGTGCGCCCCGTCGTGCCGCCGTCAAGGCGTGCGTCGACCGGCGCGGCCGTCGGCCGGCCGTGAAGCACCGTGACTTCATCTTTCCCAAGAGCGCTGCTCGCAAGAGAGCAGAGTCTCGAAAAGAGCAGAGTCTCGAAAGACAACCGGAGCCGTGCGCTCCCAGACGAAACAGGTGTGAAGTGGTTTACGCAGTTGTGCGCGCCGGTGGCCGGCAGGAGAAGGTCGAGGTCGGCACCATCGTCGTCCTCGACCGCCAGAAGGCCAAGATCGGCGAGACCCTCGAACTGCCCGCCGTGCTCCTGGTCGACGGCGACGCCGTCACCAGCGACACCGCGAAGCTCGCGAAGGTGACCGTGACCGCTGAGGTGCTCGGCGAGGAGCGCGGCCCGAAGATCGTGATCCAGAAGTTCAAGAACAAGACCGGCTACAAGAAGCGCCAGGGGCACCGTCAGGACCTCACGCGCGTCAAGGTCACCGGAATCAAGTAAGGCCAGAGGAGACGCACAGATGGCACACAAGAAGGGCGCAAGCTCCACCCGCAACGGCCGCGACTCCAACGCCCAGCGCCTCGGCGTGAAGCGCTTCGGCGGTCAGGCCGTGGGCGCCGGCGAGATCATCGTCCGCCAGCGCGGCACCCATTTCCACCCCGGCGTGAACGTCGGCCGCGGCGGTGACGACACGCTGTTCGCGCTGTCGGCCGGCGCCGTCCAGTTCGGCACCAAGGGCGGCCGCAAGGTCGTCAACATCGTCGCTGCCGCGGAGTGATCCCGGCCGCATGCGGCATCATGACGAGGGGCGGGCTTCGGCTCGCCCCTCGTCGCATATCCCCGACACTTCAGGAGCGTCATGGTCACCTTCGTCGATCGAGTGACGCTGTTCCTGCGCGCAGGCAGCGGCGGGAACGGGTGCGTCTCGGTCCGCCGTGAGAAGTTCAAGCCGCTGGCCGGTCCGGACGGCGGCAACGGCGGCAACGGCGGGGATGTCGTCCTGGTCGCCGACCCCCAGGTGACGACGCTGCTGTCGTACCACCACTCGCCGCACCGCTCCGGCGGCAACGGCGGGTTCGGCATGGGCGATGACCGGTCCGGCGCGCTGGGCGAATCGGTCGAACTCCCCGTTCCGGTGGGCACCGTGGTCCGTGACGAGGACGGCGAGGTCCTGGTCGACATGATCGAGCCGGGGATGCGCTTCGTGGCCGCTCCGGGCGGGCGCGGCGGCCTCGGCAACGCGGCGCTGGCCACCGCCAAGCGCAAGGCGCCCGGATTCGCGCTGCTGGGCACGCCCGGCTGGGAGGGCCAGGTCGTCCTCGAGCTGAAGACCGTGGCCGACGTGGCGCTCGTGGGCTTCCCCTCGGCGGGCAAGTCCAGTCTCATCGCCGCGGTCTCGGCCGCACGGCCGAAGATCGCCGACTACCCGTTCACCACCCTCCACCCGAACCTCGGAGTCGTGCAGGCCGGTGACATCCGCTTCACGATCGCGGACGTGCCGGGACTGATCGAGGGTGCGAGCGAGGGCAAGGGGCTCGGGCTGGAGTTCCTCCGCCACGTCGAGCGGTGCACCGCACTGGTGCACGTGCTGGACTGCGCGACCCTGGAGGCCGGGCGCGACCCGCTCACCGACCTCGAGGTCATCCGCGCCGAACTTGCCGCCTATCCCGTCCCGGAGGGGCAGGTGCCGCTGCCTGGACCGGCCGCAGGTGGTCGTGCTGAACAAGATCGACGTTCCCGACGCCAAGGACCTGGCCGAGCTCGTCCGCCCCGAGCTCGAGGCGGGCGGTTACCGCGTGTTCGAGATCTCCACCGTGAGCCACGAAGGCCTGCGCCAGCTCAGCTTCGCACTCGGCGAGATCATCGCCGCCCATCGCGCCGAGGCGGCCTCGCAGCCGGCGCCCCCGCGCGTGGTGATCCGCCCGCAGGGGTCCGAGCGCGAGTTCGAGGTGCGCGTCGAAGGCGGCACCTACGGGCCGCTGTACCGGGTGCTGGGCGCCAAGCCCGAGCGCTGGGTCGCGCAGACCGACTTCCAGAACGAGGAGGCGGTGGGATTCCTCGCCGACCGACTCGACAAGCTGGGCGTCGAGGACGCGCTGTACCGTGCCGGCGCCGTCCCGGGCGCGGCCGTGGTGATCGGCAAGGGCGACGGTGTGGTCTTCGACTGGGAGCCGTCCCTGTCGTCGACCGCCGAGCTGATGACGGCTCCGCGCGGCTCCGATCCGCGTGTCGACCCGAGCTCGCGCCGGACCACCGCGCAGCGGCGTGAGCATTACCACGAGCGGATGGACGCCAAGGCGGCTGCCCGCGCCGAGCTGGAGGCACAGCGCCTGTCCCGTACCGGGGACGAGGAGGACGGGGACGACCGATGACAGCGGTGGATCGGAAGGCGCTGCCGGGTGTGCGGCGCCTCGTCGTGAAGGTCGGCTCGTCATCGGTGAGCGGTGACCGGGCCGGCAGCATCCCCCGCTGGTGTCCGCCCTCGCGGCCGCGCACGCCCGCGGCACCGAGGTCGTGCTCGTCTCATCCGGCGCGATCGCCATCGGGATGCCGTACCTGCGAGCTGGAGACCCGCCCGTCCGACCTGGCGACCCAGCAGGCGGCGGCGGCGGTCGGGCAGAATGTGCTGATCTACCGCTACCAGGCCGCGCTGCGCGAGTTCGGCATCGTGGCCGGCCAGGTGCTGCTGACCGCCGGCGACCTGGAGAACCGCGTGCACCGGTCGAACGCCCGGCGTGCGATGGAGCGCCTGCTCGCGCTTGCGCATCCTGCCCATCGTGAACGAGAACGACACTGTGGCCACGCACGAGATCCGCTTCGGCGACAACGATCGGCTCGCGGCCCTGGTGGCCCGGCTGATCCGCGCCGACGCGCTCGTGCTGCTCAGTGACATCGACTGCCTGTACACGGCGCCCCCGGAACAGCCCTCGGCGCGGCCGATCGAGCGGGTCGCGTTCGGCGAGGATCTGGGCGCCTTCGAGTTCGGCTCGGTCGTGGTCAACAGCGTCGGCACCGGGGGAGCGGCCACCAAGGTCTCGGCGGCCCGGCTGGCCGCGTCATTCGGGATCGGGACGCTGGTCACCAGCGCCGATCTGGTGGCACAGGCGCTGTCCGGCGAGGCGGTGGGCACCTGGTTCGACCCCAATCCCGCGCCCGTGGAATCGACGCTCACCGGCGCCCTGCACCTGGCGTCACAAACGGCCGCGGCCGGGGCCGGCGCATCGCCCGCTGGATAGACTGAGCCGATGACCCCGCCTGCTGCCACCGCCCGCGAGCGGATGCTGCGCGCCCAGGCCGCGTCCCGCTCGGTGGGGCTGCTGGATGACGCTGGGAAGCGGGATGCGCTGCTGGCCGTGGCGGACGCCGTCGAGGCGGCGGCGGACCAGATCGTGGCCGCCAACCGCGAGGATCTCGCCGCCGGTGCGGCCGGCGGCCTCTCCGATGCACTCCAGGACCGCCTGCGGCTGGACGCGGCTCGGGTCGCCGCGCTGGCGGCGGCCGTGCGCGAGGTCGCCGTGCTCCCGGATCCGGTCGGTCGCGTGCTGGACGAGCGGACGCTGCCGGGCGGAGTCCGGCTTGCAGAAGGTGTCGGTGCCGTTCGGGGTGGTCGGTGCGATCTACGAAGCGCGGCCGAACGTGACGGTAGACATCGCCGCGCTCGCGCTTGCGCTCGGGCAACGCGGTGGTCCTCCGCGGCGGCACCGCGGCGCTTGCGCACGAACGCCGCACTCGTGGCGACCATCCGCGACGCGCTGGATGCCGCGGGAGTGGATCCCGAGGCCGTGCAGACCGTCGACGACTTCGGGCGGGACGGGGCGCGCGAGCTGATGCAGGCGCGCGGGATCGTGGACGTGCTGGTGCCCGCGGCAGCGCGGAGCTGATCGAGACGGTCGTGACCGAGTCATCCGTCCCGGTGATCGAGACCGGGGCCGGCGTCGTGCACATCGTCCTGGACGAGACCGCACCGCTGGACTGGGCGCGCGACATCGTCGTGAACGCCAAGGTGCAGCGGCCGAGCGTGTGCAACGCCGTCGAGACGGTGCTCGTGCATCGGGCCGCCGCACCGCGACTGGTCGGCCCGGTCGTGACCGCGCTGCAGGAATCCGGTGTCACCGTGCACGGCGACGCGGACGTCGCGGCCCTCGCATCCGATGTCGTGCCGGCCGATGAGGCCGATTGGGCTCAGGAGCACCTGAGCCTGGACCTGTCGATGCGGGTGGTCGACGATCTGGATGCCGCGCTCGCGCACATCCGCCGGTACTCGACACACCACACCGAGTCGATCATCACCATGGACGACGCGAACGCCGAGCGCTTCCTCGCCGAGGTCGATTCGGCGGTGGTGATGGCGAACGCCTCGACCCGGTTCACCGACGGCGGCGAGTTCGGGTTCGGCGCCGAGGTCGGCATCTCGACGCAGAAGCTGCATGCCCGCGGGCCGATGGGACTGGCGGAGCTGACCAGCACCAAGTGGCTCGCGCGCGGTGCCGGGCAGGTCCGCGGCTGAGCGCCTAGACTGGGGTGCGGTGCGCGCGCCGCCGTGGCTGTGCACCCTGCTGACCGTGTGGATGCTGCCCACCCCGTGAACGGAGTCCCGATGACCTTCGCCTCGTTGATCGCCCTCGCTGCCGAAGAGGCCGAGCATTCCGGCAACGTCATGCTCGAGACCGTCTGGTACCCGATCGTGGCGCTCGTGGTGTTCGCCTTCCTCGGCCTGGTCACCCTGTCGTACAAGAACGTGTCCAACCGGCACGCGCACAAGGCGGCGGCCTACGCCGAGGAGCACGCGGCAGACCTGCAGCAGACAGGACACGGCCACTAGGCCCACGCATGTCGGCGACGCGAGCGCTCCGCATCGGGGTGATGGGCGGCACTTTCGACCCGATCCACAACGGACACCTGGTCGCGGCATCCGAGGTCGCCGAGTCGTTCGGGCTGGACGAGGTCGTGTTCGTGCCCACCGGCCGCCCCTGGCAGAAGCACGAGGTCAGCCCGAGCGAGCACCGGTACCTGATGACCGTGATCGCCACGGCATCCAACCCGCAGTTCACCGTGAGCCGGGTCGACATCGACCGCAGCGGTCCGACGTACACGATCGACACCCTGCGGGAGCTGCAGACGCAGCGCCCCGGTGCCGAGCTGTTCTTCATCTCGGGCGCCGACGCCGTAGCGCAAATTCTCAGTTGGAGGGACCATGATGAGTTGTGGGATCTCGCCCATTTCGTCGCGGTCTCAAGGCCTGGACATGTCCTGAACACGGACGGCCTCCCGAGCAGCGGCGTGAGCCAATTGGAGATCCCCGCGTTGGCGATCTCATCGACGGACTGTCGAGAGCGCGTGCGCGAGGGCCATCCCGTGTGGTACCTCGTGCCCGACGGGGTCGTCCAGTACATTGCGAAGTATCATCTTTATCGGAGCAAGGCATGAGCACACCCGATCAGCCGAGCACCCCGCCGCTGACTCGAAAGGCTGCGTGAGCCTGCGGAACACCGGCGCGACCCCGGTGGTCGTACCCAACGGCGACCCCGAGGCGGCCGAGCCGCAGTCGGCCCCAGCGGCGACGCCGGAGACACCGGTCGCACCGGCGCCTCTGCCGCGTGCCGCCGTTCCGGTCGACGTGCACACGGCGCCCGTCCCGGATGCCGCCGTCGACCTCGGCGCCTCGCCGCTGACCCGGCGCCAGGCGCGCCAGCAGGAGCGCATCCGCACGGCATCCGTGCCGGTCATCACGCCTGATGTGTCCGCCTCGGCGGCATCGGTGCCGAGCGCCGTCACGGTGATCGACCCGTCGCCGGCGACGCCGGACGAGAAGACGGCGCCCGAGGCGAACGACCCCGCCGCCGAGCCGGAGGTCGCCGGACAGGCTGCACCTGTCGAGGACGCGGCGCCGGCGACGGATGCCGCGACCGACGCGCTTGCGCGAGCTGAACGCCGAGCCCGACGAGGATGTCCGGCCGGACGAGTCGCCCGCGGCGGCGGCGGAGCAGGCGCCTGAGCCCATCGCCGAGGAGCGGGCGGTTCTGAATCCGATGTTCGGGGCCGGGCTGCTGGCCGGCAAGGCCGACAAGGCCGAGTCGGCGTCGTCGTTCGAACAGCTGCTGGGCCGGGATGTCGACACCACCGGATCCGTGTCCGCGCCCAGCGCGCTGATCATGTCGCACGCGTCGGCCGCCCCGCTGGTCGGACCGATCGGCGGGACCGGCGAGGTGCTGGTCACCGGCACATTCGCGCTGCCCGAGGGCCTCGGCTCGACCGGCCACGCGCTCGGGACCGCCGACGGCCGCGAGATCGACGCCGTACTGGTCGACGGCGAGCTGCCCGCGCACTCCTCGCCCACGCCGATCGCGGCCAGCGCCGCGGTCAGCACGATCAAGACGAGCCAGGACATCATCCAGCCGCCCACGCCGGAGAAGAGCGGCAGGCTGATGCTGACACTGGCGATCACGGCCGGGGTGCTCGCCCTGGCTCTGGTGGGAGTGCTCGTGTACGCGCTGGCGTCGGGGGTCATCTCGTGACCGCGACCGATCAGGCGCGAGAGATGCTGGCCATCGCCGCACGCGCCGCGCAGGACACCGGCGGCGAGGACCTGGTCGCGCTGGACGTGTCCGAGCCGCTGCCGCTGGTCGACATCTTCCTGGTGGTCTCGGGTCGCAGCGAGCGCAATGTCGCGGCGATCGCGGATGCCGTGGAGGACCAGCTGCTGGAGGCCGGTCACAAGCGCCTGCGGCGCGAAGGCCGGCACGAAGCACGATGGGTGCTCATCGACTTCGGCGACCTCGTCGTGCACGTCTTCCACGAGCAGGAGCGGGTGTACTACGGACTGGAGCGGCTCTGGAAGGACTGCCCCACGGTGCCGATCGAGCAGGCGGAGCCTGCCCGCGCGGAGTGACCGGGTCGATTTCTCTCCGTCTGCCGGATGTAGTAATCTGAACGGGTTGCCCCGGCGGTTCCGGGGCCGAGTTCGGGCCTGTGGCGCAAGCTGGTAGCGCACCTGCATGGCATGCAGGGGGTCAGGGGTTCGAGTCCCCTCAGGTCCACCAAAAGTATCTTACGGGAACACGCGACATCGGAAGATGTGACGGGTTCCCGTTTGACGTTTCCGAGCTTGCGTGCCGCTCCGGCTGAGGTCAGGAGTCGATCGACTCTCACCGAGACCGTACATGCCACGCCGCCGACATGATCGCCTCACATCAGGTTGGTGACCACTTCATCAGAGCCGGGCGTCGATCTACCGCCTGTCGACATACGGCGCTCCCGGACATGCCCGGGGGCGTCAGCGCGCGGTGTCGACGGGGGCGAAGATGGTGCGCACCGTAGCCGCGATGACCGCCTCCGCGTCGATGTGCGCGTGCCGCCCGATCACATGCAGGAACAGGCCCTCGAAGCAGGTCGCGATCAACTGCACGCCGAGCAGCGGATCCGGCGCGCCGAGTGCCACGAGGGCGGGCAGGATCGAGCGCTCGATGCCGACCCTGCCCGCAGCGAGCGCGGACCGCACTGCCGCGTCATGGCCCCCTTCGACGATCAGCGCGAGCCGCGCGGTCGTCATCGTGCGCGACGGGCCGACCAGGTAGCGGAAGAGCGCCGTCAGTGACTCGGCGAACTCATCGGGGGTGCTCGCTGCGAAGCCGGTGGCGATCTCGGGCAGTTCGCTCGCGACCATGTACTCGCAGACACCGAGCAGGAGCGCTTCACGCGTGCGGAAGACGTTCGAGGTGGACCCCCGCGGGAACCCGGCGCGTTCGTCCACGCGCAGATGGGTCAGCGCGCGGATGCCGCCGCTGGCCAGCAGATCGATCGCTGCGGAGATCGCGCGGTCTCGATGACTCGTCATGGAACTACTCTACTATGACCGCAGTGACGAAACACTATGGCCGTAGTATTATGGGTCCATGTCACCCATCGCGCTCCTGGCAGGACTCGTACTCGTCTTCCTCGCGACCACGGCCATCCTCGGCGTGGCATCCCTCGCGGCCTGGCGGCGTCACCGCACTGCGGACTTTCCCACGAAGAAGGTCACAGCCCACGTCACGTTGCAGGGCATGAGCATCGTGCTCTGGATCGTCTTCCTCGTAACGATGCAGCCGTGGATCGCCTGGGCCGCGTTTGCCGTCATCACGGCAGGTCAGGTCTTCGGCGACCTCCTCATGTTCGCGAGCTACCGCGCGCGGCACCGCATCGCCAAGGCCGGCAGTTACGGTGCGGTAGTGAAAGACGTACTCGGATTCAGGCGCCCTCTTCCCGCGCTCCACGCGATCATCGGAGCCCTCGGATGGTTCACCATGCTCACCGTCTGCATCCTGGCAACGCTCGCGTAGCGGTGGTCTCGGCGCGGTCAACGTCGGGACACCAGCTATGGAAACCCCACCTACCGCATCAGATTGGAGATACTCATGAACCTCTTGGTCACCCCCGTACTGGTCGTTCTCATCGGACTCTTCGTCCGGTCACGGCTGATCGCGACGCTGCTCTATCTCGTGATCGAGGCGATCCTCTTCACGTTCCAGACGCTCGCCGTGCTCCTGGGCTGGATGGCAGGAGAAGGCGGTTTCGGCGGAGCCACTGAACAAGGCGCTTTCGGGCCCGCCCCCACAGGCTTCCCGCTGAAGTTCGATGAAGGAGAGTTCTGGGCCTACGGCCTCGTCAACCTTGGGATCATGACGATCGGAGTGGCGATTGTCGTGCTGATCGTCACCCTCCGCAATCGCAGCCGGGCGAAGAAGAACGCCGTCACCGTGAACTGAGGGACCAGGTGTCAACGTCGGTCGAAGATTGACGCCTTTTCGTCGTTGAATATTGACCTCCCGCCCCACAAATCGAAGTTCTGATCGAGCTGAGCCATCTCCCATGAGATTCGATCGGATGCGCTTGCCGCGGAGCACGGCGAACGCATCGTCAGGTTCGTGCCCATCGGAGCTACTGAGTCGGTAGAGATCACCTGCACCGCACAGACGCTGTTGCACTCACCTGGTGGGCAGATCGTCTAGGCCGCAGACGACTGGTCAGTCTTCCGGAGTGCGGCAGAGATGACGGCGATCAGCGTACCCGCGGCAACGCCGATCACGGTCTCGAGCGCCCGGTCGCGAAGTAGCACGTCCGCGGGCGTCGGCGCCGCGAGTTCCACCATGAGCAGCGCGAGTGGCGTGACGAAGATCATCGCGATGCCGTAGTTGCGCCCGACGAACATCTCTGCGCCGACCTGACACACGACGGCGACGGCGATGACGGCCACGGGCGGAAGGTGCAGAGCGAGGATGCCGGCAGCCACCAGCACTCCCAGCAGCGTTCCGACAAGGCGTTGCAGTCCGCGGATCAGTCGTGCATTCACACGAGCGCCACTGACCGCCGCCACTGCACCGACCATTGCCCAGTACCAGTGGGAGTCCAGCAGCGCGAACCCGATCACACCCGCGAGCATCGCGGCGGCCCCAACGGTGACCGCCATCTCCCACGCGATGTTTCCCACCCGCCGGGGCGATATGCCCGGTGTTGCCGTCGGTATGGAGCGCGCGGCGGCGACGACGGTCACCAGCAGTGCGAACATGACGCTCGCTCCTCCGACGATGATGACGTTGAGGAAACTCATGGCGGATGCGGGGATGCTGGCCGTCGCGCCGGTCGCGAACACCACGAAAAGCGATCCGGGCGGATGCCACCGCATCGCGTAGGCGACCAGGGTGATCAGTGACGCGACTGCGGACACCGCGACCACCGACACCAGTGCCGGTGCCCCGACGACGGAGAGCCCGGTGCCCGCGAGCATCGCGCCGAGCAGAACACCACCGGCGCTTGCCTGCATGCGCACGCGGTCCGCGAAACCGTCGTTGCGGCCGTACAGAGCGGCGAACGCTCCGAAGCTCGCATAGATGCTGAGGTCGAGCCGCCCGACCGCCCACAGAATCAGTAAGGGCACGCCGACGCTCACGGCCGCCCGCAACGCAACCCGGTGATCGCCGCGGGAAGGGACGATCCGAAACACCCCCGTCCACACACGCCCCCCGGAACTCGCCACACCTCAAGCGTAGAGAAGGAATCGCAACGTCGATCGCAGACGCCCGTGCCATGGCCAACAGGCCGCCTGGTGCCATCGTCATCGACACAGCACACGCACGCCAGACCAGGTTGCGGAGCCGCGGCTGTTCATCGCCGTCGTCCTGGATTACGCTGAGCAGGCGCCGCGCGCGAGTGCGACGCGCCTCTGTCGCGCGTGTACCCGATACGGCGACGAATCTGGGGAGAACGATCACGAACGGCATGCGAGAGCCCGGGCGCCCGAGCCTGTGGCAGCGGCGATTGATCCGCGTCGCCGCGTCACTCGTCGCGGTCGCCACCGTGACGGCGGGCTGGTATCACGTGTCAGTGCAGCCGGAGCCCCCCGTGGCACAGGTCGCCGTCGGCGCCCCGCAGGCCGACGCGGCCGTTGCCGATGCCGTCACCGAGTGGCCGACCGTCACGATCCCGACTCCGGATGCGTCCGACGCACACCTGCTGATCTTCGGGGAGCGCGAGAATTCGCCCAAGCCGGTGGTGCTGTGGATCCACGGCGGGGGGTACGTCTCCGGGTCGGCGGCGAGACTCGCGCCGTTCACTCGCCGGCTCGCCGGCCAGGGCTACATCGTGGCGAGCCTCGACTATTCGCTCGCGCCCGAGTCGCGGCATCCGGTTCCCGTTCGGCAGGCGAATGCCGCCCTCGGGTTCATCCGTGACCACATCGCCGAGTATGGTGGCGACCCGCAGCGCGTCTTCGTCGGCGGCGACTCCGCCGGTGCGCAGATCGCGAGTGAACTGGCCGTCGTCGTCACGAACCCCGTGTTCGCCGGCGTCCTCGCGCTCGAGCCGTCGCTCCACAGCGCGAGCCTGCGGGGAGTCATCCTCTACTGCGGTCTGTTCGACATGAGCACCGTCGCAGCCACCCGCTTCCCGCACCTGCAGCGCTACATGTCCTCGTACACCGGGTACGACGACTGGGAGCGCGCGCCCTTCATCGCTCAGCTGTCGACGACGGTGCAGGCCAGCGCGGCGTATCCGCCGACGTTCCTGACGGTCGGCGACGCGGATCCGTTCGAGTCCCAGTCGAAGGAGCTCGCCCGTGAGCTTGCGCTCTCGAGGCGTCGTGACCGACGTGCTGTTCTGGAAGGACGGTGGACTGAAGCACGAATACCAGTTCTTGTCGAGCCTGCCGCAAGCCCGCACCGCTCTCGAGCGCACCGTCGCCTTCATCGAGGCGCACAGCGACTGACCGTGGGGTGACTGCGACCGGCTGTTCGCGGATTTGCCGGTCCCGTTGGCGCTCCGATCTCGCAGCTCCGGTCGCCGCCGGCCGCCCTGGCCGTCGAGGGTGCTCTAACCCGTGATGCGGGGGAATGACCAGGTGCCGTCGAGGATCTCCGGGCGCGGCCGGTACAGGCGCACGAGGTAGTTCCATCCGTCGGTGATGGGGATGGCGTTGGGGACGTCCGGCGGATAGTCGCCGAACCGCACTGTCGTGGAGCCGTCGGCGTCCTTGACACCGGTCACGCTGTTGACGGTGTAGGCGTCGCGGGGATTGGCCTCGAAGAATCCCTGAGCGTTGTAGACCGAGATGGACCAGAAGCCGTCCACCGGGACATCGCCGACGGTGAGCTCGTAGCGTCCGAGGGGCAGGCGAGGGTCGACGCCGATGTAGGAGGCCTCCGAGGTGGGAAGCCCACCCCAGCCGGCGGCGGTGCCGATGAGATGCCGTACCGGCTCGACCTCGTCTTCGGTCCCGAACATGCGATCGAAGCCGGTGAGGTTGCGGGCCAGCGCCAGCAGAGCATCCCGCGTCTCATCCAGGGATGTCTTGTCATAGTCGGGATACTCGAAGGCCGCGGCGGATTCGCCCGTCAGCCCGATCTCATCCTGGATCGCCGCAACCGCGGTGACGTCCGCCGGATCGACGGGATCCACGAGGGTACGCACCGCGACGACGACGTGGTCGCTGCCGAGTTCGTCCGCAGTGAGGTCGTAGGCGCCCGGTTCGTGGAAGATCGCCCGGACGAAGTGGTCCTGGTTGACGACCATCGCCGACAGATAGCGGTCATCTTGTTCGGGAAGGGTGAGCTTCGCGCCGGAGCTCACGTCGACGACGGCGAAGCTGTAGAGCGTGTCTCTGTTGAGCCGGATCACGGCCTGATCGTCGATCGCGGCGGGCGCTCGGTTGTGCACGAACAGGTTCACGCCGCCTGCACTCTGCTGCAGGTCGTGAAACATCCGATCCGTCTCGGCGCGGGTGAAGTTGTCGGTGTTCACGAGGATGACCACACGCTGATCATGGCAGGCCGCCGACCGGAACGCGAGAACAGCGGCCGCGGTTGACCTGCAGACAGGTCGGACGCCATCATGAACGAGCCGGCCGCGCACGCAGCGGACCGAGAGTTGTCATCTCATCGCGCCGCAGATCAGAGGGTCAGAATGCCGGACACCACCTGCCATATGTCCATCTCGCTCGACGGCTTCGTCGCCGGTCCGAGCCAGAGCCGCGAGCATCCGCTCGGCCGGCGTGGACAGGAACTGCACCGCTGGCATCTCGGCGACGAGCGCGCCAACGACGCGGATGACAGCGCGGGCGGATGGCTGATGCGCCCGCGGGGCGCGTACGTGATGGGCCGCAACATGTTCGGCCCGATCCGCGAGGAGTGGGACGAGGACTGGCGCGGTTGGTGGGGACCGGAGCCGCCCTACCACGCACCGGTCTTCGTCCTCACACATCATGCGCACGATCCGATCGAGATGGACGGCGGAACGACCTTCTTCTTCGTCACCGACGGCTTCGATGCCGCTTATGCGCGCGCGCAGGAGGCGGCGGGCGACGACGGTGTGGACATCGCGGGTGGCGCCTCCACCGTGCGCCAGGCGCTCGCCGCCGGTGTCGTGGACGAGCTGACGCTCGACGTCGCCCCCGTCCTGCTCGGCTCCGGTGAGCGCATCTTCGACGGCATCACCTCGTTCGGTTTCGAGCCCGTCGAGGTGCTGCATTCGCCGCTGGCCACCCACATCCGCTACCGTCGGGCTGCCACGTCGTCGGTCGGGCCGTCAGCGTGACCGCTGGTGTTCGAAGCCGTCGAGGAGCCAGTTCAGTCCGTCGGTGAACAGACGGTCGTCGGCGGGCGCATCCGATCCGTTCTTCCAGAGGGTCGCGAATCCGATGACATAGACGTCGATGGCGGTGGCGAGGGTCTCTGCCCGTCGGCCCTCCACGCCCGCGCCCGACAGCACGGCGAGGGTTTGGTTCGTGTGCGTGAGCATGTTGGGGCCGGGCGTGTCCGACTGCAGGCTCGCCGCGACGATCCAGGGATGTCTCGTGCCGATCTGAATCGTTCGCCGTGCGATCGCGAACAACGCCTCTCGCCAGTTGTCCGGAATGTCCTCGAGGACGATTTCACTCATGACGTTGTCGAGCATCCGGGAGATGAGATCGTCTTTGCTCGTGATGAAGGAATAGAGGCTCATCGGGCGGGCGCGCAGCGCTGCGGCGACGCTGCGGATGGACACGGATTCCAACCCGTCGTGGTCGGCGATGTGCACGGACGCAGCGACGATGGATTCGAGGCTGAGCGGTGCCCGCTCCACGCTGTGATCGGACGTCATGGCCTCACGATACAGCGTATCCACCATCTTCCCGGCCATCAATCGGTGCGCTCGTCAAGGGGCATGGGCGCCCGTGCTCTGCGAGTGGCGCCAGCACGAAGGAACAAGACGGCAGACACGGACGCGTCGAACGCGGAGCGCATCGATTCCAGGGCGACGTTGACCATCGTGGCATCCATCTGAACCGCGAAGGTGCCGACGATGACCGCGATGGCCAGCTTGATCAGGGTGGGCGTGAGGCGCGTGTCGTCCGCGCGCCCGGTTGAAGCGACAGCCATGATGTTCCCTTGCCGAGGGTCGTGCGATACGGTGTATCGCATGCGACGACTTACGGTACCACAAGGGCGATACGGTGTATCGCCCTTGTCGGGCGATCTCACAGCAAGCGGCGGGCGTGGCGAGCCGGTGGGCCGGTCCCGGGGGAGCCGGTGAGCGTGCGGCACCCGTGGGCACGGTTTCTGGCCCTGCTGATCGACTGGGTGTGCATCCTCGCCTGGGTGGCGGTGACGGCAGCGGTGGGGATTCCGCTATACCTGACGGGCGCGATCGGGCCGGTGTCCCCGTTCGCGTTGAATGTGATCGCGGGAGCCGTGATGGTCGTCCCGGTCACGATCGCCCTGGCGGCGTTGGAGTCCACCGCTGGACACGCCTCCCTCGGAAAGCGAGTCATGGGGCTCGTCGTGGTCCGTGCGGGAGGCGACGCACCCGTCCGATTCCCTCGTGCCCTCGGGCGCACCGCGCTCAAGATCGCGCTCCCATGGACGCTCGGACACGCCGCAGTGATCGGAC
Organism: Microbacterium elymi; assembly: GCF_021582895.2. Classification (GTDB taxonomy): domain Bacteria; phylum Actinomycetota; class Actinomycetes; order Actinomycetales; family Microbacteriaceae; genus Microbacterium; species Microbacterium humicola. Next base: position 3,449,278 of record NZ_CP091139.2, read on the forward strand.
TCTCCGCGTCGAGCGCATCCGACTCCGTGCCCGCGCCCATCGCAGTGCTGACGGCGGCCGCGTATGTCCTGCCGATCGCCTACATCGTCTCGCTGTTCCTCGGCAGCGGGCGGACACCCTACGACCGGATCTGCGCCACGAAGGTCATCGCAGCGGCATCGGGACGAAGGACCCCACCACGGTCGCGACGATGACGCGACGGGCCTCCGCGCTTTGAGCGCGGAGGTCTGCTCTCCTCGGCGTGCACGACCTCGCAGTCGGTCCCGGCGCGGGGTGACCGTGTCGTGGGATGTCGGCCCCGGCCGTCAGCCGCTCGTCAGCAGTGCGGCCGTCTCGGTCAGCGTGATCTGCGGCGGATACAGTCCCATCACGTGCACGGCCGCATCGTGGTTCTCGGCGGTCGAGCCGGCGCAGGCGTCGGTGACGACGGTGACGTAGGCGCCGGCATCCGCCGCCGCCAGCGCGGTGGAGATCACACAGCAGTCGGTCGAGACCCCGCACAGGACGAGCCGCGGCGCCGGACCGGTGATGGCGGTCAGCTCGGGGCCCCACTTGCCGAAGGTCGGCCGGTCCACCGTCGGTCGTGCCGTGAGCGAGCGTGCGGCCGGCACCAGCGCATAGAGCGGGTCGTTCTCGGCCTGGTCGGCGAACGGCCACGCGGCGAAGTACGCGCCCCAGCTCGTCGCCCGATCTGCCGTGGGCACCCAGCGGGTGACGATCACCCGATCGCCGTGCGCGGCGGCCAGCTGCCGAATGCGCTCCATCGCGGCCGGGAAGAACGGCGAGCCCCAGGGCGATTGCGTCGAGGCGAAGATCTCCTGTGGATCGATCACCACGAGCCAGGCGGCATCCGCGGTCATACGGCCTCCTGTGCCCGGATCCGACGCGCCGAGGCGAACCAGGTGACCAGGAACGAGAGCACCAGCGCGAAGAAGACGCCGAGGTTGGCGTAGGCCCAGTCGCCGCCGCGCCCGCCGATCAGGAACAGGAAGTAGCCCTGCCAGTTGTTCCAGGCGGCCTCGTCGGCGAAGTTGTTCACCACGAAGCCCCAGCCGATGACGGATGCCACGACCATCGTGATGATCGCGGTCCAGTTCCACGAGCCGTAGCGACCCTTCGGATCGAACAGCGCCTCCTCGTCATAGTCCTTGCGACGACGCAGGATGTCGGCGATCAGAATGCCCGCCCACGACGCGAGCGGCACGCCGAGCGTGATCAGGAAGCTCTGGAACGGGCCGAGGAAGCCCTGCGCGAAGAACACCACCCAGATGGTGCCCAGAGTCAGGATCACGCCGTCGATGGCCGCCGCCGAGGGGCGGGGGATGCGGATGCCCAGGCTCAGCAGGGTCAGGCCGGACGAGTAGATGCCCAGCACCGCCCCCGAGACCAGCGCCAGGATCGCGGTGATCAGGAAGGGGACGAGCACCCAGACCGGAAGGATCTGCGCGAGCGCACCGATCGGGTCGTTGCCGATCGCGGTGGCCAGATCGGCATCCGATCCGCCCAGCAGCAGGCCGAACACCACGAGGATCACCGGGGCGATCGACCCGCCGAACGTGTTCCACCCGATGATGGCGCCGTCCGACGCCGTGCGCTTCTGATAGCGCGACCAGTCGGCGGCGATGTTGATCCACCCCAGCCCGAAGCCGGTCATCACCATGACCAGCGCGCCGATGACCTGGCCGATGCTGCCGTTCGGAAGGGTCATCACGGCGCCCAGGTCGATGTGCGGGATCGCCAGGATGATGTACAGGATCGTGACGAGGCCGGTGATCCAGGTGAGCACCGACTGCAGCTTCATGATCGTGTGGTAGCCGAGGACGGATGCCGTCACGATCAGCGCGGCGACCACGACGAGCGCGATCAGCTTGACCGCCACCCCGCCGTCGCCGCCGAGCTGGGTGATGATCGTGGCGGTGGCCAGCACCGCCATGATCGCCAGGAACGTCTCCCACCCGATCGAGGTGAGCCACGAGACGATGCCGGGCACCTTCTGCCCGTGCACGCCGAACGCCGAGCGCGACAGCACCATCGTCGGCGCCGAGCCCCGCTTGCCGGCGATCGCGATCAGCCCGCAGAGGAAGAACGAGACGACGATCCCGATCACCGATACGAGGGTGGCCTGCCAGAACGAGATCCCGAAGCCGAGAACGAACGACCCGTACGACATGCCGAACACCGAGACGTTCGCGGCGAACCAGGGCCAGAACAGGTCGCGCGGCTTGGCCGTTCGCTGCGACTCGGGGATGATCTCGATCCCCGTGCGCTCGATCAGGGTCGAAGCGGGCAGGGACTCGTCGGTCGGAGCGGACACGGGGCCTCCTCGGTGGCGCGGCCGTCAGGGCGATCGGATGCCCCCATCCTGGCACCACGCAGCCCACAGCGGGCCGCATCCGGCGTGGTTGCATCCGCAGCGACGACGGAGCACGCTGGGAGGACCGAGGAGGGGCCATGAGCGCGAGACGCGCCGGAGCGATCACAGGAGCCGTCGCGCTGGCGGCGATGCTGACGGTCGCGCTGATGGGCTGCGCGCCGACCGTCCAGCCCACGGCATCCGCACCCACGGCGTCCCGCCCCGCCCCGACCGGGTCGACCTCATCCGGATCAGCGGTGCAGACCCTGGCCGCACCGACGACCCTGGCCGAGGACCTGGACGCACCCTGGTCGGTCGTCCCCCTCGCAGACGGCGGGGCGTTGATCTCGCAGCGGGGCGACGGCCGCATCCTCGAGCTGACCGCCGCCGGACGGACCCGCGAGGTCGGCACCGTGCCCGGCGTGGTCGCCTCCGGCGAGGGCGGCCTGAACGGCATCGCGCTGTGGACCGGCGACGGGACGTGGCTGTACGCCTACCACGCCGCCGCGCACGACAACCGCGTGGTGCGGATGCCGATGGTCGGCGATGCCGGCTCGTATCGGCTGGGCGCGCCCGAGACCGTGCTGAGCGGCATCCGCAAGGCGTCCTTCCACAACGGCGGCCGACTCGCGTTCGGTCCGGACGGAGACCTGTACGTCACCACCGGCGACGCCGGCGAATCCAACGACGCGCAGGATACGGGCAGCCGCAACGGCAAGATCCTGCGCATCACGCCCACCGGCGACCCGGCACCGGGCAACCCGTTCGGCAACGATGTGTACAGCTACGGCCATCGGAACGTCCAGGGCATCGCCTGGACGGCGGACGGGACGATGTGGGCCAGCGAATTCGGGCAGAACACGTGGGACGAGCTGAATGTGATCGTCCCCGGCGGGAACTACGGCTGGCCGGTGGTCGAGGGCATCGCCGGCGACGACCGGTTCCGCGATCCGATCGCCCAGTGGCCGACCAGCCAGGCCAGCCCCAGCGGCCTGGCCGCCCTCGGCGACACGCTCTACCTCGCCTGCCTGCGCGGCGAGCGCCTGTGGCAGGTGCGCACCTCCGGCGACACGATGATCGGCGAACCGGTCGCACTGCTGTCGGGGCACGGGCGCCTGCGGGACGTCGTGGTGGCACCGGACCAGAGCCTGTGGGTGCTCACCAACAACACCGACGGCCGCGGCAGCCCGCGTGCCGGCGACGACCACCTGCTGCGGGTCGCGGTGCGGCAGGAGGCCGCGGGGTAGCGTGGCGACATGACGACGCTCGGACGCGGCAGGCAGCCCGGTGGCACGCATATGGTCGAGAACCAGCCGGAGTGGCGGGTCGATCTGGACGAGTACGAGGTGAACGCGCCGCTGCGCGAGGCGGTGGCCGCATTCGGCGGAAGCTGGGCCGACGCCGAGCTGCACGAGGCGGGCCGTCTCGTCGGGGAGCGCGCCTTCCAGCGCGACGCCCAGCTCGCGCACCAGCATCCGCCCGTCGCCCACACCTTCGACCGCTGGGGCTTCCGGCTGGACGAGGTCGAATACGACGAGTCCTACCACCGGATCATCGGCGCGGCGGTGGCCCACGGCACGCACACCTCGGCGTGGGCCGACCCGCGCCCGGGCGCGGCCGTCGCCCGGGCGGCCGCGTTCATGCTGTTCGCGCAGGTCGAGCCGGGGCACGCGTGCCCGATCTCGATGACGCACGCCGCCGTGGCATCCATCCGCGAATCGCCGTGGGTGGCGGACGAATGGATGCCGCGGCTGTACGCCCGCACCTACGACCGTCATCTGCTGCCGGCCCCGGACAAGCCCAGCGCCCTGGTGGGGATGGCGATGACCGAGAAGCAGGGCGGCTCCGACGTCCGTGCGAACCGGACCTCCGGCGTGCACACCAGCGGTCACAGCTACCAGCTCACCGGGCACAAATGGTTCTGCTCCGCGCCGATGTCCGACGCGTTCCTCGTCCTGGCGCAGACGCGAAGGGGCGCGCAGGAGGAGGGGCTGTCGTGCCTGTTCGTCCCGCGTGTCGCTGCCGCACGGCGAGCGCAACGTGTTCCGGATCGAGCGGCTGAAGGACAAGGTGGGCAACCGCTCGAACGCGTCGGCCGAGATCGAGTTCGACGGCACCGTGGGGATCCTGCTGGGCGAGCCGGGCCGCGGCGTTCGCACCATCATCGAGATGGTGCAGCGCACCCGGCTGGACTGCGTGCTGGGCACCGCGGCCGGAATGCGCCAGAGCGTCGCCGAGGCCGTCTGGCACGCCCGGCAGCGGCGGGCGTTCGGCCGACTCCTGGTGGAGCAGCCCGCGATGACCGCCGTGCTGGCCGACCTCGCCCTCGAGTCCGAGGCCGCCATGCTCGTCGGCCTCCGCCTCGCGCAGGCGTTCGAGGCGGACGCCACCGACACCGACCTCGCCTTCCGCCGCCTGGCGACCCCGGTGACGAAGTACTGGGTGTGCAAGCGGGGGCCGCAGCACGCCTACGAGGCGATGGAGTGCCTCGGCGGCAACGGCTACATCGAATCCTTCCCGCTCGGCCGCCGCTACCGGGAGCAGCCGGTGATGGCGATCTGGGAGGGTTCCGGCAACGTCATCGCATTGGATGTGCTGCGGGCGCTGTCGCGCGACCCCGACTCGGCGGCCGCGCTGCGCGACGAGCTCGAGGCCGCGAACGGCGCCCATCGGCTGCTGGACGCCCACACCCGGCGCACCCTGGCGCTGCTGCACGAGGTCGGCGGCGCCGACGTCGACGCGGCGCAGGCGCAGGCGCGGCGCCTGTCCGAGGCCCTGGCGCTGGCGCTTCAGGCCAGCGTGATGGCGCGGTTCGCGCCGACAGCCGATGCGGAGGCGTTCATCGGGGCCCGACTGGGAGAAGATCGGTCCTGGCAGTACGGCACGCTGCCGCGCGGGACGGATGCCGCGGCCATCGTCGCGCGGCACTGAGCCGGACCCGGGTCAGGGGTAGCGGCTGGGCTGCGCGCACATCACGAGGACGGCGATGCCGCCGAACGGGACCAGCGCGAGGAAGATGAATCCCCAGTGGAATCCGGCGTCGCGCAGGCGGCGGACGGTGACGGCGAGGTTGGGGACGATGACGGCGACGCCCCAGAGCACCAGGACGACCCAGATCAGGCCGAGGAACGCCGTCGGGCCCATGGGGTAGCGGCTGTACCCGGCGAACGCGGTGCCGATGCTGAGGACGATCACCAGCAGGTAGAAGGCGGCGACGATGATCGCGTTGAACAGCGTCCACCACCAGAACTCGGGGCGCGTCGCCCGGCCGTCGAAGGTGGCGTACTTGGCGAAGACCGTGCGCAAGCGCGCCGCCCATCCCGGTGACCAGGGGGCGGTCGTCGGCGTGTGAGCGCCAGACCCCGACGGGCGGGGGAGCGTAGCTGCCGTACGGTGTGCCGCCGGCCGGGTAATGCGCGGGTGCCACCGGAGCCACGGGCGTCGCCGGCGCTGCCGGGGGTGCGGCCACTGCCCGGGTCTCGGTCGACCACGCGGTCCCGTTCCACCAGCGCTCACCGCCGGAGCCGCTCGGGTCGGGGTACCAGCCTGCGGGCGGCTGCGGGGTGCTCGTGCTCACGGCGTCGTCTCCTCATTCGCGCGGGTGTCTTCACCGTATCGCGTCGGGGCGTCCTGCCCACAGCCGTGCGCGCGCCGGGCCGTCCTAAGCTGTCGGCGTGAGGCGTGCGCGAATCCCCCTGCTGTGCGGAACGACGATGCTGGCGCTGGCCGCGGCATCCGTTCCCGCGCACGCGGTGACGCCCGCGCCCACCGCGCCCGCGTCGGCTGCCGCCTCGGTCACTGTCCGGGCCGCGACCGCGGATGAGACCGACGCGGCCGCCTTCGACCGGGTGCAGGCCATGTCGCTGCGCGAGAAGGCCGCATCGGTGATCATGGGCCACATCCCGACCACCGATCCCGGCACGCTCACGGACTACATGTCCTCCACCCACGTCGGCGGGTTCATCCTGATGGGCGCCAACATCCCGGCGGACGAGCCGCGGCTGCGCGCGCTGACCTCCGCCCTGACGATCGACGCCGACATCCCGCCGCTGATCGCGGTCGATGAGGAGGGCGGCGACGTCACCCGGCTGCCCTGGGACCGCTTCCGGGCGGGCGAGGGACTGCAGGGCGCCTCTGACGCCGAGGTGGAGGCGGTGTTCGCCGGCCGCGGTGCGCTGGTGCAGCGCGCGGGGATCGGGGTGAACTTCGGCGTGATCGCGGACGTCACCGCCGACCGGCGCTCGTTCATCTTCGACCGGGTGCTGGGCACCTCGCCGAACGACGCCGCCGCCCATGCGGCCGCGGCCGTGCGCGGTGAGGGCGACCAGGCGCTGACCACCCTGAAGCACTTTCCCGGACACGGCGCCGTCGAGGGCAATTCGCACGTGATGATCCCGGCCACCGCGATCTCGAAGGCCGACTGGGAGAAGACGGACGCCGTGCCCTTCCGGTCCGGGATCGACGCCGGGGCGCCGCTGCTGATGTTCGGACACCTCGCCTACACCGCGGTGGACCGGGCACCGGCATCCCTGTCCGCGCGCTGGCACGAGATCGCACGCAGCGAGCTGGGGTTCGACGGGGTGGCGATCACGGACGATCTGGGGATGCCTGCAGGCCTCCGGGGTGGCGGCCTACCGCGACCCGGTGGCCAACGCCGTAGCCGCCATCGCGGCGGGCAACGACATGGTGCTCTCGGTGATGTTCACCACCCCCACGTCGGCGGACCGCATCACGGACGGCATCGTCGCGGCGGTGGGGGATGGCACGCTGCCGCCCGACCGGCTGGAGCAGGCCGCCGAGGGCGTCATGCGGCTGCGGCTTGCAGACCGCCGGGGACGGACGAGGCATGGTTCCCTGCCCGGACTGTGTGCCGGTCGACTGATCAGACGTGCATGATCAGGCGTACATGATCAGACGGCGATGCAGTCGAGCAGGCGGTGCCGGAGCGTGTTCGCGCGGTCGGCGAAGCCGCGCTGGCGGCGGACGTACTCGGCTTTGCCGTCGGCGGTCTCGATCGGCACCGGCTCTCCGACCCATTCGCGCAGCTCGTACGGCGAGGCCTGCATGTCCAGAGAGCGGATGTCGCGGGCGAGCTCGAAGGCATCCAGCAACAGGTCGCCGGGCGCCAGCGGCCCGAGCTTCACGGACCACTTGTACAGGTCCATGTTCGCGTGCAGGCAGCCCGGCTGCTCGCTGCCGGCCTGGCCGTCGCGCGAGAGCGGAACGGCATTGCGGGGTGCGGCATCCGGCGTGAAGAACCGGAACGCGTCGAAGTGGGTGCATTTCAGGTCGTGCGCCTCGACCACCGCGTCGGTCTCGCCCTGTCCGAGCCGCAGCGGAATCGGATGCCGGTGCTCGCGCTGCCGGTACACCATCGCCCACTCGTGCAGGCCGAGGCAGCCGAACCGCGCGGGGCGATCGACGGTGGCGCGCAGGATGCGGGTGATCGCGTCGATCAGCGGCGTCTTCTCCTGCCGGAACGAGGTCGCGTCCACGCATGCGCTGCCGGGGTTCGACCCGGCGGTGTACCAGCGCTTGTGTGCCCGCTCCTGTGCGTCCTCCAGTTCGACGCCGGCCCCGGGGTGCCACGTACGCAGCACCGCCGGCTTGTACGAGTAGTACGTGAACAGGAAGTCCTCGACGGGATGCTTCAGCCCCCGCGCCGCGCGTTCGCGGTGCCCGGCGGTGAGGGCGTCGGCGCGAGCGCGGTGCGCGGCTTCCCGGGCACGCCACTCGGTGCCGCGCAGCACCGTCGGAGGAGGGGCCAGGAGCGTCATCCCTCCAGGGTAGGCGTGCGCCGCCGACTTCCGCCGCACCGCTTGACAGGTGACTAATTGGTCACCTAACATTCAGAGATGGATGACGACGACCCGGTCTTCAAGGCTCTGGCCGACTCGACCCGCCGCCACCTGCTGGACCAGCTCTTCGAGCGCGATGGCCGTGCACTCGGCGAACTGGACACGGACGTGGAGATGACGCGCTTCGGTGTGATGAAGCACCTCAAGGTGCTTCAGGACGCCGGGCTGGTCACCTCCCGCAAGGTCGGACGGCAACGGCTTGCACTTTCTCAATCCGGTGCCCATCCGATTGATCCACGACCGGTGGATCAACAAGTACACCGAGCGGCGCGTCAGCGCCCTCACCGAACTCAAGAAGAAGTTGGAGGGCGAGCAATGACCATCACAGACATGCCCACAGGCACGACCACCCAGGTGTACCAGGTCTTGATCCGGGCCAGTGCCCAGCAGATCTGGGACGCCATCACCACGCCGGAGTTCACGAGCCGGTACTTCCACGGCGCTCTCGTCGAGACGACGGGTGAGACCGGCACCCCGTTCCGGTACTACGCTCCCGACGGCACCACGCTGTGGGGCGACGAGATCATCGAGGAGGCCGAGCCGCCGCACAAGCTGGTGGTGCCGTGGCGTTCGCTCTACGACGACGAGATGGCCGCCGAACCGCGCAAGCCGGGTCACCTGGACGATCGAGGAGCAGGGGAGCGGTGTGTGCCTGCTCACCGCCGTCCACGATCGGCTCGAGAACTCGCCGAAGACCGCCCGAAGCGTCGGCGGCATCGGCTGGCTGACCGTCATCGACGGGCTCAAGACGGTGCTCGAGACCGGAGAGCCGCTCTTCGCTCCGGACCCGGCGGCCTGACCCGGCACCGTCTCACTCGTCGTCGACCGGCTCGATCAGCTCGGGGCCGTTGTTGCGCACGTTGCCGACGGCCCTGCCGACGGTGTGATCGGCGAGCGTCTCTGCCACGTCGGGCGCCGCATCGATGGCGGCGTCGAGGATGTCGCCGACGTTCTCGGTCGTCGGATCGAGCCACGCATCGGCGAAATCGGGGTCGAGGAACAGCGGCATCCGATCGTGGATGGAGCCCAGACGTCCGATCGAGTCGCGGGTCAGGATCGTGAAGCTGAGCACCCAGCGAGCCGGGTCGTCGTCGGCGAGGGCCGGGTTCTTCCACCACTCGTACAGGCCCGCGAAGAACATCGGCCCGTCGTCGGCCGGGTGTACGTAATGCGGGGTCTTCGCGCCGTCGACGGTCTTCCACTCGTAGTAGCCGGATGCCGGGATCACGGCGCGGTGCTTGATGAGGGCGTTGCGGAACATCGGCTTGTCCTCGACCTCTTCGGCCCGGGCGTTGAACGCACGGGCGCCGATCGACAGGTCCTTGGCCCACGCGGGGACCAGCCCCCAGCGGGCGGATTCGAGCCGCCGCGTGGGCGGCTCGGTCTTGGCCGAGTCCAGGACGATCGCGGCGCTGTCGGTCGGGGCGATGTTGAAGCTCGGTGCCGGGAGCTGGTCGCCTTCGACGTCGACGCGCAGCACGCCCACCAGCTCGGATCCGACGTTTGCCACCACGAATCGTCCGCACATGGGCATCAGCCTACGTGCGGCCGGGGACACCGGGACGGGCGGCCGCCGACGTCTGACACGCCGGTGACCGCCTCACCCCTGAGCGGCGCTACTTTGCCGGGGGCATCAGCACCGAGTCGATCAGGTAGACGGTCGCGTTGGCGGTGTGCACACCACCGCAGATGACCTTGGCGCCGTTCACCATCATGTCGTCGCCGGTTCCGGTGACCGTCACATCCTGACCTTCGACGGTCTTGTGCGTTCCGTCGATACTCGAGGGAGGAAGCTGTCCGGGAACGACGTGGTACGTGAGGATCTTCGTCAGCGTGGCGTCGTCGTTCTTGAGGCTGTCGATGGTCGAGGCGGGGATCTTCGCGAATGCGTCGTCGACGGGTGCGAAGACCGTGAACTCGGAGCCGTCGAGCGTGTCGACGAGGTCGACCTTCGGGTTCAGCTTTCCGCTGACCGCCGCCACCAGGGTGGTCAGAAGCGGGTTGCTGGATGCCGCGACCGCCACCGGATCCTGCGACATGCCCTGGATCGACCCGGCGCCGTCCGGGACCTTCGATGCGTAACCGGCGCATCCCGGCCCGACAAGATCGGCAGCCGGATCCATAGCGGCCGGCTGCGACGCCGCCGGCTGAGATGCGGACGGCTGCGCCGCGGCCGGCGTGGTCGCCGCGTCGGTGCCGGAGCCCATCGCGCAGCCGCTGAGGGCCACGGCTTGCGCCGATGATCAGCGGAACGGCCAGGTACATCTTCTTGCGGAACATCTCGTCCTCCTCGAGTCCGTCCGAGAGCGTGTTGCTCCCGGCATCCACCACCTGTTCGCGGCGAATCGTCGAATGGATTGGAACCGCCTCGCGGCAAACCGTCAGCGGCTCGGCCCCGAAGAGGCTGTGGACGAAGGAGCGCAGATGGAACTCATCATCATCGGACTGCTCGGGGGCCTGATCACCGGGATCTCGCCGTGCATCCTGCCGGTGCTGCCGGTCATCTTCCTGACCGGCGGCGCTCAGTCCGCCAGGTTCGACGGGGCCGCGGCCCCGGCGCCACGCTCGCGACCGTACTTCGTCATTCTCGGTCTCGTCACAAGCTTCACCGCCGTCACGCTCGTGGGTTCGCTGCTGCTCGGACTGCTGCACCTGCCGCAGGACGTCATCAGATGGGTGGGGATCGCGGTGCTCGTGGTGATCGGTGTCGGGTTGATCGTGCCGCGCGTCGAGCAGCTCATCGAGCGACCGTTCCAGCGGATCGCGCGGCGCACTGAGGTCGCCAACACCGGTCGCGGGTACGGCGTCGGCCTTGCGCTGGGGGCAGTGTTCGTTCCGTGCGCCGGCCCGGTCCTCGCCGCGATCATCGTCGCCGGCTCCACCGGACGCATCGGCGGGGGCACCGTGCTGCTGACCGCTTGCTTCGCGGTCGGGGTCTCGGTGCCGCTGCTGGTGTTCGCCCTCGCCGGTCGAGGGCTCGTCGAGCGCATCCGTGCCTTCCGAACGCACGAGCGCGGGCTGCGTATCACCGCCGGCATCGCGATGATCGCGCTCGCCGCAGGCCTCGCGTTCAATCTCCCGCAGGCTCTGCAGCGGCTCGTGCCCGACTACACCGCCCAGCTCCAGCGCTCGCTGACCGACAACCCCGACGCGCAGCGTGCACTGCAAGCTCGGCGGGCTCGTCAACGACGAGAACAGGGAGCTGTCCAAGTGCACGGCGAACGCTGACGAGCTCGAGTCGTGCGGCACGGCGCCGCAGCTGAAGGGCATCACGGGATGGCTGAACACGCCCGGAGGCGCAAGCGGTCGACCTCGCCGACGAGCACGGAAAGGTCGTGCTCGTCGACTTCTGGGCTTACTCCTGCATCAACTGTCAGCGCAGCATCCCGCACGTCGTCGCGTGGGACAAGGCATATCGCGACCTGGGACTCGATGTCATCGGCGTGCACTCGCCCGAGTACGCGTTCGAGAAGGACGCCGGCAACGTCGCTGCCGGAGCGAAGGGATTCGGCATCAGCTATCCGGTCGCCCTCGACGACAACCTCGCGACGTGGACGAACTACCGCAACCGGTACTGGCCGGCCGACTACCTCGTCGACGCGACTGGCACCGTGCGGCACATCGGGTTCGGCGAAGGCGACTACGCGCAGACCGAGAAGATGATCCGGGCAGTTGCCTGAAGGATGCGAACCCCGACGTCGTCCTCCCCGCCCCGACCGATCTCGCCGACCTCACGCCGACGGCGGGTTCGACAACCCCCGAGACGTTCCTGGGATTCGCCAAGCAGCGCAACTTCGCCGGATCCGCGTACCCCGACGGGACGTCGAGCTTCACTCTGCCCGATGCGCAGCCCGCCGATTCGTTCGCCCTGGGCGGTGAGTGGTCGGTCTCGTCCCAGTTCGCGACGCCGTCCGCCGACGGCGCGCGGGTGCGGTTGCGCTTCCATGCGACCACCGTGCGCATGGTGCTCGCCGGAACCGGCACCGTGCGGGTGCGGCAGGGTGACGGCGCATGGCGCGACATCGATGTCTCCGGGGTGCCGCGATCGTACCCTGCCGTCACCGGCTCAGACGGGGCCGACGCCGTGCTCGACCTGCAGGTGGCGACCGGCGTCGAGGTCTACTCGTTCACCTTCGGGTAGTCGGTGCCGAATTCAGAGGAGGTCTGCGGCATGCTGGTCGATATGGTCATCGACGGAATCGACGTGCCCGAGGACGGCACCGATCCCGTCGACGTCGTCGGGAACCTCATCCATCGGACGGCCTTCGGCGACCGTGACGCCTTCGCGAAGCTGTACGACATGCTCTCGCCCCGCATGTTCGGCCTCATCCTGCGCGTTCTCATCGATCGCGCGCAGAGCGAAGAGGTACTGCAGGAGGTCTTCCTCGAGGTCTGGCAATCCGCGCATCGGTTCGCTCCGCACAAGGGCCAAGGCCGTTCCTGGCTGCTGACCATCGCGCACAGGCGGGCCATCGACCGCGTGCGCTCGTCGCAGGCGAGCAGCGACCGCGACGTGCGCGCGGGGTTCCGCGATCTCGCAACGGCACCCGCGGATGTCGCCGAGCAGGTCGAGCTGCGGATCGAAGCCGAGCGGGTGGCGGACGCGCTGCGCCGGCTGTCCGATTCCCAGCGCGAAGCGATCACGCTGGCGTATTACGGTGGCTACTCGCAGAGCGAGATCGCGGCCCTGACTGGATCTCCGCTCGGCACCGTGAAGACTCGGATGAGAGACGGGTTGACCCGACTGAGGGTCGAAATGGGGGTGGCACCGTGACCGAGGAAGAATTCGCACAGCTCTCGGCCGCCGCCGCGCTCGGCGCACTCGGGGGCGACGACCTGCGCGCCTATCGCGCCGCGCTCGCCGCGCACCCGGACTGGGTCGCGACGGTGGACGAGGACGCTCGGACTGCGGCGTCTCTCGCCGAGCTCGTGGACTCCGTGACGCCGCCGGCGGCGTTGCGCGGCCGGATCTTGGCCCTCATCGATGAGGCTCCGACCGAGGCATCCTCGGCCGGCGACACACCGACCAGTGGCTCCCCGTGGGCGACGGAGGGCGATTCCGGCGCGCGAGGCCGTGGCCCCCGACGGGCTCGTCATGCACGGCGCCGGTGGTTCGTCCTCGCGGCATCCCTCGTCCTGCTGGCCGGCATCGGGACCGGAGCGGTGATCGCGATACAGCAGGGAGCGGAGCCGACATCCGTCGTCGCGCTCGAACGCATCGAACACGCCCCCGACGCGCAGCAGGCGACGGCTGATGTGACTGGCGGCGGCACGGCCACCCTGCATTGGTCGTCGGGGGTCGGCCGGGCCGTGCTCGTCACCGGCGAGCTCCCGACGCTGGCCGAGAACCAGACGTTCGAGCTGTGGTACGTCCGCGGCACGGCGCCGGTGTCGGCAGGCACGTTCGAGGCCACCGGCAGCAGCACATCGACGCTTCTCGAGGCCGGCATGAAACCCGGGGACACTATCGCCGTGACCATCGAGCATGCCGGCGGCTCACCGACCGGGAAGCCCACGACGCCACCGATTCTCATTATCCCGACCACCTGAGCGGCCAGTATCGGCCCCTCGATCCGTCGACCGCGACATGGGTCGACGGCGACCGGGACTCGGTCGACGCCCGCTCAGGCGGAGTCGGGACGGTCCTCGCGGATGATGCCGGCGTCTTCCAGCCGATCGAGCAGGGCGGCGCCGTCCTCGCCGGTGACCCAGGGGACGTCCGAGGCGGAGTGGTCGTTGACCGTGGTCCGCCCGCCGGCCAGCATCGCTTCGGTCGAGGACAGCCGCCGGATGGCGATCGCCGCCACGTTCTGCGGATGGGTGCCGGTGAAGGTCGTGTAGATCGCGTCGTCGTGCTGACCGTCATCGCCGACCAGCAGCCAGGCCACGTCGGGGAACTCGTCGGCCAGGCGTACCAGGTTCGACTCCTTGTGCGCGGTGCCGCTGCGGAACCAGCGATCGTGCGTCGGCCCCCAATCGGTGAGCGAGCGCACCCGGCGGGAACAGGTGCCGGCTGAGGAACCGCAGGAGCGTCGGCCCCACGTTCCAGGCGCCGGTGGACAGGTACACGACGGGGGCGCCGGGGTTCTCGCGCACCAGGCGCTCGAGCAGCACCGACATGCCCGGGACGGGCTGACGGGCGTGCTCGTCCACGACGAAGGAGTTCCACGCCGCCACCAGCGGCCGCGGCAGCGCCGTGACCATCACGGTGTCGTCGACGTCGCAGACGACGCCGAAGCGCACGCCGGCGCCGATCACGAACACCCGGGTGTCGACCGCCTCGCCGTCCTCGACAGACATCGAGACGGTGTGCCAGCCGGGGGACAGGGTCGCCGGCAGCACGGTGTCGACGACGCCGCCGCGGTCGGCGACCACCTCATGGTCGACCCCCTCGATCTGCACGCGGACCTGCGCGAACCCGATCGGCACCGACGCGAAGCTGCGCCATCCGCGGACGCTGCCGTACTCGCCGGTCGCACGCTGCCGCACGGGCGGCGTGATCAGCACGCGGCCGAGCACCCGCACCCAGCCCTCGCCGCCGTATCCCGGAAGGGCCGAAACCGTCGGGGTCAGTCCGCGCCGTCGCGCGCGACGCTCGCGCCAGGCGTGCAGACGGTATTCCATCCGCGCCAGCCACAGCACATCGGCGCGCCGCGCCGCGGCAGTGTTATCCGGCATCCGACTCAGTCTCCCACGTCCGCCGACATCGTGTCGGGCGGGCGGGGAGTTCGACCTCCTCTGCCTCGGCCAGATGCCGGCGTTCGATGCGCTCGAGCACCTTCTTGGCCACCAGCATGAGCAGCAGGAACGCGAGGAGGACGCCGACGAACACATAGCCGGCGAAGTGCAAGCTGATCGGCCAGGTCGCGGTACGTGCTGGCGGTGACACCGGCGACCGCGACATACACGCCGGCCCAGACCAGGCATGCCGGCGTGGTCCAGGCGAGGAAGCGGCGGTAGCGGAAGCCGCTCATCCCCACCGTCAACGGGACGACCGAGTGCAGCACCGGCAGGAAGCGCGAGACGAACACGGCGATGCCGCCGCGCCGGTTCAGATAGCGCTCGGCGCGCTGCCAGTGCGCCTCGCCCACCCATCGGCCGACACGGGAGTGCCGGATGCGCGGACCGAGGATCCGCCCGAGCCAGAACCCGATGCTCTCGCCGATGAGCGAGCCGACCAGGACCGCCGCCACCAGCAGCACGCCCTCCCACGGCGTGACCACCGCGGTCGCGGCGATGATCACGATCGTGTCGCCGGGCACGAACAGGCCGACCAGGGCGCTGGTCTCCAGCATCATGGCGAGACCGGCGAGGATGACCCGCAGCACCGGGTCGACACTCTGCACGGCATCGAGCAGTCCGGTGAGCAGGTCGTTCACCAGCACGAGCATAGGCGGGCCGGGACCTTCTAGCCTGGGAAGGTGCTTCGGACCTTCACTCTGCAGCGGGCGCCGTGGCGCGATCCCGCCGAGACGTTCCTCGCGCTGGCGGCGCGCCACCCGCATGTGTTCTGGCTGGATGCCGGTGTCGCCGCCGATGCGGGGTGGAGCTGGGTGGGCTGGGGCGAGCCCGAGGATGCCGCCGCCGTCCGGGCGGCGCGGGCGGTGCGAGCCGGCGAGACAGAGGGATCGCCCTTCCGGGGCGGATGGGTCGGCTGGGTCGGGTACGAGCCGGGCGCGGCCGCCGCCGGGGCACCCGCAGCGGATGAGGATCCCGCGGTTCCCGCGGAGCTGTGGCTGGCCGTGCGGGGACTGGTCGCCTTCGACCATGCCACCGGTCGGATGAGCATCGGCGGAGACATCGACCCCGGGGCATCCGCCCCTCCGGCCCCGTCGCTCACCGCCCCGCCGCGTCGCGCGCGCGCCCGCCACACGCCGCACGAGTACACCGCGCTCATCGAGCGCTGCCGGGACGCGATCCGCGCCGGGTCGGCCTACCAGCTGTGCCTGACCACCCGGTTCGAGGTGGAGGACGAGATCGATCCGGTCGCGGCCTACCTCGCCCTGCGGGCCGCCGCCGCGGCCCCCTACGGCGGCATCATCCGCAGCGGCGACGCCGCCCTGCTCAGTGCGAGCCCGGAGCGCTTCCTGCAGGTCACCGGCGACACGCTGCGCACCCGCCCGATCAAGGGCACCCGCAGGCGGGGCGAGGATGCCGCGGCCGACGCCGCGCTGGCGGCCGAACTTGCCGCCGACCCGAAGGAGCGCGCCGAGAATGTCATGATCGTGGATCTGATGCGCAACGACCTCGCCCGGGTGTGCCGGCCGATGACCGTCAGCGTGGAGCGTCTGCTCGAGGTGGAGTCATACCCCACCGTGCACCAGCTGGTGAGCACGGTCGCCGGGCGGCTGCCCGACGCGGCGACGGTCGGCGATGTGCTGGAGGCGGCCTTCCCCGCCGGCAGCATGACCGGTGCCCCGAAGCTGTCGGCGATGACGATCCTGCACGAGCTCGAGCGGGCCCCTCGCGGGGTCTATTCCGGCTGCTTCGGCTGGATCGGCGCGGACGGCGGACTCGACCTGGCGATGGTGATCCGATCCATCGTGGTCCGGCCCGGCGGCGCGTATGTCGGAGCCGGGGGTGGCATCACCTGGCGGTCGGTGGCCGCCGCCGAGGTCGCCGAGGTCGGCCTGAAGGCGCGGGCACCGCTGGCGGCGCTGGGCGCCGACGTGCCCGAGGGCTGGTGAAAACCGCCGGTCGGGTACCCTGAAAGGTGCGCGTTTGCGCGTCCTCCCGAATTCCCGATTGGCTCCCTTCGTGTCACAGACCACCTCTCCTGAGACCGCTGCCGCGTCCGACGGCGGCTACGACCCGCACGCCATCCAGACGAAGTGGCAGCGGCTCTGGTCTCAGCGCGATCCGTTCCGCGCCGGCGGGGACGACGACACGCGGCCGCGCAAGTACGTGCTGGCGATGTTCCCCTACCCGTCGGGCGACCTGCACATGGGGCATGCGGAGATCATCTGTACTCCGACATCGTCGCCCGCTACTGGCGGCACCGCGGGTACAACGTGCTCAACCCGATCGGCTGGGACTCGTTCGGCCTGCCCGCCGAGAACGCCGCCATCCTGCGCGGCGCCGACCCGCGTCAGTGGACCTACGCGAACATCGAGCAGCAGAAGGCCGGATTCCACCAGTACGGCGTCTCATTCGACTGGAGCCGCGAGCTGCACACCTCCGACCCGGAGTACTACCGGTGGAACCAGTGGCTGTTCCAGCGGCTGTACGAGCGGGGGCTGGCGTACCGCAAGTCGAGCGCGGTCAACTGGTGCCCGAACGACCAGACGGTGCTCGCCAACGAGCAGGTGGTGGAAGGGCACTGCGAGCGCTGTGGGGCGGAGGTCGTGAAGAAGAAGCTCACCCAGTGGTACTTCCGCATCACCGACTACGCCGATCGTCTGCTGGACGACCTGGACACGCTCGAGGGGCACTGGCCGCAGAAGGTGCTGCAGATGCAGCGCAACTGGATCGGGCGCTCGACGGGTGCCGACATCCACTTCGAGATCGAGGGGCGCGCCGAGAAGGTCAGCGTGTTCTCCACCCGCCCCGACACGCTGTACGGCGCCACGTTCTTCGTGGTCGCCCCGGACTCGGACCTGGCCGCCGAACTCGCCGCCGAGGCGCCGACCGAGGTGCGTATGCGCTTCCAGGCATATCTCGAGCGGGTGCAGAAGCAGACCGACATCCAGCGGCAGAGCACCGACCGTGAGAAGACCGGGGTGTTCCTGGAGCGCTACGCCGTCAACCCGGTGAACGGGCAGCGCCTGCCGATCTGGGCGGCCGACTACGTGCTGGCCGACTACGGCCACGGTGCGGTGATGGCCGTGCCCGCACACGATCAGCGCGACCTGGACTTCGCGCGCGCGTTCGACCTGCCGGTGAAGGTGGTCGTGGACACATCCACCGGCGCCGAGGGCGAGCCGTCCCTGCAGGAGCGCGATCCCGCCGTCACCGGCGTGGCGCTGGCGGGCGAGGGGCGGATGATCAATTCCGGTCCGCTGGACGGCCTGGGCAAGCAGGATGCCATCGCCGGCATGATCGCGCAAGCTCGAGGCGACCGAGGGCGGCCACGCCGCCACCACGTTCCGGTTGCGCGACTGGCTGATCTCGCGGCAGCGCTTCTGGGGCACGCCGATCCCGATGGTGCACACCGATGACGGACAGATCGTGCCGGTGCCCGCCGACCAGCTGCCGGTGCTGCTGCCGGACGTGGCCGGACTCGACCTGAAGCCCAAGGGCACCTCGCCCCTGGGCGCGGCGACCGAGTGGGTCACCACGACCGACCCCGCCACCGGGGCGCCGGCGCGTCGCGATCCTGACACGATGGACACCTTCGTGGACAGCTCGTGGTACTTCCTGCGCTTCCTGGCCCCGCAATCGGCGACCGAGGCGTTCCCGCCCGCACAGGCGGCCCGCTGGGCGCCGGTCGACTTCTACATCGGCGGCGTCGAGCACGCGATCCTGCATCTGCTGTATGCCCGCTTCATCACCAAGGTGCTGCACGACATGGGGCTGGTGGACTTCGACGAGCCGTTCTCGAGCCTGATCAACCAGGGCATGGTCATCCTCGACGGCGCCAAGATGTCCAAGAGCAAGGGCAACCTCGTGCTGTTCCAGGAGGAGCTGGACGCGCACGGCGCCGACGCGCTGCGCGTCGGCCTCGCGTTCGCCGGACCGGTCGAGGACGACAAGGACTGGTCCGATGTGTCCACCACCGGGGCGACGAAGTTCCTCGCCCGTGCGCTGCGGGTCGCCCACGACGTCACCTCAGCGGTGGGGGCGGATGCCGCGACCGGCGATGCGGCGCTCCGGCGTGTGACCCACCATCTGCTCGCGGACGCGCCGGGCCTCGTGGAGCACACGAAGTTCAACGTCGTGGTCGCCCGGCTGATGGAGCTGGTCAACGCCACCCGCAAGACCATCGACACCGGCGCGGGCGGTGCCGACGCGGCCGTCCGTGAGGCCGCCGAGACGATCGCGCAGGTGCTCGACCTGATCTCGCCGCACACCGCCGAGGAGATGTGGGCGGTGCTCGGACACGAGCCGTTCGTCGGGCTGGCCGTGTGGCCCGCCGCCGATCCGGCCCTGCTGGTGGAGCAGACGGTGACGGCGATCGTGCAGATCGACGGCAAGGTGCGGGCGACGATCGAGGTGCCCGCCGGCATCGACGCGGACGCCCTGGAGGCACTGGGGCGGGCCGATGAGCGGGTGCAGCGGTCGCTGGCCGGCCGGGACGTCGTCCGGGCGGTCGTGCGGGCGCCGAAGGTCGTCAGCCTGACCACGAAGTAGCGGTTCCTCCCCAGCCGGGCGAGGCGGGCGCGTTGTCCACCGATGTGCCGGACGGTCTCCGGCGCCGGCGGTGCGCGGCCTAGCGTGGTGCGGTGTCGCCCTCCGAGACCGAACAGCGGCTGCCGGCCCGACGTCGTCTCGGGCTCGGGGCGGTCGTGGTGGTCGCCCTCGCCGCCCTCGCGGTGACGGTGGGCATCGGCATCCTGCGCGGGCAGGGCGCGCCGGCCGATGTGGTGGCGGTCACGAGCACTCCCGTCGCAACGCCGAACGCGGCCGAGCTGTACGTGCACGTCTCGGGCGCGGTCCGCGAGCCGGGCTTGTACGTCGTGCCCGCCGGTTCGCGACTCGTCGACGCGGTCGCCGCAGCCGGCGGGTTCGCGAAGGACGCCGCCCGCGATGCGGTGAACCTGGCGCGGACGGTCTCGGACGGCGAGCAGATCGCCGTTCCCCGGAAGGGCGAGGAGACGGCGCCCGCCGCCGGCCCGGGCGGCGGCACGGGCCCGGGTGGTGGCAAGGTGAACCTGAACACCGCCGACGAGGCGGCGCTGGACACGCTGCCGCGGATCGGCCCCGCGATCGCGCAGCGGATCATCCAGTGGCGCGAGGACAACGGCCGATTCACCAGCGTGGAGGACCTCCTGGCCGTGCCCGGCATCGGCGAGAAGATGCTGGCGTCGCTGCGCGACCTGGTCACGGTGTGACGTGCGGGCGCGCGGACTGCGTCTGGTGCCGGTCGCAGCGGCGGTCTGGATCGTGGCAGGCCGTGGCCGTGCTCGCCCCGGCCGCCGCCGGGTTCGTCGCCGCCGGACTCTGGCTGGGCGCGGTCGGCCTCGCGGCGATGGTCTGGCGTGCCCGGCGCGGGCGGATCGTCTGGGTGATCGCCGCGGTGAGCGTGGCCGTGGCGGCGGCCGCGGCATCCCACTCCGCCCTGGCGCAAGCCGGCGCGTGAGGCCGCGGTGACGCTGGCCGTGGACGGCGGCCGGGCGATCGAGGTGCACGCGACGGTGGTGGGCAAGGCCGAGCGCACTGCGGGCGGGGACATCGCGTTCGATGCCCGCGCCCATCGGATCGACATCGGCCCGACCCGGCACGCCGTGGATGTGCCGGTCGTGATCCGCGGCGACGCCCGGCCGGATGTCGGGGCCGAGGTGGTGGCCTCCGGCACGGCGGTGCGCGCGGATGCGGGCCGCCGGGCGGTGCTGGTCGTGCGCGCCTCGCGCGCGCTGCGCACCGTCGCGCCGCCGCACGGCGCGGTCGCCGTCGCCGCCGATCTGGGACACGCGCTGGCGCGCGCGACCGACGGTCTGCCGGAGCCGGCCGCCGGCTTGATCCCGGGCCTGGCGGTGGGCGACACCGGTGGAGTCAGCGCCGAGCTCGACGCGGCGATGAAGGCGGGCTCCCTGTCACACCTGACCGCAGTCTCGGGGGCGAACTGCGCGATCGTGGTCGGACTCGCGTTCGGGGCGGCGGCGCTGTGCGGGGCGCGCCGGTGGGTGCGGGTGCTCGCCGGCATGCTCGCCCTGGCCGGCTTCGTGCTCCTGGTCACGCCCGAGCCGAGTGTGGTGCGGGCCGCCGCGATGGCCGCGATCGCGATGCTCGGCGTCCTGCTGGGACGTGCCGGCGCCGGCATGGCGCTGCTGAGCTCGGCGGTGGCGGCGTCGCTGGTGGGCGACCCGTGGCTGTCCGGATCGATCGGCTTCGCACTGTCGGTCGTGGCCACGGGCAGGCGCTGCTGCTACTGGCCGGACCGCTCGCCCACGGACTCGCGCGGTACCTGCCGCGGGCGCTGGCTCTCGGGCTCGCGGTGCCGCTGGCCGCGCAGCTGGCCTGCGGCCCGCTGCTGATCCTGATCAACCCGGCTGTGCCGCTCTACGGGGTCGTGGCGAATCTGCTGGCCGCGCCCGCGGCCCCGGTCGCGACCGTGCTCGGCCTGGCCGCATGTGTCGCCGCGCCGATCCCGGTGCTCGCCGCCGGCCTGGCCACGCTGACCTGGCTGCCGGCGGCGTGGATCAGCGCGACGGCGCTCACCGCGGCCGATCTTCCGGTGGCGGCGGTGCCCTGGCCCGAGGGGCTGATGGGCGCGGCATCCCTGACCGCCGTGAGCGCGGCGGTGCTCGTGCTGGCCCTCCCGCCGCGGCCCGGGCGCCGGGCGCGAATCGTGCGCCGGATCGCGGCGGCGGGCCTGGCGACGGTGCTGGGCGTGGGCATGGGGACGACGGCTCTGCGCACCGTCGCCGGGCCGTTGACGCTGCCCGGCGACTGGAGCATCGCCGCGTGCGACGTGGGCCAGGGCGACGGCCTGCTGGTGCGGTCGGCAGGGGCGGTCGCGCTCATCGACACCGGACCAGATCCCGAGCCGCTGCGGGCGTGTCTGGACCGATTCGCGATCCGCCGCATCGACCTGCTCGTGCTCACCCACTACGACATGGATCACATCGGGGGAGTGGCCGCCGTGGTCGGCCGCGTGGGGCGTGCGCTGCATGGCCCGCCCGGCAGCGCCGGGGACCGGCGCACGCTCGACACACTGGATGCGGGCGGGGCCGAGATGATCGATGCGTCTGCGGGGATGAGCGGACGCCTGGGCGCCGCCACCTGGACCGTGCTGTGGCCGCGTGCGGGTGACCGGGCGTTCCCGTCGGGCAACGAGGCCAGCGTGACGCTCGACATCCGCGGAGGCGGCGTGCCGGCGGCGGTGTTCCTCGGCGATCTGGATGCCGTCGCCCAGCGGGCACTGCTGGCCGGCGGCGCCCTCCGCCCGCCCTACGCCGTGGTGAAGGTCGCCCACCACGGGAGCGCCGACCAGTCCGCCGAGCTGTACCGCGCACTGGGGGCGGCGGTGGCGCTCATCTCCGTGGGCGCGGACAACGACTACGGTCATCCGCGGGCATCCACGCTGGCGTTCCTGCGGGCCGACGGGTGCCTGATCGCACGCACCGATCAGGACGGCGTCGTGACCGTGACATCCGTCGACGGCGGGGTGCGGGTGTGGCGCGAACGCGCCCCTCCCGCGGCGGCCGGTGTCTGGGCGGGCAGAGTCGGGACTGCTGGCTAGGCTGGGGGCATGCCCGCACGCCGCCCCTCTGCACGGTCCTCGACGTTGCGCACGGCCATCCCGCAGCTGGACTGGCGGACGCCGCAAGCCCGCGCCGATCGTGCTGGTGTCCGGCCCCGAGGATGTGTGTGCGGAACGAGCCATCGGAGCCGTGCGGGACTATCTGAGGGCCGAGGATCCGAGCCTGGAGGTCTCCGACATCCGCGCCGACGACTACGAGGCGGGCACGCTGCTGGCGCTGAGCTCGCCTTCGCTGTTCGGTGAGCCGCGCCTGATCCGGGTGACCGGCGTCGAGAAGGCGAGTGACGCGTTCCTGACCGAGGCGCTGGGCTACCTCGAGCATCCGCAGGACGGCGCGACCGTGGTGCTGCGGCACGCCGGCGCCACGGTGCGCGGCAAGAAGCTGCTGGACGCGATCCGCGCCGGCTCCGGCGGGGGCGTCGAAGTCCCGTGCCCGGCGGTCAAGCGCGACGGCGACAAGCACGACTTCGCCGCAGGCGAGTTCCGTGCCGCACGCAAGAACATCGCCCCGACCGCGCTGCGCGCGCTGGTCTCCGCGTTCTCGGACGACCTGACCGAGCTGGCCGCCGCCTGCCAGCAGCTGATCGCGGACGTTCCCGGGGATGTCACGGCCGAGGTGGTGCAGCGCTACTACGGCGGTCGGGTGGAGACCTCGGCGTTCACGGTGGCCGACACCGCCATCGCCGGCCGCTACGGCGACGCGCTTCTCGCGCTGCGCCATGCGCTCGCGTCCGGCGCGGATCCGGTCCCGCTGGTGGCCGCGGTGGCGATGAAGCTGCGCACGATGGCACGGGTGGCGGGCAAGCGCGGTTCGTCTGCGGCGATCGCCGCCGAGGCGGGGATGAAGGACTGGCAGGTCGATCGGGCCCGTCGCGATCTGGCCGGCTGGAACGAGCAGAGCCTGGGCCGTGCCATCCAGGCCACCGCACGGGCGGATGCCGAGGTCAAAGGCGCCTCACGCGATCCGGTGTTCGCGCTCGAGCGGATGATCACGGTCATCGCCACCCGGGCGCCGTTCGGCGGCTGAGTCCCCCGAACAAGCTGAGTCCCCCGAACAACGAGAAAGCCCGCCCCGCGTGTGCGGGACGGGCTTTCGTCGGAAAGGCTTGCGCCTCAGAGCGCGGCGACCTGCTTGGCGATCGACGACTTGCGGTTCGCGGCCTGGTTGCTGTGGATGACACCCTTGCTCACAGCCTTGTCGAGCTTGCGGCCGGCGCGGCTCAGAGCCTTCTCAGCGGCGGCCTTGTCGCCGGCGGCGATGGCCTCGCGGGTGCGGCGGACCTCGGTCCGCAGCTCGCTCTTGACGGCCTTGTTGCGCTCGCGGGCCTTCTCGTTGGTCTTGTTGCGCTTGATCTGCGACTTGATGTTTGCCACGTGTGGACGTTCTTTCGTTCAGGGTGATCGGATGAGTGCCGCGGCGCACGAGAGGGGCGCCCCGCGGCGTGTGCGGGAAAAACCCACACGCAAGCCAATGGTCGAGTCTATCAGGAATCACGCGTCGCCCTCGACGTCCCCGCGAGCCCCGGCGCTGCTGGCGCTGCCGGCGCTCGCGCCAGCGCACCCCAGGTTGCGCTGCCGTTTTCCGCTTGCGCGGGTTCCTCTTTCGGGCGCGGATGTCGGGAACGGCAGCGCGACCGCGGGCGCGGCGGCGCACCCAGGTTGCGCTCGTGTTGTCCGCTCGCGCGGGTGTTCTTTTCGGGCGCGGATGTCGGAAACGGCAGCGCGACCGCGAGCCGAGCGAGCGCGCCCGCAGCGGGGAGGCCGCGGACTGGCGCCCAGGGGCGCGCGTGCACGATGATCGATACACCCCGACACCCGGCCCCCACTCGCACGACGACGTCCGAGGAGCATCCATGACGCCTTCCCCTTCCTCCGCACGGCCGAAGGTCGGTCGGGGCTGGTCGCTGCTGTTCACGCTGGCGTGGCTGGCGATCTGGACCGTGCAGCTGACTCCGGTCCAGCTTGCTGCCCACGCAGCTGGACACTCCGGGCGAAGCCGACACCTGGGTGCGCGGCGTCGTGTCGTCCGGCGTCGTCCTCGGGGTGGGCGGACTGGCCGGCATCATCGCCGGCCCGTGGTCGGGCGCCCTGTCGGACCGGACGCGTACGCGATGGGGGAGGCGTCGTCCCTGGGCGCTGGGCGGCAGCTGGCTGACCGCCCTGTGCCTGCTGCTGACCGGGTGGGCGCAGGGTCCGGTGCTGATCGGCCTCGCCTGGACCGGCGTCGCCGTGGGCATCGCCGTGGCCTCGGCGGCCTTCACCGCCCTGATCGCCGACCAGCTGCCCGACTCCCAGCGGGGCGCGGCCTCCGCCGCGGCCAGCTCTTCGCAGGCCGTGGGCATCGTGCTCGGCGTCGGCGCGGTCGTCCTGCTCGGGCTGAGCATCGTGGCCGGCTACGTCGTGCTGGCGGCATTCGTCGCGGTCGCCGGCACGATCACCGCGATCGCGCTGCCGGACCCGGATGTCCCGGCCCGGGCGCCGCGCACGCGTCGCGGCGTGCCGTGGGAATCGCTGCGGGACCGCGACTTCGGCTGGGTGGTGTGGGGACGGTTCGTCACCAACGTCGGCAATGCGCTGCCGACGACGCTGTTCCTGTTCTTCCTGATGTACGGCCTCGGCCAGCCGAGCGCGCTGGCCCAGGACAACCTGCTGCTCGTGATCGTGGTCTACACGATCTTCGTGGTGGCCGCCTCGGTGCTGGCCGGATGGTGGTCCGACCGCACCGGCCGCCGCCGCGGGCTGACCGTGGCATCCGGTCTCGTCCAGGCCGCGGCCGCCGTCATCATCGCCGTCGCGCCGTCGTTCACCACCACGATGATCGCCGCCGCCCTGCTCGGCGTCGGCTACGGCGCGTTCTCGACGGTCGGGCTCGCGTTCGCCACCGACCTCCTGCCGCACGCCGACGACCACGCCCGCGACATGGGCCTGGTCAACACCGCCGCCGCGCTCGGCCAGCTGGTCGGTCCGCTGGTGGGCGCCGCGCTCGTGGCCGCGGTGGGCGGGTTCTGGCGCTGCTCGTGGTCAGCACGGTGCTGTCGGCGGCCGGCGCGATCATGTCGGGATTCGCGCGGGATCGCTCGCTGCGATCGTCGCCACGGCCAGATCCAGCAGTGCGTTGAACACGCGCGGCCGCATGGCCGTGACCAGATGCGTGGTGCGCGGCACGACGATCAGCTCGGCGTGCGGCGCGAGCGTGCAGAACAGCCGCTCGTTCAGGCGCAAGCTGGTCGAACTCGCCGTTGATGAACCACAGCGGGATCCGGATGCGGCCGACCGCCTTCAGCAGATCCAGGACGGACAGGCTCTTCAGCGCCACGTCCTGCGCGGCGAACGCATAGCCGCCCGCGCCGAAGTCGGCACGGGTCTCTTCGGCAGCGTCAGCTGCAGCACCCGGTCGGCCAGCCACTGTCCCTGGTGCGGCAGCCCGTTCATGCCGCGGGCCAGGAGCCGATAGGCCGACAGGCCCAGTCCGCGCGGGATCGCCGTGCACGATGCGGCGATGAAGGCCGCCACCGGCGGCGGCTGCCGCTGCCCGACGTACGCCGTGCACAGCAGACCGCCCATGGAGTGCCCGACCAGGAGCACTGGTCCGCGAGCCGCGGCATCCGTCACCGCGGCATCGATCGTGGCGAACGCCTCGTCCAGCGTGAACGGCTCGGTCATCCGGGTGCCGTGCCCGGGCAGATCCACCGCGGTCACCGGGATGCCGTGCGAGTCCAGATGCGCCACCTGGGCGCGCCACATGGTCGCGGAGGTGCGGATACCGTGCACCAGCACCGCCTGGACCGTCATGAAGCCAGGCTAGAACCTGTCGATGCCGATTCGCCGGATCCGGCCGCCCCCGTACAATCAAGAGGACATGTCACCACGCGCCCTCACCTCGCTCGAGCCGTCCGCGACGCCGCCGGCGCAGATCCGCAACTTCTGCATCATCGCGCACATCGACCACGGCAAGTCGACGCTGGCCGACCGGATGCTGCAGATCACCGGCGTGGTCTCGGATCGCGACATGCGCGCGCAGTACCTGGACCGGATGGACATCGAGCGCGAGCGCGGCATCACGATCAAGAGCCAGGCGGTGCGGATGCCGTGGGCCGGGGCAACCGGAACCTACGCGCTGAACATGATCGACACCCCCGGGCACGTCGACTTCACCTACGAGGTGTCCCGGTCGCTGGCCGCCTGCGAGGGCGCGATCCTGCTGGTGGATGCCGCGCAGGGGATCGAGGCGCAGACGCTGGCGAACCTCTACCTGGCGCTGGACAACGACCTGCACATCATCCCCGTGCTGAACAAGATCGACCTGCCCGCCGCCGACCCGGACCGGTTCGCAGCCGAGCTGGCGAACCTGATCGGCGGCAAGCCCGGACGACGTGATGCGCGTGTCGGGCAAGACCGGGCAGGGCGTCGAAGAGCTGCTGGATCGCATCGTGGCCGAGATCCCCGCGCCGTCCGGCGACGCCGAGGCGCCGGCCCGCGCCATGATCTTCGACTCGGTGTACGACGCCTACCGCGGCGTCGTCACCTATGTGCGGATGATCGACGGCACGCTGGCGCCGCGCCAGCGCGTGCAGATGATGTCCACCCGCGCGACGCATGAACTGCTCGAGATCGGCGTGTCCAGCCCCGAGCCGGTGCCCTCCCGCGGACTCGGCGTCGGCGAGGTCGGGTATCTGATCACCGGAGTGAAGGACGTGCGCCAGTCGAAGGTCGGCGACACGGTCACCGACGCGCGCAAGCCCGCGCAGCAGGCGCTGCCGGGCTACACCGATCCCAAGCCGATGGTGTTCAGCGGACTGTACCCGATCGACGCCAGCGACTACTCCGAGCTTGCGCGAGGCGCTGGACAAGCTGAAGCTCTCGGATGCGGCGCTGGTCTACGAGCCCGAGACCTCGGTCGCCCTCGGGTTCGGCTTCCGCTTGCGGGTTTCTGGGGTCGCTGCACCTCGAGATCGTGACCGAGCGGCTCTCGCGCGAGTTCGACCTCGACCTGATCACCACCGCGCCGAGTGTGATCTACGAGGTGACCACCGACACCGGCGAACAGGTCACCGTCACCAACCCCAGCGAGTACCCGGACGGGCGCGTCGCCACCGTGGCCGAGCCGATGGTCACGGCCGCCATCCTCCTGCCGAAGGACTATGTCGGCGCCGTCATGGAGCTGTGCCAGAACCGGCGGGCAGCCTGCTGGGAATGGACTACTTCTCCGAGGAGCGGGTCGAGCTGCGCTACAACATCCCGCTCGGCGAGATCGTGTTCGACTTCTTCGACCAGCTCAAGAGCCGCACGCAGGGGTACGCGTCGCTGGACTACGAGCCCAACGGCACGCAGGAGGCCGATCTGGTGAAGGTCGACATCCTGCTGCAGGGTGAGCGGGTGGATGCCTTCAGCTCGATCGTGCACCGGGACAAGGCGTACGCCTACGGCACGCTGATGACCGAGCGGCTGCGCAAGCTGATCCCGCGTCAGCAGTTCGAGGTGCCGATCCAGGCCGCGATCGGCGCCCGCATCATCGCCCGGGAGAACATCCGCGCGATCCGCAAGGACGTGCTGGCCAAGTGCTACGGCGGCGACATCTCGCGCAAGCGCAAGCTCCTGGAGAAGCAGAAGGAGGGCAAGAAGCGGATGAAGATGGTCGGCCGCGTCGAAGTCCCCCAAGAGGCGTTCATCGCCGCGCTCTCGGGGGACATCGAAGGCAAGGACAAGAAGTAGCCGGACCGGTCTCTGCCGCGCGCGATGCCGCAAGCGCGGGTGGGCATGACGCGCGCCGGCGCCGCATGGCGCCGACCGAGCTCACCGACCGGAAGCGCGATGTGCTGATCGCCATCGCCGAGCCCGGCCGACCGGACGCGTGACCGGGATGTGCACGGTGCTCCCAGCCGGACCTGAGTAGGCTGAAACGCATGCGCCGAGGGACCTTCCGGGACGAGACGGTGGACTACGCCGCGGTCGGGGCCACGCAGGCTCCGGACCTGATGCAGTACCCGCCCGAGCGCAGTGTGCCCGCCCACGAGACGTGGCGGATCGGCAGCGGTCAGACCCGCTTCGAGGCGGCCACCGAGGCGCTGCTGTCGTGGCGCGCCCAGCGTGACGGCGGCCTCACCGTGACCGACGTCCGGCCCGCCGCGGGGCCGATGTACACCGGGGTGAGCTTCGACCATGAGGGGCATCCGATCGCCCCGAGCCGGCAGGAGGCCGATCAGCGCTTCGACGCCGACGGGACGCCGTGGGTGGGCTCGGGGACGACCCTGCGCCTGCACGGACGCGTGAACGGCATGAAGGCCGACGCCGAGCTGCGGGTCATCTTCGTGGTCGAGGAGCCGCGCCGCGTGGGCTTCGCCCTCGGCACGGTCGCCGACTCCGTCGTCAGCGGCGAGGAGTCATTCATGATCGACTGGCTCGACAACGACGAGGTGTGGTTCACGGTGCGCGCCTTCGACGCCCCGCGCTCGTTCTTCTACCGGATGCTGCCGACGCTGGTCAAGCGCCGCCGCCGGGCCCTGTCCCAGCGGTACCTGCGGGCGATCTCGCCGCTGTACTCGACGTCGGCCTGATGGGCTCCGCCCTGCCCGACGGCGACCCCGCCCCGAGCGACGGCGCCCTGCCGGTCGATCTGCCGGTGAACGCGCACACCCCGTTCAGCGTGTACCTGCACGTCCCGTTCTGCCGCGTGCGCTGCGGCTACTGCGACTTCAACACCTACACCGCCACCGAGCTGCGCGGTGCCCGCCAGGACCAGTACGCCGACACCCTGCTGCGCGAGGTGACCCTGGCCCGCGGCATCCTCTCCGAGGCCGGCCCCGTGCGACCGGCGTCCACCGTCTTCTTCGGCGGCGGCACGCCCACCCTGCTGCCGCCGGGCGACCTCGCGCGCATGCTCGACGGGGTGCGCGAGGAGTTCGGACTGACCGAAGACGCCGAGATCACCGTCGAGGCGAACCCCGACACGGTGACGGAGGCGGTGGCCGCCATACTGGCCGCCGCCGGGGTGACGCGGCTGTCGGTGGGGATGCAGTCCGCGGTCGGGCCTGTGCTGCAGGCGCTGGACCGCACGCACGACCCCGCCAACGTGCGCACCGCGGTCGCCGCCGCCCGCAGCGCGGGGCTCGATGTCAGCGTCGACCTGATCTACGGGGCGCCCGGCGAATCGCTGGACGATTGGCGGTGCTCGATCGAGACGGCGCTCGGGCTCGAGCCCGACCACATCTCGGCGTACGCGCTCATCATCGAGCAGGGCACGAAGCTGGCCCGGCAGATCCGCCGGGGCGAGGCGCCGGCCCCCGACGACGATCTGCAGGCCGATATGTACGAGCTGGCGGACGGGATGCTGGAGACCGCCGGGTACGACTGGTACGAGGTGTCGAACTGGGCACGCGGCGCCGCGCACCGCTCCCGCCACAACCTGGCCTACTGGCGCGGGCACGACTGGTGGGGCTTCGGCCCCGGCGCGCACAGCCACGTCGCCGGGCTGCGGTGGTGGAACGTGAAGCATCCGGCGGCGTACGCGCAGCGGGTGGCGGCCGGGCAGTCGCCGGCCGCCGGCCGGGAGCGGCCGGATGCGGCCGCCCGACGGCTCGAGGCGGTGCTCCTGCGCACCCGGATCCGCGAGGGCATGCCCACCGCGGAGCTGCCGGCGTCGCGGCGTCCGGCGGTGGCCGGGCTGATCGCCGACGGACTGATCGACGGCGGCGAGGCGCTGCACGGACGCGTCGTGCTCACCCGGCGCGGGCGGCTGCTGGCGGATGCCGTGGTGCGCGCGCTCACCGAGTGAGGGGACACCGGCCGGTCCCGCACCTGCCCATCAGCGAACTTCGGTAGAATTGGCACTCGGAGAACCCGAGTGCCGGCAGCGCGGACGGAAGGGAGCACGAATGGTCAGCGAGCGCGGACTGCAGGTCCTGCAGGCCATCGTGCAGGACTTCGTCGAGACCCGCGAGCCCGTCGGCAGCAAGCGGATCGTGGACCGGCATGCGTTCGGCGTCTCGGCGGCGACGATCCGCAACGACATGGCGCTGCTCGAGGACGAGGAGCTGATCGAGGCTCCGCACACCTCGTCCGGTCGGGTGCCGACCGACAAGGGCTATCGGGTCTTCGTCGACCACCTGGCTCGCCTGCGCCCGCTCACCTCCGCTCAGCGCGCGGCGATCAGCGTGTTCCTGGACGGCTCCACCGACCTCGACGACGTGCTCTCGCGCACGGTCCGCGCCCTCACCCGGCTGACCGGGCAGGTGGCGATCGTGCAGTATCCGTCGTTCGCCCGGGCGGATGTCTCGCACGTGGAGATCGTCGATCTCGGCGGTCGGGTGCTGGTCATCCTGGTCACCGACACCGGTCGCGTCTCGCAGCGGGTGGTCTCGCTGCCGGACGGCGCCGAGCCGGCCGAGGTCGCACACGTGCGCGCCCGGGTCTCCGCGCTGGTCACCGGGAGGAGCGTCCGCGACGGCGCCCAGGCGGTGGCCGCGGCCCTGCCGCTGCATCAGGCGCCCGCCGACGCGGTGCTCGTGGCCGTGCTGCGGGTGGTCGCCGAGGAGCTCGAGGAGTTCCGCCAGGACCGGCTGCTGATGGCCGGGGCCGCGAACCTGGCCCGCAGCGAAGCCGATTTCCGCGGGAGCATCTACCCGCTGCTGGAGGCCATCGAGGAGCAGGTCACCCTGCTCCGGCTGATGAGCGAGATGGTCGCCGACCGGGAGGGGCTGGCCGCCTCGATCGGGCGCGAGAACGAGGCGTTCGGCCTGGCCGAGGCATCCATCGTCACCGGCGATTACGACGCGACCGGCGCGCGGGCGCGACTCGGGGTGCTGGGTCCGACCCGGATGGACTACCCCACCAACCTCGCGGCGGTTCGCGCCGTCGCGCACTATCTGAGCCAACTGCTCGAAGACGACGAATCGTCGCGCTGAGCGCACGGAACACAGGACGATCCCGCGCCGGCGGCGTGGGCAGGAAGGCGATTGTGGCGGACCAGGACCATTACGCAGTACTGGGCGTGTCGCGGGACGCGACCCCGGACGAGATCAAGAAGGCGTACCGCCGGCTGGCCAGAGAACTGCACCCCGACGTGAATCCGGGCGCCGACGCCGAGGAGCGGTTCAAGACCGTCACCCACGCGTACGACGTGCTCAGCGATCCCGAGCAGCGCCGACGCTACGACATGGGCGGCGATTCGCCGTTCGGCGGGCAGGCCGGCTTCGGCGGGTTCAGCGACATCTTCGAGACGTTCTTCGGCGCGGCCGGCGGCGGCGGCCGAGGCGGCCGTCCGCGCTCGCGGCGCGAGCGCGGACAGGACGCGCTGGTGCGCGTCGAGCTCGACCTGGGCGATGTCGTGTTCGGCACGCACCGCGACATCGAGGTCGACACCGCGGTGCTCTGCGAGACGTGCGACGGATCGTGCTGTCAGCCGGGCACCTCGCCGGTCACCTGCGAGATCTGCCACGGCACCGGCAACGTGCAGCGCACGGTTCGCAGCCTCCTCGGCAACGTCGTCACCACCGTGCCGTGCACCGTCTGCCACGGGTACGGCACCACCATCCCGTACCCCTGCGCGACCTGCCAGGGCCAGGGACGCGTCCGCTCGCGGCGCACCGTCTCGGTCGACATCCCCGCCGGTGTCGAGTCGGGCTGCGACTGGCGCTGCCCGGCTCGGGCGAGGTGGGGCCGGCGGGCGGGCCCAACGGCGACCTGTACATCGAGGTCCATGTGGCCGCACATGACGTGTTCAGCCGCGACGGCGACGACCTGCTGGCCACGCTGGAGGTGTCGATGCCGGACGCGGTCCTGGGCACGACGACCACGATCGAGTCGCTGGACGGCCCGGTCGAGCTCGAGGTGCGGCCCGGCGTGCAGGGCGGCGACGTGCTGACCATCAAGGGGCGCGGCATCACCCCGTTGCGCGGCTCGCAGCGCGGCGACCTGCGGGTGGGCGTGCATGTGGTCACCCCCACCCGGCTGGATGCGAAGGAGCGCGCGCTGATCGAGGACTTCAAGAAGAAGACCAAGGCGCCCGGTCCGCACCTGGCCGAGTTCCAGCAGGGCCTGTTCGCGCGGCTGCGCGACCGGTTCCGGAACGGCTGATCCGTGCCCCTGCACTTCGTCACGACGGATGCCGCGACGGCGGCCGCCGGCGACGTGCTCACCCTGACCGGGGCCGAAGCGCATCACGCCGCCGCCGTGCGCCGGGTGCGGGCGGGCGAGCAGGTGACCCTCGGCGACGGGCGCGGCGTCTGGCTGGACGGACGCTGTACAGCCGTCGACCCCAAGCGGGTCGAGGTCGAGGTCACCGCACGCACGGATGTCCCCGCGCCGCGCCCCCGGCTCGTGCTGGCCCAGGCCTTGGCCAAGGGGGACCGCGACGAGCTCGCCGTGCAGGCGGCCACCGAACTCGGTGTGGACGAGGTGATCCCGTGGCAGGCGGCCCGCAGCGTGTCGCGATGGAACGATGCGAAGGCCGTGAAGGGCCGTGCACGCTGGGAGGCGATCGTCCGCGAGGCGGCCAAGCAGGCCCACCGCGCCTGGGTGCCCGAGGTCGCCGAGATCACCTCGACACCCCGGATCGCCGCGCGGGCGGCAGCATCCCACGTCATCGTGCTGGAGCCGACCGGCGAGGTGCGGCTCAGCGCCGTCGCGATCGATCCCGCACAAGGCGAGGTGGTGCTCGTGGTCGGCCCGGAGGGCGGAATCGCCGCGGACGAGCTGGCGCTGCTGGCCGATGCCGGCGCGACCATCGCCGCTCTCGGTGACACGGTCCTGCGCACCTCGACCGCCGGCCCCGCCGCTCTCGCGGTGGTCAGCACGATCCTCGGCCGCTGGTGAGGCTCGTTCATGTCGCAGGATAGTCTGCGCCGGCGCGCTGAATTCGCGGCGTGTTGACACGTTCGCTCCCGATCTTCCTGCGAGATGAACGCAGGAGGGGCGCTCAGTAGACTTGAGACATGAGCGAGCCCTCGATCTTCACCCGGATCCTGAACGGCGAGATCCCGTCTGAGATCATCGCCCAGACCGACACGCTGTTCGCGATCCGCGACATCGCGCCGAAGGCCCCGGTCCACCTGCTGGTGATCCCGAAGACGGAGCAGTACCGTGACGTCACCGAGCTGGCCGCCGGGGACCCCGGACTGCTGGTCGAGATGATCGCGCTGGCGAAGGAGCTGGCCGCCGCGCACGCGGACGGCGACTTCCGCCTCATCTTCAACACCGGCGCCGGTTCGGGGCAGACGGTGTTCCACGTGCACGCGCACGTGCTGGCCGGAGGACTGGACGAGAAGAGCATGAATGCCGGATGACGCGCCCGCCGTCGAGCGGATCTACGCCGACGGTGTCGCCATGGTGCAGCTGCTCGGTCCGCAGGATCGGCTGCCGGGTCGTCGAACGCGAGCATCCCGAGGTGGACGTGCACGTCCGCGGCAACGAGATCACCCTCACCGGTCCGCCCGAGCCGGTGGCCGCGGCGCGCCGCCTG
The DNA here is from genome assembly GCF_021582895.2 of Microbacterium elymi. Lineage (GTDB taxonomy): Bacteria > Actinomycetota > Actinomycetes > Actinomycetales > Microbacteriaceae > Microbacterium > Microbacterium humicola. The sequence continues at coordinate 3,483,306 of NZ_CP091139.2, forward strand.
GTCGACGAGCTGCTGGCTATGACCCGCTCCGGGCACGGGCTGGACCCGGTGGATGTCGTGACCTCGAACCGAATGCTGCAGGCCGACGACGGCCCGCGCCCGTCCGAGGTGCTGGGCGAGGCGATCCTCACATCCCGGGGGAAGGTGATCCGCCCCAAGACCGCCGGGCAGAAGGAGTACGTCGACGCGATCGACGAGAACACCATCGTGTTCGGGATCGGACCGGCCGGCACCGGCAAGACCTACCTGGCGATGGCGAAGGCCGTCCAGGCGCTTGCAGCGCAAGGAGGTCAGCCGCATCATCCTCAGCCGCCCGGCCATCGAGGCGGGGAGCGGCTCGGATTCCTGCCCGGCACCCTCACCGACAAGATCGACCCGTACCTGCGCCCGCTGTACGACGCGCTGAACGAGATGATGGACCCCGAGCTGGTGCCCAAGCTGATGGCCAGCGGCACCATCGAGGTCGCCCCGCTGGCGTATATGCGCGGCCGGACGCTCAATGACTCGTTCGTCGTGCTCGACGAAGCCCAGAACACGACGCCGGAGCAGATGAAGATGTTCCTGACCCGGCTCGGGTTCGGCACCCGCATGGTCGTGACCGGCGACATCACCCAGATCGACCTGCCCCAGTCCGCGTCCGGACTGCGCCTGGTCACCCGGGTGCTGGACGGGATCGAGGACATCCACTTCTCCACCCTGACCAGCAAGGATGTGGTGCGACACACGCTGGTGGGGCGGATCGTGGACGCCTACAGCGAGTACGACGAGCGGCGGCTCGCCGGGCGCCGCGAGCGCGACGAGGCCGAGGAGTTCGCCAACCGCGCCGAACGGCGCGGCGCGGCGCGGTCGCGCGGTCCGCGCGACCACATCCCGAAGCGAGGACGCTCATGACGATCGAGATCACCAACGAGTCCGGGGTCGTCGTCGACGAGGCGGCCCTGCTGCGGCTGATGGAGCACAATCTCGCCGAGCTTGCACGTGAGCCCGGACGCCGAGGTCGCCGTGCTGCTCGTCGACGAGGGCGCGATGGAGGCGCTGCACGTGCAGTGGATGGACGAGCCGGGCCCCACCGACGTGCTCAGCTTCCCGATGGACGAGCTGCGCCCGGGCTCCGAGGACGCTCCCACCCCGCCCGGCCTGCTCGGCGACATCGTGCTGTGCCCGCAGGTGGCCGAGGTGCAGGCCGAGGCGGCCAAGCACTCCACGCTGGACGAGCTGCTGCTGACCACGCACGGGCTCGCTGCACCTGCTCGGGTTCGACCACGCCGAGCCGGCCGAGGAACGGGAGATGTTCGGCCTGCAGCGTGATCTGCTGCTGAGCTTCCACACCGCCGAACGGCGGCGACCGCGCCCATGACCGCACTCCTGCTGCTGCTGGCCGCGGTGCTGCTGGTGGCTTTCGGCGGGCTCATGGCGGCGCTGGACGCCGCCATGAGCGTGACCGGCCGGCAGGACCTGGTCGAGCTCGCCGACGAGGGCGGCCGCGGCTCGGCGCAGCTGCGCCGGATCGCCGACGACGCCGACGCGCACCTGCAGGCGGTGGTGTTCATCCGCGTGCTCGCCGAGACGACCGCGGCGGTCCTGGTGACGGTGGCGTTCACCATCCTGTTCGCCAACATCTGGTGGGCGATGCTGGCGGCCGCGCTCCTGATGACCGGCATCTCGTTCGTCCTGGTCGGAGCCAGTCCCCGCTCGGTGGGCCGGCGGCACGCGCGGGGACTGCTGCGGGCAGCGCCCGGGTCATCCGCGGCCTGCGCATCATCCTCGGCCCGATCGTGCACGGCCTGATCGCCCTCGGCAACCGGGTCACGCCCGGGGTGCGCGGGGGGCGTCCTTCGCCAACGAGGAGCAGCCTGCCGAGCATGGTCGACGAGGCCGCGTCGCAGGATCTCATCGAGGAGGACGACCGCGACCTCATCCACTCGGTGTTCGACTTCACCGACACGTTCGTGCGCGCCGTCATGGTGCCGCGCACCGACATGGTCACGGTGGATGCCTCCTCCACCGCCCGCGAGGCGATGAGCGTCTTCCTCGAGCGGGGCGTCTCGCGCATCCCGATCGTGGACGACGAGGCCGACGACGTCGTGGGCGTGCTGTACCTGAAGGACCTCGTGCTGATCAGCTATCGCGACGAGGCGGGGTGGGGGATGCCCCGGTCCGCACGATCGCCCGACCTCCGGTGTTCGTTCCCGAGTCGATGCGCGCCGAGACGCTCGCAGCAGATGAAGCGCGATGCCGTGCACGTGTGCATGGTCGTGGACGAGTACGGCGGGGTCGCGGGGCTGGTGACCCTGGAGGATCTGATCGAGGAGCTCGTCGGCGAGATCGCCGACGAGTACGACCCGCGTACGGCGGAGCTGGTCGAGATCGAGCCGGGACGCTACCGGGTCAGCTCGCGGCTGCCGGTCGCCGACGTGGGCGAGCTGTTCGGGCTGGACCTCGAGGACGAGGACGTCGATTCGATCGGGGGTCTGCTCGGCAAGGCGCTGGGCCGCATCCGCGAGCCGGGGGCGACGGCCGAGTACGACGGACTGCGGCTGACCGGGGGCGCTTCGCGCGGCCGCGGCCGGGGGATCGCGACGGTGTTCGTGGAGCGGGCGGCGCCGGCGGCGCGCGCCCCCGAGGAGACGAGGGACAGATGAGCGACATCCGGTGCGGATTCGTGACGTTCGTGGGACGCCCGAACGTCGGCAAGTCGACGCTGACCAACGCCCTCGTGGGCGAGAAGGTGGCGATCACCAGCGAGAAGCCGCAGACCACGCGGCGCGCGATCCGCGGCATCCTCAACCGCCCCGACGGGCAGCTGATCATCGTGGACACCCCCGGCATCCACCGCCCCCGGACCCTGCTCGGACAGCGGCTGAACGACCTCGTCGAGCAGGTGCTCGGCGACGTGGACGTCATCGCGTTCTGCGTGCCGGCCGACGAGAAGGTCGGCCCCGGCGACCGGCGGATCGCGGCATCCCTGGACGGCTACCCACGCGCCAAGAAGATCGCACTCGTGACCAAGACCGACTCCGCGAGCCGGGACGAGATCGCCGAGCGGCTGGTCGAGGTGGACGCGCTGCGGGAGGACTGGGCCGCGGTGATCCCGCTGTCGGCCCTGACCCGCGACCAGCTGGGCGTGCTGACCGGCGAGCTGCTGGCGCTGATGCCGACGGGGCCCGCACTGTACCCCGACGGCGTCGTCACCGACGAGAGCGTGGAGGATCGCGTCGCCGAGATCATCCGGGAGGCCGCGCTGGAGGGCGTGCGCGACGAGCTGCCGCACTCGATCGCGGTGATGATCCAGGAGATGGCGCCGCGCGAGGACAGCGACCTGACCGACGTGTTCGCCGACATCGTGGTCGAACGCGACAGCCAGAAGGCGATCATCATCGGCCACAAGGGGACGCGACTGCGCGACGTCGGCGCCCGCGCCCGTGCCGGCATCGAACCGCTGGTGGGCACCCGGGTGTTCCTGTTGCTGCACGTGCGGGTGGCCAAGGAATGGCAGCGCGACCCGAAGCAGCTGGGCCGGCTCGGCTTCTGACCGCTCCGGTGCGGCCCGTGGGTCCCGCCGAGCGCCGGCGGAGGTGTATTGTGAAGCCATGCGTGCAGGCTTCCTGCTTCTCCTTCAGCCTGCCGCGGCGAGTCCTCGTTCTAGGGCCTTCCTCGTCGCGGAGCTCGTCGTTGGCCCGCAATTCTGACGAGAGAATGAGCCGCACATGAAGAACAATCAGAAGCCCTCGAGCCTGCCGATCCACCGGTATCGCCCGTTCCATGAGCAGATCCGGGTCGAGCTGCCCGACCGCACCTGGCCGACCAAGCGCATCACCGCCGCCCCGCGCTGGTGCGCGGTCGACCTGCGCGACGGCAACCAGGCGCTCATCGACCCGATGAGCCCCGAGCGCAAGCGGATCATGTTCGAGCTGCTCGTGCGGATGGGCTACAAGGAGATCGAGGTCGGGTTCCCCTCGGCCAGCCAGACCGACTTCGACTTCGTCCGGCAGCTGATCGAGCAGGACATGATCCCGGACGATGTGACGATCCAGGTGCTGACCCAGTCTCGCCAGCACCTGATCGAGCGCACCTACGAGGCGATCGCCGGCGCGAAGCAGGCCATCGTCCACCTGTACAACTCCACCAGCATCGTGCAGCGCGAGGTCGTGTTCCGCACCGACCAGCAGGGCATCGTCGACATCGCGCTGGAGGGCGCCCGGCTGTGCCGCGAGTACGAGAAGCGCGTCCCCGAGACCGTGGTCTACTACGAGTATTCGCCGGAGAGCTACACCGGCACCGAGCTGGAGTTCGCCGCCGACATCTGCAACCAGGTGCTCGACGTGTTCGAGCCGACGCCCTCCCGCAAGGTCATCATCAACCTGCCCGCCACCGTCGAGATGGCCACGCCGAACGTGTACGCGGACTCGATCGAGTGGATGAACCGACACCTGAACCACCGCGAGAACGTCATCCTCTCGCTGCATCCGCACAACGACCGCGGCACCGCGGTGGCCGCCGCCGAGCTGGGCTACATGGCCGGGGCGGACCGCATCGAGGGATGCCTGTTCGGCAACGGCGAGCGCACCGGCAACGTCGACCTGGTCACGCTCGGGGTCAACCTGTTCACGCAGGGCATCGACCCGCAGATCGATTTCGGCGACATCGACCAGGTGAAGCGGACGGTCGAGTACTGCAACCAGCTGCCGGTCCCCGAACGCAGTCCGTGGGGCGGCGACCTGGTCTTCACCGCGTTCAGCGGCTCGCACCAGGACGCCATCAAGAAGGGCTTCGAGGCCATGGAGGCCCGTGCCGAGGCGGCCGGGGTCACCGTCGACGACATCGACTGGGCCGTGCCGTACCTGCCGGTGGATCCGAAGGACCTGGGTCGTTCGTACGAGGCCGTCATCCGGGTCAACTCGCAGTCGGGCAAGGGCGGTGTCGCGTACCTGCTGAAGACCGACCACTCGCTGGATCTGCCCCGCAAGCTCCAGATCGAGTTCTCCGGAGTGGTGCAGTCCAAGACGGATGCCGAGGGCGGCGAGGTCACCAGCGACGAGATCTGGCAGATCTTCACGGACGAGTACCTGCCGGTGGACGACGCCGACGCGCGCTGGGGGCGGTTCGAGCTGCTGAGCACGCGCACCTCCAGCGACATGACCGGGGACGTCTCGCTGGACGTCCGGCTGCGCGACGGCGATGTCGAAGTGGAGGCACACGGGGTCGGCAACGGCCCGGTCGCGGCGTTCCTCGAGGTGCTGCGCGCCGAAGGCGTGGACGTCACCCTGTACGACTACGTCGAGCACACGCTCAGCGCCAGTGGCGACGCCCAGGCGGCGGCCTATGTGGAGCTGCAGATCGGCGATCAGCGCCTGTGGGGCGTCGGCGTCGACGGCGACATCTCGACCGCGTCGCTGAAGGCGATCGTCTCCAGCGTGAACCGCTCGATCCGCGCACGCGAGCAGGCACCGGCCCTCGCCGGCGTCTGAGTCGCGGCGCGGTCCGGGGCAGGTCTCAGTCCGTCTCGGGCCGCACGATCGGGATCGCGGAGGTCTCCACCGCCACCTTGCGCCGGTGCAGCACGCGCTGCTCGGGCAGGGACACGTCGAAGATCACCGCGAGCAGCCGGATGACGGCGGTCACCGCGATCCCGACGGCCGCCGCCGCGACCAGCCCCACGCCGAACGCGTGCAGGCCGGCCAGGGCGAGGCATCCGGCACCGGCGGCGACGGCGTACAGCGACCCGACGTGCATGATCGCGACGGGAAGTCCCACGAGGACATCGCGCAGGACGCCGCCGCCGACGGCCGCGCACACCCCCACGAAGACGGCGGGCACGAGCGGAAGCCCCAACGACAGGGCCTTGCTCGTTCCGAACGCGCCGAACAGAGCGATCACGACGGCGTCCAGGCCCACGATCACCCCGTTCAGCTTTGCCAGCGGCGCGGCCAGGAGCATCCCCACGAGGGAGGCGCCGGTCGCCGTGAGGAGGTACCAGTTGCTCTGCAGCGTCGTCGGAGTGACATTCAGCAGCAGATCGCGGATGAGGCCGCCGCCCATGCCCACCATGATCCCGATGATGGCCACGCCGAGGAAGTCGAGGCGTCGCTGGCCGCGGAATCCGGCGGCGAACAGGGCTCCCTGCAGACCGCCGAGCGCGACGGCGAGAAGGTCGGCCCACAATGGGATGAAGAAGATCGGGTCGGTCACGCCATCCATTGTCGTATGCCGCGGGATAATCGAGGGGTGCCCACCTATCGCGACGAGGTCGTGGTCCTGCGCACCCACAAGCTGGGTGAGGCGGACCGCATCCTGACGCTGCTCAGCCGACGGCACGGCAAGGTCCGCGCGGTGGCCAAGGGGGTGCGGCGCACCTCGTCCCGGTTCGGCGCGCGGCTCGAGCCGTTCATGGTCGCCGACGTGCAAGCTGTACGCGGGCCGGAACCTCGACATCGTGCAGCAGGCCGAGTCGCTCGGCGCGTACGGCGCCGACATCGCCGTGCACTACGACCGATACACCGCCGCCAGCGCCATGGTCGAGACCGCCGACCGGCTCAACGAGGCCGAGGCCACGCCGCAGCAGTACCTGCTGCTGGTGGGCGGGCTGCGCGCCCTGGCGCGCGGCGACCACGCGGCGCGCAGCATCCTCGATTCGTACCTCCTGCGGGCGATGGCGATGTCGGGGTGGGCGCCCGGCCTGTTCGACTGCGCGCGATGCGGTCTGCCCGGCCCGCACTCCTCGTTCGTGGCGCAGCTGGGCGGCATGGTGTGCCGGGACTGCGCACCGGTCGGCTCCGTGCGCGTGGACGGCACCACCGCGGATCTGCTGCAGGCGCTGATCGCCGGCGAGTGGGACGTGGTGGATGCCGCGGCCCCGGCCGCGACCGCCGCCTCGTCGGGTCTCGTGGCGGCCTACGCGCAATGGCATCTGGAGCGCGGCATCCGCGCGCTCGAGCACGTGCTGAACGAGCCGGCGGAGGAATCGCGCCGGTGACCCCCAAGCCGTACACGCACAAGGATGCCGTCCCGTACCGTCCCCTGGACTGGACCGGCGTGCACCCGCCGGAGTATCCGAAGGGGGCGGTGCCCGCCCATGTCGCGATCGTCATGGACGGCAACGGCCGGTGGGCCAACCGCCGCGGACTGCCGCGCATCGAAGGACACCGCACCGGTGAGCTGGCACTCCTGGACGTGGTGGCGGGGGCGATCCAGGCCGGCGTGAAGCACCTCTCGGTGTATGCGTTCTCGACCGAGAACTGGGCCCGCTCGCCGGATGAGGTGCGGTTCCTCATGGGGTTCAACCGCGAGGTGCTGCACCGCCGCCGCGACCAGCTCAACGAATGGGGCGTGCGCATCCGCTGGGCGGGACGCCGGCCGCGGCTGTGGGGGTCGGTGATCAACGAGCTGCAGCGCGCCGAGCGGCTGACTGCCGACAATGACACCCTCACCCTGACGATGTGCGTGAACTACGGGGGACGGGTCGAGCTCGTCGACGCGATGCGCTCGATCGCCGACGATGTGGCTGCGGGACGGCTCCGGCCGTCCGCGGTGAGCGAGAAGCTCGTGCGCCGACGGCTGTACATCCCCGACATGCCGGACGTCGATCTGTTCGTGCGCTCCTCGGGCGAGCAGCGCAGCTCGAACTTCCTGCTGTGGGAGTCGGCCTACGCCGAGTTCGTCTTCCTCGACACGCTGTGGCCCGACTTCACCCGCGAGCACCTCTGGCGCGCCATCGACCTGTACCTCGGGCGCGAACGCCGGTTCGGTGGGGCGGTGGACGCGCCCGACACCGACCTGTAGGAGCATTCGCGGGAATACACGCGCCGTGCCGGTCGGTTGCACCCGATGTGACTGAACCCATTTCGATCGACGTCTGGTCCGACATCGCCTGCCCCTGGTGCTACATCGGCAAGCGCAACCTGGAGAAGGGGCTGGCGGCGGCATCGGCCGACGCCGATGCGCCCGAGGTCGAGGTGGTGTTCCACTCCTTCGAGCTCTCGCCCGACACGCCCGTCGACTTCGACGGCGACGAATACGACTTCCTGGCCGGGCACAAGGGCATGGGCCGCGAGCAGGTGCAGCAGATGCTCGAGCGGGTCACCGCGGTCGCGGCCGACGCCGGGCTGGAGTACCGCTTCGACATCCTGAAGCACACCAACACCGTGAAGGCGCACGAGCTGCTGCACTTCGCCAAGGAGCAGGGCCGCCAGCACGAGATGGAGGAGCGGCTGATGGCCGCCTACTTCACCGAGGGTCGGCATGTGGGCCGGATCGACGAGCTCGTCGCCCTCGCCGAAGAGGCGGGGCTGGATGCCGCATCCGCCCGGGCCGCGCTGGAATCCGATCGGTACCTCGACGCGGTGGCCGCCGACCAGGCGCAGGCCGCCGCCTACGGCATCAGCGGCGTGCCGTTCTTCGTGATCGACGGCAAGTACGGCGTCAGCGGCGCCCAGCCGCCCGAGGCGTTCACTCAGATCGCCCGCCAGGTGTGGGACGAGCGGCGCGCCGAGGCCGCCGCCCGCTAGCTGTACCGGCTCAAGCTCTTGGCCGCAGTTGGCACCGTCTCGTTGCCTGGCGCAGATCACGGCGACGAGGGTCACCCGAGCCCGCCTCGTGCGCCGCGGTCTGCTCCACAGGGGTCGTCGGCGCGGACGGCGCAGGCGACGAGAGTCGGAATGAGGCCGCCAGTCCCAGAGCGAGAAAGCCTGCCGCGGCGAAGGCCACAAAGCGGGTGCCGTCGCTGAAGGCCTGACGGGCCTCCCCGCCCACCGTGGCATCCTTCTCGATCAGCCCGGGAATCGCCCCGCCCGCGCTGGTGACCACGGCGTCGACGATCTGGCTGCGCACGGTCTCGGCAGCGCCGTCGACGTCTGCGCCAGCGAGCTGCTCAGTACCGCGCCTGTCGACGAGAACAGGATGGTGCCGAGGATCGCGATGCCCAGTGCCGATCCGATCTGGCGTGCCGTGCTCGCCGTCCCCGAGCCCTGGCCGCTGCTGTCGACGGGCACGTCCTGCAGCACGACGCCGGTGAGCTGGGCCGTTGCCAGGCCGACGCCGATGCCGTAGACGAACAGGAACGGCACGATCGCCCACCACGCTGTGTGCGGCCCGATGATCAGGCCGAGTCCCACCACGCCAACGATCTCGGCCGCGATGCCGGCACGGACGATGATCGCCGGACGGGTGGAGCTGATGACGGCGGCCGACAGCCCGCTGGCCGCGAACGAGCCGAGCGCCAGTGCCAGCAGCGCCACGCCGGTCTGCAGCGCGCTGTAGCCGAGGACGTTCTGCAGCCACAGTGGCAGCGTGAGGATGATGCCGAACTCCCCGAGCGAGACGATCATCGCGGCGACGTTCCCGTTGCGGAATGACCTGATCGACAGCAGGTCGAAGGGAAGCATCGACGTGCGTCCGGCGCGGGTGCGGCGCAGACCGCGCCAGATGAGGGCTGCCGTCGCTGCGATGGCCAGCACGAAGACGAAGGGGATCGGCGAGATCTGCAGCGGCCAGGCGTGCCCCAGTACGGAGGGGATGTGGGCGGGTTCGGCGAGCCACCAGCCGTAGGTCCGACCCTCGATCAGCCCGAAGACGAGTGCGGCACTGGCGATGATGGACAGCACCGCGCCACCGATGTCGATGCCAGCTCGGCGCGAGTCCGTCGATTCGCGCGTGGTCAGCATGATTCCGATGGCGATGATCAGCCCGAGCGGGATGTTGATGCCGAACGCCCATCGCCACGAGAACGCCGTGGTGAGCCATCCGCCCAGGAGCGGACCGACCGCCACCATGCCGCCGATCGTCGAACCCCAGACGGCGAACGCGATTCCCCGCTCCCGGCCGCGGAAGGTCGCATTGATCAGAGAGAGCGTCGTCGGCAGCACCATGGCCCCACCCACGCCCTGCAGCACACGCGATGCGATCAGCAGATCGCCGGACGGCGACAGTGCGGCCAGAACTGACGCGACCGTGAACACGCCGACGCCGATGACGAGCATGCGTCGACGCCCCCACCGGTCGGCGAGCGTGCCGAACACCAGCGGCAGCGCCGCGAAAACGAGGGTGTAGCTCTCTTGCACCCACTGCACCTGGGTCGAGGTGATCCCCAGATCGTCGACGATCGAGGGGATCGCGACATTGACGATCGTCGAGTCGACGATGATGAGGGCCACCGCCAGGCTGATCGATACCAGCCCGATCCAGCGCCGTCGATCCGCGCTCATGAGTGGACCTTTCGCAGCGCCTGGACGCGACAGAGCGCCGTGACGATGATCACGGCGGCCGCCACGACGATCGCGGCGACAGCGGTGATCATCGAGTGCGGTGAGCCGTCCAGGCGCGCGACCGCGATCCACGCCAGCCCCCAGCTCAGCGACAGCATGGGCGAGATGCGGCCACGGCCGACCACCGCGAGCGTGATCGCGATGGCTCCGGTGATGACCAGGATGCCAGTCGACCAGGCTTCGGCAGGCAGTCCCCAGCCTGTGAATCCCGCGGCCACGAGCGTGGCGGCGATGGCCGCCGCGGTCGCCACCGACACCCAGCCGAGGTAGAGCCCGATCACGCCGTCGGTGAGGATCATGTCACCGATGCGGCGGGCCGGCGAGTGGACGGTGCGCGCGAACGCGACGGCCAGCACCGCCAGCAGCGCCACGATCACCACCACGCTCAGCGCCAGCAGATCCGCCTGAACGCTGAGGATCCATCCGGCGTTCAGCAGCAGCGATGCGGCCACGAGGTAGCCCAGCGCGCGCTGCCGTGAGCTGGTGGCCTGGGCGGGAAGTGCCTGCCAGATCGCGTAGCCGATCAGGCCGAGGTAGATGACGCTCCAGATCCCGAACGCCGGCACCGCGGGTGCCAGCAGGGTCGCATCGGCGCGGAGTGCGCCCCCGGCAGCGTCCTGGATGGCGGTTCCGCCGAAAGCTCCGGAGCCCACCGCGGCGCCGACGATCGCGACGACGGCGCAGACGACCACGACGATCTGCCTGGTTCGGTCACTCGTGCGGGTGTCTCTTCTCGATGTCATGTGCGGCATCCTTCCTCGATCCTTCCTCGAACAGAGATCAGCCCCGCGTGATCGCATACGCGATCAGGAGCATCGTGATGAAAAAACCGACCGCGTAGTTGAGCCAGATGAACCGACGCCACCCTCGGTTTGCCGCGGGTGAGCGGTCGTCGGTGATCGAGCGGAACGGGAACGCCGCCCACAGGTACGGGATCGCGGCGAGCGCCGCCAGCGGGCCAGGCCATGCCGTGAACAGCATGAGGACCCCGGCGGTCGTCCAGCAGGCCAAGGCGAACCGCACGGTCCAGCGGGCGCCCATGCCTGTGGCGATCGACCGAATGCCGCCCGCGCGGTCGGGGACGACGTCTTGGACCGCGCCGAACGCATGACTGGCGATTCCCCACAGGAAGAACGCCGCAAGCAGTGCGATCAGTGCGCCGGTCGGCCGCGCCCCCGCCAGCACGAACCCGTACACTGCGGGGCTGACGAAATGCGTGCTGGATGTCACCGAGTCCAGGAAGGGGCGCTCCTTGAAGCGCAGGCCGGGCACCGAGTAGGCGGCCACGGCGAACAGGCTCACCGCCAGCACCGCCCACGACGCCGGATCGCCGAGGACGACCAGCGCGACGACGAACGGCACGCACGAGGCGATGGCCGCGATCAGCACATCGCGATGCGCGCCGCGGTCCAGGACGGTGCCCTCCATCCCGCCCTTGCGCGGATTGGCAAGGTCCGAGGCGTAATCGAACACATCGTTGATGCCGTACATCGCGAGGTTGTACGGGACGAGAAAGAACACGACGCCGATGACGAAGGCGGCATCGATGCTACCGGAGGTCAGCAGATAGGCCGCGCCGAACGGGTATGCCGTGTTGATCCAGCTCACCGGCCGTGACACGGCCAGGATTTCACGCGTGCGCAGCGGCACAGGTTCAGCCACGGGTGCGCTGCCGTCCGAAGATCAGCCACAGGGCTGGCAGCAGCATCACTCCGGCCAGCGGGTAGGCGAAGTCCTCCACCGGCGCCAGCCCGATGCGCACCCCGGAGGTGGTCGCGTTCTGATAGGTCATCAGTCCCGAGGCGATCATCACGTTGTCGAAGATCGCCGTCAGTACGAGCAGCGCCACCGTCGCTACGGCGATCGGCACGCACCAGCGAACGATGAGCGCGCGCCGATCGGACTGCATCGCGAGCGCGAACGCCAGCACCGCGGCCGCGATGGCGAGAAAGACCAGACAGAGGATCAGGTAGGTCATGGCCGCTCCTTCCTGCGCCGCTGCGTGATCCGCCGCGAGCCCGCGATCAGGACCAGGGTGAGGTGGCACAGGAACGCCAGGAAGAACCCCTCTTCCAGAGGCAGCTCCGGCGCGAGCAGGATGCCGGTCATCACCGCGTTCTCGCCGCGGGCGAAGATCCCCAGCGCGATGCCGCACAGGTCCCAGGCCAGAAAGAAGACGATTCCGCAGGCCAGCACGGACCCCGCCATGCGCGCGCTCCGACCGAACACGAGGTGGAACCGCAGGTCGATGAGGATGCTGCCGCCCAGGCAGATGAGCAGGACGGTCAGGTACAGCAGGCTCACAGCGGTTCCGCCAGTCGCGCCGCCGAGGTGTCGCCGCGGAGTCGCTTGAGCACCAGCTCTGCGCTAATCAGGCACATCGGCAGGCCGATTCCGGGCAGCGTGCTCGAGCCGGCGTAGAGCAAGCCCGCAACCCGCGCAGACGCGTTCCGACCGCGCAGGAAAGCGCTCTGGCGCAGGGTGTGCGCCAGGCCCAGCGCCCCACCGCGCCACGAATTCAGGTCATCGGCGAAGTCGGCCGGGCCGATGGTGCGGCGCACGACGATGCGCTCGGCCAGGTCGGGGATGTCGGCCCACTCGACGATCTGCCGGATGGCACGGTCGGCCGTGGCCTCGACGTCGCCGGCCCCCGCCCCGGCGATCCCGCCGGCGCCGATCCCGGGGTCGGCAGGCACCGGAACGAGGATGAAGAGATTCTCGTCACCCTCCGGTGCGGCGCCCGGATCGGTCGCACTGGGGCGGCACACATAGATCGATGCGGGTGCGGGAATCGTGGTCGGGGGAGTGAAGATGGCCTCGAAGTTGGCCGTCCAGTCCCGGGTGAACAGCAGCGTGTGGTGCGCGAGCTCGGGCAGACCGCCCCGGACGCCGAGCATCACCAGGACCGCGCCCGGACCCGGATTGCGCTTTCGCCACCACTTCTCCGGAAAGGTGCGCAGGTCGGCCGGCAGGCTGCGTCTCGGTGTGGTGCAAATCGGCCGTCGAGACCACCACGTCTGCCGCGAAGTGGTGGGTGTGCCCGTCCGGTCCTGTCGCCGTCACGCCCGTGACCTGCGCGCGGCCGCCGGCTGCCGTCGTGTCGATCCCGACCACCCGCTGCCGGGTGCGGATGACCGCACCCGCACGCCGGGCAAGATCGGCGATGGCGTCGATCACGACCCCGAAACCGCCCTGGGGATACCAGACTCCGTCGTCGAGGTCGAGGTGGCTCATCAGGTGGTACAGGCTCGGGGCCAGCTTCGGCGATGCCCCCAAGAAGACGGAGGGATAGCCCAGGACCTGGCGCAACCGCCGATCCCGGAAATGCCTGCGCGATGAAGGAGTCCAGCGGCTGGAGCAGCAGTCGCGCCAGTCGTCCGGCGCGCGCGAGCAGTTCGGCCGAGATCAGTGGCCGATAGGACGCGTACGTGCTGTAGAGAAAACGGTCCACTGCGAGCCGATACGCCTCTGCCGCGGAGTCGAGGTACCGTTCCAGGCGGCGACCGGCACCTGGCTCAGCATGCTCGAACAGGTCGACATTCGTTGCCCGGCCGGGTTTTATCTGCAGCGGCGGGTCATCCCCCTCGAACAGCACCCGATATCCGGGATCCAGCCGACTCAGGTGCAGTTCCTGGTCGGTGCTGGTGCCCAGCAGGCGGAAGAAGTGGTCGAAGACCTCGGGCATCAGATACCACGAGGGTCCGGTGTCGAACCGGAACCCGTCCTGCTCCCAGCGGCCGGCGCGCCCGCCCAGCTGATCGCGGGACTCCAGCAGGGTGACGTCGTCGCCGTCGCGCGCCAGCAGCGCGGCCGTGGCCAGTCCTGCGATCCCGCCGCCGATCACCACCACCCGCCGGCCGGTCACGGCATCCTCCGCGGGCGCACGCCCAGGCGCGCGCGCACGAGGATGGTGAGCTTGTGGAGATTCGACACCCGCACCCGGGTGGAGAGCAGCCGGTTCGCGTCGGTCCGTCGCAAGCCGGCGCGACAGCGCCGAGAATAGAGCGTGTGCGGCGGTGACGGCGGCGCGGCAGCTGGGCGGGAGCTCGGCGATGGCGGCCGCTGCGACGTTCAAGTCGGCGTCGATGTCGTCGAGGATGCGGTGCTTGTCGGCCTCGCAGAGCTCGTCGGGACGGATACCGGGAAAGTAGCTGCGTCCCAGATCCTCCCAGTCCGCGGAGAGGTCGCGCAGGAAGTTCACCTTCTGGAACGCGGCGCCCAGGCGACGGGCGCCCTCCTCGAGCCGGCGCCGGGTCGCGGCGTCCACGGCGTCGTGGATGAGGAACGCGCGCAGGCACATCAGGCCGACGACCTCGGCGGAGCCGTGGATGTACTCGGCGACCTCTGGGACGGTGTACTCGGTGGACGTCACATCCCTGCACATCGACGCGAAGAACGGCGCGATCACGGTGTCGTCGATGCCTGCCTCGCGTGCGGTGTGCGCGAAGGCGTGCACGACGAGGTTCGCACTGTACCCGCCCGCGACCGCCTGCGCGGTCTCGGACTCGAGGGCATCCAGCAGGATTCGCTGTGCCCGCGGGTCCAGGCCAGCTTCGGCCGCCGCGCCGTCGACGACCTCATCGGCCACCCGGACGAGGGCATAGATGTTCCGCACGTGCGTGCGGGTGACCCGATCGAACAGGTACGTCGCCATCCCGAACGATGTCGAGTACTCGCCGATGACGCCCGCCGCGCTGCGCTTGCGCACATCGCGTGTACTGAATGAGGTCGGTCGCAGCAGTCGTGCCGGTCACCATGATCGCGCCCCGGCTTCGTGCGCGATGGAGACCAGACGTTCGTGCAGCGCCCTGGCAGGGTCGCTTCGCGCAGGGCCGCCTCGGCGGCCGCGACATGGTCGTCGATGAGTCCTTCTACAAACTCGCACGCGCCGGAGCCCATCAGGATCTCGCGGGCGCTGGCCACGTCGACATCTCCCGGGGCGCCGGCTTCCAGGATGAGCCGCAGGCGGGGACCGTGCTCCGTGCCGAGTGCATAGGCGACCAGAGGGGTCAGCTTCGCACGACAGATGTCCACCGAATTGCTCTTGCCTGTCACCGCCGGATCACCGAACACCCCGAGCAGGTCATCGCGCAGCTGGAACGCGATACCCGCACGGTGGCCGAAGCCGCTCAGTGCGTCCTGCTCGCGGCTGCCGGCGCCGGCGAGGATCGCGCCCGCTTGCAGCGGCGCCTGGAAGGAGTAGTGGGCGGTCTTGGCGCGGGTGACCGTGAGCGCGTCGGCGAGCGAGGGCGCCGCCGTCCCGACGCTGAGCGCCACGTCGCCCAGCTCGCCGGCTGCCGTGACCGACAGCGTCCGGTCCAGCAGGTCGAGCAGGCCCAGCCGCCTGCCCTCGTCGACGTCCAGACGTGCGATCAGCGCCTGTGCGGCGTGCGCAGCAGATCGCCGGCCAGAATTCCCGCCGCGCTCGACCAGGCCAGCGCCCCGTGCTCCGCGACACCGCACGAGCGCGCACCCGCGTAGAACTCACCGATCAGATTGGGCTTGCCGCGCCGCCGGGTATCGCCATCGATGACGTCGTCGTGCAGCGGAAAAGCGGTGTGCAGCAGTTCGAATGCGGCCGCGACCGCATCGGCGGCCTGTGGCCGGTCGAGCCCAGTTCACGGGCGGTGTGCAGCACGAGTGCCGGGCGGATGCGCTTGCCCCCGAGGCTCGCTCTGCGCAGGGCGGCCCACAACGCCACGAAGTGCTCACCCTGGTCGCTTGCGAGCGTCTCCTTCTCATCGAAGAATCGCTGCAAGCCGCTCATCGACCCCGGCAAGGTGAAACACGGTGTCCGCTCCGCGCACGCTGGGCTGCCACGCGTGACCGAGGACGGGTCCCGCGTCATCCAGCACCACCTGGACGTCATTGCGCATGACTGCCTCCAATCGCTCGCCAGGCTAGAAGGTAGCTTAGCATGCATTGATTTCGTCTCTACAATGCAGATATGGCCAGTCGCCGAAGGCGCGATCCGCAGCAGGCGGATCGCATGGTCGACCCGCGCGTGATAGACCCGGAGCAGGAGCTCGTCGAGTACGGCTCTCTGACCGAAGCCGAGATCGCTCAGGTGGTGCGCGTGCTCACCGGCATTCGCCGGTGGCGGGAGGCCGAGCAGCGGCTGAGCCTGTCATCGCGTGACCGGATGAAGCTGAACGAGACGGACATGCAGGCGCTTCGTTTCCTTGTCGTCGCCAAGAACGACGGTCGACTGGTCACGCCCGGCTCGCTGGCCGAATATCTGGGAATCTCATCGGCATCCACGACCAAGCTTCTGGATCGGCTCGCGGCGGCCGGGCACATCGAGCGCGCCGCGCACCCGACCGATCGCCGCGCCCTGACCATCCGCATCACTCAGCAGACCCATGAGCAGGTGCGTGACACGGTCGGTCGCACCCATGCCCGGCGGTTCGAGGTCGCAGTGGGGATGTCCCCCGCGGAACGGGACACCGTCATCCGATTCCTCGATGACCTCAGTCAGACGGCCGAAGCGGGCGCCACCGCCGGCGAGTCCGAATCCTCTCCGTGAGCGGCTGCCGGTGAATGATGTCTGCTACGCGGGCAGGTTCGCCTCGATGAGCTCGACGACCGCGGGGTCATCGGGCACCGTCGCGGAGCGGAACCGGTGGACCTGCCCGGTGGGCGTGAGCACGAATTTCTCGAAGTTCCAGGCGACCGGGCCGGCTGTGCCGGCGGCATCCGCGGTCTGCGTCAGCGCCTGATACAGCGGGGCCGCACCGCTGCCGTTGACCTCGACCTTGTCCAACACCGGGAAGGTCACGCCCCAGGTCGTGGTGCAGTAGTCCACGATCTCGTCGATCGTTCCCGGCTCCTGGTTCTTGAACTGGTTGCAGGGGAAGCCGAGCACGCTGAATCCGCGGTCGCCGTAGGTCTGCTGCAGCTTCTCCAACTGCTCGTACTGCGGGGTGAATCCGCACCGCGAGGCGACGTTGACGATCATCAGCACCGGGGAGTCGAAGTCGCCGAGGGTGGCGGTGCCGCCGTCGGCGGTCTGGAAGGGGATGTCGTGCAGATCGGTCATGATCCACAGCCTAGGCGCGCGCAGCCACGGCGGCCGCCGGTCTGGGAGAATGGACGGGTGACTGTCGCGACCGCTCCCGCCCGCACCCTGCGCATCGGGCCCATCGAGCTCGACGCGCCGGTCGTGCTGGCGCCGATGGCGGGCATCACGAACACGGCATTCCGGCGGCTCTGCCGTGAGTACGGCGCGGGGCTGTACGTGAGCGAGATGATCACCACCCGTGCCCTCGTGGAGCGCAACCAGACCACGATGCGGCTGATCCGCCACCACGAATCCGAGTCGCTGCGCTCGATCCAGCTGTACGGGGTCGATCCCCGGACGGTCGCCGACGCGGTGCGGATGCTGGTGGCCGAGGACCGCGCCGACCACATCGACATGAACTTCGGCTGCCCGGTGCCCAAGGTCACCCGCAAGGGCGGGGAGCAAGCTCTGCCCTGGAAGCTGGACCTGTTCCGCGGCATCGTGACCGAGGCCGTGCGCGCCGCCGGCCCGATCCCGGTCACGGTCAAGATGCGCAAGGGCATCGACGACGACCACCTCACCTACCTCGAGGCGGCGCGCATCGCCGAGGACGCCGGGGTCGCGGCGATCGCCCTGCACGCCCGCACCGCGTCGCAGTTCTACTCCGGCCACGCCGACTGGGCGGCCATCGCCGCGCTGAAGGAGGCCGTGACCGGCGTCCCGGTCCTCGGCAACGGCGACATCTGGTCGGCCGAGGATGCGCAAGCGGATGATGGATGAGACCGGGTGCGACGGCGTGGTCGTCGGGCGCGGATGCCTCGGCCGCCCCTGGCTGTTCGGCGACCTCGCGCGGGCCCTGGGCCGCGACGGCGCCGCCGCCGGCGCACCCGTGGACGCGACGCTCGGGTTCGTCGCCCGGGCGTTCCGCCGCCACGCCGAGCTGCTGGTGGAGTTCTTCGAGGATGAGGATCGCGGCTGCCGCGACATCCGCAAGCACGTCGCCTGGTACTTCAAGGGCTACCCGGTCGGCGGCGAGCTGCGGGCACGGCTGGCCACGGCATCCACGCTCGCCGAGATCGACACGCTGCTCGGCGAGCTCGATCAGGACCTGCCCTACCCGGGCGCGGCGGCCGAAGGCCAGCGCGGGCGCGCCGGCACGCCCAAGCGCACGGCGCTGCCCGAGCGGTGGCTGGACTCCCGCGAGATCGGCGCCCACGCGGCATCGCTGACCGAGTCGGAGGCCGATACGAGTGGCGGCTGAGGGCGCGTCCGCGGTCGGCGTCTCTCCGGGCCGGCCGAGCGGATACGACGATGCGGACGCCGCGCGCTTCCACGGGGAGCAGCACCGCTCCCAGCGCGACGACTTCGCCCGCGACCGCGCGCGCGTGCTGCACTCGGCGGCCCTGCGGCGCCTGGCCGCGAAGACCCAGGTGCTCAGCCCGGCCTCGCCGGCGGACTTCGCGCGCAACCGGCTGACGCATTCGCTCGAGGTCGCGCAGGTCGGACGCGAGCTGGCCACCGCGCTGCGGCTGTCGCCGGACGTGGTCGACACGGCGTGTCTGAACCATGACCTGGGCCACCCGCCGTTCGGCCACAACGGCGAACGCGCCATGAACGACTGGGCCGAGGGGATCGGCGGGTTCGAGGGCAACGCGCAGACGCTGCGGATCGTGACCCGGCTCGAGCCCAAGGTGCTGGGTCCGGACGGGACCACGTACGGCCTGAACCTCACGCGAGCCAGCCTGGACGCGACCTGCAAGTACCCGTGGACGGCCGATCGCCCCCTGCCGGACGCCGGCGGACGGCTGAAGTTCGGCGTGTATGCCGAGGACGAAGCCGTCTTCCACTGGATGCGCGCGGACGCCCCCGGACGGGTGCGGTGCATCGAAGCCGAGGTGATGGACCTCTCCGACGACATCGCCTACTCGGTGCACGACTTCGAGGACGCCGTGGTCAACGGCTATCTCGACCCGGCCCGACTGACCGCTCCCAGCGAGCACGAGGCCCTCCTGGACGCCATCCAGTCCTGGGTCGGCTTCGACTTCCACCGGGACGAGCTGGCCGAGGCGCTGCACCGGCTCACCGCGCTCGGCCAGTGGCTGACCGCCTTCGACGGCTCGCGGGCGGCGCTGGCGCGGCTGAAGAACCTGACCAGCGACCTGATCGGGCGCTTCGCCCGTGCCGCGACATCCGCGACCCGTGAGGCCTACGACACCCCGGTGCTCACCCGCTACCGCGCGCACGTGGTGGTGCCCCGGGTGATCGAGGTCGAGATGGCGGTGCTCAAGGGCGTGATCGGCGCGTTCGTGGTCTCGATCGAAGGACGCAAGGAGCTGTACAAGGAGCAGCGCCGCGTGCTCAAGCGCCTCGCCGACGCCCTGTGGCAGCATCCGAGCAGCTGGACGCGGTGTACGCCGGCGACTTCGCTGCCGCACAGACGGATGCCGCGGCCCGTCGCGTGATCGTCGACCAGGTCGCCAGCCTGACCGACCAGCGCGCCCTCGCCTGGCACGCCCGACTGGTCGGTCCGGTCGACGGCCCCTCGCTCGGCGTCTGGATCCCGACGCTCCAGGTGGCCGAGCCCCGCCTGCCGGAACGCGGGCCGGCCGCACCGGCGCGCACGACGGGACGGCACTGATGGCCGGCCGGATCGCGCAGGCCGACATCGACGAGGTCAAGGCCCGGGTCGACATCGCCGACGTGATCGGAGAGCGGGTCGCCCTCAAGCCCGCCGGGATCGGCTCGCTGAAGGGGCTGTGCCCGTTCCACGACGAACGCAGCCCGAGTTTCAACGTCCGGCCCCAGGTCGGCTTCTACCACTGCTTCGGGTGCGGCGAATCGGGCGACGTGTACACGTTCCTCCGGCAGATGGACCATCTCACGTTCACCGAGGCGGTCGAGCGGATGGCCGCCCGCATCGGGTTCACCCTGCACTACGAAGAGGGCGGGGCGGCGCCGGAGACATCCGGCCGCTCGCGCCTGTACGCGGCCAACGCCGCCGCCGGCGAGTGGTTCCGGACGCAGCTGGTCACGCCGGCGGCCGACATCGGCCGCCGATTCCTCGGGGAGCGGGGCTTCGATGCGGGCGCGGCCGCCCACTTCGGGGTCGGATTCGCGCCGAAGGGGTGGTCCGGACTGCTGGACGCGCTGACCAAGCAGGGGTTCACCCGGGACGAGCTGCTGGCGGCCGGTCTCGTCTCGCAGGGGCAGCGCGGCGTGTACGACCGCTTCCGTGGCCGCCTCATCTGGCCGATCCGCGCCATCACCGGGCAGACGGTCGGGTTCGGCGCACGCCGGCTGCTCGAGGACGACACGGGCCCGAAGTACCTGAACACGCCCGAGACCGTGCTCTACAAGAAGACACAGGTGCTGTACGGGCTGGACCTGGCCAAGCGCGACATCTCCCGCGGCGACCCGCGACGCGTGGTCGTGGTCGAGGGCTACACCGATGTGATGGCCTGCCACCTGGCCGGGGTGACGACCGCGGTGGCCACCTGTGGCACGGCGTTCGGGGCCGACCACATGGGCATCCTGCGGCGGGTGGTCGGCGACGACGGATCCGCTGAGGTGGTGTTCACATTCGACCCCGACGCGGCGGGCCAGAAGGCCGCGGTGCGCGCGTTCGCCTCGACGAAGGGGCTGGCGGCGCAGAGCTTCGTCGCCGTCGCCCCCGAGGGGCTCGACCCGTGCGACCTGCGACTGCAGCGGGGGATGCCGCGGTCCGGTCGCTGATGGACACCAAGGTGCCGATGTTCGAGTTCGTCATCGATCAGCGGATCGCCGGCTACGAGCTGGGGTCGGTCGAGGGGCGGATCGGCGCGCTGCGCGCGGCCGCGCCGATCGTCGCCGAGCTGCGCGACCCGATCATGCGCCGCGAGTACGAGCGCGTGCTCGCGCGCCGCCTGGGCATGGACACCGGGGAGGTGCACGGCGCCGTGACGCGGGCGTCCCAGACCGAGAGCCGGGATGCCGCATCCGCCCGCCGCACCGAGCCCGAGCCGGCTCCCGCGGTCGCCCCGGAGCCTGCGCGTGACGGTGGCGAGCCTGCCGCGCACGGCCGATGTCGTGCTCGAACGCGACGCGCTGATGGGCTTCCTCCAGTACGGGCATCGGATCGACCCGGAGCTGTGGCAGCGCGCCGTGCAGCTGCCGCTGCGGCATCCCGCCCTCGACGCGGTGCGGCAGAGCGTGGCCGCCGCGTCCGACCTTTCGCGCCCCGGCTGGGCGGTCGAGGCGGTGTCGGCGGTCCGCGAGCCGTACCGGTCGCTGGCCGCCGAGCTGCTGACCGGCGAGTTCCCCGCCCGCGACGACGACCATGCCACCGTGTCGGCGCAGGATCTGGCCCGGCGGCTGATCACCCGCTCGATCGACGCGCGCAAGCGCGAGCTGCTCGGCGCCGTCCAGCGCGTCCCCGCGGACTCCGAGGAGGGCCGTGCCGTGCGCCTGCAGCTGCGCGAGCTGGATGCCGACCGGCAGCGCCTCCGCGCCGAGTCGTAGCTGGCGGACGGCCCGCGGACAGGGCAGGATGAGGGGATGGCCCGCCACCGCGACGCCGACGTCGCCATCCGCTGCAGCGACCTGTCGATCACCCGCGCCTCGGCGCGCGGAACGGCGACCGAGCGCGTGGTCGACGGCGTCGACTTCACACTCGCACACGGACGCAGTCTGGCCGTGCTGGGCCCCACCGGTGCCGGAAAGTCCAGCCTCGGCGCGGTGCTCGCCGGCACTGACGAGCCCGGGTTGGCCGTGGTGGGCGGCGACGCGCGGGTGCAGGGCATCCCGGTGCGCCGGCCCGGCCGGGCTCATCGCACGCTCACCTACCTCGTCGGATATCTGGGCCAGGGGGCGGGGACGCGCCTGCCGGCTCGGCTGACGGTCGAAGAGGTGATCTCGTCACCGGTGACCAGCCGCGACCGGCGCGTGAACAAGCGCGCCCTCGCGCTGCGTGTGGCCGCGCTGCTGGACGAGCTGAAGCTCCCACTCGGGATGACGGTGAAGTACCCGTACGAGCTCAGCGCGGGAATGCGGCAGCGCGTGGCGCTGGCCCGCGCCCTCATGCTCGACCCGAAGCTGCTGGTCGCCGATGACCTGTTCGCCAATCTGGACGTGCAGGCCCGCGCGGCGGTGGTGGAGGCCATCCGACGGCGCTGTGACGGCTACGGCATGTCGACCCTGCTGATCGGCAACGATCGCGACGGCATCCGCGCACTCGGCGCGGAGGTCCTGATCCTGCGCTCCGGCCACGTCGTGGCGTGCGGCGCCAACGTCGACGACGTGCTGTGGACGCCCAGCGCGGGAGCGGACAGACGCCTGATCGCGTCGTGACCGCCCGCGGAAGTTTGCTACGATTGTCTGGTCGCTCGCCGCAATGCGAGCGGATATTCCTCCATAGCTCAATTGGCAGAGCAATCGGCTGTTAACCGGTAGGTTCTTGGTTCGAGTCCAAGTGGGGGAGCGAAAAGGCCTCGGGCTCCACCCCGGGGCCTTTTTCCTGTTCACCGCAAGGGTGTATCGCCCGCGGCGCCTCCTCGCTACGGTGGGGGCATGAGCATCCTCCTCATCATCCTGGCGGTGATCGCCATCGTCCTGCTCTTCGTGGGCGGGTTCATCGCGGCCGTGAAGTGGCTGCCTGTGGGTCGGCCTGATCCTGCTGGTGATCGCGGTCATCGCCTGGCTGCTGCGCGTGATCGCGGGCCGTCGGGCATAGGCGCTGCAGTCCGGCGTCCGGAGCACGACGCATGCCCGGGTAGGCTTTCTGCTCGGGCGTGCGCTGTGCCCGGGGAAGGACGCCGATCATCGAGAGTTACACAGTCGCGACGGATGGTGCCTGCTCGGGCAATCCCGGCCCCACCGGATGGGCCTGGGTCGGGGCGGACGGCCAGTGGGCGGCGGGTTCGCTGCCGCTGGGCACGAACAACATCGGCGAATTGCTGGCTCTGCTCAACGCCATCCGCGATCACCGCGATGTGGCGCTGCTGACGGTCCAGGCCGATTCGAAGTACGCGATCGACACGTACGCGTCGTGGATGGATGCCCATGCCCGCCGGGGCTGGAAGACCAGCACCGGCGCGCCGACGAAGAACGTCGAGATCCTGCGGGAGCTCATCGTCGAGCGCGACGCGCGTCGGGAGCACGGCGTGCCGGACGTGATCCTGGAGCACGTGCGGGGGCACGCCGGCCACCGGCTGAACAGCTGGGCCGACGAGCGCGCCGTCCGTGCGGCATCCCACGGCGCGAAGGGCGCGCAGAGCCGGTGGTCCTCGCTGGACGGCCAGGAGCCGATCGATGTGGGCGTCGACCCGCCGCGTTCGGCACAGGACAAGCCGCGCAGACGATGACCGAGCGCGGTCCGGCGGACGGGGCTGGCCGCTAGGCTGCGCGGATCCGGTCCCGGCGGGGCGGGAGCCGCTCGAAGCCGGCCGACTCGTAGGTGGCGATGGCCGCGACCCGCGTGCTCTCGGTGCAGACCAGAACGCTGGAGGAGCCCAGCTCCTGCAGCACGGCGGCCGCGGCGACGCAGATCGCCCGACCGTGACCCTGCCGGCGGTGCTCCGGCAGGACGCCGAGGGCAGGCCGGTCGACCGGCGCGGTCAGGTCGCGACGCAGCGGGGTCCACGATTCGCCCGTGCCCCAGCCCGACTGCGTCAGGCGTGCCTGGACCAGGGTGCCGTTCGGCGTCTCGACCGCCCACCGGCCGGTCGGGAGGACACCATGCGCCGGATCGGCCAGGTCGGCGACGAGCCGGTCTGCCAGCGCCGTGTCCCGACGGGACGACGGTGCGACCGTCAGCCTCAGAAGGTCCGGCCCGTCCAGGAGGCCGACGGCGACGATCCGCCCGTCCCGCGTCCAGACCCGCAGGGCCGCCGCGGTCGCGGCCGCGCTACGCGTCGATGTCGTCGACCCCGGGTGTCCAGGACTGTCCGGCGCGGCCCCAGCCGCGCTTGCGCGCGATCTTCTGCGCCGTCTTCCAGTCGCCGTCGCCGAGCCGGTCCACGTAGAGCACCCCGTCCAGGTGGTCGAACTCGTGCTGCATGATCCGCGCCCGCCAGCCGTCGACCTCGATCCGCACGGGGGCGCCGTCCAGATCGATGCCGGTCACCAGCACGTCATCGGAGCGCCGCAGCGGGAACCGCTCACCGGGGAACGACAGGCACCCCTCGCTCTCCTCGTCCGGGTCGGGCGCTCCGGGCTCGGTCGGCTTCATCCACAGCACCGGGTTGATCACCACGCCGCGCCACGGGGCGCCGTCATCGTCCTGATAGGTGTACACGTACAGCCGCAGCGGGACCCCCACCTGGGGTGCCGCCAGTCCGACGCCGGGCGCGGCATCCATCGTCTCGTACATGTCTGCGACGAGGCGGCGCACGTCGTCGGTGATCTCGTCGACCTCGGCTTGCGGGGAGCGCAGCACCGGGTCGCCCAGGATGAGGATCGGCAGAATGGCCACGTCTTCAGCCTACCCAGCCCGCCTCGCAGGTAATGTCGAAGAGTGATCGCGACGGGCCTGCCGCTGAACGACGTCACCGACCATCTGGTCGGGGTTTTCCGCGACCCTGCGATCCTCATCGGCATCCCGCTGGCGCTCCTGGGCGCGGTGTTCATGTCCTTCGGCGCGCAGTACCAGCACCGCGGCGTCAACAAGGTGGAGCGTCTCACCGGCACCAGCGGCAGCGAGGGGCTGAGCGCCAGGCAGCTTGCCGAGCCTGCTGCGGCGGCCGTCCTGGGTGGCTGGGACGCTCATGCTGGCCCTGGCGATCGTCTGCCAGCTGTCGGCGCTGGCCTTCGCGCCGCTGATCCTGGTCCAGCCGGTGGGTGCCATCTCGCTCGTGATCACGACCCTGTTGAACGCGCGCATCTCCGGTCACAAGCCCACGACGAGGTCGGTGCGCTCGATCATCGCCTGCGTCGGCGGCATCTTCGTGTTCGTCACCATCGCCGCCTTCGTCGCGACCGAGACCCCGCTGACCAGCGGTCAGCTGCTGACCGTGCTGATCATGCTCGCCGTCGTCCTGGTCGTGCTGGCCACCGCCTGGGTGCTGCCGCGCAAGCGCGCGCACCCGCTGTTCTACATCGTGGCCTCCGGCATCCTGTACGGATTCGTGGCCACCCTGGCGAAGATCGTGATCAAGCGGGTGCAGGTGTGGGACATCGACGCGATGACCATCGTCTGCCTCATCGGCCTGCTGCTGGCCGCCGGACTCGGTGCCTACTTCGTGCAGACCGCGTACTCGGTCGGTCCGCCCGACCTGGTGATCGCGGGGCTGACGGTGGTCGACCCGATGGTGGCCGTGCTCATCGGACTGACCGTGCTGAAGGAGGCCGCCACCGCGGGCGTGTGGGCCTACGTCGGCTTCGGCATCGCCGGGGCGATAGCGATCTACGGGGTGTTCTCGCTGGCGCGCAACCACCCGCAGGTGATCAGCGACAGCCAGGAGCTGCCGATCCGGCGCGGCAGCGACGGGAGCGGTCCGGGCAAGCCCCGCCGCTGAGGCCCGACGGCCGTTCCGCGATCGCGGCCCAGCTGACGGCATCCCTGCCACGATCATCGCGCGACGGCGACGGACGGGGACGATAGGCTCGGATGCGCAGGGGGCGGTGGCCAAGCTGGTGAAGGCAGCGGGCTCATAACCCGACGATCGTGGGTTCAAGTCCCACCCGCCCTACCGATCCGCCCCTCCCGGTCGGAGCATCCGGTCGTCCCTATTCGCGGGAGAGAGCGGCGAGGGCCTCCAGCTCCAGGTCGCGGTACTGCTCTTCGCCCACGTCCACGACCACGCCGAGCAGCCTTCCGCCGGTGAACGGGAACGGGTTGGCATACTGCCGGCTGACGGTATCGGCGCTGTCGAAGCCGACGCACAGTCCGTCGCCGCACAGGGTGAACTTGCCCACCTGCGCGCGCATCGGCCCCTGGTCGACCACCTCGTCATCCACGTAGAGCGTGCAGGTGCCGACCGACTCCTTGTGCTCACCGGCTCCCTCCCGGACGAACTCCATGCCCAGCACGTGCGGTCCGGGGGTGAGCTCCTTCGAGACGAAGGTCTGCTCGGGCGGGATGCCGAGGAAGTTGTACACGTAGTGCAGCTTCCCGTCCTTGATGAACAGGGCATGTCCGCCGAAGCGGGAGCCGTGCGCGAACAGCACGCCTTCGGCATCGCCCTCGAGCACGACATCGGCGGCGATCTTGAACGAGCGCCCGCGCACGTTCACCGCCACGCCTTCGGGCACCGCGCCGCTGTCGGGGTAGTAGATGAAGCGGGTGCGGGCGGGCTCGGAGGTCGGACGATCCAGCGTCAGCTGCTCCATCGCCGTCCGGTCATCGATCGGCAGCCCATAGTTGGCGTCGGCCTCTTCGAACCACGCGGCGACGAGCTCCATGACCTTCTCCGGATGCCGGTCCGCCAGGTTCTTCGACTCCGACCGGTCCTCGTCCACGTGGTAGAGCTCCCACTCGTCCTCGTCGAAGTGGCCGTGGCCGGTGATGGGCGCGTGTGTCGCGGCGACCTTCCAACCGTCCTGCCAGAGCCCGCGGGTGCCGATCATGTTGTAGTACTGGCGCTTCTTCCGCGTGGGCGCGTCGGCCTGGTCGAAGGTGTAGCGCATGGAGACGCCGGGCAGCGGCGCCTGCTCCACGCCGCGGTAGACCTCGGGCATCTCGAGACCGGCGAGATCGAGGATGGTGGGGACGATGTCGGTCACATGGTGGTACTGGTGCCGGATCTCGCCCTTGGCCGCGATCCCCTTCGGCCAGTGGATGATCAGCGGGTCGCAGGTCCCGCCGGAATACTGGCTGTACCGCTTGAACATCTGGAACGGCGTCGAGAACGCGGCCGCCCAGCCCGTCGGGTAGTGGTTGTACGTCTCCGGGCTGCCCAGCTCGTCGAGCCGGGCGAGGTTCTCGGCCAGGTCGTCCGGGTAGTTGTTGAAGAACTTGTTCTCGTTCACCGATCCGTCCGGCGATCCCTCGCCCGACGCGCCGTTGTCGGCGCAGTAGAAGATCACAGTGTTCTCGAGTTGCCCGCTGGCCTCCAGATAGTCGACCATGCGGCCGATCTGTGCGTCGGTGTACTCGCTGAACCCGGCGAACACCTCGGCCATGCGGGCGAACAGCCTCTTCTCATCGTCGCTGAGCGCGTCCCATGGCTTGACGTGGTCTGCGGGATTCGCCTGGTCCTCGGGGAGCGGGTTGAAGGGGGTGAGCTCGGTGCCCTCGGGCATGATGCCCTTCTCGATCATCCGCGCCAGCACCCACCCGCGGTAGGCGTCGTAGCCGTCGTCGAACATGCCCTTGTACTTGGCGATGTAGTCGTCGGGCGCATGGTGCGGGGCGTGATTGGCTCCCGGGCAGAACCACATGTACCAGGGCTTCGAGGGGTTGGAGGCCTGCTGATCGCGGAGCATCTTGATTCCCTGATCGGCCAGGTCCTTCGAGAGGTGATAGCCCTCCTCGGGCGTGTACGGCTGCTCGATGAAGTGGTTGTCCTCGGCGAGATCGGGGTACCACTGGTTGGTCTCGCCGCCGAGGAAGCCGTAGAAGCGGTCGAAGCCCATCTGCAGCGGCCACTGCCGACGGCTGCCGCCGCTGGAGTTGTCCTGCTCGGGGACGTTGTGGTCCTTGCCGAGCCAGAAGGTGCTGTAGCCGTTGTCCTGCAGGATGTGCGCGAGGGTGGCGCAGTCGTCCGGGATCCGGCCGGAGTTGCCTGGGAATCCGTTGGTGGACTCCATCAGCGAGGCGATGCTGTTGCGCGTGTGGTTGCGTCCGGTGAGGAAGCTCGAACGGGTCGGCGAGCACAGCGCAGTGGTGTGCCACTGCGTGTAGGTCAGGCCGTTCTGGGCCAGGCGGTCCAGCGTCGGCATGTTGATCCGTCCGCCATAGGGCGACCACGAGGCCATCCCGGTGTCGTCGTACAGGATGACGAGGACGTTCGGCGCGCCCTCGGGCGGCTGGGGGAGCAGATCAGGGCCCCAATCCGGTTCGGAGTCTCGGACATCCAGGGCGATCTTGCCGGTGAATTCCTTGGCCATCGGGGTGCTCCCGTCGCTCGGTCTCTCGCGGACACATCCACGCTATCGACCGGCCGTCGCATGCGCCAGAGGGCATGTGCGGCTAGGTTCGGGGATGTGACGCCCCCGTCGACGCCCCCGACCGCATGCTGCTGCCGAGCCTCGCCGGCTACCGGCGCGTGTGGCTGCCGCGCGATGTCATGGCGGGGCTGGCCGCCGGCGCCGTCGTCATTCCGCAGGCGATGGCCTATGCGACGATCGCGGATCTTCCGGTCGCGGTGGGGCTGTACACCTGCATCCTGCCCATGCTCGTCTATGCGCTGCTGGGCGGCTCGCGGGCGATGAGCGTGTCGACGACGTCGACGGTGGCGACGCTGACCGCGACGACCCTGGTCACGGCCGGGGTCGTCTCGTCCGCCCCGGACGGCCTCGGCGCGCTCACGACGCTCACGCTGCTGGTCGGCGCGATTCTCCTCCTGGCACGGCTCCTGCGGCTGGGCTCCCTGGTGGAGAACATCAGCGGCGCGACGGTCCTCGGGGTGCAGATCGGGGTCGGCGCGATCGTCGCCGTCGGGCAGGTGCCCACGATGCTGGGGGAGACCCTCGACGTCAGCGGCGAGGGCCTGTTCGCCGTGATCGCGGCCGCGATCGCCAGCGTGGGCACCGCGAGCGTGCCCACGGTCGCGCTGTCGGCCGGCAGCGTGGCGGTCCTCCTGCTGCTCAGGCGCTTCGCCCCGCAAGTCCCCGGCGCGCTGATCGTCGCGGTCGGCGGAATCCTCCTGGTCGGCCTCGGTCATCTCGACGCCCTCGGCGTGGCCCTGATCGACGCGGTGCCGACAGGGATGCCGCGCCTGGGCCTGCCCGACCTGTCGGTGGCCGGCGACCTGGTTCCCGGGGCCTTGGCGATCGCCGTGATGGCCTTCCTCGAGTCCGCCGCCGTCGCCCGCACGATCCGTGAGCGATCCCAGCCGCAGATCGACAGCGACCGCGAGCTGCTGGCGATGGGCGCCGCCAACGTGCTCGGCGCGTTCTCGGCCGCCATGCCGGCCGCGGGCGGCTTCTCGCAGAGCGCGGTGAACCGCGGCGCCGGCGCCCGCACCCAGCTGGCGGGGGTGGTGACCGCGGTGCTGGCCATCCTGGTCGCGCTGTTCCTGGGGCCGGTGCTGAGCCTGCTGCCGCAGGCCACGCTGTCCGCGATGGTCTTGGTGGCCGTCGTCGGGCTGATCGACGTCCGCGAACTGGTCCGGTGGGCGCGGCTGAGCCCGGTGGACTTCTGGGTGGCCCTCACGGTCGCCCTCGTCGCGCTCGCAGCGGGACTCCTGGTCGCGGTGGGCGTGGGCGTGGCCGCGACCCTCCTGCTCGTCCTGCGCGAGCTGAACACGCCCCGCCTGGACATCCTCGACCAGCGCGGCAGCGCGCTGGCCGTCCATGTGGGCCGCGGCCTCTACACGGCGAATGCGCGCCCGATCTCTCGGGCGGTGATCTCGCTGGCCGTCCGCCGTCGGCCCGCGGTGTCGGCGCTGATCCTCGACCTCACCCGACAGGACGCACTCACGGTCACGGTGCTGGACGCGCTGGAAGAGCTGGAGGCGGACCTGGCCGCGCACGACGTCGTGCTCGATCTCGCGGCCCTCCCGCCGCCGGCGGCGGCGGTCGCGGCGAGGGTGGACTGGTATCGGCGCCTGCAGGCGCTGGGGCGGGTGCACGCCACGGTGCGGGACGGGATGGCCGCGGTCGCTCCGGAAGAGGATGTCTGAGGCACCGCGCGTGCGCCGGGCGATATCGTGAGCGCACACCGACGGTTGGAGGTCGATATGTCCGCACCACTGAATTCCTGGCGAGACGGCGCCGCGCGATCGGCGATCCTCGCCTTCGTCGATGCCGTCACCGATCAAGACGGACCCGACTTCGTGCCGGTGGAGGGACGGGTCGCGGTCTTCGACAACGACGGCACGCTGTGGACCGAGAAGCCGATGCCGACGCAGCTGCACTACCTCCTGGAGCAGTGGAAGCGCGCGGCCCAGGCCGACCCGGCGCTCGCCGACACGCAGCCGTACCGGGCCGCCGTCAGCGGCGATCTGGGCTGGCTGGGCGCGGCGATCGACAAGCACTACGCCGGTGACGACGGCGACCTCGGCGTTCTCATCGCGGCCGTGGCGGCGGCCTCCGCCGGCGCGAGTGTCGAGGAGTACGAGGCATCCGTCGCGGCGTTCTTCCGCGACGCGCGTCACCTGACGTTGAAGAGCTCGTATGCGCTGACGGTCTTCCAGCCCATGGTGGAGCTGATCCGGCTGCTGGATGCGAACGAGTTCCGCTCGTACATCGTCTCCGGCGGCGAGCGCGACTTCATGCGTCCGGTCGCTCAGGACTACTACGGCATCCCTCCCCAGCGTGTCGTGGGCACGGCGATGGACCTGGAATACGACGCCGAGGCGAATCTGGTCCGCTATGCGCCGAAGCTGTCCTTCTTCGACGACGGGCCGCAGAAGCCGATACGGATCTGGAGCAGGATCGGCCGGCGGCCGATCCTGGCCGCGGGCAACTCCAACGGCGACGTCGACATGCTCCGGTTCGCCCAGGGCAGCCGCCGAAGCCTCGCGCTGCTCGTGCGTCACGACGACGACACCGGGCGTGGCGACCAGCCGTACGACGCCGGCGCCGAGGAGGCGCTGTCGGCGGCGACCGCACACGGCTTCACCGTCGTGAGCGTGCGCGACGACTGGGAGACGGTCTTCCCCGGGGTGCCCGCGTCCTGAGCGGCCGCGCTCAGTCGTCGTCGGCGATGTGCAGCGTGCGGAAGTCGGTGCGGTGCAGCGCCCGCAGGAGCACCGCCTTCGCGCCGCCGAACGCGCGCAGGCCCTCGGCGGTCGGGCACGGACCGATCCGGTCGATCCGATGGCGTCGTCCCTTCACGACGACCTCGCAGTGGCCGGCCGCGGTGATGTTGCGGTACCAGTTGACGTCCGGGCCGTAGGTGAGCTCGGCGATGAACGCGTCATCGGCGCGCGCGAGGATCACCGGGGTCTCGTACACGGTCCCCGACCTGCGGCCCACGTTGATCACGAGGCTGAACGGGCCGATGCCCGCACGCGCCATCCGCCGGGTGAGCCGGTTCAGCGTCGCGTTCAGCGCCTTCAGGTACCGCTGCCGGAATGAGAGCTCCACCATCCCATTCTCGCCTGGCCGCCTACATCGCCGCACCGATGTAGGAGTACTTGATGAACACCTCGCCGGCGATGCCGGCTTCATCCAGCACGCCCTGCACGGCGGCGAGCATGTACCTCGAGTCCCACCCCATGTAGAGGAAGTGCTCCGCATCCAGCTCGTCCCACTGACCGTTCCAGGCCTGCGCCGGGAAGATCGGGCCGCCCCGCCGGGCGCTGTACGCGACGACGTCCGCGCGGGAGTCGGCCCAGAGTCGACGGAAGATGCGATTGAACAGGTACTTCACGTCGTGCACCTCCCAGTGCTCGCCGCGGTACTCGACGTACTCGAACTCGCGCTCCCAGCCGCGCGGCCACCCGCGCCGCCGCTTCGCGTCCAGCACCGGGGTGAGACCGTCGTCGTCGATCAGCACGGTCTCGGGACGGCGCCAGATCGACAGCAGGACGTCGGTGAGCTCCGCCGTGCGCGCGGCGATCTGGGCCGTGCCCCAGGCATCCCGCCCGGCGATCGCGCGTGTGATCGCCAGGTCGCTGGCCGCGTAGGCGGCGCGCTTGTCCGGGAAGGACGCGCCGAAGACGCGCTCGGCGAGCGGCTGCTCGAGGAGGGTCATGTTGCCCAGCGACTGGGCGAGCGCGCGATGGCTGTTCTGCTCGTCGTCGGACAGGTCCTTCCAGCGGCGGGCGCCGTCGCCGCTCCAGTCGTCGGACGGGGCAAGCGGGAGGATGTGCTCCAGATCGAGCCCGTCCAGGCTGGCCGTGCCGCTGATCCGGCCGAGTACGTAGGCGGCGTGGGGGAGGTCGCCGTATTTCAGGGCCACGCGCACCCGCTCGTCGGACGGCGTGATGCGCGAGATGGCGTGGTCCAGCGCCTGCGGGCCCTCTTCCCGTGCGCGGCACAGGCGCGCCACGAGCCGCTCGCCGCCGACGCCGACGATCTGCCGGCGCAGCGCAGG
Organism: Microbacterium elymi; assembly: GCF_021582895.2. Classification (GTDB taxonomy): domain Bacteria; phylum Actinomycetota; class Actinomycetes; order Actinomycetales; family Microbacteriaceae; genus Microbacterium; species Microbacterium humicola. The sequence continues at coordinate 3,515,683 of NZ_CP091139.2, forward strand.
GCCTGCACGTGCTCGAGCAGCGTGATCAGGCCCGCGCGATCGAGCAGCCCGCGTGCGTGGTCGCGGTATGCGCGCATCACCAGCGGGTACATGCCGCGGCCGAAGGTGTTCGCGTAGGCGAGCTGGCGCGAGATCTCGGCATCCTTCTCCCGCGTGGGATCCAGGAGCACGGCGTACACCTCGGCGTAGGCGCGCCAGTCGGCGGCCCGCACCCGCAGCTCGTCCAGGTCGACCCGCGGCACCTGCGCGCGGAACGCGTCGTAGACACCCCGTTCCCCGGCCACCGTGACCTCGCGCCCGGTCGTCATGATCAGGTAGTGCCGCCAGAACCCCGCGATCTGCTCGCCCGTGGCGCGTTCGATCGGCAGCCAGAACTCGTCCTCGACGGCGGTCTGCTGCTCGTGCGTGAGACCCATCAGGATGTAGTTGTGGATCAGCTCGTGATCGCGCAGCGGCTCGCCGGTCGAGTTCAGGCTCTCGAAGATCTGCTGCGCGTTGGCCCCGGCCCCGAGCGTGATCGACACATGCTCCAGCTTCTGGATCCCGCGCCACACCTGCCGCGCCTCGCCGAGGGCGACCTGACTGCGGAAGAACGCGTAGTTGTCGTCGAAGCGCGACTCGGGGCGGGTGCCGTCCGGTCCGCGTCGGTCCAGCACGACATCCTCGAACAGCTCCGCCCACTCGCGGTGGGGGCGCAGCTTGGTGCGGCTCGCATCGTCGGCGCGCAGGAGCACCCGGGACAGCTCTTGCGCCAGCTCGGGGTCCGCGTCCCGCACGGTGTGATGAAGTGCGGCCACCAGCAGCATGAGCGTGGTGATCCGCTGCTGGCCGTCGATCAGGATCAGGTCGCGCAGGTCGTCGTCGGCACCGGATGCCGCGGCCGACAGGATCGAGCCGATGAAGTGCATGTGCCGTCCGTCGGCGTCGGCCACCCGGCGCACATCGGCCAGCAGCCTGCTCGCACCCGCCGATGTCCCAGCGATACTGCCGCTGGTAGACCGGCACGACGATGGCGGTCTGCGGCTGGGCGAGCCAGGCGATGGTGTTGACCGCGGTGGCGTCGACGTTCGTGGCACTGCCCATGGCTGACATCACACTTTCTGCGGGCGGGAGGGGACGGCGCGAGGCACCCGATCTACTCTAAGTGCGCGGTCCGGATGGGGCCCGGCGGCCCGCGGGAACGCCCCTGTTATTCACGGCGGCGGCCCCGAGAGGCGGAACAGCCCCGATGTAGGCTTGCCTAAGTCGGGCCTGTAAAAACTTCGCTGGCCCTCTACGAAAGGTCATGATCCTCATCATGGGTTACATCAAGTCCGCCGCTCTCGAGGAGACCGGCTATGTCGTCCTGGACAGCTACAACCAGGAGCTCGACCCCAAGGAGTGGCTCGACATCGAGTATGTCGACTGGAAGTCCTCGGGCGACACCCGCTTCGCGCCGCTGGCCAGCGCGTTCGGTGAGATCGAGTGCAACGGCTTCTGGAACCACAAGCCGCCGCGCACCGACAAGGACGGCGTGTGGATCGAGTCGCAGGTCGCGAAGGCGCCGAACCTGACCCGCCGCGCACAGGAGCCGGGCGCCAACGTCGGGCGCTGCCGGGTGATCGAGCTCGAGCCCACCCCGTACGGGGAGTGCCTCTACAACCTGCACCAGGATGACAACAACCGGCTGAACCCGGACGGGACCGGCTGGGTCGTGCGCGGGTTCTTCAACCTGACCGACGACAAGGACAGCTTCTTCGTGCTGCGCGAGAACCGCACCGACCCGCAGGGCGAGGTCCGCATCGCGCTGCCGGCCGGCGCGCAGCTGATCATCGACACCCAGCGACTGTGGCACGCGACGACCCACCTGGGCTCCGAGCCGCGGTACAACCTCATCACCTCGTGGACCAGCGGGCCCGAGCTGGACGCATACATCGAGAAGTACAACGGCCGCAATCGGGTCGACAGCGTCCCGGTCGACCAGGAGATCCTCGATGCCGGCTACGCCGAGCAGGCGCGGAAGGATGCTGCGCGCGCGGCATACTACGCCGCCAAGGGGCAGGCCGAGGTCCGGGCCATGAGCGAAGCCTGATCGTCCGGCCCGCCGACACGGGAATCACAGGCTTGTGATTCCCGTGTCGGCGGGCGATAATGAGCGCAGACAACAGAACAGCACGCCGCCGCATCCGGTCAGGTCGTAGGGGAAGACGTACCTGACGAAACGGAGAGATCATGGCGGCGACACCATCGCGTGGAGTGATTCTGATCCACTCCGCGCCACGCGCATTGTGCCCCCACTTGGAGTGGGCGGTAGGACGCGCTCTTGGGCGTGCGACGAGCTTCGACTGGGCCGACCAGCCGGTGCTCGGCGGCAGCCGACGTGCGGAGTTCTACTGGGAGGGGCCGGCCGGCACCGGGGCGGCCCTGGCGACCGCGATCCGCGGCTGGGAGCACCTGCGCTTCGAGGTCACCGAGGACCCGACACCGCGCAGCGACGGCGGACGCTGGATGCACACCCCCGGGCTGGGCATCCACTATGCGCAGACCGACTCCGCCGGCAACGTCGTGATCGGCGAGGACCGGCTGCGCTACGCCATGGACGTGGCCGCCGGCGATGTGGCCGAGCTGGAGCGCGAGCTGCAGATCGCCCTCGGGTCGGCCTGGGACGATGAACTGGAGCCGTTCCGGCACGCATCCGACGATGCGCCGGTGGTGTGGCTGCACAAGGTCGGCTGAGAACAACTCCCCACGGCACTGCTGCCGTGGGGAGTCTGCGTTTCTGCGGATCAGGAGGACGCGAACGCGACCACCGCGTTGTGTCCGCCGAAGCCGAACGAGTTGCTGATCGCGAGCTTGCGGGCCCTCTCCGAGGGGCTGCACGTCGCCGGAGATCCGGAAGGGCACCTCGGGGTCCTGCTCAGTCAGATTGATCGTCGGAGGCGCCTGACGGTTCGTGATCGCGAGGATGGTGAACACCGCCTCGAGCGCACCCGTGCCGCCGAGCAGGTGTCCGGTGGACGCCTTGGTGGCCGACACCGGGATCTCGTCGATCCGGTCGCCGAAGACCTGCTTGAGCGCCTGGTACTCGTTCGGGTCGCCGACCGGGGTGGAGGTGGCGTGCGCGTTGATGTGCGTGATGTCGTCGGGCGAGGCATCCGCCGCCTCGAGCGCCATCCGCACCGCGCGCGCGGCGCCGTGCCCCTCGGGGTCGTTCGCGGTGATGTGGTACGAGTCGGCGGTCACCCCGCCGCCGGCCGCGTAGGCGTAGATCTTGGCGCCGCGGGCCTTGGCGTGCTCCTCGGTCTCCAGGATCAGCACGGCCGACCCTTCGCCCATCACGAAGCCGTCCCGGTCGATGCTGCCCGGCCGCGACGCGTGCTCGGGGTCGTCGTTGCGGCGGGACAGGGCCTGCATCGAGGCGAACGCCGCCATCGTCAGCGGGTGGATGGCCGATTCGGTGCCGCCGGCGATCACGACGTCGGCAAGTCCGTCCTGCAGGTGTTCGATGGCGTTCGCGATCGACTCGGTGCTCGAGGCGCAGGCGCTGGCGACCGTGCGCGCGAACGCGCGTGCGCCGAAGTGGAGGGAGATGTTGCCGGCCGCGGCGTTGGGCATCAGCATCGGGACCGTCATCGGCATCACGCGGCGGGGGCCCTTCTCGCGCAGCGTGTCCCACGCATCCAGCAGGGTCCACAGTCCGCCGATGCCGGTCGCGAAGTCGACGCCCAGCCGCTCCGGATCGACCTCGGGAGCGCCGGCGTCCGCCCAGGCTTCCAGCGCCGCGACCATGGCGAACTGCGAAGACGGGTCCAGACGCTTGGCGAGGGGACGGGCCAGAACGCTCTCCGGACGGACGATGCCCTCGGCCGCGAACGTGACCGGCAGCTGGTACTCCTCCACCCAGTCGTAGGGGAGGGTGTGGGCGCCGCTTGCGCCGTTCAGCAGGGCGGACCAGCTTTCGGGCGCGGTGCCTCCCAGGGGAGTCGAAGCGCCGATGCCGGTGACGACGATGCGGGACGTGCTCATGTGGGGTTCCTCGTGATGTGGGGTGCCGGTGGGGGCGGACTGCCCCCACCGGATGCGGTCACTCCTGGTGCGTGCTGATGTACGTGACGGCGTCGCCGACGGTCTTGAGGTTCTTCACCTCGTCGTCGGGGATGGTGACGCCGAACTTCTCCTCGGCGTTGACGACGATCGTCATCATCGAGATCGAGTCGATGTCCAGGTCGTCGGTGAACGACTTCTCCAGCGCCACCTCGTCGGCGGAGATCCCCGTCTCGTCGGTGATCAGCTCGGCAAGGCCGGCGAGGACCTCATCGTTGGTGAATGCCATTTCTGCTCCTTGTTCTGGATTCTTCAGGGGACGAGGCCCGGCGGGCCGTGGACAAGTCTATGGTCGAGTGCGTTCCGGTCAGGGGAGCACGACGACCTGCGCGCCGAAGACGAGCCCGGCGCCGAACCCGATCTGCAGCGCGAGCCCGCCGGACAGCTCCGGATGCTCCTGCAGCGAGCCGGTGGGTCGCCAGCGGGATGGATGCCGCCGATGTGTTGCCGGTGGTCTCGATGTCGTGGGCGATCGTGACGGTGTCCGGGAGCTTGAGCTGCTTGGCGAACTCGTCGATGATGCGCAGGTTGGCCTGATGTGGGATGAACGCGGCCAGGTCCGCGGCCTCGACACCGGCCGCCTCCAGCGCGCGCCGGGCCACCTTGACCATGTCCCACACGGCCCAGCGGAACACCGAAGGCCCCTCCTGCCGCAGCGTCGGCCAGGGCACGGTGCCGTCGCGGAACTCGGTGAGGGTGGCGTTCATGCCGACCAGCTCGGCCTTCGAGCCGTCCGAGCCCCAGACGGTGGGACCGATGCCGGGGGTCTCGCTCGGCCCGACCACCGCCGCGCCGGCGCCGTCGCCGAGCAGGAACGAGATGCTGCGGTCGGTGGGGTCGACGAGGTCGCTGAGCTTCTCGACGCCGACCACCACGGCGTAGGTCGCGATGCCCCCGCGGATGAGGGCGTCCGCCTGCGCGACGCCGTAGGCGAAGCCCGCGCAGGCGGCGTTCAGATCGTAGGCGGCGGCGGGATTCGCGCCGATGCGGTCGGCGACGATGGCCGAGACCGACGGTGTCTGCTTCGGGTTGCTGATGGTGGCGACGATGACGGCGTCGATCTTGTCGGCCGGGATGCCGGAGCGCTCGACCGCCTCGCGGGCCGCATCCGTGCCCAGCTCGATGGCGCTCGTGTCGTGGCCGGCGCGCACGCGCGTGATGATGCCGGTGCGCTGCCGGATCCACTCGTCGCTGGAATCGATCGGACCGACCAGGTCGTCGTTGGGGACGACGTTCTCACCGCGGGCCGCGCCGTACGCGTAGATGCGGGTGTGGGCGGGCCCGGTGGGCTGGGTCAGGCTGATGCTCATGCGGCTTCTCCGGTCAGCAGTGCGGTCGCGGCCGCGAGGTCGTCGGGCGTCTTGACCGCCACGCTCGGCACGCCGCGCAGGGCGCGCTTGGCGAGGCCGACGAGGGTGCCGGCGGGGGCGAGTTCGACGATCCCGGTCACTCCGTGGTCGGCGAAGGACGCCATGCACAGGTCCCACCGCACGGGCGAGGCGACCTGCGCCACCATCAGGTCGATGGCCGCGGCACCGGAGTCCACGACGGAGCCGTCGCTGTTGGTCCACAGTGTCAGGGCCGGATCGGATGCCGTCACCTCGGCGGCGGCGGCGCGCAGGGTGTCCACGGCCGGCGCCATGTAGCCGGTGTGGAAGGCGCCCGCGACCTGCAGCGGGATCACGCGGGCGCCCCGGGGGGCGTCGGCGGCCAGCTCGGCGAGGTCGGACAGCGCTCCGGCGGCGACGATCTGGCCGCCGCCGTTGTAGTTGGCCGGGGTGAGGCGATGCGTCTGCAGCGCCGCCAGGACGGTGGCCTCGTCGCCGCCGACGATGGCGCTCATGCCGGTCTGGGCCGCCGCGGCGGCTTCGGCCATCGCCCGCCCGCGGGTGCCCACCAGCTCCAGCGCGTCCGCCGGGGCGACGACGCCGGCGGCGGCCAGCGCGGCCAGCTCTCCGACCGAGTGTCCGGCGACACCGGCGGGGCGGGCATCGGCGGTCAGGGCGGCGTAGGACAGCAGGCTCGCCGCCACGATCAGCGGCTGGGCGACCTTGGTGTCGCGGATGCGCTCGGCATCCCACTCGGTTCCCGCGGCCACGAGGTCGACGCGCGCATGGTCGGAGAACTCCTGCAGGCGCTCGCGCGCGCCGTCCAGTTCGAGCCAGGGAGCGAGGAAGCCGGGGGACTGCGCGCCCTGACCGGGGAAGACGGCGATGATCACTTTCCCATCCTGCCAAACCCTGGGACGTCCAACTGGCAGAGACCGCACAAGAATGTCAGGAACGTTTGTGCCTGCTCCACAGGGCTCAGCGGGTGCGAGGCCCTGCGGGGGCCTTCCGACGGGTCGCGTCGGTGCCGATGGCGCCCAGGATGAGCGCGGTCTGCAGGATCAGCGCCTCCCGTGGACCCGTGGCATCCCACCCGATCACCTCGGAGACGCGCTTGAGCCGGTAGCGCACCGTGTTCGGGTGCACGAACAGCTCCCGGGCCGTCGCCTCCAGCGACCGGCCGTTGTCCAGATAGCTCCACAGCGTCGTGACCAGATCGGTGCTGTGGTTCTGCAGCGGCCGGAAGATCTTCTCCACCAGGGTGTTCTTCGCCAGCTGATCTCCGGCCAGCGCGCGCTCGGGGAGCAGGTCGTCCGCCTCGACCGGGCGCGGCGCGTGCCGCCACGAGCGAGCGACGGCGAAGCCGGCCAGGGCCGCGCGGGCGCTCTGCCCGGCGTCCACGAGCGCGGCCACCGTCGGCCCGAGCACGAGGTGGCCGGTGCCGAATCCGGGCTCGAGGTGCTCGGCGATCTGGAGGAACGGCAGCTCGGTCGCGGGGTCGTCCGGCCCGCGCAGCTCGGCCCGGCCGATCACCAGCACGAGTCGGGAGCCTTGGACGCCGATCAGCACATCCACCCCGAGCTTGCGGGCGGTGCGGCGCAAGCTGGTCGACGTCGAACATCGGGGGAGTGGTGCCCACCAGGACCGCCACCTCGCCGTGGCCGTGCCAGCCCAGGGCGGCGATGCGGCTGGGCAGCTCCTCGTCGGCGCCCCCGGTGAGGATGGAGTCGACGACCAGGGCCTCGAGCCGCGCGTCCCACAGTCCACGGGCCTCGGCGGCCCGCGCGTAGACGTCGGCGGCGGCGAAGGCGACCTCGCGCGAGTACAGCAGGATCGCCTCGCGGAGATGCTCGCCGCGGCCGGCGACCTTCTCCTCGGTGACCTCGACGGTGACCCGGATCAGCTGCGAGCGTCTGCGTCAGACTGACGCTCGCGGCAGCTCGCGGGGCGCGGCCGCGAAGATGTCCGCCGCGATCCATGGGGTGGAGTCCGGATCCTCGTACCACTGGATGAACGAGGTGATCCCGGCCTGCGCCACCAGCCCCACCGCGGAGCGCCGCGCCGGCGGCATCTCGGCGTACCACGGCAGGGACTGCTCGAGGCGGTTGATCGTCGCCGTGGCGAGGTCGCCCGAAAGGCGACGGAGCCAGACGAGGGTCTCCGCCTTTCCCGTGGGGGCGCTCTCGCTGATCATCGCGGGATCAGCTCTCGCCGCCCGCGTTGCCGCTGGTGCCGGCGGTGACGTCGTGCAGACGGTACTTCTCGATCGCCTGCACCGACAGGCTCCGGTCGACCGCGCCCTGCTCGGCGAGGGCCTGCAGCGTGCGCACCACGATGGACGGCCCGTCGATCTTGAAGAATCGGCGCGCGGCGGCCCGCGTGTCGCTGAAGCCGAACCCGTCGGCGCCGAGGGTGGCGAAGCGGTTCGGCACCCACGGACGGATCTGGTCCTGCACCGCGTGCATGAAGTCGCTGACGGCGACCACCGGGCCCTCGGCGCCCTCCAGCTTGCGGGTGAGGTACGCGGTCCGCGGCTCCCGGTCGGGATGCAGGAAGTTGTGCTCGTCGGCGGCCAGGCCGTCGCGGCGCAGCTCGGACCAGCTGGTCACACTCCAGACATCCGCCTGCACGCCCCAGTCCTCGCGCAGCAGCTTGCCCGGGCCTCCAGCGCCCAGGCCACGCCGACGCCGGACGCCATCAGCTGGGCGCGGGGGCCGTCGCCGTCGGCCGAGGCGATGCGATGGATGCCGTGGAGGATGCCGTCGACGTCCACGTCCTCGGGCTCGGCCGGCTGCACCATCGGCTCGTTGTAGACCGTGAGGTAGTACATGACGTTGGGGTCGGGATGCTGCCCGCCGTACATCCGGTCCAGGCCCGCGCGGACGATGTGCGCGATCTCGTAGCCGTAGGCCGGGTCGTACGCCACGGTGGCCGGGTTGGTGGAGGCCAGCAGCGGCGAATGCCCGTCGGCGTGCTGCAGCCCTCGCCGGTGAGCGTGGTGCGCCCGGCGGTGGCGCCGATCACGAAGCCGCGCGCCATCTGGTCGCCGGCGGCCCAGTTCGCGTCGCCGGTGCGCTGGAAGCCGAACATCGAGTAGAAGATGTAGACCGGGATCAGTGGCTCGCCGTGCGTGGAATACGAGGTTCCGGTCGCCGTGAAGGCGGCCATCGCCCCGGCCTCGTTGATGCCGACGTGCAGGATCTGCCCCTGTGCGCTCTCCTTGTACGCCAGCAGCAGCTCGCGGTCCACCGAGGTGTAGTGCTGGCCGTTCGGGTTGTAGATCTTCGCGGTCGGGAAGAAGGCGTCGATGCCGAAGGTGCGCGCCTCGTCCGGGATGATCGGCACGATCCGGTGGCCGAAGTCCTTCGTCCGCAGCAGGTCCTTCAGCAGCCGGACGAACGCCATCGTGGTGGCGATCTCCTGCGTGCCCGACCCCTTCTTCGGCAGTGCGTACGCCGCATCATCCGGGAGGGCCAGGTCCACGTGCGTCGTGCGCCGCTCGGGGACGAACCCGCCCAGCGCACGACGGCGCTCGAGCATGTACTGGACCGTCTCGTCCTGGGCCCCGGGGTTGTAGTACGGCGGCAGGTACGGGTTCTCCTCGAGCTTGCGCGTCCGTGAACGGGATGTGCATCGCGTCGCGGAACTGCTTGAGGTCCTCCAGCGTCATCTTCTTCATCTGGTGCGTCGCATTGCGCCCCTCGAAGTGCGCGCCCAGGCCGTAGCCCTTGATCGTCTTGGCGAGGATGACGGTGGGCTGGCCCTTGTGCTCGGTGGCGGCCTGGAACGCCGCATAGACCTTGCGGTAGTCGTGCCCGCCGCGGCGCAGGTTCCAGACCTGGTCGTCGGTGAAGCCCTCGACCAGGGCGCGGGCGCGCTCGTCGCGGCCGAAGAAGTGCTCGCGCACGTAGGCGCCGCTCTCGGCCTTGTAGGTCTGATAATCGCCGTCGGGGGTCACATTCATCAGGTTCAGCAGCGCGCCGTCGACGTCGCGGGCCAGCAGGTCGTCCCACTCCCGGCCCCAGATGACCTTGATCACGTTCCAGCCGGCGCCGCGGAAGAAGCTCTCCAGCTCCTGGATGATCTTCCCGTTGCCGCGCACCGGTCCGTCCAGGCGCTGCAGGTTGCAGTTGACCACGAACGTCAGGTTGTCCAGGCCCTCGTTGGCGGCGACCTGCAGCTGGCCGCGGCTCTCCACCTCATCGAGCTCGCCGTCGCCGAGGAACGCCCACACACGACCGTCGGACACGTCCTTGATCCCGCGGTTGGTCAGGTACCGGTTGGCCATGGCCTGGTAGATCGCATTGATCGGGCCGAGGCCCATCGACACCGTCGGGAACTGCCAGAACTCCGGCATCAGCCGCGGGTGCGGGTAGGACGGGATGCCGTGGGGAGCCTGCGACTTCTCCTGGCGGAATCCGTCCAGCTGGTCTTCGCTGAGGCGCCCCTCGAGGAAGGCGCGGGCGTACATGCCGGGCGAGGCGTGCCCCTGGAAGAAGATCTGGTCGCCGCCGGAGGGGTGGTCCTGTCCGCGGAAGAAGTGGTTGAAGCCGACTTCGTACAGCGACGCGGAGGACGCATAGGTGGAGATGTGGCCGCCCACCCCGATGCCGGGGCGCTGGGCGCGGTGCACCGTGATGGCGGCGTTCCAGCGGATCCAGGAGCGGTAGCGGCGCTCGAGCTCCTCGTCGCCGGGGAACGGGGCCTCGTTCTCTGGGGCGATGGTGTTGACGTAGTCGGTGGTCGGCACCATCGGCACGCCGAGCCGGAGCTCCTTCGAGCTCTTCAGCAGGCTCAGCATGATCTCGCGGCCGCGGCCGGCTCCCTTGGCCTGGACCAGCTGCTGGAGCGACTCCTGCCACTCGCCGGTCTCGTCGGGGTCGCTGTCGAGGGGGCCCTGGGAGTACGGATCCTGATCGTGGACAGTCACGGGTGACCTTTCTTCGGCCGGCGGATTGCGTCGGCTGCGGGCTTCGGGCGTGCACCGCCGGGGTCGACGCGGATGGCACACCGCGCACCAGCCTAGCGACTCGAGGCGGCTGCGACGTCCCGCGGCGCCGGCGCCGCGCCACCGGATGGGCGCGCCCTCTCGTAGACTTGCGGCACGGGCCTTTAGCTCAGCTGGTAGAGCGCCACGTTTACACCGTGGATGTCGTCGGTTCGATCCCGGCAGGGCCCACGTGAACGCACAGCCCGCGCAAGCGCCGCCTCCTCGATGTGGCCGAACTCGACACCCGTATCCGGCAGGCCGAACACGCCCGCAGCAGTCCGGCCCAGGCCGCGCGCGTGCGCGAACTCGTCAGCCAGCGGCAGACGCTGACGCAGGAGCTCACCGCGCTGCAGGGCAGTCGTGACGGGGTGCAGGCCGAGCTGGGCCGGGTCGAATCCGACATCGCCGTGGTCGACGCGCGCAGCGAACGCGATGCGCAGCGACTGAACACGGTCTCGAGCGTGAAGGACGCCCAGGGGCTGGAGAGCGAGCTCGCCTCGCTCGCCCGGCGCAAGAGCGACCTGGAGGACATGCAGCTGGAGCTGATGGAACGGCTCGAAGAGGCCGAGTCCGCGGTCGCCGCGCAGGCGGCGCTGGTGGCCGAGGTCAACGACGAGGGCAGTCGCCTCAGCGCCGAGGGCAAGACGGCGGTCGCCGAGGCGACCGCACAGCTCGAGGCCGCCACGCGCGACCGTGCCGCCATCGCCGCCGAGCTGCCGGGCGAGCTGATCGCCGCGTACGACCGCGCAGCCCTGCGCAGCGTCGGGGCCGCCGCTCTGCGCGCGCAGACGTGCGAGGGCTTGCAACATGGTCCTGTCCGGCACCGATCTGGCCGCCATGCGGCAGGCGGCCGAGGATGCCGTGGTGAACTGCCCCGAGTGCGGGTGCATCCTGGTGCGCACCGAAGAGTCGGGGCTGTGACCACCGCGCGAGACCGGTGAGCGCCCCGGCGGACGCGTGCATCGTCGTCGGCCGTGACGGCGAAGACGTCGAGCTGGCACACCTGGACGCGGATGGCGTCGAGCACCGCCGGCAGCGGCTGGATGCGTCGGCCTTCCCTCGGTTCGTCTCCGACGCCGAGAGCGGACCCGCTCCGCCGCGCTGGGTCTGGTCCGACACGGCACGGCGCTATCCGCCGCTGCTGGCGGCCGGGGTCCGGGTGCGCCGCTGCCGGGATCTGCGCCTGTGCCACGCGATCCTCCGGGACAGCGAGCTCGTCACCGAGACCGACGCGATCCGCGATGCGCGCGAGTGGGATGCCGCACCCGGCCCGTCGGACGAGGCCGATCAGGCGCTGTTCTCGCTCGGCGAGGACTCGGCCGCGGCATCCGGGACGCCCGACGATCTGGACGGCGCGCTGCGCGAGTTCGTGCGGCAGCGGGCGGCGACGCGCTCGGCGCGGGAGCCGGGCCGGATCGATCTGCTGTGCGCGGCCGAGTCGGCCGGCGCCCTGGTGGCCGCCGAGATGCGGGCCGGCGGACTGCCGTGGGACGTCCCCGCGCACGAGCGGATGCTCGAGGAGATCCTCGGCCGTCGCCCTCACGCCGGGGGAGTGCCGGAGCGGATGGTCGCCCTCGGCGCCGACATCCGCCTGCTGCTGGAGGATCCGCAGGCGAGCCTGGACTCGCCGGCCAAGCTGCTGCGCAGTCTGCATCGGGTGGGCGTGCCCGCCCGCACCACGGCGAAGTGGGAGCTGCGGGAGTTCGACCACCCCGTGATCGAGCCCCTGCTGGAGTACAAGCGCCTGAGCCGACTGCTGAGCGCGAACGGCTGGGCTTGGCTGGCGGAGTGGGTGCAGGACGGGCGGTTCCGGCCGGTCTACCTGCCGGCCGGCGTGGTCACCGGGCGGTGGGCGTCCTCCGGCGGCGGCGCACTGCAGATCCCTCGCCGTCTTCGGGCCGCGGTGCGGGCCGACGCGGGATGGACCTTCGTGGTGGCCGATGTCGCCCAGCTGGAGCCGCGGGTGCTGGCGGGCATGTCCAGCGACCGCCGGCTCGCCGACGCGGCGCATGGCCACGATCTGTACGCCGGCATCGTGGACAGCGGGGCGGTGGCCACCCGCGCCGAGGCGAAGGTGGCGATGCTGGGCGCGATGTACGGGTCCACCACCGGCGAGAGCGGGCGGCTGCTGCCGCGGCTTGCGCCGGGCGTACCCGCGCGCGATGGGCCTGGTCGACGACGCGGCCCGGGTCGGAGCGGACGGCGGCGTCGTGTCGACCTGGCTCGGTCGCTCGTGCCCGCCGGCGTCACCGCGGTGGATGCAGACGCAGCGGCTGGCCGCCGACGAGACCGGCACGGCCGCCGAGCGCGATCGGGCACGTCGGGACGCCGGGGATCGGGGCCGGTTCACGCGCAACTTCGTCGTGCAGGGCACCGCGGCCGAATGGGCGCTGGCCTGGCTGGGCGAGGTCAGATCGCGTCTCGCGCAGCTGCCTCCGGTCCCGGATGCCGAGGCCGCCCCGCGATCGGGAGCTGCGCTGGCCCGCGTGCCCCACCTGGCGTTCTTCCTGCACGACGAGCTGATCGTGCACACGCCGCAAGCGGTATGCGGATGCCGCCGCGGCGATCGTCGGCGAAGCGGCGGCATCCGCCGGCCGGCTGCTGTTCGGCGGGTTCCCGATCGACTTCCCGCTCGACCTGAAGATCGCCCCGACCGCGCAGAAGGATTGACGCTCACTCGCAGCGCAGCGGCGTGCGGGTCACCTCCGGTGCGGTGAGCATCGGCGTGTGCACGATCTGGGCCTGCGCGTCGTCGTCCACCACGAAGCGGAACGTCAGCACGTTCGTCTCACCGGGCTTGCAGATTCACGTGCGTGATGCTGCTGGGGTGGCCCTCGGCATCCTCGTTCGCCGACGGGTTGACCTTGCCGTCCACCGTCACGCCGCCGAAGAACGCGCCCGCGGGGGCGGCGACCGTGACGTTCATGCCGATGTCGCCGGCGCCGACGCCCCACAGTCCGCCGCCGGTCATGCTGATCGGCATCGTCCCGGCGTCCTTCGGCGCGGTGCTGGTCAATGAGACCGACACGGCCACCGTGTGCTTGCCGTCGGCACGACATGTGCCCTGGGCCACCGAGATCGCCGTGGTCATGTACGGGGCCATCTTGCCGCCGGTGTTGTCGTTGAAATACACCGCGTAGGCGGAGTCGCCGGCCAGCCGCTGACGCACCAGCGGACCGCCGAGGGGGCCCGAGGCGATGGATTTCTGGGCGTCGGCGTCCGCGCTCCACACCGAGATGCGGTCGTCCTGGATGGGCTGGGCGAGCGCTTCGGCCCATTCCACCGGCGACATCCCGTGCGTGAACACGCGCGCGAACACCGAGGCGGTGGACTGCGCGAAGAACGACGCCTGCTGCTCGGAGGTCATCGTCAGGTAGGGATCGACGAGCACGCGCTGGACCAGGTTGTCGGCGCTGAGCGTGCTGCCGTCCCCCAGCGTGACCGGTCCGGTCACCGCCAGCAGCGACTCCAGCACGATCGGGTCGATCGAGATGACCGCGTCCGGCGCGGCCCCGCCGTGCGCGGTCCACCAGGCCGAGGCCAGCCGGGCCGTGAGCGAGAAGTCGGCCGGGATCGTGGTGTCCTGCACGAACCGCCCGATCACGTTCCCGTACAGCGCGGTGAGCGCGTCGGGGATGGGGGCGATCTGACGGGTGCGGTAGTGGAACGCCGACGAGTCGGTCATCTTCTGCATGGTGAAGCGGCCGTCGGCGGCCCGCATCTGGACGAAGGTGCCGGTGATGCCGCCGCCCGTGCGCAAGCTCGGCCGGGTTCTGCACCATCAGCAGGATCGTCTGCGGTTGATCGGTGCCCAGGAGCAGCGGCAGGGCGCCGGCCGACGAGGCCAGCGGCTGCAGCACGGCGTCCGCGTTGCCGACGAGGTCGGTGAGCTGGGCGACGCCGGAGGCGACGGGCGTGATGAGCGCCGTGGCCGGGATGCCGGCCAGCCGGGTCGCGGCGCGGTGCAGAGCGGATGCCGCGTGGTCGAGCGGGCCGTCCGCGCCGACCGCGGCATCCAGCGCCTGGTTCGACGGGCCCTGGGCATCGCCGAGGGACGCGGCCACGTCCAGGATCGGCGAGACCACATCGGCGCTGACCGTGTCGACGGCGTTCGCGGCGACCCGGACGGCGGCCAGGTTCGGGCCGGCCACCGGCAGGAGCTCGGCGGTGGTCCACAGCGGATCGGCCGTCAGCTCGACCGCGCGCCGCGCGTGCACGGCCAGTTCGTCGTTGACGGTGCCGAGTTCGTTCAGGTCGCGGTCCGCGATCGCGGTGCTCATCCGCGAGGTGAGCGACTGGATCGCGTCCACCTCGCCCTTGACCATGACCGCGCGCACGCCCACCCAGACGACGGCTGCCGCGAGGATGCACAGTGCGAGGACCAGGCCGAGCGCATACCAGGGGGCGGAGCGTCGCCGCCCCCGGACCATGCTGGCCATCGGTCAGCTGCGACGCAAGCCGCCGCGCCAGCAGCGCCCGGCGCCCGCGAGGAGCACGATCCCGCCGCCGATCGCGATCGGCACGACGGGGACGTTCAGACCCGTCACCGGCAGGATCGAGGCGGCCGATGCCACGCCCGGCGCAGCGCATGCCGAGGTGGCAGGCGGGTACGACAGCGGCACGGACAGCTCGGGGTTCACCTTGATGGTCGCGGTGATGTTCCCCCGCGTCCAGCCGAAGTTGCCGCCGGTCTGCGTCTGCTGACCGTTCACCAGCTCCCATCCGGGCCAGGTCAGGCCGTTCCCCTGGGCATCGGTGGTCGCTCCGGGCCAGAGCACGGTGCCGGACAGCTTGTTGTTCACCAGCGGACCGAGGTCGAGCGGGAGCGTGTGCGTGCCGTCCGAGAACACCAGCGTGACCTCGTGCCCGGTGGCGATGTCATCCGGGTCGGTCAGGACCACGCTGAATGAGATGCGCGGCACGTCGCCCACGCACTCGCTCAAGGCGGTGGATCCGGCCAGCGAGGGCGAGGTCGGCGTCCGTGGCGTGTAGTTCGAATCGGTGCTCGTGGAGCTTCCCGAATCGTCGGCGCTGCCATCGGCTGCGAATGCGGCCGATCCGGCGCCGAGGATCATGAGCGCGGCCACTGCTCGGAACCGCTGCGGTCTTGCGAAACATCGCTGCCTCCCCAGTAGGCAATAAATCGACCATCCCCATGGCCGACGGCACCCTCCCCAGTCGGGGTGCACCGGCAGTCTAGCGCACAACGTCTCCGGGGACGAGGGGCCGACGCGCCGGATCCGGATGCGAGCGGCTAGGCTCGGACACGCGAATGGGTCGGCTGGATGGTCGCGTCGCGGGCGGTTCGCCGCCTCGCGCCGAGGAACGTCCGGGCTCCACAGGGCAGGGCGGTGGGCAACACCCACCCGGAGTGATCCGCGAGAAAGTGCCACAGAGAGCAGACCGCCGGGTTCGTCCCGGTAAGGGTGAAAGGGCGGTGTAAGAGACCACCGGGGTCGCGGTGACGCGACCCGCACGGCAAACCTCGCCCGGAGCAAGGCCATACAGGGGATGTTGACGCGGCCCGCCGAGTCCCCGGGTAGGCCGCTGGAGCGGTGCGGCAACGCATCGCCGAGAGAGATGACCATCCACGGGGCGCGAGCCCCCGGACAGAACCCGGCGTACAGGCCGGCCCATTCGCCTCGTCCGTCGGGTCTGTGCCCGCGCGTGCGCTCAGTCCGCGGCGAGCGCGGCCGCGCCGATGATGCCGGCGTTGTTGCGATGCACGGCGGGAAGGATCGGCGTGTCCAGCTCGAGCAGCGGCAGGAACTCGTCGGCGTGCTTGGAGACGCCGCCGCCGACCACGAACAGGTCCGGGCTGAACAGGAACTGCAGATGCTCGTAGTACCACTGCAGGCGAGCCGCCCACTTCTTCCAGCTGAGGCTCTCGCGCTCCATCGCCGAGTAGGCGGTGTAGTGCTCGGCGTCGTGCTTGTGTCCGGCGCGCTGCAGGTGCCCGAGCTCGGTGTTCGGCACCAGGATCCCGTTGTGGATCATCGCCGTTCCGATCCCCGTGCCGAGGGTCGTCAGCAGCACCAGGCCGTCCCGTCCCTGTGCCGCGCCGTAGCGCACCTCGGCGATGCCGGCGACGTCCGCGTCGTTGGCGAAGTGGATGTCGCGGCCCAGGCCGTCCTCGAAGAACTTCTCCGCCTCGAACCCGACCCAGTCCTCGGCCACGTTCGCCGCCGACAGCGTCCGCCCGTTCTTCACGATCGCGGGGAAGGCCACGCCCAGCGGCATCCGCTCCTCGGCCACGTCCAGCGTCGACAGGACCTCCTTGACGGCGGCCAGCACGTCGGCCGGCTTGGCGCCCGTCGGGGTCGCGACCTTGATCCGCTCGCTGAGCAGCCGGCCCTCGCGCAGGTCGACGATGCCGCCCTTGATGCCGGTGCCGCCGATGTCCACTCCGACCGCACGGGTCGTCTCTGCTGCCATGTCTCCAGCCTATCCAGACCGTCGAGCCGATTCCGCCCTGTTTCGCGCACGCGCGGTCAGTAGGATCGAACCACGACCCGGCACCGCGGTCGGTCCCGGATCCGGCGGCATCGAGGAGGCATCGTGGCAGAGAACGACGACAAGTTCTGGTTCAATCTCGTCACCGGCGAGGTGGAGCGCGGCATGCAGGCCCCCGCCCCCGATCGTGCCGGCCCGTTCGACACCGCCGAGGAGGCGGCACGCGCCCCCGAGGTCATCCGGGAGCGTTCGCGGAAGTGGGCCGAGGAAGAGCGTCGTGAGGACGACTGGGGTTCCGGCGGCACCGGCAGCCGGCGACGAAGGCTGAACGCCACCGCGCCGCAGGGCGCGCACGGGGAGGGAAGATCTATGGACAAGCAGCGAGACTTCGTGCTGCGCACGATCGAAGAGCGCGGCGTGAAGTTCGTGCGGCTGTGGTTCACGGATGTCGTGGGCACCCTCAAATCGGTGGCGATCGCACCAGCCGAGGTGGAGGGGGCGTTCACCGAGGGGATCGGCTTCGACGGATCGGCGATCGAGGGGCTGACCCGTTCGTACGAGTCGGACCTGCTGGCCAATCCCGACCCCACGACGTTCCAGATCCTGCCGTGGCGGGGTGAGATCGACCCGACGGCGCGGATGTTCTGCGACGTGACGACCCCGGACGGACAGCCGGCGGTCGCCGACCCGCGACACGTGCTCAAGCGCACCCTGGCCAAGGCGGCAGACGCCGGGTTCACGTTCTACACCCACCCCGAGATCGAGTTCTATCTGCTGAAGTCGTCGAAGATCGGCCCCAAGGGCCCGGTCCCGGTCGACTCGGCCGGCTACTTCGACAACGTCCCCGGCGGGACGGCACACGACTTCCGCCGCCGGTCGGTGCGGATGCTGGAGGACCTGGGCATCTCGGTGGAGTACAGCCACCACGAGGGCGGTCCGGGTCAGAACGAGATCGACCTGCGTTATGCGGACGCGCTGACCACGGCCGACAACATCATGACGTTCCGCACGGTCGTCAAGGAGGTGGCCATCGAGCAGGGCGTCTACGCGACGTTCATGCCGAAGCCGCTGGGCGGGCAGCCGGGCAGCGGCATGCACACGCACATGTCCCTGTTCGAAGGCGACGTCAACGCGTTCTACGAGGAGGGCGGCCAGTACCAGCTGTCCCAGGTCGGACGCCAGTTCATCGCAGGGCCTGCGGCACGCGAACGAGATCGCGGCGGTGACCAACCAGTTCGTGAACTCGTACAAGCGGCTGTGGGGCGGCGACGAGGCCCCGAGCTTCATCTGCTGGGGACACAACAACCGGTCCGCCCTGGTGCGGGTGCCGATGTACAAGCCGACCAAGGGCCAGTCGTCGCGGGTCGAGTACCGTGCGCTGGACTCGGCGGCCAATCCGTATCTGGCCTACGCGCTGCTCCTGGCGGCCGGGCTGAAGGGCATCGAAGAGGGCTACGAGCTGCCGGGCGAGGCCGAGGACAACGTGTGGTCGCTCTCGGACGCCGAGCGGCGGGCACTCGGATTCGCCCCGCTGCCGGCGAGCCTGGACCACGCACTGGAGTACATGCAGGACTCGGAGCTGGTGGCCGAGACACTCGGCGAGCAGGTGTTCAACTACGTCCTGCTGAACAAGCGGCGCGAGTGGGAGGAATACCGCGCACAGGTCACCCCGTTCGAGCTGGCACGCAACCTCGAGATGCTCTAGGAGCCCGATGGCGTCGGCAGATCGCGCATCCGGGCTGACCGCGCTCGCCCGCCTCGGGTTCACCCAACTCGCCGCCGCCGACGCGCGCCTGGACGAGTTGAGCACAGCGACCGGGCTCGCCCGCGACGCGCTGGCGCGGTCCGCCGGGGGCGCCGCGGACCCGGACGAGGCACTGGACGCGCTCGCGCGGGTGGCGGGGCGGGACGCCGCGGCCGTCGCCGCGACGCTGGCGGACCCGCAGGGGAGTCGGGCCGCCTGGGCGCTGGTGGGCGCCTCGCACGGCTTCGGCGACTTCTACCTCCGGCATCCCGACGCCCTGGCGGACCTGTGCGTGCCGCACCCGACGCTGCCCGCCCGGGAGGAGCTCTACGCCGAGCTGAGGGATGCCGTCGGCGCGCGGGACGGCTTCACGCCGGCGGGCACCGAGCAGACGTGGGTGGCGCTTGCGCATCCGCTACCGTCGCCTCCTGGCCCGCATCGCCGTGTTCGACCTGCTCAGCGACGACGCGATCGAGGCGGTGGCCGAGGTTTCGCGGGCTCTCGCCGACGCCGCCGGCGCCGCCCTGGACGCCGCCCTGAGCATCGCCCGCACGCGGGTGGCCGAGGGCGGCGAGCTGTCGCTGTTCCCCCGCGACCAGGTCGCCGCGGTGCGGCTGGCGATCATCGGGATGGGCAAGTGCGGCGCGAGCGAGCTCAACTACGTGAGCGACGTGGACGTCATCTTCGTCGCCGGCGCCGCTGCGGACGCCCCGGCGGAGCTGTCCGAGAGCCGCACGATCGACATCGCCACCCGACTGGCGGTTCAGACCATGCGCGGCATCTCGGGAATGGAGATCGAGCCGCCGCTGTGGGAGGTGGATGCGAACCTGCGCCCCGAGGGCAAGCAGGGGGCGCTGGTGCGCACCGTCGAGTCGCACCTGTCGTATTACGACCGCTGGGCGCGCAGCTGGGAGTTCCAGGCGCTGCTGAAGGCGCGCCCGGTGGCCGGCGACCTCGCTCTGGGCGACGAGTACGTGAGCGCGGTGCACGAGCGCGTCTGGAACAGCGCGGCTCGGACCGACTTCGTCGAGAGCGTCCAGCGGATGCGCGAGCGGGTGACCGACAACATCCCGGACGAGGATGTCGCCTACCAGCTCAAGCTCGGCCCGGGCGGCATCCGGGATGTGGAGTTCACCGTGCGGCTTGCCGAGCTGGTGCACGGGCTGACCGACCCGGCCATCCGCCAGCGCGGGACGCTGGACGCCCTGGCCGCACTGGTGCGCGAGGGCTACATCGGACGGGCGGACGCCGCCGCGTTCGACCGGGACTACCGGACGCTGCGGGTCCTCGAGCACCGGGTGCAGTTGCGCGGGCTGCGGCGCACGCATCTGATGCCCGCCCGGCCGGAGGATCGGCGGGTCCTGGCCCGGGCCAGCGGCCTGGCCGAGAGCGGCGAGGCGGTCTGGACGCTGTGGGAGAGGGTCAAGCGCGAGGTGCGCGACATCCACGTCCGGCTGTTCTACCGTCCGCTGCTGTCGGCGGTGGCCTCGCTGCCCGAGCAGGAGCGGAGCCTGTCGACCGGTCAGGCGCACGATCGGCTCGCGGCGATCGGATTCGTCGATCCCGCGGGGGCGCTTCGGCACATCGCGGCGCTGACGACCGGCATCAGCCGGAAGACGACGATCCAGCGGCACCTGATGCCGATCATGATCCGCTGGTTCGCCGACGGCGTCGACCCGGACTACGGGCTGATCGCGTTCCGGCGGATCAGCGAGCGGCTCGGCGACACGCCGTGGTTCCTGCGGATGCCTGCGCGATTCGTCCGGCGCGGCCGAGAGCCTGACCCGCGTGCTGTCCGGATCGCGGTACATCGGCGAGCTGATGGAGTGGATCCCGGAGTCCGTCGCCTGGCTCGACGACGCTGCGCGGCTGCGTCCGCGCGAGGCGGCGGCGCTGGAGCAGGAGGCCCGGGCGATCCGCCTGCGGCACCGCGACATCGGGCCGGCCCTGCGATCGGTGCGCGCGCTGCGCCGCCGCGAGCGCTGCGCACCGCGATGGCGACCGTCCTCGGAGCGCTCACGCTGGAGGAGCTGGCGCAGGCACTGACGATCATCACCGAGGTCACGATCCAGGCGCTGCTGGACGCCGTATACCGGGAGGTGGTGCCGGAGGACGAGCGGTCGCTGGAGTTCGCGATCATCGCGATGGGCCGGTTCGGCGGGGCCGAGCTCGGTTTCGGGTCCGACGCCGACGTGCTGTTCGTGTTCCGCGCCGGCGACGTCGAGCCGGAGCGGGCGGCGCTCCTGGCCCGCCGGCTCGTCGCCGGGCTGCGGGAGCACGCGGAGGACCACCGGGTGCCGTTGGACCTGGACGCCGACCTGCGCCCCGAGGGCAGGAACGGCCCGATGGTGCGCTCGCTGGACGCGTACCGCGAGTACTACCGCCGCTGGTCGGTCTCGTGGGAGGCTCAGGCCCTGCTGCGGGCGCGCGGGGTCGCCGGCAGTCCGGAGCTGATAGCCGACTTCATGGCGCTGGCCGACCAGGTGCGCTATCCCGCGGCGGTGCGCGAGAGCGACCTGCGGGAGATCAAGCGGATCAAGGCGCGGGTCGAGGCGGAGCGGCTGCCGCAGGGTGCGGCGCCCGAGCGGCACCTCAAGCTCGGACCGGGCGGGCTCAGCGATGTCGAGTGGCTGGTCCAGCTGATCCAGCTCGAGCACGGGCACGCGCATCCCGAATTGCGCACCACGGCCACTCTCGGCGCGCTGCGCGCCGCCACCGCGGCCGGCTTCGTGCCGGATGCCGCGGCCCGCCGGTTCACGGAAGCCTGGCGGCTCGCGGGCCGGCTGCGGTCGGCCAACACGCTGTTGGGCGGCCAGACCAGCGACGTCCTGCCGTCGGACCGTCGGCAGCTGGACGGGATCGGCCGGCTCCTGGAGTACCCGCCCCGGTCGGCCACCGCCGTCGAGGAGGCCTGGATGCGGGCGTCCCGGCGCGCCCGGCGGGAGTTCGAGAAGCTGTTCTACGGCTGATCCGACCCACGGCGAAGGGGCCCGGACACCGTCCGGGCCCCTTCGCCGTGTCCGACGTCAGACCCCGAAGTACAGCTCGTACTCGAAGGGGTGCGGACGCTGCGCGAGCGGCTTGATCTCGTTCTCGACCTTGTACTCGATCCAGGTCTGGATGAGCTCTTCGGAGAACACGCCGCCCTCGAGCAGGAACGCGTGGTCGGCGGCGAGGGCGTCCAGCGAGTCCTGCAGCGAGTTCGGCACCTGCGGGATGTTCTTGGCCTCCTCGGGCGGCAGCTCGTACAGGTCCTTGTCGATGGGCTCGTGCGGCTCGATGCGGTTCTTGATCCCGTCCAGGCCCGCCATCAGCTTGCGCGGCGAACGCGAGGTACGGGTTGCCCGAGGCATCCGGTGCGCGGAATTCGATGCGCTTGGCTTTCGGGTTCGAGCCGGTGATCGGAATGCGGATGGCCGCCGAGCGGTTGCCCGCCGAGTAGACGAGGTTCACCGGCGCCTCGAAGCCCTTGACCAGCCGGTGGTAGCTGTTCAGCGTCGGGTTGGTGAACGCGAGCACCGCGTCGGCGTGCTTGAGCAGGCCGCCGATGTACCAGCGCGCGATGTCGCTGAGTCCGCCGTACCCCTTCTCGTCGTAGAACAGCGGGTCGCCGCCGAGCCACAGCGACTGGTGCGTGTGCATGCCCGACCCGTTGTCGCCGAACAGGGGCTTGGGCATGAAGGTCGCGACCTTGCCCCACTCCTCGGCGGTGTTCTTCACGATGTACTTGAACTTCAGGATGTCGTCGGCCGCGTGCACCATGGTGTCGAAGCGGTAGTTGATCTCCTGCTGCCCGCCGGTGCCGACCTCGTGGTGGGCCCGCTCCAGCTCCAGCCCCGACTCGATCAGGCGCAGGCTGATGTCGTCGCGCAGATCCGCGGTCTTGTCGACCGGGGCCACCGGGAAGTAGCCGCCCTTGAACGGGGTCTTGTTGGCGAGGTTGCCGGACTCTTCCACCCGCCCGGTGTTCCAGGCGCCCTCTTCGGAGTCGACCGAGTAGAAGCTCGAGTTCTCCTTCACCTCGTAGCGGACGTCGTCGAAGATGTAGAACTCGGCCTCGGGGGCGAAGAACGCGGTGTCGGCGATCCCGGTCGAGGCGAGGTACTTCTCCGCCTTCTTGGCGACCTGGCGCGGGTCCTTGCCGTAGATCTCGCCGGTGCGCGGGTTGTAGATGTCGAAGAGCATGATCAGCGTCTTGGCCTCGCGGAACGGATCGACGTAGGCGGTCGTGACATCCGGGATCAGCTGCATGTCGGACTCGTGGATGTTCGCGAAGCCCCGGATCGACGATCCGTCGAACAGCTGACCGACGCTGAAGAACTCCTCGTCGACGGTGGACGCGGGGATGTTGAAGTGCTGCTGCACACCCGGAAGGTCCGTGAATCGGATGTCGAGGAATTTGACGTCCTCGTCGGTGATGTACTTCAGGACCTCGGCGGGCTCCGTGAACATATTTCTCCCTGTAGGGGTGGGATGGGGTCGGTCGCGCACGGGGCGCGGACACGATCAAACCTATCGAAGCAGCGTTGCCCGGCCGTATCCCGGATGTTTCCGGCATGTTACACGGACGTCTAGGCTGGAACGGTGCCCGATGCCACTGCGCCCTCGTATCCCGGCGCCCGATTGGGACTGCCCGAGAACGGTCCGACCAGCGTGGCGCGGTTCGGCCGTCGGGTCGCGGCGCTGGCGATCGACCTGGCCACGGCCGGCCTGATCGGCTATGCGTTCTTCCACTCCACCGCCCCGGTGACGGGGGTGATCGTGGCCGACCCGGTGGCGACGAACATCGTGTTCGCGATCGTGCAGATCGTGTTCATCCCGACCATCGGCGGAAGCCCCGGACACCGCCTGGTCGGACTGCGGCTGATGCGGGTGCACGGCGGCTGGGTGGGCCTGTGGCGGCCGCTGGTGCGCACCGCGCTGCTGTTCCTGATCGTGCCGGCCTTGATCTGGGACGCCGATCGCCGCGGTCTGCACGACAAGGCGGCCGGCACCGTCCTGATCCGGGTCTGAGCGCGACTCGCGCCGGTCAGCGCGGCCGCGGTGCCCGGGCGCGCATCGGGTCGATCCCCTTCGGGATCGGCAGCGACGCCAGCGACTGGGACACGGACTCGAGGCGCTTGATGACCGCAGCCTGCGTTCCCCGGTTGATCGCCTTGGGCAGCTTCTTCACGGTCTTGGCGAGATCGCCGATCGCGACGTCCTCGGGTCCGTGACCCACGTACAGCACCGTGATCGGAACGCCGCTGGCGACGCGCTTGGCCTTGGAGCGCTCCTCGTTCACGAGACGGGTGAGCCGACCTCGCGATCCCTCGCCGATGACCACGATCCCGCCGCGGCCGACGGCGCGATAGACCGCCTCCTGCGTCTTCGGGTTCACGCCGACCGGGGTGTCACTGGCCGACCAGCTTGCGTCCGAGCGAGGTCGAGACGACGTGGCCGACCGCGCCGGGACGGCCGTCGATCTTCTGGTACATCGCCTTCGTCGACAGCCGCGTCATCGTCATCAGCGAGGCCAGGATGCCGAACAGCAGGCCGGTGAACCCCCACAGGATGATGCTCCACACGGCGACCGGCGGAAGCAGGAAGCCGACCAGGATGCCCACCCAGATGCCGACGATGAGGATGCCGATCAGGGCCCAGGGCAGCCAGGGGAAGACTTCCCTGGTGAAGGTGAAGAGGGACTTGAGCTCGAGAAGAAGTTCGGCTTCTTCTCCGGCTGGGGACTGCGTGCGGCCATGCCCACCAGCCTACCTTTCCTCCCCGGCTCCTCCCCAGCCGGGGAGGAGCCGGGCACCGTCCACAGATCCGGTGAATCCATCCGCGACCGTGCGCGCGGGCGAGAACACTGGGGTCATGGACGAGGACAGCACCATACAGATGCCATCCGGACGGATGGCCCTGCCGACCGGGCCGCGCCGGATCCGCGCGATCGCCCCGCCGCAGGCACCGTGGCCGGGCGCGCTCGTCCACGACCGGGACGGCCGGACGGCGCTCCTTGTCGCCGCCGGCGAGCTGGCGGCCGGGTGGGCGTGGCGTGCGGCGGCCGTCGGGCACATCGCGGCGCCGATCGATCTGGTGCGCACCCGGGACGGCCACGACGTCGTGATGCCGCTGTGCACCGAGCGGGTCGACGGGTTCCTGCGTCGCCGCCACGAGGCCGACCTGCCGCTGTCGCCGGGTGAGCTGGTGACCCTCGTGGTGAGCGTGCTGCGGGGCACGGCGGAGGCCATCGCCGCGGCCGCGCCCGGCGAGCGGACCCGGGTGTGGGCGGGGGTGTGGTGGCTGACCGACGACGGGCGGCCGCTGCTGGTCGCCGATGGATCCGGTGAGGCGGATGCGAGCACCGATTCTGGATGCGGCAAGCGCCCTGGTGGGGGAGGTGCGGCCGGATGCCGACGACTCCCGCCTGCGGGCGGCCATCGACCGGGCCGCCGAGCTGCTGGCCGAGCCGAGGGCGCTGGACCGCGGGGTGCCCGAGGTCGAACGGCAGCTCTTCGCGGCGGCCGCCCCGGCGCCGCTGGCCACGACCGCGTTCGCCCCGATGCGCGCGCGTCGGGCGGCGGCCGGCCGCGCCGATCCCGCCCCTGCCGTCCCGAGCGCCGCATCGACCCGCTGGTGGGAGCCGATGCTGGCGCACGTCGATCGGGGCATCGGCGAGATGGTGTCGGATGCGGCGACGTCGGTGTGGCGGCGCCTGCGCGCGGATCGTCCGGGCAGGCGCCGGCATCCCGTCCTTCTGGCCTCGGGCGTCGCGGCAGGAGTGCTGGCAGTGGGACTTCTCTGGCCCGAGCCCGGACCCTCGTCGGCGGTCGCCGAGGGGACGACCACCGCGGCCACGGCGCACGCCACCGAGTCAGGGGGTGCCGCCCGGCCGACGCCGGCGCCGAGCACCAGAGAGAAGACCGCGGCGCCGGTGGATGCGCTGACCGCCGTGACCGCGCTGCTGGATGCCCGGGCCGGGTGCGCGGATGCCGCGTGTCGGGCTCGCAGCCAGGAGGATCCCGCCGCGGTCTTCCCCGACGGTGCCGCCGCCCGTGCGCCGGACGAGCGCACCGTGTCACTGGTGGATGACTACGGCGGTGCGGCCGTGCTGCGCGTGCGCGCGAAGGACGGCACCGGGCCGGATCAGCTCATCGTCGCGGTGCGCACGGACGAAGAATGGCTGCTCCGCGACGTGCGCGCCGTCGCGGAGCAGCGATGAGGGCGTTCAGATGCCGAGGTTCGCCTCGAAGGCGCCGGCCTCGAGGCGCGACTTCATCGCGCTGAGGAAGCGGGCGGCGTCGGCACCGTCGACGATCCGGTGATCGTAGGACAGCGCGAGGTACACGTAGGAGCGGACCGCGATGGCGTCCTTCCCGTCGACCTGGACCACTCCCGGCCGCTTCACCACGGCGCCGGTGCCCAGGATCGCCGACTGTGGCAGGAACACCACCGGGGTGTCGAAGAGCGCACCGCGCGAACCGGTGTTGGTCAGCGTGAATGTGCCACCGGCCAGCTCGTCCGGCTTCAGCTTGTTGTCGCGGGTGCGGGCGGCGAGGTCGGCGATCTCGTGCGCGATCTCGGCGATGTTCTTCGCCCCGGCATCCCGGATCACCGGCGTGAGGAGGCCACGCTCGGTGTCGACCGCGATGGACAGGTTCTCCGCCGCCGGGTACACGATCTTGTCGGTGTCGACCGTCGCGTTGACCACGGGGTAGGCCTGCAGAGCCTCGGCGGCGGCAACGGCGAAGAACGGCAGGAACGACAGCTTGTCGCCGGTCTTGGCGAGGAAGTCGGCCTTGACCCGGTCACGCAGCACCGCCAGACGCGTCACGTCCACCTCGATGACGGTGGTCAGCTTGCGCGGTCTGCTGCATCGAGGCGACCGCACGCTCGGCCAGCACCTTGCGCAGTCGCGACATCGGCTGTGTGGTGCCGCGCAGCGGCGAGACCTCGACCGGAGCGGCCGCGGCGGGCGCCGCCGTCGCGGCGGGCTCGGACGCGGCCTGGGCGGCCTTGAGCACATCCTCCTTGCGGATGCGTCCGCCCACCCCGGTGCCCTTCACCGTGCTGAGGTCCACGCCCTGCTGCTGAGCGAGGCGACGCACCAGGGGAGTCACATACGTGATCTCGTCATCGCCGCCGACAGCGGCGGCCGCTGCGGGAGCGGGCGCGGCGGGAGCCGGGGAAGTCTGGGCTGGCGGCGCCGGGGCGGTCTGCGGTGCGGATGCCGGGGCCTCCTGCTTCGGCGCTTCCTGCTTCGGCGCTTCCTGCTTCGGGGCTTCCTGCTTCGGAGCCTGCTGAGTCGGCGCGGCGGGGGCGGAGCCGGCGGCGCCGATGCGCGCCAGGGGAGCGCCCACGGCGACGGTCTCGTCCTCGGCGACGAAGATCTCCTGCACGACGCCGGCGAACGGCGACGGGATCTCGGTGTCCACCTTGTCGGTGGAGATCTCCAGCAGGGCCTCGTCGGTCTCGACCGTGTCGCCGACCTGCTTGAGCCAGCGGGTGACCGTGCCCTCGGTGACGCTCTCGCCGAGTTCCGGCAGGACCACGTCCTTGCCTTCGCCGGAGGACGCCTCCGGCTCGGCCGGGGCCGCCGCCTCGGCGGGTGCGGGCTCTGCCGGTGCCGGCTCCGCCGGGGCGGGCTCTGCCGGGCGCTGCCTCGGCCGCCGGAGCGGACTCTGCCGGTGCCTCTTCGGCCGCCTCGGTCGCGGGCTCCGCCGCGCTGCCGGAGCCATCGCCGATCTTCGCCAGGATCGCGCCGACCTCGACGGTCTCGTCCTCGGCGACCAAGATCTCCTCGAGAACGCCGCTGATCGGCGACGGGATCTCGGTGTCCACCTTGTCCGTGGAGATCTCGAGCAGGCCCTCGTCCTCCTGGACGGTGTCCCCGACGTTCTTGAGCCAGCGGGTGACCGTTCCCTCGGTGACGCTCTCACCGAGCGCGGGGAGGACCACGGAAGTGCTCATGGGTATGTCTCCTTCAGAAAGCAGATGTCGGATCTAGCTTAGTGATGCGGCCACGGTCGCGCTGTCAGAGCGCGTGCAGCGGCTTTCCCGCCAGCGCGAGGAATGCCTCGCCGAGCGCCTCGCTCTGGGTGGGGTGCGCATGGATGAGCGGGGCGATGTCCTCCGGGTGCGCCTCCCACCCGACCGCGAGCTGGCCTTCGGTGATCAGCTCGCCCACGCGGTCCCCGAGCAGGTGCACACCGAGGATGGGCCCGTCCACGCGACGGACGACCTTGACCAGCCCGGTCGTGCCGATGATCTCGCTCTTGCCGTTGCCGGCGAGGCTGTATTCATAGGCGCGGATCGCGTCCGCACCGTGGGCCTGGACGGCCTGCGCCTCGGTGAGTCCGACCGAGGCGACCTCGGGGCTGCAGTAGGTGATCTTCGGGATCTGCGTCTCCGGCACGGGGAGCGGATCGAGCCCGGCGATCTGCTCGGCCACGAAGATGCCCTGCTGGAACCCGCGATGGGCCAACTGCAGGCCGGGCACGATGTCTCCCACCGCCCACACGTGCGGAACGTCGGTGCGCAAGCCGGTCGTCGGTCGTGACGAAGCCCCGGTCCAGTACGACGCCCGCCTCCTCGTAGCCGAGATCGGCGGTCACCGGGCCCCGCCCGACGGCCACCAGCAGGTAATCCGCCTCGATCGTCTTGCCGTCCTCGAGCGTCACGGTCACCGTGTCATCCGTCTGAGTGGCCGAGGCGAACCGCACACCGAGCGAGTATGCGATGCCGCGCTTGCGGAACGCTCGCTCGAGCCCCTTGCTCAGGGCGATGTCCTCGTTGGGGAGCAGATGGTCCAGCGCCTCGATCACCGTGACCTCGGCCCCGAACGAGCGCCACACGCTGGCGAACTCGACCCCGATCACGCCGCCGCCGAGCACTGCGACCTTCGCCGGCACTTCGTCCAGGCCCAGTGCCTGCTCGCTGGTGATGACCCGTCCGCCGATCTCCAGCCCCGGAAGCGTGCGGCTGTACGAGCCGGTGGCCAGGATGACATCGGTGCCGCGCAGGGTGTCCTCGCCCACGCGCACAGACCGATCCGGCT
This sequence comes from Microbacterium elymi, assembly GCF_021582895.2. Taxonomy (GTDB): domain Bacteria; phylum Actinomycetota; class Actinomycetes; order Actinomycetales; family Microbacteriaceae; genus Microbacterium; species Microbacterium humicola. Next base: position 3,544,320 of record NZ_CP091139.2, read on the forward strand.
CGAGCATCCCCATGCCGGCGACGACGGTGATCCCGCGGGCTGAGACCAGCCCCTGCAGGCCCTTGTACTTCTTCGCGACGATCCCCTCGCGGTACGCACGCAGCCCCGCCACGTCGATGCCGTCCAGGGAGGCGCGGACGCCGAAGGATGCCGAATCCCGCGCGGCGTCGGCGACCTCGGCCGCGTGCAGCAGGGCCTTGGTCGGGATGCACCCGCGGTGCAGGCAGGTGCCGCCCACCTTGTCCTTCTCGACCAGCGCGACGCTCTTGCCGAGTTCGGCCGCGCGCAGCGCCGCGGCGTATCCGCCGCTCCCGCCGCCGAGGACGACGATGTCGTAGGTGTGCTCTGCCATCACTGCTCCGCTTCTTCGAGGAATGAGATGAGCGCCCGCACGGTCGAGCCGGTCGGGCCCTTGTCCGTGAAGCCGTACGGGGCGCCGGGGTTCTCGCCGGATCCGGCGATGTCGAGGTGCATCCAGGGGATGCGGGGGGCGTCGTCGGCATCCGACACGCGGCCGACGAAGCGCTGCAGGAACAGCCCCGCGAACAGCGATCCGCCCGAGCGGTCGCCGATCTTCGCGTTCTGCAGGTCGGCGATGGGGGAGTCCAGCTCCTTCTCCATGTGCGCCGGCAGCGGCAGCGGCCACGCCTGCTCGCCGGTGCGCGCGGCGGCGGACAGGAACCGGTCGACCGCGTCGTCGGAGCCCATCACCCCGGTGTGGCGGTGGCCGAGCGCCACCACGATCGCTCCCGTGAGGGTCGCCACATCGACGATCACGTCGGGCTTCTCCCGGCTGGCGGCGACCAGGCCGTCGGCGAGCACCAGGCGGCCCTCGGCATCCGTGTTGCGCACTTCCACGCTCGTCCCGCCGAGCGTGCGCAGCACGTCGCCTGGACGGATCGCCGAGCCGGACGGCATATTGTCCGCGATGCACATCCACGCCGTGATCCGGACCGGCAGATCCAGCGCGGCCGCCGCCCGGGTGACCGCCAGGACGGTGGCCGCCCCGCACATGTCCGACTTCATCCCGACCATCGAGGCCGGCGGCTTCAGCGACAGCCCGCCGGTGTCGAACGTGATGCCCTTGCCCACCAGCGCCACGTGCCGGTGCGCGCCCGCCGGTGCATACTCCAGCCGCACCAGCCGGGGCGGGCGCGTCGAGCCCTGGCCCACGCCGAGGATGCCGCCGAAGCCTTGGTCGGCGAGCTCCTGCTCATCAAGCACGGTCACCCGGATCGGCAGCTCGGCGACCGCGTCCCGTGCCCGGTCGGCGAGGTCGGCCGGCCCGAGCCACTGCGCCGGCGTGGAGGTGAGGTCCTTCACCAGCGCGACCGCCGATGCGGCGGCGTCGATGCGGGCGATGTCGGCGTCGGTCAGCTCGGAGGCGTGGACGGTCACGCGGCGTGCGCGCCGCCGCCGGTCCGTGCCGCTCTTGTAGTCGTCGAACCAGTAGCCGCCGAGGGCCGCACCCTCGGCGGCGGCGCGCTGCCGCTCCGCGTCGACCCCGGGCACGCTGACCGCGACGCTCTCGAAGCCGGTCAGGGTCCGCACGGCCGCGCCCACGGCATCGCGCACGTCGTCCGGGCCGGGTGCCGCGCCGGTCCCGACGACGGCCAGCCGCTGCGCTTCGGCGGCGGGATGGGGGATGCGGTGGACCGCACCGGTCTCGCCGGTGAAGCCGACCGCCTCCAGCGCTCCGGCCAGTCCGGGACTGTCGTCCAGGTCCGCCTGCTCCAACGGCGGAAGCGCCAGGATCACCAGATCTGCGTCGGATTCACGGACGGCGGCGCTGCTGGACGCCAGCTTCGGGAACGGCATGGCCCCCATCCTACGAGCGCCCGGATCGGCCGACGGGCGCCGGAGTCGGGCGCGGCACGGGCCTGTTCGCTGAGAGCGGTATGCCGGACCCGGGCGGTGGCGGCCTTCTAGAGTGGAGGCATGCCCCAGAACGCGCCGCTGTTCGATCGTGCGGCGTCCGCGCCGCCGGTCCCGCGGGGACTGCCGCTGGTCATCGCCCTCACCGGGTTCACCGATGCGGGCGGCGCCGTCTCGCAGCTGATCGACCTCATGCGCGACGACCTCGATCCCATCCCGCTCGTCGTCTTCGACAACGACGTGCTGCTCGACTATCGCGCACGGCGTCCGCTGGTCACCTTCGACGGCGAGCGGATCACCGGGTACCGGCCGTCCCAGCTCGAGCTGTCCCTGGTGCGCGACGCGCTGGGTCAGCCGTTCCTGCTGCTGGCCGGCTACGAGCCGGACTTCGTCTGGGAGGGGTTCGCGCGCGCGGTGCTGGCACTGGCGGCCGAGTACGCGGTGGCGTCCGTGACCTGGCTGCATGCCATCCCGATGCCGGTTCCGCACACCCGCCCGATCAGCACCACGGTCAGCGGGACGCGCGCCGCCCTCACCGAGGCGCATTCCGTCTGGCGCCCGCACACCCAGGTGCCCGGGACGATCGGCCACCTGCTCGAGCACCGGTTCGCCGAGGCGGAGGTGCCGGTCGCCGGATTCGTGCTGCTGGTCCCGCACTATCTGGGCGACACCGAGTATCCGGCGGCGACGCTGGCCGCACTCGACAGCATCACCGCGGCGACCGGACTGGTGTTCGCCGGCGACGATCTGCGCGCGCGCAACCGCGAGTTCCTGCAGCGGGTGCAGGAGCAGGTGCAGGAGAACGAGGACCTGACCCGCATGCTGGGCGGGCTCGAGGAGCGCTACGACGCCTACATGGCGGGCTCGACGAACGCGGCGCCGATGGTCCACACCGGCGATCTGCCCAGCGCCGACGAACTCGCCGCCGAGCTGGAGCGCTTCCTCGCCAGCCGCCCGCCCGCAGATGACGGCCGCGGCGGTCCGCTGTCCTGACCTCGGCGTCCGGCGCGAGCGACGGAATATTGCGGATGGACGGGACGTTTTCCCTCTTGGAGGTCCCCATCCACACGTCCAGGATCACGCCTGGGATGTGCGACAATGGATCACCGACCCGTTGTCAGCACCCGCATCCCTCCGGAAGCGGACTTGACAAGGGTCTTACTAGTGTCCGAAACCGACACTAATGTCCGAAACCGACCGGGGGAGTCGTGACAGGCCCCCGGTGAAAGGCGAAACGTGACCGCAGGCACGAAGACCACCACCCGTTCCCGCGCGAAGGACACCGACGTCGAAGAGGTCTCGGCGGATGTCGCCGTGGCCGAAGAGCCCACGAAGAAGGCGTCCTCCGCCAAGCCCGCCGCCAAGACTGCGGCGGCGAAGAAGCCCGCTGCCAAGAAGCCGGCGGCCAAGAAGCCGGCCGCGAAGAAGAGCACGGCCAAGAAGTCCTCCGACGACGACACCGTCGAGGAGGACGAGATCGATGGCGCCGTCGACGCCAAGAACACGACGGACAAGAGCACCGCCGACGCGGACGCCCCCGACGACGATGACGAGGACGAGCACGGCGAGGCGAAGAAGAAGGAATTCACCGAGCCGCTGCCCTCCGGCGCGATCGTCATCTCATCGAAGGACGAAGAGGATGTCCCGGTCTACTCGGCGCAGATCACCGGCGCCACCGCCGACCCGGTCAAGGACTACCTGAAGCAGATCGGCAAGGTGCCGCTGCTGAACGCGGCCGAAGAGGTCGAGCTGGCCATGCGGATCGAGGCCGGCCTGTTCGCAGAGGAGAAGCTGTCGCACATGTCCGCGGCGGAGAAGTCCGCCAAGCTGGGACTGGACCTGCAGTGGGTCGCCCGCGACGGGCAGCGTGCGAAGAGCCACCTGCTGGGCGCCAACCTGCGTCTGGTCGTCTCCCTGGCCAAGCGCTACACCGGGCGCGGCATGCAGTTCCTGGACCTCATCCAGGAGGGGAACCTGGGTCTGATCCGTGCGGTCGAGAAGTTCGACTACACGAAGGGTTTCAAGTTCTCCACCTACGCCACCTGGTGGATCCGTCAGGCGATCACCCGGGCCATGGCCGACCAGGCGCGCACCATCCGCATCCCGGTGCACATGGTCGAGGTCATCAACAAGCTCGCCCGCGTGCAGCGCCAGATGCTGCAGGACCTGGGCCGCGAGCCCACACCCGAGGAGCTCAGCCGCGAGCTGGACATGACGCCCGAGAAGGTCGTGGAGGTGCAGAAGTACGGCCGTGAGCCGATCTCGCTGCACACCCCGCTGGGCGAGGACGGCGACAGCGAGTTCGGCGACCTGATCGAGGACACCGAGGCGGTCGTGCCGGCGGATGCCGTCGGCTTCACGATGCCTGCAGCGCCAGCTGGAGTCGCTCCTGGACTCGCTGTCCGAGCGCGAGGCGGGCGTGATCCGCATGCGGTTCGGCCTCGGCGACGGCCAGCCGAAGACCCTCGACCAGATCGGAGACACGTTCGGCGTGACGCGTGAGCGGATTCGCCAGATCGAGTCGAAGACGATGGCCAAGCTGCGGCATCCGTCCCGTTCGCAGTCGCTGCGGGATTACCTCGAGTGAGCGGCGAGGCCAACACCGGCAAGGCACTCACCGTCACGATCGACGGTGCGTCGTACGCGCGGATCCCGATCCGTACGCGCGTGGTGATGCCTGGTGATGACCTCGACGTGTTCGTGCGGGAGCACGCCGCCGACCAGGTCCGCTCCGGTGACATCCTCTTCGTGACCGAGAAGATCGTCGCGATCACCCAGGGACGGTCCTTCCCGGTCAGCGAGATCCAGCCCCGTCGGCTGGCGGTCTTCCTGTCGAAGTACGTCACCCGCACGCCGTACGGCATCGGCCTGGGCATGCCCGAGACGATGGAGATGGCGCTGCGCGAATGCGGCACCATTCGCATCCTCTTCGCCGCCGGCGTCTCGGCGGTGACCAAGCTGTTCGGCCGCAAGGGCGACTTCTACCGCGTGGCCGGTGACCGGGCGCGCGCCATCGACGGCCCGACCGCCCATACGATCCCGCCGTACAACGAGGCGGTCGTGCTGGGCCCCGAGCGTCCGCGCGAGGTGTCGGCCCGGCTGCGCTCTCTGCTGGGCGGCGTCTGCGATGTGGCTGTGGTCGACATCAACGACCTCGGTGGGAACATCCTCGGCTCCACGCTGGACAAGGCCGGCGAACACCGGCTGCGGGCGATCCTGAGGGACAACCCGCTCGGTCAGGGCCACGAGTCGACTCCGCTGGGCATCGTCCGCGCGGTCTGATCGCCCTGCGCCGCTCCGCGCGACGGATTGTGCATGGCGACCTCTGCGTTCAGCTGTCGCTGATGTACGCGAAGCCGGCGTTTCACGTGCATCGGGGACAGATGAAGGTCGTGCGGGCTTGCGTCGGCGCGGGGCGGTGAGCCGCCGCTTTGTTCGTATCTGGGTCACACCTGAAGGCAAGGATGGGGGATGCTGATACCGACCGATCTGACGGGATAATCAGTGATTGACCATTGACATGGCGAAGCTTCGTTCGATACACTGAGGGTAGTTCACCGAGGAACAGACCGGAGGTTTCGCTGATGTCATCATCGTCTGCGGGCCGGTCTGCGGTGCTGTCGGAGTTGGACGAGATCATCGATCATCTGGCCGGGTCGCGGGAGCGGGCTGCATCCGCGTTCGCGGCGGAGATGTTCTTCTTCGAGCGGGTCGCCGGGGTGGTCGAGGAACGGGAGCGGGAACGCGCGGTCCGGGACGGGGACGGGGCGGTCACAGCCTCGTCGCAGTTGGGGATGCGGGAGGTGTATGCCGAGGTCGCGGCCGCGTTGCGGCTCAGTGAGTGGCAGGTGGCGCGGAAGGTGTCGCAGGCGTGGAGCCTGACCCACCGGTTCTACGAGACGTTGTGCGAGGCCAGCGACGGCCGGATCTGGCCGGAGCATGCGACGTTGATCGCGGAGACCGGTGCGGTGATCGAGGACGATCAGGTGCGCCGTCAGTACGAGGCGGTCGCTGTGGATATGGCGGGGGAGATGACCCCGGCCCAACTGCGGCCGGCGCTGTCCGGGCTGGTGTCCCGGCTGGACCCGGAAGGCACCCAGCAGCGGGTCCGGGACGCGATCACACGCCGCAAAGTGACGGTGCGGGAGTTGGAGCCGGGGCTTGCCCGGATCACCGCGGACCTGCCCACCACCCAGGGTGTCGGGATCGTGAACCGGCTGCAGGAGATGGCCGATCAGCTGTACGAACAGAACGCCGCCGACCGCGCCCAAGCCCAAGCCGCGGCTGCGGCCGCCGATGCGAACGCGGATGCGAACGCCGGGTCAGACCCGAACGGCGACCGTGCCGACGCCGACGCGAACGCGGATGCAGACCCGAACAGCGACCGTGCCAAAGCCGACGCCGACACGGACGCGGACTCGGACGGCGTCGCGGACGGCGGCAGCGATGATGCCCCGTCTGAAGAGGCCGGGTCTGAGGAGGCCGGGTCTGAGGAGGCCGGGTCTGGGGAGGTGGTGGTTGATGAGCGGACCCGGTCGCAGATCATGGCGGACGTGTTCACTGACCTGCTGCTGACCAACGTCCCCGACGGGCACGGCACCACCGAGCAGGCCAAAGAGAACCTCGGGGCGATCACCGGGACGGTGCAGGTCACGATCCCGGCCGGCACCCTGACCGGGCAGACCGCCGGCGGGGCGACCGTGACCGGGTTCGGGGCGATCGATGACCAGACCGCCCGGGACCTGGCCGGGGCGGCCCGGGCGTGGACCCGGGTGTTCACCGACCCGTGCACCGGGGTCCCGACCAGTGTGGACCGGTACCGGCCCTCGAAGCGACAGCGGCTGTTGTTGCGGGTGCGGGATGAGCACTGCCGGTTCCCCGGCTGCCGCCGCCCCGCCCACAAATGCGACATCGACCACACTGTCGCGTACGCCGAGGGCGGGCAGACGTGTCTGTGCAACCTGGCACACCTGTGCAAACGCCACCACACCCTCAAGCACGAGACCGACTGGGTCGTCATCCAGCGGCCCGGCGGGATCCTGGAATGGACCGCACCCACCGGACGCGTCCACCACACCCGACCACCCGGCACCGTCAGATTCCAACCCATCGCGCTGATCACCGACGAACCACGACACAGACACGCCCTCGCCCGCGACCCTGCACCCTTCTGACGCGGCGCCGGCGGAGTCCCGGGTCGGGATCAGCCTCTACAGGTCGAGGCCGGTGGCGTCTCGATAGCGCGAGAGCAGTCCGGTGCGCACGCCCGAGACCGTCGGCTTCATCTGGAACACGCTGGAGTTGTGGTTGGCCTCGATGACCGCCGGCCCGTCTGGGGTGATCGCGATGTCCCAGCCCATGTACGGGACCTGCGGAAGCCGGCGCGAGAGCCGCTCCACCATCTGCAGCGCCTCGGCATACATCGGCACCCGCAGGCCCTCGATCTGGACGCCCGTGACCGGATGGCGCTCGTACACGTGACTCTGCTTGTCCACGCCCGGGTAGAGGGCCACGCCGTCGTCATCGAGCATCGTGAACATCCCGCCGCCGGCGAAGTTGTCGATCACGCCGCCATTGCCGATGCGCAGCACCGCGGCGATCACATGGAATACGCCGGCCGGATCCAGAAAGGTCACCAGCCGAACCGTGTTCACGCTGCCCGGATAGACCGCGGCGAGGTCGGCGTGCTGGGGGAGGATCTCCTCCAGCAGCGTCTGGCCCCGAGCCACCTGCTGCGTGCGCCAGGCGTCGACGTCGTCGATGTCGGAGGTCGCGATGCGGTCGATGCCGGCGCCCCCGAACCCGCCCACGGGCTTGGCCAGGACGTATTCATGCCGTCCGAGGAATGCGCTGATCCGGTCCGGATCGGCGGTCGCGACGTCGATCCACTCGCGGCGGATGTCCGCGTCGAAGTCGCGATAGAACCGCGGCTTGTCCTCGACCAGTTCCTTCGCCGTCGGGCTGTTCAGGAGCTTGGTGATGCGGAATGACTTGGGGTGGGTCATCCAGGTCTTGCGTTCACGCGCCTTCAGCAGTCGGATGTCCCACACCGCATAGTCGCGGAAGCCCATGTCGTAGCGCACGGAGCACCACAGCATGTCGGCGATGATGACCGGGGTCGGGGCCTTCGAGACCCGCTTGACCTGGTCGGTGAACTCGGCCAGATTCGCGGGGCTCAGGTGGCGGGCACGGTCGGCGAGATAGCGCAGACGCATGGCGAGTTGACCCATGCGCTCGAACGTATCACGGGGTGTTCGAGCGTTCGCCGAGCGCTCCGGATCAGCAGTCCCGCAGGGGCCGGCGGGTATGCTGGCGGGATCCCGCAGCCGGCATCCAGCGCGTCCGGCCGCGTGCTCACGGAACCGGAAGGCGACCCCCGACCAGATGAAGATCGACCTGTCTGCACGAGTGAACTACCTCCTCGGCCGGGTGCGTCGGTTCCAACCCTCGCGCGTGACCGGGCTGGCCCGTCAGATCGCACGCGAGCAGGGCAAGTGGACTCCGGCGGTCGCGGCCGACATGCTCTGGGCCGCCGCATTCCACGACACGGCGTTCATCGACTACTACGAGGCCGACTTCGCAGCGCTGAACAGGCGCGAGCGCAAGACGTTCATGACCTCGCTGATCCAGCACCACATCGCGAAGCGCCTGAACGATCCCGAGGCGGCCGAGGTGTTCGCCGACAAGCGCCGATTCCACCGGCGGTTCGCGGAGTTCACCGGCCGGGAGTGGCTCGATCTGGAAGAGGCCGGCCCGGACCAGCTCGCCGAGTTCGCCGCGCGGCATCCCGTGCTCATCGCGAAGGAGCCGGTCAGCCGCGAGGGCCACGGCGTCTTCCGCTACCAGGCGGCGGATGTCACCGACTGGCCGTCGTTCCACGCCGAGCTGGTGGCCAAGGGCCAGGTCCTGGTCGAAGAGGCCATCGTCCAGCATCCGTACCTGGCGGCATACTGCGCGGGAACGGTCAACACCACCCGGCTGGTGTCGTACTTCGACGGCACCCACGTGCACATCGTCTCGCGCGTGCAGAAGTTCGGCCGCGGTGCGGTCAGCGATCAGTTCACCTGGGGCGGCTTCTTCACCATGCTCGATCACGACGGCCGCGCGGTGGGCATCGGCCACTCGGGCAAGAGCAACACGTTCTACCCGGTGCATCCCGACTCCGGGGCCTCGATCCCCGACTTCCGGGTGCCGCGATGGGACGAGGTGGTCGCGCTCATCGATGCGGCCGCCCGCGTCGTGCCGGAAGTCCCCTACGTCGGCTGGGATGTCGCGGTCGGTCCGGACGGGCCGCTGCTGATCGAGGGCAACTGGATCCCCGGGCTGTATGAGACGCGCGTGACCGCGACCGGCATCCGCACGGGATCTCGTCCCGAGCACGAAGCCGTGATGACCTGGTAGCGCGATGACCGCTCCGACCGCACCGCGCTCCGCTCCGGTGCGCGCCGTGATCTCGCACCCGGCGCTGGATGGCAACGCCCGTGGTCTGCGCGAGGCCGGTGCATCGTGCGCCGATCTGCGCCGCGATGCGTGGGGCCACGGCCTTGCCGCCTGCGCCGTCACGGTGACAGCGGCCGGCCTGCGCGTGCGCGTGGACGAGGAGGAGCGGGCGGCGGTCGCCGACCTCCCGGACGCGCTGGTGACCACGACCGCCGAGCCCGACGCCGACCCGCGCGCACTGTGGGGCCTGCCCGGCGCATCGCAGCCGGTCATGTCGCAGCCCGTCATGTCACGGCCCGTCATGTCACGGCCCGTCATGTCACTGCGCGGCAGCCTGCTGAGCACCAAGCGCTGCGAGCGGGGGAGGGCGTGTCGTACGGCTACACCTTCCGCGCCGACGACGACATGATCATCGGGCTCGTCTGCGGCGGCTACGCGCAGGGCGTCGTACGGGCGGTCGGCAACCATGCGCGCGTGCGCGTCGCCGACGGCTTCGCACGGATCATCGGGCGCGTGGCCATGGACGCGTGCGTGATCGCCCTGGATCAGACCGATGCCTCCGCGGGGGACGAGGTCGTGTTCTTCGGCGACCCCGCCGACCACGAGCCGAGCCTCGCGGAATGGACGGACGAGACCGGCCTCACCCCGGCTGAGATCGTCAGCCTCGTCGGGGCGCGCGCGCAGCGACGGGACCTGCGATGACGGCCCGGCTCGAGATCGACCTGGCGGCGTTCGTCGCGAATCTGCGCACGATCCGGCGCACCGTCGCCCCGGCCGAGCACCTCCTGGTGGTCAAGGACGACGCGTACGGGCATGGGCTCGCGCCGATCGTGCAGGCGGCCGCGGATGCCGGGATCGGCTGGTTCGGCACATTCGACGTGGCCACGGCGGTCGACGTGCGACGCCTGACCGGCCCGGGCCCGCGCATCATCGCCTGGACGGTGTACGACGACGCGGATGTCCAGGCCGCGCTCGGTGCCGACATCGAGCTGGGGCTGGGCACCGAGAGCTGGTGCGGCAGGCCGCCGCAGGCGGCCGCGCGGCGGGACGACCCGTGCGCGTGCATCTGAAGGCCGACACCGGACTGCACCGCAACGGCATCCGTCCGGAGGACTGGTCCGACGCCGTGGCAACGGCACGGGATGCCGAGGCCGGCGGCCTGCTCCGGGTGGAAGGCGTGTGGAGCCACATCGCCGAGGCGTCGGACGCCGAGGACGACGCCTCCCGTGCGGCGTTCGAGCACGCGGCGTCGGCGTTCGGGGGTCGCCCGCTTGCGGCACCTCGCGGCCAGCGCGGCCGCGTTCGCCCGCGCCGAGTTCCGGTTCGATCTGGTGCGGATCGGTGCCTTCGCCTACGGCATCCGGCCCGCCGGCGGACCCGACGACGCATATCTCGGCATCCGCCCGATCGCGACCCTGATCGCGCCCGTCATCGCGGTGGACCGGCAGAGCGTGACGCTCGGGATCGGATACCTGGACGGTCTGGACTCCCGGCTCGCGGACCGGCTGGATGTCGCGACGCCCGCCGGGAGTCGGCGGCTCCGCGAGATCGGACCCACGTCATCCACCGTCGACGGCTGGGACGCGGCATCCGTCGGCGACGACGTCGCCCTGTTCGGCGGCGGCGCCCGAGCTCGGCGACCGACATCGCCGAACTGCTGGACACCATCGGCGAAGAGGTCGTCCTGCGGGTGTCGCCGCGACTTCCCCGGCACTACCGGTCGGTCGACTGAGGTCGGATCAGCCCTCGTCGAGACGGGCCGTCTCGTCGTGCCACGAGGTGGCGACGCTCGCGAGCTTCGCCTCGTACTTGCGACCGTGGTGGGCGCAGAACAGCAGCTCGCTGCCGTTGACCTCCGCGGAGATGTAGGCCTGGGCGCCGCAGGCGTCGCACCGATCCATCGCGGTCAGACGGTAGTCGACGAGGCTCTGCTCTTCGGGTGTCGTGAGTGTGCTCATGGTCTGCCTCCTCGTGCTGATCGCGGTCCGTTCATGAAATACAACCACGGGCGGCCTGGGGCGATGCCCGGAACCGGGCGGGTTTCGCTCAGCGCGTAGCGCAGGCGGGCCGGGCCGTGTCTCTTCGCGGGAGAGCCGCTCCCACGGGATAACCTTGAGGATTGTGACCGCTGAGTACTCCGCCCATCATCTGCAGGTGCTCGAGGGCCTGGAAGCGGTGCGCAAGCGTCCCGGGATGTACGTCGGATCGACCGACTCCCGCGGTCTGATGCACTGCCTCTGGGAGATCATCGACAACTCGGTGGACGAGGCGCTCGGCGGCTTCGGCACCCGGATCGAGGTCGTCCTGTATGCCGACGGCAGCGTCGAGGTGCGCGACCGCGCCCGCGGAATCCCAGTCGACATCGAGCCGCGGACCGGGTTGTCCGGGGTCGAGGTGGTGTTCACCAAGCTGCACGCCGGCGGCAAGTTCGGCACCGGCTCGTACGCCGCGTCGGGCGGTCTGCACGGCGTGGGCGCGTCGGTCGTGAACGCCCTGTCGGCGCGACTGGATGTCGAGGTCGACCGCGAGGGCAAGACCTGGGCGATGTCGTTCCGGCGGGGCGAGCCGGGCACCTTCGCCGGGGACGGTCCGGACGCGCCGTTCACGCCGTTCGACAAAGCGAGCAAGCTGGGCTCGATCGGCCGGGTCGCCAAGGGCCTGACCGGCACCCGCATCCGCTACTGGGCGGATCCGCAGATCTTCACGCGCGACTCGACGTTCGGCTTCACCGAGCTGGAGCAGCGGATGCGGCAGACCGCGTTCCTGGTGCCGGGCCTGGAGATGGTGATCCGGGACGAGCGCGAGACCGCCGAGGGCTTCGAGCCGATCGAATCGATGTTCCGGTTCGACGGCGGCATCTCGGAGTTCGCCGAGTACCTGGCGCCGGACGCGCCGGTCACCGACACGTGGCGGCTCACCGGCTCCGGGACGTTCACCGAGACGGTGCCGGTGCTCGAGCCGACCGGGGCGATGGTGCCCACCGAGGTCGAGCGACGCTGCGATGTCGACATCGCCGCGCGCTGGGGCACCGGGTACGACACCACGCTGCGCTCGTTCGTGAACATCATCGCGACGCCCAAGGGCGGCACGCACCAGCAGGGGTTCGAACAGGGCCTGATGAAGGCCATCCGCGCGCAGATCGAGCAGAACTCCCGCAAGCTCAAGGTCGGCAACGACAAGATCGAGAAGGACGACATGCTCGCCGGGCTCACCGTCGTGCTGACGGTCCGGTTGCCCGAGCCCCAGTTCGAAGGGCAGACGAAAGAGGTGCTGGGCACGCCGGCGGTCCGCCAGATCGTCTCCAACGTCGTGAACGCGCAGCTGACCGCGCAGCTGACCTCGTCCAAGCGCGACGACAAGGTGCAGTCCTCGGCAGCTGCCTGGACAAGATCGTCGCGGAGATGAAGGCGCGCATCTCGGCGCGCGCGCACAAAGAGACCCAGCGTCGCAAGACCGCACTGGAGTCCTCCTCGCTTCCGGTGAAGCTCGTGGACTGCCGCTCGAACGAGGTCGGGATCTCGGAGCTGTTCATCGTCGAGGGCGATTCGGCGCTGGGCACGGCCAAGCTGGCCCGCAACAGCGAGCACCAGGCCCTGCTGCCGATCCGCGGCAAGATCCTCAACGTGCAGAAGGCGTCGATCGGCGACATGCTCTCGAACGCCGAGTGCGCCGCGATCATCCAGTCGGTGGGCGCGGGGTCCGGACGATCGTTCGACCTGAGCGCGGCCCGCTACGGCAAGATCATCATGATGAGCGATGCCGACGTCGACGGCGCGCACATCCGCACCCTGCCTGCTCACGCTGTTCTTCCGCTACATGCGCCCCCTCATCGAGGACGGGCGCGTGTTCGCCGCGGTGCCGCCGCTGCACCGGGTCATCGCGATCAACCCCGGGTCCAAGCCGAACGAGACGATGTACACCTATAGCGAGCAGGAGCTCGGACACGCTGCTCGCGCGACTGACCAAGTCCGGACGGCGCTGGCAGGAGCCGGTGCAAGCGCTACAAGGGCCTGGGTGAGATGGACGCCGACCAGCTCGCCACGACCACCATGGATCCCGGCGGGCGCACGCTGCGCCGGGTGGGGGTGGAGGATGCCGAGGGGGCCTCCGCGGTCTTCGAGATGCTGATGGGCAGCGAGGTCGCGCCGCGTCGGTCATTCATCGTGGAGTCGAGCCACCGCCTGGTCCGCGAGCGGATCGACGCGTAGCCGCCGAGCCCGCCAGAATGATCGCCGCGCCGGCCGCGAGCAGGGGCAGCACGCACACGGCTCGATCACATACCCGCGTTCGGTGGGCGTCAGCGCACCGCGGTGCCGAGGGCGCCGATGACCGCGTCCAGCGGCTGACCCGAGGCATCCCGCTTCGCGCCGTCCGCGGGCAGCGGGCGCACCCCGCCGTCGGTGCCGACGGCACGGGCCGACTCGCCGACCCAGGCCAGCCGCAGACCGTCCTCGCCCTTCAGGAACCGGTGCACCCGCACGCCCCCGGTCCCGCGGCCCTTGGCCGGGATCTCGCCGAAGTCCGACACCTTGGCCGAGCCGGGATCGGCGCCGGCCAGCGCCTGGCTCGAGCCGGCGACGGTCACCACCACGGCCGCCCCGGCATCTGCCGGAACCGTGCCGAAGAACACGACGCGCTCGCCGGCGGAGACGCGCATCCCCGCCATGCCGCCCGCGCCGCGGCCCTGGGGACGCACGGATGCCGCGGAGAACCGCAGCAGCTGCGCATCGGACGTCACGAACACGAGTTCGGCGTCGTCGGGGGCCGGAACGGCGCCGACGACGGCATCGCCGGGCTTGAGCGCGATGACGTCGACCTCGGGCTTGTTCGCGATCTCGCCGGCGGCGACCCGCTTGACCACGCCCAGGGCCGTGCCCAGCGCGATCACGGGCTCGTCGACGAGCGGGACGATCGAGACGACGTGCTCGTCCTTGGCCAGGGCCAGGTACTGGTCGACGCGGGTTCCGGCCGCCAGCTGCACCGAGTTGCCCGGGACGGACGGCAGATCCACGGGGAGAAGCGGACGAGCCGTCCCGCGGTGGTGACCGCTCCCAGCTCGCCACGGGTGGTGACGTCCACGCTCGCGCGGATCGCATCGTGCTTCGACCGGCGCGCGGGCGTCACGATGCCCGCGCCCTCGAACAGGTCCGCCCGCACCATCCGCCCGGTGGCGGAGAGGAACACACGGCACGGCGTGTCCGCGATCTGCAGGTCGGCGGTGGACGGCTTGGCGCTGCGCGGGCGGATGGGACCGCCATCCAGCAGCAGCGTGCGCCGGGGCGTGCCGTACGCCTCGGCGGCGGCATCCAGCTCGGTGGCCACCTGTCGGCGCAGCAGCACCTCGTCGCCGAGCAGCCGGACCAGCTCCTCGATCTCGGCGTTGAGCTGATCGCGCTCGGCCTCCAGCTCGATCCGGGAGAACTTCGTCAGGCGACGCAGACGCAAGCTCGAGGATGTACTCCGCCTGCAGCTCGGACAGGTCGAACACCGAGCGCAAGCCGGGTCCGGGCCTGCTCGCTGTCGTCGGATCCGCGGATCACCTGGATGACCTCGTCGATGTCGAGGATCGCGATCAGCAGGCCTTCAACCAGGTGCAGCCGATCGCGACGCCGTGCCAGCCGGTACTCGCTGCGCCGCGTCACGACGCGGATGCGGTGGTCCAGGTACACCCGGAGCATCTCGCGCAGTCCGAGCGTCTGCGGCTGCCCGTCGACCAGGGCGACGTTGTTGATCGAGAACGACTCCTCCAGGGGCGTGAGCCGGTACAGGTGCTCCAGTACGGCGTGCGGGTCGAACCCGGTCTTCACGGTGATGACCAGCTGCAGGCCGCGGTGCCGATCGGTGTAGTCGTTGATGTCCGCGATGCCCATCAGCTTCTTCGCGGTGACGGCATCCTTGACCTTCTCGGTCACCCGCTCCGGACCCACCAGATACGGCAGCTCGGTGACCACCAGGCCGGTCTTGCGCGGGCCGATCGACTCGACCGAGACCTTCGCTCGGGTGCGGAAGCTGCCGCGACCGGTCTGGTAGGCCTCTTTGATGCCGTCCACGCCGGTGATGATGCCGCCGCCGGGCAGGTCCGGGCCGGGCACGAACTCCATCAGCTCCTCGACCGTGGCATCCGGGTTCTCCAGCAGGTGCACGGCCGCCGAGATCACCTCGATCAGGTTGTGCGGGGCCATGTTGGTGGCCATGCCCACGGCGATGCCGGATGCCCCGTTCACGAGCAGGTTCGGGAACGCGGCAGGCAGCACCTCGGGCTGCTGGAACTGGCCGTCGTAGTTGGGGATGAAGTCGACGACGTCCTCGTCCAGGCTCTCCGTCAGCGCCAGAGCCGGGGGCGCCAGTCGTGCCTCGGTGTATCGGGCGGCCGCCGGACCGTCATCGAGCGAGCCGAAGTTGCCGTGTCCGTCCACCAGCGGCACGCGCAGCGTGAACGGCTGGGCGAGCCGGACCAGCGCGTCGTAGATCGCGGTGTCGCCGTGCGGGTGGAGCTTGCCCATCACCTCGCCGACGACCCGGGCGCTCTTCACGTGCCCCCGGTCGGGGCGCAGGCCCATCTCGGCCATCTGGAACAGGATCCGCCGCTGCACGGGCTTGAGGCCGTCGCGCGCATCCGGCAGGGCGCGGGAGTAGATCACCGAGTAGGCGTACTCGAGGTACGACCCCTGCATCTCCGCTGAGACGTCGACGTCCTCGATGCGCTCGGCGGCAGGGGTCGGCGGCGGGGTCTTGGCAGGCATGCTTCTTCCGGGTCTCGCGGGACGGACACAGCCGCACACCGTATGCGAGACTGGCCCCGATGACCATCAGCCTACCGGCCGACTCGCCGGGTGCCCGGAGCCTCACCGACGTCGTGCCAGAGCTGCTGGCGGCACTGGACGGACGCTCGGAGTGGTTCGCGCCGGCTTCCAGCGCGATCGTGTTCGTCGTGGACGGGCTGGGCGCGCACAACCTGTCGGCGCGGGCCGGCCACGCCCGCTTCCTCAGCACCGTGCGCTCCCGCCGTGACGTTGCCCGCACCGTCTTCCCCTCGACCACCGCGGCGGCCCTGACCAGTCTGCTGACCGGCGTCGACCCGGGCAGCACGGCATCGTCGGGTATCGCGTCCACGACCCGGAGCACGACCGCGTGGTCAACCAGCTCAAGGGCTGGGAGGACGGCCACATCGATCCGCTGCACTGGCAGCGCGCCGAGCCCATCCTCGCGCGGGAGGCGGCCGCCGGCCGGCCCTGCTTCGTCGTCTCCAAGCCGGCGTTCGTCGGCTCGGGGTTCACCGAGGCCACGCTGCGCGGAGGGCAGATGTTCCCGGCGCCGACCGTACTGGAGCGGGTCCAGCTCGCCGCCGACCTGGCCGGGCGCCACCCCGGTGCGCTGATCTACGTGTACACGTCGAGTCTGGATGCGACAGGGCACAAGCACGGCTGGGAGTCCGAGGAGTGGTTGGCGGCGCTCGAGCAGGTGGATGCCGCGGCCCGGGCCCTCGGCGCGGCCCTGCCGGCGGGTGCGGGGGCGGTGATCACCGCCGATCACGGCATGGTCGACGTGCCGCGTCATCGCCAGGTGCTGTTCGGGGTCGGCGACGATCTCGCCGACGACGTCCGGCACGTGGCCGGTGAGCCGCGGATGCTGCACCTGCACGCCGAGCCCGGGCGTGCGACGGCCGTGCGGGACCGGTGGCAGGAGGCCGAAGGAGCGCGGTCCTGGGTGCTCACCCGGGACGAGGCGATCGCGGCCGGCCTGTTCGGAGATGTCGACCCGGCCGTCCGGCCGCGGATCGGCGACGTGCTCGTGGCCGCCCGCGCTGGCGTGGCCTACTACGACGACCGCGAGCCGGACAAGAAGCCGCAAGCGGATGATCGGCCAGCACGGCTCGATGACCGACCAGGAACGCACCGTGCCGCTGGTCCGACTGGGCGCGTTCGCCCGCTCGTGATGCCGGATCAGCTGTCCTCGGTACGTGCGCCGAACACGATCTCGTCCCACGACGGCATCGCGGGGCGGCCCTTGCGGCGTCCGTCGCCGACGGATGCCTCAGTGCGATCGCCGGCGGTCGGCTCGTCCTCGCCGGAGGAGTCCTCACTGCCGTCGTAGCCCGCTTCGAAGGCGTCGAATAGCGCCACCGGCTGCGGAGACGGCGTCGGCGCCGGTGCAGAGGACGTGTCGTCCTCGTCCACGGGCAGGGGCGCCCGCTGTCCGCGGCGCCGGCGCAGGGCTTCGAGCAGGTCGGCGGTCTCGCTGGAGGTCTGCGACTGCTCCGGTGCGCGGTTGATCGCGGCATCCTGGGCCGCGGGGGAGGCCGCACTTTCGGCGCCCGCCGCCGCGTCGGTGTCGGGCCGGAGTCGACGCGGGCCGAATGCGCCGCTGTCGAACCGGGAGTCGTCCTTCGGCTCGGGCGTGTCCAGCGCCCGCAGCCGCGGGATCAGGCCGTCCGGCAGCGAGCCCTGACGCGAGAGCTGGGTGGCGTCGGCGTTCAGCGGCGACAGCGTGCTGCGCCGCGGGTCGAAGCCCCACCGGGCATCATGGTCCACCCCGGAGGCGGTGAACTCGAGCTTGAGCACCCAGCCGGTGAGCTCCTTCCAGCTGGTCCAGCGTTCACCGGTGGCGTCCGCCTCGGCGAGCTTCGCCCGCACGGCCCCGCCGAACGTCGGCGTGGCGTCGTCGAGGTCGCCGGCCACCAGCACCGGCACCGCCAGCGCCTGGCCGACCATGTGCTCCCGCTCGGCGAGCACCGGAGCCTCGTAGCGGGCGACATCCTCGACGGTGACGTCCAGCGCCTCGGCGACCTCGGCCGCCGACATCCCCGCGCGCACGCGCGCCTGGATATCGCGTGGACTGGGGCGGGCGCCACGCGGCTCGGTGCGCTCGCTGTGCCGGTGGGAGCGCTTGAGCTCGGCGCGCAGAACGTCATCCACGACGAGCGTGAAGCGCTGCCCGGATTCGGTCGCGAGCACGAGCGCGTCGTCTTCTGATCCGATGACTCTCAGCTGTTCCATGCGAACCGCGCCTTTCCATCTGCGGGTGTGGGCCCATGTTCGCATGCGCGGGCGCGCACGGCGGGAATATCGCGGGCGCGCCGCCTGTTTCACGGCACGATCACGAGTGTGAAGCGGATCTCGCAACCCCGCATTTGCGAAATGCGCCGACGTCGTGCAAACTGTCGCCGCCCCGATCGGGCAGCGGCACCACACAATGGGGAAAGTAGAGACCTGAGGGAATGGCCACCGATTACGACGCACCGCGCAAGAACGAGGACGACAGCGAGTCGATCGAGGCCCTGAAAGAGCGGGTACCGGACAAGCTGTCCGGATCGGTCGACGTCGAGGATTCCGACAACCCCTCGGGCTTCGAACTCCCGGGCGCGGACTTGTCCGACCTCGAGCTGGACGTCGTCGTGCTGCCGCCGCAGGAGGACGAGTTCACGTGCATGAGCTGCTTCCTGGTGAAGCACCGCTCCCAGCTGGACCACGAGGACAACGCCGGGCCGATCTGCATCGACTGCGCGGCCTGACGGCTGCTCAGCCGCGGTCGGCGGCGCGCGCCTGCGCGCGGCGGACCGCGGCGGCCAGCCGGTCGGGCGTGCGCGAGGACACCACCCAGGACGGGGTGGGATCGTCGGGGTCGATCACGCCGACCCGGATCGCTCCGTCGATCCCGCCGCGAATCAGGTGCCACGCCCCGCGCGGCAGACCGGGTCCGCGCAGTTCGCGCGCCTCGGGTCCGGTGAACCAGGTCACCTCGCCGAGCATCTCGACCGGGATGCGGGCGCGTCCGGCGCGCAGCAGCCCGTCCCGCACCTCGACGACCGGCGCGGCCGTCAGCAGGGCGGCGATGATCGCGACCGCGACCAGGATGCCGATCACGAGCGCCAGCGTCTGGTCGAACGGGACGAACACCATCGTCGCCATCGGCGCGGCGACCGCGGCGGACACGATCACCCACAGTGAAGGGGTGAGTCGCTCGCGGTACGTCGTCCCGGCAGCGTGCGTGATACCGGCTGATGTCTTCTGCATTACCCTCGTGGAGTGACCGAAACCGTGGACGTCCCCATTATCGCGCCCGTGCTCCCAGCGTACGCACATCCCGGCGATGCGGGCGCCGATCTGGTATCGACCGAGGCGCTCCGCCTCGGCCCCGGCGAGCGGGCGCTGGTGGGCACCGGGGTGCGGATCGCGCTGCCCGACGGACATGTGGCCTTCGTGGTGCCGCGCAGCGGACTGGCCACCAAGCACGGCATCACGATCGTGAACGCACCGGGAACGGTGGACGCCGGCTACCGGGGCGAGCTGAAGGTCACGCTGCTGAACACCGACGCGCGCGAGCCGTACGACATCGCGGCGGGCGACCGGATCGCGCAAGCTGATCGTCATGCCGGTCTCGCGCGCCCGGTTCGTCCCCGTCGACACGCTGCCCGACAGCGTGCGCGGCGAAGGCGGATTCGGCTCCACGGGCTACCAGAACGAGACGAGGAACTCCTGATGACCGATGCGACCCCCGACGCGGGTCCTCACAAGTCCGCCCCGGGCGACCGCTCGGCGGTCGGCCCGTTCGACGACTCCGAGGCCAACCCGGTCCGCCCCTACATCGATCTCGGCGGGATCAAGATCCTGCCGCGTGAGGGGCTGAACCTGCGACTCGAGGTCGAGGAGCAGTCGCAGCGCATCGTCGCGGTGGGCCTGGACTATGCCGACTCGACGCTGCAGGTGCAGCCGTTCGCGGCTCCCCGGTCGACCGGTCTGTGGGACGAGACGCGCGATCAGATCCGCCAGCAGGTGCGCCAGCAGGGCGGCCGCGTGGAGGAGCGTGAGGGCCCCCTGGGGGCCGAGCTGCTGGCCGAGGTGCCCGTGGTGGGCACCGACGGTGCGGCCGGCCGGCGCCTGGCCCGCTTCATCGGCGTGGACGGCCCGCGATGGTTCCTGCGCGGTGTGATCGGCGGCGCGGCGACGGCCGACATCGATGCCGCGGCCAAGCTCGAGGATCTCTTCCGCTCGATCGTCGTGGTCCGCGGCGGTTCGCCCATGCCCCCGCGCGACCTCATCCCGTTGAAGATGCCCTCCACCCCGGGGGCGGCGTGACCGATCCGCAGGACGAACAGCCCGCGACATCCGACCTGCTCGGTGCCGCCCTCGGCGGCGCCGCCCGCCGGGCCGGCCTGGACCCGAACCAGTCGACGAGCACCGGACACCTGGTCTGGCATGCGATCGGCGGATGGCGGGGCATCCTCGAGTCGGTGCTGCCCACGCTCGTCTTCGTCGTGGTGTGGACGATCACCGTCGACCAGGCGACGCAGAAGGGCGACCTGTGGCTGGCCGCCGGACTGTCCGTGGGCCTGGCCGTCGTGTTCACCCTCGTGCGGCTGATCACGCGATCGAGCGCGTCCGCAGCGGTGGGCGGTCTGATCGCCACGGCCGCGGCCGCGGCGCTGGCACTGTGGACCGGCCGCGCCGCCGACAACTTCGTGTTCGGGCTGATCACGAACGGGCTGTACGGCAGCGCGATGCTCATCTCGGCGCTCGTCGGCTGGCCGCTGATCGGTCTGGCCGTCGGCTGGCTCATGAACGACGGCACCCGCTGGCGTGCCGACCGGCGCAAGCGCCGCGCCTTCTTCTGGCTCACGATCGCGTGGGCCGCGCTGTTCGCCGCGCGACTCGCCGTCGAGCTGCCGCTGTTCCTCACCGAGCAGGTGACCGCCCTCGGCACGCTGAAGATCGCCATGGGACTGCCGCTGTTCGCCCCCATGGTGGCGGTGACCTGGCTGGCCGTGCGCGGACTGTATCCGAAGCCGGCGGACGGCGCGTCCGAGGCCGGCGGCGCGCACGACGAGTGATACATTTATCTTGACGTCAAGATAAATAGGAAGAAGGGATCGCGGGCGATCGTCCGCATACCCGCCGCCGACGAAGGAGACGAGACGTGTCCACTGTTGACAGCTTCGGTGCCAAGAGCACCCTGACGGTCGGGAGCACCGACTACGAGATCTTCCGCATCGATGCCGTCCCCGGCGTCGAGAAGCTCCCGTTCAGTCTCAAGGTGCTCCTGGAGAACCTTCTGCGCACCGAGGACGGCGCGAACGTCACCAAGGAGCAGATCCAGGCCCTGGGCTCATGGGATGCCGCGGCCGAGCCGAGCACCGAGATCCAGTTCACCCCCGCCCGCGTGGTGATGCAGGACTTCACCGGCGTGCCCTGCATCGTCGATCTCGCCACGATGCGCGAGGCGATGGCCGATCTCGGGGAGACCCCACGAAGATCAACCCGCTCTCGCCCGCCGAGCTGGTCATCGACCACTCCGTGATCGCCGACCTGTTCGGCACGCCGGACGCGTTCGAGCGCAATGTCGAGATCGAGTACCAGCGCAACGGCGAGCGCTACCAGTTCCTGCGCTGGGGCCAGACCGCATTCGACGACTTCAAGGTCGTGCCCCCGGGGACCGGCATCGTCCACCAGGTCAACATCGAGTACTTGGCGCGCGTGACGTTCACGCGCGAGGTCGACGGCATCCTGCGCGCCTACCCCGACACCCTCGTCGGCACCGACTCGCACACCACGATGGTCAACGGCCTGGGTGTGCTGGGCTGGGGCGTCGGCGGCATCGAGGCCGAGGCGGCGATGCTGGGCCAGCCCGTGTCGATGCTCATCCCGCGCGTGGTCGGCTTCAAGCTCAGCGGCGAGATCCCGGCCGGCGTGACCGCCACCGACGTCGTGCTCACGATCACCGACATGCTGCGCAAGCACGGCGTGGTCGGCAAGTTCGTGGAGTTCTACGGCGAGGGCGTGGCTTCCGTGCCGCTGGCCAACCGCGCCACGATCGGCAACATGAGCCCCGAGTTCGGCTCGACCGCCGCGATCTTCCCGATCGACGACGTCACCCTCGACTACCTGCGGCTGACCGGCCGCAAGCGCCGACCAGGTCGCCCTCGTCGAGGCGTACTCGAAGGAGCAGACCCTCTGGCACGACCCGGCCGTCGAGCCGGTGTTCAGCGAGTACCTCGAGCTGGACCTGTCGACCGTGGTCCCCTCGATCGCCGGCCCGAAGCGGCCCCAGGACCGGATCCTGCTCAGCGAGTCCAAGCAGCGGTTCGAGAAGGACCTGCTCAACTACGCGGATGCCGAGCACGATCTGGTCGACCTCGAGGTGGCGGAGTCGTTCCCCGCCTCCGACCCGCCCTCGAACACGCCGGAGTCGGCATCCAGCCACCATCACCACTCGCACCACTCGCACGCCCCGGCCACGGCATCCAAGCCCACGCCGGTGACGCTGGCCGATGGCGAGGAGTTCACGATCGACCACGGTGCGGTCACGATCGCGGCGATCACGTCCTGCACGAACACCTCGAACCCGTCGGTGATGCTCGCGGCCGGCCTGCTCGCCCGCAACGCGGCCCGCCGCGGCCTGAAGGTCAAGCCGTGGGTGAAGACCACGCTGGCCCCGGGATCGAAGGTGGTCACCGAGTACTACAACAAGTCCGGACTGACCGAAGACCTCGAAACCTTGGGGTTCTACACGGTCGGCTACGGCTTGCACCACCTGCATCGGCAACTCCGGGCCGCTGATCGAGGAGATCTCGGCCGCCGTCAACGAGAGCGATCTGGCGGTGACCGCAGTGCTGTCGGGCAACCGCAACTTCGAGGGCCGGATCAACCCGGACGTGAAGATGAACTACCTCGCCTCGCCGCCCCTGGTGATCGCGTACGCTCTGGCCGGGTCGATGAACTTCGACTTCGACGTGGACGCGCTGGGCAGCGACACGGACGGCAACGACGTGTTCCTGAAGGACATCTGGCCGGATGCCGCGGAGGTGCAGTCGACGATCGACTCGTCGATCTCGACCGACATGTTCGACCGCGAGTACTCGTCGGTCTTCGACGGCGACGACCGCTGGCGGTCGCTGCCGACGCCGACCGGCGCCGTGTTCGAGTGGGAGGACTCCTCGACCTACGTGCGCAAGCCCCCGTACTTCGAGGGGATGACCGCCCAGCCCGAGCCGGTGCAGGACATCAGCGGCGCCCGGGTGCTCGCCAAGCTCGGCGACTCGGTCACCACCGACCACATCTCGCCGGCCGGTTCGATCAAGGCCGACAGCCCGGCCGGTCAGTACCTGAGCGCGCACGGAGTGGACCGCAAGGACTTCAACTCCTACGGCTCGCGCCGCGGCAATCACGAGGTGATGATCCGCGGCACGTTCGCGAACATCCGGCTTGCGCAACCAGCTGCTGGACGGCGTGGAGGGCGGGTACACCCGCGACTTCACGCAGGACGGCGGCCCGCAGGCGTTCATCTACGACGCGTCCGAGAACTACCAGGCCGCCGGCATCCCGCTGGTCGTGCTGGCCGGCAAGGAGTACGGGTCGGGCTCGTCCCGCGACTGGGCGGCCAAGGGCACGACCCTGCTGGGTGTGCGCGCGGTCATCGCCGAGAGCTTCGAGCGCATCCACCGGTCGAACCTGATCGGCATGGGCGTGATCCCGCTGCAGTTCCCGGCCGGCCAGAGCGCCGACAGCCTCGGCCTGGACGGCACCGAGTCGTTCGCGTTCACCGGGATCACCCAGCTCAACGACGGCACGATCCCCAAGACCGTGCACGTCGTGGCCACGCCGACGGATGGCTCGGACAAGGCGCCGATCTCGTTCGACGCCGACGTCCGCATCGACACGCCCGGTGAGGCCGACTACTACCGCAACGGCGGGATCCTGCAGTACGTGCTGCGCTCGCTCGTCTGAGCCCGCACCGGGAAAGGCCCCGCCCT